>NZ_CM149662.1:7262500-7873323 GCF_056173205.1 Pristimantibacillus sp. Z349TD_6 | reverse complement strand
AGACTGTCACTCCTTATCCAAATCGCCACAAGTGGCGCAGTTGCAAGAAAAAATGTCGAAAACAAGGGTATTATAACGAAAGCATCCACATTATGAAGAGAAATAAGTGAATGAGTTATAAATAGGGGATGAGTTTGTTCACAATGTTATCCACAGGCTGTTGATAAAACTGAGGCAATATTGATCTAATCCACAGTGAAAACATAATTATCATAGCAAAAGATGCCTTATATTTCAACGAAATCGCATATTTTATCCACATTCTCAACTGCTTGTGCATAAAAGTTATCTACACCACTACATATTGTTTATATCTTGTTAAGATTTCGACAAAGTTCGTTTAACCCGCCTGTGGATTGTGCACATGTTATTAGTTTTTGAAAAATGAAGTCAATTCATGCGTTTATCCACAGCTGACTTGAAATTATTTTTATCAACAAGAGGGTGCTGGAGCGGATCATTGACTTTTGGGGCTGGGCATGGTTTAATAAAAAAAGCGTTTTTTTAAATATAAGACGTTATAGGTGCATGCTTATAATGCTGCTTATATACACCGCGAAACGATGCTGCTCCGTCAAACTATGACGGCGAGAGCCGTTTACGCTTGATTGGAAACACGCAGTATAGGAGGTGCAGAACGATGAGACCTACATTTAGACCTAATGTAAGCAAACGCGCGAAAGTGCATGGATTCCGCAAACGGATGAGCACGAAGAACGGACGTAAAGTTTTGGCAGCGCGTCGTCAAAGAGGAAGAAAAGTACTGAGCGCATAAGCAGAAGACCACGTCCGGTGGTCTTTTTTTTTTGCTTGTGAGGATGAGGAGTGAGTGAGCGGCAGCTTAGGCTGCTCGCTTGCTGACTATACTTAGAAGATGAACAAGAGAACGGTGGCCAACAGTCGTGCATAGAAAATTGCGTCTTCGCAATCGTGAAGACTTCAGCCGGATTTATCGAGGCGGCAAATCGTTTGCGAATGGGCAATTCGTCGTCTATTGGTCGAAGCAACCATCGGCGGAACCATTTCGCCTCGGTGTATCGGCAAGCAAAAAAATAGGCAATGCGGTAGTACGTAATCGCATGCGCAGAATGATTAAGGAAATTGTTCGTCACCAAGCCAATCGAATCGTTCCCAGAACCGACTTCATACTAATAGTAAGAAAGCCTGCTACATTGATGAAGATGAAGGATATGGAGAAGAGCGTTCTTCATGTATTGAAGAAGGCCGGTTTGCTGAAAAGCACGAGTATTTCAAAAGAGAAGCAGGCAGATTAACGATATTTTGCCGGCTTGCTTCGCATGCCTAAAAAACGTGATACAGCATGCGCCAAGAAAGCGGATGCATGGATAGTCTCGTTGTTTCTTTGTCCCATAAATTATGGTATAGTCTAGATTGAAAATATAAGATTGTATTAGTCATACAATGCCTGTATTTTTCCACGAAACATATGCTGCGCCGCAAGAGTACGGCTATTGCCGCTGACGCTTGATGTAATGGCTTTCAGAGAGGAGTTTTAAAGTTGTTGTTTTGGACAAAAAACAAGAAAATGATTTTAGTGTTCGGTCTTGTTCTGCTTATGGGTGTGCTGGCAGGATGCGGCGCTCCATCAACAGAGACAACCGAGACTGCTGATCTATTGAAGGGGAACTTCTGGGAGAAGAACGTCGTTTATTACTTTGCCTTAACGCTTGATACGTTCGCAGGCTGGTTTGGCGAATCCTACGGACTTGCGATATTGCTCCTGACGATCATTGTAAGAACATTGATTTTGCCGTTAACGCTAAAACAGTACCGCAGCTCCAAAGCTATGCAGGCGTTGCAGCCGCAAATGGCTGAAATTAAGAAAAAACACAAAGACAATCCGCAAAAGCAGCAAGAAGAGACAATGAAGCTTTTCCAAACGCATAAGGTAAATCCGATGGCGGGCTGTTTGCCTCTAATTGTTCAAATGCCGATTTTTATCGCTTTGTACAATTCAATCTACAAAAACCCTGATATTCGTGAGCATACATTCCTGTGGCTTCAGCTTGGAGAGAAAGATCCGTATTACATTCTTCCTATTCTCGCAGCAGCTACAACGTTCATTCAGTCAAAGATGATGCAGAAGCAGCAAACACAAACAATGCCAGGTATGGGCATGATGCTGGCGATTTTCCCTGTGCTCATTTTTGTAATGGCACTTTCTTTCCCAGCGGCTCTTCCTTTGTACTGGGTTTACAGCAACATTTACACAATAGTTCAAAACTACTTCCTATACGTTCGTTCATCTGACAAAGGTAAGGAGGCCCCTGCGAAATGAAGAAAATCATTGCATCGGGGAAAACGGTAGAAGATGCTGTACGTAACGGATTATTACAATTGCAAGTAACTGAAGACCGCGTTAAACAAGTTGTGCTTGAGCAGCCAACCAAAGGTTTCTTTGGACTGTTCGGCGCAAAGGAAGCGAAAGTTGAGCTTGAGCTTATTCCCGATCCCATGCTTGAAGCGGAGAATTTTCTCCGTGAAGTAGCTGGCACGATGGGATTGCAAGTAAACATCGATCGAAAGCAAACAAGAGACGGTATTCATATTGCTGTAACAGGCAGTGGAGATCTTGGCATGCTGATTGGACGTCGCGGACAAACGTTGGATGCATTACAGTACTTGGTTAATATTGTGGCTAATCGTTATTCAGACAGTCATTTGCGTATCGTACTTGATGCAGAAGATTTTCGGGAGCGCCGCCGCAAAACGTTAGCGGATTTATCCGACCGTTTGGCGGGACGAGTTATCCGCACCAGGAAAGAAGTTGTCTTGGAGCCGATGTCGCCGCATGAGCGCAAAGTTATTCATTCGCAGTTGCAGAACCACCCTAAGGTGAAAACGTTTAGTAAAGGCGATGAGCCGAATCGGCGAGTCGTTATTGCATTAAGACAATAAGCTGTACAATATAAATGTATACGAATCAATACGCTATCCACAGCAATGGCTCATAATGGTCATTGCTGTTTTTCCATTTGAGAGGTGCTGACAGCAATGGTACATGATACGATAGCTGCCATTTCCACAGCAGTCGGAGAAGGCGGAATCGCAATAATAAGAGTAAGCGGTCCTGAGGCAATTGCAGGTATCGCGAGTGTTTTTCGTTCGAAAATAAATCTAAATGATGCGGATACACATACGCTGCATTATGGTCATGTTCTCGATCCGAGGTCTGGAGAAGAGGTTGAAGAAGTTCTTGTTACGGTGATGAGAGGTCCCCGTTCATTTACCGCGGAGGATGTTGTCGAAATTAATGCACATGGCGGCGTTATTGCTGTTAAAAAGGTGCTTGATGTCGTATTGCAGTTGGACGGCTATCGTACAGCGGAGCCAGGCGAGTTTACGAAGCGTGCCTTCCTAAATGGTCGAATCGATCTTATGCAGGCAGAGGCTGTTATCGATTTGATTCGTTCCAAATCTGATCGCGCATTTTCCGTTGCCCGCAAACAAGCAGAGGGCGTTCTGTCGAAGCGGATTAAAGCTTTGCGGCAGACGGTCATTGAGCTGCTTGCCCATATAGAAGTGAACATCGATTATCCGGAGCATGACGTAGAGGAAATGACGAGCTCGTTCATTCGTGACCAATGCGATTCTGCTATTAATGAAATAGATCGTCTGTTAAAAACCGCAAACGAAGGCAAGATACTAAGAGAAGGTATTGTAACAGCAATCGTTGGGCGGCCTAATGTCGGTAAATCGTCTCTAATGAATGTACTGACGCAGGAGAATAAGGCTATCGTTACCGATATCCCGGGTACGACTCGTGATGTCATAGAACAATTTGTAGCGCTAAACGGAATTCCACTTCGACTGCTCGATACGGCTGGTATTCGTGAAACAACGGATGTTGTTGAGCGAATTGGGGTGGAGCGCTCTCGCAATGCGCTTGAAGAAGCGGATCTCATTTTGCTAGTGCTGAACTATAATGAGCCGTTGCAGGCTGATGATCGAGAGCTATTGTTGCAAATGAAGGGTCGCCCAGTCATTGCGATCATAAATAAGACTGACTTGCCGCGTCAATTAGAAATTGAGGTGGTGGAGGAGTCGATTCCGGTCGATTCCATCGTTAAAATGTCGGTTCTTGAGGAAGATGGGTTAGACCGCTTAGAGAAGACGATAAGTGAGATGTTTTTTGAAGGCCAGCTTGAATCAGGTGATCTGACATATGTGAGCAATGTTCGACATATTGCTTTATTGAAGCGGGCAAGGCAATCGCTAGTCGATGCAATAGAAGCATCTGATACAGGAATACCGATTGACCTTATTCAGATCGATGCCAGGTCCGCGTGGGAATCGCTTGGTGAAATTTTGGGTGATGAGGCTGGAGATTCATTAATTGATCAAATTTTCTCGCAGTTCTGCTTAGGGAAATAGATGGAAGTAGGCTTTTGCAGCCGATATGAATTAAACTTACAACATGTGGCTTTAATGAATAAGTAATGTTTAGTTCGTTGCTAAAAAGTGATTTCGCTAATGAGGCAGAGTTTTCAGCTGTCTCTGTGATTTAAGATTAGTGCAGCTCTAAGTGTTAATTAAGGAAATAGAATATCGAGCTAATCGTTATTCTATCAGCATATAGGTTTCACTGAAATGATGGGCATAAGAAAGGCTTTCTATGAAAGCTTTTGGATATGCTTACGAAGTGGTTTTCTACGAAAACCTAAGTTAATGCTTACGAAGTTGGTTTTCTGCGAAAACCTTAAATATACGAAGTAGGTTTTCGTAGAAAACCTTTGGGAGGGTAAAGGACAATGAGATATATAGCTGGTGAATATGACGTGATCGTCATTGGAGCGGGGCATGCAGGCTGTGAAGCTGCACTTGCGGCTGCACGTATGGGCTGCGAAACGCTGCTGCTTACAATAAATCTAGATATGGTTGCTTTTATGCCATGTAATCCATCTATCGGCGGACCGGCAAAAGGCCATGTGGTACGTGAAATTGATGCGCTCGGCGGTGAGATGGGACGTAATATCGATAAAACGTTCATTCAAATGCGGATGCTTAATACAGGTAAAGGTCCTGCGGTGCATGCACTGCGTGCGCAAGCTGACAAGTTTGATTATCAGCATTTAATGAAGAAGACAATTGAAGAAACACCTCATTTGACCCTGAGACAAGGAATGGCTGAAGAGCTTATTGTTGAGGATGGAAAATGCTTGGGAATCGTTACAAAGACAGGCGCTGAGTATCGTGCAAAGACTACGGTTGTTACAACGGGCACCTATTTGCGCGGCAAAATTATTATGGGCGAGCTGATGTATGAGAGCGGACCAAATAATCAACAGCCTTCAGTCAGACTTTCGGCAAGCTTGAAGGAGCATGGTTTGGAGCTTGTACGTTTCAAGACAGGTACGCCTCCTCGTGTTCACAAAGATACGATTGATTTCTCGAAAACAGAAATTCAACCTGGTGACGACAAACCGAAGTTTTTCTCGCATGAGACGGAATCATCAACAAACGAGCAATTGCCTTGCTGGTTAACATATACATCTGAAGCGACGCACAAAATTATTAATGACAATCTTCATCGTGCGCCAATGTTCTCAGGTGCGATTGAGGGAACGGGCCCAAGATATTGTCCTTCTATTGAAGATAAAATCGTCCGTTTTGCTGATAAGCCCAAACATCAAATCTTTTTAGAGCCAGAAGGTAAAAATACCTCTGAGTATTATGTACAAGGTCTCTCCACAAGTATGCCGGAAGATGTACAGCTTGGTATTTTACGTTCTATACCAGGTTTGGAAAAAGTTGAGATGATGCGTAACGGTTATGCGATCGAATATGATGCGGTAGTTCCTACACAGCTATGGCCATCCTTGGAGACAAAGGTAATTGACGGTTTATTCACAGCTGGACAAATAAACGGAACTTCTGGTTATGAGGAAGCAGCGGGGCAAGGCGTTATGGCTGGCATTAATGCTGCACGCAAGGTACAAGGGAAAGAACCAATTATTATCGGTCGTGCAGACGGCTATATCGGTGTAATGATCGATGATCTTGTTACGAAGGGGACGAACGATCCTTATCGTTTGCTTACTTCAAGAGCGGAATATCGTTTGCTGCTTCGCCACGATAATGCAGATTATCGTCTAACGCCAACTGGCTACGAAATCGGTCTTATTTCGGAAGAACGTTACAATAAATTTTTGCGCAAAAAAGAATTGGTCGAAATGGATATTGAACGTCTACGCGGAACTAAAGTAAAACCTGATCAAGCAAATGAAATGCTGATAGCAGCGGGTACGGCTCCCATGGAGCATGGCACTGATGCGTTATCGTTGCTTCGTCGACCGGAAGTTACTTATGCGATGCTGGAGACTGTTGTACCTTCCGTTCCTGAAATGACAGAAGAAATGAAGGAACAGGTTGAAATTCAGATTAAATATGCAGGTTATATTGAGAAACAGCTTGTGCAAGTAGCACGTTTGAACAAAATGGAGAAAAAACGTATTCCTGATGACATTGATTACAGTGATGTTCGCAGCTTAGCATCTGAAGCGAAGCAAAAGCTTTCAGTTATCAGACCGTTATCTATTGGTCAAGCATCACGGATTGCTGGTGTTACACCAGCTGATATTTCCATACTGCTTGTTTACTTGGAACATTACAACCGTGTTACTGCAGCGAGAGGATCATAATATGGACGAAACTTTAAAATGGTTTACAAAACGAATGGAGGAGAGCGGTATTCCGCTTTCTCCCGTTCAGCTTGAACAATTCGAAACTTATTTTCGCCTGCTCGTTGAGTGGAATGAGAAAATGAATTTGACCGGCATTACCGAACGAGATGCTGTATACGAGAAACATTTTTATGATTCCGTATCGCTTTCCTTTTATACGAAGATGGACAGTGTTCGCAAGCTTGCTGATATAGGTTCAGGAGCGGGTTTTCCTAGTATTCCTTTGAAAATTTGTTTTCCTCATTTGCAAATCATGATTGTTGATTCTTTGAATAAAAGAATACAATTTCTAACGCATCTGAAAGAGCAGCTTGGTTTAGATCAGGTTTTATGCTTGCATGGCCGGGCTGAAGATATTGCACAATTACCAGACCACCGTGACAAGTACGATTTAGTAACGGCAAGGGCAGTTGCGAGATTAAATGTATTAAATGAATTTTGTTTGCCCTTCGTAAAAAAAGGCGGATTGTTTGCTGCAATGAAAGGCTCGCAATCGGATGAAGAAGTTCGGGAGGCAGCTTTAAGCCTAAGAGAGCTCAAAGGAAAAATTAAATCTCAGCATCAGTTATCGCTTCCAAACGAGCAATCAGAGCGACATATTATTTTAATAGAGAAGCTAGATGCTACTCCGCGTAAATACCCTAGAAAAGCAGGCACTCCACTAAAACAGCCACTTATGTAGCTGGCATCTAATGTTCCACGTGAAACATTTTGCAAATGGTTACTTGGGGAAAAGAACTT
This sequence comes from Pristimantibacillus sp. Z349TD_6, assembly GCF_056173205.1. Taxonomy (NCBI): domain Bacteria; kingdom Bacillati; phylum Bacillota; class Bacilli; order Caryophanales; family Paenibacillaceae; genus Pristimantibacillus (SeqCode); species Pristimantibacillus sp. Z349TD_6. Next base: position 7,865,878 of record NZ_CM149662.1, on the reverse strand, counting down.
CCATTTTCTTATAACAATTATTTGTTCTAAAATGATGTCAAGCAGGAGATCGTCCAGTGATAGTCGAATTATTATAATAGATGAAGAGACTGGACGATACCGTTACATAGACGAACCAATAAACGTCTTCATGAGACACATTGAAGTTCGTATCACGGGCAAATATAAGCATCGTATCAAGCTTTACAGCCATACCTGATTATATTTTAACTGAAGCCTCTCCTATCATTTCCGAATGAATTTTGTTATGGATGTTCGCCGTGCAGTTGACGATTATTACCTGAGAGAGGTTCTAGTAACCGAAATAATCCAATTGGCAATGAACCAATCTTACTGCTGAAGCGTATTTATTGCAAAAACCTTGTAATTGCTTTTTAATAGAATGGAGACATTTTCCTAGTTTACTAGTGTTAATGCAGACATTTTGTGTGAAATGCATGCTTCCCATTACTATGATGGGGGATATGGTTTCTTTTGAAGTGATTAGAAACAAGGTTTATCTCATGATCGGGTGGTAATTATCGATATGAAAGAACAATTTTCTCGATTGTTCGGCCTGTCCGAGCAGCGCATACCGCAAGAAGAAGTTCGGCAAATACCGATTCAAGAAATCGACGCAAGCCCATTTCAGCCGCGGACGATTTTTGATGATGACCGAATTGAAGAATTATGTCAAACGATAAAAACGCATGGTGTTATTCAGCCTATCGTTGTTCGTATGCGTAATGGAAGATATGAAATCATAGCAGGGGAACGTCGCTGGCGTGCTGTTACTAAGCTTGGTTACGATACAATCCCTGGTATTGTTCGTGAATTCAACGATTCGCAAACGGCTTCCATTGCTTTAATTGAAAATCTTCAAAGAGAAGGTTTATCAGCAATTGAGGAAGCGATAGCCTATCAAAAATTAATCGAGCTTCATCAATTAACACAGGAAAGCTTGGCTCAGCGTCTAGGGAAAAGTCAATCGACGATTGCCAATAAATTAAGATTGTTAATGTTGAATGATACGATTAAGATGGCTTTAATGGAACGGAAAATTACGGAACGACATGCAAGGGCTTTGTTGTCGCTCGATAATGAAGAATTGCAGCTTAAAGTATTAGATGAGATCATAACTAAAGATTTGAATGTTAAGCAGACTGAGGTTAGAATCGCTTTCCTAAAAGAGTCGACCAAACTCAAGAAAGCGAAACGTATTTCTTTTACTAAGGACGTACGTCTGGCTCTTAATACAATCAGACAATCCATTGAAATGGTTTCTGGTTCGGGATTGCAAATTAAGACGAATGAAAAGGATCATGAAGATCATTATGAAATTACGATCCAGATCCCTAAAAGATAGAGTTATATCTTAAAATAGTATAATTTAATGCTTATTTGTGCCGTCCTCACTGAGGGCGGCGATGCCATTTGTAGCTAGTTTTTTATTAAATGTGCTGCACATGTAGGATTCATGATAATTAACTAGTTTTATGTTATTAGCATTTTTAAGTTAGTGGATCTTAAGAAAATAGCACATAAAAGTTGTACACATAGAGGTGAGCCGGTTTTGTCGAAGATAATTGCAATAGCCAACCAGAAGGGCGGTGTCGGAAAAACGACAACGTCTGTCAATTTAGCTGCCTGTCTTGCATCACTTGGTAAAAAAGTGCTGCTAGTTGATATTGATCCACAAGGGAATACAACAAGTGGTCTCGGTATTAACAAAGGGGACGTAACGAATTGTATTTACGATGTGCTTATTAATGAAGTCCATCCAAAGGATGCAATGTTCGAGACGGCTGTTCCAGGTTTGAAAATCATTCCAGCAACGATTCAATTGGCTGGTGCCGAAATCGAATTAGTACCGACGATATCAAGAGAGCTGCGTTTGAAAAAGTCTTTGCATATGGTTAAGGATGATTTCGATTATGTGCTTATTGATTGTCCTCCTTCACTTGGGATATTAACGATAAACTCGTTAACCGCAGCTGATTCTGTTCTTATTCCTATCCAGTGCGAATATTATGCTCTTGAAGGTTTGAGTCAACTGCTTAATACGGTTCGACTCGTTCAAAAGCATTTAAATACATCGCTTCAAATTGAGGGTGTTCTTCTGACTATGCTTGATGCGAGAACGAATCTGGGAATTCAAGTTATTGAAGAAGTGAAAAAATATTTCCAACAAAAAGTGTATCAAACGATTATTCCACGTAATGTACGTTTAAGTGAAGCGCCATCACATGGACAAGCTATTATCACATACGACCCGCGTTCTAAAGGTGCAGAAGTTTATCTTGAACTCGCAAAGGAAGTGATTATGTATGAGCAAGCGGCTAGGTAGAGGGCTGGATGCGCTTATCCCATCGCTTTCTGTGAATGACGATGATAAAGTGATTGAAATTACCTTATCCCAACTAAGGCCTAATCCGTATCAACCTAGGAAAACATTTGATGAGGATTCGATTAAAGAATTAGCAGAATCCATTAAGCAGCATGGCATCATTCAACCTATTATTGTTCGTACTGTATTGAAAGGTTACGAAATCATAGCAGGTGAAAGACGCTTCCGTGCTTCGCAATATTGTGGAAATGCAACAATTCCTGCTGTTGTAAGATCGTTTACTGATCAACAGGTTATGGAGATTGCTTTAATAGAGAATCTACAGCGCGAGGATTTGAATGCAATTGAAGTTGCGATTGCTTATCAGGCGCTTATCGATAAGTTCAAGCTTACGCAAGAAGAGTTGTCCATGAAGGTCGGAAAGTCCCGTTCTCATATTGCCAACTTCGTTCGGTTGCTTTCGTTGCCAACTGAAATAAAAGATAATGTTTCACGTGGAACAATTTCTATGGGTCACGCAAGAGCCTTGGTCGGCATTAAAGATGATAAGGTGCAAAAGGAATTAGCAGATCTTACCGTTTCTCAAGAGTGGAGTGTCCGCGAGCTTGAAGAGGCGATTCAGAAGCTTGATTCGAAGCAGCCGGAAGATACAGCGAAGCCGAGTCAGAAAAAACGCGATCCTTATATTGACCATTTAGAGGAGTCGCTTCGTGAACGATTTAAAACGACAGTGAAAATTAAACAGCAAAAAGATAAAGGTAAAATTGAACTTCAATACTATAGTAAACAGGATTTGGAACGTTTGCTAGAATTGCTTCAATACATGGCATAGACTATACCAAACAATGGCATACCTTAGTTGTAATCTTGCTTTTGAAAGATTAAACTAAGGTATGCCATTGTTGTGAGCAGGCAGCTAGGAAAGGTGTGAAATTCGTGAGCAATCATAATCAATCACTTATTTATTTGGATCATGCGGCAACCTCTTGGCCTAAGCCGCCTGCAGTAACAGAAGCAGTCGTTAATGCTATGTTAAATGATGCTGCTAATCCGGGAAGAGGCAGTCATGCTATGGCTGTGCGAGCAAGTCGAATATTATTTGAAACGCGTAAACAATTGGCTAAACTATTTAACATAAAAAACCCGAATGATATAGCATTCACCTCTAATACGACGATGTCATTAAACATGGCGATAAAAGGTTGGTTGAAGCCTGGTGATCATGTTATCGCAACCTCAGTTGAACATAATTCAGTAAGAAGACCTTTATATTTTCTGGAACAGACAATCGGTATTGAAGTGACATATGTAGAATCGGATGAACGCGGAAATATTAACATAGATGATGTTGCCTCAGCTATTCGTTCTAACACAACACTTGCTATTGTTAATCATAGTTCCAACTTGTTAGGAACAATTATGCCTGTAGCGGATATAGCTGAACTAACAAGGAAGCATGGAATAAAATTGTTAGTTGATGCCGCGCAAAGCGCAGGTATTTTACCTATAGATGTAAGAACAATGGGCATTCATATGCTGGCTTTCCCGGGGCACAAAGGGTTATTGGGCCCACAAGGCACAGGAGGGCTGTACATCGATCCTGAGCTTGATTTGGTGCCTTTAATGCATGGTGGGACAGGAAGCCAATCTGAGGCTGTTGAGCAGCCTCAAGTGCGGCCTGATCGTTACGAGGCGGGAACACAAAATACACCGGGCTTGGCAGGGCTCAAAACCGGTGTACAGTATGTTCTGAATGAGACGGTGCACAATATCCATACTAAGGAATGGATGCTTACTCAGAGATTAATGCAAGGGCTTGAACCAGTAAAGGGAGTCAAAATACTGGGACCAGAGCTTGGGGAACAAAGAACAGGTATTGTAGCTTTTAACCTAGAGGGCGTTGATCCTTCTGAATTATCATTCATCTTGGATCAGCATTACCGAATTGCTGTGCGAGCTGGATTTCATTGCACTCCACTCGCACATGCTTGTGCAGGAACATTGGAAACAGGAGCTATACGAGCAAGTGTCGGTGTATTTACAACGAATGAAGAAATTGATGCATTAACAGGTGCAATCAGAGAGATTGCACAGCAATATGGCGTTTAGCATTGAACTGGGGGCGGAGTAGCTAAGATGGAAGATTGGACATCAAATCCGATGAATGCAGTTACGGTGGGCATTGCGTTATTTGCCATCGTATTATTCATTTGGATAGCGGTTTTAGGCGGACGGCTGAAAAAGCTAAGAAAGCAATATACAGCGGTTATGGGGAATACAGGTGTGACGAATATGGAAGATGTCATTGTTGAATTGAAGCAAGGCCTTGCCGAGCAGCAGCAAGCGAATACGGAGCTGAAGGCGCAGCTAATTGAAATGCAATCTACTGTAACAAAGCAAAAAGGAAAAGTAGGCGTCATTCGTTACAATGCTTTTGCTGAACAGGGCAGTGATCTCAGCTTTTCAATCGCAATTATCAATGATGAGAAGGATGGAGCCGTATTTTCAGGTATTCATAGCAGGGAAAATACTTATGTCTATGCAAAACCTCTTGAAAAAGGCCAATCCGTTTACCCATTAACCCCTGAAGAGCATAAAGCTATTTTGGAAGCAAAATAGGAAACTTATTTGTTATTAGATATTATCCGAAGCTGCGGTTTGTTCAAGAACGCTGGTCGTGATATGCGCATTGTTCGCAATAGCAGTAAATAAACTGAGCGAAATAATGTCGGCCATTTTCATAACGAGATGCAGACGAGTGTTTTGCAGCACAAAATACTCCATAAATCCGCCTACATTAACGATACCAGTAATATGAATGTCGCCAACAGGAGGAAGGTCCTTGTTGACGCCAGCACCAGGACGCACAGGGCCTACACCTACTTGAATGCTGCCAACGCTGGATACTTGACCAAGGCAGGCATCAATGCCAATCACAAATGGTTTGTGGAACCGTCGATTGATCTCGATAAGGGTATCATCTAAATTCATAGCATGAACCGGATTTTCAAGCGTGCCAAATAGTGAAAAATGAGGGCTGCGGTATTTCGATAGTGAGGTTCCAATTAGCGGTCCTAAAGAGTCTCCTGTTGAACGGTCCGTGCCTACGCAGACAACTACGATGGGGCGTGCAGCAGCCATTTCTTCGAGCATGGCTGTAAGTCGATTTACTAGCATGCCAATTACGTTTGCGGTGGTGTAGGGTACCTTCAAAGGCGTCTCTTTAATAAATGAAAGCTTCATAGAATCCCTCCGATTATACCGATATGCTACTAGTATATGGATAGGACAACCATTTTATACGTCAGATAGTTTTGATATTTTGTTTGCCAAGAAAGTTTGTCATGCTAATTTAATGGAGGTCTTGCTTGTGTTAATTGCCTTCGATTCAACTCAGCAAGCATTGCGTGCAGAAATGCTGCTCGAATACGCAGATATTGAAATTGACATATGTCCCACGCCGAAGGAAATTACAGCCGGCTGCGCATTATCTATTCATTTTCCTGAGGAAGATTTGATAACGGTTAAAGAAGTTATTGTGCAGGAAAACGTGGAAGTTAGAGGTATATTTAAGCCGATTGAAGCCGGTTATGAGCAAATCGACATGTGAATATATTCAAAGTTAATGAGGAGGAATTGTGATGTCAATCAGAGAACGATATGATGAATTTGTTGATTGGTTGACAAACAATGAATTATGGCAAGCATTTGGGAGTTCTGCGCTGCGAATCGTCATGTTCTTATTCATTGGCCGTGTAGTTGTATGGGTGATCCATAAAACCATTGATCGGATTATTTTAGAGCGTGAGAACAAGATGTTGATCAACCACACAAGGCGAATGACAACCGTAGGCAAGCTGATGAAGAATGTAACTTCTTACGTCGTCTATTTTATAACCATTATGCTCATATTGTCTGAATTCGGGATTAATTTAGGGCCATTGCTGGCAGGAGCAGGTGTACTTGGACTTGCTGTCGGGTTTGGTGCGCAAAGCCTGGTGAAGGATATTATTACGGGATTTTTTATTGTACTCGAAGATCAATTCGCTGTAGGCGATGTGATTCAGACAGGGCAATTCAAAGGAACCGTAGAAGTCATTGGACTTAGGACAACCCGTATTCAGAGCTGGACCGGGGAGGTTCATATTGTTCCCAATGGCATGATCAATGAGGTTACAAATTTCTCGATTAATAATAGCATCGCAGTTGTTGATATTTCGATTGCTTTTGAGGAAGAAGTAAATCGTGCGCTAGAGGTCATTCGACATACGATGATCACGATGAAGGATGAGAATTTAATTAATGCACCGGAAGTGCTTGGTATTCAGGCTATTGCTCCAACAGGGGTAACGCTTCGAGTGATTGCTGAGTGTCGACCGAATACGCATCCGATCGTATCACGCAAGTTAAATATGGAGCTGAAAAAGGCATTAGATGCGAGTGGTATTGAAATTCCATATCCTCGAATGGTCACTTATCATCGCAATGGAAAGGGAGGCGAAAAAGATGGAGCGTAAGCAATTTGAGCTAGGTGATGTTGTTCAAATGAAAAAACAGCATCCATGCGGCTCTAATGAAATGGAAGTCATTCGAATGGGGATGGATATCCGCATTAAATGCGTCGGTTGTAAGCACAGCGTTCTCATACCTAGAGCTAAATTTGAAAAAAACATGAAAAAGGTGCTGCGCTCCAAGGCCTCAGAAGAAGGCTTAACATAAGCAGAAGTACGAACGGCTGAGGGGTTTTAAGGAAATACTTGCGCGTTGACAAGCACTGTGATACAATAATTTTTACATGCGGAGAGGTACCCAAGAGGCCCAAGGGGGCTGACTCGAAATCAGCTAGGCGGGTCAAACCGTGCGTGGGTTCGAATCCCACCTTCTCCGCCATTATATTAAACATTTACGGTTCCTTCAGAGGAACCGTTTTTTTATGTTTTTTTAATAGATTTGGAAAAACACAGGAATAAATAATATAGAAAAGAGAGCTCTTGCGAGCTCTCTTCCTGACGGTGAATAATGGCTGAGTCGATCAATTCTCACTGCAAGCTGTTGAAACATCATTCGTCAATCGGAACAAATCAGCTAAAGCTTCATTAAATCCTTTTGAGCACAATCATACACGACCGATTGAACGGTAACATGTATCAATGCTCGAATGCGCGTGTGTTACAGACAAGTGTCTTTGGCACAACCCTCCGCTTCTCTCCTGAGTGGACGAAATCCTCACGCGATGAGAGCTAATCCGTTTTTAGACGGGTATAGTGTCTCCGCGTTTGCCGAAATGGTTCAATGGAACCACACCTCTCTTGCACCGTCAAAAATTAGAATGGCCAAACTGATGTTTTATTATTCAAAACCTTGTAGAAAAATTAATGGCCCATTCGTTTCCATTTACGTTCGTGATTAGAGGTGTCAGGAAAACGTTGCCCTTTGCTGAGCTTGACCTTCTTCGGATTATTGATTCCCATATGAAATGAGTTCACACCGTCCTCGATGTATGTGCCATCATTCGGAGCTTTGTCGCCCGGCGAAAACATTGTACCTTCACCCATTATGATCAGCCTCCAGCTTATATTTAGAGCGGATAGATAAATGCACAAGATCTATCCCTTCATGGTGTAGTATTAGCGGGCAATGGAATTTGCATGAGTAGCAGATAACGGCTATAAAATGGATGAACCATCGCCAGAAGTTGCCTACGCAGTAACATCATCTATTTTCGCTTGTCATAGGCGTTCAGATTTGATATAGTATAGAGATGCGAGCAGAAGCTCGTTCCTTGCTCCATTTATGGGGCCGTTAGTCCAAGAGGAGGTGAAACAATATGCGCAAATATGAAGTAATGTACATCGTTCGTCCAGACGTTGAGCAAGAAGCCTTGCAAGCGATCGTTGACAAATTCCATGGCATTATCTCCAATGGCGGAGAAGTCACAAAGCAAGATGTGAGCGGAAAACGTCGTCTTGCGTATGAAATCAACAAGCTTCGTGATGGTTATTTTGTACTCGTTCATTTCAATGCAACTACTGAAGTTGTAAATGAACTTGACCGTATCATGAAGATTACGGATGAAGTTATCCGTTCGTTGATCGTCAGAGACGCCGCTTAATCCAAGCTGGATTGTTCGATTGGGAGGTCAGAAACGATGTTGAATCGTGTTATACTAATTGGTAGATTGACGAGAGACCCAGAGCTTCGCTATACACCTGCAGGTGTCGCAGTTACACAATTTACGTTAGCGGTAGATCGTCCGTTTACAAGCGGTGGTCAAGGTGAGCGTGAAGCGGATTTTATTCCGGTTGTAACATGGCGTCAACTGGCCGAGACTTGCGCCAACTATTTGCGCAAAGGCCGCTTAACAGCGGTTGAAGGTCGCATTCAAGTTCGGAATTACGAGAACAACGAAGGCAAACGCGTCTACGTGACGGAAGTTATCGCTGATAACGTTCGGTTCTTGGAATCCAACAAAGATGGCGGTGGATCGCGTGAAGAGGGTGGAAGCAGCTACAGCGGCGGTACAAGCACCGGCGGAAGCAATTTCGGCGGCAATGCGTCCCAAAGCAGCGGTAACCGTCCATCTGGTAATAACTCACGTAACGACAGCCGTGATCCGTTTCAGGATGACGGACGCCCGATTGATATATCAGAGGATGATTTGCCATTTTGATAATGGTGTAGCTCAGGCTGCACATGTCAATGGAGCAGTTGCACAGCCTTTATTGCGATATAAAGCTGTTGTGTAATTGTAATATTTTCAACGATAAGGAGGATACCTATCATGGCTTTCAAGCAAAGAGATAACGGTGGCGACGAGCGTCCAGAACGTAAGTTCAGCGGACGTAAAGGCGGACGCAACAAACGCCGTAAAGTTTGTTTCTTCACTGTAAACAAAATTTCTAAAATTGACTATAAAGATGTTGATTTGTTGAAAAAGTTTATTAGCGAGCGCGGCAAAATCTTGCCACGTCGTGTGACTGGTACAAGCGCGAAATACCAACGCTTGCTTACAATCGCAATTAAACGTTCACGTCAAATCGCATTGCTTCCTTACACGACTGAATAGGTCGCTGTCTGGAATCAAAAAGCCTACTGAGCTTTCTCAGTAGGCTTTTTTTGTATTTCTAATCGAATGATACGCATATATTCACGAGGTAAATAAGGGGAATAGGGCTCTAAATGATGGATAGAATCATGCGCTGAATATATTTTGTATTGGAGTAAGGATGCAGGCTGCAGCAGCTGTTTGCTCCGCCGCTGATCCACTTGCTGATCCAAACGCCATGCGCCAGCTAAAATCAGAATGAAAATGAATGAGCTGATCGCTATTTTTGTATGCAGCATGATGATCACTCCTTTAGTAAGAGTAATCCCCATTTTCACTATTTTCATTCTCCCTGTTTTGTCATCTCAATTCTTTTGACAATTTTAGACTTGAACGATATACTAAAGTGTACTCAAAAAACAACTAAATTAACTTTTTTTATCGGAGGAGCCTGCCAACAGCGGGCTCTTTTTGCGTTTTTTTAAGGCTCCGGCAGAAATGGAAGTACTTTTATAAAAATAGGGAAAAGCTATGGAAGTCATTTGTAGAGGAAGGGGAGAGTGTTTTTGCTATCTATCATCGTCATTTTACCATTTATTATGGCTGCTATTAGTCCTTTGCTGCGAAAGCTGCTGCATGGACTTCATACGGGTTGGATTATTCTGCCTTTGCCAATTTTGCTGTTTGGTTATTTTCTATGGAAAATACCAGCGATTCAAAGCGGAGAAACCTTAACAGCAACCATCCCGTGGATTCCTTCATTAGGAGTTAATTTTACCGTTTATTTGGATGGTTTAGCTTTATTATTTGCCTTATTAATTACGGGAATTGGCGCGTTAGTCGTCCTTTATTCGATTTATTATTTGGATAAAAATAAGGAAGCGATAACATCCTTTTATGTTTATTTGCTTCTATTTATGGGAGCTATGCTCGGGGTTGTCCTATCAGATAACCTTATCGTGTTGTATGGTTTCTGGGAGCTGACGAGCATTTCCTCGTTCTTGCTGATCGCTTTCTGGAACCATAGAGAGAAATCGAGATACGGCGCATTAAAATCTATGCTCATTACTGTATTTGGCGGCCTCTCTATGCTGGCTGGTTTTGTACTGCTGTATGTGACGTCAGGCACTTTTAGCATTCGTGAGATTATCGGCGGGATTGATACGCTAAACGGCAATATATTGTTTTTGCCCGCGATGCTGCTTATTCTAGTTGGTGCATTTACAAAATCGGCGCAGTTTCCATTCCATATTTGGCTGCCTGATGCGATGGAGGCTCCAACCCCTGTAAGTGCGTATCTACACTCAGCGACGATGGTTAAGGCAGGTTTATATTTAGTCGCAAGGTTCAGTCCAATCTTCTCTGGAGAGTCGGCATGGTTCTGGCTCGTTTCGTTCTTTGGTCTTGTGACGATGATTTATGGCTCTTTCCGAGCGATGAAGCAGACGGATTTAAAATCATTGCTCGCTTTCTCAACGATTAGCCAGCTCGGCTTGCTGATGAGTTTATTTGGACTTGGATCGGCGGCGGCTTTCTATACAGGAGGTACAGATTCACTCTTTTATGCAAAAGCAACGATGGCGGCCATCTTTCACTTGATCAACCATGCTGTGTTTAAAGGCGCTTTGTTCATGGTTGTCGGAATCGTTGACCATGAAACAGGGACGAGAGACATTCGCAAGCTAGGCGGTCTTATGGCTCTAATGCCAATAACCTTCTCCATTGCGCTTATTGGAGCCTTCTCGATGGCAGGCCTGCCGCCGTTTAATGGCTTTTTGAGCAAGGAAATGTTTTTTACAGCGGCTCTTAATATTAGGCAGCTGGACTTTTTCAATGTTTCATTTATGCTGGCTATCATTCCCGTTATCGCATGGGTTGCAAGTATATTTACATTTGTATACAGCATGATTTTGCTATTTAGAACGTTTACGGGACCGGCACAATTCGAGAAGCTAGCGAAGAAGCCGCATGAAGCGCCGCTCGGCATGCTTATTTCCCCGGTCATTCTTGCTTCATTAGCTGTCGTTATCGGTTTTTTCCCAAACCTGCTTGCGTACTCTTTAATTGAACCTGCCATGGCTGCGATTCATCCGAATGTGCTGCTGCCCGGCGAGCGTTTCCTCGTGCATATTCAATTCTGGCATGGCTGGACAGCTGAAATATTTATGACGATGGGCGTCGTAATTGCAGGGACACTTTTGTTCAAGTTTCATCAACGTATCCAGTGGATCAATCAACCGCTTTTCCAGCACATCTCATTGAACCAAATGTATGATGGAGGACTTCGAGTATTGGATAAAGGCTCCAATCGGTTGACCAACGGTTATATGACGGGTTCCATTCGCCACTATTTGATGTACATTTTTGTATTTCTAATTGTGTCGCTTGGGTTAACGATGATCCAAGAAAAAGTGAATGTGTTCCAGTTCTCGGACTACGCTCCAATATCCGTATATGAGGCGGTTATTATTATCGTCTTAGTCATATCGGTTATTGCTATACCGTTTACGAAGTCGAGAATGATGGCTATCATTTTGACGGGTGCGGCAGGTTATATGGTCACCTTGTTTTTTGTCATCCTACAGGCGCCTGATCTAGCTTTGACTCAAATGATCGTCGAGACAGTATCGGTGACGCTGTTCCTCTTATGTTTCTATCATTTGCCGAAGCTGAGCAAGGAAATAGCCGCCCTGCGTTTTCGACTATCTAATTTTGTTATTGCGCTTAGTGTAGGGATTATAATGACTTTAATTGCGCTTGGTGCAAGCGGAAATCGCGCGTTTGATTCTATATCAGGCTTTTTCTTAAAAGAGAGCTACGAATTAGCGGGCGGCAAAAATGTGGTTAACGTCATCCTCGTTGATTTCCGTGGCTTCGATACAATGCTTGAAATTGTTGTCCTTGCCATCGCTTCATTAGGTATTTATGCCATGATTAAGCTGAAGCTGGATACAGAGGCAGAGGATGAAAGAGTGTTTCTGCCTAAGCAAAGCAATAGAGGAAAGCTGGCATTTCCAGTAGTAAGAAGCAACGATGTTATTCTGAAGACGATAGCGAAAGTCGTTATCTTCATTATATTGACGTTCTCAGTGTATTTGATGTTCGCAGGGCATAACCATCCAGGGGGAGGATTTATCGGGGCATTAATGGCGTCGGCTGCATTTATTTTGCTTACGATGGCCTTTGGATTGCAGACGATGCGAGAGGTTATTCCTATCGATTTCCGAGTATTAACAGCAATTGGGCTGTCGATAGCTATTTTGGCGGGAGTAGGATCTTTTATATTTGGTGCACCATTTCTCAGTCATGCCTTTGGACACTTCGAGCTGCCGCTATTGGGCGATACGGAGCTTGCTACGGCAATGCTGTTTGATTTAGGGGTATATTTGACCGTTATAGGTGTGACGATGACCATCATTTTAACGATAGGGAGGGATAAGTAGCTATGGAATTGTATATGTCACTCGCAATCGGTGTTATTTTTACAGTCGGGGTGTATCTGATCTTGTCCAAAAGCCTGCTGCGTATCATTTTGGGAACCTCTATCCTTACCCATGGTGTTCATTTGCTGCTGCTTACGATGTCCAAGCTGAAAACAGGAGCTGCTCCGCTGCTTGGCGAAAAAGCGGAAACGTATGTCGATCCGCTGCCGCAGGCACTGATTCTAACTTCTATCGTCATCAGCTTCGGCGTGACCTCTTTTTTCTTTGTACTCGCTTATAAGGCTTATCAGAAGCTGGGTACTGACGATATGGAGCAGTTAAGGGGGAATGACGATGAATAATCTGCTTGTATTCCCGCTTCTCATTCCTTTGTGTACGGCAGTTATTCTTTTGTTTTTTAAAAATAGCGTGACCGGGCAGCGCTGGGTAAGTGCGATTGGTATGCTTTTTAATCTGGCTGCTGCTATTGTCCTTATCTATCAAGTAAAAACGGAGGGCATTCAAACGCTGCACATGGGAGGCTGGCTGCCGCCGTATGGTATTGTGTTCGTTGGGGATATGCTTGCCGCATTGCTTGTTTTGGCTACTTCGATTGTCGGCACCTTCTGTTTGTTCTTTGCATTCGGGACGATCGGCAAGGAGAGAGAAAAATATTATTTTTATCCGTTTTATCAGTTTCTGCTTGTCGGTGTGAGCGGATCGTTTCTTACGGGAGATTTGTTTAATTTATTTGTTTGCTTCGAGGTTATGCTCATTTCCTCCTATGCGCTTATCGTGCTTGGAGGGACGAAGAAGCAGCTCCGTGAAACGTTGAAATATATTTTAATTAATATTTTATCCTCAACACTATTTGTTGCAGCAGTTGCCTATTTGTACGGAGTTGTAGGCACTTTGAATATGGCGGATCTGTCACAGCGCATAGCTGAAGTAGGTCAGAGCGGCGTCTTGAACGTCATTGCGATCTTGTTCATGATCGTATTTTCTTTAAAGGCGGGACTGTTCCTATTTTTCTGGCTGCCCGGCTCTTATAGTGCGCCTCCGGCAGCGGTATCCGCATTGTTTGGTGCGCTGCTCACGAAAGTAGGCTTATATGCTCTCATACGGACATTTACGCTTATCTTTTATCATGAACCTACGATTACGCATCACTGGATGGCTTGGATGGCCGCTGCAACGATGGTTTTAGGCGCTTTCGGGGCGGCCGCTTATTCCGATATTGGCCGTATTTTGAACTACAATGTCATCATCAGCGTTGGTTTTCTAGCTTTTGGGTTAGCGGTGAGCTCAAAGGAAGCGCTAGATGGAGTCGTGTTCTATTTGCTGCACGATATGGTTGCCAAGGCACTCCTTTTTATCATTGGAGGAATGCTGATGTATATTGCTGGTACGGGGCGTTTAAAGGAAATGGGAGGCTTGATCAAGCGTTATCCGTTTATGGGCTGGATGTTTTTTATCACAGCGTTAGCCATTGCAGGCATTCCTCCACTTAGTGGATTCACTGGGAAACTGCTGATCATAATGGGCGGATTTCAGGAAAAATATTTTTGGCTTACAGCTGTGTCGCTAGCATCAAGCTTCATCGTGCTCTATTCCTTGATCAAAATATTTATGGCGGCTTTCTGGGGTGCAGAGATGAAAAATGCCGATTCGCTGCCTGCCGTTAATAAAGGATTTATCGTTTCTGCAGCAGGGTTGTGCTTGATCGTTGTTGCGATGGGCATCGGCTCAGAGTGGGTGTATCAATACGTTTCTGAAGCAGGGCATACGCTTATCAATCCGGCGCAGTATATCGATGCCGTATTAAAGGAGTAGATGAGATGGCTTTGCAAATCTTATTAAACTTAATCATTTCTATCGTATGGATGTTTCTTCACAATGACTGGTCGGCTCCGCGGTTCATCGTAGGATATATCATCGGTATTTTATTTATAGGGCTGCTCAGCCGCTTTTGGCCGCATGACTTTTATATGAAGAGAGTATGGGCAATTCTTAAGCTTCTTGTCCTTTTCATAAAGGAATTGTTTGTTTCCAGCTTCGTTGTCATTGGACTAATCGTTCGTCCTAAGCTCGCCATACGTCCAGGGATCTTTGCTCTGCAAACCGAGCTCAAAACAGACTGGGAAATCACAGTGCTGTCCTGCCTAATCTGTTTGACACCAGGGACGCTGACGCTCGACGTATCCAAGGATGGCCAAACATTATATATTCATGCGATGGATATGGATGATGCGGAGCTGCTCTCACAGCAGATCAAGGATTCTTTTGAAAAAGCGATTATGGAGGTGACTCGGTAATGCTGTCCACTTTGCTTATTGCATCATTAGTTATACTATCACTAGCTATTTTGGGTTGTATGTACCGGCTGCTCAAAGGTCCTTCCATAACGGATCGGATCGCTGCTTTGGATACGATTGGTGTCATTTTATTATCGATGATTGCAGTCATTTGCATGCTGCTAAAAACAAAAAATTATTTCGATATCATATTATTGATCGGCATATTGACCTTTATCGGGACAACCGCTTTTGCAAGATATATTGAAAGGGGTGTCGTTTTTGAACATGGAGATGATAAGTAAAGCAGGAGAGCTGATTATTGGACTGATGGTTTTGTTTGGTGCTTTAATTGGTGCTCTAAGTGCTTTTGGCTTAATTCGGCTCCCTGACGTATATTTACGATCACATGCGGCAACCAAAAGCGCGACGCTTGGGGTGTTGTTCATTCTGGTGGCTGCTTTCCTATACTTTATGATTTATTTGGAGCATACGAGCGCCAAGCTGCTGTTAGGCATTGTGTTCGTATTCATCACAGGACCGGTAGCCGGACATTTGAACGGAAGAGCGGCCTATCGTTCAGGCGTGCCGCTATGGAATAAAAGCATACAGGATGATTTGAAGGACGCCTCTAAAGAGGAACTGGGGTAATTCCTAATGAAGGACGGCATATCTTTTTAGTCGATCCGCTTCAAAAAGGAATGAAACATGATTTTTAATAAAATAAGATGATAGGTGAGTCCGATGCCAAATGCCCCTAAAGCAGCTAAAGGCTCGCCTGCTATTCCTAATAAATAGCTTTTGGCAGGCCAGTAGCTTGGAATCCATGCTCCTAAATACTGCCATGGCAGGGGGGTGAAGGCAGCAATAATAGGTCCTGCAAAAAGTAAACCGCTTATCTTGGACAAGGCTAAGCCTTCGACCTTATTTGTTGCAAAAGTCGCTAGAAACAAAGCCAAACATGGGGCCTCTAGGGTTAGCAATACGATGGTATACAAACTTTCGATTTGAAGCTTTGCAATGCCCGATAATAGGATGAATAAACTGGCCAAGCTTATTGCAAGAGCGCATGGCAGCAGTAATCGATACAAAAAATAGCCTTTACGTGTGAAAGGGGTAATCGCATAATAAGCAATCATGTTTTCATCCCGTTCATCGAGCATAAGAAGTCCAGCCATTGTCCCTGGAAGAAGCGGTATGACAAGCATAAGGAACGTTACCGCGAAATTGGAATAATCCATCAATAAAAAGCCGTACTGCTCATGTATCCAATCGGATAATGGAGGGAAGGCATAACGAGCAACCACGATAATGGCTAGGGGACCAAATAAACTGGCCATAAGCATAGGATCCATCCTAATTTGCCTCGCATCATTCCTCATAAAAGCTTTAATTTTCAGTATCATCATGAATCCCTCTTTCCTATTTTCATAAGAATGACCTGCTGAAATGACCGTTTAGCCCATAAGAAAACGAGTGTGTTGCCTAATAATAAAATGAAAATGGCATACATCGTTTCTGCGACAGATGGCTGTTTGATCATCGATTTTAACAATAAGAGGGTTCCTTCCGTAGGGATGATCATGTATAAATATGGATTGCCAATCTGAAAGAAGCCGAGTAGAGGAAGCGCAAACGGCAGAGCATAGAGCTGTGAGAGTAGAATAAAACCGTTTACCGATTGCGAGCGTACAACTACGCCAATGGATAACAAAGTGAAAAAGCTGGATGTAAGCAGGATGCCAATCGTGAAATGAAAAGGTGAAGCGGGTACACCAATGGAAAATAGATGTATAGCCCAGGCAGATGAGATTGAGAGTAAGGCAAGAGAACAAGCTTTGGCAAGCAAATATTCGGTTACACGAAGCGGGGTAACGAACAGACTGTCATGAATGCCTTGGTCTTTCTCAAGCAAGACAATGCCGCCAGCTAGAATTAATCCTAACGCACTTGGATCAGAGAAGGTAAGCAATAGAGCAACGGTTGTTTTGTAGTCTGTGGGAATAGAGTGGAGCAATAGGAGATATATTGTGCAGACGAGCATGTAGATCAGGTAAAATTTATGGCGCCACTGGAAACGAAGATCATGACATACGGTCATCCACATTCTCATACTAAAGCCCTGCCTGTCACATCAATAAATATTTGTTCAAGAGTTGCTTCTAAGGAATGAATCGTTTCGATTTTTTCATGATGGATAAGGTTCATAAATTGCTGATTCCCCGCAAGCCCATCCATAGAAAAGTGTTCGGTTAGCAGCTCATGCTGCTTTAAATATTCAATTCGAACACTGTTTTGGCCATGTCGCAGTCTTAGCTCTCTAGGAGAATCAATAAGCTTAATCTGACCATCGACAATAAAAGCAACACGGTCGCAAAGCTCCTCGGCTGCTTGCATGTTATGTGTTGTGATTACAATGGTAGTACCCGCAGCTTTCCTCTCCAAAATTAACTCTTTCATCCGCTTTGCATTTACAGGATCAAGGCCGGAGGTCGGTTCGTCGAGAAACAAAATGTTTGGTTGATGCAGCAATGCACGACAAAAATTCAACCTCATCTTCATGCCTTTGGATAGCTGTGACACCTTCATATTCGCGGCATCCTGCAGTCCAACCTGGGAGAGGAGCTGCATAGGGTCCAAGGTAACGCCTGCATAAAGAGAACGAAACAATTTTAAGTTTTCAAGGACTGTAAACTTGCTGTAGAAGTTGGGGAATTCAAAAGCAACGCCGATTTGTTCATAATAGTCGGGACCAGTGCTCTTGATTTCATGATCCAAAACACGCACACTGCCTGCGTAACCTTTAAGTGCACCGATCAATATTTTTTGCGTGGTGCTCTTTCCAGCACCTGATGGACCGAGAAAACCAAATACTTCTCCTGGCGCGATTGAAAAGGTAAGGCCGTGCAGAATCGTATTTGTGGTACCGGGATACTTGTACTCAAGCTGATTCACTTTGATCATTCGATAATTTCCCCTCCTAAATCACGCTTTGCATACATACCTTCCGCAACAATATCAAGCATAAATGAAATGGTATCGGAATAAATGCCTGGCCCGATTTCCTGCTTATGCAAGGTAAGAAGGACAAGCGCTCTGATCATACTAACGATAAGCTCAGGCTTTGTATGAGTGAGAATGCCAGCTGCTTGCCAATGGTGAATAATTGGCATTAAGGCATCTGCATCATCAGAGAAATTATGTTCCAAGAGCTCTGGAGGCAGCTTGCGTACAAGCTGAGCAAATTCACCTTCCAAGTACATTTGACGAACCATAGGGCTTTCTCCTAATAGACGGAAGGATTCAATAAGAAATTGATGAATACTCTCTTTGGTTACGAGTTCACTCCGATTTAGCGAAGCAAGCAGACGATTGCGGATTAAAGCCTCCTCTTCAAGCAGAATGTGATAAAAGAGCTCCTCCTTCGAATTGAAGAACATATAGAAGGAGCCTTGTGCAATGCCGCAAGCTTTCGTTAAATCTTCAATGCTTGTTTTGCGAAGACCAGCAGCTTCGAAGCAGCGTTTGCCTTCTTCGAACAGCTTTTTGCTAATCCATTGTTTCTCTTGCTCACTGAATTTTTTGGGCATAAGGATTCTCTTTTCTTTTTATGATTTTATGAATATTTTTATTTTATATTCACAATAAGCGATAAAGGAGATTCCAGTCAAGCATAATAAAAGAGCAGTACCCAAGTAGAGGATACTGCCCTGATTTTGATATCTTAGAAAGCAGATCGTTTGCTGCTGTTATCTTAAATTTCTCTGCCAAAGAGGCTAGTATCAGCTTCAGCGTCGCCGTGAAATTCTGCTTTTGCCAACTTTAATGGAAGGTTTAGACGTTCGCGGCTTGGTGAATACTTTGCTTGAGCTATTCTTTTGCTTATTGTCTTTCACAATCTTGCCTTTGGTCGTTGGCTTTGTGGTGATTGTATTCGTGCTTGCTTTGGGGGAGGAGGAGGAAACACCCGCCTCTTTGGAGCGTCTCATAACCGAGCCGGTACGATTAACGGTAACTGGTGGTGCAAGCTTCTTATCATCAACGGTAGGTATGCGGTACGTTGTCTTAGGCTTGTAGGTATCCTTTGACGAATAACCTCGGTATTTGCCGCTGCCGTATTTGCCCTTATCAAACAGATCATCAAGAACACTCGCGATTAAGTAGGCTTGGAGAAAGCTTGAGCTATAATTCTGACGTACATATTCCGTTGAGTTAATTTCGATCAGTGTATCTTCCGGTGCATCAGGAGCCTGCTGCAAATCGATGACTTCATCGGAATAGACGAGAAACATCCGCTCTGTACTTGTCTCGCTCTGCTGCTTCGGTTTACGTTGCTCGTTAAAATCAGAAGCGACATCAGGAACGGAACGATTTTCGGCACGATAGATGTAAGAGGTTTGATTGCCAGAGCCGTTGACTGATTCTAACGGGTACTGCTCTTTAACTGTATCTGAAATGGTGCATGCTGTGAGAAGCGGGATGATAAAGCTAAGCAGAAGCAGGTATTTCAAAGATTGATGCCACCATTTGTTCATTGTTATCCTCCTAGCCGCCGCGCAGCACGCGAACATCTGCAGGCAGCACGCTTTCTCCTTCATAGAGCATGAAGCGCCCGTTTTGCCATTCGATACGAAGCAGCTTCATATCATCCGATTGATATTGCCAGACAGACTGTTCGCCTCCCTGCATATATGGCGTTTTGCCGGTCGCCGTAATTAAACCGGAGAATTGCTCCTCCATATGATATGTACGTTCATCCAGCTCCAAAATGGTAGGCACCTCGTCAATTGATTCCAAGCGCCCGTCTATAGGGTCATAAAGCGCAAATACGGTTCTTTCTCGCTCCTCTATCGTTAAATAACGAATGGTTATGCCATCCTGAAGCGTGAGGACAATCGCGTTGCGTGCACGATTATGAGTTCTGCCTGTGACGTTATAAGTTATTAAGGAAACCTCACAAGCATCGCCAGGTGACAATGTCATTATGCTCTTCTCAGCAATGGGCGGAGGAGAAGTAGCAATCAGGTTTTTGATCCGTTTGAACAAGCTCATCGTATATACTCCTTCTGAATAATTAGATAGACCCGATAATTAGTGCGCCTGCAACATGCAGAGAGCCTGCGAATAACGCGTAGTTGACTTTACCCTCATGAATACCTTGCTCCAGCTTCATACCGCTGACAGCAATGACGATTTTCTCTACGATCCACTCCAGTATGAGCAACAGCACGAAGGAGATGAGCGAGATGAGTAGAGCTTCCCACATTTCACTTGATTTACTGATGGATTGGGACAGTATGTACGCTTGAGCAAATAATTTGAGTACGAAGCGAGTCGTTACCGCAGTATTTCCTTTTTTAATTTCCTGCAAATCATTGTACTTCGTAAAACGCGAGTCTAAAAACATGATGATGATTAACAAAATTGCTCCAGCACCTGTCCAAATCGGAATTCGAATAAGGTCAATCCAAGACATCGTCAGTTCCTCCAATGGTTCAATTTATAAAAAAGACCGCTTCCGTTAAAACCGGTCCTCCGATTCGTAACATAAGCGGCCACACTAGATAATATTTATGAAGTGACTAAGCTATTACTGTTTCTCGTATTGCTTCATCAAGGCGGCAAGCTCATCATCGACCGCTTTATCCTTGCCGAGCTTCTCAAACTCAGCATCAAGCGATTTTCCTTTGGCGCTTAATTCGTTACTGGCTTCAGCTTGCGCTTCCATTTGCAGCATCTTCTCTTCCATACGCTTCATGCCTGAAGCAGCTGAATCGGTACCGAAGCCAGACATTGCTTTATTAATTTCCGTTTGTGCCTTGGCTGCATTGTAACGAGCGACGAGTGTTTCACGTTTGTTTTTAAGCTCAGTGAGCTGTTGGCGCATCTCATCCAGCTTGCCGCGCAAATTGTCTGCGAGCAATTTATTCTGATCGAAGCTCGTTTTGTACTCCGTTGATTTCTGTTCGGCTGTTTTCTTCTCTTCCAAGGCACGACGAGCGAGCTCAATGTTTTGCGCTTGTGCTGCAAGATGGGCTTGCTCACTGCGCTTCTCAACCAGCTGTGCTTGCTCTTCATAAAGCTGCTTGAATTTTTTCTCAATGGCAATTTGTGCTGCGACTGCTTTCTCGGCATCGGCTAGATCCTCTTGCATGTCGCGAATATATTGATCGGTCAACTTAACAGGGTCTTCCGCTTTCTCAATTAGAGCATATACATTCGATAAAGTAAGATCACGCAGTCGTTTAAATATGGACAATGAAATCCCTCCTAGAATCGTAGTACGCATAAGTTATAATACGCGAAGAGCAAGCGAGTCGTTGCAAGTAAATGCAGAATCGCTGCCATTCGCGTTTATATTTAAAGAAATGCTACAATAAACCAAAATGATTACCTGTATGAGAAGAAAAGAGGGAGCATAACCATGGAAAATAGCAAAACTGGAACGGAGCGGTTTAAGCGATTTATTTTGAACAATAAGTTCGTATTATTTCTGCTTGTTTTGTTGCTTGTTGGACTAAATATTATGGTGCTGACGAAAATTTCATACATTTTCACGCCTTTAACCGTGCTGCTCAAGACCTTGCTGCTGCCGGTCATATTGGCGGGAATTGCTTATTACTTACTTAATCCGGTCGTCGACTTCTTAGAACGAAAGGGAGTCAAACGGATATATTCTATTATTATGCTGTTTCTGGTTGGCGCAGGACTGATTACAATTTTGCTTGTCATCGTCATTCCATTATTAAATGGGCAAGCCGTGAGCTTCGTGAACAGCTTCCCTAAATACGGCGAGCAATTGCGGGTTAAATTTGAGCAGTTTATGGATAGCGCTGGATTTATTCAAGTACAAGAGTGGTTTAATTTAAATCCGGAGAAGCTGACGTCGAATATTACAGAGCAAGCCACGTCCATTTTGAATGGAACGTTAACAAGCGTGGGTTCCTTTGTGGGAGCACTTAAAGAGGTTATTCTTGCGATATTGACGCTTCCGTTTATTTTGTTCTATTTGCTAAAAGACGGAAAAAGGCTGCCGGAAACGATCGTTAGTGTCCTGCCTAACAAGCTTCAGCCGCACACGAAACGAATTATGGCAGAGATGAACGGACAAGTCAGCAGCTATATCCGAGGTCAAATTATAGTGTCTTTCTGTATTGGGCTGCTGTTATATATCGGTTACTTAATTATTGGCCTGGAATACTCACTTGTGCTTGCGCTGGTAGCTGCATGCACAAGCGTTATTCCGTATCTAGGGCCTGCCATTGCGATTACACCAGCTTTAATTGTTGCTATGGTGACGTCGCCAGTCATGCTCCTGAAGATGGTGGTTATATGGACGATTGTTCAATTAATCGAAGGTAAGTTCATCTCGCCGCAAATCATGGGAAAATCGCTTCATATCCATCCGATCACTATTATTTTTGTTATTTTGACAGCAGGCAACTTGTTTGGTCTTGCAGGGATTGTACTTGCTGTACCGGGTTATGCAGTCATCAAGGTTGTTGTAATTCATCTGTTCGAATGGTTTAGAAGCCGCTCCATTCTATATGAAGAAGATAAGAAAGGCGAAAACGTGCTATAATAACCGATTTCGCTTAAGCAGCTTGAAATATATAAAGACAATACCGAAAGCCAGCAGGTAGGATAAAAAGGTATACCCTATATTCCAGCCGTTTCCGTAGGATACTTTGCCATAGATTAGAGCCATAAACTCAAGCAGTGTAGTGCCTAGTATGAACAAGAACAAGATTAGCACGGTTAATACGGGGCGTGAATTGATCAGCCAGATCATAAAGCATGCTAGTAGCGGGTAAAGACCGATATCAAGCGGCAAGGCGGAAACGGACTCGTCATTGGGGATAAGAGGTGTGAAATCCCAAAACTTTAATTGAAAACCGATTGAGTTGATGACTAAAGAGGAGACCGCTCCGATAGGGAAAATAAGAAGCAAGGTTTTGGGGCTTTTTACGCCCAAATATATACCGGCAATCCAAGGAACAAAGAACCCAAATATAATATTGATAAGCATTATAAGTTCCTTTCTTGAACATTTTTTATTAGAATGTCCTGAATCCAGATCAGCATGCGTGAAAAAGAAAAAAGGAAGGCGCCAAGTGCGCCTTCCTTTTTGTTTTAACCTACCTCTGGTTTGAGCAGTCGAATAGGTGGACCGATCGTCAGCTCAACTTTATTAATGCGATGTTTGCTTACTTCACGAACGGTAAAGGTCAAATTATGAAAGCCAAATTGTTTGCCTGGCTTAGCTTCTTCCATTTCACTGTACAGCCAGCCGCCGACCGTGTCGACCTCTTCATGCTCAAGCTCGGCTCCTATGAGGTCGCCTAGCTCAGTGAGCGATACCTTGCCATCCAGCATATATGAGGTATCCGACAGCATCTCGATATCTTTGCGTTCATCGGCATCAAATTCATCTCTGATATCGCCGACAATTTCCTCCAAAATATCCTCAATCGTTACAAGGCCGGAAGTGCCGCCATACTCATCTACGACGATCGCAAAGTGTACGCGCTCCTGCTGCATCCGTTTTAGCAATGTCTTGACAGGCATCACCTCGGATACGGACATGACAGGCTGTATAAGTGTTTGCAAATCAATTTCTTTGTTTACTTGATATTGAAGAAACAATTGCTTCGTGTTGATCATCCCGACGATATGGTCTTTGCTGTCGCCGGCAACAGGGAAGCGGGTATACTGTTCCTTGCGAATAATATCCATGTTTTCTTGCAGCGTATTGTTCTTATATAAGACGGTCATGTCTGTACGCGGAACCATAATTTCTTTAGCTAAAATTTCATCAAAAGCAAAGATTCGATTTACGTAACCATATTCCGTATTGTTGATTTTACCGCTCTCTAAGCTGTCTGTTAAAATAATTTGAATTTCTTCTTCGGAATGGGCGTTCTCATGCTCCTTCGCTGGCTTTAAGCCAAACAAACGAACCAACGCATTGGCAGATCCATTCAAGACCCAGATGAACGGGTACATGACTTTGTAGAAAAGAATAATCGGTTTTACGACAGTGAAGCTGACAAGCTCTGCCTTCTGGATGGCAATGCTCTTAGGAGCAAGCTCACCAACGACCACATGGATAAATGTGATGAATAGAAAGGCGATTAGAAATGACAAAATGTGACTCAAATTACTGTTTAGATTCCATTGCTCGAATAGAGGGAGAAGCAGTTTTTCAACGGTAGGTTCTCCTAACCAACCAAGTCCGAGCGCTGTAATTGTAATGCCAAGCTGACAGGCAGATAGGTAACCATCCAAATTGCTTACAACACGTTGAACGGCAATTGCGTTTTTCTTGCCTTCAACGACTAACTGGTCGACACGGCTGGAACGAAGCTTAATGATTGCAAATTCAGTAGCTACGAAAAAAGCGGTTAACACAATTAGTAAAGCAACTAAGAGCAGATTAAGTCCTATACCCATAATAAATGTTCACAATCCTTCTTATTCGTATTTAATTGATGTTATTTAATAGTACGAACTTTCTGCCAATTCATCAAACCGCTGAAAGAGGGTTATACGGCTGCAAAAGCTCAATTTTACCGATTTAGAGAAGCCAGTAGAACAATATTAGCCGATACCTAGCGATTACGAGATTATTTGTCTGGTTTAATGAATAGTTCTTATGAACTTGAAATGAATAAAAAAAAGAACGGCAGCAGGCCGTCCATTTTTTTTGAAATATAAGAAAGGATATGATTTACTGTTACTTACCTTATATTTCGTAGTCCAGGCGATATTAAAACTTATTTGCCTGCTGCTCTGACCACTCACCGATGACAGGCAGCTTATTCAGCTTCCCTTGCAGCGTGAGCAGCATGAGGCCAATCCATGCAATAAAAGCGGCTAGACCGAGCAATATCCCTAGCAGCCAACCAATTATCGGGATAAAGCCTAACAAAATATTAGCGGCGATGAAAGCGACCGATAAGACGATAGACTGTACAGCATGCAATCTAACGAAGCGGCTCTTCTTCTCTAGCACAAGGAATATAATGCCGGTTATAAAACCTGCCAGGTAGCAAAGCAAGCCTGCTACTTTCGGATCAAGTCCCGTTGATGAGCTGTCTGGATGTAAGGATGGAGGTTGATTCAAGAGATTCACCCTTTCTATTTTACCTATACTTGCAATGATTGTATTCGTCATACATTTTCAGTAGACCTCTTTATTTTATAAAATATTATCCAAAATTGGTATCAAAACTTTGTAAAAGGTTTGTAACCTGTTTCGACAAATTATCGTCTAAACTAAAGAATGCGTATTTATAAAAGAATTGATAAGATAGGAGAAGTCATCATATTATGAATAAAATGAATAAACGCAGATGGTTAATTGCTGCATCAGCTGCAGTAGTGCTTCTTGGTGTTGTTGGTTTTTTCAACAGAGGAACATTGGCTATGCTAGGGTTTGATTGGTTTCTGGAAGGTCAGGTAAAGAAGCAGCTCGAGCAATCTTATAAACCTATCGATGGACGGGAACCCGTTCCAGTGAGTACAATTAATAAGAAACAAGATCCATTCTCCATCCTGCTGCTCGGCATTGACCAACGCGGCAAGGAGACTGGACGGTCGGATACGATGATCTATACGGTCGTTCGTCCAAATGACGGCGAGATGCTCATGGTTTCCATACCCCGTGATACGTATGTAGATATCGTCGGTAAAAATAAAGAGGACAAGATTACGCATGCATATGCTTTTGGCGGTGCGGGAATGGCAATGAACACGGTTGAGAAGTTTCTAGACACACCTATTCAATATTATGCTTCAATTAACTTTGAAGGATTCCGTAACGTGATCGACACGCTTGGCGGAATTTCGCTTCCTATTGAAGAGGATATTGTGAACAAAGATGCTGATCATGAGAAATTTGTCATTAAAGCAGGCCAGGACACTTACAACGGTAAGGATACACTGAACTATGTTCGTTATCGTGAGGATGCTGGCGGCGATATCAATCGTACAGAGCGTCATCAGATTTTCTTGAATCTTCTTATGGATAAAGCGAAACAAATGAATCAATGGTCCAAAATTCCTGAGCTTATGGATATTATGGGCGATAATTTCAGTACAGATATGCGTCCGCAGCAGCTAGTCGATTTAGGTCAAATCATGCTCATGGCGAAGGATCGCAAAATCTACAGCCATTCGCTGCTTGGTGATGGACATCGCTTGAAGAGTGGCGGAGCTTGGTATTATTTTGCCGATGAAGAAGATTTATCGAAGGTACAGACCATGATCAAAAACTGGTTAGATGCAGATACACCTGCTTCCAGCTTAATATTGCCTGATAAGTACAATGAAGATAAGGTCAAAGATGTAGGTGCATTATCAAGCAGCGAAACGACGACTAAGCAGCCTTAATGCTGCTTGCTCCGCTCCGTCTTGCTGCTTTAGGACCAATGGGAATGGAAAGAGCAAACGGATCGGAGTGGTTTAAGAAAAATGAATATCGCGTTTTTTTTGTTGCCGAAGCAAGAGGTTGTGTGTGTTACTCAGGATGTAACGTTAAGACAAACGCTAGAGCGTATGGAGTATCATCGCTATACGGCGGTTCCTATCATTAATGATGATGGCGGTTATGCAGGTACGGTTACGGAAGGCGATTTGTTATGGTATTTTAAAAATCATGCTGACTTATCACTGGAACAAACCAATAAGGTGAAGCTAATTGATGTACCGCTTCGTATGAACAACAAGACGGTACGAATTGATGCCAATATGGATGATCTGATCTCGCTGGCGAAGGTGCAAAACTTTGTACCGGTTGTCGATGATATGAACCGTTTTATTGGCATTGTACGCAGAAGCGAGATCATTGATTATTGCCAAAAAATTATTATGGAGCAGCATAATGTGCTGCAGGATAAATAAGAAACGGCAGCGATTGGGATCGTCTTCAGGTACTATTTTCAAACTAGGCAGGGCAATATAATAAGCAATAAGACGGAATAAGCTTGCTGTTCCGTCTTTTTCTTTTATAGGAAGCGCCTAAGCGGACGTTTCGACTAAAGAGTGTGCCTGCTGGAATGTGAGTGATATGTTTAGCTTTTATGCTATAATGAGTTGTAAAAGTTTCGTAAGAAACCAGATTATATAAGCAAGAGGTGAACGGTTTGAGAACCGGCTTGAAACCAGTGCTGTGGAGCTTTGCGGCACTCCTTTTATTATTGTCCCTTCTAGTACCGCTATTTAATGTAATTACCATGCTGCTGCTTATGGTGCCGTATGTCGTGCTGTATACGATACTGTCGCCAAAGTCATTTGTGCTGCATCTGCTTCCGGTATGGGCGCTGGCATTTATTATCGGCGGGCCAGCTACACTTATTATCGGATTGTTTTTCCTCATACCGTCTATTGTGATGGGCCACTTGTATATGAAACAAGCGCCTGCCTCAAAAGTCCTTCGGACGGTCAGCGTCGTCGTTCTTGCTCAGTTGATGCTTGAGTTGATCATATTCGAGGCGTTCTTGAATATTTCGCTCATTAAAGAGCTCAGAACATTTATAAGGTCAACAGTCGATGAACTGATGACGAAGCAGCTGCTTCCTACAGAATGGAATTCGGATCTAACTGAGGTTGTTGCTCGTACGATGGTCAATTCTATTCCTGTAACCTTTATTATTATCGCTTTCGTACTCACTGCTATATCGCAATTTATAGCTCGCAGAGCTGTAAAGTGGAGCGGCGGCCCGGAAGTGCCTAGGTTTACGCGTGCCAAAGACTGGCGTTTGCCTCGTATACTCGTTGTGCTTTATTTAATTACTTATGTAATCGAGCTGTTCTCGTCGACGACGAGCGATTCTTTTTTTGCAGTGGCTTTGATGAACTTGGTACCTCTGCTTAGTTATGTTTTTGCGTTTCAGGCTGTCGGATTTTTCTTTTTCCTTGCTCATCAGCGAGGATGGAACAAAGCGGTACCGATTCTTATTGCGATTCCGGTGCTATTGATCCCGCCGCTTAGCTTGATCGGCGTGCTGGATACTGCTTTTCCAATCCGCAAGTCGTTTACGAAACCATAGCACAGGAGCGGATAGGAAATGCCGAAGTTTTTGGTTACACGATGGCACGGAATGCATCAAATGTGGGCCTTTGCATTGATGGTGCTCATGTCAGTGGGACTTGCATGGTTCGAGTGGCTGCTTGGGCTGCTCGGATTACTGCTCACGGCCTTGGTATTGTTTTATACCATAATGGCAGAACGTGCTTTCCGCAAAGATTTGAAATCGTATCTAGGCACGTTGTCCTACCGGGTTAAAAAGGCAGGAAACGATGTCGTCAGCGAGCTTCCTTTCGGAATTATTTTATATAACGAAGATCGTATGGTGGAATGGCATAATCCTTATATTGCTAATATGGTGGAGCGGGAAACCGTCATTGGCGTTCCGCTTGCGGAGCTGTTCCCATCATTGCAGCAAGTGAAGGAACGCGAAGGAACGATTGAAGCTACAGTAGGCTCGCAAGTTTACCAGCTGATTTTCAAGCAGAAGGAACGCATTCTTTATGTGAAGAACATTACGGATCTGTGGCAGCTTGGTCGCAAATACGATGATGAGAAGCTCGTTATCGGTATTGTAATGATTGATAATCTTGAAGAAGTTACGCAGGGTCTCGACGATCACCAGCGCAGCTCTATGCTCTCAAAGGTGACGACGGAAATTACCGAGTGGGCTCAAAAATATCATATTTATTTGAAGAGGCTCACGTCGGATCGTTTTCTGCTCGTGACGGATCAAAAAACGTTAAAGCAGCTTGAGCAGTCTCGTTTTGTCGTGCTGGACGAGGTTAGAGATATTACCGGCGATCACAAAATTCCGGTTACGCTGAGCATCGGTTTTGCGGCAGGGGCTGAGCATATCATCGAGCTCGGTCAATGGGCGCATATGAGTCTTGATATCGCGCTCGGACGAGGCGGCGACCAAGCAGCGGTGAAGGTTGGCAGTCGGCAATCCTTTTACGGCGGCAAGTCGAATGCGGTGGAGAAACGGACACGCGTGCGCGCACGGGTGGTCGCACATGCATTACGTGATCTGATACGCGAGAGCCATAACGTAGTCATTATGGGGCATAAAATGCCCGATATGGATGCGATTGGAGCAGCTATCGGTGTTATGAAGGCAGCGCAGCTGTTCGGCAAGGAAGCTTATATTGTGTTAGAAGGCGTAAATCCAGCCATTCAGAAAATGATGGAGCTCATCCGCGAAGATGAGAAGCTGTCCAAACGCTTTGTCTCACCAGAGCAGGCCTCGGCATTGATTACACCTCAGACGCTCGCTGTCGTTGTTGATACGCACAAGGTATCGATGGTGAAGGAGCCTAAGCTTCTTACACAGACAGAACGCATTGTTGTTGTCGATCATCACCGCCGCAGCGAGGAATTTATCGCGAATGCGATATTAATTTATATGGAGCCTTACGCTTCATCAACATGTGAGCTCGTAACGGAGCTGCTGCAATACATCCATGATCGAGTTGTACTCGATGTACGGGAATCAACAGCTTTGCTTGCCGGTATTACGGTAGATACAAAGAGCTTCTCGCTTCGCACTGGTGCGAGAACGTTTGAAGCGGCATCGTTCCTGCGCCGCAATGGGGCAGATTCGATGATGATTCAGCGGATGCTGAAAGAGGATCTTGAAGAATACGTGCGCAAGGCTGAAATTATTAAGCATGCTGAGGTGCTTTATGAGCATGTCGCCATTGCAGTAACCGAAAGCGGTCGTAAATATTCGCAGCTGCTCATCGCACAATCAGCGGATACGCTGCTGAATATGACGGATATACTCGCTTCCTTCGTTATCGGAGAGCGCCAAGATGGACTTATTGGCATTAGTGCGCGTTCACTAGGCCATATGAATGTACAGGTCGTCATGGAGAGAATGGGCGGAGGCGGACATTTGACGAATGCTGCCGCTCAGCTGGAAGGCTCTGTGGTGGAAGTAGCGGAGCGTTTGAAACAAGTGTTAGAAGAAATTGAAAAGGAAGAGGGGTTATTTGAATGAAAGTAATCTTTTTGCAGGATGTTAAAGGGCAAGGGAAAAAAGGGCAAGTAAAGGATCTGTCCGAAGGGTATGTACGTAATTTTCTATTGCCGCAAGGGCTTGCGAAGCTGGCATCCGACGGCAACCTGAAGACGCTTGAAGTACAGCATGCTTCTGAACAGAAGCGCAAGGATAAGGAAAAGCAGGACGCGCAAGAACTAGGCAAGAAGCTTGAAGAGATGACCATCGTAATTAAGACAAAAGCAGGCGAGGGCGGCAGACTATTTGGTGCCATTACGAGCAAACAAATTGGCGAAGCATTAGCGGCGAAAGGCATTAAAGTAGATAAACGCAAAATCGAGCTTGATGATCCAATCCGTACGCTGGGTGTTACACAAGTCGTTGTGAAGCTTCACCCTGAAGTGAAAGCAAAGCTGAACGTGCAGGCGTCTGAAGAATAGAGCAGTCTAAAGTATAAGCCAAGGTTTGTTACAGAACCTTGGCTTATGCTTACGAAGTAGGTTTTTTTGAAAAACTTAGCTATATGCTTACGATGTAGGTTTTCTTCGAAAACCTAAGTGTATGCTTACGAAGTAGGTTTGCTACGCAAACCTTTTAGGAGGGGCCCATGAGCACTGAATTGATGTTTGATCGTGTTCCACCGCAAAACTTAGAAGCGGAACAAGCTGTTATCGGAGCGATATTGCTGCAATCAGAAGCCTTGATTACAGCGATGGAGCGCGTGCGCAGTGAAGACTTCTACAGCGGTCCTCACAGACAAATATATGAGGCGATGGTTGAAATCGCGGAGAACAACCAGCCGGTTGATCTCGTGACCTTGACTGCGCATTTGCAGGATCAGCATTTGCTTGAGGAAATTGGCGGAGTCAGCTATTTGGCGAAGCTTGCCAACTCGGTGCCAACCGCAGCAAACGTTGACTACTATGCACAAATTGTAGAAGAGAAGTCGATGCTGAGGCGCCTTATTCGCACAGCAACAAACATCGTATCCGATGGTTATGCGAATTCGGAGGATGTAGGTGTACTTCTCGGAGATGCAGAGAAACAAATTCTCGAAATATCGAATCGCCGCTCCGGCAGCGGGTTCATCTCCATTAGAGACGTATTGATGGAGGTATTCGAGAAGGTAGAGCAGCTGTACCAGGATAAAGGCGGCACAACAGGCATTCCATCCGGATTTACCGATCTGGATCGGATGACGGCCGGCTTCCAGCGAAGCGACTTGATCATCGTTGCTGCCCGTCCTTCTGTAGGTAAAACGGCATTCGCGCTTAACGTAGCACAAAATGTCGGCGTTCGCGCACGCGAGACCGTCGCGATCTTTAGTCTCGAGATGTCAGCGGCACAGCTTGTACAGCGTATGATTTGCGCAGAAGCAAATGTAGACGCCCAGCGGATGCGGACAGGGCACCTTGAAGGCGATGACTGGGAAAAGCTGACGATGGCGATTGGATCGCTTTCGGAGGCACAAATCTTTATTGATGATACACCGGGCATTACAGTCGCAGAAATTCGCGCCAAATGCCGTCGCTTGAAGAAGGAAAAAGGGTTAGGCATGATCATGATAGACTATTTGCAGCTCATCTCCGGCCGCGGCAAAGCGGGCGAGAATAGGCAGCAAGAGGTTTCCGAAATTTCACGTACGCTGAAGCAAATTGCGCGTGAGCTAGAAGTTCCCGTTATTGCACTTTCTCAGCTGAGCCGGGGCGTTGAGCAGCGGCAAGACAAACGTCCGATGATGTCCGACCTTCGGGAATCGGGATCTATCGAGCAAGATGCTGATATCGTATCGTTCCTTTACCGGGATGATTATTACGACAAAGAGTCTGAGAAAAAAGATATTATCGAGATCATTATCGCTAAGCAGCGGAATGGACCGGTAGGCACGGTTGAGCTCGTGTTTCTCAAAAAGTACAATAAATTCGTAAGTATCGATCGCGCGCATCAAGATCCGATGCAAGCGTCGTGAATATCCGAACAATTGCATGTGTAGTTATGCAATTGTTCGTTTTTCGTTTGACTTCTCGATGTTGGACTGCTACACTATTAATGCTGTCTTTTGACTTGTGACACGGGCCCTTTTATAAAAGGTTTGCTGGTGTATAAAGCATTGGGACGGTAATTTTCGGTGCTTATAAACACCGGACGGGGGTATAATTATGTCTACGGTTGTTGTAGTTGGTACACAGTGGGGAGACGAAGGTAAAGGCAAAATCACTGATTACTTGGCAGAGGGAGCCGACGTCGTCGCTCGTTACCAAGGAGGAAACAATGCCGGACACACCATCCTTATTGATAACAAAAAATATAAATTGACGATGATTCCATCGGGTATTTTCAATCATGATAAAACTTGCGTCATCGGTAACGGAATGGTTATTAATCCGGAAGCTCTGATTGACGAAATTAACTATATTCACGAAAATGGCTTCTCTACTGATAATTTGAAAATTAGCGATCGCGCTCATGTCATTATGCCTTATCACCTTGTGCTTGACGGTCTTGAAGAGGATCGTAAAGGCGATAATAAAATCGGCACAACTCGCAAAGGGATCGGCCCTTGCTACATGGATAAAGCGGCACGCAACGGCATTCGTATTGCTGATTTGATGGATGCTGAGGAATTTGAATCCAGAGTTCGCAGCATCATCATCGAGAAAAACCAATTGATTGAGCAAGTATATGGCGGAGCGCATCTTAATGCGGATTCCATTGTTGCGGACTATCTTGGTTATGCAGAAGTGCTTCGCAAATATGTAACAGATACTTCTGTTATTCTAAACGATGCTATCGATGCTGGTCAGAAGGTTTTGTTCGAAGGCGCTCAAGGCGTTATGCTTGATATTGACCAAGGAACTTATCCGTACGTAACATCATCCAACCCATCAGCTGGCGGAGTTTGTATCGGTTCTGGCGTTGGCCCGTCAAAAATCCAGCAAGTTATTGGTGTTGCTAAAGCATACACAACTCGTGTAGGCGATGGTCCTTTCCCAACAGAGCAAGACAACGAAATCGGTCAAATGATTCGTGACAAAGGCCATGAATACGGTACAGTAACAGGTCGTCCACGCCGCGTTGGCTGGTTCGATACGGTAGTTGTTCGTCATGCACGCCGCGTTAGCGGTATTACAGGTCTTTCTCTGAACTCGCTAGACGTTCTTACAGGCCTTGAAACAGTTAAAATTTGCACAGGCTACAAATTGCGCGGCGAAGTGATTGATACTTACCCAGCAAGCCTCAAAATGGTATCAGAGTGCGAAGCGATTTACGAGGAGCACCCAGGCTGGTCAGAGGATATCTCTGGCGCGAAAACACTTGAGGATCTTCCAGTGAATACACGCAATTACTTGAACCGTGTATCCGAGCTTACAGGGATTCCAATTGCGATTTTCTCCGTAGGCCGTAACCGCGAGCAAACAAATCCGGTTCGTCCGATTTACGAATAAAACGTTTTTTACAAAGGGTGGCCTGCGGGCCATCCTTTTTTTTTGTATATAAAAATGTTGAAAACTCGCTTTAAAACACGCAATTTATAGGAAATTAATAGAGTTTAGAAGAATGGTTGTCCCTAATGTTGACCATAATGGTATATAACAGATTATGGCAATTGCAGCTGCTAAATAACAATTTTTCAGCTGCTGAACGAAGGGATTGGTGCGGCAATGTTGAAAAAAGTAGAATGGCTGGCGAAAATTGTAGCAGCAGGATTAATCGTAAGCTTCTTATCCATTTGGACGACGGGATATATTGTAACCAGCTATGTGGAAACGATATTAAAACAATTCAATTTACCGCTTGAAGTGCCGCCGATGGCGATGTCAGGCGTATGGGGCAAACTATGGGGAGCAGATCCGCTGGTAACGACGGATATTGCAGATAAAGAAGAGAAGAAGACTATAGTTGATGGTGAGGACACTCCAGCAACAGATACAGGTGAAAATGAGCAGGCTGATCCACCGGCAGCCATCGACGCCTTTGGACAAGCAACGGATGCTCCGCTTACCGATATGGGCATTGGCGGGGGCACCGAAGCAGGAAGTGGAGCAAAACCTGAAGATGGCAGTGTTGAAGAGGGAACAGCAGGTGTTGATGATACTGAGACAGCGATGACAACGGATGATTTAACTGAGGTAAAGGATCAAATGAGCGATGAGGATAAGGAAAAGTTATTCAGTCTGCTTATGACAAAATTACCGCAAGAATCGTGGCAAACAATCTCTCAATATATCGAAAATGGGCTGACAGAACAAGAGTTGACAGAGATTCAACAAATAATGGCACAACACCTCGACAAGACCGAATATGGGCAAATGATGGAGATTCTGAAAAAATATTAATATTGTGAATAGGGTGTAAAGGTTGCTCCAATTGTTGGGCATATGTTACAGTATTAGGCGAACGATCCGACAGGATAATTCGTCTTTTTTTATGTCGGAAATCGGAAAAAAAGTTGCATTAGCGCGAAAAGGAGACAATCATGACCGTTTTCAGGGACAAGGGTCGGATTCAGAAAGTATGGAATCAAGCGATTCAGTACTTTCGGCATGACCGATCGCAACAACTGGATGGCAAGACACAGCAACAATCCGCAAGTGATCAGGCAAACAAGCCGTTTTGGCGAAAAAAGCCGGTTCAGTTAGCGGGCGGGGCGCTCGTACTCCTCACAGTAGCCGGATTTAGCGGAATCCAATATGTTCAAGCAAACACAGTCGAATTTTATAACGTATATATGAATGGAACAGCCGTTGGAACCGTAAGTGATCCACAAGAAGTAGAGCAGCTAGTTTTGCTGGAAACCGAAGAGGTTCAGCAAGCTAACCCGGGAATTAACATGGTGCTTGATACAGGAACAATTACCTATGAGCCTGATCATGCATTCAAAGGAACTCCAGAAACTGCTGGTACGCTGGACAAGCTTGAAGGGTTGTTTACCTCTCATGCGGTTGGTGTCGAAGTGAAGGTTGATGGAAAAGTCATCGGCATTGTAAAAGACCAACAGACAGCAGATGAAGTTTTATTGCGCGTGCAAAGCAAGTTTGCACCAAAGCTTGCCGCAGCGAAGAAGGAAGCAAAGGAAGTGAAGTCGCTTTCGTTCAATGCAAAGGATGCAAAGCCGCCAGCGCTTGATTCGAAGGCAGCCTCTAAGCAGCCTGGGCGTGAAGTGACAGAAGTTGAATTCATTGAAGCGGTAATGATGGAATCAATCGATACCGATCCAGAACAGATCATGGAAGCAGAAGCTATTTATAAGATGCTGGTTCAAGGCAGTATTCAACCAACTAAATATACGGTACAAGCAGGCGATTGCGTCGGCTGTATCGCACAGAAATTTGATATTTCCCCAGAGGTTATTTATAAGAATAACGCATGGATTAAAGATGATAAGATAACGATTGGTGATGTTCTTGATCTAACGGTGCTCCAACCGGAGCTCACAGTAAAGACAACCGAGAATTTAGTTGAAGTTGAAACGATTGAACCACCTGTTGAAATTAAGAAAAATGCGAGCATGCGTGTAGGCGAGTCGAAGACGATAGCAAATGGTACGGCTGGCTCTAAACGAATGACTTATCGAATCGTGAAGCAAAATGGTTACGTCGTATCCGAAGAGCTACTCACGAAAGAAGTAATTAAAGAAGCGACTCCAAAAATTGTTGAACGAGGAACGAAGGTTGTTTTGGGCGAAGGATCAGGACGGTTTGCAATGCCTGTCTCCGGATCTAGAATGACTAGTAAGTTCGGGAAACGTTGGGGACGCATGCATAACGGTATTGACCTTACTGGCAACAAGAGCATTCTTGCATCCGATACAGGAAAAGTTGAGTTTGTTGGAACGAAGCCGGGTCTAGGCAAAACGGTTATTATCAATCATAAGAACGGCTACAAAACCGTATACGGTCACCTTAGCTCTTACAATACCAAAGTAGGGGATATTGTTGAGAAGGGTGAAAAGATTGCTATCATGGGCAGTACAGGAAACTCTACTGGCGTTCATTTGCATTTTGAAGTACACAAGGACGGCGTCTTGCAAAATCCATTAAAGTACTTATAACATATACCCATAATTTACTAGAGAGAAACACTTTTGCTATAAGCGAAGTGTTTCTTTTTTTTGCGTATAAAATGATGTGTATGGACATGGAGTATTTAACTTATTCATGCAGTGATGGCGGACTGAGGAAAAACCTTTCAACATGAGGGAAGTTTCATTGTGAAGCAAGGGATAACAGTGTTAAAATAGAAGGTAATAAAAAGGACAAGCGACGGGCGGGTGTAGCGATGCACGGAAAAATATTAGTGGTCGATGACGAACAGCCGATTGCAGATATTATAAAGTTTAATTTGGAGAAGGAAGGGCATCAAGTTATTTGCGCTTTCGATGGCGGTGAGGCGGTTCGGCTTGCGTTCGAGGAGCTTCCTGATCTTATTTTGCTGGACCTGATGCTGCCTGTAAAGGACGGTATGGATGTATGCCGCGAGGTTCGTGCCAAGCTGCAAATGCCAATCATTATGCTGACGGCCAAGGATACGGAAATTGATAAGGTGCTTGGGCTTGAGCTGGGCGCTGATGATTATGTGACAAAACCATTTAGCACAAGGGAATTGCTCGCGCGAGTGAAGGCGCATCTGCGCAGGCAGCAAAAGACAGAAGAAGCTGCAAGCGGTGATCATTCTGGCAATGCCGATCATTCCGCCGAGCAGGAGCAGCAGGGCTTTAAGCTGTTCAACCTATTTGTGGATACAGATATGTATGTCGTTTATAAGGACGGCGTGCCGCTTGATCTGACACATCGTGAGTATGAGCTCGTTTATTATATGGCCCGCAACAGCGGCAAGGTGATGACGCGGGAGCATTTGCTTCAAGCCGTATGGGGATTTGAGTATTTCGGAGACGTGCGAACGGTTGATGTTACGATTAGAAGATTGCGCGAGAAGATTGAGGATGATCCAAGTCGCCCTGAGTACATTATGACACGGCGCGGTCTTGGCTATATGATGCGCAACTCCAAGTCCGGAGGCTTCGGCCCAGGATGAAGGGCAAAAGTTTTTTTCGCACAATCCAAGTAAAGCTGGTCATCATCTATTTGCTGCTTATATTAGTGGCTATGCAGTTGATCGGGGTTTATTTTATAAGTACGGTCAAAAACTCCTTAATTGACAGCTTCACGAAAAATTTGAAGGAGCAAGCGGATATTTTATCTAAGTTTGCAGCTCCGAGCTTAGCGGCTAAACCGGATACTGAGGGTGATTCTGCGGAAAGCACGACAGAGGATCTTAGTTTGGTCGTTCGCAATCTGTTCAGCATTAGCGGTGCCGAGGTGCAGGTGCTTGATTCGAACGGGAAGATGGTAGCGACGTCCGTTCAAAGCAACGAGACCTATATTGGTCAGAAGAACAAGTCGCTTGCTGTAAGCCGGGCACTTCAGAACATTACAGACAATGAGCAAGAAATTATAGATGATGATAATACACGCAAAAAGATGATTGCCCAGCCAGTGACGATTAATGACAACAAGGTGGTTGGGGTTGTATATGTCGTTGCATCGATGAACGAGCTGTATGAGACCGTCAACAGGGTCAATCAGATCTTTTTCTCAGGGACGCTTATTGCGCTTGGTCTCACGGGTGTGCTTGGCATATTGCTTGCTCATACCATTACGAGCCCGATTCAAGGTCTGACGAGGCAAGCAGAGGCGATTTCACAAGGGAAATTCGATCTGCAGGTGCCCGTGCTTGGCGATGATGAGATTGGCAGCTTGAGCGTTGCCTTCAACGATATGACGATTCGGCTTAAAGAAGCCCTATCGGTTAATGAAGAGGAAAATGAAAAGCTGAATTCCGTTCTCTCCAACATGAGCGATGGCGTTGTTGCTGCGGATGAGAACGGCAAGGTCATCGTATGGAACAGGAGAGCGCTAGAACTGCTCGATGTACGCTCCTGTGAAGGACTTGAGTTATCCGAGTTGTTCGATCTATCCGAGGAGCGGCTCGAAGAGCTGCAGCAAGGGCGCGGTCAGACACTGCTTATTGAACGTGATGAGGATGGGCAGGAGATGAACGATAATGACGAAGGGCTGCTTAAAGTGACATTTACGCCTATTCATCGTCGGGATAAGGGCATTACCGGAACGATAGCTGTCTTGCAGGATGTGACAGAGCAAGAGAAGCTTGAGCAATCGCGGCGTCAGTTTGTCGCGAATGTATCGCATGAGCTGCGTACACCGCTTACTACAATTAAGAGTTATGCAGAAGCACTTAATGACGGTGCGCTGGATGAACGGGAGTTATCCGAACGGTTTGTTGGCGTTATTCGCAATGAAACGGAGCGGATGATTCGGCTCGTTACTGATCTGCTGCATTTGTCGCGGCTCGATTCAAACCAAGCACCGCTGCGCCGCAGACAGACAAATGTTCATGACATGCTTGATGAAGTGGCTGATCGTTTCTCATTTCAGCTTAGGCAGAAGTCGATTAAAGCCGCAGTGAGCGTTGATCAAGGGCTGGAGTCCGCATGGCTGGATCGCGATCAGATCGATCAGGTGCTTGATAATTTATTCTCCAATGCAATCAAATATACGCTGGACGGTGGAACGATTGAATTAACGGCGAAGAAGCCGGCCGATTCGGCGTCACTTTCAATTAGTGTGAAGGATACTGGCATAGGAATTCCGAAAAAGGATTTGAATCGTATTTTTGACCGCTTCTATCGTGTAGATAAAGCACGCTCACGCAATATGGGCGGTACAGGCCTTGGGCTTTCGATTGCCCGGGAAATTGTGAAGGCACATAGCGGTACGATTTCACTTGATTCCGAGCTAAATGAAGGAACTACGGTTACATTCACTCTTCCACTTCTACAGGAAGGGGGCGAGCTGGCATGAAAGAAAAAATAAAGACAACAACGCTTATCCTGCTGGTTGTGCTTAGTCTCCTTCAAAGCTATTTGCTTGCATACAGCATGCCTGGTCTTGGCGCTACAGTAAGAAGCGATCAGGATTATGTGAATTCGGAACCAATAGGAAAACCGACAAGCGTAGAGAGTGTTATTTTTCCAGAGGCGTTAGTTATCCACTTAGGCGGCAATAAGCATACCATCATCTATCCGGGGACACAGTTCTACGAGATGATTCTTAACCAGCGCATTCAGGGTAGAGAATTTAAAGGGTTCCAGCGAAGCCCTTCGGATGTGCTCAACTGGGAAGAAATTCGCAAAAACGATATCGGTATCGAGCTTCGCTTTGATAACGGCATTCCAGTAGAGCTGCTGCAGAAGCTGCTTAAGCTGGAAGGCGATTTGCTGTTCTTGAACGAAACGATTGACCGCATCTGGATTTTCAAGACGTCGGGCACCGAGGAAATTCGAACGTTCTTTTTTAGCGCTGATGGCGAGATGGTTTATGAGTCCGTTCGAGCGGATCTAACGGTACGCGATGTGCAGGACTATGTGGGGTTCGGTCAGTTCCAGCCTAAGTACACCATGACAGCAGACGGTCTTTATATTCCGGTTGCGCCGATTCAGTCAACGGAAATCGTATTTCCTTACGAGACGTATTCGCCGGATTTGATGAAACGAAGCTTATTTTTCGATCAAAGCACAACAAGAGCAATTGAAGACCGAGGCGGTTCGCAAATTTATACAGACGGCAAGCGGGGATTGCAGGTAGAACAGAACGGCAAGTGGATCAGCTATACAGATCCAAGCGCTCCGCAAATTACGGAAAACTTGCTTAGCGACAATGTGTATGCCTCAGTAGATTTTGTCAATCAGCATGGCGGATGGGACGGCACACATCGTTTTGTGAATGCTATGCCAGGCAGCGAAGGCAAGGATATTAGATTTAAGCAATATGTCGAGCAGTATCCTGTTATGGACACGAAGCCGTTCCGCTATGGGTACATGAGATTGAGGCTTCAGCAAGGTGTCGTAACTGAATATTCGAGAACACTTATTACGCTTGGAACGCAGTCGGAATCGAGGAATGTTCGTTGGTTGTCAGGCGGGGAAGAGCTGGAGAAAATGCTCAGTAATTACGATAGACGCAGTGAAGTGACAGCATTGTTCCCAGCGCTGCAAGCAGCTCCGATCGATGAGAACAGACTTCGGTTCATCCCGGTATGGGCTGTTCGCTTGAAAGACGGTACGGAAGAAATATTGGTAGAGGCTTATCGAAGCGGATTTACACCGCCTGAGCAGAAGGATGAGGACGCTGTGCAAGGTGAGGCTGATGGCAATTCAGATAAGCCAAATGATACGACAGCTACAGCAGCTAATGCTGCAGGAGCCGTAAGCTTATCAGCAGGTGCGAGCCAGATTCGTTCGCTTAATGGACCATAGAAATAGGATACGAAAACAGGAGGTGAAGGCGATTGGATTGGGGACGAGCGAAAAACGTGCTTATTATTTCGTTTTTGCTGCTCAATGTATTACTTGGTTATCAGCTATGGCTGGATATCAGGGAACAGTTGAACATTAATGTAAATACGGCGGAGCTGCCGCAGGATAAGTTACTGCTCATGCAGCAGAAGCGTATTTCGTTAGAAGCCAATCTGTCGCTGGAAACACCTGAGCTCAAGGACTTAACTTATTTGCTCCACTCTGACAGCCGCAAAAATGCGGAGCCAGTTATATTGAAAGAGCCGGTGGATAGTACGATCATCTATTCCAAAAAAGAATTAATAAAGACACTGGGAGATCGTATTCCTGAGCTTGATCAATATGCATTTGAT
Source organism: Pristimantibacillus sp. Z349TD_6 (assembly GCF_056173205.1). NCBI lineage: Bacteria > Bacillati > Bacillota > Bacilli > Caryophanales > Paenibacillaceae > Pristimantibacillus (SeqCode) > Pristimantibacillus sp. Z349TD_6. The sequence goes on along the minus strand of NZ_CM149662.1, from coordinate 7,825,031 downwards.
TTGCTGAACAGCAGTGTAGGCGAGTCTGTTTTTTATCGAGTAGTAGAAGGACGTCCGATGTTTGATGTGAAGCTGAAACTTTATATTAAAGATCAGAAGATTACTTCTTTTTTGCAGGATCGCGTAGAGCTGCTTGGATCAGGTGAAGCCAAGCAGGTACTGCCAGCTGCCAAGGTGGTAGCGAGCTTGATTGAAACTTATTTACCCGATGGTGCGGTCATTACCGATATCCAGCTTGGCTATAAAGGACAAATCTTTGATTCGGAGCGTCAAGTGTCGGTGCCGTCATGGCGTGTTATGCTGGAGGACGGCCATCTGTTTTACGTGCATGCCATCAGCGGCGAGGTTGCAACGGATGATGAGCAAGGGGAAGCGGCAGCGAACGGTTTACGTTAACGGGAGCAGGAGAAGGGACAGGAAAAAGCAATTATGGGACTTCGATTTACAGTACTAGGAAGCGGATCGACCGGCAATGCAACCATCGTGCAGGGGAATGACAAGATGGTCATTGTAGATGCCGGTATGAGCGCGAAGAAGCTGGATGAACTCATGCGCGAGCGCGGAGTAATGGGTCATCAATTGGACGGGCTGTTCGTCACACATGAGCATTCCGATCATATTAAGGGATTGGGAGCTTTTGCAAGGAAATATGATTTGCCCATTTATGCAAATGAGGCAACGTGGGCTGCAATGGAGAGGCATGTTGGCACGATTGCTCCAGAGAAGCGAGTGTATATGGAGACAGGTGAAGAGGTGAACCTCGGTTCAATGGCCATTCAATCGTACCCGATCTCTCATGATGCGGCAGAGCCTGTAGGTTATTGCTTTGTAGAGAATGGCGAGAAGCTGAGCCTAGCTACTGACCTTGGGTATGTAAGTGAAAAGGTCAAACGTCAAATTATTGATTCCGATGTGCTTGTGCTTGAGGCCAATCACGATACGGAAATGCTTCGCATGGGGCGTTACCCGTGGAATACGAAGCGCCGGATATTGAGCGATGTTGGCCATTTATCCAATGTGGCTGCAGGCGAAGCGCTGCTAGAGCTCATGACAGATCGAACAAAACGCGTTTATTTGGCTCATTTGAGCCTTGACCATAATTTAATGGATTTGGCAATGCTGACCGTGAATACTATATTAGAGGACCATGGAATATTTTATAAGAAAGAAGAACACCCTCTACGCGCAACCTATCACGACCGACCTACGTCATGGGATGTAGTGAAGCAGAAATAAGGGATTCCAGCTGTGCATCAAGCGCATCCGCTTTAGCACTTAGCTCTTCTCTAGTAAGTATGCCCTTATCGATAAACAATTCTAGCATCGCACTTAAGGTGAGAACGGTACGGTAGTGATCATCCTTTAAATCCGCTAGCTTTGCAGCAAGCTGAACATGTTCCCAAGCGACAGGCGTTTTGGATTTCATATATCATTTCTCCTTTAGTGGAACGACTTTTGAAGCGCAACAAAAAACTTCTGATAAGCATCGCATGATTCTATTATTATTTTAGTCATTTCTTCCGAAAACATTCCTAGATTCAAAAAAATAGTCTTGATGTCCGAGGCATTGAGAGGGGCGATAGTAATGAGCTTATTCGACGACGATTTTTATTCAACCAAAGTATCCAAGCGTGCTGCTCGCGAGAGTAAGAAAGGAGACTTTGCATTTCGATATAAGAGCGGTGGACGCAAGTGGTCCAACGTTCGTATTGCATTTGTATCTTCTATCACGAGCGCGGTAGCTGCAACGTTGTTGTTCGGTGCTGTGTTTGGCGGCGGAGGCAGTGGTACGACCAGCGGCGGGGGCGGCGCACCGGTAACGGGTGGTATACAAGTGATTGATCCGCTTGAGCGTCCTATACAGGCTTCAGCGAAAGTAAGACCGGCCGTCGTAAGCGTCATTAATCAGCAAATGTTCTCTCTTGGCATTGGAAAAGACAAATCGCAGCCGGAAAAAGAAGAAGGCAAAGGTACGCTTCGCGAAGCGGGTGTGGGCTCAGGTGTCATCATTAGCAAGAAGGATGGCAAAGCGATTATTATTACGAATTATCACGTCATTGATCAGGCACAAGCGGTAAAGGTTGTACTGATGAATGGAGAAGCGCGTGAGGCACGTATTGTCGGTAAAGATCAAATTACGGATCTTGCAGTGCTGGAAATTGACGCAAAAGGAATCGAAGTCGTTGCAGAAATTGGCGATTCGTCTGCGCTTCGCCCTGCTGAATATATTATTGCGATCGGCAACCCGCTCGGACTCGGAGAGTCTGTGACAACGGGCAGCGTGAGCAAGACAAGACAAATTGTGCCGGTATCACTTAATCAAGATGGAGTATACGACTGGGAACAAGAGGTTATCCAGATAGATGCATCCATAAACCAAGGAAACAGCGGCGGACCGCTTATCGATTTGAATGGACGTGTAGTTGGCATCAACAGTATGAAAATAGCTGATCTTGGCGTAGAGGGCATTGGCTTTGCTATCCCAATCAATCTGGCTATGCCGATTGTTGAAAGCTTAATTAAGCTGGGCCATGTGCCGCGTCCATATCTTGGCGTATACACGATGGATTTGGAGCAATATTGGGAGCAGCAGGACTTTGAGGATGCGTACAGCAATCCTGGCGAAGGCGGGATTTTGCCGGAGGGCGATGTCCCTCATGACGAAGAAGAGGCTGACCCAGGCGATGATCAGATTCTTGAGGGCGGACAGAAGCTTACGCTGCCAGACGAGGTTTACGATGGTGTAATCGTGCTTGAAGCGGTTGGTCCTGCTAAGGATGCAGGTTTGCTGTTCAATGACGTGATCGTTAAGCTGGATCGTCATCCGATCAGCAGTACGATGGACCTTCGCAAATATTTGTACCAACAGAAGAAGATTGGTGACGAGATTGAGATTAGCTTTTACCGTGATGGGAAGTTGAAGGTTACGAAGTTTAAGCTGGCTGAGAAGACAGATGAGGAATAAGTTCGAGTGCATAAGCTGGATAAAGATTGGTTAGTTCAAGCTTATTGAGCTGGAATCTTAGGAATAGCTCGAAGGAGCCGCGGTATGCAAATGGTAACCCATTTGTGTGCTGCGGTTTTTTTTGTGCGTGGATGTGGGGAGCATACTGGGATAGGGATCGTGCGGAGATAATACGAAAATTGTCGTCTTCACATGGAGAGGCGTTTTCTGATATGCTGTGTATAGACAATAAGGACGACCATCAACTAGGGATAGGAAGCGTGCAGACGATGTATTGTGTATGTAAAGAGCATATTGAAAAAGCATTGGACCGTTTTGTAGATGAGTATGAGGATGCACCAGACGTAGTAGATCTGAAGGAAACACAATTCGCAGATTGGGATCCACCGCGCAAATGTGATTTTTGTGAAGAACCAGCTACTTTTTTGGTGGTTTAACTGACCGTAGAGCAGGATCTAAAGAGTTATGTCCGAATAGTGTGAAGGTAATAAGAAAGACTCGAATATTGAGGGTATATAGGACTTTATGTCCGAAGAGCTTATCGGACTGAGGAGAAGATCCGAGATATAGAGGATTTAAAGGACAAAAGCGTAGCGGACTGAAAAATAGATCCGAGATGATAAAGGGAAGTGTAAGAATTGCATATACAGATAGCTGCTGTTGGTAAGCTGAAGGAAAAGTACTTAGTGCTTGGCATAGCGGAATATGCCAAGCGGTTAGGGCCTTACGTGAAGCTTACGCTCACGGAAGTGCCCGATGAGAAGGCGCCGGAGACGATGAGTGCGGCGGAGGAAGCGATTGTGCGCGAGCGAGAGGGCGAGAGGCTTCTAGCGCAGCTGAAGCCTGATGCGCATGTTGTCGCGCTCGCGCTGGATGGCGAGCTCTGGTCAAGCGAGGATCTCGCGGGCCAGCTCGATAAATTAGCCACGTATGGGCGCAGCCACGTGGCTTTTGTTATTGGCGGGAGTACGGGATTGTCTCCCGCTGTGATGAAGCGCGCCCAGCAGAAGCTGAGCTTTGGGCGCATGACCTTGCCGCACCAGCTGATGCGTCTGGTGCTGATTGAGCAGATTTATCGCGGAGTGAAGATAAATCGGGGGGAGCCTTATCATAAGTAGGGCGAAAAGTTAGCATCGGAATCTTAAGGTATTTACGTTATTTTTAAAGATAATTAGGTGTTAGATTGAATGCTTAATGGTAAAATATTCAAAATAAGTTGGATCATAAATATAATTGGACGTGAGAATATGTCAGTAGTAACTGGAATTGCAGAAAAAATAATTTCGCAAGGGTATTTTCCTAAAGAAATGCCAAAAGAATTTACTTCTCTTGATATAGGTGGGCATGTTAATACGTTTGACTTATCAAAAGAAAAATTAACAAAAAGGGGGCTTAATAAATGGAGTAAATTAATAGATATTTCTTACCCTAAAACTGATAATTTTCGAAGAACAATCTCAGTACCACATCCCTTACACTATATATTACTAGCTAGACTGCTGGAAGAAAATTGGGGCGAATTAAGTGATCATTTTAATAAATCACAATACTCACTGACTACTCCCAAGGTAAATGACAATGAGCCTATTAAACCAAAATTTAAAATGGAAGAAAAAATAAATAGAAGAATAACTAATCTGGTGACAAGAAAATACATTTTGAAGGCTGATATTACAAGATACTACCCAAGCATTTATACTCATTCAATTCCGTGGGCACTACATACTAAAGAAGTGGCTAAATCAAATACAAAAGATGAAAATTTAATTGGCAATAAAATAGATACATTAGTTAGGAATATGCAGGATGGACAAACTATCGGCATACCCATTGGTCCAGTTACCTCTTTGATAATTCAAGAGATAGTTGGTACCGCAATTGATGATGAATTTAAGAGGGAAATCGGTGACAGTTTAAGAGGGTTTAGATATACGGATGATATGGAATACTATTTTAGTTCTTCTGAAGAAGCAGAGAAAGCACTTAATGTGTTACATAAAGTTTTAAAAAGGTATGAATTAGATTTAAATGTAGAGAAGACAGCAATTATAAAAATTCCCCAGGGTTTAGAACCAGAATGGCTATATTATTTCAGAAAATTTAAATTTAGATATATAAGAGATAACAAGCAAATTGCTATAGCTATGCAAAGAGATGATTTGAAAGAGTATTTTGGTAAAGCATTTAAGTTTAAAATTGAGACTAATGAAAAAGGTATATTAAATTATGCAATAAAAAATCTCAGAAAAATTGTAATAAGTAAAGATAATTGGGATCTATTTGAATCCCTAGTTTTGCAATCAATTCTCGTAGATTCATCAATTATTCCAACTGTTTTTGAAATTATTGAGGGTTATAAATATAGAGGATACCCTATAGATATTGCTAAGCTTACAGATTTTATAAATGTGCTTATTAAGGATAATATAGAACTAAAAAATGAATTTGAGGTGTCATGGGCACTTAGCTTCGCTAGCAAATTTAATTTACGTATTGTTGAAGATGTAAGCAATCTTTTGTTGAAAAATGATAATGCATTAATAAATATTCTCGTTATGATTTTACATACTAAAGGGCTTTTGGATGGGGTTTTAGACTTTTCTTTCTATGAGAGTCTATTAACTCAGGAGAGTCTTTATGAGAGTAGCTGGCTCTTTACATATGAGTGTTGCAACCAAGGTTGGCTGGGTAAAGATAAGAATACAGTTTTTATAAAGGATGATAAATTTTTTGAGCAACTCATACAGCATAATGTTTCTTTTATTAACCCAAATTATTCAATAGTGTTGGAGTATCTTAAGAAATCCATGATTACATTATGCATGGAATATTATAAATCAAAAGATAAACTTTTATCTGCAAATGAGGTTTTATTGGAAGTTATAAGGGAGTACGCTTTTTCATTTGAAAACGAATTATTCCAAGAAATACTTCATCTCTTAGAGATAAAAATTAATGAAACGGAAGAAGAGACAGAAGAGGACCAAGAATCGAAAGAAGAGACAGAAGAGGATCAAGAATCGGAAGAAGAGACAGAAGAGGATCAAGAATCGGAAGAAGAGACAGAAGAGGATCAAGAATCGGAAGAAGAGACAGAAGAGGATCAAGAATCGGAAGAAGAGACAGAAGAGGACCAAGAATCGGAAGAAGAGACAGAAGAGGACCAAGAATCGGAAGAAGAAACAGAAGAGGATCAAGAATCGGAAGAAGAGACAGAAGAGGATCAAGAATCGGAGGAGGAGATAGAGGAGAACTGGATATCAAACTTCCTGACGACAAATATAAATAAGACACTTAGAATAAGATCATTCAGAAGTGAGCGAGAATATTAGAAGAATTATGTACTCTGGGTTGTCATGTTTTCGTCCTACAAATGTTACGGAGAGCCTTATCATAAGTAGGGCGAAATTTCTGGTATTAACGTTTTGCTGAACTTAGAAAGTCGCTCTAATATGTTACGGTGAAAAGTAGCACAAATAATTCCACCTTACGTAGGATACGAGCGATCATACGTAAGGTGGAATATTTGTATTGTTATTGTATTGAACCTAAGGGATATTCAACAAAGAGCTCCATTAGGAGCTTTATAGCAGGCATTGTAAAGGGTTCAATACTTTTTGCTAAAGAGAGCCATGTTATCAGTATGACCTCATCACTATCAACTAGTGTGAAAGTTATCGTAAGGAATGAACTATGGTGCCATTCTGTATATTTAGTTAATAGTTTTATTTATCCAATCGTCAAACACGACTGCTTTATTTTCCTCTGATAAGACAAAAAGAGAAGTTTTCTCAGAGGAATTCTCTCGTTCAATATGGCTATATAGTTTAAGGTACTCCTGACCTTTATATAGTCTATTTTTCGATCTAAGAGTTCTTGCGACGGGGATAATAGCTACTTTACCTCTTTTACCATCAAAGTAACCGAGTTCCCAAGGCATCCATTTAGACTTTTTGGAATTAGACGAAGCTGCAAAAATTAAGCAACCACAACTATCCATAGTTTGACGCATTATCTGTGCGGTTTCTTTAGTTACATCCTTATGGTTTAAATTATGATCTACGATCCAATCAACATAAACGGTATAGTTTAATCTTTCTAACTCTTGCTTTAAACCGATTATCTCTAGTTGGTCTAAATAGCTATGTGACAGGAATATATCATAGTAATTTAGTCGTTCCTTTTTTTCATCCCGATTAATATAACTGCTCGCTGATTCGTCATTGAGATAGTCTTCAGCTTTTTGGTACAGTTCAAGAGTGTTAATTGTCCCTTCATACATGTTAGTTACTAGATTAAGAATCTCATTTAATAAATTATCTTCTACGCTTCCAACTTTATCTCTAACTGATTTTTGTGGAATTGATACTGTCTTTGATAATAAAACCATCGAGTCATGTTGGAGGCCAGAGGAATTATTAGATAAAAAGTATGCATTTTTCTTTTCATTTATAGCAGTTGTGAGGGGGGCTACTATTAGCCCGCTTTGTGATACATTTAAAATGAGGACAGGTCGCAATTTTTCTAATCCATCAATGGAACCGAATTTTGATAAATAGATTGAACCTCTTTGCATATCATCCCGCCTTCTTTAAATGCCCAAGGAGGAGAGAATCTCATCCGCCATTGTGCGATAATCTAAACTAGTCAGTAGATTATAGTTTTGATCTTTCGAGAAATCATTAATTTTATCATTCCAATTACTTTGATTCATCTTACTAGCAATTTCTGACGAGCGTCCTCCGACAGATCCAATTAAGAATACAGGAATGCCTAATTTTCTAGCAAGTTCTATTTCTTCGTCCACACCTGGTTTCTGATCACTAGGTGTTTTACCGCCAATGACTACTAATGCAACTGCATCCTTATCATTCATCATTGATTCTCTCATCTTAGTCAAGCTTTTAGCTCTTGAATCATCGACATTCTCAGTTGATAAAATAGTAGCTTGGCCTGTTAATTCGCTAACAGTAGCCTGAGTAATAAAAAATTTAGAGATATACATATGAACTGCATCAACAAAGTCATCAGGTCGCTGAAGTTTTGCCAAATCTAATATTAAATGTTGAAAGGTTGGGTGACTTCCAAAGATAACAGTTCCCCCCTTATCAAAGGTAGATTTTGTAAATGCATGAACTGCATTGGTTATGTATTGTTGATAATCCGGTTCACAATCTGGGAATGCACCAGAAATAATAATACCTTTTTTCTTAGTGACTATTGGATCTGGAGTCAAGTATCTCTCTAAAGAGGTTACATATTTATCTAAAGAATCAATATACAATGGCAAGGTTTTGTCATGATCCTTTGGGGATAATGGTCCTAGCAACAAAGCGGAATCGAAGTAGTGTCCTAGTGTGGGATGTGGATGGAAACCAAACCCTCGTACCAAGTTATCAAATCCTGTATAATCATTTTCTTTGGGATTTCTTCCAAAGAATTGAACCAGATGAGTGAGGGGGCGCTCCGGATACCAGAACCCTTTAGGCTTTCTTGGTATGCTGACTTGGTAAATCATAGACTTTTTATTAACTTCTGTAATAGAAATTTCATTGGTCGCAGCAATCTTTTTGATTCTTCTTAATTGATCCATAACTCCTAAAGCATTATAACTTGATAATTGAAATGCTTTATGAATAATGTTATCAACAATGTCTGGTGTATCAATAAGTTCCTTCTCCAGTAAATCTGGATATTCAAAGTGGGGCTTAAATGCGGGAATTACTGGAAGTTTAACTCTAGACTCATCATCTCGGCCAATTCTAACCCAAACGATAGGAAGACACAGAACTAAAGCTAACCTTAACTCTTTTGCAACCCATTCAGATTCTCCTGCGAGAGGAGTATCAATAAAAACAACAACATCGCTTTTATATAGGTTTTCTTCTATTTTTTGTTGAGCATTTTCACCTGCTCTGATATTAATTAAATCTCTGAATACTTCTACATCCATTGATCGTCTTCTAAATTCATTATCTAAAGCAGCTGCTATCTTTTCTCCATCAACTCGTCGATGACTAATGAATAAATCGATTCTATCCATTGCCATAGTAGGCTTGAGTTTAAATACAACTAGGCGAGCAAGAGCGAATGCCACAGTTGAAATATTTTCATAACTTAATCGTCTTTGTCTAAGCTGATCAACAACTTCAAAACTTTGGAATTGATTTAGTGAGGTCATTGGATATCTTGCAGCTTCTGTTAGCGCAATTGGAATTATCTCGCTACCAATTTTAAGAGCGTCCTCAATGAAGTCCTTTACATTATCAGAGTATTCCTGGTCTACTCTATTAAAGATAATTATTAAATCATCGCTTGTTAATGATGTGGATTGCAAACTCATTACGCTTCGCAATCTAGTAGTATCCACATATTCTTCTATTTCATTCTGAAAGTGTTGGCAAAAGTCTTCACTTATAGGATCAATCCCAATCGTTAACCCACATTCAATAATAATGGCACGCACACATAAATCCTCCCACTTATTCGTATCATATCCACATCTTATCACTTTTTGGTATAATACAACAATAAGTAATGAGGTCTTTAGAAATACAGTCAGGGGGGATAAACTTAATGAACAAAAGGGTATTCTTTAGTTTCCATTATCAAGATGTAGCTGATTTTCGAGCAAATGTCGTCAGATTACATCGAACCACAAAAACTCAGAATGCAGGTTATTTTGATGCTTCAATATGGGAGACTGCAAAAAAGACGGGGGACGTATCATTAAAGAGATTAATCAATGGGGAGTTGAATAATACCTCTATAACTGTAGTATTAATAGGTAGTGAATCATATTCAAGACGATGGGTTAGATATGAGATCATGAAAAGTATTAGTAAAGGCAATAAACTTATTGGTATCCACATAAATGGAATCGTAGGAAAAGATCAAAAGACAAAAATATTGGGGCCAAATCCATTTGATTATTTAGGATATCAATATAGTGAAGATGGGAAAAAATTATACCTTTTTGAAGCTGTAAATGGTAAGTGGGCCAAATATGGTGATATAGAAACATATTCCATACAACAAGTAAGTTCACAGCATAGAGGGAAATTCTACAGATTGTCCAAAAATTATTCAGTCTATGATTGGGTTAATGATGATGGATACAACAACTTCCCTAGCTGGATATTATAACATCAATTGAAAATACTAGAATTATAAATTTGATTAATTTAATTATTCTGAAGAACAACATACTCATGAACTATTACTAAAATTTTCGGGGGCGAATAAAATGTTTGAAGCAATGAATACTTCATTAACAGTATTTGTATCTTATTCACATAAAGATGAGGAAATAAAGAATGAATTATTAGAGCACCTTTCGTTACTTAAACGGGAGAATCTTATTCGTGAATGGAATGATAGATACATATTAGCTGGAGAGGACTGGAACAAGGAAATAAATGAAAATCTGAGAACATCTCAAATTATTCTACTACTAGTAAGCTCAAGTTTTATCAGTTCGGAGTTTTGTTGGCATAAGGAAATGTTAAAGTCCTTAGAAAGGCATAATTTGAGAGAGACTTGCGTTATTCCAATTATAGTTAGACCTTGCGAGTGGAAGTCAGCACCATTTGGAGATATTCAGGCACTTCCAAAGGAAGGGAAGCCTATAACAACTTGGGTAAATAAAGATGAGGCATATTTAAATATAGCCGAAGGAATAAGAGATAGAATTCGTCTTTTGGTAAAAAATGACGAATTTAATGATAACACAAGTGAAACTTCTAAGAAGTATAGTCAGCACAATAAAAACACCTATCTACAAGTACTTAATAGAGAGTATGGGCTGGATTGGTTAAATGGTGCATTGAGAGAAACACCAATGAAATTGAATTTTATGGCCAATTACCCCAAAAAAATTGAAGAATTGCCTAGTAGGGGAGATGCTTTTTTTATTTGCATAAAGAATGAGAACAACAACTTGGTAGCTCAATTGCATGGGAGGGTAGACAGTTGCTCATCTTATAAGCCGATTCAGGAGATTATTTCTGAATCTATTGTTGGTACTGCTAATTATGGATTTACCACACAGAAAGAGTTTGATAATTACATAAATAAACAAAAATATCACAGTGACAAAGTGTTTTGCGTAACTTTAAAAGATTTAGAATATAAGGAATTAATTATTATGGAAGGGCTGAGTAAATTTAAAGATTTAAAACAGAGTTTGTATTTACTTAATAAAGGAGTGGACACAATTATTAGTAATGGTCGTATTTTTTTCGAGAACTTTAATGATCTATTAAACGAAATAGATACAAAAAAGTCGAATCCAAACCTTGAGCGTGTTGAATTAAAAAATATGGACTTTTTCTAAAAAGAATTACGATACCTTTGAAATACATTACTTAGAGACCATATTGTAATGAAGGATCATTCAATTTAAGGCTAGATTTCTATCAATGATATATCAAATGAGAGATAGTTGTTAATTCAGGAATAAACACTGTCTGAATTTCGCCCTACAAATTATATGGTGAAAAAGTACCAGAAGTAATTTTGCCTAAGCCTTATTTTAAGTAAGCAAAAGGGTCTGGGTTTATTGGCAATTTGTTTCTATATGTATACTAGTTAGTATTGTTCATTAATCATATATGGGTTAATCCCATGATGGAGGGTTTGGCATGGCTGAAAATAATCCAAAGGTATTTATAAGTTATTGCCAAGAAAGTATTGAATTTTCAGATAAGGTTCTTAAATTTTCAAATAAACTAAGGAATGAAGGTATAGATACAATCTTGGATCAATATGAAGAATCCCCTAATGAAGGGTGGCCAAGATGGATGGAGAATTCAATTAATGAATCAGAATATATAATATTAATTTTCACCCAAGAGTACCTAAATAGGCTATCGGGCAAAGCAGAAAATGGAGTAGGTAAAGGCGTTAAGTGGGAAAGTAATATTATTTACCAGCATCTATATAATGATGATACTTTAAATGATAGATTTATTCCGGTTGTATTTCAGTCAATTGATATTGCTTTTATTCCAATGCCTCTTCAAGGAGTTACCTACTACGATGTCTCAAAGTCTGAAAAATATGATAGTTTGTATTGGCGGTTAAGAGGGACAAGTAAAAATAAGAAACCTCAGCTGGGTGAATTAAGACCATTGCCAGCAAAAGAAAGAAAATCCTTATTTATTACTACGCCAATTGATATAGAATCATGGGATAAGGCTATCTGGAGGGGGGCTGCATTTCTCATGGACGTTAATGATGAGGAGCCTCCATGTTTATTACTACCATATGAAAAAGAATACTACGCAAAGAAAATATTCAAAGATTGGATATCTATTTATGGTAAGGAAGATAAGAATGACGAACTGAGGGTAGCTATTATTGAAGGTGATATCCCTGGTGAAGGAACGGGATATACAATGCATATTAGCTCTAATATTGATCGAGCGGCTAAGAGAATGGAAGTACAGGGATTTGAATTTGACGAAAGCCTACTATTGTCAATTTCAAGAATGCAGCGAGCTATTCCTACGGATAATTTTAAAATGTTTAATATGTTTAAAGCACGTTATCAAAATCATAAAAAATATTTTTTAATGCCTGCTGTATTTGACGAAAAGAATCGGAGAATTAAGCCATTGCCTGAATATAAAATATTAAAGCAGGAATTAATTTTTAGACATGTTAGTGAAATTGGGGAGCATGATATAGATGTAGTGGTTATTCAAAAAAACAAGCCTTGGAGAAAGATTTGATCGAGCTAGTTGGATTGCATGAATAGATTCTAAAGATCGGGACAATTATGTTGAATTATATTAAACTGCTATTTTGGGTGCCTTTTAATTTCGCCTTAAGAATGATAAGGTGAACCATATCATAAATAAGGTGAACTATTTTGAACAAAATTCTTATTTGACACTGAATAGCACAATTGGGTTAGGGTGAGACTTAACATAGATAATATTCAAACAGATCAAAAAGCCGATTCTTCCTTCTGGGAGAATCGATTTTTCGTTAAAGGGGCTTGTTGGAATTACGGAAAAAGAACTTCAAAAAGAATAATATTCAAACTAAACTGAAATAGGGTGGGAGTATGGATAAAGAATATAAATTAGCTAGCCAATTATTAACACTTCTTGATACGGAACAAAGATGGTTTACCTTGGCCGAAGTTGAGAAAAGTCTAGGAATCTCAGATAAAACCATACGTAAGATGGTTGAAGAGATAAGCAAGCGGCTGCCACCTGATATTACCATTGAGGTGACTAGAGGAAAGGGAGTATTTCTTCGACGTGATGGACGAGGGAAGACGATTAGTGAGGTGGTTTCTTTTATGCTCAGACAAACCACCTTTTATCGGCTGATGAATCTATTGTTTACCACTGACGGACGGTTCTCAGTAGAGGAGCTTGCTGGTGAAATGTTTATGAGCACCTCGTCTTTGAAGAAGTTGATTGTAAATTTAAATAATAATGATCTGAAGCCGTATAAGCTGCACATTACTTATTCCAGCCCTAAGATCAAAGGGAATGAAATGAATATACGGTATTTTTATTGGAAGTTGTATTGTGATGCCTATGACTTTACTGGATGGCCCTTTGAGAATATTGACTTTGCTTATATTAATGAGTTAATCACAACTATAGAGAATGAGAAAAATATAGTTTATTTTATCAATTCCAAAAGGAAATTATCCTTTTTGCTGGCGATTGTAGTCGATAGAGTTACGAGAGGGAAATGTGTAAAAGTCGACGAGGTCAGTTATCCCTGGGAAAAAGGGATGTTTTATTTGCCGGTGAAAGCTCTTGCAAAGAGCCTAGAAGAACAGCTTTCTATAGCATTTCCTGAAAGTGAAATATTTTTTATGCAATCACGAGTGAGACTCAGCCAATACCATTATTACGAAGGATCGGAAATGACACCGATAAAAGAATTCGAATTATACAAGGATAAAGAAGAGTATCAAATGGGTAATCTGCTTTTTACATTACTGGCAAAGGTATATCCGAATATGGATATGGAAGAACGATTTACATTGGAGGTATATGACTTCATTGACAAGCTTTTAATGGATAATGCCATTCCTGAATGGATGATGATTTCAAAAAGCAATTTATCGACATATGTTCAAAAAGAGTGCCAGCAGATATATCAAGAATTGCAAGACTGCATGAAAACGTGGAATGAAGCTTATCCTTCTGTCCTGTATAATGATTTCCATTTAACAAAACTAACCTTAATTGTTCGTTCAAGCTTACGGTATAAAAGAAAAAAGGCATTCTTAGTGATCGGTGAAGAATTTTCGATTCGCCATTACATAGCGGATTTGATTAAAAAGGAAATTGGGGATCAGTTGATCGTTAATACTTCCATTATGAAAGGACTAACCGACGAAATGGTGCAGCAGCATCAAATCGATTTCGTCATTAGTAACTTCCCGGTTTCATTAAAGACAGTACCTGTTGTTACTATTTCTACGATTCCATCTAAAAGAGACCTGGACAATATTCGTAAAGAATTACTTTTATAATTTGACCAATTATTTTCCGTACCCTACGTAAGATTTTGGTCTAGTTTGCGATGATAAAAAACCTTATGCTCAAAGCAGGTTCTAAACGATTAAGGCTGATCTTCCTTAAGGAAATTCGTTTGGAAAATACTAAAGCATCTATTTTTCCGTCGGTAAAATGGAAGCGATTTCGGAAAATCTGAGTGCAGTATTCAGATTATTGGAGGAAACCATATGAGCAGGCATTTAGGTGCAAAAAAAGGAGAAATAGCAGAACGTGTTTTGCTTCCAGGAGATCCTTTGCGTGCAAAATTTGTAGCAGAGAATTTTTTAGAGGAAGCCTATTGCTATAACGAAGTAAGAGGTATGTATGGATACACTGGGTTATACAAAGGTGTGCCGGTGTCGGTTCAGGGGACAGGGATGGGCAATCCATCGATGAGCATATATGCAACGGAACTGATCATCGATTACGAAGTGAAGAAATTGATTCGCATTGGCACATGTGGCGCGATGCAAGAAGAAGTAAATATCCGTGATATTGTATTAGCTCAAGCCGTGTCTTCAGACAGCAATCTGACGGATAAAATTTTCCATGGCTGCAATTATGCGCCTACGGGCGACTTCTCATTGTTAATGAAAGCATATCAACACACACAAGGTAAGCAAGCGAAAGTCTTTGTTGGCAACATTTATAATTCGGATGAATTTTATCGTGAAACGTTGGATCGACTTCACAAATTTATGGACTTTGGCGTATTAGCAGTAGAAATGGAAAGCACATCGCTCTATACTTTGGCTGCTAAATATGGTGTAAAAGCACTGTCCATTTTGACCGTGGGCAGTCAATTATTAACGCAGGAGCACTTAACTCATCAAGAAAGTGAACAGTCCTTTTATGAAATGGTAGAAGTAGCTCTTAATACAATCATTGATGACACTAGTTTATAGGTTTAAGGGTTAGGAAAAGAGAGTGAGAAAGAAATGAGAGTAATTCTGTCCGGATTGCAGTGGATGATTTTTATGATCGCAGGCGCAATTGCTGCACCAATTGCTATCGCAGATTTATATAACTTAACACCCATTGAGACTGCTGGACTCATCCAGAGTACCATTATTACTTTGGGGATAGCGGGCTTTTTACAAGGCCTGATTGGTCATAAACTTCCTATTCATGAAGGTCCGGCAGGGTTATGGTGGAGCATTTTTACCATTTACGCGAGTTTAGTGGGGGTATTATATTCTTCTAACATTGATGCTCTGCAAGCTTTAAGTGGAGGAATGATCATTAGCGGTGTCTTATTTATCCTCATTTCAGCCTTTAAGCTAATGGATAAAATAGCCCGATTATTTACACCAACCATCACTTTTATATATTTACTGTTATTGATCTTTCAATTAAGCGGTTCTTTTATGAAAGGGATGATGGGAATTACATCTAGCCATACGACGTTAGATGTTAAAGTGTTTTTGCTTAGTGTGATTGTGGTTTGCATTACCTTTTGGTTAGGGAGCTGCCGCATTGCGTTACTTCGACAATTTTCTGTGATCATTAGTATATTGTTAGGTTGGCTATTATTTATAGTTTTTGGTAACACACCGGTTTTTTCACAAGCAAAAAACCTAGTTAATCTACCCGAAATGTTGCCATTTGGATGGCCGCGATTTGACGGTGGGACCATCACTACAGCGTTGTTATTAACACTGCTGTTAATAACCAATGCGATTGCATCCATCCGGTTGATGGAAACCGTGATAGAGCAAAAGCAATCCACGGATCATCGCCGTTATTGGCGTGCTGGAATTATATCCGGAATTACACATTTTGTTGGCGGCTCTTTAGGGGCGATTGGCTCGGTGCCTATCTCGGGAGCAGCGGGATATGTTGAACAGACAGGTATGAGAGAGCGTAGGCTGTTCTTAATAGGGTGCAGCTTAGTGATCGTTATATCCTTGTTTCCGCCAATTATGAATGTCATATCCGGCATTCCAGCTCCGATTGGCTATGCTGTTACATTCGTTATTTTTGTGAAGATGGTTGGAATATCGTTGAGGGAATTGCGAAAGGTCATTCATGAAGAGCGACCTTTTATTGTTAGTGGAGTTTCCCTGCTAGTGGGTGTGGGTTTAATGTTTATCCCTTCATCAGCCACAATCCATTTATCTCCGATCGTGATCGCCATTTTAAATAACGGGTTAATATGCGGAAGCCTGTTGGCGATTATTCTGGAACAGGGGTTCATGTGGAGGGAAAAACAGCGGAGTAAAGTAAAAACAATAAACAAAAATTTGGAGGGGTAAAGATGCATTATCTCATCTCTGTTGCTGGTCTAATTCTTGTTCTAATACTGGCATGGCTTGCAAGTAATGATAAGAAAAAGATTAAATATCGACCAATTATTGTCATGATTGTGGTTCAGATTGTTTTGGGAATACTTCTACTAAAAACGAGTATAGGGGAATTATTAATTAAGGGCTTTGCCAATAGTTTTGATAAATTACTGGGATATGCAAATGAAGGGATTAACTTTATTTTTGGTGGAATGGCAAACGAAGGGGCACACACGTTTTTCCTCTTTGTATTGATGCCTATCGTATTTATGTCAGCGATTATCGGGATTCTGCAACATTATAAAATACTGCCGTTTATTATAAAGTATATTGGTCTGGTCCTAAGTAAAATAAATGGTATGGGAAAATTGGAATCCTATAATGCGGTTGCGGCTGCCATTGTCGGACAAAATGAAGTGTTTATTTCGGTGAAAAATCAACTCGGATTATTGTCTAAGCAGCGTCTGTACACATTATGTGCATCAGCAATGTCGACGGTATCCATGTCAATCGTTGGTTCCTATATGACGATGCTGGAGCCTAGATATGTTGTAGCTGCATTAATACTAAACCTATTTGGCGGTTTTATTATTGCATCCATCATCAACCCATATGAGGTTAAACCTGAAGAGGATATTGTTGAAGTTCAAGAACAAGAAAAACAAACGTTTTTCGAAATGCTGGGTGAGTATATCATGGATGGCTTTAAGGTAGCCGTCGTGGTTGGGGTTATGTTGGTTGGTTTCGTTGGGTTAATTGCTTTAATTAACGGCGTTTTCGCTGGAATATTCGGTATCTCGTTCCAAGAAGCATTAGGTTATGTCTTTGCACCAATCGCATTTGTTATGGGTGTGCCATGGTCTGAGGCTGTTAGTGCAGGCAGTATCATGGCGACCAAATTAGTGGCGAATGAATTTGTGGCTATGCTTGATTTTGTAAAAATTCAAGACGGCTTTAGTGATCGTACGACAGCCATCGTCTCTGTATTTCTAATCTCATTTGCTAACTTTGGGTCCATTGGTACAATCGTGGGTGCCGTAAAAGGCTTGAATGAAAAACAAGGGAATGTGGTTGCTCGGTTTGGATTAAAGTTGTTATATGGCGCGACACTTGTAAGCGTTTTATCAGCCATCGTTATCGGAATCATATTTTAGTTGAGTACAGCTAAAATAGAAGGAGCATTAACATGAAACAAACACCTCGGTTTAAGCGGATTTTCGTCATCGTTATGGATTCTGTAGGCATCGGTGAAGCTCCGGATGCTGAAAAGTTTGGGGATACAGGATCACATACATTACGGCATATTGCAGAAAAAATGAATGGGCTGCATGTTCCTGTTTTATCTAAGTTAGGGTTAAGCCATATTGACCAAATACCCGGAGTACCCAAAGTAGAGCAGCCTTTAGCTTATTTCACCAAAATGCAGGAGGCTTCGAACGGGAAGGATACAATGACTGGACACTGGGAGATTATGGGCATAAAAATCGATGTTCCTTTCAAAGTGTTCCCTGAAGGATTCCCAGTCGAATTAATTAACGAATTAGAACAAAAAACGGGACGAAAGGTTATTGGGAATAAGCCAGCTAGCGGTACAGCTATTCTGGATGAACTTGGGCAAGAGCATATGAACACTGGCGCGCTCATTATCTATACTTCAGCAGATTCAGTAATTCAGATTGCCGCTCATGAAGAAGTTGTTCCTTTGGAAGAACTATATCAAATCTGTGAGATAGCTAGAGAGATTACGCTACGTGAGGAATACATGTTAGGCAGAGTGATCGCCAGGCCATTCCTCGGAGAGCCTGGAAAATTCAAGAGAACATCGAACCGTCATGATTATGCCTTGAAGCCTTATGGAAGAACCGTGATGAATGAGCTCAAGGATGCTGGGTTCGATGTATTAGCGATTGGCAAAATCTCAGATATATATAATGGTGAAGGTGTCACCAAGTCTTTGCGCACAGTGTCGAACATGGATGGCATGGATAAACTCATGGAGACCATTCATACTGATTTTACAGGACTTAGCTTTTTGAATCTTGTTGACTTTGATGCACTATATGGACATCGTAGAGACCCGATCGGGTATGGGAAAGCGCTAGAACAATTTGATGATCGATTAAATGAAGTTCTTGCCGAGCTGAGCGAAGATGATCTTCTCATGATTACAGCAGACCATGGCAATGATCCCGTTCATGCGGGTACAGATCATACCCGTGAATATGTTCCTTTACTCCTCTACAGCAAGAGTTTCACTCAGCAAAGTGAGTTACCTGTAAGTAAGACATTTTCGGATATTGGGGCAACGGTTGCAGATAACTTTGATGTGAAAATGCCGCAGTATGGACAGAGTCTCCTACGGGCGCTTAAATAAACTTGATCTGGAACCGCCTGCCCATTTTAACTTAAGGGAGTATTACCCTACAGATGACCGACATCTGCGAACCGAAAAAACGCTAAAACGCTACTGACATTACGTTGTCAGTAGCGTTTTTGTATATTAGGTGTATGCGAATAGCGCAGTGTTTTGGAGATAGGGTGACCTTTCTCATAATCTTATTATAGAGGTGGAATTTATTCATGAGTAATATCAAATGGGAAGTGGATCCGGACCACAGCTCCGTCGAGTTTTCGGTGACGCATTTAATAATTAATAAAATTAAAGGAGTATTTGAGCGTTTCCAAGCGATTTTAAGTTTTGATCCCAACGAGTTAACAATCATGGGTATTCAGGCTTCCATAGAAGCAAATAGTATCACAACTCGTCAAGCACAACGAGATGAACATTTGAGGAGCGACGACTTTCTTCATGCTGACAAGTATCCAACTATTGTGTTTCAAAGCACCAACTGCATCTATGCTGGCGAACGGCAGTATGAACTTACGGGCAATCTAACTCTGCATGGAGTCACCAAACCTGTCACTTTTCATACCGTTTTTGAAGGACTAAACAAAGACCCTCGCGGCCGGGAACGTGTAGGCTTTCATTCAACAGCCAGTTTTGATCGTAATGAATTTGGTTTGAAATTCAACTCGCCTCTTGAAACGGGTGGAATTATTATCGGAAATGAAGTGATAATCGAACTTTATATTGAGGCAATTAAAATAAATTAGAGATCCCAAAGACCATCCTTTTATCGGGATGGTCTTTGTTCAAAAGCTAGCCGTTGCAGACAAAGCGGAGAACCATGCCATATGTGACGGCGAAAAGCTTTGTTGTGAAAAGTTGGAGAGAACAAGGCTATATCTCTAACATTGCAACCGTCAATTCCAAAATTCAGGTGAAAAGTAGGTAGACTCAGGACAAGCGATCACTATAATGGAAATAAGATACATTTATAGAACCAATCTATAAGATATAAACAAGAATCAGGTTGAGTAAAAAAGTGATTAGAGGAGGCGATCTCGTGGGAAGATCATTTGCGAATTTGCATATTAAGTCGAAAAACCTTGAGAAGACTGTCGATGCATTAAGAGAGCTAAGTGAAGGGCATGACACAGTATTAGGCAAGCCAAATAATGAGGCTCAAGAGATCAAAGTCGTCATGTACATTAGCAAAAGTAACGAAAACTGGATTAGCGTGCTGCACGATTATTTTGTATGGGGTACGGTGAAGGAGGTTGGCAAAACATTGTCCCGGCTTATCGAAGAGCCAGTGATGACCGCCGGATATATGAATGAGGAATTATTTGAGTTGTCGTTGTTCGAGAATGGAGATATTAGGGCCGAAAAAATCTTTTGTGAACAGTGGATGAGGGATGAATATGAACAACTCAAAGAAGAGCGTATTAATGATGACTACCTGCGGAAAGCATTGGATATCCGTAATGAGGATTTTGACGACTTCATTAGCATTACGAGTCCAGTACAAGCTGTAGATAAGCTGTCAGAACACGTGAAAATGTCTTTATGGAGTGATTCGGAGTGGATACCGCACGAAGAATCTCTCAGAAAACAATTTGGGAAATATGAATTTTGAAAAGAATTTTCCATGAAGTACATCCGACTGCCAACAGCGGCAGACTTAATAGTCCAAATAGGGGGAGTATTCATGTACATTGTATCTCGGCCAAAACCGCTGTCAGATGGTCAAAACCAAGCACTTGCAAAGGAAGACGCCGCTGTTTATCCACCGGGCTACCTCCGGTTTTTGCGGCGATTTGGCGAAGGGACTTACAGAGGTTGGTTGAATGTTCAGCTGCCGGATACGGAGGTGCTTAAACCCTTTGCTGAGTACGGGTTATGGGAGCATGACGAAGACAGCCCCATTACTGAGCAACAGATCGGTGAGTGTACCGTTATAGGCACAACAGTGGACGGTGATTTTCTGGCCGTGCATCCCCAGACGGCTTTACTTCTCTGGCTACCTCGGCATGCGGAGCACGTTAAGGCGATTTCGCTGCAGGATCGGGAGCAAAAAGACGAAGGGATGTACGCCTTGGTGCTGGACGAAATATATCGTCAGGTGTATGGAATCAGTCAAGAAGAAGCTGTCTATTATGAACCGTGGACAGGTACTCGGAGCCATCTCTTTTTACGTTTGCCACAAGGGCAGGATCAGCTTTCGCTACCCGATTTGGCTGGGATGTGCCAAGCAGATTTTCCACCGGATTTGTCCATTGAGACCCCATATGCATGCTTCCTGTTCTACCGGCAACTAGGTGGCTATGTACGATTGAATTATGCTTACCAACAAGAGGTGGCTGTTTTCTATGAACAGGATGTAAAGCAGGCGTTTGCCGTTATGGAGCAGTGGCTCTTGTCAAAAGGGTGCGAAGCAATTTCAGAAAATAACAGTTGAACTAGGTGTAGGAGCGATTAATAAATGATAAATCTAAAAGATATCGGGAAGTTCGAGGATCTGCCGGAAATCGCGATGCACATTTACAAAGGGAATATTCCTGCTTTGCAAGCTGCAATTACAGCAGGCTGGGATATTGAAGCTGGCATCATACTCAGCAAGCATACCACCTTAAGTCCGCTTGATCTGGCGCTTATATTGCAGCAAATGGATGTTGTAAAGCTGCTGGTAGCGCATGGCGTCAACCTGAATGTCAATCATAATCCGGCCTTTTTGCGAGCGGTTCGCTATTGCAAGGAAGACATCATTCGCTACATTGCAGCGCAAGGAGCCAAGCTGGACAAGCTCAATCGAATCGGGTCCGGCGCTTATTCACAGGCCTACTATGGCAACAAAAACAATATCCCGCTCATTCATGAGCTGGGATTAGATATAAAGTTGCATGGCGGTGCTGTATTGCGTCAAGCTGTATCGGATCATGACTATAAGTCACTCACCTATTTGCTCGATCATGGGGTGGACATCAACTATAATAAACCGGATATGGTCTATCCTTATCAAGCGACTCCATTAACCGTTGCAGCGCGTATGGGTAATCTGGCCATGGTCAAATTTTTGATCGAACGCGGTGCGGACGTGACTTTTGCGGAAAAGGACGGCGAGCGCCCGTATACGATTGCGGTCAGCAATAAGAATACAATCTTGGCTGACTATTTGAAATCGCTGGAGCCGGCAGAGCTTCATAATATGGAAAATAAAAAGTTTGAGCTAAAAAAATATAAACTGACCGATGAACTGGTCAGCTTTCTTATTGGAGACAAGCTGCGCCTTGAGCTTGCGCAAAATGAATATAAAATCGGGTATATCGATTTTTTTACATTAACTGATACGATCGAGATGAAAGTTGGCAGGCAAAAGCTGTTGCGTCTGTCAGCCGATATCGACAATTACTCTGATCTGCAGCTAGTATGGAATCCGAAGAAAAAAGGCTTGGTAGGCTGTTATGACGTGGAGCACCAGGAGTATGCGGATTTGTGCAGCTTTACAGAGTTCCTCGTGCAGCCTGAAATGTACCTCATTAAGTTTCTTGAGGGAGAGTTATAAATAAAGAATCGCTATTGGTCACATTAGTAAAGGAGAAAGTGTACAAAGGAGATTAACTTATGAAGGATGCGTTAATGGAGAGATTAAAGAATTTCCTTCATCGGGAGGATAATAGCACACTAGTAGGCATTCCGGCGAGCCAAGAGGAAATTGCTAAGGCACAGCAACGGCTGAATGTAAGCTTTCATGAAGATTACGCACATTTTATAAGGACGTTTGGCGGAGCATATGCAGGTCTTGCGGTACATGCATTCTCTAACGGTTCTAGTTTCGGAAATGAAACGGTTATTGATTTGACGTTGGAGTTCCGAGAGCAATTCAAGGAGCTTCCCTGCGCAGAGGTTTTACGAACTAGTTATGTTATTTCTATGGATGGTTCCGGCGACCCGATAATCATCGATCGGTCAGGAAAGGTACACATCTGTTATCACGATACCGGGGAGTTCAAATTAGTAGCGGATTCATTTGAGTTGCTGGTCGAGGAAAACTTTTATGAGTGGTGATTAGTCCAACTCGGTAGACACATTAAGGCGAACCGTAACATAAGTAGGGCAAAATCCTTTCGAAAAGCCATTCGAAGCATAGTAATAGCGCTCGCTGTATTAAACCTATAGTCTCGAACCACCTGTTTAACTACGAGGGTGGTTCTTTTTTTTGTTTGAGGAGCATCATCATATGCTGCCGTATCCTCGTGACCATTGGACAAACGTGCTTTTTTTTCCTTGTCCACATTTATACCTTACCAAAATCTATTAATTTGCATTTAATGAACGATACCAATATCAAGGAGGTTTTGGAGATGGGAAATAGAAGACCTACGGGTTACGACCCTGTTCAGATATTTAACTCCACATCGTTTAATGCATTTGGAAAAGTTGAATATGCATCCATCTTTTGTAGTGACGACAATTATGCGGTTCAGCGTGACGAGACTTGGACGGCTTCTAGCCGTGGAGTTTGCTTGGTGACTAGAATCACCGCAACGGTTAGAACACCGAGTGGAAATATTGAAGCGGAACCGTATACTTCTTCCGGCACTTCTTTCAGCAAGTTTGCCATTATACAAGTAGGGGTAAATAAGTTCCAAGTGACGCGTGTTGTGAGTACAAGCAGACGCAAGTAACATCCCAAACGGGGCATGATCAAGAATAGGTTATAAAAATGAAAAGACGACAAGCCAAGGATAAAAGGCTGGTCGTCTTTTTACGCTCTAATGTTTCTTATACCATGATATTCTGCGCTGCATCGAGGAATCTTTCAAGAGCCGGAAAGGGCGCAAGTCCGGTTGATAATTGCCTTCAATGATCCAAATTCGATGCTTTCTGTCGATGCCTATATCGAACCCGACTTGTCTAAGCTTGGGGTAACGCTCTCCAAGTCTTTTGGCAGCCAATAGTGCGATCCCTTCAGCTTTGACAAGCAAGCTCCGATCTCCGATTCGGGCTAATTTTAACGCCTCAAGCACTGGAATGGTGCGGCTAGTCACATTTGTGACTAGATATCCTTGCGCCGCTACTTTTGCGTATGAACCTGTCACGTTCCAAGGGGAAGAAGAGCCTTTTTTCCGCTGAGTTATTATGCGAATGTCGAACGGCTTATGCCCAATTTGAGCAAGCTGAAGACGTCTTTGGACAATATATCCATGAGTGCTGTTTTTTTTACGGAGCCATTTGAGTATTTTATCAGTGTCTCTCATGGTAACTGCATTCTGTTCGTTATGAATGCGATAGCCATTCGTACCGTTCCGTTTGATGAACACGATATCCCTTCCATAACTCCCATTGCGAGGTTTCAGTACGACGCTTTGATATTGAAGGAGCATTTTCGACAAGGTATTCTTCTTAAGTAACTGTGTTGGTGGCAATCGTCCGGCGAGAGAGGATCTGCTGCGAAAGATGCGATATTGCAGCCATTTGTCTCTTTTGATTAACATTAGAATCACAGCCTTTTTCAATCTTATACGGTAATTCTAAGTCAAATTAGTGATCAGCATAAGTGACGATTCGTCCATATTTATAAACCGAAGCAGGTAAATAAGGCTTTTGAACCCGTACCGCCTATCATTTCTGTTTTCTCCGCTTTGCGTAGTAGAATGGTGGGGATAAGGAATGATATTATAAATAATGACAAGTTTTGTTGGAAATAATGTTATAAAAGGAGAGATGGACATGTCTTATATCGTTGATTTTAAAAATGTGTCTACGGTTGGTTTAGAGTCTTCACCTGTAGCAGAAGCGCTTGCTGGTTTGCGCGCTAATGAAGCCCGTTACTTTATGAATAAATACAAACATGAATTTACGGTTGTGCCAGCTAGCGAAAGTCAGGATACACTTGATTATGTGAACCAAGTTTTGAAAGAGCGTGATATTGCGTTTGCGGCCAAGCCTTTAGAAACGTCGCGTTTTCAAGTGGAGAATATTAAATTTGCTTACGTCTTTTATGAGGATGGTCTTGGAATCAACGTCATGTATACAGTTGATGACGCTAAGAAGCGAGCCGTTGGCTTTAAGCTTTCCGAGGGGATGGAGATACCAAAGGAGTTAGAAGAAAAGTTTAAGTTTGCGAGGCAGAAGTCTAAACTAGCTGGAACAATACGAGGTTCGTTTTTTGTAATTAAAAAAGAATATTAAATAAGCAACAGCGAAAATTTGGACTGTAGAGGGCTTGAGGCCTGTAAGCTCGAATCGTAATAAGAATGTCTAGGGGCTGACCCATAAGCATCAAGCCCGCTGAGGAATAGCTCGCTTTGAACGGGTGTAATGGTAAATATATAGCAGTACAGGAGAGCTATCCTGTACTGCTATTTTTCTATTCTGATCTATGGTTGCTTGTTTCATAGGATTATGGGCAAGCGAAAGCCACCCGACCTCCAGACTTACCTTAGGTAAGCTGCGAAGCAGAAACGCCGGAATCCTTGGTTATTCTTTATCTGCCCTAAAACAATTTCGGGTTTAATCATTCGTCTTACCGACAGCGAATATCCTTCCTCGCAGCTTAGTTTTTCCCTTGCTTGCTGCTTGTAGCGCATAATAACTCAAACTGACCATATCCAGCATCAGCGATGATCGTCGTATGATTGTAATGTGCGCGAACCAATAGTGGAGAGTAAATAAGTGTAAAAGTGCACCTGTTTTTAACAAACAAGATTGGAATGTTGCAAATAGGTGTACAAATACCTCTAATTGAGCAGATTTGAAGAAGATTTGGTTAAATAAGTGCATTTCTGCACTTAGATGAAGCTGCTGCAGACGCTGCCGCAAAAGTCTTTGCATGACAGGGGAACGTCCCCATTTTCAAATGAAAGGACTTCAAATTCCACTGTATAGTGGAGCTTGAGGTTCTTTTTCTCGATGAAAATAAGTTCTAAGTAGTGCTCAAAAAATCGCAAAATGACTTTTGAGACAGCCCCTTTTTTATATGCAGAAAACAACAACGTTTTCCATATCATGGTATAATTTTGCTAATAGTCCTTATGTATTTTAATGATAAGGAACAATAATATTCTAGGAGCGTTGCATGGAATTATACAAGCTTTTGTCTGAGCTTCTATCACGAATAGAAGAAAATGTTTCTGGTACAAGGGAGGCAGAATATCTGGTCGACCTCCCGATTTCCATTGTTCATTTGCGTCGACTATTCAAATTCGCTTTTGGCGTGCCGCTACAAAGCTATATCCGCTCTCGAAAGCTTGCCGCCAGCTTGGAGAATTTGATGCTTTCCGAGAAACGAATTCTCGACATTGCAATCGAATGCGGTTATGAACATGAGCAAACCTACATACGCGCGTTTAAACGCGAATATGGGCTTACGCCTGGCGAATGCAGACATTCCGGGAAAAACATTCATATAACAGCACCTCTTCATCTGTTTCCTAAAAACAATGTTTGCGGAAACTTGGTATACGGGCCGAATATGGTCATGATGCCATCGTTTCATTTAATTGGGCAAATGTATCGAATTGAAATTGCTGAAGCGCCGACAAAAGCGCCCGAAGCTGCTAAGCAGTTTTGGTGGAACAATCGGCATAAGGTGCCAAGTCCAGTAGAACCCAATATATATTATGGTCTAACAAAGACACATGATCCATCGCTTAGTTGGACGCACTATCTACCGTCTATACGCGTAAAGAATCTGAACGATATTCCTGACGGTTTTTCAGGCGACACCGTCCCTGCTTCCTTATGCGTCGGCTTTCGTTATATAGGGAACCATCATTATGAGGAGATTAGTGAACTGCGCGCAGAGGCGCTATATCATGCTATCGATAGGCTTGCAAAGGAGCACGAAGGGAAATATGAGCTTCTGGATAGCGAATTTTTCGTAGAAAAAATCGACACGGATGCATACGATGGCGAGTACTGTCAGATGGAATGGTTTGCGCCCATTAGAGTAAAATGATCAAAAAAGTCCATTGAGCGTGCCGTTATTGTGGTACGTTCTTTTTATAGCGTAAGAAAAAATAAATGTTTGTGCGGAAAGGAACTTGTATGAATTATAACGAGGTTGTTTCAATCGGTGATACCTATTTGCTTACAGTAGTATCGGAGCTGTTCGGATTAGAAGGCTATGAAATTCGGCTGATTCCGGCACATGCTGGAGGAAGGAATGTCGTATATACCTGTGTGAAAGAGGGCGTCGACGCAAAAATACTTAGAATCGCTTTTTTACCTGACAGAAGCCGGGAAGATTTTCTGGGAGAAGTTGAGTATGTTAGATATTTATTCGAGCATGGGGGAAGTGTCTCAAATGTAATTAGCTCCCGGAAAGGGAAGCTGCTGGAGGAGATTACACATAATAACCACACCTTTTTTGTCTGTCTGTTTGAAAAGGCTAAAGGAAAAATGCTTGTAGAAAATAATTATCAGTACCGAGAAGGAGCTCCAATTACCGAATATTATTACAATTGCGGCAAAGTCTTGGGAAAACTGCATCAAATATCGAAAGGGTATACGCCTGTCCATCGCCGGCATAGTTTTTTTGACAAATACAATGCCGAATATATTGATAAATTGATCCCCGACTCCTTATCTCTGCTTAAGGAAAAGCTGGTAGAGCTCCTTAATACCTTAAAAGGATTGGACAGCAACCAGGATACTTTCGGAATGCTCCATTTTGATTACAACGATGGGAATTATTCCATCGATTTTGATACCGGACAAATAACCGTATATGATTTCGATAATTCATGTTTCGGTTGGTATATGTTTGACATGGCAGGCCTTTGGACAAGCGGAGTGGGCTGGATACAATTTGAGCCAGACGCCGTTAAACGTAAAAAGTTTATGGATGATTATTTTGAAACAATCCTCGCGGGATACAGATCCGAGACCAAGCTCGAAGATTCGGCGTTGGATAAGGTGCCTTTATTTATCAAAGTAAATCTCTTGGAAAATATTATTGACGCATTCGAGGTCATGCAGAACAACGGTGAGGAACCAAAGTGTGATGAGGAGCTGTCGTATCTTATAAAATGTTTGGAAGACGATATCCCGTACAAAGGGTTTTTTCATGAAATGTACTTTTGTGAAGAACCCTTTGAGTATGAGGAACGAAATATTTAGTTTTTACAGAGAAACCGTGTTGTAGACGGCTGAAGTCGACATCAATTATTTAGATTTTTATCCATTTTGATAGGTGTGGCATCCTCTTAAAACGCCCCTTTTTGAAAAGATATGGTAGAATTAGGCTATTGTTGAATAGTAGGGGGAAGGTAAATGAAGAAGAAATATTGGGTGGGGATTATTGCAGCAATGTTCTTGCTTGGCAACGCAACTGGAGCATGGGCAGGATCTGCTTGGAAGGAAGTAAAGGCGCTCTTTAATCCTTCAATTAAAGTGGAGATGAACGGTCAGGAAATCGATGGTATCAAAGCATTACAGTACAATGGAAGCTTATATTTGCCAGCCAAGAGTGTTTCCGATTATTTCGGTCTAACTTCGAAGCTCGTTTTCGACAACAAGACAAATAAATTAATCATCGGTGGTCCTATGTATGTGAATTTGTCTGATCATGACACCGCGAACTTCTTCCAGATTGTCATTAATGGCAATTGGAGACCCTCTGTAATGACTGATAATCGGAAGTTGTACAGCAACTATTATATGGGAGTGGACTTCCAATTGGAGTCAAAGAAAGGCTTGGGCTTGGACGAGTATGCCAAGCAGGCTTTAAAGAATGGGTACAATTACGTTAAAGTGAACAAGCAAACGAACACAAAGATCGCCGGAGCAGAAGCGCAGGTGATCGATTACGAGACAAGTGACACGGTCGGCAAGCTGGTCTTCATCCAAAAAGATTCTAATTTCGCAACCCTGATGTTTTTTGTCGATAAGACTCGGTATCAAGATAAAGATTTGAAGGAATACGACAAAATTATTGCCAGCTTCAACATTCAATAGACTCTGGGACATAGAATCATGAGTCGAATATCAATATAAATTAACGGGCGCGCCGGATTGGGCGCCCGTTTTTTTAATAAAACTTGCTGTTACAGACATTGCGGAGAACCGTATCATAAGTGACGGCGAAATGAGGTTCAATTACGCGAGGAAAAGAGGCGGCCACTATGGCAAAATGGGATAACATGCTGTCTATGCTGTGGATGCTGCGATCCGGAAGGAAGCTCACCGCCGCGCAGATTGCAGACAGTTTGGAGATCAGCGTTCGCACCGTGTACCGGTATATCGACGCACTATGCGCCAGCGGAGTGCCGGTCGTCGCTGAATCGGGCCATGACGGCGGCATTCGCATTATGGAAAACTTCAAGGAGACACCATTGTTCTTCAATCCCTTAGAGCTAAAGGCGCTTGTAGACGCGTTTAAATTTACGCAAGGCGCTGGCTACCCCTATACAGAACAGCTGGAAAGCGCGTTGAAGAAGGTGGAGAACGGGCTGCACGAAGATCAGCTTCACGATCTGACCCGTCAGACGAGCGGCATGGATGTGATTGCTCTGTCGCGTCCGCCTTCCGTCGTTCCGTTGTTGCGAGACCTGGAGCAGGCGGCGGATGACGGACAAACAATGCGCATCACCTATCGTAAACCAAATGCGGAACAGTCGGGCGAACGTAACATCGATCCCTACGGGCTGGCTTATGTCCGAAACGAATGGTACGCTGTCGCGTTCTGCCATCGGTCACAAGCGGCTCGAACGTTCCGCGTGGACCGTATCTCACGGTTGGAGCCGACCGATATGCGGTTCGAAAAACCGGAGCACTTCTCAGCGTCCGCCTATTTCCATGACCAGTCCAAGCGGGAACGAGAAGCGGACGGACCGTTGACGGTCATTCGCATCGAGGGGGACCCGGTCACGTTGAACGCAGTTTGCGGGCACTGGCATATGCGCCACTATTTGACGGAACGGACCGACCGGGAGGCGCAGTTCCTGCTCGATACCCCAACTATGAACAAGTACCTTCCAATGTATCTGATGACGTTTGGCACGGCCATTCGCATTCGGGAGCCGCTGGATCTGAAATATCGCATTCAGGAATTAGCGATAGGAATTGCAAAACATTATGCAGACGATTCCGATTGTACTTCGCTGACAACAGTTGTCAACAAACCCGGTGTATGATAGTGGAAAGGCTACAGCAGCCGAACGACGATGAATAAAGGAAGGTGGATTCACCCATGCTTAAACAAACGCATCAATTGTACGATTATCACGTTTGGGCGAACGAGCGTTTATTCGGACATCTAGAGCAGCTTCCGAAAGATGTGTTCCATGCGGAAGTAACGAGCGTTTTCCCGTCCGTGTCACAAACGTTCGGGCATATGTACTTGTTCGAACAGCTTTATCTGTGCGTGCTCGCGGGAGTTCCGAACGAGAACATTTTTCCGAGGATGCCGGTCTGGGCGGAGCAAGCGCAAGGCAAAACAGTGGACGAGACACGGCAGCTGTTCGCCGGCGTCGCCGAACAGTACCGAGATTTGCTGCAGCGAACGCCAGGCCCAGACAAGGAGATGACGATCGAGCATCCGAAGTACGGTAGTCTCAATACTCGGTTCTCTGAGATTCTGCAGCATGTGGTTAACCACGGGACGTATCATAGGGGCAATGTGACCGCGATGCTGAGGCAGCAAGGATATGCGGGGTTCCCGACCGATTATCTGTTTTATTTGTTGAACCAACAGGAAAGTCAGCGGTAAATCGAGCGAAACGAGCGGGGACGATATTCGTCTAAAGCAGGGAGAAAATTAAAAAAACTCAAAAATGCGCTTGGAACCCCAAGCGTATTTTTTTATTACAATTGCATAAAATAGCGCCGCGGCGGAGTTTGCGCCATTAGACAAAATAACTTGTGTTCAAAATTAGCGACGCAAAAAAATTGGGAGAGAGATACAATTCCACTTGCACCTTACGTAACGTAATGTTTTACAATAGAGCTACCGGTATATAGCTAGCGCCAAAGATCGGAGATGGTTAATGAAGAAACATTGGAAAGTCGGGGACCTCGCCAATCTGACGGGGCTGACCGTAAGAACGCTGCGCTTTTATGATCAAATCGGTTTGTTATCGCCATCTGACCAGACGGAATCGGGTCACCGGCTATATAGTGAATCGAACTTATCACGCTTGCACCAGATATTATCGCTTAAGGAGCTGGGGTTATCTCTCGAGGAGATTAAACTGGCCTTAAGCGGCGGGCAGATCAGCCCGCTTGAGATCGTCAACCTGCAGATCAATCAAATCAAAGAACAGATTAAACGACAGCAAAAACTATTGGAGCAGCTCAGGCATGTATCCAAGCTAATGCAAGGTCAAGCGGAATTAACGGTTGAAGATTTCACAAGCCTTCTGCAAGCGATGAAAATGGAATTCGAGAAACCGGTAATTGAACGGCAAACGAGTTGGGAGCGACATTTGAATCTATTAGGGGACTTTCTAATCGAGGAGAGCGGAAGTCCAGAACATAAGGAGGAAAATCAATGAACGAACGATTTGTCAAACATGGAACTTTTGTCGTCGAGCGGACTTATGCAGCTTCGCCGGAGAGGGTTTATCACGCATGGGCCGATCCAATTGCCAAAGCGAAGTGGTTTTCGAAGCCAGATATCTTCGATTTTCAGGTCGGCGGGCGTGAGTACAGCAGCGGCGGGCCGCCGGAAGGACCCGTTTTTACCTTTGACGCCTACTATCAGGAGCTTGTTCCAGAGCAGCGCATTGTTTACACGTACACGCTGGATTCAGGAAGCACACGCATCTCCGTCTCGATTACAACGATAGAGCTTATTAAAGTGGAGGACGGTACAAAGCTGATTTTTACGGAGCAAGGTGCGTTCTTTGACGGACACGATACGCTAGAAATACGGGAGCATGGTACAAACATCATGTTGGACGCACTTGGAAAAACAGTAGACGGGGAGTAGGAACATGACAATAGTTGAAAATCAACTTATGGCTACTCGCGAATACAATTTCCCGCGGGAGCTCGTGTTTCGAGCTTGGACAACCCCCGATTTGATAGCCCAGTGGTGGGGGCCGGAAGGCTTCACGAATACGAATCAAGTGTGTGATATCAAGCCGGGAGGCACATGGCGGTTCATCATGCATGGACCGGATGGAGCGGATTATCCTAACCATAACGTCTTTGTTGAAATCGTACCGTCAGAGCGAATTGTGCTTGATCATGTGTCCGGTCACGAATTTCGGATAACGGCTACTTTTGAGAGCATTGAAGGCAGCACCAGAGTCACCTTCCGTCAACGTTTCAAGGAAAAAGAAGAGTTTGAAAAATCCAAGCCGATCTGTATAGAAGCTAATGAGCAGTTGCTTGATAAACTTGGAGAGCTGCTGGAGAATTTGACCGACTAGCGTTGCTAAGTTATATCGGCTTTTAGTTGAAAGAACTAGTACTTACGTGATGACTCTAAAATTGTCGCCGTTCAAGCTCCCTATTGGGAACCAGACGGCGATTTTATTTTTGGATAAGGGTAGTTGAAACCAGGCAGCTTATGAATTCGGGTTTTTCAACGTTCGCATAAAAGCCTCTAGATTATCTGTCAATAACCTAGTTTTTTCAAACCCAGTATTAGCAATGATGTCCCTAATATTTTTGACAAACTCATTCAAGCTAGCAGTAGAGACATTTTCAAATCTATTTTCGCCGGCAATATCCCCAATATGGTTGGCTGCTCCTTCTCTATATTCCTGCACCCAATCCTTGCGAGTCGATACTTTCTCAGCGAAGTTTAGCAAGATGTTGCCCCAGTCTTTTCCGCTCACAATAGCTGCTTGCAGCTTGTCCAGCGTTTCCGGCTCAAATTTCTGCATCATATCGGTTAATTTAATATAATCGTCAGGAGCTCCGATAGGTCTTTGCGGCGGTGTTTCGTAGCGGATTTGTTTCGTTTCAGGGTCTATGGTTCTGGTTTTGGATATGGCTCCGATCTGATGAATTGTATTCATAAATTCTGCCGCTCCGTCATCCTTTAAGTAGTTGTCTGCGATATACTTAGCTTGAGAGAGTCCGAGTTCTAACAATGCTGCTCTTTCCTCTTCATCGGTTATGACTGTAATGAAATTGGATTGAATGATGCCGTAAACAGCTTCCTTCACCTCTGAAGGCTGATCTTTAAGAAGGCGGTTCAGTGAATCATTGATTTGCACGGTTCCAAAATATACAGCTGAATGGTTCACAATATCCGATGCCGCCAGCTGCCTGGCGGTCGGGCTGATTTCAACTGTATCAGTGTCATGTGACAGCTCGGGTATCGTTCCTGTAACCAAGGCTGGTTTATCGGTTTGCTGTTTCGAGTTCATATATAAATTCAAGTCATGCGGAATTGATCCGTAAATTTTCATCTTTAACCACCTGCTCCTATGTCGTTTTTTCATTCAAGCTTTACTCTTCTATTCATAATATCGAAATATTCTTCCATATTTTTTATATAATTGGGCAAAAAAGTAATGGGGAGTTTTATGAGTTCACCTATCCTGTTTTTATCAGTTGGAGTAGTGAAGGAATGGTTTATAATAAATAGGGATAAATACATTGTCTTGTACTAAGCTAGAGCAATATAGTCTTCACATCTGTAGAGGAGATTGTTGATGTTGAATAAGAAGGAAAATGGACCTGATAAGATCGTCCAAGCCTCAATCGAAACGATTGAGGAAGTGGATTTTCTGCTCATCACGCAGTTAACGGCATGGTTTGTTCTTTCTGGTTATCTGGAAATTATGCGTAACGGTTCGGATATTCTGATTCGGACAGGCGATATATTTGTTCTAAATAAAGGTGATATTGTTCGTGTGATCGGCAGTAAAGAGAACTCGACGCTCACAGTGAAATTCTTAACGGGTGAGTATCAAGAGGAGTTTCCGCCATTTAAGCTTAATATTCCATTATCGATGGTTTACAAAAAAGATGGCTATGAACTTGTGAAAAATGGTATGGCATATTTGTACCTTGAAATGATTTATCCCGGAGACGGTTCTGATTACATGATTGAGGGGTATTCGAAACGATTAATTGGACTTTTCTACAGATATCTTGGGGCGGCAGATGATAAGGAGCAAGCGCATGCTGCTTCGGACAAAGTGAAAGAAATTGTATCCTATATTAATGTCAATTACGCTGAGAAGCTCAGTTTGGATGAGATAGCTGAAAAGTTCTATAGCAGCAAGTACTACTTGGCGCATTCTTTTAAAACGCAGTTAGGCATTTCAATCGGAAACTACATCAAAGAAGTGCGGTTATTTCATAGCTTTCGAATGCTGGAAAGTACGAACAACAAAATAGTTACGATTGCTTTAGAGTGTGGCTTTCCCAATGTACGCTCATTTAACGAGGCGTTTAAAATGAGGTATAATCTAACGCCTGCTGAATTTCGTGAGGAGCGTCAAATTAGAGCGGTGCAGAATCATGCAGATGGAGCACTGTCTCAAGATGTATTAGCGCTACTATCACCTTATGTACCTATAGGCGATCTGCCAACTGCTTCAGCTTCAGCCCCCGATCGTATCGAGGTTAAAATAGATTTGCATAAAACGATTGGCCGGCATTCAAAGGTCAATCATGTGCTGAAAGTAAAGGGAGAGCTTACGGATAGCCGTTTGCTTGAAGTGCGCCAGCGCCTCGGTGTGAAGTGGGTAGCCGTTGCCCATATTTTTAAAAAAGTAGACATACAGCTAATTGAAGGCAAGCTCGTTTGTTCATTTAGAGAGCTGGATCGAAAGCTGAAGCAGATTGTTTCTGTCGGTATGGTGCCTTACCTTCAATTCCAATCCATCGATTTTGATGATTGGGAGATGCGAGGTTTTCCTAACAAAAAAGGGTTTCAAACGGTACTGACCGAATTAAGTCTCCATCTGCAGCAAAATTACGGGACAAGCCAGGACTGGATGTATGAGTTTCGCTGCTTTTATGAACAGCAGAATAGCCGGGAGCTATGCATGCCGCTTGTAAATGCTATTTCAATATTTAAAGGTTACCTGAACGTTATCATTCATTTTCCCATGCGGCCTGAAGGTTCGGTATCGCTTGATATGGATTGTCGTAATGCTGTGTATTGTATCGATGATTGGACACATATGCGCAAGATTCCGCTTGAGTCTGCGCTTAATTATTTGTTCGATGAAGCCTTTATTCGGGTCATTGGCTCGAGTACGAATATGAAAGCTCAGGACCGTATTTTAGACCGTATGCAGATTTACGAACACGATGATGATCTACACGCCTATTCGGAGTTAGCGCAAGCAAGCGCAAATATTTGGCAGTACATAAGCCTGAGGAATCAAAATGAAGTAGCAGGCCACTACTTCTCTCCGTTGTCGCTCGATTCGGCGAAGCTGTTTGAATATTTTCCAGATGAACTGGCAAGTAAACTGTCATTATGTACGCTGGATGGTCGTTACAAGGACAACTGGTATGCGACAGAGTTTGTGAACCGACTGTTTGACGAGCTTGTATTTCAAAATAAATCTTGTATCGTGACCAAGCGGCAAGAAAATTACCGCATTTTAATTGTTTATCCAGAGGAAGAGCTTCATCTGATGATCAATCAAAATCATGAACCATTCAAATTGGTTTGGCATAAGGCAAAAAGTCCGTATGTTTATGTGAATCTTGAACTTACAAGCCTTGAAGGAAATTACCGATTGATAAAGCAACGATTAACACCTGAGCAGGTAGATCAGCGGTTGGATCTTGCCGAATTAAGGAAATGCAAAAAATTGTCCTCCGAAGATATTGCCTATTGGAATGCGATTAATCGACCTTCAAGAAGCGTCGAACAGCTGAAAATAAAAGGAAATCATACACTTGAATTCGAAGTCCCCCTATTCGGAATCGTTATGATTGACCTAGAAAAAACAAACGATTAATGCTAAATGTTGCGCTTTGGATTTCGTGAAAAATCCGAGGATCGCAATATTTAGCTTTTTTTTCGACAAGATCCTCATAGTTTTAATGTAAGCGCTGTATTAAGATTAAGCAAAAAAGATAGATGAAACCGGAGGGGATCACGGTGTGGGACTATTTTAAGAACAAACAAGCAAAAAAAAGTGAACTTGTACGAAAAGTGAAGGAAGATAAAGCGAAGCTGCGAGAAAGAAAGCAAGAAATTAAGGCTCTGCCTGAAGCAGCACGCAAGGCTGCGATAGATCACGATAAACAATTACAGCATGAGCAAAAGCAACAAAGAAAAATGGAATTGAAAGCGTTAAACCGCAAAGATCGCAGGGCGATGAAAAAGGAAGCAAAACGTTACAAGAAAATCAAAAACAGGCCAAGGCGTTTTACAGGCTGGTCGATTGTGGCAGTTATTGTCGTATTATTATTTGTACAATTCGGTCCCATTGCTTCTGGCCTCATCGATGCGCTGACAGGAAAACATATTACGGCTGTTACCGATTCACCTGAGGGAATTGCAGCACGTGAATATGGCGGGAAAATAGCTGAAGAAATCGCGAATGAAGGCATTGTTCTATTGAAGAATGAAGATAAACAGCTGCCGTTGAACGATAAAAAAGTTAACGTCTTCGGATTAGCAGCATTAGAGCTGCGTTATGGCGGCGGCGGATCGGGTGCGGGGGATACTTCCCGTGCGGTTAATCTCTTTAAAGGCTTAGAAAATGCCGGTATCGCTTACAATACGGAGCTTCATGATCTGTATCAAGAAGTTGGTGCAGAAGCGGGAGTGGGTGCCAAGGCAAGCACGGGCATCGTTCAAGTTGTCAAAGGTATGCTGGGCATGAATTCAAGTGATGAACCAAAAATAGATTACTTGACTGACGAAGCAATCAAACAAGCAAAGGCATATTCAGAAAATGCGCTAATTGTTATTGCGAGTGAGAGTACAGAAGCTAGCGATGCAACTGCTGAACAATTGAAATTAACAGAAAACAAGCGTGCCTTGATTGAAAAGGTTGCAAATAGCTTTAAAAATGTGACGATTGTCGTCAATGCAGGGAATGCGCTGGAGCTTGGTTTCGTAGAAGAATACGAATCCATTAAATCTGTATTGTGGATTGGAACACCTGGTCCTTACGGAGCGAATGCGTTAGGAAATATTCTTGCAGGGAATGTCAATCCATCTGGCCGTATTACGGATACGTATGTTTATGACAATTCAACTTCTCCGGCAAGCGTGAACTTTGGAGACTATAAATACGATAATTTGAAATATTCATTCCTCAATTATCAAGAAGGCATTTATGTAGGTTACCGGTTTTATGAAACCTACTTTTTAAATGATGAAGCAGGCTATAAAGATGCGGTGTTATATCCTTATGGACATGGGTTAAGTTATACGGATTTCGAATGGAAGGTTCTTAATCAAACCTTATCGGAAGAGAAGATTGAACTGCAAGTTGAAGTGAAAAATGTTGGCGACAGAGCCGGTAAAGATGTGGTGCAGGTTTATTATTCGGCGCCATATATTGCAGGCGGTACTGAAAAGTCGGCAATTGAATTGGCGACCTATGCAAAGACGTCTCAGCTGGAAGCTGGTCAATCCGAAGTGCTCACGCTTTCGTTTGCTGCCGAAGAGATGGCTTCTTATGATATGAACGTAGAAGAAGCTTATGTATTGGATCCGGGTACCTATTCGATTAAAGTAGCTCGCAACGTCCATGATATTGTAGCAAGCTATGACCTTGAGCTGGCACAGAAAAAGGTCTATAAAGAAGACAAGGATACTAAGACGGCTTACGAGAATCGTTTTGACTTAGCAAAAGGTGAAATCACCTATTTGTCGCGAAATGATTGGAAGAAGACGTATCCTTCTGATGAGAATATTAGTCATGAAGCACCGGAATACGTGCTCGATGCCTTCTCGAAAAAGAAAGAAGCTTCAACTATGGAAATGCCAACGATCGGTGCCGATAATGGCTTGAAATTGGAGGATCTGAAAGGTTTAGCTTTTGATGATCCGAAATGGGCTACCTTCTTGGATCAGTTAACCATGGATGAAATGATCGATTATGTAGCAAACGGCGCCTATCGTACGATGGCTATCGACCGTTTGGGCGTTCCAAAAACGCTGTTGATGGACGGACCGGCTGGATTCAGCTACTTCTTTAAGCCAATCGAAGCAGCATCATATCCGTCTGAAATCGTCATCGCAGCAACATGGAACAATGATTTGGCGTATCGAATGGGAGAAGCGGTCGGCAAAGAAGCGCGTGCGTATGGCATTCAAGGCTGGTATGCACCGGGTATGAATATTCACCGTACGGCACAAGGCGGCCGCAACTTTGAATACTTCTCCGAAGATCCCGTGCTTTCAGGTAAAATGGCAGCTTCTATGATAAATGGTGCAGAAGACCAAGGCATTATTGCCTTCATGAAGCATTTTGCTTTAAATGATCAAGAAACAAACGCTCGTTCAGGCAATTTAATATGGGCTAATGAGCAAGCGATTCGCGAACTCTACTTGAAGCCGTTTGAGATTACGGTGAAAGAAAGCAGCCCTCTAGGCGCAATGTCCAGCTTCTCCATCATCGGAACAAAGTGGGCCGGAGCGAATTCCGTCTTGCTAAATGATATTTTGCGCAAAGAATGGGGCTTCGAAGGTTTTGTTTCAAGCGATGCAGTTTTTGGCTTTATGAAAGCACCGGATGCTGTTGTAGCTGGCAATGACCTCATGTTGGATATTATGACGCCGAGTAAAAACGTTAAATTGTTGAAAGAAGCATACAAGAAGGATCCTTCAGGTATTGCAAACGGAGTTCGCACAAGTGTTCATCATGTGTTGTACACGATCCTGCAAACCTACTTATTCAAATCATAAGCGTTTGGAAGCAGGGTGAATGAAATGAAGTATAAAGCATTAATCGAAAGCATGACCTTAGAAGAAAAAGCGTCCTTAATGTCTGGCGCAAATTTCTGGAATACAAAAGCGATCGATCGATTAAATATTCCAAGCATTATGCTGACAGATGGGCCTCATGGACTCAGGAAGCAAGGCGGAAAGGCAGACCACTTGGGCTTAAATAAAAGTCTGCCTGCCACTTGTTTTCCGACAGCGGCAACCTTGGCTAATAGTTGGGATAGGCAATTGATTTATGAAGTGGGCCAAACGATTGGAAAAGAAGCGGCTAGTGAAAAAGTGAGCGTGCTGCTTGGCCCTGGATTAAACATCAAGCGGAATCCGTTATGCGGCCGCAACTTTGAATATTTTTCCGAGGACCCTTATCTAACGGGCGAATTAGCGAGCGAGATGGTGAAAGGCATTCAAGACAACGGCATTTCTGCCTGCCCAAAACATTTTGCGGTCAACAGCCAAGAGCATATGCGAATGACGATTGATGAGGTTGTAGATGAACGCTCGTTAAGAGAGCTGTATTTGGAAGGGTTCAGACGTGTAGTGGAGAAGGGTCAGCCCAAAACAATCATGACCTCATACAATAAAGTAAACGGCACGTTCGCGAATGAAAACGACTATTTGCTGCAGGATATTCTTTACGGAGAATGGGGATTTGATGGCGTAGTCGTTACCGACTGGGGCGGTAATAATGACCGTGTTGCGGGCTTAAAAGCAGGCAATCAATTGGAAATGCCCGCAACCAATGGGATTACGGATAAAGAAATCGTGCAAGCGGTTAGAAGCAATGAATTAGCTGAAGAGGTGCTGGATGGAGCCGTTCATCGACTGTTAGAGCTGGTCTTTACCACCCAGTTGAACGATAGCCCCGCGCCGCGCATTGACTATGAGGAGCATCATCACAAAGCGATAGAAGCTGCCAAACGTTCAATAGTGCTATTGAAAAATGAGGGTCATATTTTGCCGCTTGGGCAGGATAAAAAGATTGCGATTATTGGCGATTTTGCCAAAAACCCTCGCTACCAAGGTGCTGGAAGCTCGCTTATTAATCCTGCTAAGCTGTCCAATGCCTGCGATGTGCTCCGTCAATCTGGCTTGCCGATTATTGGGTACGCAAAAGGCTTCAATCGAATGGGCGGAAATAATGATCGGTTAGTAAAAGAAGCCGTAACGTTAGCTGACCAAGCCGATACCGTTCTGTTGTTCTTGGGACTGGACGAAGGCAGCGAAGCGGAAGGCGTCGACCGCGAGAATCTCAGCTTGCGCGAGAACCAGCTGGACTTGCTTCGTTCATTGACGAAAGTTAATTCCAATGTTGTAGTAATTGTTGCTGGCGGCGGTGCCATTGAAATGCCGTTTGTACACGATGTGAAAGGCATCATTCATACCTATTTATCCGGACAAGGTAGCGCCGAAGCGTTAACGAGTATATTGCTTGGGGCATACAACCCAAGCGGCAAACTTAGCGAAACCTTCCCGATCTCATACGGCGATGTTTCTTCTGCTCCTTATTATCCGGGCAGGGAAGCAACGGCAGAGCATATCGAAGGTATTTTTATCGGTTACCGTTATTTTGATACCGTGGAGAAGCCTGTACTATTTCCGTTTGGTTACGGGCTGTCCTACACAACCTTTGAGTATACAGATTTAACGGTTGATCAGTATAAAGCTTCGTTTACGATTACCAATACAGGTGCTGTTCCTGGTGAAGAGGTTGCACAGCTGTACATCCAGAAGCATGATACCTCCATATTCAGAGCAAAACGTGAATTAAAAGGTTTTGAAAAGGTGTTTTTGGAGCCGGGCGAAAGCAAAAGGGTTACGATAACGCTGGAGGAACGTGATTTCTCCTATTACAATCCAACAATTAATGAATGGGCAGTTGAACCGGGGGCTTATGACATTCAAATCGGCAGTTCGATTCAATCCATTCTGTTAAGTGAACGGATTACGCTTGCAGGGGATTCCGTTCCTTGCGAGCATACGGAGGACCAATTCCCGCATTATTTTAGCGGACATGTCCATGAAGTAACGGCAGCGGAATATAAGCGGCTTTTGGGATACGAGCCTCCATCGCCTACCTGGAACCCAAAACATGATCTGGGTTTAAACGACACCATCGCTCAAGCTAAATATAAGAACGGACTGGGGAAAACCATCTATCATGTTGTGTTTTTCTTTAAAAAGTTTTTTGACGCCGTTAATAGGCCGCTATTAGCAAATAATGTCTACTTTGTTCTGAATATGCCGTTTCGTCAAATCGATCGTTTTACTGGCGGAAAAATTAGCCGGAAGCAAATTTTGAAGCTGTTGAAATGGATAAACCGATAACGCGCGGTTAAGCGTCAATTAAATAGAGAATGAAAAAGGAGATACTATGGTATCTCCTTTTTCACTTCCAACAGAATTATTTTGTGCATAGATAAATAAGAACATAACAGGCGTGACAGAGGAGATAACGAATAATATGAGCGTAATAGAGATGAAAAAAAATAAAGGAATAATCGGTTTTTGGAATAAACAGAAGGAACGGCATCCTAATATTACACAATTTATCGTATTCTTAATATTGAGTGTTGGGATTACATCATTGCAGCTTATTTTGATGCCTTTAATTAAACTTATATTCGCGCAGACATCCCTACTAACGATAAGCTTTCAAGTTTTACAGCTCGGCAGTAACTTTGATGGAAGTGCTTATTATGTATTCGATTATGCAGCTGGATCGCTTGCGTCAGAAGGCGGAGGCGGTCTTGGCTATTTCCTTGCTGTTCAAATAACGCTCGGCATTGCACAGATTATTAATTTTTTCGCACAAAGAAATATTACATTTAAATCGAACAGCAATATTTGGACGGCTGCTTTTTGGTATGTATTAGCGTACATTGTGATAACCTTTGGCGCTGCAGCAGCTCAAGGATTTTATAAAGCTCCTATTTATAACTTATTCATGAATACCTGGGGAATGGGTTCATTTGGTGAAACAGCCGCTGACGTTATTACAATGGTTATCAATAGTGCAATTTCATTTTTAGTATTTTACCCTATTTTTAAAATTATTTTTAAACAAGAGCCTGCAAAGTAGAGATAGTCACGGTAGTGTGAGTATGACACTCTTTATGGTTGAAGAAATAGGAAAGGCGAGGGGGAACATTCCCTCTCGCCTGTTTGAGATTACTGCCTCGCTTGCTATTCTGGATTAAGCCAAGTTCATTCTGGTGTCCCTTGAGTTACCCCATGAATATAGGTGAGCCATGGTGTATCCAGCGCGCCTTGTCCCGGATTATAGGTAAAGAAGTATTCGACGGTATCCCCAGATTGCAGGTTGTTTACAGGGTAAGTATAGTTGCCGTTTCCTGCTGAGGTCATGGCTACATTTTGCTGCGCGCCGTTATTTATCTTATAGTGCAAATCGGCAAAGGTGGCGCCATTCACATAAAACGTCAAGTTATTGCCCGCTTTTTTCAGGCCGCGCACCGCATCGCCAATGACGATAACGGTTGATGGCGCGGGTACAACCGTGATGGCAGAGCTGGCTGTTTTGTTGCCGTCAGCCGTTGTTGCCGTAACCGTTGTTGTTCCTGGAGCGAGCCCTGTCACCACACCGTTCTGATTTACGGAAGCGATATTGTTGCCCGAAACGCTCCAAGTGATCTGTTTATTAGTTGCATTAGAGGGTGCAACATTGGCGTTTAACTGTACACTCTGTCCTACTTGCAGCTGTGCAGTGCTCTGGTTTAAAGTTACACCGGTAACAGGCACGTTCGTAGGATTTTGGCCACCGTTTTCTTTATAAACCCGCACATAATCCACCAGCATCGTCGCAGGAATATCAGATGGACTTGGTGCTAAACCGCCATCAAAATGACCGCCGATCGCGAGATTCATAATGATGTAGAAAGGCTGGTCGAATGGAGCGTTCGGATTGTTTGGTGCAGCTACAGAGTACCATTGGTCTCTGGAGACTTTAAAGAAGAATTCCCCATCCACGTACCATTTAATGTTATCCTCTTCCCAGATCATCGTATACACATGATAATCATTGGCAAAGGTTTGCCCCTCCGAGAAATGATATTCCCCAGCAATATATCGATTCACTGGCCATTGTCCGCCAAAGTGCACAGCGCCGCTAGTTGTGCCAGGCAAACGTCCTTTGGCTTCCATAATATCAATTTCACCAGATGCGGCCCATGCACCGTAAGCTGAATCTTTTGGAAGCATCCAGAGCGCAGGCCAGACACCATTGCCTGTAGGCAGCTTCGCGCGAATATCCACTCTGCCGTACTGGAAGGATAAATGATCTTTGGTATTTATTTTGCCTGAGGAATATAGAGCATACCGGCTTGGATCCTGCGGGAACGATTTTGGATCGTTTAACGCCCGAATATTCAGCTTTCCGTCCTGTACAAATACATTTTGTGTACTATTGGTA
Organism: Pristimantibacillus sp. Z349TD_6; assembly: GCF_056173205.1. NCBI lineage: Bacteria > Bacillati > Bacillota > Bacilli > Caryophanales > Paenibacillaceae > Pristimantibacillus (SeqCode) > Pristimantibacillus sp. Z349TD_6. Next base: position 7,781,640 of record NZ_CM149662.1, on the reverse strand, counting down.
TAGTGCTCCAGCTCTGCATTGCCCCAGCCCCAGCTGTTGGGATCGTTACCGATATAATAGCCGGTTTCATAGTTCCACTTGTTCGTATCGAGCGCTGTACCGCTAAACTCATCCTGCCAGATGAGATTCATGCCCGCAATGGCTGGGTCGCTTGGCGTTCCGATTGCCACATCGTCATGATCGGATACATCTGGACGTGGAGCATCTGGATTGCCGATAAAGGTATAGTTAACGAAGTTGCTGCCGACACTTCCGCCCGCTTGCCCATTTAATGGGTAGCCGATACGGATCTGCATATTTTCTTGGATAGGCTGGAACCAAAGGCCATAGATATAGTCGGCCCAATATCCCCACTGATTGGCGTCGGACATGTTATTGTAACCATTGCCGGAATATGAAAATCCGCTCTGGCTGGAATTCGCCATATCCACCCATTGCCCGTTGATATTAATTTGATATACGAATTTTCCAAGCTCGGTGCCTATTGGCGCGCCACCATCGATTTTAGGCAGCGGTATGCCGATGACGCCTTTCGCATCTGCTGTGTAGGTTGTTCCATCGTAGGGAGTAATGACATATGAATTTCTTACGGGTTGATTAAAGGTTATCGTATAAATGACGTTAGCCGAAGAGGTTTTTGATTCAAGTTTTACGTTGATCGACTCCGTTACCGTAAACCAGAAGCCGCCGCCTCCTTCGGTGAATTGACCGAAGTTGCTATCATAGATCCAGCCGCTGGCAGCATTATTGTTGATATCAATCCAAGTGCTGCTGTTTACGGGTTTTACAAACACCTTCAAATCATCCGCTACGGCCTCATAAATAATGGCTGGATTATTGTTAAAGGTAGGATAAGTAAAGCCTGCACCTCCTGTAAAGCCTGCTGTAATTTGTGGCCCTTGGGTAGGGGTCATAGCCGTAATCGTTGTTTTGTTTATATTTTGAAACACAAGCGTGTAGTTAAGGGTCGTTCCATTAGCTTTAGAATACAGCTGAATTTCTGTTGTTGCGGACAGAGTGAACCAGTAGCCATACGTGCCGCTGTCGTTCCAATGCCCCCAGTTTTGGTTATAGACGTAGCCGCTGGCACTGTCAATATTGACCCAGTTGCCCCCTACCTTCACTTTTACGCCTACGTCATCGGAAACATCGTTCCATGTGGCGGAGCCCCCGTTAAATATAGGCATAACGAAACCGTAGCTTGCTTGCCCAACCCCTGATTTTGAAATGACAGGTCCATCTGCTGCTGAAAAGTAAGCCATAGAGGTAACGGTGGTGCCTGCTGCATCGACGGTTTGAATTTTCGAAAATGGCAATAGCCCGACGCTCGCCATCATCGCTACCGCCAAGAACAAGCTCAGTACCTTCTGCTTAAACCGTTTCTGTGAATGGTGAAGTACCTTCATTATTGTCCTCCTTCAATAAAATATGGTTACTCCTGCGGCTCCTTTTATTTTGAGGCAATTGATTGTGTAAGTTCTCGGAGGAAACCGCTTACATTGGAGTGCACCTTTATTCTATCGAATACAATAAACAGCTGGAAAGGTCCATTTGTTTTTGTTATGACCCAATTTTTTGGATTTTGATTATTTTTGAAGGCTTATAGTGCTTTGCCCTGATATTTTCCTTCTCTTTCAAGCTTCCGCCGCATCAGCTGCCGGTACTCCGTGGGCTGCATATTCATAACATCGCGAAATGCTCTTGTAAAGCTTTTGTAGCTTTCATAGCCAACCATGGTGGCTACCTCGATAATTTTATGATCGGTTTCGGCTAGCAAGCGGCGGGCTTTATCTAGGCGCACATCGCGCAGGTATTCTGCAAAGCCTTTGCCAATATTCTTTTTAAATAGGTTGGAAAAATAGGCGTAATTAAGCGACACATGGTTGGAAACCATCGCTAGATCCAGCGGCTTATGGTAACACTCGTGTATAAAACGAATGGCTTCATTTAAGTCCTGCGTTTTGCGATAGCTGCACTTGTAATCATAATAAAACTGGTTCAGCCGAAGCAGCTGCTGCTGCAGCGCCTGAATATAATCTCGAATCCCCGGATAATCGAATAGATTCCGCAAGCATTCGATATCAAGCGCCTCTTCCCCCATGTAGGGACGGATCACCCGCTCATACTCCTCTAGCATCTGCACCGTTGCGCTGCATAACTGCTGTGTGTACCTTATATGGTAACGCTGCAGCACATTTTTGTGGAATAGCGTAGAAATGCCTTGGGCAATTTTCCCGCTGTTTTTGGTGCCAATAAGCTGAAACAGGGCATATAGCTCTTCATAGGGAATTTCCCATTGCGACTCCAGCCTATCTATATGCGCGGGTAGGATGCATTTCTTATCAGGGAACAAGTAGCTATGGCGATATAGTTCAAGTACCTGTGTATAGCTGCCGGGAAGCCCTTTTAAGCCTTGCTGAGGTCCTGTGATAGCCGCTGTGGCATCAATCTGACTTGCCTTAAGTGCAGCAGGCAAAGCATTCGTATCTGTGGCCGCATCAACCGCAAGAATCAGGTATGGGCGGTGCTGCAGGCATATATATCCTTGGCTGCCATAGACACGGTAAGCAATAGATTCGATGCTATGGGCACTGTCTGCCCCCGGTTGGTTGATCCACAACTCTTCCCGCAGCAAGCACAGTCGGTAATTATCCCAAAGTTTTGAATTTTTCTGCTGAGTCTGCCGAATCCATGCCTCATCGTTCACTGCGCCTTGCATAAACATGCAAAGCTCTTTACGGTCTGTCTCCTCAGCGCGGCGGGACATATGCTCCATATTGCGGGAAAGGGCCTGCCGCGCCTGTATTTCCTGACCAATATGCTCTACTGCGGTAAGCAGATCCTCCCGTTTTACCGGCTTGAGCAGGTAGCCTTTTGCCCCAAGCCCAATGGCTTTCTGGGCATAAGCAAAATCACTATACCCGCTAATTATGAGGTAATCCACGTTGAGATGCTCTTCTTTGGTTTGCTCCATTAGCGCCAGTCCGTCCATATCCGGCATCATAATATCGGTAATCACCAGATGAATGTTATGCTGACGCAATAAGTGCAGCGCCTCAATTCCGTTAGCGGCACAATAAATAGCATCAAGCTGCAGTGGAAATTGGCGCAGCATGGCCTGCAGGCCATCGCGTATGTGCTTTTGATCATCTACAATTAGAATATTGATCATGCCCTACCATCCTCCAAGATTCACATTTTCCCAAGGCAAACGTAAGGTTACACAGGTATAAGCACCCTGTACACTGTCAATTGAAAGACCGCAGCCCTTGCCATAATGAAGCTGCAGGCGCTTATGCACGTTTTCGAGGCCGAGGCCGTTTTTGCTGGTCACAATTGGCGTATCTGAATCGCCGCTCAGCACAGCTTGCAGACTAGCCAGCATCTTCGGATCAACACCCGCACCGTCATCGCGTATCTCAATTCGTAATAGGCTGTCATTCTCCACTTGTACGGTCATTTGTATGTGTACACTGCCGCCTAAAGGTGCCGCATGATGAACCGCATTTTCAACGATGGGCTGCATGCACATTTTAGGAATAGCATAGTGAAGCACCTCCTGCGGGAGATCCGCCGTCAATACGATGCTGCCACCCTCCATAAAGTTAATGAATTTGATATAGCTTTCGATGTTGGCGAGCTCCTCACGGAGGGCGACGGTATCGCTGCGCCACTGCATGCTGTAGCGCAGCTGTGAGCCTAACGATACGAGCGCATCGGCGATTGCAGGCTGCTTCTGAACTTCCGCCAGCATCCGAATGGATTCCAGCGCGTTATACAAGAAGTGTGAATTGATCTGCGAATGGAGCGAGTGCAGCTGTGCGTTTTTGGCAACGAGCTGCTTATCCACCACCTGCGTCATCAGACGACTAATTTCGTCCAGCATTTTGTTGTAGCTGATGGCTACCTCATCGATTTCATCACCGGTCTCGTGTTCATCGAGGCCGATATTAATCTTCGCATCCAATTGGCCTTTCCGCACCTGACGCATAGAAGATAACACGCTGTCCAATCGGCGGAAAATGCGGCGGGTCGTATGGGATACGAGCAGCATGATCAGGAGCAATACACATAAAGCAATGACTACCACAAAGGCATACCAGCTGCGCGGACCCTTCATCAGTGCTTGATGGGAAGCAATATCTACAACATAAGCGTTCAGTGGAGCGATATAACGGTAAAGCGCGTAGTAGGTTTGATCTCCCACTTGGACCTTCATAGGGCTATCCTGTTGAAGTACATCCAGCTGCCGATGAATGCTGCCAAGGATACTATTCAGCCCCTCCCCAGCGGTTTGAGAAAATAGATGCTGCGGATTATATATATTTTTGGAAGGATTTGTTCCGTCCATGACAACCGAGAAGAAATCCCCTCCGCTCTCCTCCAGCAGGTCGTTGAAAAATACGCTGTGCTCGGCACGGATTTCCATAATGGTAGGAAACTTGTTCTGTTGACCCTGAAGCCGTACCAATCGATAATAGGCTAGCGTATGCTCGCCATCCTTAAAAGCAAACAGACGGTATGCTGCGCCGCCTTCATCTCGAAGGGTCTCCCAATAATCCTGCGGCCAAAACTTGTCATAATGATAGATTTCGGGCCAAATTTCGAACAGGTTCGGGTTATCGACATAAAAGCTGAGCTCACTGATCATCTCATGGCTTTCAATGATATTATGCATCTGCTCAAATTGATTTTGTTTAAATTTCACGAGGCGGAGGCCATCCCCGCGCATATTGGAGTGGATAAAATCCACGAATGCCTTCTGAGTCAGCGCTGTTGAGGAAGCGTTTTCAAACATGTCCATTTTGCTGCGCAGCTGTTCGTTCAGCCGTGCGACATGGCTGCTGCCGGTGGCCATAGCGTCTTTGTATAACTGGGCTTCCTGTATACGGATAAATAAAAAGGACACCAAAATGGCAGGGATCGCAATGACTAGGCTAAAGGCCAGAAACAGCTTTTGGGATATGCGGGCATTACGGTAAAGCTTTCTCATTTTGGTCAGCATATACTTCATTTAACGGTCCTCCCTACCTCCGTAATATACCATATATTACAAACCGGCTGGTAGGTAACAAGGCGTTACTTACAAATGTGTAAGCAAAGCCGGAAATACCGGCCACCATTTCGGCAGCCGGCAGTAAATAGCGTATAGATGTAATTACTCCGCCATTTTTGCTTTTCGTACATCCAGCTCGGCTTGGCGATATTCCATCACCTTGTCGAAACCGTAGCTCACGCGGCGGGCAAGAAAATTATCAAATATTTTATCAAAAGCTGCTTCATCCTTAGCCGTAATCAGCTCAGGCAGCACTTCCTCCCAATTTTGTGAGATGCGTGACCAGGCTACCGCTACCTCAGAATCACCCAGTGGATCTAAGCCTTTGTAGATGCCGCTGTCAATATCGGCCTGCGCATTGGCGAAGTCCTCCATTTGCTTAATGACGGGTGCTTTCTCCGGTCTCCATTGGTTGATAATAACAGGGTTCCGCATCATCCAGTAGGTATCCATAATGCCGTATTCCTTTTCAAACTTTTCAATATCCGTTTCAAGCAATTTAACCATGTCAGCCTTTAACTGCGGCTTGCCGCTCACCATTTCCCACGTCTCGCCCTCCTTGCCAAGGAATAAGTCTCGTTGACCTTCTTCACTAGCTAGGTACGTCAGGAAGCGGATAGCACGTTCAGGATTTTTAGTTGATTTGCTGATCATTGTAACCATCCAGCCGTCCATGTTGCCAGGGAACAGTTTCGCAGAATCACCCTTACTGTTCTGCGGTCCATCTACTGCAATATAGTTGGAATCCGGGTTCCCGCTTGCGGCCAGCATCGGATTGACAGCCGTCATTCCCGTCCACTCGCGAATCATCATGAAGTAGCGGGCGTTGTTCGTTTTTTCCTCTACTTGCGTATCGGAGTCCACTAGGAAATCCACATTGATCAGTCCACGCTCGTATGCTGTGCGGAAGGTTTTCAGCCAAGCGAGGTAATCTGGATCGGTAATGCGGTCGTAGACTTTGCCGTCTTTTTCATGCGGAACAGCGAGTAGATTTTGCAGGTATTCACTCATCCCATAAGGAACATTCCCCTGTGCAAAGAAGGGACTAATCGGTTGGCCTTTATACTCGGGATACTTATCCTTGAGCAGCTGCAGTGCATTTAGAAAGCCCTCCGGCGTACTCAAATCTGGTTTGCCCATCTCCTCATACAGATCTTTTCTCACCAAAAAGGTTTGGTTGGCGGCTGTCATGCCTGTTTCATGCATGAGATTAGGGCTGTAGGAATCATTCGGAATGCCATACGTATTGCCATTTTCTTGACGATACCACTTCAGGGTGCCGTCTCCCGCCACCTTGAAGAAGTAGGGATCATACTGTTCTGCCAATTCATTTAAAGCATATACATGGTCGCCTTCCCATAGTTTCTTGACAGCGTTTTCCCAAGAGCCCATAGAAATTAAGTCTGGCAGCTTGCCAGAGGTCATCATTAAGGTAATATGCTCATTTGCTTCACCAGAAGGTACTTCGAGCTTAATATTGACGCCTGTTTTTTCGGTTACGTACTTGGAAGTCAAGCTCTCTCCCCAGCTGTGGGCATACCAGGATGCGCCTACGAACCAAGATAGCTCGACTGGGCTGGTATCCAGCTGCCAAGCAGGCTGTTCGGGGCTTGGCGTTGATTCGCCTTGTGGCTGCTCGGTACTTTCCGCAGGGGTTGAGGTCGGCTTATTTTCGTTATTCTCCGATTTGGTACACGCGGCCAAGCCTAATGTAAGTATTACGGCTAAAACAATTACCATGCTTAGCTTGATGAGGTTGTGCTTCATGACATGAACACCCTTTCTTTACTGTTTTTTTATAGGCCCCATACGCCTCGCTAACGATTCTTAGAGAAACGCACAGCACTTACCCTTTAATCGCGCCAATCATTACGCCTTTGACCAGATAGCGCTGAATAAAGGGATAGAACACGAGAATTGGCAGCGTTGCCACCATCATCGATGCAAATTTGATGGAGTTGCCAGGCAGTCTTGCGCCGAATTGAGCCATGGCTTGCTGCTGCATGAAGGACATGGAGTTCTCTGCAATGATTTTGTACAGTATGGTTTGCATAGGCAGCTGATCCTGCGAGCGAATGTAGATTACGCCCTGATAATAATCATTCCAGTGATAGACGGCTGAGAAAAGCGATATGGTAGCCAGTACGGCCATGCTGTTAGGCAATACGATTCGAAACAGAACGCCATAATCCGAAGCACCGTCTACCTTTGCGGATTCCTCTAGGCTATCGGGAATCGTGCGGAAGAAGCTCATGAATATAACCATATTGAAAAAAGTGTACATAGCCGGGATGATGAATACCCAAAAGCTGTCGTAAAGGCCCAGCTTTGTCATCAGAATAAAGGAAGGGATTAAGCCGCCTGAAAACAACATTGTAATCAAGGCGATTTTGAGATAGATTTTGCGGCCGATTAAGTTGGATTTACTCATTCCATAAGCCACAATGGCGGTAAATAACACATGTACCGCTGTTCCTATCACCGTGCGCAGCGTAGTAATGTAGAAGCCGTGCATTAGACTTTTATCATTGAATACAACACTGTAGCTGGCTAGTGAAAATTCCTTTGGAAACCAGTTTACGGTGCCCAGCATGGCTTGCTCCGGTGCATTAAGCGAATTCATAAATACAAACCACATCGGGTACAGCGTAATGAAGCAAACTGCCAGCATCAGCAGCGCATTGCACACCTCAAATACGCCAATTCGCCGCAATCTTCTGCGTCTTTCCATGTATCTGCCCTCCCTTTCTTAAAAAATGCTGTCGCCAGTTAATTTCTTGGATGTGTAATTGGCCAAAAATAATAGCCCTAACGCCACAATGGAGCGGACAAATAAGACGGCTGTTGAGAAGGAATGGCGCCCAGATACCAAGCCCATGTTATAGATGTACAAATCTAGGCTTTCGGCCATCTTCATGTTCATGTTGTTCTTCAGCATAAAGATCTGTTCAAAGTTGCTGCCGAGTATCCCGCTGACAGCGAGGATGAACAAAATAGCGATGGTAGGACGAATGCTCTGAATGGTAATATGCCACATCCGCTGCCAACGGTTGGCGCCATCGAGCTCCGCTGCCTCGTATAGCCCTGGATCAATGCCAGCGATTGCAGCGATATAAATGATGGCACTCCAGCCCGTTTCCTTCAGCGTATCGGAGAAATAGGTAATCCACCAAAAATATTTAGCGTCACTATTAAACAAAATTTCGCGATCCTGCAATCCGAGCGCCATCATCAGTTGGTTGATGACACCGCCCTCGCCCAGCCAATTGAGCATAATGCCGCCAAAAATGGTCCAGGCAATAAAGTGCGGAAGGTATGAAATGGTTTGTACTGTGCGCTTAAATCGAATCGTCCGTATTTCATTAAGCATCAGGGCGAAAAAGATGGGAATGGGAAAACCTAGAAGCAGCTTGATGCTGCTCATCCCTAGAGTATTGCGGATCGAGCGCCAAAAACGGTCATCCGTAATAAAATCTTGAAAGTGTTTCAGCCCTACAAAGGGTGATTGCAGCATGGGCTTGGCGATACTGAAGTCCATAAATGCAATAATCAGCCAAAACATTGGAATATAACAAAAGATGAACATCCATATAATGCCTGGGATTACCATGCTTTGCAATTGCCATTGCCTAAAAAAAGTTTTTATTTGTCCCGTCCTGTTTTGAAACATGTTCTGCGCCCCCTTCCTTTTCATCGTATGAAAATAGACCTAGGAAAAAAAGGCCATGATTTTTGACCCTATCCCATTTTTTTGGATTTGTTTGACTGGGTGTCAAAATTAAGTATGCTGTGAATAAATGAAGGGAGTGTGCATGGGATGGGCAAACTTTTATGGGAGCAGGATTTTATAAATAGAAATACCGATTTGAGCGCATGGAACATTCGACTTGGCAACGATTTGCTTGATAACGATGGCAAACCAATAGACCCGGGCTGGGGCAATGGGGAACAGCAGTTTTATACCGGACATGCTAACAATCTATATATCGATGAATTGGGGCTAAACCTATGCGCGCGACGTGAAGCCATTGAAAAAGACGGTCGGCAATTTGCGTACACCTCGGCCCGCATAGATACAAAAGACCACCTCTCCTTCTGCTATGGAAAGCTTATCGTTCGCGCAAAGCTGCCAGTAGGACAGGGGTTATGGCCAGCCATATGGCTGCTCCCGCAGCATCAGGCTTACGGTCCTTGGCCTGCCTCTGGCGAGATTGACATTATGGAAGCTAAAGGCCGCTTGCCGAGGCAAGTATCCGGAACGCTGCACTACGGGAAGGATTGGGACCATAAAATTACCGATGAGTTCTCCTACCAGCTTGAACAGGGAACCATTAACGAATTCCGTGATTATTCACTGGAATGGGATGCTGGCTCCATAAGGTGGCTGGTAGATGGGCATTGCTTCGCCGAGCGCCCTATGGAGCCGGGCATTATGCCCTTTGACGAGCCTTTTTATTTGGTGCTTAACCTTGCTGTTGGGGGCTGGTATGACGATGTAGCTGTGGATGAAACAGCGCTGCCAGCGGTCATGACGGTTTCAAACATATGGCTGTATCAAAGTTGAAAAAATAGCTGCTTGGGGTCATTTTTGGGGGAAGAAGAATAGACGGAGTTACAACTGTAAAGCCAAGAATAATAGGGCATACCCGTATTGGGAATGCCCTATTTTCGCTATAGTCTGGATGGGGGGAACTTTACTCGCGTATACTTAGAACGGTTTGAATTCAGTAAAGAAGCATTTTCATTCGTTTAAAGCGTCAGCCCACCATCGACCAGTACGATGGAGCCCGTCATGTAGCTGGAGCGATCGGAAGCAAGGAATGTGACGACCTCCGCCAGCTCGTCCGGCTTAGCATAGCGACCCATACGCATATTTCCGACTTCCTCTGGTACATATCCACCGGACATGAAAGCCTGTTCTACACTCTTCGTCAGAGCCGTTTCCACGCCACCTGGACAAATGCCGTTGATACGGATACCTTTTTTCACATACTCGATTGCCGCACCTTTCGTAAGACCGACAACCGCATGTTTGCTTGCGGAATAAGCGGATGCGCTGTGCTCACTTTTGACTCCAGCTGTCGAAGCGGTATTAATGATCGTTCCGCTTTCTTGCTCCTCCATTACCTTTAATACATATTTCATGCCGAGGAAGACGCCCCGGACATTAACGTTCATAATTCGGTCGAACTCGTTCTCATCAATATCAGCGAGCTTCGAGAACTTCTGTACAACGCCGGCATTGTTGAAGAAAATATCGATACGTCCGTAAGTATCGACGGCCGCTTTTACATAACGCTGAACATCCTCGCTTTTTGACACGTCGGCCGGTACGAAGATGGCTTCGCCGCCCTGTTCCTGAATCATTCGAACCGTCTCTTGACCGGACTCCTGATTAAAATCAACAGCGACAATCGTTGCGCCGTTGCTGGCCATTTTCAAGCTGCTTGCACGGCCGATGCCGCTTCCTGCTCCAGTAACGATAGCTATTTTATTTTCCAACATATGAGTTCATCCCTTTCGAGTGTAATAGCAAAGGATCTTTGCCTTCTTCATTGTAATGCGCTTTCATTTATGAAAATTGTATTTATCAACGATTTGTAGTACTTTCTTATCATCTTCTTTTTTAACCTTAATCGTACCCTATGGAGGTTCGTATGAATAAGCTCTCTGAACTGGTTGTTTTTGGCCAGCTTCTCTCTGATGTGATTGGAATCCCTGTATTTATCATTCATCCGGGTCGGACAATTGAAGCGGAATATGCTGACCGTTCGCTTCAGTCTAATCCTTACTTTACGTCCATTCGTGAACAGGTGGCGGGCTACGCTTATGCGCTTTATGCTGCAGAGCAGCCGGTTCATTTTACCCGATCACGGCTCCAATATTTTTTTGTAAATGCGATGGATGAGAACCAGCTTACTGGTACGCTTGTCGTTGGTCCGTACATGAATGAACAGCCGCAAGAGGGTGAATGGAACGAGACAATAAGCTCCCTACCCATTGATAACCGGAGGCACTTACTGGAGTTGTACGAAGAGATTGCTCTGCTCTCCACGGAGCGCATAGCCGCATGTAGCCGAATGATTTATTATGTGCTTCGCAGGCAGCTCGTTGATTCGTCGATTAGTCTTCTAGCGGATGCAATGTCGATGCAGGAACCGGTTGTGGAGAAGAAAGAGCCGGATGCTGAGCTGTCGCGAAGACGTCGAAGCGGTATGCTGCACGCCAACCTGTCGCATGAGCGTGTCATGCTGCATTATGTGCGTAGCGGAGAGCGGGAGAGAATAAGAACATTCGTCATGGAATCCATCATTGCCGAGGACGAGTTTGGCGTGCTGGCCAAGCGGAGCAGGATTCGAAGCGAGAAGAACCTGATGATTACGGGAATCGCCCTGATTTGCCGAGCTGCAATTGAAGGAGGAATGCACGAGGAGGATGCGTTTACGCTGAGTGATTTCTATATTCAGCAGCTGGAGGAGAAGGATACGCTGCAAGCGATAAGCGCCATCATGACCGAGGTGCTGTTCGACTTCGTTGACCGGGTCTCGGAGGTTCGCCGGGGTCACTACTCACCCGCAATACAGGATAGTCTTCACGAAATCGCTAACCATCTATACGGTGACATTACTCTTGAACGGCTAGCCGAGAGTGCGAATCTTAGCCCCAACTACTTGTCGAGCTTGTTCAAGAAGGAGGTTGGACTGACTATTTCCGAGTATGTCCAGCGTGAACGGATTGAGGAAGCGAAGAGGCTGCTCACACTGACCGATTACCCGATTGCCGATATCGCAGCATGGCTGAACTTCAACGATCAAAGCTATTTCAACAAGGTATTTAAAAAGTGGAATGGCATGTCGCCGAAGGCATATCGGAAGAGCGAAAGGCGTCCGGCGCAAAAATATTCGGAATGAAGTGTAAAAAAACACTTACATCGGGGATAAATATTTTGTTATAATACCAAACAGACCAGTCGGTATGTTTTTGGGGGAGGTGTTTTAAATTGAATACAAAATCGCTAATCATCGAGAAGGCTACCGTCCTATTTCAGCAAAAGGGATACAAAAGTGTAGGTCTAAATGAAATTTTAAAAGTCTGCAACGTTACAAAAGGAGCGCTGTATCATCATTTTCAAAATGGTAAAGAAGAGCTGTTAATTGCTTGTTTGCAAGCTTTAAACGAAGCCATTACGACAGATATCGAAAATATTTTTAGAAGGTATCCATCAACCATAGAAGCCACACAAGGCATGATCGAAAAACTAATTCACAACTTAGAAACGGACGGTACGATTACCGGTTATACATTTAGCAGTATTGTCAGTGAAATGGGCACAGTGAGTGAGCCTGTCCGAAAAGCATGCAGTGTGCTGTATGAAAATATTCAACATATTTACTATGCGAAACTTGTAGCTGAAGATTATTCTGATGAGTCAGCTGCTGCTATTGCATTGATGATGACTGCTACAATCGAAGGTGCTATGCTGCTTTGTTTAACGCAAAAATCATCGACTCCCTTAAGAACGATCGCTAAAATGTTGCCAAATGTATTGAAGACCTTTAATACAGAAAATTAGTTATGTTGACTGTACCTGATCTGTATTTATCGAATGATTAAACAAAGAAAAGTTTTTTGAAAGGAAGAAAAGAATGAACTTAGAAACAAGATTGCCGAGAAACGGAAAAGAGGGAGCATTGTATGGTGCAATTATTTGTACAATGACCGTTCTGTTTATGACGTCATTAAATATAGTTTTAGCTTCCCGAGAATTTAATGCAGAAGTTGCCTTCATGATTCTTAAAACGCTGCCGATCATGTGGATTATTGTCATGATTTTGGAGCCTGTGTTTATTGGCCGTATCGCTGAAAAATTGGTTGATAAATTTACTGAACCTACGGACAGCTTTAATTCCAAAATTATGTTCCGTATCTTATTTACTGTACTAGGAATGTCAGCTTGTATGACGCTTATTGGTCATATTGTAGGAAACGGTTTTAGTTCAGAAATTTTTAGCAACTTCTTAACCAACTGGCCAAGGAACTTCTTAATTGTACTAATCGCTGAGAGCTTAGTTATTCAACCGATTGCGCGATTAGCGATGGTAAAGCTACATGCTGTCCAAGACAAAAAGATGATGAAATGTTGATGTCACCGCAACCATATAGCAATTAAAGCAACAATACTGAAAACATAAATAAGCTCTCAGTAGAACTGATTCGTTCGACTGAGAGCTTATTTATGTTTTCGGAGAAGTTATTCCAGATCTACGCGCTGGTCCGTATTTTGATGCAAACGGAACAGCTGAGAGAGCTGCTTGGCAAGAAAAAGCGGCGTATAAGGCATATCATTGCGAAGCCAGCAGACAATTGTACCAATAAAGGCGGAGGAGCCGTACCAGATTGCAATATCTTTGGATACGATTACCGCCGGTTTAGATGAGTTGGTGTTTTGGTACTCTCTTCTGCTGGTGATAAGATCAACAATTAAATTCGAAAGCTTATCCGTGAAGATTGGTATGCGCTGCGAAGCGAGCAGAACCTTATAAAACTTAGAATTCTCAGCAATATGCTCGAGCACTTTAAGTAGAATGGACCAATCCAAATCAGTAGAACGAGGCTGATTTCGAATATCATGAAGAATAGTATGTATTTCATTAATCATGTCGTCTGATAATCTCTCAAGCATTTCCGGAATATCTCGGTAATGAAGATAGAAAGTAACACGATTGATGGTCGCGCGTTCTGCAATACGATTCACAGTTATTTTTTCTAGGTCCGTCTCCTGCAGCAAATCTACAAAGGCATCTCGAATCAATTGACGCGTGCGAAGTACACGTGGATCCATTCGCGGTGAGGTAGTTGACATAGGTACTCATTTCCTTTCCCTACAGATTATTTAAACTACAAGTATAGTTCTTTATGTAGTTTATTCTCGGTATAGACGACAGAATCTGATGATCTGTAAACTAATAAACATTTTCAAAAAATCTGTAGTTTGTAAATTAGGCGCGATGTAATTATAATCTTTTACATTGAGTTTATTATACTACAAAGTGTTAATTAAATTCACGAACAATTTGAAGGGATTGAACATCATGAGTACAAGTTTAGCTTTTGACAGTAATTCAATTAAGAAAGGTCCCTTATTGTTTGTCATGATACTGGGTGCGTTCATCGCAGTTCTGAATCAGACGATAATGAGCGTTGCGCTGCCGGAGTTGATGATTGACTTTAACATTGAGGCGTCTACAGCACAGTGGCTGACAACCGGATACATGCTGGTTAACGGAGTGCTTATTCCAATCACTGCATTCCTAATGCAGCGGTTTACGACCCGTGAGCTGTTTCAGTCTTCCATGATCATTTTTCTCGTCGGTACGATTGTTTCGGCAGTTGCGCCTAACTTCGACATTTTGCTAACTGGCCGCCTTATTCAAGCCGCTGGAGCGGGGATTATTATGCCGCTGTTAATGAATGTTATTCTGACTGTATTTCCTCCGGATAAGCGCGGAGCTGCTATGGGAATGGTTGGTTTGTCTATTATTTTTGCTCCTGCAATTGGACCTGCAATCGCTGGTTATGTCATGGAGCATTATTCGTGGCGTACGATGTTTTATGGAATGCTACCAATTGTCGCCATCATTATTGTAGTTGCTTATATTTTCCTGAAAAATGTAGCTGAACGAACTTATCCTAAAATCGATATTTTGAGTGTCATTCTGTCAACAGTTGGATTTGGTACCGTTCTTTATGGCTTCAGCAGTGCAGGAAGCAAAGGCTGGTCAAGCGCGGAAGTGATTGCATCGCTTGTTACGGGTGTGGTTGCCTTGATTTTGTTTACATGGAGACAGCTGATTTCGAAGGATCCGCTTCTGGACCTAAGAGCTTTTAAATACAGCATGTTTTCCCTAACCACCATTATTAATATTGCTGTAACCATGGTCATGTATGCAGATATGATGCTGCTTCCACTCTATTTGCAAAGTGCACGTGGATACACCGCTTTGGAGTCAGGCTTGCTTATGCTCCCTGGCGCGCTTCTAATGGGACTAATGATGCCGATAACCGGAAAGCTATTCGACCGGTTTGGAGCAAAATGGCTGTCCATTATCGGTATGGCTATTACGATTATCACAACGATCGGCTTCGTTAATTTGACCGATTCGACTAGTTATACGTATTTAGTGCTGATGTCCACAGGACGCCGCTTCGGTATGGCAATGTTCCTGATGCCAATCACTACGGCTGGTCTCAACCAACTGCCAGCAAGACTAAATGCGCACGGTACTGCGATATCCAATACCATCAAGCAGGTAGCTGGCGCGATAGGTACTTCACTGCTTGTTACGGTTATGGCTAGCCGTACAAAAGCACATCTTATAGATATGTCTGCAGCAGGCGACGCGGCTAATTTTTCGAAGGAGCATATTATGATGGAGGCTTCTATTCAAGGTATTAATGATGCTTATCTTGTCATCATTGGAATCGGAGTAGTAGGTCTGGTGCTTTCCTTCTTCATTAAGCGTGTAGGGCAAGCTGAGGAAGTAGAAGAAACTAAAATAGCTCTGAACCGAAAAACGGCTGTTGAGGCGTAAGGAATAACGGTAGTTCCTAAATGTTTGCTCATTACAAATTATTAAGAAGAGCCTCGTGACTACTCACGAGGCTCTTTTTTGGCTTGAAATCAACTAACTGGATTCGCGCAAGGTTTTTAAATAAGCAGCAAAGCTCTTAATATTCATCCGGATATGCCGATTATTACCTTCAAGCTTGCTCATCATAATGCCGCCCTGCATGATGGAAAGGGAGAAGGTAGCCAGCGCCTCTATATCAAGGTCTTCTTTGAACTCACCGCTTTGCACACCTTCGGATATAATTTTTCTTTTGGCTTCCAGCGTACCTTGCAATGCTTGCTGGGCTTTCTCGCGTAGGCCTGGATGACTGTCGTCGCTTTCGATAGCGGTGTTGAGGAGCGGACAGCCCCCGATGAAGGGAGGCGCTTCAACGACTTTCTCGTATATATTTAAATATGCCAGCAGCTTGCCAGAGGCCGTTTCCTGCTGACTGATTGCATGAGCAAGCTGAGCACCAACAATACGCCCGGCATAACTAAAGGCTTCATATGCAATCTCATCTTTACTGGAAAAATGACGATAAATGCCGCCTTTCTTAATGCCTGTCAGCTCTGTTATATCAGATAAGGATGAGCCCGAATATCCCTTTTGGTTAAAAAGTTCAGCGGCTTTCGTTATGATGTAATGGCGTGTCTTTTCACCTTTCTCCATCGTCATCCCCCGTTCGTAACTGTATTTGTACACGTAGTATATCAAACGGATTTGCACTCTTGCAAAACATACCATCTATGTTATCATAAAAGATACCGAACGGTATCTTTTATGAGCGACAGGGGTGAAACGATAATGGGCACAACATGGTTTAAGGAATCCAGTTATGCATGGATTGGATTAGGGTGTCTTTGGATTATTGGATTTATTGGTGCATTGACCAGGTTCAGCATGTCTTTTTTTCAGGTACAAATAGCAATGGATTTACAGATTAGCAGGGGATTTATTTCGATGGCATGGTCGACAAATTTATTAATTACAGCGATATGTGCCCCTTTGGGAGGCTGGCTTGTAGATCGTTACGGTGCAAAAAGGATATTGTTTATAAGTGCAGTCTTGAGTACTTTGGGTACTGGCGTTGTCGTGTTAGGGAACCAGCCTATCTTGTTTTTCATTGGGTATGGTGTAATCTCTGGTTTAGCTGGTATTGGGCTGACGACAAGTTATATATTGATGTTTGAATGGTTTAAGCATCATCGTGCTAAAGCAATGGCACTGCTTGGGAGTGCTTCCTCTGTAGGATTAGCGATTATTACGCCAATTTTTGTATCCGCGGGATGGCTGACTTGGAAGGATGCCTTTATGGCTTCTTTTGCCCTAGGAATTGTTGTGACATTACCTGTTATTTGGCTGGGAATTAAGAGCTCTCAACAGCAAAATATAAAAAAAGCTCAAACCGATCGTCCAGTAGTGATCGAGGAGCATGATATGCCGCTTAAAGAAACAACACCACCCAAGAAATTTGTCCATCTTCCTATCTTTGTCGTGGTCGCTATTGCGCTGTTCACCTGCGGTGTTAATATGGGTTCCGTCGAAATGAACTTGGTAGCTATACATCAGTTGGCAGAAGTGTCACCAAGCATGATCGCCTTATCCATGAGTATACTTGGAATTATGGAAATTACGGGGGCTCTCATTTGCGGCTATTTTCTGGATCGATACAATAAATTAATGATGATGTCCATATTGTATGGCATACGTATTTTGGGTTTTGTTTTCCTCTTTATGCACTTGGGAAGCTCGCCCATTGTATTTGCAATCGCGTTTGGAATTACTTATTTAACCGCAGTACCGGGAGGAATCCTTGTCATTAATGAATTTGCGAAAGGGAAAGGAAAACATACGGGAGTCCTTCTTCTATTCCACCAGGGAGGCGGTATAGTGGGAGCTTTAATTGGAGGCTTATCTTTCGATTATTTTGGAAGTTATCAGAACCTGATTGCCGTTGACATTCTAATCTGTATCCTTGTAACGCTGGGGTACTTCATATTATTTACGACCCATAAACGGAAGCTTCGAATCCCCAATAATAAGGTTGCAGCAAGCGAGGCGCTTTGACTTATTTTGAGGGAAGGTGCGCTTTAAAATTCACTTTCTAGATGATATGCTGAACCGTAAAGCGGTACTGATGAAAGGATAACGAAATGAAAAGCATATTGTTTAAGTATATGACTAAATTTACGTCTCTTAGCGATGGGGAACAACAGGCTATCGTCGATGACATCCTTGTCGAGGAATATAAAAAGGGAACAGTACTCCTTAGACAAGGAGATGTTCCCACAAAGTGTTATTTCGTGCTGAAGGGCATTGTCAGACAGTACTTAATAGATGAAGCGGGAAAAGAGGTTACATCGAATTTTTTCACAGAAGAGCAAGCCGTATCGATCTTCAATCGTCATCAGCAAAATAAACCGTCCGCGTATACCTTAACTTGCCTTGAAGATTGTGTATTGGTGGTTGGGGAGCTCGGTGATGAAAAAGGCATGTTTAATAAACACTTACAACTTGAATCAATGGTACGCATAATGGTAGAAGAAAATCTGGGTGAGGTACAAGATGAGTTGACATCATTCATTGCCTCTGCACCTGAAGAACGCTACAAAGCGCTATTACGAAAAAGGCCTCATCTCGTTGATCGTGTGCCCCAACATCAATTGGCAAGCTATCTTGGCATAACGCCAGAGTCATTAAGCAGAATCAAGAAACGGGTCAACACCAGCGATAGTTAAGGAAGCTATCTTTCACTTCTGGGAAGTTTCCCTCCTCTGAGCAGCAGCCAAATTCCAAAGCCTAGCTCTCCTGCAATCATTGGCGCCATAAATACGACGTTAAGTACATCAATTACCCCATCGTATTGTGAAAGAAACGTTTTGCTAAGGTGAACGACGATATAGCCCATTGAAGCAAGCAGCAGTAGAATGCTGATCACTTTAGGAATACGGTTTGATTTTAAAGCCACATAGCCCACAATGAACAAATGCCCGCCAAAAACGACCAAGCCAATAGACCAAATCGATTGGAATGCCTTAAGAAAAAGCATCATAAGAGATTGCGTCTGTTCGATATTAAATGAGACCAACTGGTCTGTATTTTTCGAGAGCAGCCATACAAGGATCAAGTTTAGAATGGCAATTCCGAGTATTGTCGTATAAGTAAGACGGAGCCATGCGCCTAGCAATGAAAGGCTCTTATTCAATGGCTCTAGGAACACATAAAAAGCCCAGGTGACAAGAATGTCAGAAATCATAATGATGACCCAGCCAAAGATTTCACCTTTGAAGAGGTTATTTGATGATACGATGTTGTTGAATGTCGCGCTGGCGTCGCCTTCCACAACAAGGCTCCCATGGACAAAGCCATAGGAAAAAAATGAGGCAAGAGTCATGATGATGAGTGAAATGCCAGCCGTTAGTGCAGCAGTTCGCTGATTTGATTTTTCTTGTAAGGTGATAGTCATAAGAAAGCCTCCTATAGATCCTGTATTGTTTTCATTTTAACTAGGAGGATTATGACCGGTCATTGACTTAAATCAAGGAAGAGGGATTTTTAAATTCATGAATACGCCTCAAACCTATAATCAATTGGTGGATTACTGGAAGCAATATCAGAAGTTTTTTCCTGAAGAAATGCAGATAAATGAAAACGGATTGCCAAAAGAAGAATGGATGACTTGGAACAATGTTCATATTCATTTGGATCGAATGCCTGCTCCGGATGCAAAATTAAAAATTATTTTCATCCATGGCGCTGGCGGGAATGGCAGATTGCTGGCCCCATATGCACGAATACTGCAAACATACGGTTATGAAGTGGTATCGCCGGATCTGCCGCCGTATGGCTTAAGCTATGCAAAATCTGCAAAACAATTAGATTATCAGCTTTGGATTGACATACTTGCGGCATTGATTGATGAGGAATTGAAGCGGGACGGTAAACCGATTATCTTGCTAGGTACTAGCATAGGAGGCATGTTAGCTTATCACACCGCTGTACAGAGTAAGCAAGTGAAAGGATTAATTGCAACAACATTTGTTGATACGAGTGATTCCAGCGTTCGTGATCAATTAGCTCCTAACAAACTCATTAGTCGGTTGGGGAAATTTTCGATGGACAGTTTTCCTAATCTGTTAGATTCCTTACATATCTCTGTTAATCGTGTATCTCGTATGAAATTAATTACGAACAATGTCGAGTTGAACAAGCTTATTATGAATGATGCTCATGCTGCAGGCACGAAGATCCCTTTGCGCTTATTAAGAACGTTCTTAAATATGAAACCGGCAATAAAACCTGAGCATTTTGATGTTTGTCCGGTTTTGCTCGTCCATCCTCAATTGGATCCTATGACTCCGTATAGCTTCAGCAAACCATTTTTTGAAAAAATAAAAAGTAAAAAGGAATATGTAGCTTTAGAAGGGGCAGGCCATTTTCCAATTGAACAGCCGGGGCTAGAGCAGATGAATGCTGCGGTGCTATCTTTTTTGAAAACAATAGAGAACGAATAATAAGTAAAACAACTATTCATATCGACTTAAAAAAGCCCTTTTTGCGGAATGCAAAAGGGCTGATATGCGTTTATAGGCTGTACGATTTTATCGCGATGGCGTTTGTCCCTATTTTTCTTGCGTATTTTCGATACCAAATTGTACCCTTGCACGATAATTATTAATTTGATAGTATTTAGACATCGAATAGTTAGACATCTAAATACAATGCGATCATATTACTTTATCGTGAGTGTCTCTAAGGAAGGGGTTTACGAATAATGGGAAGAATGAACGAGAAAGTGGCGCTTATCACTGGAGGAGCTTCAGGCATAGGCTTGTCCGCAGCTAACTTGATGGCAAAAGAGGGAGCAAAAGTAGTCATTGCCGATTTTAATGCTGAGGGGGCAAAAGAAGCTGCCGAAAATATTAAAATCCAAGGCGGCGAAGCCGTAAGCGTATTTCTTGATGCCGGGGACGAAGTGTCCATTAAGGAAGCAGTTGAATTTACGGTGCAACAATATGGTAAAATCACAAGCCTGTTCAATAATGTTGGCTCGACAAACCTGAAGAAGGATATAGATGTTGTTAATGTTGATCTGGATGAGTGGGATCGGCTTATGAATGTTAATTTAAAGAGTGTTTTACTCGGCTGCAGATTTGCTATCCCGCATATGATTCAAGCTGGTGGAGGTTCGATTATTAATACAGCTTCCATGGCGGGTTTTCATGGAGATGCAGTTCGGGTTGCATACGGAGCTTCGAAGGCCGGTGTTATAAATCTTACCAAATATATCGCTACCCAATATGGGAAGAATAACATTCGTTGTAATGCAGTAGCACCTGGATTGATTTTGACGCCGGCTGCTAAAAATAATATGCCCTCGGAGGTATTGGATATCTTCGCTAAATATAACGCACTGCCTTATCACGGAGAACCGGATGATATTGGACATACCGTCCTGTTCCTTGCTTCAAATGAATCCAGATTTATTACTGGACAGACGATTCAGGTTGAGGGAGGGCATTATATTGCAAACCCATCCGTCCCTGATTTTGAGCAATATATGAAATTGGCACAGCATTAATAACAGCTGAAGCGGCTAGCCAAAGTATGCTGACATGAATAATAGAAATTCGCGATGCGGTATTAATGATAGGAACAAATAGCAGATCAATCAAATTACGTGAGGAGTATGCAATATGGGGAAATTGGACAATAAAGTAGCAATCATTACTGGCGGGGCATCGGGTATAGGCGAACATATGGTTAATCTATTTGCACAAGAAGGAGCTATCGTTATTGCCGCAGACATTAATGAGGCAGCTCTTGAAATGGCAAGTCAAAAACAGAATGTTTACGGAATGAAATTGAATGTTGCCTCTGATGATGATTGGCAGGCGCTTGCAAAGGATGTTCATGATCGTTTTGGTAAAATTGATATTCTCGTCAACAACGCAGGCATCTCTTCTGAAAAACCATACGAGCAAATCAATATCGAGGATTGGCAGAAAATGCTCTCCATTAATGGGTTTGGCCCATTTGCCGGGATGAAGCATGTCACTCCCTATATGGCAGCCCAAAAGAAAGGCTCCATCGTTAATATTTCTTCGTACACGGCTTTGATCGGCCAAGGCTTTAATCACTATTCAGCCTCTAAGGGTGCGGTTCGCGCGATCTCTAAAGCGGCAGCTACAGCTTTTGGCCGTCAAGGCATTCGGGTAAACGCACTATTTCCTGGGATCATTGAAACACCAATGACACAAGCTTTAAGCACCTCAAAGGACCTGTTGGACCGCTTAATCCAGGCCACACCTCTACAGCGTTTAGGCCAACCTGATGATATTTCCAAAGCAGCGCTGTTCTTAGCTTCTGATGATTCTTCGTATATTACAGGATCTGAGTTAGTCATTGATGGTGGATACTCAGCTCAATAATGTGTAATATGATGACAGCCCTTAATTTTAATTAAGGGCTGTCATTTATGTGCGCCAAGGAGGTCTTTATGGAAGAGCAAACCATCTTCAATCTCATACATAACATGGATAAGTTCACCAATAAAATGATTATTCAGTGGAACAAGTCATTCAATGAGGACTTAGGTGTTTCTCATGTGCTTGTGCTCGGCCATCTTAAACAAAACGGAAAGAGCAGGCCATCGGACATTGCAAAAATATTAGGGCTTACCCCGCCAACGCTTAGTTATTTATCGGAAAAACTTGTTGCCAAGAAATTAGTCGTCAGATTAATGGATGAGTCTGATCGTCGAATTATTTATTTGGGCATTACCGACAAAGGCGCAGATATTCTTAAAAGAGCACAGCTGGAGGGGCAAAGGCTGCGTACAAATTTATTAGATAAATTGACCGAGCAGGAGCGGGAGCAGCTAGCCAACCTGTATAGTAAGCTGAATAGTGAGGACTAGATTTTCTGTTTACGCACGATTGTGGTTGCGGTGAATCGTACTGGTGTTTGTTAAAAAGAGGATAGGTAAGCCTTGCAAGCTGCCTATTATTTAAAACATGCCTAAGACGATCCAAAGGACGGTCTTAGGCATGTTCTCGTTTATGCTTATTTCTTTAATTGTAGCAAATTGATAATGATCGTTGATGCCGATCTTGTCATTGAAGCTATACCTGAGGTCGTACAAATGAAAATTGATTTCTACAAGAAGTTGGGAGAGGCTGCTCCTGCCAAAACGATTTTTGCAACAAACTCTTCAACTTTATTGCCAAGCCAATTTGCGGATGCAACAGCTCGTCCGGAAAAGTTTCTAGCGCTGCATTTTGCAAATGAGATTTGGAAAAACAATACGGCGGAAATCATGAGGCATCCGGGAACAGATATGAAGGTATTCGATGAAGTTATTGCGTTTGCGAAAGCCATCGGAATGGTTGCTTTGCCTTTACATAAAGAACAGCCAGGTTATATTTTGAATTCTTTATTAGTTCCTCTATTGGAAGCTGCGCAGCTGCTCTTAGTCAAAGAAGTTGCTGATGTAGAAACGATTGATAAAACATGGATGGTAGCAACAGGAGCGCCACTAGGCCCGTTTGCCATCTTGGACGTTGTAGGCATCAATACCGCTTACAATATCGGACTTGCAAAAGCGCAGGCTACAGGCGATCAAAATTTTGAGAAAGTGGCTACGCTATTGAAGTCAGAGTACGTAGATAAAGGAAAGCTTGGAAGAGCTACCGGAGAAGGATTTTATAAATATCCGAATCCTAATTTCATTAAACCGGATTTTTTGAAAAGTTAGTTCTATTTCGTTACAAAAGAAAAGGAGCTGTCCCAAGTAGATTTATCTACGCTTGGAGCAGCTCCTATTTTTTATGAAGCGTAAGCAGAATGATCTCCTCCCCTTAGCATATTTACAGCTTACGAACCTAGCAGGTCTTATTTTAACCATTTGTAGTGGATTAAAATTGTAACGATCTCCAGAATCATTATTTCGAGAAAAGCAGCTCATAACACGTTACAAAGCATGCAATAACGTTAATAAGATTCGTTAAAATGGAACGGAAGCCGTTTTCTGCATAATAAGCATCATACAGTTCGTTAGAGAAATGGTCTTGGGATGTTATGACTAAATTAAAAAGACCCCGGCAGAAGCTGCCGAGGTCAACTATATAAAATAAATTGCGCACAAAGAAGGACTATGATAATATTAATGAACTACTGAATAGTTTTTTTGAAGTTCGCAGATTTATTACATCTTATCTACACTCTTATCTTATCACATGGATTTACAGTTTGTCAAATGTTCTTTTTCTTCTCCAGACCAAACGAATAAGGAGCGTGTTCAGGAGGATGATGAATGCAAAAGATTGGCAGCAAGAGCAGGAACGGTTGGATATGGTTACGAAACAGCTGCAAGCAAGTATCGCTGAGCTAGAGCCTGAAGTGGATCAGCTTCGCGATCAGGCGGCGGACATCCGCAAACGATTTTGGGAAGAGGTTACGGTCGATACGAGTACAGACGAAGATTTTGAAGAGACCTTCTTAACGATTAAGCAGCAGTCTGCGGTTTTGTCCGAACGGGAACGAAGCCACGCGCAGCTGAAGAGGCAGTGGAAGAGTATGAACCGCTTGCTGCCTTCTCCCTATTTTGGGCGTATCGACTTTCATGAGGATGGTCTTGAATCCAAGGAGCAAGTTTATATCGGCGTATCGTCCTTCGTCGATGCAGATGGTATGAGCTTCCTAGTGTATGACTGGCGTACACCTATAGCGAGTGTATACTATGACTATTCGCCAGGGGCGGTCGCCTTTGAAACACCAGGTGGGCATGTCGCTGGGAAAATGGAACTGAAGAGGCAATACCAGATTCGGGGCGGGCAGATTCAGAATTTGTTCGACTCGAGCTTAACTATAGGCGACGAACTGCTTCAGCAGGTGCTTGGTAAAGGCGCAGATGCACAGATGAAAAGTATCGTTGCAACTATTCAAAAGGAGCAAAATGAGATCATTCGCAATGATAATAGCCGAATGCTCATTGTGCAAGGAGCCGCGGGAAGCGGGAAAACCTCTGCGGCACTGCAGCGTGTGGCGTACTTGCTGTACAAACACCGCGAGAGGCTGAAAGCGGACCAAATCGTGCTTTTCTCGCCCAATCCGATGTTTAACAGCTATGTCTCCACCGTTCTTCCCGAGCTTGGCGAGGAAAATATGCAGCAGACGACCTTTCAGGAATATCTGGAATATTGGCTTGGACGGACATTTCGTCTGGAGGACCCGTTCGATCAGCTCGAATATGTGCTGACGGAAGAATCCGATCTGGGATACGAGGCGAGGATGAAGGGGATTCAATATAAGTCGTCGGAAGTTTTCCTTCAAGCTCTCCGAAACTATGCCTTGTGGCTGGGCCAGAAAGGCATGCGATTTCAGGCGATTCAGTTCCGAGATCGTGAATTAATTACCGCGGAGCAAATGAAATCGCAATTTTACAGCTACGACCCCTCCATCCGCTTGGTCAATCGTGTCGTTTTGCTGCAGGAGTGGATACTGGGTGAGCTGGCCATGCTGGAGCGTAAGGAGCGGGACGAAAGCTGGGTGGAGGAGGAACTCAACTACCTCGATAATGATCAATATGCGGCTGCCTATCAGTTTTTGCGTAAAGACAAAGGGATCTTCGAGTTTGCAGAGCAATATGTCGAAGCCTATAACATCATGAACAATAAGCACCAGCAAGAGGACGATGTATTTGATTTTGCCCAGCAGGAGGAAGAGCTGCTGCGCCGAATGGTTGTGAAAGAAAACTTTAAACCGCTGAGGCAAAGTGTGAGACGGTTGTTATTTATAGATATGGTTGGTATTTATGATCAATTGTTCAGTGATCGTAACGCCTATCAGGAAATGACGAATGAAACCGAAGTGCCTAGTGATTGGACAGAAATATGCAAGCAAACGAAAGAGAAGCTGAGCAAGCTCGAATTGTTTTATGAGGATGCGACACCATACCTGTATTTAAAAGAACTCATTGAGGGTATTCGGACCAATACGGAGGTTCGGCATGTATTTGTTGATGAGGGCCAGGATTACTCGATGTTTCAGTATGAATTTCTCAAAAAGCTGTTTCCCCGTGCTCAAATGACGGTACTCGGTGATTTCGGCCAGGCGATCTTTACGCAGGCGACGAACTTGCACGAGATGGATTCGCCGCTTATAAGGCTTTATGGCGAAACAGAAACGAAACGCTTCTTTCTAGTTCGCAGCTATCGCTCCACCCGTGAAATTGTGGAATTTACGAGATTGTTGCTGCCATACGGGGAGGCGATCGTGCCCTTCGAAAGAGGAGGCAAGAAGCCGCTTCTCTTTATGACGGATAGCAGTGAGAAACGAGTGGACAGAATCGCGGCAGATCTTGCTGCCCTTCAAGCTGAAGGCTTCGAATCTATCGCCGTCATTACAAAGACAGCGACCGAGAGCTGTGATGCCTACGAAGCGTTGACAGACGTGGGTTGTCAGGCGCTTCGGCTCATTACGAAGAAGACGCCTACCTTCGAGAATGGAGTGCATGTCATTCCTGCGTATCTTGCCAAGGGAGTGGAATTCGATGCCGTGCTGATCTACGATGCTTCTTCGCAGACCTATCATCGGGAAAGCGAACGCAAGCTTTTCTATACGGCATGTACACGTGCGATGCACCAGCTTATCCTCTACACGACAGGAGATTGGACACCTTATATTCAAGCCGTGGATCGTTCCTTGTATGATTTGGAGCAATAAGGGGCTGCTGTGATTTGCAGTGCAAAAACCAAAACCCGTAACCTTTGAGAAATCCGTTGGCACTTCTATATCATACGGAAGAAAGGAGCGGGAGCATGCTTCAGTATATCGAAGACGCAAAACAAGGGGATCGGCAAGCTTTTGAAACTATTGTCCGGCACTATACAGCAATGGCGAATGCGGTTGCGTACGAGAAGCTGCACGATTTTCAACTAGCGGAAGATGCAGTACAAGAAGCATTCACTGAAGCCTTTCTGCATTTAAATAAACTGCGAGTAGGAGAAGCATTTCCGGGATGGTTCAAAGCTATTGTGATACGGCAATGCTATCGTATTACACGTAGAAAGCATCATCCCATGGTGCCTTACGAGGAAGCTGCACAATCGGCAGAGGCTCAAGTTAGTGTCTCCGATATTATTGAGAAAAGAGAGCTGCAGCAGACCGTTCATGATTCTATAGCTTTATTAACACCGAATATGAGAATTGCGGTTCAATTGTTTTATATTCAAGGGTATTCTCTTCAAGAAATTTCGAGTTTTGTGGGCACTTCGGTTCCGATATTAAAGAAGCGGCTCTTTGATGCTCGTCGGAAATTGAAGGGTGCTCTGCCAGTAGCCGATTTGGTCTCCGTATATAATCATTTGTATGTAGGAGGAAAAGGTGTGCTTCATATTGTAAATGGAGATTCAGTAGCAGAGAAGCTGCGGCAAGGCATCGTGCAGGGCGAGATTTTAGTATGGCGGGAAGTTTATCCTCATGGTCCTGTGTTTTTAGATTCTGCTGCATTAGACCATCGTTCTAGACGATCACAATATTTGGAACAAACAATGGGTATCCCTTGCTCTGAGTTTGTTCAGGGCAGTGAAGCGCAGGAGAAAGTGTTGGCTGATTTTCATAAATATGAGGAGATTGTGCTTTGGTTTGAGCATGATTTGTTCGATCAGACGATGCTGTGCCATTTGCTCCATTGGTTCTCAGGGCAGTCTTTGCAGAAAACAAAGCTGAGCTTATTGTGCATCGGGGAATATCCGGGAATTGAACTGTTTCGCGGGTTGGGACAGCTTTCTCGGGAGCAAATGGAGACGTTATCGGGGACTTGGAAATCGATTGGGGCAGAAGAGCTGGACTTAGGCAGAACGTTTTGGCAAGCCTATACGTCACAGAATCCACAGCAGCTGCAGCAATTGTTAATTCAAGATACGTCCGTGCTGCCGTTTGCGCAAGAAGCATTTCAATTTCATTTATCGCGGTTCCCATCTATACAAAATGGTCTTGGTATTGTAGAGCAGACAACGCTTGCGATGATCAAGGATGGAATAAACGGTCCGTATGAATTATTTCAGCATGTTGGAAACAAACTCAACGCCTTGGGTATGGGTGATCTGCAATACTGGCATATTTTAAAGGAAATGTCTCGAGATCCGTATCCGTTAATACAAATCGGCGGATTACAGACGTTCCCGTCTTATCTTGATTCATCGCTATCATTCCGCGATTGTATCGTTACGTTAACCGAATTCGGAAAAAAGGTGTTGGATGGAAAAGAGGACTGGATCGCGAATAAAGGAATAGATGAGTGGTACGGCGGAGTGCATTTGCAGGGATATTTTCCGCGGTGGCGCTGGAATACAATCGAACAAAAGATCATTGAGATAGGCGCAGAAACGTGACCTTATTTAAAAGATAAAGTTTATGCTTAAAGGTGGGGTGGGGAGATGGACAATCGCATCCTAGAAAGAGGCCTATCGATCATATCGCAGTGCAAGGGTCGAACGGGTGATATATGGGAGGCGCATTTCGGGGCGGCAGCTATCGCAAGCTATTTTTTCGTGAAAGAAAACCTGATGCCAGCCGAGACGTCAGCTCGAATAGCAGCAGAATCAGACGTAATGCTTCGCAGTCGAGCATACGAGCATATCGCTCGCAGCGGAGGAGAGCTGGATGCCGAAACAGCCGAAAAACAAATTCTGGCTGCTCTATTGCCTACAATGGATGGGCTCCACTGGGTCGGACACAATGTTATCTATGCAGCTATCAGTTTGATGGCGATCAGAGAACTTGACGGTTGGGGACATGCGGATGATATTGAAGGCATTACAAGCTTGATTGCATCTTTTAATAAAACCATTCCCGGAAGGTCATGGCTAGGGTATTCGGCATCGGACGTGAAGCGGCTGGAAGTGGCAGAGAGTGATCGCTTTCCTGCTATTCAAAATGCTGAGCAGCTATCCGAATTTATCATAAATGAACTTTCGTCTTTTCAAACCATTTACAGATCAGAGGCTCATCATGATCTAATTGGACATATGCTTACTTTTTCGCAAGCATTAACGATTTTGCATGAGCTCAGTTATGTCGAATATTTTCTAAAAGGAATTCCCTCTATTCAAAAGCTGGTTAAAGTTCTTCGTACCAGTCATCACCTAAATCCGGAGCAGCCGCCAAAATTGTTCTCTTCAGTAGAGCGTTGGCCTCTACCACTGGCATGTCGATCAGATTGGCTGCCTGTTGAGGAAGAATACTGGCTGCAAAGCTTTCAACATACGGATTGGGATTTTGGTCACACTTTTAAATTCCCGTACAGCTTTTATAATCATATTAACCGGCTCACCACACCTAATCTTGAAGCAGTGGAAAACTTCCGATACATTATCGGGTAATGAAAACGGCAACCTACGACGGTATTTACTCGTCTAGGGTTGCCGTTTTTTTGCTGTATTTTAGGAAACTATATACGATCGGCATCCTCATGAATGTGTATTGAAGGTTAACCAGATTTGTTCCAAAAACATTTCGGGTGTATAGCCGCGCTCTTCTTTTTGGAAGGAATAGGATTCGCTGCTTAAAGCCATCAACAGCATATCAGCTTTAAAGACGCTGCTTGGTTGAGTGCGCCCGGTTGTTTCCATTTCCTCAAACAGTTGCACTAATAGTTCATGCAGCTCGATGTAGAGGGGACTCTGTGTCCGGGATGCATACCGATTGGTTGGTGTGGATTGTTCAACTCCTGCAAGCAGCTGGGATTTCTTTTCTCTGAAACGGATGAATAAGGTGAGGATCCCTTTTAATCGTTGGCTTGGCGGGGCTGTACGGTTTTGCTTCAAGTACGCTTCGATATTCTCGAAGAGGATAACGATGTTTTCTTTCATTAAATCCAGGCATAATTCGCCCTTGTTGCGATAACGGCGATAGAGCGTTCCCGGCCCGATCTTAGCCTCCGTGGCGATTTGATTCATGCTGACCTGTTCGACGCCGTTTTGCTCGAATAGCCGAAGAGCCGCATCCAGTATACGCTGTCGGTTTTCTGCAGCATCGCGACGCTCGGAGCGGCCGTTTGTTTCCTCGGTATCATTCATGACTTCATCACTTCCTAAGTAAGGTTTGCAGACTGCTCTTGACAAGCGGAGACATCTCCGTTTAATATCAAGTGGAGAACTCTCCGGTTAATACTAACATATTCGAATTGAGCGTACAACCTAAGCTCAATCAGCAAAATAATGCCGTGTTTTTGCTCATGCATGAGCTGACCGTCGACGCTCGGATTGTCGCCTAGGGTTGAAAAACGGAGTCCGCAGCTGGCTCTGCGGAAAGAAGGCATAACATCATGCCAATTTGGAAAAGAAATTTAATCGTCTGTTGGTTTGGCATGTTTGTATCAGGCGTAGGAATGAGTATGCTCGCCCCTGTATTGCCGCTCTATATCAAGCAGCTTGGTGTTCATGATACAGGCTCCATTGCCCAATATTCTGGAATTGCGTTTGGTATCACCTATATCATATCCGCTATTTTCTCACCTATATGGGGTCATGCGGCCGATAAGTTTGGACGAAAGCCGATGCTCCTCCGCGCAAGCCTTGGGATGGCGATTGTTATAGGCTGTATGGGTTTTGCGACGAATGTGCACGTTCTGATTGGATTAAGATTATTGCAAGGTGTCATAACGGGTTATGCAACAGCTTGTACAACCTTAATTGCGACGCAGACGGATAAGGAGCATTCCGGCTACGCTTTAGGCACACTTTCAACAGCAAGTATTAGTGGCTCATTGCTTGGACCATCAATTGGCGGCTTCATAGAAGAGGGATTTGGTTTACAAAACGTATTTTTTATAACAAGTGGGCTGCTGCTAATCGCATTCCTAACGACAGCCTTATTTGTAAAGGAATCATTCACTCGCGAGGACAAAAAGGTGCTTCCCCTCAAGGCGGTCTGGCAGCTCATTCCTGAGAAAAGCTTAACGATTACGATGTTCGTTACCTTCTTCATATTAACAGTGGCCTTATATTCCGTGGAGCCCATTATTACCGTCTATATTACTCATTTAGCCCATGATTCCAGTCATATTGCACTGATAGCCGGATTAACATTCTCCGCTTCAGGTCTGGCCAACATCATTGCTGCGCCAAAGCTTGGGAAACTCTCCGATCGAATCGGGGTTCATAAGGTGATGCTCGTTGCTCTTGCGGCGGCAGGAATTATTTTTATACCGCAAGCTTTTGTGAGTAATTCTTGGCAGTTAATGGGCCTTCGCTTTATATTAGGTTTAACGGCAGCAGGCCTCACGCCTTCCGTTAATGTTCTAATTAAGAAAATAACGCCAGCCCCCATTACGGGCAGAGTGTTCGGTTTTGCCATGTCGGCCGGCTATTTAGGCGTCTTCGGAGGTTCGATTTTAGGAGGACAGGTAGCCGCTTGGTTCGGTGTTCAATATGTATTTCTCATCACGAGCGCATTGTTGCTGTTGAACGCAGTGTGGGTTTATTTTAACGTATACAAAAAACTTAATAGGCAAAAGAAGCTTACGATGTGAGCGAGTGCGAGATCGTTCTCGGGTTTAGCCAGCGAAATAAGTTAGATATAGGAGAGGAGAATTTTTAATATGCGCATAAAATGGTTCGGTCACTCTTCATTTTTACTGACTTCGGAGGCAGGGACGCGGGTTCTCATCGATCCCTATTATAAATTTCTTGGCTACCGCATGCCGGTACCCATTGAATCAGATATCGTCGTTGTTACGCATGATCATACTGACCATAATAAAATTAATGCCGCATCAGGCGATTATTTGCTGGTGAATGAGCCTAAGGAATACAGTCGCGGCGATGTGAGCATTACAGGATTCAAGACGTTTCACGACAAGGTAAATGGTGCGAAAAAAGGTCCGAATATCGTTTTTCGCTTCCAGATGGATGGACTAACGATTTGCCATTGCGGAGATCTGGGTCATCTATTGACCGAGCAACAAATAAAGGAAATTGGCAAAGTAGATATTGCCATTGTTCCTGTTGGAGGAAGAATGACACTGGATGGACCGGAAGCTGCTCAAGTTGTGCATCAATTACAAGCGACCGTTGCGATTCCGATGCATTACAGTACGAAGGCGCTAGGGATTTTAGGAAGATTTGTTTTCGCCAAGGCGGATAAGTTCATTAAGGCTGTTGGACATAGGACGACCGAAGTGAATACATTAGAAGTTACAAAAGAAAACGTGTCCCAATTTGCTGGCGTCGTCACGATGCAGTATGAATAATAGAAGGAAAACTCTGTGTTATTAAGGGTTAGAATGCACAAAAGAAGGCTCCGCGAGATGATCATGTCATCTGCGGAGCCTCTTTTAGCTTGATTTATGTGCAAAGAGTCTGGCTCTAGCCTGCTGCCCAAACGTCTAATTCAATTTTTAATTCGGGCAAACCTAATCCTTTGATATAAGCAACCGTCATGGAGGGGGGAGTTTGGCCAAACACTTTATCCCAAATGGCATAGAAATGATCCCAATCTATTTCTTCCGTAGCCCAAATGTTGATTTTAATGACATGATCGGGAGTTAATTGTTGTGAAGAGAGGATATCAACAATATTACTCATTGTATTGGTTACTTGCTGATTAAAATCGGTAGGAATATTGTTGTTTTGATCAATGCCAATTTGACCGGAAAACACATACATCTCCGCATTTCTGCTTATTTTCGTTACATGACTATAGCTGCCAACCGGCTTCGCTATATTTTCCGGATTATATCTATGAACAACCTGATTATTTAAATTCATCGTTTGTAAGTCTCCTTATGAATGGAAAATAAACAAATATGAATAGTTTATTTTCACTGTATTTTTATCTTTTTATAATTGAAGACAGACCTATCCCGTCTTAATCAATTTTAGAAAAAAACAGCAGTAGAATACCCGATTCCAACAGATAATGATTTAATCGATCTCTTCTTCATCAAGTATCCCTCCTTCATTTATAAGTAAAATAACTTACAGTAGAATAATAACATTGTTGAAGTGAAAAGAATAGCATGGCTGTTGCATGACACCGATGAGGAAAGAACTGTTAATTTTGCTTTTTTAGAAGCTGTGCTTGTATATTGTTAGTATATCTTTTTTAAAAAAAAGGATTTTATAGGGAACATGCATGGGTTCGTGAAAACTGGAAATGTAGAAAGAGAATAAATACTTTTCTATCGAACCAGCCATATGTGTGGAATAGACAACCGGGAGGAAACAAAATGAGTACACAGAGTCTGGGAGTTCCATTAGAAGGTTTTGCTGAATTTAGTCGAACCGTAGCTGCAGAAGGCGCGGTACTGTTAAAAAATGAAGGACAAGTGCTTCCGCTTCGAGACGGCGAAAACGTTGCTGTTTTTGGCAGAACCCAAGTGAATTACTACCGCAGCGGTACAGGATCAGGCGGGAGCGTCCATGTTTCTTATACAACGAATTTATTAGACGGTCTTCGCGGTAAAAAGAACCTGGCAGTCAATGAAGAGCTTGCGGCTGTCTATGAAAAGTGGATAGAGCAAAATCCATTCGATAATGGCGGCGGCGGCTGGGCTGCTGAGCCATGGCACCAGAAGGAAATGCCGTTAACTGATGAACTAGTGTCGGGCGCAAGAGCTAAATCGAGCAAGGCAATCATTGTGATCGGACGTACAGCGGGAGAAGATCAGGATAATGCCGATGCACCGGGAAGCTATCAGCTAACCTCGGACGAAAAAGCAATGCTGAAGCAGGTAACAGCCTATTTCGAGCAAACCATCGTGGTGCTGAATGTATCGAACATTATTGATATGAGCTGGATGAACGATGAAAGTTATGTCCACCCCATTTCAAGTGCGATCTACTCTTGGCAGGGCGGCATGGAAGGCGGCAACGCCATTGCCGATGTTCTGGCCGGAGAAGTGACTCCGAGCGGTAAATTGACGGATACCATTGCTTATTCCATCGATGATTATCCATCCACTCGAAACTATGGCAATGAATTTAAAAACTTTTATAAGAGGATATCTATGTAGGCTATCGTTATTTTGAAACATTTTGTCCAGAGAAGGTTCAATATGAATTCGGATACGGGATTTCGTATACCTCATTTAAAGTCGATTCTGAGCAAGCAATACTGACCACTAAAGAGGGGAAGAAATACGTTGAAATTGACGTAACGGTTACCAATTCAGGAGCTGACTACGCGGGTAAAGAGGTCGTGCAGGTTTATTATGAAGCACCGCAAGGGAAATTGGGACAACCGGCTAAAGCTTTGGCTGCATTCGGCAAAACCAAAGTGCTTCAAGCAGGTGAATCAGAGCGCCTAACAGTGAGTTTTCCTGTAGATACAATGGCATCTTATGATGACGCTGGTGTGACAGGGCATGCTTCCGCTTATGTTCTAGAAGAGGGTACGTATCGCTTTTATGTAGGAACGAGCGTTAAAAACCTTATTGCAATAAGCGTACAAGGTAAAGACGGTTACGTTGTGGAAGCACTTCAGGTCGTAGAGCAGCTGCAAGAGGCAATGGCACCAAAAGAGGGCTTTAGCAGAATGAAGCCGGGCGCTCGGAAGGAAGACGGTTCATATGAGCTGATTACGGAAGAAGTACCCACTCGCAGCGTTTCCTTAGCAGAACGGATTGAGAAGAATCTTCCTGCAACACTTAAGCAAACTGGAAACAAAGGATTTAAATTAAGAGATGTTTATGAGCAGCAGGTTGGCATGGAAGCTTTTATCGCTCAGCTTAGCGACCAAGATTTGGCTGCCATTGTCAGAGGAGAAGGCATGAGCAGTCCGCTTGTTACGCCGGGTACAGCTTCGGCTTTCGGCGGAGTAAGCGACAGCTTATTTAATTACGGTATTCCTGTTGCTTGTACAGCAGATGGCCCGTCAGGTATTCGCATGGATAGTGGGCAGAAAGCGACTCAGGTTGCTATTGGTACTTTGCTTGCGGCAACTTGGAATGCAGAGCTGGTCGAAGAGCTCTACGTTATGGAAGGTCAAGAATTGTTAAGCAACAACGTAGATGCTCTGCTTGGGCCTGGCCTCAATATTCGCCGCAGCCCGCTAAATGGCCGCAACTTTGAATATTTCTCAGAAGATCCGCTCATTTCCGGTGTATTTGCAGCTGCATGTACTCGAGGCATTATGAAAGGCGGCTCTAACGCTACGCTGAAGCATTTTGCCTGCAACAACCAAGAAAAGCATCGCAGTAAAGTAGACGCTATCGTCTCAGAGCGCGCTCTTCGTGAAATTTATTTGAAAGGCTTTGAAATTGCGGTAAAAGAGGGCGGCGCGAATTCAATTATGACCTCCTATAATCCAATTAACGGACATTGGGCGGCTTCTAATTATGATATGAACACTACCGTGCTTCGCGGCGAATGGGGCTTTAAAGGTATTGTCATGACAGACTGGTGGGCCATCATGAACGATGTCGTCAATGGAGGAGCAGCGGATCGTAAATATACGAACTGGATGGTTCGTGCACAAAATGATCTATATATGGTTGTTCCTAACTATGGAGCGGAAATCAATGGCTGGGATGACAATACGATTGAATCGCTGGAGAATGGAACGTTAACAAGGGGCGAGCTTCAACGCTCTGCGATGAACATTTGTGAGTTCATTATGCATGCGCCGGTATTCTCGAGAAAACAAGTCATTGAAGAGAAGGTCGATACATTCAAAGCGAATGCATCTCTATCTCCGGAGCAAGCGCAAGCACTTTCCGAGAATGCACAAGTTAAACCAGCTGCAGTAGGATCAAGCTTTATGAAAGTGGATCAGGCTGGCCAATACCGGATTATTGTCAGCATTATGTCTCCTGAGCCTGAACTAGCTCAAAGTGCTTGCAACGTGACACTGAACGATCAATTGATGACGACTATTCAGACGAATGGAACGGAAGGCAAATGGATCAAGCAGAAGCTTGTGAAAGTCGAGCTGGAAGCAGGTCTTTATGAGCTGAAGCTGGAATTCATCAAGCCAGGCTTGCAGATTGAATGGATCGAATTTAAAAAAGTGTAATGCAACTGTGCGTAATCTTACCAGAAAGAACGAGGGCACCCGAAAGGGTGCCCTTGATTTTTGCCTGCTTATAAAATCGGTATAGTAATGCTGTGACTTCATTGCTCTACTGCTAAGCCCTTTTCTTTGAAGACAGCACTTTATGTATAAAATGCTTAGGCGGAATTTGGCTGGGCGATTGTTTATTGGAATCGTTAGAATGAATGATTAATGCTAGCAGCGCAACGTTTATGGAAGTAGCTGCAGCCTGCGAAACGAGGTAGACATTTTCCCAGTTTGGAGCGAATTTATTTTTATATTCATAAAGCCCTTTAAAGTTATACAGCTTGTTCCCATACTTATAGAGAAGCTTGATGATGTGCGAATCAGTAACGTTAGCAAGCGGAGCCATGCCTAAGCTGCAAACATCATAGGCTTGTTCTTTGGCCCAAAGGAACAGGGAAACAAATAGAACATCCATTGTGCCATGCGGGCATGCTTTTGTATAACGCATGAGATCAACCGTTAATCGCCGACAAACAGATTCTGCTTCCATTGTTTTAATAAATGGCTGGTGATCGCCTGCGATGGAGACAAACGCTTCATAATTTCCATCAGGCCCAACGAGCACCGCGACTGGAAAACGCATGACATACTCCTTTGCGAAAGAGCCTACAGAAAAGCTTTTTTCTTTCCGATTACCCAGCCATTCATCTGAAATGTCTTGAAGACGATGGAGGAAGGAATCGGAATATGGCGGGTGCAGAACCTCGAACGTAAACCCGGAGCGTCCAAATTTATTCATGCGATTTCGCAGCTTAAGCCATTGCTTTCCATTTAGTTGAAAGGTAGATAAGTCGACCTGTGCTTCTTCTCCGATCTTGGAGCAGCGCAGCCCAAGCTTCTCATACAGCGATAGAAATGAGGATTTTGCTTGATAGAACACGGGTATTTGCTTATTCTCATTGCAGTCTGCTACAAACTGCTCAATAACGCGCCTAGTAAACCGGGGGTTCCCAACAGGGTCGCCAAGTACAATTCTTCTATTTAAGGCTGTGCGGTACACGATCAAAGCCTCGTAATCGGAATCCCAGAACCATTCTTTATCACCGAGGTAGTATAAATGCGTGTGTGAGTTATTGCCGTATCTTTCAAGCAGATTTTTCAGACGTTCTTCAGAATTGATATCAATCATGGTGAAGCCTCCAAGTAAGCAGTCTCTGGGAGCCAGCTGAAATAATATTTGTCTTCCTATTAAACAGAGATTATAGTTAAAAATTATACCAGTAATACCTATGTTTTAGGTTTTTTTCTTGCGAATATAACGAATGTGGAGGAATTTTTCATGAAAAAAGCATTGGTCGTTATCGATGTACAGGAAGCCTTTTTTTCGTTGCCGGAAAATTATCTTTACAAAAAAGAAGAGTTGGTAGCGCGAATCAATGAGTGGATTACTGCCGCGCGGGAGGGGAATGTCCCCATTATTTTTATCCAGCATACGGATTATGACAACGCAGATGATGAATTTTATGTAGATTCACCGGATTGGAAGCTGCATCATGGTCTCGACATAATGGCTGAAGACACAGTGATACGCAAAACAAGCTGGGATTCGTTCTACGATACCGAACTGGCATCTACGCTAGAGGAAATGTCGATTGAGCAGCTTATATTTGCTGGAGCACAAACGGAGTTTTGTTTGGACACCACCATTCGGGCAGCCTACAGTCGTGGTTACAAGAACAATATTTTAGCGAAAAACAGCCATAGTACATTAGATAATTCCGTCCTGACTGCACAAAAAATCATCGAACATCATGAGAAGGTTTGGAATAGAAGATTTGTTACTATTCTTGATGTAAATGAAGTGGCATTTTAGGCGTTAAAACTTGCATGACAGCAAGAAAAGGGACCGCTCAAGGCGGTCCCTTTCCATATGTTAAGACGATTATCCAGAGCGTTTATATAAATAGGGTGAAACGATAAAGGATTTATTATGAAATGGCATCTGATTAAATAACGAATGCCACCATTCGCAGCCTAGATCATCTGAAACCGTAAAAAGTCGTGTGTTGATTTCATCTGTTTGCTGTGAAGAGAGCTGGACATGATGAGCCCAGGTATCCAGCAATTCATCCAGCAGTAGCTCGACATCCGAAGGCAGCTTCAAATCTGACTCGTAATCGCTCATCCATTTCCCTTCCTTCCTACAGCCTTTTCTTTGGGCAGCATACCAAGCGTTTCGGCAAGCTGACGGCGTGCCAGCAGTATTTTGTAGCGAACGGTGCCTGAAG
This sequence comes from Pristimantibacillus sp. Z349TD_6, assembly GCF_056173205.1. Taxonomy (NCBI): domain Bacteria; kingdom Bacillati; phylum Bacillota; class Bacilli; order Caryophanales; family Paenibacillaceae; genus Pristimantibacillus (SeqCode); species Pristimantibacillus sp. Z349TD_6. Next base: position 7,743,679 of record NZ_CM149662.1, on the reverse strand, counting down.
GCAGCCCAAGCGCTGCGCCGATTTCACCGCTTTTCATGCCGCCAACAGCCTTCATGAGCAGTATAGAACGAAGCTCCTCGGGCAGTTCGCGGATGGCTGACTCAAGCTCGTGAAACTGCTCACGGCCAGCCAACAATTGTGATAGGTCACCATTCGGACTTGGAAAGCTATACAGCTGGATTTTGGATACAGCTTGTTTATAGCTTTGTGATTTCCGATAATAATCCTTGACCCGATTGGCAGCAATCGAAAATATCCAATACAATTGTTGATCCTCGGGTATGCTTTCGACGACATCTTTGCGGTTCCAGATTTTCATGAATACGTCCTGCAGCAAGTCGGAGGCCGTTTCTTTACTTTCTGTTCGTCCGAGTAGATAAGAATAGATTTGCCTTGAATGTGTACGATACATTTGCTGAAACAAAGCCTCTGCGTTTATCGGCATAGCTTGTTTCTCATTCATTATCTCTGGTTTTGATCGTTCCTGTTTTTGAAATGGCAAGATACTGGAGTAGAGGTACAATTGCTTTCGAAGCTGTTATATCGCCGATGACTACAATCTCGGAAACTTTGCTTTTAATTAATTCGAGTTGAACATCCTCATCCATTTCAAAATTTCCAATCAGCACCATGCACATTTTTTCCTCAACGAATTCAAAGAAGCTGTTGGAGAACGTGTCATCTCCTAGAAATAACCGCACATTGGAGGACGTATTGGAATAATAAATGATTTGACCGAGCATGCGCGATATGGTGCTTCCTAATACGACCTCGCTCCCTTTAGGCAGTATCAGCTGTCCAGCTAAAATCACATCTTGAAACCCGATCTTCTCCACTGGTGAAGTGATGACCGCTTGCCCCGCAATGACAACAATATCCTCAGGAGCGCCATTGCTGTTGGCAAAAAACTCGCCTCCCAATGAAACTTGCCCGGACAAGATTTTCACTTTGCCTGCCGTAGAAGGGACTAAACAAACGCATCCAATATTTTGCTGGGGTATGCGATTCAAAGCACTAGATAGTGATTCTGGGGCAATTATGATACCAATGTTGCTAATGGAGGTCACATTAGCCAAGTCCTCAGCTTTCACTCCAGTCAAATCGAGAAGACCCATATTCTCCAAAGCTCTTTCTTGAACATTAGCTTGCTGCACGTTTTCCATACGCTTCACGCTCCCATCATTTTCTAATTACACTAAATATAACGTATGACATTTAAAAGTGTTGGAAGAGAACAAAATAAGTTAATTCATTGCATCTTTAACGTTGCTTCGTTATCGTAGCATTAAGAGCGATACATTAAGGATACGTGTTAGGAGATTCGGGAAATGAAAAAAAAGATCTTGATTGTTGAAGATGATATTCATATATCCAAAATTATTAAAATGAATCTCAACCTTGTGAATTACGATACGGCGGAGGTTTATGACGGCTTGGCAGCGCTGGAGCTGCTTCAGCGGGAAAAGGTTGATCTTATATTGCTGGATGTGATGATCCCTCATTTGGATGGATTTGCGCTGATGGAACGAATTAAGCCGTATCAGATACCGGTTATTTTTTTGACGGCCAAAAACTCTGTCTACGATAAAGTGAATGGATTGAAACTGGGAGCCGATGATTACATGGTTAAGCCTTTCGAGGCTATCGAGCTGCTTGCCCGCATAGAGACGGTATTGCGAAGATACGGCAAAGAAGAAAGTGTATTACAATTTCAATCTATTACAGTCAATATGGATAAACGAGAAGTAACCAGTCAAGGGGAAGTAGTCGAGCTGACGCCGAAGGAATATGAATTGCTTGTTGTTTTGCTGAAAAATAAGAACATTGCCCTCTCGAGAGAGCAGTTCATTAGTAAGGTATGGGGCGGCGACTATTATGGCGAGACGAGAACGGTCGATATGCATATTAAATCGCTGCGCAAGAAGCTAGAGCTGCAGGATTACATCAAGACGATTTATAAACTCGGTTATCGGCTGGAGGATTAAGAGGATGAAATTTTGGCAAAAAATTTATGTCTTCTCTATTCTAGTTTTCATCATTATTTTTAACGCTGCCTCTATTATGGTGATTGAGCGGAGCCATAATCGAATGCTTAAGCAGGAAATCAACAACGCTTTAAGCCAGAACATGAGCATCCATTCCAGCGTCGATGCGATTGTACCCATCCTTCGAATCTATGACTCCATTGATTACGAAAAAACGGTATTAACGAGAATTGCGAACGAATTTGTTGGTAAAAATAACGAGCAGCTCGTTTATTTAGATATTAGAGACGAGAAAAATCGGTCAGTCTTTAACAATACCGATTTTCAAATCCCAAAGCAGCGTGAGGAACTGGACAAGCTGGCCGTAGACGAAATTAGTTATATTTTGCGGGATATCGATCAGCGAACGATACTGTTCACATCAAATATTGCGAATATAAACCATAAAAGCTATGTTTTCACCTATATGATCGATGTTACTTCTGTGTATCAGGACCGCGTGGATCAATATCAGTTTTTTGCCAAAGTAGATGTGGCTGCCTGCTTCCTCTATATGCTGATTATGTTTTTTGTAAGCCGAGGGCTGACGAGGTCGATTGATCGGCTTAGCCAGACCGCGCAGGTTATTGCACAAGGCGATTTCTCGGAGCGCGTCCGGATAAAATCAAAGGATGAAATTGGCATGCTGGCTCAAAATTTCAATGATATGGCTGCTGTTGTTGAGGACAAAATTACGATTCTCGAGCGAAATAATGAAGAGAAACAGCGGTTCATCAACAATTTTACTCATGAATTGAAGACGCCTTTGACTTCCATTATTGCCTACGCCAATTTTATGAGGACAACCAAATATAACGAGGAAATGTTTATGGATAGTTTGAATGTCATTTATTCGGAAGGAAAGCGTCTAGAGTCGTTGTCATTAAAGCTCATGAACCTGATTTTGCTGCAGGAGGACGATTTTCAGATGGAGCTGCACGATTTAGGGGCGATTTTCGCTGAATTAAAGCCAACGCTTAGTGTAATGGCGAGCGAGAAGCATGTGGGAATGATCGTGGAATGCGAACCGTGCGAGCTGCTGGTGGAGAAGGATTTGATAAAGGTGTTGATCTCCAATCTTGTAGATAATGCGCTGAAAGCTTCAGCCCCGCAGCAAACCATTATACTGCGTGCTCTGTGGCGCGGAAATCAATATATTTTGCAGGTACAGGACGAGGGTATCGGCATTGCCAAGGAACATCAGGACAAAATATTTGAACCTTTTTATATGGCGGACAAGTCTAGAACAAGAAGCAGTAACGGAGCAGGTCTAGGGCTTGCGATATGTCAAAGTATTGCAGGCGTACATCATGCTGCAATCCATATTGCAAGCAATGAAAATCAGGGCACAACCGTAGAAGTTGTGTTCACTCCGGGTCATCCGAAAGGCGGGATTAAGGAATGAACAAGCTCATTCTGGTTATGGTGCTCGCAGCGCTCGCAATCATTTCGACGGGGTGCGGAAACGTATTGGATAGGACCCCCAAAGATACGGTAATGGTTAAAAAAATAACGAAAGAAACGGGCAGCAACGATGTGGAATACGAGGGTGTTCTGTCCCAAGAGGCGGTGAAGACGCTTAGTTTGAATGCAGTCAATAAGTATTTGGAAAAGAGTCTAACGATTGATGAGCTGCAATTTGAGCTGATGGCTATTGACCAGCATAAATTTAGAGAGCTGCTAAATGAAGCGGAGTATGGAACTAACCCCAGACCGGAAAGGGCGCAGGTGAGTGAACAGGGCGCTGAGGCCAAGCTGGATTATCAAACAGAACTGGATGACATTTCTGGCGGCTTGTATTATATAACGCTGACTAGATTGTCTGATCCTAGTGAAGTATATGACATCGTGCTGAACGCCAAAGACGGTGATGTGATTAGACTTTCCGAAGTGGGCGTCGTGCGGGCCCCTTCCTCCAGCAGTCAAAGTGAACGAGAGAAAATCATTGCTCTCGCAAATGCGTTTATCGATATAGAAGGAAGTTACCCTTTATCTGAATTGTCGCTGAATGAGGACATTACCCGCTGGGACAGCGTTGTGGAATTGTTTTATACGAGTAAGGAAGATGAGAAGCTGAAATATTGTGTCACGGTGAATGTGAGGCAAAATAAGGTTGTCGGGTTTAGCAAGGACGTTATGGCGTTGTTAAGTTACTATTCTAGACTGTAAATAGAGTGAGATGAAGAGAGCCAATTGCATGTGCAATTGGCTTTTTTGAAATATAAGAATTTATAAGTTTGTTAGCTTATAAAGGGCTTATATTTCACCGTCAAAGCTACTTCAGCGTCTAAAGGACGCCGAAGGCGTTTTTGCTTGCATTTTTATATTTTACAACTTCAATACAACTCTATCTCACTTATCATATATCCAGTCACTATACTGATGAAGTAATGCCTCGGAACGATAAAAGTGCAAGCAGTAGACAATGATAGCAATTGAAAGGAAGAGAACCTATGAAAAAAGCATTGTTCATTTTGTTGACGATAATGATGATGGTTGTATCTGCATGCAGCTCTGCTGCAGGCGGAAATTCAGGAGGTACGCAGACACCTAACGAGGGGCAGGCCAGTACAAATCCGCCTAAGGAAGAAACGGTTGAACCGAAAAACAGCAATGAGAAAAAAACGATTGTGTTCTCGACTTTTTTTCAGAACGATTTCTTTGTAGAAGCCAAAAAGAAATATGAAGCCAAGCATCCCAATATCACCATTGATCTCAAATACATCGATACAGAGGATGCGGATTTAGAAGTCAATTTGGAGAAGTTTATCAAAACGACAGGTACGGCTTTGTTATCCGGTAAAGGGCCTGACCTGATTGAGATGGACCAGCTGCCATCAGGGGATTATATAAAAAAACAGCTGCTGGTCAATATGAGTGAGATGATCGATAAGGACCCAACATTTAAGAAGGAACAGTATTTTGGCAATATTTTAGACGGAATGAAAGTGAACGGAGGATTATATGGGATGCCGCTTGGCTTTTTTATTTATGGTCTTTTCGGCAATAATACGTTGATCGAGAAAAGTGGCGTTAAGATTGACGACAGCCATTGGAACTGGACTCAGTTTATAGAAACGGCTAGAGAACTCGTCAAGCATACAGATGAAAATCAATCGGTATTAGGCACAAGTCAGCCGGAATATATGATTACGCAGCTGGTTAATGATCAATATGGGACGTTTGTGGATAAGGAGAGCGGGAAGGCTAATTTTGACTCTGCTGCCTTTACTGATTTGCTGAAAGAAGTAAAATCCGTGTTCGATGACAAAATTATGAGTGGAGATAAAGGCTTTCCTATATTTAGAGACACCCAAATTAACTCGCCTGACGATTATATTCGTGAGATAAAACAAAGCGAGTTTTTGACAGAAGGTCTATCCCACAAGACAAAACTATACTTAAAGCCGATCGCAAGCGGTCAGCAGGCAGGCGGCTCCTTCAGAACGTATCAAACGCTGGGCATAAACGCAAAGTCTTCTGTAAAAGAGGAGGCATGGGATTTCTTGAAATTTATGCACTCTGATGAAATGCAGCATCGAGCAGGCAGTGCTGGCTTCCCACTCAGTAAAGCTTCATACAGCAGGGTCGTCCAGGATGTATTAAAAAAAGGGACGGTTGAGTCTATTCAACCGATCGGACCGATGAAAGGCAAAGTGTTTGAAATTACCCAAAAGGATATTGATGATCTCGATAAATTCCTTACTGGAGCCAAATATTCGGTTCAGTTCAACAATACTCATATTGATGACATTGTAAGAGAAGAGTCCTTAGCTTATTTCGCCGGACAGAAAACGCCTGAAGCCGTGGCAAAGCTAATTCAAAATAGAGTGACGACTGTTTTAAATGAATAGGAAAAGCATCAAAATTGTTCTGATCAGGCTGCTGCGCAAGGATGGTGCTGCGGCAGCCTGTTTTTTGGCACCGAGCCTGATTGGTTTTTCCTTATTTTATCTTGTCCCGTTTGCCATGGGATTTGTGTATTCCTTTCAGGATAGTACCGTTAACGGCTCATTTGTTGGTTTGGACAATTACAAGGATTTGCAGGCCAGCGCATCCTTTAGGAAAGCGGCAGCCAATACATTTCTGTTCACTGGTGTTAGTGTACCGCTTATTATTGCTCTGTCTTTGTTGTTTGCGCATTTGCTGAATCAAAAGCTGTTTATTCGAAATTGGCTGCAGACCGCCTTTGTACTGCCGCTTGTCGTGCCTGTCGCCTCTATTGTGATGATATGGCAAATCATGTTCGACTGGAATGGGACATTGAATGCTTGGATGCAGAGCTTGCATCTGGATCGAATAGATTGGATGAAGTCGGAATGGTCAATCGGTGTGTTAGCCATCGTATATACGTGGAAAAACATCGGGTACAACATCATATTATTTTTGGCGGGGCTCCAAAGCATTCCTAAAGACTATTATGAGACTGCGGATATCGAGGGTGCGGGCATTTTCCATAAATGGATTCATATTACGCTCGTTTATTTGACTCCGACCCTGTTTTTTGTCGTCCTTATCTCTATTATTAATTCGTTTAAAGTATTTCGTGAAACGTATCTGATCGCAGGCAACTATCCTCATGACCGCATCTATATGCTGCAGCATTATATGAATAATATGTTTTTATCCCTTGATGTACAGAAGCTGACAGCCGCTGCAGTTCTAATGGTAGGCTGTATTCTTGCTTTTGTAATGGTCATGCTTTCCATCGAACGGCGTTTTCGGAATTCCATGGATGGGTGAAAGGGTGGTGAAAGGATTGCCATTATTTAAAAAGCTTGTGTTGTCAGTTATCATGGGGGGGCTTGCTGCGGCAATGCTATTCCCCATTGTTGTTACATTTTCCAACTCATTCATGACAGAGACTGAAATTGACTATAACTACAATCTCATTGGCAAGATGGTTAATATTGCGGCAGGGGAAAAAGACGGATATATCAATTTAAAGCTGATCCCAGATTGGGTATCATTCGGTCAATATGCGGAGGTATTGGTTCATAAACCGATGTTTCTCCATATGTTTTGGAATTCCGTGTTTATTGTTGTACCCATCATTGTTCTGCAAGTGATGATCGCTTCTCTAGCCGCTTATGCATTTGCCAAGCTGCGGTTTTGGGGGAGGGATAAGCTGTTTGTCGTATATTTGATGACCATGCTTATGCCATTTCAAGTGACGTTAGTGCCCAATTATATTATTGCGGATAAGCTGGGGCTCATGAATACAACTTCCGCCATTATACTTCCGGGGATATTCAGCGCTTTTGGCGTGTTTATGCTCAGGCAGTTCATGATGCATATTCCATATACGTACGTTGAAGCAGCAAAAATAGATGGGGCAGGGCATGCAACCATTTTTTATCAAATCATTGTACCGCTCGTCAAGCCGGGAATCGCCGCTTTAATTGTTTTGTTATTTGTTGATAATTGGAACATGGTTGAGCAGCCGCTTATATTTCTTGAGGACACATTCAAGCAGCCGTTGTCACTCTATTTATCGCGTATTAGCGAGGGTGCAAGGGGCGTTGCTTTCGCTGCCTCCGTTTTGTATATGACTCCGATGGTGCTGTTATTTTTATATGCAGAGTCTTACTTTGTTGAGGGTGTTCAGCTATCGGGAATTAAAGGTTAGCCCATTCACGGAGGGATTTTAATGGAATTACAACTAGCTGGCCAAGCAGTGCCTGGACGCAAAAGAAAAATTCGCCTTCTGTTTGGCTTGTTTATGGGGCTGTTAATCGGATTTACGCTGTTTAGCAATACGCTAATGTCCTTAACCTTACCCAAGGTCGTGTTAGTCACGCCAAACCGAGGTGAACTTAATCATGACTTTCAAGGCAGCGGTATTGTGAAATGGCGGGTGCAAACGGCTTTGTCGGGTGAGCCTGGGATAAGGGTAAACAAAGTGAATGTTAAGGAAGGAGAGCCTGTTAAGAAAGGGCTGGTATTGATTGTTTATGACCAGAAGGCTGCAAAAAATCAAATACTAGATGAGCAGGCCGCTCTTAGTAAACTGCAGCTCCTCGATAAAGAGCTGCAGCAAAGCTATGTCGAAGCCTCGCAAAGCGGAGATGACAAGAGCGTCGAAAGCGCCAAACATGCGCTGAAGGTAAACGAGATAGATAGGGATATGCAGCAGCGGAGAATTCAGAAGCTGCAAGAGAATTTGGCAGAAACGAGCACACTGGTTGCGCCTTTTGACGGGATTGTAACCAAGGTTGGCGCGGTCGAGGGTTTGGCTTCATCCGAAGGAGGACCTGCTGTTATGATCGCCAACACGAGCCTTGGCTTTGAATTTGAAATTCTAGTTCCCGAGGCTGCAGCGGCTCCTCTGGAAAAAGGAGCGAAGCTTGATGTTCAATTGAGCGGCACTCAGGCTAGACAAATCGAGGGCAGCCTAGTGGAAATTCAAGACACTGATGCTCTTAGCCCAGCAGGTGAAGGCGGAAGCACAGCCTCACATACGGCAATGAAGAAATTGCTTGTTGCGATAAAGGATAATCAATTGCAGGGGGGAGAGCGTGCCGAGGTTATGCTGACTCAGAAGACAGATGATGTCATTCTGGTACCGAGTAAAGCGATTCACGATGAGGGAGACAAAAAATATGTGTTTGCCATGGAGGAGAGGAGTGGACCATTAGGCAACGCCTTTTACGTTCGCAAAGCGTACATTACAGTCGTTGATTCAAATGATACACAATCTGCCGTTACAGATGGGCTGTTCGAACAGCAGTCCATTGTATTCGAGAGCGGAGATCCGCTTCAGGATGGTGACAAGGTTCGCGTTCACTAGGTAGGAAGCAGGAGCTTTACTCGATCTATTGCAACATGTATACGGAGGGACTTTCATTAATTGTAAGTATAAAACTTCACATCCCCCACGTGCATCATTTTTTAGTATCTAGGCCGCGGTTGATACATAAGCTTAATGCGGGGATGGAAGCCAAGCTAACGCTTGTTTCTGCGCAGGCTGGATACGGAAAAACGACAGCTTTAAGTGAATGGGTGCGGCAGTGCGATAGAGCTGTGGCCTGGATTTCGCAGGATAGATGCCTGCATTTAACTTAAAACAGCAGCCCTTCTCATGTAGGGGCTGCTGTTTCTGTCTTTTCAGCTGCATCAATGGCTATTAAACTTGATAGGAGTTAATGTAATTTTAGAACGGGCTCATCCCAATTGTATTGATTTTCTCGCCAGTTATACTGATGCCCATTCTTGTCGTAATGTCACGGTAATGACCAACACGGCGACCGACTCGGTAGTCCGTCTCGTCTTTGTTTCCTTCAAAGTTGCCGTTAATAATCATAATGGTTACACCAAACCCAGCAGGTGTTAACCCTTTGGCAATGTCTGACGCAGATGGTGTCCAGTTGCCGACCATTACATCATGTGCAGAAGGTTTCGGCGGTTGTGGAGTCATCCAAAATAAGATAGCTGTCATAAAGCCTAGCTTGCCGTCGTTTACGATTAATTCAGGTTGTTGGAGCAATGTGTTCTGAGTGCCATAAATAATTCCGCTAATAAGTCCGTAATTGTAGTTCCAGCTAAGCTGAATCGGTCCACGTCCGTGATACGACTTGCCTGGAACTGGAGGGAATTCGGCATGGCTTTGAATGTACCCTGTGTTTGTGGAATTAATATAAGCGACTTCTTCATTCCAAAATAGTCCCCAGCTCAGCTCGCCGCCAGGTGCTGTCGCCCAGCCTCCGCCTGTTTCATGCGCAATATTGGCGAGGAAGGCTGCCAGCTCGCGCTTGCGGTTTACAGCGGAACCTTCTTTAATAAATGTGCCAAAATCAACCGTTTTAGAGATGACCGGTACGGTCAAATTCCATGAAGCGTTGAAATCTGCATTTTGAGAAATGAGTGTTTCTGTTTTCGTTGTTTTGTTCAAGCGGAATACACGGTTGTTCCATGTAGCACCTTGGCGGTATTCAAGCTTGTACTTAATGTTTGCAACGTCTGTTACTGCAGCGATTAGGTTGTCATAAGAATAATAGTCGACTTGACCAGGTTTATAATACGTTTTGCTAGCAGCGAAAGTGTGCCATGCAGGTGTACCAATACGCATCGGGAACAGTGCTTCATATTCTGTTTTTGGCAGTGCGGCTTGTACGGCTGCCGCTGCGTTTGCTGGTGAATATTGAGGATCAATTCCGCCCCATTGTGCTGTAATTTGTTCATCGGTTAGAACGCGGCTTTGTCCGACATTTAGTTCGGCAAGAGAGGTTTTTATGGTGATGGCCGTACTTGCTGTTGTGTTGCTGGAGCTGTCTTTTGAGGATACAGAGTAGATATACGAAGTGTCAGGCTGCAAGCCAGTATCGGTGTAAGTTAATGTGGAGGCGTTTGTGGAACCAACTTTTGTAGTGCCGCGGTAAATATCGTAACCAGTTACAGCAATGTTGTCTGTTGCAGCATTCCAAGTTAATGTGACTGAATTAGCGGTTTTTCCTGGCGAGGCAAGATTCGTTGGAGCTGTAGGCGGAGTTGGATCTTGGTTGCCCCCGCCCGTACCTGGCGCAAGCAGCAGCCATGGTGAGCTCGATGGAGCGCCAGCACCGGGTACATCGCCTTGTGTCCACCATTTGGCTCGATAGTTGTTGTTATTGTAGCTCACTTCATCGCCGGTTAAATACACTTGGGTGGACACCCACGGTGAGGCCGTTAATGCAGCTTGCTGCTGAGCAGCATTGGCGGACACGGTTTTTGACACCGCTTCCAATTGAGCCAATAATAACAAAGTGGATAATACAATGACGCTTATGCGGATGAGCTTTCTGCTTATCAGTTTGCGTTTCATAGACATCCTCCTAAACTATTTTGTTAATTTCAACAACAAGTATATAATCTTCCAAAAATTTAATATATAGACGGTAATAACTATATTATTTTGTTTGTTCGTGTCGATTGTTACAACATTCGAACTATTTTTAGGGATAAATTTATGAGATATTAATATTTTTATGTAAAATAATACAAAAATACCCCAGTGCAATTGTACTGGGGCTTTGATCGATTTATTCGGTGTCTGGTGCAGCGATAGAAAGGCCAAGCCAAGGTCCTAGGGTAGACCTTGTGCTATCTGCCGTATAGAAGCGGTCAAAAAGTAAGCTCAGGCCATTGCCAGATAACCCCCTAGTTTCGTTGATAATCATTAACGAAAAGACTTGCTCTAAATTTAGCAAGTCACAAACCGTCGCATATTAAAGCGACAAAGAGGCTGCTTTTTTTTATAAGCTATTAATATAGGGTGAACTTCTATGATCCCCTTTTGTGCTCTTGTTACTTTAATATCGCGAATTTCCCAATAGTCGCCTGTTAAATGAATGCCGTAAGAACCATCATTGGTAGCGGGTCCTTGCAATATAGTGGGATTAGCTGGGTCACAACCCTTCAAAACGATGCGGCTGCCGGAAGTGCCGCTGGCGCCCGAATAGAAAACACACGCCCACATTATCCGAGGAAGCGTTCCAGCTCAAGTTAATTTGACTGCTTGATGCGACGGAGGCTCCCAAACTAGTTGGTGCTGTCGGTGAGGAGCTTTGGGCGTAACGCCTAAGAAGTATCGGGCTGAAGTATTTGGTGAGGGGCAGCTTTAAGAAAATTTGCAAGAATTTAATAAAAATAAAAAGAAAATAATGTAACATTATGTTATTGTGGGAAATATATCAAAAATAAAATTAAAAGGAGGGGGAAGTGCTATGAAAAAATTAGAAATTATAAAAATAGGGCCGAAGAGTGCTTTTAAAGCGACATTATATTTTGCTATTATTCCATTATCTATTATGGTTGCTTTAGGCTTTTTAGTCGCAATTATTGGACTCGCTATTGGCAAGCCAGGCTTACTGGCAGCAGGAATTCCTTATATTATTATGCCCGTTATACTTATTTTTGTTTACGGCTTGATTGGGATGTTAAGTGCCTTTATCTATAGTAAGCTAGCGACAAAGTTTGGCGGTCTTGAAGTAACGGTTGTAGAAAAGGATAAGCTTATAGGATAATCCGTCATGAAAGACCGATCTCAGCTTCGTGTAGAACGCTGGGATCGGTCTTTCATTTTAAAAGTACGGTTGGTTATGCACGGACAGCGCACTTCTTCCAATGTCATATTATTTTCCTTGTTTCTCGTGATATAATAGCCAGTTTTTACGTGTTAATCCACCGCCGTAGCCGCCTAAATCACCATTTGAGTTGATGACTCGATGGCAAGGAATCATAATCGCGAGCTGATTTGCGCCATTGGCCTGAGCGACAGCACGATAGGCGGATGGTTTACCGAGTGCGGCGGCGATGTCTGAATAGGAACGTGTTTCGCCCGGCGGAATTTTCATTAATTGCTCCCATACGCTCTTTTGAAAAGGTGATCCAAGCAACGAGACAGGGGTTTTGAATTCGGTCAGTTTTCCATCAAAATAACGGGTCAATTCACTTTCAATCGATTGGATCGGTTCCGTGACACCTGGAATGATGGCGGATTTTGTCCGTTGACGAAGCCTTTCTACTTCGCGCTCTAGCCCTCGCCGATCAACAAATTCAAGAAGATAAAGTGCACTCTCATCCCCAATCGCAATCATCGGCCCAAGCCTTGTATCGATCCAAGAAGCTTTCAGAACCTTACTATTCTCTACTAATGTAGGCGCGGCCCCCATAATTCGCGAGAAAGCATCTCTGAAACCGCTGCTGGATTCATAACCAGCAGATAGCTGAGTATCAATGATCGTTTGACCCGATCTAATGTTCTTCAAGGCAAGTCCCATGCGGCGGGCGCGAGCATATTCAACAAACGTCATGCCAAATCGCTTCTTGAACTGACGGCGCGCCGTTGATTCATCAACCGAAAGGTTTTTGAAATCTTGTTCCTTCCATCGTTTTTCAGGATTTTCCTCAACGGCAGCAACAAGCTGGCGAACAACCTCCGATACATGGTTTGGGTGGGAAAGCGGACGGCATCTTTGGCATGGCCGATAGGAGGCAAGCAGCGCTTGTTGTGCCGTCTCATAAAATTCGCAGTTTTCAAATTTAGGCTTTCGTGCCGGGCAAGTTGGACGACAGAACACGCCAGTCGTTTTGACGCCTACATAAAATACGCCTTCATACTCCGTTCTTTTCTCTAATAATGCCCTGTAGTATTCTTCGTTACGCTCTGCAGGTACCATGTATGCACGCCCTAATCTTAGATTATGCTCTTATTATAGAGCCTTCAGAAATATAACGTAGCCGAAAATCAGGCATTTATTTTTTTGATTCGCATGTACTCAGATGAAGTTCGTAATCTGATTACCAGAATGCAATCCAACAACGGATGACGCTTATCTTGGCTTTGACACGGCTTTACAGTCCTTCATGTTGATTGCGCAGTAAGAGAAAAGCCAAGAAATATGCTAGTTATAACCCAGCATTTTCTTGGCTTTTGAGTATGAATAAATTGTCGAGCATGAATCCACTTCAATAGCGGCAGGATGGTGCTATTGCTTAAATAAAAGCTCTTTACCATCCGAAAGATACGTATAATAGTGATCTTTTGAAGCTTCTTCAATATGCTCGAATGCCCAGTGAGCAGAAGTCGCATCCGGCCAAGATGGTGTTGTCACGCCTGTAAGCGGTCCTCTTCCTAGCAAACGGTTCATAATGGTAACTGCTTGCGCACGTGTTACATATTCCTTCAGACCGAACGAGCCATCTTCAAAACCGATCATAACCCCCGCTTTGTTTACAGCGGCAATAGCTGCTGCAGCCCAATGCTGATCAGATACGTCCTCAAATGTGTTCGTGAATGGACCGTTAAGATCAGCATTTAACCATTTGGCCGCAATCATTGCCATTTCGGCTCTCGTTATGCGGTCATTTGGCCGGAAGTTGCCCTGCTTATCGCCAATCATTAATCCAATATCTTGTAGCTGCTCGATGTTAGCTGCGGCCCAGAAGCCTTTTGCAACATCCGGGTAGAGCTTTTGGTATTCATAAACATTAGGTAAATTTTTGTTGCGTGCTAGTAAAGCCGACATCTCCGCTCTCGTGATCGTGTTATTCGGGCGGAATGTGCCATCAGGGAAGCCTTTAATATAAGCATTATGATGGCCAGGGTTTGCAATGTTCAGGTCAGTGAAAGACTTCAAAGTGCCTGTGAAGCCGCTGCCCGGCTTATAAGATACGGTTGCTCCATAACCAACGGGAATAGGATTCTTCAGCTGAATAATAACTTGATTGCCATCCATTCTAACGTCTTTTATTTCCACTGCCTGGCCACTAATTTTTACTATAAAGCCTGATGTGTCCGCCTTACCGCTGCCATCAACTAGATCAAGAACAATGGTTCCCGCTTTTGGATCGATGGTGGTCTTCTTTACTTGCTCCGTCACAGGCTGAGCGGGTATGACGGTGCTTTCACCTGTCGACCGTTCTGTTAACTGAATAACGGAGAAAATGCTAAACTTGTCAATTTCAATCTCTAGCCCAATTGGAGTGTCACCGCTGTACACAATGGCAGGTTTCATTACTACTTTTTCTCCATCGCTATGCTCTACAAAGATTCGCAGCGAATCTATAAAGCTGTCGTAGTTGCTTGCAGGCACGGTGATTCCGTTCTTTGCAAATGGTAAGAACAGTGTTGTTGTGTAATCGCGATAGTTTGTTTCAATTTCCAACGAGGAGCCGATCACTGCAACATTTCGGCTTCCAGCTGCTGCTCTGACAACTGTCTCATTCACAATGCTGGTATTTAATTCCGATTGATGACCAGCATCTTTTACTGGAATTAAGCGGAAAAACAAGTCAAGATAACGATCTGCCATTTGGTCAATAACGTTTGCAGCAATGGATATAGTTGCATATTCTGTACGTATATCCAACGTATTTTGGTTTGTGTTTAACAGTCTTATAGATTGTCCAGGAATTTCGACAGCAATCTCACCTGGCTCGTCTCCTGCAACCTCATCAACAAGTACAGTTGATACTCCGTTTTTTGTTCTAAGATCATTAATAAACCTTGCTGCTGCTGCCGGATCAAAAATGGCTTTGTCAATTTTTACTCCGTTTGACAACATAACACGATTAATGCCAACCGGCTCACTCACCTCGTTGTCTGAGCCGCCAACAACAGGGACTTGTCGATAATTCTCGATTGTTGTCTTTGTTAGGTTCTCGGCTTTGACAATTAACAGGAATGTGCGGGTTTTCGTTACACCATTTTTAGAAACGGAAGCGGTGAGTATAACACTCTCATCCTTTGCATGACGATGAACAAGTGTCTTAATTGATCCATTCTCAGGCAATGAAATTTCAATTGCACTTGGCTTGTTGGAAGCCCAATCGATCATCGTTTCATTTGCCCCTGTTGTTACAATGAGTACAGGAAGCGTAACACTCTCCCATGTATCGTTTGCTTGGTAACCGATCTGCAGAGCCCTCAGTGCATCATCAATTGCTTCGTCTGTCGTGAATTCGACCGTTATAAGCAAGGGCTTGCTTTCATATCTGTCTTTTTCCGTTAATGTCACTTGAATTTTGGTTCCAGGCTCAAGGTCAAGTCCTTCGATGACCACGGTTCCCGTCTCTTCTCCGGCATTTACCGCGCGTTTCAACTCTGTACCATTCTCGTCGTATACAATAATGGTCGCCCCAGCAGGCACCTCTACTACCTTAACGCTGCCAGTCGATACACTTGCTTTAACCATTGAACTTTCTGGTGAGGCACTATCTATTTTTGCTGTGCTAGAAGTGGATGGGCTTTCCAGCTTTCCAACTTCTGCAATTGCAACCTTAACCAAGTCTCCCTCCCCAAGTACATGCGGGGCTTCAATGTTAACTACAACGGTAGCTATGGACGTATCCGTGTTTGTAACTGTACCAATAACATCGCCGTTCTTGTCATATACGTTGATAGTTGCACCTGGTGGTACGTCTTTAACGGTTACTGCGTTTTTCGTTGCGTTTGTTTCCACATTGTTGCTCTCAAGCGGAGCGCTTTCCGTTTTTGCTTCGCTCGATATCGGTTTACTTTCAAGATGACCGTCTTCTGTGATCGTAACTTTTACAATATCGCCTTCAGCAAGCGCGTTTGTAGATTCAATAGTAACGACAACGGCTGTTTTTGATGTGCCTGTATTTGTAGCCTTACCGATAACATCACCATTCTCGTCGTATACTAGAATGGTTGCACCCGGCGGTACATCCTTGACGGTTACGGTATTGTTTGTTGCGTTCGTTTTAACGTTATTTGTGTCAAGCACGCTGTCCAGCTTCGCTTCGCTAGACACTGGCTCGCTTTCGAGCTTGCCTGTCTCTGTAACTGTAACTTTAATGTTGTCTCCTGCCACAAGCGTATGCGGTTCTTTAATTTCAACTACGATATCTGCTTCCGTGCCAGTGTTAGTAGCTGTTCCAATAACCTCGCCGTTCTTGTCATAAACGTTGATGGTTGTACCTGGCGGTACGTCTTTAATCGTTACCGTATTGTTCGTTGCGTTTGTTGTGATTTTTTTCTCGTCCAACGGGTCGCTCTCCAGCTTCGCTATGCTTGTTACTCGTTCGCTTTCTGGCTTGCCGTCTTCTTCTGTAATTGTAACCTCAATGATGTCACCTTCTTGAAGCTTGGTTGGCGGATCAATAGTGACTACCACTTCTGTTTCTTCATCGCCGTTGTTAGTCGCTGTACCGATGAGCTCGTCATCGTCACCATACACTTTAACAGTCGAGCCCGGTGGGACGTCTTTAACGGTTACTGTGTTTTTGGGTACATTCGTAGTGATATTCTCTTTTTCAGGCGCACTGCTCCGTAAAATAGGAGATACTGCTGTTACGTTGCTGGCTACTTCACCACTTTTTGCATATGAAATATCAATCTGGCTGGCGCCAGCTAGTATATCCTTGCCTTCGTCGGTCAATGTCAAGTGGGCCGTTCCGTTCGTTGCAATTGACGAGGTTGCAATGACTTCATGATTGTCGTCATATAGGGTTACGGCTACTCCATTCGGAACGCCAGTAATCATAACATTACCTTTAGCCGTATAGGACAATACGATGTTATCTGCTACAGGCGCCTCAGTCATAATCGCTGAGCTGCTCGCAGAAGTGCCTCCGTTACGGGTGACTACGGTAATATTGTTAGTACCGGCCTGCAGATGACTCGAATCATCAAAGGTATAAACAAGCACGCCCTCACTATTTGTACTGTACTCGCCATCTACTAATTGATTGTTAACATAAATATCAACCTGTTCATTAGGCAAGTTATCACTTTTGCTAATGCCGTTGACCTTGATATCAATACCCGTCTGTGTTCCAACACCTGTGGATAATACTTTATTGATTGTAACTGCACTTGGTCCTTGTTTGTAATTTCCGTCGGGTTTTAGTCCTCCGTCAACGTAGGAGTTTTTGAAATACCATGCCAGAATATCATGATGGGAGTTGGCTCCCCCTGTACTCGCGCCAAAGCCTACATATACCTCTTTGTTCATAAGGGATGTGCCGACATTACGAGTCAGTGATCTGTTATTCGCATTCGTTCGATTATTACTTAAACCATAGGTAGTGGTAAGATTGCCGTTCTCGTCATAATCAACCCAAACATGAACGTAAGCATTGCTTGCGCCGTAATCGTACAAACGGAAATTAGCGCCTTGCAAATTATCAATAACATCGCCGCTGCCCTGTTGATGATGGTTGTTGCCATTCATTACAATAGCGACATGATCGGCAGTAGGGCCGTTTGGATTCGTTACCGGATGATATTGATTTAAGCGATTAAAAGGGGTGTTGGGGTCATTGTATTGAATTCCCTTATGAGGTCCGATGTTTTTCCACGTATCGAACTCTACTCCTACGGAGTTTGGAATACCGGCATAACCTACGCCTTCGCCTACACCGCCTAGAACAGGAGTCGGATTATCCTGAATAATAAAAGTTAGACCATCAGCGGGTCCCGGAAAGTTTAAATTATTTAACGAAGTGCTCCCATTCAAATGCATGACAAAATAAGTGCTAAAACCGCCGTCAAGCTTAATCTTATTTGTTCGAACGACAATTCCGCTCGAATCATTCGTTACCGGCACTACTCTTAATCTTCCGTCTGCTGTTGTTGCGTTGTTATTTCGGCCCGGGTTAACCGGGAAGCTCAACACTCTGGTCGCATCATTAGATACAACTGCAGTAGGACCAGTATGAGTAAACTTTTGCCAACCCACATAGATTGGAAGCGAGTCAGGCTCGGAATCCGCCAGCACAGGCGTTATTGGTGCAGCCGCAAATACCAAAATAAAGGAAGTAACAACTAATAAAATCCTTCTAAAAAATGAATCTTTGTGTAGATGATCAACATGCATGATTTTTCCTCCTGGTTGTTGTCAACAATTTGTAAAAAAATATGCTAATTAGAACTTTCCTAATTGTACCATTCGATTCTGGACAAACTCTAAACATCCCTTGATATGTTGATCAGCACTTGTAAATCATGAATAAAATTTACTTTATTGCCTCACTATATTATTTTCGAGAAAAAAATGATGAAAAACCTATGTGTAAGCGATTGCAGCTGGGAAGTGTTCGTTATTTAGGGGCAAAATAAGTTGATTTATTAAAGGATAAAGATGTACAATAGTTGGGTGATTGATAAAGAAGTATCGGGTATTCAGAATGTTAATGGTCCTGACTATGCATTAGTGATAATTGTCACAATATAATCAGGCATTTACATGATTAAAAATAGTTAGTTAAACTCTAAGGAGGATTTTAATATGGCATTGGTATCGATGAAAGAAATGTTGAACAAAGCGTTAAAAGAAGGCTATGCAGTTGGTCAATACAACATCAACAACTTGGAGTGGACACAAGCCATTCTAGGCGCTGCTCAAGAAGAGCAATCCCCGGTTATCCTTGGCGTTTCTGAAGGCGCAGCTCGTTACATGGGAGGTTTCACAGTTGTAACTGCAATCGTGAAATCACTAATTGAAGAAATGAAAATTACAGTTCCTGTTGCGATCCACTTGGATCACGGTTCCAGCTTTGAAAAATGTAAAGCTGCGATCGATGCTGGATTTACATCCGTTATGATCGATGCTTCACACTCACCATTTGAAGAAAACGTAAAAACGACTCAAGAGGTTGTTGCATACGCGCACGAGCGCGGCGTTTCTGTTGAAGCTGAGCTAGGTACAGTTGGCGGACAAGAAGACGATGTAATAGCTGAAGGCGTTATTTATGCAGATCCTAAGGAGTGCTTCGAGCTAGTACAACGTACTGGTATTGACTGCCTTGCTCCTGCACTTGGTTCCGTTCACGGTCCTTACAAAGGTGAACCAAACCTAGGCTTCAAAGAAATGGAAGAAATTTGCCAAACAATCAAATTGCCACTAGTATTGCATGGCGGCACAGGTATCCCAACTGAGCACATCAAAAGATCAATTTCGCTAGGAACAGCGAAAATCAACGTAAATACAGAAAACCAAATCACATTCACAAAAATCGTTCGTGAAGTGTTGAGCGCAGATTCCGAAGCTTTCGATCCGCGTAAATTCCTTGCTCCAGGTCGCGAAGGAATCAAACAAACAGTTATGGGCAAAATGCGTGAGTTTGGTTCATCCAACAAAGCGTAAGATCATTTTCGAATATACAAAAAAGAGCTGTCTTTCAAACGCCGCTGGCGGGAGAAGGGCAGCTCTTTTTTTGTTATCGGATTTGCGGCAAACGCAAGGCTGCTCACGTTCCCGCCAAGCTAAGCGCCAGCAAATAAAAAGGATTTCAATTAGAAACGAGGAATATAATGTAAAAATAAACATGCTTAAACAGAATGGAGAATGGCCTATCGAGCTCCCTCACTATGAGCAATATAAAAGGATTTTTGCGCAGACAGCGAAGCCTTTTGCTTATGTAAATCTTGATTTATTGGATGCGAATAGCAGAGCCATTGCGGCTGCGGCGGGTGACAAAAAAATTCGAGTCGCAAGTAAATCGATAAGGTCTGTGGAGGTTCTTCGACGTATTCTTCATTCAGACAAAGTGTATCAAGGTGTCATGTGTTATACGGCAAGAGAGGCGGCTTTTCTGCTGAAGCATGGCTTTGATGATTTGCTGCTTGGTTATCCCGCTTGGGAGCCGCGCGAAATTTCAATTCTGTTAGAAGCTGCAGCTAGTGGCCGTACGGTCGTGTTTATGGTTGATTCCATTCAGCATGTGGAGCATATCGAGCGGCTTGCAGCGGCCACTGGCGTACAGGCAGCCGTTTGTCTGGATATTGATATGTCTGCAAACTATCCAGGACTGCATTTTGGCATATGGAGATCTCCGGTAACCACATGGCCACTGGCTAAGCCGATTGCCGAGAGGATTATGCAATCCAAATGGGTAAGGCTGGACGGTGTAATGGGGTACGAGGCGCAAATTGCTGGGGTAGGGGACCAGGTCTCGGGACAGTGGTTAAAAAATTTATTCATCCGTCAGCTGAAGCGGCGTTCAATTCGAGAAGTAGCTGAAAGGCGTGAGGAAGTGCTGCAAGGTATTCACGCGTTAGGCGCGGAACTGCGCTTTGTAAACGCTGGAGGCACTGGGAGTATAAGCAGCTCTAAACTGGAGCAGGGAGTAACGGAAATCACCGTAGGCTCCGGTTTTTATTGTCCTACGCTGTTCGATCATTATGCTGATTTTCAGTATTTTCCTGCTGCCGGATATGCGGTGGAAATCGTGCGGAAGCCTAGATTAGATATGGTAACCTGCTTGGGCGGGGGTTACACCGCTTCAGGTGCTGTTAGCGCGGAAAAAGCGCCGCAGCCGCATTTGCCGGAAGGCTTAACGTTGATTTCGTTAGAAGGCGCCGGTGAGGTGCAGACGCCGCTTCGTTGTCCGAGCGGTTTGGCTCTCGAGTTAGGAGATCCAATCTTTTTCCGGCATGCGAAGGCTGGGGAATTATGCGAACGGTTTCCAAAGCTGTATGCGATAACTGGGGAAGGCATCGTTGACGAGTACTTAACCTACCGCGGAGA
The DNA here is from genome assembly GCF_056173205.1 of Pristimantibacillus sp. Z349TD_6. Lineage (NCBI taxonomy): Bacteria > Bacillati > Bacillota > Bacilli > Caryophanales > Paenibacillaceae > Pristimantibacillus (SeqCode) > Pristimantibacillus sp. Z349TD_6. Next base: position 7,722,681 of record NZ_CM149662.1, on the reverse strand, counting down.
AGGGGAATGTTTCCTATGACAGCGAATCGGAATAGCTGGACAAATTGGTCGGGGTCAGTCACTGCCGCTCCTGAGCTTATTCGGCATCCGAAGACGATAGATGAAGTAGTGGCAATCGTTCGTCATGAGTGTTTGAAGAAAGGCAAATATTTGCGCGTTGTAGGGTCAGCGCACTCTTTTACGGCGGTTGCTGCTTCTGATCAGGTGCTTGTATCGCTTGACGAGCTGCAAGGAGTGGTGAGCGTAAATGCTGACGAGCAGACGGCTGTCGTCTGGGCAGGAACGAAGCTGAAGCGGTTAGGCGAGCTGTTGCATGAGGAAGGACTGGCGCAGGAAAATCTAGGCGATATAGATGTTCAGTCGATTGCAGGTGCGATTAGTACAGGAACTCACGGATCAGGGCTGCGCTTAGGAAGTATAGCTACACAGGTGATTGGCATAACGGTCGTAAATGGCTTAGGAGAAGTGATGGAATATACGCTGCAGTCACATCCGGCTGTATTTCGAGCATTACAGGTTTCATTAGGCACATTAGGCATTATCGTTCAGATAAAGCTCCGTTTAAGGAGCTCTTATGTACTTTCCTATGAGAGCAAACGTATGGCTTTGACGGACTGCTTGACGCAATTGCCGAATCTTGTAGGGGATAACCGGCATTTTGAGTTTTTTTGGTTTCCATATGCGGAGACTTGTCAGGTCAAACTGATGAATGAGACGGATGCGCCCATACCTACGAACAAATGGATTGAATATGTAAATGAAAAGCTAATTGAAAACACATTGTTTGGCTTACTATCAGGGCTTTGTAAGATGATCCCCACTGCAAGTGCTGCCATAAGCAGGTTAAGTGCATCAAGTGTACCCGTTGCGACGAAAGCGAACTATAGCCACCGCATATTTGCGACAGAAAGAACCGTCCGTTTTTATGAAATGGAATACAGCTTGCCGAAAGAAGCCATGACGTCGGTCATTCGTGAAATGCGAGAAGCAATGGAACGTGAGCGATTCTATGTTCATTTCCCTATTGAGTGCCGATATGTGGCGGCTGATGAAATCTGGCTTAGTCCTGCGTATGGCCGCGATTCTGCCTATATAGCAGTCCATATGTATAAAGGCATGCCGTACAAACGTTATTTTGAAGTGATGGAGCAAATCTTTCTTCGGTATGAAGGCAGACCCCACTGGGGTAAAATGCATACGCTCAAAGCTGCCAATTTAATAAAGCGCTATCCGATGTGGCAGGAATTTGCCGAAATAAGAAAGCAAATGGACCCACATGATTTGTTCATGAGTCCTTATTTGCGGGAGTTGTTTACGACTCAAAATTAGCTTTTACATCCGCTAGATCATGTTTAAGCCGGGTAATAAAGCTCTTTGAGATCGGAGTGGAGTGATGTCCTTCAGGCTGAATAAGGCCTAAATAAACAGCACCTTGGCCTGTTAAATCGAGCTCCAAAATGACCGATTGATCCCGAATAATGGACAAATCACTCACAAAAGAGTAATCAAGGCCGATGGTTACGGCATGATGATTTAGGAGTGCCCTGCCAATCGAATTCGGGTTGTTTGTCGTAAACAAAATATCCACCGCGCCATATTTGGCTTGAAAGTCATCCATAAACCATTTCACATAATCATCATTATACAAGACGATCGTTTGCTGCATAATTTCCTCTGGCGTAATCGTTTTGTTAAGCGCCAATGGAGACTGTGTGCTTACTGCAGCAACCATCTTTACACTCATCAAGCGTTCAATGGACAGTCCGATATTTTCAACAAGGCGATTCTCAAACAATATAATAAAACCCAAGTCAGCTCGATTATGCAGAATGTCGTCGATAATTTCCTGAGAGCCCTTCTCGAAAATTTCCATTCGTATTTTCGGATAATCCTTTTTAAAATCCATGACGGCATTCTCAATCAGAAAAGCGTGGCCGGGAATGGTGGCGAATCGCAAATGGCCTTGTACAGAATTAGAATAGCCCTGTGTGGTCTCGACTAGCTCTTTGTACTTGTTAAGAACTTCATACACCTTTTTTATAATGACAATACCTTCAGCTGTTGGTACTGCTCCTGACCGAGATCGTTTTAGAATGACAACCCCCCATTCTGATTCTAGGCTTGAAATCGCCTGGCTAATAGCCGATACGGTCACATGAAGATTTTGAGCGGCAGTCGAGATCGACCCTGTTTTTACAACTTCAACAAGATACTCCAGCTTTTCGATATTCATGAATGACCTATCTCCCTTGTTTTAGTTTTTCTTAAGTATAATTCAATTTGTTTAAATTTATCTTAACTTATAACAGTGATAAGATGAAATCAAGGTACAGCTACTCGTACTTATAAAGTAAGAGTGAAATTGGCGGATTATGGACAACGTAATCGAGACCGTTTTTGGGCTCGAATCATAAGAAGGAGTGTTGATAACATGAGATTCCAAGATAAAGTTGTTATTGTTACTGGCGGTGCAAGCGGTATTGGCGAAGTAACCGTCCGATTATTTGCCGAAGAAGGGGCGAAAGTGGTCATTGCGGATTTTTCTGATCATGGGCAGGGCGTTTCCGATCAGTTGAATACAGAAGGCTTTGATACCTTGTTTGTAAAAACGGACGTGTCCAACGAGGACGACGTCATTCATATGGTATCCCAGACAGTGAGCAAATATGGCAAGCTGGATGTTCTGTTTGCAAACGCAGGTATAGCTAAGGACGGGCCTGCTGATCTATTAAGCTTAGATGCCTGGAATAGAACCATTGATATCAATCTAACAGGTGTATTTCTCTGTGATAAATATGCAATCAAGCAAATGATTGAACAAGGCACAGGCGGTTCCATCGTAAATTGCGGCTCCATCCATAGCCACGTTGGCAAAGCAAATGTTACCGCTTATGCTTCTGCGAAAGGCGGTGTTAAGCTTTTGACACAGTCGCTGAGTGCGGACTATGCAACTAAAGGCATTCGAGTCAATGCAATATGCCCAGGATACATTGATACACCGCTCATCGCAGGACGGAATGAAGCAATTACGCAGCATCTTATCGATTTGCATCCGATGAAACGCCTTGGCAAACCTGAAGAAGTCGGTAAAGCCGTGTTGTTCCTTGCCAGCGATGATGCTTCTTTTATAACAGGTGCCAGCTTGCTTGTTGATGGCGGCTACACAGCGGTATAATTCGCATTTCGATAACTAGGATCTCGTAAGGAAGACAAATCCGAAAGGAAGGATCAACGATGAGATTACAAGGCAAAATTGCTGTTATTACAGGCGCAGGTACAGGTATAGGAAAAACAACAGCAGTTCGGTTTGCTAAAGAGGGAGCCAAAGTTGTCGTAACGGATATCAATCTTGAAAATGTTAAAAAAACAGCAGACGAGATTCAACAGTCCGGCGGTGAAGCGCTAGCTTTACACCATGATGTTAGTCATGAGGATAGCTGGACTCAGGTCGTTGACGCATCTTTATCCGCATATGGACAAATTGATATTTTATTTAATAATGCAGGAATCTATTTCATCAAGCCTCTCGCAGAAACGACATTGGACGAGTTTAATCGCATGATGAGCATCAATGTCACCAGCGTGTTTCTTGGGATGAAGCATGTTATGCCGCTTATGGCGAAGAAAGGCGGCGGGTCGGTCATCAATGCCTCCTCCGTTGCAGGTCTAAAAGGGGCTGCAGGTCATATTGCATATGGTGCCAGCAAGGGCGCTGTACGAATTATGACCAAGGATGCTGCCGTTGAGTACGCTCCGGCTAATGTCCGCGTCAATTCGATTCATCCGGCCTACATCAATACGGCGATGGGAGCCTACGCTGTTAACACAGCTAAGATACCTGAGTCTGAATTGGCTGAAATTGTGGCGCCATTAGGACGTTTTGGTACGGTAGAGGAAGTCGCGAATTTAGTTGTTTTCCTGGCATCCGATGAATCATCCTTCTCAACAGGCGCAGAATTCATTCTCGATGGCGGGGCTACTGCGAGATAAATAAAAAAAGTAAGGGCACCCAAGCGCGGGTGCCCTTACTTTTTGTCTCGCCTTAAATAGAGAAAGGAATTATTTTAATCAACTAGCGTGTTGAAAGAACGTCTGAGTTAAATTGGATACTATAATGTTTTCGCCATCACTTCACTTTGAATATGACCACCTAAGTAAAGGTGGATGACTCTCCAGGTTCAGCGGAAACCCCATTCTTCAGCGTTGGAGGAGCAGAGGCATCTGTCGGAAAGCGCGTCACGGCAGAACATGTTGTAATAAGTCGTTATAAACAGTTGAGCGTCAGAGGATAACCTATGGTGAAACATAGGTTATCTTCTGACGCTCTTTTTATTGCCGTACCGCCACCTGAATGACACATTGATCCTTTATAGTATATAAACTGCCATCAATAATAAAGGAAAGATAGGAGAAATAAACATGTATGAAATTCATAATGTATCCAGATTATTTGGCCAGGAATATGCACTTAAAAATATATCTCTGGAAATCAAGGGTGGGCTTAACTTTATCGTAGGTGCATCAGGAAGCGGGAAAACAACCCTTCTCAAAATATTAGCTGGTTTGGACCAGGATTTTAAAGGGGAGGCTTATTACAAAAAGCAAAGTTTAAAAACGCTGAGCCAAAAGGATAAGAGTGAGTATCACAATAAAAAAATCGGGATCGTATGGCAGGAGTTTAACTTGATCGACGATTTATCGGTATTGGATAACATTAAAATGCCTCTTTACTTAAACGATACCATTTCCGGTGAACGAATAACTCAGCTCATGAAGCAGCTTAAAATTAATGAGCTCGCAAAGCAGAAGGTTAGAAATCTATCTGGCGGTCAAAAGCAGCGGGTGGCTATAGCAAGAGAGCTTATGAAAAATCCGGAGGTCCTTATTGCGGATGAGCCTACAGCTGCGCTTGACCCGAAATCAGCCAGTGTAATTATTAATATATTGAAGCAAATCGCCAAAACGCGTACAGTCATTATCGTCACGCATGATAGCTCGATGCTTGACGATAACAGCAGTGTTTTTGAGTTTGATAAAGGCGAGCTTGTGTCGGAAACCAAAGTTGAACAAGCTAAGCCAAAACCATCTCCAATGACAGCAAAACCTGTATTATCTGTGCAACGGACCATGTCAATCTCAATGACCAATATAAAGAGTAAAATAAGCAGATACGCGGTGTTGGTTATTGCCATATTGGTATCGACAAGCTTTCTATTCATGAATACATCAGGCCGTATACAGAACACGAGTCAAAACAGCTTTGATGAATTGTACGCTGCGATTGGCGAGGGCCTTTTTGATATTGAAATTGCGTCTAAATTTATAAGCGCAGGCAGTTCAAGTGAATCTGATCAAGAGCAAAAGCCGAATGTCGATGTGGATCAGGACATTGCAGGCCTTTATGAAAAATACTTAAATGATGAACGTGTGAAGCACGTGGTATTTGCTCAGGCAGTGAATAATATTACGGTAGTCTTAGATGGCAAGGAGCACAAGATTGAGGGCTCAAACAATGTTCCTGTATTCAAAAAGCTAATAGCTGGTAAAATGCCCTCGGGTGATCATAATGAAGTGGTTGTCTCAAACAGCTTGGCAGATGTTTTAGGCGTTTCCAATAATGATCTCATCGGCAAAACGATTGACCTCCGCGGGACGTTATTTAATTGGGATTCCGGAGAACCAGTTGAAATGCCAGTTGGTACAACTATCAAAATTGTTGGTGTAGCGGATACAACAGCTGTGGTAGAGATTAATGGTGAGATTAAGGAGTTTCCAGTAAACGACTCATTCTTTTTCAGTAAATCATCAGTTATGGAAATGCGTGAACAGGCGAACATGAAATCCAAAACGTCTAATTTCTCGATGAGAGCAAATAGCGCTGAAGACATGATTTCATTGAAAGACGAGCTGCTGGCGATGGGAATTGTGCCGAATGGCAGATTTGAACTGGTCGAAGATATGGTTCGATTAAATGCTCAGGCGAAAGAACAATCAGGCTCAGCTGTCATTGTCATTAGCATTCTGTCTCTAATCGTTTCGCTTGCCATTTCGTTCATGACTGCAGCTATGCGTAAAAGAGAATATGCGATTTTCAAAATAAACGGATATAGGAATAGCGATCTAACAAAAATTACGTTCGTGGAATACTTGTTTGTTAGCTTAGCGGTATTTGTGTTATTTGTGTTGGCCTCTCCACTCATCAACATGGCTATGAATTCAATTACTGGCTCGCCGGGTGTTTTGGAAGCCAAATCATATGCTATAGAAGCGGGTCTGATTATCCTCATTGCTTTGTTTTGCAGCTTGATAACAACGATGGTGATTGGGACTGTAAATACATTCAAATCGTTGAAGTCAGGTGACAGATCATGATTATTTTAGAAGAGGTAACAAAAAAATATGGTGACCAAACTATTTTAAACCATATAGGCTATACGTTTCGGGATACAGGGATTACCTGTATTCTTGGCGCATCAGGCAGTGGGAAAAGTACATTATTGAACCTGCTCGCAGGGTTTGATATGAATTACAAAGGAAACATTACGGTATGCGATGAGAAAATTACAGAAATGACTCCAGCAGAGCTTTGCCAATTCCGACAAAACCATATCGGGTTTATTTTTCAAAGTTACAATTTAATAAGCGGTTATACTGTTATGGAAAATATTTTACTCGCAGCTGAGTTGAATGGGAAATCAGCGCAAGAAAACCGTGATAAGGTATTTGCATTAATCAAAGAGTTGGGCATCGAAACGAAGGCAGAAGAAAAAGTGGAAAACCTATCAGGGGGGCAAAAGCAACGCGTTGCGATTGCGAGAGTGCTCGTGAATGATCCGCAAATATTATTCGCAGATGAGCCAACTGGAGCACTTGATCGTGAGTTAGCTAATCAAATCATGGATATCTTGAAGGAAGTGGCAAGGGATCGGCTGGTCGTTGTCATTACCCATGACAAAAAGATATGTTCGTGGGCTGATGAAGTTTTGTCTATCCAAAATGGGAAGATACAGGTTGTTTCATCTCAAGCAATATCAGCAGAACAAACGATAGTCCAAAAGCGAATCAAAGCAAAGCATACGAGTAACCGTGCCAAGGTTTCCATTTGGAAGCGTGCTGTTAAAAATTTTAGAGTGCGACTATTTCGTTATATGGCAGTTAGCTTGGTTATTGCAATAGGAATTGCGCTGTTTGTTGTATCACTATCATCCAGCAACATCATGAGTCAGTCTATTACTGATTTTAAAGACAAAAACACCGCGTTCAATAACGGATATATTGCGTTAAATGAGAAACAAGATCCATTTAAACTATTAATCCAGGATCAAAGAATTGAAAATGTCTATTATCAATACGTGCTCAAGGACATAGCACTTACCCTAAGTGCAGGGAGCGTTAGCTTTAAAGAGAAAATACCCATGCCAAGAGCCACTGAAAATATGTCATATGGCATCATGCCGAGATATGGGGAGAACGAGATTTCAATTACGCCAAGTGTAGGGAGAAAACTTACCGATAATATCCGTGAGCTCATAGGTCAAAAAATAACGCTAAAATATAACGGAGACAGTTTCCCTCTCACAATCAGCGGTATCTATAACGCAGGTTATGATGACTTTTTCATCAGCTCCGATGTGGAGCAATCACTGTATGGGCATGAGAGAGGAGAGAGGCCATTCTCAGTTTCTTATGATGTGACAAGCTTTTCGGATATTGTGCCGGTAACAGAGGATTTGGAAAAACAAAACATAACGACCAAAACGGCTGTGGAGCAAGTCGCTGCTCTGGAGAAAACCTTTAACAGCGTAAAAAAGCTTTTTCTTGCTGTGTCCATTCTTATTTTATCCATCGCACTTTTTATTAGCATTGTACTGCTTGCTAAACAAACAAATGCTAGATACCGTGAGATCGGAATTTTAGCAGCTCTCGGCTACAACAAAGGATGGATCAGAGGGATATTAGCTGCTGAAAACATCCTTTTAGCTAGTACATCAACGATTCTCAGTATCGGGATGTTCTTCGTCATCAGTTATGTATATAGTCTTTTGCTAGGGGGCGGAATGATCATACAAGCCCTGCAAATTGCGATTACTGTCATTTCAACATTTATCATTATTCTTTTAATGAGTACGATTGTTAGTCGGAAACTAATTGCTGCTGAGCCGGCGGATGCTCTTCGGAAATAAAGGATTACGAAGTAATACTTAGTGATGTTAAAAGGCAATATCGTGTCGCAAACGAAAACAGTCTATACTCCTGAATGATAGGGGTTTAGACTGTTTTTTTATATTTTCAGCTAATTGGCCTTAGTTAATTATGTTCTAGAAGAGGAAGGGTTAAATAAAATGTTACACCATCCTCTTCATTAAACACGCCGTATTCACTTTCATGTCGCTGTAAAATCGCTTTTACGATGGACAAGCCGATGCCGGTTCCTCCAAGCTCACGGCTGCCTGAGTGGTCGGCTCTATAGAAAGTGTCCCAAATATAAGGCAGATCCTCTTCGGGAATAGGCGTGCCCTCATTTTTAAGCGCTACCCGTACGGATGACTGTTCGGTCTTTATATGTATTTCAAGACGTCCTTGAACGGGGGTATGGCGTATAGCGTTGCCAAGCAGGTTGATCAGCACTTGCTCCAGCCGCTGCCGATCTGATCGCACCCATAGTTCTTCGGCATCTAGCACAATCAGCTGAGGACGGATGGATTTCTCATGCAAGAGTGGAGCTATTTTCGTTAGTACCGATTGGACTGTTTCATAAAGCGGGACTGTTGACCAATGCAGTGCAAATCGGCCGCTCTCTAGTTGGGATAGATCCAGCAAATCGGCGACCAGACGGGACATCCGCTCCGATTCCTCGATAATCACGGCCGTATATTTATCGCGTTTCAGCCCGTTCGCTACATTGTCTTGGAGCGCTTCTGCATATCCTTGGATTAGACTGACCGGAGTTTTTAATTCATGTGATACGCTAGCTACGAATTGCCTGCGCATGCGTTCTAGCTGCTTTTCTTTCTCAATATCATCAAGCAATTTCAAGTTTGCTTCCTGCAATTCAGCCATCGTTTGCTGCAGATTACGGGCAAGGCTATTCATCGTTCCCGCGAGCTGGCCGATTTCATCCTTCCGGTTCATACGTACGAATGCAGTGAAATCGAGCTTGGCCAGACGCTTTGCTACTTTGTTCAGCTGCATCAGCGGCAATGTAATGGTGCGTGAAAGGAAATAAGCAAAAAGTAAAATAGGGATGGCAGCAAGCGCGTAAAAATACATATAAAATCGGCTCATGACTTGAACAGCATCGCCGACAGGCTGGAGTGTTGCCAGCGCAATCAAATACGCATCTCCACCTTTATGGTTCACGGTGTTCGGCAGCTTCACTGCGGCAAGTAGCATGTTTTCGTTATCAGCATTAAAGGATGATATTTTCGTCACGCTCACATGTCCTGTTTGGGATAGTGTGCTGAATCGGTCGTTATTTTGCAGCCAAATGCTCATGGCGTCTGACAGCCGATTACTGTAGGGATTAACATAAGTTGCAGGTACGTGGGATTGGCTTCTAATGTTCTTATCATCCAGCGGAGGCTGGACGTAAGGCTCGGGATCGAGTTGAATCGATATATCGTAATCATGATTAAGGATGATGGAAGGCGTCACAGGTATAGCAGGAATGGCTTTGTAGCCCCCAGCATATACGTCGATTTTATTTCCTTGCTTGTACAACGTGGCTGTTACACCGTAAAAGCGTTGTTCGAAGCTGACGACCTCTTCTGGCTTGACGTTTAGATCGTAAACACCGGATGCATACTTATGATAAATGCTCTCCATCTGCTGAGATAGCTCATTCGACTTCTGCTCGATATAAAAAGTTCCAAAAAATTTAGTCTGGAGCACCATCCATAAGATGATAAATAACATCAAAGCGACCAAGGTCACCCAAAATATTTTGAAATCCAATCGCTCTCTCTTCATAAATACCTCATGTTTTGTTTTGAAATTTATAACCATTGTTGCGCACGGTTTGGATGTAATCAGACTTGTCTCCTAGTTTTTTGCGTAGACGTTTAATTTGCGTATCGACTGTGCGGGCATCGCCGAAATAATCGATCCCCCATAAGCGATCAAGAAGAGTATCTCTTGTTAATACGATATTTGGATGCTGGTAGAAGAACAGCAGCAGTTCATATTCCTTTGGAGACAATTCGATAAGCTTGCCGTACAGATAAACTTCATGGGCTTGCTCATTAATTTCCAAATCTTGATGCTTCTTCAGCTCTGGGGCCCCATCATGAACATGCCATCGGCTTAATAAGGCTTTAATTTTCGCAATCAATACTTTGGGGCTAAATGGCTTAGTTACATAATCGTCTGCACCCAATTCGTAGCCATATAACTTATCTTCTTCCTCCGACCTAGCCGTTAGCATAATTATTATAGTCTGGGAGTGACTGCGAAGCTGCTTGCATACTTCAAAACCATCTATCCCTGGCATCATAATATCAAGCACAACGAGATCAGGCGGCGTATGGCGAGCATGCTCTAACGCTTCATAGCCATTTGCTGCTTGTATGATGCGGTAGCCCTCTTCTTCCAAATAATCTGCAACAAGCTCCCGCATGCGAGGCTCATCCTCAACGATGAGTATTAAGGGCTGTTTCACCATGTTGGATCCAATCTCCTCTTTAGCCCTTGTCATTCCACTGTCATAGGGGCATTATGATTCTTATGGTTTGGAGCTCACTAATTACCACCATTATGGAGGAAATGATCCTGTAAACGCAATGCTGCTCTATATACCGGCTCATTCGCCCCTAATTTGCATTGCTAATGGTTTTCATTTGTCGTTTTATGATAGTATATAGACCTATACGCTAAGAAGGAAGTGAACCATTATGATCAACATAACGATTCCGGCGCCGGACGTAACCATAACCAAGCAGGTTAATCCACAGCTGAGCAATATTTATGGCTTTACTGATTTTCACCTGATTACAAGGGAGCATGGCGGTTTCTTTATGTTTTACAACGATAAGGACGAGCTGTTGTTTGTCGGCAAGGCCCGGAAGCTAAGACCCCGTATCAAAAAACATTTTGAGGATTCCGTATCCGTCATGAAAAATCATCGCAATGAGGTTACTAAAATAGAAGTTTATGTTAATGAGGATTCGGTTGATCGCGAGATTTACGAAACATACCTTATAAACAAATTTAGAGCGAAATACAATGTAGAAAAAGTGTTCTTTAAATAAATAGATCGACAAACACAAAGCAATGAGCGCAGTCATTAGGACGAGGCTTATTGTTTTTTTGTTTAGGGTGAGATGGCGGCTTGTTGACATCGAAAAGTAAACCTGTTATATTTATCTTAAATTAAAGATAATTAAATTAAAGATTGTTTTAGAAGATGATTTGTATTCATGAACCACGGGAAAGCTAAAATTGAATGGAGGAATATATAATGAATCAATTAAAAGGTATCCATCACGTTACGGCAATTACAAGCAGCGCAGAGCGCAACTACGATTTTTTTACAAACGTGTTAGGCATGCGATTAGTGAAAAAAACGGTGAACCAAGACGATATTCAAACGTATCACTTGTTTTTTGCAGATGATAAAGGCAACGCAGGAACTGACATGACATTTTTCGATTTTCCACATATTCCGAAGGGCGTGCATGGAACGAACGAAATTTCAAAAACGTCATTCCGAATTCCGAATGATGCGGCTTTGCATTACTGGGTAGAGCGATTCAACCGTCTAGATGTGAAGCATACCGGTATTCAAGAGATGTTTGGCAAGAAGTCACTTTCGTTCGTTGACTTTGATGACCAACAGTATCAATTGATTTCGGATGAAAATAATAAAGGGGTAGCTTCAGGGGTGCCTTGGGAAAAAGGACCAATCCCGTTAGAGCACGCGATTACGGGTCTAGGACCAATCTTCATTCGCATTTCTAATTTCGAGAACTTCAAAACGATGCTGGAGAAAGTGCTGTTGTTCAAAGAAATTGACCAAGACGGCTCATTCCATCTATTTGAGGTTGGTGAAGGCGGAAACGGAGCTCAAGTTATTGTGGAATACAATGCTGTGCTTCCACAAGCGCATCAAGGCTTCGGCACCGTTCACCACGTGGCATTCCGTGTTGAAGACCGCGGCGTATTGAATGAATGGATCGAGCGCCTAGAGAGCTTCCGATTGCCGTCTTCCGGCTATGTAAACCGTCACTTTTTCGAATCGTTGTACGCTAGAGTGGCTCCGCAAATTTTATTCGAATTTGCAACGGATGGTCCAGGATTTATGGGTGATGAGCCATATGAAACGCTTGGTGAAAAATTATCGTTGCCTCCTTTCCTAGAGCCTAAGCGTGAAGAAATCGAAAAATTAGTCCGTCCAATCGATACGGTTCGCAGTACGAAGGCGTTTATTAAAGAATAAAGCTTTAGAAAAAGACAGAGGCAGTGGAATGATTGGACAATATCCCCTATACTTGTAAGGCAACTTCAAGGAGAACTTGAATGTATAATAAGGAATGGGGGACATGAACTTATGTCTAGTTTGCCAAATTGCCCGGAATGTAATTCTGAATACACGTATGAGGATGGCAGTCTGCTAATCTGTCCAGAATGCAGTCATGAGTGGAGCTTACAATCAGAATCCGATAACAATGAAGATAAAAGGATAATTAAAGATGCGAATGGAAATGTGCTGAACGATGGCGATTCTGTAACGGTCATTAAAGACCTTAAAGTTAAAGGCAGCTCGCTCGTTATCAAAATAGGCACAAAAGTAAAAAACATCCGCTTAATTGAAGGCGATCATGACATTGATTGTAAAATTGATAGCTTTGGCGCTATGAAATTGAAGTCGGAATTTGTGAAGAAGATTTAGTATTTGTTTTTAATTCAAGTATAGATGAGGCCCGATTAGCTCTTTAGAGCTTATTGGGTCTTTTTATTGATGTTTAGAAGAAAATAATTTTCATAAATTAAATAATGGTGAAATTAATTTACAAAATGAGGGTATTATGATATGTTGATTTTGCCTAGATGGCAGGAGTAGTCAAGGAGTAAATAAAAACAGTGGTGGAGTGGAGTCCAATGAATACAAATAGAAATGTACTTGATAGGATAAGAAGAAAGCTGGTCGTTTCCTGCCAAGCCTTGCCGGATGAGCCGCTTCATAGTCCATTTATTATGGGGAGAATGGCATATGCAGCATTTTTGGGCGGTGCTTCAGGAATTCGTGCCAACAGCGTAGAGGATATTAGGGAAATTAAGCAGCAGGTGGATCTACCAATCATCGGTATTATAAAAAAGGATTATGAGGGCTCTTCCGTATTCATTACCCCTACGATGAAGGAAGTAGATGCGCTTTGCCGTGAAGGCGTGGATATCATCGCAATGGATGCAACAAATCGTGTGAGGCCGGACGGATCAACGATATCGGAATTATTTCCTTTACTACGAGATAAGTATAAAGATCAGCTCTTTATGGCGGATTGCTCGACCTATGCTGAAGCTATCGAGGCTGCAGCGCTAGGGTTTGACATTATTGGGACGACTCTTAGCGGCTATACGGAAGCAACAAAAGATAATGTTTTGCCAGATTTTCAGTTGATAGAGAAGCTCGTGAATACGATATCCGTTCCGATTATTGCGGAGGGAGGCATCTCAACACCTGAGGAACTAAAACGATTATTTGACCAAGGGATTTATTCGGCTGTAGTGGGATCTTCCATTACAAGACCGATGGAAATAACCAAAAAATTCGTAAAGGCTGTTGAATAGCCCATGGGAATGAATATTTTAGCGGCAGATATTGGCGGTACCCATACGAAGATAGGCATTTGCGATGAACGAGGCCGTATCACTCAGTTCAAGGAGTATGCAACTGAAGCTCATATGGGCGGCAAGCATCTCATGGAAAAACTGCTTTTCCAAATGGAGTCGTATCAGCATTTTGATGCTGTCGCTATTAGTACGGCCGGACAAGTGAACGCGGATGAGGGCTGCATCTTGTATGCCAATGAGAATATCCCAAGCTATACAGGCATGAAGGTCAGAGAGATCGTAGAGAATCGGTTCCATAAGCCAGTGAAGGTTGAAAATGATGTGAATGCGGCTGCTTTAGGCGAGGCGTGTTTTGGAGCGGCAAAGTCGTTTACTGATTTCTTATGCTTAACGTTTGGGACGGGGATTGGCGGAGCCATCGTCATGAATCGTCAGATCTATCGTGGTGCGAGCGGCTCAGCTGCTGAATTCGGTCATATGTTTACCCGTCCATTGTCGCAAACGAATGGCGGCACGCGCAAATCATTTTATGAAACTTATGCCTCAACGACAGCCTTAATTCGAATGGCCCAAGAAGCTGATCCTGAAATTGTAGACGGAAAAGGTTTTTTTGATAAAATACAGGTAGGAAACGAACCATTACAACAAATATTGCATGCATGGACGACTGAAGTATCCACGGGTTTGGCTTCACTCATTCATATCTTCAATCCACCTGCTATTATTGTAGGAGGCGGAGTGATGGAGCAGGATGAGCTTGTTCGAATGGTTGAGAAACAAACGAAAGCTTTAATTATGGAGAGCTTTGCGGGTGTGAATATCGTAAAGGCATCTCTTGGAAATAAAGCTGGCTTATTAGGTGCGGCATCATTATTTCTACGCGGAATGGACAGGATTTAGGGAGGTGATCGGTTGCGCACTATTAATATTTTTACAACGATTCATTCGAAATACAATAACCTGACGAATACCGAAAGGAAAGTAGCAGACTACATTCTGGAAAACTCGGAAGGTGTCGTCTACATGTCGATTACCGATCTTGCAGATCACTGTGGAGTGGGCGAGTCCAGCGTATTCCGGTTTTGCAGGTCGTTAAGCTATAAAGGGTATCAGGATTTTAAAATCGCCCTTGCACACAGCATCACCGCTGAAAACGAAATACCGCAGCTCACGGACAAGGTCCTGATGAATGATACGATGGATCAAGTGTCCTCTAAGGTGCTGTCATCCAACATAAGTGCATTGAACGAGACCTATAACTTAATCGATAACGAAAAAATGGATCAGGCGATTGAGCATTTACTCCAAGCGGAACGGGTCATATTTTTTGGCGTAGGCTCCTCCTTAATGACGGCAATGGAAGCGAAAATCAAATTTATGCGTATCACAAACAAAACGGAATGCAGCATCGATTCGCATCTGCAGATGATGTCAGCGGCATTGATGACGAAACGAGATGTCGCTGTCGTTATTTCTTATTCCGGCTCTACAAAGGATACGATTGAAGTAGCGAAAAGGGCCAAAGAAAGCGGTGCTACCGTCATTTCAATTACGAGGTTCGTTAAGTCGCCGCTAACCTCTTACTCCGACCTGACGCTGCTGTGCGGAGCGAATGAAGGACCTTTGCAGGGCGGCTCATTATCTGCGAAGATTTCACAGCTTTACTTGCTCGATGTTTTGTATGTGGAATATTTTAAAAGAACCTATGAAGATTCAATAAGGAATAAGGAAAGCACGGCTGCGTCGGTAGCTGTGAAGTTGCTATAAAGCTTACGGTGAACAAAAAGAGGCAGAGTGCGGTTGATAAGCACTCTGCCTCTTTTTTGATTTTCATAGAAAAAGCCGCTCTATCGCGGATCGGCACGAAGAGCGGCTGGCTTTAACATAGTTTAATGATGAGATTCCGATTATGAACGAGGCTTGAAGATGCCAAAAGGCCGACCGATTGGCAGAAACACACGCCCAAAATGGGTGTTCAATACAGCTGCGCCTGCGGCATATAGCGATAGGAGAGCAATACCCATTTCCGCATAGGCAGCTAGTGTGTGGAACACGTCGGGTGCTACTCCGAATGCATCGAAGCTCAGTCCAAGGAAAAGCAAATCAATTAGAACGAAGATGAAGAATAATACTTTATTGGTCTCCGCTGCTCCGATAGTCATTAGCAGCGAGAAAATGAGATAACCGACAAAAGCAAAACCAAGCTGCTTGCTATCTGCGATTGCAGCCAGCTCAGCGCCGAACACACCGAGCTTGATCAGCCAACTGCCGGCCATCGCCATCCAGAAGAAAGCATAAGCGCCAAAGGCGGTCATACCGAATGTATTGTTATGTTTTGCATCTTGAATAGAAGCAAAGAGCTGAGCAAAGGCGCCTAGAAAAACCGCCCATGGAATAACGAGGCTTAGACCGTCAGTTAAGCCGAGCTTCTGTGAGGAAGCTACGAGCGTAACGATAGCCAGCCCAAATAAGCCGATGGCGCTTGGGTCGGCTGTTACAATTTTGACATTGGAATGATGTTCATTATGCATGTTAGAAAAGAAACCTCCAATAGTTTTCAGGGGTAAACCTGCAATAGTATAGTTGATTCTGCCGATACCAGAATTTCTAGTTTAACGGAAAAGACCTAGCTCGCATAGGGGGAAATTATTGAAAACGCCCCTTTTGCCTTGTTTCAGCAGAGGGGCGTCACATAAATGTTTTAAATTCAGCCTTTTGGCTACTGTCCGAGCGATTTCTGTTTGGGGATAGGTCCGAATAAAACCCAATGTCCTTTCATTTTTCCAGCCCAAGCAACGATGATCCATGAGCCAATTAAAGCCAGGAAGAAGCCTCCTGCAATCCATGCTCCGTAAACGAGCGGACTCCCATTCACATCCATCATACGGTAATATCTGAGGAACATCGGATGCAGCAAATACATGCCAAATGACGCATGGCTGAGATGAATAAGTACCGATTTCAAATATTCCATACGGGATGCCTTAATCCGAAGGGCAAGATGAATAAGCAGCAAACAAGCCGAAGTAATATAAATTTCATTTTTTATTTGTACCAAAAAGCTATCGTTAAATAGTAGTTTTCCCTGCGCCTCACGCAAAAAGTAGATCACGTTGATCGTGCCGGAAATGGCTACTACTAGAATTAATGTGCTGCGTAAAGCAATGCTGCTGCGTTTGCGCTCCCAGAAGGCATAAAACCTCGTATAGTTGATTCCTATATAAGCCCCGATACAAAAGTACAAGCTGTATGCGAAAAAACCGCTGGTGACGTATTTGATTCCCATTTCCTTGGCGTTCAGCATATAAACCCACTGAATGAGAAGTCCGCCTGTGATTAGCCAATTGACGAGACGCGGCCATTTCCGCATTACATACCAAAGTACAGGGAAGAGCAAATAACACTGGATAATAATAAAGATAAAATACAAATGAGCATAGGTTTTTCCAATCAGCAATTTAACGAGAAAATCCCAAGTTTGAAAATAAGAGACAAACTGCTCGAAATTAATAAATCCGTATCTGAAATAGATGATAGTGGCATAATACATAAACGAAAATAGGAGAAACGGCAGCATAATTTTAGTGATGCGTTTCTTGTAGAACATCGTAGCTGTTTGTTTGTTTAATGGTTTATCATTGTAATTGTAGAAAAGAGATATGCCGCTGATCAGAATGAAGAGAGGCACGGCGAATTTGGATAACGTATTAAACAGGACAAGAATCAAAAACAGTGTGGAGTTAGGATCGGAATTGACTACTGAAGAGGATGTCGCGTGAATCATAATGACAGCAAGTATGCCAAATGCGCGTAGGCTCTCAAGCTCAGTCAAAAGCGCCTTCTTAGCTGGCGGTTGAGACATTTATGCACCTCGTGAGTTAGTTGATAATTTAACAATATTTGTTGCTAAAATGCTGACAAGCTAGTATAGCACAGAAGTGGAAAATTATAATGTAGTAGTTTGTGGAGAAAATGTGCGCGGGCAGGAAAATTGAAAAAGGAGCTTAAATTTAAATCTCGAATATCTAATGTAATCGGATAGCTAAAAATCTAATGACAGACAGGAGTTAGATACCATGATAAAAGGTTTTGGCGGAATATTTTGGAGAACTAAAAATCTTGAAATGATAACAAAATGGTACAGTGAAGTGTTGAAGCTTGAAATAGGGAATTGGAATGGGACGATGATAAAACCCGAATCCGGAAATGAGACTATTTTTTCTTTTTTTAACGAGAATGACAGTTATTTTCCATTAGAACAACAAGTGATGATAAATTTCCAAGTACATAATGTAAACGAGACTATTCAGCATCTTGAACATATGGGTGTACCTCTTGCAAAGAACTTAGAGGTTAGCGAATTTGGGAAGTTTATTTGGATTGAAGACCCGGAAGGTCGATTGATCGAGCTTTGGGAGAAAAACGGGTAACTATAACTTAACCATCACTATGGCGAGGCTACCGGCATGAATCGGTAGCCTCGTTTAAGTAATAGATAAATTAGAATTTATGGAGGAATCAAAATGGATGTAACATTTCAAAGAGATCACTTATTCTGGGTACACGAGCCTAAAGAATATACGATTACAGATGGAGAAATTGTGATTAAAACAGAAGCTGGAACAGATTTTTGGCAAAGAACCTATTATGGCTTTCAAAATAATAATGCTCCTGCTTTGTTAATGAAAACCAATGAGAAATACTTTTCATTTTTAGTAAAAACGGAATTTGACAGTAAACAACGCTTCGACCAGTGCGGCGTAATTATCTATCAAAATAGTGATAACTGGATAAAGGCTTCTATTGAATATGAAAATGAAGAATACCAAAGATTAGGAAGTGTTGTAACGAACTTAGGCTATTCTGATTGGGCAACTACGGATATTTCTGCAACAAAGAAATTGATGTATTACAGACTAAGCCGGCGTGAAAGCGATTATTGTATTGAAAACTCTTATGATGGCATTCACTATAAGCAAATGCGTATTGCACACCTTTTTGAAGGAGCAGACAATATACAGATTGGTATTTATGCTTGCAGTCCAGAACAATCCTCATTTAAAGCCGTTTTCACAGAAATGAAATTTACGGAATGCCAATGGAAAGATCATAAGTAACAAATTTTCAGTTTATTGTCCTAATGGTTGAAATTAACCTTTCTCAGGAAGATGTTCTGGCTGATTGACGACAACAGATCCATCATCTAGTCTAAGCCATGTTTGAAAGTCAGCTTCCCCTTCGGTCAATTGTATGATCCGAGCACCACGCGGGAAACCCTCTTTTCCATAGGTGTTATAGCCCGTAGCTCTTCCATAACATAGACGGATACCATGAAGCTCACCCCAGTAATCATTGATATGATCATGCCCCACGAACGTACCGCGGACATCTTTCATTTCAAGAAATGCTGTGAAAAGTCCAGAATTGATTTTTGGACTCGCTACGCCCTCGTGCTTCTGCCCATAGCAGGTATGCTCATTCCACACCTCGTTATATTCGGGCACAGGGATATGGAAAAAAGCAAGCGAAGGCAGTGGCACATCATTGTTTTGTTTCGTCAAACGAGCGGATTGCTCCTTATACCAGCCAATTTGGCTGTGAGTTACCCATGCATAGCCGCCAACGGGCTGATCGGCATACTCGCCTGAATCCAATAAATATAATGCGGCAGCGGGGCTGCTATTATTTTTAGAATGGATTTCCAGCACATAATTTCCCGCACGATCCCCCAGGCTAGGGCCCATTTCTGTTAAGCTGAGTGGTCTTTCCTGCTGCAAGCGAATAAGCTCTTCTCTGGTGGTGCCAACCTCGGTATCATGATTGCCAAATACAGCTGCCCAGGGGATATTAAATTCTTCCGCTGCTTTGACGGCATTTTTAAAGGACTCTTGTCTATCCGTACAATGCTCGCTATAAATAACGTCACCGGTAAAGATCACCAAATCCGGTGATTCTTCTTGCAGGACGTTCTTCATTAGAGAATAGGTTTGTAAATCCTCTTGCTGCCCGTTTTGCCAGTGCAGATCTGTAAATTGAACAATTTTGAATGTGCCATCTTCTCGAAAGTTTAAGTTAGCCATAGTACCCTCCACTTGGATCTCAATCGAATGATTTCCGCCAAAAATATGTAAACAATGGTTTACGTTCATTCATTTCGATATCATTCCGCATTATCCTGCAATAAGGCATGATTAAATAAGGGCTGTTCCAAACGTAGATGTATCTGCGTTTGGGACAGCCCTATTGTTGTTCCGCTATGATATTAAAAATCAAAGTTGTCGGGATCTGGACCCACCCGAAGATTTTGGTTCAGAGCGTCTATCCGGGACAGCTCACTCTCAGATAGTTCAAAATCAAATACATTACTATTTTCGATGATGCGATGCTCTTTCGTTGACTTCGGAATCGTTACAATGCCATGCTGTAAATCCCAGCGCAGAATGACTTGAGCAATGGATTTATTATGCTTCTCAGCAATCTCCTTAAGAACAGGATGATCTAACAGCTGACCTTGCATAAGCGGAGACCATGCTTCGATTTGAATGCCTTGTTTCTTGCAATAGTCGATTAACTCTTTCTGCGTTAGCTGCGGATGGAGCTCCACTTGATTGATCATCGGTTTAACGGCAGCATCTTTCATTAACGTCTCCAAATGATGAATCTGAAAATTGCTTACGCCAATGGCTTTGACTCGGCCATCCTTGTAAAGGGTCTCCAAAGCTCTCCACGCCTCTTGGAATTTGCCTTCTACAGGCCAATGAATCAGGTACAGGTCAAGATAGTCTAAACCGAGTTTATTAAGCGTAGTTTCGTAAGCCGCCAGTGTAGATTCATATCCGAGATCAGCATTCCAAACCTTTGATGTGACAAAAAGTGCTTCTCTCGTCACGTTATACTCAGCCATAGCTTCACGAATGCCTTGTCCGACACCTGTTTCATTGCCATAAATAGCTGCGGTATCAATACTGCGGTAACCATTTTTAATCGCTGCTTTGACGGACTCGACCAGCTCCGTGCCATCCTCAACTTTAAAGACGCCAAGACCAAACCAAGGCATTTGAACACCGTTGTGAAGTGTAGTTGTATCCTGTAAATTTTTTGCGATCATAGTGAAGCCCTCCTGTGTTTTGTTTCATCTTTTTTTTCTAAAGCTCTAGCCCAGCCGGTTAAAATTACAGCGCCGAGAACCATCAATCCGCCAACCCAAGCCGTATGAATAAGTCCCATCGAGTCCGTAATAACACCGCCCAAATAGGCGCCAATGGCGATACCAGCGTTAAACGCAGCGATATTGACAGCCGATGCGACATCTACCGCCTTCGGCGCATAACGTTCAGCGAGCATCACGACATGCACTTGCAAGCCGGGCACGTTCATGAATGCAAATAGACCCATCAAGATAATCGTAATTAAGCCAACCACTTTAAACGGTGCGGTGAAGGTAAGAACAAAGAGTATGATAGCCTGCAAAATAAACATGTAAAACAAGGCGGTGATCGGCTTCTTATTGGCAGCTTTCCCACCGATGACATTGCCGATGGCGATGGCGATGCCGTATACCAAAAGAATGGCCGCTACCGTACTTTCCTTAAATCCGGTTATATCGTGAAGCAACGGGGATAAATAAGTAAAGACAACAAACGTACCCCCGTACCCAATAGCAGTAATCGCGAATGCAAGCAGCAATCTTCCATTCGTTACCAGTTTTATCTGCTCGCGCAGCGGTGTTCGAGTTCCTTTGCGCAAATCGGAAGGAATCAACACCATATTGGCAATAAAAGCGATAACGCCAATAAGAACTATGCCAACAAAAGCAGCACGCCAGCCCATATGCTGTCCAATCCAAGTACCTAACGGTACGCCTGTAACGGTTGCTACAGTGAGTCCGGAGAACATAATTGCGATTGCGCTAGCTCTGCGGTTCTCGGGAACGAGATCGGCTGCAATAGTAGCGCCAATCGACATAAATACGCCATGAGCCAGTGCTGAGATGACGCGTGCGGTAAGTAAAATGCCAACGCCGCTTGCCGATGCCGCAAGGCTGTTTCCAGCAATAAAAACAATCATGATCCAAAACAATAATGTTTTTCTCGGAATCGTAGATGTTAAAGATGTTAATATTGGAGCTCCAAAAGTAACCCCAAGAGCATACAACGTAACGGTTAGTGCCGATGTTGTAACCGATATATTCAAGTCTTCAGATATAAGCGGAAGCAGCCCTACACTGATGAACTCTGTTGTCCCAATCGCAAAGGCGCTTATGGCTAACGCTAGAAGCGCCAGGGTACTTCTTTTTTTATCTAATGCCATTTGTATAACCCCTTTTGTATGGTATTGCCGGCCGGTAAGTGCTATTATGATGGGTTTAGGCAGTAATGAACAGTACGTACTTTGAAGTGCTATAGGTACTAAAAAGTAATAAATGCATGAACAGTAGGCTATAGCTTGGTTGGGGAGGATATATCTATGATTAAGAAAAAATACAATATTTCAGTGGAAGCGACCCTCGAGGTTATTGGAGGGAAATGGAAATGCGTAATCCTTTGTCACTTAACGCATGGCAAAAAAAGAACGAGTGATCTCAAACGTATTATGCCCTCCATTACACAAAAGATGTTAACGCAGCAGCTGAGAGAGCTGGAGCAAGATGGCATCGTGAATCGAATAAGCTACAATGAGGTCCCGCCGCGGGTTGAATATGAGCTCAGTGAATACGGATGGAGCTTAAAATCGATATTGGACTCCCTTTGCTCATGGGGCGAGATCCATATTATTAAAGAATACGGCAATAAGGCTGCCGTATTGGAAGACAATGGCCTAAATAATCTTGAGATGGATATCGTCGAACAGGAAGAAGATGTGCTTTGTTAATCCATCTAATAACAAATAGGCTGTCGTCAAGTGGACGACAGCCTATTTGTTTATGACGATTATTAAGCTTTTTGTTCGTACAGCTTAACGATTTCAATAATCGTATTGACGGCTTGTACCATATTGTTAACCGATACATATTCAAATCGGCCATGATAATTTTCTCCACCGGTGAAGATATTCGGTGTCGGCAATCCCATGTAGGAAAGCTGCGAGCCGTCTGTGCCGCCGCGAATCGGTTCGATTAGCGGGGTAATGCCGAGGTTGATCATCGCTTGCTCTGCGATGTCTACGACTTGGATTACCGGCTCGATTTTCTCCTTCATATTGTAGTATTGATCTTTTATTTCAAGCACAATACGTTCTTCTCCGTACTTCGCTTTCAGTTCCTCTACGATACGAGTTAGCTCCAGCTTTCTTTCATTAAATCGGTTGCGGTCATGATCACGTATCAAATAATGAAGCTCCGTTTGCTCGACGTCGCCTTGAATGGATGACAGGTGGTAGAAGCCTTCATGGCCTTCTGTCTGCTCAGGTGTTTCATTAGCCGGCAGTTTTGCGTGGAGCTCCATCGCCATTTTGGCGGCATTGATCATTTTGCCTTTGGCCGTTCCGGGATGCACGTTTTTGCCCTTGCATATAATGACAGCGCCAGCGGCATTAAAGCTTTCGTATTGAAGCTCGCCCAGCGGACCTCCATCCATTGTATAGGCATAGACCGCATCAAAGGCTTGTACATCAAACTTATGCGGACCTCGGCCGATCTCTTCATCAGGAGTGAAGGCTACTCTTATTTTGCCGTGCTTCAACTCAGGATGATTAATGAGATGAGCCATCGCCGTCATGATCTCAGTTATGCCTGCTTTATCGTCTGCACCAAGCAGTGTCGTGCCGTCTGTTGTAATCAAAGTATGACCTTTATAGCCGTGCAGCTCTGGGAAGTCGTTCGGCGACATAATGATGCGCTGTGCTTCATTTAAGATAATGTCGTTCCCGTCATATTGTTCAATAATTTGCGGCTTGACGTTAGTGCCAGTAAAGTCAGTTGCTGTATCGATATGCGCAAGGAAACCGATGGTTGGGATCTCTTTATCCGTATTGGCTGGAAGGGTAGCCATGACATAGCCGTTAGCATCTATCGTAACCTCTTGCATGCCGATTGCTTTCAATTCTTCTACCAGCATATTAGCTAGCGTCAATTGTCCGGGCGTGGAAGGGCAGGTTTCGCTGCTTTCATCGGACTGTGTGTCCACCTGCGCGTAAGTGATAAATCTGTTTATAATCTCGGTTTTCATCATTCTCAGCTCCAATACAAATAGTCATATAGCAAAATACAATACAAAAGCGACGTATCTTCAATCGTCACTAGAAGTGGTCTCTAATCTGTTCACTTTAAAGATGATACGCTGTTCCATGATTTTTTTCAAATCGCTTGGGAAACAATGAGAGCAGAGGTGGAATCACGGCATGCATACCTATATGGATATTTTAATACGTACGATTGTTGCTATTTTACTGCTTCTATTAGTAGCTAGAATATTGGGGAAACAGACGATTTCCAACATGACGTTTCATGATTTTGTGACTGGCATTACGATAGGGGCACTTGCAGCCAACTTGGCATTCAATGATACGTTGAAATGGACGCATATCATTTTGTCACTCGCGGTTATGACCGTTACGTCTTATCTGTTATCTGTCGTTGCTTTAAAGAGCCGTAAATTACGAAGCTGGATTTCAGGTTCCCCAACGGTACTCATTGAAGGCGGGAAGATTCTTGAGAATAATATGAAGAAGGTCAGATACACTTTGGATTCTTTGGATCAAGCTTTAAGAGAAAATGGGATTTTTAATATGGATGAGGTTGAATATGCAGTTCTTGAGGATAATGGAATGGTGTCTGTACTAAAAAAAGACGAGTATCAGCTTGTCACGAAAAAGGACATGAAGCTTCAATTAAACAAGCAGGAGTTTCCCATTGAATTGATTATGGATGGTTCACTTTTGGAAAAAGAAATGAAGGAGAATGGGCTGACGAAGGAATGGCTGGAAAACGAACTGAGACAAAAAGGAAAGAAAATATCTGACGTTTTCTACGCGGTAAGAGGGACAAAGAAGCAGCTCATCTTTGACTTTTATGAAGACGGTATACAAAAACCTACGGATGAAGAATAAAGATGCACGCAACGGTAATTTGCATCGCAAATCACAGATTACCGTTGCCTGTCCGTTTACCTCTATATGTGTGTAGCGCTGGTCGTTGTTTTTTTTGTGGCTCCGAGTCTGCTTGCACCAACAAACATTGCGGTGATTAAGCCAATGCTGCCAACACAAATGCTGAGTATAAAGCCGTGATTGATCGCTGTTGCCAGCGCCTCTTGCAGAAACTTGCGTATTTGCGGGTCTAGCTGACCACCTGCTCGCATGAGCAGTTCCGGATTGGCGAGTGTATTGATTTTGTCGGAAGGAATGCCAGCCTTATCTGCACCCGCCGTAATTAACCGATGCAAGTTGTTGTTCACAATCGTCGCCATAATAGATGCACCCAATATGCCGCCAATGTTGCGCCAGAAGCCGACGATAGATGAGCTGACACCCATATATTTAGGATCAACGTTTGCAGCAATCGAGCTCTGTGCGACACTCATTAGAGGACCGACGGCGCCAAAGCCAAGCAGAATCATAAGTACAATCATATAGCCGCTGGAAGCATGAGCGCTAACTGTAGAAAGCAGCGTAGCTACAATAATGGTCATTAGCATAGTGAACAGCATGAGTGTACGGAAGGCGAATTTGGATTGCAGGAAACCAAATAGAATAGCACCCCCGATTAACGAGGCCATCATAGGCGTCAATACGCCGTTTGAGTTGCTATGTCCTAACACCCCTACCGTAAAGCTAGGCAAATACGTAATGGCGGAGAACATAATGACTCCTTGGCAGAAGCAAAGAATACTTGTGCCCAAAACCATCTTATTTTTAAAGATGCTCAGAGGAAGGACGGGTTCAGGGGCACGCAGCTCGACAAAAATAAATAAAGCGCCGACTACAGCTGAGATTGTGAACAAGCTAATTTCCTGCCAGGAGCTCCATGCGTAGTTTTTGCCGCCCCATTCGAGCGCCAGCATTAAAGAGACCGTCGTAATGATCAAAAACAAGGTTCCCAAATAATCGATTTTTGGTTTTTTCTCGGAACGTGTTTCTTTGAGCGCAATCATTAGAACAATCATGGATGCCAAACCGATGGGAATGTTGATATAGAAGTTCCATCTCCAACCAAAGTGTTCAGCAATGAAGCTGCCGAGCTGCGGGCCTGCAACGGAGGATAGGCCGAAGATCGCACCGAATACACCGGACATTTTTGCTGCATCCTTCGGGTCTTTAAATATCGTATAAATAATCGTAAAGCTGATTGGGAACAAGGCGCCGGAGCCAATCCCTTGAATGACGCGGAACCAGATGAGCTGATCGGCGCTTTGAGCGATACCGCATAGGGCGGAGCCGATCAAGAACAAGCCAATACCAATCATATAAAACATTTTTCTGCCGAATAGGTCGGACATCTTGCCGAACACCAGCATCGTGCTTGTTGCTGCCAGCATATAGGCCGTAAAAACCCAGCTGACTTTATCGAAAATGTTAAAGTCCTGACTTAGCTTGTTAATGCAGGAGGCTACAATCGTATTGTCCAAAGATGCCATTAATAACCCTAGTGCCATGGCAAGAATGATGAGGTTATTGTTTGAACGTGATTTTTCCATCCTAAACCCTCTTTTCCTGTTCTAATTTATCCATACGATCCAGCCCCTCTTGGATCGCTTCCAGCTTAGCACTATATTCCTTAATTCCGATTTCAATGCATATGATATGTCCGGGCTGCATGGTGCTTTTATATAGGGCGTATTTATCGCGCAGCTGGTCGAGCTGTGTCTGTGTATACTCCTGTGCTTGCTTCAACCACTTAACTACCATGTCATTGCCTACCAGCTGGCCAAAATAAAGCCGCATCAGGAAATCTGATTTAACCGTATCTGTTTCCATCGGGCTATGCAGATATTCGTAAAATCTGCTTTTCCCAGCCTCTGTGATGGTGAACACATTTTTATTCGGTTTGCCCTCTTGAAGCACATTTTCCTTCGTGATCAATGCCTCTTTCTCCATCCGATGCAGCATCGGGTAAATCGTTCCATAGCTTGAGCTATAGAAATAAGCGAAAATATCCTCGAACAATTGCTTGATTTCATAACCAGATAATGATCGTTTCATAAGCATGCCTAAAATAACGTCCTGACTGTTCAAAGCAAATGTGCCTCCTTGTCATTTTACTTAGGATAGAATGGGTATAGGTGTAATAAATATCCATATTTATATTACGATTCATAATATATCACTCCGATATAGGTGGTGTCAATATTTAGAAATAAAAACAATTAGTGAATAAAAAAGAATGAGTAAACCATTCACTTTTCATAAAATTCTACCTAACGATAGGTTGAAAAATAATAATAAGAGTGATATTCTAAAACAAATTCAAGGCACAGGAGGAGTTGCAATGAGTAAACGCGAGGAAACTTTGGCGTCTATCAAAGAAGTGAGCTATCAACTATTTGCAGAGGTGGGCATTACGAAAACGACGTATTCGATGATTGCCAAAGCGGTTGGAATAGCTAAACCCTCTATTTATTATTACTTTAAATCGAAAGAAGATCTCATAGCGGCAATTTTTGAAGACTTGTGCAGCGCGATTCAGTTCTCGACATTTTTTGAAATGGATACTTTTACAAAAGATAATTTTGAGGAGAAGCTTGTTGAGCTCGGAATCCATATGATTGATGAGCAGGCTAAGGACCCTTATTATAATCGTGTCGTACAGGAATATATGTTAATGGCAACAAGGTATCCCTTTTATCACGAGAAGCTGCTTATGATCCAAAAAGGGTATTTGCACGGCTTTGAGATGCTGATGGAGAAAGCCAAGAATTTTGGACTTGTTTCAGATCAGGCGAGTGTGGCCAAAGCACATATGCTTGCCTTAGTGCTTGATAACATTGGCAACTTTATGATGCTGGTTGAACATATTGATTATAAACAGATCTGGGTAGAGGCTGTAAGCGGCGTTTTCAAAGGAAGTGATTCTAGTGGAAGCAAGTAAACGATTGATTGGGCTTGATTTTGCCCGTGCATGGGCACTGTTCGGCATGCTCATCGTAAACTTTATTGTTATTACAAATGCTGAGCATAATGGCCCCGCGTGGTTGATTACTGTTACTTCGTTATTTCAAGGACGAGCCTCGGCTTTATTCGTTTTACTTGCTGGCATAGGCATTTCGCTCATGTCTCGGAAAGCTGTTGCTAGTCACGATAAAACAAAGATTAGGGTTGTTCGCCAAATGATTTGGAAAAGATCGTTGTTCTTGTTTGTAATCGGATTACTGCTATATGTTATGGAATGGACAGGTGATATTTTACATTATTATGGTGTTTATCTGTTCATGGCAGCAGTGCTAATTACGGTAAGAGACAGGATATTGTATGGACTGGGCGCAGCTATATTAATAACAGCACAATGCCTTCAGCTTGTATTCGATACCTTTAAAGGATGGGGCGGCCCTGTACCGTTTATGCATTATGTGGATTTTTGGACGTTGGAAGGTTTTGTTCGCAATTTATTTTTTAATGGCTATCATCCTATATTTCCATGGTTTTGTTTCTTCATCATCGGACTCTTGATAGGGAGAATAGAACTTCATAACAAGGCGCTTCGAATGAAGCTGCTGATCATTGGAGCAAGTGTCACGATTACCATGGAGCTGCTGTCAAAAATGCTAACTTATTTGTTCATCCCGAGCATGGGTAGCGAAAGTGCTGAGTTTTTGTTCAGCACAGGTCCGATTCTGCCGAATGTTTTGTACATATTATCTGCAGCGGGTTCGGCTATTGCCTTCTTAATTCTAAGTCTGTTCTTGACTGAAAAATACGATAAAAGCTGGTTTATAAACGTTATCGTACAAACAGGCCAGTTAACGTTGACTCATTATGTGAACCATGTGGTAATTGGTATCGGTGTTCTCATTGCACTAAATCGACTGGAAAACCAATCGTTGATATTCGCCTCTATATACTCATTTTGTTTTTTCTTATTTAGCATCCTATGTAGTGTGCTTTGGCGTAAGAGATTTTCAAGAGGGCCTCTTGAACTGCTGATGAGGAAAATTACGGGATAAAGCTATAAGTTTATCCATCTGCTCTCTATACAATAACGAAGTTAACGAAAACACCACTCCATCAGGAGTGGTGTTGTTTATCTTATAGTTTGGTTATGAGGTAGCTTTAGCAGTCTGACCTTTGGGATGACGCGGAGCAGCATAAGTGCTCGGATTAGCTTTGCTCATTGCTTTTCTCTGCTGCACATTGTTTCGAACAAGCGCGAAGATGACGAGCAAGGTGCCGAAAAACTCATAAGCGCTAATGTGGTAGCCTTGAAAAGCCATAATGACGAAAGTAGTAATCGGAACGAAATTAATAAACAATATGCCATTTAGCGGCGATAATAATTTGATGCCTGCATTCCAGCATAACAAAGCAGCTAATCCAGGCAATAGAATCATAAAGGACATTTCATATTTGATTGAAAGTATCGTTTCCCAAGTGGGTACAGGCAGCACGCCAAAGGTGGATGCAAGTGTAACGATAACAAAAGATACGGCGCTGCCGAGCAAACAGGTTAACGTCGAATAGCGGAGTATGGACCACTGTTTAAACTGCGTACCGCCCATGGAGTAGATCACCCATCCAACAACTCCTATAAAGATGAGCAGGAGCGGGAACATATGTTGACCAGCCATCATGAAGAAAGCTAACTTTCCGTTCGTAATAACGAGTAATGCGCCTACAAGGGCGATGGCTACACTCGTCAGCATATATTTTTTGGGTGCGGTTTTTTTAGTGACCCACAATACCATAATAGATATCATCGGCATAAGCACTTCCATTATGGAAGCAGCGACGGTGCCGGATTCCCCCATCAGATGCTGTCCAAGGAATACGGCCATATTGTAGACTGTAAAGGCCATTGTCCCATAAAACAACAGAGATTTACCTCTGCCCTCTAAGCGGAATGCAGATTTACCCTCTTTCACTAGCAAGAGCACGCTCAGAATGATTGCAACGACAGAATAGCGAATAAACGAGAAATAAAATGGATCAATTTGCTGTAAAGCAATGTGGGCTACAGGAAACATGGCTCCCCACGACATACTTGCAACGAGGCAAAGTATAGAGCCGATAATGACTTGTTTTTTAAGCACGAGGTGTCTCTCTCCCTAATAGAAATTATGCCGAGTTATTGTCTATTTCCAATGATAGGGGGTAGCAAGACGATAGTAAAACGATTGAAAATAAAGTTTATCATCATTTATAATGATATCTAACATATTAGATCATCTGAATCGAATGGCAGTGGAGGGGTGCGCTTGGAATTTAAGGATTTGAAAATTTTTCAAACCGTTGCTGCACACGGCAGTATCAGCAAAGCAGCGCTCGAGCTGAATTACGTGCAATCGAATGTAACAGCAAGAATTAAGCTGCTGGAAAAAGAACTGGATACGCCATTATTTTATCGCCATAAGCGCGGAATGATTTTAAATACGGAGGGCAAACGTCTGCTCGAGCATTCGAAAGAGATCTTGTCCAAAATGGAAGAAATGAAGCGTACCTTTCACAATAAAACAAATCCTTCCGGTGTCCTGGAAATCGGAATTGTGGAAACCGTTATCGCGCTTCCTCATATTTTATCGTCGTATTACAGCAAGTATCCGAATGTAGAATTATCGCTGAAAGCCGGAGTGACGGATCAGCTGCTGCAAGAAGTTCTGGATATGAAGCTGGATGGCGCTTTTGTTACCGGACCAATTAGGCATCCCTTAATCGAGCAGGTAGAGGTTATTCAAGAAAAGCTAGTGCTGGTGACCAAAGGTGATGCGTTCTCGATGGACGACATTACGACAAAACCGCTCTTGCTCTACAACAAAGGCTGCGGTTACCGCGGGAGACTGGAAAGCTGGATGAAGGTAGAGGGCATTATTCCAAAACAAATTATGGAGTTTGGCACTTTTGGGACGATTATTGGCAGTGTTGCAGCGGGGGTAGGCATAACGATTATTCCCGAATCCTCGATTATTGATTTGGCTGCTAACGGCACCGTTTACTGTCATAGTGTACCTGAGCCATATCGTGATATTACGACAATTTTTATTCGGCGCAAGGATTCCTATTTAACGAGTACATTACAATGCTTTATTGATGAAATTATTGCTCGGACGAGCGGAGTGTAGTCGAATGTGATATGAAAAAAAAATCGGTGCAGGGATTACGCCTGCACCGATTTTTTTCATAGCCTTTTATTATTCGAACCACTGTCTCGGCCCTATCGTGTGGAAGCTCTCCGTCTGATCTGGTTTCAAAGCATCTTGGATACGTTTATAAGTAAAGTCACTCAATGGTCTAGGCAGATCATCAATACTGCAGTACTGGCAGGCTGTAATTTCTTTATAACAAGGCTGAGGGGCTTGATTGTTTACGATTTTGCAAATGAAAACAAAGTGGTGCATATCATGATGCGGCTCGTAGTATACACCCGTTAAGCGATCTACGGTTACCTCGAGACCTGTTTCTTCTAATACTTCTCTTCTCGCAGTTTCCTGCGCAGACTCGTTTTGTTCGGATAACCCGCCGGGTATTTCCCAATTGTATTTTCCATAGTTATGTTTCACCAGCAGAACACGATTTTCAGAATCAACGATAATAGCAGCCGCACCAACCGGTTTGTTTGACAATTAAAGTCCTCCTATTTATCTGTATGAATAATGGCATTCTCTATACGGAACCATATGGAAAAAAGTTGCAGCGATATTTACAATACCTTCACCCTGAGATAATAGAGCAATGATATCTTCTTGTTATGATGAGGCAGTCATGTTTATGTGGATTGTCAAAATTGTTTACAAAGGAGATTATTATGAACTACGTCAACAAAAAGGTATTATCTATTCTGTTATCCTTGGCATTATTACTTGGTTTGCTCGGAGCAGCCGCACCATCCCCGGTCGCTGCTGCTTCAACGAATGAACCGGTGACGTTACTGCCGGGAAATTCGGTTTGGAAATATTACGATAAAGGTATAAATCAAGGCACAGTATGGAGATCTACTTATGACGATTCGGCGTGGAGCTCGGGCAGTGCCCCGCTTGGTTATAAGGATTCCGGCGCAATAATCAGTGCAACTGGTTTTGGCGCATTGAAAACAATTGTAGATTATGGAACGAATAAAAGTAAAAAACCTCCGACGACATATTTTCGAACGAATCTGAATGTAGATAAGAACAGCATTGATCATTATGGGCAGCTGCTAGCTACATTTGCCATTGATGATGGTGCAGTGGTTTATGTAAATGGAGTAGAGGTTGTCCGTCTGGGCATGCCGACAGGCGACATTTTTTATGAAACGCTTGCGGCTTCGAATAAGGATCTTCCAGTTGTTTATCCAGATGTAGACCTAACAACAGCATTAAAGGCTGCCTTAAAAGACGGTAACAATGAGCTTGCTGTTGAGGTTCATCAGCAAAGCGCCGGCAGCTCCGACCTCTTCTTTGATATGAAGCTAATTGCTCTGCAAGAGGCACCTACGGTAGAAGTAAGCAAAGTGACGGTAACCTTCAATGGTGACCCTGTCAGTTCCAAAGGCTTCACTTGGTACACGCCGTTTGATGCTAGTCAAAGCGACTTGCAAGTGGTAGAAAAAACAGGCGCTGCAGCAGATTTTACGAACGCAACGGCATTTAAGGGTCGTTCTTCCGTTGCCAAGAACTCCTTAGCAGAACTTGTTCATAAAGCTGAAGCGACGGGCTTGAAAGCAAACACGACATATTACTTCCGTGTAGGCGATCAGTCGTTGAATTTGTGGAGTGAGACAGGAACATTCCAAACTGCACCAACAGGCGGAGCGTTCTCCTTTATTGATTTAACGGATACACAAGCGAAGGAAGAGGACGAGGCGCAAATCTCGGGCTCAACCATAGCTAAGGCGCTAGAAACTGTGCCAGATGCAAAATTCGTCGTTCATAATGGCGATGTAGTTGAGAATGGGACATCCGAGCAGGAGTGGAATTGGCTGCTTGGACATTCACAACCAAGTTTGCTGAATACAACGATTGTACCTTCAGCTGGTAACCATGAGGATAAAAACTATGCATTTTATGATCATTTCAATGTGAAGCAAGCTGAAAATTCAGCAACAGTAACAGGTGCTTATTATTCGTACGATTACAGCAATGCTCATTTTATCGTGCTGAATTCGAACGAGAACTCAACTGAGTATGCGAATTTCTCAGTAGACCAAGTAGAATGGTTGAAGAAAGATGCAGCAGCAGCGAAAGCGGCAGGCGCAGAGTGGATCATCGTTAATATTCACAAAGGTCCATATACAACTTCAAACCATGCGACGGACAACGACATTATGGGTGCTAACGGTGTAAGAAACAAAATCGCTCCACTCATGAATGAACTAGGCATTGATTTTGTGCTTCAAGGACATGACCATATCTTTGCTCGTACAAAACCAATTAAAAAGGATGGCACTGCAGAATCGGTTGAAAAAATTACAGAATCTCTAAATGGACAAACGATTGAATACGCAGTAAAGCCTGACGGCACGATTTATATGATTCCTGCTACAGCTGGTGCGAAAGTTTATTTCAAAAACCAAGATGCACGGCTTGGCGATGCGTATTACAATCTCTTCGACAAAGCTGATGAAAATCATGCTCGCAAGTATGGCGACACGACAAGTGCTGCACGTGGAAAGGTACAGAACTTCGTTGGCGTTAACATTGATGGCGGCAAGTTAACCGCTGTTGTTTACGAAATTGACGGTAATATTGATGGCGGAAAACCATTCATCGTAGATCAATTCGGTATTCTAAAAGAAGAAAAACCAGACTACAGTAAAGAAAAAGTAAGCAAAGTTACAGTAACTTTTAACGGTGATCCAGTAAGCTCCAAAGGATTTGCATGGTACACTTCACTGCTTCTTAAAGGCAATGACCTGCAAGTGGTAGAGAAGACGAACGCAGCACCAGATTTCACAAAAGCAATTAATTTTGCAGGTCGTTCTACCGTTTCTTCCAACTCACCTTCTGAGCTTGTTCATAAGGCTGAAGCAACGGGCTTGAAGGCAAACACGTCGTACAATTTCCGTGTGGGTGACGCGGCACTGAACATTTGGAGTGAAGTAGGAACATTCCAAACCGCACCAGTAAACGGAGCATTCACATTCATCGACTTGGCGGATACGCAGGCCAAAGAAGAAGATGAGGCGAAGCTTTCGGCTGAGACGCTGGAGAAAGCACTTGCTACAGTACCAAGCGCACAATTCGTTGTGCACAACGGTGATATTGTAGATACAGGTACAAGAGAAGAGCAGTGGAACTGGCTGCTTGGCCATTCACAAGAAAGCCTGCTTAACACAACCATTGCACCATCAGCAGGTAACCATGAAGATAAGAACAATGCATTCTACGAGCATTTTAATATCAAGCAGGCAGAGAACTCTGCAACGGTAACGGGCGCATACTACTCGTACGATTACAGCAACGCACACTTTGTTGTGCTGAACTCGAATGAGACTTCGGCAAAATATGCGAACTTCTCCGAGGCGCAAGTCGAGTGGTTGAAAAAAGACGTGCAAGCAGCGAAAGCAGCAGGCTCGCAGTGGATTATTGTCAACATTCACAAAGGTCCATATACGACTTCAAACCATGCGACAGACAGCGATATTATGGGCGCTAACGGCATAAGAAACCAAATCGCACCGATAATGGCAGAGCTCGGAATTGACTTTGTAGTACAAGGCCATGACCATATCTATGCTCGTACAAAACCGATCAAAAAAGATGGAACAGCAGCAGCAACAGAGAAGATTACTGAAACATTGAACGGTGAAAAGATTGAGTATACGGTGAATCCGGATGGTTCAATCTACATGATTCCTGCAACAGCAGGTCCGAAGGTATACTACAAGAATGCAAAACCAGCACTTGGCGAAGCATATTACAATCTGTTCGAGCGTGCGGAAGAGAACCATGCAGCTAAATACGGCCCAGATCCGAACGACAGCACACGTCCAGTTCGCGGCCAAGTACAAAACTTTGTTGGCATCACGATCGATGGCAACAAGCTAACGGCTGTAACGTATGAAATTGACCAAAAAGAAAATGATGCTAAACCATTCATCGTTGATCAATTCGGTATTCTAAAAGAAGAAAAACCAGACTACAGCAAAGAAAAAGTAAGCAAAGTAACGGTAACTTTTAACGGTGACCCAGTAAGTTCCAAAGGATTTGCATGGTACACTTCACTGCTTCTTAAAGGCAATGACCTGCAAGTGGTAGAGAAGACGAACGCAGCACCAGATTTCACAAAAGCAATTAATTTTGCAGGTCGTTCTACCGTTTCTTCCAACTCACCTTCTGAGCTTGTTCATAAGGCTGAAGCAACGGGCTTGAAGGCAAACACGTCGTACAATTTCCGTGTGGGTGACGCGGCACTGAACATTTGGAGTGAAGTAGGAACATTCCAAACCGCACCAGTAAACGGAGCATTCACATTCATCGACTTGGCGGATACGCAGGCCAAAGAAGAAGATGAGGCGAAGCTTTCGGCTGAGACGCTGGAGAAAGCACTTGCTACAGTACCAAGCGCACAATTCGTTGTGCACAACGGTGATATTGTAGATACAGGTACAAGAGAAGAGCAGTGGAACTGGCTGCTTGGCCATTCACAAGAAAGCCTGCTTAACACAACCATTGCACCATCAGCAGGTAACCATGAAGATAAGAACAATGCATTCTACGAGCATTTTAATATCAAGCAAGCAGAGAACTCTGCAACGTTAACGGGCGCATACTACTCGTACGATTACAGCAACGCACACTTTGTTGTGCTGAACTCGAATGAGACTTCGGCAAAATATGCGAACTTCTCCGAGGCGCAAGTCGAGTGGTTGAAAAAAGACGTGGAAGCAGCGAAAGCAGCAGGCTCGCAGTGGATTATTGTCAACATTCACAAAGGTCCATATACGACTTCAAACCATGCAACGGACAGCGATATTATGGGCGCTAACGGCGTAAGAAACCAAATCGCACCGATTATGGCAGAGCTCGGAATTGACTTTGTAGTACAAGGCCATGACCATATTTATGCCCGTACAAAACCGATCAAAAAAGATGGAACAGCAGCAGCAACAGAGAAGATTACTGAAACATTGAACGGTGAAAAGATTGAGTATACGGTGAATCCGGATGGTTCAATCTACATGATTCCTGCAACAGCAGGTCCGAAGGTATACTACAAGAATGCAAAACCAGAACTCGGCGAAGCTTATTACAATCTATTCGAGCGTGCGGAAGAGAACCATGCGGCTAAATACGGCCCAGATAAGAACGACAGCACACGTCCAGTTCGCGGCCAAGTACAAAACTTTGTTGGCATCACGATCGATGGCAACAAGCTAACGGCTGTAACGTATGAAATTGACCAAAAAGAAAATGATGCTAAACCATTCATCGTTGATCAATTCGGTATTGTGAAGAAGGAAAAAACAGATCCGGAAACAGGTCCGGGTACAAATCCAGAAACGAATCCAGGACCAGGTCCGGGAACTAACCCAGGCACAAATCCTGGCACAGGAACTGGCGGCGGCAATGAGTCAGAAGTTGTATTGAAGGATATTACAGGCCACTGGGCAGCATCAGCTATCAATCAAGCTGTGAAAGCTGGTTTCGTTAAGGGTTATGAAGACAGCCAGTTCCGCCCGAATAAATCAGTTAATCGTGCAGAGTTTATTACGATGCTGGCTCGTGCGATGAATCTCTCTGACTCAGGCAAAGCTTTAAGCTTCAAGGACTCTGATAAAATACCTGCATGGGCACAATCGTTTGTCACGCAGGCTGTTGAATCAGGTATCATTAGCGGATATGCTGATGGCACATTTGGTCCTGAGAAGGAGCTGTCTCGTGCTGAGATGGTCGCTATGATTGTTCGTGCAAGTGGCATAAAAGTAAATCCAAATGCTAAGCTTTCCTTTGCGGATTCCAAATCTGTTCCAGCATGGGCTGTTCCATACGTAGCAACCGCAGTGGAGGCGGGACTTGTTAGCGGCGTTGGCCAGAACCGTTTCGCTCCTCAGCAGATTGCGACTAGAGCAGAAGCAGTAGCACTCATTATTGGTTTGCTTAACAAAACGAAATAATAATAGTTTCAGAAAAGCCTGCAGGCTTCACCAATTGGTGGAGCTTTGCAGGCTTTTTATTATGGAAAATACGTGTATGTTAACGAGCGGTAGCGGCCAAAATATTGCCGATTGCTTGCTTCGCTTCATTTTTGATTTGTTCAAGTTGTTCGTAATCAACAGCTTGCGAGTATAATTGTTCTCGTTCATCTTGCAAAGTCTTGGCTAGAGCTAGCTGCTGAACCGATGTTTTGATCTGCGCAGCGTAACGGTTTTTTATTTCGGTAATTGTATCTGAATTCGCTTCATCTGTTCCAGGTGTAATGCAGCTGGCATACATATCGATAATTTCATCGCCTGAACGATCGGGAAAGTACTCATGCGGCGCTGTACTGTCGAAAATTGCGAAGCCAAGCTCACGAACGATGACCATATCTAAGCTGTTCGGATCGAAGCCGCAATGATAAATCTCAACATCCAGTCCGCGATCGACCCCGGCTACAGCTATTTTTTTGAGCATGGTGGATTTGCCTGAACCAGCTCTGCCTTTAACGAAATATCGTTTTAAACCATCCGTCAGATTCGGGACAAAATCGAATGAGCCCTTAGCTGTAGCAGCGCCCAAAAAACGGTGATCAACACGACTTGTCTTCTCCAGCCTGTTATCGCCATAGAATGTATCGATGTACGAAGCTGTCAGCTCATCGGCTGCTTGGAAATTCATGTTCTGAATATAGACGGTCTCCCAGTCGTCATGAATACGAAGCGCCTCAGCAAAGCCAGCATAAGCTTGATCGTACGCCTGCGTAATTTGTGTACTTAAAATCTCGATCTCTGGCTTTAGCGCTTGCAGCTCTGCTGCATCTGCGGCCTCGCCGAGATAAATGTATTGAACGGATGCTCCCAGCAAAGCGGGATCAATAAAGCGCGGCGGTGTTCCATCAACAAGGCCGAGACGGAGTGCGGGAACGATGAGTCCATCTAGCGAGCCATTGTCGAAGGGGGAGTGCAGCAGCCAAATGTCGTAGCCACCCTGCGCGATGTCGTCAGCTATAGAACGAATGAGGTTTGATCGTTCTAAAGCAGGTCCTTCTTTCAAAATAAATAAGCGCTCCAAATCTTGCAAAGACGAGTCGAACAGGCTGGTCAAGCCGCGAGCTGTATTTCCGTTCACATAGAAGTTTTTGATGATTCCAGTCATAACCGTCACACCTTCCTAGGCTAATGTCATGCTGCATACTCCATCGTATTATTTCCATGTTGAATTGGTGCTAGTATCCAATTCTCTTTATTGTGCCATTAACGTAAGAACGGTAAGCTCTGGCCGGCAATGAAAACGTACGGGAATTCGTGTCATTCCTATCCCGCGAGTGGTGTACACTTGCAATTTGCTGTTCGGTACCTGATACAAACCGGCAGTATACTTGCTCCCGTAGGGAGGTGTATACAGTGCCCCGACTAAAGGAATACGTACTTGTCCGCCATGACTATGGCCTGACAATTGCAGGTCGACCGGATAACGGGCATACTCATCAGCAAAATCCGGCTCATGCGCGAGCAGAATGGTACTGGAACCGTCCGGAATGCCTTGCAAAGCCTGATCGATATTTGGGTGTCCAACCATCGGATCATCGACTCCGGCAATATAGAGATGCGCTGAGCCCTTTGATAAAGCAACATGCTGGTTATCGAGCACATGGAATCCAGCTTTTGATAACCCCTTGGTAACTGCTCTTCGATTGCCGAAGGCATCGTGATTGCCTAGAACGGCATATTGCCCAAATGGCGCTTGCAGCTTCGAGAGCTTCGAGAGGAAGGCTATGGCTTCCGGCATATACGCGGTCGATTGATCGAGCAAATCTCCTGTAAAGCAAATAAGATCTGGTTTTGCCTGCCTAACTTGCTCTGCAAGCTCAGTCAGCAGTTCAGGTTTAGAATGAAAGCCGAGATGCAGGTCACTGATATGAACGATGCGAAAGGAGTTGAAGGAGGCAGGCAGCTTTGGGATGGCAACCTTCACCTGTTTAACCTCAATCCAATATGGCTCGACTAGATGCGAATATACACCGGATAAACCAGCGGTTCCCATCAGCCCCAAAGTTAAATGCAAGCTCTTCTTCAAAAACGTCCGTCTACTCATAGGTGCTGAAGTTGATTGCATAATGCCTCCATTTTTCCTTTTTGATATCTTCCAATGATGATCTGTAAGTGCAATCATAGTCCTTTTTTGTTACGTCAATGTGACAAAAAAATAAGGCACCGCAACAGGATTGTCGCAGCGCCTTTAATTCTTACTCGTATCTATAGGCAACGAGAAATAAAATGTAATTTCCTCGTTTTCAATATGAAAGCCAAACGGTGCTTCATGCTTCTGCAAAATCGTTCTGGCGATCGATAAGCCTAAGCCCGTTCCGCTAAGCTGTTTGTTGCGGGAGCTCTCCATTACGTAAAAGGGTTCCCATATCAAATCCCATTGTCGCTGCTCATCATTTTCAATCCCATTCGTGATCGAGAAATGTAAAAAATCATCTTTATTCAGAGCAGTAATACGAATTTGTTGATTGGTTGAATATTTCATTGCATTGGATATGAAATTATTCAAAACCATCTCTATCTTCTGCTCATCAGCGAATATATGGTGCTGGCTTAGCAAGCTGTCATCTACAGATAGCTGAATAGCTTCCTGTTGAATGGAAAAACGATATTTTTGCAAGGTTCGATGGAGCAGCTGTTTGAATTCAAAGGTGTTCATCCGATAAAGATCGGTTTGCAGCTTGGAGAGCTCAAGCAGCTTGCCCACCAGCATCGCAATGTCATCAGTTTGCTGCTGGATAACATCAATATAGGTACCGTCGTCCATTCCGTCCTTTATTCCTGAAGAATAAGCCTTTATTAAGGACAGCGGGGTTTTCAGTTCATGCGAAATGTTGGCAATAAACTGCCGCAAGTTCTCATTTCTCGCTTCCAGCTCATGATGGGCATGCTCTAATTTATCACTCATTTGATTGATGCTCTCTGCTAAGGATTCAATTTCATCGCCCGTACGAATATGAACCTTGGTAAACGATAAGCTTGAAATGCCTTCAGCTGCATCTTGTATTTTGGCAAGCGGACGAACGATGCTTCTTGTGAAAAGTGCTGACAGGATGATCAGCAGCAGCAGCTCGCCTGCATAAGTATAGAGGGTAAATTGATTGACGATGGTTAATGTTTCTGCCGAGTGGGATATCGATTCACCGACTACAAAAACGATCTCATCTTTTTTCATAAAGGTAACGAGAAAACTGGATTTCAGCTTCTCTTGATTGTAAATTTTTCTGACCATTTGATATTCGTTCAGCCTCGCAAGGCTTTCATCCGTGATCCAAAACTTGCTCAGCGTAATGCCTTTTTTATTTAAAAGACCTACAATCGTTTCGTTTAGCCCATTTAGATTTTTGGTGACAGGTGTGTTTACAATGGTGACATCGTATTTGTTCTCAACAGCCTCCATATTGCGCAATAACTGCTTCGTATCCATGGCATCGAGCTGCTCAGTTATAGCTGCAAGGGCATGCTTTTTTTTGTACAAAAGATATTTGGGCAAGAAAAACGAATTCATCACAATTGAGAAAATAACGACGATACAGAACACAAATAAAATTCGCCCAATCAACTTTTTGTTTAGCTTATTCATGCGGTTCTTCCAGGCTGTAGCCCATCCCTCTATGTGTTCTGATCAAATGATCGCCGATCTTTGCTCTAAGCCTGCGGATATGCGTATCGACAGTTCGTTCTTCGCCAAAATAATCGAATCCCCAAATACGATCGAGCAAAGCTTTCCGTGAAACGATAATCCCTCTGTTTTCAATGAGGTACCTCATAAGATGAAACTCTTTATTCGTAGCCTGCAGGTCGGTCTCATCTCTAAAGATTTTTTGGCTATCGATATCTACTTTTATATTTCCTATCGCAATTTGATTGTCCATATGAAGCAGCTTCTTTACTCGCAAAATCAATATACGCGGGTCAAACGGCTTGCTGACATACTCATCTGCTCCAGATTGAAGGGCGATGAGCTCATCCTCATCTTCCCCTTTTGCCGTCAGCATCAATACCTTCGTTTTGCTTTGTTTTTTGATCTCTTTGCATACCTCAATACCGTTTACTTTAGGCATCATCCAATCTAATACAGCTAAATGGATGTTATTTGAATAGAAAATGTTCAGCGCTTCCTCTCCATCCTGTGCTAGGAAGGTATGAAAGGCTTCTTTCTCAAAA
Organism: Pristimantibacillus sp. Z349TD_6; assembly: GCF_056173205.1. NCBI lineage: Bacteria > Bacillati > Bacillota > Bacilli > Caryophanales > Paenibacillaceae > Pristimantibacillus (SeqCode) > Pristimantibacillus sp. Z349TD_6. The sequence goes on along the minus strand of NZ_CM149662.1, from coordinate 7,681,478 downwards.
TACGCTTTTAAAATTTTGAGCATAAAGGGCTCATCATCGGCAATTAATATATTCATTAAAGGCTCCTTCCCAGCAATGTAGAGAGATAGAATACGTAAGGAATATGATACCTGTTATTAGAATAAGCTGTACATCTTGTTTTTGTTTCATACCAGCAGAGCCTCCGGTCAAGCGGCTGTAAGAAAACCATAACTAAATACGACCACGACAATGACAAAAAATAAGACAACCAAGCAAGCAGCTATTTTCATCTTAATATTGCTTTACGAGCTCCCGCCCCCAAGACCCTGTTCCTCCGGTAACGACGATCGTTTTATTTTTCAAAGCTTGTTCCTCCCGTTTATGTGAACGATGAATAAGAACAAGCATAAAGTTTGAATGTTACACCAATATGGCAAAAATCATTTACGGCATTAGGTCATGCAATAGCGGTTCTATTTACAAAAAAATAAGCTCTCATCAGGAGAGCACATGGTAAATTGGGATAGGCTTATTTTCTCCTATACAGACGATGAACGATGCTTGCCAGGAGAATGCCGAGCAAAAACCCTGAAATCGGAGCTACAACAGCTATCCCGATATAGTTGGAGCTGGACGTGAAGATGAGCTTTAACGTTAAAGTCAGCAATGTACAAAATAAAACAATTGCCCAAAATACCATTTTTAGTTTTGTAGCAGCGCCTGTATAAGCAGATTCCAATTTAGCTTTATTTATAAAGCGGTATAACAGCATTGCCTCTATAACTAGACCGACGATGGATAACGATCGCTGAAACCATTTGTATAGCGGTATTCCGGCAATTGATTCACGAAGAACAGGGAATTGGGTAACGAACCTGCCTGAATAGTGCGTGCATGCATCGATGAAAAGATGTGAATAGAAGCCAATGATGACGGAAACGAGGAACACCAGCCAGCTCTGCATCGTATTAAGTTTCCATCCATGGGCGAGGCCGTAGGCTTTACGATCTAAACTCCAAAGCGCAGGCAGGTTTTTGGCTAAGTGAAATTTTACAACATAATGAAACAAATAAGCGAGCATAATGCTCAGCGGTATCGCTTGATAGATCAACCCGCCAAAGGAATGGCCGATCGTCTGATAGGGCTCAAGCGCAATAAAATATTCAAAGTCAGGAGACATGCTCCCGAGAATGAGACCAGTTAAGCTAAAATAAGCAGGCTTTGCCGCTTTTAAAGGTGCAATATATAGCGGATGAGCAAAGGTGAACGGCAATTCGGCACCTCCTAACGGGTCTATGTTAAAATAGGAAGACGGTACTATTAAAAGAAATGTAACATATAGGCCAAGGCAGGGGCATTAACATAATAATTGGGCGCTTTCCCCCCTTGTTTTAATGAGGTAATTTTGGGACAATAATAAGCAGATTGTTTGTTTCGGCCTACTAGCTAGAATAGGGCTGCTTTTTAGCAGTTTTGAAAAGAGGATTAGTTATGACTAAAACATCTATATATGGATTAACGTTCGATCAGCTGACGGAATGGCTGAAGGAACGAGAGTATACAAAGTTTCGGGCATCACAGGTATGGGATTGGCTTTATCGGAAGCGTATAACGGCTTTTGAGGATATGACGGATGTGAAACCAGAGATCATTCAGCTGCTTTCCGAGCATTTTGTCATTCAAACGCTTACCGAGCATACGAGGCAGGAATCAGCGGACGGAACGAATAAATTTTTGTTCAAGCTGCATGATGGCAATTTAATAGAGACGGTACTGATGAGGCATAAATTCGGGTTATCGGTTTGTGTCACGACACAAGTGGGCTGTAATATTGGCTGCAGCTTCTGTGCGAGCGGTCTGCTTGCAAAGAGCCGTGATTTAACAGGCGGAGAGATCGTGGAGCAGATTATGAAGGTTCAGCTTCATTTGGATCAGGCGCAGAAGGGCGAGCATGTCAGCCACGTCGTTGTCATGGGCATCGGCGAGCCGTTCGATAACTTTGAGAATCTAACGGACTTTATCGGCGTGATCAAGAGCCAGAAGGGGCTTGCGATCGCTGCTAGACATATTACCGTATCAACGAGCGGCTTAGCGAACAAAATCGTGGAATTCGCTGACTCGGATCTACAGGTTAACCTTGCCGTTTCCTTGCATGCACCGAATGATGAGCTCAGAACGCGTATTATGAAAATAAACCGAGCGATTCCCATTGCGAAATTGATGCAATCCATCGATTATTATTTGGAGAAAACAAATCGGAGAATTACGCTTGAATATATATTGCTGAAGGACGTTAATGACCAAAGAGAGCATGCAATAGAGCTTGCACAGCTTATTGGCCATAGGGGTAACCTGGCGAATGTAAACCTCATTCCCTACAATCCGGTGGATGAGCATAGTCAATACCAACGAACGGATCGCGAAACGGTGCGAGCTTTCTATGATACGCTTAAGAAACAGGGTATCAGCTGCAGTGTTCGCCTTGAGCATGGTACGGATATTGATGCCGCTTGCGGACAGCTGCGGAGCAAACAGATCAAAAAATCCAAAGAGCAGAAATTGGGACAAGAAAGCGCAGCAGCAGCGTCCCTCTAGAAGCGTATCATACCTTTGCAGCTGCTGCTTTTAAAAGATAATCATGTGAATAATATGAGAACACCTTCTAAAAGAGGTGTTCTTTTTATTTGTGTATCCAGCCATTTTTTCTGAATATTTACAATTTCGGATAAGATGGACATACTACGATCATATATTTTTAGATAAGAAGGGTGTATGCATATGAAGAAGAGAATAATGGATGTCATTACAATTATGGTTGGAGCACTTATTTTTGCATTAGCAATCAACTTATTTGTTATTCCGAACGAGTTTGGCGAAGGCGGGGTTACCGGGATAACGATTATTTTATATTATGTTTTTGGATGGGCACCATGGTTAATGAGCTTAATTTTCAACTCCTTCTTGCTCATTGTAGGCTACCGTTTTCTGGATCGACAGACGGTAATTTATACGATCGCAGCGGTGCTTTTCCATTCTTTATTTCTCCATTTAACAGCAGACTGGAGTATTCAATCCGATGAATTAATCGTAAATGCGCTGTTTGGCGGCTTGTTTGGCGGAGCGGGAATTGGGCTTATTATCCGCGTTGGAGGCACGACTGCAGGAACAACGATTTTGGCACGTATTGCGAATAAGTATTTGGACTGGAACATTAGCTATGCCTTGTTGTTCTTTGACTTAATCGTAGCGTTCTCCTCTTATTTCATTATCGGTGCCGAGGCGCTGATGCTTACCATCGTCATGTTATACATCGGTACCAAGGTGATGGACTTCATCATTGAAGGGGTTAATCCGAAAAAAGCGGTCACCATTATATCCAAGGAGCAAGGCAAAATTGCTGAGCAGGTTAATGTGGTCATGGATAGAGGAGTTACCGTTATTTATGGCCGCGGGCACTATACAAAAACGCCGCAGGAAATTTTATATATTGTCATTAGCAAGCAGGAACTAAGCCAGTTGAAAAAAATTGTGAAAGCATGCGACAAAAATGCGTTTATTACGATTCATGATGTGCGGGACGTATTTGGCGAAGGATTTATTGATATTTCAAAATGATTACAGCGATTGGTATAAAAAAGAAGGTCGTGGAATTTCGCTTATTTTCGGGATATAGAGTAAAATTAAAACAAGATAGCAGATAGGAGTTGTTTAGATGTCGAAAGACGAAGTAATTTTGACGCAAGAAGGCTTAGAGCAGCTGCAAGCTGAGCTGGATGATCTTAAATATGTGAAGCGCAAGGAATTGGCTGCGCGTATTAAACTCGCGATCAGTTATGGCGACTTAAAGGAAAACAGCGAATATCACTCAGCCAAAAATGATCAGTCCTTCATGGAAACGAGAATTCTTATTTTAGATAAAATGCTGAAGAAGGCTCGCGTGATCGAAGCGAAGACCTTAGACCTATCAAAAGTAAGCATCGGTTTAACCGTCATTTTAAACGATATCGAATTTTCCGAGAAAATCGAGTACAAAATCGTAGGTACAGAGGAAGCAGATGTTGCGGAGAACAAAATTTCCTACGAGAGTCCACTAGGCAAAGAGCTGCTTGGTCAGACGGTAGGCAGCATCATTAACGTAAGCGCGCCTATGGGTGTTATTAAATACGAGCTTCTCGAAATCAGAGCATAATTCATTATCCTATAGATCATTTCATCACAGCTAATCCGCCTGAAGCGGGTTAGCTTTTTTTGACGAAAAAGGGCAGAAACGACAGCATCGTTAAAGAACCGATCGATACAAACATATTGCGACAGAAACAGATGAGAAAAGATTAACGGGCATTGGGACTATAGCTTGATGTAAACTAATACTTTGTATGGCAAAGTATTACCATGACAGTTGCAACAAAAAAACATAATCTTTGGAAGCTGTACAAGTTTCCAAAAACCTTTTCTAGGAGGAAAGCCATTATGAACTATCATTTCTTTGTAGGCAACGATAACGGAAACAGCGAGCATGATCTTATCATTGACGGCAAGCTGGTTCAGCAGCCTAATGTAAATTGTACGGTGGACGAGCTTCCATGGAGCGAAGAGCAAACACCAGAGAGCTTTATTAAGAATTTGCAGGATCAGTTGGTCGTAACCATCGATTCGCCATCAGCAAGACCAGGGATGTACTATGTCGGGAAGTTCGCTTTAGAGAGCGGAGAAGTGCTGGACAATCTGCAAATCGGAATTGATCTAAAGAGCGATATGGACTTGCCGGTTATCAATACGCTTGCCCAAATTGCGGCGATGGCTGTTCAGAAGGCGTATGAGGAAGAGAAAAAAATACCTGCACAAATCGATGTGGAAGTAGATATGGCAACGGCGCTTCCGGTTACGCAGCACACGGATGAGACCTCCGCTAAGTTTGAGAAAAGATTTACGTCTGGCTTGCACCATGTGACGGTTCATTTGGGCATGCAGCGCGTAGCTGTAAAAATCGTGTTCCCGTTTGCGAAGGTCGTTCCAGAAGCAACTCCGGTTATTTTCACGCTGCAGAAGGATTCGGCGGGCGGCTGGAGAGAGGGCGAAATATTTGGGGATTTCCTCGAATCTTACGAAGTAGATAAGAAATTCAACGGCAGTTATTTCAAAGAGAAGCGCATTCTTCATGTCGATATTGGAGACGGCTCTACGGAATATCCGATTACGGAGGGGAATAAGTTTCTGCGTCAATTCGTGCATGGCAGCCATCATGGCGCCGGTTATGCGATTGAAGAAGCGCTGCAGGAGTTTAACCGACTCATTCATTTGGCAGACAGCCCGCGTCAATTTTTCAGCGATGTTATCAAAAATCCTAACCATAAATATCATGCACGTGCGCTTAAGACATTAAGAAGACCGCTTGAGAGCCAGGTTAGACAAATCGTGCAGCATGTCAAAAAACAGCTGACCAAAGCACGCAATGAAATCGATCTGATTTGCGTTTATGGCGGCGGAAGCATACTTATGCGCTCAGTACTCTACGGACAGCTGAAAGAGCTGTGTACGGAAAGAGAGATGCAGCTGCTTTATATTCCTGCCGAGTACGCAGTGCAGCTGAATGCAATGGGTCTTGATGCATTTGTGCGTGGCAAAATCTATGAGGCATTAAAAAATAAAGCGGTTCAGCCTGCATAAGCATGATCATCAGGTTGAGGTATAATCTAACGGATTCTGGTAGGTGAGAGGTATGAAGAAAACAAAACTGCCCGGTGAAAATATAAGCTTGAAAACCAAAAAATCAGAAGATCCCTTAATTATGCTTTGGTTGAATTCACAATCGAATCTCATGGATTCTCTTCGATATTTGGTTGAAAACGAGATCGCCGTAAACGGCGTTCGGAATTTACAAGCTTTTGTTCCGATGGAGAGAAGTCGATTGCAAGGCTCATCGTCCTTGCAGCAAGGCAGCGAAATCAGTGCTCCATTAACAGGGGAGGAACAATTGTCAGCAGCGATCGCTGAAGTTAGCGCCGCTGTCACTGCTCCCATTCCTGACCCCAAAGCTTCTCCGGTTGTAGAGGAAGAAATTGATGATGATGATATTGAAGCATGGAGCTAATGAAAAATGGTAATATTGAGAATCACTTAGTTGGGTTATATATGACTAAGTAATTCTAAGTATTACCGAGTGATGCAAAACACCACTAAGGGATGCTTAATCATTCCTTGTGGTGTTTTTTTTGCGTAAAACAGTTCTTTAAGTCTAGTAACCCTAGTGTATAATAGTAATATGTTCCATTTATTTTTATCATATCCGTTTAGTATATAAGACTATATAGAGGTGGGCCGTCCATGCCTTTTTTCTCACGAAGCTCGAATCCAACCGTTGCTAAACCAAAACCAGCTCCTCCGACGCAAAGCACTGCACCTGCGCAGCCACAGCAATCACCTCAATCACCTCAATCACCGGCTGTGAATGCTGGGCAGCTCCTGCAATTGCAGCAGACGGCAGGCAATCAGTCTACGAGTGCACTAGTAGGCGGGGCTGCGACTGCCCCTCAGAAGTCACCTAAAGATGTGCGAAAGGATGAGCTCAAAGCAGATCGCGATACGCAGGTCACTGTCAAACCACAGCAGCTCTTTGATGAGCTTATTCAGCAAACGAGTCAGCATATACATACGTTCTTAAATAGTGATAAACAAACGGCGTCGCTAAGAGCTAGCCTGCAGGCTAAAGCCAAGACGGCGGTAGAAGCGAATATCGATCAGAACGGTGTAGCAGAGGCTCATGAGAAGGCAGATGAAAAGCTTTATGCTGCAGAACATGTAGCTGCAAAAGGCATCGTATCCGATACGTTAAAGAAATATGCGAGCGATACTGTCGTGAGCAAGCTTCCATCGAGCCAAAAGAGCCTGCTGGCGAATAAGTTCATTGAAGGCTATAACAAGACGGAGGCAAGGCCTGAGGTTCCTTTAGCTAAACAAGTGTTAGCGGCGAACGCACAGGCGACGAGGGAGGCAACTGCTGAAGCTGAACGGTTGTCTAATGTATCTCTTGCACAGATTAAAAAGGATGCTGTGGACAAGGTCAAGCAAAGTGCAGCATTTCTCGATAGCAGTGTAGACGTTGGCGATTTGGGTAAGGCAGAAGTGGAAAATCGGCATCAAATGGATAGTACGCTTGTTCAGCCAGCTGTTATTAATACGGTTTATACGAATAAGCTGTATGAACCCATCAAAGAAGCTGTCGTTATGAAGCTCGGCGTAGGACGAGGCGCTTGGCGAAGATCCAAAGAGCTTAATGCTTTTCGTCAGAAGATGAAAGATGCTGCGCGAGAGCAGTCGAGAACGGATATTGACAACCAATTGGACACGAATGCACTAACATCGGGCAAAACGCAGCTCGATAAGAAATTTACCGGCATGATGGCGAAGAAGGAAGCACATGCAACCTCCAAGGGCTCTGTCGATGCTGCTATGACCACTGAGGCAGTCAATATCACGAAAAGAGTGCTGCCTGAAGGGGATATTAAGAAGCTGCTGAAAGAAGCAGCACAAACCTCAGCATATGGCGTAGCACGTACAAACGCTGCGGGTGTAAAAGTAAATGAAGCGGCTTTAGCTGGTGCCGAGAAGAAAGCGATTGTACTGCTGAAGAGCAAACAAACCGAAGCGGTAAACGCCGTTCGAAGCATTACGAAAGGCGACAAAAAGGTGCCGGGCTCGAAGCCGGATGCTGCGCAGCTTACCGCACTTGCTGAGAAAACGAAGGAACAGGTTACGGCGGATGATATAGCCGGCAAAGCCATTAAAAAAACAGTAGAGGCTCCTACGCTAAATAAAGGGCTCTTCGTCATAGGCAAGGTGCTTGATCTTGCCGCGCCTAATATTGGCGACTCCAGCTCGTTCAGCTTTGATTTGAAAATACCCGTTCATGCTAGCGGCGTCTATGTTCTGTTCGGACTGGCAGGCTCGGTAGGCAGGGAAGATAAAGAATTAACGATGGCCGCTGAAATTACATTCGGTGCCGGCTTCCAGTCGTTTGGTTTCGACGCCAATTTCCGTGCGGGCTTCTTCCTGGAGAGCATAGGAACAGATTCAGCCGGTGTCATGAATTTAACCTCGTACGGCATGTACAGGCAAATAAGAAACATTTCCGATAGGGCAGCGGATTATCTCTGGGGTATGGGAGGTAAATCCGGTATGGCCGAGGTCGAAGAAGCAGAAATATGGGCTGCTATGATCGAGGAAAAAGAGCTGCAAAAAGCAGGCAATCATGTTGATATTGGCTTGACCTTTAAGGGAGAGGCTGAAGCGAATGCCGGGGTAGCCGAAATGGGAGCAGCCCTTGGCTACAAGTTCTTAGGCCGCTTTGACAAAGAAGCTCTTGAGAAACAATCGCCTAACGGATTTGGTGGAGCAACGGATCTGACGAAGCTGAAGGAAAAGGCAGCAACCCTCCGCAGAGGTATGAATGTGCATGTTATGGAGGCCTCCGCCGAAGCGAAGGTGAAGCTGGGCGGCAACGACATCGGTTTTGGACTCGAAGCCGCAGGTTCCGTCATCAATAATAATTTGAGATCGCTCGAAATTACAGCTAGCGGCTCTATTCCATTCCAATTCGGTGAAGATGCGGGCGAATGGGTCAAGATTGCATCGAAAGTAGCGACACCTGTAGCAGGCTCGGCCAAAAATCTCGTTGGCATTATCACTAGTAAAGTGAAAAAGGATAAGGATATGTTGGCGAAGGGTGCAGGCTCAGCTCTGGATACCGGAACGGATCTGTTATTTGTAGTTCCGCAATTTGAAGCAGTCGGCAAAAGCCTTGCCTCAAAAATCCAAGGCGACGAAACCGTCAATGATACGATTCGCGGTTGGCTAACAGGTGATTCAAGCGCGAGTGCGATTGAACAAGGAAACAAAATAGCGCTCGCAAGCTCACTTGATCTGAGTATCGGGTTCAGCAAAAAGTGGGATAAAGATAATAAGTCCAAAGGCTGGGAGATTGCATTGGAAGTTACGCAAACGAAGTCATTCGAAGTGGAAGCAGGCATTGTGAATGTAGCGGTAGAGAAGTCCAAGCGGCTTGGAAAGCTGCAATATGAGCAGGATGCGAGTGGAGCGGGGTCCATTTCAGGGGAATTGGCAGGGCACGAAATAGGTTAACATTTGCTAGGAGTGATCGTAGTCATGTCCAAACAACAGAAGTACACGGGAGATACAAGCATTACTACAGAGCTGCCGATAAATTTCCATACGCTGACGGGAGAGTTTGTGCCTGCTGTCTTGCGAAAAATTAATTTTCAAAGCTTCGAGGAGTCGCTTTCTTGTCAGATGATGATCGAGGTTAGCGGCCAAACTTATCAAGATATTATGGAGAACGAGTGGTTTAACTTGTTCGCCAGCATGAGGACAGGAAGCAGCGCGGTTATGGATGAGAATCAACCTGTAGAAGTTCATGTCGCGCTAAGGCCAAGCTTGACGAAGCTGGCTGCTCAGCATGGATTCGATGCAGAAGCTATATTTGATAGTGTGCGCTCAAGTACGGAGCCAGCGAGCAAGCTGCTGAGCTTAGATCATACCGAGAGCTGGCTTGCGCTGGAATTAAAGCAAAGCGTCGTTTTGCCTGAAGCATTGAAGGATGAAGGCGTCTTAAAGATGGGATTCAGAACGGCGTGGGCTGCAGAAATGGATCAAGGAATTTCAGTAACAGGGGAGCCTTCTATTGCAAATGAGGCTTTGAATGAGCATATCACATCATTTCTAACGGAAAATGAACTGAAATTTGAGGTTATAGACGATCAATTGTACAAGCTTTTCTTTACTAGCAATGGCGAAAGCTGGGTTGGTCTCATACGGATCGAGGAGGTTCAGGATTATTGTGCGGTTTATTCCGTCTATCCGGAGCTCGTCCCTGAGCATCAGCGCCAGGAGCTTGCCTTATTGTTATTGAACGAGAATATGGACCTGCTAAGTGGCAGCTTCGAGCTGGATGATGAGGATGGCGAGCTAAGATTCCGATCCTCCTATTATGCCGGAAAAACGTATGACTCTGAGGTATTCAGCAGAATACTCGGCAACCATCTTGAAGCGGTAGAGTCTTATTTTTCTGAAATTCGTGAAGTGCTTAAACGCTAATATCATCGATAACCAAAGGGCTGTTTGCAGGAAGGGTGTACCCTCCCCTGTGCAAACAGCCCTTTTTGTGTTTATTTTGTATGTTGATCACGGTACTGAGCGGGTGAAATACCGTATGTTTTTTTGAACAGGGTGAAGAAATAGGTTGTGTTGAGCACACCGACACTTTCGCTGATGACCGCAATGGAATCATTTGTTGTCGTAAGAAGCCGCGTAGCTTCCTCCAGCCGAATCTTCTTTAAATAATCATTAAATGACAGCTGCGTATGGCTGCGGAATAGCTTGCCGAGGTAGCCGGGAGATAACTGTACGGTCTCCGCTATCGTTTCAATGCCCAGATCAGACTCATGATAATGCATCTGCAAATAAGCGCAAACCGATTCAATCAACGTATCTGTTTTGGTCGTTTGCTTCTTGTCCATCATGAGGCCGATAAGGGTACAGAAATGACGAAGCAGCGAATGAACCTCTTGAAGCGTTTCCTGCTTCTGCAATTGGTTAACTGTATCGTAATATTCTTTGGAGTATTCCTGCATAATGGGCAGCGCGCCGTCAAAATCACGCAAAAGGGCGTTCAAAAGTTGATTTGCGCTGGAGATGGCCTGATAGTAGCTCATCTCGCCCAGCTGCTTCATAAATTGATCAAGTGCTTGATTGACCTTGTCATTGTGGTTTAAACGAAGCTCCTCGCATAGCTTCTTCTCAGCTGCTGCAGGGTACACACTTGCTTGCTGCATGACCTTAACAACCATAGCTTCATGAATAATAGCCTGATGTCCGTAGAAGAAACGATACTTGGCGTATTCCTGCGCCGATTCGAAGGAACGATCAATTTCATATTTGTCATTAACCGTTTCGCCTAGGCTGAACGTAACCGTAAATTTGAAATAGTTATAGATGATTTCTTGAATTTCGCCAAGGGTTAATAAGATATGCTCGGGCACGGATGGCGAATCCAGAAACAATAAAATAGCGAGTGTCTGCTCATCGACGACGATCGTTTCGTTTTTCGCGTGTTTCTGAAGCAGCTCACTCGTAATATTACTGACAGAGAAGCGGAAAAGTCCCTGTTTTGTCTGATTGTTATGCTGCGCAAACTCCGCAAACCGATCAATTTGCGCGACGATAACGACATAATTCGAGCTGGTAAAATGCTCATTAATCGCAGATTGGATCATATGTGTCGCCGATAAGTCATGCAGCGTTCCATGCAATAAATGTTGAAGATAGGTTTTCTTTAGCACCGGCAAAGACTGCTTCTGCTCCAATTCAACCATATTTGCTTGATCGATGACATTGGAGAAGGCCTCTGAGAGCAGGGCAAATTCATTTTGATTTTGCTCAGCGAGCGGTGCTTTGTTGCCCGTGACCTCATGCACTTTTTTAATAAGACGGCCAAGCGGATTATAGAGCTTATTTGTGGCAAAGAAAGCTGTTAAAGCGCCAAGCGCAATAATGACGATAGCGATCAAGCCGGTAAAGGTTCGCAATACGGAAATATCCGAAATAAGCAATCGGTAAGGCTTAACGCTGACAAAATACCAATTCAGCTGGTTTGATTTCACAAAGGTGACCAGCTGTTTCGATCCGTTTACTTTAGCCTTGAAATGTCCCGCATTCATGGACGAATTCAAAATTCGTTCGATATGGGGCATCGATGCGAAGCTTTGCATGAACTGGTTCGCATCGGTATGGGATAATACAAGCCCGTCTGCATTCATGACAAATACATCATCGTTAGCACTGCTAATCGCTTTGATCGTATTCAAAATATACTGCTCATCCACATGGATGGTGATAGCTCCTTTGTATGCAGAGGTAAGCGCATAGTTTGGACGCAAAATCGCAGTGAGCACATGTTCCGGCTTGCTTGTGCTTGGAGCGTTTGGCATACGCAGCTGGTTTGCGAACAACTCCATGTACTGCAAGTGATTGATATCCGTAATTCGCTCCTTCTCCAAATCATTTAACACATAGGTTGTCCCCGCCGTGTTCAAATACCGCTTCGTATGATCGTTATAAATGCCAATGTATTTAATGAACGGATAAGTGGACTGGATATCCAGAAGAATATCCATCGCGTCACGATCTTGTACATAATCATGTTCTTTATTCATCAGTACGGTAATGATGCGATTATTGCTTAACAAATGGTTGCCTATCGTTTCAATTTGCTCATGAACGATGCTGGAGGTATAGCTTGTTTGCTGCAGCATGGAAATGACGTTTTTGCTGATCGTCTCTTCCGTTTTGGAAGCAAAGAAAAAGTACAAGGTGCTGCTGACAGCTAGAACAGCGAGAGCGACGAGTAGGATGTAATAAATCAACATCTTGCGGTAAACGGAATAATTAAATAATTGCTTCCATTTCATCGGGCCTGTCTCCTTACTCCGTTAATAAATGAATCGCTTACATTGTTTATTTAGAAAACTTTAAAATACATCCTTCTTTAATGCAACGTTCCTTCGCTATATTAGCAAAAATTGAAGGTTTAACTGATTTTTATAGTCCCCAAAAGCCTTGATTTTAAAGGGTTTATCAAGATTTTAACTATTCAGCGATACTTGCCGCGGCGCATACTGAAATCACCGAAAACAAACAAATCATCATGAAGGGAGATGCTGCTGTGAGCAAGGCTAAAGGTCAACGGCAAAAGCGATACACTTTTTTTACCGACATTAAGCGGAACAAGATTTCATATTTGCTCGTCTTGCCGGCGATGCTTTACACATTCGTATACGGTTATATGACGCTGCCTTATATGGTTATCGCTTTTCAAAAGTTCAATTATACAAAGGGCATCTTCGAGAGCGACTGGGTAGGATGGAAAAACTTCGAGTTTTTCTTCAACTCAACGGCTGCTGCGATGGTCACTTGGAACACGATTAAGCTGAACTTTTTATCTATTTTATTTGGGACGATTGTCGCGCTGGCATTCTCTATTCTATTGAATGAAATTCGCTCACGCGTATTTAAGCGAGTATCGCAATCGACGCTGCTGTTCCCGCATTTCTTATCGTGGATTATCGTCAGCTACATCGTCTACAGCTTGTTTGCAACCGAGCATGGCCTTATCAACAACATGCTGGAGACGTTTGGTTTTGATCCGCACAATTGGTATTCCGATCCTAAGCCATGGACATGGATTTTGGTCGGTCTCAGCATCTGGAAAGAGACAGGCATGTCCGCCGTCATCTATTTAGCAGCGATTACAGCAATTGATGACTCCTTGTATGAGGCCGCAAAAATCGACGGAGCCAATCGCTGGCAGCAAATTAAATCCATTACGATTCCAATGTTGATGCCGACGGTATCAATTCTAACGCTGCTTGCCATCGGCAAAATCTTTTACTCCGATTTCGGAATGATCTACGCCATTATCGGCGACAATGGCATGCTTTATTCGACAACGGATGTTATCGATACGTATACGTTCCGAACGCTTCGTACATCGGGCAATCCTGCGATCGCAATGGCAATTGGATTGTATCAATCTGTCGTTGGATTTGTGCTTGTTCTATCTGCCAACTGGATTGTGAAGAAATTCAATAAAGATAGCGCGATGTTTTAAGGAAAGGAGGGAATGTGCTTGAAAAAAATAGATGTATTTCAAATCGTTAATACGCTTTTTGTATTGTTGTTCGCACTGCTTTGTACGCTTCCCATCCTGCTCGTTCTCATCGTGTCTTTCTCGGATGAGGAGTCTATCCTGAGAAAAGGCTACAGCTTTATACCGGATCACTTTTCATTAGAAGCCTATAAATCGGTATTCGGCAGTAATGATCAGCTGCTGCAAAGCTATGGGGTTTCCATCGGCGTCACGGTTATTGGTACTTTAGCGGCAGTCGTCATCACGGGAATGGCCGGTTATATGCTTGCCAATCGACAGGTTCGTTACCGCAATCCAATTGCGTTGTTTTTCTTCATCACGATGCTCTTTAACGCAGGCCTTGTGCCTTGGTACATGATGAATGACCTTTTAGGGTTCAAAAACAATCTGCTTGCCCTTATCGTACCGACTTTAATATTCAGTCCTTTTAATTTGTTTCTCGTACGCAATTTCATGCAGGAGCTGCCAGAAGCTCTACTAGAGAGCGCAAGAATCGACGGAGCAAGCGATGCTTATATCGCGTTTCGCATCGTATTTCCATTATCCTTGCCGGTACTGGCAACGATCGCTTTATTTTACGGATTAGGTTATTGGAACAATTGGTTCAACGCGATCATGCTGGTAGACAAAGAAAGCTTGTACCCTTTGCAATATTTATTGTATAAGCTGCAATCCGAGATCAATATGGTGAACCAGATGCAGGGCTTGGTTACTTCCAACATAACGATTCCGACCGAATCATTCAAAATGGCGGTAGCTATCATAACCATTGGTCCTATCGTACTGCTTTACCCGTTCCTGCAGCGTTTTATTATCAAGGGTCTTATCGTTGGAGCAGTCAAAGGATAGATATGTCGCCTTAGGGCCATATATAATTAAAGATTCAGAGAGGGGTTAATCAAGATGAACAACAGGAAGTTGCGCTTTATTCCGGCAAGCTTGGTTATTGTTATGATGCTCGTTCTTATGATGGCTTGCAGTAATGCGGGAGACAAAGCGGGTTCAAATGGCAATGCCAGTGGAAACGAAGGAGATAACGCTGAAGTATTGCCGCTGAAATACGTGATTCCGGGTACAGCCAAACCTCATACCGATGAGGTTGTCCAAAAAGTAAACGAAAAACTGAAGGCTGACGGTGTTAACGTTAAGCTGGAAATAAATTTTATCCCTTGGGATGCTTGGGATCAGAAAACCAACCTAATGCTGAGCACAGGTGACGAGTTTGACATGCTTCATGTTATGGAGAACAGCTCCGTGCCTACAGGCTCTTATGTTGGGCGAGGCGCGCTTCAGCCGCTCGATGAGCTCATTGACAAGTATGGTCCAGAGCTGAAAAAAATCATTCCTGACTACGCATGGGATGCCGCGAAAATCGATGGTAAAATCTATTCCGTCCCGGCTGTATGGCGTTATGAGACCTCAGGCAGCGGTGAGATGGGTACGCTTGGCTTCCGCCAAGACTTGCTCGATAAAGTAGGTATGCCTTTCCCAAAAACGTCGGACGAGCTTATCGCAACGGCTGAGAAGATGCAGCAGGCTTCCGGCAAGAAATTATATATTCAAACGGAAACGGATGTTACGCCAGTATTTTTACATCGTACGTACGATTCATGGCCATTTTTTGTAGATTACCGCGAACAAATCATTAAGGTCGATCAAGCGGGCAATATAAGCTCGTGGCTCGAGAGTGAAGAATTCAAAAAAGATGCAGAGTTTTTCCGCCAACTTTATGAGAAAAAGCTGATTAACCCTGATATTTTGACGTATAAGAAGGAAGAGCGCGACAAAGCCATGACACTGGGCGATTTTATTTACAGCACGAACGGTGCTTTGTACTCTTCGATCGCAATTGCAAGAAATAACCCAGAGGCAAAAGTAGGCGAGGGTTATTTGGCAGAAGAGAAACCGCTGCTTCAATACTTGGCATTCGGAAATACAAATGCAGTTCCAATTACATCGAAGCACCCAGAAGCAGCTATTATGTTCTTGAACTGGCTGTACAGCAATAAGGATAACCATAACCTGTTCCTATATGGGGAAGAAGGCACGCACTACAAAGCGGTAGGCGAGCGTACGGCAGAATTTATTCGTGACGCGAATGATGAATCGTATTATTTTGATTCGTGGATGATCGGCAACATTAACTATATGTTGTTTGATGTGAAAACGCCGGAAGATTATTTAAAAATGCAAACGACAGAGCCATCGAATCCAGTGGAATTCTCACCTGTTCTTGGTTTCCGCCTAAATACGGAGCCGATTGCTGTTGAATATGCGAATGTGCTTTCCGAAGTGAAATCGAAGATCATTCCAATTAAAATGGGCGTGGTATCCTACGATAAATACTTCCCGGCAGCTCTTCAAAGCTTAAAGGCTGCTGGTCTTGATAAGGTCGTCGCTGAATATCAGAAGCAATTTAAAGAATGGCAGGCATTGCAGAAGTAAGGTTAGCTGATGGATATAACAAAAAGAAGGAGGGCTGCTGCCCTCCTTCTTCTTGTTTGTGTATATTAGTAAGCTAGTGCGAACAAACCGTGAATATGCGACAGGTAACGAACGTTACTAGCTTCCTTCATAAGGGAAGCAGGCAAGCCCTTAAGCTGAGTCGCGTTGCCGCCGATTGTGCCTACGCCATCTTTACGGCCAAGGCTGCCCAGTGTTCCGGAGAATACAGGTACAAACTTATCCATAACGCCGCCTTTGATTTGAACCGCTAGGTTGTAGCCTACCGTTTCGCCCATTTGCCAAGCAAGCTGAGCTGTTGGAGGGTAAGGACGTTCGCTGCCTTCTGGGAATACAACTGCACAGTCGCCAGCAAGGAATACATCAGCGTGTGAAGTCGATTGAAGCGTTGGTGTAACAAGTGAACGACCACGGTCTTCTGCAAGACCGCTGCTGCCGACAACTGGATTACCTTTAACGCCGCCAGTCCAAATGATTGTGCTGGATTCAATCGTACGTCCGTCTTTAAGCGATACGGAGCTTTTTGTCGCTTCTGTAATCGCTACGCTAGTGATGAAGTTAACACCGCGTTTCTCAAGGCTTGTTACAGCGCGATCGATCAATACTTTCGGGAAGATTGGCAGAACGGCAGGGCCGGCTTCTACGCAATACAGCGAAATATCATTGAAGTCGATGCCTTTGCTGCGGCAAATCTCAGGAAGTCTGTCAGCGAATTCGCCAACAAGCTCAACGCCAGTCAAGCCGCCGCCGCCAACAACGATTGTTGCATCAGCTTTGTTGCCTGATTTTTTGTAAGCGTCAAGACGATCTTCAACATGCTTGCGGATTTTGTTAGCATCAGCAACGGATTTAAGAACAAGGCTGTTCTCTTCCAATCCTGGAATGCCGAAGTAGTTCGTTTCACTTCCAAGTGCTACAACAAGAGTGTCGTACTTTTGCACTTGCCCGCTTTCAAGAACCACTTGCTTCTCGTTAGGTTTAATTTCTTTAACCGAGTCAACGATGATGTTAACTTGTTTGTCGCCTAGAAGCTTGCTAAGTGGAAGAGCGACCGCTTGCTCAGCGATTGTGTCCCCAGCAAGTCTGTGCAGCTCAGTAATGATTTGGTGAGTTGGAAAACGGTTTACGATTGTGATGCTAGCTTCTGCTGCAGTCAAATGTTTGCGTGCTGTTAGAGCAGTAAGAAGACCGCCATAACCGCCACCAAGAATTAGTATTTGCTTCGACATGTTCATCCTCCGTTCGTTCTATACGTATTCGGTGTATTATACTTTATCGTTTTTGCGTTCAGACAAAACACTAAGGAAAGCTTGCGCGAAACGAAGCGTTTTTTGAACTTCCGGATCTTTAAGCATTTTCAACATAGCGAATAGGCCAACAGAAGAGTTAGCCGCTTCTTGCGAGCGCTCGCCAGCTTCAATAGCTGCTGTTGCGATACCTTTTGCTTTCTCTTGAACCGGTTTAACGAATTCACCGATACCTTGAGCGAAATCGTTGATCAACACTTTGTCTGTAGCGATGTTTTGTGCAAAATCATAAGCTTTGGTCATTAGAGTAACCATTTCAGCTAATTTAGGCAGGCTGTCCACGAGTACAGTTAGAGACTCTTGAACCTCCGGCTTCATCAATTGATCAAGTACATCCAACGTTTGTTTTTCTTCGACGAGGCTAGCTGCAACCTCTTGTCCAGCAGATGGTTGTGACATAATAGAATGTCCTCCTTTACGTAAATTTGAAAGTAAGTTGTAGTCTCAATTGTGTCAGCCGCTAAAGTTAAAGATGCATCCTGAAAGATTGTTACACTTTTCACATAGTTATTCGAAAAATGTTTATGCGGACGTAACAGTCTTATTTCTGCGTGAGGCAGAAGGATGTGAATGCGCGTATGACGTAATCGGATTAAACCCTTTGTTTCTATTCTACATCGTTTTCACCAAAAGTTAAAAAGAAATTTATTGCTTTCGGTAAAAAGATTTGGAATATTCCTGACATTCAGGCATATAGCTGCTTTTCGTTGATTAATCATCCAATTTATGGATATTAAATGGAATGATGTACCGTGATTTTAAACGCTTTATCGTTCAACAAGCGTAAATGAAGCGCAATTCAGTTATGATAATAAAAAACAATGATTAAAAACATACCTAAACATACCTAAAGGAGTTCTAATATGCAGCCCTATACGCAAAGAGTTGTATCCATCATTAAGGCGATTCCGGAAGGCACCGTAATGACGTATGGTCAAGTCGCAGAACTGGCTGGCAATCGCAGGGGGGCAAGGCAGGTTGTCCGAGTTCTGCATTCGATGAGCGGCATTTATAATCTTCCCTGGCACAGAGTTGTTAATGCAAAAGGGGAGATATCGATTCAAGAGGAGGAAGCTCGTTACATGCAGATCTTTTATTTAAAAGAGGAAGGTGTTGCAGCGAGCGAGGACGGGCGAATTGATTTGGAAAAATACCGCTACAATCCGGAAAGAGAAGAAGAAAGATGACCTTACCTAGATAAAAATTATGTTTCTTCGCGGTTAAGCGACTGCGATTAACTTTTTCTAATGAGGCCCCATTTGAAACCCCGTATCCGAACCTTTATTATGGTATAGACCATTCGGAAGGGAGAGAAAGAACATGACAACAGAAATTACACCGGGAAACGTTAGAAACTTCACTGTTTCCACCGAAATCTTTTATAACCAAAGCTTGGATATTTATTCGCAAATGATTTATATCGTACTCAGCTCAAGCACGGCGGATTCCGCATCGCTCACCTTAGACGAGGTTGCCAAAAAAGGCCGTATGACGACAAAACTTGCAATAAAAGCGATGCAAGCCTTAGTTGACGAGCAGCTAATCCCACATAAATTGTTCCGTAAAATGATCGGTGAATTCCAGGATGATCGCTTATCTTGGGCAGCCAAAGGGCTGCTCACGTATTGCAAGGAGCATAAAAACATTACATTGCCTGAGCTCTTAGCACTATCAGATCAATCTGGCGAGGATGAGACCAGCATTCGGAAGGCATTAATGGAGCTGGAGAGAAACGGTTATTTAGAGGAATTTACGGAATTGAACAAATTGATGCACGGATAATCGAATGAGTATGCAAAAAAAGCCTTCAACGTCCTCAGCAAACGGAAGCAGCGTTGTTGGGCAAATATAAGCGAAGTAGAAGTAAATGTAATATTTCTTTCTATTTTGAAAGAAGCAGGACCTCCACAGCGCTGTTGCGCTGTATAGGTCCTGCTTCTTTTTTGTTTATTGGAGGTCAAATATACAGCGCTATTCCTTCGTTAATTTCTCTAGGATAGCGTCGCCTTTTGTTCCAACCATTACATACGCGAAGCGGGCATTTTGCTCCGTTTCCAGCCCAGTGCCTTCGGGTACAAAATAAGATTCTATGCCGTACTGGATGTTTCTCCAGCCGCTAGTGGAACCGTTAATAATGATTTCCTTGTTAGCTAAAGGCTCACCTTTTTTATATAAACGATCCAAGTTGTATACGCCGCCGGCTCCTTGTTGAAGCACGACCTTAATTCGGCTGTTGCTTGGACGTCTTTCCAGTTCCTGAGCGATGTGATCTGGCGGTGCCGAAATATTGTATTGGAGCGCTACATAATCGCCTTGCAAAATGGACCGTGGATCAAGCGGCACGATGGCCAGCTTAATCGGAGTGCCGCTCGAGAGCAATATTTCGCTTACTGCGGCATGGTAACCGACATAACCGAGCTGCAGCACTACAACGATTGCAATGAGAGCGGGGCTTCTGCGCAGCAATCGGCTGAATGAGTCTGCTTGTTCAGACACTGCTGCACGTGTTCTATAGGCGTAAATATATGTCGCTGCTATGATAATCACGCCAAGCAGAGCGAGTGTAATCGACTTGTGCAATAACGTCCAGAACAAGTCGTAATATTTGAACGCAAGGAAGATGAACCAGAATACGAAGCTTATGGCTGCTTCAAGGGCTTGGCTGCGCCTAACAAATAGAAAGGCTGCGATCGTAACTACAATGAAATTCAATATATTAAATAGCTCATATGAGTAAGGGAAAATGTTATCCATAAAGGTTAGCCAAAATAGAAGCAGCAAAGTAAAGAACCAACCGCATTCTCTAACATGAATCTTGAAGGCGCCTTCTCTGAGCAGATGGTGACTTGCGTAAATGACTGCGTTGAGCGACGTTACGATGAACACGATGAAGGAAGCCGCATTATGAACAGATCCAAATAACTGAAACAGAAGAATAGCGATATTGATATTCAGTAAGGTGTAGATAAAGAAATGCGGTACCCTTCCTTGCCATTTGAACCATCCGACAAGCAGTACCGCTATGAAAAAAATAGACAAGGCTGAAGTATCAATCCAAGCGGTAGAGATAAGTCCAGCTATATATCCAATCGTAAGCACGGTGTAGCGTACAGCCGTATTTAAGCGCGTCAGCAGCAGTGTTGGAATAATAAATAGCAGTGACACTACAAATAAAATGTTTTCAGGCGGGATTTCACCAGCGGCTAATAGTACTAAGCCTACTAAGGAGATACTGCCAATCAAAACACCGATTACGGTAACGATTGTGAATGCGATTTTGCCAACAAGAGTGCTCTTATGTTCTTCTGACGGATGGGAAGCTTGGTCAGCTCGGTCATTAGAGCTTGACTGATGCTTGCCGAGCTTGTTTAAGTAACGGAAGAAAAAGACGTTGGCTGTGAGTAATAAAGCGACAAAGAGGAGTCCGAATATAAAAAATAAGGTGGAATAATGCTCGGACATCAGCTCGAAATATTTAAATACAGCGAAAGCGGAAGCAGCCAGCGCGTTAAGGGTAAGCATCATTTTGTCCAGACGCACTTGGGCGAAATAATAGAATCCGAACGCGATTGCCGCAGCGCTTGCGACGTTCATCCATGCGCCATAATGTTCGTATAGATCGGAACTTGTCAAGACGAGCAAAGAAATATGAAAGGCAATAAAGCTAATATATTTTAGCGGCGCTGATGTGAGACGTTTGGCTTCTATTAATGCGAATAGAATAAGATTGATAAGCGCAAATAACCAGCCAATCAGCAAAATTTCTTGGTCGCTATGGACGATAGAATACGCGCTTGGGAAAAAGTATTGCCACAGGGTTAGATGAACGAGTATATAGGCAAGGATATAAAAAGGATTAAAGCGGGTAATGAACGCAAGCAGCAGAGCAGGAATGGACCAAACGAGAAACAGCTCATAGGTGTCCGCATGTGAATTATATATTTGATTTAGAAGGGCAACCGCCACGCCAAACGCGACACAGCCGCCGACTAGAAAAGTAACAGACAAAAAATAGTGATGCCCAAGCATTATTTTCATTTTGGAAAAAACGAAAGCTGCGCCATAGAATAACACCATGATGCCGGCAGACGCGAGAATTTTATCGGCGCGGACCAGGCCGCCCCAGTTCGCCGCGAAGAAATAGATGATGGAAGCAAGCAGAAGTGAAACGCCCATTAGAAATCCAACACGTGCAACATTTAATCGAAGCATAGCACTCACAAGCCTTTCTAGTTGATCTGGCTTTTATTATAATGACCCAATCTAAAGTGAACTAGTACTCACTTTTTGTAGTACTGCCTAGCTTAGAGCGAAGCAAGCTCTTATACGATATAACCCGATTTAGCGGTTGATCTAACAAATAAATTTTGAAAGCTGGGCTGTACAAAGGTTTATGAATCAAATGGGTCGTTATTATGCTATTCTTAAGGTTACGAAAGATTTAACTACTAAAGTGCGGAAGAGGTCTATAGATGAGTGAAATAAAGTTTGCGGATTATGCGTTAAGTCAAGAAATCGTTCGAGCGTTGGAGAGCTTGTCCTACGAAACGCCAACGGAGGTGCAGCGCGAGGTTATTCCGGTTGCGCTTGAGCAAAAGGATTTGGTCGTTAAATCACAAACGGGCAGCGGCAAGACGGCAGCCTACGGGATACCATTATGCGAGCTGGTTGATTGGAACGAAAACAAGCCTCAGGTGCTTGTGCTGACACCAACGAGGGAGCTGGCACTGCAAGTCAACGAGGACATTACAAATATCGGCCGTTTCAAGCGGATCAAATCGATGGCTGTCTACGGTAAAGCGCCTTTCCATATCCAAAGAGCGGAGCTTAAGCAAAGAACGCATATGGTCGTAGGGACGCCTGGACGCGTACATGATCATATTGAGCGTGGAACACTCCCCATCGAACGAATCAAATATCTAGTCATCGACGAAGCAGACGAAATGCTGAACATGGGCTTTATCGAGCAGGTACAAGCTATTATACAGCAGCTGCCTACGGATCGAGTGACGATGCTGTTCTCTGCAACGTTCCCTGAGGATGTAGCTAAGCTAGCGCATAGATATATGAACACTCCTGTACAAGTAGAGATCAAGGCAGAGGGGCTTACGACTGCTACGATTGAGCACTCGGTTATTGAGGTGAAGGAAGCAGATAAGTTTAAGCTGCTCCAAGACGTGATGATCGTCGAAAATCCGGACAGCTGTATTATTTTTTGCCGGACACAGGAGAATGTAGATCAAGTGTTCAGACAAATGGCGGAGCTCGAATATCCGTGCGACCGCATCCATGGCGGCATGGAGCAGGATGAGCGTTTTGAAGTAATGAATGCGTTCCGCAGAGGGCAATTCCGATATTTGGTTGCAACAGATGTAGCAGCGCGAGGCATTGATATTACGAATATTACGCATGTCATCAACTTCGATATTCCGCTGGAGAAGGAAAGTTATGTTCATCGTACGGGCAGAACGGGACGGGCTGGCAAAACGGGTAAAGCGATCACCTTCGCAGCATCTAAGGATGCAAGGCGCTTAGCTGAAATAGAAGGCTACATCGGATTTAGCATTAACAAAGCGAAGGCGCCATCAGAAGAAGCGGTTGACCTTCGCAGAGAAGATTTTGAACAGAAGCTCAATATCGGTCCCGTTCTCAAAAAAGACAAGCGCGAGCAGCTGAACAAACAGATTATGAAGCTTAACTTTAACGGCGGCAAGAAAAAGAAGCTTAGAGCGGTCGATTTTGTTGGAACCATTGCCAAAATAGAAGGCGTGTCCGCGGAAGATATCGGTATTATTACGATTTTGGATAATGTTACCGATGTTGAAATTTTGAATGGCAAAGGCTCGCTAGTGCTGGAGGTTATGCGAAATACGACAGTGAAGGGCAAGCAGCTGAAGGTTCGCAGAGGGAATAAGTCTTAACTAACAGAGCGGATTCACACTAGGGAAATAAAGCGGAATCCTCCATGAAACAAGATAGGGGGATCATCGTGGAAAGCTTCATCTATCAGAATGTATTGCTGGTCGTGGCAGCTATCGTGCTGATTGCCTTGCTGTCCATCGTATATGCAAGCTGGCGGAACGGCATATCGCCTATGCCTTCCTCAGCGCCGGTGCGACGCGTTGTAGTTGATGAGATCAGACGGCTGCAAAGCCGCGGCGTTATGGTGGAAGCGGGCTCTGGCTGGGGTACGCTTGCGCTTCAAGTGGGGAGAGCCAGCAGAAACTTACGAATCATCGGGATCGAAAATTCAGTTATCCCCATGTGGATATCTTTTATGGCTGCGAAACTCGAAAATCGGACGAATGTATCGTTCAAAAAGGGCGACTTGTACACATATTCGTACCGGGATGTGGATATGGTTGTGTGTTACTTGTATCCAGGGGCGATGCGGCGTTTAAGCCCGATTTTTCACGAGCAATTAAAGCCGGATGCACATGTCATAAGCGTATGTTTTGCGCTGCCGGACTGGGAGCCTGAGCGTACCCTTATTTGTCGTGATATGTATCGGACGAAGGTATATGTATACAAGGTAAAGTAAACATCATAGAAGGAGGAGCAAATGATGGAGATGGAATTGAAGGAGCAATTTGGCGGCATCGATATTTATTTATTTGATCAGCTGCTGAAGGGATCACTGACAAAGGATATGCGTATTCTTGATGCAGGCTGCGGCTCAGGGAGAAACCTGACGTATTTGCTTCGCAGCGGCTATGACGTTTATGCAATCGATCGATCAGAAACGGCTATTCAAGAGTTGCAGCGGTTAGCGGACTTGATAGCTCCTAAATGGGCGAAAGAGCAGGCACGCGTGGAGGCGGTAGAGCAGATGAGCTTCGCCGATGCCAGCTTTGACTTTATTATTAGCAGCGCAGTTCTGCATTTTGCCGATAATGAGGAGCATTTTGATCAAATGGTTGACGAGCTGTGGCGCGTGCTTAAGCCAGGCGGGAAGCTGTTCGCTAGGTTGGCCTCCTCCATTGGTATGGAGTCCCGTATGCAGCCGCTTGGTGAAGGACAATATCTGCTTCCTGACGGAAGCAGACGTTTTCTGGTTACGGAGGAAAAACTGCTTAGAATGACGGCAAAGCTGAGCGGGCATTTATTCGAGCCGCTCAAAACCGTTATCGTAGCAGACAAACGCTGCATGACTACTTGGTGTGTGAAAAAGTCAGGCTAATACGCTTGATTACAAATGAAGCCACCAAATACCAGCGCATTCGGGAAGGTGGACGAGCTTGTCCCGCGCTACCCTATCTGCTAATTCATCACTAAAGAAGAATCGTGTTAACTGCTCCGCTTGTTCCACGCTGTCAAAGGCATAATCCGTTCGTATCCATTTGTGCGAGAATCCATAATCCTGCTCGAGTGCAGCGTAATATTTTTTCAAAAAGTCAGGCGGGTTTGGTGCTTCATAGCCAGTGCCCATCGTTTCAAAAATAATAATGGTTCCGTTACCGCGGAGCACACGTTTCATTTCGCTCATAACCTGCCGTATGTTCTGCTCCCAGTTCGGTAGATTATCGCTGCCTAAGTAACAAATACTCCAGCCGGAAACGATGAGATCCGCGCTTTGGCTCGCAAGAGGCAGCTCGCGATGATCAGCAACCTGCGTTCTCCAATTCGTACAGCCAGCAGAACGTAATCGTTCTGCCGCTACGTGCAGCATAGGTTCATACGCATCAAGCGCAACAATCGTTTTGGCCTGATCGGCTAGTACGGCAGTCAGTCTGCCGGAGCCGGCACCAAGATCTACAATATCCAATCCTCTAATTGGTCTTATCTCTTCGATCCAATGCTGCACGCTCGGCTGCTTCGCGATTAATTCATGATACCGCGCCGCTTCCTCCTTATAAATCACATCATGGTCTGGCATTGCAATTCCTCCTCAGTAGGGTTCAAAATGATTCCTCCCTAGCTTAAAGGTATACGTAACGGAAAGGTCAATAGCCATGTTGTAAACGATTCACCACGTGGGATCAAGCTACTATTCGGCAGTCTCAAATGTATATTCACTTAGGTTATGGATAACGTCATCATCTATGGCAATATCCAACTGCTTCAACGCGAGTAAAATAGAGCCAACTACCGGCGGGAATTTAGGCTGAACAACGGTGTAGCGCTTGTTGTTTCCTTGCCGAAGCTGCTCGCCCAGCTCGCGAATAAAATAAGGGCTGTTTGCAACGCTGCCTGTGAAGGTAACAGCAACTTCTTCACTATAGAAGGAGGCAGCAATCATTTCGATGCCTACCTTTATTTGATCGATGGCACGGTTGCACACGCGGATAGCGAGAGGGCTTCCACGCTCGGCAGCTTCAGTAACCGCAGGAGCGAACTTCCCAAACTGCTTGTCTCGCGCACGGCGATCATCCGCAAATCCTTTTTTGGCTATATCAGCAAGCTGCTGGGCCGTTGAAACATTCCAATGAACAAGCATGGTTTCGCGAAGCTCACGGTCCGTATCATCACAATTGCCAGCCAGCATCTCATATACAGCATCATAGGCAACAAATCTCGCTGCGCTAGCTGCGTAATGGTGAAAATCATAGTTGCGAATCATTTGTCCATCGTCCGTCATGCCTACGATAATCGAGCCTGTTCCAGCGATAACGACGATGCCTTGTTCACCCATTAATGCGCCTCTATGAGCCGAGACCGCATCGTTCACATGCCACATCGGGCAGGTAAGCCCCGGAAGCTTTGTTAATGTCTGAATCCATTCGAGGTCAGATGGCGAATCGAAGCCTGCAATACCGGCAACCAGCGCGAGCGCATGATAGGGAGTGCGGCCAGCTTGCTGCAGTGCTTGAGTAATAGCTTCTTGTACATTTTCAGCTGCCCTCTCGTCTTTGTAAATAGAGGCGGAGCCTCGTTCCAAATATGAAAGCACATGTCCTCTATGACTGCACACCATGACGCGGGTATGAGTTCCGCCGCCGTCTATTCCAATTACAACCTGCTCTTCTTGCAAATGCATAGGCAGCTCTCCTATTCGTAGTGGCTTGTGAGGCGTCGAACGAACGCTTGGTCAAACTATCGCATTATTTTACCTCAATTTACCATATAGAGGAAGTGGTGGATTACAAAAAGTGAGAATGGCTTGCTTAAATACGCAGCGATAGCCTCGTTGTTTATATTGCGTTTAAACAGGCAAGGTAAAGTAGGAACTGTAGTGGAGAGAATAGAGAGATACAGGAGTGATACTGATGAAAAATAAAAATAGCAACGTCAAGCGATTCATAGGGCTGATTATGGAGACGAATCCCCCGAAGATGATGCTGTCTATTGCGGTTATTTTGAGCGTCATTACGACGCTTGTTAGCTTGACCATACCCCTATTCACAAAAAATATGGTTAATGGCTTCTCGCTGGGGTCATTGAGCACGGGGCAGATTGTCTGGATGGCGGCTGCTTTTATCGCGCAGGTTGTGTCTGGAGGCGTGTCTGTTTACCTGTTGCATTACAGCGGCAATAAGATCGTCTCGTCTATCCGAGAGCGGTTATGGAGCAAGCTGCTGCGCTTGCCAGTCCCGTATTACGACAACAAATCCTCCGGCGATACGATTAGTCGGCTGACTAATGATACGGCGCTGCTGAAGGGTCTTATTACGGAGCATGTAACTGGTTTTTTCACAGGCATTTTGTCCATTATCGGTGCATTGTCAATTCTTTTCTATATGAACTGGCAGATGACGCTTATCATGTTAACCGTCTTTCCTTTGGCCGCACTCATTATGGTGCCAATTGGGCGGAAAATGTACAGCATATCCAAATCCACGCAGGCGGAGAATGCAAGGTTTACATCCGTTGTAAATCGTGTGGTGTCGGAGATTCGGCTGGTCAAAGCATCCGGCTCCGAGCCTGCTGAATATGAGCAAGGACGCGTCGGCATTCAGAATTTGTTTGGTTTTGGTTTAAAGGAAGCACGCATGCAGGCGCTTATTTCGCCAATCGTCACTTTTATCATCTTATTGCTGCTGGTATGCTTAATCGGCTTTGGCGGTGTTCAAGTATCATCAGGTAAGATGACTGCGGGTGAGTTAGTCGCCTTTATTATGTACCTGTTCCAAATCATGCTGCCGATTACGCAGATCTCACAATTTTTTACGCAATTTCAGAAGGCAATGGGCGCGACGGACAGCATTATTGGTATATTAGAATCCGATGAAGAAGATCAAGATAATGGCAAGGAAGTAACTCAGATGGACCAGACCTTGCAGGTGGAAAATGTATCGTTTGCCTATAAGCCCGATGAGCCAATCCTGCGGGATGTGAGCCTGACGATTGAAGCGGGCAAAGTAACGGCACTGGTCGGCCCGAGCGGCAGCGGCAAAACGACGCTATTCTCGCTGCTGGAGAGGTTCTACGACCCGACATCCGGGGCGATTAGGCTTGGTGGAACGGACATCCGAGAAGCGTCTCTGCGTTCATGGCGCAGCCAGATTGGCTACGTTTCGCAGGAGAGCCCGATTATCGCAGGCACGATTAAAGATAATTTATGCTACGGTCTGACGCATGAGGTGACGCAGCAGGAAATCGAGCAGGCTGCACGAATGGCTTATGCAGACGGTTTTATTGAAGCATTGCCTGAGAGCTATGAAACCGAAGTTGGCGAGCGCGGCATTAAGCTGTCGGGTGGTCAGCGTCAGCGGATTGCCATTGCAAGAGCGCTGCTGCGTGATCCGCAAATCCTTATGCTCGACGAAGCGACGTCTAATCTCGACAGCAAGTCAGAAGAAGTGGTGCAGGACGCGCTCAAAAATCTCATGATCGGACGGACGACTGTCGTTATCGCCCATCGCTTGTCGACGGTTGTTGATGCGGATTCGATCGTCTTCCTAGAGAAAGGCGTCATTACCGGGGTAGGAACGCATGATCAATTATATGCTAGCCATACCATGTATCGAGAATTCGCTAATGGACAGCTTCGAGTGAATAAAACGGCTTCTTAAGAAAGCAGAGAAGAGGGTGGAGAAATGGGCTATGTGCTGATTGTAGACGATGATCCGCATATTCGTGAGCTGGTTCGGGTTATTTTGGAGAAAGAGGCTTTAAGCGTGCAGGAGGCTCCGGATGGGCAATCGGCGCTTGCTCAAATGGAAGCCTCTCCGGCAGATATGGTCATATTGGATATTATGATGCCGAATATGGACGGCTGGGAGCTGTGCCGTGAGCTGCGGGAGCAGTACGATATTCCGCTGCTCATGCTGACGGCCAAGGGAGAAATGGGCGATAAGGTGCGAGGGTTTCACCTCGGAACGGACGATTATTTAGTAAAGCCGTTTGATCCCGCGGAGCTGACTGTCAGAGTTAAAGCGCTATTGAAGCGATACCGAATCGCGGTGTCGCAGCAGGTTTCCGTAGCGGAGATTATGCTCGATCGGCAGACTTATGAAGTGAAGATTCATTCGGATTATACGACGCTTCCTCCGAAGGAATTTGAGCTGCTGTTCAAGCTCGTTAGCCATCTAGGACGTACATTGACACGCAACCAACTGATCGAAGCGATTTGGGGCTATGATTTTGACGGCAACGAACGAACGCTGGATGTACACATCAACCGGCTGCGTGAGCGTTTTGTCGCTTGGGAGGTATCGATTAAGATCAGTACGATCCGTGGACTCGGTTATCGGCTGGAGGTACTCCAATGAATCGTAAAATGTCAAAATGGGAAGTTTCACTGCGTGTTGTAGGAGCTACATCGATGGTATTCCTACTGAGCGGAAGTGCCTTCTCCCTGGCCTATTGGTTGACGAAGTGGTTTTACACGAGACATGAGGTCCGCTTTCCTGAATATATAGTGCAGCTGGTGAACTGGGGACTGGGCATTTTATTTATTATTGTGCTTTTCGCTATCGTTAATTTGGTGATACGACCGAAGCAGAGGGAAGTTTGGGTTGAAATGATCGATGCGCTAAAACGAATGGCAAAGGGAGATTTCAATGTGGCCTTGGATCGCGACAAGAAATTTCATGGTCAATTCGGGGACGTTATTCAGTCCATCAATGATATGGCGCATGATCTGAAGCAGGTAGAGCTGCTTCGTCAGGAGTTTATTTCTAACGTATCGCATGAAATTCAATCACCTCTGACCTCGATACGCGGATTTGCGAGCACGCTGCAGCGCGAGGACCTCAGCCCTGAGGAGCAGCGTCATTACTTATCGATTATTGAGCAGGAAACGACGCGGTTGTCCAAAATTAGTGACAATCTGCTTAAGCTGACAACGCTCGAATCCGAGCAGCAGCAGCTGGATACGAAGCGATACAGGCTCGATGCACAGCTTGAGAACATTGTGCTCGCTAGCGAGCCTCAGTGGCTGGACAAAGCACTTGAACTTGAACTGGAGCTGGAGGAAGTAGAAATTTCGGCGAGCGAAGAGATGCTTAGTCAGGTTTGGGTAAACCTCTTTCATAATGCGATTAAATTTACACCTGCCAAAGGGAGCATTAAGATTGTACTGGAGCGCCTAGGCGATGAGGTCAAAGTAAAGATTACAGACACGGGTATTGGCATTTCTTCGGAGGATCAGCTCCGCATCTTTGAACGTTTCTATAAGGGTGACAAGCAACGGACGAGAACGGCTGATGGCAGCGGATTAGGCTTGTCGATCGTCCATAAAATCGTTGAGCTCCACCACGGCAATATTCGTGTAGACAGCAGGTTGAATGAGGGTTCTTCTTTTGAGGTGACGCTGCCGCTTACTTAGCAGCCAGCTATTCATAGAAAGTGCCTTGAAATGACAACGAGTTCTGTTCTTCCATATATTACACTCGACTGTTTTGTTTCAAAATAGCCATATGAGGTTAATCATAGCTATATCGAATGACAGAGAGGGGCAAAAAAATATGGGTCTATTATGGACATTAATCGTTGGCGGAGTAATTGGTTGGTTAGGTGGTTTGCTTGTTGGGCGCGACGTACCGGGAGGAATTATCGGCAACATCGTAGCTGGCTTCATCGGAGCTTGGTTAGGTACGCTAATTCTTGGCTCGTGGGGACCGACGATGGGCGGATTTGCTCTCATCCCGGCTATCATTGGAGCTGTTGTAGTTGTGCTGCTGCTAAGTGCAATCTTGCGGGGAACACGACGCGCGTAGTCTAATCTTTACGTAAACTTGATAAAACCGTTGTTGAAGTAGTAACGTATACTTCAATAGCGGTTTTTCTGCGTGTAGATATTGATACGGCAAGGGGAGAGGTTAAAAGGCATGCTCATATTCGTTAGTATTATTGCGGTAGTCATAGTTGTTGTGTATTTGGTCCTCCAGTATTACCCTGCTTTTGGGGCAGCACAATCGAAGGAGCGGCGGCAGCAGTTAAGCCGTTCGAACCAATATGGCCGTAAAAAATTTATAAATGCGATTCCTACAGCCATGGATACGACAACAAGCGAGAAGCTGAAGCTGCTCGTTCAATTTATGAAAGGCAATAAGATGGCTAGGCCAAGCAAAGCGTTAGTCGTTGAGTCGATGAGTGATGGATATGGTGCCGGGCAGCATCAGCCTAAGCTTACATGGTTTGGCCATTCTGCAGCTTTGCTTGCAATCGACGGGAAAACACTGCTGCTTGATCCGATGTTCGGCAAAGCGCCGTCCCCGTTCCCGTTTATAGGCGGTAAAAGATTCAGCGATAAGCTGCCGTTTGAGATGGAGCAGCTTCCGATGATCGATGCAGTACTCATTTCACATGATCATTACGATCATTTGGACTATGGCTCGATCGTAAAGCTTAAGGATAAGGTGAGACGCTTTATTGTGCCGCTTGGCGTTGCGCCTCATTTGGTAAGATGGGGAGTAGATCCATCCCTTATAGAGGAGCATGATTGGTGGGATGAGTTTTCTTATGAGGGGATTCAACTGGCTTGTACGCCAGCAAGACATTTCTCGGGTAGAAGTCTAACGGATCGCGATGCAACGCTTTGGTGCTCTTGGGTAATACATGGCCGAGAGGCACGCATCTTCTTCAGCGGAGATAGCGGCTATGGTCCTCACTTTAAAGAAATTGGCGACAAATACGGACCCTTCGATCTCACATTAATGGAATGTGGACAGTATGATGAGCGCTGGGCAGCTATCCATATGATGCCGGAAGAAACGGTACAGGCGCACTTGGACGTTCGCGGAAAGATTATGATTCCGATACACTGGGGTGCATTCACACTTGCCATGCATGATTGGACCGACCCTGTGGAGCGAGCGGTAAAGGCAGCTAAGGAGATGAAAACACGTATTTCGACTCCGAAAATCGGAGAGACTGTAATGCTTCAAGCGGCTGAGTATCCGTCCTCGGCGTGGTGGCGGTAGCATATATAGCTGAAATGCTTATAAGACATAGCAGGGGCTGTCTTCAAAGGTCTAAACATACCTTTAGAGACAGCCCCTGCTGTTATTATTTGATGCCTGAGATCGCGTAGTTCTCAATAATATGCTTCTGGAAGAAGATAAAGATGATAATGATAGGCACAACCATAAACGTTGATCCAGCCATCTGGAGCGCATAGTTGCCGCCGTATTGCCCTTTGAGCAATGACAGACCAACGGAGAGAGTGTAGAGCTTCTCATCGTTCGCGATAATAAGCGGCCAAAGGAAGCTGTTCCATCCGCCAATAAAGGCTAATATGCCCTGTACCGCAAGTATCGGCTTCGAAATAGGAAGCACGATTTGCATGAACGTCCGGAATTCACTTGCACCGTCAAGACGGGTTGCTTCCAGCAGCTCATCTGGAATGGTAGCCATGAACTGACGGAACAGGAATATACCGAAGGCGCCGACAAGTCCGGGCAATACGATACCGATCATCGTATTCGTCAGATGCATTTCATTTAGGATCAGATAGACCGGAATCATCGTCACCTGACCAGGAATCATCATCGTAGCAAGTACGATATAGAACAAGTTATTACTGCCTTTGAATTTGTACTTCGCGAAGCCGAAACCAGCCATCGCATTCAGGAATAAGCCAATAAAGGAGAAGAACACGATAATGAGCGTATTTTTCAAATAAACGCCAAAGTTCATATTCTCAAATAAGTTCTTGAAATTTTCCGTCGTGAAGCGTTCAGGCAGTAAGGTAGGCGGGATATTTTGAATCTCGCTCTCTGGTTTGAAGGAAGAAAGGATCATCCATACGAAAGGAAGGATGACCAATACCCCGCCGACCGCGAGGCATATGCCTAGTATCCACTTGAGCGCTTTTTCGCCTTTTGAGGCGCTTGACGCTTTTGCTTGCGAACTCATCCATTACACCTCCGTTTGGATTATAGATCCGTTTCTTTATTTTGAAATCTGAATTGTACGAGCGTAATAATAATGATTGCGATGAACAGGACAAATGATCCTGCTGCCGCGTATCCGAAGTTGCTAAGCTGGAAGCCGTTCCGATAAATAAACAGGGCCACAGATGTTGTGCTGTCCAGTGGACCACCGTCGGTCATAATGAATGGCTCTTCGAAAAATTGCAGCCAACCAATCATGGTAGTGATCGATACAAAGAAGATCGCGAAGCGCAGCATTGGAATCGTGATGTAAGTCAGTTGTTTCCATGTGCTGGCACCGTCGAGCTGAGCCGCCTCGTAATAAGACTTCGGAATACCTTGAAGCGCGGCGATGAAGATGATCATATTGAGGCCGATCCCTCTCCATACCGCCATCAGAATAAGCGATATTTTAGCCATGACTGGATCTTGAAGCCATGGAACCGTAGGCAGATTAATCGAATCAAGAATATAGTTGAGCAGACCGAAAGCCGGATTGTAAAGGAAACCCCATACAACAGCAACGGCAACAACGTTTGTAACTGATGGCATATAATAGACGACGCGGAAAGCTTTAAATGCACGGTTTGCGCCGAAATTAATCATGATCGCAATAGCAAGTGAACATAAGATAACCAGTGGAACACCGATGATTACATAGAACAACGTATTAAGTATGGCTTTTACGAAAATAGGATCAGCCAGCACGTCTACATAGTTTTTGAATCCGACGAATGAAATATTGGACCAGTCAGCAAGGCCTGCCAAGTCCATGTCCGTAAAGCTTATTATTAAGGCTACAAGGATCGGCAATAACGAAAATAAGGTAAGCAAAATAAGCGTTGGAGCAATAAAGAAATACGGTGCCTTACTCTGAGAGATGCCTTTCATAAACGACCCTTCCTTTGCTATGAGCGCCTGGCTTTATCCATTTCTAATGGAACCGGCAGCGGCTCTGTTCCAGAACCGCTGCCGGCGATGGCGATCATTATTTATTCAAAATTTGTTCAGCTTTGGCGTTGAAGCTGTCAAGTTCCTTCTTAATTTCAGACTTGCCGCGGTAAATTCTCTCGAATGTCGATA
This sequence comes from Pristimantibacillus sp. Z349TD_6, assembly GCF_056173205.1. Taxonomy (NCBI): domain Bacteria; kingdom Bacillati; phylum Bacillota; class Bacilli; order Caryophanales; family Paenibacillaceae; genus Pristimantibacillus (SeqCode); species Pristimantibacillus sp. Z349TD_6. Next base: position 7,647,687 of record NZ_CM149662.1, on the reverse strand, counting down.
GCACGTTTTGAGCAATTTCTTCCCATGGCTTAATAAGCGGCATAGGCTCCGAGCTGTTCAACTGCTCACCGATAACTTTTACATTAGGATCTTTAGTCAAAGCTTCGTTTTCCCATGCTTTTTTCGTGGAAGGAAGCGAGTTTGTAAGCTCCAGCCATTTCAGCTGTGTCTCAGGCTTGCTCATGTAAGCAAGGAATTTCAAGGCTTCTTCTTTGTGCGTTGTATGTTGGAAAATAGACAAGTTAGAGCCGCCTAGAGAAGAAAGGTTGTTCTCTTTCTTAGGAAGTACAGCTGTTGCCCATTTGCCTGCAAGCTCAGGTGCTTGGTCATTGATTAGTTTAATCATCCAAGGTCCGCTGATGAACATTGGCGAGATACCTTCACCCTTAAATGCAGGGATAATATCCATACCTAGATCAATCGGTGCAGAGCCGTCTTTGAAGAAGCTGTCCAAATATTCAACGGCTTCCACGAATTCTGGTTGGTTGAATTGTGGTTTGTTGTTCTCGATAAGCTTCGAGCCGTTTTGACGAGCGAACATAAATAGTAGCGATTGTTCTTTAACATCAAGGCTGATGCCGTATTTGTTTTTGCCGCGAGCTTTAAGCTTTGTTGCAGCATCTTTAAGCTCATCCCATGTTTGTGGAGCTTTATCGTAGCCTACTTCTTTCAGTAGATCTGTACGGTAATAAAGCACGCGAGTGTCGATGTACCAAGGCACGCCTACAGTTGCATCTTCGTATTTAGTCGTTGATACCGATCCTGGGTAGAAGTTTGCTTCAGCAAGTTCGGGATATTCAGTTACGTAAGGAGTGATATCCATAAGCGCTTTAGCGGATGCGAACTCAGGAATCCAAGTTGTTCCCATTTGAAGCACGTCTGGACCTTTTTTGGAAGCGACAGCCGTCAACAGCTTGTCATGTGCCGTATCCCAAGGAAGTGCTTGTACATTGACCTTAATGTTAGGGTTCTCAACCATGAATTGCTCTGCAATCTTCGGCAAGGATTTGGCTTCTTCACCCATGCCCCATACGTTGATTGTTACTTTATCGTTTGCTGCTCCTTCATTGCTGTTGTTGCTTCCGCAAGCAGTGAGGGCGCCGATAAGCAGCATAGAGCTAGCTAGTGCAGTTGCCACTGATTTCTTAAACATTAATTATTCCTCCTGTGTGAATGATTGTTATCAGTACTATGCTGTGAATCCGTGCAAGTTATGCACGCAGGCGGCTGTTGTTTGCCGTATATATAAGCCTAAGCTGGGTGTTGATAAGCAGGTAAATGTTGCTTTCCCTGCCGCAGCAAAAACGTTCGCCACAAGTATATAGAAATACTAATTGATGTGGTGAAACGTTTCTATAAACAAAATATATTACCGTTTACAACTTTAGAACCAGACCTGCTTATTGATTCGAAACGTTTCGACATCATTATAGATCAAAGTTTTGACGGGTTCAAGCGTTTTTTTAATTCAGGAAAATAGTCTCATATTAGTAATATAAACGTTTCTATTAAAGATGAAACAGCAATTGACGGCTCTTTTTGAATTGTTTATAATCCAAATTAGGAGTTAATAGAAACGTTTCGATTGTTATAATTATTGGCCATAAGACATAAGCGTGGTAAAGACAGAAGGACCTGTAAACATTAACGATAAGAACGATAAATTTGATTGGCTATTACGAGGAGGAACACGGATATGGAAAAGCAACCTGCGGCTCTTCTAAAGCTCATGACGCTTGAGGAGAAGATCGGGCAGCTGCTGCAGCTGGCGACGCCATTCTTTGAAGGCGCGGATGGACAAATTACCGGACCGATGGCTGAAATGGGCGTAACGGAAGAAACGGTTCGGGGTACAGGCTCCGTGCTTGGCTTAACAGGAGCGAGGGAAGTCATTAACATACAGAAGCAGCATTTGGCGAACAACCGCTTAGGCATTCCGCTTCTAGTGATGGCGGATATCGTCCATGGCTACAAAACGATCTTTCCTGTACCGCTGGCAATCGGCTGCTCATGGGATATGGAGCTGGCGGAACAAAGTGCCGAGATCGCTGCTAAGGAAGCTGCTGCGGCAGGTGTGCACGTTACGTTCGCTCCGATGGTCGATCTCGTAAGGGACCCAAGATGGGGCCGAGTCATGGAATCGACAGGCGAGGATCCATATTTGAACAGTGAATTCGCCAGAGCCTTCGTAAGAGGCTTCCAAGGAAAAGACCTTGCAAATGATATTAACCGCGTGGCAGCATGCGTGAAACACTTTGCCGCATATGGAGCTGCAGAAGGTGGACGCGACTATAACACGGTTGATCTGTCTGAGCGTCAGCTTCGCGAGTTTTATTTGCCTGCATATAAAGCGGCGCTGGATGAAGGCTGCGAAATGGTCATGACGGCATTCAATACAGTGGATGGCATTCCAGCTTCAGGAAACAAGTGGCTGATGCGTGATCTTCTTCGCGGCGAATGGGCGTTTGACGGTGTGCTGATCTCCGATTGGGGCGCAGTAAAAGAGCTGATCCCGCACGGTGTTGCAGCGGATGAGTCAGAAGCGGCAATGAAGGCGATCAAAGCCGGCGTCGATATTGAAATGATGACGACCTGTTACACGGATCATTTGCAGCGGCTTGTTGAGGAGAATGAAATCGATGTTGCTTTGATTGACGAAGCTGTACTTCGTATTCTGAAGCTGAAGCAGAAGCTGGGATTGTTCGATCAACCGTATCGTGGTGCGAATGAAGAGCGTGAGTTGGAAATTGTAGGCTCAGCAGCACATCGCAAGGCTGCGCGTGAGCTGGCTCTTAAATCCTGTGTCCTCGTAAAAAATGATGGTGTTCTTCCGCTTGGTCGTGAGCAGAAAATTGCCTTGATTGGTCCTTTCGCGGCAAGTGGCGATATTCTTGGACCTTGGTCTTGGCTTGGCTCCAAGGAAGAGGCGGTACAAGTGGCAGCAGGCATCGCAAGCAAAGTAGATGCATCATTGTTGTCTGTGACAGAAGGCTGCGGTATTGAGGACGCAACGGCTGAGCAGTGGCAAGCGGCATATGCTGCAGCTAAAGATGCAGATATCGTGGTGCTTGCTTTAGGTGAGCATTCGGATATGAGCGGAGAAGCGGCTAGCCGGTCGAATATTAGATTGCCGCAGGTACAGCTTGAGCTAATCGCTAAGCTGAAACAGCTAGGCAAGCCGATGGTGACTGTCCTATTCAACGGACGACCGCTTGATCTGCACGGTGTAATTGATCAATCGGATGCCGTATTAGAGGCGTGGTTCCCAGGTACGGAAGGCGGCGCTGCCATTGCGGAATTATTGTTCGGCGAGTCGGAACCGACTGGAAGACTGTCGATGTCGTTCCCTCATTCCGTAGGCCAAGTGCCGGTTTATTATAACCGATTTAATACGGGAAGGCCGCAGGGCGCACCTGATGCGCAGGTGAAATACGTATCTCAATACTTGGATGTTCCGAATGAACCGCTGCTGCCGTTTGGTTATGGGCTAGGTTATACAACCTTTACCTACAGTGGAGCGAAGATGGCCATGGATACGATGAGTGCTTCTAAGCCATTGCATGTAAATATCACAGTAACGAACACTGGGGCGCGCGCTGGTGAGGAAACCGTACAGCTGTATGTACGCGATATGGCGGGGGATGTTGTACGTCCACTGCAAGAGCTAAAGGCATTCCGCAAGGTGATGCTGCAGCCAGGAGAGAGCAAAGAGGTCTCGTTTACGCTGGAGGAAAAACAGCTGCGTTATTATCATGCTGATATGACCTTCACAAGCGACCCTGGTGACTTTGAACTGTACATTGGGCCAAACAGCCGCGATGTAGAAACGCTTAAATTCAAACTAAGCAAATAGAAAGGCAGTGAAAAGAAGATGGAAGCTATAGTGAATGCGTTGAAAGCGATGAATAAATTGCAAATAAAAGCAGGAGAGCTGACGTTTGATTTTTTAAGCAGCGGAGACCTTGCGCAAGCTGTCCATAAAGGAACGATGCTGAATCAAGTGGTGTCGAACAATGTAGATGGCTCGCTTAACAATCTTTACTTGCGCATGCATACCGAAGCAGGGATTTCTTATGAGCCTTTGCTTGGGATTCATTCATCAAGCCGTATGTCAGCAGTGGAAGGACGTCTGCTATGGGAGGGGACTGCATTTGATGGCATCGACTATCGCGTAGTCTTCACATTAACGAACCATGGCATCTGGTTCTGGGATGTAACCGCACAATCGCAAGGAAAAGAAGCGAAGATCGACATCATTTATGGACAAGACATTGGACTCGCGGATATTGGCGCAGTGCGGTCTAACGAAGCTTACATGTCGCAGTACGTTGACCATAAAGCTTTTAAAGATGAGAAGCGGGGTTATGTTCTTTGCTTCCGCCAGAATCAGCCGATGCAAGGATCATTTCCTTACATGCAGCACGGTTCACTAACTGGAGCAGCCAGCTACTCAACGGACGGATTCCAATTCTTTGGCCTTAGCTACAAAGAAACGGACGTGCCGGAAGCGCTTGGCAAGGCTGAACTAGCAAATGAGGTTTACCAATATGAATTCACTTATGCGGCGCTTCAAGCTGAGCCTGTCTTGTTGAAGGATAAAGCTCGCTTTGTATTTTACGGCATGTTCAAGGCTGATCATCCATCAGCTGTGAGTGAAATAGAATTCAGCGCAGAAGTTCAGAAGGCGTGGGAAGAAGTTGAGCGTTCGAATGAGACCGACTTCGCTGCGGCGGCAACACCTGTAGCTAAGTCTGAGGCTGCAAATGCGATTGGAACGCCAGTACGCACGGCATCAATGACGATGGAGGAAGTTAACGCTTATTTCCCTAACCGTCATCAGGAGGAATGGCAAGACGGCAAGCTGCTGTCTTTCTTTACAGAGAGCCATGAGCATGTTGTGCTTAAGGAGAAGGAGCTGCTAGTTGAGCGTCCGCATGGCCATATTCTTATGTCTGGCGGCAATGACCGCATGACAGAGGATGTTATGACGACTACTTCCTATATGTACGGTATTTTCAACTCACAATTGCTAGTAGGCAATACGAGCTTCCACAAGCTGTTTACGAATGCGCGCAATGCGCTCAATAATTTAAAGACATCTGGACAACGTATTTATGTCGAGTTGGAAGGTTCATACCGCCTTCTTACTATGCCTTCGATGTTTGAGATCGGCTTTAACTATGCTCGTTGGTTCTACAAAACAGAAGATGACACAATCATCATTACAAATTATACAACGGTTGATTCACCTGAGGTCCGCCTTCACCTTCGTTCGGTAAATGGACAGGCTTACCGCTATTTAGTTACGAATCAAGTATCCATGAATAACAATGAATACGAGCTGCCGTTCCATATGGAGCTGGAGGACGGCGTATTTACTTTCAAGGCTGACCAAGCATCCATCAGCGCTCCGATTTTCCCTAATCTGCAATATCGGATGTTCGTGAGCGGGGCAGACATGACTGCAGGAGATGAAAGCTTGCTTGTTAGCGGTACGGTATCAGGCGCTGCATCGCTTGTGGTGATGCAGCTTGGCCAAAGCGCGGAATGGACAATTACGATGCAAGGTCTCTTGCGTGGCGAGGCATTGCCGCAGTCAGAGCGGAAGGCAGAGCTTGAAATCGAGCGCTACCGTGAGTTTTTCCGTCATGTGATGAATGGTTTCCGCTTATCCGCTGAGGATACTGAAGCAGCTTCAGCTGAGCTGGATAAAGTGAATGCATTGGCATGGTGGTACACGCACAATATGCTCGTTCACTACTCTGTGCCTCATGGCTTGGAGCAATACGGCGGTGCAGCATGGGGAACGCGCGACGTTTGCCAAGGACCGACTGAGTACTTCATGGCAATGAACAAATACGAGCAGGTTGCTGAAATCTTGAAGACCGTTTATTCCCATCAATACGAGGATGACGGAAATTGGCCGCAATGGTTCATGTTCGACAAGTATTTCCACATTCAGCAAGAAGAAAGCCATGGCGATATTATTGTTTGGCCGCTGAAGGTGCTTGGCGACTACTTGGCAGCAACAAAGGACTATAGCATTTTGCAGGAGCGTGTTCCTTATACGGTCCGTCATAAAGGCGAATTCACGACAGAATCTGCGACGCTGCTTGACCACGCGATGAAGGAAATTGCTTATATGAAGAGCCATTTCCTGCACGACACGCATTTATCTTCATATGGCGACGGAGATTGGGATGATACGCTGCAGCCGGCTAATGCACAGCTTAAGCAATATATGGTCAGCAGTTGGACAGTGGCGCTTACGTATCAGGTAATCGCACAGTTTGGCCGCGTGCTGGAGGAAGTTGATGCGATGCAGGCAGCCGAGCTTAAGGAGCTGGCATCAGCTATTCAAGCGGACTTTAACCAGTATATGTTGCAACAGGATGTCATTCCTGGCTTTGTATACATGGAGGAGCCGGGCGATGCGAAGCTGATGCTTCACCCGACTGACACAACTACAGGCATTCAATACCGCTTGCTTCCAATGACACGCAGTATGATTAGCGAATTGCTTACGGAAGAGCAAGCTGCTGAGCATTACCGTCTTATTAAAGAGCAGCTGTATTGCCCGGATGGCGTAAGGCTGATGAACCGTCCTGCACAATATGCAGGCGGTGTAAGCACTAACTTTAAGCGGGCAGAGCAGGCATCTAATTTCGGCCGGGAAGTCGGCTTGCAATATGTTCATGCTCATATTCGTTATGTAGAAGCTATGGCGAAGCTGGGCAAGACGGATGAAGTATGGCAAGGTCTACTCATGATTAATCCGGTTGGATTGCGTGATGTTGTTCCTAATGCAGAGCTGCGTCAAAGCAACTCTTACTTCAGCAGCTCCGACGGCAAGTTCAACAACCGTTATGAGGCGCAGGAGCGTTTCGGTGAGCTTCGTGAAGGAACTGTGCCTGTTAAGGGCGGCTGGAGAATTTATTCGAGCGGTCCCGGAATCTATATGAACCAATTGATTTCGAATGCCCTCGGTATTCGTCAGTCGGAAGGTAATCTGGTTATCGATCCGATTTTGCCAGCTAAGCTGGATGGCATGCAATTCGATTTCATGTGGAACGGCTTGCCGATTACTTTTGTTTATCGCCTTAGCGATGCAGGACAGGTAACGAAGGTCATCATTAACGGTAAGGAAGCGGAAGGCAAGCCTTCAGCTAACCGTTATCGTGTAGGTGGAGTACAAATTTCCGAAGAACAATTGAAAGCTAACCTTCATTCGGAATCGAATCGAATCGAAATATTTATGTAAGAAGCAGACTGGCGGTCTCCAAGAACCGCCAGTCTTTGTGATATAGTGAAGGAACAATGAAAGATAGGAGCGAATGCTGTGGTTAGTATTAAGGATATCGCTAAACAAGCGGGGGTCTCGATCTCGACGGTATCTTACGCGCTTAACGGCAGCCCCAAGGTGACGGATGAGACGACAGCAAGAATATTGGCTGTTGCCAAGGAATTAAACTACATCCCGAACGCTGCTGCAAGGTCGCTCAAGACGAGAGAAACAAAAATTATCGGTGTCTTTCTTACCGACTTCAGCGGCGCATTCTACGGCGATCTCTTGCAAGGAACAAAGGAGATTTTATCGGAAAAGGGCTATGATCTGATCGTGTGCAGCGGTAAGCAATCTCATCGGATGCTGCCTGAGCGAATGATCGATGGAGCGATTATACTGGACGAGACGTTTGGCAGCACTGAGCTGCTGAGCTACGCGGAGCGCGGACATAAGCTTGTCGTGCTGGATCGTGAACTGCAGCATTCGAACATCAATCAAGTGCTGCTCGATAACAAAGCAGGGGCGAGACTGGCAGCCGAATATTTGATCGAGCAAGGCCATCGGACACTTTATGCAGTGACTGGCCCTAGCGGCTCTTATGATTCAAGGCAGCGGCTGCAAGCTGTTACGCAAGCGGTGGAACGATCCGCTGGCGTTAAGCTGACTGTAATTGAAGGAGATTTCAATAAATCGGCTGGGGAGCAGGCTGCAGCGACAATTATAGCTGAGAACAGCAGCACGGCTGCGGCAGTGTTTTGTTTCAACGATGAGATGGCTATTGGTATGTTCAATTATTTGGCGGCGCATCATCCTGATATTCGGATCGGTGAACATATTCATATCGTTGGTTTTGATAATATGGAGCTGGCTTCTTACACTCAGCCGCGCTTGTCTACGATTGACTATTCCAAGCGTAAATGGGGGGCTCTTGCTGCCGAACAGCTGATCAAGCTGATCAGTGGCGACGAAGTGGAGCATGAACGGATTTATGTTTCTCTTATTAAAGGGAATTCGGTCAGGTCGGCCAAAGAAAGCTAAATGGAAGCCATTGACGGCGGAACGGTTTGAGGTGAAATCTCAAGCCGTTCTATTTTTTGAGAAGCATGCCTGTTATCGCCTAATCAAAAAGATTTGGCATAAGCGTTGACAACTGTTTCAAAATGTATTATCTTTAAATCAAGATAAATTAATTAAAGATAAAACGGCGCAGAGAGGAGTGATCATCATGGCAAATGAAAAACAAAATGATTCATTAGATCTCTTCATTGCGCTGTCTAGAGCGAGCCAATGGGTGAATGCCCATGCGGATCGTGATATTCGTAAAAACGGCTTGAACCGCACGGAGTTTGGAGTGCTTGAATTGCTCTATCACCGCGGACCGCAGCCATTGCAGCAAATCGGTGAGAAAGTGCTTATGAGCAGCGGCAACATTACTTATGTCGTTGATAAGCTGGAGAAGAAGCAAATGGTACGCCGGAGAGCTTCGACTACGGATAGGCGCCTCATTTATGCAGAACTAACCGATGAAGGCAAACAATTCGTAGAGGATGTATTTCCTGCTCACGAAGACGCTATCAAGCAAGCGGTAAATGGGCTGACAACAGAAGAGAAGCAATTGGCGAGCAAGCTGCTTAAGAAGCTAGGAAAGTTTGCTCAGGAGCACTACAAGTAGCGGGTTTAACTAGCTGTAAAGGTGTAATCATGCGCGTGGGCGTTTGTTGCATATCAATGATGGCTGTTATAAGGTAGCAGCGATCATTTATGCACACCATATATCTTAAAATAGAGATTCTTTAAATAGTGGTAAAAGAAGAACTGTGATGCAAGCAGTAGTTTAAACATTAAAAACAAAATGGAGGAGTTTACATTGAGTATTGCTTTGGGATTATTGGTTGTTCGTGTCGTTGTAGGTCTGTTGTTCGTGGGGCATGGTGCACAAAAGCTGTTTGGCTGGTTTGGCGGTTATGGTCCAAAGGGAACAGGCGGCTGGATGGAGTCGATTGGCATTAAGCCAGGGGTTGCTATGGCTGTTGCCGCTGGATTGATGGAACTAATCGGCGGCCTATTATTCGTCGCTGGTCTGCTTACACCTCTTGCTGCGGTATTGATCGTGCTTACTATGCTTGGTGCTATTGTGAAGGTGCATGCTCCTAACGGAATATGGGCAACCGCAAACGGTTATGAATATAATCTTGTTCTTGTAGCCATTGCTATAGGCATCGCATTAACAGGCGCTGGTGAATATTCCATTGATGCGCTTATTGGCTAATCAGAAGTGGAGTTAGTTACATTACTTTTCATATTCCTATAAAATAAGGAGTGTCATTACCATGACAAATCAAACAGCTGGTATTCACCATATAACCGCTTTTGTTAGAAACGCGCAGACGACGGCAGATTTTTATTCAGGCGTATTAGGTCTAAGGTTGATTAAGAAGACGATTAACTTTGATGCGCCAGAGGTTTATCATTTATATTTTGGCAATGAGATCGGAAGTCCAGGCACTATTATTACGTTTTTTCCTTGGGAGAATTCCCGCAAAGGCAAAATTGGTGGGGGTCAGGTGGGTATAACCACTTATGTAGTTCCCGCAGGTGCATTCGGTTTTTGGAAAGAGCGTCTGACTAAGCTTAATGTAGATTTTGCTCAAACATCAAGATTTGGAGAGCAGTATTTGCAATTCGAAGATCCTGATGGTTTAAAGCTTGAGATCGTAGCTAGGGAGCAAGGAGCGGACAGTAAATGGTCGTTTGGCGGCGTTCCGGCGCAGCAGGCGATTAAGGGTTTTGGCGGTGCCGTATTATATACGACGGCTTCGGCTAAAACCGCGGAGCTCCTTGTTAACGTGATGGGACTGGAGAAAGTCGGGGAAGATGAAGGTTATGCTCGTTTTAAAGCAACAGGCGATCTGGGCAATCTAATTGACATCAATGTAGAGGATATGGAGCATGGACATGGAGGAGCGGGCACCGTTCACCATATTGCTTGGCGGGCAAAAGACGACGCGGAGCACGCGCTATGGAGAAGCCACGTTGAGAGCCATGGCTTTCAGCCTACTAAGGTCGTGGATCGCCAATATTTTAACGCGATCTATTTCCGTGAAGCCGGCGGCATTTTATTCGAGATTGCTACAGATCCACCGGGCTTTGCTCGTGATGAAGAGCCAGAGCATCTCGGTGAAAAGCTGATGCTGCCGGAATGGTATGAGGAGCATCGTACACAAATTGAGCAATTATTATCACCATTTGAAGTAAGAGTATTGGAGGAGGACAAATGATGAAACATATATTCAAACAAGGAACAGATACAACTGCACCAGTACTGCTGCTCTTGCATGGAACGGGTGGTACCGAGCGGGATTTGCTCCCGCTTGCTGAGCTAGTTTCGCCTGCTTCGTCCGTGCTGAGTGTCAGAGGAAATGTGCTCGAGAATGGTATGCCGCGTTACTTCAGACGTCTTGCTGAAGGCGTATTTGATCTAGAGGACCTTAAATTCCGCACGCAGGAGCTTAATGATTTTCTAGATCAAGCCGCAGCCGAATATGAATTCGACCGCAATAATATCGTGGCGATCGGTTATTCCAATGGGGCTAATATCGCAGGCAGCCTATTGTTCCACTATCAAGGTACGCTTCGCGGAGCGATCTTGCATCACCCGATGGTGCCGATTCGGGATGTTGATCTGCCTGATCTAGCTGGCGTACCTTGTTTCATTGGCGCGGGTTCGAATGATCCGCTTTGCACGCCGCAGGAGACGGAGGAGCTGGACCGTATGCTGCAAGCAGCTGGAGCGCCAGTTACGGTACACTGGGAGACATTTGGGCATCAGCTAACGAGTTCAGAGGTAGCTGCGGCAGCGGCTTGGTTTAAAGAAACCTTTACAGGTTAATATAAAGCAAGCATTCTGCTTTTGAAGGGGGGAGCCCATCATGTTATCGATTGATCCAACGAGTCAAAGTGTGCAGGACAATTATAAGCTGTTGATTGGCAGCATTGTGCCAAGACCCATTGCTTTTGTCACTACACTCTCAAGCGAAGGCGTGCTGAATGCAGCTCCGTTCAGCTTCTTCAATATCGTTACCGCTAATCCGCCTATGGTTGCGGTATCTGTACAGCGCAAGCCGGGAGGTATCCAGAAGGATACCTCTCGAAATGCCATTGCCCAAGGCGAGTTTGTTGTACATATTTCTGATGAGAGCTATATCGAAGCGATTAATATAACGGCAGCAGCTTTGCCTTCGGAAGAGAGTGAGGTTGCGCTAGCAGGTTTAACGGCAATCGCTAGCGACCTTGTGAGTGTGCCGGGTGTAGCTGAAGCGAGAATCCGTATGGAATGTGTACTCGATCAATCGTTGTCGCTTGGCGGTACAGAGGATTCGCCAGCCTGCGATTTATTAATTGGCAGAGTTGTACGTTTCCATGTGGATGAGGCTTTGTACGAGAATGGACGTATTAACGCCGAGGCATTAAAGCCGGTGAGCCGGCTTGCTGGAAACGATTATGCGAAGCTAGGCGAGCAATTCACAATTGTCCGGCCAACATAAACGTAATGTGCGTTAGAAAAATGCAGCTGCAGCTGCGGACAAGAAAAACGTCCGTGGCTGCTTTGCAAACCAAGCGCCCCGCTAACACAGCAAAAGCTGCCGAATATAACAATCGGCAGCTTTTTTGCTTAATCGTAAGCCTTATTTTGATTAGATAATCTCATATGTCGGAAATCGGGTATGAGCCAATAAAATCGAGTATGGCGTCATTAACCAAAACCGGATTTTCTCTAAGCATATGAGGTCTGTGACTGCCACCTTGAACGACGAGATATCGAGATCCTTTAATCAAGGAACTCAACTGCTTTATCTTTGCTTCACCTACAAAGGGATCGTTTTCCCCAGTAATAAGCAAGGATGGACAATGAATGCTGCTTAGCTGCTCGCTAGTAAGCTGAGGATAGAGACGCCAATCGTTCGCAGACTGCCGCATATGCTCCTGCCAATTGCCTCGATGAGCTTCAGCATGCCTTTCAATTATTTGATTGATGGTCGCTTGCTGCCCCTGTTCCAAAAGCCACTCTGGCTCAAATTGCTCGACACCCGTTGAATCTGCAAACCCGCTGGTTCCTATCGTAGTTAAAGTAGCCACTCTTTCTGGAAAATGAACGCCACTATACAATCCAACATTAGCTCCTAAGCTGTACCCGATCAAATGTGCTCTAGAAATGCCAAGCGCGTCCATAAAGTCGATCGTGTCCTCTACAAGCTGAGGCGTATTCCATTCGAGACTGCTGCACTTTGTTCGTCCATGACCTCTAAAATCCGGATAATAACAAGTATATTTGCTCTGAAAATCAAGCAATTGGCTGGCGAAGGCTAGAATTCCCCGAGAGTAGCCGCTGTGCAAAAAAATAACGGGCTCACCGTTCCCCATCTTTTCATAAAAAACGTCCAAATCCTTGAATGGAATGTAGGGCATGATCGTGCCACCTCCTAAATTTCATCTCAATTCAACGGTAGCTTTTTAAACGTTAAGCTTAAAGAGCTATCCTATGAATATCTCTTTTTTTGGGAGAATTGGCAAGGTGCATTGCAGGTATAAGACTAGTTTCTATATCTAATTATGCTGAATTGGCTGTTTAAAGAGAAATAGGGCTAGTTTCTAGTCCTATTCATGAGAATTTCACGCTCGGGAGCCTAAATAGCGGTATGCGTTGTGATATAGGACTAGTTTCTATATCTAATTTTGCTGAATTGGTCATTTACAGAGAAATAGGACTAGTTTCTAGTCCTATTTATGAGAATTCCACGCTCGGGAGCCGAAATAGCGGGATGCGTTGAGAAATAAGACTAGTTTCTATATCTAATTATGCTGAATAGGTTGCTTAAAGAGAAATAGGGCTAGTTTCTATATCTAATTTTGCTGAATTGGTCATTTACAGAGAAATAGGACTAGTTCCTAGTCCTATTTTTGAGAATTCCACGCTCGGGAGCCTAAATAAAGGTATGCGTTGGATATAAGACTAATTTCTATATCTAATTATGCTGAATAGGTTGCTTAAAGAGAAATAGGACTAGTTTCTAGTCCTATTTTTGAGAATTCCACGCTCGGGAGCTGAAATAGCGCGATGCGGTGCGGCTATGCTATGGATTGATCAGTATCGCTTGCTCCGGCACCTCTCCTGGATTGTCAGCATGAGGGTTCTCTGAGCTCTCGAAAGGAACCAAATAGTATTTCTCAGCTTTCAAATCAATTGGAACGTAGCGGTTATAAGAACCCTCAGCAGATATTTCCGCTGTGTTAGGCAATAGCTCCACCCCGGATTCACTGACAATTTTAAACGCAATGTGATTGGATTGCTCGGTCCAGTCATAATATAAAATCGTTGAAATAGGTGATACGACCATGTTTTTCAGATGAATGGATTGTCCGTTTCCAAGTGATATATCCTGATTAAATGCAATCGTTTCACTTGTTGCAGCCAATTGATTCGTTGGAACCTTAATGTCAAAGGACCAAGGATTCTCAATCAGCTTCACTTTCGAGTCGATGCTCCAGTCTAGATTATCGTATCTAATTTGGAAGGCAATCGTTTCACCGATCGGAAGCTCTGAAATTCGCAGCTCATTATAGACCGTATAAATGGAATCGTGTACTTTAATGGATTGTCCAGCGGTTCCTGAAGTGAGATTCTGTCCATTCATGAGTACGGTTGGCATCGGATGCATTTTGTAATTGAATTTGACCCCCTCAGCAGGCTCAAAAGTGGAGCTAATAAGCAAACGTCCGTTATCAATCAACGCTTCATCTAAGGTCCATTTCCCGTACTTATTTTCAGCAGTGGCACCAATCTCGGTTTTGAACGGAGAGTAGTCCGCGTTCTCATCTGCATTAGTTGCCATCAATCGCTCCATCAACCCTCCGACGAAAGGAACATTGGCAAACGTCACAGTCCCCGTGCTGATTGAAATGCCTGCTGCCAAAATAATAGCCGCCGCAACGCCTGCATATTTCTTTCTATTATTGGTTTTACGTTTTCTAATTTTACTCCGTACGCGTCGGTCCCAGCTCTTTTTTTGGAAGCTCGTGAGCTCCTGTTCTTCATACTGGCTTACATCCAGGTTAAGATCATTTAACTCTTTATAAATCGACATGGTCTCACTCCTTATCCTTGATTATTTTTGAGCAGATAGCTTTTCAATTTCTTGCGTCCCCTGGAAAGCTTGTTGTGCACCCAAGATTCCTTGGCATTATAGTGCTCCGCGATTTCATGGGAAGGTGTTCCCTCTAAGTAATATTTTTCGAAAATATCCCGCTCACGCGCTGATAGTTGGTCAAACAGCTCATCTACTTGGCTTGTGCCTGCCGCTTCGCTTGTTTTGAGCATACGATCATCTATTTCGGAAACCGAAAATTGGTGATTGTGAAGCTTGATTTGTTTTCTTTGATAATCAATGGCTTTATATTTGGCAATCGCTGCAAGCCATTGTTTAAAGCCATTTTTCTCGGGATCGAAGTGCAAAATATGGTTCCATACCGAAAGCAGCACATCATCCAGACATTCCTCGTAATCCTGCTGCTGGCCATTTAAATGGCGTTTAATTATCGCAGCAAGCAGTCCTCCATATTGATGGATAATAAAAGAAATGGCTTTCTCGTTTTTGTTCTTTATGTGTTGTACAACATTGTCCTCTGTCAGTTTCAACCGTTCACCCCTCCTTGCAACAATTATTGGCGCCTACTAGGTAATACGAATAGAATTCCTTTAATCTATCACATGAGAAAAAAAGAGCGAGTTTTCCGTTTCCATATCGATAGTAGATCAAGCATAATAGATAGTGTTGCAATATTCTTATTTTGACATTAATGGTCCATACAAGGAGAGAGTGAGATGCACAAAATAATGATTGTAGAAGATGATCCGAAAATCGCGGAGCTTCTGCTGTCTACTATAACGAAGTATGGCTATGAAGGGATACGGGTAAACGATTTTCAGCATGTCATGGATGAGTTCCATCAAGCCAAGCCTGACATGGTTCTTCTTGATGTGAATTTGCCTAGTTATGACGGCTATTACTGGTGCAGGCAAATCCGCAGCGCGTCGATCTGCCCGGTGTTGTTTATATCCGCTCGCGACGGTGAAATGGATCAGATCATGGCTCTTGAAAATGGGGGCGATGATTATATCACGAAGCCGTTTCACTCTGGAATTGTGCTGGCCAAAATCCACAGCCATCTTCGGCGTGCCTATGGGGAGTATGCCTCCAGATATGAGGAACGCGTTCTCGAGATCGAAGGGCTCATGCTTTATCCAGAAAGGCTGGAGCTGAAGCTTGAAGCAACAATCATTGCGCTCACGAAAAAAGAATCCGACATTGTAGAAAGCCTCATTGAGCGATATCCACGGGTTGCCAGCCGCGAGGCTCTGCTTGAGAAGCTGTGGGATGATCAAGCTTACGTGGATGAAAATACGCTAAATGTGAACATTACCCGCGTTAGAAGAAAATTTCAGGAGCTTGGCATCGAAGATGCTTTGCTGACGGTGAGAGGTACAGGCTATCGGCTGAACGTCACATGGATGAAGGAAAGTGACAAGTGAAACTGTTTATAAGAGAACACGCTTTGCTCATTGTTGTTCAGCTTTTGCAATTGGGTATCATTTTTTCGATTTATTGGCTCGATGGTTATCACAATTTGGAGACAGCACTTTACGTTGTTTTTCTTGCTTTCTTCATCCTAGGCGGATACCTTGTGTACCACTTTCTTAGTCGGCGACATTATTACCTCCGCCTTAGTCAGCCTCTCGAATCGCTAGATGCTTCATTTCAGAAAATCGGGCAGTCGCCCATCTCGGAGGCGCTCCAGAAACTGTTGCATACCCAGTACCGTCATTATCAGCAGCAATTATACACGGTAAAGAAGCAGCAGGAGGAGCATCTCGTTTTCATGGACCAATGGGTTCACCAAATGAAAACACCTCTTTCGGTCATTGAGCTCACTGTTCAAAATATTGACGAGCCTGAGTTTGCCAGCATTCGTGAGGAGCTGGAGAGAATGCGCTCGGGTTTGCATACGGTCCTCTATATGGCTCGGCTCCGCGCCTTCGAACAGGATTTCCACGTGAAGCCCGTCGTTCTGTCACAAATCATCAGCGCCGTTGTCCATGACAACAAACGACTTTTTATTCGCAATCAGATTTATCCCGAGGTTCACGTCAGTACGCCTGAATTAACGGTCGAAACGGATGAGAAATGGCTGTTTTTTATGCTCTCCCAGCTCGTCATCAATGCGATTAAATATTCTGCGAGCAAAGAGACAGAAGGGAAGAAGGTCGTGATTTCCTGCTATTTGCGCGGGAGCGAAGCTGTTATTGAGGTTATCGATCGTGGGGTAGGCATTCCTGCTGCGGATATGAAGCGGGTGTTTGATCCCTTTTTTACCGGGGAAAACGGACGCGGCATGCGCGAATCAACGGGAATGGGGCTCTATCTGACGAAGGAGGCTGCTGATCGTCTTGGGCATAGAATGGAGCTAACGTCAGTGGTCGATCAGGGTACGGAGGTACGTATTGTTTTTGCCGCCTATCAGAAGCTTACAAGCGTGTAATAAAAGTGAAAGTCTAATCGATAGTTAGCGGCTGACCGTCCACAGTATACTGATCACACATTAACTGTTTTGCTCTTGAAAGGAGATCTAAGTATGCTGCATGTAAGACAGGTTAGTAAAATATATGAAGGTAAAATGTCCTACCTAGCTTTGACCGACATTAATTTAACGATTGATGATGGTGATTTTGTCGGGATTATGGGCCCCTCTGGAAGCGGGAAAACAACGCTGCTGAACTTAATTGCAACGATTGACGAGCCGACAACGGGAGACATATCCTTTCACGGCAAAACGACCAGCAAGCTGGACAAAAATGAGTTAGCGATATTTCGCCGCCGTGAGCTTGGATTTGTTTTTCAGGATTTCAATCTGCTTCATACCTTGACGGTTGAGGAGAATATTGTGCTGCCGCTGACACTAGATGGCAACAAGGTTAGCGAAATGAAGAAAAAAGTAAAAGCCATAGCAGAGAAGCTAGGCATTACAGAGATTATGAATAAACGCATGTATGAAATATCTGGGGGGCAGGCACAGCGAGCAGCGATAGCAAGGGCTATGATTCATTCCCCCAAGCTGCTGCTGGCAGATGAACCGACAGGAAACCTTGACTCCAAAGCAGCGAAGGATGTCATGGAACTGCTGGAGAAAATTAACCGTGAGCAGAAAGCAACAATGATGCTGGTCACGCATGATGCGGTGGCTGCTAGTTATTGCAATCGTGTTGTTTTCATTAAGGACGGCAGGTTCTATACGGAAATCCATCGGGGTGACAATCGTCAAACCTTCTTCCAAAAAATTATCGATACGCTTTCGCTGTTAGGAGGATATCATAATGACGTTTCGCCAGTTCGCATTCCGTAACGTCACTCGCAACAAACGGCTTTATGCAGGTTATTTCCTCAGCAGTCTATTTACGGTGATGGTTTTCTTTACTTTTTCTATCTTTGCATACCACCCTGTCCTTAGCGGGGAAAATATTCATTCCAGCGCTACGTTTGCGCTTTCTGTATCCAAGTGGATTATTTATGTATTTTCCTTCTTTTTTGTTCTGTACTCCATGAGTACATTTCTACAATCGCGCAAACGAGAATTTGGGCTGATGATCATGCAGGGCATGACCACTGTCCAGCTCCGTCTGATGATTTTTTTGGAAAATATGATTATTGGCCTATTTGCCATTATCGGCGGCATTGGTTTGGGGCTTGTGTTTGCAAAGGCGATTTTGCTTGCAGGGGAAAATGTTCTTACCATCAATGAAAAGCTATCCTTTTATATTCCTTATAAGGCTATTGCCCTCACTCTGGTTTCATTTTTGATTTTATTTATTCTCATCTCTTTTTTTATTTCTACCGTACTGCGCAGCGGGCAGCTGGTTACGCTTTTAAAGGCAAACAAGCAAGCGAAAAGTGAGCCGAAGTCATCTTTCCTTCTTTCCGTGCTAGTACCAATCCTGATTGGAACAAGCTACTTTCTTAGTTTGCGAGCCGATGGCGCCGAGGCTATTTTTCTGCTTATTCCGGTTACGATCATGGTTTGCATCGGCACTTACCTGCTGTTTACACAGCTTAGCGTCTATATCATTCGGAAGCTAAAGAGTATGGAATCGATTTTTTGGCTCAAAACGAATATGCTGCTTTT
This sequence comes from Pristimantibacillus sp. Z349TD_6, assembly GCF_056173205.1. NCBI lineage: Bacteria > Bacillati > Bacillota > Bacilli > Caryophanales > Paenibacillaceae > Pristimantibacillus (SeqCode) > Pristimantibacillus sp. Z349TD_6. The sequence continues at coordinate 7,629,170 of NZ_CM149662.1, read as the reverse complement.
TTCCGATCTCGCCTACCGCTTGAAGGACAACGCACGTTCGTTCTTTCTGGTCGCTATCATCTCCACGGTCTCGTTTTGTGCGATAGGCTCGCTTTATGGGTTTCAATCCATCATCGGCGGAGATCATGTTAAGGGAAATCCTTATCTATTCACCTACCAGACAACAATGGATGGTGATAGCAGCGAGCAAAAGCATATGGAGCAGATTGATCGCACACTGAAAGAATCGAACATCGCAAATGAAAAAGCAATGCTTAAGCTTGGTTATTACAAGGCCTCCAATAGCGATAAAATGATTGTAGTGGTTAAGCAATCCGACTATAACCATTTGGCCGAATTAATGAAAATAGATAAGATTAAGCTTTCTGGCGGCAAAGCAGCGGTTGTTGACTTTGGGATGTCACGAGCGGGTAAAGCGATGCTTAACGAACCATTTACGCTGCAGCCTAGTGTTGTGATTAAAGCCAATCGAGCTGTTGTATCGCCAGCGGTACATGGTTTCAGCGGCTATTTCATTGTATCGGATGAACAATTTGCAAAACTCCAGCCTCCAGTACAAGAGAGCCATTATTATGCATGGCATGGACCACTGCGGCAGAAAGAAGCCATAAAGGCAGGCGGTAAGCTTACGAATCTCATTCCCTATAGCGATAAATATCAGTTTTACGCGCTTGAATTTCAAAATTCCGTTCTAAGCCAGCGCTTTGGCCCGATACTGTTCATTGGTTTGTTTATCGGAATCGTGTTTTTTGTCTCCGCAGGCAGTTTTCTCTATTTCCGCCTGTACAGCGATTTGGATGATGACAGACAGAAGTTCAAAGCGGTTGCGAAAATGGGTCTGAGCGACAAAGAGCTTGCAAAAATACTGAATCGACAAATTATATTGCTATTCTTTGCACCAATCGTGGTGGCATTAGTACATGGGGCTGTTGCCCTCATGACACTATCCAACATGTTTAAATACTCGCTGCTCAAGGAATCCATACTCGTGCTTGGCCTATTTTTTATCGTTCAAGTCATTTACTTCTTCATCGTTCGTTTCTTCTATATTAGGCAGGTAAAGATGGCGCTTGCCTAATTGAGCATCATAAAAAAAGAGTGCTTCAGAGGCAATTACACCTCCAAAGCACTCTTCTTTATTTGTCTAATGCTTTAACAAGCAGGTCTGCATAAAACTGTGCTCCATGCTTTTTCAAATGCACGCCATCAGCGGCAAAAAAGTCCTTTTTCCCTTTGCTTGCTGTATACCAGTCTACAATGGTCACGTTCTCCGTCTTTTTCGCTGTGGCCGCGAGCATTTTATTTACGGAATCCTGCCATTTGCGCGGGACACGCGTATTGATGAATATGATTTGACGCTCTGTGCCTAAAGTGCCAAGAAGCTCATTCATCTGTTTTGTCGTAAAGGCACCGTTCGTTCCGAGCTGTATAACAACCGTATTTCCAAGCTGGTCATTTTTTTTCAAATCCTCAATCACGTCTAATGCCTGCCCAAACTGTCTTCCTATTTTTCCATTAACAACGATACCCGGAACCAGCTTCTCTAGGAATGGTTCAGCATCCAATAGGACGGAATCGCCGATTGCCGTCACGCTGTTTTGATCGATAGGGGTGACAGTCGGTTTGTCTGGTACAGGCTTCTGATCTTTGTTTCCCTGTACGGGATTGCTGGTTGGTTTGTCATTAACGTTTGGTACTGGTTTTGGCTTACTACCATCGGTGCCGTTAACAACGTTATCAACGTTCGGCTGCTTCGGATCGGTGATGGACGGTTCGGTTTTATCTGTTTCTGTACCCAGAGCCGTATGAGATTGATCAGGTTGCCCCGTCGCTTGCGGAGGCGTTTGTTTTTCTGGTTCAGCTGGCTTCGGCTCGATCACAGTCTCATTTTGACCAGTCTTGCCTTGTTCACGATCTTTGCCTGGAGCAGCTTCCTCCGAAACATTCGGCTTGGCAGGCGCAACTACAGATGTTTCATTGTTCGTGCTATCGCCGCTGGCTGATTGCAAATTCACACTGCTTGTGCAGGATACGCTTGAGAAAACAATAACAAGCACGGCGAGATAGCTGCTGGCTTTTTTTAGTCCAATCCGCTCTGTCATTTGCTGTTTAAACAGGGAATATATTTTTCCAAGCGCACCATGCCTGATAGGCTCCTCTATAAACCGCCAAGAAAGCTCAGCAAGCACGAAAGTTAGGATTACTTGAATAATTGCTCTTACAGGATGCAGCTCCCCGCTCTCGGCCGTTGGAGTCGTTAACACGATAATTGGATAATGGTATAAATAAATGCCGTAGGAACGGACGCCGATCCATGCAAGCACTTTACTTCCGATTACATTTGCGAATTTACTTGCGGGATGGGCGAGTGCAGCCACGACAACCGCAGTAGCAAGGGAGAACAGCACCATGCCTCCGCGATATAGAAAAGAATCATACTCGTTGGTCTGATTAATCATAACCAAAATGATGACGAAGCCGAATGTGCCTACAGCATCTATAAGCATACGGCTGCGTGCAGACAAGGTCGATGACAGCTTCCAACTCGGCCAAACGATAGCGAGCGCTGCCCCAATGAGAAGGGAAAAGGCTCTGGTGTCCGTCCCATAGTAAACACGGCTTGGATCAACACCCGGCTGGTAAAGCAGGATCATCGCACCGGCTGATACCGCAGCTGCCGCCAGTGTCCACAGCGCAAGTTTGCCCCGTTTTGGAGAGAAGCGGATAACGGCTAACAGCACGAGGGGCCACAATAAATAAAATTGTTCTTCCACTGCAAGCGACCATAAATGGCCGAACGGTGAAGCGGGGCCGAAGCTCTCGAAGTAGGAAACCTCATGGAAAATAAGATACCAGTTGCTTATATAAAGAAGCGCTGACCCGATATCGCCTTTTAGAGAGAATAACCGGCCTGTATCACTAATCAACAGCCATAATGAAACGACAGCTATCATGAGGAACATTGCAGGCAGCAATCGCCTAGCTCGGCGAATAAAAAACGTTTTGAGATCTAATTTCTTGGAAGGATGAAGCTGTTTAAGCAAAATGTCCGTGATTAAATATCCAGAGAGGACAAAAAACATAGTAACTCCGAGCAGTCCGCCCGGTACCCATTGCAAGTTCAAGTGATAAGCAATGACAGCAAGAACGGCAATGGCGCGCAAGCCATCCAGTCCCGGCATATAGCGACTACTGTTGCCGATTGGTTTAGGCATGGCGGAATCCTCCTACATGAATTTGAATAGGGAGAATTGCAGCAAGGTCGATGAGAATAAGACGGTGGAAAAAGCGATGATTACGAATAATACCGATGGTAAAAATGGTGTTCAGCCCCTCTGGATGATGAATCGTTGTAAATCAATTATATGGCGGCAGCTAAAATAATTCGTAACAGAACAGTTACAAATCGGTATCAAACTGGAAACAAAAAAAACGAAAAGTTACAGAACGAATAAATGCATGTTTCCACCAGTAAAGGGAACCGTAACCACAAGTATTTTTTTGGGAGGTTCCCTAGATGAGAATCGTAAAAGTTTGGATCGCTTCGTTTCTTGCGTTGTTGTTTATGACGAGTGGAGCAGATATTGCAGCGGCACCGAATGGGGAACAAGAACAACTTCTAAGGGCTGCTTTTGTGCGAAATGGCGAGCTTTGGCTAAAGACAGGTCAAGTGGAGAAGAAGCTTGTAAGCGGACCTTTTGTGCGCAATCCCAAGTGGTCATTCGATGGAGAATGGCTTGCATATACGCAGGGAGATGCAGAGCAAGAGCAAGAGCTATGGGTGCTGCATTTGCCGACAGGCAAGAGCAAGCTCGTCGCTGCAAATGTCGGGAAAAATTTTCAATGGGCGCCGAAGAACAAGCTGCTGGCATATCAGATAAAGGATCAACTGCAATATGTTGATGCGAGCTCGCCGGACAAACCGCTTGGTTCCGCCGCTGCCATTGATAATTTCTCTTGGCTGCCGTATGGCAAAGGTTTTTTTGCTTCTTCACAGTCAGAGCTGCTCCCGGATGGCTGGACGCCGATCCATCTTTATCAAATACCACTTCGTACAATGGACGATCCTCGCACCTATACAACCGTTCATGTGCTGCCAGCACCATCTGACGATTTTTTTGCGGTTGGCACGAGCGAGTTCAAATGGTCCGCTGATGGTCGATGGATCGCATTTCTTGCTAAGCCAACCGCGTCATTATCGGCCGATAGCAACATCCTCTGTGTGATTTCAACGGACGGCGTTGTTTTTAGAACACTTGATGAGATGGTGAATAATCCCCAGTGGTTCTCATGGGCAAAGAGCGGCAGCCGGCTCGCTTACATTGCAGGGATCGGGCGCGAGGCCACCAGTAACAAACAGCTGAAGGTGCTGGAAGTGACCTCAGAGAAGGGGGCTGCCTATACACCTAAGCGTTTCGTTGATCAAGCATTTGTTTGGCAGGATTTGCAGCATATTATTGTGTCGAGAGCAGCGGAATCTAAGCCAGATGGCGATCAGCGCCGTGCAGCATTTCCTTACTTAGTGAGGGTGGAGCTGAATAATGGCGTGCAAAAACATATGACAAAGTCCTCCCGAAAGCATGGCGCTTATAATCCGATAGTTCTTCATTCGAAGCTCTTTTGGGTGAGGGATGATCATACTACAGCAAATGTAATCATGGCGGACATAGATGGACACCATGCAGTGGAATGGATAAAAGGTATCGACCAAGCAGATTCTTATTATGGGCAATGGGACTGGTCTGAGGTGATTGCATTCTTTTGAGTGTTTCATGTGCATCATAACGTATGCCGCAAAGATCATAATATGCTCAATTGATAACCTATTCTACATGCTATAATATAAGGAGGTAATGGAGACAAGCTGGCTGAGTAACACCCAGTTCAATTATGATAATGACTTAAACAAGGGAGTGGAACAATTAATGATTAGTAAAGTCGGTCAAATCATGCTGTATGTAGATAACCAAGATAAGGCAGTGGAATTTTGGACAGAAAAAGTAGGTTTTCAAGTCATTTCTGAAGAAAATAACGGCCAAGGGTTTCGATATATTGAAATTGCTCCTACAAAGGATTCAGAAACAACGATCATTCTACATAATAAGGAATTCGTTGCAAAAATGTCACCAGGATTAAATCTTGGTACACCATCTTTAATGTTTTTTACGGAAAACTTCGAACAGCTGCATGGCGACTTGTCAAATAAAAGTGTCACTGTCGGTGACATTGTAACGATGCCTTCTGGAAGAGTATTTAACTTTGCAGATGATGAAGCAAACTACTTTGCTGTAATGGAGAAAAAGTAATATTCCCCTTCCTTTTCAGTGTATTCAGAAACGAATGCTCTATAAAACAGCGGCAGTCTTTCGAGACTGCCGCTGTTCTTGCAATGACAAGTTAATTCATGCTCTTTATTCGAACAATCCCTTCAGTTGATGCCGCGTCTTCGTACATAAAATATAAAGAATAATCTCCTGTTGTATAACTAAGGCCATATTCATCATACCCGCCATCAGAATTGCCTTCGGAATCTGGTTCTCCCAAAACCTTCTTAACCTCTTCTACGGATTCGTTTATTTTTATATCGATTACGCCTATCTTATTTTCGTCCCAAATATAGAAGTAGCAGTTATCATATTTTAAATAATCAGCATTTTCAAACCCAACTTCGTCAGGCTGTCCATAGGCTTGCTCTAGTTCGCTCCTAGAGTGGTTTAAATTTACTTTTAAGCCCTTAAGCTGCCCTTTTTCGGCTGTTTCTAGAAGCTCACTGTCGAGGGTGAATCGACACGCATTCCCTTTACCGGTTTCTATTTGAGGCGTTTCAGGTTCCTCGGCTTTCGCACAAGCGGAGAGGAGGAGCATAGATAGTAAAAGGCATATTCCAGTGGTTTTGCTTATCATTCTTATCATAGAAACGCCTCCAATAGTTCACTCGATATAACTATAAACGGGCCGAGTAAATGTAATGTTTCAATGTCAAAAAAAGAGTGCTTTCTAGCAGATAAATGGCTGAATGATTCAGCTTAAAAGGCTGAATACAACATGGACGCACTATAATCCATTTGCTATTATTGATAACAGTTATCAATTAGAACGAGGAAGAGGGACTATATCATGCGTTATCCATTTAGCAAATCGGGGCTTTTGATCGCCTTTATTCTAGTATGCATGCTCGTGTCAGCATGCAGTAATTCGGGCTCGACAGCAAATGAGAAGCCGGCTCAAACGCCTGCAGAATCGAATGCTCCTGTAGAGACAGAAGCAAGCCAGTCAGCAACTAAAGTGTATAAGGACGCTTTGGGCAGAGAAGTAGAAATACCTGTAAACCCGCAGCGGATCATCACGACACAATATTTGCCGGAAATGATCGCTGTTGGCGTTAAACCGGTTGGGGCTGTGACACATTTGCTCTCTAACTTCGTAGCGATCAAAGATCAAATTGGCGGTATTGAAGATATTGGTGCAGCTAATGCCATGAATATGGAGAAGGCGCTGGAGCTGCAGCCGGATCTTATTATTGCAACAGAGTGGAATGAAGAACAGCTGGATCAGCTGAGTAAGATCGCTCCAACCGTCGTTGTGAAATGGGAAGGCAATGATGCGATCAAGCATTTTAAAGACGTAGCTGATGTTCTAGGGAAAAACGATAAAGCTGAGCAGTGGATCAAAGATTATGAGCAAGAAGCTGCGGAAGCAAGAACGAAATTAGCTTCATTCGTAAAAGAAGGAGAAACCTTCGGCGTTGTTGTTATCGGGGGTTACGAGAAAGGCCAGCTTAGAGTATACGGCACAGGCAATGTAGGTTATACTTTGTTCGATACACTGCAATTTCCGATGACAGACGTAGTGAAAACCGAATGGGATAAAGGCGATCATGAGCTGGGCATTAATATATCCTTGGAGAAGCTGAATGAATTTGCGTCAGCCGATAGATTGTTTGTCGTTAAGTTCAATAATGATCCTGATTTCTTAAAGAAAGTCGAAGAAAGCAGCCTCTGGAGCATGCTTCCGGCGGTTAAGAACAATAAAGTATATGTTGTGGAAGATGCGCTTTGGTTCTCATATGACGTTATGTCATTTAAAGGGCAGCTTGAAGATGCTGTTCAATTGCTTTCCAAATAGCAGCCACACGTTAATAAATAAGCTGAAGAGTCTTTCAACAACTGTTGAGGGACTTCTTTCATTTTAGGGAGCGGCCTACTAATATGGCGAATGATTCGAAAGATGCTGCTTTACGCTTATCTTGCATGTATGTTTGGGCTGACACGACAAGAATCTCGTGCGAGAGTCTTGCTGAGAAAGTGAAAATAAAAACGAAGAGACATGTGCTGATCGTGTCAGCTGAGGGAACCGGCATTTTGCATGCTGACGGCAAGGAGTATTTGCTCGAATTTGGCAAATGTTTTGTCTTTCAGCCGAATGCGACCATTGAGCTGTTCAATCAATCTGAATTTCAGCTCATCGCTTTTGTTGCTGAGTTTGATTTGCTGCGTCTGCGTAAACGAAGCGCGCCGCCGGCAGTCGGGCTTGGAGATGGCGAATATCATGTGCAGCCGTTCACACAATTACTGGAGCTTGTACAGCGTTTGTACAAAAAACGAGTACTCTCGAGTGAAGTGGAGGAATATCGTAATCATTTGCTCTTTCAAGAGGCCATCTATATGGTCTTAAAGGCTGAGCAAAAAGAATATGAGGATGAGACGCTGCGGGCAGTCGAGCGGACGATTGAATATATCCAAGCCTCCTATTCGCTGGATATTACACACGCAAAGCTGGCAGAGATGGCAGGCTTGTCGCTGCGACATTATTCCAGGCTGTTTCAGAAGATGACGGGCAAAAGCCCGATTGATTACTTAATTCAATTTAGGATGGATCGCGCCAAGCATTTGCTGTTAACATCCGGTGAACCCATCAATGAAATTGCCAGCCGAATCGGCTTTCGTGACCCGTTTCATTTTAGCCGCAGCTTTAAACAGCATACCAATGTCTCCCCAAGGCTTTATGTTCATTTAAGAAAGCAGAACATTCGTATCGCATCGCTGCAATTTTTGGGTGAGCTGCTTACTGTTGGTGTCAAACCGGTTGGAGCTCCGGCTCAATTGCTTGAGGGAGGTTATTTTCAAGATCGCATCAGTGGCATTGAAGAGATTGGCCAAACGGTTGTCACCCCTTATATGGACAAGCTTGCCGCATTAAAGCCGGATGCGATCATTACCTTTGACGGCCATCATTACTCTAGTTATGCCAGGATAGCACCTACACTTACGATTTCTTGGTCGCTGCCGATGTTCGAGCGCTTCCGCCAGCTCGCCGAATGGGTAGGAAAGCAGAAAGAAGCCGAGGATTGGATTCATAGCTATCTTGAAAAGGCTGAGGCTTCCAAGCGCATTTTATCGAAAAGTCTAGGACAGGGGCAGACGGTTTCCTTCCTATGGGCGCGAGGGCTGCCCTACAGTCTTCAGGTTTATTATGATATGAAGGTGTTTTATCAGGATCTAGGCTTCACTGCGCCAGAGGCTGTGAGAGAGGTTCAGCAGCAGGCAGGGCATCCGTTCAAAGCAGATATCCCCATCGAACAATTATCTAGTTATATAGGTGATTATGTTTTTGTGGTTGTTACGAAGGATTGGGACTCGCAGCAGCAATATGAAAGGCTTGAACAAAGTGAATGGTGGAGAGAGCTTCGTGCCGTCAAGCTAGGTCAAGTGTTCAAGGTGTCTGAGGACTGGCTGAGGGAGGACCCGCTTTCTATGCTCGGACAAATGAGCGGTGTTGTGAAAAGGCTTGGTGAGTGAGATGTGGCCGTGCTTGTGATGTGTTGTTAATTGCACAGCTCTATACCAACTTCAAACGGTATCAGTGTGCGACAAAAAAGATGACCTCTGAAAGATTCAGAGGTCTAGTTCATTATTGAAAAACCTTAGCTTCAGCTAACACAGCATATATTGAATCGAAACTATCCCCAATGCATTCAACTTCTATTTTAAGTTTAAGAACTCCTGTTAAATCTACTTTAATTTGCTGCGGATTATCTCCGCCTTTTACTTCTTCTACTGTAAGTAATTCATTATCATCACCAAAGAATTTATAAGTTGCTGTTGCTTTAGCATTTTTTGATAGATCATCAATTCCTACAAAAGCGGTTAAATATTTATATTTTCCATTTAAGTTATATTGAATTGAGGCACGGTTAGAGTTAAAGCCCATCGCATTTAAATCAAAGCTTAAGCCTTTCTGATAAACATTATCAGCAATTGTTATTTTACTATTACGACTACTTTGATTGAAGGCAATGTACGATTCCAAGACTGCATCTAACCTCGCATAAGTAATATCGGATAAGTATTTTGAAGCTCCTTCTTTCTTACCGACCCATACTGTACTGTTTTTACTGTCATAGTTAAATTCTTTACCTGCAGCTTGTGATATGAATTTGGCGGGTGCATAGAGTTGTCCTTTGTAAACAATTGCTTTATCGGATGAATTTTTTTGCACACCGTCAAACATATATTTTACCGATTGAAATACAACATCAATTTTCGTTGTATTTGCAGCATATACTGCAGATCCTGTCACCATAACTCCAATCATTAGTCCTAGAAATAATCCTTTTAATTTGTCCTTCATTTCTGTATCCCCTTATTATGAAATAGTTATTTGTGCTTATTTACGTTTCGACATAAGGAACAAATTTCCTTTATTTCATTGAGATAAATTAGCAGAAATTGTAGAAGTAAGGTAGAAAACACTGATTTCTAACGGTATAAATTGTTAACTAGCGCATTTGAAACTAATTTTCAGGTTTTCATCTCGTATAAAAAAAGAACCGAGACAATAGTCTCGGTTCTACCTTTATATCTGAACAAGCAGCAAAATGATAGATGATAAACATAAGCATGTGCTGACCAAGCATAGGAACATGACGACCTGCTTATGATTGAGGCCGGCCCGCAGCAAGCGATAATGCGCTTGGCTGGCATCTGCCTGATAGATCGCTTTGCCTTGCAGCATGCGCTTCACGACAACGAATATATTATCGAAGATCGGTACGCCGAGTGCGAGAATCGGGATAAACAACGACATCACGGTAGCTTGCTTAAACGCGCCGTCTAGTGCAATTACCGCCAAAATAAACCCAAGGAAGGTAGCTCCAGCATCGCCCATAAAGATTTTTGCGGGAGGTTTGTTATATCGCAGGTACGCAATCGTGACGCCTACTAAAATAATAGCCATGATGGCCGAATTGGATTGTCCTTTGGCCAGTGCTACAACGAACAGCGTAACGGCAGAAATTGCCGAAAGCCCGCCAGCGAGCCCGTCCATGCCATCGGAGAAGTTAATGACCGTCGTTACGCCAAAGATCCACAAAATCGTAAGCGTAAACTGCAAAATAACAGGAAGCAGCACATATTCGCCTGAAAGCGGATTGTAAAAGCCAGTAAATGCGATGCCAGAAGCGTAAACGAGCACCGCTGCTGATATTTGGACGATAAATTTAGGAAGCGACGGAAAGTCTTTGCCTTTCGTCTTGTACCAATCATCAACTGTGCCGATGAAGAGAAGCAGTACGCCGCCTAGAAATATGGCGCCAGTTTGCAGGGAGAAATCTCTTGTGACGAGCAAATAAGTAAAGAAAAATCCGATGAAAATAACATAACTAGCAGTAAGAGGGATCGGTTCCCTATGAAGTTTTCGCTCAACATCCTTGCGGGGCTTGTCCACAAAATCAAGACGGAAAGCCAGCTTTGCAAACGGAGGAATTAAGAAATAAACGATAGCAAAGGAAACTAACAAAGAGATTGCATATAAAATAATAGTCACCACCGTTATTTAATGAAGGAACAACAGAATTATACAATTCGTGAAGAAAATTGTCGATTGGAGATTACATAAGTGAGAAGATATTAATCTTTAAAAGGGGCTTGAAGCACGTTCTCTATTACACAATCAAGATGCATCCTTCCTGCCAAGATTGAATAAAGATAAGCGATAATTTGTTTAAACGTATCGGCTTGTTAATAGTTCAACTTATAAGGGAGCGATAGATATGAATCTGGATTGTGCCATCATCGGCGGCGGGCCTGCTGGTTTAAATGCAGCGCTCGTGCTGGGCAGATCGCGAAGAGTTGTTATTGTATTTGATCACAATAAGCCTAGAAACGCGGTAACCCATGAGTCGCATGGCTTCATCACGCGAGATGGCATTGAGCCTCGCGAGCTTCGTCGATTAGCCCATGCAGATATTGCCCAGTATCCTTCGGTTACCATTAAGCCTGACAAAGTGACGGAGGTGCAGCGAAGCGAGATGGGCTTCCATCTGATGACAAGCAACGGTGTTATTTATCACGCTCGCACGCTTATTTTGGCAGCAGGTCTGAAGGAATCTTTGCCTGCTATCCCCGGCATACGAGATTTTTATGGAAGAAGCCTGTTCAGCTGCCCATACTGCGATGGCTGGGAGCTGCGTGATCAACCACTCGTTGTCATTTCGGAGGGCTCGAATATTTTCAATTTGGCGAAAACGGTGTTTAACTGGAGTCGTAATGTAGTCGTTTGTACGAATGGAATGAACAGCCTTAGCTCGCAGCAGATCGGTCAACTAGGCCAAAGAGGGATTCAAGTGACGCAGCAAAAAATTAAAGCTCTCCATGGCGAGAATGGCCGCCTTCATCGTATCGTATTTGCGAATAACACCGAGATTGAGCGCACAGGCGGCTTTGTTACGCCATCTTGGGGCCAAGCAGCGCACTTCGGAGAAGCGCTCGGCTGTGCGATGACACAGGCAGGCGGCTTCGTTACGGACGATTACGGCAGAACGAGCATAAGGGGCATATATGCAGCCGGCGATTCTTCTATTATTGTACCTGCACAGCTTGTTGTCGCAGCCGGAGAAGGCAGCAAAGCTGCCATAGGGGTCAATATCGATTTGTCGCATCAGGATTTTGGATTTTAGCAGCTGCAGCGAGCGTGTATAAACGCAGCAATATCGTTATACCTATTAAGGTTTTTTTGCTAAAATAAGGATCAGTTAATAGACATCGTTGTTACATCCCTACTCATTATGGGTATTGGTGTTGGACTGAATTAATTAGACGGCTCTAAAAGTATAGAGAGTGTTAATTATCAGCGAGAAAAGGAGGGATCTTATGTTAGAAAAGCTGCATCCAGACGATCATGTTTTAAATCAATTTCCATTTATGCGAGATGAGCTGCAATATAATCTGATTCATTTGATTACGGCATTGGAAGGCGCAACGAGCTTGAAGACGTCTGACGGACGGCTGCTCTTTGCAGGTTCGCCTGGGCATAACGCTTGGTTATGGCTATCGGAGGATATGACGGAAGAGCGCAGAGACATACTTATGCAGGAGCTTATCGCATATTACGAAGGAACGGATTTGCCGGGTATATGCGGAGCTCCGTCTACGGCAGAACCGTTCGCGAAAATGTATGCGGAGGCGAACCAGTTGCAATATCGTGCTTATATGTTGATGACTGCTTATTCATGCCCAAAGGTGATTAAGCCCAAGAAGGTAAAAGGGAAAATGATTCAAGCAACACGCCAGCATGTAGAGCTTGTCGCTGAGTTTTTGGCTGGCTTCTCTGAGGACGCGTATGGGGCGTCGGTTATACCTGCCAGTCAGATGCCCGCTGCAGAGGGAATGGTCATGAGAGGCAATTTATATTTCTGGTCTGTTGATGAGCTGCCAGTAGCGATGGCAAACATCGCTCATCGATCTCCGCGGCACGGACGGATCAATGCGGTTTATACGCCGTCTGTCCTTCGTAGAAACGGCTATGCCAGCGCGGTTGTAGCGGGAATTTGCGAAATTTTGGAGGAAGAGAACAGGGAGCCGATGCTGTATGCGGATAATAAAAACCCTGCTGCCAACAAAGTATATCAAAATATAGGTTTTGTCCAGAGTGGGCCGATTGCTGAGATTAGATTTATGTAGATGCAAAAGCTTAGAAAGTAGGTACTGATTTGAAGATTGATCGTTTACTTGCGATGACAGTACTGCTGCTTAACCGGGGACGAATAAGCGCCAAGGAGCTGGCGGATCGTTTTGAAGTATCAACAAAAACAATTTACCGCGACATGGATACGTTAAGCCAGTCCGGCATTCCGGTATTGGCTCATCAAGGGACAACAGGCGGGTTCGAGATTATGGAGCAATATACGCTGTCTCGTCACTATTTAACATTAGCAGAAATCTCGTCGCTTATAGCAGCCGTCAAAGGCATAGGTACCGCATTAGATGATGCGACCTATGCTGGTTTGCATGAGAAGGTTAGAGCATTGCTGCACAAATCGGATAAGCTTCAGAACGATCACCTTGGAGATAGCTTGGTTTTTGATTTGAACCCTTGGGGGCAGGGACCAGCAGCGCGCGACAAGGTAAACTTGTTCAAGAAAGCGATTGAAGAGACGCGGAAGGCGGAGCTCAGCTATATTAACATGAACGGCACGGAAACGGAGCGAGTGATTGAGCCGTATGCGCTTATTTTGAAGGGAAACATATGGTATTTGCAGGCTTATTGCACGCTTCGCGAGCAGTTTCGCGTATTCCGTTTATCGCGCATACAGAAGCTGAATCTATTGCTGGAGCAATTTGAACGCCGCGAGACTCCTTCGCTGGACGGTTACGCATGGGATGTAGAATGGTCGAAAAATGCAGATACCATCGTAACGCTTATTTTCCAGCCGCAGGTGCGCCACCGTGTAGGAGATGCTTTTCATCCGGATCAAGTGACTGTATTAGAGGATGGAAGCTTGCGTGTGGAAGGCAAGCATACGATAGATGACTGGTTTTATGGAATGCTGCTAAGCTACGGCGATCAGGTTAAGGTTGAGCAGCCTCAGGCTCTCGTGGAGCAAATCATTTTGCGAGCTCAAAATATTGTTAACCGTTATAAGAACTAAGACAGACAGCTGTCCAGTTTCCTACGGTAAAATAAGATCATACCAAGGAAATGGGGAAACAGCAGATGAATGATACCATTGCAGTAAAACCAGCAGTTACGCTTATAGGGGTAACAACGCGCACGACGAATGCCCAGGAAGCGGGAGCAAACGGACTTTTGTCCGGTCTATGGGATTCTTATTTCACCAGCGGTATCTCAGAACGAGCACAGGTGAATAACGGTCATCTTATCTATGCGCTGTATACGGATTATGAAAGTGATGCTAGTGGAGCCTATACCGTGCTTATTGGGCATGAGCGGGCAGATGCACAAGCCGAGCTGCCGGATGGACTAGAGCAAGCGACGGTTCCAGAGGCTAAATTTATGGTTTTTAAAACGAAGAAGGGTCCCGTTTATGAAGTTGTAGCGCAAGCATGGGGCGAGATTTGGGCGTTTTTCGAGCATTCGTCTATTGAGCGCACTTATGGCGGCGATTACGAGCTTTATGACGGCCGGACATTTGACACTGCGAATGCGGAAGTCGACATCTACATTGCGATAAAATAAAAAAACGGTTGTCCTATGGGCTGATTCAGCTCAGAGGACAACCGTTTTTTCTATTCTTTGCTTATGCTCAATTACTCTGCTTGATAATCCTGAACGAGAAGCTCCAGAGCGCCCGTTTCGGGGTCGAGGATAAAGCCGTGAACAGGAATGTCTTTTGGGAAGAGAGGATGCTTACGGATCAATTTGACGCTGTGCATGACGCCTTCCTCGGAGCTTTGGAAGCCACGAAGGAATTTATCCATGCGTATGCCTGAATTTTCGAGCGTTTCGATGGCAAGCGGATCGATGCCATGATCTTGGAATTTGCTGACCATGCCTTCTGTATTGAGGTTGGTCATACCGCAGCCATGATGGCCAATGACGAGAACCTCGCGAGCGCCAAGCTCGTACACTGCGATGAGGATGCTGCGCATCGCGCTTCCGAACGGCTGAGTCAGAATGGCGCCAGCATTTTTAATAAATTTGGCATCGCCATTTTTTAAATTTAATGCTTTTGGCAGCAGCTCTACAAGTCTAGTGTCCATACAAGTAAGGACTGCAATCTTCTTATCGGGAAATTTGTCAGTCAAATAGGCTTCATATTGCTTTTCCTCAACAAATTTCTTATTAAACTCCATTATTTGCGGAACCATGGACATATAATTGCCTCCTAACCCAAGATCGTTTTTCTATTGTTTATTTTATTATTCATAGAAAATGGGGGCTAGTCAAATGTTTTACTAGTGAATTAATCCGCTCTGTTTTGCTTTTTCCAGCATTTTGGTAGAATAGCGGTTAATCCATTTCTTCAGAGCTAAGCCAATCAGCAGTGCAGCACCAGCAAAAAGGGCAAGAGCGATTAAATCTCTGGAAACGATATCCCATAAGATACCGCCTACCGCTTCACGCATCATGCTGATTGCGTAGGTGAAGGGCAGGAAGGGGTGAATTGCTTGAAAAAACGGCGGTGTAACTTGAATTGGGAACGTACCGCCTGATCCAGCAAGCTGAAGCACGAGCAGAACGATAGCCATCGCCTTGCCGACATTGCCAAATACGGATACAAGCGTGTACACAATCAGCATGAACACCGCGCTCAAAATAACGCCAAACAGCACAAACCAGATTTTGTCTGCGACAAACGCTTTAAGCAGCCATATATCGCCGATCGTAACAAGCAGCGACTGTACAATCGCAATCGTAAGGAAGGTCAGGTAACGCCCAAAATAGACGTGATAGCTGCGGTATGCGGTTTCTGCTGTGGAATGAACGTCCACACTAAGCAGTGAAACGAGCAGCAGCGCACCAACCCATAGAGATAGCGTTGTGAAAAATGGGGACATGGCTGAACCGTAATTCGGAATCGGAAATAGGCGATTTTCTTTCAATATAACCGGCTCAGCGAAAAAAGCACCCTCGCGTTCGGCGTCATTTTTGAGCAAATCAACAAGCTCATTTAAATTGCCTTCCTTCTCCAAGTCACGAATCCGCTGTGCGAGCCCTTTGATTTTTTGCTCTGCTGCGGGTAAGTTTTTTTGAATGTTGGCCATTTCCTTGCCGCCAAGCTCTAGTCCCTTAGCAGCGTCGCTTACGATGGATGCAGCACTCGGAATGACCTTGTTTGCTTCCGCTAATACGGACTCTGCGGTTGCGGCAGATTTTTTCGCTTTGTCCGCTGCTTGTTTGATATGCGGCAAAATTTCACTGTCATAACGGCCCAGCACGTCCGTTAAGAACGAAGAGGTTTCCTTGGATAAAGTGCCGAGACGATCAATTAGCGTCTGCGCTGGCTTCTCGCCCTTTTCGACTGCCGACCGGATTTGCTTAACAATCGTAAGCTGCTGCTGAAACCTTGTGTTCACCTGTTTTAGTCGATCAATGGTCGACACGATTACTTTACTTGGTGCCAAATCATTCAAGCGATCGAGCAGATTCAGCATCCCATCAATGACGATGATGGAGCTTGTCAGGCGCTGCTCTGCCAGCTCCAAGCTCTTTTTTACCACTTCAGGATCTATATTCGTGTCCTGTAATATGCCGACAAGCTCCTCCACCGAATTGGCCGTTTGCAGCAGCAGCTGCAAATCCTGCTTAATCAGCGGGCCAGCCGTGTCGAGGGCCGATTTGCTTTGGTCAAAAAAAGTACCGAGCTGCTTGGCGAAAGCTTCGCCGTCCTTAGCGAGCTGGGCAGCTTTTGGCAGCTCCGTTTGAACGGTTGCAACGATTTTTTTCGATTTTTCAATATCGGTAACCGCTAGTGCGACGGCGTCATTAATCTGAGGGAACAATGATTCCAACTTGAATACAGTACTGCGAACCTGTTCAATCGCTGGTTTGTTCTCCTCGAGCTCAATGCCTATTTGATTGAATATACGAAAAATCGTTTCGTTAGCGGTTTTGACGAAGCTTGCGCGAACCTGCTCAATGATGCCGCTCGCACCCTTCTGGGCGATTTTTGGCGATACGGCATTGATCTTCTCATTTACCGCGTAATCGAGCTCTGCTTGTTGAAGATGGTTCGATAGCACCGTGGCCATTTTGGCAGAAAAATCGGGCGGAATGGTGATGCTGGCATAATAGTCGCCATGCTTAACGCCTTCAATGGCCTTGTTGCCCTCTACGAACACCCAGCCAATTTTTTTATTTTCCTTCAAGGAGGCTATAATTTCGTCTCCAACTTTGATGGGCGTCCCATGCAGCACAGCGCCTTCATCGTTGTTCACGACGGCTATGGCAAGTGAACTGGTCTGGCCGTATGGATCCCAAGACGCTTCAATGTTGAACCAAGCATATAAAGATGGCAAAAAAGCGAGTCCAACAATGACGATGGCAGCTGCGCTGTTCCGGAAAATACTGCGAAGATCTTTGGCGTAAATAGCGAATATAGGCCCCATGTTCTCCCACCTTCAACAATGATTTACTTAGTATTGCTGAATAGGCCAAAAACTACACCACAGAATTGTCGCTGATTTCCATGGGAGTACAGGTGAGCATAGAAAAAGCAGCATCCAAAGCGTTGTACGCCTCGGATACTGCTCTTGGTTTGATTATTGTGCTGCTGAGCTTTCATTAAAAATTTCAGCGAGCAGCTCATAGGAGCGAAGGCGCGCCGCTTGATCATAAATTTGGCTAACGACAATCAACTCGTCAGCGCCAGTCTGTTCAATTAAGGCGTTCAGCTTGTCCTTAACCGTTGCTTTGGTGCCGGCAATGGTGAAGCTGAGCTGCTTTTGAACGATCATTTTCTCCTGCTCGTTCCATAGGCCATCCATGCTGTCAACTGGCGGGTTCAGCTGCCCCATGCGTCCTCTTATGAGGTTCAGGAAGGCTTGCTCCTGAGAGGTGGCTAGGAATTTAGCGGCTTCATCGGAATCAGCGACAATAACATTCAGACCAACCATCGCATATGGCTTATCCAGCACCTCCGATGGACGGAAGTTGTCGCGATACAGCTTCAACGCAGGCAGCAGGAAATCCGGCGCAAAATGGCTGGCAAAAGCAAACGGGAGACCGTGGTGACCAGCAAGCTGTGCACTAAAGCCGCTCGAGCCAAGCAGCCAGATCGGAACATTTAGTCCCTCGCCGGGAACAGCACGTGGCAATACGCCGCGTGATTCATCGCTAGGATGGAAATAATGGCGCAGCTCGTTTAGCTGCTCTGGAAAATCCTCGCCGTTGCTGCCAAGTCCGCGGCGCAGCGCGCGGGCTGCGACCTGATCAGAGCCAGGCGCTCTTCCAAGCCCAAGGTCGATACGGCCTGGATACATGGATTCGAGCGTACCGAACTGTTCGGCAATGACGAGCGGTGCGTGATTCGGAAGCATAATGCCGCCTGAGCCTACGCGGATTTTTTCAGTTCCAGCAGCAACGTAGCCAATAACAACTGAAGTGGCTGAGCTTGCGATGCCGGGCATATTATGATGCTCGGCCAGCCAGAACCGATTGTAGCCCCATTTGTCAGCGTGCTGGGCTAGCTCAAGTGTGTTGCGGAATGAATGAGCGGGCGAGCTGCCGGTTACGATTGGTGCAAGATCTAATATCGAAAAGGGAATATTGTGTATAGACATCGTTGAATTTACCTCCCATGTGGCGCACAGCGGGATGCCGCTGCACGGATAGTTTAAAACCCCAGCGCCAGCAAGGGCGTGGGGCATTATTCTTAAGTCTATTATTGCGGGTTTGTAGTCCAGATCCCTGCGGCTTTAATAAATACGCGATCAGGCAGCTTCAATGTTGCCAGAACAAGCGCAGCCATATCCTCAGCTTGCATCATGCGATCCTCGTCACCAATTTTCAGGCCAGCGTTTGAAGCAAGCTCTGTGTTGACTGTGCTTGGTGTTAAGGCTGTTACACGAATGTTGGATTTGCGGACCTCTTGCATAAGCGCCTCAGTCATGCCCATGACTGCAAACTTGGAAGCACAGTAAGCGGAGCCGGTTGCAAAACCGCGTTCGCCAGCCGTAGAAGCGATATTGATGATGCTTCCGCCGCTTTGCTCCAGCATAGTTGGAAGTGCAGCGCGGGTTACATAGTAGGTTCCGAGCACATTCGTTTGGATGATGCGCTCCCACTGCTCGTGATCCATTTCAAGCAATGTGCCGAACGTACCGATTCCTGCATTGTTAATTAGAATATCGATGGAGCCTAAGCTCTCTTTGAGCGATGCAATCGCTTGATCGACATCCGATTTAACAGCGATATCGGCGGTTGCAATAAAGACCTTAATTCCGTAAGTGCTTGTAAGCGAGTCTTTCAACGTCTCCAAGTCGGCGCTTGTACGAGCAATGATGCCAAGGTTGACGCCTTCTGCAGCTAAAGCAACGGCAATCGCTTTGCCGATGCCTTTTCCTGCACCGGTGATGATAGCTGATCTATTTTTTAATTCCATGATTATCTCTCCTCTATTCATTGTAGATTGCTTGATTCGTATGATGCGGCATAGATATGATATCCTCATAACAAGGAATTTACTACGTTGTGTCTTATTATTGAGCTATATTCTAAGGATTGCAAGTACCAACTTTATATTTGAAAATAGGACAGAATGATGATGGCGCTTTCTCATAATGCCAGTTATCATGTGATTTTCTGGTGAATTAGACAGGCAGCGTAGTGATTGCATATGTAGATTTGTATAATGTTTTGACGAAAGGAGCCGCTCACATTGGGTGATCAGCATTTTAAAGAAACAGTAGAGTTGACCTTGAAAGTTATAGGCGGGAAATGGAAGCCAGTTATTCTTTGTCATTTGACTGCAGGAACGCATCGATTCGGCGAGCTGAAGCGGGAGATGCCGGCCATTACCCAAAAAATGCTTACGCAGCAGCTGCGAGAATTAGAAGATGATGCGATCATTGATCGCAAGGTGTATGTGCAGGTGCCGCCTAAGGTAGAGTACTCTTTAACAGAGTACGGTTTAACGGTGAAGGAGCTGCTGAACGTCATGTCGAAATGGGGCGAGCAGCATCAAGAAAGAATGGCTGAGCTGCACGAAAAATGATAGAAATGGCTGCTCATAGTTCCCAAATGGGTACTACGTTACATAAAAGTGCGTACTTTTTTTTTCATCCGTAACTCTCTAGAATAGGCCTTGTCAGTGAAATAAACAGAACCTATGAGGAGTGAATATAGATGAAATTGCAATTAGCGCTGGATCTTGTTGATATTCAAGGGGCTATTGAAGTTGTGAAGCAGGTTGAATCTTTTGTTGATGTCGTGGAAATTGGTACGCCAATCGTAATCAATGAAGGCTTGCATGCGGTCAAAGCGCTTAAGGAAGCTTTTCCTAACCTGACCGTACTTGCGGATTTGAAAATCATGGACGCAGGCGGCTACGAAGTGATGAAAGCTTCTGAAGCTGGCGCGGATATCGTAACGATTCTTGGTGTTGCAGAGGATGCGAGCATCAAGGGTGCCGTCGATGAAGCGAAGAAACAAGGAAAACAAATATTGGTTGATATGATTGCCGTTAAAAACTTGGCGGAGCGTGCGGCTGAAGTCGATGCACTCGGCGTTGATTATATTTGTGTTCATACGGGCTACGATCTGCAAGCGGCTGGTCAAAACTCCTTCGAGGACTTGCGCACTATTAAAGCAGTGGTCAAAAATGCAAAGGTAGCTGTGGCAGGCGGCATTAAGCTGAACACCTTGCCGGAAGTTATCGCTGCTGGTCCTGATCTTGTCATAGTAGGCGGCGGCATTACGGGACAAGCCGATATTAAAGCAGCAGCTGCCGAAATGCAGCAATTGATTAAACAAGGTTAATTCGAATGATGCCAAAAGAGAATAATCTAGCTGCTATTATGCAAGAGCTGAATCAAGCCTCGGGTCAGCTGGCAGAGGAACAATTGGAGCTGCTCTCTGAGGCTGTTGGCTCGGCAAGACGCGTATTTGTGGCAGGAGCAGGCCGCTCGGGACTGATGATGCGGGCGTTCGCGATGAGACTGATGCATCTCGGCTTGGATGTGTATGTCGTTGGTGAGACGGTTACGCGCAGCCTCAGCAAAGGAGATCTACTTCTGATTGGCTCGGGCTCTGGCGAGACAAAATCGCTGGTGCCGATGGCGGAGAAAGCGCGAAGCTTGGAAGCTGCGGTAGGCGCATTAACCCTCTCGCCGGCATCGACGATCGGCAATTTGGCTGACATCGTCGTCAAGCTGCCAGGAGCCCCGAAGGATCAGGCAGCGAATGAAGCGGCTACGATTCAGCCGATGGGCTCATTATTTGAGCAAATGCTGCTGATTGTATGCGACGCTATTGTTTTGCGATTGATGGAGAAGCAGGCGTTGAGCGGACAAGCGATGTATGGCAATCATGCGAATTTAGAATAGCTGTAGTTTAGAAGGGACTTTCTCTAGGGCGCAATGCGGCCGGGGATCGTCCCTTTTTTTATTTCTAACTTTCTAACGACTAGGATCTATTCGTAATAACGGCTCGATAGCGAAGGCGATACGCAAGCGAAGGCTTTCAGTGGGATCTTTGAGCTTAATGCCCATCAGCTTCTCGCATTTGTCCAATCGATAAATAACCGTATTGCGGTGCACAAAAAGCCGCTTGGACGTTTCGACGAGCTGGCATTGTGTATCGTAATACATATTCAGCGTCCGCATCAGCTCCTTTTGCTCGGTTTCATCAATAGAAGAGAAGCACTGAAACGTTTCCTCGTAAAACTGCTTCAGCTCATCATCGGGAATCATACGGAAGAGATAGCTGATATCCTTGGATTGATAGGACTGAACAAACCTCGTTTTTTTCATTTGGTAACCGATTTGCAGCGCTTTGACTGCCTCATTATACGACAGTCCGATATCTAGTACGTTAGTGACCGGATTGCCGACGCCAAGCGAGATGCTAAGCTGGGATTGCTCAAACAGCTGAGACGTCATAGCGGATAAATGCTTGAGGAACGTACCCTCCTCCCACTTGGACTCTTGAATGAACAAGAGCATTCCGAACAAATCATTTTTGGTAAACATAACGAACACTTCACCCAGCAAGGAAAAATGGCGCTTAATCAGCTCATATTGCACATCACGCTCAGAGATCAGGCGCTCGTCGAACAGAGCCGCAGCATTAGTTGTTTGGCTTTCTCTAGAATTTGTCTGCTCATCCTTCTTTGCCGCTAAAAGCAGATATTTCCCTTTTTGCTTGAGACCGTATTTTTTGCCGCGATGCAAAGCCTCCTGCTCAGAACCGATAAAACCATCAATTAAATCGGAGAAAAATTCATTTTTGTACCGACGTGAACGCTCCTTTACCGCCTGCAGCTTCGACATCTCCATGCCTATGACATTCGACGCCTGCTCTAGCGTTAAGTCATGTTGGTTTGATGAGGCTTGTTTTGGCTGAAAGGTAATCAAATAACCCTCATGCCTATAGGTGAATATCGGATAGATCGCTACATGGCGGTATTCGTGTAAAGCGGGATCAAGCAAGCAGTGGTGTGCTGCAGTTTGAAGAGAGGGCTGGCTGCTTAGAACGGCTTCGACAGCTGATACGAGAGGCAGAAACTTAGGCAGCTTGAAGTGATGCGAGTGAGACGTAACCTGCAGCTTGCTGCTAAGCAGCACAACAGGAGAGTGAAGCAGCTGCGTAAGGGCAGTTACAATTTCGGGAATACCGTTTCCTTTCATGATCATTGAAGCAAATTGTTTGTGGACGGTCAGCGAATGCTGCAGTTCATCATTTTTATTATCTAAAATAACGCTGGTCGAGCGCTGCAAGATTTCTCCGAGCGAATGCTCAACCGAAGAGATTTCGATAATCGGAAACGGGATACGATCAGCCGCATCCTTGATTTCTTGGGGAATGTCGAGGGCAAAACGTCTCGTTTTTACCGCTAGGCCAGAGCATTTCAATTGATTCATCTTCAATATCAGATCGAGTAGAGCTTCAGGATTTTCCTTCATAAAGTAGCCGTTTGTAAGCAGCAGCTCGCCAGGCTTTAAGAAATGAATGATGTCGGGGGCATCCATAATATTAACGGTTTCAACGACACGGGATAAGCCGCTGTGGCCTGCAATGACCGTTGATCCAGAAAATATTGGGTGTAACAGCAATTGTTCGAGCAGCATTCTTATTCATCCCTCTCCGGTTTAGTTCCTGATATAAAAGCTAGCAGTAATCAAGAATGCTGTAAAGGATATGTTAGACGTTTCATCTAAAAATATAAATAAGATTTGTATTGAACGTACAATGACAGTTCGTAGGCAAGCAGGTATGCTCTTTTCAAGGGTTTATATGCCAAATAACAATTGAAGGGTGAGCCTCTCCGTAAGGTTTGTCTCATCGTCCACATGATAATCGGAGGTGAGGACATTGCTGGATTCACTTCTCACACAAGTTCGTTTACGGAATGAAACAAGGCTCATGGATATTGGAGTGCGGCAGGGAAAGATCGAGTATCTAGCGCCAAGCGGGAGCGAATTTGTACCCGAAGCACAGCTCATAGAGTTCGCTGCTGGCGGGATGCTGCTGCCGGGTTTTGTAGAGCCGCATATTCATTTGGAGAAATCTTATCTGCTCTCGCGAATGGCTCAGGAAGCAGCCTCTTTATCTGAGGCGATTCGCATGACCGCGGATATGAAGCATGACTTCACCCCGGCAGATATGAAGTCGCGTTCGCTTGCTGTTATTCGTGAAGCGATTCGCAGCGGTGTCACGCATATGCGCTGCCATGTGGAGGTTGATCCTATCCTTGGTTTGACAGCCTTTGAGGCTGTGCTTGAGCTGAAGGAGAAGGTGAAACACGCCCTTGATATACAAATTGTAGTGTTTCCTCAAGAGGGTATATTCAAAAGTCCAGGTACGGCTGAACTCATGGATGAAGCCATGCGTTCCGGAGGCGATGTGGTAGGCGGCATAACGTATCAGGATGATGACCTTGAAGCGCATCTGCAGTATGTATTTGAACTTGCGGAGAAATACGGCAAGCCGATCGATTTTCACGCTGATTTCTCGGATAACGCCGAACAGCTTGCAATTGTTAAAATTGCTGACAGAACGATTGCAGCAGGGATGCAAGGCCTTGTATCCGCAGGGCATGTAACCTCGCTCGGTTCGCTGGAACGCAGGCAAGCGGAAGTTGTTGCTGATCTGATTAAGGAAGCCAATCTTCATATCATGACACTGCCGGCCACCGACTTGTTTATTGGCGGCAGAGGTGATCAGGAGAAGCAGCGACGCGGGCTAACACCGGTAGGTATGCTGCTTGAGAAGGGGGTGAACGTTGTTGTCGGCGTTAACAATATACGCAACCCGTTTACTCCGTTTGGCAAAGCTGATCCGCTGGAGATCGCATGGCTGCTTGCAGTAACCGCATATATGGGTGGTGAAGGCGATGCTCGCCAATTGATTAAGATGCTGACAGTGGGAGCCGCAAGAGCGCTTGGGGTCAAGAGCTATGGACTGCAGCTGGGCTCAGAAGCTGATATGGTGTTATTTGCAGAACCGTCTGAACGGGACATTCTGCTCGGTAAGCCGGAGCACAGAACGGTATGGAAACGTGGTGTTAAGGTGGCAGAAACCCGTGTCACGAGCAGCTTGCAAGGTTTTTTACAAGCCTAAGCGTTGATATAGAATGTCCGTATAATTACAGAATGCTCGTATGATAACAGCCTAACTAGGCACATATTAATCCAATAAAATGGCAGAGGGTGGAAAAGTTGAACATCACACAACTAAATCGAGTTCTTATTAATGATCAATTATTTGATATGACATTAGACTTACAGAAGGGTACGATTTCAGAAATAACGTCAAGCAATAATGATTCTGCTGGCGTGAATACAGGAAGCGTAAGGGATGCTGAGGGATTGCAGTATTTGCCTGCGACGACCGATATGCATATCCATTTGGACAAACATTTTTTGGGCGAGCCGTGGAAGCCGCTGCAGCCCTTTATCACATTGCTTGGACAATTGGCGTTTGAGAAGTCCATGCTGGCTTCACTGCCGACTACGGCAGCCGAACGTGCGCGTCGTCTAATCGATTTGCTCCTCAGCCATGGCACCACCAAAATCCGGACGCATGTAGATGTTGATCCAGAGCTCGGCATCTCGCATTTGGAGGATGTGCTAACCGTGCGGGAAGAGTACCGTGGAGTTATGGAAATGGAGATCGTTGCATTCCCGCAGCAGGGTTTGCTTCGATCCGATTCCTTGCAGGTGATGAAGGAAGCTATGCGTGCTGGAGCCGAATATGTCGGCGGTGTTGATCCGGCGGGGCTTGATCGCAAAGTCGATCGGAGTCTTGAAGCTATGTTTGAGCTTAGTGCAGAGTTTAATGTGGGCGTTGACCTTCACTTGCATGATCCCGGCCACTTAGGTCTATATACGATAAGCCGCTTTGCTGAACTGACGGCACAAGCGAATAAAGGCGGAAGAACAGCAGTTAGCCATGCGTATTGCTTAGGGCAAGTGAGCGAAGGAGAGTCTAAAGAGCTCGCTCAGCAGCTTAAGGCAAATGACGTAGCGATCATTACGAGCGTTCCACTCGATAGACCAATGCCTCGCGTAGATCAGCTTGTAGCAGAAGGCGTTCGCGTACACGTCGGCTCGGATAATATTCTCGATGCTTGGAGCCCATTCGGCAACGGCGATTTGCTAGCAAGAGGTGCGAAGCTGGCAGAAAAATTCGGCTGGATACTTGATGACGAGCTGCTGCAAACCTATCCGCTTATTTCAGCGGGGACACTTGCGCCCAAAGCAGGCGATCCTGCCAGCTTTATGCTGGTAGCTGCGCTGAATGCGAAGCATGCACTGGCTTATGCTCCGGCTCGCACCGCGGCTTTCTCTAACGGGAAGCTGGTAGGCGGCAAATGGGCGGAAGCGATGACGAAGGCATAAGTACAAAAAGTGAAACAATTCAGTACTGCCGCTTGTTCAAATGGTGTTCATTATTTTTCTGTATGTCAGCGCAGTGGCGCCAAAAGCTTCGATAGGGCAAGTGGCAAATTCGGATCGGACGTTTGATATGCGTGTTTAGCTTAAAGTAAGCAGTCGTTTGGCGCACTTCACTAATGAGGCAGGTTCTATAATACGATATGAAATAAGGGAAGAGTCAAATGGGTAAACTAGCGATTGGCTTGGTTTACCTATTTGACGTGCAACCAAAAGGTGTTATATAATCTCATTACGAAACCAAATGGTTTCATATTGTTGTCTATAAACTGCCAAGATACATTAAATGGAGGTCATGAGTTGGAAAACAATAATACACAAGGTACGCTGTCTGATATTAGACAAACGCTGATACTTAACGCGCCGATTCAAAAAGTATGGGATGCTGTTGCAACATCCGAGGGTATTGCCGCATGGTTTATGCCGAACAATTTTCAAGCGGAGCTTGGTTATGAATTTCATTTGGAAGCGGGACCTTTCGGGAATTCCCCCTGCAAAGTAACCGTGCTTGAACCGCCGACTCGCCTAACCTTTGAATGGGGCAAGGATTGGTCGCTCAGCTTCGAACTGTCTGATTTGCAAGGTAAAACGGAATTCACCCTTGTTCACTCTGGCTGGGATGCGAACAAAGTTACTGAGTTCGGACAGTCGCATGCAGAGGTTCGTGATCGCATGTCAGGCGGCTGGGTTGGTCTTGTTCAGAAACTTAGCGCTTATGTAGAGGCCTAATATGGCTGAGCCC
Organism: Pristimantibacillus sp. Z349TD_6; assembly: GCF_056173205.1. Classification (NCBI taxonomy): domain Bacteria; kingdom Bacillati; phylum Bacillota; class Bacilli; order Caryophanales; family Paenibacillaceae; genus Pristimantibacillus (SeqCode); species Pristimantibacillus sp. Z349TD_6. The sequence continues at coordinate 7,602,575 of NZ_CM149662.1, read as the reverse complement.
GCACCAAAGCATGATGTGTTTCAGGCTATTGCTGACCCAACGCGTCGCAAGCTGCTGCATTTGCTTGGGGATGAGGAGCTGCCGGTTACCGTTATAAGCGGTCATTTCACGATGAGTCGTACGGCGGTTTCGAAGCATTTGCGTGTTTTGGCGGATGCTGGACTCGTTAAGGATAGGAAGGTTGGACGGGAAACGCGTTACCGGCTCGACCCTGAGCCTCTCCTTGAGCTGAAGCGATGGCTGGCCTATTATGAGCGTTATTGGGAAAATAAACTGTTTGCGCTTAAGCGCTTTGTCGAAGCAGATGAAGATTCATCTGCGGACCCGTTTGGCCCGCTTACGGTCATAGAAAAGGATTCCAGCAAGTGAGGTCAGAGTGCAGCTGTGATAGAAGAGGGTGCGCCTTATGTAGATTTATCTACTTTAGGCGCACCCTCTTCTTTTTGGGTGCGGACTAAACAGATCGGTTTGCGTGTGAAAACAAGGCTAGTGAAAAGTAAGGCAGCGCTTTTGCTCTGTTGAAGCCATTATAATAGAAATCCCCCAATTCGTCGGAATTGGGGGTATTGTTGTTAATCTTGCTGCAAAAAACGCAGCTCACAAGCAGTCGTCTGATGAGTCGCTACATTGCAGGTAAGTGCAGTGTAGATGGGAGCGGGTCTGCTGCGAGGCCTTCGTTTTTAAATAGCTTTGCGCTAGCGCAGCAGTGACAAGTCAAAGCTTGGGACGAGCCCTTCTTCAGCAGCACGGCCAAGCAGTGCAGTTATCGCGGCATACCCGTCGTCACCAAGATTTCCAGTAAACTCATTGACGTATAAATCGATGTGCGCCTGCGCAACGTCTGGTGAGAGCTCCTGCGCATGCATCATAATATAGGGGCGAGACTCCTCGGGATTAGCCCATGCATATTCAACAGATTCGCGAACCCAATTGGTAATGGCATCTGTGTCCAGCGAGCGCTTGGCAATGATGGCTCCAAGCGGAATTGCCAAGCCTGTATCTGATTCCCACCAGCTGCCCAGATCAGTCAGCATGCTGAGCCCATATGTGGGATAAGTGAAGCGGGCTTCATGAATAACGAGTCCCGCATCGATTTGACCATCGCGAACGGCAGGCATAATTTCGTGGAAGGGCATGACGACAATTTCGAGATCCCCGTTCGGAATATGCTGAGCCGCCCATAATCGGAATAAAAGATAAGCGGTTGAGCGCTCACTTGGTACAGCTACTCGTTTGCCTGCTAGATCAGAAGCATTTTTTATTTCTCCGGCAGTTAATACGAGCGGTCCGCAGCCTCTGCCCAGTGCGCCTCCACAAGGTAGAAGCTTATAATCTTCCAACACCCAAGGGAGTGCAGCGTAAGATATTTTCATGACTTCGGGTCCTTTGCCTTTTGCGGCCCAATTGTTCGTAATATCGATATCGGCATAGGTAACGTCCAGCTCAGGTGCACCCGGAATAAGCCCGTGCGCCCAAGCATGGAAAACGAAAGTATCATTTGGACAGGGTGAATAAGCGATATTCATTTTAAAAAACCTCCCGTATGGCTTTACTAGCTGCTTCTAATGAGGCTAATGCTTCTCCAATGCGCCATGCGGAGCGATCCCGCGGTCCAACCGCATTGGATATCGAGCGAATTTCAGTAACTGGAATACCAAGTGCGGATGCAGCTACTGCTACGCCATGGCCTTCCATTCCTTCCGCAGACGCGCCGCTGATCCGCTTGCTTAGCGCAGCAGTGGTCTCAGCCGTACCTGTTGCTGTTGTAACGGTAAGAATAGCGCCGCTGCAAACCGATAAGCCGGCTGATTGAATAGCAGCATACAAACGATCATTCCAAGTCGTGCTTACAGCAATACGTGCTGAACCGAACCCCAGCTCGTCCAAGCTAAGGAAACCATCCTGCGTCTCGGCACCTAGGTCAGCAGCAACAATGAGGTCGGCAACGACTAATGAGCCTATCTCTGCTTTTCCGACAAAACCGCCGCCAATGCCAGCGCTTATAACCAAATCGTAGGATTCAGCTGCCGCCGTTAAGTACGCCGCTGTGCGTGCTGCCGCCGACGCTGCGCCTACTCCAGCCGTTATGACGTCGACACGGTTTAATTCATCTAGCCCGCGAAGAACCGCATCGCGCTCGGCATCAACCGCAGTCACGATCAGCACTCGTTTACTGCTATTGCGCCATTCCTCACGAAATTTCAGTATCGAATCGTTATGTGAATTTTTAATCATGATGACGTTAACTCCTTTAGTAGCCTTCCGGAACGACTAGCCTTTAGCTATCGTATCATTCACTAGATTATCGATGCAAATGCGAGCCTACCCAATCGTGATTTTGCCTTCAGGGTAGCGGTAGAGCTCTTTTTTGGTACGCGTGTTAAGCGCAAAGGCCAACGTGACAGGCCCTAGCCGTCCGACAAACATAAGCAAAATAATAATAATTTTTCCGATTTCACTCAAGTGGCTCGTTAGTCCTGCTGACATGCCGACCGTACAGTAGGCCGAGGTCGCTTCAAACAATATGGCAAGAAAAGACCCTGTCTCTGTGATGGAGAGAAGCATGGTCGCCCCGCAAATAATCGAGAACGCAATCATAGTGAACATAATCGCTTGATGAATTTGGGTTTTGGAAATGCGATAACGGAACAAGACAACATCTTCTTTTCCCCTCATCATCGCTACGATTGCTCCAATGAGAATAGCGAAGGTCGTTACACGAATACCGCCGCCCGTTGAGCCGGGGCCCGCGCCGATAAACATAAGCAGAATGATGAAAAACTGAGTGACCTCTCGCAGCATGCTGGGATCAACCGTACTTAAACCAGCTGAACGAGCTGTAACCGATTGGAACAAGGCGCCAAGAATTTTTCCGATTGCGGTTAGCGGGTGAAGCGTACTGGAATTGGAAAACTCCAAGGCAAAAATAACAATCGCGCCAACTACGGTGAGAAGGCCGGTAACTGACAAGACAACCTTGCTATGTAAGCTGAGCTTTCTGTTTTTTGGATAGTTCACGAGCTCTGATATGACGATAAACCCGATTCCGCCAAAAAAGATCAGCAGCATCGATACGATATTTACAAACGGGTCCTCTACGTAATGGATGAGACTGCTTGCCCGTTCGGGAAATTGGGAAAACAAATCAAAGCCAGCATTGTTGAAAAAAGAAATACTATGGAAAATGCCAAAATAAATCGACTTCCCGACCGGCATTTCCAGCATGAAATAGCTGCTAAGCAGTAGCGCCCCGGTTAACTCGATGACTAGAGCGTAGAGTAGAACTTTACGAATCATGCGTACGATGCCTTCTGTTGAGCCATAGTTCATGGATTCTTGCAGCACGAGCCGCTCCCGAAACGAAATGCGCTTGCGAAACAGCAAAGCAAATAAGGTTGCCATCGTCATAAAACCTAATCCGCCGATTTGGGCTAATGCGATGATGACAACCTGACCGAATGTGGAAAAATGAGTGCCGGGATTTAATACAGTAAGTCCTGTTACGCAAATTGCGCTGGTGGACATAAACAAAGCGTCCAGATAAGAAAGCGAAACGTCATTCGAATAAGATATAGGCTGCGATAAGAGCTCGGCGCCAATCAATATGAGAAATATAAAGCCGAAGGTCATCACTTGCGGAGGACTTGGCCGAAAACGCAATATGTCGCGCAAGGCGGCAAATTTAAACATGAAGTCATCCCACCTATCTCTTTCATGCTAGTATGGTTATTTTTGTTGATTTGCATGTACACGGTCCTGATTGGACAAATGCACAGCGTTTCTTCCGCTATGCTTGGATTGGTAGAGTGCCACGTCTGCTTCACTTAATAACGCTTCAAGCGGAACATCGGCGGTTTTTGCCTCAGCGACCCCGAAGCTAGCGGTTATGGATATCGCTCTAGCCGCGCTGTAGAGCGGATTTCCGGCAATGGCTGCACGGAGCTGCTCAGCGATTTGACCAGCTTGTACAAGTGATGTATTCGGCAAGCTTATAGCGAACTCTTCTCCGCCATAACGTCCGAATAAGGCATCAGCCGGGAGCGTTTGCTGGCAAATCATAACGACATGCTGCAATGCAAAATCGCCTAAGCTATGCCCATAACGGTCGTTGATTTGTTTGAAATAATCGATATCAAACAAAATAAACGAAAGCGGCTGCTTCGTTTCATGGGCAGAGGAAAGCAGCTGTCTGCTTTTTTCCATAAAGAAGGTTCGATTATAAATAGAAGTAAGCCCATCAATTTCCGCGAGATGGCGCAGCTTATTCTGAAGCAGCGTGTATTCCGTCACATCGATCATCACGATGGTTCTGCCAGCAAGCTGGCCATTTGGCTTTAATAAGTTGGAGGCTCTTATCCGGTAGTAGAACGTTTCCCCGCCTCGAATCCATTTGAACTCCTGCTCGTACTCTCCGGTTTCGTCCATTCCGAAGGAAAAGGCCCCTGATTCGGCTCCGCGCTTCCAGATGTGATCCAGCTTCTGGCCAATCGCTAAAGGAGTAAGCGCAGGAATAATCGTTGTGGCTGCGCCATTAAAGTCCATGATTTGGTTTTCTAAATTAAGAACGAGAACGCCGTCGCGCATGCTCTCAAAAATATGTTCCCGCGCGATAGGCGCAACGGTCAGCAGCGCAGTCGAGAATATGGATGTAACATACAATATGGATGTCACACACATAAGAATCGGAACAGGGTCCATCCCAAGCGGAGTTTGACCAAGCACATACATAAGCGCACCTAGCATAGGGAGCGAAATGCCTACTGCCAGTGTGAGCATTTGCTTGCGATAAATGGATTTTGTCTTCTGCCAATGGCGCGCTAATATAAACAAGCTGGCGAGCATAGATCCAAAAGTGTATCCGCCATGCACGTAATACCAGATGCCAGGCACTACATCCACCACTGTTGTAGCAACATGAGGCCGCAAATATAAGTTTTTATAAAAGAGATTATGATATTCGTTGGTAGTAACCATGAGCAGCGTTATGGCAGGAATAACGAATAAGACCCATGATTTTTTGAACGTATTGAATTTATTTAGCCCAACATAGTGCATGATGAGCAGGAGGCTGCAAGGAGCGATAAAGGGCATGCCTATATATTCAATGTTTAACCAAAAGCGGATTTCTTGAAGCGAATCGCTGGCAAGCTCAAATGCGAAAGCAAAGGTGTATACGGCTGATAGAGCGGTCATCCACATAAACACGCTCATGCCCGAAAATTTAGTCTTGTTGTAATAAGCATATATGGCAAGCAGCACGCTAAGAACGCCTGAAATAATGACAATAATAATATACTGTGACATAGGGGAATTCATAGTCATGACATAAGCGACTCCCAATGTAGCGGAATGATAATACGTACTTATTAAAAAAAACTATGGATGGGTAATAGGCTACGGACACATTTTACCATAGTAGCTTAATTTTCTACAAAATAATATAAAACCGGACAGCAAGGTCGTTATCCTAGCTGTCCGTTGGCAATGATATTTCAACGCAGGTGCCTGAGCCAAGCTCGCTGTGGAACACAATGGTGCCCTTATGCGCAGCGATAATCTGTTGGCTTACCATAAGGCCGAGACCATTTCCGCTCGTTTTATTCGTAAAGAAAGGCTCTCCTAGGCGAAGCAAATCACTCTCGGCAATTCCGCAGCCTTGATCGATAAATTGCAGGATGATTACCTTATTAGCATCACACGCCACTTTTACGGAAAGCACACCGCCGCTGGTCATCGATTCAATGCCGTTTTTCATAATATTTACGAAAACCTGCTTCAGCTGATTAGCCTCGCCAATCACCTCAGGAAGCTCGGCTTCCGCGAGCAGGGCAAGCTGCACATTGCTCATCTTTGCCTCTGAATCGAGCAGCATCATAATATCGCCAACGAGGCGGATGATATTCACAGGCTGATAGATCGTGGCCTGCGGCTTAGCGAATACGAGAAACTCGCTCACGATCATATTAATCTGATCGAGCTCGCCAAGCATAATCTCAAGATGAGCTGGCGATAACGAGCCGGTCTGCTTGTGCAGCTGTACAAAGCCACGCAGTGTCGTAAGCGGATTGCGAACCTCATGCGCCACGCCCGCAGCGATTTGACCAACGACCGATAGCTTCTCAGAGCGCCTAATAATTTCTTCTGTTTGTTTGCGTGAAGTAATATTCCGAGATATAGTGGCAATCGCAATAATGGTGCCCAGCTCGTCGCGAATAGGAGAAATCGTAATGCTGAGATCGATGAGATTGCCGGATTTACTGTAACGCACAGTTTCATAGTCTGTTACAGAGCCGCCTCGCAGTACAGTGGCCTCAAGCTCTTGGTGTGAGCTTAAGTAGCCTCGCGGAACGTTATCAAGCGTGATGCCAAGCGCTTCTTCTTGGCTCCAGCCGTACATTTTTTCAAAAGCGATATTGACCTGTATGACATGGCCTTCCAAATCAGTGACATGAATGGCGTCCGATGTATGATTGACGAAGGATTCCAAATACTGCTTCGTGCTTTGCAGCTCTTCCGCAGCAGCTTTAAGCTGAGTTGTATAATGATTTAGATTATTGCCCATCGTGTCGACACGAGAGGCAAGCAAGCCTAACTCATCCTCGCTGCGTATCGTAATGACTTCCCCAAAATCTCCTGCAGCAATCGCGTTTACTTTACGAATAACTTGATTCAGACCGCGCAGCATGAAGCCGGCTATGAAATAGCTCGCAATCATCGTAATAAGCACGAGCCCAAGTGAAATGACAAATTGCATAACCAGCAGCTGATTAACGGGTTTTTGAATCGCTTTCTGATCAAAAACAACGCTAAACACATAGTTTTTGTTCGTCTTAATCGGGATAAAGTTTTTGATAACCGGAACGCCGTTGATGTTTCTTTTGACAGTAAGGCTCTTACCGGTTTTATTGACTTGTTGAATATTTAAAAAATCGTTTGATTGATCCTGATAGTTATAGTCGCCAAACGGGATGGCTCGAACGTCGAGGTTGTAAACGGGAATGCCTTGTTTGTATTTAATAATTTTGTCCTTGCCGTAAAACTCAAGGTCGAATCCGGTAACTTCTAGAATATCGGATTGGTCGGCAATGATCTTGTTAACGATTGCATCTGTCCCAATGGTATAGTCGAAATCAAGCAGCACCTGAGCGTTGACGTATGGATTGATGATATAGTTTGTTGAACCGTCATGGTAATAGCCCCATTTGCGAATTTCGGACGGATCCGACGTTGAGAAATTAAACGGGCCTGACCAGAAGTTTTTGAGCTTCTGACCTTGTACAATGTTTACTTCATGTTTGTCGAAAAGCTGTAAAAAGGCAACATGCCAATAATCCCAGGTTTTTGAGCTCATATTAATTTCATTGGGATCTGAGGAACGTTTCGCAACAACATCGTTTCCAAAGCGCTGCCATAATGTAATATGATCGACGCCAAGCTGAGCGCTAAGCTTGACGAGCTGCTCATTTGTTACATTTTTAATTTCGGGATCCAGCTGTGACTTTGCCGCTAGAGAGGCAATGCGCAGCTTGTCGCCAAGCGTGTCCTCCATGTACTGGCGGGCGTTCTCTGACGCTTCGACCGTACTGCTTATTTGCTTTGCAATATTAGTAAACTGAACTTCTAGATTAGCCTCAGCTTCAGTTTTTGTTGTGTAGTAATAGAGCAAGGTGCTTAGTGTCAGTATGACAGCTACTATTATGGATATGGAGAAGGATAGCTTAGCTTTAATCGACAAAAATAATTCCTCCCACGGTCTAAGATGCTCCTACTTACAATTAGACACGGAATGACAAAAATCCTGTTTAGGCGCACAGAAAAAAGGAGAAACAGCGATCGTTTCTCCTTTTATGAAGCAATACGGATTTTGGTACCTATGAACAAACATTCGTTGCCATGTATCGGCTAGGCGCGTGAGAATTGCTCTTCTTCTAAGTACTGCTCAGCTTCCTCGTAGGTCTCGAAAGCGGATTCCAGATTCAAATCGGCATATAGATACCAAAGATCTTCTTCAAACAGCAGTGTTAGCACAGCATTGTCCGGTCCGATCCAGCGCTCTTCTTGCGGTGCCTTTTGCTTTTTCTTTTTCTTCGATTCCGGTTTCTCTGGCGGTGCGATGGATAGAGAATGGATCGATTTCTCAATAAGCGAGCGAAGCTCTTCCTCGTTGAAATCGCGAATGTTGACTAGGCCTTTGTCATCGGTTGCTACACCCTTAACTAAGCCAGCGAAAACATAACCGTTTCCGTTCGGATGTAGATGGTGCACGACCGACTTTTTCTCATGTGCGCTTTCTTCGTAATGGAAGTTCGTGCGGCCAAGTGAAACATCCTTCCGTTCTAATTCAGGAAAGCCTTCAATTATTGCAAGCTTTTGTTCAAAAGACAACATCTTTTATTTCCTCCTAAAGGTTTGCGCAGCAAACCACTTCGTAAGCATAATCCTAGGTTTGCGAAGCAAACCACTTCGTAAGCATAATCTTAGGTTTGCGAAGCAAACCACCTCGTAAGCAGCATGTGCTTAGGTTCGCGATGCATGTGATTATACCATACCATAGGAGGGAGTTGTTAAATGTCTTTCTTCTTCGTCAGCAGGATGACAGCGCCGCAGAGAATAAGGATGATCGCAATAATCGGCTGGCTGAGCAAAAACTTGCTGTAGAGGGAGCCAATGGAGAAGACGGCGAAGAAGAGAATTGACAACACAGTCAAAATGTTAATGGGAATAAGCAGCCATTTGTTCCGATTGCCGAACCAATAAAATTCGAACAAGCCAACGGCGACGGCGAGAATAAAGCCCGGCCACATGTACCCCCAATTGTTGAATAACATAGCGATCTGACAAACGACACCTGCAGTGAACAAAATGCCTCCCGGAATTAATAGGCCTGATCCACGTCTGCCAATCATAGAAAAATACAGCCAGTGAAAGAAAAGCCCAACGGGTATGACGAATAACGATGGCCAGAAGTAGGCAAATATTTTGCCTGGGCCGAATTCTTCGCCTTGGTTTAGAAATAACACAGCTCCGAGCAGCAGGAGGACAAACCCGCTAATGGTTTTTAGCTTCATTGTTTTATTGCACCCCAATCAACGTTTTATTAAAATATAAGAAAGTATATTAATTGCTCCTACTTTTCTTATATTTCTCTGTCAAAGCTGCTTCAGTATCCAGAGGATGCTGAAGGCGTTTTTGCTTGGCTGAATTCAGCATAGCATACAATGAAATTAACTGTCCTCCTGCTGTAGGTAAAATGGTTAGCTGGACTAAAGTCTAGTACTCACTCCTCCTCTGCATAGGGGTTGTCAGTGCTGGATGACAATTTGGCGCTCCGAGGGATGCAGAGAAAAGGATTCATCTATTCCGTCGGGGATAATGCTTAGCCGCTCAGACAGGCGATTGCCCTCAAAGGCCATCATAAAGGGAATGCCCAGTATGGCTATAACAACGAGTAGAACGCCAGTATGGCGCAATTTGCGCAGCCAAGGGCGGTAAACGGGTGGTGCCTCCGCTGCAAGCTGGTTGCGGTGAGTTTGAAGCATCCAGACGATGCAAGCAATAAACAAAAAGAAGGTGGTCGTCATTGTCACGAAAGACCAGCGGAATGAATGAGGCGGAATAAAAGCAAAATAAAGCATGGCAAATGAGCAAAGCGGTGCTAGCTGAAAGGGAACAATAAGTACGGGATCGGATGCTTGGCGGCGCCGTGCTACATCATTAGCCTTCTCAGTCCGGGCGTTCGTTCGCCGTATGAGCCTGCGCATTTTTGGGTATGAACCAAGCCAAATGAGCAGCACTGGAATGATGGCAAACGGCGTGTGAATGAGCAGCCGATGTGTCCAAAACTGAGGATGCGTCATCGAAGCCAGTATTAAATCCGCTCCAGCAATTCCCACCGTAAGAAAGCTTAAGCAAACAGACCAAAATAACAGCTTTCGTGTTTTGTAATTAAGCTGCTGCTCGGTTTGGCTATAAGCAAGTTTTGATGCTTTGGCAGCAACGATTAATGAAAAAATGACAAAGAGCATTAACGTGCCGAGTTCAAAATAAATGAATAAATAATGCATGGAATGAGCCCCCTGAAAGTAATGATAGCACCATATACAGTTATATTATAGAAGCGATTTTACTAGTCGTTATACATCTTATCTAGTTCATCTGTTATGCAAAACCGCCGTAAGTCGGAACGAAGTACTAGACCTCTGGCGGGGAAAAAAAGTCGAAGAAACGCAAATGGAATCGAACAATACAAAATGCGAAAATAGTTCCTATGAAACGACATTTTACACCTCTTGTTTAGTTCTATGAAAGCGCTACAATTAAGGTAATAAGAAGTAGGAGGTGAATAAACATGAGCCAAGAAGAAGAAGTAGTTCAAGAAGGCGTGGAAGAAACCGCTGAACTGATTTCGGAAGAGGCTCCAGCTGAAGAAGTAGTAGAAGCTGTTGAGGCTGAACTGGAAGAAGAAGTGGAAGAAGCTGCTGCAGCTACGGAGGAAGAAGCCTCTGAGGAAGCAGAAGAAGAGTCAGCTGAAGAAGAAGCAGCTGAGGAAGAGTCTGAAGAGCAATAATGATATCTATCATTTTATATTATAAAGAGAAAGACTGTACTTAGGTTGCTATGGCGACCCAAGCACAGTCTTTTTTTATTGTAAAGAAGGCTAGCTTATACTTATTTCTTAGCTCTATTTTTAAAAACCACGATTAAACCGCCAATAGAAATGCCAACTATAGCCCACGCTGCAATAAACAATATTGAATTCATGAGGTACACTCCTTATTTGTTACTGTATCGCTGAATAAAATTAGACACCTATTATAACATGTTTAATAGTTGATTTTTCTTTCTAACTGTGAATCTTCTGCTTCTAAAAAGGTAACGACTCGGCATCATAGGAAGGTTGTTTTAGTAGAAGAAATACAAAAAAATTATTTATGTAAAGGTACGATTCTAACGTGCAATAAGCTATTTTATATGCTACGATACCTTGTGTTTTACTTTTTATATTAGAAGAAGGTGACAGCATGACAACAGCAGAGGCTGGTAATGGAACAGGGCAAAAGGATCAGAAGGGCTTAAGCTTATTTTTTCTGACATGGCCCATATTTTTAGAAATCTTTTTGTTTATGCTGATGGGTATTGCAGATACGCTGATGCTGAGTGCAATTTCGGATAATGCTGTATCCGGCGTTGGTGCATCAAATCAATATTTGCATATAGCAATCTTACTATTAGAGGTAATCGGCAACGGGGCATCCATAGTAGTTGCGCAATATATCGGTTCTCGCAAGTATGTAGAAGCTGCCAAAATATCAGCGCTCGCAATCTCGCTCAATCTAGTAGTCGGGATATTTATAAGCCTTATGTTCGTGTTGTTCGGCGGACATTTGCTGCAAACGTTAAATTTGCAAGGTGAAATACTTGAACATGCAAAAAGCTATCTAGCCATTGTAGGCGGCATGATTTTCCTTCAAGCTATCATCAACTCGATATCGGCCATTATTCGTGTACATGGTTTTACAAAGGAAGCGATGTTCGTATCGCTTGGCATGAATATCGTTCATATTATCGGAAACTATTTGCTTATTTTCGGGAAATTCGGATTTCCGGAGATGGGAGTTCAAGGTGCGGCGCTGTCATCGGTCATTAGTCGTGGTTTAGCGCTCATCGTCTTCTTCTGGATGCTGTACCGGATTATGTCAGTACGGATTGAAATCAAGTATTATATTGCATTGTCCAAGGAGTATATCCTCAAAATACTGAGAATCGGCATACCGTCTGCACTGGAGCAGGTGATGTATCAGGCATGCCAAATCGTATTTTTGTATTATGCTACGTATCTTGGCGCGGCCTCCTTGGCGGCGAAAAACTATGCGAATAACATTTCGATGTTTACGTATCTGTTTGCTTTCGCAATTGGCATGGGTACTGCGATTATCGTAGGCAGGATGGTTGGTGCAGGCGAGCAAACGATTGCCTACCGTCAAGTATGGAAAAGCGTGCGCTGGGCAAGTGCGGTAACCTTGCTTGCCGTGTTGCTCGTTATTTTGTTCCGCGAGCCGCTCATGCGAATGTTTACGGACGATGAGGAAATTGTTCGGCTAGGCATAAATGTGCTCCTGCTGAGCATCGTGCTGGAGACTGGCCGTACGATTAATATCGTGCTTATCAACTCACTGCGTGCATCAGGCGATGCAAAGTACCCTCTGTATATCGGAATGGGTTCTATGGTCGCAATGAGCTTGCCGCTTGGCTACTTCTTCGTATTCGAGCTTGATCTGGGCCTCGCTGGTATTTGGCTGGCGATTGCAGCAGATGAATGGCTGCGAGCCGTTATTATGTTCTTCCGATGGAAGAGTAGAAAATGGGAGAAATATGGGCTTGTTAAGCGTGATAATAAGGAGAAATCCGCAGTTTTGGAGGGTTAAGATGAGCTAAGGCAATGCTGCTTGCTCAAATCATAATGAATAATGGACATCAGAGAAGTTTAACCACTTCACTGGTGTCTTTTTTTTGTAAATGCAATTGACATAAATAGGATTACGCAATAATATATAAATATACATAATATAAGTTAGTAAGTTTTAAAAAGTAAGTTAATAATTTTTATTGGAGGAATTTTAAAATGGCAAAATCACAATGGACGGTTGATTCCACGCACAGCAGCATCGATTTCTCGGTAAAGCATATGATGATCGCAAAAGTAAAAGGTACTTTTCATGCGTTTGAAGCCAATATTTCCGCTGATGCGCATGACCTGACTTCAGCTGATATCCAGCTTACGATTGATCTTGATAGCGTGGACACACGAAACAAGGATCGTGACGCACATTTGCGCAACAATGATTTTTTTGATATCGAGCAGTTTCCGAAGCTTGTATTTACTGCAACGGCAATCACAAAAACAGACGACGGCGAATATTCCGTTGTTGGCGATGTGAGCCTTCATGGCGTGACACGTTCCGAGAAATTTGCAGTCAGCTTCGAAGGCGCAGGCAAAGACCCTTGGGGCAACGATAAAGTAGGCTTTAGCGCGACGGGCAGCCTGAAACGCAGCGACTACGGCTTAACGTATAATGCTGCTCTTGAAACGGGCGGCGTGCTCATTGGCGACGAAGTGAAGATTTCAATCGATATTGAAGCGATTCATCAAGGCTAATGGATTAAGAAGCATATTTATTAACGGCTCATCGGGCATTTGCCCGGCGGGTCGTTTTTTGTTGCTGTAAAACGCTTTCAGCGGTAGGATAAGTAAAGGAACAGCTAGTGAGAGTAAGGGGATATGCAATATGGAGCCAAATGCATCAACATATATAAGGAACATCGGAATATTTGCTCACGTTGATGCGGGGAAGACGACTACAACAGAGCAGATTTTATTCCATAGCGGTCGCATTCGTTCGCTTGGCAGCGTGGATGCAGGCACGTCACAGACGGATTTTCTAGAAGTGGAACGCTCAAGAGGCATATCGGTACGTGCAGCAGCAACTCGTTTTACTTGGCAAGGAGTAACGATTAATCTGGTCGATACACCGGGGCACGTCGATTTCCTATCTGAGGTCGAACGTTCACTGCGCGTCATGGATGGAGCGGTGCTTATTCTGTCGGCAGTCGAGGGTGTGCAGGCACAGACAGAAGTCATATGGCATGCGCTGCGCGAACGAAACATTCCAACTCTTATTTACGTGAACAAGCTGGACCGAATCGGTGCAGATCCAATAGGAACGATCCAGCAAATTAAGCGTTTGTTATCCAATCAAGCAGCGCCAGTTCAGGCTCCGCTTGGTATCGAGGATCGTTTCAGCGGTGCGGTTAGCCTGCTCGTTTCGGGAATATCGGGGAGTGAGACGGAGGAAGCGCAGCTTTATTTGCAGCAGCTGGAGGAGACCGTAGCAGAGCAAGATGAATCGCTGCTTGTTCAATATTTGGACAGCGGCACACTGCCCAAAGCAGAACTGAATCAACTGCTGCCTGAGCTCACGCAGCGCGGTGAATTATTTCCAATTCTTTTTGGCGCATCGAATCGTGGGATAGGCATCGAGCCTCTCATGCAAGCGATGATTACGCTGCTGCCGCCGCCCCAAATCGTCTCAGACGGTCCGGTGTCGGGCGTCGTCTTCCGTATTGAGCGCGATGCAGCGATGGGCAGAATCGCCTATGTCCGCCTGTACAGCGGGGTGATTCGCAATCGTGATTCCGTCCGCAACGAGACGCAGCAGATCGAAGAGAAAATTACGCAGATACGCAAAATCGATGGGCAAAAGGCCGAGGATGTAGGGCTGCTCGCGGCAGGCGATATTGCAGCAGTCTGCGGCTGGACTCAGGCGCGCATTGGCGACATTATAGGCAGCGATGAGTTTGTTCCCGGTGAGACGCGGATGGCTGTTCCGCTGCTGACGGTACAGGTGCGCTGGAGCAACGAAGCCGAATATCCGGCTGTCGTTGCAGCGCTGCATGAGCTGGCGGATGAAGATCCGCTGCTCGATTTGCAATGGCTGCAGGAGCAGCGCGAGCTGCACCTGAAAGTCATGGGGCCGATTCAGATTGAGGTGCTCACGCATGTGCTGAACAATCGGTACGGCTTAAAGGCTGAATTCGATCAGCCATCGGTTATCTATAAAGAGACGCCTGCTCAATCAGGCGAGGGTTTCATTGCCTATACGATGCCGAAGCCATGCTGGGCAATTCTGCGGTTTCATATTGAGCCTGGTGAGCGCGGGAGCGGGATAACGTTCAGCTCCGTTGTCCGATCAGAGCGGCTGCTTGACCGCTATCAGAACGAGGTGGCAAGAAGCGTGCCCGAAGCGCTTCAGCAGGGGCTCTTTGGCTGGGAGGTAACGGATATAAAGGTTACTCTCGTTGAGGGTGAACATCATGTATGGCATACGCATCCGCTAGATTTTGCAGTCGCAACACCGATGGGCATTATGGATGGCTTGTCGCGTATTGGAGTAAAGCTGCTGGAGCCAATGCTGTCCTTCCGCCTCTCTGCCCCAGAAGAGACGGGCGGCAAGCTGATGAACGAGCTCATTCTAATGCGAGGTGAGTTTGATACGCCAGTTGTCAGGCAGGAGAGAATGGAAATTGAAGGGATCATTCCTGTTGCTACGTCGCTCGAGTTTCCTGCGAGATTTGGATCACTAACCAAGGGCAGAGGTGCGCTTGCAACCTTCTTCGCAGGATACCGCGAATGTCCGCCTGATGTAAAGGCGGAACGGGTAAGGCGAGGCGTCAATCCGCTGGATCAGTCAAAATATATATTAGCTGTTCGAAATGCGCTTTCCAGCTTATAGCCGCAAGAAGTAGAAGGAGAGGGTTTTATGTTGAAGAGAGTGAATGAGCTTCCGACGGATAAAAGAATCGCTGGCATACATAGTATTCCTTTGCTCGAGGATGGCTCTATCGTGATGGTGTGGGATCGCAATGAGCAGGCGCTGACGACGGTTGGCGGAAGAATTGAACCGGGCGAGAGCATTGACGAGGCGCTAGATCGGGAGACGGTGGAGGAAGCCGGACTGCTGCTGATGCCGGAGAGAATACCTGTTGCCTGCTGGTATTGGACGGAAACAGATACGTATACCGTATTTGTTGTTGCGAAGGTACATAGCTTCGTTCCGATGCCGGAAGGTTTCGAGACCACTGGGCGCGTCACCTTTAATTTCGAGACGGCTAAACAAGTTGTGAATCGAATAGAGGGGCATGGTCAACGTATACTTATATTAAATTATGCGGAAGAAGCTGCCTCTCAGATGTTCACAACCCAAAACCCATGATCTTTACTCTAACGAACTGTACTATGCTTATTATGCAAAAAACTACGTTTGTTTTATTTTAACGAACCTAATTGACGCTATAGCATGCCATGTATGGTGTTACGAGCTATTTTTCTCAAAATAACGATTCTGGAGTTCGTTACAATTTTAATTCCTTACGAATGGTTTAAATAAGAGTGATTAGGTTCGTAAGCTATAGGAATGATAGGAGAAGGGCATCGTTATGCTTGAGCCCCTTCAAGCTCCTTCAAAAAAACAAAGCAGGGTCTGTTTCAAGCGTAGGTAATCCTACTTCTGAGACAGCCCTTTATTTGTTTATTATGATTCTCATGCAACTCTGTCTCTATCTTTTCGTCATAATAAGATACAATATAGGAAGGTGGAGCCAAATGAGGAAGTTTATGTTTTTAATGAGCATTTTTTTCGCGGTAAGTTCATTTATTACGTTAGGGACTGCTCATGCGGATTGGGCGCATCGTTTCGTTGTGAACGACGGCAAGTCTTACATAGTTTCAGATACTCAAGTGGAATCCACACAGATAGGCGCTAAAATCGGTAAGGTTACTTCCTATTCAGACGAAGAAGGAACGTACTCTGGCAATTTCTCAAACATTTATCCGAAAGGAACGGAATACTACGCAATCAAGGAAATATCGATAAATGAGGCCATTGCGATAAAGCAGGACGATGGTTCTTTCATTAAGGCAGCGTATGGGAGCGAATATGAAGGAAAAGCAATTAATTTAAATACAGTGCTGTTTTATATAGGCGACCTATTTTTGTTGATTATCGTTTTTATGCTTGTGAAAAATAATTGGAAGCGAAAAAGAGGCTGATACGATGAGCACAAAACACTATTTTGCTATATGGTTAGTTATCCTGTTTTTCGAATTAGGGTATCTGTTCGATTTAACCCATCGTGTTCACGATACAGAGGATACTCTAGTTATTATTGTTGTTATCGCCGTTACGCTTGTTGTGGGCAATACCTTCATAAGAAGCGTGAAAAAATAATGGCTCTGTCCGAATAGAGGGAATTGTATGATAACCAAGGTAGTATCAGTGCTGCTGGGACTTTTATTTTATCGCTCCCCTGTATTTAATTTCACAGAGGACGAGGTTAATGAATATGAAAGATTGTATTCCGATGCTGTCCGCAATAAATCTGAAATAATGTACGCCAGCACATTTCCAAAATTCCGTTTTATTCAGTATATTGCAATGACGAAACCAGTCATAATGCACGGGTCAAATCATAAAAATATTGAACAATTCGAGTTAAGAAAGCAGACGCTTTTTAACGGTAAATATGTAGAAGCCATATTTGGCACAAAAGATGGCATTTGGCCATTGTTTTATGCAGTTTTTGATCGGAGTAAGGTGGTAGGCAACTTTCGAAATGCTTGTTTAAAAGTAAAGGCATCTCAGAGCTATTATTTCTTCTCTATCACTAGCGAGACTAAGAATAAAGCACCTTGGACGAGCGGAATGGTGTACATTTTGCCAAAGGATACGTTCAAAATGGTTAGTCATTCTGTCGTGTCTTTTGACGAGTGGATTAGTGAATCCCCGGTGTTGCTCATTACAAAAATAGAGGTAGATCCCCAAGATTTTTACTTCATAGAAAAGGTTGCAACCCATAAAGCAGAGGAATCGCTATTCATTTCATGGATTTTCTATAAACGCAGAATTAAGCGGAGCACGAAGGTGCTTTCATGACGATTATTTACGGTATGCGACAACACGCCATTTGAAGGAGCCCATAGGGGCTCCTTTTTTTTCACTGGGCGCAAACACCGCAAGTTAGGTCAATCCATTCGCTTATGTCATGATGAAGGAGAGTTATCAGCTTTATTTTCAAGCTTGCTCCTACGGACTATTCGCGTTATCTTGAGAGGTATGTCGAATCAATTTTTAAACAGATGAGAGCACTTGGGGGGCATATCGCGTGAACAAATGGATTAGAGGCTTAACTCCAGAAACGTTCAAAAACAGAATATTGATGGCTTTTTTGCTGTTAGTGCTAGCTCCATTCGTTTTATTAGTTATTTATAATTTCAGTGAAACGGAAAGAGTTCTACAGGAGGAAGCCTCCGCCAAAAACGAGGATCAGCTTCTCGATATCGAGAAGTCTTTCCTAGATGTGCTCGGGCTTGTTATGAAGACAGGTCTGCTATTAGAACAGGATGATACTATCCGCTCGGTTATGAAAAATCCGGAGCAGAAAGATCCGCTAACTCGGAAGGAACTGGTGGAGAATAAGTTCGCAAGCATTGAGAACAGCTTCTTCCTGACTGGTGCAACGGTGTATTATACGCTGGTAGATAAACAAGGTTATGCCTATACCTCCTTTGCTCCTCGTGAGCCACTGAATTACTCCTCAATTACGAATGAAGCATGGGTAAAGATGCTTTCCTCCAATGAAGGGGAAAGCTCCATTTGGAATGCAAGCGATACCAATTATGTGAGTTCGGTTATTAAACCCAATCAAAATATGCTTAGTCTCTATCAGATGCTCCGCGATGAGAATCTCAAAGAGTACGCCTATGCCCGTATCAGCATCGATTATGAGCAATGGTTCAACAAGGTGATGAGAGATAGGCAGCGCGAAGGCATTTATTATTTATTGGATCATACAGGAAAATCAATGGTGCAGTCTGATGCCGATGAAGCGATTGATCCTGCCATTTTATCAGCGATGCTCGAAGTAAAAGAGCCCTCTGCATCCGCCTCCATTGTTAGCCAAGATGAGAAGGTATTGTATACGTTCAGCCGTATTGCTCAGTTAAATGGGTTTATTGTGAAAAAAGTACCCTTGTCCTTGCTGTTTGAAGAAGTGGAAACGTTGAAAAAACGCTTTTTCGCTATCTTCGGTTTGATTACGCTTGTGTTTGTCATGATGACCTATTTTATTTCTTCAACGATTACCGTTCCTCTAAAAACGCTGCAGCGAAAGATGGAGATATCGGTCAAGACCAACCTCAAAGTAAAGCTGCCAGAACAAGGGCGAGGTGAAATTCTTGCACTCACGCGAAGCTTCAATACTATGATTGACGATATAAATGGCTTAATGGAACGGCTTCAATTAGAGGAACGTCAGAGGCAAGTCGTCCGCTTTCAGGTTCTCTTATCTCAAATGAACCCGCATTTTCTCTTGAATACGCTTAATGTTATTAAAAGCATAGCGCTTGAGAAGGATGAGGATGACATTTATGAAATTTGTGTTTCGCTCGGAAAAATATTAGAGACAACATTGAATGTAGAGGTTGATCTTATCCTGCTGAAAGATGAGATTGCGCTTATTGATTCCTATATGCGCATACAAAGCGCGCGCTTCGGTGGGCATATTACAGTCAGCTATGAGCTAAGTGACGAGCTAAACTTTGCACTGGTTCCGAAATTCTGTCTTCAGCCTTTGGTAGAAAACGCCATTATACATGGGTTTGGAGGGAGACGGAGTGACGGCCGAATTGAAATCAAAGCAGAGGCGAGACATGATCTTTTGTATCTTGAAGTGGCGGACAATGGAGTAGGGGTAGAACGTGCCAAAGAGAAGAAGGTGTTTCGTAAGCGGAAGAGCATCGGTATTCAAAATATTCGAGAAAGCTTGGAGCTTCTTTTCAAAAATCAGAGTACGGGCTTGACCCTTGCCTCATCAGAAGGGGGAACAAAGGTTATGATGCATCTCCCCCTATTATTATCGAAACCCTATTTGAAGGAGGCTGACAGCGATGTGGACCGTATTGATCGTTGATGATGAACAGCATGCAAGAGCGAGTCTCAGCAAGCTGATGAGCAAAGCTAATCTTCCTTTTGAAATTATAGCCACTGCTAATGACGGCGAGGAAGCGTTGCAGGCGATTCGAGAATTGCAGCCGGACGTGGTTATTTCCGATATCGATATGCCCATGATGGATGGAGTAGAGCTGCTGAAATCTGTCAGGAAAGAAGGGCTTGATTGCCGATTCGTTATGCTTACCTGTATGAATGAGTTCGAGTATGCAAGGCAGTCGCTGGAGTTCGGGGCGTCCAGCTATTTACTTAAGCTTTCAATGGATGTGAGCGGGTTGAAGCAGGCGCTAGAGAAGGTAACCCTTGAACTAGAGCAGCGAGAGCAATTAAGAAAAGCAGCCAAGTGGTTTCCGAAGAAGAATACGTCTGAACCTACGGATCATCCAGAGATGAATAAAATTATTCGCCATATTGAGGAGCATTACGCTGAGGAAATCACATTAAAACGTGCAGCTGAGCTCATCTCTATGGATGCAAGCTATGTGAGTGATTTGTTTAAGAAAAAAACGAGCCAAACCTTTATTCACTATGTACAGAACCGCCGAATCGAGGCAGCAAAGATGCTGCTTGAGGAAACAAGCCAATCGATAGGTGAGATTGCAAGGCAAGTAGGATTCGAGAATGACAACTATTTTATTAAAATATTTAAGCGATGGTGCGGCATGACGCCAAGTGAATATCGCAAAGAGCAAAATAAATGATCCAAAGAATGTATCATGAATCGCCAAATATCGTTCCTTACCCCGTGAAATGCCCGGTGATAAGATTTAACTAAGCAATTAAACAAGTTTGTAGGGGGCAAAGAAATGAAAAAAAACAGAATGTTGATCAGTGCTCTTTCTCTTATTCTTGTCATGGTTCTGATCGCTGGATGCGGTGGGAACAACAAAAATAATGTTTCGGGGACACCAACAAACAGCGGCGACACAACAACCAAAAAGATTAAGCTTACGCTATGGGGCGGCGTGCCTCCTGAAGCGGGACCTCAAGCGGTTGTTGACGCATGGAATGCCGAGAATCCCAATGTACAAGTGGAATATGTTCGGTTCGTTAATGATGATGCCGGCAACTTAAAGCTGGATACCGCTTTGCTTGCTGGGCAAGATGCAGATATTTATATGAACTACACCCTCTCTCGTCTTCAAAAGAGAATAGATGCTGGCGTAGCCGTAGATATGAGCGCAAAGACAGACTACAACATTGACGAGCAAATGGGTCCTGAAGCAAAGCAATGGATGATTAACGACAAGTATTACGGCATGCCTACAAAGAAAAACATGGCGTTCATTTGGTTGAACAAAGATATGCTTGATGCGGCAGGTTTGCCTATTCCTCCGCTAGATTGGACGTGGTCCGATTTACAGGATTATGCACTGAAATTGAAACAACCTAATGTATGGGGCTTGCTCCAGCATGATGCTGCATTCACTACGCAATTCGACGGTACGATTGGTGGAGACGGTTATGTGAAAGCAGACGGCACATCGAACTTCGACAATGCTTATTGGAAACAAGGGTTTGAAATTTTGCACAACATGATGTTCAAGGATAAATCAACTCCGGAATATGGCGAGCAGCTGACCAGCAAGATGCCGGTGGATACGATGTTCCTAAAAGGCGAGACAGCGATGCTGACAGCGGGTGAATTTATTTTCCGTAATGCGAACAATCTAGTCGATTTCCCGCATGATTTCAAAATTGCTTTTGCACCAATTCCGCGTATCTCCAAGGATCAAACCAACTTCAAATATCCAGGCGGATTGGGCGACGTGATTTCGGTTAACGCGAAATCCAAAAATCAAGAAGCGGCTTGGGAATTTGTGAAATGGTACGCTGATGGCGGAATGCTGCCAATGGCTCCGGGCGGACGCATTCCGTCATCCAAAAGTGTAGACAGCACGGAAGCGATCGATTTGCTCCTAAAAGGGTATGAAGAAAATTATGATCGGGATTCTCTAAACAAAGTGGTATTCGGCAAATTCGAATCATTCCAGCTTAACGTGCCTCAGCAAGTGATCGATGCGCGCAAAGAAGAATATGAGAAGTATTTCCTCAATAAGCAAGATATCGACACGACGTTGAAAAATATGGCAGAGCGGCACAACGAATTCATCAAGAAATAAGCTGCGTAAAGAAAGTAAGAAGGAGCAGCCTTGTCCTTCTTACTTTTTTTTACGGGTGAACGAAGAAAGGCGGGTTGTTATGAGTAAAACGAGCTGGATGCGCAAGCAAAGCTGGTTGGGTTATGTGTTTATTCTTCCGAATATGTTGGGCGTATTATTGTTTTTTGTCGTACCTGCATTATTTTCCTTTGGACTGATTTTTACCGATTATCAATTTTCGAATCCAAATGTCTCGTTTACGGGCATGGACAATATAAAGCGAATGTTCCAGGATGATCAGTTTTATAATGCGATTAAGAATACGGCGATATTCCTTCTTTCTGTTCCAGTATCGCTTGGACTATCCTTTATCGTCGCTCTCGTTCTGAATAAGAATGTATATATGAAAGGGCTGCTGCGGGGGATGTTTTTTCTTCCCTATATTTCTAGCGGGGTAGCTGTTGCATTCGTTTGGATGCTCTTGTTTCAGCCCTCTCAAGGGCCCATCAATGAAATACTTCGCTGGATTGGCATTGTATCGCCGCCAGGCTGGTTCGCTGATACCGAGACTGCGATGTATGCGATTGACATCATACAGATCTGGTTCTTGTTAGGCTACAACATGATTATTTATCTTGCTGCGCTTCAAGAAGTATCGCCTGAGCTGCTGGAAGCAGCGAAGATAGACGGCGCGAAGAGCCGGACGGTCACATGGCGAATTGTATGGCCGCTTGTTAGTCCGACTACCTTTATGCTGCTCATTACGGGCTTAATCATGACGATGAAATCCTTCTCCATCATTCAAGCGATTACACAAGGCGGTCCGAGCGGAAGCACGACGATCTTGTCGCTATACAT
The DNA here is from genome assembly GCF_056173205.1 of Pristimantibacillus sp. Z349TD_6. NCBI lineage: Bacteria > Bacillati > Bacillota > Bacilli > Caryophanales > Paenibacillaceae > Pristimantibacillus (SeqCode) > Pristimantibacillus sp. Z349TD_6. The sequence goes on along the minus strand of NZ_CM149662.1, from coordinate 7,580,053 downwards.
TTACAAAACAGCCTTCAGCTATTATGAAATGGGTTATGCTTCAGCGATATCATGGTTCTTATTCGCTATTATTATGGGGATAACCGTTATTCAATGGATTAGCCAGAAGCGCTGGGTCCACTATTAGAAAGGGGAGTTTTCAATGAACAATCTAGTCAGCTCTGTCAAAACCAAGATGCCGTTAACTGTACTCATGCTCATTTGCGGCGTGTTCATGATACTTCCGTTTCTATGGATGGTCAGCACGTCCCTGCAGAGTCCAAGCGAAGTATTTACAAGATGGCTGCCCTCTAAGCTTGATTGGAGAAGCCATGAACGAATTTGGACAGGTGACTATAACTTCATCACCTATTATTTGAATTCACTTAAAATCTCCATTATTAGCACAGTTGGCGCAGTGTTTCTATCCGCTTTCGCTGCTTACGGTTTTGCGAGAATCGAGTTTAGAGGCAGGAATGCCATGTTTCTCGTCTACTTGTCCATGATGATGATACCGCCACAGGTTATTTTTGTTCCGAAGTTCATCATGTTCAACTGGATGCATATATACAATACGCATTGGGCGCTTATATTGCCGGGCTTGTTCTCGATTTTTGGCGTGTTTATGCTAAGGCAATTTTTTATGAGCATTCCGAAGGAAATTACGGAATCTGCTTTTATAGACGGTGCCGGCCATTTTCGCATTTTCTTTAAGCTTGTTCTTCCTTTAGCGAAGCCGGCACTAGCTACCTTTACGATTATCGACTTCTCGTGGCACTGGAATGACTTTGAGAACGCGCTCGTATTTTTATCCAGCCCCAATTTATATACGATCCCGCTCGGATTGCAAAATTTTATTTTGGAAAATAACGTCGATTACAACGGCATGATGGCTGCGGCAACCGCTGCGATTGTCCCTATGATCCTAATTTTTATCATCGGTCAAAAGTATATTATTCAGGGCATATCCGGCTCTGCCGTTAAGGGCTGATCACTCACAAAGAAAAGGAGCGTTATGATATGAGATCTGAAATCATAAAGACAGAAGTAACCGTCATTGGCGGCGGGCTCGCCGGCGTTTGCGCTGCCATTGCAGCGGCAAGACTGGGACAGAGAGTATCCTTGGTACAGAACCGGCCTGTCTTGGGCGGCAACTCCAGCAGCGAGGTGCGCGTTTGGGTATGCGGCGCTACAGGGCATGGCGTGAATCGTTATGCCAGAGAAACGGGTATTATGGGTGAATTGTTTGTAGAAAATCAGTATCGCAATCCTGATGGCAATCCTTATCTTTGGGATCTGATCGTATTAGAGGCCGTTAAAGCGGAGAAAAACATTGAGCTGTTCCTCAACACGGATGTACATGAGGTTGAGGCAACAGGCTCAGAGGTGGATCGTCAGATTCATTCCGTGACAGGCTGGATGATGGGGTCTGAACGCAAAATTCGCTTCGAGAGCAAAATGTTTTTAGATTGTACCGGAGACGGTCTGGTCGGTTTTCTAGCAGGAGCAAAATTTCGAATTGGACGGGAAGCGCATCATGAATTTAAGGAGGATTGGGCTCCTGAAGCTGCGGATGACATCACGCTCGGAAGCACGATTTTATTTTATACAAAGGATGCAGGCCAACCAGTCAAATATATCCCGCCAAGCTTTGCCAAGGATATTTCCCAAACCTCCATACCGGTACGCCGGGTAATGCGAAGCGGAGATTCGGGCTGCCACTACTGGTGGATTGAATGGGGCGGGGAGCTCGATACCGTTCATGAGAACGAGAGAATACGGGATGAGCTGTGGTCCGTTATTTATGGAATCTGGGATTATATTAAAAACTCAGGAAAGTTTGAAGCGGATAATATGACACTGGAATGGGTAGGATCTCTTCCAGGCAAGCGGGAATACAGGAGATTTGTTGGTGATTATATCCTCAATCAGAATGATATCGTGGCGCAGGAGCAATTTGAGGATCGAGTAGCGTTCGGCGGCTGGTCCATCGATTTGCATCCACCAAAGGGAATGTATGCGGAAGAGAGCGGCTCCAAACACTTCCATGCTGATGGTACGTACCATATTCCGTTCCGTTCGCTGTATTCCAGCAATGTTAATAATTTATTGTTCGCTGGCAGAAATGTTAGTGCGACACATGTTGCTTTTGGCACAACTAGAGTGATGGCTACTTGTGCGGTAATGGGTGAAGCGGCTGGGACGGGAGCTGCCCTCTCTGCTATGAAGGGAATAACGCCCAGAGAGCTAAGTCAGTCTCATCTTGCAGAGCTGCAGCAAACACTCCTTAGACAAGATGCTTCCATTATTGGTATTCGCAATGAGGATGCTGGCGATTTAGGGAGAAGCGCCCAAGCAGCTGCTTCGAGTACGATGAGAGACGTGCATATAGATGATGCGTCTAAGGTTTATTCTTTACTGAATCCGGTCGGAATAACGTTCCCGGTCACTTCGGAGCTAAATAAGCTTTCTTTGCTTGTTGATGCTTTGGCGAATACAGAAATGACGATTGAAATTCATTCTACCGGAAAAAAAGAAAACTATATTCCAATGGGACTTATATCCAAGCATACCGTGAAAGTAACGCAGGGAACGAAGCAGTGGGTTGATTTTGCGCTTGATTATAAGGCGGAAGAAGCGATCAATTTATTCGTTGTCATTCAGTCGAACCCCGAGCTGCAAATGTATACGTCTGAAACGCCGCTTTACGGTGTGTTGTGCTTCGAGAATAAGATCGATTCATCCGCTGATTTCTCCAGTTTCTTGGATACGCAGCAGACCATGGCTTGGCAAATGAAAGGGCTGCACAGAACACCTTTCTGCTTCAAGGCATTCCCTGAGACTACAGCATACGAAGCGGTATCTGCTATTGATGGCTACACAAGACCTTTTGGCGGTCCTCATACATGGGTGTCTAATCGAATGGATAGCAATAAGCCGGAGTGGCTTTCTCTTGAGTGGGATTCCTCTGTTTCCATATCCAATATTCATATTACCTTCAATGATGATGTGAATGAGGATTTAATCAACCTGCATCATCATAGAACGCCATTCGAAGTTATTCCTGAACTGGTGAAGGATTATCGAATTGAGGCTTTTGTCGATGAGCAGTGGAAGGTACTGCTGCGTGAGACGGATAATAGAAAACGTAAACGGACGCATCAGCTGGAGCCTATCCGTACCAATAAGATCCGCGTTGTAATTGAAGCTACAAATGGATGCCCTTATGCAGAAGTTGTTGAAATACGGGCTTATGAGTAGTTAAGCTATAGTGCGCTTAGCAGGACTCTAAATACATGTACAAAAAATAAGCTAATTCAAGGCAGCTTTAATCACCGTGAATTAGCTTATTTTTTATTCTTATCCGTTCTTTCATAAAATCTTTCTCCAGTACTAGGGTTAAACCATACTTGCTGCTGAACGCCCGTTGTGGGATCAATAAATATTTCATTCGTTTTCTGGAAACCAGCTGGAGGCTGAAGCGTGCGTTGCTTTAGCCGTCTACGGCGATATATAAACGTGCTAATAATAGCGATAATAATTACCAACAATTGAAGGGCGAAGTAAATGCTCATGAAATAGGGCATCGCTAATTTTTCTCAGCTACAACTGCAGTACCATAAGCGACGATTTCAGACATCGTTTGTCCGATTTCACCAGAGTCAAATCGCATCATCACGATTGCATTTGCTCCCATGGCATGTGCATTTTGAATCATACGGTCTATAGCGACCTTACGGGCATCTTCAATCATTTCTGTATATTCTTTTATTTCTCCACCGAATATACTTCGCACAGAGGCTGTAATATTTCCTCCAAGGCCGCGGCTTCTTACTACAACACCAAACGTGTGGCCTAATACTTTATCAATATGATAGCCAGAAATATTTTCTGTAGTGACAACTAACATTTTGGTTCCTCCCATTCTAATTATGTACTGAACATAATATGCTTATTTCAACATAATCAATATTGCATCCATCTTGCGATATAGAAGTCATATCAACTAAAATCATAGTATCACTCATTCCAAAAATATCCAATGGAAATATATATATAAAATGATGAGGCTAGTACTATGATTTATGTTGTTAGACATGGGCAAACCGATTTATAAAGTGTATTCATTCCATTTGCGCGATTAGAAAAGAGGATCATATGCGGATTCGACTGGCAACGATTGACGATGTACCTGAAATCGCTCATGTTCACGTAGAGAGCTGGAAATCCACCTACAAAGGGATAATCTCGGATGATTATTTGTCCAAGCTTAGCATCGAAAGTCGTATTAAAAATTGGTTATGGGTATTTAGTCGCTCGAACCCTGATGAAGTGATTTACGTTGTTGAAAATGATGAAGGTACGATAGTAGGATTCGCAAACGGTGGGAAGTGCAGAAGTGAGCAATACGACTACGACGCAGAGCTTTACTCCATATACTTACTGGAGGAGTACCAGGGGCTCGGGTTCGGAAAAGCACTATTTTCCGCTGTGGTCGATCATTTGAGAATACATCATTATCAAACCTTAATGGTATGGGTGCTGGAAAAAAATAGTGCAATCAACTTTTACTATCGATTAGGAGCGAAGGCTTTTACGAAAAAAGATATCCAAATAGGCCATGATACCGTTACCGAATTAGGGCTGGGCTGGGATGAGCTATTGTAACTTTTTTCCTTATTTACACGTCATAGCAGTCAAAGGGGCGATGTTATGAGGAAAATGATTATGATCGTTTGTATGATTTGTTTAGCCGTTACAGGCTGTGCTTATGGCGGCGGTTCGAACGAAAGAAACGAAGAAACGATAACATTGGATCAAATAAAGAGTGTATTTGAAAGCCATGGCATTCCGTTAACCGCAAAAACCGATATAAACCCGGGTGCTGTATTTTCTAGAGCCTATAACGATATTAATCCGGAGCAATTCAACTATAATACGAGTCAAAGTATTAGTATTTATATTTATTCATCAAGCAAAGAGGCTAAAAAAGGCTTAGAGGATTTTGCTAATAGCTGGGCAGCGGCGGATTTGGCGCCTTATCGTTCCCACCATGTAGCCAATGTATTGTTTTTTTACGGAGCGGAAACGACATTGGGAGAGGAACTTGTCACGATGGCGATCGAGGAGTTAAAAGCTCTGACGAAGAAATAGGTTAGAATGCATGTAAAACAGCCCATCATCGGTTAAGAAGGTGGACTGTTTTTTTGTGCATTCCGTTCATTCTCATCTATTTTGTCGCACTATCAACCTCTAGATTAACGGCAATAATGCCGTATGCTTGAGGCTCCTCGGCCGATGCGCCAAACCAAAGCTCACCGTCTCCGACCATTACGCCTAGATCGCGTACGAACAAATCCTCCACCTTCTGAGCAGCTAGCGCATCCTTCACGGGTTTGGTCATAATGGCATCATATTTCTCTATAAACTCTGCTTTGGATGTAATCTCCATTGATGTTTTTCCGTTTACTCGAAGCGGCAGCAGCACTAGGTCTGCAACGGCCTCTTTATCACCCGCGGCAACAGCTGTCTTAACCGCTTCAAACATTTTGATAAAAGCTTTAGGATCCGTAATGCCAGCGGCGGCGAAGGGGTTATCCTTCTCTGATGCAGCATTAGTTTCTTCGGTTTGATTAGCGGGAGCGATTGCAGCGGAATCTGGATTAGGCTGAGCACCCATTTCACTCGTTCCTGTTTGACTGCAGCCAGCTAATAAAGTCATCGTTATGCCAAAAGCGGCGAAAGCCGCAAAACCTTTCCGCTTTCTATTCGTGTGCGGTATTGTTGTTATCTCATTCAGCATGAGAAGCCTCCTTCATGAAGGGCTTGTCTAATCCGGCCCATCAGTTATGTCTCCATGTTATTTTAAACGAGTTGTCCTAATCTCAATCATAAATCCCCAAAATAATGCATCAGCGTCGTCCTAGTTTCCCTTTACGTTTCAATAGAAGGAATACGGTGACGATAACAGCGGCAGCAACGATGGGAATAATAATAAAATAAACCATGTTAGTCATCTTTTTATATTCATCTATCGCTTCAAGATCGTAACTTGCAAGTGACAATGGTTTTGTTCCGCCGCACCAAGTATCAGTCGCTATTTCGCCTGCTTCATACTTGTATAAGTAATTTTTCTTTGTTGTTTGATAAGCATAGACAAGATAGTCTGTGCCTTCAGTAAATTCGCTGCCAGCCGTCGTGACAATGGTTACTTTATCGCTGGAGGTGCCTTTTAATGTTGATTTCACCTCAAAGGTTGTTCTGCTTTTGGGATTCATACCGGCTGATTCCTCATAGGAGGTTTCCATAGCTTTAGCGATATATACAAAATCATGTTTTTTAAACAATTGCTTGGGTGCATCGCTCTCGGCACATGACCATGCGAAGCTTTTGGAAGGTGCTATCGTTAGAGATAGGGATATGAATACGATTATAAGGAGAAGAGAACGGATTATTTTCATTACGCTATGCCTCATTTCTTTCTAATCCATCCGTTATTTTAAAATAGTACCCAGCGTTTCTGCATCCTCATGCGACGTTTTTTTATAAGAATGAATGCCGCTTATATAAATTTCAGCGATGTCGTTCGTAAACCAAACCTCATATAATACCGCTTTTGCTTCTGACCCATCGGTAGGTTGGAAATGAACTTTATAATCGGCTGGTCTTGTCATTAGGAATTTAACTTCTTCCCATTCGCCTTTGTTTAAAATATTCCTCACTGTAGAAACGGACTCCTTTTCGTTTATTTCCTTATGATCTTCGTAATGGTTTTCCATGCCAACTCTTTTGGCAATGATTAATTTATCGTTAGATTTGGACAACGATTCCGTCAGGTGATCTTTGTTCACCTGCTCTGTATGAGTGGTTAAGCCGTTGTTCGCTCCAGAGCTTTCACAGCTTGCCAGCCCAAACATGATGAGTACGAATGTTAGTAGAAGACCATATCTCAACAGATGCACCTCTCCTTCATATAACCTACTGACTGTTAATAAGTGGATAAAGTTGCATATGAGGAACACTAAAAAGACAATTTGGAATTTTATTTCCACAATGACACTTGTGTTGGCCTTATATAATGTGTTATATTACTACAAAATTAATTATCGGATCACGCCAGTGAAGAGAATCCAACTCGGAGGCGTTCTCGTCAAGGGGAGGGAAGCACCTTCCCCCTAAGTTTACCGGGCCCGCCCGTTATCGCGGAACAAAGAGGATTAGACAGTGCGTCTGTTTAATCAATTTGGGTGGCACCGCGAGTAAAAAACGCTCCTCGTCCCATTGGGACGAAGGGCGTTTTTTGTGTTTTTCAAATGAAAAGGAGCGCGGTTAGCATGTTGGACATGAAATGGGTTAGGCAAAATCAAGAGCAGGTACAGACGGTTGCGAATCAGAAGGGAATTCAGATTTCTATTGCAGAGCTGATGCTCTGGGACGAGAAGAAACGTCAGCTAATGCAGGAATCGGAAGCTTTACGGGAAATTCGCAACAAGCTCTCGAATCTTATCGGCACGCTTGTGAGGCAGAATGCTCAAGCTGAAGTGGAAGAAACGAAGCATAAGGTCAAGGAAACGAATGAGAAGCTGGGCACAGTGGAAGCAGAGCTTGCGATAGTAGAGCAGCATGCAGCTGAGCTCATGGCGTTGGTACCTAATATCGTATCGCCAGACACGCCAGATGGACGATCGGACGCGGACAATATAGAGCAAAAGCGTGTTGGCGAAGCCCCGAGTTTTCCTTTTGAACCAAAGGATCATATGGCGCTGGGTGATCTGCATCATATAATTGATGTGCAGCGAGGCGTGAAGGCAGCAGGCAGCCGCAATTATTACTTGAAGGGGGCAGGCGTTTTGCTCCATCGCGCCGTGCAGCAGCTGGCTGTCGATTTGCTGTTGAGAAAAGGCTTCACACTGCTGGAAGTACCATTAATGGTCCGCACCGAAGCGATGAGGCATACTGGCTTTTTCCCGCTTGGCGAGGATCAGACCTACCGGATTGCAGGCGAGGATAAATGGCTGGTAGGCACCTCGGAGGTGCCTATGGTTACCTATTACGCGGACGAAATTATAGAGGTAGGAGAGCCAATCAAGCTGGCTGCTGCATCGGTATGCTTCCGCAGCGAGGTCGGCTCGGCGGGCAGAGATGTTCATGGTCTATACCGTGTACATCAGTTTGCCAAGGTCGAGCAGGTTATTTTGTGCGAGGCTGATCCGGCGTTGTCGGAGTCGCTACTGCAGGAAATAACGGCTAATGCCGAGGAACTGCTTCAATGCCTTGAGCTGCCCTACAGAGTCATGGCAGTATGTACTGGCGATATGTCGCAAAAAACGTATAAGCAATACGATATTGAGACATGGATGCCGAGCAGGCAGGCTTACGGTGAGACGCATTCGTCGTCGAATCTACATGATTTTCAAGCACGCCGCTCGAATATACGGTACCGTGCCGAGGATGGCTCGTTAAAATTTTGCCATACGCTCAACAACACAGCAGTGGCTAGCCCGCGTATCCTCATTCCACTCATCGAGAATCATCAGGAGGAAGACGGCTCGATTCGTATCCCAGCCGCGCTTCAGCCTTATATGAACGGCATGCAGCGACTGACAACTGGAGTTAACCAATAAAATATTCTGTCATGCGGGTAATTGGCAGATCGAGCAAGGAGCCGAATAGATGAAAGAAGGCTGGGAACGAGCGGAACAGCATATTTCTCTAGATTTCAAGCAATTAAATGAGTTAATTAAACCTGTACTTTCAGGAAAAAGGGTTATTGCTGCGGAAAGATTGAGTACCGGCTACAGCAATTCGAATTACAAAATATTTTTGGAGGGCAGCGAGACTCCCTATGTGGTTCGTTTGTTCCGTGGAGGCGGAGAGATTGCACAAAAAGAAGCTGCCATTGCTAAGCTTGTACGAGAAACCGTCCCTGTAGCTGACTATATCTACCTTGATACAAGCTGCTGCACATTCGATAAAGCTTGGGCAGTGCTGGAGTGGAAAGAAGGTTTTCTTCTACGTGATGTGTTGATAACGGGATCGATTGAGGATGCGACAGCTGCTGCATCTTCTGTCGGCAGCGTGCTGGCACGTATTCATAGCTTCACGTTTACGGAATCCGGATTTCTGGAAAAAGATTTATCCATTGTTCATCCTCTCGCAATGGACGATGGTCCGTTTATTTCCTTCATTGAAAAATGTCTCTTTCACAGTCCCTGCGGTAAATGGCTGGGAGACGAACTTACCGAGCAGGTATGGTCATTCTGCCAAACACATCGCTCCATATTGCTTGAAAGCATGGATACACCGGTGCTTGTACATTCAGATTTCAATGGTCTAAATATATTGATGCGAAATGAAAGGGATGGCTATTCTGTATCGGCTGTCCTCGACTGGGAGTTCGCCTTCTCGTGGAGAAGGCATGTTGATATTGCCAATATGCTGCGGTACGAGGAGGACGGCTCTGTATTTGAACAACATTTTATTCGAGCCTATCAGGAGAACGGAGGAGTTCTTAATGGTAACTGGAGGCTTCTCTCTAGGCTTGAGGACCTTGTTGCCCTTTGCGACATGCTGAGTCATTCAAGCGTTGATTCCCCTACTCGGATTCGTGATCTTAAGCACTTAATTGCAAAAACTGTTCAGCGAGATTAACAGTAAAGGTTTGATTGTCATTGAAAAATAAGGCAAGGAGCGCTAAGATAGCAGCTCCTTGCCTCATTATTTGTTACGCACCTAATTTAGGCAGCGGCTTGCCCTCAACAAGCAATCCAACTCCCTCAGCACAGACGCCATATTTCTCCCAAGGGCAGGTCGTGCATAGATGACTGATGTCCTCAGGCACCATCGTTTCAGCTACGCGGTCACATATGGACTGCCAGCTTCCTCGCTCAGATACTTCAAGCCCAAGCTTTGCGAGTATCGCTGCATCCAAGCTGTAGACGGTTCCCTCGCAATGATAGGCTTTGTCCGGCGGATACGCTTTGCAAACATCGTCTGGGCCTAAAATAATTTCAATTTCAGTTTCAGGCTTTGCGAGCAGCAATTCGTAAATAGCAGTCATATTGACGCAGAAATCATCCGAATAACCCATACCTCGGTAGCCTAGTAAACATAGCAGATGGTGTCCTCGTAATCGAATCGTCATAGAAGTACCGCTCCTCATGCAAAAAATCCTATATGTTAACCATTTTATCATAATAAAAGGTTTACATATAGGATTTTATCTAGCTTCTCATTTGGTTAACGAGCGAATTAGCGAATACGATTTATTTTCCTAAATACTTATCCTGAACGATGTTCAAATGATGAATCTCATGTCCAGCAATAATGTAAGCGAGAGCTCTAGCGGAGATATTGCCGCCATTTGCTACACCTATGCGAAGCCATGCTTCATCCGACAAGCCGCGCAACAAAGCGAGAGTAGCCCGGCGAACCGAGATGTAATCCTCGATTATTTGTGATAAAGACCATTCTTGAAAGGTGGAGCCGTTCATAAATTCGTCCTGATCATAGCCAGCAAGAGGTGTTTTGTCACCCCGTGCGATTCGAAGCAAACGGTAGCTCATGACGCGCTCATTATCCGAGATGTGACCGATGACTTCCTTAAGCGTCCATTTTCCTTCCGCATAGCGGTAATTAGCCTGCTCCTCGGGAATATCGGAAAGCAATTCAGTTGTGCTTGCGAGCTGTTTTGTAAGCCATTCCGTAACAGATCCTTCGCCTACTAGGCCGATATACTGTTCATAATAATCAAAGTATTCATCCCGTGACGGTCGTTGTGTCATGCGTAAAGCCTCCCATTCATATTGAAGAGCATTTATTTTCCAAAAGCTTTCATTATTTTTATCGGCTATCCGCTGCGTTTTTTATAGCGGTATTGCCCTGGAGTAATTCCCTCTTGTTTGCGGAAGGAACGGATGAAGTTTTGCGGATTATTGTAACACAGCTTTGCCGCGATGTCTTTAATTGGCAGCTCGCTATCGGCGAGCCATTGTTTTGCCATTTTGAAACGGTACATCGATAAATACTCGCTAAACGAATAATTCGTCTCCTTACGGAAAACGCTGCTTAAATAATTGGCATTATAGTGGAGCCGCGATGCACATTCTTCTAGCGTAAGGTCGGTGTCGTACAGATGCTGCACGAGGTCGATGATCTTCTCGGAAATGTTATGGTACTGCGCCTCCTGACGATCCTTGAATATGTTGATCATCGGATAAACAACGCTAGTCCAGAACCAATCATCGATCTCGGCAGAGGTATGCAGCTCAAGCAGCTCCTCAAGCAGCGATCCCTTTAATGGATGGATTTGATTTAAGCTTACGCCTGATTCCTGCATAACAATCAACAGATTATTGAGCAGCCGGGCAAGCGGAATTTGATATTCCTGCGGCGATAGCTCCACGACAAATACTGCCTGCAAAAATGCTCGCAGCAGCTCCTTCGATTTATCCTTCTCGGCCAGCTTAATCGCATCGATAAGCTCATTCTCGATATGCCCTGGGTAGTTGAGATTCAAATAATGTTTGCCGGCATTTACATTCTCATACTGAATAATGATGCCTTCGCCTAATTTCATGCGCTGCTTCAGTGCCTCAAGGCCTTCTCTATACGCTGTCGCCAGCGATGAGAAGGAGTCGAACGGCAAGCTCATGCCAATGCTGACCTGCACGTTTAAGTAGCTTGCGATCTGCTGCTGCAGATGCTCCGTTAACGCGTATTTTGCATTGTGGAAAGCGTCCTTGCCCACTTCTGCGCTGCCGATAATCGTCACAATCGTTTGATCCATAATGATCGGAGCGAGTCGCTGCTCAAAGGGAATAAGCTCCTCGATGATGTTATGGACAGCGAATAGGAGCAGCTCCAAATCACTTTTGGAGTAACGGCTGTTATCAGGAAAATCAATTTGCAGCGTAATCGCGGCCATCATTTTCCACTCTTTTAGCTGAGAGTCGTAGCCGAATTGAGCCAGCTTCTCCGGAATTTCACTTGACTTGATGTTGCCTTGGAAGGCTTTCATGAAGAAGAAGGTGCGCACTTGATGAATATGCTGTCTAACCTCTTTTTCAAGCTCAGTTTTGGACTGGAATAAATGGGTGACGCGTTCGCCAATCGCTTGAAATTCATTTGTTTTCCGCTTCTGAATGTCGGTCAGTCGCTCGCCGATTTGATTCAGCAGCAATTGAATTGGCGAATACATATGCCGTGAGCCGATCCAAGCGAGCAGCATGGATAGCGTGAGCATAAATAGACATACATAAAGTGTATACGTGCCAATTTTATTTGATTCCTTCGTCATGCCGGCAATGGACGTGGCTGAGAGATAGGTCCAGCCGTTTAGATCGGAACGGTAATAGGTGACGGAATAATCCTTCTGTTCAATCGATTCTGTAAACTGCCCAGAGGGCTCAGTGAGCTGTCCCATATGCAGTCCGCTCTCGAGCACAGGCTTGCCGATCAATGCTTGGTCAGGATGGAGTAGAATGCGGTATTGATCATCCAAAATCATAATCGTCGAATAAGGATCCTCATCGCTCTTAAGCAGCTCCTGCAAGCTGCAGGTCGGAATGTTGGCAAGCGCCAAGCCGTATTTTTCAAGCCCATTCGTCGGCAGCTTCTTCACGAGGCTGATGCTGTAGCTGCAAGCAGCGCTTTCCGCGGCTTCCTCACTATAAAACCAGCTGGATGGGTTAAGCACCCATGAGGTTCCTTCAGGCATTTGCATAAGGCTGGACAGTTCATCGAAATAAGCATATTGTTCAAACGAATATAGTCCGGAATTTTTGATCATCCAGTTATGGCGCTCATTGATCAGGATGACATCCTCAAGCTTGGTGTCAAAGGACTGCATATGGCGGATCTCGTTCCGCAGGTCATCATACATCACAAAATCGTTGACGGTTAGCGGCTGATTCATCGCTTTTTTGAGCACGGTCGAGTTAATAACCTGATTCAGCGTGTGGTTGACAGTCGTCAATTTCTGCTCTACATTGGAGTTGATTTGCATGATAAGCTGCATTTTCCCGCGGTTTACATTTTTCTGAATTTCACTGGAAGAGGTCGCGTAAGAGAATGCGCCGATAAAAATGACGGGAAGCGTGCTGAGCAGAAAGCCGAAGATCGTCATCTTGCTTAAAAAGGTTAAAGATCGCACAGCTATCAACACCTTGTCTAGTAATGAGCGAGCATTAGCTTTATTTTAGTAAACGCATACATTTTGAGCAATAATCATCTATCGCGCAAATAATCATTTCCTTAGATTATGAAGAGAAAAGGCTGATAAGACAAGGGGGATTAAGGTGGTAATCCATTCAAGGAACATAGGAATACGCGCAGGCTGTCGCTTTTTTGTCGTGCTGCTTATCCTTTTCATTTGCGCTTCATGCACCGCATCTTCTGCTCCAAATGAGCGAAAAGACGCAAACACAAAAACGACGATCTCCATTATGGCACCGCTGCACTTTCCACATCCGCCAAGTGAAGAGATCATTGCGCTCATCGAGGATTTAACAAATGTGAAGCTTGATATTAACTGGGTACCGGACGGCATCTACACAGATAAAATGAACACAGCTCTCTCCACAAATTCGCTGAAGAAGGCGACGTTCGTGAAGCATACCGATTATATTTTTGTGAAAAATGCCATTCGTTCGGGCTCTTTCTGGGAGATCGGCCCTTATTTGGAGCGGTTTCCGAATTTAAGGCATTTGAATAGCGGCATTTTGGGGCAATCCGCAATAGATGGCGGCATATACGGGCTTTACACGGAGCGGCCATCGTCTAGACAAGGCGTTATTATAAGGGAAGACTGGCTGGATAATCTCAAGCTGGATAAGCCGGCAACGATTGAGGAGCTGTATGAGGTCATTCGGCAGTTTACGCTCGGTGACCCGGACCGCAATGGAAAAAAGGATACCGTCGGGCTGGCTGACCGTAATGATTTGGTATTTGGAGCCTTTAAGACGCTGAGCTCTTATTTCGGCACGCCGAACAACTGGGGTATCGTCGATAAGAAGGTAGTTCCAGAGTTCGAAACGGCAGCCTACATGGATACGATGAATTTCATGAAGAAGCTGTATGATGAGCAGCTCATAAACGCAGATTTTGCGGTAACGAGCAAGGAGATGCAGCGGGCTAACATTATACGAGGCGCAGCAGGCGTATATATCGGCAGCATGACCGACGTGCAGCGGCTCTCGGATGAAGCGAAGCAGATCAATCCTGCTGCACGCTTCACCTTGGTGAATCGCATTCAAGGACCGGAAGGGTATCGCGTATGGTCGATTCCGAATTATAACGGCCTTTATTTATTTTCCAAAAAGGCGATTCGGACGGAGGAGGAGCTGCTGGAGCAGCTTGCGTTCTTTGACCGTACGATGGATAAGGATGTTGCCAATCTTATGCGTTACGGGATAGAAGGCAAGCACTATCTTCTGGAGGGTGAAGAGGTTCAACTGCCTGAAGAGACGTCGCAGCTGCGCGTAACAGAGGTCAACGCGCTTTATCCGCTTATGATTGCCGATTTAAGCAATCCGAATGTACTTAAGGTAGCAGAGAAAGAAACGATGTGGGAGATGGCGGAGCGTCTCAGCGCAGATAACGATAAGTTTCTCGTGACGGACAAGGTCATTGGCCTTGAATCGAAGACGTACGATGAGAAGAGCATGGAGCTGTACAAAATCATTTCCGACGCGACATACAAATATATTCTCGGACAGATTAGTATGGAAGGATTTTATCAGGAGGTCGAACGCTGGAAGCGCAGCGGCGGCAGCTTAATGATTAGCGAGTATACGGATGCTTATTTCAAGAAGCAATGAGCGGGTTGAATTCCAAGTGACAGCATAGTAAAAGAGCAGTAGGCAATATCATTATTCATAGAGCGGCTAAGCAGGCTATTTATTCCCTGCATGGCTGCTATTTTTTTTGCTTATAAAAAATAGCAGTGCGTTCATATGAGTATAAAGAACTAGGTATAAATATCGATTTTAAAATAAAAAAGATATATAATTGTCGAAAAATCCCGTAATTTGTTTAGAAATTGCATAGAACAGCAGTATATAATAAGAATCTGCTTAAGTGTTGGCAGAAGTGAATAAGACGACATGGAGTGTGACGTATGATGAAACCTGATTTTTTCCAAGAAGTACATAAACTCGGATATGATAACGAATGGAGATACCAGCTGCTTATACGAGGTCTGCGCAACATACAAGAAGAGAAAAAGACCCAAGGTTTTTTTAAGAAGCTGGAGAGAAGATTCGTGAACAAATATAAGAAGATCAAGGTTTCTGCTTGGAAGTAAAGGGCGCCATGAAATAAGTGCCATTTCATATAAAATACATGATTTGAGGGTGAAGAGCGATCTTCACCCTTTTTGTGTTGCGGTATTCAGTCAAAAGTGTCACCAGAAGCGGCGATAATCATTAGCTCAGATGCCTCTAAAACGATATGCCATATGAACAAATGATTGTTTCGGCACTCTTCTTCCGGGTGGTAGCTTGAAGAGGTAGCAACCAAAACGATATATGGAGGTCAACGCTGTATGAAGAAAAAATCGTTTTCGATTCTGATGGGCGTAGTTTTGACATTTAGTTTATTGCTCGCAGCTTGTTCTAGCGGCGGCAGCAATAATGGAAAAAATAATACGCCGCCAGCAGCAACCAATGACAGCCCAGCAAAGACGGAAGAGACAGACAAACCGGCAGAACCGGAGAAGCCGACTGAAATTACGATCATGCTGCCTCTTAACATCGCAGAGACACCGCCAGATACAATCAAAAACGAGCTGGAGAAGTTGACGAACACAAAACTAACGTATCAATTTTTTCCGGCAGACACGTATGAGGAGAAGCTGAACGCATCCTTTGCGACGGGTTCGCTGCCGCAGGTTACTTATTTGAAGAACCAAGCGACCTTCGTTCAAATGAAGGAAGCGATCAGAGACGGTCAGTTTTGGGAGATTGGCCCTTATTTCAGCGAGTTTCCTAACCTGAGCAAGCTGAAGGAAGAGATTTTGAACAATACGAAAGTGGACGGCAAGCTATATTCGTTATACATCGGCAGACCGCTTGCTCGCCAAGGCATCATTTATCGCAAGGACTGGGCAGATAAGCTTGGCCTCGCCGCACCGGCTAACGTGGATGAGCTGTTTGCGATGATGGAGAAATTTACGACAGGCGACCCGGATGGCAACAACAAGCCGGACACGATTGGTTTAGCTGATCGAAACGATCTTGTATATGGTGCGTTCAAAACGGCCTCCGCATGGTTCGGCACGCCGAACAACTGGGGTGAGCGGGACGGCCAGCTTGTTCCAGAGTTTACGACGCCTGAATATGCAGCCACGATGGATTTTATCAAAAAAATTCGTGACGCCAAAGCGATGAACGTAGACTTTGCAGCGACAAGCAAAACAGATCAAGTCAATATGTTCACAAGCGGCAAGGCAGGCGTATACATCGGCTCCATGCAGGATGTGGACTCACTAGTGAAGGACCTTGTTAAAAACGTGCCGACCGCAGTCGTTGATACACACAGCATGATCGCCGGACCAGACGGGAAGCTGGCATCTTGGTCCATTCCGGGCTACAACAACGTAGCGTTATTCCCGAAATCTGCGATTAAAGATGAAGCCGAGCTGAAGAAGATTTTGGCTTACTTCGATAAGCTGATGACGCCGGAAGTGGCGAACATGATGTTCTGGGGCATTGAAGGCACTCATTATACGGTAGTGGATGGCAAGGCAAAAGCATCGGCAGATAAAGAGCTTACGGAGCGCGAGGTCAAAGGCTTTAAGGACAGCGTAATTGGAGAGCCGGAAACAAACGGTATGTACGATGGTTTCCACGAGCTTCCAGCGAGAATTCATGCGGAGCAGCTCATTATCGAGAACGAGAAGATCGCCATTGCCGATCCTACTGCGCCGCTTGATTCGAAAACGTATACCGAGAAGGGCACGGAGCTTCAGGAGATTATAAAGGATGCCACTTACAAATATATTTATGGATCGATTGATAAGGCTGGATTCGACAAAGCGGTTGAGGATTGGAAGAAGCGCGGCGGGGCTCAGATTATCGAGGAATACAATGCTGCTTACAAAAAATAAAGAATAGCCCATAGAGGCTGCTCGCATGCTCGAGCAGTCTCTATAACCTCCCGTGGAAAGGAAGAACCCATATGCAAGAAGCTCATCAGGAAAACGCGGTTCAACTGGCAAGGGTACCTCAGCCTAGAACGAGCGAGCTTAAGAAGCGGCTTTGGAAAAACAAATGGCTCTATGTCATGCTGCTGCCGGGCGTGCTTTTCTTCATTATTTTTAAATATATTCCGATGTTTGGGCTTGCTATTGCCTTTCAAGACTATAAGCCGTTCAAGGGTATTGGCGGGAGTGAGTGGGTTGGCTTCAAGCATTTTGAACGTTTGTTCACGGAGCCTGATTTTTTGAACATTTTAACGAATACACTGCTGCTGTTTGGCATGAATTTATTATTTTATTTTCCGATTCCGATCCTGCTGGCGCTTATGCTGAACGAGGTTCGATTCTCTTTTTTCAAACGGACGTTTCAGACGCTTGTGTATTTGCCGCATTTTATGTCTTGGGTCATTATTGTGTCGATCAGCTTCGTCATGCTAACGTCGGACGGCGGTATCGTGAACGAGCTGCTTGCGTACTTTGGATTCGAAAAAGTCAATTTCCTGCTCAGTCCCGAGTGGTTCAGACCAACCTATATCATTCAGGTGATCTGGCGGGAAGCGGGTTGGGGAACGATCATATATTTGGCGGCCATCGCCTCCGTCGATCCTGGCCTCTATGAGGCAGCACGCATGGATGGAGCGGGCCGGCTTAGACAGGTATGGCATATTACACTGCCTGCCATTCGGAGCGTTATTATTATTTTGCTCATTCTAAAGATCGGCGATGTGCTTGAGCTTGGCTTTGAGCATGTGTACCTGCTGCTGAACTCGATGAATCGTGAGGTCGCTGAGATTATCGACACCTATGTCTATACAGCTGGACTTAGACAGGGGAAATTCAGCTACAGCACGGCGATTGGCTTCTTCAAATCCTTTATCGGGCTTGTACTTGTAATGACGGCCAATAGGCTCGCGAAGAAGATGGGCGAGGAAGGCATCTATTAGGATAAGATGCTCAAAGGTTGAAATCGCCAGAAGCTACACTACAAAAACTTAAGGAGGATTCAGCATGGTAGAGGATAAAACGTTTAGCGGGCGGCTATTTTCCATTGTGAACTTCACGCTCCTTGCCATTATCGCGCTCGTTACGGTGCTTCCGTTTCTGCATGTTGTTGCCGGTTCTTTCACCACAAGCGCCGAGATGGCGATGAAGAAGTTCATCCTCGTGCCGACGATTTGGAGCTTTGATGCCTATAAATTCATTTTCTCGACCAATACGATTTTCCGCGCCATGACGGTATCGACCGGCGTTACGATCGTCGGCACCCTGTTCAGCATGTTCACAACAGCGTTGATGGCCTATGGCTTGTCCCGAAGAGATCTCGACGGGCGCAAGGGAATTATGTTTCTCGTCGTATTTACGATGCTGTTCAGCGGCGGGCTCATTCCGACATTTCTCGTTGTGCGCGAGATGGGGCTGATCGACAGCTATGCAGCGCTTATTATTCCGTCGGCAATCAGCGCGTTCAACCTTATTATTTTGAAAAACTTTTTCCAAAATATACCCGAAGGGCTTGAGGAATCGGCCAAAATCGACGGCTGCAACGACTTCGGCATCTTGTTCCGTATCGTGCTTCCGCTATCGATGCCCGCGATCGCTACCATTTCATTATTTTACGCGGTCACCTATTGGAATACGTATCTCAGCGCGATTCTGTACTTGGATGACAGCGCCAAATGGCCGATTCAAGTGCTGCTCCGCCAAATCGTCGTGCTGGCCAGCGGCCTAGACTACAGCTCTGACCTGGATGCAGCGGTTCCGCCGCCGGATCAGACGGTGAAGATGGCTGTCATCGTTGTAGCGACGCTGCCTATTCTGATCGTATATCCGTTCTTGCAAAAGCATTTCGCTAAGGGTGCGATGCTGGGCTCGATTAAAGGTTGATTTTGTTTGAGCTTGAACTGTAACAGGGGAAAATGGAGAGGAGCGCTGTTTGAATGCGAAATGATGTGAAATGGACACCTATCGATTGGGCGAGAGCCGTTTGTGATTCATTAATGGACACCTATTTGCCAGAAAAGCTTCCTCCTGCTGGCCGCTGGCATTATCACCAAGGCGTGTTTCTTTGCGGGATGGAGATGCTGTGGCAGGCGGAGGGGGATGAACGTTACGCTGCTTATATTAAGCGCTACGTAGACAAGCTGGTGGATGGATGCGGCAACTTTGATTTTGCCCGTGACGAGCTGGATGCTATCCAAGTGGGGCTGTTATTGTTCCGTTTAGATGAACAAGGCGATGAGCGCAAATACCGAATCGCAGCCGAGAAGCTGCGAGGCCTGTTCAACACGCTGCACCGCACCTCGGAGGGCGGCTTTTGGCACAAGGATAAATATGCCTACAATATGTGGCTGGACGGCTTGTATATGGGCGGAGTATTTGCGCTAAAATACGCGAACGCCTACGGAGACATAGGGCTGCGCGAAATGGTGCTGCATCAAGAGCGGCTGATGCGCCGCTATATGAGGGATGAAAAGACGGGGCTGCTCTATCACGCTTGGGATGAGAGCAAGCAGATGCCTTGGGCAGATCCTGAGACCGGCTGTTCGCCAGAGTTTTGGGGTCGGTCACTCGGCTGGTACGGTCTTGCAGTGGCTCAGTTTCTTGATGAAATAGCGGAAGGCGAAGCGGGACGTGCTGAGCTGGAAGCCGTGCTGGCTGATTTCTCCCAGTCGTTGATTAAGTATCAGGATGGAGAAAGCGGGCTCTGGTATCAGGTTGTGGACAAAGGCCATTTGGCTGATAATTGGCTGGAAACTTCTTGCACTTGTTTGTTCGTTTATACGCTCGCAAGAGCCTATAAGCTTGGCCTTGTTGGAGATGAGTGCTTGGATGCGGCAAGGCGCGGGTTTGAAGGGCTTGTTCGAGTGGTGCAGGCAGACGACCAGGGGCGTTTCATCCTGCCGGATATTTGCATTGGCACCTCGGCTGGCGATTATGAAAACTACGTCACGCGCCCAACGAGTCAGAACGATCTGCACGGCGTCGGCGCTTTTATTATGGCATGTGTTGAGATGGAGTCGCTTGTTGATCGGATGGGGTAGCGGATAAAAGAGAAAGCTCTGCGGCAGAATGAGCCGCAGAGCTTTGTTTAAATGTGCGTTTAGCACCTGTTATCCTTAATAAGCTTTTTTAAAGCACCTGTTCCAGAAAACGTGCAGCTCTCTCGCTTTGCGGCTTAGTGAAAAACTGCTCAGGCTTTGTTTTTTCAACAAGCTTGCCGTTATCTAGGAAATAAATCGTGTCCGCGGCTTCGCGGGCAAACTTCATCTCATGCGTAACAATAAGCATCGTCATGCCGCTGTCGGCAAGGCTGCGAATAACATTAAGCACCTCTTTGACCATCTCTGGATCAAGCGCTGAGGTTGGCTCATCGAACAGCAGGATGTCGGGCTCCATCGCTAAGCTTCTTGCGATCGCAACGCGCTGCTTCTGACCGCCGGATAAGCGGGAAGGATAACTATCTGCTTTGTCCGAGAGACCTACGCGAGCTAGCAGCTCCATCGCTTTCTTACGCGCTTCATCCTGCGATACTCCTTTGACCTGAATGGGTGCGAACGTAATATTGTCGATCACGGTCATATGCGGGAATAGGTGAAAATGCTGGAATACCATGCCGATTCGCTGCCGCACGCGGGCAATATTTGTTTTGGGATCGGTAATAGCTGTTCCATCTATTGTAATCTCGCCGGAAGTCGGTGTCTCCAGCATATTTAAACAACGTAGAAAGGTGGATTTCCCTGAGCCGGATGGTCCGATTAGAGCAACGACCTCTCCTTTTTCAACGGTTGTTGTAATTCCTTTTAGCACTTGGTTTTTGCCGAAGGTTTTTGTTAAGTCGGTTACATTAATCACTGCGGCGCAGCCTCCTTTCAAGCATTCGAGCAAACGATGTTAAGACAAGCACAAGCACGTAATAGATTGCAGCAATAAATAATAATACTTCGATGGAGCGGAACTCAGTGGAGCGCACCACATCTGCACGGCGCATCAAATCAGATACCCCGATGACAGACACGAGTGACGATTCCTTAAGCAAAGCAACACATTCGTTCACGAGCGCCGGCAAAATATTACGAAGCGCCTGCGGGAATATAATGCGAAGCATCATCTTCCGGTACGGAATGCCGAGTGCAATAGCAGCCTCACGCTGCCCTTTGTCTACGGCCATAATGCCGCCGCGGATCGTTTCTGACAAATAGGCAGCTGAATTGAGTCCGAAGGCAAGGCCGGCAGCCATTAACGCAGGTATATCGTAATTGAATAGCTGCGGCGTTGCATAATAAATAATGGTCAGCTGTACAAGCAGCGGAGTGCCGCGGAATATAGATGTATAAGCGGTTGCGAACCACTCGAGCGGCTTAATGCCGGATATTTTGAATAGGGAAAGCACTGTACCCCACACAAGCCCGAACAATGCGGAGACAAGGGTGAAGAGCAGCGTGACATATACACCCTTCAGAATATAAGGAGTGTATCCTTTCAGTATACTGAAGTCGATGTTCAAATTAAGAAGAGAATTGGATTCTTCCTTCTCAGCAGTAAACCATTTCTGCACGATTTCATCGAGCTTGCCGTCGTCCTTCATTTCGGAGAGGACACCGTTAAACTCGTTCACAATAGTGGACTTCTTAGGAAATGCAATGGCGTAACCATTTTCCGCCGATTCAGCTGGCAGGAAATGCATCGCCAAACCCGGGTTAAGGTTGGTCATCTCAATGGCGACAGCGTCTTCTACGATAGCCGCATCGACACGGCCGGAGTTCAGCTCTTGAATAAGATCTGGAATCTTATTAAGCTTCTTAAGAGTGGCTCCTTCAATCGTTTCTGCGTAAAGATCCTGTGTGGAGCCGAGCTGCGTCGCGACTAGTTTACCCGATAAAGAAGCTTCTGTTTCGAGCGGTGCAGACTTCTTTGAAACAATCGTATTGCGAGCGGCGTAATACGTATCAGAGAAATCGACATTTTGCCTGCGCTCATCCGTGGCGGACATTGCGGACATGACGAAGTCGACTCGGCCGGTCTGAAGCGCAGCAACAAGCCCATTGAAATCCATGTGTGTGATTTCCAGTTCGTATCCGAGCTGACTAGTGATATACTTGGCTATATCGATATCCAATCCAACGAATTCGCCGTTGTTTTTGGCATCGACGCTTTCGTAAGGTGGATAATCGGCGGACGTGCCCATTATGAGCTTCTTTTTTTGACCAACAATTGGAGCGCTTGACGCACTCTCTGCACTAACGGAATAAGCGCTGCTTTTCCCCATAGGGAAGGCTTGTCCGAGTCCGATAAGCAGAACCGTAAAGACGATAAGCGATAAATAAATGACTTTGAGCTTTTTTCGATTCATGGTGTCCTCTTTCTTCTAAGGTGATAGGTTTAACAGGCTTATCTGTCATCACGAGATGAGTGTATATTGATAAAATAGCTCCGTTTCAGCCGTATGCGCCTGCAACATTAGAAATTATATGGTGTTCACTATCCTTTGTAAATAACCAATGGTCCACTTTTGTGAAAATTTCAGCATATTTATTAATACCCACTTATATTTATGCTGAATAATTTATGCGAAAAGACTGCATTTATTGAAGAAATGAGTGCCTGCCATTTTTGTTTGCATATTCGAGATTTTGACAGTCGTAATTTGATCAGAATTACTGTTATAATATCCAGATAGAAAGAAAACTATTTTCAGATGAAGGGAGGTGAGTACATTGTTCGAGCTTGAACTGCATGACATCATACCGTATCTCATTTCAATCAGCCTGCTTTGTTCATTAGCGTATGCTTACGCTTCGCATCTGCATTCTGGTGCCTATGAGTACTGGGAACGGAATCAGGTTGTAAGTATAATGTATAGTTTGCTGCCGCAGGTATTGATTCGTTCAATTCCGCTGCATCATTGGTTAGTTCGCAAGGTAAAGCGGAAAGAATCGCCAGATGATGACATAGCAGACTGTTCCAACTCGTTTGTTCAGCTATTTTCAAACAAACGAGGA
Organism: Pristimantibacillus sp. Z349TD_6; assembly: GCF_056173205.1. Lineage (NCBI taxonomy): Bacteria > Bacillati > Bacillota > Bacilli > Caryophanales > Paenibacillaceae > Pristimantibacillus (SeqCode) > Pristimantibacillus sp. Z349TD_6. Next base: position 7,556,878 of record NZ_CM149662.1, on the reverse strand, counting down.
GGATTTTTATGCAAACGAACAATGTATTCACTTCTTTAAAATACGGACGTGTATTAATGGCCGGTTTGATGCTGGCAGGGCTGCTTCTAGTTAGCGGCTGTAGTACGGCTAGTGGTACGATTGATGGAAATACACCGGGTATTTTTAACCACTATGTCATTTACCCATTATCAGCGGTGCTTCAATATTTGGCTGATATGTTTGGCGGAAATTACGGCTTTGCGATTATTGGCATTACACTTATGATCAGACTTGTTCTACTGCCGCTCATGATGCGCCAGTATCGCTCTCAGAACCAGATGAAAACAAAGATGGCTATCCTTCAGCCGGAGCTCAAGCAGCTCCAAGATAAGTACAAAAACAAGTCAGATGCAGCATCAAAGCAGAAGCTGCAGCAGGAAACGATGCAGCTTTACCAGAAGCATCAGGTGAATCCGCTCGCTATCGGGTGTTTGCCAATGCTCATTCAGATGCCGATATTGATGGGTCTATATTCCGCAATCAAGCTTACGCCAGAGCTGGCGGATCATTCGTTTCTTTGGTTTAAGCTAGGCTCGCCAGATATTGTGCTGCCGATTATCGCAGCGCTCGTTTATTTTGTACAATTCAAGGTTTCGCAGACGACGCAGCCAAATGCGAATGCTGCACAGCAGAAGCAGATGGCTTTCATGGGTTACCTGTCTCCGATACTGATGGGCGTATTCGCTCTATCGGCACCGGCAGCGATCTCACTTTACTGGGTAACAGGTGGGTTGTTCATGATTGCGCAATCTTATTTAGCCAAAAAAGTGTACGCGCCGAAGGTGGATGTCGCACTCGAGGGCAGCGCCTAAATTTGAAGGAGACGATCAGATGTCAGTCGGTGTACTCGCTCATTTATTCGGAAGCTTGCCGTACAAGGAGCTTGCTCCTAAGGTTGCGGAGAGCGGCTTCAGCCATGTGCAGCTAGCTTTGTGGAAGGCGATTAGCGATGTCGATTTCAGCAAGCCTGGGAACTTAAGCCCAGGTCTTGCGAATGCCATCGGCGAGCAGTTCGATAAGCATGGCGTTTCGATTTCGGTGCTTGGCTGCTATGTTCATTTATTTGAACGTGACGAGCAGCTGCGCCGTGCCAATGTGAATCGATTCAAGGAGCTGCTGCGTTATGCGAAGTATTTCGGAGCGCCAATGGTAGCTGCGGAAACGGGACGGAATGAAGGCGGAGACTACACTGACCGAGATTGGTCTGTGATGAAGGCGACATTAGAGGAGTTAGTAGAGGAAGCTGAGAAGTGGGGCGTCTTTGTCGGTTTAGAAGCGGCAAACAACCATTTGATTGGAACGGCTCCTGAGCTGGCTCGGATGCTGGGGGAGGTTCCTTCCTCCAATATCGGTGTCGTTATTGATCCTGGAAATCTGCTGACATCTTCTAATTTTGCGAGGCAGGATGAGGTCATTGAGCAAGCGTTCGAACTGCTCGGTGATCGTATTATCGCGGCTCATGCAAAGGATCGCATGCTGCTCGGGAGTGGCGAGCTGGCTACCGTAACTGCTGGCCTCGGACAGATGAACTATGAGTTGTATATGAAGCTTTTGAATCAATATAAGCCGCATGTACACATCATCATGGAAGAAGCGAAAGAGCATCAGATGGCGGAGTCAAAGGCTTATATTGATGGAATTCGTGCGCGGGTATAAGGACATAAAAGCGAAAAAACAGTAGACCATGGGATTCCCGAGGGCTGCTGTTTTTGTTTTTTTATATTGGAAAATAGCCCGTCCTATTCAGTTGGGATTTCATCTACATTACTTGATGTCGGAACATTTCGAAGCAGCACAAGTAATTTTTTTTTGGAATCAGCATGAACTACTCCGCGAAAAACCTGATGTTTTGTATGGATGTCGAGTGAAAATTTTGTATGGAAAGGATCTGTTTCCGTCAATTGATAATAAACAACATCCTCCCAAGGGATGACTGTTTTTGCATGGTACACGCCATCTTCACCAATTGAATAATTGATTTTACCGCCAGAGAATATAGTGGTGAGCATAATGGGAAAAACATACGCAAACCAGTGCTTATAAACGATATCCGCTAAACCAAAGATAAGCAGTATCCATAGGGTCGTAACGATAACTACATACGACAGCACCGTGAGAGTGAATTTTTTGTCGGGAATAAGGAAAGATGGATTATATACTTGAACATTTTTTTTGGATTTTTTAAATATCCGATATTGTTTATGCTCATTGTAGAAGGACCAAATGAGGATCAAGCAGCTGAGGATGTTCAATAATAATGTAAACAAAAAATCGATGTGCAATTCGGTCGCTCCTCGTATATTTGCTGTAGTTGTTAGTATAAAGGGAAATATCCGATAAGGTAGAGGAGATACTGAAAGCAGTTGAATAAGAATTGTTACTCTTCCATTGATTATAGGGATAACAATACTTTTGTACCAAGGGACTAAATTCCTATTTCATTTAAATTATATTTGATTTAAAAGAGCGCAAGCAACGAAATATAGTTTGGTAATTTCCGAAAGAGGTTTTGCGTGCATTAACTAAACGCAGAGAAAATACTACTAGAAGATGAGTTTGTTACAGAGAATCATGGAATTATGATGTACGAGCCTCTACTGGGTGATGAAGCGTATTCTATTAACAGTAACGGATAAGTTGGCAAAATAAATCGTTGTACAAAGAACTAATACTCACGATAAGAAACATGAAGCCCTTCGCATAAAGGGCTTATTTGCATTGTTAATTGATAATGATTATCACCACTGATATACTGAAAATAATAATATTTAAGTAGAGTCCTGCGTAAATAATGAATCTATTTGTTTTAGGGCAGGCTTAGGGGGATTATGATGGACTCAGATAACAGTCTTCTAGAGGAGGAGCGCATTCGGTCGTCCCGGGTGGATTTGTTGAATATCCGAAGCTTTATGGAGGAGCATTACCATGAGCCTTTATCCGTTGACCAACTGGCTAAACTGGCCAACATCAGTCCTAAATATTTTGTAGACTTGTTCAAAAAAACGTACGGTCAGAGCGCAATCGATTATTTGACGAATCTTCGCATCAATCGTGCCAAAAGATATTTGACCGAGTCGGATTTGCGGCTGAGGGAAATTGCATTGAAGGTAGGATATAGCGATGAGTTTTATTTTAGCCGGAAGTTTAAGAAAGAGGTTGGCGTCTCTCCCTCTGCTTTTATAAAAAATCCTAGGCGGCGCATCGCCGCTTATTCGCATGCCATCATGGGGCAATTGCTAGCGCTGAATTTGATACCTGCGGCTGCTCCGCTTGATTCAAAGTGGACGCCATATTACTACAATGTCTATCAAAACGAGATTAAGCTGCATATGAGCTATGGCGAGGAGAAAAGCGGGACAGAATTAAATAAGTTAATAACAGCCAGACCGGATGCCATTGTTGCAGGAGATGTTTTGCTGGAAGAGGAGAAGCAGAAGCTTGCTGGCATTGCCCCGACGTTATTTGTGCCTGCAAAGCAGACAAGCTGGCAAGAACAGCTTCATCAAATAGCATTATTTGTTGGGCGAGACCGTCAAGCCAAAGCATGGATAGAAGACTATAATCGGAAAGCGGCTTTTGCTAAACAAAAAATGGAAGAAGCAGTAGGCAAAGAAACTTTTGCCGTAATCCGCATTAATGGCAATGGCCTTCATATGTACTGCAACAGGGCAATTCATGATGTGCTTTATGAGGATTTGAGACTGAATCCCGCTTATAAGGGAGAGAAGCTCTACAATAAAGAAATATCCTTGAAGCAGCTTGAAGAGATTAATCCGGATCACTTACTGTTATTGGTCTGTCCAGAGAGGGCTTCACGTACGTATTGGCTAACGCTTCAACATCAAGTAGAATGGCGCAAGCTGAAAGCAGTAGAGAAAGGCAGCAGTTATCTTATTCCGTCTGATCCATGGTGTGAATACTCTGCTTTTGCCATTAACCGAATGCTGGATGAGATGCTGCTTCTATTCACAGGATATTGTCCAAACCCATATGCGGATAAAGTCCATGGAAGCACCCGTGCGCATGAAATATAATCTTCTTAAATGAGAAACGTTATCACAGGAGGAGATTATTTTTATGCAGGCCAGAGACTATTCATTCATTAAATCGTTCAAAAAGGGCGCACTAGTGCTGCTCGTATTCATACTGAGCATTAGCCTTCTAACCGCATGCGGCTCGCAGGGTGAAACGGAATTGACTAATCAAGAAACAGCAGTCCCGAACGAAACCGCAGCTTCTGAAGGAACGGAGACAACAGCTTCAACTCGGGTAGTGACAGATGAGCTGGATCATGAGATTACGATTCCGACTAAGCCGCTTAAGGTTTTTGCTCCATATATGGAGGATTCCATGATTGTCTTAGGCGTTAAGCCGGTGGCGCAATGGGCAGATGGGAAAAATGGGCAGTTATATTTGCAGGATCAATTAGCAGATGTGCCTAAAGTTAACTTTGTTGGCGGGCTTCCGCCCGCACCAGAGGTAGTCATGGCTTTTGAGCCGGATTTAATTATTTTGCATACAGCCTTCTATGCTGAAAATGGCGTTTATGAGAAGTACTCCAAAATTGCGCCGACTTATGTATTTAAAAACGCAGCAGGTGATCTGGTAAGCTCAGTCACAAAGCTTGGCGATTTGCTGGGCAAAGGGGCAGAGGCAGAACAGGCGCTGAAGGATTATGAAAAGAAGAAAGAGGAAGCAAAGGCAAAGCTTGCGCCTATGGCGGAAGGCAAGAAGGCTGCACTTATCAATTTTAATGGAAAAGGCATGTATATGATTGGCGGCAACTATTTTGGCGGATACGTTCTATCGCATGAACTGGGTCTTGGAAAGAGCAAGCTGGTAGAAACGAAGAACAGTATGGATGTTTCACTTGAAATTATACCGGACATAGATGCCGATTTTATTTTTACAATGAACAACAAAGGTACGGGAACTGCAAATATGAAGGAGCTCACCGACAACGCGATCTGGAAGAACACGCCATACGCCAAAGCTGGCCATGTCTATGAGGTTGACGATACTTATTGGACAGGAAGCGGACTGATTGCTTATGGAAAAATCATCAATGATGTTGTGACGCTGCTTGCACCATGAGTCATAACAATATTAGCAACCACTACGTCGAAGGCCGTTTTGAGCAAGTCATTTACTCAAATCATAAGCAGTTGGAGTATCGAATGATGATAGCCATTCCGAGCGATCCGCCTCCGGCAGAGGGCTATCCAATTATTTATGCTCTGGATGGGGATGCTGTATTCGCTACCTTTGCGGAGGCCGCTCGCCTTCAAACACGCAAGCCGCATGGTTATGATCCTGTAGTTATAGTGGGCATCGGTTACCCTTCAAGGGAACCCTTTGAGATGAGCAGGCGATGTTATGATTTCACAATGCCAGCAGAGGTTCAGAACCTGCCTGCTCGCCCGAATGGGCAGGAGTGGCCAGAGCATGGGGGCGCGGATGCGTTCCTCCAATTTATTGAGACGGAGCTGCGCCCCGCGATTGAGAAACAATATCCGATTAATACGACAAGACAAAGCCTGTTTGGGCACTCGCTGGGAGGTTTGCTAGTCCTTCATGCCTTATTTACAAGGCCTCAAGCATTTCAAAACTATGCAGCAGGGAGTCCCTCTATTTGGTGGAATCATCATGCTGTGCTGGAGGAAGCCGAAGCTTTTGAGAAGAGTTTCATAAAAGAGGGCAATCTACCGAGGCTGATGCTGACTATTGGTGCAGACGAGCTTCCGGCTATGGTGAAGGATGCAGAACAGCTTGCTGAGCGGCTGCTGCCCCTTGCGGAAAAAGGCTTTTATTCTGAAATGGTGAAATTTTGTGATGAGAGTCATGTCAGTGTGCTGCCAGCGGCAATTAGCAGAGTATTGCGGTTTGCGTTATCGAGCAATCATAAGGGATGATTATTTAGTTTGAGAAAACCTCTAGGGCGAACCCCAGTAGACATTTGCTACTCGGATTCGCCCTATTAGTTATTTCCTATTAGTTATTTATAGTACGTTCAAATGAGGAATAACAAGACCGCCATAGGCGAATGCGATAACGATGACGATGGCAGGATGAATTTTGCGGAACTGCATCGCCCAGAAAGCGACTGCTGCAATAATGAGCGATTGCACAATTCCGATCGATTCGATTGAGCTTTCAGCCATTTGCCATGTAAGCAGCAGCATCATTATGGCAATTACGGGCTGTACAAGCAGCGTCATTCCTTTGACTACAGGCGATTGACGATGCTTCTGCAGCACCTTAAGAAGTAGAATGAGCGCAACAGCGGATGGAACAATCGTTGCAGCTAATGCGACAATTAAGCCGATCCAGCCGCCGACGTCGTAGCCGACAAAAGCGGCTATTTTAGTTGCAATCGGGCCTGGGAGTGCATTGCCAAGCGCCAGTATGTTTGAGAATTCTACTGGAGTCGTCCACTGATGATTCGTTACAATCTCCCTGTACATAAGCGGAATAGAGGCTGGTCCGCCCCCGTAGCCAAGCACATTAGCGATAAAAAATCCGATAATTAAATTAATCCATTCCACGCGTTACACCCTCCTTCTGCTGGCTGCTTCGGAGCTGCTTCTGCTTTTTTTTGCGCTGAAGGGCTGCAACTGTTTTTAGATGAAAAGCACCGTAACCAAGAAATAAAAGAATGACGATAGCAGGATGAATATGAATGCCTTGCAGCAGTCCAAATGCTAATGCAAAAAAACCAAAGCCGACGTATTTGCCAAGCCCTTTGACGGCACGTTCCCCGAATTCATAGGCCATCATGCCAAGCATGACAGCGATGACAGGCGTTACCGCACCGATCATACCTTGTATGAAGGCTGCGCTGCTGAGGAATTGAACCGTCGTTAATAGCAGAATCATTGCAACAGCAGAAGGAATGATATGGGCGAGAACAGACACGATAGCGCCTAGAGTACCTTTTTCGCGATACCCTAAATAGGCGGCAATCTTTGTTGCGATCGGACCTGGCAGTGCATTCGCAAGCGCAAGAATTTCGCCGAATTCCTCATCTTCTATCCATTTATAGTTCGTAACTGCCTCATATCGAATCAGCGGGATAACGGACGGGCCGCCCCCGTAGCCAAGAATACCTGTCTTCATCATCGCCCATGAAAGCTGTATGTAGCGGTTATTCATTATTTTGACAGCCATCATCTACAGCCTCATTCCCATTCGACTCTTGTAACGATTAATTAACACCTGACAATCGACGCTCATAATGCCGGGCAGTGTGTAAAGCTTATCTTTGAGAAAATGCTCCATCTCCTGATTGTTGCGAAACAGACCATGCATATGCAGTTTACTCGGTCCAGTCATATGGTAGAGGCTTGTGACAAACGGCTCTGTCGAAAGCTGATCAGCAACGGCGTGCAGATGCTTAGGCTCTACCTCCACATTGAAAAAAGCCGATACATTTATGCCGATTCGCTCAGGATTAATGACAGCTGTGAATCGTTCGATGACACCGCCATCCATCAACGCATTAATCCGGGATTGGACCGCTACTCGCGACAATCCAATCTCCTTCGCTAAGTCTGTGTAAGATATTCTTCCATTAATATTGAGCTCAGCAATGATTTTACGATCAATATCATCAATTTCCATTATTTTTGGTTCATCAAAAAGCTTTTCTTGCACTTGTTCATCAGCTCCAATTATATTTCATTATTTTGCAAGGTGTCTTGTAATACCGAGTTTTAATTACCATATGTATAAATATATACACATCACCATTCGTTTTCAACACAATTAATAAAAAGAAGTTACATTTTTATTGCCTATCATTCTCTGAGGTGGTATTTTAAAAGAATACACAATGTTATATTATCTAACATATAAATAAGTGAATTGCGAGTTTGATTAGAGTTATATCCATTTTTAGGGGTGGTAGATATGAATCAATCGGTCATCGGAACCAAAGCTATGGTTGTCAGCCCTCATTATTTAGCTACTGCGGCTGGCGCTCGTATGCTTGCGCAAGGTGGGAATGCTTACGATGCAGCTGTCGCTGTGAGCGCATGTCTTGCCGTCGTTTATCCGCATATGACAAGTCTTGGAGGAGACTCCTTCTGGCTCGGCTATCATCATAGTGAAGGGAAAGTACGCGGTTATAATGCCAGCGGCCGATCTGGATATAAAGCTAGTATTAGTGCTTACGATGGCTTGTCGGCGATTCCAAATCGGGGCATTGGTAGCATCGTAACGGTGCCCGGCATGGTAGACGGCTGGGATGCGGTTCACCGAGAGTATGGCAGACTGGACTGGGCGCAGGTGCTGGCACCCGCTATTGATTACGCCGCAAATGGCTTCCCTATGTCGAATGATCAATATCAAAATACAGTTCATAATGAAATTGTTCTTGCGAGAACACTCGAAACAGCAGATATATACTTGCCAAACGGGCAGGTGGTTAAGGTTGGCGAGCGATTTAAGCAGCCTGCGCTTGCGAAGACGCTGCGCCGTTTAGCTGAATTCGGGCGCGATGAATTTTATAAAGGCGAAACCGCGAAGGAAATGACGAGTTTTTTGGGCAAACAAAATGGTCTGCTTGCTGCAGATGATTTTGCGGATCATCATGGCGACTGGGTACTCCCGATTGAGGGCACTTACCGAGGGTATACGCTTCATCAGATGCCTCCCAATTCACAAGGCTTCTCCGCTATTATGGCACTTCAAATACTAGAGCAGTTTAAGCTCGGTGAAATTGAACATGGCTCCCATCATTATTATCAGCTGTGCGTCGAGGCATTAAAGCTAAGCTTCCGTGACCGGAACAAATATTTATCAGACCCTGCATTTACGAGCATACCGCTTGAGCGGCTCTTGGATAAAAACTATGCGGCAGCGCTTGCTGCTTCAATTGAGTTAAACCATGCTTCATGCGAGAAATCAGAGGTGCTGGGCAGCGATACCGCCTATGCAGCAGTTGTGGATGAGGAAGGGAATTCCGTCTCCTTCATTCAAAGTCTGTACTTCGAGTTTGGATCGGGCATTGTAGCGGGTAATACTGGTGTTTTATTGCAAAACCGCGGCTCGTTTTTCTCGCTTGATCCGAATCATGTGAACAGTCTGAAGCCAGCTAAAAGGACATTTCACACCTTAATGCCAGCGATGGCATGTCGTGATGGCAAACCTGCTGTGCTGTATGGCACGCAAGGTGGCGAGGGCCAGCCTCAGACGCAAACGGCGATATTTACCCGGATGATTGATTATGGCATGAATCCTCAGCAAGCGATAAATGAACCTAGATGGGTATGGGGCCGAACGTGGGGAGAGCCAACGCAGGAGCTGAAAATAGAAGGACGTGTTTCTGCAGACGTACTAGCATCGCTGGCGCAGGCAGGCCACACGGTGAAGAAAGTGAAGGACTTCGACGGCATTATGGGCCATGCCCATGCGATTATGCGAGATGAGCAAGGGTTACTGCAAGGCGGATCGGATCCGCGCTGCGATGGCGCAGCAATGGGATGGTAAAGAGGAGGCGGGGATCTTGATGAAGCAAAGCTGGAATGCGTATGCGACGGAACAGCTTGAGATAGAGCCTTTAGCTGAAGGTGTCTTAAGCGGTAAAACGTATGCGGCAAAAGATGTATTCGATATTGCTGGACATATCTCAAGTGCAGGCAATCCCGACTGGCTGCGAACACATGACGAGGCAGATAAGCACGCTTCAGTCATAAATCGGCTGCTTAGAAGCGGAGCGACATTAAAAGGAACGACCATTACGGATGAATTGATGTACAGCATCAATGGAGAAAATGCTCATTATGGAACCCCGGTGAATCCTAAAGCGTTTGGCCGGATACCCGGAGGCTCCTCCAGCGGATCAGCTGTTGCGGTGGCGGCAGGATTAGCAGACTTCGCTATTGGAACGGATACGGGAGGCTCCATTCGAGTGCCATCCGCCTATTGTGGAATTTATGGAATACGGCCTACGCATGGTGCAGTGGATACGAATGGGCTAATACCGCTGGCGCCTAGCTTCGATACGGTAGGCTGGATGGCCCGAGATGCGCAGACATTGCTTCAAGTGGGCGGTGTACTGCTTGATGAGCAAGGGAGCAGTAAGGAGACATTCACGCGAATGGTGTTTGCTGAGGATGTCTGGGCATTGACGGATGAGCATACATCTGCAGCTTCGTCGCAATATTTTCCAATGCTGCATGATTTAGCCCAGAGGCATGAACAAGCCGTCATTGCGCCAAACGGGCTGCGAGAGTGGGTGAATGCTTTTCGGATTATTCAAGGATTAGAGATTTGGCGTGAGCATCGGGACTGGATATTGCGCGAGCAGCCTGCCTTCGGACCGGGCATAGCGGAGCGGTTTGCTTGGGCGAGCACGCTGCGGCAAGAGGATAGTGGTACAGCTTTCATTATTCGGGAAGAAGCGCGGGCGCTTATGGATGAATGGCTTGGAGAGGATACGGTGCTCGTTGTGCCCACCGTGCCTGCGATAGCGCCGCTGCTAGGATTATCGGGCTCGGAGGTTGAGCAGCGTCGCGCGCGAACGCTCGAAATGAGCTGTTTAGCAGGGCTGGCTGGGCTTCCTCAGATTACGGTTCCGATTGCAGGCGAGCTGGGTTGTCCGATTGGTCTATCCTTCATTGCGGGTAGAGGTCAGGATATGAGGCTGTTGAAATGGGTGGCTGATCACGTCTCGACACGAATAAAGCCATTAAGCTAAAGAAAAGGAGCTGCTGGCAATGAAAATATCGACGGTAAAAAGGAATGGCAAGGAGCTCGCTGCGATACCAAGTGCAAAGGGCCTTGTTCTTATAGAAACGATTAATGAGGCGGAGAATGCCAGCTGGAGTACAGAGCTGTTCGAGCTTATTCGTTTGGGTGAACTGGAGCTTTTAACAAAATGGTATGAAGGAGTAGGAAAGGAAAAGTTGAAGCGATTGCCAGCGATTCCTTATGAGGATGTACAGTACGCTCCGCTATATCGTCACCCTCGCAAAATTTGGGGTATCGGCATGAACTACGTAAAGGATGCGGCAGAATTAGCGTTGGCGGACCCAAATGAAGAGCCAGTCAGCTTCATCAAGCCGGATACGACGATTATCGGCCCGCTTGATGCGATACATATTCCAGAGGGAGTTGGGAAAATCACAGCAGAAGCTGAACTCGGCATTATTATCGGAAAAACCTGCAAAAATATATCAGAATCTGAAGTGTATGACGTCATTGCCGGGTATACGACGACAATTGATGTTACGGCAGCTGATATTCATGCTAGACATCAGAGGTTTTTATCGAGGGCCAAAAGCTTCGATACCTTTTTCAGCTTCGGGCCGGAGTTCATCACGAAGGATGAGATTCCTGATTTGTTAGAGCTGAATGTGGAAACCGCAATCAATGGCGAGGTCGCACATCGCAATAAGGTATTCAATATGAAGTTCCGCCCTTTTGCAGCTGTTGCTTTTCATTCCAGAGTGATGACGCTGCTGCCGGGCGACATTATGATGACAGGAACACCAGGCGCTGTCGTTATTCGCGGCGGAGATATAGTAGGCTGCCATATCAATGGTTTCGAGCCGCTGCTGAATACTGTTCAATTTTAGCTTGCTCGGAGAATGAAAAACTGCTATATATAAGTAAGTAAATAAAAACTTGTTTGGAGGAGAGACGATGATCGACGTATTCCCCGCGGCATCGCGGCATTCGGCGGATCTAGGCTGGCTGCGCAGCCACCCAAGCTTCTCATTCGGAGCTTATCATGATCCGAATCGAACAGGCTTTAGTGTGATGCGTGTGTGCAATGACGATTATTTGGCTCCGGAAAAAGGCTTTGGCGCGCATCCACATAGCGACATGGAAATCGTATCTATCGTATTGAATGGCCGCATTAGACATGAGGATAACATGGGCAACTCGGTCGTGTCCTCGTTTGGCGAGGTACAACGGATGTCAGCTGGCACGGGCGTTATCCACACGGAATTTAACGCATCAGAAGATCAAGAGCTGCGTTTGCTCCAGCTGTGGTTCATGCCGCAGGAACGAGGAATGAAACCTTCTTATGAAGCGAGCCGATTCGATGTAGACAAGCTGCATAATGCACTGCTTCCTGTCGTTTCAAATCAAGAATTGGAACAGGTTGCCTCGATAAATCAGAATATGACGATTTATCTGAGCAAGTTGGAGCAAGGAAATCAGCTTGAATACGTTGTTGAACCGGGACGCAAGCAATTTATATATATTATTGAAGGTGAAATGTCGGTTCACGGAGAAACGCTTTTTACCGGTGATGAGGCACAAATTGAGGCAGCTGAGGAGCTTACACTCACCGCTGCGGCTCCAGCCTTTTTTATGCTGATCGATTTGACTTAGGCTTTCGAAGTAAGTTTGCATTCGCAAACTTTTGAGGAGGGATAAAAATGAAACAAACGTTTCTTGTTAAACATGCGGTGGGTGGACGGATGTTTATTGATTCGAATAAGCTGGAAGTGCCCTATACGCTTGTTCCACAGGGGGAAGGCTGGCGATTCACGGTTTCTGTGCCATGGAGCGAAAGTATCGAAGAGCTGCTTGCGCATAAAGCGGAGCTGAACGTGTTTGTTTTCCAAGAGTTTGACGATCAGCCAACGCTAAAAACGTGGTATTACGTCAAAGACGGTCCAGTTGAATATAACGCTGACCAGAACAGTCTCACGATTGTAGCGGATTCTCATATCGCCTATTACCCTCACGAGTATTCGGTTTAAAAGCGTGAGGCAATCATGTGCTATTATCAATTTGTTCACATAGACCAGTCAGACATGTTTTCACATGTAGGGCTGGTCTTTATTTGTATCCATACATGTCGGAGTTGTCCTGCGATTGAAAGAGATGACCTTCTCCGGAAAGCAAGAAAGGTGCTGCCACCCTGCGGCGACAGCACCTTATCTAAGCCTTATTCAATCATTTATTTATTGGTGCTGTGCTGCTTATTTACAAGTCTCTCTGCAGGGTTGCCGTTGCCGTTTCTTCTTTTGTTGAGTTCGGCTTTACGCTGCGTAGCCTGTACCTTTTGGACAAACTCACTTGTGCTTTCCAATTGTATTTCCTCCTCGTTTTTTTGGCATTCTTTCCAACTTCCTTAATTAGAATATCCAACATTTTAAAAAACTGGCGATAACGTCATTTATTTTGAGAAAATCGATTGATTGTAGCATTGAGCTCCTTTATGATACCGATATGTACTACCCTTTTGATAAAGTCATTTACGTTAACTATATAGGGAAGATTTATATATGCACTTCAATTGATCGTACGAGCGGAGCGAGAATAATCATGTTTAGAGTCATAGCGAGGGCGCAAATGAAAGAAGGCTTTGAGATGGAAGCCATCGAAGCGGCAAAAAAGTCAGATGCTGTACAGCAGCTAATAGAGCAAGGGGAGATTATGACGGTTGGCTGCTTCCAATGGGAGCGAAATGTGTTCATTTACTGTGAGTGCATCGATCGAGTGCTCGAGCCCGAAGAGTTGCTTCCAGAGATGGCTGCTTTTTTGGAGGATTGGCCTGGATATTCAGCTGCGCGCAAATGGATTCCGATGATTGATGTCTTCCATTTCAACGAGCCAGCCAGCTGTGATCATTGGCTTCGCAAAGAAACGGTTGAACGGCGTGTTGGAAGAGTAGCGCACTTAAAGCCGGAGATGGCAGCAAGCTATATTTATTTTCATTATCAGCTCCAAGAGGAGCGGGCTTTCCATGGGCCGAAGTATGAAATCATTGCGATGCATGAGAATTTGCTGTTTGGTTATCAGGAATTTCCTGCCGTCGTCGAGGAGCCCATATTGTCAGGGAAGCTTAGTACGACAGGGACTCCTGTTAATTGGAGCGATTCTAGAATGGATCTTCATTTTCAACCTTGGGAGGATGGGCATTTGTATTTCAAACCGATTGAGCAGCTGTTTGCGCATTACTGTCACTCTCCAAAAAAAAGGCGCTAAAATATAGGCTGATATTTGCCTTTATTGGACGAAATATGGTACAATAAAATCAATTGCAAGTTTGAAGCAAATATTCACAATACACTGCTGTTTATAAATGATAACTGCCCCTTACTCTAAGTTCGAGGCAGTTTTTCCTTTTTTATCGCGAAGGGGGCTGACCATATGTACAATCGTAAAAAACCGCTTGAAGAAATTCCGGAAGAAAACACGAAGGTATGGACATGCGAGACGGAAGGGTGCAACAGTTGGATGCGCGATAACTTTGCGTTTGATCACGTTCCTACTTGTTTAATCTGCCATGAACCAATGGTCAGTGGCGAGAAGATGCTGCCCGCGCTCAATAACTCCAATAGTGACATGAAGACGTTGAAGAAGGGTACACCGATTATGTAGGTGTCTTTCTCAGACAAAGAGAAGCTGAGTTTTGCTCGGTTGGTTAACGCCAATTGAACGAAGCTCAGCTTTTTTTTGCTTTTGAATCAATTTATGGAGCTGACTTTATCCCTTATGCGAGAGCAGGTTTCCGCTAACTATCCCCGCTGTAATGGTGTTTCCTATAGTCGTTGGGGGAGCAGTTCGTACGTTTCTTGAAGACGCGGCTAAAATATTTCTCATCCTGAAAGCCAACCAGCTCAGCAACCTGAGCGATCTTTAACTGCCCGTTCGCCAAAAGCTCCTTTGCCCGCTTGATCCGAACCTCCGCAATAAAATCAGATAAATTGCCATTCGTCTCCTGCTTGAATTTGCGCGAAATGTATTCTCTGCTTAAATAAAAGCGCTCGGATATATCCTGCAGCGTGATCTCCTCGTGAGGATGCTGTTCAATATAGGCAGCGATGTCCTCAATGACACTACGTTCCTTGTCATGTTCAGCCAAACGCAAGGAAACGTCACACGTTTCTGTAAAAACGCCCTGTTTCCACTGCTCGTAATCAAAAAAACCATTGGCATCCAAGGATAAGAGTGTCTGATCCTCAATTAATTCGGATTTGTTTCCACTTTTGTTTTTGTCGCTTTTGTATTCCCATATAGACTTGGCGAATTCGAATTGCTGACGCCAGTTCATTAGCTGCTCTTGCGAGATGAATCCTGCTTGATCAAGGGAATCGAACCAAGGCTTTAAAGCGCGGCGGATTTGTTCTTTGTTGCCGCTTTGCACAGCAAATTTTATTTTTTCTTCATGCTCGCTAAAGAGCAGAAGCGTGTTTTTGTGCTGATGAACTGCTGCCTCAAAAGTATGGCAATACGAATCGTTAACGAGCAAATTCCGGCGCAAAAGCGCATGCTTCGCTTGCTGATAAGCGGTGGCTACTGATGAAGGAAAAGCTGCAGCATGCCCGAGTCCAAAATGAAACCGCGTCTTCAATATCACAAATATCGCATCGTTCATTTCCTTGATTAACGCAGGCGCCAGCTCTCCATCTCCCCAAAACAGCAGCAATAGCTCCTGCTCCTGTCCGCGGTGGCGAAGCGCGAAGCCGATTTCTTTTTCCTTTAGAAATTCATTGCAAATATTCGTCAAGGTGAACAGCAGCAAATCGAGTCCTGAGGCAAATTTCTCTCTGATGAACGGAGAAGCAAGCTCAAGCTTGACCAGTGCAATACGTGCACGAGGTATAGGTCTCGTAATCCCTAACTCCAGTCTGAGCGTATCTGCAAAGTTCGAGTAGGAGCCGGGTTCGTTGATCATTGCCGAAAAATATTGCTCCAAGTACATCGGCTTAAGCTGATTAAGCTCGATATTCATCCTCGTCTTGCGGCATCGCTCCTGCTCCTCCGCGGTATAGCAGCTCACTGCTTTCGCTAATGCACTAACGAGCTGCTCTGCATCAATGGGCTTCAAAATATAATCGATTCCGCCGTATTTGACCGCATGGCGAACGAGGCTAAAGTCGTCATGGCCGCTAATGACGATGATTTTGCTGGAGGGCGCATGCTCAGCCGCCCATTGCAGCAGCTCCGTGCCATTCATATTAGGCATCATCATATCGGTGAAAATAATTTCTGGCCGTTCCGTGCGAATTAAAGCAGTAGCGGCGATACCGTCTTGTGCCTCAAGCAGTGTATCGATGCCGTAATCATCCCAAGGGACGAGCAGTCGTATCGCTTCCCTCACATGCTTCTCATCGTCAATGATTAATGCCTTCATCGTTCATTCTCCTTTGCCAGCGGAATATGAATCGTAACGGAAAAGCCATGCGGCTTCACGTGACGCAGCTCCATAGCAGCCGTTTTGTTAAAATGCAGGCGCAGACGCGAAAGCACGTTAGGCAGGCCAATGCCGCCCTCTTCTTGATCATTCGGCTGCCCGGTTCCGATGGGAGGCATTTTCTCCAGTTGAAGCCGCACCTCTTGCAGCCGATCCTCGGACACGCCGCAGCCATTATCTTGAACCGTAATCGAAAGCCATCCCCCTTGTTTATCCAAAACGCTGGTAATCAGAAGTTCCGAAGGCTCCTCCGATGATTGCACAAACCCATGCTTAAAAAAGTTTTCGAGCAGCGGCTGCAAAATCATTTTTGGAACGAGTATTTGCCTTGTCTGCTCATCGATTAGCAACTGCACATGGAGAGCTGTATCAAAACGCTGTTTCTGCAAATCAAGATAGGCCTGAACATAATCGAGCTCCCGGCGCAGCTCCACGACCGAGTCCATGGCGTTCATTTGATAGCGCATCATTTTCCCAAGAGACGTAATGAGTGAATACGCTTTGGTGTCGCCGTGCTGCAGTGAAACCGTACCGATCGATTGCAGCGCATTATAGAGAAAGTGCGGATTTACCTGAGCTTGCAGCGCTTTCAACTCATTGGTTTTATTGGCAATCTCAAGCCGATATTCGGTCAAAATGAGATTGTTGATAGTCTGCATCATCGAGCGGAACCGCCTTGCGAGCAGGCCGATTTCATCATTGCTGTGTATGTCGATCGCTACATTCAAATTGCCCGTCTCAATCTTGTTCACATAACCGATTAAGCGAAGCAGCGGCTTCGTAAACCGAATTGAAATGAACAAAGTGGCTAATACGACAATGGCTAGAAAAGCGATTCCGACTGCCGTATTAATGCGGGCAATCCGATCGGCAGCGCTGAAGAGATGCTTGTAGGGCGTCTGTTTGATTAAATACCAGTCCATGTAAGGCGTCTTAATCCGATCATAAAAAATCATGCCCTTAAATGATTCCTCTTTCCAGTCAAAATGGCCGCTGTCCTGCCCGGAGCTGAGAATCGTCCCCAGCCAGCTCTGTTTAGCTGACGTACCGATTTCGTTTTTATCTGAAGAAAGCACGATTTGACCATTCGAATCCGCAATATAAAAGCTTTCCTCACCGCCGTCATAGAGCTGGCGATTTAAATCCTCTAATACATTCAATCTCACATCGATAGACAATTCAGCAAGCAGCTCATCACTTGGAGCGAGGAAGATCGGACGATGGAGCGTAAATACCATCTCCTCGCTTGCCGAAGATTTGAGATCAACGAGTCCGTAATTATGGCTCATATGCGTAGGCTCTATATATGCTTTCTTAAAGGTTTGTGGAATGGGAACATTATTTCGCCCAACCTTAATGTCGTCATTCCATAGTAGATACGTTGCGTTTTGGTTGACCGCATAAAGCCTTACTTTATGAAATTCGCTGACGCTTTGATACATGTTGTACAAATGATCCTTCAGCAGGTTGCGATTGCGGATGACGTCGGTAATATCGTTCGGGAATACCTCATCCTCCATGCTGTGCTCCAAAATGTAATACAAGGAGCGCGGAACGTTCATTGCGTTGTAGACAGCGAGCGACTTCTGATTGATGTTGTTCATGTAGTTCATAATGTTGGTTTTCCCGAGCGACAGCAATCGATTGTTGCGGGCAATTGCATCCTCCGTAATCGATTTGGTTGTCGCATTATAAGAGATAATCATCGAGGTTGCAATCGGCAAAATCGTAGCTGCGAGCAGCAAAAGCATGAGCTTTTTGCGAATCGTGTTAAATG
This sequence comes from Pristimantibacillus sp. Z349TD_6, assembly GCF_056173205.1. Lineage (NCBI taxonomy): Bacteria > Bacillati > Bacillota > Bacilli > Caryophanales > Paenibacillaceae > Pristimantibacillus (SeqCode) > Pristimantibacillus sp. Z349TD_6. Next base: position 7,538,918 of record NZ_CM149662.1, on the reverse strand, counting down.
GCTTAATCGTATTCATGATCACAATCGCCCGCTTTCTGTCTAAGTCACTCTTGCATAAACACAGTAACCGATCCTGCTGCGGATGGTCAATATAGTCCACCTACCTTATCATCATCCTCTGTGGTTTGATGGGGGACTCGGTTTTATACTGTGAATATCAACAGATACATTGACACATAGGGAAGAGAAAGGGGACGAGAATGATGTCCAAAAAAATCAAGTGGAACGAATGGATACAGCAAACAGTATTTGTTGGACCGGGACTCATTGCCTTTATATTGATTGTGCTTGCGCCATTCGTGATGGGTTTTTACTACACCTTTACGGAATGGAACGGGATGGACCTCGGCAACGCCAAATGGGTAGGAATGAAAAATATAGTTAAGATTTTCTCGGACGATGAGCGTTTTTGGAATGCATTCTGGTTTACGACTAAGTTTACGGCTGCCGCGGTTATCGTCACCAATCTGCTGGCATTTCTGTTATCTCTGCTGCTTACGCGAAACCTGAAGAGCCGCAACATTTTGCGAACCGTATTTTTTCTGCCTAACGTAATCGGGGGACTGCTGCTCGGCTACATCTGGTATTTTATATTCGTAAGGGGCTTTCGGGCTATCGGCGAAGCGACGGGCTTCGGATTCTTTAACCTTCAGTGGTTAGGTACTCCGAATACTGCCTTTTGGGGCATCGTTATCGTATTCGTATGGCAGACGGCAGGGTATATGATGATTATTTATATCGCAGCTATGATCAGTGTGCCGAAGGATTTAATCGAGGCCGCCAAAATCGACGGGGCAGGAGCTTGGCAAATGCTGCGTTCAGTCACCGTGCCGCTTATTATGCCAGCCATTACGATCTGCTTGTTCCTTACGACATCAAACTCGTTCAAAATGTTCGATTTGAACCTGTCGCTCACCGCTGGCGGTCCTGGCAATGCAACGGAATCGATTGCGCTAAACGTTTACCGCGAGGGGCTGGTTAACAACCGTTATGGACTTGGAACAGCGAAAGCGATGATATTCTTCTTCGGCGTAGCTTTAATTACGGTCACGCAGGTATGGTTCACGAAGAAGAAGGAGGTGGAGGCGTAATGGAAAACAAACAGCGCTATACTCCACTCATTTTATTGCTCGAAATTTTAGGTATCGCGGCTGCGCTCATTTTCTTGGCACCGTTCTACTTTTTGATCATCAACTCGTTTAAGGAGCTCAAATTTATTTTGCTCAACGCCGCTTCGCTGCCGGAGAAGCTGGGGCTGGACAACTTCAAGCGCGCATGGGTTGCCATTGATTTTCCGACGGTGTTTCTGAATTCGTTTATGGTGACCTCGATTAGCGTCCTTATGCTTGTCATCGTCAGCTCCATGATGGCTTATCGCTTAGTTAGGCGTCCGACGACCTTTAATAAAATATTGCTGACGGTACTTATTGCTGCCATGATCATTCCGTTCCAATCGGTTATGCTGCCGCTGATGCGCATTACGTCGATGTTCGAATTGCGCGGTCATTTGTATGGTATCGTTATATGTTATATGGGCTTCGGCATTTCCTTATCGATGTTTTTGTATCATGGGTTCATTAAATCTGTTCCGCTAGAGGTAGAGGAAGCGGCGGTTGTGGATGGCTGCTCACCTTATGGCGTATTCTGGCGTATCGTGTTTCCGCTGCTGAAGCCAATCACGGTAACGGTCATTATTTTGAACGTGCTGTGGATTTGGAATGATTATTTGCTGCCAGTGCTCGTTATAAATGATAAGCTGACTACGATTCCGCTCGCCGTGCAAAAGTTTTTTGGCCAATATTTGCGCAAGTGGGATCTCGCAATGGCTGCACTCACGCTTAGTACGATTCCAATTATTTTGTTTTTTTTATTTTTGCAAAAGCACATTATTGAAGGAATTACAGCCGGTTCAGTTAAAGGTTAACGATAAAAAGTTTAATTATGGAAGTTATCAACATTTTACACCTAGAAGTACAATATATTCGGTGTTGTGCCACGTTGTTGCACAATTATAATGACGATGTAAGCGATACAAAAACGAAATGATATATAAAATTTGCGGGAGGTCATAAGATGAAAAAAGTTTCCTTACTTATGCTAGCTGCTATTATGCTCATCGTTCTGGCAAGCGGCTGTGGAAGCAACAACGGCAACGGCGGGAAAGCAACAAATGCACCAAAAGAAACTGAAAAAAACGGTGGAACAGAAGCGACGGCAGCGCCGAAGAAGGACGTTACCATTAAAGTGTTTCAATTCAAGGTAGAGATAGCTGACGCACTTGCCAAAATGGCTGCTGAATACGAGAAGGAAACCGGCGTAAAAGTGGAAATCGAGACACACGGCGGCGGGGAAGACTACAGCGCATTGCTGAAAGCAGAGCTGGCTGCCGGCGAGGAGCCGGAAATTTTCAACTCAAGCGGCTGGGCGGGCTTCGATCCTTACGTGGACCGTGCGACGGACTTGACTGGCGAGGCTTGGGCGAAGGATTTGGTTGAAGCATCGAAAGCGCAAATTACGCGTGACGGCAAGCTGCTTGGCATGCCGATGAACCTTGAAGCTTATGGCTTCACCTACAATAAGGATCTATTTGCAAAAGCAGGCATCACCGACCTGCCGCAAACGCTCGAGGATCTAGAAGCAGCAGCTAAAAAGCTGAAGGATGCTGGCATCATTCCATTCGCGCTTACTTCGGAGTGGTGGTCGATGGGCATTCATACGCTAAATATCGCATTCGCTAACCAAGCTGATCCTGCGGCATTTATTGAAGATGTGAAAGCGGGCAAAGTCAAGCTGAAAGATGATCCGATCATGAAGCAGTGGATTCGCCTAGTGGACATTATGTTCGCGAATGGTCAAGACAATGCGCTGACAACGGATTACAATACGCAGGTAGCGGAGTTCGCAGCAGGCAAATATGCCATGATTCAGCACGGCAACTGGATTCAAGGCATGATTGATGAAATTGATCCTGCGCTTAACCTTGGCATGATGGCTGTCCCTCTTCAAGGCAAGCCTAACGTATTTACCGGCGTACCGAACAACTGGATCGTCAACAGCAAATCCGACCAAGTCGAAGAAGCGAAAGCCTTCTTGAACTGGATGGTTACTTCGGAAACAGGCAAAAAATTCATATCAACCGATTTCAAATTTGTACCGGCATTGTCCTCCATCGAGCCAAACCCAGAAGCGGTAGGCAAAATCGGCGGCGACTTCGCAACCTTCGCGAATGCGAGTCCAGAGCAAGTGAAAAGCTGGAACTGGGATCGTTTCCCTGACGGCATTACACAGCAATGGGGTGCAGCAATGCAAGAATACCTCGGCAAGCAAATTACTAGCGATCAATTGCTTGAGAAATTCGACAAAGCGGTACAGGATATCGTGAAAAAATAATAATTTGAGCAAGCAGAAGATTATGATGCTCCCGTATCTTCTATAATAGAAGAGGCAGCTCCTTAGGTTATTGACCTAAGGGGCTGCCTCTTATTTGTGTGAGAACTTACCCATACATGAGATTATACGATTTCTCTATCCATCGCCTCGCAAATCAACATGGCGAACAGGCTGTTGGACCAAGCGAACCATTCTCGCGAGAATACGGAAGGATCATCCTTATGGAAGCCCTCGTGCATAAAGCCTGTATCAGCATCCGTATTCACGAGCATATCGATTAGCTCTTTTATTTCTTCATTATTATCAGCAGTCAATGCTTGCATCGACAAAGCCATATGCCATACATGCCCGGCAGGCGTATGAGGGCTGCCTATGCCTTTGGCAAATTTGCCTTCAAAGTAAAACGGATTTTCATGGCTCAGCGCAAACCTGCGTGTGTTCTGATAAATGGGATCGTCCACAGGCGCATAGCCGAAATAAGGAATAGACAGCAGTCCAGGTGTACCCGCGTCATCCATAAGACAGTAGTTTCCATACCCATCCGTTTCATAAGCATAAATTTTGCCGAATACCGGATGATTGACGATGCCGTACGCTCTGATGCCAAAGTCGATCTCCTGCCGCAGCTTCTCTGCTCTTGCGGCCAATTCTATGTCGCCATACACTTGATCCGCAATATCCCGAATATAGCCCAAAATAACGACGGCAAACATGTTGGAAGGAATGTTGTAGCCGAACAGGCAAGCATCATCGCTTGGACGGAAGCCCGACCAAGACATGCCTGTGTAGTTGACCGGCAGTCCTAACCCGTCATTTTGCAGCGTTTCGGTTTCTTTAAAGCCTGGACGCACGAAGCGGTAAGGGGACTTTTCTTCATGCCGCTGCTCTGTTTTGATTACATTGACGATCGAGTTTAAGGCTTGATAGCAGGCATCGTCGAAAATATCGCTTTTGCCCGTTTCCTGCCAGTACATATAGGCGAGCTGAGTAGGGAAGCACAAGGAATCCAGCTCATATTTGCGCTCCCACATCCAAGCTGTCATATCCGATTGATCGCCGGCATTATAATGTTTGCCGCTTGCCGTCTCATTAAAAGCGTTCGTATAGGGATCTATATTAATGTAGAACATTTGCCGGCGAATTACGCCGCTAATAATACGCTGCAGTTCAGCATCCTCCTTGGCATAAGGGATGTAATGACGAACCTGCTCCGTAGAATCCCGCAGCCACATCGCCGGAATATCTCCTGTAATGACAAAGGTTGTGCCATCGTCCAGCAGCTTGATCGTTGTCTCCAGCGTATTTGGAAAACAATTTTTGAACAGCTTTTGCAGCTTGGGACGATGCGCAAGGCGCTGGTCTGCCTCAGCTAATACGTTAATGATGGAATCTGGTAATTTCATAAGGTTTGCCTCCTGATTGTAATGAGTAGGTTATAATTTTTGCTTTTCCAATGGTTTGGCGTACAGAGCTGTTCTGAATGCTCGCGGCCTCTTGGCGGCGTTCCAAAATATCGCTTTGATGAATACGCTCTACGCCAAAATTAGCTTCAAACGCCAGCTCCTGCGGCTCGCCCGCAAGGTTGTACCAACGAATAATGACATCGCCGCTTTGCTGCGACACTTTAAAGGCGGACAAAGCGAACCCTTTGCCTTCCCACTTCAGTGCCTCATAGGTTGCCGGGAGCGAGCCTTGTTTAATTCCGGTTTGCAGGTGGAACCAAGGCGCTTGGAATTGGTAAGCTTCCACAAATGCCTCCGAAGAAATAGCATCGCCGGCGTGCGGGAATAGGGAGAACTCTACGGTATGCTCGCCAAGGCACTGCGCCTCTGGTGTCGGGAATACTCCCCAATCTCCCAGCTCAGAAACAGAACGGAGAAGCGTAACCGCTATGGTATTCGATCCATCGCGTAGCACTTCGTATTCGTTAAGACCTTTATTAGCGACGCTTAAGCCATGTTCGCCGTCCGACACACTAACAAATGCATGTTGATGCTGGGCATTGCTTGGATTTATCCACTCCTCCGCTGGCGTCGTATCACGGGAAGCGACCTCGAAGATCGAGTCAGCCAAATGCTTGTTCGACTTCAGCCCAGTAGGGAACAATACGCGAAGGCGATGATCCTTGGCCTGATTATTGAAGGATGCCTCCAGCTGCAGCCCTCTGCCGGATTGCTCTAGGCTAACGAGTGTGACGATGCGCATCGGCACCATATGCTCAACTCGTTGGGCCTGCCGATCACGGAAACGGACCATTTTTCGTTTTTCAGTGGTGAATGTATCATCAGCTCTGGCTGGAATTGCCCATTCATGGACAATCTCGTACGTGACCCGATAAGCTTCATTCTCAACAAGGGTAATAGTTGCCGGAATACCCTTGGTCGTAAGAGGCTGTTCTCCCTCAGGCTGCCGGAATACATATTCATTGCCAATGTCGCCGCAATCCTCGTAAATGCCAAGTCCTTGGAATGTCTTTCCGGTTACTTTATCCGTTAAATGATATGAGCCGTCTGCTTCAAAGCTTACAGCAATAAATTGATTTTCCATGCCGCTTGGGCTGGCGATTAGTGATGTGTTAGGCGCTAAAGCCGGAGCTGCAGCGGATTCTTGCCATGCATACGTTTTGAAGCCAAGTGCCGGAACCCGGCTTGCTTCAAACGTTAACTTTATTTTGCGAGCCATATAAGGCTGGCGGAATTTATCCTTCGGCAGCTCATAACCGAAATGAACGCCTAAATCCTCCACTTTGGCAGCAATCGCATAACCCTCGTCATCCAGCAGAGCCCCATTCTCCAAATGAAGCGGAAGCTTCTCAAGCCGTTCAGCAATGGCAGCAGGGTTAGGTCCTTCCTTGAAATAAGCTTTGGCAACGATGAGCTCCGCGCTTACTGTGCCTCTGCGCTCCCAACCCGTCATGTTGAAAATAGTAACAGGCACGCTGGATTCACCCCATGCTTTAACCCCGCTCGTATCGATCTGTCCCGTAATTGCACTCAAGCTCTCCGCTATGACGGATTCGGCCGTATGGCGGCTCTTATCGAATCGCGTCACCATTTCCTGATGCACTTCGTCTACGCTGCAGCCGCAAATACTGTCATGGGGATGATTTTGCATAAGCGTCTTCCAGGCATAGGTCAATAGCTGATGCGGATAGCTTTGGCCGCCGACTAGATGTGCAAGTGCGGCTAGAGGCTCAGCGCCTTTCTCCAGCAAGGTTTGTCCCCGCTGATTGAGCTGCTTCAAATAAACCCGAGCGGAAGCCGTATTGACGAGCGTGCTCCACCCGTCTGTATGCTGGCTGCGCAGCTCGCCCTCGACCGTCGTCAAATGAGAAGGCAGCTGTCCCTTCAATGCCTCGATATATTGCTCAAAGCTGGAATGAACAAAGGTAACGTCCGGGAAAAGCTCGCTTGCCGTGCGAATGCCCTCGGATAAGTTGGTTTGAACAGGTTGATGATCACAACCGTTCATAAATAGAAGCTCTGGCGTAGAAGCGTATTTGCTGGCATCGCCAAGCCGTTTGGTCCAATAGGCTTTCGCTTCTTCTGGATCAGTCGGCACTTCCATCCCGTTGTTGTACCAGTTAGCAAATAGCAGTCCGAGCACGGACGAACCGTCAGGAGAGGTCCAGTGCATTTCTGAATATGGAGATTCATAGCTGGAGCCGGTCGTTTCACCGACCATATTATCGAAGCCGGTCGGCTTAACGCCCCGTCCAAACACAGCGGTATCAATATCTGCTTGCTTCAGCATTTGTGGAGCCTGCCCCATATTTCCGAAGGAATCGGGGAAATATCCAAGCTTTGAAATAACGCCATAATAAGCAGCGTCTTGATGCCCAATCAACAAGTTGCGGACATTCGCCTCGGAGCTTGTCAGAAATTCATCCTGCAGCACATACCATGGACCGATAATAATTCGGCCTTCTCGAATGTATTTCTCGAGCACTTCTCTTTTCTCAGGATGAATCTGTAGATAGTCTTCAATAATGATTGTCTGTCCGTCCAGATGAAAGCTGCGGAAGCTGTCATCCTCTTCCAAGATGCGAAGCAAATCGTTCATTAGCTCTGCGAGCAGCGTATGGTGGTATTCGTAAGGCATGTACCATTCGCGGTCCCAGTGCGTGTGCGAAATAAGGTGGGCGGTTTTGTTTGTCACGGTCAAAAGCCTCCTGAATTGGATTGGAATTGTATGCGTGTTCATAAGAGATAATTGATAACGGCTGTTCAGAAACAGGCATTCGTAAGAAAGGTTCACACATTTATCCGCAAAGCACAATATGTATCACTTGCACCCCATTTTCGGACAGCATATCTAACACATTAAGAGCGTTCTGATGAGCGAAAATAGGACAACTGTCATTGCGGAAAGCCTGTAAAACCCTATGGTTACGGCGTTTTCGAATGACAATGCAGATCATACATATTTACCGTTGATGGTGAAAATGACTACAATTTGGAATGTAAGCGCTAGTCAATTACAATGCCGGTTGCCGGTTGAGTGAAGCTGCGAATAACAACATAGAGAGAGGAGGATTCGAGAGAGATGGAAGGAAACGAATTGCAAGCTGTTCCATTAAACAAGAAGACAAGCGGAAACAAGTCGCTCGCAAAAAAGATGCTGCAAAACTGGGAGCTCTACTTATTTATGACTCCTGTCATGCTGTACTTTCTTATCTTCCATTATGGTCCGATGTACGGTATCCAGATTGCTTTCAAGAACTTCATTCCGACAAAAGGCATTATGGGAAGTCCGTGGGTAGGCTTCGAGCATTTTGAGAGATTTTTTAACTCCTATTATTTTTGGGACTTATTGTGGAATACGTTCAGCATTAGCTTATATGAACTGGCCATCGGTTTTCCGCTGCCCATTATTCTAGCGTTAGCATTTAATGAAATTAAGAACGGCTACTTTAAGAAAACTGTGCAAACGGTTACTTATGCACCGCATTTTATTTCTGTCGTTGTTATGGCCGGGATGATTATCACTTTCTTGTCGCCATCATCGGGAATGCTTGTAAGGCTCATCGAGCTGGTTGGCTTGGAGCCGGCTGCTTATCTTACGGATCCAAAATGGTTTAAGACGGTGTACGTCTTATCAGGCGTGTGGCAAAGCGCGGGGTGGGGGACAATTATTTATCTTGCAGCATTGTCTGGCGTAGACCCTCAGCTTCATGAGGCTGCTATCGTCGATGGCGCAAGCCGATTCAAACGAGTGCTGCACATCAACTTGCCGACGATTGTACCGACCATCACCATTTTATTGATTTTGAACATGGGCAATATTTTGGGCGTTGGCTTCGAGAAAATTTTGCTGCTGCAAAATCCATTAAATATGGGGTCATCGGATGTCATTTCTACATTTGTTTACCGAACCGGGCTAGTAGATGCACAATATAGCTTTTCTACGGCCGTGGGCTTGTTCAATTCAGTCGTGAATGCGCTATTGCTTATTATGGTCAACAAAATTGCGAAACGCACAAGCGAAACCAGTCTTTGGTAGGAAGGAGGAGCAGAAACGTATGGTTACAGCAGTAAAAGAATCAAAGGGCGATAAGCTGTTTCTCATTTTGAACTATATTTATTTGCTACTAGCGCTAATCGTTGTGTTGTACCCGGTGCTCTATATGGTCAGCGCTTCGATAAGTGATCCGAAATACGTCAATTCAGGCGAAATGTGGCTGTTTCCGAAGGGGATTACGTGGGAAGGGTACAAACTGGTATTCGATAACGCGAAGGTTTGGAACGGATATCTCAATACGATCATTTACACGGTCGTGGGTACGCTGCTCAATCTAGTCGTTACCCTGCCTGCCGCGTATGCGCTGAGCAGAACCGATTTCATCGGGCGCAAGCTTTTCATGGGCATCATTCTAGTTACGATGTTCTTCAGCGGAGGCCTTGTGCCAAGCTACTTGTTAATTAAAAACCTAGGCCTCATTAACAGCATGGGTGCGCTTATTTTGCCAGTCGCAGCCTCAGTATGGAATATCATCGTGGCGAGAACCTTTTTCCAGTCTACGATTCCGAAGGAGCTGCAAGAAGCTGCGCATATGGATGGCTGTACGAACTTGAAGCTATTTGTCCGTATTATTTTACCGTTATCCTCACCGATTATTGCGGTTATGGCTCTCTTCTATGGAGTAGGGCATTGGAATAGTTATTTTTCTGCATTGATTTATTTGAATGACGAGGCGAAATATCCGCTTCAAATGATTTTGCGCCAAATTCTTGTGCTGCAGGAAATGACAGCAGAGACTACGGGTGCCGCGGTTAGCGGTGAAGTAGCGATGGCGATGAATTCCAAGGCAGATGCGGCTTCTTTGGTCAAATATGCGGTCATTATCGTATCGACGCTTCCGATCATTGCCGTTTATCCGTTTTTGCAGCGTTACTTCGTACAAGGCGTCATGATTGGCTCTGTAAAGGGTTAGTTGCCTTGTTCGGAGCTTTTCCGAAGGACTTTGTGAGATAATGGACGAAGGAAATCATTCCTTCGCTTATTATATAGCATCATTTAAATAGAATAGAGGAAAAAAAGGGAGGATTTAAGAATGTACAAATCAAGAAAAGCAGCGTCCTTGCTGCTTGCAGGTGTGATGACGGTTACATTGCTTGCAGGCTGCGGCTCTAACGGCGACAAGGAAAAAGGAAATACGACTGGAGCGGGAGCAGGAGCAGGAGCAGCTGCAAACGTGAATAAGGAAGGTTTTCCAATCGTTAACGAGAAACTTACCTTAACGCTAATGGCGCCGGACATCGGTATTCAGAACTGGAATGACATGCCGGTAATGGACGAAATGGAGAAATTGACGGGCATTAAATTTGAGTATTTGAATGCGCCTAGAGACAGCTTTGATACGAAAAAAAATCTAGTTTTTGCAAGCGGCGATTATCCTAATGTATTGTTTGGCGCAAAGCTAACTCAGGCTGAGGAGCTTAATTATGGTGGACAAGGCATTCTTATTCCACTGGAAGACCTTATTGACGAATATGCACCGAATGTGAAGAAGCTGCTTGAGGCTTACCCGGATATTCGCAAATCCATCACAGCACCGGACGGGCATATTTACTCCTTGCCAAGATTTGATTTAAACCAGCCATGGTACCGCAATCCGCTTTGGTATAACGGCGACTTTCTGAAAGCGCTTGATATTAAGAAAATTCCTGAAACAACGGAGGAATTGTACACTTATTTGAAGCGGGTCAAAGAAGAAGATCCGAACGGCAATGGCCAAAAAGACGAAATTCCACTCGCTTCCTCCTCGAAGATGAGAGATTTGCGGACGTGGATTCTAGGAGCGTTTGGCGCATATGAGGAAGAAATTTACGTAGATGACAAGGATGTTGTTCATTATACGCCTATGGAAGAGCCTTACAAGGCGTACCTGGAATACATGAATCGTCTTTGGAGTGAGGAACTGCTCGATCATGAGTCCTTCTCTCAAACGGATGATCAGAAGAAAGCAAAAGCTAAAAACAATCAAGTCGGATTGTTCTCGGAGTGGCATGCATACTTTACACTCGGCGGAGAGCCAGACACAGAAGATGTGCTGTTCAGCCCTGTGAAGAGCGATATGGTAGCAGCTCCTGCAATTGCAAAAAATAGAGGTTATTCAACAGGCGCCTTCGCAATTACGAGCAGCAACAAAGCGCCTGAAGCGTCGATGCGTTGGGTCGATTATTTGTACTCCTATGATGGAGCAATGCTGTTTGACAAAGGACCTGAAGGCACGCTTTGGAAATACACAGACAAAGCTTCAATGACGAAGGAATGGCTGCCTGTTCCAGGCGGCGGCGATCGGGAGGAATACCGCTCAACACTTACGCCTAACTATGGTATTGCCGCGCCTATGGTAATTAGCGATGACCTTACAAAGGGCTTGAAAACAGAGTTCGATGAGTGGGTAGCCAAGGAAAATAAGGAAAAGCTGTTGGATCGCGGTGCAAGAGTTCCGTTTCCAGCTTTGTTCTTAACTGCAGAAGAGTCGGCTGAGGTTACAAAACTTCGCTCTGACCTGAGCACTTATGTTATGCAAATGGAAGCTAAGTTTATTACAGGTCAAGATTCGATTAGCGGTTGGGATAAATACGTTGGCACGATCAAGAAAATGGGTGGAGAACGGATGGCGGCGATTTATCAGACGGCATACGACCGCTGGAAAACGAGCTAACATCCAAGTAAATAAGCCAACTCTTGCACCGGGAACGGTGCTTAAGAGTTGGCTTTGATTATGAGCATGATGACAATGATGGGCTTTACTCCACATGGTGGACTTCGGGAGCATTAAGCTTACGGTATTGCCCTGGGGTAAGGCCTGTTTCTTTCTTAAATTTACGAATAAAGTTCGGTGTATCCAAGTATCCGACTTGCTCAATAATGTCTTTAAGTGGAGCATCGGTGCTCAGCAGCAGGCGCATGACCTCATCCATACGGCAGCGCGAAATATATTGTGAAAAGTTGAGGCCTGTTTTTTCTTTGAAGCTGCGGCTCAAATAGGAAGTTGAGATTGCGTATTTCAAGGCGATATGCTCCAGACTGAGCGTGTAATCCGCATATTGTTGATCCACGTACGCTACGATATCGTCCATTAAAGAATGCTGCTCGGTCTCGGTATTTCGTTCCACCTGGTCGCAAATTTGTTCGGCAAGCCTGTTCAGCTTTTGTTCGGTTTCTTCGAGTGTATCGAAGGTTGCCAAGGCAGAAATGTGCTGAATAACGCTGTGCATGCCCATTTCAGAGGCTGCCCGCAGCAAGGCGTTTAGCAGGTCATAGCAAAAGCAGCGCAGTAAGGATACCGACAATGACTCGTTTTTCATATCAAGGATGATGCTGCTAATCATTTGTCTGGCTACGATTGCGTTTCCTTGCTTTAAGCTTTGCTCTAGCTTGAGCAGCGATTTTTTGGAGATCCAGAAGGTCTCTGTATCCGGCGAGCTGAGCTCTGCCAAGTGTTCAAAGTAAGTGACATGGCCATTACCGCCTGCCAATCGGAATTCCAGCGCGGTAGCCGCTTCGATAAAGGATTGATTAAGCTCTGCCAGATTCTCGTATGGCGTACCAACCCCTAGCGATGGCAGCAGCTGCGAGTTTTCCATAATCATGAGCTTTATGGACTCAACGATTTGTTCAATCTGCTCCTGCAAAGGTACGGACTCTGTTGGTACAAGGCTAACCATGAACGCAAATTGCTCTGCAGGGGAGAACTCGATCCCATAAACTCGCGAATGAAGATCCGGCAGCTCCAATTCATGGAGCATTTCCTGCATCTGCTGGCGTTCCTGACGGGAATTTTCGCCCGTATTGGAAGCATTCCAAGCCAAAATAACAGAGAAATAATACCCTTGCCCCTGCGGAAGCTCAAGCCCTGCATCCAAGACTAGCTGCTCGATCTCTGGGTCGTCAGGCTTGCCATGCTTGAGTAGAAGAAGTAAGCATTGATTGCGAACATAAGGCACCTGTATATCTATTCGAGCATTATAATCATGAATGGTCTGCTTGATCCAATCCCATTCATTGCTGATTTTTGCTGAATCTAATGCAGTGCTTTTGCTCTTTTGTTTGGCGAACTCCATTAAATCTTTAATGGGATGGTATTGACGCTTGGCCAATAACATAGCTGCGGCAATGCCCGTCAGTACGACGATACTGAATACTAGCAGAATCAGAGTCTGAATGTGAACGACACGGCTGAAAAATTGATGGCTCGGCATTGCGGCGACGTAAGTCCATCCATTCTCTTGCGATAGGACAGCAACAACAGACTGCTTCTCGCCGTTCAGTGTCAGGCTGTGAATGCCTGGCTGCAAAGCAGAGAGGATAGCTAAGTCACCCTGCGGCATGCTTGCTCCATGATTATTGGCCGTCAGCATTTTGCCGTCCTGATCAAAGATGTAGCTGCTGCCGGAAAAGTTGTTGAGGATGGAATCCATCACTCCGGTCAGCTTGGACTCTTCCATCAAATAGACAACGGTTCCATAAGGAAAAGGATCATTTGGCATAATCGGAACGAGCAGTGTAAGCATAGATTCCTTGCGATAGTTAACGTTGACCTGCTCAGCAGGACGCATAATCGGACCTTTGGCTTCATTTAGGTCATGAAGCAAATCCTCTTTACTCACTTGATTAAACTGATAGGTTTGGCTGAATAGAACATCTACATTGGTAAGACCGCGAGATGAGTAAATAGTAGAATCATCATGGAAATATAGAAATAAATCTTCCAAAATGCTGCTGTTGGCTTTGTAGGTAGAAAGTTGACGAATAGCTTCCCAGCCAAAATAGGGATCACGAACCATATAAGGCGTTAATTGCTCGTCGTAGGCTATTTTGCTGGCGATTTCCTGAAGCTCTCTCATCCGGTCATCAATCGTCATTTTCACTTGATTCAATTGATTCACATTGGACTGCTCTATCTCCGAGCGAAGACCAGTGACTGCGTTTTCATAAACGAATATGGTAACTCCGGTCAAAGGGATTAGGAAGATAAGTATGTACGACAAGGCGTATTTCAGAAGCAAGCTTGATTTCAAATGATTCCAATTTATTTTGGCTCGTGACAACGAAGTTGACTTATTTGTGAGCTTTGACACGACTGTGTTCGCCTCCAGTACGTAATTGTAATCCATGTTCAATCATGACGCTTAGTCTTCCATTATGCAATAAATAGCGGATCATGGAAAGTAAAGATCCATAAACAATAGAGAAATGATAGGAGCGAGAACCATGAAAGCAGTACTATTTTATGACCCTACTTTTCCGTTAGACGGCTGTGCGCCAAATACAGAGGCACTTCAAAAGCTGAATAGTCTGTTTAAAGTAACCGATGCGGAAGGATTGTCAGCAGCTCTTAAAGAAGACGGGGTAGACTGCCTCGTTCATTTGCACGGATCGTATTTTCCGATGGCATCATGGCCGGAAATACTCGCTTTTGTAAAGCGGGGCGGGGGATTGATTCATGCAGGCGGAGCCCCTTTTAAACAGCCGGTGAGCCGGGATGGCGAGCAGTGGGACGTCCAGCAGGAGATGACAGCATACCATCAGGAACTATTTATTCATGAAGCGCTTGCTGTCGATCATACGCGTTCAACTGAATTATGCCACAATCAGGAGCTGCCATTGCTGCAGGGCAAGGAGCATTTGTTCACGATTGAACCTACGTTTGGCCTTATTTTACATGTGACGCATGAGCGGGATCAGCTGAATCAGGCTACGGGCTCGCAGGGACCGATGAATGCACACATTCGCCCGCTTCTGAAGGGAATGTCTGCCGATGGCCGGGAGGTATCGGCTCCTGTCGTTCTGATCGAGCATAACAAAGGCGACTTTGCAGGCGGACGCTGGTTGTTTGTGAATCAACAGCTGACTGACCGTTTCTGGTCGGGCGCAGGTGCGGATGCTCTTGCAGAATGGGCGGCATTTTGTGCGAGGGGTGTGACTGAGCTTTGGATTAAGCCGAGCTACGCGGTTTATTATGAAGCAGAGAGACCGCATCTGACGCTTCAAGCACAGCAGATTAAAGCGGCATACGGCTATGAGCAAAGCGGCAAGCAAGAGAACTGGTCGATGGCTATTTCTATTTATAAGCAAGGAGAGGTTAAGGCGGTATGGGAGCATCGGTTGAGCGTGAGCGTAGGAAGCGAAATCGAGTATGTGAGTTTTAGTGTACCGCTTTCTATTGAGCCTGGCTTGTATGAGATCGTATGTGAAGCCGAAGCTGAAAGCGGGGAAAAAAGGGTACTGCGGCAGGGCTTCTGGGGGTATGACCGTGATTTGCTGGAGAGAGGTACGCCGCTTGCAGTTGGTCGGGATTATTTTGAGAAAAATGGCGCTCCCTTCCCGATTGTAGGAATGACGTATATGACCTCGGATGTTGGCCGGAAATTCGTGTCTATGCCGAATGCTGCGATCTGGGATCAAGATATGGCGACGATGAAGGAAGCAGGCATCAACCTGATTCGTACCGGTTTATGGACGGCGTGGCGGCATCTTATGTTCGAGGATGGACATGCATCGGAAGAGCTGCTCAGAGCTGTAGATGCTTTTATTTTGACAGCGGCTAAACATGAGATTGAAATGACCTTCAGCTTCTTCGCCTTTGCTCCCGAAGCTTGGGAAGGCAAAAACCCGTATCTCGATCCAAGAAGCGTACATGCACAAAAACGGTTTATCGCAGCGATCGTATCCAGGCATAAACACACGTCCAATGTACAGTGGGATTTGATCAATGAGCCGTCATTATTTGATCATATGCGCATTTTCTCAGGACCTCGCTCCATGCATGATCCTTTTGAAAAAGCAGCCTATGTGAATTGGCTGAAGCAGCGGCACGAATCGATTGGCAAGCTACAGGCGCGGTGGAATATGACGAGCACGGAGCTGCCGGACTTTGAAGCGGTCACCTTGCCGGAGCAAACGGACATCGCGTTTGATATTCAAGACGTGAAGAAGCTGAAGAAAAATACGCGCTGGCTGGACTATACACGGTTTACGATGGATATGCATAACCGCTGGGTAGGGGAGCTTACGGCAACGATTCATGCCATTTCCCCGCGTCAGCTCGTGACTGTTGGCCAAGATGAGGCGCTTGGCATGGGGCCGCGTCCTTCTCCGCTAATTTATGCGGAAAGCGTAGATTACACAACCGTACACACTTGGTGGCTGAATGACAGGCTGCTGTGGGACAGCGTATATGGCAAAGATCCAAGCAAGCCGACCTTGATTCAAGAAACGGGCATTATGTATGTGGAAATGCCGGATAATAGGGCGAAGCGTTCCGAGGAAGAGCTGAGGAACATCTTGGAGCGCAAATATGCATATGCTTTTGCCGCAGGCGGCGCAGGTGCGGTGCAGTGGCTGTGGAATACAAACTATTTCATGGACAACGTTTGCGAGTCGAATATCGGAGCACTGCGGGCTGACGGGACACAGAAGCCGGAAGCGGATGTATCCTATGATTTCGGCAAGTTTATTGGGCAGATATCGAGCTTGTTTGAGGAACGCCAGCTAGAGGAGATTGCGGTAGTGTTTCCTTACTCCAATGATTTCTCCAGCCGCCGTTTTGCTTGCGAAGCGACAGGAAATTTAACTCGTGTGCTGGGTTACGAAATGAAGCTTCCGCATCGCGGCATTGGAGAGTTTCACTTGGAAACCTTGCAGCGCGACAAACCGAAGCTCATTATCGTTCCGAGCGCTCACAATTTCAGCGATGCTGCGCTGACGGAGCTGCTTGCGCATGTTGAAGCGCATGGAGGCACGCTGCTCTTCACCGGACCTATTGGGCTGGATGAATATTGGAAGCCCACTTCACGGGCGGAATCGATTGTGGGACCGTCTCGTTTAAGCAATATATCACGGGAAGAAACGCTGCAAATTGGTGAGCGTACCTTCAAAGCTTCTTTCGGAGGCAAGAAGATTGGCGAGTTGAACAAGGAAATTGCTTTGGACAGCAGCGGAAGCTATTCGGATGGCATTTCAACCGTTCGTACCGTAGCCCACGGATTAGGAAAAGTCATGTGGTGTCCGCTGCCGCTGGAGCTAAACGAGCGTACGGATGCACTCATTGCACTTTATGAGGCTGCGCTGCATGAGGCTGAGGATTTGAAGCCAGGCATCGTATGGGAAGCAGGCGGAGACCACCCGGGGATCTTTGGCAGCAAGCTGCAATTTAAGCAAGGAAGCTTATATACTTTTATCTCGGAAGCAGGTATGGACTGTCCTATTACTGTGCGTGATGCCGAAACCAACAAGAGCTACAGCTTCGTGCTGGAGAGCGAACGCTCGGTTCTATTTGCGACGGATTTGGAAGGCAATGTGCTGGCATCTTATCGCGATATTATCGTTTGAGTGATGTAATGGGGTTAGCTTAGACAACTGCAATATTTATCGAGAGGCTGCTTCAAAGGTAGATAAATCTATTTTTGGAACAGCCTCTGTTTCTTTTTAGGTGGTTGTTTTCAAAAAAACAGCTTCACTAATTTTAACTGAACGAGGTTAAACAAACATAAGCCTACTTTCTAGCTCTATTTTTGAACAATGGAATCTATTGAAGAAAATAAGGCTAAATTTTAGCTCTATTTTCGCTAAAACGTCTCCAAATCATGCTGATTTGTGGGAGTGAGGAAGTTTAAGGCTAAATTCTAGCTCTATTTATGAATAATGGGCTTGTTTGATGAAAATAAGCCTAAATTTTAGCTCTATTTTCGTTGAATCGGCTCTAAATCGTGCTGATTTGCTGGTGATGGGAAAGTTTAAGCCTACTTTCTAGTTCTATTTTTGAATAATGGGCTTGCTTGATGAAAATAATCCTATATTTTAGTTCTATTTTGTTTGAAACGGCTTCATATCATGCTGATTTGCTGGTGATGGGAAAGTGTAAGACTACTATTTAATTCTATTTTTGATTAATGGACTTGCTTGATGAAATAAGCCTATATTTTAGCACTATTTTGTTTGAAACGGCTTCATATCATGCTGATTTGCTGGTGATGGGAAAGTATAAGACTACTATCTAGTTCTATTTTTGATTAATGGACTTGCTTGATGAAAATAGCCTATATTTTAGCTCTATTTTGTTTGAAATGGCTTCATATCATACTGATTGCGAGTGATGAGGAAGTTTAGGACTAATCTCTAGTTCAATTTATGATCAATGGGCTTGCTTGATGAAAATAGGACTATATTTTAGCTCTATTTTCACTGAAAAGGCTCTGAATCATGCTGATTTGCTGGTGATGAGGAAGTTTAAGGCTAAATTCTAGCTCTATTTTTGATTATTGGCAGCGTTTGATGAAAATAAGCCTATATTTTAGCTCTATTTTCACTGAAAAGGCTCTGAATCATGCTGATTTGTGGGTGATGCGGACGTTTAGGACTAATTTCTAGTTCTATTTTGATTATTGGCAGCGTTTGATGAAAATAAGCCTATATTTTAGCTCTATTTTGCTGAAACGGCTCCGAATCATGCTGATTTGTGGGTGATGAGGAAGTTTATGTCTACTTTCTAGCGCTATGTTTGATTAATGGCAGCGTTTGATGAAAATAAGCCTATATTGAGCAGGGGCGGATGAGCATGCCGCATGGCTTCTTACCTTTTTGGATAGCACCTTCTTTTTGTGCATCGGTTCCTTTCCGTCTAAGAAGTTGCTTTTTATGCACGTTTGCTACTTATGGTTTCGGCATAAATCGCTGCTAACGCAAATAAAATGGTAGATGGTGGGTGACAAGCTGAGGCGAGGCGGGGATCTAATGAACAGAAGAGGGATCATTAAAGGTTTGGCTATTGTTTTATTGCTGCTTGTAATCGTCTATATCGGAGTAGCGGCGATTCCGGATAAGCAGCTGGAACAGCTGTGGACTAGTGAGCAAGGAGAGATTATTGAGATAGCGATCGCGATTGGGATGATTGGCTTTGGGGCCCTGCTTATCCTGATTATTGTATTCGATCTTCCAGCTGGCAATAATCGCATAAGCAATCCCAGCCATGGAGTGTTTGAAGCCGCTGGAGCTGGAGCGAAGACGGAGTCAAGGCCAGATATTGCCGTAACGCCTGCATGGGAGCCGCCACCCGTCCCTCTAAAAACACCTTCAATCGAGCAGATCGTTGGAGCCGCAAACGCTGCCGCTGAGTTAATATCGAATAGCCGCAATGCTGTCATCACGATGAAGGTCATTACCGGTCATGCACAGCATATTGGCGAGCGTGAGGAGCAGCAGGATGCCTATGGGTTCTCGTCACTCGATGATGAAGAAGCTATTGAGCGTCACGGTGTGCTTGCTGTGCTTGCGGATGGCATGGGCGGCTACGCTATGGGGAAGGAGGCGGGGCAGCTTGCCGTGCAAACGATGCTGAATGAATATATAGCCAAATCAGCAGAGGAGTCTATCCCGCGGGCATTGGAGCAGTCGCTCCATCTTGCCAATCAAGCTGTTTATGAGATGGCGCTAAGTCATGAGCTGGAATGGAGCGTCGGAACGACGCTTATTGCGACCGTCATTCATCAAGGAGAGCTGTACTGGATATCTGCCGGCGACAGCCGAATTTATTTGTTTCGAAGCGGAGTGCTCATGCCGCTAACGAGGGATCATATTTATGCGAATCGGTTACGGGAGTATGTTTTGGCGGGCAATCTAACACTGGAGGAAGCCGAGTCGCACCCGGAGCGCCATTTGTTAACAAGTTATTTAGGCATCCCTCGCATAACAGAAATCGATGCCAATCAAGAGCCGCTGCACCTTTTGACGGGCGATCTCGTTATATTGTGCAGCGACGGGCTCTATGATGATTTATCAGATAAGCTGCTGGAGGAGGCGTCGTGCTTATATCCTCCGCTTGCCGCAGCGTTTATTTTGCAGCATGTGCTTGCAGGGCAGAGGCCTTACCAGGATAACGCAACGATAGCCATATTAGCTTGTGTGTAGGCTTATGGTTAGAAACGCCCAGATAGTGGGTAGTATAAGGTAGGTGATATGAAGAAGGAGGTCATTATAATGGATAATGAACATGATGTGCGGCATGCTAAAAGCTTAGCAACAGAAAAGGATATCGATCCTGATTTTGGTTTGTTTACGGAGGATGCAAGTGGCGCAGCTGTGCCTCATGCATCGGAGCTGCTGGAGAAGCAGCATCCCGATACACACGTGCTTGAATCTCATATTCCAGCTTCACTGGATAATCGTGCGGGGCTGGACGACGAGGTAGATACGCCAGAGGAAATTTCTGAGGAGCTGGCTTCGGTGCCCGATGCGGATGTTATGGCGAAGGACAGTCCGATCGATCCTGCGTCTCCCAGTGAGGAATTCCACGGCATTGACCTATTGAATGGTGTCGGCAATCACCCTGAGGATGAGACGGAAGAGCTCTAACTACTGATCCGCATAGATTAGCTGGAGAATAAGGCTTCCATAATAGACGTCTATGTTGTATTCCATACAATATTGACGTCTATTTGTCGATTTATTACATGCGAAAAGTTGCTTCGCCAAGCGAATAACAAACATAACTGTTGTGCGATGACGATGATGCTTATGTTACAATAGAGGAACAAATGTTCTTTATGGGAGCGGTAGAAGGAAAATATGCTGATAAACGATACGGTCACGATATCGGTGAGAAACTTAGTCGAATACGTATTTCTGAGCGGCAGCATCGACGTAAGGCTAAATGCCATCGATACGATGCATGAGGGCACGAAAGCGCATCAGAGAGTACAGCTAACCTATGGTGAGCAGGATCAGAAGGAGGTCTATGTCAAAGCGGATATCCAGTTGGATGATCTGCTGTTTGTCGTGGACGGACGCTGTGATGGACTGCTTGGGACAGACCCGATATTGACCGTAGATGAAATCAAATCGACTGGCGGTGACTTGGATCGTATAGCGGAGGACGGTTACCCCGTCCACTGGGCGCAGGCGCTATTTTATGCCTATATGTATGCTAAGGAGCATGAACAATCCGCAATGCGCGTACAGCTTACCTATGTGCAGACGAAGACAGAGGAAGAGCGGCGGTTCATGCGGGAAGTCAGCTTCGTAGAGCTGGAGCAATACGTTTATGAGATTACTGCGCGATATGCTCCCTATGTGCAGCAGCTCCGAAAGCATGAGCAGTTAAGGAATGAGAGCATTAAGGGGCTTGCTTTTCCGTTTGAAACGTACCGAGCAGGGCAGCGCAAGCTTGCCGGAGCGGTATATAAATCAATAGAGGAAGGCGTTCGTTTGTTTGCGAAGGCGCCTACGGGTATAGGAAAAACCATATCGACGACCTATCCAACGATCAAAGCGATAGGAGCAGGCATGCTGCAGCGTTTTTATTATTTGACAGCAAGGACGACAACAAGAGCGGCAGCCGAGGACGCCTTGATTTTCATGCGCGATAAAGGGCTGCATCTGCACGCTGTGACGATTACAGCAAAGGATAAAATATGCTTTCAGGAGGAAGTCCGCTGCGAGAAAGAGCATTGCCCTTACGCGGAAGGCTACTATGATCGGATTAATGGGGCCGTGCTTGATATATTGGATCAGGAAACGATTATGACGAGACCTGTTATCGAAGCCTATGCCCATAAGCATAAAGTTTGCCCATTCGAATTTTCGCTGGATTTGGCGTATGCATCGGATGCGGTTGTCTGTGATTATAATTATATTTTTGACCCGCGCATTTCATTTAAGCGTCAATATGCGGAGATGAAGAAACGGACAGCGCTGCTCGTGGATGAAGCGCATAATCTTGTGGACCGTGCGCGGGAGATGTTCTCTGCGGAGCTGACGAAAGCTCCGTTTCTTGCGCTGCAGCGAGAGCTGAAGGGCGTGCATAACGAGGGGTATCGCACCGCCAAGGCAATCAATGATTATTTCATCGCACTGCGCAAAAGCAGCGATGGGGCGCCGCATCTGATTCAGCGGCAGCTGCCGGAGGAGCTGGTCGCATTAGTGGATGCATTCGCGTCGGCTGCTGAACAGGCGATAGCTATAGGAGCTAGCGGAGACAGTGCGCTGCTGGATACTTATTTTGCAGCGCAAAATTTTGTGCGGACAGCTAAGTTATTTGATGAGCGTTATGTCGTCTATATCGAGCTTTCGAAGAGCGATGTTCGGCTTAAGCTGTTTTGCCTTGATCCCTCTCAATTGCTGCAGCAGGTCGGCAAGGGTTATCGCTCGCATATCTATTTCTCTGCAACGCTCTCTCCCGTCTCGTATTATATGGACATGCTGGGAGCGGGAGAAAATGATTATACGCTTGCAGTGCCGTCTCCTTTTGCGAAGGAACAGCTTGATGTAGTCATTAATCCGCTTTCTACAAGGTACCATGACCGCGATCAATCTAAGCTGCCGATAGCGAAGCTGATTATGGAGCTGATGAGTGAGCGGCCGGGCAACTATTTTGTATTTTTCCCATCCTACGCTTACATGAATGCTGTTTATGAGACGTATATGGAGCTGAAGGAATGGTCTGTTCCAACAGGAGCGGCCACGGATGCAGAGGTACTGCTGCAAACGCCCGATATGACAGAGGAAGAGCGGGATCGTTTTTTAGGTACATTTCAGGCTGGGAGCGGGAAGTCCTTGATCGGTTTTGCGGTGATGGGCGGCGTGTTCTCAGAAGGCGTTGACCTCGTCGGAGACAGATTGGTCGGCGTTATCGTTGTTGGGGTAGGTTTGCCGCAGCTTGGTGTAGAACGCAATATGCTGAAGGATTATTTTAACGAGCAGGGCAAAAATGGGTACGATTATGCTTACGTTTTTCCGGGAATGAACAAGGTGCTGCAAGCTGGAGGAAGGCTCATCCGCTCGGAAACCGATCGCGGCACACTCGTGCTCATCGACGATCGGTATTTGCAGTCCCAGTATCAACGGCTTTTGCCTGAGGAGTGGAAGGGATAATCAATTGACAGAATCGGACTCTGTTTTTGGTTTGCGGCTGAGAAATGACGGCAATTGCACGGAACCAAACCTTTTCTCGACATATGCTGCAGCCGATAAGGTGATTAATAACCCGAGCAGCGATCCGCATACGGACAAGGGAACGACCCAGAATAACGTGGGATGTGTAAAAAAAGGAATGAGTGCGACGGCCAAAATCGGAGGCGCGTTCCATTTGAAGGTTCGGATGCAAAAAATAACGACGATAAGCGTGAGAAGCAGCGAAAGAGCGCTCGCGTTCCAGTGGGCAAATAAAGAGCCGATAAGCGAGGAAAGCACGGCGCCAACGGCGATTTTGCGAAGCTCGGCTTTCTCGAATGGACGCGAGATGAAGAGCAGGCTGAAGGCACCCAAGGTAGGGAAAAACAAGGTGTGCATATTCGGAATATGTAACGAAATCCAATAAATCGTGATGATATATAAGCAGATTGCATAAGTTCTAATACGCATGCTGTAAAATCACCTTCTTTCTAAAATAAGTGGCTGCTGCGAGCCATTTTACATTTTACCTTCCCCGTTCTTGTACCGTCAATCGCTGATATATTCCATTTGCAATCTTGCTTTGCATAATTTGTTTTTTTACCAATCGGTATTGACAGTAATTTCTACGGATGGTAAAGTGACTAATATATTTTAGCGAGAGGAGGGTTACGTTACATGAACACTTACGATTACAATCAATTTGCAGCGAAGAATAACCATCATTTGAACATGAATAACGTAATCCATCCGCGCGTTGTTTCACTTTGATTAAAGGGTAAACCCCATCATCAGAGGCGCATGATTACGTCATCGTAATTATGCGCCTTTTCTATGACCTCGCGAGACTTGACTATGTTCTAAGTCGCGTTTTTTTGAGGGGAAGAAGCGTGTCGTTACGACGACACGCTTTTTTTTGTGTTCTCGGGAGTAAATCGAAGGTAAACGAAGCTTGGATGGATAGCGGAAGGTGTGGTAGAGAAGCATGTTTAGTGTACTCAAAAAATTAAGTTGGTTTTTTAAATTGCATTGGAAGCGTTATACGGTTGCTATAACACTTCTAGTTCTAACAGGAATTATTGATGTCATCCCGCCTTGGCTTATTGGCTATACGATTGATGGCATACATCAGGATCTGCTCGGTCAAGCCGATTTTAATCGCGTGCTTTACGGCTGGATCGCACTAACGGTAGTAGGTTATGTCATTACGTACATATGGCATTACAAGCTGTTTGGCGGAGCATTTGTGCTGGAGAAGCTGCTGCGGTCGCGATTGATGGGACATTTTTTACGAATGACGCCCACCTTTTATGAACGCAATCGGACGGGCGATCTTATGGCGCGCTCGACCAATGATTTAGGAGCAGTTGCGCAGACAGCTGGCTTCGGTATTTTGACGCTAATCGATTCGACCTTATTTATGATTACGATTCTAATTGTTATGGCAGGCTTGATAAGCGTGAAGCTCACGCTTGCCGCATTGCTGCCGCTGCCGCTTATGGCGCTTGCGATGAAGCATTACGGTAAAAAAATTCACGAACGTTTCATGGACGCGCAAGACGCATTTGGCGATTTGAACGATCAGGTGCTGGAATCGGTATCTGGTGTTCGCGTCATTAGAGCGTTCGTTCAGGAAGAAGCAAGCGAGGCGCGTTTCAGCGCCAAAACAAATGAAGTGCTTAACAAAAATATTGCTGTTGCGCGCATCGACGCGTTATTCGAGCCGACGATGAAAATACTCGTTGGAACAAGTTATTTGATCGGGCTTTGTTATGGCGGATATCTTGTATTCCATAATGAAATTACGCTCGGGGAGCTCGTATCCTTCAACGTCTTTCTTGGTATGCTGATCTGGCCGATGTTTGCAATCGGTGAGCTCATTAACATTATGCAGCGCGGCAATGCTTCGCTCGATCGTGTAAGTGAAACACTTGGCTATAAGCCTGATGTTGCTGATGCAGCAACGCAGGTGAAAGTAGATGAACCAACGTCCGTTGAATTCAAAAATGTGACGTTCCGTTACCCGTCCTCCCAAGTCGACAACTTGGTTGATCTCTCCTTTGCGTTATCGCAAGGGCAGACGCTTGGTATCGTAGGCAGAACAGGCAGCGGCAAGACTACACTGCTGAAGCAGCTGCTTCGGGAATATCCGCTAGGACGCGGCAGTATTCATATATCTGGAGAGCCGCTTGGCAGCTTGAAAATCGATGATATGCTGGGCTGGGTCGGATATGTGCCGCAGCAGCCGATCTTGTTCTCGAAGACGATTCGCGAAAACATTTTCTATGGCCTAAAAGAAGGCACAGACGCCGATTTGCAGCGAGCACTCGAGCGGGCTTCATTCGCCAAAGATATTAAGTTTTTGCCGGATGGACTAGAGACGATGGTAGGCGAGCGAGGCGTGGCATTGTCCGGCGGACAGAAGCAGCGCGTAAGTATTGCGCGTGCCCTTATCGCCGATCCGGAAATATTGCTAATGGACGATGCTTTGTCAGCTGTTGACGGGAAGACGGAATCCGAGATTATTGAAGGCATCCGTACAGAAAGAGCAGGCAAGACAACATTCATTACAACGCACCGGTTATCTGCAGTACAGCATGCGGACTGGATTATCGTTCTCGACGAAGGACGAATTGTGCAAGAAGGCACGCATGAGCAGTTGCTGGAGATGGGCGGCTGGTATCGCGAGCAGTATGATCGTCAACAGCTTGAGGCTATTATTGAAACGTAATAAATTGGAGGCGTGAAGAGCAATGGGCAACACAGGAAAACGATTGTTTCAATACGCCATGCTTTATAAAAAACCGATCCTGCTTGCGCTTCTTCTGCTCGTGCTTGCTGTATGCGCAGAGCTTGCAGGACCGCTAATTGCAAAACGGATGATTGACCAGAATATTCTCGGCATCGAGAAGAAATGGCATGAAGTCGAAGCAAAACAAGAGTATGCGGTTCTTTATAAAGATAAATGGTATAAGCGCGAGGATCACTTTGCCGCTTCGGAACAGAAGGGCAAGGAGGTTCGCGTGCTGCAGGTTGGACGCAAATTTTATTGGCTGGAGGATGCGCTGGCATCCGATCAAGGCAAACGTGTCGTAGAGGGGAACAATCTCTCGGTGACAAACAAGGAAACGGGCGAAACGGTCTCGTATCCAGTAACACAGCTTACATCACAAGAGCTGTATTCCTTCTATAAGCCGGAGTTTCCGGCGTTAATGAAGCTAGCAGCTATGTATTTCGGATTTTTGCTGCTCGTAGCTGTCTTCACCTACGGACAGCGGCTTATGCTGCAAACGTCAGCGAATCGTATCGTGCGCAAGATGCGTACGGATATATTTGCACACACGCAGCGGCTGCCGGTCAATTATTATGATAATTTATCGGCTGGGCAGGTTGTCTCGCGGGTGACAAATGATACAGAAGCTATACGCGAGCTGTATGTCGCTGTGCTGGCGAATTTCTTTACAGGTGTTATTTATATGGTGGCTATTTATGGAGCCTTGTTCTTGCTTGATGTGCGCTTAGCGCTTCTGGCTCTGCCGCTTGTGCCAATCCTCATCATTTGGATTATCGTTTACCGTAAATTCGCTGCTCGTTATAACCGTATCATTAGATCAAAGCTGAGTGAAATCAACGGAATGATCAATGAATCGATACAAGGGATGACGATTATCCAGGCGTTCCGCCGTCAGAAGGAGACGACGAAGGAATTTGAGGAAATGAATGAGCATTATTATAAATATCAAAACAAGCTGCTCAGCCTCAACTCTGTGACATCGCATAATCTTGTCAATGTTATACGGAATACATTGTTCCTCATTGTACTCATTATGTTCTGGGGCGATTCACTCCGCGGAGCGGTATCAGTTGGCGTGCTTTACGCATTCATCGATTATATGAACCGTATGTTTGCGCCGATCGTTGGTATCGTAAACCAGCTATCCAATCTCGAGACGGCGCGCGTATCTGCAGAGCGAGTATTTAAGCTGATGGACGAGGAAGGAATCGATGTCGTTTCCGGCAAAATGGACCGTTATAAGGGCGATGTTAAGTTTGAGGATGTTTCTTTTGCTTATAAAAAGGATGAGTATGTGCTGAAAAATATTTCCTTCCATGCTCAACAAGGCCAGACGGTTGCGCTGGTAGGCCATACCGGCTCAGGCAAAAGCTCGATTCTTAATCTGTTGTTCCGTTTCTACGATTCGAACGAGGGTAAGATCATCGTAGATGGCACCGATGTACGCGATATGCCGAAGCAGCTGCTAAGGCAGCATATGGGTATCGTTCTTCAGGACCCGTTCCTATTTACCGGAACGATCGCATCGAACATCAGCCTTGATAACCCGGAGATTAGCCGCGAGAAAATTGTACAGTCGCTGCGTGACGTTGGCGCTTACGACATGTTCAGTCAGTTCCAAGGCGGCATTGATGCCCCTGTTATTGAGAAGGGAAGCACACTGTCTGCTGGTCAAAGGCAGCTGATTTCCTTTGCAAGGGCGCTTGCTTATGATCCGGCTATTCTTATTCTCGATGAGGCGACAGCCAGCATTGATACCGAGACGGAAGCCATCATTCAAGAGGCGCTTGATGTACTGAAGAAAGGCCGCACGACGTTCGTCATCGCGCATCGCCTGTCGACGATTCGCAGTGCAGATCAAATTCTTGTGCTTGATCGCGGCGTCATTGTAGAGCGCGGCAGCCATGATGAGCTTATGGAGCATCGCGGCAAATATTACGCGATGTATCAGCTGCAATTCGGCGCAGCATCTGCATCATAGAAAACGGCAAAAAAAGGCTAAGCGAGAGTCATCCCGCTTAGCCTTTTTTATTTGGGCAGATATTAGCGTTTGTTAGTACATCAGGTCTTGAAGCGGCTAATCGCCTCATTCAAGGTAGAAGCTAAGTTGCGCAGTTGCTCGGAGGAGCTTGCAACCTCCTGCATGGAAGCAAGCTGTTCTTCTGACGCCGCAGCGACACGCTGTGAGTTTCCTGCGGAATTAGCCGTTATGCCCTCAAGCGCATCTAGCGAAGCTGCAATTTGCTCGCTGCCAGCTGACATTTGCTCAGACGCTGCGGATACTTCCTGTACTTGACTGGAAACATCACGAATGGAAGTAACGATAGAGCGGAAGGACTCGCCGGCTTGCGCCGAGATGTTAGAGCCGAAACGAGCAGCTTCCACGGATTGCTCCATTGATGAAACGGCTGTTTCAGCATAACTTCCGATGCTATGCAGTATAGTTCCAATCTGCTCGGAGGATTCCTTGGAGCGTTCAGCCAGCTTGCGGATTTCATGGGCAACGACAGCAAAACCTTTGCCATGCTCGCCGGCACGCGCCGCTTCAATAGACGCATTAAGCGCAAGCAGATTAGTCTGATTGGCTACATCGCCGATCAAGGCAAGGATGCCGCCAATTTTGTCACTCTGCTCCTTCAACTCATGCAATGTTGTTACCGTTTCGACTACATTGGACTCGATCGTATTCATTTGATGCAATGTTTGATCAATAACGGTCTCGCCTTCCGTAGCCATTGCCGTAGTGTCGGCTGCCAGCTCAGATACAGAAGAGGTCGACTCTGCAATTCTTTGAATGCCGATCGTCATTTCTGTCATCGCGCGCTGGCACTCTTGCAAGCTTTGCAGCTGTGTTTCTGAACCGGAGGCAACTTCTTGAATAGCTTCGGTTACTTCTTCTGTTGCACGGGAGGTCTGCTCTGCACTCTGCTGCATGTTGAAAGCCGAGCCAGCCACCTCATCGGATGTTATTCGAATGCTGCCTGTGAGCTGACGAAGGCTTGCGATCATTTCATTAAAGGCGATAGAAACTTGAGCTATTTCATTGCCTCCTTTGACTGCAACGGCAAGCGTCAAGTCGCCTTTCGCTGCTAAAGAGGATACTTCCGCGAGCCGTTTGAGCGGCTTCAACGTCATTCTTACCAGTGCAACAATAATAAGTATGGCAATAAAGGCTAGCAGCGCTGCAATCCCTATGCTTTTCCAAAACATAAGATTTAAGGCATCATCAATTTGTTTGAAATCAACGTCGATGCCAAATATGCCGATTAATTTGCCGCTTGGGTCTTTTACGCGGGCTAAATAAGAAATCCACTGACCATATTCATCTGTAACGACTTCGGTCAAAGCTGATCCCTCATTTAAGGCATCATCAATTTTACCAGCGAAATCGTCACTCATTTCATACTCATCTCCAGGACCAAGGCCTGCGGCGGAGAGAGACTCATTGCTCTGCATCATCTTTATAAATTTCTTTCCGTCGCGTTCAATCACCTCAGGCATATACACATATGCATTTGCGACGATATCGTTCTTAATCATGACGTCAAGCTGCAGCTTAAGCGTCTTAAACGTAGCATTATTGGTATCACGTCCAGCGGATACTTCGTTGTATCCAAAAGTAACCAGATCATGACCAGCTTCGATTTGATAACCAAGCGTTTGTCCAATCCGTTCAATTTCATCTAAATAGGATTTTTTCTGCGAGCTGTAGGATAAATACTCGGTGACGCTAATGACAATAACGAGGAGAAGGGCTAATACGATGGAGCTGGTAACGACTAAACTTCTGTCCTTAATTCGGAACATGCAATCACACCCCATAATGAAAAGTTAAGATAAGATAAGTTATCGTCGAATTATGTCGAAAAATGAATAGTAACGATACAGTCCATTTTTTTACAATTCAATGAATGACATCTGTTTTTACAATAACAGACTTTTATTAGAGAAATACGGGGCTTTATGTTAGAAAAGTGTTCAATTGCAGCATGTCTTCAGCCAACATTCAGCGGGGATTAAAGGAGGCTTAAGTTTTATTGTCTATGCTAGGTCTTGTAACAACAAATTTGAAAGTGAAAGGTGGAATATTCAATGAAGAGAGCAAAAGCTATAACAGCAGGTGCTATTGCGCTAACGCTTGCCTTAGGGGGCGGAGGCCTATGGGCTAGCCAATATGTAAATGCGGCAGCAGCAAGCAGCGACGCGCAGCAAGAACAAGGTGCACAAGCAGATAGCAGCGCAGCTAAGAAGGATCATGAAGGCAGACATGGCGGTTTCGGACGCGGCTTTGAACAAATACAGGAGCAGTTACTAACGTACTTAGGGCTCGATGAAGCGGCGCTTCAGACTAAGCTGCAAACGTCAACGCTGGCAGAGGTTGCAATCGCAAGCGGGAAAACGCGAGTTGATCTTAAGGCTAAGCTTGTTGAATGGCTGGAGGCAGCTGAGGCAGCTAATCCGAAACCTGACGCAAAAGTAGAAGCAGACAAGCTTGCAGAAACTGGACAACAGCAAGCAAAACCGGATGCGGCTGCACAAGCGGAGAAGCTGCTTGATTCCAAAGGATTAGGTTTTGGAAAGCATGGCGGCGGTGGTGAAAGAGGAGGCGGCTTTGAGAAAAACGTAGATGGCATAGCTGCAGCGCTAGGCATAACGGCAGATGTACTAAAGACGGAGCTTGAATCAGGCAAGACCTTGGCGGCAATCGCTGGGGAGAAGGGTGTTGCGATCCAAGTAATCATTGACGTGCAAGTAAAGGATCAAAAAGCGAAGCTGGCGGAGGAGCTGGCAGCGGGCACGATTACGCAGGAGCAATATGATACGAAGCTGGCTGAGGCTGTCGATCATGCAACAAAACATGTAAATGGAGAAATCCCGGCGCGTGGAGGTCATGGCAAGGGTGGACATGGCGGAAAAGGACCGCGTGGCGAACGCCCGAGTGACGCTGCAGCGAAAAGCGAATCCACAACGGATACCTCCGCAGCAGCAACTTCAGCTCCAACTGCATAACAGTTTTGTAGGCGAAATATGCAATAAGTCCTGTAGACTTTAAAAAGATGAAGGAGCTGCTCCGCGGTCTATGACCTTGAGGCAGCTCCTTCATGTTTGTTGTATAGCTTATTCATTCTTACTGAGAAGGAGCGCCAGCTCCTGTGGCGGCAGCGGTTTACTGAATAAATAACCTTGCAGCTCATCACACTGCAGCTCCGTACAGAAATTCGATTCGGCAATGGTCTCCACGCCTTCTGCAACAACCTTCATATTCATGCTATGTACAAGCTCGATAATTGCTTTGACGATCGATGATTTTTTCTCGTCATTCGTAATGCCTTGAATAAAAGAACGATCTAGCTTTACGTCCGATATAGGCAGGCGCTGCAACTGATTCAAGGATGAATAACCCGTGCCAAAGTCATCGATTGATATTTGAATGCCAAGCCCCCGAAGGAAAAGGATGGTCTCGATCACTTGATCCATATTCCGCATAAATACACCTTCTGTAATTTCTAGGCTTACATATTGCGGATCAAGGCCGGTGTCCTTTAACGCTTTGACGATCATTTCAGATAAGTTTCCTTGGTAGAAATGTCTTGCTGAAATGTTCACTGAGACGCATATATGCTGTAGTCCCTCATCCTGCCAAGCTTTATTTTGCCGGCAGGCCTCATGGAAGACCCAGCTGTCAATATCTAATATAAAACCGGATTGCTCGGCAAGTGGAATAAACTTATCAGGCGGAATCATGCCAAGCTCGGGATGACGCCAGCGAATGAGCGCTTCAATGCCGCATAGCTCGCCGGTTGCAGCATTTATTTTTGGCTGATAATGAAGCGAGAACTGTTTGTTTTGCAGCGCATTATAAAGCCCGTTCTCGATCTGCATCTTCTCTGTCATCGCGGACACCAGCGTTGGCTTGAAAAACCGATAGCAGCCGTCGCCTTGCTCTTTGGCGCTATACATAGCAATATCGGCGTTTCGGATAATAGTATCCATATCGCCGCCATCCTGCGGGTACACGCTAACGCCGACGCTAACGGTTAAATAAAGCAGCGTTTCGTCGATCATAAAAGGCTCATTGAAAGAATCTACGACGGCTTGGGCATTTGCAGCAAGTTCATCTTCATTCTCATACTGTCCGACAAACACGAACTCGTCCCCACCCAATCGGAAGACGTTGCATTCATCAAACACCGCTGCTCCGAAGCGTTCTGCTGCCTTGCCGAGCAAAATATCTCCTACAGCATGTCCAAGCGTATCATTAATTTGCTTAAAGCGATTGATGTCAGCGAACATGATGGCTATCGGTTTTTTCATAGCAGCGTTCATAGTGATCATGTCTTGAAAATGGAGTGTGAATTGCAGCCTATTCGGCAGACCAGTCAGCATGTCGTAATAGGCAAGCTGATGCAGTCTTTCCTCCGATTGCTGCAATAAATAAGTTTGAGCCTCCAGCCTCTCGTTGCTTCGCTGCGATTCTTGAAACATGTGAATGAGATTGGTTGACATATGCTTGAAATTAGCAATCAACGAATGAATTTCTACAATACTGCTTCGTGGCCATTCCAACGTGTTCATCTCCTGAAGCTTCAGCGGAAGGTTCGTTGTCGCTCTCGCTAACCTCGTTAAACTGCGAGAGAGCCACCAATTAATGAGATACGCTAGAATGACGGCAAAGAAGGCAAGACCGATCATATAAACAAAATGAATAAAATATTTGGAAAACAAATATTTTTGATGGTTTTTAATGGGGAAGTCAACGTAAACAAGCCAATCCGTTGCCTGAAGCTTATCTTTATATATCAAATTTCCATCATGCCAGGTCTGGAAATGCCAAGAGTATTTTTTTAAGTCAGGCATGACTAAATACGATTTTTTGTTAATGGGAGTAATGCTGCTTTCTTTGGAGAAATCAAGCATTTCACCTACAGTCTTAGGCGCGCTGGATGCAATAACTTTCTGGTCAATATTCGTCACAGAAATGATAGAATTCCCGGAATGTTTGCCAAGGGCTAGTTGAAGGAAAGCAATCTGATCCTGCTTCTCTACATCCGTGCTAACCGCCTGCCATTTGTCCAATGATTCTAGAATACGATTGACTTCGATCGAGGAGATTCGCTCGACATATAAACTTACTTCTTTAATGGAGCTCAAGCTGTTAATGAAAATGTTGAGTAAAAATGAAATGAATACGATACCGATGGAGAAATGAAACAGTACCTTGCTGAAGGAATTTGGTCCTTGCTGCGACCGGGCAAACCCACTCCATTTGCGCAGCGGCATGTACTGGTAGATAATCTCAGCGAACAGTGCGTTAAATAGGCCATTCATGGCAATAATTCCTGCAATAAGAAGCAAATCCTGCGTTATGAGCGTTGAATGAAAGGAGTAGAACCAATAGATAGCGGGCATTCCGACTAGAACCCAGAAAACGGCGTCAATCCCAAATAGTTGATTCTTGTATTTGCGAAGAAGCAAGCCCGTAAAGGCAGCTTCAATAAGGATGATGTAATGAAAGAGGGGCTGCTTTAATAAAAAAGTGCCTAGGAATAGGACAACTGCGCTCATTAAGAGTCCTGGCCAGTAACCGAATAACCGCAAGCCAAGAAGTGTAAATAGACTCGTTAACGAAAAGGTAATGCCATACAAAAATTGAAAATGGTTCGACTCGGCGATTAGCGCAAGAAGCGCACATAAGGCAAATGCGAAAGCAATCGTCAATTGTTTGTTGTGCTGCTGAAACAATGGGTTGCTCACCGTCGGCCTCCTGGAAGTGTGACAAAACCTTTTACGTTCAAATAAAAGGGTGCCGAAGCACCCTGACAAGGATAAGAACATAAATAGAGTTTGATTATTTTCCCTGTTATTCGACAATTTTTTCTAATATCCTGCTTTTGTTTCAGGAAGATACTGTTAAACCTTTAGAATATCGTGATCCACATAACGTTCGCCGTTTAATTCGCTAATGATGTTAATGGCAGCTTTTGCCCCATCCCCTGCAGTAACGACAGCATGCACGCTTACGCCAGCAACCGTTCCTGCTGCCCAAATGTGATCAATATTCGTTTTACCAGCCGCGTCGACCGCAATAACGGTTTTGATACGAGGCTCGGTACCCGGCTTTGTAGAGATCCCGATATGCTCAGCCAGCTCAGTCGAAACGCCTGTTGCAATAAGTACATGCCTTCCTTCATAGCTTCCGCTGTCTGTTTCCACCCGCAGGCCGTCAGTGATGGCAACGATATTTTGTACGGTTTCCTCCTTGAACTCTGCTCCGAATTTCTCAGCCTGTCGTTTGCCTGTATCCACAAGGTCAGGGCCGCCAATTTCTGAAATTCCGTAGTAGTTCTCGAACCAAGCGCGTTTTGTCATTCCTTTGTTGTTCTCAAACACGAGCGTCTTTTTTCCTGCTTTTGCAGTAAAAATGGCTGCACTTGCTCCAGCCGGACCAGCACCAATAATAACGATATCGTACATACGACATACCTCCAATAATGGTTGGTTTGATTACTTCACTAGTATATAAACGGCAGCTTAAAAAAAGCAAATGGCTTGTCCTTCTCTTGTACACATCTGTTCACAATATATTCTAAATTAAGGCGTTGTTTTAAATAAAATCGTTTGATATAGTTCTATTATCGAACTGTTTCATAATAGAATTAATTTCGTGGATATTTTGAAACTACATATAAAGGGGGACACCAGTGTGGATCGAGCATCATTGAAACAACTCATCGATCGCTACGAAGCGGCTAATTTTCTTGTAAACCGTCGATTAAATGCGATGATCCGCGAGTTAATGCCAGATGATCTAACGGTAGACCAGTTTGCGACACTACGTTATTTGCATTCGAAGGAAATGAGCACATCATCCGAATTAGCGGACATTTTTTGCGTGGGCAAAAGCTCAATAACCGCGATCATTACGCGATTATTTGATAAAAACTTGATTCAAAGATTTCCGGATGAGAAGGATCGCAGGGTCATTTATTTAGCGCTAACCGAGGAAGGCAAGCAGGTTTGCGACCTCATGGAGGATAAGATACAAGTGCTGCTGGCTAAATACATTAATCGTTTTGAAGAGCAGGAAGCGAACTGTTTTATCGAAACCTTCGAGAAGCTTGCTAAAGAAATGATGAATCCATAGTTTTATTATATTTGAGGGGGAACAAAGATGAGAACCGTTTTGAAATTTAGATGGTTTGTTCTTATATTGTGGCTTGCTGCTGCCGTAGGCTTAATGCTCAGCGCGCCGAATATGGAAGAGCTTGTTCGTACGAAAGGGCAAATCAACGTGCCTGATGGATATTCTTCGTCAGTCGCCAGGGACTTGGAGAAATCGATTGGCGGAGGCGATAATGCAGGCGCCAGCAGCGGAATGCCTACCGTGCTTGTATTTCATAAGGATGGCGGTCTGAAGGACGCCGATTTAGCGGAAGTGAAGAGAGGAATCGATGAGCTGAAGAGCAAAGGCGAGGCTATCGGGGTTCTCTCCGTGACGACTCATTTTGATACCAAAGAGCTTGAGGAGCAAATGGTATCGAAGGATGGAAGCACCATCCTTGCGCTCGTTAATGTCGAGGCTGGCGACCGTGAGCTTGCTGAGCTGAGAGACGGTCTCTATGAGACGATTTCAGATGTGAAGGTAGAGCATTATTATACAGGAAACTGGCTTATTTCTGAGGATGTTGTGCAAAGCTCGCAGGAAGGGCTTAAGAAAACCGAGTTTATTACGCTTGGATTTATTTTAATTATTTTGTTTGTAGTATTCCGTTCTGCGATTGCGCCGCTCGTACCGCTAGTGGCCGTTGGATTTACTTATTTAATATCACAATCCGTTATTGCGTTTTTAGTCAAATATTTTGATTTTCCGCTTTCCAACTTCACGCAAATTTTCTTAGTTGCCGTATTATTTGGGATCGGCACAGACTATTGCATCCTGCTCATTAGCCGCTTCAAGGAAGAGTTGACGCATAGCGGCGGCGACAAGACAGAAGCGATTGTTCAAACTTACCGCACTGCGGGAAGAACCGTATTATTTTCTGGCTTAGCTGTGTTGGTGGGATTCTCTGCAATCGGATTCTCGACGTTTATGCTTTACCGCTCGGCAGTAGCCGTTGCAGTCGGGGTAGCGGTACTGCTTATCGCATTGTTTACGATCGTGCCGTTTTTTATGGCGGTGCTGGGTACAAAATTGTTTTGGCCGGCGAAAGGCTCGCTTGAGCATAAGCCGAGCAAGCTTTGGGGTACGGTGGGTAAGTTTTCACTAAAACGCCCTTTGTGGGCGCTCGTTATTTTGGCAGTAATTATCGTACCTTTCCTTACAGCGTATAAAGGTACAATTTCTTTTAACTCGCTGGATGAGATTGGCGATAAATATGACTCTGTTAAAGCGTTCAACATTATTGCGGATAGCTTTGGACCTGGTGATTCACTGCCTACTACCGTTGTGGTCAAAGCTGATAAACCGATGGACACACCTGAGGGGCTTGCTGTACTAGAGCAAATCAGCCGCGAGCTTGCGAATTCTGGAGGCATCAAGGCCGTTCGCAGTGCAACTCGTCCGACAGGTGATGTAATGGAGCAATTTCTCGTGGCAGATCAAGTAACAACCCTTGAGAGCGGACTTGGTCAAAGCGGCGAAGGCTTGGGCAAAATCGGTGATGGTCTCTCCGAGGCAAGCAGCGCGTTAAGCGAGAATAAGCCGAAATTAAATGAAGCTGTTGACGGCGCCGGTAAGCTCGTTAATGGTACGAATGAGCTGAAGGCTGGCATTGTACAGCTTGGCGCAGGTTTGAAGAAGATTCAGCAAGGGCTGCAGGATGGATCTGCAGGTGCGGGAGAACTTAGCGAGGGCTTGAAGCAGGCGCAGGCGAGTGCGGAGCAGCTGGCAGGCGCGAGCCGTAAATTGCTTAGCAGCTACGAACAGCTAGGCGGCGGTCTTGGTCAGCTTACAGGTGCATATAGCGCGATTGCATCGGAACAGGAGAAGCTAGCGAGCGGGTTATCCGGCGTACAGCAAAGCCTGACTTCACTTCAGGAAAGTCACCCAGAGCTGCAAACTGATGAGACTTTTAAACAAACGATGCTTGCTCTTGGAAATCTGCAGCAAGGAGCAGCAGGAATCAGCGGGCAGTTGTCTCAGCTTAATGAGCAGCTGACAGGCATTTCAGCGGGAATGACACAAGCAAATGCTGGTTTCTTGCAAGCAAGTGAAGGGCAAACGGCACTAGCTTCGGGTCTTGGCAAGCTGGCTGCAGGACTTGGAGAACTGCAAAAAGGAATTGAGCAGGCAGCCGCAGGCCAAGGTCAAATTGTATCGAAGCTGCCTGGTGTCACGCAGGGCTTTAATGAACTATCGGATGGTCAGAAGGAACTGCAGGCAGGGTTTGCATCGCTAAACGATCAGCTGGGCGAATTGACCGGCGGTTTGGATCAAAGCGTTGACGGCTTAACCAAGGTAACCGATGGACTCACATCCGCTGGCGGATATTTGAATAGTCTAGCGGAATCGCCGAATAAGCAAATGACGGGCTTTTATATTCCAGAGGAAGCCATTGCGAACAAGGAATTTCAAGCTGCCCTTAATGTGTATATGTCGGAGGATCGCCAAACGGCGAAGTTCGATGTCATATTTAAAGGCAATCCGTATGCACAGGAAACGATGGCGCAAATCGATGGACTGGAAGCAGCTGTTCACCGCGCGATTCAAAACACCGATTATAACGGATCACAGGTGGCTGTCGGCGGAGTAACGAGTATGAA
This sequence comes from Pristimantibacillus sp. Z349TD_6, assembly GCF_056173205.1. Taxonomy (NCBI): domain Bacteria; kingdom Bacillati; phylum Bacillota; class Bacilli; order Caryophanales; family Paenibacillaceae; genus Pristimantibacillus (SeqCode); species Pristimantibacillus sp. Z349TD_6. The sequence goes on along the minus strand of NZ_CM149662.1, from coordinate 7,501,573 downwards.
TAACGATTTGAGCAATATTTCAGCGTCGGATTATTCGCGTACGGTTATTCTCATGCTCATCGGCATTTCAATTATCCTTATCCTTTTGTTCCGCTCAATCGTCATGCCGCTATATATGATCGCATCGCTTCTCGTTACGTTCTATTCCTCGATGGCGATTGCAGAGGTCATATTCGTAAGGCTGCTTGGGCAGTCGGGAATTAGCTGGGCGGTTCCATTTTTCGGATTCGTCATGCTTGTCGCACTAGGAATTGATTATAGTATTTTCTTGATGGATCGCTTTAAAGAATACCGCCATCTGTCGCCTCAGGAAGCTATTTTGGAAGCGATGAAAAACATGGGTACGGTTATTATGTCTGCAGCCGTTATTCTAGGCGGGACATTCGCAGCGATGCTTCCTTCAGGCGTAATGTCACTTCTGCAAATTGCAACTATTGTGCTTTGTGGACTGTTCATCTATGCATTGTTGATGCTTCCATTATTCATTCCAGTTATGGTACGCACTTTCGGTCCTGCTAACTGGTGGCCGTTTATGGGACGCAAACAGGATGCTGAGCAAACGAATCGTTTGCATAGCGGTCAAACGCTTAAGGGTCATCATGTTTCACATGATTCAACTCACTAGTTAATAAAGCAGGGTTATCCAGGGTCTTTGGTGCATGACAAAGACCTATGCGATAACCCTTTTCTTGTTACTTAACGTCCGGCCATTTCGTATGGAACCATAGCTGCATTCGCATTTTGCACGGACCCATCGAGAAAGGCGCTGATTTGCTGCTGCTGCTCAGTTAACAGACGCTGCAGCTCTTCTGCTTGCTCTTTGCTCGCCGATGCTTCTTGTTCGGCGCGTGTTACCAGCTTAAGCAGATTAAAGGATTCAATCGATAATCCAAGCTTAATCCGAATTTTCTCATTCCGAAACGATTCGGCTTTTAGTGATGGGCTGCCGCCCTCGGCGTTATTATGTTTTGTTTTTTCAGGAAGCAGCTGCAATGCTGCACGACCTTGCTCGGTAATTTTATAGACTTTTTTGGCGTCATCCTCTAACTGAACGGAGACGAAGCCGGATCCCACAAGCATCTGAAGCGTGGGATAAATGGAGCCGGCACTGGGTACATAAAGGCCGCCAGACTGCTCCTCTAAAGCCTTCATCATCTGGTAGCCGTGCATTGGCTGGTCGACGAGGAGCTTCATAAGTGCAACCTTCACGCCGCCGCGGCCAAAATAACGCTTGCTGCTGCGCGGATTGACTTTAGGCTCTTGCTTGCTATGTTGATGATGCTCTTTGGAAACATCGTTAGTAGACATCTTCAAGTTAAGTCACCTCGATCTTTATGATAAGGAAAGCTTCTGTTTTTCATTGCTTGAGGGTGAAGTGAAACATAAGAGATCGCTCTTCAGCTGTCATTTGGAATAAGCTTACTCTACTTACAGCATTGACAATGATAATTATTATTATTTACAATTTATAAAATAATATTGTTTATTAAGGATGTGAGCGCGCATGTCGCAGCAACCGAATCAAACAAAGTACGGTGAAATGTTCTATATTGGCACGGAGGAAGTTAAGCTCCCGTCGCTGCAGCATATGCAGTTGAACAATCGTGAGGAGCAATGCTTTGCGTTTGTGCTTCAACATAAAATAAAGGTTTCCATTGTGAAGAAGGGGCAGCACACGACTAAAAAAGCCGTTGGCGGTGAGCTGTTTCTCATTCCGTCCCATTGTGAATGCACGCTGCTTAATGAGGGCAACCATCTAGCTGAAATCGTACTTATCCGCTTCCGAAGCGGTTCGACAGCAGCAGGCGCGGAGATGCTCCCTTACCGAGACAGTATGGGATTAAAACTGCTGAGGCTGCCGCAGGCGAGAAGCTGGCTTCAGGACTTTCAAAGCGACTGCGGTACTGATGATGTGGTTTTATACTATCAGCTGCAATCACAGCTTTATGCAATGGTTGCTGCGCTCATTCAGTCTGTCCAGCAGCCGAGAGAGACCGAAGCTGATTTAATTGGCTACGTCGAGCAAGCCAAGCAGTTTATGATTGAGCAGTTAAGCACACCGATGGATATGGAGGAGCTCGCAAGATCCTCAGGGGTGAGTACAAGCCGTTTTTATCAAGCCTTTCGCAGTTATACAGGACTTACACCGCTTAAATATATGACCAAGCTGAGGCTCGATGCTTCTATGCGCATGCTCTCGGGTACGTCCTCTTCCATCGTCGACGTAGCCCATTCCGTCGGCTATCCTGACGAGTACTATTTTAGCCGGCTGTTTAAGAAACATATGGGACTGGCTCCTACGGAATATGCTCAGCTTGCGAAGAAACGAGTAGCCACGCTTGTATCTGTGTTCGCGGGCGACCTATCAGCTATCGGCATGCCTACTTGCTTGTCCTTTATTCGGCTGAGCACTCATCAGCATGAGCGTGTGCTTCAGCAGCTGCGTGAAGCGGAGCCGGATCTCATATTGGCAGGTATGCTGGATGAGGAAATGTACGCGGCATGCTCGGCTATCGCTCCGGTTCTAATGCTCGATTGGAAGGCTTATTCCTGGAAGGAGCGGCTGCTTGAGATAAGCAATGCATTAGGCTTGTCCACCGTAGCAGAGCGCTGGTTATCCTATTATGAGATGAAGGTGCAAAACGCGCGTGAGCAGCTCAAAAATAGTCTAGGCGATGAGCCTATCTTAATTGTTCATGCCGGAAAAACGGGCTTTCGTATATTTGGCCCGCGTCGCCGCAAGATGAAGGATCTTTTTTATGACGATTTGCAAATGACCTATCCGAAGTCGGCACACCAGATCGGATTTCTTGATACGAGCTCACTAAGGGAGATCGCTGATTTGGGCTGCAGCAGCGTTCTCTTCCTCGTACCAGCGGAGGCTTCCCGTGATTATTGCAATCAGCTGGAGGAGGGCTGGCGCCGCTTGAGGGAAAAGGATGCGCGTAGAAGATGTATCTTTATCGGCTATCACGACCGGCTGAACTATAATCCGACCGTCCACGATGGGCTCATCGATGAGACAGTGAGGCATTTGATGAGTTACGCGCAATAAATGAGGGCGCTCGTTCGATTTTATCTGTGGTATTCTGCAAAAAAAAGAAGAGGTCAGCTGTATTGATTGAAGCGCATGTAGCCGATAAATAAAGTAATGGTTATGCATCATTACTTTTTGATCGGGAGGGAATTTATGAAGCTCACTCAAATGGGCAAAGCACTATACCCGCTCTCGTTAATTATCATGATATCTTTCATAAGCGGTTGTACGCTTAATCCAAATAGTCCGGAACCGCTTGAACAGACACCAGCTCCGAATAAGGTGACTTTAAAAATTGTTGAGAGTTTAATGACGCCGCTGCGGACAGTGGAATTAGACAAATTAATCGAACAATTTGAACGCGACAATCCAACCATTGAGATTGTGAGAGTGACGTCAGAATACGAGACCGCTGATCAGACGATCTTGACGATGCTGGAGCAGAACCAAGCGATTGATATTGTTGAGGTGCGGGACGTTACGGTACATCAGCTTGCGGAAAGTGGTCTGATAACCAGCTTGGAAAGTTATATTTCATCATGGAGCAACTATATGCTGCTTAACAATAATGCAAAGCTGATGTCTAGAGATGCAGGCGATGTTGCTTATTATATTCCGAGCAGTCTTTATCAAGTGCAGCTTTATTATCGCAAGGATTGGTTCGATGCCAAGGCGCTGCAAGTGCCAGAAACATGGGAGCAGCTCTTCTTTGTCGGCAAGCAATTGACGAAGCCGATGGAGAGGATATACGGCTTTTCCTTTCGCGGAGGGAGTGGTGCCGTTAATACGTTGTCTTCAGTCGTTCAGGACTATAACGGAGAGAATGTCGATATAAGCGATTCCATGTTTAATACGGATGGCTCGACGATATTCTCAGGCAAGCGGGCAGCAGAGGCTGTTGAGCTTTACAAGAAGATTTATACAGAGATCTCAGATCCTGCGTCCATAGATTGGGGCTTTAATGAACAGGTTCAAGCGTTTGTGAACGGCAATGCGGCCTTGCTTATCCAAGACTCAGACGTGATAGAGATGATTAAGGAAAAGCTGGAGAGCAGCCAGTGGGCAACAGCCCCTTTGCCTACAGGGCCTGATGGGATCTCCCATTACAACGTTGGCGCAGCCGGCTGGGGGATTGCTTCCCAGTCTAAGCATAAGGATGAGGCTTGGAAGTTCATTTCCTATTTGTCTTCGATTGAGAACAATCGTGCCTTTACTGATGCCTCAGGCGCTATATCCATCTATAACAATACAATTGAAGAGGAAAAGTATTCTACAGGGCCGTATGCTCCTTATATGTTGATGGCAAATGACCCTGATCGGTTTCAGGGCGTAAGAAAACCGAGCTATTATAAAAATTATAGTCAATTTTTTCAAATGGGAACGGATTTAGGTCGACAACATTTGATGAATGTCATTTCTACGGAGGAATTGCTTAAGCAATTCGATGATTTTTGGCGGAAGCAAGGAAAGCAGGAGCGAGATTAAATGAATGGAGGATGCTAAAGGCATGTTAGTTGCAAATGCCCAGCACCTCCTTTTTTAATTGGATGAATAGGCGATATGATCTCGTATGAAGCGAGTTGCACAGGGCAACATGTAAGGATAGCGCTTGTGCCTTGACCAGAGTGCAGAGCCGCATATACGATAGTAGAAGTTATCTTTTTTTATCGCTGGATAGCGATTGCAAGACAATAAGGAGGAACATTTGTGAAGCAGTTATTGGTTGTTTTTACAGGCGGGACCATTGGAAGCAAAAAGCAGGGAAACGGCATCGATGTTAATGACGCGGGATCTTATTCGCTTATAGATGATTATATCAACAGTGCTGAGCAGCGCGATGATGTTAGAATTGATGCGATACAGCCGCTTAACTTGTTAAGTGAAAATATGACGACCGAGGATTGGATCGCGCTTGCAGAGGCTGTCCATGGAATAGATACCGAATCGTATGCAGGCATAGTCATCACCCATGGATCGGATACGCTGGCATATAGCGCAGCGATGATCGGTTATTTGTTCGCAGATACAAAAATTCCAATTGTGCTGACCGCCAGCAATTACCCGGTTGCCGATGAAAGAAGCAATGGGCGCCGTAATTTTGCAAATGCAATCGATTTTGTAGTGGATGCACAGCTTCCGGGCGTATTTGTCGTTTACGAGGATGACAAAGGGGATGCACTTGTTTACTTAGCTACTAGAGTTACGCAAGCGATGTCCTTTACGGATCAATTCGGCAGCCCCTATGGCGTGCCGTACGGAAAGATGGCAGACCGAGTGTTCAACTGGCTGGAGCATGAGAGAAATCCAAGACCGGAAGCGCTGAGTACCAAGCCTAAAGCGTCGTTTGCATGGGAGCCGGCTACTCTTAAGCTCGATTCCAGCATCGTCTATATTCGTCCATATCCGGGCTTGAACTATTCGCTGTATGATTTTAGAACGATTCGGCCGAAGGCGATCCTCCATGATTTGCATCATTCGGGTACAGCAAGCGCAATAGAAGCAGGGCCGTACTCTCTTCCTGCGTTTATTGCAAACTGTAAAAAGCTTGGCATCGATGTATACATATGTCCGATCCGAGATCGTTCGGCAGCCCTATATTCGTCGTCGCTGCGCCTTATTGAAGCGGGTGCCATTGTCATTGAGAAGCTGTCGGTTGAGGCTGCAATAACTAAGCTCATGCTCGCATATGGTTTATACGATGATAAAGCACAGGCAAAAGCTTTCGTAACGGAAAGTGTTTTATATCACGAACATAATGAGGTGTAAAATGATTATAGAAAAGCTGGTGCTTTTGACAGAAAAAGCAGCAAGCATTTTGCCCTTTTATAGGGATGTGCTGGCATTGCCGGTTATTCGCTCTGAGAAGGACAGCTTTACCGTTCAGGCAGGCTGGAGCGAGCTGACTTTCCAAGAGACAGGTGATCAAGCTGCTGAAGCGTATTGTTATCATTTCGCTTTTACGATTCCAGAGAATAAGCTCGAGGAAGCAAAAAAGTGGATCGAAGCGCTTGTTCCAATTGGTACGGAGGCAGGTCAGGATGTGTCGTATAGTGAATCATGGAACTCGCATTCTGTTTATTTTGAAGACCCGTCGGGTAATATTTTAGAGCTGATTGCTCGCCATACGATGGATAACGGTGTTGAGCGTCCCTTTGACCCGCAGCAAGACATTCTCTGTATCAGTGAAATTGGCATAACGACCAGTGACGTTCCTACAGCAGTCGATCAATTTGCAGAGCTTGGCATTATGACCTATAGGACGCGCAATGACAATTTCAATCCAATCGGCGATGATAATGGTATATTTATAGTGGTTGGAAAAGGAAGACGCTGGCATTTTACGAACAAAACCGCAGAGAGCTTCCCAGTTCATGTGACCGTGCGCGGGCTGGGTGAGCTGTACTTGGTGGAAGGCGAGCAAGGCTTGTTGATTGAAAATAAAAAGTAGAGGAGCATTCAACGATGGGAGAACATTTAAAAGTAGGGGATCAGGTCCCGAATTTTAAGCTGCAAGCATCCAATGGCAAAGAAGTTGAGCTTGCAGATTACTCAGGCAAGAAGCTCGTTATTTATTTTTATCCGCGCGACATGACGCCTGGCTGTACGACTGAATCATGCGACTTCCGTGACTTTAACGGCGAATTCGGCACGAACAACACGGAGGTAATCGGAATCAGCCCAGATGATCTTGCATCTCATGAGCAATTCGTAGACAAGCATGAGCTGCCATTCCTATTGCTGTCTGACACCGAGCATACGGTTTCGGAGCTGTTCGGCGTATGGAAGCTGCGGAGCTGGAACGGTGAGGAATTTATGGGTATCGAGCGCTCGACTTTCCTGCTTGATGAACAGGGCAAGCTTGTTAAGGAATGGCGCAGCGTAAGCGTGGATGGACATGTGAAGGAAGTACTTGAAGCGGTAAAAAGCAGCTAGCTTTGTCATTTGCGTAAAAGAAGGCTCCTCTCGAAGCGTGATATTCGCTTCAAGGGGAGCCTTTTAGTTTTTTTATTATTTGGTTTTCCAAGAAGGCAATTGGCTAACATAGCTGTCAGATAAGTTGAGGAGCTCTAATGCACGCTGATACTCATCTTCTGTCGCAGCCTGCTCCGTAATGCCGTCTCCGGCTAAGGAATAGTGCTTGCCGTCCTCATATCCGCTGCCTGACATGAATAGCTCTTTGCTGCTTAAGAATGAGCCGGTCGGGAGATAATAACGTTGTGGCAATACGTTATACGACTGATTAAACAAGTCTTGGCCGAAGTGGATATGATCATCCAAGGAAATGCCAAGCATGTTCGCGATCGTAGGCAATACGTCAACTTGACCGCCAAGCTGATCGAATACTTTGCCTTCTGTTACGCCTGTCGATGCAACAACGAGCGGAATGTTGATCATATCGGTGTAGCTATATTCATGACCATAAATTTCAGCCATAAGCGCTTTGTCATCACGATCCAGCGAGTACACTGGAAGGCCGAGATGGTCACCGTATAACAAGATTAAGCTGTTGTCCCAAATGCCGCGTTCCTTCAAATCTGCAATGAATTCGCCAAGTGCAAAGTCAGCGTAGTTTTGTGCGCGGATATAATCACCAACAAAAGTTTTCTCATAACGCTCAGGGAGCGTCATTTTGTATTTGTCAGCAGGAATGGTGAATGGGTGATGTGATGTCATCGAAATAACATGGGAATAAAATGGTTTGCCATTCTCGCTCATGCGTGACATTTCAGCAGCTGTTTTCTTGTAAAGCTGCTCATCGGAAGCACCAAAAAATACGGTATCTTCATCTCCAAAAAACTTCTGATCGTAGTAACGGTCGAAACCAAGCGCTTTGTAAAGCTCGCCGCGATTCCAGAATTCAACAACATTCGTATGGAACGTAGTTGTGTCATAGCCGTTTGCTTTCAGCAGTTTCGGCAAGCTAGGAAGCTCTTTGTCGGCATAAATCATCGTTGCCGCGCCGCGTGGCGGAATATAGAAAGACGTGTTTACGACGAATTCCGCATCGGATGTATTGCCTTGGCCGACCTGCTGATAGAAATGCTTGAAGTAATAGTTTTCGTTGACCAGCTTATTAATGTTAGGCGTAATCTCTTTTCCGTCAATCTTCAAGTTGACGAGGAAGTTTTGAAATGATTCCATTTGAATAATGATGACGTTTTTGCCTGCTGCTGTTTTCCACAGCTGCGGAGCGCCAGGTGTTTCGATCTTTTTGACGGAATCGATTTTTTCTTGCGTAATATGGTTTGGATCAACAAAGTCAATCGTTTTGTTCTTGAAAATCATATAAGCCTCGTAATTGAGTATGCCCATTTGCTCCGCTTTGACGATCTCATTCATGCTGGCGCGGTTAGGCAAAATGTTGAACAAGCAAAGCGCGATTGAAATACTGAACAAGGCAAGGACAAGTCGTTTGCTTTCCTTAACGGAGCTTTGTTTCTTCCAATTCACGGCTTTCTTAGGTCTAAACAACAGCACAGCCATAATGATAATGTCGATAAAGATGAGCAAGTAGTAAGGGTCCATCAGTGAAAATACGCTATTTTTTACCGCGGTGACTTGGTTTACCTGCTCTAGAGCGAGATAGGTTACAATTACACCGTAATACTTGTAATACATAATGACGGCAAATAATATGAGTGTCATTACTAGATTTGCTATTAAATAGTAAATAAGTTTACGTTTCGAAGCGAACCACTCTATGAGACAATAAACAATGAGGACAAACGGAATTTCTTTTAAAATAGTAGTCCACGAAAAACCATCCTCGAAAATGACCATCCAAGCCAGATAGCTTTTGAGAAGCATGATAAATGAAAAGAAAAGGATGGGACGAGTGCTTAATAATCGTTTTGGAGTTAAAAATGTCATATAACCGCCTACCTTTCACAGCAAAAACTGGCCATCTCACAGAGGCAGCCAGGCCGCTAATCATAATATACGTTCGTTCTGTAAATTCTTATCCATTATGCTCCTAATTATAGTCGAATGTCAAAAGGCAAAAGGCTCCTCCATGTCCAATCATAATTTATTGTAAATAACACATTTATAAGGATTTTTGATTATTCCTATTCATTACAACATTTCCAAGCTATTAGATTGAAACATTATTGCTGATTTAGTAGTCTATTAATTAGATGCTATTAGACAAACCATGATTACAAGTATAATTACATGAAATATATGTAAAAAATTATGTTGGAGGCTTATCATGAAAAAAAGAAGAAGAAGGCTGCTGCTGTTTATTATTGTATGCGCAGGAATGGTGTTTGGTTACTCTTTATTTAATAAGGATGAGACAACCACGATTCCGCCAAAGCAAGCTTCCGCTGATGGTTCCACTAACGGCGGGGAAGTGTCGGGCAGCATAGGTTCTGAGCCTACGGATAAGCCGAGCGGCGGAACTCCAACAGATGGACAGCCAACAGCTACGGATAAGCCCGGTTCAAGCAATAACGGTAATGGAGGCAAGGGCTCGGGCACAGGAAAAGCAGAGCAGACTGAGGATGGAATGGTCGTTATTGCCAAACCAGAGGATATCGCGGTGCTTGTGAATAAGCAGCACAAGCTTCCGGAGGAATACAATCCCACGGATTTAGTTTATCCTGACGTTCGGTTTATATTTGCTGAGAAAATTGAAAAACGCATGATGAGACAGGATGCAGCTACAGCGCTTGAGAAGCTGTTTGCAGCCGCTGAGGAAGACAACATCCAATTGGCCGGTGTATCCGCTTATCGTTCGCATAAGACGCAAACAACGCTCTTTGATCGCTATGTGAAGAGGGATGGACTAGAAAAGGCAAGAACTTATAGCGCTCTACCTGGTACAAGCGAGCATGAAACGGGACTAGCGATCGATGTGTCGGGTAGTGACGGCAAGTGTGCGGCTGCCGATTGTTTTGCAGATACAAAGGAAGCGCAGTGGCTTGAGAAGTATGCGCATGAGTACGGATTTATCATTCGTTACTTGGAAGGCAAAGAAAAGATTACAGGCTATCAATATGAGCCTTGGCATTTGCGGTATGTAGGTGTGGATGTAGCTACTGAGATGGCGAAGAGCGGAGAAGTGCTGGAAGAGTATTTTGACGCGGTTCCTGTCACAAAATAAGATGCAATAGCGCAGCGCAAGCTGTATTCGGACAAGCCTTATTGCTCATAAAGGATAGTCGCTTGCGCTGCTTACTATTGGTAATGCCCTTCGTTAGATCTTTGCTTCAAACGTTTTGCAATCTGTTTCTTCGGAGTTGCTTGCTTGCTTGCCGCGATTGCTGACCACATAAATAGAAGAGGCGCCGCAGTGATTACCTGCTGCCCAGAACTTGCATGAATTCACTTCGCACAGTACATCCTTAGCCATTGACAATTCACCTCCTCTCTATATAGGATGGACAAACGATATATCGTTTTATACTCAGGAAGGATGGATAGATATGGGAGTTAAGCTTTATTTTAATCATGACGCCGGTGTAGACGACCTGGTATCGCTTTTTCTTCTTTTGCAAATGAAAGATGTTGAACTGCTTGGAGTATCCGTTATTCCAGCCGACGGCTATTTGGAGCCTGGCATCAAAGCCAGCAGCAAAATCATTGACCGCTTTGGCGACCCTGTCAAAAATAAATCGCTTGAAGTGGCTAGATCAAATTCACGCGGTGTAAACCCATTCCCTGCTGAATGGCGCATGCATACGTTTTTTGTGGACGCGCTGCCTATTTTGAATGAATCGGGAACGATTAACACGAAAGTATCTGCGCTGCCAGCGCATCAACATATGATTGAACAGCTTCGCAAATCGGATGAGAAGGTGACATTGCTGTTTACAGGTCCGCTTACTGACCTAGCAAGAGCGCTGGATGAAGCTCCGGATGTGGAAGCGAAGATTGAGAAGCTTGTATGGATGGGCGGCACGTTTAATGAGAAGGGCAATGTTCAAGAGCCTGAGCATGACGGAACCGCAGAATGGAATGCCTTCTGGGATCCTGAATCTATGCACCGCGTATGGGCAAGCAGCATTCCGATTTTGCTTGTTGCGCTTGAGAGCACGAACAAAGTACCTCTTACGATGGATGTACGCAACCGCTGGGCATCGCTTCGCAAGCATGAGGGACTAGATTTTGTAGGTCAATGTTATGCTGCATGTCCTCCACTTGTTTATATGGAGACGAACTCGACATATTATTTGTGGGATGTGCTTACGACAGCTGTTGTCGGCAATCCGGATCTCGTGGAAATTAAGACGGTACACAGCGGCGTGATTAAGGATGGACCTAGCCAAGGCCGTACGGTGGAAGTGGAAGGCGGTCGCCCGGTCAGCCTTGTGTATGATGTTGATCCTGTTCGATTCTTCGATTATATTACTGACCTTTCTGCAAGTGCGGTTAGCTACAATGTCAAGTAAGACTAAACCATAACAAAAAGCGCAGCTTTGAATGAGTTACACTCATCCAAAGCTGCGCTTTTTTTAAAATATAAGAAAGTATATTATTTTCTCATACTTATCTTATATTTCACCGTCTAAGCTGCTTCAGCGCCAGAAGGACGCCGAAGGCGTTTTAGCTTGTTTAATCCATTTCATAAATCGAACCTGATTTGCTGGCATAAAGCTCGGCGTACACCTTCTCGGCGTAAGCATCGGTCATACCCGAAATATAATCCGCAACAAATCGCGGCCAGCTCCATTTGTTCTTATGGATCTCGTAATTTTCTATCCAGTCTGGCGGTATGATAAGGCGACCAGATTCTTGAACCTTGAAGCTGTCCCATAACCGTCTTATCATAATTTCACTGCGCATTTGCAAGCGCTGAACACGGAAATCCTTAATGAGGGTTACCCATGCAAGCTTCTTCAAAATCTCCATTGTGCGGAGCAACTCGATATCCTGTTGCCCATTGTTGACGAACGTGACCTTTTTCCAGCTGCGCGATGTATCGTCTATAATGCCGACTTTGCCTGCAAACAAGCTGACCCAGCGCGCTTTCATCTCCCGCCTTGTGCGCGAGGCTTCGCGATCACAGCTTGCATACAGCTCCTGCCACTGCTCGAAATAGGAGACGAGTACACGCTTCACCATCGCAGGGATATCGACCTCACCCCAGCCGATTCCGGTGTTGCCTTTATCCTCGACAATTTCCTGAACAACATGGTCGATAAGTCTGCTGTCTTCGAAGAAAGTACGGTTCATTTGGATTTTACCAGCACGTATGCCGTCTTCGATGTCATGTGTGGAATAAGCGATGTCATCACATAAATCCATGAGCTGTGCTTCCAAAGTTGAGCAGCCTTCTGGAATTTTCCATAAATGGCGTAGCTGTTCAATCTCTCCCCACTCGGTGCTGTAAAGCCCTTTTAGACGGCCAGGCTCACTGAGACTAAAAGGGTATTTATTAATAGCAAGCAAGACAGCTGCAGTTAAATCAAGGCCGCTTCCGCTTCCTGCCCTTTTCTCTAAAAACATCAATATTCGAAAATTTTGCGCATTGCCCTCGTATGGTATGCCATACTCCTCCATGAGCAAATGGTTGAGCACTTCTTCACCTTTATGTCCAAAAGGAGGATGACCCAAATCATGCGCGATCGCGGCAATCTCGACGACAGCGGGATCTAATATGAGCCCCGGATGCTCCTTGCGTGCAAGGAAATCATATTGTTTGCCTAACTTGCGAGCAACCTCGCGTGCAATCTGCGACACTTCGAGAGAGTGAGTTAGCCTTGTTCTATAGTAATCGCCCGTACCTGCGCCAAATACTTGTGATTTACCTTGCAGGCGGCGAAAGGCGGGAGATTGAATGAGTCTCGCATAATCTCGTTCATACTCATCTCGCTCCTCGCTTAAAGTACCGAGCGCTTTCTCGTCCAATCTAAGCTTGCGTATGTCCATCGTAAGTCCTCCAGTGCCGTTTATGCGGGTATTATTGAAATATATTAGCTCATCTAGTACATGTTGTAGATAGGTTTTTTTACGTCTTAAATTAGGAAAAATGCTTTGTTGCTTGAATTGTAGCATATAATGAGGCTTGAACATACACCGTGCTTGGAGTATGATCGCATTAGCTTTAACATAAAACTGAGGTGCTATAATACGGATGGTCATAATGCAAAATGCATCTGCAATTATTATGCTGCTAAACATTTTTTTGGCGATTACGGTTATCTTTCTAGAGAGGCGCAGCGCAAGTACGACTTGGGCATGGCTGATGATTCTTTTTTTCATCCCCGTTTTCGGCTTTGTTTTGTATTTAATATTAGGGCAGAAGGTACGTAAAAGAAAGCTGTATAAGCTGTTGGGCGATAGTCAGCGCATTATCGAGCATACGGTCGAGAGGCAAATGCGCCAGCTGCGAGAAGATGAAATTGTATATAATGATCCAGCGATGCGAAGTTATCAAGACATGATCTATATGAGTCTGAAAACGAGCTACGCGGTATATACGAGCAATAATGCGGTTGAGATCTACACGGAGGGCAATCAGAAGTTTGATGCTCTGCTTAAAGATATAGAATCAGCCCAGCATCATATTCATCTCGTTTATTATATCGTCCGAGACGATGAGCTTGGCAGAAGATTAGTTAAGGCGCTGGCAGCGAAAGCGGCGGAGGGCGTAGAAGTCAAGTTTTTGTACGATCATATAGGAAGCTCAAGCTTGCCGAAGCGTTATTTCGCGGAGTTGATTGCAGCAGGCGGCAGGGAAGCGGCGTTTTTCCCATCGCGCATTCCTTATTTGAATTTAAAAATCAATTATCGCAATCACCGCAAGCTCGTTATCGTTGACGGACAAGTCGGTTATATCGGCGGCTTCAACATCGGGGACGAATATTTAGGATTAAACGAGCATTTCGGCGAATGGCGGGATACACATCTTAGAGTTCGCGGCAATGCCGTGCTGCAGATGCAGGCGCAGTTTCTGATGGATTGGAATTTAGCGGCTTCCGGTCGAATTGAGCTTAACGAGCTGTATTTCCCAATTATGAGCGATGATACGGGAACGATTGGCATGCAGCTTGTAGCGAGTGGTCCGGATACGCAATATCAGCAAATTAAAAATGGCTATATCAAAATGATTTATTCGGCTCGGAAAACAATCAGCTTGCAAACGCCATATTTTGTACCGGATGAAAGCTTGATGACCGCGCTGAAGATCGCTGCCCTGTCCGGGGTAGATGTACGTATTATGCTGCCGAGCAAGCCGGATCATTTCTTTGTATATTGGGCAACTCATTCTTATTTGGGAGAACTTCTCGCAGGCGGAGTGAAATGTTATATGTACGAGAAAGGGTTTCTTCATGCAAAAACGCTTGTCATCGACGGCAAGGTGGCGTCCGTTGGAACAGCCAATGTCGATATTCGCAGCTTTAAGCTTAATTTCGAGATGAATGCGTTTATCTATGATACGCAGACATCGGCAAAGCTGCAACGTATTTTTGAAGAAGATGTCAAACATTGCACGCAATTAACGGAACAAGTTTATGCTAATCGTCCAATCATCAATCGATTGAAAGAATCGATTTCCAGGCTGCTTAGTCCAATCTTATAGACGCGACATCAGTCAAATTCAATAGACGTGACATGAGTCTAATCCAATAGACGCAAATCAGTCCGATCCTATAGACGCACATAAGAAGGGCTTCTGCTTATCTAAGATAACCAGAAGCCCTTCACGTGCTTGGTAGAGAACTATTCAATTTATTCTAACGCTCCAATCCGCTGTTTGCCTCTTCTTCGTCCTTTCGAATTTGTTACAAACCCTATCGACTTCGATCCTAATTTTATTGACCTCGATCAACTTCCTTTCGATTTGTTTCAAATCCTTGTTGCTTGTAAGTACTTCTCATCCAAATGGTCGACTACATCCGTCTTCGCTATTGTCCCAGCATGTCCGGCAGTGATTGAATGCTCCTTCCCGAGATTATGAGACATGCATCGCTAACCTACTTCAATGGGCTATCCCCTCTCGTTTAAGATAGGCTTAGTATACACCTTTATTTGAATTTTGTAAATATTCAGATTATTTAATTCGACAAAAAAATTTGTGTTGATTTTTTAGGTGTGATTTTGCGTGTGGGGTGGGGCGGGTTTGCATCTTAAGGTAGTATAAGCTGCTGCTGTTTATGGTGAATGGAAGTAGGCGGGATGGTGGTGGACGCAGAAATGGTTGCTTATGGTGAATGTAGGTTAGGCGGGAGTGTGAAGGATCGGATTAATGGTGGATGGAGCGCGGGTCGGTTGGTAATGGACGTAGAGGTTTGAGTAAAGGTGACGGGATGCTGACTAAATTGCGATAGACGTAGGAGTTGAAGTAATGGTGTTCGAAACTTGTGAATTACAGTCTGGATGGTGATGGATGCAAAGTTGCTGTTTGAGGTGTATCAAGTTCAGGGTGAACGCTGGCGGGTAATAGTAGAAATCAATGTTCTGTCGCGATTGGAGCTCAAGCTGTGTTGTAACGGGCGTAGAAGTCGAAGTAATTGTGAGTGGAGTTCATGCTTGCCTCTAACGAACTCAGAAGTCGTTATTATAATGATTTAGGCATAATCTGAATTTTAACGAACTTAGAGAGCGCTATATGCTCAAAAATGAGTTAAATCATTGATATTTGAGGCTAATAGGGTTATCTGAGTTCGTTACGTTTGTAAGTGTGTGGAATTGAAGCAAATAAGACTTCTGGAGTTCGTTGCAACTTTTCGCGAGGTGCTTTTGTAGATAGCGTGTGGCTTCTGTGTAAAGTTAATGAACTTCCATTTTGTTTCGTCTAGTATTGGTTGTGGCTTTGAGCCGCCTTTTGGAATAAGGAGGATAAAGGAAAGCTCATGAGGTTGACCGTTTTCGACCTTAAATTTATACTTAGTCTAAAATCAGTAGTAAAAGGAATGATCTTTTTATGAATAAAATTAACTTAACGATACAGCGCAAGGCCATCTTTGAAGTTGTGCAGCAAGCCCATGATCACCCGACGGCGGCCGATGTCATTGAACGGCTTCGGGGCAAAGGCTTCAACTTCGCTTACGGCACCGTGTACAACTCATTGCGTTATTTGACAGACGTGGGTCTCATTAGAGAATTAAAGCTTGGAGAAACGGTTAGCCGCTATGATGCTCGGACGGATGAACATCAGCATATTGTGTGTACTGTATGCGGTCGTGTGGATGAAGTATTGACCGACTTGCCGAGTGAGTGGATGGAGAAGGTGGCTTTGGAGACGAAATACAAGATCGAGCATGTGCAAGTTGTATTAGAGGGGGTTTGTGATCAATGCGCGACGAAACAACCACAATAAACAACGATTATTTGAACGAGGGGATGCCACTCGACCAGAATGCTGCCTCAGCCACTGGCTATTCAGAGGAAGAGCTGCTGCAAAATGGGATGCTTTGCTCGATCACGAAGCGGGTCATGATTATTAGTCCGTTCCCAGAGAGGGTCAAAAGCCTGCTCGTCGCGCTTTCATCCGAATGCTTTGATGTGTTTTCACTGCATGATTTCAATAAAAGCATGCTCCAAAGCTTGCAGCCGGAGCTGCTCGTATTTGATGCGATTCCTGTAGCTCAAGCTGCCGCGAGCCATACGCTGCAAGCAGGAGCAGAACTGGTAGAAGCGGCTGAGCTGCATGCGGTTCCTGTCCTCATTTTAATGGATCAAAAATCGTATGATAGCCGTGAAACTTTTGCCCTTGGCGCATCTGAGCTGCTAGTTTGGCCGGCTAAACCTGAGCAAGCGATAAAACAAATCAACCGTATGCTTTTGAATAAACCAGCAGCAGCTGCGAAGGCAGATAGCGACATTCGTGTGTTTAAGGATATTGCAGTTGACCTCAAAAAAATGACCGTTGATCGAGCGGGGCAGCGAATTGAGCTTACGAAGACGGAATATGATTTGCTTCTGCATTTCATGACATCGGACGGCTCCGTTCTAACGCGTGAATCTTTGCTCGATACCGTTTGGGGGCTGCATTTCTATGGAGGCAGCAACTTGGTGGATGCTCATATTAAGAGCTTGCGCAAAAAACTAAAGGATAGCGCCGTAGCGCCAAAATATATAGTTACCGTGCGTGGTGTAGGTTACCGGATAGCGGATATCCGCGACTAAGGAGTATGTGCATCATTTTAGGTAATGAATTTCACCAGCATGCTGCGGTTCATGAAATATTCATTTTTCATTCATTAGGCTTTCATGACAGTTGAGCCTTGATTCGATAAGATTGTTTTATGGATTTAGATCAAGTCTAAATATATAAAATGATCGATGAGGTGCTATCATGGAAAACTATATGACAACGAACCAAGGCACGCCGGTTGACGATAATCAAAACTCGCGCACAGCGGGGCAGCGTGGACCAACACTAATAGAGGATTACCATTTGCTTGAGAAGCTTGCGCATTTTGATCGGGAGCGTATTCCAGAGCGCGTCGTGCATGCCCGTGGAGCAGGCGCACATGGAGTATTTCGTACGGAAGTTAGTATGAAGGATCACACGAAGGCTCTTTTTATGCAGGAGCCGGGAGTAGAGACGCCTGTATTTGTACGCTTTTCAACGGTTATTAACGGAACAGGCTCGCCGGAGACGGCGCGCGACCCACGCGGCTTTGCGGTAAAGTTTTATACGCAGGAAGGAAACTATGATCTTGTTGGAAACCATTTGCCGGTATTTTTCATTCGAGATGCGATGAAATTTCCTGATATGGTGCATTCCCTCAAGCCGGCGCCGAATACGAATGTCCAAGAGCCTGCGCGCTACTGGGATTTCATGACGCTCTCCCCAGAATCGACGCATATGCTCACTTGGTTGTTCTCCGATGACGGAACGCCTGCTACTTATCGTGAAATGGACGGATTCGGCGTTCATGCCTTCAAGTGGATTAATGATGATGGTAAGCCGACCTATGTTAAATACCATTGGAAGTCGCTGCAAGGAGTACGAAACTTTACAGCAGCGGAAGCTAGCGTGATGCAAGGCAAAGACTTTAACCATGCGACTCGTGATTTACATGATGCGATTGAACTCGGCAACTTCCCAGAATGGGAGCTTCATGTGCAGCTTATGCCTGTCGATCATGTGGAACGGTATTCGTTTGATCCGCTAGATCCAACGAAGGTTTGGCCGGAGGATATGTATCCGTTGCAAAAGGTAGGCAAAATGACGTTGAATCGCAACCCAGTTAACTATTTTGCTGAGGTTGAGCAATCGGCTTTCTCGCCAAGCACACTTGTACCAGGAATCGAGCCATCGGAGGATAAATTGCTGCAAGGCCGACTGTTCTCTTATCCGGATACTCAGCGCTACCGCCTTGGAGCGAACTACCTGCATATTCCGGTAAATTGTCCGTATGCACCTGTTCGCAACTATCAACGAGATGGTGCAATGACAATGCATGCAAATCCTTCTCCAGTGAATTACGAACCTAATAGCTCATCAGAGAGTCCGAAGGAAGCAAAGGCTTATGCTGATTCTTACGCACCTCTTCAGGGACAGGCTGCCCGCCAAAAAATCGATAAAACTGACGATTTCACTCAAGCGGGCGAACGCTATCGCTCACTGCCTGAAGAACAACAAGCAAACCTAATCGCCAATTTGACGGGTGAGCTGGAGCAAACCAATGATGATATAAGACTCCGCGCCATCTGCAACTTCTTCCGGGCTGATCGCGAATTAGGCATGAAGCTTTCGCAAGAACTGGGCGTTGATATCCGCAAGTTTGTACCGCAGAGCTAATTCAGAAGCAAATGGGAACATGATGACAGAAGCACGCTGAATATGCGTGTTTCTGGGTTTCCCATCTACATATTCTTAAATCCACTAGAAGCCATGAGTAAGCGTAAAAGCAACGTCCAGCTGTGAGAAATCACAATTGGTCAAATCAAACTTTAAAAGATATCCCGTTCAAGACGAACGATTTAACCAAGAATGAAGAAACTTTTAACCACCTAGTACTCTACTCAACAATCTACGAACTATTGAACCCACGTATCGACGAACCCACGAACCCGAGAACTGATGAACCGTTGTATTGACGAACCCACGAACCCACGAACCCACGAACCCACGAACCCACGAACCCACGAACCCACGAACAAACTAACCTATTCTTCCAATATCAACTAACACTAACAGGAAAACCTCCGGCTAATTATGTTAATCCAGCTGATTTTGCTCACTTAGAAGGAATATCTCCCGTTAATTTGTTGGATATTAGCAAATTCAGCTGAGATGGACAGTATTAACAGGAGAAATTCCTCTTAAATTAATATTTTCCGTAAAAAAGTGTGAATTAGCGGTAGAAATTCCAGTTAAGCTGCTTTTCTTTGAGGAGACAAGTTATGGAGGCAAGTAGGTTACATTTCTTATGCGAAGGATATGTTCATTTTAACCAAATCACTCAACATCAATTAACTCTAACAGGAAAACCTCCATCTAATTTTACTAATTCGGCTGATTTTAGTCATTTAGAAGGAAAGCCTCCCGTTAATTTGTTGGATATCAGCAAATTCCGCTGAAATGAACTAAATTAACAGGAGAAATTCCTGTTAAATTATTATTTTCCGTAAAAAGGGTGAAATAGCGGTACATACTCCAGCTAAGTTACTTTTCTTTTGAGGAGACAAGTTGAAGAAGCAATTTAGTTGCGTTTCATGCCAACTGATCGTTTATATGAGGTGGATAAGGTTGGACTTTCAGGCAACGGATAAGTTTGATATAACGCTAAAAAGAATGCAAGAACAACACTATTCTTATTATTCCAGATATCTTATAATCAAAGGCAAGAGACGAAGAACGTCCCGTTACCACTCACTCTTGAGTGGTGACGGGACGTTTTCTATTTTTCAGAGAGGATGATTGATGGTGACTTATGAGGAGGCGCATCACACATTTATTCAATACCATTTAGATAAAAGGGCAGGGGAACGTCGCGGCAGACTGGAAAGAGGGCATGGACAGGCGGAATCGAAATTTTTGCGTAACGTCTGGTGGCCTCTCTGTGGAGATTTTCGAAATCTGCATCCCGAGTATGAAGTGATGGATTGGCGTGGCAGATCCTATTTTGCTGATTTTGCTTGGCTCTCGGGTACCGTAAAGCTCATTATTGAGATCAAAGGATTTGCATCTCATGTTAGAGACATGGATAGGCAAAAATATTGCCATGAACTAAACCGCGAAACCTTTTTGCATGCGATGGGTTACCCGGTCATCTCATTTGCTTACGATGATGTTGAGAAAAACCCTGTGGTATGTATGACTATGCTTAAAATGGTGATGAGCAGGTACCAGGCTAGGCGAGCACCAATAACACGAATTCAACTAGCAGAGAAAGAAATTATACGGCTTGCAGTTCAACAGGCTCGTTTGATCAGGCCGAAGGATGTGGAGCGTCATTTTGGTATTGATCATAAAACAGCAGTAAATTTATTGAAAAAGTTATGCTCAAAAGGAGGGCTTATCCCTCTTTATCGTGGCAATCGACAACGAGTCGTAGGGTATGAGCTCGCTCATGATTTTATTAATTTTCTGGACTAATAGTTCAATTTATTAATTGAACTTATAGAGAAAGAAATTATACGGCTTGCTGTTCAACAAGCTCGTTTGATCAGGCCGAGGGATGTGGAGCGTCATTTTGGTATTGATCATAAAACAGCAGTAAATTTATTGAAAAAGTTATGCTCAAAAGGAGGGCTTATCCCTCTTTATCGTGGCAATCGACAACGAGTCGTAGGGTATGAGCTCCCTCATGATTTTGTTAACTTTCTGAATTAATGGTTCGCCTCGTTATTACTGCGAGTTTCTTTCTTACATCGCAGCTTCCATGAAGCTAGATGAAAATGAGGAACTTTTGGATCAGAGGAAAACCCTCCATAGACGATCACAGGTTTAAAAAAATAGCGTATGTTTGCGATGTTTATGGTTTTGAAGTACGATGGAATAAAGAGTAATTTATTGCTGCCTTGTAAAGGATTAAGAGCATTTTCGCGATTATAAAAATAGGGCATCCACACCATGAAAACGGGGGTAATTAGCGGTGCTGCTGTCAACGCAAGCGATTCAAGTTGGTTCCATCGTCATATCAGCTCTGGCCGGTCTTACACTTATTGTCCTGCGTATGCGCGCTGGTAAACGGCCGACCTCATTGCGCAAAATCATCATACCGCCGTTAGGCATGGCAACAGGCTTCGTCATGTTTGCATTTTCCCAGACGCATATTCCATGGTTTTGGGGGTTAGCCGCTTTTTTGACAGGCATGCTGATCTTTGCTTTCCCACTAATCGTCACGACCCGTTTGGAACGCGTGAAGTCGGAAATCTATGTAAGACGATCTAAGGCGTTTGTATTTATTATGCTGACGCTATTCATAATCAGGCTTTCTCTACATAGTGTCGTAGAGCAATATATGTCGATTCCGCAAACCGGGGCGGTTTTCTATTTGCTCGCTTTTGGCATGATTCTACCATGGCGCTTGGCTATGATTAGTGATTATATGAGACTGCAAAAAGTAGAAATGTAAGTTGAATGGGGGAGAATGTATGGATTCGAAGCTGACAGAACGAGTGAAGCTGACCCAGAGCAAACTTAGAAGACGGACACTATCTGCGATTTTTCAAGAATTTGATCAAAAAATAATGAAGCTTGAGCGCGGCAAACGTGAAGAAAAGTATCTTAAAATGTCGGAAACGCCATTTTCTTTTTTTCGCGGCAGCGCTTATTTGTTTTATTTTGACGCATCACGAATTTGGTTTCCCTATCATACGCCAGAGGGGCGTCCCACTTGGGTTCAAGGCGATCTGCACTTTGAGAATTTTGGTGCTTTCCGCAATGAGCAAGGTACGCTCGTCTATGATGTGAATGATTTTGACGAAGGTTATCTGGGCTCGTATTTGTATGATTTGATGCGAATGTCGGTAAGTATAGCGCTCGTCGGCAGGCTTAAAGGACAAACCCATGCTAATCAGGTTAGCGCGGTTGAAGCTTATCTACAGGCCTATTCCAAGCAGATGCGCCGATTCGCAAAAGGCAAGGATGATCCTGGCACTTATGTGATTGATATTGAGCGTGCGGAAGGTCCCGTCAAGAAGCTGCTCAAAAAACTGCAAAAACGCAAGGATCAGCACTTCCTCGAAAAGGTTACGGCGCTCGTACAGGAGCATAGGCAGTTTGCAACGACAGATGAAATTGTATCTCCGACTGACGACGAACGTGAGGCTTTATTGCAAGCATGGCCGATGTATTTAGATACCGTCAAAGCCGATGACTCAGAAGAATTGCGTCATTTTCAGGTAAAGGATATTGCAGTGAAGCATGGCTCAGGTACAGCATCTATTGGGCTCGATAGATACTATGTACTGATTGAAGCAGGCGAAGATGCACAAGGCGAGGACGATATCGTGCTTGAGGTAAAGGAAGTGCGCGTTCCAGTTCCAGCTTATTTTATGCCTTATGATGAGACATTTTGGTCTATGTTTGAGCATCAGGGACAGCGCGTCACCATGACTCAGAGAGCGATGCACCATGAGGCGGACCCGTATCTTGGATGGTTATCCATTGGAGAGCGGCAGTTTTATGTGCGTGAGCGATCACCATATAAGAAGCGGCTTAAGCTAGAAGCGCTTGATACGGCTGGAGATTTGCTGTCGGTTACGACGAGCATGGGCAGGCTGACTGCAAAAATGCATGCGAGGGCGGATGCCGATGTAGCGCAAGGTATTCTAGCGTATCACAGTGAGATTGAGATTGTGAAGGCGATGGGCAATGACGAGGATGCTTTTTGCACGTCAATTGCCAATTGGGCGCTTTCCTACGCAGATCAAGTGGAGCAGGATTATGCTTTGTTCACGGAATGGCTGGGTGGTAGAAAGAAGCAATTGCAATGATAAATAATGGGACTGCACTTCGGTGCAGTCTTTTTTTGCATAGCAGCTATAAAAAACGCAGGGGATTATATATAGCGCTGGATTATCGACTTTATAACCATGCTTCGCTTTTCCTATATAGGCTTTAGGTTTGACATTCATTTGTTTCGCATGGTATTCTATGTAATAATTAAATTGTGTACAATTTAATTTATTATAACTCACATATTTTAGAGGAGGCAATAAACAATGAGCATTTACTCACATGAGTTGCAAAGCATTAATGGTAAACAACAAAGCATGGAACAATATAAAGGTAAGGTGCTAATTGTCGTCAACACAGCAAGCAAATGCGGCTTTACACCACAATACGCGGATTTGCAAAAACTATATGAACAGTATAAAGATCAAGGTCTTGAGATTCTTGGTTTTCCAAGTAATCAATTTGGCGAGCAGGAGCCGGGTGCAAACTCTGATGTTCAAAGCTTTTGCCAGTTGAACTATGGAGTGACATTCCCTCTTTTTGAGAAAACCGATGTACGGGACGAAACCGCTCATCCTCTTTTCAAGCAGCTAACGGAAGATGCACCTTTCCAAGGTTTTGACACAAGCAACCCTAGCGGTAAAATGCTCAATGCTTTCCTTTCGGAGAAGCTGCCTCATTACCTCGAAGGCAACTCAGTCAAATGGAACTTTACTAAATTTCTAATTGACCGTGAAGGCAATGTCGTAAAACGGTTCGAATCGACCGATGAACCTTCCGAAATGAAGGCTAATATCGAGCAGCTGCTATAGTGCTCCCTCACTTAAAAATGAAATACATGCGGCTTCCGGGCGAAAAAAAGCCCATTTAATGGTTGTTTTAGTCGTTTTGTAGGTAAGACTAGCGTCTAATGACGAATAGCTTCCTTATAACCATACATTCTTCGATATGGAGGTCTATACTTCGACCTTTGGAAGTGAATGTAGAACTTACTTCTATATACTTGAACCGGATGGTTCATAGAAGTGATATCGAATAAAGTAGGATCATTATGGACAACGAGATGTGCGAGGCTTGATCAATATGCTATCGCAATGCCGTAAAATCAACGAGGAATTGCTGAGGCTTTGATAGAGTGAACAACGAGCAATAGACGGGTTTTTAATTAAGATAACAACGGATGCGACTACACGTTCACACATCGTATATTAAGCAAAATGTGATCGGCGTAACCTCAGTTTAAGAGTTAATTGTTGGGCTCATCATACACTTCATACTGGCCTATCGATCCTGCAATTCTTATGAAAATATCGTACTTACACTCTATTCAATTAATATAAGATAGAAGTTGAAAATGGACAGAAACGATTAATCGTTTCTGTCCATTTTTTGATGGTATTAAGTATCTTGAAATTCGATATTTGAGTATTTTTCTATCTAAAATTAAAGTTGTAAATATGCAATTATATTCAAAAGAAACTTTTTACGCAATCAACATATCACCTTAGTATATAGGGATTTATTCATTACGTGTACCTGAGCAATTCGAAGTTTTAAAAGGTTTATATATGCAAATTAATAATTCATTCAGTCCTGTTAACTAGGATCAAATGAATAAATAGAAGCGAAAACGGAGCTGCAATGAAGCAGTGTGAAATATGTTGATTTATGATACTGTTCTTACCACCATTCTGATGATTGGCAAAGTACGAAGTAACCATCGTCAATACATATTCCAGCCAATTGGTTTATGGGTTTTTCAGATGAAACTATACCGGCTCAGACCGTGCGCTTGCAGATATATTTTTTGAAAAAGGTTATACTACCCATCGGAGCAATAGATAAGTCGCAGACAGCTTAGATTACTACAGGAGGAATGGCTTATGAAGGATCAAAAACACGAAGGAGCCTCGCAAAGCGGGGAGAGCGGTACAGGGGAGCGGTTTACGTCCTCAGGATTTATTTTGGCGGCAATAGGCAGTGCGGTCGGACTCGGCAACATGTGGAGGTTCCCGTATATTACAGGTAAATATGGAGGAGCGGCCTTTTTTCTTCTATTTTTTATATGCATGCTGTTAGTGGGACTGCCGGTGCTGCTAGCGGAACTATCAGTTGGTCGAGGCGGCCGCGGCAATGCGTCCTCTTCGTTCACTCGGCTGGGCGCGCATAAGCTGTGGAGCGGCTTCGGCGTTATTATCATTTTGGGAGCGTTCGTTATATTGTCGTTCTATGCGATAGTCGCAGGCTGGACTTTGCATTATGCGATGCTGTCTTTTACAGGGCAGCTGTTTGAAAATAATGATTTTGCGCAGCAGTTCAGTGATCTTAATGGAAGCTGGATGCCGGTATTCTGGCAATTCATCGTCTTGCTTCTAACGGGCCTCATCATTATTCGAGGTGTATCGGCAGGTATTGAAAAGGTTAATAAAATTTTTATTCCAGGGCTGCTTGTATTGCTCATTGTACTTTGTGTGCGTGTAATGTTTTTGGATGGAGCCGGCGAAGGCGCAGCTTTTTTCCTAAAGCCTGACTTTAGCAAGCTGACAGCGGAATCGGCATTCGTAGCGCTTGGCCATGCCTTCCTATCCCTTTC
This sequence comes from Pristimantibacillus sp. Z349TD_6, assembly GCF_056173205.1. Classification (NCBI taxonomy): domain Bacteria; kingdom Bacillati; phylum Bacillota; class Bacilli; order Caryophanales; family Paenibacillaceae; genus Pristimantibacillus (SeqCode); species Pristimantibacillus sp. Z349TD_6. Next base: position 7,476,133 of record NZ_CM149662.1, on the reverse strand, counting down.
ACTTGGCATGGGTACCATTATTACTTATGGGGCGTATGTGGATAAACGGCAGTCGCTTTCTCTAGCAACAGCAGCAGTAGGTACAGGCAATATTGTTTATGCACTTCTTGCAGGACTGATTATTTTCCCTACTACCTTCGCATTTGGACTCGAGGCTTCGCAAGGCCCTGGTCTCGTATTCGTAGCCTTGCCTGCAGCGTTCTCAGCGATGCCCTTAGGGTGGCTGTTTGGAGGGCTGTTCTTCGTGATGATCGCCTTTGCTTCGCTTACTTCAACCATCTCACTGCTTGAGGTGCCGGTTGCTTTCGTTCGCGAGAAATTTGGCTGGAGCCGCAGCTTTTCAGTTATTTTGTTATCCATTCTTTGCTTCGTTATTGGGGTGCCATCGGCTTTATCGCTTGGTGACAAAATACCTTGGCTTACGTTTGGCGGGAAGTCGTTTTTTGACTGGGTTGATTTCGTATGCACGAACATCGTTCTGCCGCTTGGCGGACTAGTCGTTACTATATTTGTCGGGTATGTATGGAAAGGCGGAGCTAAGGAGTCAGGCTTGTCTGGATGGTGGCTGCGAGTATGGTTATTCATGCTGCGTTATGTGGCGCCTATTCTGGTATTGCTCGTATTTCTTTATTCTTCCGGCATTATTTCGTTCTAGTGCACTGGTTTGCTAGGCTCGGGAGCATGCTCTGAAAGTGGCTGATACATACTAAGTATTATAATTTGACGGGAATTTGTGTATTATAAGAGGATAAATATTTTCCGTGGGAAAGGTTGGTCGCAGATGGAGAATGCAGTAGATAACAAGTCCTCATCCTCGAATTTTATAAAAAGCATCGTAGTCGAAGATTTGAAGAGCGGCCAAGTGAAAGAAATCGTCACTCGTTTTCCGCCAGAGCCAAATGGCTATTTGCATATTGGACATGCCAAGTCGATTTGCTTGAACTTTGAGCTGGCTGATGAATTCAAGGGCAAGACAAACTTGCGTTTTGACGATACGAATCCGTTAAAAGAAGATACTGAGTATGTAGAGTCCATCCAAGAGGATGTTCGCTGGCTTGGCTTCGAGTGGGACGACCTTCGCTTTGCTTCCGATTATTTTGAAGAGCTTTACAATCGTGCGGTGTTTCTTATTCAAAAGGGCAAAGCATATGTATGTGATCTGACAGCTGAGCAAATGCGCGAATACCGCGGCACTTTGACTGAGCCAGGCAAGGAAAGCCCGTATCGGAACCGTACAGTAGAGGAAAACCTTGATTTGTTCGCACGCATGCGCGCAGGTGAATTTAAGGACGGCGAAAAGGTGCTGCGTGCAAAAATTGATATGGCCTCAACGAACATCACATTGCGTGATCCTGTGTTGTATCGCATTGCGCATACGCATCATCACCGCACGGGAGATGCTTGGTGCATCTATCCGATGTATGACTATGCTCACCCGCTAAGCGATGCCATTGAAGGCATCACGCATTCGATCTGTACGCTGGAATTTGAGGACCACCGTCCACTCTATGATTGGACGATAGCTGAATGTGAGATGGCTTCCACACCGCATCAATATGAATTTGCCCGCTTGAACGTAACGAACACCGTTATGAGCAAGCGCAAGCTGAAGCAATTGGTGGATGAAGGGGCTGTAGATGGCTGGGATGATCCGCGTATGCCAACGATCAGCGGTTTGCGCCGCAAAGGCTATACACCGGAATCGCTGCGTGCTTTCTGCCGTGAGATCGGTGTATCGAAGAGCAACAGCCTAGTGGATGAGCGCAACCTGGAGCATTTTATAAGAGAAGACCTGAAGCTGAAGGCGCTTCGTACGATGGCTGTATTGCGTCCGCTTAAAGTGGTCATTACAAACTATCCAGAAGGTCAAACTGAGCTGCTTGATGCCGAAAATAATGCGGAAAACGAAGAGATGGGAATCCGTCAAATTCCGTTTTCGCGTGAGATCTACATTGAACAGGATGATTTCATGGAAAATCCTCCGAACAAATATTTTCGTCTGTTCCCTGGCAATGAAGTGCGTCTAAAACATGCTTACTTCATTACATGCCAAGAGGCGATCAAGGATGCAGAGGGCAATGTGATTGAGCTGCGCTGTACCTATGATGTGAAGACGAAGAGCGGATCCGGCTTTAATGAACGTAAAGTGAAAGGCACCATCCACTGGATAGAAGCTTCTCAGGCGATAGCTGCTGAGTTCCGTTTGTTTGAACCGCTCATTACGAGCGAAGCGGAAGATGAAGGCAAACCTTTCATGGAATGTATCAACCCGAATTCACTTGAAGTATTGCAAGGCTTTGTTGAGCCTAATATGAAAGACGCTGTCGGCGGCGATAAATTCCAATTTTTCCGTCACGGCTACTTTAATGTAGATCCGAAGGATACAACAAGTGAGAAGCTTGCCTTCAATCGAATCGTTTCATTAAAGAGCTCATTCGATCCGTCCAAGGCGTAAACCCGTCAAAAATAATACAAGCCTGCCTTGCCTGAGTGCTCGGCAGGCTTTCTTTCTGTTTGGAGGGGGATGAGAAGATGGCGAAGCATGATATTTATGGCTTAATACTAGCTGGGGGCTTAAGCACGAGAATGGGAGCCGACAAAGCGCTGCTGCTTATTGAAGGCAAACCGCTGCTATATCGTCTCGTACAACAGCTAACAGAGCTTGTGCAGCATGTAGTTGTCTCAGTAGGATCGCCTGAGCGTGAAGAGCTTTATCGTAAAAGCCTTGAAGAATTAGGAGAAACGGTAAGCATCGTGACGGATCATTATCCAAAATGCGGCCCGTTATCGGGAATGCACGCGGGCTTGTCCATGATTGCAGAGGGTTATGTATTTGTTATGGCGTGTGATATGCCACAGTTGTCCGAAGGATTGCTGGCTGAGCTAATGACTCATGTGGAAAAAGGGGTAGACGTAATCCATGCGTCTGACCAGCCTTTTCATGCACTCTATCATGCTAGCATTGCCATTCAAATAGAAGAAGCGCTAAAGGAGCAAGATTATCGTCTCATGGGTCTATTGCGCCGGCTTCAGACCATCGAGGTTTCTCTGCTAGAGCAGCATGGTGTATCTGTTTTTACGAATCTCAACACGCCTGAAGATTATAACAAGTATAGGCAGGGACAAGGGGACTGAAGAAGCTCGCCCTTTATAGGCGAATTAGACGGAATCTACCATGCAGCATAGATGCTTAAACATTCAGCGATGTGATATAATTTGTCAAAGTTGTAATAGGCCTATTTAAAGCAGCATCCATCTAGACGTAGAAGGGTAAGAGGTGGCAAGTATGACCAAAGAACTCAAATATGAAATTATCGATGCGCAGCTAAGTGATCTGGGGCGTATTGTTGATATTTATAATTCAACAATTGCAAGCAGAATGGTGACGGCTGATCTTGAGCCAGCTACTGTAGCTAGCAAAAAAGCGTGGTTTGATGACCATTCTCCTGATTTCAGGCCGCTATGGGTATTAACGATTGAAGGGGAAATCGCAGCTTGGTTTAGTTTCCAATCATTTTATGGCAGGCCCGCTTACAATGCAACTGCCGAGATAAGCATTTATATAGCGGAAGAATACCGCAAGCTTGGTCTTGGAACGGTACTGATTCAGAAAGCGATAGAGGCAAGTCCGGGCTTGGGGATAAATACGCTGCTTGGTTTTGTATTTGGACATAATGAGCCGAGCCTCGCTCTGCTTCGTAAGTTTGGATTTGAGGTTTGGGGTCATTTGCCTAAGGTAGCGGTACTGGACGGTGTAGAAAGAGATCTGGTGATCTCGGGGAGGCGTATATGAAGCGAACGCTTGTGATTAGTGATATTCATGGATGTTATACACCTTTTAATGATTTGCTTGAACGTATGAATTATTGTCCCGGCGAGGATCAGCTTATGCTGCTTGGTGATTTCGTTGATAGGGGGCCGCAAAGCAGAGAAGTGGTAGAGCAGGTCATCGGCTTAGTCCAAAAGGATGGAGCAATTGCCATTCAAGGCAATCACGACGAGAGGCTCGTTGATGTTATGCTGGAGCGAAGCGAGCAGGCGCTGCTTAAGTTTACCGGCCATGGCGGCAGGCAAACCGCAGAGAGCTATGCTGGCATTAAGCAAGGTCCGATTGAGTATGTTATCGATCAAGCCAAAATAGCTGTTCAAGAGCGTTATGCGCATCATATGACTTTTCTGGACAACCTGCCCTATTATCATGAGGATGAACACTTTATATATGTACATGCGGGTCTGAATCCGAATTACTTGAATTGGAAAGAGCAGCCTGCCAGAGATTTTCTTTACATAAAACAACCATTCCTTGAGAGGCCGACCAATGTAAACAAAACGGTTATTTTCGGCCATACAAAAACCATCGATATTCATGGAAAACCAGATGTTTGGTTTGGCGCAGGGAAGATTGGCGTTGACGGAGGATGTGCAACAGGACATCAGCTTAACGGACTAGCGATTACAGGAGCGGCAGAGTTTAACGTGTATTCTGTCCCTTGGAGATTGTAAGGGATGCGCGGGTATTCGAAAGCCATATTCAAAAGCTCTCTGCTGAATATGTTGATTACCGTAATTGCTTTGTTCTACACCTTGATCATGTGCTGGCTTTTATTTCATCGTGGCCGTTATTTTGGCGAGGGGTATAACTATAATCTGGTACCGCTTTATACGATAAAAAAATATATCATCCATTATGATCATTTCAATCCTGACATTTGGTTCAAAAACTTATTCGGAAACATTGTCTTATTCATACCGATCGGCATATTCCTGCCCTTATTAAATAAGAAGTACTTGAAAGTATTTAGACTGACAATGGCCACGATTATGTTGATTACAGCCGTTGAGCTTACTCAAATGTTGACGCGGGTGGGCAGCTTCGACATTGACGATATTATTCTTAATACGTTTGGCGCGCTGCTTGGACTGCTGATGACTAGGCTTGTCGTTCGTCGGACTCTGTAATTAACACATCCTTTAATGTTAAAATAATTGAAAAGAAGCGATAGAAATATCGATTACGAAAGGAAGAATTGTCATTGAGTAAATTTTGGAGTCCGCTCACTGCTTCACTGGTGCCGTATGTCCCAGGCGAGCAGCCAAAGGATAAGACATATATCAAACTGAATACGAATGAAAATCCGTACCCGCCATCTCCGAAGGTAATTGATGCGATCAAAGGTGCAGCTAATGCTGATTTGCGGCTTTATCCCGATCCTACTTGCGAGGGACTTGTGAAAGCGGCTGCTTCCTATTACGGATTGCGGGCTGAGCAAGTGTTTGCGGGCAACGGTTCTGATGAAATTTTAGCTTTTGCGTTCGCAGCTTTTTTTGATCCGGCTAAGACGGTACTGTTCCCTGATATCACTTACAGCTTCTATAAGGTGTATGCGAAGTTATATGGCTTGCAAACAGAGCTTATCGCATTGGACGAGCAGTTTAACGTTCAAGTCGAAGCTTTCCATTCGGATAACGGTGGTATCATCATACCGAACCCGAATGCGCCAACGGCTCAATTGCTTCCGCTCGAGGATATTCGTACATTGCTTGCAAGCAATCCCGACCAGGTTGTTATCATCGACGAGGCTTATATTGACTTCGGCGGACAATCAGCAGTGGAGCTTATTCACGACTATCCGAATTTGCTTGTCGTTCAAACACTCTCGAAATCCCGTTCGCTCGCTGGGCTTCGCGTTGGTTTTGCTTTTGGCAGCGAGGAGTTAATTGATGGATTGAATCGAATCAAAAATTCATTTAATTCCTATACGATGGATCGGCTTGCTTTGGCAGGCGCCATTGCTGCACTTGAAGATGATGCTTATTTCCGAGATACGACGGATAAGGTCATTGCTACACGAGAACGTGTAACGGAGCAGGTGAAGGAGCTCGGCTTTGCTGCAACAGACTCGAAGGCAAACTTCGTCTTCATTTCGCATAAAACGATAGCAGCTAAGGACATCTTTGTGCAGTTGCGCGATAAGGGCGTGCTGGTCCGGTATTTCGATCAACCTCGGATTAATGAATATTTGCGGGTGAGCATCGGAACGGATGAAGAAATGGAAGCCTTTATTCGGGCACTCCAAGAAATCGTAGGCGAGTAATGGAAGAGGTTACGAAGGAGCAATTGTTGTTTCGGCGGTCGATGCGGTTGGTACTAGTTTTAAGTGCCATCTATGCTGCAGTGAGTAATGTGTTTCTATATACAGCTTATTATTATAGCGGGATTGTGGAGCAGAGCTACATCATTTGCATGATTATGATTATTGCGTTCGCTTTGCCGATCGTAAAGTTTTTTCGAAATCAGCATTGGTACTTTCCGATCTTCATATTTTTGTTCTGGATCCCGTTTAGCGTGCTTCTCGCATTTATACTAAGCCAAGTGCTTCCTCTATCGGACAATACGGTCGATTTTGGACTGCTGCTTGTTTACTGCCTTATTTTGAACGTTATCGTTACGCTGCTTGGCATTACACTGGGCATGATCTTTAATGGAGGATCTACGCTTTGGAAGAAATATAGCCAAGCCTCAAAGCAATAACAATAAAGCCATGTATGATCTCCTATGAAGGGGAGCGTGCATGGCTTTATTTGATGATCGTTATTTTCATCTTGACTAAATGATTATTTCATTTTAAAATTTGTAAAAACTAACGTTCGTTAGGCAGGGGAACGAAAGCGGATCGGAGGGAATGACATGAGTGCTGAATTAACAACGTCGGAACGAATAAAGCTGGCGGCGCTGGCGATGTTTGCAGAATCAGGCTATGAGGGGGCATCCTTGTCAGAAATTGCCAAGGTAGTGGGCATTAAGACGCCATCCATATATGCGCATTATAAATCGAAAGAACAACTGTTCTTGCAGCTCATTCAGGAAATGATTGTTGAAGAGCATAATCAGTTTATAGAGCTTCTTCAAGATATGGATCAGGCGCCGATTAAGGAACAAGTGCATCGACTGTTTACTTTTTTTACCGATCTCACTCATTTAACGACAGGTCAAGCTTTCTTGAAGAAAACGATGCTTGTACCGCCGCGCCATTTGCGCGAACAGCTCAATCAAGATTTATTGCGCTATGAGTATGAACTGAACAAGGGAATTATTAGCGTGCTGGAAAAGGGAGCGTCACAAGGGTTGTTTAACCTGGAAGAGACGGAACGGTTAATTGCTACCTTCTATGTATGTGTAGATGGCATCCTTGTTGAGAATCAAATATATGGAAAAGAGCTGCTTGAGAAAAGGAAGCAAATGGTGTGGCAATCATTATGGCAGATTTGGACGATGACAGCGAGAGAGGATTGAAAAAAATGCAATGGGTCTTTTTATTATTAGCAGGGTTTCTTGAGGTAGGCTGGACGTTTGGCCTCAAATATTCGGAGGGCTTTACAGTGCTTGTTCCAAGCATAATAACAGTGGTGCTGCTTGTCATAAGCTTTATGCTGTTTGCCCGCGCAATGCGTACGATTGAGATTGGCGTTGCCTATGCTATGTTTACGGGAATTGGAACAGTAGGCACTGTTCTCGCAGGTATTATTATACTGAATGAACCGGCTGATTTTTGGCGTTTGTTCTTTATCGCATTGCTTGTAGGGGGCATAGTTGGACTTAAGCTTGTGTCAAATGACAAGCCAGCTCCTGACAAAGCACCAAAGGCTGTAACCAACATAGAACAAGATAAGGTGGGTTCATAAAATGGCATGGGTCTTTTTAATCATATCAGGCTTCGGTGAGGTCGCCGGTGTTACTTTCATGAAGCTCTCTGATGGCTTTAAACGCTGGAAGGGGACGGTAGGGGCGATTGGGGCTGGTTTCGTGAGCTTTTTCTTCTTATCTAAAGCGTTACAGACGATTCCAATTAGTACGGCATATGGGATATGGACCGGAATCGGCTCGATAGGCAGCGTAGTGCTGGGTATGGTCATTTTTGGAGAGTCGAGAAATTGGCGCAAGATGCTGTTTCTCTCTATGATTATATCAGGCGTTATCGGGCTGAAAGTAGTAAGTGGAGGCCATTAGGATCAAGTTTGAAGCGAGACCGTGCAAAAGGGCTGTAAAGCTTTTTGGTGCGGTCTTTATTTTTGCAGCTACTGGTCTTACAATGAAAGGAAAGCATGTATGTAGATAGGGAGAAGAGGAGTACTTACTATGGAGGAGAAGCAGCTGAATACGTTTATTGCTCTTATGGAGCAGTCATTGCTCTCGGAGCTTGTGCTTGATAGCGTTGACCCCACAAATCCAATCCGAGTAGCGGAGACGCCGCGCGGTTGGAGACTGCTTGGGGCGGGCAATTACGCTGGCGTATTTACACATCAGGATTATTCAGATATAGCTGTGAAGGTTTATGCGCCAGGCCGAGACGGCTGGGAGAGTGAGTGCGAGGTTTACCGGCGAATTGGCACGCATCCTGCCTTTTCAACTTGTTATCATGCCGGAGAATATAAAGGCCATTATTATTTGATTTTAAAGCGATTAAAGGGAAAGACCTTATATCAGTGCATCATTGATGGGGCAGCAATACCAAAAAAGGCGATAGAAGATATTGATCAAGCGCTGGAGTATGCAAGATCCCGCGGTTTGTTCCCGCATGATGTGCATGGAAAAAATGTAATGATCAAGGATGGAAGAGGCATCGTGCTTGATATTTCAGATTTTTTGAAGGAAGAGCCGTGCACGATGTGGGATGATTTGAAGAAAGCCTACAATCGTATCTACATGCCTTTTCTATCCAAAAAACCGATTCCGGTTCCCGAATGGGTGCTGAACGGTGTTCGTAAGGGCTATCGTTTTATGAGGAATTCTTCCGTAGTGGGACGCTCGTCCTAGGGAAGCAGCACAAGCAGCGGCTGCCCTGCAAGGGTGCCGCTGCTTGGCAAAGCTTTGCCGCACATCTTAATGCTCCTCGTCAAACGCGTCCAGCAGCGTCTTGGCGAGATCGGCATCCTTTTTAAGCACATGAATCCGTTTCAAGGAATTGCCCTCAATGGTGATTTTGGTTTTCAATCCATTAGTTTTGAAATGAGCTTCCAATCGGTCTATGAGCTCCGATCTAGAACCCCCTTCCGTACGAATGACTACCCATCGATTCCAAAATAACGCCATTATGCGTCACCTCCTTAAAGTTTTACATTGTAAAACTAGTGTAGGAAGCCATGTGCCCATTGGATTTGAATGTTTTCTTATACGTTCAAATCAAATAAGGATGCACCTTTCATATTTATTCAGCAGAAGCCTTCAAACATGACAGAAAACCTAAAAAAACATTTGCCTTTAATCCAAAATCTGTTGGGGAATAACGTGATTGCTCCTGCCGTATCCTAAGAAAGCGAGATGGCGACCTGACCTATTGACAAACTTAACTGTAACGGATAAAATTACAGTATAAAGCAGGGAGGCCCTTAAACAGTGAACAGCGAATTTACGATTGCCGTACACAGTCTCGTTTACTTGGCTTATTTACCGGAAAGAATGGCTAGCAGCGATATGATCGCCGAGAATGTCGGCACACATTCTGCTCGTGTTCGCAAGGTAATGGGTGGTTTGCGCCGCAGTGGATATGTAGATACCCGTGAAGGCTCAGGAGGCGGCTATAGGCTGACGATTGACCCGAATGTGGTAACACTTGCCGATATCTATCGCGTGATGGCACAAGGCTCGCTAATTCCGAGCTGGTGCTCGGGCAACCCAGAGATGGATTGTGTTGTTGGGTCGAATATGAATCAAGTGATGTTCGGCATATTTTGTACAGCGGAGAAGCAGCTGGAAAGTCATTTTAGCGCGATTACGATTCAGGATGTGTTGAAGCAAATTCACGCATGCGGTTAGCAAATGATGTTTCATTTAACGGTGAGACGGGTATTCCCTTTATCATACACATTGTTTGGAGAGGATGATTGAAATGGCAGTAGCATTGACGAAAGAAAACTTTAACGAGTCCATTCAAAACGGCGTTTCCCTTGTAGATTTCTGGGCACCTTGGTGTGGACCTTGCAAAATGCAGCTACCAATCGTTGAGGAGCTTTCCGCTGAGCTGGAAGGCCAAGCAGTAATTGCTAAAATTAACGTTGACGAGCAGCCAGAACTTGCTTCACAATTCGGCGTTATGAGTATCCCAACATTGATTTTGTTCAAAGACGGTCAACCCGTTGACAAAATGGTTGGCGTACAATCCAAAGATGCTTTGAAAGCAAAAATTTCCGGCCAAATGTAAGCAACATTTTGTAATAAATAACCGTCTTAATATCGTCTGGTATCAGTGAGCAACTGGTGTCAGGCGATATTTTTTTTCTGGAAACTCTCATTTTCAATAAGATAATATTGGTATAAAAGGGAGTAAGTGTGAATGTAAAATTCGACCTAATTAAGCAAATGTTAAGGAAATAATAAGCGTTTATACCAACCTTATCTGTTGCTTTATACTAATTTAGTTAGTAGAATTAAAAATAATTGTACGCAGCAGCGTGCCCTAACTTTGATTTATGGAGTGGTGATGTAGTGAACGCAGTCAGTACGAAAAAGGACAAAACGGTTACCGGTGAGTCCCTGCGGCAAGGTATGACATCTTCAAAAATTTTGATCATTATACCGGCTTATAATGAAGAACACAGCATAAGCCATGTGATACATGATGTGAAGACACATTGCCCAACTGCTCATATTCTGGTCATTAATGATGGCTCCAAAGACCGTACACGTGAAGTGGCTGAAGCGAACGGTGCTTCTGTTATTACACTTCCGACCAATTTGGGCATCGGCGGAGCTATGCAGACGGGATATCGTTATGCCCACCGTTATGACTATGATGTAGCCGTTCAAGTGGACGGAGACGGTCAGCATAAGGCGGAGCAGCTTCATTTGATTTTGGATCCCGTGCTAAGCGGGAAAGCGGATTTGGCGATTGGTTCACGTTTTATTGAACAAACCGGCTTCTTGTCCTCTGCAACGCGTAGAGTTGGTATCAAGATTTTATCTACTATTGTTACTGCAATGACACGCAAGCGTGTGCTGGACGTAACCTCAGGGTTCCGCGCTGCAAATAAACGTGCGATTGCTGTATTCCAAAGCGATTATGCGACAGACTATCCAGAAGTGGATTCCATCGTGCTTATTCATCGCAGCGGATTGCGTACAAGCGAGGTGGCAGTCGTTATGGAAGCACGTACAGGCGGTACGTCATCAATAAATGCGATGCGTTCGGTTTATTATATGGTTAAGGTAACATTGTCGCTATTCATTCGCAGCTTGAAAGCAACGAAGCCAGTCGAGGTTCAATCTTAGAAAAATGCTTACGATGAGAGTTTGCTCTGCAAACTTTAAGGAGGATACACCATGCAAGCCTTGTGGATTATCACAAGTGTGGTTTTTTTGTTCGTGCTGATTATGTTGATTAACCGGAGATTGCTCCGTGAGCAGTATTCAATGCTCTGGCTTTTGTTTGGTGTAGTGATGCTGATATTGTCCGTGCGCGTCCAGATTATTGATACGCTGGCCCACGCGATTGGTATTGCTTATGCCCCGGCGCTGCTTTTCCTAGTCGGAATTTTATTTTGTATTATGCTTATTTTGCATCTTACAGTCATTGTATCCAAATTGTCAGAGAAGGTTATTCGTCTTACACAAGAGCTTGGAATTTTACATCACGAGCTGCATGAACGCAAAAGGTCGGATTCATAATGGCATATATCATATTGTTTTTTAATATTTTGCTGCTTGTTTCTGGCCAATTATTGTGGAAAACAGGAATGAACAAAATGGATACGGCGAAAGGCGACACATGGGTATCGTTATTGTGGTCGCCTCATATATGGTCAGGACTTGTTTTGTACGGAATTGCTACCGTTCTTTGGTTGTACGTACTTAAGAAGCTGCCGCTTAGCCTTGCCTATCCGCTGCAAAGCTTGGCTTATGTAATAGCGCTGGTTGCAGCTGTATTTATATTTAACGAATCGGTACCGCTGCAGCGCTGGATAGGCGCAGCTATTATTTTGGCGGGTGTAATCGTACTCGCTTGGAAATAAGCCGCTTTCAACATTGGGGAGGATCAATTTACGTGGTGGAATGGGTTAGGAAAAACAAAGCATGGACGATAGCGATCGTTCTTATTTTTATGCTTGCCTTTTGGCTGAGGGTTGATTTTCTTACATCGGTCAAACATAACATTTCACATGATTCGAAGTATTACGATGAGATGGTGCACCGGTTGCTTGATGAAGGCATTTACGCCTACAAGGAAGAGGTTTCAAATGCAAGGGTAACACCGGGTTATCCACTTTTTATGACGGGTATGTATTTGGTGGCTGATCAAATCGGCGTAGAGCCGTTCCCGCTTATTCGTTGGGTACAGGTGTTAATTAGCATGGCTACACTCATTATCATTTATATGATTGCGATGCAGGCAACAAGAAACAAATGGGTTGCAATTGTAGCGTTTTTTATTAGTGCAATTTATCATCCCTTCATTTGGGCAAATGGAGCGGTTCTCACAGAAACGCTCGCATTATTTCTCTTAATGGCCTATCTGTCTATGCAGTTATATGCCTTTCGTACCGAACGAAAGCGCGATGCTGCGTTTGCGGGTATCTTGTTAGGCCTGACAGTACTTGTTAGGGCGGAATTTTTACCGATTTTTGTTCCTTTGTACGGAGTGTTTTTGCTGCAGAAATGGTTCAAGAAGAAATCGGGTGTGCAGACCGAGGTTATATCCAAATGGGCTATTTTCAAAAAAGTTTTATTAATGGGTGTTATCACTGGACTGTGCTTATCGGCTACGATGCTTCCTTGGTGGATAAGAAATGTCGTTTCATTAAATGAATTTGTATTGACTGCTTCCCAGTCCAATCCGTTCAAAGCGGGTACTTATCCGAATAAAGATTATACAGACAAGATCGTTGATCCAACGGGATTGACGCAGGATGAGGTTGCATGGGCGCGCATCAAGGCTGGATTCACGCAGCAAACCTGGAAATATGTAAAATGGTATACGGTAGGAAAGCTTAAATATACTTATACGCATATGTTCTTCGGCTCAGGACATTCTCCTATGTACCATGCCTATCCGAAGGTAGCATACTTACATGTACTGATTATATACAGCACGATTATTCCTCTGCTTGCCCTGATATGGAGATGGAGACATCCTGCAGCCATGCTGGCGGTGGTCATCTTCGTCATGACGATGATTAGACTTGTATTCGTACCGGAATATCGATATAACTTTACCGTTATGCCCCTGTTTATTATACTGTTCTCTTGGCTCGGTATTTATATTTTGCAAAAAATATGGGCATATATTGAACGTAGAAAAACGGCGTAGCAGTTTTAACTGTATATTATCAAAGACTGCCTAAAGGACAAGCGCCTTGGGCAGTCTTTTTTCGCTTATTGTGCAACTTCCACAATGTATGGCGCGTCTAATTTATGAATAAATTGGAAAAGCATTGGAGGGTGAAGCAGTGAGGATCAATCATCGAAAGAGGCTTGCGGTAGTGCTATCAACAGCGATGCTTATGAGTATGTTGCCAGCAACGGCATTTGCTGAGAGCTCAAACAAGCCAGCAGTGACGAATGCAGCAGCAAAAGCCGTGCCATCGTCGGAAGGAGACATCATGAAAGAAGGATTTGCAGCTCCAGTTGATGTAGCAATTACGAAGGAAAAAGCGGAAGCACTAGCGAGGCAGTATGTAAGCATTCCGAAGGAGTATGTCCTCCAAGGAGCTAGTCTTAATATGGAAGTGATGGCTAGCGGCAAACGTAATGCTTGGGGACTGGATTTCGTGAAGAAGGTGAACGGCAAGCATTTGGGAAGCATCTATGTTCGTATTCATGCGGATAAAGGTCAGCTTCTTGAGTTCAACTCTTATACCGATAACCCATCTGCCAAACCAACGTATCCGCTTAAGGTTGAACGTGATGCCGCTCAGCAGATTGCGCTCCAATTCATAGATAAAATCGCAGCTGATTATAAAGGACAAATTCAATACAATCCTGACTATGGTGTTCAACTGCGTCCACCGCTAACGGGTGAGGTTGTGCATTCCATTCGTTATGATCGGTTGGTGAATGACATACCCTATGTAGATAACTACATAGAGCTTGAAGTGGATAGTGAGGGGCATGTCCGAAGATTTTCCTTGCAGTGGGATGATACAATAATTTTTCCAAAAGTAGATGCAAAGCTGTCGGCAGCAGAGGCAAATGAAAAGCTGAGAGCAGCAGCAGCTCCACTGTTAGCTTATATCGTGCCTTACAATATGCAGGGGAAAAGGAAACCTTTGCTTAGTTACGAGCTTCAGCCTATATCAATCGATGCGGTGACTGGCCAGTTAAAGGATCAGTCGAGAGACAATTATTTTAGAGCGGGAACGATATCGGAAACTCCTATATCCGAGAAACCTTTAGGCGAAGAGCCGAAGGCGGGGGCAGTTACCGAGAAGCAAGCGATAGATGCGGTAAAAGCTGCTTTTGCGCTGCCGGCAGGGGTGGAGCTTAATGGTTCCAATTACAGTGAAAATAGCAATGAGAGCACAGGTGAAACCGAAGCCTATTGGCAGCTGAATTGGACAGTGAAAAAGGATGGCAAGGAAGTGGGCTCAGCTTCAGCTTCCGTTAACGGTCGCACTGGAGAGGTTCGCCATTTCAATACGTATATGTATAACGAACAAAGTCAATCAGGCGGGACAAAGGTGACGCTAGAGCAAGCGTCAACAGCAGCGGTAGAAGCGATTAAGAAACGTCTGCCATGGCTAACGGATGAGCTATATTTGGTCAAACCTGATCCGAAGCAATATGAGGGGATTGTCGCAGGGCAACCTAGTCAATACTATTTCAATTTTGTACACAAAATCTATGGCGCAGTGGTTGAATACGACAACATTAGCTTATCGATTCATTCAAGTACTGGGGAAGTTGTAAATTACGATGCTAATTTGTCGAACTTTGAATATCCAGCTGAGGCTCCTGCCTTGATTAAGAAGGAGCAGGCAGTTGACAGCTGGCTGAATTATTACCGAACACAGCTTACGTATCGGCTTGTGCAAAGCTTCGCATGGAACGGGCAGCCAATTCCAATTGAAAAATATAAGTTGATGATTGCTTCAGGCGAAATAAGAGGCGACGAAGTGGATAGAAAGACAGAGGCAGAACTAGTTTACCAATTAGTGCCTAAGCTTATGGATGAGTCAGTGTTCCTCGATGCAGTGACGGGCGGCTGGCGAAATCGGGAAACAGGTGATGTCACACAGCTCGAGAAGCCGAAGGCTAAGGATATTGAAGGACATTTTGCACAGCGTCAGCTTGAACTAATGGTTGCATACAAAGCGCTTGATGTGAAAGATGGTCTTGTGCGTCCCAATGAGGCGGTTACACGCGGAGAGCTGATTAAAATGCTGGTACTAGCGCGCAGCAGCGGAGTATCGCCGCTCTCGATGTCCTTCAGTAATCAGCTCGGTGGTAAAGCCTCATTTAATGATGTAGCTGCAGATTCCAGCTATTTCGTTTATGTTGAAAGTGCATTGGAACAAAATTTGATAGATGTTGGGGATGGCTCCTTTAACCCTAGCGGTAAAGTATCCCGTGATGAGATGGCTGAGCTGATCGTGCGGGCACTTGGTTATAATGCGCTTGCGAATTATGATCATATATTTAAAGCCTCGTTTAAAGACTCGGATCAGATCCAGAATAAGGGGCAGGCAGCCATTGTTGTCGGTCTCAAAATTATGAGCTTATCCGATGGCAAGTTTTTGCCTAAGAAACAAGTGACGCGAGGCGAAGCATCGGTAGCGTTTTTCCGTTACCTTCAATCGCGCGCAGAGCTGCAAGAAGCGCCGCTTCGGATGTAATGTATTCTTAATACAAGAAACCTGGATTCTACAAGTGGATGATACGCTTGCAGAACCCAGGTTTTTTATAGATAAGGGCTCGGAAGTTATCCTTTAATCTGTTTTCTTCTTTTTCGAGGTAAAATTTGTTACAGATTTTGTATCCTCAATGGTATCGTTTACGAATGCCATATCTTGATTTTTGGCTTTCATATTCGTCGTTCCTTTGTAATTACCCTTATGAGTCTGATTTTCCATAAGCTTGCCTCCTCAAATTTTAGGTGCTTGTGTGCACAGCTTAAGCCAGCGCCAACATAGTATTTCCGCAGCGCGGCTTATCATTCTCAGCAGTGACTAACTTGCGGCGAGGCACAAATAAGATACCGTTTAGGGGTATAAAACGGGTTAAAAACAAACGACTGTTCAAATGCAGGGTTTTATAGGTTTTCACAACTTACAATGCTTTTATTGTTCAGAAAACCGTCTTCATTTGCCAAGGAAGCCATCAAATGCCGTTTAGGCTTAACGGATGGCACTTTCAAAGTAGGTGACGCTGGGGTATAATAGCTGGAGTTGTTTACTTTCGGGAAAATAGGGGTGTCTTATAGCATGGCATTGAAAGCAGGAATAGTAGGTTTGCCCAACGTCGGCAAATCAACATTGTTTAACGCAATTACGCAAGCAGGAGCAGAATCTGCCAATTATCCTTTTTGTACAATAGATCCTAACGTTGGTGTTGTTGAAGTACCGGATGAGCGTTTGGACAAGCTGGTTGAGCTCGTTGTTCCTAAGAGCATCGTGCCTACAGCGTTTGAGTTTGTCGATATTGCCGGCTTGGTTGCTGGTGCGAGCAAAGGCGAAGGATTGGGCAATAAGTTTTTGGCGCATATCCGCGAGGTAGACGCCATTGTTCATGTGGTTCGCTGCTTCCAAGATGACAACATTACGCATGTATCTGGCAAGGTAGATCCAATTAGCGATATTCAAACGATTAATTTGGAGCTTATTTTGGCGGATATTGATTCGGTTGATAAAAAGATTGAACGCTCCCGTAAAAACCTTAAGGGCGGAGACAAAAAAGTTGCTCAAGAAATCGAAGTGCTTGAACGCATCAAGGAAGCGTTGTACAACGATAAGCCTGCACGCAGCCTAGAGCTGAGCGATGATGAGAAGCTGCTTGTTCGTGATTTGCATTTGCTGACAATGAAGACGGTTTTGTATGCCGCTAACGTGAGCGAAGACGAGGTTTCAAATTCAGACGGCAATGAGTACGTACAAAAAGTACGCGAATTCGCAGCTGCTGAAGGTGCTGAAGTTGTGCCAATCAGCGCGAAGGTTGAAGCTGAGATTGCTGAGCTTGAAGGCGAAGACAAAGAAATGTTCCTTGAGGAGCTTGGCATGTCGGAGTCGGGCTTGAACCGTTTGATCAGTGCAGCTTACAAACTGCTTGGCCTATACACTTACTTCACAGCAGGTGTACAAGAGGTTCGCGCATGGACGATTCGCAGTGGAACAAAAGCGCCGCAGGCGGCTGGCGTTATTCATACCGATTTCGAACGTGGATTCATTCGTGCTGAGGTTGTTTCCTTTACAGATCTTGCAGCTGCGGGTTCGATGGTAGCGGCTCGTGAGAAGGGACAAGTTCGTCTTGAGGGCAAAGAATATGTCGTTCGTGACGGCGATGTTATCCATTTCCGTTTTAACGTGTAAATATTAGGGGAATAATAGAGCCCTGTAAGTGCAGCTTTGCGCTTACAGGGTTTTGTTGCAATCAGTATTCATGCTGGATGCTCAGTAACCAATGGCGGTTGCCTGGCATATGAAGATTGAGGCGGTTCGTAAAAATGGGCATGATTAGCTGGCTGTAAATCGAAACCAGCAGTCGATAGAAACTCGATGATATGGTATAATGAACATTATCCTAATGGAATAAACAGAGGTGAATGATCGTGTTTGACCGTTTACAAGCACTCGCAGACCGGTATGAGAAGCTGAGTGAGCTATTGTGTGATCCAGATGTATCCAGTGATCCCAAGCGGCTTAGAGAGCTTTCCAAGGAGCAGTCGGATTTACAAGAGGCATATGATGCCTTTACGGAATATAAACAAGTTACCGAGCAGCTGGACGACGCTAAGCTGATGCAAGCTGAGAAACTCGATGACGAAATGCGTGAAATGGTTAAAATGGAAATCGACGAATTGAGCAAACGCCAAGCTGAGCTTGATGAGCAAATTCGTATCGTTCTATTGCCGAAGGACCCTAATGATGACAAGAACGTTATTGTCGAAATTCGTGGTGCGGCTGGTGGAGACGAAGCAGCATTGTTCGCATATGAGTTATATCGTATGTATACAAAGTTTGCTGATGCACAAGGCTGGCGTGTAGAGCTAATGGATTTCAGCGAGAACGACGTTGGCGGATTTAAAGAGGTAATCTTTATGATTACGGGCAAAGGCGCGTACAGCAAGATGAAATTCGAAAGCGGCGCTCATCGCGTACAACGGATTCCAGTAACGGAATCAGGCGGCCGTATTCATACATCAACATCTACGGTAGCTGTTATGCCTGAGGTTGAAGATGTGGAGATTGAAATTTTCGACAAGGATATCCGCGTGGATACGTTCTGCTCCAGTGGAGCGGGCGGTCAATCCGTTAATACGACGAAATCCGCGGTACGTGTATTGCACGTTCCAACCGGCATTATGGCGACTTGCCAAGATGGCAAATCACAGAATGAGAACAAAGCGAAGGCACTTGCTGTGCTTCGTGCACGTATCTCTGATGTTCGCCGTCAAGAAGAAGAAGCAAAGTATGCGGGCGAGCGTAAGAGCAAGGTTGGAACGGGAGATCGCAGCGAACGTATTCGCACATACAATTTCCCGCAAAGCCGTGTAACGGATCACCGTATCGGATTAACGCTTCATAAGCTGGATTCAGTGATGAACGGCGATTTGACAGAGGTTATTTCCTCCCTGACGATTGCAGAGCAAGCTGATCTTATGGAACGTGAAATGGCTTAACAAATTTGCGCTGGGTCGCTGGTTGCTTACAATAAGCAATCAGCGGTCTGGCGTTTTGTTCGGTTTGGGGAAGCGAAAGCGAGGCAAGTGGTTGTGTGGAGCACATAAATAGATCGGACATGGCAGTGAATTATTGTCGAATGTTCTGCTAGCTGTGAGGCAGTAATGGCAATAGATTGGCTATAGTTGCTGCATGAAAGAGAAGGAAGTTACTTTAAAGTGGGAAGGGCGATACAGGGATGAGCAAGCATTCGGAGGAGCAATGGTTTGTTGCGCCATTAACATTGCGGCAAGCTTGCATGCAAGCGACAGCGATTTTGCAATCGGAAGCGGTGGAAGAGCCGCGCAACAATGCAGAGCTTTTGCTCATGCATTTGCTGAATATGGATCGAGCGGCATTGCTGCGTGATGGAAGTGAGTTATTTCCTGCAGAGCGGTTAGCAGAATGGGAAAGCCTCATACGTCGTAAGGCTGCAGGGGAGCCTGTTCAATATATTATTGGTGAGCAATGGTTTTATGGGCGGCCATTTACAGTCTCGCCTGCCGTGCTCATTCCGCGTCCGGAAACAGAGCTGCTCGTCGAGGCTGTGCTTGAGGCAGCTGATCTTATTTGGCCCCCTGGGCTGATTGCAGGGGATTTGCAGCCGCCGACTATTGTCGACGTCGGCACAGGCAGCGGCGCCATCGCCGTGACGCTAGCTTCGCAGCGTCACGCATGGCGCGTATGCGCGTCCGATCTATCGCCGGACGCGCTGGCAGTCGCCCGCACGAACGCGATCCGCCATGAGACGGCGGATCGGTTGACATTCGTGCAGGGCGACCTGCTCATGCCATTTGTACATGGGCATGAGCAGGGTGAACTGCAGCACGGCGAGCTTCGCATCGACGTGCTTGTATCTAATCCGCCGTATATACCGGCGGCGGATATGTTAGAGCTGCAGCGCGAAGTTCGCGACTATGAGCCGCATCTCGCGCTGGAAGGCGGGCCGGACGGGTTGATCCCGTACCGGCGTATGCTGGAGCAGCTTCCGCTGCTCGCGCAGATGCCTCGCATCGTCGCATTCGAGCTCGGCATGGGCCAGCCTCGCATCGTTGCAGACATGATGCGCGAAATGTCGCAATGGGACGACATTCGAATCATCAGTGACTACGCTGGAATCGAGCGGCATGTCATTGCAACGAGGAGTTAACTTCGCTTGCAGCAAAAGAGGCTTCCCCAAAAGTAGATTTATCTACTTCGGGAAAGCCTCTATTTCATTTCAAGCAGCGGCCTGACTGGGCTCAGCAAAATAAATCTATTTCCTAGATTTATTTTCGCTCGAACACATCATTTAGCGCGTTTTTGTATGCGATGCGCAAAAATAAGCCTACATTCTAGCTCTATTTTCGAGAAAAGGGTTCCTTTGACGGAAATAAGCCTGTTTTTAAGTCTTATTTTCACTGGAACGCACCATTTACCGCTTTTTTGTATGTGACGCGCAAAAATAAGCCTACATTCTAGCTCTATTTTCGAGAAAAGGGTTCCTTTGACGGAAATAAGCCTGTTTTTAAGTCTTATTTTCACTGGAACGCACCATTTACCGCTTTTTTGTATGTGACGCGCAAACATAAGCCTAAATTCTAGCTCTATTTTCGAGAAAACGGCTCCTTTGACGAAAATAAGCCTACTTTTTAGTCTTATTTTCGCTCGAAAGCATCATTTACCGCTTTTTTGTAGCTCATGAGCAGAATAAGCCTAAATTCTAGTTCTATTTTCGATAAAAGGGTTCCTTTGACGGAAATAAGCCTATATTTTAGTCTTATTTTCACTGGAACACATAATTTAGTGCTTTTTTATAGCTCATGAGCAAACATAAGCCTAAATTCTAGATCCATTTCCGCTGTAACCCACCACTTACCGCTATTTTCCGATTTAGCCGCTCACACTTATTCCGGCATCATACCGGTGCTTATCGCAAGACGGTTCCACCCGTTGATCGTAATAATAGCCATAATAATCTCGCCGACTTGTTTGCTCTCGAAATACCGGGCAACTTCTTCATATACCGCATCGGGCACATGTTCCTTCGTAATGACTGTGACAGCCTCCGTCAAAGCGAGTACCGCTCGCTCCTCCTTCGTAAAGTAAGGCGTATCGCGCCAAGCGCTCAATGCATAAATCCGCTGCTCAGTCTCGCCCAAGCTTCTAGCGTCCTTCGTGTGCATATTAATGCAGAAAGCACAGCCATTTATTTGCGATGCGCGAATTTTAATCAATTCTAGCAGCTGCTTGTCGATGCTCGTAGTGCCTAGGTATTTTTCCAATCCGCTCATTGCCTGATATGCAGCAGGTATTTCTTTAGCTATTTGGACTCTTTCTGTCATGTTCCTCATTCTCCTCTATGTTCTAATTATTTGCTTTCATCCTCTAAGACAAAACACAGTTAACGGTTGTGACAGAAGGTTAAAAAATTTTTTTTATTCGTTCTTGTTTAGTCGTCCTTATTTAGTCATCCTGTGTTCACTATTGGCGGTTCGTAAATTTTCAGTTTGTCATTCGATCCGAACATGCTTCAGCTTATCAGGGTTCAACATGACATAAATCCGCTCAACCTTCTGCCCTTCCTCATCGAGCCGAAAGCTGATAACGCTTCTTGGCACACCGGCTTGCTTAACGATGACGCCAGCTTGTCCGTTCACCTCAGCGAATTGATGGCCATCTCCCAAGAAGGTCTTCGGAATAACACCCTTCAAAAAGGCAATGACTCTTTCTCTGCTAATGATAGCGAAAATAGCTGCACGTACCTTGCCTCCTCCATCGGAGACAAGAATCGCTTCTTCGGACAAAAGAGAAATCAATTTCTCGAAATTTCCGGAGGAAGCTGCTTCCATGAAGGCAACAGCGAGGGTTTCGGCTTTATCCGTGTTTATGGGTAGCATCGATCTATCTTCCTGAAGCTTCTCTTTGGCTCGGCTGTATATTTTACGACAGTTTGCTGTTGTTTTATGTAAGCAGGAAGCAATATCCTCATAATCGTATTGAAGTGATTCTCTCAAAATAAACACTGCCCGTTCAACGGCTGTAAGCTGCTCAAGCATGACAAGCAGCGCGTAGGAAATCTCTTCATGCTCCGCAAAAATTTCAGCAGGGTCTTGTTTTACGGTGCTGACGTCTGGTTCGGGCAACCACTGTCCAACATATACTTCTTTTCTTTTGCGCGCGGATTGGCTGAGATTGATCGAGCGGTTAGTGAGCATCCGAACGAGATAGGCCTTCTCATTTTTAATTTCACTCGGGTCCAAAAGGCTGTAGTCTGCAAACACATCCTGGACCAAATCCTCGGCCTCGCTGAATGTGCCAAGCATCCGATAAGCAATGGAATGGAGCAGCGGTCGATACGCTGCATAAGTTTTTTGGAAATCCATTCTTCATCCATCCTTCTCATTTATTGAAAATATTATAACTTGCTAGAAGAGCGTCTGCGATAAGATAAAAAATAGATAGATTGATAGGTTTATATATTAAGCATAGCGGACATAATGACGGATAGATACGTTCCGGAACGCAAGCAGACGCACTGACGGGTGCGACGAGAGGAGCTTGTGTTATATGTCCAGCCATTATTCTATTCATTCCTATTCCAATATTTCTAAATCCGCTCAATCTAATTCGGGTAAGGCTAATAAATTTGTTTATCGCAAATCATATGGTTTTATTATTTTTGCACTTATCATTTTAATTATGAGCTGGGAAGCTCAGCAAATGGATGCTTCGGTTGCAGGCGGAGAAATTCCGCAGGAAGCCATTCGCCTTCGTATTTTAGCCAATTCCGATACTCCTGCTGATCAAGTCGTGAAACGTCTTGTCCGGGATGAAATCGTTAAAGCGATGAATAGCTGGGTGACGGGACCTCAGACGATTGAGGAAGCACGTCAGACGATTATCGCCAATATGCCTGAAATTGAACGCATTACAGCGGAAGTGCTAAAGAGCCGCGGCTTTGAATATAGCTCATCCGCAGAGCTTGGAATGGTACCTTTCCCAACAAAAATGTACGGAAATCAAGTTTACCCCGCTGGCGACTATGAAGCCCTTCGTATTACACTTGGCGAAGGCGGCGGACAAAATTGGTGGTGCGTATTGTTCCCGCCGTTATGTTTTATCGACGCTGTAAGCGGTGAAGCATCAGCAGCAGCTGGAGCAGATACAGAGCAAGCGTCAGTAGTGAAATCGGATACTGCAGCGACTAAGACAGCTTCCTTAGCAGCAGCTCCAGTAGATACTCCTTCCCAAGGCGAAGCGCCGGAAGCAAAATTTTTTATTTGGGAAATGATCGAGTCTTTTATCAATTGGATTAAATCACTGTTTTCATAAGAAACGACAGCTGCACCTTTGAATGTAAAGGTGCAGCTGTCGTTTCTGCTTGTTTGCGGGTGCTTATGCTATAATAACGAATGAATGAACAATTTCAATTAAGAGCAAGGATTGAAGGATAGAGATGACTAAAACAAATGTATGGCGCGTAAAGAAGGCTCATGATTCTCAGCTGCGGGAACAATTATCGGAAGCTGCCAGCCAATTAAGAGAAGGCGGAATTATTGCATTCCCTACAGAGACGGTTTATGGGCTTGGCGCGGATGCTCGCAGCTCAGCGGCTGTTGAACGGATATTCACCGCAAAGGGACGTCCATCGGACAACCCTCTCATTGTGCATATTGCGGGTCGCAAGCAGTTAGATGAGCTGGTACTGCCGTATTCTGAGCTGGCTTCATCGTTGATGGAACAGTTTTGGCCAGGACCACTTACCATTGTACTGCCCGTTCGTGAGGATGCGTTATCGCCGCTCGTAACGGCAGGACTGTCTACCGTTGGTATTCGAATACCGGATCATAGAACAGCGCTTGCGCTGCTTGAGATCGCAGATTGTCCAATTGCTGCACCAAGCGCCAATCGTTCTGGAAGGCCAAGCCCAACACTTGCTGAGCATGTGCTGGAGGATTTGGATGGGCGGATCGATGGTCTTGTTGATGACGGCGCAACAGGCGTTGGCCTGGAATCTACTGTAATTGAGCTTGCTGGCGAGCATGGCATTCGAATTTTACGGCCAGGCGGCATTACGCGCGAAGCGCTTCAAGAAGCGGCACCCCATGCGTTGATTGATAGTGCCTCGATAGAAGAACCGGAGTCGGCTCCGCGATCACCAGGCATGAAATATACTCATTATGCGCCACAAGGGGAGCTTGAGCTTGTGCAAGGCCATTTTGAAGCTGTTGCAGCGTACATTCGAGATCAAGTAGAAGCTGCAAAGAAGCGCGGCGAGGTAACTGGCGTACTTGCTTTCGAAGAGAGATTGAATCGCTATGATGCAGATCATGTTTTCTCATTAGGCAGCGAGGCGGAGCTTGGCACAGCAGCGCACCAGCTTTATGCGGCATTGCGAGATTTTGACGGGGCAGGCGCTCAGCGTATTTGGGCAGAGGGCTGCACGGAGCATGGGATCGGCGCAGCGCTGATGAATCGGTTGGCCAAAGCGGCTGGAAACCGAATTATTCGTGTATAGAAAGTACTCCAAGGGGAACGATCATTTTTGAAACAAAATTAGCTTGAAACCGCACTAGTATGTTTGTCCTCATGTCCGCATATGTTTGGTAAAGACTACAAGCGGACATGGGGGAGATAGGCTGTGATTGAAGCACAATTACAAGCTGGACAGTTTTTGACGCTGCTTATTATTGCGGTGGCACTCAGTCTAGACGCATTTTCTCTTGGGCTCGGCATTGGGCTCAAAGGCATAAGGCTGCGAGATATTTTGAAGCTGGGCATTGTAACTGCGTTGTTTCATATGATCATGCCGCTGGCAGGTATTTTTACAGGTCAATACGTGGGCTCCTTGCTTGGAGATGTAGCCACGACTGCGGCAGGCATTTTGCTAGTGCTGCTCGGTGGACATATGATTTATAGCTCGCTGCGAGGCGAGGCGGTTCAATCTTTTGACCATAAATCTTTTTGGGGCTTGCTCGTGCTTTCGCTTAGCGTCAGTATCGATTCGTTCTCAGTAGGCATTACGCTTGGGATGTTCGCTGCAAACATGTTGATGACGGTTTTACTTATCGGTCTGCTCGGCGGGCTGATGTCGATATGTGGTTTAATGCTGGGGCGTAAAGTCAGCGGTCAGCTTGGCGAATATGGCGAGGCTATAGGCGGAGGAATTTTGTTCGTGTTCGGCATCTTGTTTATCTTTTAGAAAATAAGTAAGAAAGCAGAACAATATTGCAGTCTTATTTTAAATTTCAAGTCAAAGCTGCTTTAACATCTAAGGAACGCTGCAGGTGTTTTCGCTTAATCGTTGAACAGCTTGGAATAATGTGCAAAAGGAGTTGGCAGTGTGAAACGTATTTTATTTGTATGTACAGGCAATACATGCCGCTCACCGATGGCAGAGGCTATGCTTCGCCGAATGGCTGCTCTAAGAGGGATCACTGTAGCTGTTCGCTCCGCAGGCATATCTACAATTGACGGACTGCCCGTGTCAGCTCATGCGGTGGAGATGCTTAGGCAGCGGGACATCGAGCACAAGAGCACGTCGCTGGCGCTGACGAGCGAGGCGGTTGGTTGGGCTGATATTATTTTGACAATGACGGTCAATCATAAGCGTGGTTTGCTACAATGGCATCCCGAAGCGGTCGACAAAATCTATACGTTAAAGGAATATGCCAATCAAGACGCTCAAGTGCTCGCGGATATTGAGGAGCTGGAGCAGCTTTATACAGAGCTTCATATGAAGCAGGCGCTTGGCCAACAGCTGACGACTGGCGAGAGAAGACGATTGCTTGAGCTGGAGCGTCGTATACCAAGCTTTGACATCGTTGATCCTTTCGGAGGCTCGCTTGCTATATACAGCAGCAGTGCTAACGAAATAGAGGACGCGCTCGTCAAGCTGCTGGACAAGCTTGCCAAAAGATAAGCATTTAGGGTTGCGGAAGTCATTTTTGCTCCCATTCGATTGATTTTTGCAGCTGTATAAGATATAATAAAATGACAATATACGGTTTCCGATGTAACTGGCGACGGAAGTGGGTAACCACGGTGGAGCATCGGAATATACGGCCGGTCGCCTGGGCAAAGAGCAGCATGCTAATAAGCATGTCTTGCTCTTTTTTCGTCTTTTTGGGCAAAAATAGGTATACTAGCACTGTGATGTTTCATTTCTAAGGAGGTCTTTTGCGTTGAAAATTGCTATTGGTGCTGACCATGCAGGTTATCGTTTGAAGGATGAAGTTGTACCGTTTCTTCAATCGCTTGGTCATGAAATTGAAGATCTTGGTTGCAACTGTGACCAATCCGTCGATTATCCGGACTATGCATTGCCCGTATGCGACCTTGTTACGAGCGGCAAAGCAGAGCGCGGTATACTCATTTGTGGAACAGGTATCGGTATGTCGATTGCGGCTAATAAAGTACGCGGCATCCGCTGTGCGCTTGTGAATGATATGTTCTCAGCCAAAGCAACTCGGGAGCATAATGATACTAATGTTTTGGCACTTGGGGAACGAGTAATCGGTCCTGGAGTGGCACTCGAAATTATTCGCATATGGCTTGAAACGCCGTTCTCAAATGGAGAACGTCATGTCGGTCGTGTTAGTAAAGTGAAACAAATTGAAGAACAGTACAGCAGCCAGTCCTAATTAGGGGGCATTCGCAATGAACGTAGACGAAAACGTACAGCTAGGAAGCATTGCAGAACAGGTTGAGCAAATTGTTCGGGAACTGGCAGCGGCAGGCAGGCTTGGTATGAGTCAGCTGCTAGTAATCGGTGTAAGTACTAGTGAGGTGCTTGGTCATCGCATTGGCACTTCGGGAACCATTGAAACGGCTGCACAAATTTACGCAGGCGTTGAAGCGGTTCGCAGCGAAGTTGGCTTTATTCCCGTTTATCAATGCTGTGAGCATCTAAATCGAGCGCTTGTCATTGATCAAGCTTCCGCAGAACGATTGGGGCTTGATATTGTAGGTGCAGTGCCAGTGCCTAAAGCGGGCGGATCCATGGCAGCCTATGCCTATCGTCAGCTGAAGGAGCCTTGTTTGGTGGAAACGGTGCAGGCGCATGCGGGCATCGATATTGGTGATACGTTTATCGGTATGCATTTGAAGCGGGTGGCTGTTCCCGTTCGTCCGACGATTCGTGAAATTGGCGGAGCGCATGTCACGATGGCTATCACAAGGCCAAAGTTAATAGGCGGCTCCCGAGCGGTATACGAGCTTAGCGAGAATATAACGGCGGAGCAATCTGCTGGAACTTGCGAATAGTTGATTTATAGCCATAATTTTTTGATTTTCAGCGTCTAAAGGACACCGAAGACGTTTTTGCTTGATAAAGGGCATCTAATTTGAGGAGGAATTTAATCATGGAAAATTTGCGCAAACAAGACCCAGAAGTATTGAAAGCTCTAGGACTAGAACTTACTCGTCAACGTGACAATATCGAGCTTATCGCATCCGAGAACATCGTTAGCGAAGCGGTATTGGAAGCTATGGGAAGCGTTTTGACGAACAAATATGCAGAAGGTTACCCAAGCAAACGTTTCTATGGCGGTTGTGAGCATGTTGACATCGTTGAGGATATTGCCCGCAACCGTGCGAAAGAGCTTTTTGGCGCTGAGCATGCGAACGTTCAACCACACTCCGGCGCACAAGCGAACATGGCTGTTTACCTTGCAGCTTTGCAGCCTGGCGACACTGTGCTTGGTATGAATCTAGCACATGGCGGACATTTGACACACGGCAGCCCTGTTAATGCATCTGGATTGCTTTATAACTTTGTTGCATATGGCGTACAAGAAGATTCCTTCACTATTGATTATGAAGAAGTTCGCAAGCTTGCTTTCAAGCACCGTCCTCGTTTGATCGTTGCTGGCGCTAGTGCATATCCGCGCACAATCGATTTCGAGAAGCTTGGCAAAATTGCTAATGATGTAGGCGCATTGTTTATGGTTGATATGGCTCACATCGCTGGTTTGGTTGCTGCAGGCCTTCACCCGAGCCCAGTGCCTCATGCGCATTTTGTAACAACTACAACGCACAAAACCCTTCGCGGACCTCGCGGCGGTATGATCCTTTGTCGTCAACCTTGGGCTGCTGCGATTGATAAAGCGGTTTTCCCAGGCTCGCAAGGCGGTCCTTTGATGCATATTATCGCTGCAAAAGCAGTAGCTTTCGGCGAGGCGCTTCAACCTGAATTCAAGCAATACGCAACACAAGTTGTTAAGAACGCTAAAGTTCTTTCGGAAGAGCTTGTTGCAAAAGGCTTTAATATCGTATCTGGCGGAACAGACAATCACTTGATGCTGCTCGACACGCGCAACCTGAACATTACAGGCAAAGTAGCAGAACATGTGCTTGATGAAGTAGGCATTACGGTTAACAAAAATGCCATTCCGTTTGATCCAACAAGCCCGTTTGTAACATCGGGTATTCGTATTGGTACACCTGCAGCGACAGCTCGCGGCATGGAAGAGAA
The DNA here is from genome assembly GCF_056173205.1 of Pristimantibacillus sp. Z349TD_6. NCBI lineage: Bacteria > Bacillati > Bacillota > Bacilli > Caryophanales > Paenibacillaceae > Pristimantibacillus (SeqCode) > Pristimantibacillus sp. Z349TD_6. Next base: position 7,447,812 of record NZ_CM149662.1, on the reverse strand, counting down.
CGCAATGAAGGTTATTGCTGAGGTTATTGCACTTGTGCTTAACAACCCTCAAGATCAAGAGGTGCTCTCCAAAGCGCGCGGCATGGTTCGTGATCTTACAGCACAATTCCCGCTTTACCCTGGCATGACTTACTAATCTTAAATATATTATTAATTAAAAAAAGACCTATTTGTGCATATGCATGAATAGGTCTTTTTTTGATTATATGCCGTGCATAAATAATTTATCTAAAAAAAATAATACAGTTAGAAGCTACGTGGAATAAATGAGCAAACGTCAATATTGAAATGAAAAAACGTTCATTTTGCACAACCGAAAAATAATAATTAAATATAATGGTCGTTATTATTTATGTTATAGTATAAGTACGAGAAAACACGTTATATATTTGTGGAATATATATGTATTTTAAAACAATATGGAAATATAAAGGATTTTCAATTTAATCTGTATTTTTAAGTATTAGTGCTATTTTTGTAAATAAATGACTGTAAAAATATTAAAGTGAAATATTATTAAAATAATTAACTGAATAAACGCTGTACAGCATTAACGCAACAGAATAATTAATTGAATAAACGCGTTAATGTGTTAAAGAACAGTGTATAAAAGTAATTATAAACAAAAATTTACAGCTTACATATTCTTGATAAATAATTAACATGGTTGTATAGTGAAATTTATTATTATATTTAAACTCATTGTTTAAATGGGGAAAATGTTTAGCATTGCTCAAGAGGATACGTATATTTGCATTGGACAAGCTAGAAGAAGATGCAAACGTTTGTGTACAAAGTGAGTAAGTTGGACGATTTTGCCATGTTGAACTGAGCAGAAAAAAAACGGGAGGATTACAATGAGAACAAGAAAGTCTGCTTTATCATTTATTGCTGCTTTACTCATTCTTGCTATTGTCGCTGTTGGTTGTACGCCTAAAGAAGAAACAGGCAACAACGGTGCTACGAACGGCGCAACAAACGGCGCTACAAATGGAGGAGCATCCGAAGCGAAAGTTTTCAGAATGAACATTCACTCTGAGCCTTCGACACTTGACCCGGCACTTATGGAAGACAACGTATCAGGTACACTTGCAACTGGTATCTACGAGGGTCTAACTCGTAAAAACGAGAATGGTGAATCCATTCCTGCAACAGCTGAAAGCTGGGTAAAATCAGAAGACGGCAAAACCTACACATTTAAAATCCGCAAAGACGCAAAATGGAGTAACGGCGACCCTGTTACTGCAAATGACTACGAATTCTCTTGGAAGCGCGCGCTTGATCCAGCTGTAGGTTCAACTTACGCGTACCAATTCTACTACATCGTTGGCGCACAAGATTATAACGAAGGCAAAACGACAAACACAGACGCTGTGGGTATCAAAGCTCTTGATGCTCAAACGCTTGAAGTTAAACTCGTTTCACCTACACCATACTTCTTGAGCCTTACATCATTCTATGTTTACAACCCTGTTCATCCTTCTGTGAAGGACAACGAGGCTTGGGCTGCTGATGCTAAAACAATCATCGGTAACGGTCCTTTCAAAATGAGCGAATGGCAGCACAATACTTCCATTAAGCTTGTTCCTAACGAAAACTACTACGATAAAGCACAAGTGAAATTTGCAGGCGTTGACTTCACAATGATCGCTGAATCTGCAACTGAACTTGCTAACTACGAAACAGGCAAACTTGATTACACTGGTAAACCAACTGGTGAAATCCCAGCTGAGCAAATTCCGGTTCTAAAAGAATCTAAAAAAGACGAGATCGTTACTAAAGGTATCGCTAGCTCGTACTACTACCAATTCAACACAGAAGAAGTTCCTTTCAACAACGTAAAAGTACGTAAAGCACTTGCAATGGCGATTGATCGTCAAGCAATCGTTGAGAGCGTAACAATGGCCGGCGAAGTTCCTTCGTTTGGTTTTGTACCACCAGGCATCATCGGTTTGAAAGAAGATTACCGTAACGAAGTAAAAGATGATTTCTTCACTGAAAATGTTGATGAAGCAAAAACATTGCTTGCTGAAGGTCTAGCTGAGCTTAAGCTTGCTAAGTTCCCTAAAGTAACATTGACGTTCAACACAAGCGACGGCCACAAGAAAATTGCTGAAGCAATCGTTGAAATGTGGCGTCAAAACCTTGGTATCGAAGTTGGTATCGAGAACCAAGAGTTTGCTGTTCTATTGAAAAACCGTACTGCAATGAACTATCAAATCGCTCGTGCAGGTTGGGGAGCTGACTACAACGATCCAATGACTTACTTGGATATGTTCGTAACTGGCGGCGGTCAAAATAATACTGGTTTTGCTTCACCTGAATACGACGCTTTGATCAAAAAAGCGAATGCAAGCGGAGATCAAGCTGAACGTATTGCGGCTATGACTGAGGCGGAAAAAATTCTTATGGAATACATGCCGATCATGCCAATTTACTACTACAGCAACGTTTACATGCTTAAACCTGGATTCAAGAACATCTTCTTGGACTACAAAGGGGACATCGACTACACAAGAGGTTTCTACGAAGCGAAATAGTCGTCCTTCCAGCACCTGAAGCTAGGGATATATGCGGGGTGTCCGCATATATCCCTTTCTTGTTGACAGATTCAGGCTTTATCACTTTTTAGCATTACTTCTTGTTTATATTCTGTAAGGAGGTGTCCATTGCGTTGATAAAATATGTATCCAAGAAGTTTCTGTCCATGTTTGTCTCGTTGTTTGTTCTTGCGTCCGCTACGTTCTTTCTTATGAAAATTATCCCGGGCGATCCCTTCATTAGGGAGAAGGCTATTCCTGAGAAAATAAGGGAGCACCTCTTGCAAATGTACGGCCTTGATCAGCCGGTATGGAAACAATATTTGATGTATTTGAACAATTTGCTTCATGGCGACTTAGGGATGTCAATGAAGCAGCAATATATGTCCGTTACTCGCATTATTAAAGAAAGCTTTATTTACTCTGCGCAAATCGGCCTTTTTGCCGTTATTGTGTCGCTAGCGTTAGGTTTGATTCTGGGCATCGTTGCAGCTCTTAATCATCGTAAATTTTTGGATAGCTTCACGATTGTTATTGCAGTGCTTGGGGTATCGATTCCTAACTTTTTGGCAGCATCAATTTTACAGTTCGTCCTAGGCAGCAAGCTGCGTTGGCTGAATGTATCGGGACTTAACGATCCTACAGATTTTATTATGCCTGTTCTTGCGCTTTCGTTTCTTCCAGCTGCATTTATCGCGCGTCTGACGCGCTCAACGATGCTAGAAGTACTATCCGCTGATTACATTAAGACCGCTCGTGCTAAAGGTCTCAGCGGCCGCATTATTTTGGTTCGTCATGCTCTACGCAATGCTATTTTGCCAGTAGTAACTTATATCGGACCGATGACCGCTAACATTATTACCGGTTCTGTCGTTGTCGAACAAATTTTTGGTATAGGTGGAATTGGGAAATATTTTGTACAAAGTATTACTAACCGCGACTATACGCTCATAATGGGGCTTACTTTATTTTATGGAATTATCCTGATGGTTGCGCGTTTCTTGACTGACGTTGCTTATGGCTTTGTCGATCCGCGTATCAAGCTAACAAGAGGAGGCGGAAAAGGATGAAGGATAAGACCTTTACGCCGGATCAATTCGCGAAGCTGAACAAAGATGAGAAGCACACGGAAGTAGTTGTTCGTGAGAGCATCTCGGCATGGAAAGATGCTTGGCTGCGTCTGCGTTCCAACAAAATAGCGATGTTCAGCTTAATTGTGCTGCTTATCGTCTCCCTTATGGCGATTTTTGGCCCGATCATATCAGAGCAGGATTTTCAAACGAATCACTTGAAGGAAAAGAACCTGAATCCTAACGGTACCTATTGGTTTGGTACAGACGATCTTGGGCGGGATCTCTTCACCCGTACTTGGATGGGGGCAGGGATATCTCTGCAGGTTGGTATATATGCTGCACTCGCAGACTTGGTTCTTGGTGTAATTATCGGTGGAATTATGGGTTACTTCGGCGGTCGTGTCGATGAGATATTGAACCGTTTCTGTGAAGTTCTATACTCCATTCCAAGCATGCTTATTATCATTCTTTTGATTGTCATATTAGAGCCGAGCATGTTCACGATCGTGCTTGCGCTTAGTATAACCGGTTGGATCAGTATGGCTTGGATTGTGCGCGGCCAGATCATGCAGCTCAAAAATCAAGAATACGTTATGGCTGCTCAAGCGCTTGGCGCAAGCACTCCACGTATTCTATTCAGACATCTTATTCCTAACGCAATGGGTCCGATTATCGTAACGTTGACGCTTACTGTTCCAAGTGCGATCTTCGCAGAGGCATTCCTCAGCTTCTTGGGACTAGGTGTTCAATCCCCGGCTGCGTCTTTGGGTACGATGATAAATGATGCAATTAAAGCATGGACACTGTATCCTTGGAGAATGATTTTCCCAGCAGCAGTTATAAGCGTTACGATGCTTTGCTTTAATATTTTTGGCGATGGTCTGAGAGATGCGCTTGATCCGAAAATGAAGAAGTAGGAGGTGGTCAATGATGGAGAAATTACTTGAAGTAAAAGACCTTCGTGTTAATTTCAAAGTTCGAGGCGGTATCGTTAAAGCGGTTCGCGGTGTGAATTTTCACGTCAACAAAGGCGAGGCAGTAGCCATCGTTGGGGAGTCCGGTTGCGGCAAAAGTGTAACTGCACAATCGCTCATGCGTTTGATTCCATCGCCTCCGGCCGATACTAAAGGATCGATTATGTTTAAAGGCCAAGAAATTTTGAAAATGTCCAATAATCAAATGGAGGACATTCGTGGTAAAGAGATGGGGATGATCTTTCAGGATCCAATGACCTCTCTTAACCCTACGCTAACGATTGGCCGTCAAATTACAGAGGGACTAATTAAGCATCAAGGAATAAGCGGTGCAAAAGCGACTGCGCGCGCGGTTGAGATGCTTGATCTTGTAGGTATTCCGAACCCTGCTTCGCGAGTTAATCAGTATCCGCATCAGTTCTCTGGAGGCATGCGTCAACGGGCAATGATTGCTATCGCGCTTGCATGCAACCCATCGCTTCTTATTGCGGATGAGCCAACAACGGCACTAGACGTTACAATTCAAGCGCAAATTATGCGAGTCATGAAGGACTTGCAGCAAAAGCTTGGCACTTCTATTATTCTTATTACGCATGATTTAGGCGTTGTAGCAGATATGTGTGATCGCGTTATCGTTATGTATGCAGGCAAGGTTGTGGAAACCGGTACGAAATGGGAGATTTTCAAAAACCCTAAGCATCCTTATACAAGAGGTTTGCTGCGCTCCCTTCCTCGTCTTGACCAGAAGAAGGAAGAGCCGTTGGTACCGATTTACGGTATGCCGCCGGATTTGATTAAGCCGCCGACGGGCTGCAGCTTCTGTGCTCGCTGTGATGAAGCCATGCGGGTTTGCGTGGACAATGATCCCGAATTGCTCCCAGTGGATGGCAATGAGAATCATGAGTCGGCATGCTGGCTAGCACATCCTTATGCAAATCGGGAGGTGTCAGTATGAGTGCGCCATTAATTGAAATTAATAATTTGCGTAAATCGTTTAATTTAGGCGGAGGAGCGACGCTCCACGCTGTTAATGATATATCTTTCTCCATCAAAAAAGGAGAAACGGTCGGCGTAGTTGGTGAGTCCGGCTGCGGAAAATCAACAGCTGGTCGTACTATTATGCGGCTGTATGAACCAACTAGCGGCGGTGTTAACTTCGACGGGCAAGATATTTATAAGTTGAAGGGCCCTAAGCTAAAAGAGCTTCGCCGTGATATGCAAATGATATTCCAAGATCCTTACGCATCATTAAACCCGCGTATGACGGTTATGGACATCATCGGAGAAGCGCTTGATATTCACAAGCTTGTTGCAAGCAAGAAAGAGCGCAAGCACAGAGTTGAGAACCTGCTGGATGTCGTAGGTCTTAATCCAGACCACGCTACAAGGTATCCGCATGAATTCTCTGGCGGTCAAAGACAGCGTATTGGTATTGCACGCGCGCTTGCCGTTGATCCGCGCTTCATCATTGCAGATGAGCCGATCTCAGCGCTCGACGTATCTATCCAAGCGCAAGTTGTTAACTTGATGATGGATCTGCAGCGCAAGATGGGTTTAACTTACTTGTTTATCGCGCATGATTTGTCCATGGTTAAGCATATAAGCGATCGTGTAGCGGTTATGTATCTTGGTAAAATCGTAGAGCTTGCAGAGAGCAGCGAGCTGTATGCGAGCCCTGCTCACCCTTATACTAGGGCTCTGCTTTCGGCTATTCCGATTCCAGACCCGGAAATTGAAGCGACTCGTGAGCGTATTGTATTGACTGGCGATTTGCCTAGCCCAATCAATCCGCCTACAGGCTGCCAGTTCCATACGCGTTGTCCGATTGCGACAAACAAATGCAAGGTGGATGAGCCAGCTCTGCTTGAAGTGAGAAAAGGGCATTTTGCTGCTTGTCACTACGCGTCAGTTTAATCATTATCAATTATCTAGCATAAAGCTAGTTGTGAATAAGTTTTTGAAAAAAGATGGAGCAAGGATGATTCCTGCTTCATCTTTTTTTGTTTTTAGTAGGTTGTGCACAAAAATGTTGATAATATGTGGACAATTGTGGATAACTTATATCAAAAATGTGGATAGTTTATCATTCAAGCGTTTTTTCAATAAATAAATAATTATTTTTATACTGATTGTGGATAGAAGTTTACATGTTGAATTCAAGGCTCACTATATAAGTTTGAAGAGAGCGGCTTCGGAGTATACAAGTGCAAGGAGCAGGTTCGTAGAGCGATTGTACTGGACACTGCGGGGTTAACAGAGGGGAAGCTCTCCCGTATGATGAAGCAGACATACAGGGCAATACAGCGCTGTATAAAGGCTTCTATTCAGAAGAGAGCCTCGATTTTATGTGTGACCTTCATTATCCTGATGACCCGTGCGATTAGGAGATGTGTTAATATATGGGTAAGACGAACCGACGTGGGAGGAAGAGATGGGGAGTTTAGTGATTATTCCAATTATATTTGTGATAGTACTGATTATCATCGTCGTATTTGCAATTTCGAAATCCTCAAAATTTATCGCACAATCAGGCGGCAGAGGCAGAGAATATGCTGGTCGTACCAATGCGTTTACACCTTGGCCAAATGCCGAGCTGCCGACTGCACTTGGCGTGCCGTATGGGCACCCTGCGAGAACCGCGGCGGAACGCTTGGAGTCGGCGCTAGGTATCGATTTTGAGAGCCGAGTGAAGGACAGGGTATTAAAGGAATTCCCCAAAATATCAGATAAAGAATGGAATTGGACCTGGTTTGAGTTGAAGCGATATTTTCTTATGTGCGGCATCATGCGCAGTGTTCCTATGTATAGCAAGCAGGTTGATGCGGTATGGCATGAAATGCTTATGTTCACGAGGGAGTATGAACAATTTTGCATGAAATTCTCAGGTGCAATGATTCATCATGCGCCTCATGCGCCAGGTGCGCAGCCGCTCCCGGGAGAAAGAGCCATGTTCGACTGGGCTTATGGCGAGCTGTTTGGACAGGCGCCGGTTAGCGGCAGAATATGGGGAGCTTTTTACCGAACGCAAATGTCGGAGCAACGGCTGGAGGAGCTTGCTGGCTGGAGTACAGAAGAGCTGCGCAAGCAATGGTTTAACGTGAGTACGACAGAGAGACATTATGATTTGAAAGCGACAGCTAACTACATGATAGATAGAGCCAAATCGCAGCTTTTGGCTGCTGGAAAGGGCAAAGCGCCTTACGGGAAAGAGCCTAGCTCCGCGAGCAGCTATGGGTATGATCCTGTTTTAGGAGCAACCGGCCTATTGTCAAGCCTTCTCATTTATAATTCAATATCACACCCGAATGATTTTGCCCAGCAGATGGATCAAGCTCAAAATGAAGAGGAACGTAAAGCGAATGGAAGCGGCGATTCCACTTATGCTTGCAGCGGCTCATCCGATGATGGAAGAGATGACCATTCGTGTGCAAGTGACGGCGGAGATAGCGGATCAGGCGGGGATTCCTCCTGCGGGAGCGGTGGAGACGGCGGCGGATCATCCTGCGGCGGCGGAGGCTGCAGCAGTTAAAAGGAATATACTTACAGCGGCCTGTGACTCCTATTTTTGGAATCACTGGCCTTTATTTGCGAAAACACAAAACTCGAGATGCAAGGGCTTGTTTACAATGCTATAATATACGGGATTGTGTGAAGACTACTATACAATAACAACAACAAACGGGAGGAATACCGCTCCATGAGCAAAGTAATTATTTGCGACCATCCGTTAATTCAGCATAAGCTGACTTTTATTCGGAATAAAGAAACGAATACAAAAGATTTTCGGGAATTGGTTGATGAAGTTGCAACATTGATGTCTTACGAAATTACGAGAGAAATACCGCTTGATACGATTAAGGTGCAGACGCCTGTAGCCGAGACGGATTCGAAGGTTGTATCCGGAAGAATGCTTGGGCTTGTGCCTATTTTGCGCGCTGGTCTTGGGATGGTTGACGGTATATTGAAGCTGATTCCATCGGCAAAGGTAGGGCATATCGGTCTAGCGAGAGATCATGAAACGCTCCAGCCTAAAGAGTATTACATTAATTTGCCTACAGATGCACCGAATCGTCTGCTTATTGTTATCGATCCGATGCTTGCTACGGGCGGCTCTGCTATCGCAGCGATCAATTCACTGAAAAATCATAATTGCGATCAAATTAAATTAATGTGTCTTATTGCTGCTCCGGAGGGCGTGAAGGCTGTTCAAGAAGCGCATCCTGATGTCGATATTTATATCGCCGCACTCGATGAGCGTCTGGATGAAAGAGGCTACATCATCCCTGGTCTAGGCGATGCTGGAGACCGCATGTTCGGAACAAATTAGCACAGTGTCGTATGAAATGATAATAGGAGTGGAATCTTTTGTCTAAACTGAAGGTAATGACTATTTTTGGAACACGTCCGGAGGCAGTCAAGATGGCGCCGCTCGTACTCGAGCTCCAGAAGCGAGAGGATGAAATCGAATCGATCGTTTGTGTAACTGCGCAGCATCGCCAGATGCTTGATCAGGTACTCGATTTTTTTGAAATTCATCCAAATTACGATTTGAATGTGATGAAGGATCGTCAAACGTTAACGGAGACGACTGTTCGCGTGCTAGAAGGGCTTGATCCTGTTCTAACGCAAGCGAAGCCTGATATCGTGCTTGTTCATGGCGATACACAGACAACGTTTCTAGCAAGCTATGCAGCGTTTCTTAAGCAAATAAAAGTTGGCCACGTTGAGGCGGGGCTTCGTACTTGGAATAAGCTTTCTCCGTATCCGGAAGAAATGAATCGGCAGCTTGCCGGCGTGCTCTCAGATGTGCATTTTGCTCCGACAGAATGGTCGGCGAACAATTTACGCAAAGAGAACAAGTCGGATGCTGCCATTTATGTGACTGGGAACACCGCTACTGATGTATTCCAATATACGGTGGATGAGTCTTTCTCGCATCCGGTCATCGACTGGGCTAAAGGGAAACGGATGATTCTCATGACAGCACATCGTCGTGAAGCGTTAGGAGAACCGCATCGCAATATTTTCAGAGCGGTGAAACGAATCGCCGACGAGCACGAAGATGTAGTAGTCGTGTATGCGGTACATCCGAATCCAGCGGTTAGAGAGCCTGCGAATGAAATTTTGGGCGATCATCCGCGTATTCGCTTGATTGATCCGCTGGATGTATTCGAGTTCCACAACTTCTACCCGCATGCTTTTATGATTATGACGGATTCCGGCGGTTTGCAAGAAGAGGCTCCATCGTTTGGCGTGCCGACTCTCGTGCTTCGCGATACGACAGAGCGTCCAGAGGGCATCGAAGCAGGAACGCTAGAGTTGGTAGGTACAAATGAGGAGCTGGTGTATAGCAGAGCTCATGCACTGCTAACCGATTCTCAGCTGTATTCTCGCATGAGTCAAGCTGCTAACCCTTATGGGGATGGCACCGCTTCCGAGCGTATTGTAGATGCGATCTTGCATCATTTTGGCAGACTAAAGGATCGTCCTGTTTCGTTCACAGAACGTTCATAGATTACACAGGAGTGATGAGCTGAGAGGCGAATGTACAGCATACAGTAGTACTGTACGGTTTCCGGGACGCACAACACCTTATGTATCAAGGGTTTTGGTCGATCAATTCACCAAAAGTTTGCAGTGATTTCAATTGACAAACGTGTTGTGGCTTGGATAAAATAAATGAGGATTGACAGGGGTATGAACCATGAATAAAAAGGACAGAAGGGACAATCCACTGCTCGCAGCCGGACTAGTCGGCGCACTCGGATTGCAAGTCGCTGTATGTATCTTTTTAGGCTATTGGATCGGCTCTTCTCTCGGGAACCGTTTTGGGGACGCGAAGGGATGGACGCTCGGTGGCATACTGGTCGGTCTGGCTGTCGGACTACTCTCAGCCATTCTGCTTGTTAAGAAGGTTATGGAGGACGCCGATGGATAAAATAATGAAGACAGCATTACGTACGCTTATTTATGCAATGGCGGTATGCCTAATTGTATGGGCTTTCTTGCCGGACTGGCGTACGGTGTCTCTCGGTCTTCTTGTGGGATTGGCAGCAAGTTCCATGAATGCGTTTTTACTAAGACGCAGAGTAGAAATGGTCACCCTAGGAGCAGCGGGGGTTGGACCACGCAAGAGAGGTCTTGGTCTAGGAAACCGCATCGCAACAGTGTTGCTGGTTGCCATGATCGCCTATCGTTTTCCGGAGGATCTCAGCATGCCGGCCGCGTTAGCTGGCTGTATGGTCATGCCGTTTATTCTTTTGGTAGCAGCATATATTCACAATAAACGACAATCTTAGCGGAAAGGGGTGAAAATTTTAGATGCATGAATTTCCGGTGATGCCACTGGGGCCGTTTAATATTGACATTTCGACCTTGGTAGCACTTGTGGTTTCAGTCATTGTGACGTTCTTGATCGCTAAGCTGGCTGTTCGCAACCTTTCGGTGGACAACCCTTCGAAGATGCAGAACTTTTTGGAATGGGTCGTTGATTTCGTTCAAAACTTTATTTCAAGCACAATGCCTGCAAAACGAGTCAGACCGTTCATTTCTTTAGGAATGACGCTGATTATGTTCATTTTCATCTCCAACCTGCTCGGTTTGCCTTTCGGTATCGTAACCGAAACTACTACTGTTAATGAAAATATCGGTGTTACGCAGGAATTATTGGATGAGAAGCATGGTCATATTGAACTTGCTTGGTGGAAATCGCCAACTGCTGATATTTCAGTAACGGCAGGGTTAGCGCTTATCGTATTCGTAATCGTCCATTTCCTTGGTCTGAAACAGAATAGAAAGCACTACTTGAAACATTATTTCCATCCATACCCAATATTCTTCCCAGTTAACCTTATTGAGACAATCGCTAAGCCAGTAACACTTGCGCTTCGGTTGTTCGCTAACATCTTCGCAGGTGAAGTACTGATTGCAACAATCCTGATGATGGGCTGGATTGGTACGCCGTTCCTGGTTGCATGGCAGGGCTTCAGTCTTTTTGTAGGCGGTATTCAAGCTTTCTTGTTCACGATTCTTACGATGGTATATATTTCACAAGCTGCCATTCACGATGAAGAGGAAGCACATTAATTTTCGCTTTATGCCTTAATTCAACATTGAGGTTGGTTATACAAAAAAACAACAATTTTCGAGGAGGATTTTAAAAATGGAATTATTAGCAGCAGCTTTGGCAGTAGGTTTGGGTGCAGTTGGCGCGGGTGTAGGTAACGGTATGATCGTTAGTAAAACAGTTGAAGGTATCGCTCGTCAGCCTGAACTTCAAGGTAAATTGCAAACAACAATGTTCATCGGTGTAGGTATCGTCGAAGTTGTGCCTATCATCGGCGTAGTTATCGGCTTCTTGGCTTTCTTCCAAGCTTAATAACTGAAATTGGCGGGGAAGGCCTTAGCCCTCTTCGCCTTCGTTATGATTAAGACAATATTGTGGTGAGAAAGGAGCGGCATCTATGTCATGGCATTGGGAATCAACAGTAATCGCAATGGTTGCATTTGGTGTTTTGTACTGGTTACTCAGTAAGTACGCATTTGGACCATTATTCGAAGTAATGGAGAAGCGCAGACAGCTTGTGCTTGAACAAATGAATACAGCTGAGAACAGTCGTAAAGCAGCTGAGCAGCAAATGGAAGAGCAGAAGGCTGCACTCCAACAAGCTCGCAAAGAAGCTTACGAAATTATTGAACAATCCAGAACAACGAGCTCGAAGCAAGCAGACGAGATCGTTCAAACAGCAAAAACAGAAGCATCCCGTCTGAAAGACGATGCTCTCAAAGATATCGAAAGCGAGAAAAACAAAGCAATTGCAGCGCTTCGTACTGAAGTTGGCGGCATCTCCGTAAAAATCGCATCGAAAATTATTGAGAAGCAAGTGGATGAGAAATCACAAGAACAGCTTGTTGGTCAATATTTGAAAGAAGTTGGAAATAAATGAGCCGCGATGCAGTCGTAGCGAAGCGCTACGCTAAAGCACTGTTCGAGGTTGCACAGCAGCAAAAGGTTGTTTCAGAGGTTCAGGAGCAGCTTAAGCTGATCGTGCAAGCTCTTGAGCAGGACGCTGACATTGAAAAGTTCCTGTCTGTTCCAAGTATTGCTCCAGAACAAAAGATTGCTGTTCTTAAAGCAGCATTCGGTGATCGAGTATCTACACTGGTATTCAACACTGTACAGATTCTTATTACTCGCAGACGCCAAGATATTATTGCTGAGGTTTATGCAGCATATACGAAGGTTGCGGGAGATTCGCTCGGTCAAGCACATGCTACGGTTTATTCCGCACAAGCTTTGTCTGATGCTGAGCTTGCTAACGTAGCGGCGCAGTTCGGACAATTGACTGGCAAAGCTATTATTGCTGAGCAAATAGTAGAACCTTCATTGCTAGGTGGCGTACAAGTGCGCATCGGCGACCGTCTTTATGATGGAAGCTTGTCCGGCAAGTTGGAACGTTTACAAAAATCGTTTAAAATCTAATGCACTGTAGATAGGGGTGAACGAATTGAGTATCAGACCTGATGAAATCAGCACGCTGATTAAACAACAGATCGAAAATTTTAAATCCGAAATTCAAGTCGTAGACGTCGGCACCGTAATCAATGTCGGTGACGGTATCGCCCGCGTACACGGTTTGGAAAATGCGATGCAGGGTGAATTGCTCGAATTCTCAAACGGTGTAGTCGGTATGGCTTTGAACCTCGAAGAAAGCAACGTCGGTGTCGTTATCCTTGGACCATACACGGATATTCGCGAAGGCGATCAAGTTAAACGTACAGGCCGTATCATGGAAGTACCTGTCGGCGAAGAGCTTCTTGGCCGCGTAGTAAATCCACTTGGACAGCCACTTGATGGTAAAGGTCCAATCAACACGACTCAATTCCGTGCGATTGAATCTCCAGCACCAGGCGTAATTGACCGTAAATCGGTTCATGAGCCTATGCAAACAGGTATGAAAGCTATCGACGCAATGGTACCAGTAGGCCGCGGACAACGTGAGCTTATCATCGGTGACCGTCAAACGGGTAAAACATCCATTGCAATCGATGCAATCATCAACCAAAAAGGCAACGGCGTAAAATGTATTTACGTAGCTGTTGGTCAAAAACAATCCACTGTTGCAAACGTAGTGGAAACACTTCGTCGCCACGGTGCTCTTGAATACACGATCGTAGTAACTGCTGGTGCATCTGAGCCGGCTCCATTGCTCTTCCTAGCTCCTTATGCTGGTTGTACAATGGGCGAGTACTTCATGTACAAAGGCGAGCATGTTCTTGTTATCTACGATGATCTATCGAAACAAGCTGCTGCTTACCGTGAGCTTTCCCTATTGCTTCGTCGTCCACCGGGTCGTGAAGCATACCCAGGTGATGTATTCTACCTTCACTCCCGTTTGCTAGAGCGTGCGGCTAAACTAAGCGACGCTAGAGGCGGCGGTTCAATGACGGCATTGCCATTCATTGAGACACAAGCATCAGACGTATCGGCATACATTCCTACGAATGTTATCTCGATTACAGACGGTCAAATCTTCCTAGAAGCAGATCTGTTCTACTCCGGTCAGCGTCCAGCGGTTAACGTTGGTATCTCTGTATCCCGTGTAGGTGGTTCCGCTCAAATCAAGGCAATGAAAAAGGTTGCTGGTACGCTTCGTCTGGATCTTGCGGCTTACCGTGAGCTTCAAGCGTTCTCGCAGTTCGGTTCCGACCTTGACAAATCGACGTTAGCTCGCCTTAACCGCGGTGCGCGCACGATGGAAATTCTTAAACAAGACGTTAACAAGCCGATGCCTGTTGAGAAGCAAGTTATCTCAATCTTCTCTGCTGTTAAAGGTCATTTGGATGAGATTCCAGTTGGCGATATCCTTCGCTTTGAGGAAGAGTTCCACGCGTACCTCGATTCGAACAGCCCTGAAATTGGCCAATCGATCCGCGATACTAAGGATCTTGTTGCTGACAACGAGAAAGCTCTCGTTGAAGCTATCAATAAATTTAAGAAAAGCTTCTCTGTATCGGCATAATTAAGCATATACGGGTGAAACTTATACCTTCTTATAATCCAATATAAATCGAAGCCCGTTCTTAATGTTCGGGCCTAGATAACTTTCTCCACCAACACCAGGCTTTGGAGCAGGTCCAAAGCAACAAAGGCGGGTGAAACCAAATGGCAAAAGGTATGCGCGATATTAAACGCGAAATCAAGAGTAAACAAAATACGAAGCAGATTACGAAAGCGATGGAGATGGTTGCCGCTTCCCGCCTAAGAAAGGCACAAGAAGCAGCGCAAGCATCACGCCCATATGCTGAGAAGCTGAAGGAAGTTGTAGCAAGCATCGCAGCTGGCACTAAAGATGTGAAGCATCCGATGCTAGAGAAGCGTCCAGTGAAAAAAACGGGTTATCTCGTTATTACATCGGACCGTGGACTAGCGGGCGGCTACAATGCGAATATTCTTCGTAAAGTAACGCAAACGATTCGAGAGAATCATAAGTCGACGGATGAATATGTATTGTTCGTTATCGGACGGAAAGGTCGCGACTATTTCCGCCGCCGCAATATGACAATCGTTGAGGAAGTTATCGGCTTGCCGGATGCTCCTACATTCGCTGACATTAAATCGGTTGCTTATTCAGCCGTTAATATGTTCTCAGAAGGCGCTTATGATGAGTTGTACTTGTACTATAACGAATTCGTAAATGCGATTACTCAAGTGCCGACAGACGTACGTTTGCTGCCTCTTGCAGAAGTAGGCGGGAACACAGCTGTCACATCGTATGAATACGAGCCATCACCGGAGGGCGTGCTTGAAGTGCTGCTGCCTAAATATGCGGAAACGCTCATTTACAGCGCAGTTCTAGACGGAAAAGCAAGTGAGTTCGGGGCACGTATGACTGCCATGGGAAGCGCCACGAAAAACGCGACGAAAATCATCAACCAATTGACGCTCACTTACAATAGGGCGCGTCAAGCAGCGATTACACAAGAAATTTCCGAGATCGTTGCTGGGGCAAATGCTCAATCTTAATATATACACTGCAAGGGCCAGGCGCTTGCGATAAGCTGACCGGCGTGCAGTTACAAGAAGGAACCAGGAGGGAAAACCATGAAAAAAGGACATGTTGTATCCGTCATGGGTCCGGTCGTAGACTTAGAGTTCGAACGCGGCAATTTGCCGGAAATTTTGAACGCTGTCAAAATCGAGCAAAAGGGCGAAGCAGGCGGCATTGATATTAACTTGACGCTTGAAGTAGCCGTTCACCTCGGTGACAATAAGGTACGTGCCGTAGCTATGAGTACGACAGACGGTCTTGTACGCGGTATGATTGCCGTAGATACAGGCGCACCTATTACTATTCCGGTTGGTGCTTCTACGCTTGGTCGCGTATTTAACGTGCTAGGCCAACCGATTGACGAAGCTGGCGATGCTTCATCGGTAGTTAACCTTCCGATTCACCGCGCAGCACCTGCTTTCGACGAATTGTCCACGCAAGCGGAAATTCTTGAAACAGGAATTAAAGTAATCGATCTTCTCGCTCCATACGCAAAAGGCGGTAAAATCGGCCTCTTCGGCGGCGCGGGCGTAGGTAAAACGGTTACAATTCAAGAGCTTATCAACAACATCGCACAAGAGCACGGCGGTATCTCCGTATTCGCGGGTGTTGGTGAGCGTACTCGTGAAGGTAATGACCTTTACCACGAGATGAAAGATTCCGGCGTACTAAGCAAAACAGCGATGGTATTCGGACAAATGAATGAGCCGCCAGGCGCACGTCAACGCGTTGCTTTGACTGGTCTGACAATGGCTGAGTATTTCCGTGACGAAGAAGGAAAAGACGTACTATTGTTCGTCGATAACATCTTCCGTTTCACACAAGCAGGCTCCGAGGTTTCGGCCCTTCTAGGCCGTATGCCTTCCGCGGTAGGTTACCAGCCAACATTGGCAACTGAAATGGGTCAATTGCAAGAGCGTATTACGTCTACGAAAAAAGGTTCGGTTACTTCGATCCAAGCGATCTATGTACCTGCCGATGACTATACGGATCCAGCTCCAGCAACGACGTTTGCCCACTTGGATGCTACAACGAACTTGGAGCGTAAAATTTCCGAGATGGGTATCTTCCCAGCGGTTGATCCACTCGCGTCATCTTCACGTATCCTAAGCCCATCTGTATTGGGTGCAGAGCACTATAACGTAGCTCAAGGCGTTAAGAAAATTCTACAGCGCTACAAAGAGCTTCAAGATATTATCGCAATCCTTGGTATGGATGAGCTAAGTGAAGAAGATAAATTGACCGTGTCTCGCGCACGTAAAATTCAACTATTCCTTTCTCAACCGTTCCACGTTGCTGAGCCGTTCACAGGAACTAAAGGTAAATATGTACCTGTAAAAGAATCGGTTCGCAGCTTTAAAGAAATTCTCGAGGGCAAACATGACGACCTTCCGGAAGAAGCTTTCCGATATGTTGGTGTGATTGAAGAAGCCGTGGAGAAAGCCAAAACGCTTTAATAGCGAAAGGCGGGAGGAATCCACATGAGTTCTTTTTTAGTAGAGATTGTAACACCTGAGCGTAAAGTATACGCAGAGACTGCTAATATGGTTAGTGTAACAGGCGTTGAAGGTGAGCTTGGCATATTGCCAAATCACATTCCACTTGTCACACCGCTTCGTATTGCACCTGTCGTTATTAAACGCGGTAATCAAGTAGATGTAGTAGCAGTTAATGGAGGCTTCATCGAAGTACGCAAGGATAAGATCGTTATCCTTGCTGAGAGCGCTGAGCTTGCAACTGATATTAACGTTGAACGTGCAGAAGCCGCTAAACAGCGTGCTCAGCAGCGTCTTGCTGCGAAGCAAGACCAAGTTGATTTCCGCCGTGCAGAGCTTGCTTTGCAGCGTGCGATGAATCGTCTGCATATTAAACACAAATAAGCAACAACCACTAAAGCACTGTCAGCGCCTTTAAGGCGCTGGCGGTGCTTTTTTTTATAGGAAAAGAGAGGTTAGATGTAAAGATAGCTAATATGTAACATATTATAGTGTGAATAAAAGTCAGCGCTGATTTTCAATGTCAGGTTGATTCGAATATTCGTGTTTAACCCCCTATTCGGTGTTATGTATTCTGAAATACGCTTATTTTCGACAAAAAAACTAATTATTTGTATATAATTCTCCCTAATATATGTTAATATAGTTAACATCATAGACAATGAAAATAGCGGGGGGAGAATCATATGTTTGACTGGCTAGGTATGAAAGTAGGGTTTCCGCTCTGGGTTTCATGGCAATTGAATAAAGATATGAAAACAGATGTCGAGCAAAGCTTTGAGGGGATTGCGGAGACACGTAAGGAATTGCTAACTGCGTGGGCAATGGAGTATTGGAATTACATCGATCAATTGGGTGGCCAACTGACAGAGCTCCTCGCTCAAAACAAGGATTTTTCTACTTCTACTGAACAGTCACAAATAGAACGATTATTTGAAAGAACATATGCTCGAGCGATCGATATAACCGAGCTGTTTTTACTCGATGTGAAGCAAACCGTTATCAGCTCCACACACAGTCCGCATATTGGGACAATCTATCAAGAAGATAGCAGCTTGCAGCTTGGACTGAGCTACACTAAGCAGTTGAGCAGCCCTCGTCGATGCTTGTTTGGGCCTTATAGTGATTCTCTCACTTTAAAGCTAGGAGCGCGTTCTTCCTCTTTTCATGACAAAATGACTCTATTATTTATGCTTCCAATTACGTTAAATGGCAGCTTTGCAGGGACGTTATGCGCGCGTGTGCCGAATGATGTACTAGGAGATTTAATTCAGCGAGAATCGGGCCACGTCTATCCAGATTCGGGTGATAATTATATCTTTATGGCGAAGGCAGGCCTGAATACTCATATAGCGCCAGGGACGGCTTTATCTCGAAGCAGGTTCGAGGATCGAACATTCACACATGGTGAAAATCTTAAGGATGGCGTAACAACTGATTGGGGCAAAGTTTCGATCAAGGAGCATACAGAGCTTGAAATTGTTTTTAATGATCCGGCAACTGGGCAGCTTCATCCTGGGGTTGCGAATACCATTGCAAGCGACAGCAATCTATTCGTTGAATATCCAGGTTATTCGGATTATAGGCATATATCGGTTATTGGCAAGGGAGTGACCTTTCAGCTGCCGCATTGTCCGGACAAATGGGGGATGATGTGCGAGGGTGACTTGGAGGAAGTATACCGCATTCGCAGTATAGGCTGGAGACAACGCAAGCAGCAGCTAATATCGATTACGAGTGTTAGTATTTTGTCGGCATTGCTTATGTTATTTATTGCCGTTCATGCTCCAATCTGGGTGACTGCAACAGCGGCAGGTTTATTCAATCTTGTATTTGGATTGTTATTCAGTTTTACCTTTCAAAATAGGGAATCGAAGCGTGTCGTATCGCATCTGCGCCAAATTAATCGTTTTATTCGCATAAATGCAGAAGGAAAGGGCGATCTGACACAGCGCTTGCAGCTTAATCATTTTGATAATGATGAATCGAAAGAATTAGCAAAATGGATTAATAATATGATAGATTCCTTGGAAGGCATTATGCTGCAGGTTAAGCTTGCCTCCTCTGATGTTTTATCCAGCCAGTATGTCCTAAACGAATCAGCGGCTGTCACTTCAGCTTCAACGGAACGAGTCAGCGGAAAAGTATCCGATATGATTGGAAGCATTAGATTGCAATTGAAGGATATTGATATGGCGAAGGATGCTGCAGGCGATATGCAGGCAACGCTGAAACAGATCGAAGAGCAGGCAGCTGGGCAGATTGAGGTAGCCAAAGCCGAGGTTGATCGCATCGGGGACAAAATGCTCCACATTTCTGCCAAGGTAGGGGAAACCAACGGAACAATCCATAAATTTATGGATACGGTGCAAGAAATACAAGGGGTCTTGCATGTCATTGAAGAAATATCTGCACAAACGAATTTATTAGCGCTTAATGCATCAATCGAGGCAGCAAGGGTTGGTGAGCAAGGCAGAGGTTTTGCCGTTGTGGCGTCGGAAATTCGCAAGCTTGCCGATATGACCAAAAAATCGACCGAGGAAGTGCATGAAATTACTCGTCACATTTATGATGAAGCGAAACAAGCGTACGCCTCTATGGATGAAGGTACTCGCGTGGTTGAGGAGGGCAATCAGCTTGTAGCAGCCGCTGCCAGTACGCTTGCTTCCGCACATGCCGAGGATCATCGCAAGACGCAGGTCGTTGATGAGGTCGTGCAGCTGATGGAGAAAATCGCGCTGGTAAGCAGAGAGAATCGGAAGATTTCTTCTGATGTAGAGAGCAAAGTGCAAGAGCTCATAGGCGAAATGACGAATGTGAGACAAACGTCTCAGAGTGTGGAGTCTATAACGACGCTGCTTCAACAGCTTGTTGGCCAGTTTAAGCTGACAGAATCACGAATAAGATAAGTGAACGAGATAGGGTTGCAGAAGTCCGTGTAAAACGGAGCTGCGGCTCTTTTTTTTATGCGATGCATTCTTTAATCAACTAAGACTCAATACATAATTATGCCATGGAAGAGTTATCCTAAGCATCAATCCGATTGTGCAACAGAAAGGAGATGGGTAAATGTTCCGAACCTATAAGCAGGGCAATGGCAGCGCTGGCAAAAAGGCTGATAAGCGTATAACCAAAGCAGAGATGCATGAAAAGGAGCAGCTTCAGCCTTTTGCGGAGAAGGCCCTTTTCACTTCTCTGGAGCAAAATATGGAGACCATGAAGCGTGAGCTGGGTGAGAGTCAGGATATTATTTATCGTGAGCTGACGTTAACGGATAGAGGCCACACGAAGGCGCTAATTGTTTATGTACAAGGGATGATTGACGATGAACGTCTTGACCATTTTGTCATTCAACCGATGCATGGAGGCAAATACCCGGAGGAGGCTAATTTAGAGCCTGCTGAGCTGCTTGCATTTATGAAAAACAATTTGCTCTCAACTGGTATTATTAATGATTTATGCGATTGGAAGCTATTGTTTCAAAAATTGTTTATGGGCTATTGCGTCATCATGATAGAGGGTGCAACTCAGGCAATAGGAACCAATGTAGTAGGGGGAGCAAGAAGAAGTGTAGAAGAACCGAAAACCGAGATGGCCATACGTGGTCCTAGGGAAGGGTTTACGGAGTCGATTAGAACAAATACATCGCTGATTCGCAGGAAGATACGAAGCCCGAAGCTGTGGATGGAGCAATGGACGATCGGAGAAATTTCACAAACTCCTGTATGCATCATGTATGTCAAAGATTTAGCGGATGAGAATGTGCTTACGGATTTAAGAGAACGTTCGGAAGAAATACAAATTGACGGCATACTTGAATCCGGTTATATCGAGGAATTAATTACGGATCAGAAGTGGTCGCCGTTTCCTACCATCATGAGTGTAGAGCGGCCGGATGCTGTAGCGGGCAATTTACTTGAAGGCCGAATAGCGATCTTTGTTGATGGGACGCCATTTGTTCTGATCGTACCCACGATTTTAAATATGTTTTTTCAGGCTTCAGAAGATTATTATCAGCGGTTTGATATCGCGACATTTCTGCGGCTGCTTCGTTTTGTATCTTTTTTAATCGCACTGCTTATGCCGTCGATTTATGTCGCGATCGTTGGATATCATCAGGAAATGATACCGACTCAGCTGCTGCTAAAGCTTGCGGCACAGCGGGAGGGCGTGCCTTTTCCCGCCTATTTGGAAGCTTTTATTATGGAATTTGTATTTGAAATATTACGGGAAGCCGTTGTACGAATGCCTAGTGCTGCGGGTAACACGATATCGATTGTTGGAGGTCTTGTTATCGGACAGTCGGTCGTAGAGGCAGGAATCGTCTCGCCAGCCGTCGTTATCGTCGTTTCCTTCACAGCGATTGCCAGCTTCGTATCTCCTAACTACAGTCTTGGAATTGCGGCTAGGCTGCTGCGCTTTCTGCTGCTTCTAGCAGCGTCGACACTCGGTTTTTATGGAATTGGATTAGTTGTGCTGCTGCTTCTGCTGCATTTGAGCAATTTAAGATCGTTTGGCATGCCCTATATCAAACCATTCGCCCCGATGTATTTTAAGGATATGAAGGATACGCTGGTTAGGGCGCCACTTTGGATGATGCGGGAACGGCCAGAGAAGCTTGCTTCGAGTAATAGAGTTAGACAAGACATTGAAACGGAGCATAGGAAGGAGCCGCAGCAATGAGCGATGGCAGCGTCAATGCAAGGAAACGGATATTTTCATTCAGGAAAATAGGACGGAAGCTCATTCTTGTATGGACAGTATGTATGCTGGCGGTATTAAACGGCTGTTGGGATTTACGTTATTTGGACAAGCTTGGCGTCGTATACGCCATAGGAGTTGACGATGACCCAACAGGAAAAAACAAGCTTCAGTTGACCGTTCAGGTCGTATTGCCCCAAAACGTTGCAGCGGAAACCAAAGGGGCCATTGGCGGCACTGCGGTGACGACGTTTACGGAAAAAGGGGATACATTGTTTGAGGCGATTCGAAAAATGTCGACAAAAACTTCTAGACGGCTTTTTTTCTCCCACACACAAATGCTTATTATTAGTGAGAGTATGGCTAGAAAAGGCATCTATCCCTTAGTTGATTTAATTGAGAGAAATCCAGATATACGCACTGATATTTCAGTGCTTATTACACGAGGGATGAGAGCGGAGAGTTTGCTTCGATTAACGACGCAAACAGAATCAATTCCTGTTAATCAGCTTCGGGAAATAGTTGAAGTCAATCAGTCTGCGTATGCGTCGAGTTATGTCGTATTAGTCAAAGATTTAACGAGACTATTGGGAAGAGGGAAGCAGCAAGCTGTATTGCCTTCTATTCTGATAGAGGGAAATGAGGAGGTGGGACATTCAAATGACAATTTAAACAGCATTCCTGCAAAAGCGATTCCAGTGCTGTCGACTATGGCTGTTTTTCGCGATGGCAAGCTTGTTGGTTATTTGAAGTCCAAGGATTCAAGAGGTCTATCTTGGCTTCAAAATAAAGTGGAGAGCACTGTCGTAAAACTTGGATGCCCGGAGTCAGAAGGGGAGCTCATTGTTGAGGTGCAGGATACGGCGACCGTGTATAAGGTTAAACAAGATCCGGATGGTCATCCAGTTATACAGGTCCATATTAGTGTAGGGGGTGGAATTCAAGAAATCATGTGCCACGGCGTCAACATCACGGAGGAAAGTGTACTGATCAAGATCGGCAAAATGACAGATAAAGCCATCGAGGAAGAGATAGCGGGCACGATCAATAGCGTACAGAAGAAATTCCACACGGATGTATTAGGGTGGGGAAAAGAGGTTTATTTTCAAAAACCTAATATTTGGAGGAAAATCGAAGCGGACTGGGAAGATATTTTCCCTCAAGTGAAAAGCGAAGTCATCTGTACGACTCAAATAACAGGCTCAGGTGTACGAGGCGAATCTATATCGAAGTGAGTGATTAGCATGATGGCTCTCATTGTCCTCCTCTTATCTTCCGTTATGGTTGGAACGGCAATATGGAGAAGGAATAGCAAAAATAACCGTCAGCGTGAAGGTGGCTGGGCTTTGGTCATTTTAATCATAGGGGTTGGAATTATGGCAGCAAAGCATATGCATCTACCGATACCCAATCCGGCAGATTGGATTACAGCTATATTCTCACCCGTATATAAACCTATATTAAAGTGGATCGAGCAGGGGGCATAACATAAATGAGCAAATTTGCGGGAATAAACAATGCCGAGATTACTTCGGGGCAATGCGCCAAAATATTGTTTTTATTTGCACTAGGAAGTGCAGCGCTCATATTGCCAACAATGGTGACGTCGATTGCCAAGCAGGATGGATGGATTTCAATGGTGCTCGCAGGACCGTTTAATTATTTCATACTGCTCATTTATCTAGCGCTTGCTGATCGTTTTCCAAAGCTGACTTTGGCGCAATACTCAGAAAAACTGCTGGGGGTTTGGCTCGGTAAGGTAGTAACTTTACTGTATATTTTTTATTTTTTGTTGTTAAGCGCATTGGTACTGCGCAATATATCCGATTTTTTGAATTTATCCGTATTGCCAGAGACACCAGAGTGGTTCATTAACCTCACCTTTATGATTGTTGTTGTATATGGCGTTCTTTTAGGCATTGAGACGATTTCGAGAACGGGTGAGATTTTATTTGGATGGGCGGCCTTAGTTATTGGGATTGTTCTCCTTGCTTTGTTCAATCAATTTAATTTTCAAAATTTTGAGCCATTCTTGTACGACGGCTGGATAAGGCCGATTAAGGGGGTCTATCCGATTCTCGGGTTCCCTATTGCAGAATTCGTTTTTATAACGACGATTTTCCCGCTTGTGCGTCAGGAGGATCGTAAAAAATTAAGAAAAAAACTGAAGCTCTCTGTTTTTGCCATTGCGTTTGTAAGTACGCTGATTACGATATTTCTGGTTGCTGTAATGGGTGTGCAAGAAGCGAGCAGAAGTCCGTTTGCCGTCTATGATATGGCGAAAAACATTAATATCGAAGAGATATTAGTGCGTGTTGAAATATTAGTTGCGATGGTTTGGATTGGGACGGTCTTTATGAAGCTTGCGCTTTGCGTTTATGTACTGACGGTCTTAACGGCTCAAATGCTTAAGCTTTCTACCTATCGACCATTGGTCATTCCCTATGCTTTTGTCATTGTGCCTATCTCGCTCATGGTATATCGAAATGCGGCTCATGCGCATGAGTTTGGCATAGGAGTATGGACGGTTTACAGCTTGCTGCATGGTTGTGTTGTACCATT
This sequence comes from Pristimantibacillus sp. Z349TD_6, assembly GCF_056173205.1. Lineage (NCBI taxonomy): Bacteria > Bacillati > Bacillota > Bacilli > Caryophanales > Paenibacillaceae > Pristimantibacillus (SeqCode) > Pristimantibacillus sp. Z349TD_6. Next base: position 7,423,415 of record NZ_CM149662.1, on the reverse strand, counting down.
ATTGCTGCTCATGGTTGCTGTTATTAGGGGGAAAAAGGATACGAGCGACGGTCGGTTTCAAGATGAGCAGAAGTCCAGCAGCCGCAGGCAAAAAGGGAATGAAGCAGCAGAAGGGGATTCCGATATAACGAACAAGGAACCTGCCCTAGGCACAACTCCATCATAGACGGCAGTGGAAGCATTTGTTATAATTGTGAGGAAAATTGACCAAGCGGCTACCTACTCAAATTTACGGAGGCGATCGTGTGGAACACTACTCCAATAATTATGTCGTCGTGGCTATTTTTATCGTGCTTGGCATTATGCTTCCCGTCGTTGCATTAACTGTAGGAAGACTGCTAAGGCCGAATAAGCCAAGTGAGCTCAAACAAACCACCTATGAAAGCGGAAATGAGCCGGTAGGTGAGGGACAGGTCCGTTTTAACATCCGCTATTACTTGTTTGCACTAATGTTTGTCATCTTTGATGTAGAAACCGTTTTCTTATATCCTTGGGCCGTCGCATATAATAAGCTCGGCTTATTTGTGCTAGTCGAAATGTTGATTTTTGCGGGAATGCTGCTTATTGGTCTTCTATATGCCTGGAAAAAGAAGGTGCTGAAATGGAATTCAGTTTAGAATCAATTTCGTTAGAGGAACGCAAAGAGCTAGAACGCAACGTATTTATGGGCACCTTGGAGCAATTGAAGGCTTGGGCAAGAAGCAACTCGTTATGGCCGCTCACATTTGGTCTTGCTTGCTGTGCGATTGAAATGATGGGAACGGGCGCATCGCATTATGATCTGGATCGTTTTGGAGTGATGTTCCGTACCTCGCCGCGACAGTCTGACGTGATGATTGTGGCCGGTACAGTGACGAAGAAGATGGGTCCCCTTTTACGCAGGCTTTACGATCAAATGCCAGAGCCGAAGTGGGTTATCGCAATGGGATCCTGCGCAACGGCTGGCGGACCTTATATTAAGTCCTATTCAGTCATCAAAGGCGTCGATCAGATCGTGCCTGTTGATGTGTATATTCCGGGCTGTCCGCCTAATCCGGCCGCGCTGATCTATGGCATTAATAAGCTGCAGGAGAAAATCCGCTATGAAGCGAAGACTGGGAAGCGGGTGACCAGTCGATGAGCGAAGAGGATAAACCGGTCGCAGAGACGCCTCCCGTAGACCCGGAGAAGGAAGCCAAGCTGAAGGCAGCTGCGGAAGCACGCGCAGCGAGAGCGGCAGCAAAAGCAAAGGCCGAAGCAGAAGCGAGTGAAGCAGAGCCGGAGCAGCCGAAAGCACCTTCGCCAAGGCAGCCTGAGCTTGATGCCATAGTCGCGCTTCTGAAGCAGGAAGTCGCAGAAGCATCGGTTGAGGACGCCTATGTAAATGAACTGAACGGCGATATGCCGATGATTATCTTACGCAATGAACACTGGCGGGAAGCTGCAAAGCTGCTTAAGGAGCACGAGCAGCTTCAATTTAATTATTTGCGTAATGTGTCAGGTGTCGATTACGAGACCCATATAGAAGTGGTATATCATATGATCTCGCTTGGAACCAAAAGAGAGGTCGGAATTAAGATAAAGACAGAGCGGGAAGCGTCAGCCGTCTATTCGGCAACACCAGTCTGGGCAACAGCGAATTGGAATGAACGTGAAATTTACGATTTACTGGGAGTTGATTTTCCTGGACACCCCGATATGCGGCGGATCATGATGCCTGATGATTGGGTGGGCCATCCGCTGCGCAAAGATTATGAGTCGATAGATTCGGAGGTGTAGGCAGCCCTTGATTCGTACAGAAGAACTGCTACTAAATGTAGGTCCTCAGCATCCAAGCACACATGGCGTATTCCGGATTATCGTTAAGCTCGATGGTGAAGTCATAACCGAAGCGACACCTGTCATGGGTTATTTGCACCGAGGCACCGAGAAGATCGCAGAAAACTTGAATTTCACGCAAATCATCCCCTACACCGATCGAATGGATTACGTCTCTGCAATGACTAATAATTATGTTCTCGTACATGCAGTGGAAACGATGATGGGGCTTGAAGTACCGCAGCGGGCGGAGTATCTCAGGCTTCTCGTTATGGAACTGCAGCGTATAGCCAGCCATCTAGTATGGTGGGGAACTTATCTGCTTGATATTGGGGCAATGAGCCCGTTTCTTTACGCATTCCGTGACCGGGAAATCATTATCGATTTATTTAATGAGCTGTGTGGCGCAAGATTAACTTACAACTACATGCGAGTTGGCGGAGTGAAGTGGGATGCGTCTCCGGGTTGGTTGGACAAAGTGCGCGACTTTATTCCTTATATGGAGAATAAGCTGCAAGAGTATGATAAACTCGTCAGCGGCAACGAAATTTTCCTTGCCCGCATTAAAGGGATAGGGAAATATGATGCGGCAACAGCGATTGATTATGGCTTATCTGGAGCCAACTTGCGTTGTACAGGTGTAGACTTTGATATTCGAAAAGCGGAGCCCTACAGCTTGTACAGCCAATTTGAATTTGATGTGCCGCTTGGAAAAGTGGGAGATTGTTATGATCGCTATCGGATTCGGCTGGAAGAAATCCGCCAAAGCTTGCGTATTTTGAAGCAGGCGCTGGAGCAATTCCCTTCTGGCGGGGAGACGATGGGGAAGGTTCCGCGCGCAATAAGGCCCCCTGCTGGCGAGGTGTATGTGCGGATCGAATCGCCGCGCGGCGAAATTGGCTGCCATATCGTATCCAAAGGGAAAGCAGAACCCTATAGGCTCAAATTCAGAAGACCGTCATTCGTTAATTTGCAAATACTGCCGAAGCTGCTTGTAGGCGAAACGATGACAAACCTCATTACGATACTAGGCGGCATTGATATTGTCGTCGGGGAGGTCGATTGCTAATGCAGTCATGGCTTAACCAATCGCTAACTTGGGGAAATGCACTTGTGCTGTTCCTTTGGGCTGTCGTATTTTTATTCATTGTGCTTGGTTTCGTCACGTACGCCATTTATTTCGAGCGTAAAGTAATCGGGTGGATGCAGCTTCGCATCGGTCCCAATCGCGTAGGGCCCTTTGGCTTGCTGCAGACGGTAGCGGATATTTTTAAGCTGCTCATTAAAGAGGACACGATTCCGCGCAAGGCAGATAGGGCATTGTTCATTCTTGCGCCTGCCCTAGCATACATACCGGCATTCTCCGTACTCGCTGTACTTCCCTATACACAAAACTTATATTTCGCAGATCTGAATGTCGGTTTGCTCTATTATGTAGCCCTGTCAGGCATCTCTACGCTTGCCATCGTACTTGGCGGATGGGCTTCCAATAATAAGTATGCGCTCCTTGGGGGTATGCGCTCGGCGGCACAAATGATAAGCTATGAGGTACCGCTTGTTATTTCGGTAGTAGGCGTTATTTTACTTAGCGGAAGCTTGAATCTGCGCGATATTGTAGCGGCGCAGGATGGCGGCTGGTTTTGGAATTGGAACTTCATCCCTCAAATTATCGGTTTCATTGTCTTTATTATTGCAGCTGTATCCGAGCTCAATCGTACGCCCTTCGATTTGCCGGAGGCGGAATCTGAGCTTGTTGCAGGTTATCATGTTGAATATAGCGGCTTTCGGTTTGCATTTTTTATGCTCTCGGAATACGTATACGTTTATGCCATTGCTGCGTTAACAACCGTATTGTTTCTGGGCGGCTGGCACGCACCGGCGCCATTTCTTGATTTTGTACCGGGCATTATATGGTTTTTGCTCAAGTTTGCGTTTATTGTGTTTTTCTTATTTTGGATTCGCGCTACACTGCCGCGCATACGGGTAGATCAGCTTATGGGTCTTGGCTGGAAGGTGCTGCTGCCGGTGTCGCTGCTTAATGTGTTTCTAACGGCTGTATATTTAGAGTTGTTTATCAAGAATTAGCAAAGGGGAGAAGGAAATGAAAGGAATGCTGCAAGGACTGGGTGTAACGCTCAAATCAATGACGGCTCCAAAAGTGACCACCTCCTATCCTGATGTGCCCTTTGTCATGCCGGACCGCTTCCGTGGTATTCAGCACTTTATCCCGGATTTATGTATCGTTTGCAACCAATGCGCTCGCATTTGTCCAACCGACTGCATTACGCTGACCGGCAAACCGAACCCGGACCCTGATAAAAAGGGCAAGGTGATTGATACTTTTGATATTAATTTTGAAATATGCATCTTATGTGATCTGTGCACCGAGGTTTGTCCGACCGAAGCGATCGTGATGTCCAATCATTTCGAGCTGGCAACCTTCAGCCGCGATGATTTGTTCAAGGATGCAGAATGGCTGACAGACAATAATACACTTACTCGGCAGGACAATAACAATATCGGAGCGCCGGCCAAAGGGGGCGCAAAATAGTTGTTCAATATTGATTTTACAGGCGAATTTGTCGCTTTTTTTATCTTCTCAGCCATCATGATATGCGGCGCTGTCCTAATGATCAGCTTAGAGAAGGTCGTACATATGGTCATCTCTATGGCTGCTGTATTTCTAGGCTTAGCCGGAATGTTCGTGCTTCTGGAAGCTGAGTTTGTCGCATTTGTTCAGGTGCTTATCTATGCTGGAGCAGTCTCGATTCTGATGATATTCGGTATTATGATGACGAAACATCAGCCAGGCGAGCGTGAGCCGGTGAAGCCGCTCCATGAAACGCTTGCTGCCGTAGGCGCGCTCAGCTTGTTTGGCTTATTGTTTTATGCAATCCGTTCAACAACTTTTCCAGAGCCGCAGTCTTTTCAAGCTGGAGAAGACAATACGATGGCAATTGGCGAGCTCTTATACACAGGGTATGTGATACCGTTCGAGCTGCTTTCGGTGCTGCTGACGGTAGCATTTATTGGAGCAATCGTTCTTGCCAAAAAGGAGGAGGAATAATTACATGCTTCCTTCCTATTTAACGATGGCGGCTATTTTGTTTTGCATTGGGCTATATGGCGCATTAGTGAAAAGAAATGCAGTCGTCGTACTGCTCTCGCTTGAGCTAATGTTGAATGCGGTCAACTTGAATCTTATTGCCTTCTCCAAATATGGTGTTGTTCCGTCATTGACGGGGCAAATTTTTGCATTATTTACAATTACAGTCGCAGCGGCAGAAGCAGCGATTGGGGTAGCTATATTAATAGCATTGTTCAGAATGCGCGGGACAGTTAATGTCGATGAGTTTGACAAAATGAGGAGGTAGCGCGGCGTATGAATATGTACTCACAGACGGCTTGGTTAATTCCGCTGTTTCCGCTGGCAGCATTCCTCGTTTTGACGGCGCTCGGTCGCAGCTATCGACGAGCGGGCGTTATCATCGGTTCGCTTGGATCATTTGGCGCTTTCGTTCTATCTTTGCTTATTATGATTGATCGACTTGGTACCAATGAAGTGGATTATAATTATTCCTTTGATTGGATTGCTATCGGAGATTATACGTTGAAGATTGGTTTCGAGGTGACCAACCTGACAGCGCTTATGCTGGTGGTCGTGACACTCGTCAGCTTTCTCGTGAATGTATACTCGGCCGGTTATATGAAAAATGATGAGCGAATAACTGTGTTTTTTGGTTATGTTGCCTTGTTCACATTCTCTATGCTGGGACTTGTATTATCCGATAATTTATTATCGCTTTATATTTTCTGGGAACTAGTTGGCGTATGCTCGTTCTTGCTAATTGGCTTCTGGTTTACACTGCCTAAAGCGCGAGCGGCGGCCAAGAAGGCATTTATTGTGACAAGAATCGGCGATGTTGGCTTGTTGATTGCTATTATGCTCCTTTTCTGGTATATGCCGGATCATGCCCTTGATTTCACTACGATTCAAAGCGTATTTGATGGGCAATCGGGTGCGATTACGAACGGGATTACGACGTTGATTGCTTTGCTTATTTTTGTAGGCGCGATCGGCAAATCAGGCCAGTTTCCGCTTCATGTGTGGCTTCCTGATGCAATGGAGGGCCCGACACCGATCAGTGCACTGATTCATGCTGCTACTATGGTTGCGGCAGGGGTATTCCTTATTGCACGAACGTATGATATTTTTCAGGATTCTGCAGCTGCTATGGAGACCATCGCATATGTAGGCGGTTTTACAGCTATATTCGCTGCGACGATTGCACTCGTACAAAAGGATATTAAACGGATATTAGCCTATTCTACGGTCAGCCAGTTGGGTTATATGATGATGGCGCTTGGTCTGGGTTCCTTAACAGGCGGCATCTTCCACCTGTTCACGCACGCTTTCTTCAAAGCGCTGCTCTTCCTTGGTGCTGGCAGCATCATTCATGCGGTACATACACAGAACATTCATGAGATGGGCGGACTTGCCTCGAAAATGAAAGTGACGACATGGACGTTCGCGATCGGCGCTTTAGCGCTTGCTGGCATTCCGCCATTATCCGGCTTTTGGTCGAAAGATTTAATTCTGACGGTTGCTTGGGAGACGAATCCACTATTATTTATTGTAGGTTTGGCAGCCGCTTTCTGTACGGCGCTTTATATGTCTCGGTTGTTCTTCCTTGTATTTATGGGAAAACCAAACGAGGCCTCTTCTCATGCGAAAGAATCACCAGTTTCGATGACGCTGCCGATGATCGTGCTGGCTGCTCTCGCCATTGTAGTTGGGTTTATTGAGACGCCATGGAACGGCGCATTTGGCTCATGGATCACCGATGGGGGAGAGTCGCTGCATAAAAGCGGCATCGCCATTGTTGCATCCATTGCGGTTGGCCTTCTAGGTATCTATATTGGCTGGCTCATCTATGGAAAAAACAGTGTGAACAAAGATGTACTGCAAGAAAAAATGCCTAAGCTAGTCAAGCTGCTGGAAAATAGTTATTACATCGATGAGCTTTATGCCGTTATCATAGTGAAGCCGCTGAAGCTGATTGGCTCTGCGCTTATGGCGTTTGATTCTTATGTCATAGGCGGAATTGTGAGGTTGACAGGCACGGCTGTTACCTCGGCTGGAAGAATGGCTGCTCGTCTGCAGAACGGTCAAGTACAAACCTACGGTTTGGCAGCTGTTATCGGGTTCGTCATTCTTGTGGCTGCTATCGTTGGAAGGAGGTTCCTGCCATGAGCATCCTGAGTGACATTCCGATATTATCACTTATATTACTGGCACCGCTGCTTGGTATCATCGTTCTGCTGCTGCTTCCGAAGCAGCGCAGCAGCTGGATGAAAACCACGGTTGTCATAACCACATTGGTTCCTTTGTTGCTCTCCTTGTGGCTTTATGCTGATTATAATAAGCAGCAGGGCGGGGCGGCATATGACGAGCAATATAGCTGGGTGGAAGTGCCGCTAAATAAAGAGGTGCCATCGGGCGTATCTGAATTTAAGTTTACGTTTCAATATGAGCTCGGCATAGACGGCCTGTCGCTTCCGCTTCTGATTCTCGCAACGCTCGTATCTGCAATGGCTGCACTTGCAGCAGTTCATATCAAGAAAAGGTGGAAATCTTTTTTCATATGGTTTCTGCTGCTGGAGCTCGGAATGCTTGGCGTGTTTCTAGCTCGTGACTTATTTTTGTTTTTTGTATTTTTCGAGATTACGCTTGTTGCGATGTACTTCTTAATTGGAATTTGGGGTTACTTCAATCGCGAGCGTGCAGCCAATCAGTTTTTAATCTATAACGGAATTGGTTCAGCCATTATGCTGATTGCGTTCGTTATTCTTGTGAACACAGCAGGCTTCCGCGTGGATCAAGTAGGCGAACAAGTTAGCTTTATTTACAGCGGCAGCTACACAGACATTTTCCGCAACATGGCGGACGCATCTGCTTGGGTTAACCTGACTAATGAGCAGCTTGGTTCAATTAATCCATTCCAGTTGACGGATTCGATGCAATGGGTGCTGTTTATTATGCTGCTGGTTGCTTTCGGCATAAAGCTTCCGATATTTCCATTCCATACTTGGATGCTTAAGGTGCATACGGAAGCTCCGACCTCGATTGTTATGATTCACTCCGGGGTATTACTGAAAATGGGCGCTTACGGTTTACTGCGATTTGGGATTATGCTTTTCCCTGATCAAGCGCGACAATTTGCGACAGTACTGGCCGTGCTAGGCGTCATAAATATACTGTATGGAGCGCTGCTAGCCTTCAGGCAGCGTGAGTTTAAACTAGTGCTTGCTTATTCCTCCATCAGCCATATGGGTATCGTATTGCTCGGGATAGCTGCAATAAACGAGATTGGCTTGCAGGGAGCTGTATACCAGCTCGTATCGCACGGACTTATATCTGCCTTGTTATTTCTGATCGTTGGCAGCATCTATGAACGAACGGGAACGACTGAACTGCAAGAGCTCGGTGGGTTAGCGCGCTCAATGCCATTTATAAGCGGCGTACTGCTAACTGCGGGGCTCGCTTCACTCGGTTTGCCGGGCTTATCCGGTTTTATAGGGGAGTTTCTATCGCTGCTCGGCCTATTCGAGTCGCATCGCTGGTTGACTGCGGCTGCGGCGCTTGGCATTATTTTGACCGCTGTCTATATGCTTCGCGCTGTACTTAAGATTACATTTGGTCCACAGCGTGAGGCGTTTGGAGCATTTAAGGACGCAAGGCTAATTGAGGCGGCTCCCATGATTGTGCTGCTTGCATTCATTGTGCTTCTCGGCTGTTTTCCTTCCGTCCTTACGGATACTGTGCAGCATGGCATGGATAAGCTGTTCGGACAATTACTTGCATCAAGGGCGGGGGGATAAACCATGTACGAAGGCGTTTCATTTATACCACTGACATGGACGGATATGCTCTACCTTGCCCCTGAGCTTATGCTGGCCGCCATGTTTTTGTTTCTTGTTGTATTGGATTTGTTCTTGCCGAAGCGCGTGAACAGAAAATTTACAGGGTGGCTGACGTTAGCGGGCATTCTTGCATCGCTGCTGCTAGTCGTGCTCCGGATGTTGGATATGAATCAGGGCGGAGCATCTGCCGACTCTATCCATCTGCTAAGCAACAGCTACCGCATTGATGATTTCGCCAGCCTGCTGAAAATAGTATTTTTAACGGGTACTGCGCTTATCATTCTGCTCGCAATTGGATCGGATCGGGATGAAGAGGAGATAACAGACAAATCAGAGTATTTCTATTTGGTGCTTCCCGCGCTTATGGGCGCGATGATGATGGCTTCATCAGGAAACCTGGTTACGTTGTATATCGGATTAGAGCTTCTTAGTATTACAAGTTATGTATTGGTTGGCATTAGACGCAAATCAACTTTGTCTGCTGAAGCGGCATTCAAGTATGTCATTACGGGCGGGATTTCCTCGGCGATGGTGTTGTTCGGCATGTCGTACATTTACGGCATAACCGGATCAGTTGATTTGGGTGTAATTGGGGATGCTTTGCCGCGGGCGATGCAGGATTTCAAAGCGCTTGCTTATGTGGGCTTCCTATTTATGATTGCTGGATTCGGTATTAAGATTGCAGCGGCTCCGTTTCACGCATGGGCGCCTGATGTATATCAAGGGGCTCCAACGCCTGTATCGGCTTTTCTAGCGGTCATTGCCAAAGGTGCTGCGCTGGCTGCTATATTTAGGGTTATGTTTAGCACTAGCTTATTCAGCGCAGCGGGAGAAGCGGCAAAAATATCAAATGATCTCTTCCTGGTCCTGCTAGTGCTGGCTGCTGCAGCGATGCTCGTCGGAACGACAGCTGCGCTTAAACAAAGGAACGTGAAGCGATTGCTGGCCCTGTCAGGAGTAGCCAATGCGGGTTACATGCTGGTGCCTATCGGTATTTCAATAACGATGGTTCATAGCAGCAACTTCTCTGAATTTGTTTATTATTTGGTTGCGTACTTGTTTATGACGATAGGAGCGTTTGCTGTCTTTACGGTAGTTAGCCGCGCATCGGGGCATGAGGAGCTGAAAAGCTTCGCGGGCATGTACTACCGAGCGCCTTGGACGGCAGCGGCTATGGTGGTATTTATCTTGTCTTTATCGGGCTTGCCGATTTCCGGCGGATTTTTTGGGAAGCTGTTTATCTTGCTCGGAGCAGCGAATGCTAAAGCTTATTGGCTCGTAGCTGTTATCGTCGTGAGCAGCGTCATTTCTTACTATTTCTACTTTGGCATTGTTCGTCAAATGTTCATGCGCAGCGGAGAAGAAAATAATGAAGTGCGAATATCGGGAGCAACGGGAGTTGTGATCTGGCTGTGTGCAGCTGCAACGATTGCACTAGGTATTTTCCCAGGACCGTTAATGCAATGGATTGATGCCATATTCTCGATCAAGGGCGATTTAATGATAATGGGATAAGCAGATTGTAGTAGAGTGATATTAAACCTTTGTTCTCTAAAGGTGTGAAAATAATAGGTCGTTTAAGTAGATGAGGAACTGATGTCTATTTAAACGACCTATTTTTTTGTTTAATCGATGAAGGGGATTTTCGAGGCGGCACAGAGGAAATAGAAAGTAGTTTATAAGCTAAAAAGCAGCATGATAGTTAAAGTTACTGTTAAGGACACAGACTGCAGCAGAAGTTTTAGATATGATGATAGTAACGGCTGGATTATAGTCATTTCTTGCAAATAGCAAGAAGAGAGGAAGCTGTCTGACGCTGTTTTAATCAGGGATTATGAGCAGAAATATAGTTACAGTGTTTCAGCGGAGAATGTTGCGGGTAATGTGCAGCAGGGGGAGTATAGGTTCATCGTATAGTAGACATGAAGTACTATTCTATCTATGTGAACTTGTGTTGCCGCTCGTCTATATTTACCGGGAAATAATAGTTTGTGCCGAATACTGACGTTCCAAGCTATGGAGCGGGATAGTTGTAGGACTTTTGTCCTTTTTGTCTTACAGAAACAAGGGAATTGATACCTGTGAAGAGAAATTGTAGTGAAGGAATATCCAATTGAAAGTGGGAACAAACCATAACCCGTTTCATACGAAAAGGCAGAAAATGATGAGCACTCAAAAAGAACCAAAGCGATTACGAAAATCACAAATGATTAGTCAGAGCCCATCTGTTGATCGACAGGGCTCTGCGCTCAAAAAGCATAAAGCTCGCTTGTCTATGCAAGCAATCGCCATTGCCACGCTCGCCGCGCGCAAGCTCCTTCGTCGCGCGCTGCCCGCGCTGCTCATCGGGAGCATCACCCTCGGGGGCATAGCCCCCGCAGGGTTCGCTCCCGGAGCGGCGCCTACGGCGCTGGCCGCAGCATCCCCTGCGGCTGAGGGCGCCGAAGGCGCCGATGCAGAGCAGCCGCAAAGCTGGCTGCTCAAATGGCGCGACCCCGCGCTAGCGCATGAGCTGCGCGGGACAGAGGTGCTCCGCCGCCAGAATGAGGCGGCGGTCATGCTCGTACGTCCGGCCGCTGAAGGCGCGGACGTACAGGAATGGCTCGACCGGCTGCGAAGCCTGCCGGGCGTAGAGTACGTGCACCCGAACAATAGGGTGCATATGCTTGCTCTGCCTGCTGGCGAGTCGGAGGACGCAGCCTCGGCAGGCTCAGAGGCCGCGCGCAGCGATGCGCGGCCTACAGGCTCTTCACCATCCAATGTATCGCCCGCAAGCTCTGTATCTTTAGATGCATCAATCCCAGGAACTGCGTCTTCTGATTTGTCGCCTACAAGCTCTGTATCTTCAGATGCATCACTCCCTGGAGCTGCATCTACTGATGTGTCGACTAAAGATTCTTCACCATCCAATGTATCACCGGCAGCTTCTGTGCCTAACGAAGCATCACCCGCAGAGACTCCATCGACACCGCCAGCGGCGCCGCAGGAGTCTGAGGCTGCTTCCACAGCGAAGATTGCGGCTGCAGCTACAGCATTGAAAGCAAATGATCCTGAGTTGTCTAAGCAGCTTTATCTCAGCCAGATCGGCGCGCAAAAGGCGTGGGAAACCGTTCGCGAGCAGCAGCAGCTTACGATAGCGATCGTGGATACAGGTGTTGATTTGGAACATCCGGATTTGAAGCCTAATCTTGTTCCAGGCGCTAATCTAGTGAGCCCTGGTGAGTCGCCCGATGATGACAATGGGCACGGTACAAGTGTAGCGGGTGTTATCGCAGCTGTAGGAAATAACGGCATTGGCGTATCAGGCATACTGTGGAAAGCCAAAATCATGCCGATAAAAGCGCTGGATCACCGAGGTGACGGAACAGAGCAGGAGCTCGGCGAAGCCATATTGTATGCCGTTCGCAGCGGAGCAAGCATCGTTGTGCTGTCGGTTGGCCTTCATCGATATTCTCCGTACATGCTCGACATTGTACAATATGCAGAAAGCAAAAACGTACTGCTCGTAGCAGCGGCAGGTAATGACGGCGTCACCTTTGGAGAGAAAGCTGCGGTAAAATACCCGGCAGCTTATCCGACGGTACTCGCTGTCGGTGGCGTCAAGTCGAATAATACGGTCGATAGTCGATCGAATCGAGGCACTGAGCTTGACCTTGTCGCGCCTTGGAATGTATATACAACAGCCATTGGTGGACTCTATAAGAAAGAAGAAGGAACTTCAATGGCGGCTCCGCAAGCCGCAGCTGCTGCAGCGCTCATATGGGCTCGCTACAAGGACATGAAGCCTTACCAGATACGCGAGCTGCTGCGCCAAACAGCTAAGGATATTGGGCCGCCAGGTGCGGACAGCACGTCAGGCTACGGTGTGCTGCAGATCGACCAAGCGGTACGTTCAACCTTGAAGCCAGACGGCTTCGAACCGAATGACACCCAATCAACTGCTGCACGGTTTCCGCTGAACAGCCAAATTTCGGCTTTGCTGCAGGGCGTATCCGACCATGATTGGTACCAAATCGATGCGCCGTATGATGGCACGCTAACCATACAATACGAAGGGCTTGTTCCTAGCGGAAAGATTGTTCCGCCTGTTAGGCTCACCCATTACATGAATGGCGTGAAGCAAAGTACGAGCGATACGAAGCTTGCAAGCAGGTCCATTGATCTTGAGGTTAAAAAAGGGCGGCAGCTCATTCATCTGGAGCTCATCAATCAGAGCAGCAACGATGAATTGCCTTATCTGCTCACGTCTACTTTTACGATGAAGCCGGACGATTACGAGAAAAATGATAAATCGTTTGAAGCCTATACATTGCAGCCTCGTACGCAGTCGATTACGGGCAACTTTCATCAAACCGCCGATCGCGACTGGTTTACGGTAACCTTTACGCAGAGCGGGAAGCTAAGTCTTACGCTTAGTACGAATACGGCACGTATTGATCCTGGGCTTGCTATACAGAAGGCAGGCCAGCAATTAATGGTGTACGATGATGAGGGTGAAGGGGAGACTGAGCAGTCACCAGTCATAACTGTGACTCCTGGTAAATATTATATTCGTGTTCACAATGCGATCTCCTCAGAAGCTAGTCCGACCATAGGCACCTACATATTGAAGATGGATTATATGCCAAAATATGATGATCCGAATGAACCAAACGATAAATCGTACGAGGCGTTTATGATTAATCCAGGTACGGAGTACCTTGGTGTAATTAGCAGCTACTCCGACGTAGATTGGTTTCAAATCCGGGTTTCAAACGCCAGCATCATCAGCATGACGGTAAACGGTGTGCCGCTTGACGTTGATTTGAGCCTCTTGCTCTATGATAAACGGATGAAGCAGCTTACGGCATCCAAAACAAAAGCAAGCGGGAAGCTGCAAACCGAAGAAAAGCTGCTGCAGCCTGGTGTGTATTACGTGAAGCTGGAAGCAGATGCTCCTTTTGACAAGCAGTATTATCGCTTAAAGGTGAAATCAGAGGAGTTGGTTGCTGGATTCCGTGATATTAAAGGTCATTGGGCTCAAAATGAAATCGTCGCATTAAACAAAAAAGGCATTATTAACGGAACAGGTCAAAATCGATTTGAGCCTAGACGCTCCATAACGCGAGCCGAGGCCGTTTCAATGGTTGTGAAGGCATATAAGCCAGCATCATCAAGTCGCGTGCAAGGGAAACGATTCAAAGACGTCCCATCAAAACATTGGGCTAATGATGCGATTACGAGGGCTGTAGAGCAAGGCTGGGTAAAAGGATTCCCGAATGGCGAGTTCAAGCCGGATCAGCCGATTACAAGGGCGGAAATGGCAATGATTATCGGTTCTGCGGAAGGTGTACGGCCTAAGCTGCCTGTCATTGATCCGTTCGCCGATGTACCAAAGTCTCATTGGTCAGCACCCATGCTGTATGCTATGAAGTTGAACAAACAAATTGAAGGAATAGAAGCAAATCTGTTCAAACCAAGCCTGCAGGCTAGCCGTGCAGACTACACGGTGCTGCTCCACCGATTTATCGCCTAATATTTTCATCAAACAAAATGGCTTCCAGTTACGTTAATAATATGAAGCAAGATAAATGCTGCTTGAGTTTGAAGCTTAAAACATGAAAAAGCTCAGGAGGCATCATGGACGTAAATTACGGTCTTATAAATGGTTTGCAAAACTACACCGGAATGACCGGGTTGTTTTCTATAATCATTGTTATTCTCAGCATTATTCTGGTGTGGTTTGTACTGCAAGAGGTGAAGTGGGAAGCTTTTTTTCGTTTTCCAAAGAGTCCAAAGGCCCGTTTGTTTCAAGTATTTGTTGCTATTATAATGGGTCATTTGTTAGCAAAATTCATCTTGGAATATTGGGGCTACACCGTTCTTCTCAAATCGTTTGTCGAATAACAAAAGCGAAACATGTCAACAATGGGTAATACATGACGGTCTCAAAAAGCTGATGGCTTGCGAATAGGTATAAATCAGGACCCGTAATCGAACCGGAAACGTAGTTTTTTCTTGAAAAAGAGACGTTTTTGGAGAAAAAAGTCATAAAATGCGCTGGGAATGACATGTAAAAAATGGTAATAATATAACGCTTGTCGATTGGTGTAATTGAGTGATAAGATGAAGGTTGGGTAAAGTGAGATAAACCTTTTTTTTCACAAATAGGAAATAGAAAATGCAGTTCGCGGAGGGAACCAAAAGATGACCAAAATTATCGTCCGCGGAGGCCAGCGTTTGAAGGGAACGGTCCGTGTTAGCGGAGCAAAAAATGCAGTACTCCCCATTTTAGCGGCCTCATTATTGGCGACAGAAGGAGACAGCGTCATCTATGACGTACCCCTCCTCGACGACGTTATGACGATTCAGAAGGTGCTTGCCTCTTTAGGCGCACAATTATCCTATAATAATGAAACGATGCGCATTACAGCGCAGACCATTACGACTTATGAAGCTCCTTATGAGCTTATTCGAAAAATGCGGGCATCCTTCTTAGTTATGGGTCCTCTTCTTGGTCGGATAGGCAAGGTGAGAATTTCATTGCCTGGTGGCTGTGCGATCGGCACTCGTCCGATTGATCAGCATTTGAAGGGCTTTGAAGCGATGGGCGCTGAAATTACGCTTGGGCAGGGCTTTATCGAAGCCAGCACAAAGACGCGTCTTAAGGGTGCGAAAATTTACCTAGACGTAGCCAGCGTAGGCGCAACGGAAAATATTATGATGGCAGCTGCTTTAGCAGATGGCACAACGATTCTTGAGAATGCAGCCAAAGAACCGGAAATCGTGGATTTGGCCAACTATATCAATGCTATGGGCGGCAAAGTTCGTGGCGCTGGTACAGGAGTTATTCGTATTGAAGGCGTGGACCGGATGTATGGCGCAGCTCATAATGTGATTCCTGACCGTGTTGAAGCAGGCACGTACATGATTGCGGCCGCTATTACAGGCGGTGACGTATTCGTTGAAGGTGCAATTTCTGATCATTTGACGCCGGTAATCTCTAAGCTGCAGGAAATGGGCGTAGAAATTACGGAGAGCGATAACGGAATTCGTGTACAATCGAGCAAGCAATTGAAATCGGTTGATGTGAAAACATTGCCGCATCCAGGTTTCCCGACAGATATGCAATCTCAAATGATGGCTCTTCTTCTCGTATCTGAGGGAACAAGCGTTGTGACGGAAACGGTTTTCGAAAATCGTTTTATGCATGTCGAGGAATTCCAGAAAATGAACGCTCAAATTAAAGTCGATGGACGTACAGCTATCGTTAATGGCGGTATGCCGTTAACGGGTGCAAAGGTATGCGCTACCGATTTAAGAGCAGGAGCAGCACTTATTTGTGCGGCTTTGCGCGCGGAAGGCGAGACTGAAGTAACAGGATTGCATCATGTGGATCGTGGTTATGTCAACATTACAGGCAAGCTTGCAGCTCTTGGGGCTGATATTCATCGTATTGAGCTGATTAGCGAGGAAGACACGGCGACAAGCAAGCCATCCGTTTCGGTCCAAGTTACATCGGCAGTGCGTGATTCGGCTGCTGTAGTGGCGATCTCTTCAACGTCTTCTGATGTGGATACAGCTGCTTCCTTTAAGCGTGAGAAAGAGGTTGCGGTTCTCAAAGTTCAGCCGACGTGGGCTTAATTTTCCGTTAAGAACAAGATAAAGAAGCTGTTTCAAATAAGTCGCAAAGGGCTTATCTGAAACAGCTTCTTTTTGTTTGGACAATCTATACTTTTGAAATATTTATTAAGTATAATAAGGCTAACCATTTAGCTATAATGGTTACTACTACTGCAATAAGCAAAGGGGCGGCCATGGCAACGATACACGATGTGGCAAAAATAGCGAACGTATCCGTGACGACGGTTTCCCGCGTTTTAAACAATCGGGGTTATATTAGTGAAGCAACGAGAACGAAGGTTTATCAAACGATGGAGCAATTAAATTACCAGCCTAACGAGATTGCCCGCTCTTTACTAAGAAAACAATCTAACGTCATTGGTCTTATTATACCTAGTGTAGCTCATCCTTTTTTTAGCGAGCTCGCGAATCACATAGAAAACTATGCTTATGAGCTCGGGTTCAAAATGCTGCTTTGCAATTCCCAGCTTGACCCGCAGAAAGAAAAGGATTATATCGAAATGCTGAAGCGCAATCGTGTGGATGGCATTATTATGGGAAGCCATACGCTTCAGGTGGATGAGTACAAACATTTGAACTCGCCAATTGTTACGATTGATCGTCAGATCAGCAGTGAGATTCCGTATATCTCTTCCGATAATTATGCAGGCGGGAGCCTTGCGGCACAATTGCTGGTTGGTGAGGGCTGCAAAAAAATTGCGCATATATGCGGTAATTTGGAGCTTCATTTGCTCGCGAATCAGCGTACAGAAGCGTTTCAAGCCGTGATGAAGGAGAAGGGGATCGAGCATGTCATCATTCAGACGGATATGAATGTGTTTGATCAACTCCAGTACGAGCAAATTATACATCAGCTGTTTCAGGATCATCCCGATCTGGATGGCATTTTCGCAACGAGTGATATTATTGCTGCTTTTGCAGTTAAGGAGTGTGTGATCGCCGGCAAACGAATCCCGGAGGATGTGAAAATTATCGGTTACGACGATATTAGCGCAGCCAGATGGCTCACGCCGGAGCTGACAACGGTGAAACAGCCGATTGCAGAAATTGGGAAAATGGCGATTGATCTGATTATGAAGCAGATGAACGAGGAAGCTTTCGAATTCGAAAATATTTTACCGGTTGAGCTGATTAAACGAGCTTCTACATAGATTAAAAAAATGTGAAAAACCCAAGCACAGCAAGGGTTTTTTATTTTTTTAAAAGTTATGTCAATCGTTTAACATGTCAAACGATTGACATACTCTTAATCACAATTATATAATACGTTTTGTAAGCGGTTTACACGATCGGTAAATCGTCTTTCAAACTTTTTCAATCTCATAAAATCGGGGGCAATCAAATGAAATCATTGAAATGGATGCAAGCGATAGCATTATCGCTAATGGTAGTTATGGTTGTAACGGCATGTGGCAATTCGAATAACGCGGGATCGTCTAATGGAGGTTCTGCAGTAAAGATATCGTTGCTTAACTCGAAGGGCGAGATTCAAGCCCAGCTCGAAGAGGCTGCGAAAGTATTTAAAGAGGATAATCCTAACATTATGCTTGAAATTATACCGGTACCGGCTGGACAGTCACCTTTTGAGAAAGCGTCTGCACTTTATGCATCAGGAAACCCGGCTACCATTACGATGCTCGATACAGGAGATGTTGAGAAATTCAAGGATCGTGTTCTTGATCTTAGCGGTGAGAAGTGGATGGCGGATGCCGTTGACCGCAGCACGGCGCTAACGACATTTGATGGTAAAAACTACGCTTTCCCGCTTGCAGTTGAAGGTTATGGTTTTATTTATAACAAAGCGGTAGTAGATCAAGCGGTAGGCGGAACATTTGATCCAGCAACGATCAACACAACAAGCGCACTTGAAGAGCTGTTCAAGAAAATCGAAGCTTCAGGTAAAGCTCCGCTTATTATCTCACCGATGGATTGGTCGCTGGGAGCACACTATTTGCCGCTGGCTTACGCGGGTCAATCTGCTGATACGGCTGCAGTTGCAAAGTTCATAGACGATTTGAAGGCTGGAACAATCGATTTAGCTAGCAATACGGTTTTCAATGGACTAATGGATACGTTTGACATCATGACAAAATACAATATCGACAAAGCCTCCCCATTGTCTGGAACTTATGAGCGCGGTCCAGAGGTGCTCGGTAAAGGCGAGGTGGGCATCTGGTTCCAAGGGAACTGGGCTTGGCCGCAAATTAGCAGCTTTGATACGGCAAGCGGACAATACGGCTTTTTACCTGTCCCTATAAGCAACAATCCAGATGATTTTGGCAATACACAAGTGTCTTCTGCGGTTTCGAAGCGTTTGGTCATCGACAAGGAAAAAAATACGGCGGAGCAGCAGGCTGCTGCAAAAACGTTTTTGGAGTGGATGGTATACAGCGAGAAGGGTCAAGACTTCCTCGTGAACAAAGCGAATATTATTCCGGCGTTCAAGAACATTACGCTTGAAGCCAAAGATCCGCTTGCAAAGTCCATATCTGAACATATCGCAAACGGCAAAACAGAGGATTCCATCAGCACGCTGCCAGCTGACCACTGGGCTAAGCTTGGCGCATCGATGCAGAAATATTTAGCTGGTGCTTCGGATCGTGCGGAGTTGACGAAAGATATTGTGGAGTATTGGAAGACGGTTAAATAATCCTTAATAGCTTATAGAAGGCTTACCCCGCCAAACGACGGGGTAAGCTGTTTACTCTTTATCGTATTTTGACTTACAAAACCATGCTTGAATGTGAGGGATCATGATGATAACGGAAAAAGGGCTGTGGAATCGATTGCGATTGCGGCTGCTGTTTACCGGACCGACTTTGTTTGCTTTTCTTGCTGTAATGATTATTCCATTCTTGTATGGGATTTATTTGACCTTTACGAATTGGGATGGCATATCGACGACAAGCAGTTTGGTTGGATTTGAGAATTACGCAGCGGTATTCAAGGATGCTGTTTTTTGGAAATCATTTTTGCTTACGTTAAAATATGTTTTTATTTCAGTTGCTCTTATTAACGTAGTTGCGTTTTTGCTAGCCTACGTATTAACGAGAGGATTAAAGGGGCAAAGTATTTTTAGAGCAGGCTTCTTTATTCCCAACTTGGTAGGCGGCATTGTACTCGGCTTTGTATGGCAATTTATTTTCTCGAATGTACTCGTGTATCTAGGCAAAGAATGGGGTATTCCGTTATTCAGCTCCTCCTGGCTGGCTGACCCGGACAAAGCCTTCTGGTCGATGATTATCGTCACGGTATGGCAATATGCCGGTTATATGATGGTTATTTATGTAGCTGGGCTTATGAATGTGCCTAAGGATATTTTGGAGGCAGCAAGTATTGATGGTGCGAGCCTATGGACGAAAATGCGCAAAATGATTTTGCCGCTGATGGTTCCATCGTTTATCGTCTGTGTTTTCCTATCACTGCAAAGATGCTTTATGGTTTATGACCTGAACGTTTCACTCACAAAAGGCGGACCTTTCAAAAGTACGGAAATGGTATCGATGCATGTTTACGAGAAGGCATTTCTATCGCGGGATTATGGCGTAGGCCAAGCAGAAGCATTTGTCCTGTTCCTGCTGGTGGCGACGATTACCATAGCACAGGTTTATTTTAGCAAGAAGCTGGAGGTTGAGGCGTGATGGAGAAAAAGAACCAGTGGCTCGCATGGACGAAGTTCATCGCCCTCTTCGTTATTTTAGTTCTGTTCGTCGTTCCTTTCTTTATGCTGCTCATCAACTCATTTAAGGAAAACAAGGCAATCACATCAAGTCCGCTTTCCTTGCCGGATAGCCTAAGCTTCACGAACTACACAAATGCATTTGAAAAAATGAATTTCATATCGGCATTTATGAACTCTGTAGTCATAACTGTGCTTAGCGTGGTGCTTATCTCTATTTTAGCTGCAATGACGGCTCATTATTTTGTGCGAAACCAAACGAAGACGAACCAATACATGTTTTTCCTAATGGTTGCGGCCATGATCATACCTTTCCAAGCCATTATGATCCCTCTCGTCAAAATATACGGAACCATTGGTCTTCTTAATAGCAAATGGGCCCTTATTTATATGTATGTTGGATTTGGCAGTCCGCTGGCCGTATTTATTTATCATGGGTTTGTAAAAAGCATACCAGCCGAGCTGGAAGAAGCGGCGCTTATCGATGGCTGCACGCGGACGCAAACTTTCTTCCGTATCGTATTTCCGGTGCTTGCTCCAACGACGGTTACGATTGCCATTTTGAATGTATTATGGATTTGGAATGACTTTTTATTGCCTTCCCTCGTGCTGATTTCGCCGGATGAGCGGACACTGCCATTGTCTACTTTCTATTTCTTCGGTACGTATTCGGTTGATTATGGACCGTTAATGGCAGGGCTTATGCTGACCATATTGCCTGTGCTTGTTGTCTACTTGTTTGCGCAGAAATATATTATCCAAGGGGTCATGCAAGGCTCAATTAAATAATAAGTAAGGGTTGGATGCTTTATTTTGTATACAAGAGAAAATGCCGACACATTTATTTCAGAACGCAAGTATTTGTTGAAAGAGGAATACCGCCTTGCTTATCATTTAATGAGCGAGTTTGGGTGGATGAATGATCCGAATGGTTTTGTTTATTATAACGGTGAATACCATATGTTCTATCAGCATTATCCATATCAGCCCGTATGGGGGCCTATGCACTGGGGACATGCGGTTAGCCATGATCTCATCAAGTGGAAGTACCTCCCAGTTGCGCTTGCGCCCGATCAGGACTATGACCGTGACGGCTGCTTCTCTGGCAGTGCTGTTGAACGCGATGGCAAGTTGTATTTGATGTATACGGGACATTTGATAACGGGGCCTAATAGAGAGCTTGATTATAGTCAAAATCAAAATATCGCTGTTTCCGACGATGGTATCCATTTTGAGAAGCTGGCTAGCAATCCTGTCATTGGTTCAGACCAAATACCGTCAGGATTCAGCCAGAAGGATTTCCGAGATCCGAAGGTATTCGAGCGTGACGGTATTTATTATGCAGTTTTAGGGTCAAATGATGGACAGGGCCGCGGACTTATTTTGCTATATCGTTCAACGGACCTTGTGAGTTGGAGTTTTAGCGGGGAAATCGCGCGCAGTGATGGGAAGCTTGGCGACAACTGGGAGTGTCCTGATCTGTTTGAGCTCGGAGGACGCGATGTGCTGGTAATGTCGCCGCAGCGTATGCCAGCGCAAGGAGATGACTATTGTAATCTACATTCCACTACCTATATGATTGGACGCTTGGATATTAAGCAAAGCAGCTTTCAGTATGATCGGTATGAGCCGGTTGACTGCGGCTTTGATTTTTATGCTCCGCAAACAACAGTTGATGAAAAAGGCAGACGCATTATCATCGGCTGGATGGAGGCATGGGAACAAGAAATTCCGACGCAGCTTGGGCATTACTGGGCCGGCGCTATGACTTTGCCGCGCGAAGTTATTTTGCAGGGTGAGTCGTTATTGTTCAAGCCGCTTGAGGAAATGAAAAATTACCGGAAAAATGCTTATGAGGCAAGCGATATTAACTTATCAGATGTTGTTAAAGATCTGGGAGTTAGCGGAGATTGTTATGAGCTAGAGGTCGTATTTCAGGCAGATCAAGCCAAGGAATTTGGTTTGAAGCTGAGGGTGCACAGCGAGGAAGAAACCGTATTGTCTTATCAGCAAGCAGAAGGCAAATTCCGTTTTAATCGCGATAAGTCAGGAATTGGTCTTGGCGGTGAGCGCAGGACGAGTGTTGAACTAAAGGATGGTTTGCTGGCTTTGAGCATCTTCGTTGATAAATCCTCCGTCGAGGTGTTCATTCAAGGCGGCGAGAAGGTGATGACAGGCCGTATTTACCCAGGTACTGAATCTCTCGGCATATTCGCCTACGCAGAAGGTGCTTGTACTATGGTATCCTTTAAAAAATGGGACATCAGCTAGGGGGGCTTAATCTGTCTAAACTATATACGATTGGTGAAGCGTTAATTGATTTTATTCCGGATACTCGCGGCATTGAGCTCAAAGATGTCATTGGTTTCACGAAGGAAGCAGGCGGCGCTCCAGCTAATGTTGCTTGTGCGGTTGCGAAGCTAGGCGGCAGCAGTGCCTTCATAGGTAAGCTGGGTAAAGATGCTTTCGGTGACTTTCTCTTGGAAACGATGAAAGCGTCAGGTGTTGATACTCAGCATGTGCTCCAAACGAATGAAGCAAATACTGCTCTTGCGTTTGTAAGTTTAAAAGCCGACGGGGATCGCGATTTTTCATTCTACCGAAATCCAAGTGCCGATATGCTGCTTTCAGAGGATGAGATTAACGAAGAGTGGTTCGCTAAAGGAGATATTTTGCACTATTGCTCAGTAGATCTTATTGAAGCTCCTGTGAAATATGCGCATCTCAAAGCGATTGCTGGGATGAAAGCAGCAGGAGGACTCATCAGCTTTGATCCTAACGTGCGCCTGCCGCTATGGGCAGATCACGAGCAGTGCAGACAAACGATACTGCAATTCATTCCTTTGAGCCATCTTGTCAAAATAAGCTCGGATGAGCTTGCTTTTGTGACGGGAATTGAAGACGAGAAAGAGGCTATTGCTTCTTTGTTTGTCGGAGACGTTCAAGCTGTTGTATACACAAAGGGAGCGGATGGTGCGGTGTGGTATACGTCTTCCTACGAAGTATCTACTCCTGGCCAGAAAGTAGCCGTTGTGGATACGACTGGGGCTGGCGATGCTTTTATCGGAGCGCTGCTGTACCAGATGCAGAGAAGTGAAGAGGCGTTAAGCGAAATGAATGCCGATACGGCCAAACGTTTGGTTTCGTTTGCGAACGCCGCCGCTGCTCTTACGACAACAAGAGCAGGCGCGATTTCGTCGCTGCCTGTTTTGCAGGAGCTTCCTCCTTTGTAATCAACGCTGTATCTGTTTTGAGAGTATGTTTTTTCTCGCCAATTCGGGAGAATGAAACATACTCTTTTTTTGAATGGATGACTGAATGGCTATAACTCCTCGCAAACGTTGATAAATGTGCATTCAAGTGAAAGTTTGTAATTGGGTAAGCACTTGTCATAGAATGAATTAAAATAATGGTTTTGGCAGAACGAAGGGTGTGTTGTCCATTGGCTACGATGAAAGTCATTGTTGCAGAAATCGAAAAAGAATTAGAAGTTAAAGAAATAGAGATAAAGGGAAACATCTATGACGCCTTAGATGAAATAGCTGAAGGCAACGTAGAATCTATCACGATATGGAATGACGTTGTTTTATGGTTTAACATGGATTTGCAGTCCGATGGATCGGCATTCAATTTCCATCTGACCGAGAAATCGCGAATCACAAACCAAGATGAATACGAGCCTAAAGTATCAGTTATTGGAAATGCTATTTTCACTGGAACGGATGAAGATGGCGAGCCCGTTGGATTGACGGAGGACGAAATTAAGGCTGTCATGAGTAACTTCATTGACCGCAAAACATACCACCAATTCACTAGAATATAAAGAATGAGGGCGGAGAGGGATCTCCGCTCTTTTTTAGTCCGTTTATATCGTTATTCAGTAGGAACCCTGTTATTACTGAACTTTTGCCGCCTTACGTAATCTTTTACATCATACTCCTGCTCCCATATGAACACTAGATGGGGGCTTTTTGTCGTCAAGCTTGTTCATCTTCCGTTCATTTTTGAATGCTATAGTCGATCTCACTAAGACCAATGGAAGGTGGATTAAAGCAGATGAAGAAGTGGACGATAGGGCTCGGCATTTTAATTATTTTAGCCGCAGCTGGAGCAGGTGCCTATTATTTTTATTTTGCTAAGGATAAGGAAGCAGCAGGTGTAATGCCTACGTCACTGACGGTGCAGGCGACAAAAGGGTCAATCGTAAAACAAATTAACGGGACAGGTTCGGTAGCAGCTAATTCGAGGGAATCGGTGACTGCCGGCAAGAGCGGCACCATAGCTACTGTGAATGTCAAAAAAGGAGATAAGATTAAAGCGGGACAAATTCTTGTTACTTTTGAGTCTGCGGACGACAATGATGACAAAATTAA
The DNA here is from genome assembly GCF_056173205.1 of Pristimantibacillus sp. Z349TD_6. Classification (NCBI taxonomy): domain Bacteria; kingdom Bacillati; phylum Bacillota; class Bacilli; order Caryophanales; family Paenibacillaceae; genus Pristimantibacillus (SeqCode); species Pristimantibacillus sp. Z349TD_6. Next base: position 7,399,019 of record NZ_CM149662.1, on the reverse strand, counting down.
ATCGATCAATAAGAGCATCACAAAACTACAAGATACGATTACGGAATACCAACAAAGCTATAAGGAAGCAACGGGCACTGAAAACGAAGAGGCCACGAAGGCATCGCTTCAAAAGAATATTGAAAATGCAAACGATGAGATTGCAGACTACCAAGATCAACTGCAAGATATCTATGAAGCACAAGCAAAAGAGGAAAAAGTAGTGACAGCCTCCATAGATGGCGAAGTTACCGAAATGTCTATTGAGGTAGGCGATGAGGTGAATGCCAATACGGCAATAGCTACAATTGTAGATTATACGAAGCTGGAATTTGTTACATCTGTGGATGAGCTTGATATATCTGCTTTAAAGGTTAATCAATCGGCAGATTTGTCCTTAAGCGCGCTGACTGACAAGAAGATTAATGCAACCGTATCGGATATTGCGATGGAGGGTACTTCCAATAACGGTTCATCTTCATTTGAAGTGAATTTATTGCTAAAGAACATCGAAGGCGTGAAGGCGGGGATGTCAGGTGAGGCAGCCATTACAATTGCGTCTAAGGAAAACATCATTCTTGTACCGGTAAATGCTGTCGTCGAAATGGGCACAAGGTCTTTCGTTCGTATTCCATCTGACAATAGCGGAGCGGGTACATCGGCAGGCGCTGGACAGGCTGGGCAGCAGCAAGAAGGGGCAGCTGCTCCTGGTGGAGCTGTAGACGGGAAACAAGGAACGGCGACCGGACAAGGCACTACAACAAGCGGAGCGCAGAAAGCTCCGACGGGGGGAACAGGAACAGGGGCAGCGAGGCAAGGTGCTCAGGGTGCGCAAGGCAATGGTGTAAGAGCAGGCACAGGTCAATCCATTGCAGCAGACGGTTCGGCTTCAGCAGGACAATCGGGAGCAGGTCGTGCAGCTGCTGGCGGCGGATTTGCAGCTGGCGGTCGTGGCGGCCGCATGCCGGATGCGCTTGGCGGTCAGCTGGTTGAGGTGACCACAGGACTCAGCAATGAAAACTTTGTGGAAATTGTCTCAGGGTTAAAAGAAGGGGACAGTGTGCTTGTTCCGATTGCCCAAGGAACGGCTGGCATGGGCAGCAGCTCTGCGGAGACGACAATGCGGCAGGGCGGCTTTGCTGGCGACGTTATGGTTTTCCCAGGAGGCATGGGCGGAGGAATGCGGACAGGAACAGGTGGTCCACGATGAGTTCAACGCTGAATGGTCCATTAATAGAAATGAATAAGATCACGAAGTTTTATACGATGGCGCGTGAAAAAATGACAGTGCTCCATGAGGTCTCACTCACGGTTGCACGCGGTGATTTTCTAGCCATCGTGGGTCCATCCGGCTCTGGAAAATCGACGCTTATGAATATTATTGGCTGTCTTGATTTGCCGAGCGAAGGAAGCTACAAGCTTGAGGGACTTGAGGTGACTGGACAAAGCGATAATAAACTGACAGAAATACGAAATAAAAAAATTGGATTTATTTTTCAAGGGTATCATTTGCTTCCGAAGCTCACAGCACTTGAGAACTGCGAGCTTCCGCTTATTTATCGGGGGCTGCCGGGCAAGGAGCGACGTATGCGCGCGATGGAAGCGCTGGATAGAGTAGGGCTAGGTGATCGAATAAACCATCGCCAAAACGAGCTGTCGGGCGGGCAGCAGCAGCGTGTTGGCATTGCGCGCGCTCTGGCGACTAATCCGCCTATACTGCTTGCCGATGAACCAACAGGCGCGCTTGATTCTAAGACAGGCATGGAAGTGCTCAATATGATGGATGAGCTGCATCGCGCGGGTCAGACTATCGTTTTGATTACTCATGATATGGAAGTAGCCAAACGAGCAAGCCGTACGGTCATTATTCGGGATGGGGTGTTGACGGAGCGGGAGCAAGAGAGGAGGGACAGCGATGAAGCTTACGCAAGGTCTCAGGATGGCAGTCAAGAGCGTCTTATCCAACAAGCTTAGAACAATATTATCGATGCTCGGTATATTGATCGGTGTCGCAACGGTCATTGCGCTTGTAGCTATGGGGAAGGCTTCCTCCAATGAAGTGGCTAAGCAGGTATCTTCCCTTGGCAGCCCTAACTCGCTCTCCGTTAATATTCTTGGACGTGGAACAGTTACGACGCTGTCAGTCGATGAAGCGAATGAGCTTGGCGATGTCATGAATATTGCGGGTGTTGCGCCTGTGACGAGCACAACAGGATATGCGAAATACGGCAAGACGCAGGTATCCGTTACCGTAGAAGGAATAACCGCCGCTTATGAGGAAGTGAAAAGCTTTCCCGTACAGGATGGCAGGTATATCGCCTCTCCAGATATAACAAACAACACAAAGGTTGCGCTTATTGGCGTGGAGACCGCGAAGGATTTATTTGAGGACGAGAGAGTGGACCCTGCGGCGGCAGTAGGGAAAAAGATAACTATAAACGGTTATAATTTTACGATTGTTGGATTGCTGGAATCGCAAGGAAGCTCACTCAGCGGCTCAAATGACGAGAAAATATTAATTCCGATAACGACAGCTCAGAAAATATTTCAAACAAGCGGCGTTTCTACTATTAACTTAATTGTCTCGGATATAGATCGCATGGCTGCGACGGTTACTGCCGTTGAAGCTGTTCTCTATGAGAAATTCCGAGGCAATGAGAATGCCTACAGGGTGTTTAATCAAGAGGAAGCGATGAAAACATTAAATTCCGTTAATGAAACGATGAACAGGCAGCTCATTTATGTAGCGATCATTTCTCTTATCGTTGGTGGCATCGGCATCATGAATATTATGCTAGTGTCTGTAACAGAGCGAACGCGAGAGATTGGCATTCGTAAATCATTGGGAGCAAAAAAGCGGGATATTATGTTTCAATTTCTAGTAGAGGCGGTGTGCATCAGCGGTTTGGGAGGCGCACTAGGAATTGGGCTTGGATATATCGCCTCTTATACTATTGGAATGATTATGAAGACGGAAACGGAAGTACCTTTAGATACTGTATGGTTAGCTTTTGTCTTTTCTGCCCTCGTAGGCGTTATATTTGGCTATTTGCCTGCAAATAAAGCGGCCGGTCTGCGGCCGGTTGACGCGCTTCGCCATGATTAGACTTTTAGGTTCTACCCTATTATTTGTGCTCATAGAATGAACCATCAGGACCCGTATTAAGAGAGAGGGGGCGGCAGTGGCTGCTTCCTGCTTCCTTTTTCCGGCCAAGATGGAAGGAGAGCTCATGAGGCGAAGAAGAGGGACGTTTTCAATAGTTTCGATGATCGATCGTATGCGGACAAGCAGACCGATGGCCTTGTTTGCAATCGGAGCGATGCTTGGCGCATCTGTCATTCTAGTAAGGCTTTCAGTTGACGAGCTTCACGATGCGAAGGCTGCTAGGTCTTTAACAGACAACGCATCTATTAAAGCGGGTAATCAAACGATGCCGAAAACGGACATGTTGGATGATGCGGATGCGCTCATTCCATCTTCTGAAAATGATCTTTTAAATCGGCCAACGGCTGGTGATGGGAAGAACGGTGAAACGCTGGATGTGATTGATCGTCTCGTTATTCGTGTTTATTTAACGAAGGAAAAGCGGATAGAGCGAGTTCCGCTTGAAGCGTATGTTCGCGGTGTAGTAGCTGCGGAAATGCCAATCGGATTCGAGCTTGAGGCGTTAAAGGCGCAAGCCATTGCAGCACGTACGTATATGATTCGTAGAATTTTTCTTGGCAATGATAGCGGAGTTCCGGTAAAAGGAGCGGATGTGACGGACACGACCGATCATCAAGTGTATATTTCAGTTGCAGAGCTCGCAGCCAAATGGCCAAAGAATGAGCAGAAAAACAATATGAGTAAGCTTAATGAAGCGATCCTTCAGACGAAGGGCAAGGTTATCACTTATAAAGGCGAACCGATAGATGCTGCGTTCTTCTCTACCAGCAATGGATTCACCGAAAACTCGGAGGACTATTGGACGCAAGAAATTCCGTATTTGCGCAGCGTAGCAAGCCCATGGGACAAAGAGCTGTCGCCGAAATATAAAGAAACGGTCAAGCTGTCGCTTAACGAGTTTTACAGTAAGCTAGGAGTAGCAAAGAAGAACTCTGCCAAACCTTCCATTCGTGTAATAGAGAAGACGGAAGGAAATCGAATCAGCAAGATGATTATCGGAGACAAAACGTTCACAGGCCGAGAAGTGAGAGAGCTGCTAGGACTTGCTTCCTCTCAATTTATTTGGAATATAAAAGATAAATCGATATCCATAACGACTTTTGGTTATGGGCATGGAGTCGGCATGAGCCAGTGGGGAGCCAATGGAATGGCGCAATCAGGGGCAAAAGCCGAAGCTATTCTGGCTCATTATTATTCTAGCGTTCAAGTGGAACAAGCTTCGAAGCTATCGGAAGAGCTGAGAGCTCGCTCGTAATTTGAACTCTTTCAATATTTCGTATTCACCTCACGTATAAACCTAGCAGATCTGGTAACAATGGCTAGTGAGGTGATAGAAAATGAATGATCAAAATCAAAGTAAACCGAAGCAAAGACCAGAAGAAACTCCCAAAACTGTTCTGGGAGGAACGTCTGCCGCCAAATCTAGCAGTGGATGGAAGAACCTTTTTGCAAAGCGATGGGTATCTCCAGCAATCTTCATGGCCGCGGCAGCAATTATCGTAACCTTAATGTGGATCTATCAGGGGGCGGATACAAAACCGACAGCGACAACAGGAAAAACCGAGCCTTCTGAAGTTACACAAGGGGAAGCGTCAGGAACGCAAGGCAAGGATGAAGAAGTGCAAGAAGTTATTGCTGCCAACGAATCGATCCATTGGCCGCTAGCTGACAAAACAGTACTTAAAGAAGAGCTTCCATTCTACGATGCAAAAGCAAGTGACGCAGAACGCGAAGCTGCATTGATCCAAACGGGTGACAAGTTCTCTCCTCATATGGGTATCGACTTTGTTGACCCAAATGGAAAAACATTTGATGTGCTTGCAGCATTATCAGGCAAGGTTACTTATGTGGAGCAGCATCCAACTAACGGCAACTCCGTCGAAATCACACATGAGGGCGGTCTAGTGACTGTTTACCAAAGCTTAGCGGATGTAACAGTTAAAGAAGGCGATGATGTTACGCAAGGAACAATAATCGCAAAAGCCGGTCGCAATGATTTGGAACGCGATTTGGGTATCCACCTTCATTATGAAACAAGAAGCAATGGCAAGGCGATAAACCCAAGCTCGTTAGTCCAAGAGTAATACAAGTTAAACCATAACGTCAGGTTAGTAAAAATAGGACTTTAGTCGTACAGGCGGGGAGCAATTCCCTGCCTGTTTTACGTTTTTATGAAAATTTATTCACATTCCTGCCTGTCAAGCTTGGCCACAACGAATATATACGGTGCCTACTCATATAATGTACCAAACTATCTCGAGTAGGGAGGCGGGAACGTGCACGATTACATTAAGGAGCGAACCATTAAAATAGGCCGCTGCATCGTGGAAACGAAGCATACGGTGCGGACGATCGCCAAGGAGTTTGGTGTGTCTAAAAGCACTGTGCACAAGGATTTAACTGAGCGGCTTCCTGAAATAAACCCCGATTTGGCCGATCAGGTAAAGCACATTCTCGAGTACCACAAATCGATTAGGCATCTGAGGGGAGGAGAAGCGACCAAAATTAAATATAAAAAAACGAGTACAAAAAAGCGTGAAGTACTCGCAGCAGGCAAGCATTGAAGTTTTTTCACGAATTATAGAGGAATTTTGTCTTTTTTGGCGAATAATAAACGTTAGCGGTTTCTGTGTCAAGGGAACCAAATGTACGTTTTGTAATTATTATTCGTTGGGGGACTTAAGCCTTATGTTGAGCAAGGATATTGGGATTGATCTTGGTACTGCTAATGTATCCATACATGTAAAAGGAAGAGGCGTTGTTCTCGATGAGCCTTCTGTAGTTGCCATTGAGAGTGATTCAAAACGCGTGCTGGCAGTTGGCGAGGAAGCGCATCGCATGGTAGGCAGAACGCCGGGCAATATTATTGCGATTCGTCCGCTGCGTGATGGTGTTATTGCGGATTTTGAAATTACGGAAATTATGCTTAAAGCATTTATTGATCGCGTGGAGGGACGGAAATGGTTTAGCCGTCCCCGTATTCTTATCTGTGCTCCAACCAACATTACTTCTGTGGAGCAGAAGGCTATTCGTGAAGCTGCAGAACGCAGCGGAGCAAAAGAAGTATTTCTTGAGGATGAACCAAAAGCCGCTGCGATAGGGGCTGGAATGGATATCTTCCAGCCTAGCGGCAATATGGTCGTTGACATTGGCGGAGGCACGACAGATGTAGCCGTTCTTTCTATGGGCGACGTTGTCACTGCCTCCTCCATTAAAGTCGCAGGGGACAAGTTTGACGATGCGATTATGAAGTTTATCAAGAACAAATACAAGCTTCTAATCGGTGAAAGAACAAGCGAGGATATTAAAATTAAAATTGGTACTGTGCTAGAGGGCGGAAAACAGGAAGAGATCGATATTCGCGGTCGCGACATGGTTTCAGGGCTTCCTCTCACATTAACGATTCGTTCAGGAGAAGTTCGTGAGGCGCTATGGGATTCCGTAATGTCCATCGTATCGGCTGCTAAGGCTGTGCTGGAACGCACGCCGCCTGAGCTGTCAGCGGACATTATTGACCGTGGTGTTATTTTGACAGGTGGAGGCGCTTTGCTTGGCGGACTAGATTCGCTTCTAGCAGAAGAGCTTAAAGTACCTGTGCTTATTGCGGAAGATCCGATGCACTGCGTCGTTAAGGGAACGGGAATCCTTCTAGATAACTTGGACAAGCTCGGGAAGAAGTAAAGACCGTATGCGGCCTATATAATAGATGATTTGCGCGGGTAGGGAGCCTTAGGGGGGCGTAGCCGAGGCGTAAATGAGTCATAGGTCGCATGGACAAGCTATTCAGGCAGCCTTGCTTTCAACCGATAACATATATAGCTAGGATCGATTGGAAGCACTAAGGGGGTAACAACGGATGTTAAGAGGATTGTACACCGCGGCGTCAGGCATGATTTCTCAGCAGCGCAGACATGATACGGTGACGAACAATATTTCGAATATTAATACGCCTGGTTATAAGCAGACAAACGCTGTAACTCGTTCGTTTCCGGAAATGATGCTGTCATTGACAGGCGCGGGTCCGGAGAATTTTACCAAGATCGGTAAACTGACTAACGGTGTATTTGCGGAAGAAAGCTTGTCTATTCATTTGCAGGGCGATCTAACACAGACGAACAACTCGTCTGACTTTGCTTTGATCTCCAACATTGAAGTAGACGGGTTGTCCTTTGACGCTTCCGGTAAAAATATAAGCCCGGACGGAGAGATTACTTTTCAGCCTCAAGCCTTTTTTACACTACAGGATCAAAATGGCGAGGTTCGGTATACGCGGGGCGGGAAGTTTACGCTGACCGAGGATGGCTTTCTTATGGGAAGTGACGGCTCGAGCGTGCTTGGAACGAATGGTCAGCCGATTCGGATGCCTGCCGGTGTAGGTCTAGACAGACTCGTACTGACTGATAATCAACGCTTCGTTGATGCCAATGGGCAAGATATCGGCGTTCAATTGCTAATTAGCCGTGTTGATAATCCGAATATGCTTGTGCGCGAAGGGAACGGAAGCTTCCGATTCTCGGGAGAGGGCGGCGAAGCTGTCGCTATCGCTCCGAATGAACGCGTGGAAGTGAGACAAGGCTACATAGAACGTTCTAATGTTGATACCGCGCAAGCAGCTATTGACCTTATGTCAGCGCTGCGTGCTTATGAAGCTAACCAGAAGGTTATCCAATTTTATGATCAAAGCTTAAGCAAAGCCGTCAACGAAGTCGGTCGCGTGTAACAACAGGTTGAAGTAGCGGAGGTGCACGAAACATGAACAGTTCAATGATTAACGCTATGGTATCCATGAATGGTCTTCAACAAAAGCTGGATCTTCTTGCGGATAACATTGCTAATGTGAATACGGTTGGTTACAAAAAGAAGGAAGCTACCTTTGAGGATCTTCTTACGAACTTAAGAACTCAGCCGGAAGCTTTCAATCAGCCTGGCCGTAAAACGCCGATGGATTTCACACAAGGCTGGGGCTCAAGAATGACAATGGTTCAGCCCAATTTGTCCCAAGGTCCAATGCAGGGAACCGATAAGGACACGGATATTGCGATCGAGGGAAATGCATTGTTCGAGGTGGAAGTGGACAACGCTGGCAACCGTGCTTATACACGCAATGGAGCGTTTCAGTTGACGGTCGGCGCAAACGGTGATACGATTTTGGCAACGGAAGACGGATATCCAGTCGTAGCTAATGTAAGAAATGCTGTGACAGGAAACGTGGTTGAGGGCAATATCGTAGTACCACAAGGGTACAGTTTGCGGGTTAATCCAGATGGAACGGTGCTAGGAGTATCTTCCGAGCGCACAATTCCGCTTGGCAGCATTAAGCTGCTCCAAGCTTCGCGTCCTGCGGCATTGACTGCTGTTTCTGATAACCTGTTTGTCGTTGCAAACGGAATTAATGCTGGTGATGTCGTGCAGCAGACCGTGCCGAACTCTGAAAATAACATTGTGCTGCGTCAAGGTTACTTGGAGCAGTCAAATGTCGAGCTGACGGACGAGATTACCGAGCTTATTAATGTGCAGCGCGCTTATCAATTGGCAGCTAGAGCGTTATCGTCAAGTGATACGATGATGAGTCTTACCAACGGGCTGCGCGCATAAGGATAGGATGATGTGAATGAGTATGGCCGATGAGCGAATGGACCACGAAGCAAGCGGATCCGGGAGTAAAGCGGAAGAGAAAAGCTCAGGGAGGCAGAAGCGCGCCAGTCGCGTGAAGGCTGAAGAGAAGAGCTCCAATAAGAAGCAACGGCCCAAAGGGGTAAGCATGCTGCTGTGGCTTTTGCGCAAAAGCATCGTACCGCTCATAATGATCATTATGCTTGTGGCAGGCTTGTACATTGGTTACGCTGTAATAGGCAAGCAGCCTGAGGATGAGGTTTTTAGCTGGGCTACATGGCAGCATCTCTATGACTTAGTGTTTGCTGAATCGTAATCAATTAAATAGAAGAAGGGATGCCCGCTTTGCAGTGTATGCTGCGCAGCGGGCATCCCTTTTTTTGATAGCCTACATTATTTGTGCAAGTGAGAAACTCGTCGTGTAACGAGGTAACGAGCTTCTCACTTGCTGCATTTTTGAACTATTTTACACTTACTCTAATCGTAACGCTTTTACCTGCATAGGTTGCTTTAATGGAGGCAGAACCTTTGCTAACTGCAATGATTTTACCATTAACCACGGTTGCGACACTCGCTTTGGAGGATGTCCAAACGGCATTGTCGGTAACGTCAGCCGGGTTTCCAGTCGTAAAGTTAGCTTGCAGCTTAGCCGAATAGCTTCCTCCCGGACTGAGCTGAACCGATTTGCTGGATAGTACAAGTGATTTCAGTTTAGGTGAAATCACGATAGGAACGGTGACCGTTTTGCCTTGGTATGAACCAGTAATCTTAGTTGTTCCTACGGCAATTCCTTTAACAGTGGTACTGCTAACGGTTGCGATATTAGGATTGCCAGACTCCCAGTTCATTTTTGAACCTAGTGAAACCTGCTTGCCGCTCTTGTAGTAACCTGTAACCTTAACGGATTTGGATTTTCCAGGGTAAAGATCTAGAGAGATAGGGTCAACAACAAGCTTGACGATTTCTTCCTCTATTCTTACACGTACCGTTACACTCTTAGTCAGGTAAGTAGCAGTGAGCGTGATGCTTGTCACATCTAAGCCCTTCATCGTCGTTTCTTTCAATACGATATCATCTGATGAAGCCTTCCATTTCACTCTGCTCGAAATATTCTCTTCTTCTCCGTCTTCATTAATAACGGTTACGGAAGGGAAAGGCGTTTCTTTACCTAAAATAATGCTAAGTTCCTTAACGTCGGCAATCAGCTTTAACGGCTTCATGTGAACGACTAATTTTACATCCGCTTTATAGTTTTGAAGAGATGCTGTAAGAACGGACTCTCCGAGTGCTTTGGCTGTCCATTGACCATCTTTAATTGTTGCAATCTTCTCATCTGCGGATGACCATTTTACGATTTTGGATACATCTACCTTCGAGCCATCAAATGTTGTTGCCATGACTCTAGGAAGATCCTCGCTAATATCGGTATAACCATCGATCGTTTCCGTTTCAATACTAAGTTCAGTTATGCTCGGATACACTGTAATCTCGATGCTGCGGCTTACACCTTTGTAGCTGGCTGTAATTCTAGTTGTACCGACGGATTTAGGGCTAACCAATCCATTTGATACAGTAGCGACTACAACGTTTGAAGATGTCCAATCGGCTAAGGTGGTTACTGGAGAAGAGAAATTTTTATTGTCGAGAACATCGGCTGTTACTTGAAGATTTGCGTCCTGAAGCTGCAGATGATATTCCTTCTCTGGAGAGAGCCTGATTGATTGGTAAGGCGTACGTATGACCACATCGATCGTTGTACTAACCCCTTTATGAGATACGGTGATCGTCGTTTTTCCGGCGCTTACTGCAGATACTACGCCTTGTTTAACTGTAGCAACTTTTTCATTAGCACTAACCCATTTTGCATCTTTTGTTACATCAAGGATCGAACCGATCTTTGGATTGACGGATGCCGTTAATACTTTATCATCATTGCCGATGTCGATTTCGACTAGCTTGCCAGAAGTACCTGAATCAATCGTAATTGATTTGTAAGGGGAGGTTACATTTAATGTAATCGCATCGGATTTACCTTTAAGCTTGGAGGTAATTGTAACAGCTCCAACACCTAACAGTTTAATAATACCTTCATCCACGGTTGCGATCGCTGCGTTCGATGTTGTCCAGACAGCGTCACCTGTTACATTTTGCGGCTCTTTGTTTGCTTTCAAGCCGTTTAGCGTGAAGGCTAGATTTTGACCAATCTCGATATCCAGCGTTGTTGGAGCGGTTACTCCGTTCTGCATGAGGCTTACGGAATCATAGATATAGTCAGATGAAGACTTGATAGAAATGGTGAAGCCTTTATAAGTAGCGCTTATCGTTGCGGTTCCCTTGCCTACACCCGTTAAGACGCCTTTTTCCACTTTGACGAAAGCGGTATTCGATGATTTCCATGTCGCATCGGCAGTAACTTCTTTTCTAGTGCCTGAGCCTGTTGCGAAAACGGCTAGATTAACCTTATCATCTTCAACAAATGTTTCCAGTGATGATGTGTTGCTGTTGTAGTCCGATGGGTCATAGGTGAAATCAAGGCCGGTAACCGTATCTTCTGCGGCGTTGACAATGCCGGTCATGGAAGTCATAACCATTACGATTGCAATTGTAGCTGCAAGCCACCTGCGAGTTATTTTCAACGACTTATTCAAGCGTAAACTAAAATTCACTACATCCCTGTCCTTTCTTGTTTAAAGTAATTGGTATTCTATTTATAACGGTAAGAAGATGGTGAAAATGAATAACGATCACAAAATGTATACATAAAAAAATTGCAAATAGTCAGTTAGAACTAACTTCTGCAATTTGTTCCGCTTATTAGGAACAGCGGATAGTTTTATTTTTACGGGAGGTAGTTGTATAATAGTTGGGAACCATGGTGGACCGTCAGTTATAGGTAGAGGAGCGTGAATAGTTGAATCTGCCGAATCTATTAACATCATTGCGTTTTTTATTAATCCCTGTCTACATCGTGATTTTTGCGGAAGGACATATGATTCCTGCCTTTTTGATTATGGTAGCAGCCGGAATAACCGATGTTCTTGATGGTTATATCGCGCGCAGAACCGGTCAGATTACAACGGCTGGAATGATGCTTGATCCGCTTGCGGACAAGATGATGCTGATCACTGTTATTGTATCGCTGCTCGTATCCGGCCATATTTCCTGGGCTGCGGCTGCAGCGATGTTTTTGCGCGATTTGGGCATGATAGCGGGGGGATTCTATTTTCACTTCCGAGGGAAAAAGACGGTGCCTGCCAACTGGATGGGAAAGCTGACAACTGTGCTCTTTTATGCAGCGATAATGCTCATTTTCTTTGAAGCGCCGAATGCTCATGTTTATTTGTGGGGCGTTATTGGCTTTTCATTCATTACTTCAATGATGTATATCGTCATGTTTAAAGCGCTGAATAAACACATAACAGAAACACCTACTGGACATTCGTGATCATCAAGTCACTACATATGAACAAAGAGGCTTGGCGGAGGACACTTCGGGTCCAAGCAGCCAAGCCTCTTATCTTAACCTTCATAAACTGCAGTTTATGAGGGATATGTATAGTGTCGTACAGAATGACACTTTTTATACTACCTAACTTAACTATTGAGAGGGGCTTTTTTTTCATGTTGGATATTAACCAAATTCAAGAAATCATTCCGCACCGCCCGCCGTTTCTGCTAATCGACCGTATTTTGGAGGTTGAGCCAGGCGTACGCGCAGTCGGTCTTAAAAATGTTACGATGAATGAACCTTACTTTGTAGGTCATTTTCCGGGTTATCCGGTTATGCCAGGCGTGCTTATAGTAGAAGCGCTTGCGCAAGTAGGTACTGTAGCGATGCTGATGATTGAAGCCAATCGTGGAAAGCTTGGTTTTTTTGCAGGCATCGACGGCTTCCGCTTTCGCGGTCAAGTTAAGCCTGGCGATACGTTGACGCTTGAGGTCCAGATTACAAGGCTGAAGGGCTCTATTGGAAAAGGACAAGGAACAGCACGGGTTGGCGATCAAATCGTTGCCGAAGGCGAGCTTATGTTTGCTTTATCTAATCCTTCATAAATTAAAATTCATGAATGAAAGAGGCTGCTAAATATGACGAACGAAACGAATGCTAATGTTATTGCTAAATATGAGGCGTGGCTTAATGATCCGTTGATTGATGCAGGAACAAAGGACGAGCTTCGCGGTATTGAAGGACAAGAAAAAGAAATTACGGATCGCTTTTATCGTGACCTTGAATTTGGTACGGGCGGCTTGCGCGGCGTAATGGGTGCAGGAACGAATCGTTTGAATACGTATACGGTTGGTAAAGCAACACAGGGACTCGCAAATTGGCTGCTTGCTGGCAAGTCGGCGGATGGAGCGGCTCCTTCTGTTGTTATCGCTCACGATTCCCGCAATAACTCACCTGAGTTTGCACTCGATGCAGCGCTTGTGCTTGCGGGCAACGGCATCACTACTTATTTGTTCACAGCGCTTCGTCCAACACCACAGCTTTCTTTTGCGGTACGTGCGCTGAATGCAGCCAGTGGAATTGTCATTACGGCAAGCCACAATCCACCTGAATATAATGGTTACAAAGCATATGGCGCTGACGGCTGCCAGCTTATTCCTGAGGAAGCTGAACAAGTTATTTCTGCTATCAGCCAAATCGCGGGTTTCGATGAAGTAAAACGGGTTTGCCGTGAAGAAGCTGAAGGAAAAGGCTTGCTGCGCTGGCTTGGAGATGACGCCGATCAACAATTTATTGATACGGTAGTTGCTCAGAGCTTGAATGCTGACCTTATTAAAGGTGAAGTTGGAGAAAAAATTAGTGTTGTCTTCACACCTCTACATGGCACTGGCAACATGCCTGTTCGCGAAGTGTTGAAAAAGGTTGGTTTTAAAAATGTACACATCGTACCGGAGCAAGAGCAGCCGGATGGATATTTTAGCACGGTAAAGTCTCCTAACCCGGAAGAGCGCGAAGCGTTCACGCTTGCGATTAAACTGGCGCAGCAGGTGAATGCCGATATCATTATCGGTACTGATCCTGACGCAGACCGTATGGGTGCGGTTGTGAAAAACAATGAGGGCGAGTACGTGGTACTCACTGGCAACCAATCGGGTGCGCTAATGGTTCATTATGTGCTAAGCCAGTTGAAGGAACGTGGACAGCTGCCAGACAATGGCGTAGTGATCAAAACGATCGTAACTAGTGAACTAGGCGCAGATATTGCCCGTTCCTATGGTGTAGCGGTTGAGAACACGTTGACCGGCTTCAAATATATTGGTGAGAAAATGACTCGTTATGAGCAAACAGGAGAGCATACCTTCCTATTTGGCTACGAGGAAAGCTACGGTTATTTAACTGGAACTTATGCGCGTGATAAAGATGCGATCGTTGCTGCGCTATTAATTGCTGAAGCTGCAGCTTATTATAGCAGTCAAGGAAAAACGCTATATGATGTTCTTTTAGAGTTATACGCTGAGCATGGCTTCTATTTGGAAGGCTTGGAGTCGCGTACACTTAAGGGACTTGATGGCGTGCAAAAAATTGGCGCTATTATGGATGACTGGCGTCAAAACCCGCCTGCAGAAATCGGCGGCGTCAAAGTGGAGCGTGTGCTTGATTACGGCAAAGGCCAAGATGGCTTGCGTCCGGAAAATGTATTGAAATATTTGCGCGCAGATGGCTCATGGTTCTGCCTTCGTCCATCTGGCACGGAGCCAAAAATCAAAGTTTATTTTGCGGTTAAAAGTGAGTCGAAGGATGCTGCTGTTGAGGCACTGCAAACATTGCAAGCCTCCGTTATGGAACGGGTAGACTCTACCGAATAGTACAATAATTAACCTGTTTAGAACGGAGGAATTGTGTGTTTTTACGTTGGCAGCAATGGAATCGGCGCGCAAGATTCGCATTATGGATCATTGCAATTATCGGGGTGGCGGCAGCATTGCCGCTCGGTGCCGTTCGGATGGAAATGGAAAAATCGTCGAAGCAAGTAGAATATGTATTTGATTATCGGGATATTATTGAGGTGGCGGAGCGTCAGGCTCGTCCGCAGCAATTTTTAACGGAAAAGCTGGAGATGCTCAAGGAAGCTGGCGTCACTACAATGGCTGTTTATGAGAGCTCTCTGAAGGATCTGCAAATTTCCGGCAGACTTACTTTTTACAGCTCCAGAGATGCTGCATTGCTTCAAAGTAAATTTGAGCCGGTAGGCCAAAACTTTACTTATATTTTGTTCAATGGGCCCAAAGAAGAAGAAATGATTGGACCGATTGTTCGCGAAGCGCTTGATCGTTCCGAGGCTGTGTATAGCAATTGGTCGTACGGTGGCCGAAATGGCTTAGTCGTTGAGATGCCTATTGCAGAGGCAGTTATGAAGACGATGGATTTTGATCCGATTTCACTTGAAACGATTCATAATGCCGGACTTCAAATATTGCCTCGCTTATCTGACCGTATTAAGCCTTATGATCAGCAGGCAACAGATGCTATGCTTGCGAAATTGAAGGAATACGATGTAGACCGCGTATTGTTCGACGGTGACAAAGTAAAGGGTGCATCCGATCAAGCGATGGATAACAGCCTTTATCAGTTCGGAGAACTACTCAAAAAATACGATATGGGCGTAGCGACCATAGAAAATTTGAAAAAACCGCAACAAGGCATAAATAAATTAGCTTATATTACAAATTATAATGTAGTGAGATTATATTCATTGTCGGAGAACGACGGTATGACGATGACGCCGGAAGCTATTGCTGATCGTTTTCTTTTAGCGGCGAAGGATCGTAATATCCGGATGTTTTTCTTGAACGGGACAGCTCAGTCCAATACGGATAAAGCAAAGGTAGTTCACTCCTTGGACCGCATTGCTGAGGCAATGAGTGACGAGGGCGGAATCGTAGATAAGCTCTCGGACGCCGGCTTTACGCCAGGCAAGCCAAAACCGTTTGATCATGAGCAGCCTTCTTGGAATAAACCGCTGCGTGCAATCGTTGCTGCGGCTGCAGTAGCACTGATTACTTTGTTAATCGGCGCATTTATTCCAGGCGTTTATATTCCAGTTTATGCGATTGGCTTAGTTGGAAGCGCAGGCTTGTACAAGCTAAACAGTTCGCTTATGGAGCAAGGACTTGCATTAGGTGCTTCAATTGCAGCCCCTACGCTGGCTCTTATATGGGTAATGAATCGGATTTATTCCCGTACCGTTGGCGAGCGTCGTGTTATTGGCGGAACGAAATGGTCAGTAGGAAGAAGCCAGCAAGGGCAGACTCCTCAGCAGCCAGGTGCTGTATATGAGAACGGCAATCGTATGAAATGGATATTCCCTGCCATATCTACGGGAAGACGTTTTGGTCTTGCTCTGAATTGGTTTATTGTGGCGACGCTCATCTCTCTTATGGGAGCGCCGATGATATTCGGATTGTTGAACAATATTACGTACAATCTTGTATTGGAACAATTCCGCGGCGTAAGTGTGCTGCATTTGGCTCCGATTATCCTTGTGGCCATTTATGTGTTTTTCTATAACGGTCAAACATCAATCGGAAAGCTGCGCAAGCTGCTTTCTCAACCTATTACTTTAACATGGATTATAGTAGCTGGAGTTATTGGCGTTATCGGCTTCTATTACTTGTCTCGTACAGGGAATGGTGGACAAGCACCTGCTATTGAGCTGCTTATTCGCGGTTGGCTGGAAAATACATTCGGCGTACGACCGCGCTTTAAAGAGTTCATGCTTGGTCATCCGCCGCTGCTGCTTGGCTTGTTCCTTGCACTTCGTTATCGTGCGGCATGGCTGCTTGTTATCATTGGTTCGATCGGTCAATTGACGATGGTTGATACGTTTGCACATCTTCATACACCACTTCACATTTCGATGATTCGTGTAGCGCTCGGCTTGGGTACAGGTATCATAATCGGATGTATCTTGATTTTGGCATGGCAGATCGTGGAAGGAGCAATTCGTAAATGGGCACCAGCCATCATCCGCAAGTTCGTCGAATAGTAATTTCAGGCTATTATGGCTTCTACAACAGCGGTGATGAAGCGGTACTCAAATCGATATTGCTAGCACTAGAAGAAGAAGGCAAGGCGCAGGGCGTACAAATTCAGCCGATCGTTTTATCAGGTGATCCAGATTGGACAAGCCGTATGTACGGGGTTGAAGCTGTCCGCCGCATGCATCCAGGAGATCTATGGAAAGCATTGAAAGGCAGCGACGGTCTAATAAGCGGAGGCGGAAGCCTCCTGCAGGACGTTACAGGCGCCAAAACGATTCCTTATTATACTGGCGTCATGAAGCTGGCCCAATTGCTGGGTAAGCCAACATTCGCTTATTCGCAAGGGATTGGCCCTGTGATTCGGCGCTGGATGGACCCTATGATTCGCGGAGTAATGAAGCAAAGCGCATATGTATCCGTTAGAGATGAGGAATCCGCTGCTTTGCTTGGACGAATCGGCGTGCCTAGTGATCGGATCGATGTTGTTCCTGATCCGGTCATGGGCTTGCCGCTCCCTGCGGGTTCATCAGCGGCTGGACAAGCTTCCGACCCTGCTGCTGCGCCGCTGGTCGGTGTATCGCTGCGCCCCTGGCGCAGTGACGGCGCCGATCTCGAACGCGCCGCCGATGCGCTAGTCGCGCTATCGAAGCGCATGCCTGTCCGGCTGCGCTTCCTGCCGTTCCACACACCCTCCGACACTGTAGCGTCAGAGCAGGTGCTGGAACGGCTGCGCGGCAGGCTCGGCGACGGTTCCACCGCCGAGCTGGCCGCGCCCGGCGACGACCCCCAGCAAATGCTGCTGGAGGTCAGCCGGTGCGATGCTTTGTTCGGCATGCGCCTCCATGCGCTTATTTATGCCGCCGGCCAAAGGGTTCCCATGCTTGGCCTCTCGTACGACCCGAAGATCGACCAATTTCTGGGTCGACTTGGCATCAAAGCCATCGGCACGACGGAGCAGCTCGATGCCGAAAAATTCGCAGAAGCAGCGAGTTTGCTGCTGTCTGACAAAGAGGGCTGGCAGGCAAAGCACAAGCCAGCAATCGATCTTTTAAAACAACAATCGCAAAGACCGGCGCAACAAATTGTACATTTGCTGCGTCATACATTATCGAGGTGAGTTCCTCTTGTCGAAACAACTACCAACTGTGCCGTTATACGGCATACCATTCTCCAAAGTGGGCATGGATGACACAGTCAATTACTTAATAGAAGCGATCGAAGAAAGACGCGTAACCCATGTGATTACCGCTAATCCGATCATGATTATGTCTGCCGTCGAGGACCCCAAGTATAGTGCGATGATGCGGCGCGCAGATCTTATTGTGCCTGATGGTGCAGGAGTTGTATGGGCGGCCAAATACGTAGGACAGCCTGTTGCAGAACGTGTGACGGGGTTTGATCTCCTTCATCGCTTGCTGCATGAGGGTGAAAAGCGTAGATGGAAGGCTTACCTGCTTGGCACCTCACAGGAGATTATTGAAGCGGCAGCAGAGAAGCTGCAGCTGCAATATCCTCAAGTGAAAATTGTAGGCTATCGGAACGGATTTTTTGGCCCTGATCAGGATGAGGAAGTCATCGAAGAAATCCGTGCGGCTGCTCCTGATTTATTGTTTGTGGCACGAGGTGCGGATACGCAGGAGCCGTGGATTGTGAAATACAAGCAAAAGCTGGGCGTACCATTGATTATGGGCGTTGGCGGAAGCTTCGACGTTGTTTCGGGTAAACTAAAACGAGCTCCGAATATTTTCCAAAAACTTCGGCTTGAATGGTTTTATCGCTTGCTGCAAGAGCCTAAACGCTACAAAAGAATGCTTGTTTTGCCGAAATTCGTAGTGAAAGTGGTTCGCGACAAAGAAAACGTTACAAAACCTCGACCTACACCGTGAAATTCTCGTTAAAACCATCAAAATTGGTTGAAAACGGGGTTGGAGTTTCCTTTCCAATCGGAGTATAATTCACTTCGGTAGAAAGAAAAGGGGAGTTGCACACATGCCGGTAGGCTTGCTGTATTCAATTGGGTTCATAATCGCTCTTGTTCTAGCCATTGCGATGACGCCGCTTGTTAAGAAATTTGCTTTCAAAGTAGGCGCAATAGACAAACCAAATCACCGCAAGGTACACACGCGCATTATGCCGCGTCTTGGCGGTCTAGCTATTTATATTGCATTCGTTGGCGCATTCTTTATTTTATCGCCATTTATACCAGACGGCTTGCTCCGTCCGCAGGATTCCAATATGATCAACGCGCTGCTAGTCGGCGGTACGATGATTATTATTTTAGGTGCTTTCGATGACCGCTTCGAGCTTTCAGCTAAAGTGAAGCTGCTCGGTCAAATCGCGGCGGCATGCGTAGTCGTTTTCGTTTTCGACGTAAAGATCGACTTGCTGAACATTCCGTTCGGCGAAACGATGCAGCCAATTGCTGGATGGATCAGCATTCCACTTACGATTCTCTGGATCGTCGGTGTAACGAATGCAATTAATTTGATCGACGGCTTGGACGGGCTTGCTGCCGGCGTGTCAGGCATCGCGATTGCAACGATTGTTGTGATGGCATCACTGATGGGCTTCCAACCAGTTATCTTACTGAGTACATTGCTGCTGGGCGGAATTGTCGGCTTTCTCGTTTTCAACTTTCATCCCGCAAAAATATTTATGGGCGACTCGGGCTCGCTGTTTCTCGGCTTCAGTCTAGCAACGCTTTCGATGCTTGGCTTCAAGCAGGTAACGATGGTATCGTTTGTAACACCGCTGCTCATTATCGGCGTTCCGCTTTCGGATACCTTCTTCGCAATCGTTCGCCGCTGGGTAAACAAGAAACCGATATTTGCACCAGACAAAGGGCATTTGCACCATCGTCTGCGCGACCTTGGCTTCAGCCACCGTCGTACCGTACTTATCATTTGGGGAGTAGCTGCTATATTCGGCGGACTCGCAATCGTGCAATCGGCTGTCGTACAGTCGAGTGCGGCGAACTGGATCACTTTTGCCGTCATATGTATGCTAATGTTTTTCTTGCAGATCGGAGCAGAAATAACCGGTATCGTGGACAAAACACGCAGGCCGCTTATTAATTTCCTAGCTCGAATGAGACTTAGACTCAAGCTGGATGCTGAATCCCGTTCCAAATAAATAAGAGCTCTGAATCCTTTAACGGAATCAGGGCTCTTTTTTTGTTGAAAATCGACCAAATAGCTAAAAATTTGGGAGCCAAAAGCCGATAACAACTGTACAGAACTTTTCTGCGGTCAGATCTCTTAACTGCAATTGCATCAAAGCTGACTAAAGAGGAAAAGGGAGGAAGATTTATTCAAAGGTAAGCCGCATAGTCGTCAGGCCATCTATCATTCAAATACCCATGCTCGTCATATACATAAAGGAGGAACATTGTTTTGAAAAGATTACTATCATTAGCGCTAACGCTGGCACTGTTGATTACATTGTTGCCGCCGCTTGGAGCTTCACAAACGGTAACAGCTGCAACAGGAAGCTTCAGCTTTCCGACGGAAAAGGAACTATCTACGGAAGCAAGAGTCACAACCGATCCGCGTTTTACATTGAATGGATCAATCACTGGTGTAGATCCTACTTCGGTTTCTTACAGTATTGTTCAAGTTATTAATAACAAGGGCACTGCTGACCCTACAGATGACGATCTTGGCTCTAAACGTGAGAACATAACGAGCAATATTTATATTAGCGGATTTAATATTCAGGTATATAACGTAGAATTATTTCCTGGCTTGAACCGCATTACGTTCAGAGGTATTCAAGGCGGCGGCGAAGTGACAAGCTCGATCTATATTGAGTATCACAACGGGCCTGTATTTTACGATTTAGTTGCCCAATTAGACGGTAACAAATTTGCAATTGAAGAAGTTGGAACAACGGTTGTACATTCAACGACTTCCGCTGGCAGACAATCCGCTGATATCAGTATTACTGGTTTCGCTCCAAATGCGCAGCAAGTAACGGTGGATGTGAACGGGAGCAGCAAAACCTATTCGGTTAACAGCTCCAACAATTATCAGTTTGCCGCTTCTCCGATTACGGTGAACAAAGGAAAAAACTTGGTTACTATTAAAGTAAAAAACGCGAATCAGACAGTTGAGACAACACGCGAGATCGCCTTTTATAACGGACAAGTGACCTTTTTAGATGTGAATCTTAATGGTAAAAATGGTGCGGTTAATACGGCGGAGCCTTTAGAGTACAATCCAAACCTACTAGTTACGGATTTGAATTCAGCAAGTGTCACAGGAAGAATTATCGTGCCTAACTTCTTAAAGGACGATGACGGTGACGGTAAGCTTGATCCTCATCCAGATCCAACGAAGAGCATACCTATCGAATATACGATTACGCAAAATGGAGACAGTTCTTTTAAATTGACACAACCAGCAGGTGCTACTGCTACACCAGCACCATTAGGTACTTATACGGGTCAGGAAGCATTCTTTATTTATAATTTCACTCGACCAATCGGTACGGATCATACGGGTAAGCTGGATTATAATAAGGTCTATAATATTCAATTAACAGCAAAAAACGCAAAAACAGAATCGCTTGGCCAAAATGGCAGTGAAGGTACTGGGCTAATGAGTTTCTCGCTTCGCAATGGAGCGGCTCAGTTCATCGACAATATTAATTATTTAAATGGTTATAAAACAGGGACAGGTGAATCACTCACAGGTACTCCGCTTGAAGGAGCTAATATCTATAGTGTTCCTTTCGCGATGGAAGTGTTGGTTGGTAATGCTGATGTATCGAAGACGGCTAATCTAGTTTCAGTTACAGGGATCAAAAATGTTTCCAATGCAGCTGCACCGAGCAGCTACGATTTCGATGACGTAAGCAACATCAAAAATGTATCGAGTGATTTGATCAATAAATTTGTAAACATTAATGGAAAAGTATATAAGCGTGAAATTCTTGTATTTCACAAACTCCCGTTTGAAGGTACTCAAACGGTAACGCTTAAAGTTGGCGGCGTGACGAAAGATGTTAAGTTTACAATGCTCTTCGGACCTTATGTAAGCTATACAAGTGTATTTGACAACATGACTGTATATGATGACACGAACAAGCTGCAATCTGAACGAATCACAGCGGCTATTTCAGGCGCTTTGAGTGACTTTAAAGGTATTATGAATAATATTAATAATACTTCTGAGGTTCGTTACACTTTTCAAGCAAATGAAGCTCAAACAGTATTTTTCTATGTGAATAACACGCCGATTCAGCTGCAGCAGCAAGCGGGCAAACCTGTAACTAATTTTGAAATTGTTCCAGGCCAAAGGACAAATGCATTCAATGCATTGTTTAGTGGCGAGAATGAGATAAAATTCGTATTCCAAGGAAGTAAAAACTCTTATGAGAAAAAGATCAAATTATATTTGATTCCAACAAACCTGCCGGTTATACCAGTAGAAGGAACAAGTATCTATCCTTACAGCAGCAAATATACGGAACCAGTTCCGAATGATCCAAACTTCGTGAAGCGCGGCGCAATTTTCACGACTAACGAAGCAAACATGAATATTTTTGGTACGTTCGATTTTATCGATTTGATAGCTACTGGCAGCACGAACACGGATATTTTGGCTAATATCCAAGCTAATATTAAATTGATGAAAGATAGTACAGAACTTACAGATCCAGATAAATACATTTTGAAGATTGAGAGCAGCTCACTTAAAACGCCAATTCGTTGGAATTTGAGCAATGAGTTAGTCATTATGAAGGGCGCAACAGTTCTAGGTAAAGTTAATGAAAGTACTACCAATAATATTGCTAACCTAGCTGTACGTTATGATATAGACACCAAGACGTTCTCGTTTGTATTAAACTCGCAGGCTCTAAATCCTGACGGCAGTTCGAGTGTGTATACTTTCACTGCATACAACAATGGAGAGACTGGTCCTAAAGCTTCTTATCGACTTGAAGTGGATCCAACCTCGCTTCCTTATACGATTTTGCGTCCGATTTTGCCAAACAAAGCGATCGTGAACCAAAATTTCATTGAGGTTATTATTGATGCACCAGGTGCAAGCTCTGTTACCATCAACAAGCAAATTGCTGAGAAAATTGATTATGATTCGGATAATAATCCAGCAACTATTGAAGAGCTTTATAAAAACACCTATCGTGTCTATGTAAATAAGCTGAAAGTCGGTAAAAACAAAATTGACTTTATTATTTCAAGTGCAAATGACAAGGTGCAAAGCAGCATTGAGATAACGTATGCTCCAACGAATATTCCGGGTGCTCAATTCATGGAGCCGATGGATAGCAGTCACAAAATCTTTGATGGAGCGCTTTCGTTAAAATTCGAAAAGGGTACAACGTTGATCCGTACAGATTTTAACGTACCTGCAAATTTAAAGAACCAAGTATTTAGTGGTCATAATTTATTGTTTGCAATTGCCAATCCAGAGGATGGGGTTGTTGATCGCCGTGAATTAGAAGCGTGGCCGCCGAATTTTAATATTATTATGGAAAGCTTCGGGACAAGATTCAGATTGTCTTACCCGACAAGGTTTACAAAGGCAAGCCCTGTTTACTGGATTGATGCAGGTTTGGCAGATGATCCTGCTACGGGTGCATACGATCCTTTGAAAATGGGTGTAGACCCTTATCAATTCCCGAACGCTAAGGGCACGGGCGGAACAAAGATTCCTACTTATGATGATCGCCCTGACAATCGCGAGTTGGTAACTTCTAAGACGGGAACCTTGACGCTTGGCTTCGATCCGAACATGAAGGACAGCATTGGAACGATTATCACAGTCTATCGTTATGATGTTAAAGCAAAGTATTGGGAAAATATTGGCGGTAAAGTAGATGTGAAGAAAAACACAATTACGGTTCCGTTCAATAAATTTGGTTATTATGTAGTTGGTAAAATGGTTTATTCCTATACAGATATGACGTCACATCCGTATGCTAGAAACTTCCTTGAAGCGATTTATGCCAAAGGAATTATGAATGCAGCTGGGTTTGATGATTTTGGTTCCAATATTTATATTTCTCGCGGTGAATTTGCAAGAATGATGGTTAAGGCGCTAGATATTCCGCTAAACTATGAGCTTAGCAAGCCGCATTTTGATGATGTACCGGCTATCGTTAATCCAGATGCATTATGGGATTATAGATATGTAGAGACAGCAGCGAGAGAAGGTATCATACGAGGCACGGGTCCACGTACGTTCCAGCCGAGCGCTGCTCTGACTAGGGAAGAGGCATCTGTTATTATTGCAAGAGCACTGGACATGAAACTAGCTACTGATTCCTCGAAGATCGATAAAGATCTTGAGAAAACATTTAAAGATGCTGGCAACGTCAATTTCTACGCGAAAAGTTCTGTACTTGCTATTGCAAAGAAAAAATATATTCTCGGATCTCCTGTAGATCCAAGCAATCCAAAAGGTGGTTCAGTGTTTGAACCGCGTTCGAATTTGTTGCGCTCTGATGCTGCAATTATCGTAGCTCGAATTTTGGCGGATTTAGGTAAGCTTCCTAAGATCGGTTAAAAGTATAAGTTAGAAAAATCTGGTCGCAGGATTTTTTCTGCGGCCAGTTTTTTTACGGCATTAAAGCATTTGCCTCGAGAGAGAAACTTTATCCATGGAAAATGTTTAGCATCGACGAGCTCTATGAAAACAAGCTATACTAACAAAGCAGGGAGTAGATTACAGTTAGATGTACATAATTAAGAAAAAACGGAAAAAGAAAAAACTTTTAAAGTTTTTTTAAGAACATCGCAACTTTTCATTGTCACGTGCGTTTAAATACATGACGTTGTAACAAACACATGATTTGATGCGCGAGACCTACTCATGCTGGAAACAAATTGGAATGAATTCTCAACTTCCTCTTTACGGTACGACCTGCCCATTGTATAATGTTAAAGTGGTGCCGTGACTCTAGCAATGTTCTCGCATTTTTTACAAGTTTCTACGACATGATTTTACAAATGGGTTTATCATGATTGTAGACATCATTTATATCAAATCTGTGCTCAACTCTGGAAAGGGGGTGAATCGGCTATGAGGGAAAAGAGCAATTCACTATTTAAACAAAACTCTCAACAACCGCACGTATTTAGAGGAGGAGAAATAAAGGTTATGAAGAAAAAAATAGCAGCATTTGTGCTAGCTACTGCGCTAGTACTACCATTATCCGTTCCAGCTTTTGCAGCAACACCATCTGATGTTGTTGGCAAACCGGTACAATCAGCAGTTGAAGAACTAACTGCACTAGGAATCATTTCAGGTTATGAAGATGGTACATTTAAACCAGAAAACACAATTACTCGCGCTGAACTTGCGAAAGTAATCGTTATCGGTTCCGGTAACGAAGGCGCAGCTAAATTGATGGAATCTGTTAAACCTACGTTTAAAGATGTTAAAGCAAACGTGTGGTACACAGGCTACATCAACGCAGCTGCAACTAAAGGTTTCATCTTGGGTGATGCTGGTACTAAAAACTTCCGTCCAAGCGATGCAGTTAAGTTTGAAGAAGTTGTAGCAGTATTGGTTCGTTCCCTTGGTTACCAAGAGAAAAAGTTGTCAGGCGTATGGCCTTATAACTACCTATTGAAAGCACAAGACCTTGGCTTGTTCGACAACGTTGATCTTAATGTTGGCGCAAAAGCACTTCGTGGTGTTGTAGCTCAACTTACTTCTAACACTCTTAACGCTAAATTGGTTTCGTACAACGTTGATGGTAACGAAGTACTTTCCAACAGCACATTGATTTCGAAACTTGGTAACTCTTCTTCAGCTGAGCTTCTTGCAGCTTCTGTAGTTGACGGCAAAGTTAAACTTCGCTGGACTCAGAAAAACACTGCAGGTAACGACGAGTTGAAAACTGATACTATCGCTACTGCTTCTAACTTCATCGTTACTGGCGGTAAATCACTAGTTGATTTGCTTGGTCACAACGTAACAGTTGTTAAAGGTAAAGATGGTAAAGTTCTTGCAATTACTGACGCACAAGACACTGCTGCTACATTGACTGGTACTTTGGAAGCTGGCCAAACTGCTGGTTCCGTTAAAATCAAAGTAGGATCAGAAGTTAAAACAAAAGCTACTGTTGCTAGCACAGTTTACTTCGTAAACGGTGAAGAAACAGCACTTTCAACTGCAAGCACAGGCGACACTGTAACATTGTACTTGGTTAACGATCAAGTTCGCGTTGCAACTGCTGAAAAATGGTCAATCAAAGATGCTCTTGTAACTTCGGTTGAAGAGAAAAATGCTTACCGTGATGCTCGTGTTAACACGAACCAAACTAGCGCATTCATCAATGATACTACATCTGTAACTATCGACGGTAAAGTAGCTAAAGTTGCTGACCTGAAAAAAGATGATGTAATCAGCGCTGTTACTAAATCCGGTAACGTTGCTATTAAAGTTAATGTAGTTCGCAACACAGCTACAGGTAAACTTGAATCTGTAGGTAGCTCAAATGGTACTGCTAAATACACTGTTGCTGGTAAAGTGTATGAAAAAGCAGACAAAGCTGCAAATGATAACATTGTTACATTGATCGCTGCAAACATTGGTAAAGAGTTTACTCTTCTACTAAGTGCAGACGGTAAAATCGTAAAAGCATCTGCTCCAGAAGCGGCGGTTAACAAACCTTTCGTAGTTATTCTTGAAGCTAAAAAAGCTCAACAACTTGAAAATGAAGAGTTTGTTGAGAAAACAAAAGTAACTTACTTCGATGTTAAAGCTAACAAAAACGAAGTGAAATACACTGATGTTTCTCTTTACACAGCATTTAAAGCACTTGAGTCACAGTTGGTTGAATTGGTATTCACTGATACTAAACTAACTGGCGTTACAGCTAAAACAAATGTAAAAGACGCTGGATACAATGTTTCTAAAGTGTCTGCTACAGAAATCGTTCTTGATACAGCATTAAATGAAACTACAAAATACATCATTAATGCTAACACTGTTGTAATTGATGCTACTAAGCTTGGTGCAACTGATCTTGCTGATCGTAAATTGGCTGTAGGTACACTAGCACAAGTAACAAAAGCTGATAAAGCTTATGTAAATGCTACTGGTGCAACTGCTAACTACATCATCTTGAAAACTGATACAGATGCAAATGCAGAAACAGGTCCAGCAATCTACGGCTTGTTCGTATCAGCTAACAAAACAGCTACTTCAGCAACTGCTTCTACTTACACTGTTTCATTAAACGTAGGTGGTCAAACTGTTACAACTGAAGTTGTTGGTTCAGCATTCTTCACTGACATTGAGAAAACTCCTAAAAACACTATCATCAAATTGACAGATATTGAAGGCACAAGCAAATTGTATGATACTGTAAGTGTTGTTGGAACTTCATTGACTTCAATTTCAATTGCTGCTAACCAAAATGAAAACACATTTGGTAGCAACAACGGTAACTACATCATTACTCCTAACACTGTTGTATACGTAGTATCTGCAGATGGTAACACTATCTACACTGGTAACTACACAGATGTTAAAGAGCAAAATGGTACTATTGCAAGCAGCACAACTGTTGCTAGCGTAACTGTAGCTACTACTGGTAGCGTTTATGATGTAGATCATAAAGAAGCTGCTGTAATCGTAGTAAAAAGAAAATAGTAATCATGTTCGCATGATGGAAGAAGGCTGAGAGCTCGTCTCTCAGCCTTTTTTTTGTTCATACATCGTTCACAATAAAAGGTTATATTTTAATGAGGATATATTCATTATTCTAGCGAAAGGAGAATATGAAGGAATTTAATTTTATGCGAAACTTATTGGCAAAAGTTTGCGTCTAGATATGTATACCAAAAGATACGGAGTGAAATGAAAATGCAGAAGAGTTTTAAAAGAATGTCTATGCTATTATCGTTCTTTCTTGCATTAGTGGTACTGGTAAGCGCTGTACCTGTACCAAAGCCGGTTGAAGCTGCAACGGCTTCCAATGTTTTTAAGAAGGTAAGTATTACAAAATCATCCTATATTCAATTAACAGATGCAAATTTAATTCCAAGTGCAACCGGAGCAACTGCGAGCTTTACTTTTACCATTTATAATGGCGACAGCAGCGCAATTAACTTGGTCGATTATTGGGCCCGATTAAAGACAACGGGAGGAACAAAATATACGTTGACCTTACTTGAAGCCGACAAAAAAAAGAAGGCTTTACCAAAAACAACAACAACTTTAACTTATTATAGTGAAGTTGGATCAAAAGTTACATTGGATCAACTCGTTGTAAATATTATAAAATTTGATTTTAGCGTTTCTGGATATGAAAAAACGATTGGGCAGTATACTTTTCCAAAAGGATACTCTAACTTTGTTAAAGCAGGTGGCTATCAGGGTGTGCTAGTTAATAACTCTTTAGTCAACTTGCGCATTGATCAAATTAATATAACAAAGTCTGCAAAAAACTATAATGTAAATTTGACTTATGTAGCACGAAATACAGGGAAATTCGGTGTACCATTACCGCAATATAACTATTATGCCCAAACGCCTAAAGGCTTATATAAGCTGGCTTTAAGAAATAAAACAGATGAAACACTGACATTAGAACCATCCGTGCTTAATGCGGTTCAGCTAACAGGATCCATCCCTTTGTCTGTTGCGACAACTGGCTGGAAGCTTATAGTTACTAATAATGTTGGCGTTGAAACAAATAAAGTTGAAATACCGGTTGTCGTGTTTGATATTCCATTCAAAGTAACTACAACAACGTCTACTTCAACCAAAACAACATTTACGAATGATGATGGTACATATGAGGTGGAATTAAATGCCGTACAGAGATTTCCTTGGAATAACGATGACAATATCATTGCTGATTTAATTGTGAGAAACAATGGATCTGTGTATTTACCATTACCTGAATTATCAGGTTTGCTCCTTGTTGATGACAATATTAAGCTAAATGGCAAAGCGATTAAGAAAGTCGGCGACATTGGATTAGCCCCAGGCGCATTTACAACGATTAGTTATGTTGGATCGATTCCGTACAACTATTCATGGAAGAAGTTTAAACTGAAACTATCACAAAAAACGGGAGAAACAGTTACGGAAATTGGAGAGCTTACAAAATCAACGATCGTACCCGTTAAGCAAGTAGATTTAGGTTCTGTATTTGTTCAGCAAAATAATGGGGCCCCGTATAATGCTCTTGTTACTGATGTTAAAACATATAGTGGAGACAAAGCGGATATGTTCGCTGTATTCGTTGAGTTGACAAATAAACAAAAAAGAATTGGATCTCTTCCATTACTGGCAGGGTACTTTAAAACTACAGATGGAAATCTTTATGAAGCCAAATTCACGAAAGCAACGAACACGATTAAATCAGAAAGTAAAGATCAGCTCATCGTATGGACAGAATTACCGCAAAATGTAGATCGCTCAGGTATTCAGCTTTTAATGGGTGAAGCATTTGACGATAATGGTTTATTGCAAGGAACTGCAACCGCAAAGGGATTCTTGCGAGCGGCGCAATTTACTTTGCCAGAAGAAAAGTCAGCTAGCAGCAGCTTTACGGGGTTGAAGGTTGGACCATATACCGTAGATATGAATTTCTTTAATGTATGGATGAACGGTACGAGAATGGATATCAAGGTTGGAGGTAATGTACAAAAGGATGTTAATTTTGATGGATACACACAATCACAATTGGTATTTGAAATTGAACATGAGGAAACAAAACAGGTTCTTATTTCACAAGTGATAGATCTTGAAGGAAAAGCTGAAAAAAGCGTGAAGTGGAAAGTTGGAGCGAATTACAGTGATCCTGATAAAGAAATGGGAGACACATTGCTTTGGGAGAATTACCAATTGAATATCTATGAGACTTTTAACGGCAATAGAAAGAAATTAGCAACTATGCCTATTTCATTCTCATCATCAATTAACTGGCTAGACGGTAAGCACTAAACTTATAAAAAAACTGGTTTCTCCTACTTAAATCTAGTATCTTTATAGGAGATGAGAGATAGAGAGGAGACTTCCAAAAGTGAAGAAAAAGGTAATACGCGGTTTAGTTGCAGTTGTTTTAGTAGGAGCAGGTGTGTGGGTCGGCGTAAACTTTGCATCACCGCTTGAAGCGGAATCAAATGCGCTGACTCCGGGCTCTGTAGAAGACCCTGTTGTCACTAAAAGCTATGTGGATGAACAACTCGCCAAGTTAGGCGGAGGCACTCCTGGAGGCGGTACGACGACGCCTGTCGCGGACACCGCGCTGGAAGTTGTCACAGTGCCAGCTGGCAAGACGCTAATGGCTGGCCAAGGCACAGAGGTCATTGTACGTGTAGGCAAGGCAATTGCCTATAGCTCTGACGCAAGCGGTATAGCTGATCTAACTGGCGGCACGGATTTAACTAAAGGGAAAGCTGTTCCAACCAACCATTTATTGCTTTTCCCACGTGAGGGCCGCGGCATATTGCCAGATCCTAATCAAAAGAATGGCTTGACGGTATTGGTTAAAGGGAAATACAGCTTGCAATAATATGGATGGATGTTCAACATTTTACCCGAAATGACAATAGATTATACGCTTCAAAGAAGATGAAAGGATGCACAATACAATTGTGTTCCTACATTCTTTGGAGGTGTCATTTATGAGTCGTTCGAATAAAGTAGTAGTACCGACAAGTAAAGCAGCATTAAATCAACTGAAATATGAAATTGCTGCAGAATTTGGTTTAACCTCAGGCGGCTATGCAAGCGAAGGAGCGGACACTGAATTTGCTGGCGAACTAGGGGCATCCTCTGGTTCCGGAGGCCACAGCGTACACTGGTCAGCCTTATCGACGAGGCAAGCTGGTTCAGTGGGCGGAGAGATCACCAAAAGGCTGATAGCTCAAGCAGAATCAGTGCTTAGCGGTTATCAATAATTATTGGAAATTCCGGCGTCCATTGACACAAAGCGACATTTTCGGTATCATACTGTTTTAGAAGAGTTGTAAAACAACCTTTTCCTACGGGAAAAGGTTCATTTTTTGTGTAGAATGTCCGCACTTATTAATATTAAGGTTGTAGGAGGTTGATACGGATGTCGGTTAAAGGACGCCATTTGTTTACATCAGAATCAGTTACTGAAGGCCACCCGGATAAGATTTGTGATCAAATATCCGATGCTGTCTTAGATGCATTTCTAGAAGCAGATCCATACGCGCGTGTAGCTTGTGAGGTTTCTGTAGCAACAGGTCTTGTACTTGTTATTGGTGAAATTAGCAGCCGTGCTGATTTTATTGATATTTCTTCAATTGCACGCCGTACGATTAAAGAAATCGGTTATACTCGTGCCAAATACGGCTTTGACTCCAGCACATGCGCAGTATTGACTTCGCTCAATGAGCAGTCAGCTGACATTGCGCAAGGCGTTAACGCTGCGCTTGAAACTCGTGATGGCAAAGATATGAAGCAAGAAAACGAAGATATCGGTGCAGGCGACCAAGGTCTAATGTTTGGTTTTGCTACAAACGAAACACCTGAGCTTATGCCGCTTCCAATTGCGCTATCTCACCGTATCGCTCGCCGCTTGTCGGAAGTACGTAAAAACGAGACGCTTGCTTACCTTCGTCCAGATGGTAAAACGCAAGTTACAATTGAATATGCAGACGGTAAACCTGTTCGCGTAGATACTATTGTCGTTTCTACACAGCATGCGGAAGAAATCACGCTTGAGCAAATCCAACAAGATATTCTTGAGCATGTTATTAAGCCGGTTGTTCCAGTGGAATGGCTTGATGCTGATACAAAATACTTCATTAACCCAACTGGCCGCTTCGTAATTGGCGGACCTCAAGGTGATGCTGGTCTAACTGGCCGTAAAATTATCGTTGACACGTATGGCGGCTACGCTCGTCATGGCGGCGGCGCATTCTCCGGCAAGGATCCTACAAAAGTTGACCGTTCAGCAGCTTATGCTGCCCGTTATGTAGCTAAGAACATCGTAGCTGCAGGACTTGCAGACAAATGCGAAATCCAACTGGCTTACGCAATTGGTGTTGCTCAACCGGTATCAATTAACGTAGATACGTATGGAACAGGCAAAATTGGTGAAGATAAACTTGTTGATATCATCACTAGCAACTTTGACCTTCGTCCTGCAGGCATTATCAAAATGCTTGATCTACGTCGCCCAATTTACAGACAAACAGCTGCATACGGTCACTTCGGCCGTACAGACGTTGATCTTCCTTGGGAACGCGTTGACAAAGCGGAGAAGCTTAAAGCAGACGCTGGCGTTCAAAGCGGAGTTTAAGATTCGATATACAATATAAGAGCCTTTATAGGCTAAAAAAGCTGTCCATAAAGTAGTATGACTACTTCATGGACGGCTTTTTTGTTATTCATTCGGTACAAAAAAGTAGTTTAACCTAAATTTTTCATGCTTAGTAACCGACAAATAAGGTACGAGTGTAATTTTTTGAGGAGTGAATTGAAATGAATCGAACGAGCAAGCTATCTTCGTTTATCGCTGTTATGCTGTTGCTCCAATTAAGCCTAGCAGGCTGGTCATCGGCTCCGCAGCAAGCGGCAGCAGCAGCTTCCGGTCCCGTCGTACTTAGTTTGAGCCCAGCCGACGATCTAATTAACGTATCGATCTCCGCTGATTTAAAGATGACCTTTGATGAAAATGTAAGCAAAGGCTCTAGTTCAACGTCTATTAATATTTATGACTATGCAACAAGCAACTTGGTAGAGAGTATACCTCTATCGTCTAATCGTATTACTATTGATTCATCGCAGCGTGTCGTGACAATAGATCCGTCTAATAATTTTGCTTTAAACACGAATTATTACATATTGGTAGATGCCGGTGCGTTTGTTAACCAATCCAATGGTGTTGGTTATGCAGGTATAAAAAGTGCCAGCAGCTGGAATTTTCGTACCGTTGCTGAAGTTGATGTAACCAGGCCTTCTCATACGGGCTTGGCGCCGACTGTCGCTCCAATTGCGGTGACTACACCGATTACGATTTCATTTAATGAGCCTGTTTATGTTGCAAGTGGCAACATACAAATTAGCTCGGTTGAGGACAGCCGTACTATTGCTGTTACATCCAACGCGGTAAGAGGCAGCGGGACGAACCTAATCGTCATTCAACCTCCTGCAGCGCTGCAGCCTAATACAACATACACCGTTACAATTCCAGATACTGCATTTCAAGATGCGGCGGGGAACCTATATTACGGCACATCATGGGTTTTTACAACGGACGCAGCACCGGTCAACGTAGCTGCACCATTTGTTCCTGCAGATAATGCTACTTCCGTACCAGTAAACTCAGAGCTGTTTATCACTTTTGATAAAGCTATACAAGCACGTGCGGACAAATATATTGAAATACGCAGAATTAGCAATAATACTACTTTTGAGCGTTTTAGTGCTCTTTCATCGAGAATTACAGTAACCAAAAATCAAGTAAAAATAACGCCAAGCTCTAACTTTGAACCAAATACAGCTTATTATGTATTAATTGATGCTGGAGCCTTTACCCAGACAGATCCGAATGGATCTCAATGGTATCACGGTATTGCTGGAGCATCCGTTTGGAATTTTAGTACAGACCCAGGCTATGAAACCACTCCGCCTCTTGCAACAGAATTACTGCCGGTAGCGAATGGATCTATCACCAGCTTAAATTCTGTACTCAAAATTAATTTTAATGAACCGGTCTTCCCAAGCAGCGGAGTCATTGAAATAAGAGAAGCTGCAACAGGATCTTTGTTCCGTACTATTCCAATTACTTCGGAACGCGTGACTGGCGGCGGTACCTATCAGATAACGATAGACCCCAATAAAGCGATAAACGGAGAGTCTGAGAAAGCTTTCGTCAACAATACGAAATACTATATAACGATTGGCAATCGCGCTATTCGTGATGCAGCAGGTAATCATTTTGCAGGAATATCCTCATCGACATATTGGTCTTTTACGGTATCTCAAGACACAGTAAGACCAACTCTTTCTTTATTGAACCCGCTTAACAATGCGGTTTCAGTAGGGCTAAATCAAGCTTTTACAGCGACGTTTAGTGAACCGATAAAAAAAGGGGCAACGGGTTCAATCCTATTTAACCCTATTGGAGACAAATCACTGCAGCCGATCACGGCAAACTATTATGTTGATGGTAACAATAATAATGTGTTAGTCATAGCGCCAACACAGCCATTTACTGCAAAAACTTCTTATTATGTAACGATTGATGCGAGTGCAGTAACCGATTTGGCTGGCAATAGCTTTGCTGGAATATTAAATGAATATCAATGGACTTTTCAATCATTTGGTTCTGATACGACAGCTCCTACATTAAGCAAGCTCGAGTGGAGCGGATCAACGATTACGATGACCTATAATGAAGATCTGAATGTGCACGCAGTACCTTCGACAGGAAGCTTTTATGCGACAGTTAATGGAGCGCCTCGTTCTGTTGTCGGTGTTCAAGTTCGCGGAGAAACAGTTATTCTAACGTTATCGAGCCCTATTGTGGCCGGACAAGTGGTGAAGCTCTCTTATTCCAAAGCAGCAGTTAGCCCAATTCAAGATACTTCAGGAAATGAAGCGATTAGTATTGCAAATCAGGACGTATCAGGTGCTAAGGATGTCTCAGCACCAACCATTGTAAGCGGGAATGCTTCGGGTACAGCGATTACTTTATCTTTTAACAAGGATCTAGCGACTGTGAATAGCTACGCCTATTTGCAATTTACGGTTAATGCGGGCGGAGTGAATTACAGTACAACTTCGATCTCAAGCACAGGCGGCAATATTTTGTTAACGATTAATGGCTCGATACAAAATTACCAGAACGTCTATGTGACCTATGCTCCGGGCACGTATCCCATTCGTGATACGGCAGGTAACTATTTGGCAGCATTTAATAACTACAGCCTCTATAGTACGCCAGACACAGGTACACCTAATCTTCAGTCCATTAGCGTGAGCAGTAATATCGTTACGCTGAGCTATAATAAAAGTTTAAATCCACAAAGCGTTCCAACAGTGGGGCAATTTTATGTACTGGTAGATAATATTGCACGCTCTGTTATTCAGGTTCGGATTTCTGGAAGCACAGTTTTATTAACCCTTTCATCAGCTGTAACAGGAAGCCAGATTACGGCAGTTTCCTATTTGGCATCCGTAACGTTAATAACAGATCTTGCCGGCAATGCAGCACCTTCCTTTAACAATGTAACCACAGGTGGTGGAGGCAGCGGAGGGCAAAATGGCAACATTTATGGCGTCATTGCAAAAGGCTCTACGCTTACGATTAATTTTGCAGAATCATTAAATCCAAGCTACGTGCCGTCTACCGTTCAGTTTGCTGTTAACGCAAGTAATTCTGTTAAATCGATATCGAGGGTAGATGTTAGCGGATCGTCCGTTATACTAACGTTAGCCTCTCCTTTTGCCATAGGAGAGACGGTTTCAGTAACTTACTATTCAACTGCGTCAGGACTTCGAACAAACAGCGGTTCAACGATCAATAGCTTTACGAACATAAACGCTGCGAACCAAACGACGATACTTGATGGGTTATCAGGTGACTTTGAAACGTCTGATGGCGGCGGCATCGGCTTGAAAACAACGGCAGCAACGACAATGTTTGACGTATCACCTGCTGGTGTTCAAGCCAACCGATATACCATTTCGAACGATAAGCTCCTTACAGCTTTTCAGACAGCTCGCTCAGCTGGCTTAACTAGTCCGCGTGTAGCCTTTAAAGTGCCAGCATCAGAGAGAGCTGCTATTGTAGCTGTTCCAATCAATGCGCTTGACGCAGCGTATAGCTTGAATTCGAACTCGATATTTGCTGTTCAATATGGAGATGTCACATATGAGCTGCAATTAAATGCTGCAGATTATATGAAAATTAATACGTTACTAAACGGTAATAGCGCGACTGGTCAATTAATCATTCGCATTGACCAAGGGTTATCAACGCTAACTGGTAGTATCAGTACAAAAATTAATAGCTCAAATACAAGCTTGCTTGCAGGTCCTTATCATTTTGATATTAATGCTGTGAGTGGGTCGATTCAAAAGCCATTCAATGATTTTAGCGGTTATGTTTCAAGAACAATCCAGACGTACCAAAATGCAGATTTTAAAAATACTGCCGTAGTATGGTTCGATCCAACAACAGGAGGGCTCTCCTATGTTCCGACCGAGCTTACGACAAGCGGCGGGAAGACGACAGCAACTTTTAAAAGAAAAGGAAACAGCGCTTATGCGCTTGTTAGCAATTCAGCCAGCTTCTCCGATCTATCGAAGCATTGGGCAGCTTCTGCTATCCATATCATGTCGCGCAAATTCATCGTGGAAGGGCGCTCGGCAACGAAGTTTGAACCAGAGAAGGCTATTACACGAGGTGAGTTTGCGACCTATATCGCCAAAGGGCTTGGCCTCAGCAGCGACAGGAGTGCAGCAGCTAAGTTCAAGGATGTAAATGCAAATACAGCGATGGGGGCGTATATTGGAGCCGCCTCAGCGGCTGGAGTCGTCGCTGGCAATACGGACGGCACCTTCAAGCCAAACAACCCGATTACACGTCAGGAAATGGCCGTTATGATGATTAGAGCAGCGAAGGTGGCTGGTCTAACGGTGCAGCTGCCAGAATCGGCCGCAACTTATCTCAAGAAGTATACGGATCGAGGCAAGGTAGGCGCTTGGGCGCAGACAGACATGGCGAAATCAGTGTACATTGGTGTGATTAGCGGTAAAACAGCAACAACATTGAGTCCGCAAACCAATGCAACTCGTGCAGAAGGAACGGTTATGCTTCTTCGTTTGCTGCAGAAGGTGAAATTCCTTTCATCGTAATAATTGAACCAAAGCAGAGCAGCTCGCCCAAACGGCGAGCTGCTCTTTTTATGTCATTCATTTCCACGATGTACATAGCTGATATCTATCACCCTATAGAAAGCGATAGCAGTCTTCTATCATGCGTAACTTTTCTACAACTCTTGTAGTCTATAACTAATAGATTAATGGATGGGAGAGTTGTAAATCTAATGAGTAAGTTTCAAAAAATCATAGATCGGCAGTCAGAAGGCTTAGGAAAACGGGTTATAATCGTCGTATTAGGTGGAGCATTGCTAGTACAGCCTTTAGCTTCAATCTTGCCTAGCAGCTGGCAGACGGCAGTCATTCAATCGGCAGAGGCAGCTGCTGACCCTACGCTTAAGCTGTCGCAGCAATCATTTATAACAGCAGGCGCCAAGCGCCTTGACTATGTATTCCAAACGACACGCGGCAGCTCCAAGGTGCAAACCGATGTGCATGTCATTGAAATCGATCTTACAAATCCCTACGTATCTATAAAT
Source organism: Pristimantibacillus sp. Z349TD_6 (assembly GCF_056173205.1). Lineage (NCBI taxonomy): Bacteria > Bacillati > Bacillota > Bacilli > Caryophanales > Paenibacillaceae > Pristimantibacillus (SeqCode) > Pristimantibacillus sp. Z349TD_6. The sequence goes on along the minus strand of NZ_CM149662.1, from coordinate 7,361,937 downwards.
GCGATGAGTGGAAAAAATAATAGCATAGGTCAATTAAATACGATACTTAATATGACAAAAGAAAACGGAGCCGTAGCTGGCATTAATGCAGACGTATTCGTAATGGGCAATGAGGGCGCCCCGCTTGGCGGGCAAATCGCAAGCGGCATGTTTATGTCGAGTCCTGCGAAGCTGAAGGGGATGTACGCATTCTCGGTTTCTAAAGACCGCAAACCGATGATTGACAACTATAGCTTCAATGGCCAGGTAACGGCAGCAGACGGCTCTACCTTCCCGCTGGAAGGGCTTAACCAATCTGCTTATATTCCGGAGACAACGGGCTCTAATTATAGCCATGTCAATATGATGTATATCTATACAAGTGCTTGGGGCGGTACAGAACGCCCGAAAAACTCAGGCTCCACGCCTACCGAAGTATTAGTTCGCAATGGCGTAATTGAGGAGATTTCAATCGATAAAGCAATCGCAGGTCAAGCACCTGCTGATGGATACATACTCCGGTCACATGGCCTTGCTGCTAATTATGTGAAGGAGCATTTACAGGTTGGGCAAGCGATCAATGCGGATTATGCGCTCGTTTCGCAAACGACGGGAGCGAAGGTTGATCCGAACTCTTTTGAAATGATGGCTGGCGGTCATACATTGTTAGTCAATGCGGGTGCAGTAGCTCCATTCTCACGCGATATTACAGGAGTAAGCGGCTCTTCCTATACATCTCGTTCAGCGGTTGGTTATTCACAGGATGGCACTAAAGTATATCTCATCACGAGTGAGCGCAGCGGCGGGAATACGGGTGTAAACTTGAAGGAGCTTCAGCAAATTATGCTGCAGCTAGGCGTATATAAAGGCGTCAATCTGGATGGCGGCGGTTCTACAACGATGATCGAGCGTCCACTGGGAACAAATGATTTGAAGCTATCGCATCCTACGCAATATGGCACCACCCAAAGAAGTGTTGCAAACGGCATAGGCGTATTCACAACTGCTCCAGCAGGTTCGTTGAAAGGCATTTCTGTGAGCGGCGCTAATGTTATGTTTATCGGTCAAAAATCGTCGTATTCATTAAAAGGCTATGACACGTACTATAACCCGTTTGAAGTAGACAATTCATCTGCCGTATGGAGTACCGAGAAAGCCATTGGCACGTTCAAAGGCAATGAATTTACTGCCACAAAGGCGGGTAAAACGAATCTCACTGTGAAATCAGGAGCGATCTCTACCAAACAAGAAATTGAAGTGATTGGACAGGATCAAATTGCATCGCTCTCCATTGATACGAATGCAGGTGTGCTGGCAAAAGGAGCAACGATTTCTGTTCCGCTTACTGTAAAGCTGAAAAACGGAAATTCATATAAGCTTAGCGCTGACTCCGTGAAGTGGGAGTTTGTTGGATTTACCGCATCGAGAAACGGCGATAACCTAACTGTGCAGTCGGTTAACGCAGGTACAAGCACAGGTTATGCCATTGCTCGTTATGATGGTTTTCCGACAATGATTCCATTCACACAAGGGGAAGCAGTAAGCACCTTTGAGGATTTCGAAAAATCGACCTACCCCATTACATCACAGGTCACGCCTGCGACAACAACAGGAAGCGTAAGCTTGGTATCCGATTTCCAAGGACAAGCTTCTTCGAAAGCATTAAAGCTGGATTATGATTTCACAAACGGCACAGGAACTAAAGCATCGTATGTAGTATTTAATACAAACGGTCGTGCGATTGAGGGTTCACCTACTTCCATGACGGTTGATCTTTATGGCGATAACAGCTTGAACTGGGTGCGCGCAGAGTTCATTGATGCGGATGGCAAAGCACATCTTATCGATCTTGCAAAACAGCTTGATTGGAGCGGCTGGAAGAATGTGAAGATGAATTTATCCTCTGTAGGGATGAAATTCCCTGTTAAACTAAAAAGAATTTACGTTGTGACGATCGCCGAAGGGCAGGATGAGCGTTCTGCAACAGGTTCTATTGGACTAGATAATATGAAGCTGCAATATCCGCCTTCCGTAACGGTTGATTCACAAACTAAGGTCGTTATGACTGTAGGCAAATCTGCTGCGACGGTTAATGGAAAAGCGATTACACTTGATTCAGCACCAATCGTTTTGAATGGAACGACATTTGTACCTGTCCGGTTCGTATCCGATGCCATGGGAGCGAAGCTGTTATTTGACGGGAAAACGGGTCAAGTCACCGTTCTTCGCGGCAATAAGCTGATGGAAATGACACTCGGCAAAAAGGATCTTATTTTAAATGGCGCTCTGCAATCGTCAGATATTACGCCTATCGTTCGTAATAATCGGACGCTCATTCCGGTCCGTTTATTTTCAGAGAAACTAGGCCTAAAGGTCGGGTATGACGGGAAAGCGAAAAAGATTACCATCGATTAACGATGGACGAAATATATCCAATCTGTGGTATGATAGAGTAGATTAACCTTTAATATAGAAAGGTTGCCGATCTACAGTGGACCACCTTACAGTCGATATAAATCGAGTCATTAAAAACGCAATCGAAGTGATGGAAGACAGCAAATACCAGATTTATGAAATATGTGAATCCGCGCGCACGGAGCTAGAATCACTCGAGCAGGAGCTTGAAATTGTCCTTCAAGAAACGGTGAAGACAATTGACAAAGTTGACCAGCTGGAGCAAGACTATCGCCGTGCGCGTATAAGGCTGACAGAAGTGAGCCGGGATTTCGTGCGATACAAGGAAGATGACATTAAGTCTGCCTATGAGAAGGCTACACAAATCCAGCTGGATTTGATGGTGTACCGCGAGAAGGAATCCTACTTGAAAGCACGTCGAGATGATTTGCAAAAACGTGTTCGAAATGTAGAAAATTCCATCGAGCGTGCTGAAACGATTGCTTCGCAAATAAATGTCGTACTTGAATATTTATCGGGTGATCTTAATCAGGTTACTCGTATTCTTGAGTCTGCCAAAACCAGGCAGCTGCTGGGATTGAAAATTATTTTGGCGCAAGAGGAAGAGCGTAAACGGATCGCCAGGGAAATCCATGATGGTCCCGCGCAATCACTCGCAAATATCGTTCTTCGAACAGAAATTGCAGAACGTATGCTAATCAAGCAGGAATTTGTGATGGTGCAGGAAGAATTAGTAGATTTAAAAGGACAAGTGCGCTCCGGCCTTGAGGAAATTCGCAAAATTATATTTAATTTGCGCCCGATGGCGTTGGATGATTTGGGGCTTGTGCCGACTCTTCGAAAATTCACTCAGGATTTTGAAGAGAAAACAAAAATACATACCATATTCGAGCTTATAGGTAAAGAAACTCGGATGCCCTCTGCAATGGAAGCGGCGATATACCGCTTAGTTCAGGAAGCTTTTACCAATGCACTAAAACATGCGAGCGCTTCACATGTAATGCTCGAGATTAACTATCAGCCACAGCATATTTCACTCGTAATTCAAGACAACGGCGTTGGATTTAACAGCGATTTAATCGAGCAGGATGCTACTCGAAACGCACATTTTGGATTGGTAGGGATGAGAGAACGCATTGAGCTAATAGAGGGAAGGATGGATATAGACTCAAATCCCGGTAGAGGGACGAAAATTATAATAGATATACCTACTACTGCCGAATCTAGAAAGGAGTAAGATGATGATGATCCAAAGAGCTGCAAGCAATGTGAATACAATCAAAATTTTACTTGCGGATGACCACCAGCTGTTTCGTGAAGGACTTAAGCGGATTCTAAATATGGAAGACGATCTTGAAGTTATCGGCGAATGTGGTGACGGCATTCAAGTTTTAGAGTTTTGCAATCATACCATACCTGAAATTGTCCTGATGGATATTAATATGCCTATAGAGAACGGTGTCGTGACGACTGAACGATTAAAAAGTATGTTTCCTGATGTTAAGGTTATCATTTTATCTATCCACGACGATGAGAGCTATGTATTCGAGACCCTTCGTAAAGGGGCTACGGGTTACCTTCTGAAGGATATGGAGGCAGAATCGCTAATTAACGCCATTCGTTCCGTTGTCCAAGGTCATGCCTATATCCATCCTAAAGTGACAGGCAAGCTCATTAACCAGCTTCGCCGTATGACGTATTTGGATGAGATGGGAATTGTCTCAGGTGCTGCAGCTGCTCAGGAACCGGGAGTTAAGTTCGTTGCTGGCGATGAAAGCCCATTAACACGCCGTGAGGCAGAGGTGTTAAGGCTTATGGCAGAGGGCAAGAGCAATAAGCTCATTGGAGAGTTTTTATTCATTAGCGAAAAGACGGTTAAAAACCATGTGAGCAGCATTTTGCAAAAGATGGAAGTTGATGACCGTACGCAAGCTGTTATCCAATCGATCAAATATGGATGGGTTACACTGTAGCAGCCTTTTTGATCATTACTTACATATCGAGCAAAATCCCGTATCGGTTGATGCGGGTTTTTTTTGTTTGCAAATAATGTTGTGGAAAAGAAAAACACTCCTAAGCTATATAAGAACAGCCTAAGAGTGCGTTTTGGAACATATCATCTTAATTATTTTCTTTGTTTTTGTTTGCGAAGAGTAATGAATCCCGCTGAAAGGGCAAATGCCCCGATGAGATAATAAGGAACCGGACTGCTTTCGCCTGTTTTTGGCAGAGTAGCAAGCGGGACTTGATCTTCATCTACAGCAACAACAGGATCGATTGGCGGCTCGCCTTCTCCACCTTCAGTAACTCCTCCAACAGGTGGATCTTCATCATCAATTTCAACAATAGGTGTTGCTTCAGGTGATGATGTAGGTGTTGTCGTTACTGTAGTTGTTGCAGTAGGCGTGTTGTTAGGCGTGCTCACAGGTGTGGAAGGTGGTGTATTGTTAGGTGTGCTCTCAGGTGTTGGAGTTGGTGTAGCTGTAGGCGTGCTCTCAGGTGTAGGAGATGGTGTAGCTGTAGGTGTGCTCTCAGGTGTAGGAGTTGGTGTAGTTGTAGGTGTGCTCTCAGGTGTAGGAGTTGGTGTAGCAGTAGGTGTAGTCTCAGGTGTAGGAGTTGGTGTCGATGACGGTGTTGGAGTAGGCGTAGAGCAGGTTTCGCCTGCGTTCACAAGTGAAAGCTCTTTCTCCTTGCCCCAATGGATCTTCAGCGTATTAGGTACAGCTTGTGGATCAGTTGGGTTGACGAGCTCCGTATTCGTTGAAAAGCTTACGGAACCTTTTCCAGGTATTACGCCATTTCCTGTTTGAGTGGAATTTGGAATTTCCCATGAATAAGAAACCTCAATGTTACTCTCATTGGTTACTTTCCAAGCTCTTGTTTTATTCGGGTCGGCGGAGCAGGCCGTTTCAAGTTTGAGCTTAGCCGTATTAATAACTGCTTTTTGCACAGATTTATCTGTGGTTACTACGATCTGCTGGGTAGCCACTAAATCGGTGGTAAAGCCATCTAAGGTTAATTCTTTTAATGTATAGGTGCCGATAGGCAATTCGTTGAATTGCAAAATACCGTCACTATTGGTAACGCCGCTTTTGACTAATTTATCGTCTTTCCAAAGCTCGAAGGTAATGCCTGCATGAGGAGCGCCCTCGACATCATTTAAATGTTTGTTGATGATGATACTACCCGTGCAGCTGTTCGAAAGCTTTAGATTCCATGCTAAAATTTTGTCACCATGAGCGCCGGGACCCAATGTCTTAATTAAATCTCCGCTATAGATATCTAATTGATAAGGCAAGCATCGTGGAATGTTAATCGAAACGGAGTAAGTACCTGCTTTGGGATATATAATAGACTGTCCCTCAAAAAATGTTTGCTTGTTGTATGGAATGGTTGTATCGCCGGGTCCAGGTGCCCAGTCAGCAGGGCCTTCATAGCCGGAGAAGCTGACTCTAACACAATCTTTTAACGTCTGGAACGTAGCGGTAGCTGTTCCGTTATTATTGACTACGATATTGGAATGCGTGGCAATGACATCCTTGCGATCCGATGAGTACTGTGGACAGCTATTCTCATCTACGAGTGCTGCAGCATTCGTACCTTGATTGCTATCACCTTCCGCCATGGCAAGGGAACTAAGCGACAATGAATAAATTAATAACAGAGCCAGGGCTAAACTGATTTTTTTCCTAAAATAACGCATCTTTCACTCTCCTCTTAGATACGTAGTGGGGTTCCAAGAGGGCCGGTTACACTACTAGCTCCATATAATCCAAGTGTCCAATTGTAGATTATACTTCATCGCTTCCCTAGTTATTTTGATTGTGAAAATCCACTCTCCCTTTCTATATGCGTGCACCGGTTATATATGCATGCTTTCATATTAAAATGATAACATGTATTGGAAATTGCTCAAGGGTGTTTCTTTGTCAGAAAATGACTAATAATCATCATAAAGCAGGATATATTTTTGGCATAACACACATTTTGTCACCTTGTCCCTTGATTGCGGAACCAGTGGGCTCTTCATGGCATATAGTGTCACAAAGAGGAGGTGGCCGCCATGTTTGAACTTCTACTTCTTGTTATTGGCTGTTATGCTTTGGCTGCATTGTCGGTGCATCTGGCGTATCGAATTTGGCGAGGGCGCCAGCAATCCAGCAAGCATTATGTGCTCGTTGCTGACGTTCAGCAAAACAATATGGAATGGTATGTACGTTCGCTGTTTTCTTTCTCTCGGCGAATGGGGAAAAACGTTCGTTTGACGATCGTAGATCAAGGGGTTACAGAGGAGACACTGGCTATTGTTGAACGATTAGCTAGAAAGGGCGATGAGGTCAGGATTCACTCTAATGGATCTAATCCGTTGTCTGAAAGCGAAGGCAGTAAGCGTTCTCAAACAGAGGGTGTGGATGGAACTCAGCTGCTATGGCTGCTCCAGGCAGAAGGAGTTGTGTCGCTTTCCGATCATGCGGTGCTAATTGATTTGCAAAATCCGACAGATTTGTCGAAAATGCCATTTTAGTATATACTCTACGGTAATGAAATAGTCGGAGTGAAGCACACTCAATAACGCAAATGCGTTGTTGGGTGTGCTTTTTTTTGTTTACAGTGCTTGCAAACATCATTCTCCTTTTGTCAGGGAAGGGAGAGGCCATAGTTAACATAACAGATGAATTATGAAGTCAGTTCTATAAAGTGTCGAGGGAGCGAATAGAGATGAAGGCACAATTGTATGTTGTGAAAGTGAAAGACTGCTGGCAGGCTCGACTGACCATCAAGGCAATGGTGGATAAATACTTCTGGATGCATGGAACATTTGGTAAAGCGGGATTCTTGAACAACGAGATCGCAGAGGAGGGATGGCTGCTAAAAGAAGAACTGCCGCTCGGGGATGCGTGCGTTGCAGTGGAGCTTTGGGATGCGGCTATGAAACGTGGCAGCGGCGGCAGAAACGGTGCGAGTAAAAGTTTGAATGAAGGAGGACGGAATGCTGATTATGAGGCGATTGAGCTGTTGGCGGCATGTGCGGAGGAAGCAATAGCTGATGGGGCGAGTGGAGATGCAGCAGCTGGCGGGTTGAATAGTAGTAATCAGAAATCTAGTGAGTTGGAGAGAAATTATCGGAAACACAGTGGAGGAGTAGAGCAAGCAGTTCATAATGGTAAGATTAGTTTCGGGAGTCGTTGGCGTTTTTTGGGTAATCGAGGGAAGCGGAAAGGAGCGTTGGCGATAGAGAGGCTTTTTGGTTTAGTGGAGAGGTGGGAGAAGGTAGGGGGCGTTGTCGTTGGGGAAATCGGAGGAGCAGCGCTTGCGAATAATGGTGAAAAGCATAGCAGCGCTAAGCGTGTGGGTGGCGAGGGAGCGCGAGTTTATAGCGCTGCAGAGCTGGGAGAGATCGCGGCAGGAGCGAAGCTTGCCGCGGGTATGCTGCAGGGACGTGCGCTTTTGCGAAGCGAGGCGCACGCCCTGTTGTCTAGCGCAAGCTGTCCCGGTGCCGCGTCAAGCTGGAGAGAATTGCTCCAGCTTGCTTCGCTGCTCGGGCAGGTGCGCCTGAGTGGATCAATCGCCGCCGTGGGTGGCGGGCGATTGGACGCTTTAGGGCGCCGCAGGCGCGAGCGCAGCTGTTTGCGCTGCGGGAGCGGCGAGGCGCAAATGCACCGCACGGCATGTGCAGCGTGCGGGAGGCACTGCGCCTATTGCATGGCGTGCATTGGGATGGGGCGAAGCCGGGAATGTGAGCTGCTCATTACGGGGCAGCGCGCGGGGTTGAATTGGACAGAGACGACGGTTCGCGGCTCTGGTAAGGGGTTGAGGCAGCTGACGTATGAACAGCGGCTTGGTAAATGGGGGCTTAGCCCTGCGCAGACAGCTGCAGCAGCCAAGGCACTGCAGTTTGTGGAAGAGCCGCCGATAGACACGGCATTGTCAAAGCTGGACAAGCAGCGCCAGATGAGAGAGTTTCTGCTTTGGGCTGTAACAGGGGCTGGCAAGACGGAGATGATTTTTCCGCTTGTTGAGTCTGTCCTGCTGCACGGCGGAAAGGCGCTTATTGCCACACCGCGCCGTGATGTGGTGATTGAGCTTGACCCGCGTATTCGGAAAGCTTTTCCTAAGGCGTCAGTCGTAACATTATACGGTGGTAGTGATCAGCGCTGGGAAAGCGGAGATATTACGCTTGCCACAACGCATCAGCTGATGCGGTTTTATCAAGGCTTTGATCTCGTTGTAGTTGATGAACTAGATGCGTTTCCTTTTGCGGGTGACCCATTGCTGCATTTTGCAGCAGATAAGAGCTGTGCGCCAGGCGCTGCTCGTTTGCTGCTGTCTGCTACGCCGCCTAGCGAGCTGCAAAGAGCAGCAAAACGAGGGAAGCTGCCTCATGCAAGAGTACCTGTTCGATATCATCGTCATCCGCTTCCAGTGCCCAAGCTTCTACAAACGCCAACAGTAAAGCAGATGCTCCAGCACCGCAAGCTGCCGTCAAAGCTGTTAGCGGCCATGCGGTCATCGCTTGATCGAGGTGCTCAGCTGTTTGTATTCGTACAGCAAATTGTTCAAACCGAGCCTATGGCGGCTTTATTACGTGCTGCTCTATCACATCCTGCTGTTGCAGCAACCTCTTCACAGGATGAAGAACGAACAGAGAAGGTTCAGCGTTTTCGCTCGCGGAATATACGAGTACTAGTCACAACTACCATTCTAGAGAGGGGCGTCACGATTCCTAAAAGCGATGTCTATATTCTCGACGCGGACGGAAGGTTATTTGACGAGGCTTCACTGGTTCAAATGGCTGGAAGAGCTGGCCGCTCTGCGGATGATCCATTCGGTCGTGTGTACTTTTGCAGCCATGATCGCAATCGCCCTCAGTTGCAGGCGGTACGCCATATTCAAACGATGAACCGCATGGCTCGCAAGCAAGGCTACTTGCTCCCCACACCCAAAGGAGGCTCGCCAAAATGAACGTCTCGCCAAAAGCATGGCTGCAGCGTCTGCAATCCGCTTTCACCACATCTGCGCAGCTGCTCGCTCCAACGTCTGCCGCATGTCTCCTATGCGGCAAACCGCAAAGCGAGGCTCGCAGCGCGAGCAGCTACAACCACGCGAAGCTGACGACCCAGCTTCGTAATTCCCTTTGCGTAGCGTGCCTCTCCGCAATACCATGGCTGACCCGCATCGCCTGCCGTAGATGCGGGCGCGGCATCCCATGCGAAGACTGCACACGTCGTCCGCATGGCGCATTCATATGCAACCGCAGCGCGGTTCATTATAATCAAGCGATGCGAGCCATGCTCGCCTTGTATAAATACAGGGGCAATGAGCAGCTTGCCCCTTTGCTCGGGGATATGCTTTTGCCTCCATTCGAGGCGATGACCATGGAAATCATTCAACAGTTTATCGTGGCAAGCAGCAGCAGTCGTAAACCAAAAATATCAATAGCAGACTGCTGGGATGCTATTACCTACGTTCCTGTAAGTGAAGAACGAGAAGCTGATCGGGGGTTCAACCAAGCTCAGCAGCTAGCCAGCCATATCGCGAGGCGTTTTCAGCTGCCGCTTATAGAATTGCTCATTCGTTCGCGACATTCAGAGAAGCAAAGCTTCAAAACGCGCTCCGAAAGAATGCGCGATACACAATCTCTTTTTGAAGTGAATACGAACAATTTGAGCTTATTAGCCTCTGAATCCCATAGCAAAAATCATCTAAATGATAGAGCTGTTCGTATACTTTTAATCGATGATATCTACACAACTGGAAGTACAGCAGAAGCCTGCTCTAAGGCTTTGCACCTTAATGCGGAGCTTCCGCTCGATATCTATATTTTGACCTGGGCTCGTTCATAATTCAGCTAGGCTGATAGATCTAATAATTAGATTGATAGTGAAAAAGTTAATGCTATCGATTAGAATGTAACTAATAGCTAGTATGGTTTTACAAAAAAAGGAGGGCTCAGAGCGATGAACCTAGATAATTGTCCTCGCTGCGGTAAGCTTTTTGCAAAAAACTTTAGAGACGTGTGTCCGGCATGCATGCGAGAAATTGATAAAGAATATGAGCTTTGTGCAAACTATTTGCGTGAATTTAGAGGCTCAATTATTACTGAGGTATCTGACGCTACGGGTGTTTCGATTAAGCAGATTACGAAGTTCATACGCGAGGGACGCATCTCCATTATGAATGCACCTAATATGTCATACCCTTGTGAATCTTGCGGAACTTTGATTCGTGATAATCATCTTTGCGACAATTGTCGCAATCGAATTGAGAAGGATAAGAAGCAGATGTTCCAAGACATATCGCGAAAAGAAGATTTAAAAAGTGCTTACAAGCAAACGGGTGTTTATAAAGGCTTAGAAAGATACAATGATAAATGATTTAAGTTAATATTTTGATGACTATAAAATTTCACTTGACTGAAGCCGATAATACTTGTAAAGGTAATCGGCTTTTTTAGTTCCTGTAAATAATGAGGTGGGTAAACAATGAAAATAAATGAGACGAATCGTATCGGAGCGCTTAATCCTTACCAGAAGCATTCGGAAGCCAGAGTAGGCGGAGCAGACAAGGCAAAGCAGAAGGACGAGGTTCAAATCTCTGCTGCAGCTAAGGAATTGCTATCGACAAGCAAAGCAAGCGGAGCGGACAGAACAGAACATATTGAGCAGCTGAAGCGTTCGGTAGCAACAGGCAACTATCATGTGGAAGCTGGCAAGATTGCCGAGAAGCTGCTTCCCTTCCTGAAGGAGTAATCCTCTAAATGAATGAGTACATCCAGCAAATCATCGTGATTTTGCAAGAGCTTTTAGACGAGCACCTGCAGCTTATTGAATACGGCAACGCGAAGACGTCGGCTATTACAGTGAACCAAGTAGAGACGCTCTCGTATATTTCCAGCAAAGAGAAGAAGAGTCTTCAGCGGATCATGGATCTGGAGCAGCAGCGTATCTTTTTGATAGGGAAATATATGCTTGATCAGAAGCTGACTGCCCATCGTTCGTTCAAAATGGAGAAGCTCATACAAGCTGTATACCAAGCGAATGAGAAGCAGCAGCTTCAGGCGATATGGAATGAGTTGTCGGCAGCACTTAAGAAACTTCAAGATATTAACGAATTCAATCAACAGCTCGTAAGGATGACTCTGGAGCATTTGCATTTTACGCAAGATTTGCTGCTTGGTCCGACTGAGGAAGAAGCGACCTATCATCGTGCTGTTCAAGGCATGGCCTTAAATCGTAATGGCCGCTTTAATATGAAAACGTAACAAGAGAGGACAATATACGATGGCATCCACTTTTCATGGCTTAGAAACGGCAAGGCGCAGCTTATTTACCACTCAGTCTGCTCTGAATACAACTGGACACAACATTTCAAATGCGAATACGGCAGGCTACTCACGCCAAGTGGTGAACATGACTGCATCAAGACCGATAGACGCGGTTGGTTTCTCCAAATCAACAGCAGCTGGTCAGCTGGGTACAGGCGTTGAGGCGTCTTCCATCACTCGGATTAGAGAGAAGTTTCTGGATAATCAGTATCGCAATGAATATAAATCACTGGGTAATTTCTCAGTTCAGCTCGACACGCTCTCTAAATTAGAGGGTATCGTTAATGAACCAAGCGACACGGGTCTTAGAACGGTGATCTCGAATTTTTGGAATTCGTGGTCAGACCTCAGCAAAAACCCTGAGAATGCGGATGGCCGCAAAGTCGTTATGGAACAAACGATGGCACTTGTGGATTCTTTTAATTACACAGCTAAGCAGCTCGGCGATTTAAAAGCAGATTTGACGGAAAATGTAGAGATTAACTTAAATACCGTTAATTCAATTACAACAAGCATTGCCCAGTTAAATGGAGAGATTAGACGGGTTGAAAGCTTAGGCGATAACGCAAATGATTTGCGGGATCAGCGTGACTTGATTACAGATCAGCTTTCGGGGCTAATCAATATTCGCGTAGAAGACCAAGAGAGCGGCTACCGCATTACGATGGGCGGTACGGAGCTGGTGCAAGGAACAGCCACTGCTTCTCTGGATTCAGCAGCAGTTACTACAGCGGTTGCTAATGGTGATTTAAATAGCGGTGCTATTTATGGAACGATATATGCAAGAGATCATTACGTCGAGGGGTACATCGGAGAACTTAATAATCTCGTTCAAACGATGGCGAATGGCGAGTTTGAGGTTACGCTGCCTAAAGGATCTGTTTTGCCAGAAGGAACAGTATTGAATAACGTAACCTATACAGGCACAAATCGTACACTGAACGAAGATACAAAAGTTACGGTAAAAGGTTTGAATGGATTGCATCAGCTTGGTTATTCGTTGGCTGGACAAGAAGCGGGTTTGCCTTTCTTTACAGATGCAAACGGCGGTACTGCTGGATTGAATGCCGGCAACATCACGCTTAATCCTGCAATTGTTGCAAATTCTAATTTGATTGCGACATCTATGCGGGTAGCTACGAATGCAGATGGTTCAGAGTCAGTTATAAGCGGTAACAACTCTTTGGCTGTCCTTTTCTCACAAATGAGGGATACTCGTTTCGACTTCGACGCGGGGACAGGTGAAAATAAAAACACGGTTGATGCTTATTTTCGTTCTGTTGTGGGCCAGTTAGGTGTACAAGCTGCGGAAGCAACTCGTATGCAAGCGAATCAACAAATTATCGTCGACCAAGTTGAATCCCGCAGACAATCGGTTAGCGGAGTTTCGCTAGATGAAGAAATGTCCAACATGATTAAGTTCCAGCATGCATACAATGCAGCTGCTCGAAATATGACGATGATTGATGAAATTTTAGATAAAGTTATTAATGGGATGGGCCGTGTAGGTCTGTAAAACATGGAGGTGTAAGGGATGTCATTTCGCGTAACACAATCGATGATGAATACACAGTTGCTTCGTAATATATCGAACAATATGGGGCGTATGAACAACCTACAAAACCAGCTTTCCACGGGTATGAAGATCAATAAGCCCTCCGACGATCCGGTTGGTATTACTTTTGCTCTTAGATACAGGAGTGAGATAGATTCTAACACTCAATACTCCGAAAATGTAAGCTCTGCATTATCTATGCTGGAATATACGGACACTTCTATAGGTCAAGCGGGAGATATTATGCAGCGTTTTAGGGAATTGTTAGTTAAGGGCGCAAACGGGACGCTCGAACAAACAAGCCTTGACGCGATTAAAGTCGAAATATCACAGATGTACAATCAAATGGTTGAAATTGGTAATAGTCAATTTAACGGTAAACAAGTATTTAATGGGGAATTGACGGGTGATAAGCCTTATCCGACGTTGGGTGCAGACGGAAAAGTGGATTTAGTAGCTGATCCACCTTTGTTAAAAGCATATCAAGTAAACTCAGATACTGGTTCCATTAAATATGAACTATCCGCGGGTATGAAATTGGGAATAAATATAACGGGTAATGAAGTTTTTGGTAACGCGATATCTCCAAATGCAACTCAAGCAGAGATTGAAAGCAGTGACAACGTGTTCTTATTGCTTCAACGTGCACATGATATGTTGGGTTCAAGTGATCAAAAAGGAATTTCCGCACTAATTAGTCAGGTAGAGACTCGTATGAATACGATGCTTTCGAAGAGAGCTGAAGTCGGAGCAAAGGTCAATCGAGTTGATATCATTCAAAATAGACTAGCGGATATCGAAATTAATCTAAAAACGGTTCAGGCAAAAACGGAAGATGCAGATATGGCAGAAGTGATTACAAATATGAAAACAGAGGAAAACGTGTACCAAGCTTCCCTATCAGTAGGAGCACAGCTTATACGTCCAAGTTTGGTTGATTTCTTGAGATAGGTGGAGCTTAACATGCAAATTCCTCAGATTCAGATACGTACGCAGGATGCAGCTCTTTTTATCGATGCTGATTTGGGAAAACAACGAATTGAGCAGCCAGCTCCTACAATAGAGATGGAACAAATTCGCCCGGAACAGCATTTTCAGACGACAAAAGGAAGGCTCGAAATTAATCAGGATCGCGTTTATGATGCTTTAGCGCTTGGAAACAATTTAGAGACGATGAGTAGAATATATTCAATGGCTTCCGATATCGCTTTAAAGGGCATTGCACGTATTGTGCAGAAGGGCGATCAGATGGCATCGATTCATTTGGGAGGGAATCCGATAGCAGAGATGGCCAGGGAGTGGCAAAGAACATTTCCTGAGTTTGATTTTGTCGGGGAAGCTTCCTATGATAATATTGATATTGAATATATACCTGGTGAACTGACTATTGATACGACTCCTGGAAGAGTGAATTATAACGTGCAAGTGAACAAGCCCATTATTGAATATGAGCGCGGCAAGTTAGATATATATATGAGTCAATATCCTAAAGTGGAGATTATTCCACCACAAATTGACCAACTTATTTAGAGATCGTTAATGTTAAAACTATGGATCAATTGCGTAAAACGCATAGGTCTATAGTTTTTATTTTTAATAAAATAGTTATCCTATTAGGGGGTTATAATGTGAGTACAGAACAAACTAGCTATAAGTTTGAGCAGGGCATTCCAGGCTTTGAGCACTTGACTCAATTCATATTCGAAGAGGTAGGAGATAATCTGCCGATGAAGCTAATGAAGGCTGGTGATGAACCATCCATATCTTTATTGGTTGCAGACCCGTTCTTATTTTATCCAGAGTATGAATGGCAGCTCCCCGATCATGTTAAAGAAGAACTGGGAATCACCAGTGAAGAAGAGGTCGAGATTTGGTCTGTACTGACCATAAACACAGACTTTGCGAATGCAACAATCAATTTACTTGCCCCGATTATTTTGAATCGTAGAACGCTGCTCGGGAAACAGCTCATTCTCCATGATAATACATACAGCTCGCGTGCTCCGCTCAATCAAACCTAGGGAGGTAGAAAAGCTATGCTTGTTTTATCACGTAAAAGCAATGAGTCCATTATGATTGGAACAAACGTTGAAATTATTGTTCTAGGCGTAGAAGGGGACAATGTGAAATTAGGGATAAGGGCGCCTAAGGAAGTAGATATTCATCGTAAAGAAATATATATGGCTATTCAAGCTGAAAATCGTGCAGCAGCTATTAATTCTTTATCCATAGAGGACGTTACAAAGTTTTTTAAAAAATAATCGTATATTTAATTATAAGCTATAAACAATTGAAGTAGGATTCCGATAAATATAGTAGCGCGATAATAGAGCGGCCGAACTATTATCGTAAGCTTCCGCAAGGATGCGGAAATACGAAAATTTCAAGGAGGAAATACTAATGATTATTAACCACAACATTACAGCTTTGAACACGCACCGTCAATTGGGTGCTAACCAAGCAGCAACAAGCAAAAACATCGAGAAATTGTCTTCTGGTTTGAAAATTAACCGTGCTGGCGACGATGCAGCAGGTCTTGCAATTTCCGAAAAAATGCGTGGTCAAATCCGCGGTCTAGATATGGGTTCAAAAAATGCTCAAGACAGCATTTCCTTGATCCAAACAGCTGAGGGCGCATTGAACGAAACTCATTCCATCTTGCAACGTATGCGTGAACTTTCTGTTCAATCTGCGAATGATACAAACACAGATTCTGACCGTAAAGAGCTTCAAGCTGAAGTTAAGCAATTGGTAACTGAGCTTGACCGTATCGGTAACACAACAGAGTTCAATACAAAGAAATTGCTTGACGGTTCTGCTAAAGGTGTAACTGAAGCAGTAGCTGGTTTTGGTAAAATCAACAATAACTCGGGTGTTAAAATTGATACGACAAATGCAGAAGCTTTTAACACTGCTGCTTCTACGGGTTCAAAGAAAGACGGCGCGTATATCGTTGTTAAAACAGGCGGAACTTCTACTACTAGCACGTTCTCAATTGTTGGACCGGACGGTAAAGCAGTTACAGCAGGTATCACAGTTACTTCAAATGCCATTACTTTCAGTTCAGGAACTGGTATTTTCACAGCAGATCAAACGCTGACTATTACTGACCCTTCTACTGATATGAAAGTCGGAGAGAGCTTGACGTTTGTCTTCGGCAAGGCTGAAGCTGCTACTAACGATCTTGCTGGTTCGATCATGACACAAATCGGTGCAAATGCGGGTCAAACAGCGTTCATCTCGGTTAGTGATATGCGTGCAACTGCTTTGGGAGTTAAAGATATTGATATCTCTTCTAAATTCGGTGCTGCTACAGCTATTGAAACGGTACAAAACGCGATGCAAAAAGTTTCTTCCCAACGTTCAAGCTTGGGTGCTATTCAAAACAGACTTGAGCACACGATTAACAACTTAGGCGCTGCATCAGAGAACTTGACTGCTGCTGAATCTCGTATCCGTGATACAGACATGGCTAAGGAAATGATGGCACAAACGAAAAATAGTATCCTTGCACAAGCTGCACAAGCGATGCTTGCTCAAGCTAACCAACAGCCACAAGGCGTACTTCAATTGTTGAGATAATCGATACAATTGAGTAGCAATACACGAAAAATCCAAAAAATCTCTCGAATTTTTCGGGGGATTTTTTGGCATAATAGACGTTATTCAGCAGCAATTTATTAATAAATTAGCAATATTGATTATGTGAGATAAGGGAGCATCCAGCATGGTTAAGACTCTATTGGATAAGAATATTGAATTGTTATCTGCAAATTCTAGTCATTGGATAGGCCAGCCAGAAGAAGAAGATATTCAACATACGATTATGAATGATCAACAAGATTATGAATTTGATGAATCGAATAAACCTAATCCTAACAAACGGGAACTCATTATATGTGTCGGTATTAATTCCATTGACGAGATTCAAACTGTCATTCGAACCATGAGCAAAGAGTCATACCTTATTATCGTTGAGCCTAACTTTTCATTTTTTCATCATGCTTTACATAATCAAGATTTAGGGATGTTTAATAATTCACGCGTAATGCTTTTTGCTGATGATTTGAATAAATTATCTTTTTTCTTAGATAATTTGTTTTCAACCATACTTGTCTATTATATGAAGAGTATTAAATTTTATTTCACATCTTATTACAGGAAAAATGGTGTAGATGTAAGTGTAGCATTAGTAAAAAAAGTTACCGAAACGGTTAAATATAAAGCACTTATATTAGGTAATTCGGTTGAAGATAGCTTGATTGGTTTTAATCAGACGATGACTAATATTGGTTGTCTGCTGAGATCGAAGGACGTTTCACATTTGAAAAGTGCTTTTGTGGATAAGCCAGCTATTATTGTAGCCGCAGGTCCATCCTTGAATAAAAACATAGCTCATTTAAAGAAGATAAAAAATGAGGCTATCATTATTGCAGTGGATACGATTGCCAGCAGGCTGTGTAATGAAGGCATTATACCTGATTTTATTTGTTCAATTGAGAGGCAAGAAGAAACGTATACTTATTTTTACCAAAATAAAGAGTATCCAATTGAGACTACCTTGGTAGGACCAATGGTTCTTTATCCAAGGATCTTCGAGGAATTTAAAGGTGATATTATTGTCCCTATGAGGGAGAATGTCGGTGAGTTTAATTGGATTCGTGATGTGTTCGATATCCATGGGGAAAATTATTTTAAAACAGGTGTATCATGCGCTCACGTTGCCTTTGGATTTGCTACACATATTGGTGCATCACCGATTGTATTAGTGGGCCAAGATTTAGCATTTGGAAATACGATGGAACAGTCTCACGCGGGTGGAACGATTTATGACGATGCAGAACTTACAAATTATACTTTCTCTGAAGTTGAAAAATTGAAAGTTGAAGGTTATTACGGGGATAGGGTAACATCAACTGAAATATGGATCAACTTTAGACTGTGGTTCGAAAAGCAAATATACGATAATAAGCTGTTCGTCATTAATGCGACCGAAGGGGGCTCGAAAATCGCGCATACGACTCAAATGAGTCTCGAGGATGTATTACAACAGTACTGTTCAAAACAAATGCAACCGGTTAAGGATGTAATCAAGGATAAGCAATCGTATTCATTGTCTAAAGAACAAATGAAAACAGTGATTGAAGGGCAAGTTGAGTTTTTCACGGATATTAGATTGAAATTTGAGAACCAGAAAACTGCTATCACAAAATTAAAGATTGCTAATTCTCCATCAGATAAAGAAATGCAAAAAATATTAAGTAAATTACAGAGAAGTGATGCATTATACAGTATTATCACGAGTAATTGGTTGTTAAGACATAATTTGCAGCCTGCTATGTTGACAACATTTTGGAAGCTTTATGATATTGAAAACATACTATCCTCAGAAAATTTCAGAAGAAACAAAGATATCCAAATTGAATTTCTTACAGTAAGTGTTGTTGTCATTGAAGCTATTATTTATATACTTGAAGAAAGTTTGAACAAATTCAAATAGTGTAACCGGGGTGAAGGCATTTGAATACATCTGGGAAAGTACTTGTAACAGGAGCAGACGGTTTTATAGGCTCACATGTAACAGAGAGATTGGTAGCGTTAGGATATGATGTAAAAGCATTTGTTTATTATAACTCATTTAACTCTTGGGGATGGCTGGATCATTCCTCGTATAAGTCAGATTTTGAAGTTTTCGCTGGGGATATTAGAGACCCCTATGGAGTTAAGGAAGCGATGAAAGATTGTGATAAAGTGCTGCATTTGGCTTCATTAATCGCGATTCCGTATTCCTATCATTCACCGGATACTTATATAGATACAAATATCAAAGGTACACTAAATGTGCTGCAGGCTGCACGTGAGCTTAATATAGCTAAAGTCGTTCATACCTCAACGAGCGAAGTTTATGGTACTGCCCAATATGTACCGATTGATGAAGATCACCCCTTGCAAGGACAGTCGCCCTACTCGGCTTCTAAAATCGGTGCTGACCAAATGGCATTAGCGTTCAACCGTTCCTTCGAGACTCCTGTAGCGATTATTCGCCCCTTTAATACGTATGGGCCACGTCAATCTGCACGCGCTGTGATACCGACTATTATTACACAGCTTGCTTCCGGCGCGAGGACAATCAAACTAGGAGCCCTGAGTCCAACGAGAGACTTTAACTATGTACAAGATACTGTAAATGGGTTTGTTTCCATTCTGAATAGTGATAAAGCGCTTGGCGAAGTCATTAATATCGGAAGCAACTACGAAATTTCAATTGGTGAAACAGCTTCTATAATTGCGGAAGTTATGGGAGTGGATATCGAAATTGAAACAGACGAAATTCGTCATCGTCCTGAGAAAAGTGAAGTGGAACGACTCTGGGCAAATAATCAAAAAGCGAAAGAACTACTCGGTTGGGAGCCTAATTATGGGGGAATCGATGGGTTTAAGCGTGGTTTGAAAGAGACCATTGAATGGTTCGCAAATCCAAAGAACTTATCACAATATAAGGCAGATGTATACAATATATGATCAATCAATGGAAAAGCATCGCCCAGAGTATAAAGGACATTCACGGAAATGCACCATTCACTCCATTACACGAACCAACCTTTAGTGGGAAAGAACTGGAGTACGTAACAGATTGTATTCAATCGGGATGGGTTTCATCTGTTGGCAAATATGTCGATGATTTCGAGATTAAATTAGCAGAATACACAGGTGTGGAACGAGCTGTTGCTGTTGTTAATGGAACAGCCGCTCTACATATCGCTCTCAAGATTGCTGGTTTACAAGCTAATGATGAGGTTTTCATTCCAGCGCTAACCTTTATTGCAACCGCCAATGCCGTTTCCTATTTACAGGCAGTTCCTCATTTTATTGATGTTTCGGAACGGACAATGGGAATCGATCCCGTGAAACTTGAACAATATATTCAAGAGATTGGTGAGATGAGGAATAGCCATCTCATTAATAAACAGACTGGGCGTATCATTCGTGCTGTCGTTCCTATGCATACATTCGGACATCCTGTAGATATGGATTTACTAATTAATGTTTGTGAGCGTTATAACCTTATTCTTGTCGAAGACGCGGCAGAATCACTAGGCTCTTATTACAAAGGAAAGCATACTGGAGGGTTCGGGCTTGTTGGAGCCCTTAGTTTTAACGGTAATAAGATTATGACTACCGGTGGCGGTGGTGCCATATTAACCAATGACGTGAAGCTTGCTGATTATGCAAAATTCCTTACGACAACAGCTAAAATGCCACATCGTTGGGAATACCGTCATGATGAAATCGGATATAATTACCGAATGCCAAATATCAATGCTGCTCTTGGTTGTGCGCAATTGGAGAAGATGGATACATTTGTTGCTTCGAAGAGACGATTAACAAAGCAATATGAGCAATTGTTCGAGCCTGTTGAAGGAGTACAATTATTTGTAGAACCGCCATCAGGGAAAAGTAACTACTGGCTGCAGACGCTGTTAGTGGATGAGAGTAAGCACTCTCGTGATTTCGTTCTTGATGAATTGAATAGCGAAGGCGTGATGGCAAGACCGATCTGGACTCCCTTAAACGAATTAGCTCCATACTCCAATTGTCCAAAGTCGGATCTCTCTATAACTAACCAATTAAATAAACGAGTCATTAACATTCCATCCACTCCATTAAAAGGAGGAAATAAGGATCAAACGTAAAATATGTGTCGTCACAGGTACAAGAGCGGAATATGGGTTGCATTACTGGCTAATGAAGGAAATTAACTCGGATCAAGATTTAGAGTTACAAGTCATTGCGACGGGGATGCACTTGTCCCCTGAATTTGGTCAAACGTATAAGCAAATTGAAGCTGATGGTTTTGAGATCAATGAGAAAATAGAAATATTGTTATCTTCGGATACGGCGACAGGTGTTTCTAAATCAATGGGCTTGGCTATAATCGGATTTGCAGATGCGCTAGTACGTTTAAATCCAGATTTGATTATCCTGTTAGGTGATCGATTCGAAATGCTTTCGGTTGCACAAGTAGCACTAATACAAGGCCTACCAATTGCTCATATCCATGGTGGTGAATTAACCTTTGGTGCTTATGATGATGCGATTCGTCACTCCATTACAAAAATGGCAACTTGGCATTTTGTAAGTACAGAGGAGCACCGAAAACGGGTTATTCAGCTTGGAGAGACACCTGATCGAGTATGGAAAGTTGGTGCCCCAGGAATTGAAAATATTAAAAAGCTTCCTCTTATGGACAAAAAAGAGCTATATGCAAATTTATCACTAGATAAAGACAAGTCTTTTTTTCTCATTACCTACCATCCGGAAACAAATGGTGAGAGCGATGGTATTCATGCTCTTCTTGCTGCATTAAAGACATATTCCGATGTGCATTTAGTATTCACTAAAGCAAATGCTGATAATGGCGGTAGATACATCAATGAAGAGATTGAACAATTTGTTCGAACACATATAAATGCAAGATTAGTTGATTCGCTTGGTCAGATTCGCTATTTAAGCGCAGCAATGTATGCGGATATCGTCATTGGCAACTCATCTAGCGGGTTAATTGAAGCTCCGTATTTAGGGACTCCTACTGTTAATTGCGGTGATCGACAAGCGGGACGCCAGAGGCCATCATCTGTGTTCGATGCTGCACTGAATGAAGCTTCTATTATAGATGCTATTGAGGCCGCTCTACGATTTCAAGAACCTTATGATCATATATTTGGCACAGGGAATGTATCTACAAAGATTATAAGTATTCTTAAAGAGTTACCTTCCTACTCAGTTCAGAAGGAGTTTTACGATATATGAGCCATCAAACGTATATTATTGCAGAAGCTGGTGTAAACCATAACGGTTCATTTGATTTAGCTTGCGCGCTTATCGATGTTGCAGTGAGTTCGGGAGCAGATGCGGTTAAATTTCAAACATTTAAGACCGAGAATTTGGTAACGAAACAAGCGAAGCAGGCTTCTTACCAAGTGGAAAACATCGGTGAGGAGACTTCACAATATGCAATGCTGAAAAAGTTGGAGTTGTCCTACGAGCAATTTAATCAGTTGAAGTTATACTGTGATGAAAAGAAGATAGAATTTCTATCTACCCCGTTTGATAAGGAAAGCGTTGATTTTTTGGTAGATAAGATAGGCATACATACAGTTAAAATTTCATCAGGAGAATTAACAAATTTTCCTTTTGTTCATTACATTGCTACGAAACAAAAACCGATTATATTATCGACAGGCATGGCCACAATGCAAGACATACACGACGCGCTATCATTCATTGCTTATGGATTGGCATATCCTTCAGGAATTGTGGACTTAACCGCTGTCAGAGCATTTTATAAAACGGATGAAGCGAAAAAGTGGTTGAAACAATATGTAACCGTCTTACATTGTACGACTGAATATCCAACGCCATTCTCAGCCATTAATTTGACTGCGATGGATCAGCTAAAAAGCGATTTACAAGTAGATATCGGTCTATCTGATCATTCAGAAGGCATCTATGTCCCAATTGCTGCAGTAGCTCGTGGCGCCAAGATAATTGAAAAGCACTTTACGCTAAGTCGTTCATTACCAGGACCAGATCACCGCGCATCCTTGGAACCTGAAGAATTAAAACAAATGGCAGCTGCCATTCGAGTTGTAGAAGAGTCATTGGGAGATGGCCATAAAAAGCCTACAGAAAATGAACTGAAAACCCAAACCGTCGCTCGAAAAAGCTTAGTTGCTTTAACATCGATCAAGGAAGGTGACACCTTTACGGAACAGAATATAATTGTTAAACGACCAGGAACTGGCATGTCACCTCTTCAATATTGGTCATTGTTAGGTACAACCGCTAAGAAAAATTATAATGAAGATGAATTGATCAATGAATAATTAGACCTCTTCTACATAGGTCTATCTAGTTGTTGGGGCTCAATTCTTGGTAGGTAACACTATTCAATTTTTCACTATAATTGCCGATAATACAATAGTAAACACATCTTCGAGTGTCATCATGACTGGTACATTGAATTGCGATGTCACTATTTATAATGTGGCGATTGGAAGACATGTATGAATTGTTTCTGGGTCACTCGGTTTAAAGTCGGTCAATGATTATGGCAAAGTGTAAGGTGTGCCTACTAAGGAAGTGTGAAGATGAAAAATTGGAAGCCGATTCTAATTCCCCCATCAATGGAGATTATTGAAACGATGAAAGTTATTGATAATTCTTCATTGCAGTTCGCAGTGGTTGTTGATGAGAGTAATAGATTACTTGGAACCGTAACCGATGGTGATATTCGGCGTGGCATATTAAAGGGAAGACCCCTTGATTCCCCCATCCAGCTCGTAATGAATGAGACGCCAGTGTACGAAAAGGCAGGGCAGAAGACATTCCATTACAAAGAGTTGATGAGAAAAAGACGATTAAAGCAATTGCCAATTGTCAATCATGAAAAGAAAATTCAATATATTCTGTTTTCGGATGATATTGATGGAGTATTACAGAAAGAGAATGTAGTTGTTCTAATGGCTGGAGGTCTTGGTAACCGTCTAAGGCCGCTTACAAATGACATTCCAAAACCGATGCTTAGAGTGGGTGACAAACCCATTTTAGAGTTAATTATTGAAAACTTTAAAAAGTTCGGCTTCACAAAGTTTATTCTGGCAGTCAATTATAAAAAAGAAGTGATTAAAGACTATTTTGAAGATGGCGCTCATTTAGGCGTAAGCATTCAATATATTGAAGAAAATAAACGGCTTGGAACAGCAGGTGCTCTCTCCTTGTTAACAGAAAAGCCCAATGCTCCTTTTTTTGTTATGAATGGTGATTTATTAACCAAAATAAACTTTGAGCAGCTGCTGGATTTCCATAATGAAACGAAGTCAGTTGCAACCATGTGTGTTCGGGAGTATGAATATCAAATTCCTTATGGTGTCATCAAAACGGAGAGTCATCGATTGTTATCCATTGTTGAGAAGCCCATACACAAAAGCTTTGTCAATGCTGGGATTTATGTGCTTGATCCAGCAGCGTTGAGCGAAGTTCCCCAAGAGCAATTTTATGATATGCCAGAGCTTTTCGAAAAAATAATGGATCAACAAAAAGAAATTGCTGCTTTTCCGTTGAGAGAATATTGGCTGGATATCGGAAGAATGGACGATTATGAAAAAGCCAATGTGGATATTAAGCTAAACTAAACTTAAATATTATTTTGCGGTAAGTACAGATGTAAAAATGAAGACCTATTAAATTTAATAGACATGATGATTGGACATTGAAATATTCGATTAGGAATGAAGCTTATGATTAATAAGAAGAAGTGTCTAGCCATCATTCCTGCAAGAGGCGGTTCTAAGGGTGTTCCACGAAAAAATATACGGGAAATAGCAGGGAAGCCGCTCATTGCTTGGACGATTGAAGAAGCGAAAAAATCGAAATATATCGATCGTTTTGTTTTATCTTCCGAGGACTCAGAGATTATGGAGATTGCACGCATTCATGGTTGCGATGCCCCCTTTGTACGGCCTGCCCATCTTGCGCAGGATGAAACATCAAGCATGGATATGGTTTTTCATGTTCTGAACGAATTACCTGATTATGATTTTGTGATTCTGCTTCAGCCTACTTCTCCATTGCGAAGCGTAGAGGATATTGATGGTTGTATTGACGCAATGTTGGGGTTTGATGCTCCTTCTTGTGTTAGCGTAACAGAACCAGAAAAATCACCATATTGGATGTATAATCTTCAAGGGAATCATAGATTGCAACCTCTTATTCCACAGGTGTCAAAGGCATCACGTCGCCAGGATCTAAAGAAGGTCTATGCATTGAACGGGGCGGTATATGTAGCTAGTGTTGATACGTTAGCTGATGCCAAATCATTTGTAACCGATGACACGGTCGCATATATCATGCCAAAAAACCGTTCCTATGACATTGATACAGAAGAGGATTTTTTAATTTGTGATTTGTTGATGAAAAACAAACTTAGTCATCAATAAGTCAGCCATTGGGATATTTGAGATAAGATTCTGTTGGTGGTATCGGATTGGGAAGAAGCGATAACAGAGTTACAGAGAGGAAATATCCTCGAATAAGTCTAGCCGTTATAAATAAGAAAATTTAGGAGGGATATTATGGTAACACCAATTCGTATGGGTGGCTTAGTTTCAGGTATGGATACAGAGTCAATCGTCAAAAATCTCATGAAAGCTCAGAGCGCACCGCTAAATAAACTTATTCAAAAGAAGCAAACAGAAGAGTGGAGACGCGACCAATATCGAGAAATGAACGCCCTCCTATCCGATTTGAAAAATAAAACCTTTGATATGAAGCTGCAATCTACTTATCAAAAGAAGGTATTAACTTCTAATAATGATTCAATTGTTTCTGTAAAACAAAAGGGGAGTCCGAATGCTTCTATATATAATGTAGAATTACAGGTGCCCCCTGTAGCAGCACAGGCTGAAACCTCGAAGTTTACGATTAAAGATGGTTTGGTAAATGGGACTACATTAATTGCAGAGGATTTTGCCTTCACAATTGGTTCAGATCCTAATAAGCATAGTATTGATGTAACCATCACGGATACCATACACAGCGTGGTAGCAAAAATTAACGCACTATCATC
The DNA here is from genome assembly GCF_056173205.1 of Pristimantibacillus sp. Z349TD_6. Taxonomy (NCBI): domain Bacteria; kingdom Bacillati; phylum Bacillota; class Bacilli; order Caryophanales; family Paenibacillaceae; genus Pristimantibacillus (SeqCode); species Pristimantibacillus sp. Z349TD_6. Next base: position 7,336,035 of record NZ_CM149662.1, on the reverse strand, counting down.
ACAAACAGGTGTTACAGCTAGCTTTATGCAAGATGATAAATCCATAACGTTCACTTCGAATGGAAAATATCCAGCTATTAATATAAGTACTGAATTTCAATCTAAACTGGGCAATGCAGCGGTTCCCCCGCAAAACAAACCAGCTGTAGCTGGAACAGCAGGAAGCGCACTTATTAACGGCGTTTCATATGCAATCAATAGTAATACATTTACATTTGATGGTGTTGAATTTAACATCAAAGGTCCAGGAAAAGCACAAATTAGTCTAAAACCCGATGAGGACGCAGTTTTTAAATCAGTTAAAGAATATGTAGACAAATATAACGAAATTATTGATAAGATAAACGGTAAGTTAAGTGAACGCACCTACAGAGATTATAAACCTTTATTAAACGAAGAGAAGGAATCATTATCCGATAAGCAAGTTGAACAATGGGAACAAAAGGCCAAGAGCGGCTTACTGCGCCAAGATGCTTTGTTATCTAATGCATTATCTCAAATGCGTCTAGCTTTATCAGCGAATGTTACTGGCGCTGGAATGGATGCAAAATATGATAATCTAAGTGAGTTTGGAATTACAACGGGTGATTATTCAGAAAAAGGGAAGCTTTATATTAATGAAACGAAGCTAAAAGAAGCCATTTCTATAAATGGGAATGCTATAATGGATCTGTTTACTAAAAAGAGTACTTCAACAGATGCTACTACTAAATTTTCCGAGAGTGGCTTGATCGAGCGTTTATACGATCAAATTAACGGTACGATGGCTAAACTTACAGAGAAAGCTGGAAGTTCTGGATCATTTTCAGACAAGAGTATTCTTGGTCAAGGTCTAACTAGAATTAATACAGATATTAGTAAATGGGAAAAACGATTAGAGGACATAGAAAGTCGTTATTGGAAGAAGTTCACCGCAATGGAAACTGCGATGAGTAAAGCGAATGCCCAAGGAAATTGGTTATCACAACAACTAGGTTAAGTTAGCTGGATTTTTTTAAAAAATCATTTTTTAACAGCTTCAGAAGGAGTGGGTTACATACTATGAATACTTCTCTAGATTCTCTGCTTAACGATTTTTTATCATATACATTTACGTTGGAGCAGAGAATATTAGAAGATAATAGTGAGCCTGAAGAATGGGTAGAACTTCTGGATAAGAGACAAGAGGTGATTGATCTTGTGTCAGAAGCATTGGAACACGGATGTTCTTTTACCGAGATTCAGATACAAACCTATCTTCAACCAGCATATGAAGTTGATCAAAGAATTTTTCCAATAATGAATCGTAAGAAACAGAATTTGGGATCTGAAATAATGAACATGAAGAGAAGCCAAGCTGTTAATCAGCAATATGGGGATTATGGTAACTCACACTCTCCATACGGTGCATTTTTCGATAAAAAGAAATAATAGTGGGCAGAGGCTCTCTCTTAGGAGAGGCCTATTTTTATTTATTCATATTGTGATATACCCAATAAAATATACAAGATTTCTTCTAATGCAAAAGAGAATAGTTACCGATATATTAACTAGGACTATTGATGCGGAAGGAATGATAGGTAATGAACACTAATATACCGGCTACAGTGACGAGTAATCCGTCGATTAGAGTTGCTACTAGTATGGATTTAGCTAATATTGGGGCAGTGAAAGAGAGTTCAAGTACGGTAAGTGATTCTCAACAACTTTCGAAATTTTCAAGTTCTTCGGAACTGAAAAAGGCAGAGGCCCGCGGTGAGCATGTCGCAATTAGCGAAGAACAGCTGGTTAAGGCCATCGATAGAGCAATTAAGGCCATCGAAGGGAAAAGCACAAACCTAGAGTTTTCTGTGCATAAACAAACGAATATCATTTCAGTGAAAGTATTAGACAGTGCATCGGGTGAAGTCATTCGTGAGATTCCTCCAGAGAAAACGTTGGATTTTGTCGCTAAAATGTGGGAAATGGCTGGTATACTTATCGATAAGAAAGGCTAATTCATTATTGTAAGATGATGAACTCACACAGCACATAAATGACATTTTAATTTAGTTCTAGGAGGATAAACAATGCAACTTCAACAACGTAATAAGTATCTTCAAAACACAGTTCAAACGGCAACTCCAGGACAACTACTTATTATGCTCTACGATGGCGCTATTCGTTTTTGCCGTCAAGGAATTGAAGCAATTAGAGAACAACGTTATTCAGATGCAAATACAAGTCTGCTACGGGTTCAGGATATAGTTAGTGAGTTTGTTATTACAATCGATCGTTCTAATCCTATATCAGAAAACTTGCTACACTTATATGAGTATTTTAATATGCGATTAATTGAGGCGAATATGAAGAAGGATGTAGAACCGGTTGAAGAAGTGCTTTCTCATCTGATTGATTTAAAAGAAACCTGGATTCAGGCAGCTAAACAATATAACCAGCTAGCGGCACAAACGAGTGGAAACACGTTCAAACAAACACAATCGACAGTTATTTAACTTGAATCTTGCAAAATTAACGATCCGAGCCTAAAGAAGGCAGACAGGTAGTGCATGTGGTCATTAGCGCGTTATGAGTTCATCTTCAGATCCCTGTCGAACAGTGGCTTCTTTTGCATCGCTTGTTCAAAGTAATAGAGCAATAATTGCCCCTTTTGCTGGTGACGGAATCTCTTGACCACATCACCAAGGGTTAACTTGGTTGAAAGTGTGGACCATTGCATTCGGTGCAGCTCTAAGAGATTTTGGGTCAGAAATTGTATGACCCAGTAACGATTAATGACCTTAAAAGAAAATAATTGGTATTGATCAAATCCAAGCAACTCCTTGAAGTAGCGGTATCCCGTTTCAATATGCCAGCGTATACGGTAATAGCTTAGGAACGTAACGAGATCCAAGCTGAGATCAGTACACACGATACAAAACAGACACACGGCAGCATCAAACTTACCTTTTCAATATAATAACACCTTAGCAATTTCTGTATCCGCAAGCGGTCCTTCATAGGTAAATACACGGTAACGTTTGTTCTCCATGGTTACGGAGCAGTGATCGCTGTTAACGATATAAGTTGCCGCGAAGTCGGACAGCGAGAGATTATATTGGAAAATTTCAGATCATCTGGATTCCATGGGTTTTATATTTCAGTAAATTATACGGCAGAGATGATCATGGAATATTTCAAGTGCGGATATCGTTGGGGGTAGAAATCTGGTATATTTATGAGAAAGAACGTATGGGAACGGCAGGTTCCTTAAGTTTAATTGAGGACATACCCTAGGAAGTGCTATTCGTTGTTAATGGAGATTTGTTGACCAAAGTTAATTTTAAGCAGTTGCTAGATTACCACAACGAGATGAATGTTTTGGCTGCGATGTGTGTGTGTATGAATTTCAAGTCACTTACAGATTTATTAAGAGACTGGTTGAAATCGAATAAAATCCCGTAAAGAAATATTTTATTAATAGCGGTATCTATGTGATTCAACTCGAACTGCTTGAGCTTATTCCAACAATGACGTTCTTCGATATGTCTAGTTTGTTTCAAACTATTATGGGAAGAAATAAGAGGCAGCTGTATTCCCGATAAGAGAATATTGGGTTGATATTGGACGATTAAATGACTTTGAACGAGCAAATGGCGATTATGTCGAGAAATTCGAATCTCTTATGAAAGGATAATAAAAATGATGAAACAAGACGTAAAAGGGAGATACAATCTGCCTGAACAAATTTTGTATTGCAAAGAATGCACGATTTCGAACCAAAGACCCCGGATAACTTTCGACGAGAACGGAGTTTGCAGCGCTTGTAATTATGCCAGGTATAAGCGTACTAATGTGGACTGGAACCAGCGTGAAAAGGAATTAATAACATTGCTAGATAAACATCGTAAGAGTGATGGTTCTTATGATGTCATTGTGCCTTGCAGCGGTGGCAAGGATGGAGGTTTTGTAGCGCATCAATTAAAATACAAATACGGTATGAACCCATTAACGGTAACATGGGCCCCCCACTTACCAACCCAAATAGGTCGTGAGAATCTGGATCAATTCATAGCATCAGGCTTCGACAACGTATTAGGTACTCCAAATGGAAAAGTTCATCGTTTAATGACCAAACTATCATTTTTGCATCTTGGTGATCCATTCCAGCCTTTCATTTATGGGCAGACGAATTTTCCTCTAAAAGTTGCTATTCAGAATAATGTTTCTCTTATTATGTATGGGGAGAACGGCGAAGTAGAGTACGGCGGGGACATGAAGAATGCATTTAAGCCAAACCGCGAAATTGCAGATCATGACAAACATTACTTTTCGGGGCTTCCGCCAGAATTTTGGTCAGAACATGGTGTGTCGGATCAAGATATTTTTCCCTATAAGTCACCTAGTTATGAAAGTATCATTGCAAACCAGACGGAGATTCATTTCTATGGATACTATAAGTTTTGGGATCCACAAGAAAATTATTACTATTGTTCCGAAAATACTGGATTTAATGCCAATTCTGAACGTTCAGAAGGTACATATTCCAAATATGCAAGCTTGGATGACAAAATAGACGGATTTCATTATTATTTGGGCTTCATTAAGTTTGGTATAGGGCGCACGACATCTGATACCGCGCATGAGATCCGTGACGGTAAGATCACTCGCGAAGAAGGAATTGCTCTAGTCAAGAAATACGATGGAGAGTTTCCAAAAAAGTATTACAAGGAATTCCTAGAGTATTGCGGAATTACGGAAGAACAATTCGAGAAAGTTGTTGATAGCTGGCGTGCAGATCATATATGGGAAAAAGAAGCGAATAACTGGAGATTGAAACGTGCTATATGGCAATAGTAGATCTTCAGTAGGACGGTGATTTGTATTGGGGAATACAAGGATAATAGCGAGACTCGATATCAAGGGTGACAAGTTAATAAAAGGGGTTCATTTAGAAGGATTGAGGGTTGTTGGAGATCCTCAGAAATTTGCACAACGATATTACCAGGCGGGCATTGACGAAATTATCTTTATGGATTCTGTTGCTAGTTTATACGAGCGTAATAATTTAGCGGAAATCGTGAAATATACAGCTGAAAATGTATTCATTCCCTTTACAGTTGGGGGCGGCATACGTTCTTCTGACGATGTCCAGCGATTGCTGAGAGCAGGAGCTGATAAAGTTGCTGTCAATACAGCAGCTACCCGTGACCCGCAGTTAATTACAGAGATATCCCGTCGTTTTGGATCCCAATGTATGGTTTTGTCTATAGAAGCAAAACGGATCGGGGATGCGAAGTGGGAAGCTTACATTGAGAATGGGCGTGAGCCTACAGGGCTGAATGTTGTGGAATGGGCGATTGAAGCGGTACGGATGGGAGCTGGAGAAATCTTACTGACTTCCATTGACCAAGAGGGAACTAAGAAGGGCTTTGACTGTGAACTAGTGAAAGCGGTAAGTTCACAGGTCCCCGTTCCTGTAATTGCTAGTGGCGGGATGGGTGAAATGGGGCATTTTGAAGCGGTAGTGAAAGATGGCTATGCGGACGCAGTTGCTATGGCAGACGTACTACACTATGATCGGATTTCTTTAGTCGATCTTAGGTTATATGCAGCGAAACAACAAATAAAAGTTAAACATGTTAGGGCACTGGAGAGACAAAGATGAATCGTGTAACTGTAATAGACTACGGTTCTGGCAATATATTGAGCGTCAAACGAGCATTAGAGTTCTGTGGGGCTGTTGTAGAAGTAACAAGTAACCCACAAGTCCTTAATCAATCAGAACGCATATTGTTGCCGGGTGTAGGAGCGTTTGGAAGCGGCATGCGAGCGTTAAAAAATCACGGGTTGGTGGAGGCACTTCAAGGATTTTCTCTTAGCGAAAAGCCATTAATGGGTATATGCCTAGGTATGCAATTGCTATTCGAAAGCAGCGAAGAGTTTGGTTATAATGAAGGTTTGGGTTTGATTCCGGGCGTCGTTATTCCCATTCCACTCAGGACAACGACAGGTACTAACCATAAAGTACCGCATATGGGATGGAATGAGCTGAGACGTGGAAAAGAAACGTCAACATGGAAAAATACGATTCTGGAAGGGACGGAGGAGGGGAGCGCTGTCTACTTTGTTCATTCCTTCATGGCTAGGCCCAGTTCTGAACAGGTGACCCTCTCAAATACTCAGTATAACGGATGGGATATACCAGCCATCGTCAAACTTTCCAATGTCTATGGGTGCCAGTTTCATCCAGAAAAAAGTGGCGAGATCGGGCTTCAAATTCTAGAACAGTTTATTCAACTAAAGTAGGAGAATATATAATTGAATTGAATATAAAGAAGGATGTAGAACCTGTGGAAGAAGTGCTTTTCCATCCAATTGATTTAAAAGAAACCTGGATTCAGGCAGCTAAACGATATAAGCAACCAGCTTCACAAGCGAGTGGAAACACGTTCAAACAAGCACGATCGACAGTCATTTAATCGAATTAAAAGATTGAGTTGCCGCCCTGAGGGTGGCTTTTTTTTTATTTAAGTCTCTTACGGTTGAAGAATTGAGAATAGCCCTGCGTTAAAAGAATTAAACATTGAGCATTGCTTTTCCGATAATTATCATAATGTTACAACTCTTCATATCAATTAACTAACACGCTAACAACATAGAATCGGAGGAATAGACTTTGGGGACTCTAGTTTATAAAATTAAACCTCATGCAGATATTGAGTTAGGTTTTGACAGAGAAGAACTGGACTATTATGTCACGTTACCGGATGCCGGTGTAACTGAAGAAACTGGATTGATACTAACTATCCCAGGGTTTGGTGGACTTGCTAATTCAAGTTATCAAATAGAAAAATTAAATCCATACCTTGCTGAAAAATATAATTGTATAGTGGTCGCCTTGAATTATTTTGGTATATACCGAGGAACCGAGACGAAATTGGACGACCACTTCATTCATAATATGGAAACGGTCTATGGAGTTCCAAGTACTTACTGGCATAATATTTCGTCTGATAACGATTTTTATACGAAGGTAGGGGAACTGTTAGAAAGCAAAGGAATATCCAAGTTAGATCATCAATGTCAAGCTTTAAAGATCACGGGACGGCAAGAGTACCAGTCCTTTGGATTTTTACCTGCTCTGGATAACCTAACTGTGCTAGGTGAAGTTCTCAAAAATTACCCTGCAGTAAATAAGAAAAAAATAATTGCCTACGGTTCTTCATACGGCGGATATATAGCTATGCTTTGTGGCAAATTTGCACCCCATACATTCTCAGTCATCATTGACAACTCAGGATTTTCACGTTCAGAAATGAAATATATTGTAGGTAGAGAAATATTAGAAACTGATTTAGCTGTTACTGTTAATTTCCGTAACAAACTTTATACTGTGCCATTCGCATATAACAATCCTTGGACGATCAAGGATGAGACATCACCCTACTATTTTGGTGATTCTCATAAGCAGATTCGTAATCTGTTAGTTAGAGAGCATAGGGTTAAATCGGATACACGATATTATATTTTTCATTGCGAAGAGGATCAAATAGCTTCCGTGGAAGACAAAGATAAAGTGACTGCGCTGTTGATTAATTATAATTCTACCTACTATAAACGAGTCGGAATGAATGACCTTGACGGTGCGCTTTTTAAAACATATGCACACGCAATGGATGCATCCCTTCGAAAACTGTTTGATCATGTTGCTGAACAAGACAAGGAATATGGATTGGTGAAAGAAACGAGTGAAAATGAATTTAGTAATAATGAAGTCAACTCATTAAATTGTGGTATCAAAAATTATGTTTTTAATTTCAAAAACGATTTTACAATGAAAGTCACTATAACAGATAACATAAAAACAGAATATAATTTAATAAATTCATATCAGATAATGAGCAAATTATTGGATGTTTGCGAGTCAATAGATGAAGGTTTTAACTTTATCGTTACTAAGATAGCGGACAGAGATTATAATGAAACTTTTGGAGTTATGCAGGATATACTAGATGCACACACAGCTATAAATTTACAAATAGATACGTTTTCCAGATTCCTAGGTGAAAATAACCTGCGCTCAGTTAATGAGCAGTTCAAAAACTCTCTTTCAATGACTGTTGTACATTTCAACAATGAAGACTGGGATTTGTTGGATAACCAGTTATCACAACAAGTTATACCCTATTTTTTAGCGTGGAAGAAAGAACTGCACCATATTATCACACCCTATATCACCCATTAAACGTCGATATAGCTCTCCCATATAACAAATGTTTTGTGGTCATGGTCGGAGCAACTTAGCACGTATTCGGACATATCCCACAATCCAGTCTCGAATTCATGATCCTTCAACAAAACCGTATCGCTTTTCTCTAAATTTAGTAGTGACAATATACATAAGAAGTCGGGCATTACAATCACCCGTCTTCTTTGTGTTTCCTCAACATAAATAAAGAAACAAAGGTTAATTAATTTGTTTGTAACTAGCTAAGGAAAACAGTCTACATGCTTAATGCTATTTAAAATATTTTTTGAGCAGATACCGCAGATTGAAGATTCGTATGACGCTCACCTTTAGGGCATAATAACTAGGAATCGACATCATCCGATAAGTGTGAGTAGTGCGATTAGACCTTTGTGTATCCGCTTACAATAAATTGTTTGACAATTCAATAAAGTGGGTGTTATAGTCAAATTGTGGGTTATACAAAGCGATGCCTCACAGTATTTGAAGATGAAGGGAATGTTTGCACATGCAAGGTAAAGTTAAATGGTTTAACGCAGAAAAAGGTTATGGATTTATCGAGACTGAGCAAGGCGGCGACGTATTTGTTCATTTCTCCGCTATCCAAACTGAAGGTTTCAAAACTCTTGAAGAAGGCCAATCCGTCGAATTCGATATTGTTGAAGGCGCTCGTGGTCCACAAGCAGCTAACGTAGTTAAACTGTAATTATCCGGCTGATCCAGCCAACCTATAATTTGGATCATTAAACAAGTAACTTACCAAGCTCCGGGAAACCGGGGCTTTTTTTTGTTGTCTGAAGTAAAATAGGGTGTCCGTGACTAAGTTGTGACAAGTCTAGTAGTTCTATAGTTTTATTTATCTGAATATTCTAAATTGATAAAAAACTATTTTGATTTGAACGCCTACATATGCTATAATAAGACTATGTAAAGGAGGAGTTCCCCATGAACTACAACATTCGAGGTCAACACTTTCAAGTGACAGACGCATTGAGAGACTACGTCGAAAAGAAACTCAGCCGATTGGATAAATATTTTGAAGCACCAATCACCTCCGAAATTAACGTAACACTATCCGTCACCAAAGGGAAACATGCAGTTGAGGTGACCATACCGCTCACCGGTGTCATGCTAAGAGCCGAGGAGAAAAGCGAGGATATGTACGCATCGATTGATCTGGTTGCGGACAAACTCGAACGACAAATACGTAAACATAAAACTAAAGTAAATCGTAAGTTCCGTCAAAGCAGCGGTGTACGCGCTCTATTTAAAGAAGAAGGCTCCGCGGTGGGCGTTCTGGAAGAAGAGGATGATCTAGAGCTCGTTCGTACTAAGCGTTTTGCACTCAAGCCTATGGATGTGGAAGAAGCGATTTTGCAAATGAATATGGTCGGACATAATTTCTTCGTCTTCTCGAATGTGGACAACAAAGAGGTCAGTGTTGTGTACAAACGAAGTGACGGGAAATACGGTTTAATTGAGCAAGGCTAGCCATCATTATACACAACTTTGAAGAGCCTTTTCTCCTTTATGGAGAGAGGCTTTTTCTTTTACAATCATCCTCGTTGCGGCGGTGTCGACAAACTGATACAATTTAATGCAAAGAGGCGTTACTACGAAAGGGGAATTCCATGCTCGGATTAGTGAAAAAGATATTTGGTGACCATAACGAGCGCGAGGTAAAGCGGATCCAACGGACGGTAGATGAAATAAATGCGATTGAGTCAAAATTCACTGCTTTATCTGACGATGCGCTTCGCGCGAAAACTGAGGAATTCAAAGCAAGAATTGAAAAAGGCGAGTCATTAGATAAAATATTGCCTGAAGCTTTTGCAACAGTTAGAGAAGCATCCAAGCGTACGCTTGGCATGCGTCACTTTGATGTGCAGCTGCTCGGCGGTATCGTTCTTCATGAAGGTAAAATTGCGGAGATGAGAACGGGTGAAGGTAAAACGCTCGTTGCGACCCTTCCTGTTTATTTGAACGCATTGCTTGGCAAAGGCGTACATGTTATTACGGTCAATAATTATCTAGCGCAACGTGATAGCGAGCTTATGGGACAGCTGTATGGCTTCCTAGGCATGACTGTCGGATGTAATCTTCACGGCTTGTCGCATGACGAGAAGCAAGAAGCATATGCATGCGATATTACGTATGGTACAAATAATGAATTTGGTTTTGATTATCTGCGCGACAACATGGTGCTATACAAAGAACAAATGGTTCAGCGTCCTCTTTATTTCTCCATTATCGATGAAGTGGATTCCATTCTTGTCGATGAAGCGCGGACTCCGCTTATTATTTCTGGACAGGCTGCTAAATCAACGGAGCTCTACTTCGCCGCAGACCGCTTTATTGGCCGTTTGAAGCCTGAAGAGGATTTCACGATCGATATTAAGCTTCGCAGCGTTATGCTGACTGAGGCAGGCGTTGAGAAGACGGAGAAGGCATTCCAAATCGAGAACCTATTCGATCATGCGAATGTAACGCTCAACCACCACGTACAGCAAGCGCTGAAAGCGAACTTTATTATGAAGCGCGATGTGGATTATGTTGTGGAAGAAGAAGAAGTTGTCATCGTTGATGAATTTACTGGTCGTCTAATGTCTGGACGTCGTTATAGCGATGGTCTTCACCAAGCGATTGAAGCGAAGGAAGATCTGAAGGTTCAGAACGAGAGCATGACGCTTGCGACAATTACTTTCCAAAACTACTTCCGTATGTATCGCAAACTTGCTGGTATGACGGGTACTGCGAAGACAGAGGAAGAAGAGTTCAAGCGTATTTATGGACTCGACGTTATTCAAGTGCCTACTAACCGTTCCATGATCCGTAAGGATATTGCAGATGTTGTCTACAAATCCGAACTCGGTAAATTTAAAGCGGTCGTAGAAGAGATCGTAGAACGCCACAGTAAAAATCAACCAGTGCTCGTAGGTACAATTTCTATCGAGAACTCGGAGAAATTATCAGATATGCTGAAACGCAGAGGCGTTACGCACAAAGTGCTCAACGCGAAGTTCCATGCGGAAGAGGCAGAAATTATTTCGCGCGCTGGTCAAGCGGGCTCCGTAACGATCGCAACGAACATGGCTGGTCGTGGTACCGATATTTTGCTAGGTGATGAGGTTGCTGAACTAGGCGGCTTGCATATCATTGGTACAGAGCGCCATGAAAGCCGTCGTATCGATAACCAGCTGCGTGGTCGTGCTGGACGTCAAGGCGATCCAGGTTCATCACAGTTTTATCTATCGCTTGAGGATGAGCTGATGCGCCGCTTCGGTTCTGAGAATATTATGGGCATGATGGATAAGCTGGGACTGGATGAGGATCAACCGATTGAGAGCCGGATGATTTCTAGAGCGATTGAATCTGCTCAGAAACGCGTTGAGGGCAATAACTTTGACATTCGGAAAGTTGTTCTACAATATGATGATGTCATGAACCAGCAGCGTGAGGTTATCTATAAGCAGCGCCGTGATATTCTTGGTTCGGAGAACATCCGCCAAGAAGTTATGGAAATGCTTAAGCCTGTCATCGAACGTATAGTTGAAGCTCACTGTTCGGAGGATATTCCGGAGGAGTGGGATCTTCAAGCAATCGTTGATTATGCGCAAGCGAACTTCCTGCAAGAAGGATCTTTGACCAAGGAAGAGATTTGGGGCAAAGAGAAGGAAGAAATCATCGACTACATTTATGCTGAAGTCGTTGCTTCCTATGATGAGCGTGAAGCAGAGCTTGGGGAAGAAACGATGCGCGAATTCGAGAAAGTCGTTGTGCTTCGTGCGGTAGATAGCAAATGGATGGATCACATCGATGCGATGGATCAGCTCCGTCAAGGTATCCACCTGCGTGCATACGGCGGTACGGATCCGCTTCGTGAATATCAATTTGAAGGCTTCGAGATGTTCAAGGAAATGATCGAGAGCATCCACGAGGAAGTTGCAAGATACATTATGAAGGCACGCGTAGAGAGCAACCTGGAGCGTCAAGAAGTAGCTCAAGGCCAAACGACTACAACAAGCGGCGGCGGAGAAGCTATGGAGAAGCGCCCTGCTAAGCGTGAGGACCGTGTAGGTCGTAATGATGCATGTCCTTGCGGCAGCGGCAAGAAATACAAGCAGTGCCACGGCAAGTAAGGAACGGCATCAAATAGCATGGCATAAAATAAAGAATGAACCATTATTTTGAGGTGAAGCGGAAGCTATGATAGACATAACGGTTAAACAAGACCTGCGTGAAATGGCCAAGCGGCTCCAAGAGCTTAGGGGGTCCCTTTGACTTAGATCTTAAGCAAGAAATGATTGCTAATTTCGAGGAGAAGATGACTTTCCCTGATTTTTGGGATGATAATGACAAAGCGCAAAGCGTTATTTCTGAGCTTAATGCGGTGAAGTCAGTTGTGGATCATTACGACGGGATGAACAGCGAGCAGGAAGATCTTCAGATGATGCTGGAGCTAGCGGAAGATGAAGGCGATGAGTCGCTTGCATCAGACGTTGTGAGCGGCGTGGAGAAGCTCATGCGCAAGATTAGCGAGTTTGAGCTTCAACTGCTGCTTAATCAGCCTTACGATAAGCTTAATGCGATTCTTGAGCTTCATCCTGGCGCTGGCGGTACGGAGTCTCAGGACTGGGGTTTAATGCTTTACAGGATGTACACGCGCTGGGCGGAGAAGAGCGGCTTCAAGGTTGAGCTTCTTGATTACTTGCCCGGTGATGAGGCCGGTATTAAAAGTGTCACCATTTTGGTGAAGGGCTTTAATGCCTATGGGTATTTGAAGGCAGAGAAAGGCGTACACCGTTTGGTTCGCATTTCTCCGTTTGATTCTGCTGGTCGTCGTCACACGTCGTTTGCTTCCTGTGATGTAGTCCCAGAAATCGATGACAGCATTGAGATCGAAATCCGAACTGAAGATCTGAAGGTGGATACGTACCGCGCAAGTGGAGCAGGCGGACAGCACGTCAATAAGACGGAGTCGGCTATACGTATTACCCACATCCCTTCAGGCATTGTGGTTGCTTGCCAGCAGGAGCGTTCACAAATTCAGAACCGGGAACGTGCGATGAAGATGCTTCGCTCTAAGCTCTATGATCGGAAGATCGAGGAGCAGAGGAAGCATTTGGCGGATATACGCGGTGATCAATCGGAAATCGCGTGGGGAAGCCAAATCCGTTCTTATGTTTTCCATCCATACAGCATGGTGAAGGATCACCGTACTTCTGTAGAGACAGGTAATGTCGGCGCGGTTATGGATGGCGACATCGACCCTTTTATCGATGGATATTTGCGTCATCAGATTCGTCACGAGTAATTTGCGACCATATACAAATGGATAGCTTCAGTGAAGAGTTCCAACACGGTAAACGTGTGGAACTCTTCTTTTTGCGATAATCGGCTTGCGAGGAGATAAAAAGGGATGAAAGAAAGCACGGCGAAGCGGAGAAAAGGTGGACGCAGTTATAGTCCACGAACCCAATCCGTATGGAATATTGTTCAGCTTCTGATTGGTTCAGCTATCGTAGCGATTAGCTTCAATATGTTCATGGTACCTAATGGAATCGCTTCTGGAGGTGTATCGGGTATATCTATTCTCGTCCAAAGAGCAGCAGGCATTACTCCTGCTATCACGCAATGGGCGATTAATATTCCGCTGTTTATTGCGGGTTTGTGGCTGCTTGGCAAACGATTTGGCGCAAAAACAGCGCTAGGATCGATTATTTTGCCTCTATTTGTGCTGCTGTCAAACGGCTGGCCATCACCAACGGACAATCCGCTGCTTGCGGCTATTTATGGCGGTATCGGGGTTGGTCTAGGGCTCGGGCTTGTTTTTCGAGGAGGGGCTTCGACAGGCGGCTTGGATTTAGCTGCGCAAATATTACATCGCTACACAGGCCTTCCGCTTAGCTTAGCGATCGTTTGTTTCGACGGCTGCGTCATTATTGCGGCTGGAATAATCATTTCTCCTGAGGTTGCGCTATACGCTTTGATTGGTTTATTCGTGACAAGCAAGACGATTGATTTTGTACAAAGCGGATTGCAGCTATCCAAGGTAGCTTTTATAATCAGCGACCATTCGGATGATGTTGCCGAAGCTATTCTTAATGATTTGGATCGTGGTTTGACGCGGCTTGATGGTCACGGCGGATATACTGGCGAAGGGCGTACGGTATTGATGGTAGTAGTCGGTCAAAATGAGGTGCCGAAGCTGAAGCAAATTGTGAAGTCCATTGATTCTGGCAGCTTTGTGATAATTAGCAATACAGCAGAAGTAATTGGGCAGGGCTTCAAGCTGGACAGCTAACGAAATAATATAATATCCAAACGATACCAACAACGAGCTTTTTGTGCTAAAATGAAACGAGAACATTTGTTCTTGTTATGTTGAAAGCATCTCTCAAACAATTCATAAATTGAGCAAAATTATCATCATTTGTTCGTTGTATTAATATGAATTCAAATGTATAATAATACGAAACAATGTGCGTATTTCCATCAACTTCCGAATGTTGTACAATTATAAGTTGTGGAAGAAAACATCCTTTCCGCGTGCGGAAAGAGCAATAGATGAAGCTGCATAGCAGGGGAAAAGACAGCTTGCAGCATCTAGTTTCGGGGAGAGATTAACATGAGCATAAAGGTGAAAATAGCGATTATCGGTTCAACTGGCTATGGCGGTGTAGAACTCATTCGATTGCTCGCATCCCATCCGCTGGCAGAGGTGACATCGGTCATTTCGTCATCCAGCGCAGGTACGTCAATAACAGAAGGATATCCACACCTCATTGGCATTAGCGAAGAGCTGCTTGATGATGTCGATCCTGCTGCGATTAAAGCAAAGGCAGATGTTGTATTTCTAGCTACACCTGCTGGCGTAGCAGCTAAGCTGGTTCCAGCTTTGCTTGAAGTTGGTTTGAAAATTATAGATCTATCAGGAGATTTCCGTTTGAAATCGCCAGCTTTATATGAGCAGTGGTATAAGAAGCCTGCAGCGGATGAGGCTTACTTGAAGCAAGCCGTGTTTGGCCTTGCTGAAATATACGGCGACCAAGTGAAGGATGCTCCATTTATTTCTAATCCGGGTTGTTACCCAACTGCGACGCTGTTAGGGCTTCTCCCAGCTGTCAAAGAAGGCTGGATTGACTCGTCTACCATCATTATTGATGCCAAGTCAGGCGTTTCCGGTGCTGGCCGCGGTGCGTCGCTAGGCACTCATTATTCAGAACTTAATGAAAATTTAAGAGCATATAAGCTAAATCAGCATCAACATATTCCAGAAATTGAAATGGTTTTATCTCATACGGCTAATAAGCCAGTCGTGACTACTTTTACAACTCATCTCGTACCAATGACGCGCGGCATTATGTCTACGATGTATGCTGTCGTTCAAGGCGAGCGGAGCACTAGCGATTTTATTGATCTCTATCGTTCCTACTATGAAGGACGTAAGTTTGTACGTATTCGTCCAGAAGGACAATGGCCATCTACTAAAGAAGTTTGGGGCTCCAACTATTGCGATATCGGCTTTGCCGTCGATGAGCGTACGAATCGTGTAACTATCGTTTCTGTTATCGACAACCTGGTTAAAGGCGCTGCGGGTCAAGCGATTCAAAACTTGAACCTGATGATGGGCTGGGACGAGACGCTCGGTTTGCAATTCGTTCCCGTTTATCCTTAATTAATAACGAAGACATTCCTACTGATCTTATAACCATACTCATACAGGTGAAGGAGATACGATTTTACGATGGGACAGGATAAAACAGCCTTGTTCTCGGTCGTCGCTGACGGCTCGATAACAACGCCTCAAGGCTTCAAAGCAGGTGGATTGCACTGTGGTCTCAAAAAAACGACGCGTCACGATCTTGGCGCGATCGTATGCGAGGTTCCAGCAGCAGCAGCGGGCGTATATACAACGAATGTATTTCAAGCTGCACCGCTTCAAGTAACTCGTGAGAGTATCGGCGCTGGCGGCGTCCTGCGTGCTGTGCTTGTAAATAGCGGCAATGCGAATGCGTGCACAGGCAAGCAAGGCGAAGCGGACGCATATGAAATGCGCTCTAGATTTGCGGAATCAATCGGCGTATCTTCTGAACAGGTAGCCATAGCATCTACGGGCGTTATTGGCGAGCTTTTGAAAATGGACAAAGTACGCGCAGGCATCGATGGCCTGCCTGTTAAGCTGGATGGAAATCGTACAGGCGCGGATGATTTTTGCCAAGCGATTTTAACGACAGATTTGGTTCAAAAGATGGTATGCGTCGAGCTTGAACTAGACGGCAAACGTGTATATGTCTCAGGTGCAGCCAAAGGCTCGGGCATGATTCATCCGAATATGGCGACGATGCTTGGATTCGTAACGACAGATGCAGCCATTGGAAGCGAAGCGCTTCAGAAGGTGCTGCGCCTTGCGACGGATCTGACTTTCAATATGATTACCGTTGATGGAGATACAAGCACAAACGATATGCTGGTTGCTATGGCGAGTGGACTTGCAGGCAACGCAGAACTGACAGAAGCTCACGAAGGCTGGGCAGCTTTTGTAGCGGCTATCCGTCATGTATGTGAGGTGCTTGCCAAAGCGATCGCCCGTGATGGCGAAGGGGCAACTAAGCTCGTTGAGGTGCAAGTGAACGGTGCAGTAAGCGACGATTCAGCACAAGCGATTGCAAAGACGGTTATCGGGTCGTCACTTGTGAAATCGGCCGTGTTTGGAGCGGACGCGAACTGGGGACGTATTATTGCGGCAGTAGGCCGTGCAGGCCAGCCGGTTAATCCGGAGACAGTGGACATTCGTCTTGGCGATATTTTGACGCTGGAGCAATCCCGTCCTGTTGTATTTGATGAAGAGGTTGCCCTGGAATATTTGAAAGGTGATACCGTTGTTATTCGCGTTGACTTACATAATGGCGAAGGAACGGCAACGGCATGGGGCTGCGATTTGACCTATGACTATGTTCGCATTAATGCGGCATATCGGACATAAGCAAAGTAGATGCTTGGAGGGTATGGAACAGTGACGGAGCAACGATTTGTAATGAAATGCGGAGGCAGTACGCTAGCGGCGCTTCCTAACAGCTTTTTTGACGAGTTGCGGGAGCTTCAGCTCTCTGGCGTTCTTCCGGTCATCGTACACGGCGGTGGTCCAGCGATATCGGAAACGCTTGGCAAGCTGGGGATCGAGACGGGATTTGTTAATGGTCTGCGTGTAACGAACGATGCTGTGCTTGACGTCGTTGAGATGGTACTTGCAGGGCGTATCAATAAAGAAATTGTGCGTAAAATTCAAATCAACGGCGCGAAGGCACTCGGACTATCCGGGGTGGACGGCAAGCTCATTCAAGCGCAGCCAGTTGCGAATGCTGCCGAGATTGGTTTTGTTGGCGACGTAACCGATGTAAATGCTGAGATTATTGAAGGTGTTATGGGCATGGGTTACATTCCGGTTATTGCACCTATCGGTATTGATGATCAAGGGCAGCGCTACAACATTAATGCGGATACGGCTGCAGGCGCTGTTGCGTCCCATCTCGGAGTAGAGCGAATGATCGTTGTAACGGATGTGCCCGGCATTCTCAAAACAGTAGATGGACAGAAGCAGGTGCTTCCTGTTGTTTCCGTTGCTGAGATCGAAGAGATGATAACGAGCGGTGAGATTTACGGCGGCATGATTCCAAAAGTTCGCGCAGCCATTCAGTGCATCCAAGGACGTGTGCGTGAAGTCGTAATCGTAAGCGGCGAGGAGCCGGGTGTGCTGACAAGGGCGGTACGCGAAGGCGGCGTCGGTACACGAATTGTTCAAATCCATGAAGGGCGGGTGTAAGGTCGATGAGTGAAACGAATGCAACAGCTGCAGCTGACCAATCTCTTTTTCCTACCTATGCAAGATATCCAATGGCATTGGTAAAAGGTGAAGGCAGCTGGTTATGGGATGATAAAGGAAATAAATATCTTGATTTTATGAGCGGTATTGCCGTTACAAATCTAGGGCATGCTCCTAAACAAATCAAAGCGGCGCTCATTAAGCAGCTCGATGAGTTGTGGCATGTTTCGAATCTGTTCCATATTCCGAACCAAGCGGATGCAGGCAAGCTCATTACCGACAATAGCTGCGCGGATGCTGTATTTTTCTGCAACTCGGGTGCTGAGGCGAATGAAGCGGCTATTAAGCTTGTACGCCGTTACAATCAGAAGGTGCTGAACAATGGTCGATTCGAGATCATTACTTTTGAGCAATCGTTTCATGGACGCACGCTTGCTACGCTTACGGCAACTGGTCAGGATAAGGTGAAGGAAGGTTTTGCACCGCTGCCGGCTGGCTTCAAAACCATCCCACTGAACGATTTCGCTGCACTTGAAGCGGCTGTATCTGATCAGACTGCAGCAGTCATGCTGGAAATGGTGCAAGCGGAGGGCGGTATTTATCCGGTTGATCCAGGTTATATGAAGGAGCTTGTCGCGTTATGCGAGAAGCAAGGCATCCTTCTTATTGTGGATGAGATTCAAACAGGAATGGGACGTACAGGCAAGCTGTTCGCATATGAGCATTACGGCATTGAGCCTGATATTTTCACGATGGCGAAAGGTCTTGGAAGCGGGTTTCCCGTTGGCGCGATGGCAGCAAAGGAAAAGCTTCGTGAAGGCTTTACGGCAGGCAGTCATGGCTCAACTTTCGGCGGAACGCCGATTGCAACAGCAGTTGTAAAGGCAACTCTTGAGACAATTGTTGGAGACAATTTATCGGAGCGCGCAGCGCAAAAGGGTGAATATCTCATTTCGCAGCTTCGTGAGAAGCTTGCAGGAAATGAATTTGTTCATGAGGTTCGCGGACTTGGCCTGCTAGTAGGCATTGCATGCGCAGAGCCGATTGCCGATATTTTGAACGAGGCTCAGACACGTGGTCTGATCGCGATTTCGGCAGGACCCAATGTCATCCGCCTATTGCCTAATTTACTCGTTACGGATGAAGAAATTGATATTGCTGTTGCGTTATTAGTCGAACTATTGGAAGCGAAGCGACCAGTCGTTAAATCATAAATGCTAGAACATTGTTTTAAGCTGAAGGAGGGCTCTACCATGCAAGGAATAGTAAACGAGGATTTGGCGCAAAGCTTGAAGGGGCGCGACTTTCTCATGCTGGTTGATTTTAAGCCAGAGGAAATTCGTTACTTGATCGACCTGGCGATTGATTTGAAGCAAAAACAAAAAGCAGGCGAAACTCACCATATTTTAAAAGGCAAGACGCTTGGCATGATCTTTGAAAAATCGTCTACACGTACGCGCGTTTCGTTCGAAGTTGGGATGTATCAGCTTGGCGGTCAAGGTCTATTCCTAAGTGGAAATGACCTGCAAATCGGTCGCGGCGAAACGATCTGGGATACAGCTCAAACGTTGTCCCGTTATCTAGATGGTATTATGATTCGTACATTTGCGCATCGCAAAGTGGTTGAGCTTGCTCGTGGAGCGACGATTCCGGTTATTAACGGTTTGACGGATCTTTCACATCCATGCCAAGCGCTTGCGGATTACCAAACCATTCTTGAGCAAAAGGGTCGTTTGGAAGGCTTGAAAATTGCCTATATCGGCGATGGCAACAATATGACTCATTCCCTGTTGATGGGCGCTGCGAAGCTTGGCCTCCATATGTCTGTTGCGACTCCTGAGGGTTACGAGCCGGATGCAGATATTATTCAGCAAACGAAGGATCATGCTGCTGAGACAGGCTCGCAAATTCACATTTGCCGCGATCCGAAGGAAGCTATTGCTGACGCTGATATCGTGTATACGGATGTATGGGCGAGCATGGGGCAAGAAGCAGAGCAGAAGGAACGCGAGATTGCTTTTGCGGCATATCAGGTTAATGAGGCGATTACAAAATATGCGAAGAAGGACTACCTCTTCATGCACTGCTTGCCTGCACACCGCGGCGAAGAAGTGAGCGAAGGCGTAATCGACGGCGATCGTTCGATTATTTTCGACCAGGCAGAGAACCGTCTTCATGCACAAAAAGCGATTATGGCAGCAATTATGTCCTAGCTTAAACGCTATAAATATATGAATTTATTCGAAGGGAAGTAAAACAATACTATGGCAAAAGAAAAAATCGTACTCGCCTACTCCGGAGGCTTGGATACTTCGGTTATCCTCAAATGGTTGAAAGAAACTTATGACGCAGAAATCATCGCATTTACAGCAGATATCGGTCAAAAGGATGAGCTGGACGGCTTGGAAGCCAAAGCACTGGCAACGGGCGCTTCTAAAGTGTACATCGACGATCTTCGCGATGAATTTGCCAAAGACTTCATTTATCCGATGTTCCAAGCGGGAACGCTTTATGAAGGTCAATATTTGCTTGGTACTTCCATTGCCCGTCCGCTTATCGCTAAGCGTATGGTTGATATTGCTCGCGCAGAAGGCGCAGCTTATATCGCACACGGCGCTACAGGTAAAGGCAACGATCAGGTTCGTTTTGAGCTGACTGCTGCTGCACTTGCTCCTGAGATCGGCGTTATCGCGCCATGGCGCCTTGAAGCATTCCGTGAAGAATTCCCGGGTCGTGCGGAAATGATCGCTTATGCAGAGAAACACAATATTCCAGTTACAGCGTCTGCTGCGAAGCCTTATTCGACAGACCGCAACCTGCTGCATATCAGCTTTGAGAGCGGCATGCTGGAAGATCCTTGGTTCGATCCTAGCTCTGAAGAAAACGAAAGCATGTATGTGCTAAGCGTATCTCCTGAGAACGCGCCGGATAAAGCAGAATATGTTGAGCTTACTTTTGCAGAAGGCAATTGCACAGCTATTAACGGCAAAGAGCTTAGCCCGCTAGAAGTAATGGATACGCTGAATGAGCTTGGCGGCAAGCACGGCATCGGACGCGTTGATATGGTTGAGAACCGTTTCGTCGGCATGAAGAGCCGCGGCGTGTACGAAACACCGGGCGGCACAATTTTGTTCACAGCTCACCGCAAAATGGAATCATTAACAATGGACCGCGAGGTTATGCATCTTCGTGATTCGTTGATTGCAAAATATAGCCAGCTCGTATACAACGGCTTCTGGTTCGCGCCTGAGCGTCTTGCTTTGCAAGCACTTGTGACGGAATCGCAAAAAAATGTGAGCGGCGTTGTTCGCTTGAAGCTGTACAAAGGAAATGTTATCGGAGCAGGCGTACAAAGCCCAGTGAGCTTGTACAACCCTGATATTGCAACGATGGAAGCTGATCCAACGCAAGCATACGATCAAGGGGATGCGACTGGCTTCATCCGTCTGAACGCATTGCGTCTTAAAGTATCGTCGGCAGTTAGCAATAAATAAGGTTTACAAGGGAGTGTTACGAACCAGTGAGTAAATTATGGGGCGGTCGTTTTACAAAAAAAACGGACCAATTGGTAGAGGAATACACAGCATCAATCATGTTCGACAAGGAACTCGCTGAAGAGGATATTCAAGGCAGTCTGGCGCATGTAACGATGCTGGGCAAGCAAGGTATTCTTCCGCTGGATGACGTTGAGAAGATTAAGGACGGGCTGCACCGCGTCCTTCAACGCATCAAACGTGATGATATCGAGTTCTCAATTGGAGACGAAGATATCCATATGAATATCGAAAAGACGCTAATCGACGATGTTGGCTCTGTAGGCGGCAAGCTGCATACAGGACGCAGCCGGAACGATCAAGTGGCGACGGATATGCATTTATGGCTTCGCAAGCGCGTTGTTGAGTTCGTGGATATGCTTTATAAGCTTCAATCTGCACTTATCGAGCAAGCAAAAGCTAACATTGATACCATCGTACCTGGTTACACGCATTTGCAGCGTGCGCAGCCGATCCTGTTTGCACATCATTTGATGGCTTACGTATCGATGTTTGGACGCGATATTGAGCGTTTGCAGGATAGCTACAAGCGCATCAATGTACTTCCACTTGGAGCAGGCGCTTTGGCAGGGACAACCTTCCCAATCGATCGCCATTATGTGGCGAGCCAGCTTAAGTTTGACCGCGTATATGAAAACAGCTTGGATGCGGTAAGCGACCGTGACTTCATTGTTGAGTTTCTTGCGGACGCATCGATCATTATGATGCATCTTTCGCGCCTTAGCGAGGAGCTCATCCTATGGTCGAGCACGGAATTCCACTTTGTTGAGCTGGACGATGCATTCTGCACAGGCAGCAGCATTATGCCGCAAAAGAAAAACCCAGACGTACCCGAGCTTGTTCGCGGTAAAACGGGCCGTGTTTATGGAGACCTTGTTGGCTTGTTGACGGTTCTTAAGTCACTGCCACTTGCTTACAACAAAGACATGCAGGAAGACAAAGAAGGCATGTTCGATACGGTGAAGACGCTGCAAGGCGCGCTTCAGCTGTTCGCTCCAATGATCGCAACGATGAAAGTGAACAAGGAACGGATGCGTCAAGCCGTTAATCAGGACTTCTCGAACGCAACAGATATTGCGGACTTCCTTGTTGGCAAAGGCTTGCCTTTCCGCCAAGCGCATGAGGTTATCGGCAAAACGGTATTGTATTGCATCGAGCAAAACAAATACTTGCTGGACCTGACGCTGGAAGAGTTCAAAAAGTTCTCATCGTTGTTCGATGATCGCATTTATGCCGTGCTTCAACCAGAACAGGTTGTTAATGCACGTAACGTTTATGGCGGCACAGCAAAAACACAAGTGCAAGATGCGATTGGTCGCGCAGAGGTGGCTCTAGAGCAAACTGCAGCTTGGGTGACCGAGTATCTTGAACGCAGCAGATAATGGACATCGCTCTTTAGCGAATTTAGGTTTATAAAATAAAAAGCAGTTCAGCGTTGCCTTGGAGGCAGCGATCTGAACTGCTTTTTTTTGCTGTATTCGTTAGCAGCCCGCACTTTGCTTGCACCGTTCTCCTAAAAAACGCCGTCCTCAAGCAGCGGCTCTGTCGTTTGCTGTGGCGGAGTTGGCGTTGCCGACGGCCCCTTGCCGCCTTTCATTGGACCAACCTCGATGATGGTTGGCTGAGCCTTGTACGTATCGCGCGACAAGCGGTCACGGGAGATAACCTTGCCGTCACGCGTAAACGTACGGTATGTTTCTACCACATAACCTTGTTTTCCTGATTCTACAGTGACCTTCTGGCCTGGGGATAGGCGAGAATTTGTTTTCTCCTGAATGGCAGGGGCAATCGTTTTGAGCGTTACCGATTCGATATCGTATTTTTCGTTTTCTTTCATCGTACCGAACAGCTTGATCGTCAGTTTGCGATCATCTACTGAGGTGCGAATGATGAGATATTTGCCCGTTGTGTTTTTGAAACGAAAGTTGATCGCACCACCTGCATAAGTAGCATCTTGGCCAATAGGCAAATAAGCAACCGGCAAAGAGTGATTGCGCCGCTCAACAATTTCTAGCCCTGCTCGAAGAATAGCATTATAAAGTGTGCTTGAGACTTGGCAAATACCGCCGCCGATACCTGGCACAAGCTTGCCGTTCAAAATAACGGGCGCCTCGCGATACTCATATAATTCCTCTGCTCTCGTAATGAGCTTGTCATAATCAAATATTTCATCTGGCGCAAGCACCCAATCATTGAGCGTTTTTGCCGTTACAGTCACGTTATGGGCACGTCCTTCTGCGCTCGTCCTGAAATCAGTGGAAAATGATATGATTTTTCGCTCAATGCCTTCATCCTTCAATTTCTCAAGCGTCATTTCCGGATGAATGACGGTAATTGGCAGCTCAGCTTCAAAAGCCTTCTCAACAGGTGCTCCGATTTTTTCCCTTTTTATGATAACCCAATCATTTACCTGATCGGTAAGCTTTCCAGTATCCAAGCGAAAAGCATCAACATGCGGTTCGTAGATGACCTGGTCGGTATCTGTGATCCTTCGGACAGCATTTTTGGTAGCACTCTTTTCAATCCAGCTCCACTGCTTGCGAAGTGCGGCATCAAAGGCGTCTGAATTCCAAGCTTGCGAGAGCTCATATTGCTTGGGGAACTGATAGCGGTAAACGGCACGATCCCATATTTCACCTTCGTCCAGTTTCAATAATGCCTCGCGAATGGTTTTGAATTCCGCTTTATACCCAAGCTCGTTTACGGTCCACTGCATGCTGTCGCCAGCATTAGCAGCTGCATGAATGGTAATGGTGCGCTGCTGCAGCGAGCTCTCATATTCCTCAAGCAGCTTAAGGGCATCTGTTACTTGCATGCCGCCAACAGCAATGCCGCCGGCATCAACCCCATCAGGAACTGTTTTTTGCTGTGCATAATTCCAAATAAAGCCCCAACCTACTGCTGCAATAAGAAGCAGCGATGCTGCGATGATAATGCCAATATGGATACGTTTTATGATACGAATCACTCCTTTCTGCGTGTCAAGCAAAAACGTCTTCGGCGACCTCAGGACGCTGAAGCGGTTTTGACGGAGAAATATAAGCCCTTTATAAGCTAACAAACTTATAAATGCTTATATGTTAAAAAAGCAGTCTTATATGTATATGCTGCTTACTCTGCAATTTTGTCTAATACGTATTAGGAGGTTGATTCGACAATTGCTTCGATTATGAGATTTGTGAAAAATGAGGAAAGCGAGCTCCTTATGAAGGAATTCAGCACAAACTGTCGAAATAGTAGTACTGACTATAAACAGGATGTGATAATGTGATTGAGATGCAAGACATATGGAAAACGTACACCGACGGAACGCATGCGTTAAAAGGCGTCTCTGTTCGTATAGATCGCAACGAGTTTGTTTATCTAGTAGGACCATCTGGTGCAGGTAAGTCAACATTTATGAAGTTGATCTATCGTGAGGAAGTACCGACAAAAGGACAGATTTCTGTTAATGGATTTAATATAGGAAAGTTGAAGCCGCGAAAAATCCCATTTGTTCGACGAAATATTGGCGTTATTTTTCAGGACTTTAGACTATTACCCAAATTAACCGTATTTGAAAACGTTGCATTTGCCATGGAGGTTATAGAAGCCCCAACCCGCGTCATTAAGAGGCGAACGATGGAAGTGCTTGAGCTCGTAGGACTGAAGCATAAGCATGCAAGCCTGCCGGCACAGTTGTCGGGTGGTGAGCAGCAGCGTGTATCGATTGCACGAGCGATTGTAAATAACCCATCTGTTATCGTAGCGGACGAGCCCACAGGCAACTTGGATCCTGAAACGTCGCTGGGCATCATGAACTTGCTTGAGGAAATCAACTTCCGCGGTGCAACCATCGTAATGGCTACCCACAATAAAGATATCGTTAACTCCATACGCAAGCGCGTCATTGCAATCGAGAACGGCAATATCGTACGTGACGAGGCTAGAGGGGAGTACGGCTATGAAGCTTAGAACTATACTCCGTCATCTGCGAGAAGGCGCCAAAAACATCATTAGAAATGGCTGGATGTCGTTTGCTTCAGTAAGCTCGATATTTATATCCTTGTTCATTCTTGGCGTGTTTTTATTGCTCGCACTCAACGTCAATTCCATGGCGGCACAGATCGAGAGTCAAGTGCAAATTCGTGTGTTCCTACAGCTAAATGTAGACAAAGCGAAGATAACAGAGCTTCAGAACAAAATCGGCAATTTAACAGAGGTAAAGCAAGTAACATTTGTATCTAAAGCAGAGGGACTAGAGCTGCTTCGTAAGAACCTTGGTGATGAGAACAAGGATTTGCTGGATGGTTATGAGAAGGAAAAAAATCCGCTGCCGGATTCGTTTACGGTAGAGGTTTATGAGCCGCAATCGATCGAGGATGCAGCAAAACAGATCGATGCGATCAATAAAGCAGATGAGCTTATACCGATTGCCAAAATCAAATATGGACAAGGCACGGTGGAGACTCTTTTCAAAATTACAAATGCTTTGCGTTACATAGGTATCGTCGTTGTTGTAGGTCTATCCGTAACAGCAATGTTCTTGATCTCGAACACGATCAAAATGACCATTATCGCAAGACGCAGAGAAATTGGCATTATGAAGCTGGTTGGCGCGACGAATTCTTTTATTCGCTGGCCGTTTTTCATTGAAGGTGCGCTGATTGGAATTATTAGCTCGGTTATTACAACGGTAGCTGTGCTTGCAGGTTACTCACAGCTTGTGAAATTTACGCAAATGGAATTATCGCTAATGATGATTAAGCTCGTCACGGTAGAGGAGTCAGGAATGCTGACTGCCACGCTGCTCATCGTACTCGGAACATTAATCGGCATTTGGGGCAGCACGATCTCGATACGCAAGTATTTGAAAGTGTAGGAGGATGCGAAAGTGAAGAAGAGGAAATGGCTGTTATTCACAGTTACGATGATGCTTGCGGTATTTGTTATGCAACCAACAGGAGGAGAAGCTGCTTCTCTTAGCGAAATAAAGAAACAAATAGCGGCCGCTAAGGCGGAAATGAAGGAAGCGGAGCAACGCGCAGCTAAAGCTGAGCGCCAAGCCGCTAATGCTCATAATCAGGCTAAGACAGCAGAGAATGAGAAGGTAACTATCCTTGGGAAAAAAACAGAAGCGGAAGCTTCTATCGCTAATTTGATGGCAGAGATCGATAATGTCGTCATCAACAAAACAAAGATGCAAGCACAAAGCGATGCGAAGGAAGAAGAACTGCTGCAAACCGGCCTTGAGCTGGAGCAAGCTGAAGAGCGTGTAGTGACACGCGATGAGCTGCTGCAATCTCGCATGCGTCTTATGTATACGAACGGTTTTGTATCATATATGGACGTACTACTGAGTGCGACTAGCTTTACAGATTTTATTGATCGATTCGATGCTCTTCAATCGATTCTGTCGCAGGATCGGGATATTTTGGCGGAGCAAAGAGAAGAGAAGGAGCTTGTTGCTCAGAAGAAAATAGAAGTAGAGAAGCAATTTGCTGAAGTGAAAAAGATTTATGAGAAGCTGGAGCAGTACGAAGCTCATTTAGTGAAGAAAGAGCAAGAGAAAGAAGTTATGATAGCCAGCTACAATACTAATATCAAACAACTGGATAATAAGCTGGTACAAATCGACTCCACGCTAGAGGAGCTCGAGGGCATCAGCAAGGAGCAAGAGGAGCTGCTTATGGCGCTTGCTGCGAAAGTATCGAAGTTGAATGCAGAGAAAAACAGAATATCGAATCCGTATACGGGCGGTAAGCTGGGTATGCCGATTAGAGATAACTATCGCGTAAGCTCAAGCTTTGGCACACGGGTTCATCCGATTACAGGTAAAACACACACCCATACAGGAACGGATTTTGCAGCACCGCAGGGAACAGATATTTTCGCAGCGGAAGACGGTGTTGTACTCGTTGCCCAAAAGTGGAGCACTTACGGAAATTGTGTCATTATTGACCATGGTAATGGCTTGTGGACGCTTTACGGACATATTCGTAATGGTGGAATCAAAGTTGAAAAAGGCGAAACCGTCAAGAAAGGCCAGAAAATTGCTGAGGTTGGTAGTACAGGCAATTCAACGGGGCCACATTTACATTTTGAAGTGCGTAAAAACCAAACTCCTGTTAATCCAGGCGGATATTTAAAATAGGCAATCTTTCATAAAATACATCAAGAGGCAGCCCCTGTGGCTGCCTTGTTTAAAATCAAACATAAAATAAATGATAAAGTGATCATTTTTACCGAATAATGCAAATAATTGTAAGCGGCTTGTCATATACTAGTGTGGTCTTAAATCTAAGACCGTGTAAGATGAGAAGGTGGTGTAGACAGGTGCATTTCAAAGGACGGACAGTATTCGCGTTCGTTATGCTAACGATGATTGCATCCGTACTCGTTACGCTAACGATCGCGGACCAAATGATTAAACCGGACAAGCCAGCAGCGCCTGCTCTTTCAGCAGCGGCAGCTGATGACGGTGATCGCTTCAGGCTTAAAAAAGAAGAGCTGACGAAGCTTAATGCGGTGCTGGAATTAATTGAAACAAAATATTATCAGAAGGTCGATCGCATGGAGCTGCTTGATGGTGCTGTAAGCGGAATGATGTCGTCGCTGGATGATCCCTATTCCGTTTACATGGAGAAGGACGTAGCTAAGCACTTTTCGGAATCGATCGAAGGCTCGTTTACAGGTATCGGAGCAGAGGTTACGCTTGAAAATGGACGTGTTGTCGTCGTTTCTCCGATTAAAGGCTCGCCGGCAGAACGTTCCGGCCTATTAGCGAAGGATATTTTGCTTTCGGTTAACGGCGCGAAGCTCGATGGACTGAATTTGCAGGATGCGGTAGCGAAGATTCGTGGTCCAAAAGGAACCAAAGCGAAAATTCAAGTACAGCGTGTCGGTTTTTCTGATCCGATCCAGCTCGTGCTCATTCGCGACGATATCGATGTGGAAACGGTATATGGCAGCCTGCAGCCGGATGGTACAGGCGTCATTGAAATCAGACAATTTTCACTGCATACGGCAGAGCGGTTTAAGCAGGAGCTCGCGAAGCTGGAGGAGCAAGGGATGAAGGGGCTTGTTCTTGATGTACGCAACAATCCTGGGGGCGTTCTTCCTGTTGTTGTAGAGATAGCCCAAACCTTCCTAGCCAAAGGTACGACAGTCGTACAGGTAGAGGATCGTGAAGGAAACCGGGAAAAAACGCTGTCGAAGGGACAAGAAAAAACGTACCCTATAGCGGTTCTTATGAATAAAGGGAGCGCAAGCGCATCGGAAATATTGGCAGGAGCTTTGCAGGAAAGCGCGGGAGCGAAGCTCGTTGGCGAAACCTCCTTTGGCAAAGGCACTGTGCAAGTAAGCTACAACAAAGCGCTTGGCGACGGAAGCCTGCTCAAGATGACCATAGCCAAATGGTTAACGCCTAAGGGCAATTGGATTCATGAAAATGGCATAAAACCCGATCTTACGGTGCAGCCGCCGGATTTGTATACCGTTGCAAGACTTACCCTTTCCGAGACGTTAAAGCAGGATATGCTGGGCGAACAAGTACGGAGCGTTCAAATTATGCTGCATGGTCTTGGATACCAACCTAAGCGTGAGGATGGTTACTTCGGAGCGGAGACGGCAGAAGCCGTTAAGAAATTTCAATCCGAGCATAGCTTGCCGGCCACGGGACAGGTCGATAAGCAAACGGGTGAAACGCTGGAGAAGGAAGTCATTAAATGGATTCAAGATAAAAAGAATGATAAGCAGCTGCTTGAAGCAATTAAGGCTGTAGGCAGGAAATAATACGCGCATGTCGAATGAATAAGAGGTTGACTCTGTTTAACAGGGTCGGCCTTTTATTTTTTTATGTTTATATGGATATGGGGAACGAGCGAAGGAGTGTTAGCTTTGGAAACGGCGATCGAGTTATTGGAAATGCTCGGGCAAGCGGCTGTCCAATTAGTTGCACAGCCATTTTATTATATTGCGGTGTTATTCATCATTTTACAGTATACAAGGCAAATACGAGTGGAGAGGCAGATGTTTGCAGTAAAGCTGCATCATTGGCCAAGCTTGGTTTTTAAGGCGATGTTAACGGGTCTTTTGATTGGTGTGGCGGTTTCCATTGCAGGAGCATTCGTTGGCGTATCGTTGACTGGAGAAGCTGTTCTATGGCTTTGGGCAGTTGCGGCTATCTTAATGCTGATTCGAATTAGATACTTATGTTTTGCGTACAGTGCAGGAGTCATTACTCTTCTTCAGTGGCTGCTCGGGTGGACAACGCTTACGGAGCGGACGGATTGGCTCGGGTCATTGGCTGTCTCCCTTGCAGGAATTGATGCTGCTGGTTTACTTGTGCTCGTTGCGCTGCTTCATCTTGCAGAAGCCGTTCTTGTTCGCTGGCAAGGTGATCGATTATCGACGCCATTATTTCTTGAGGGTAAACGTGGAAAGCTCGTTGGCGGCTATATGCTGCAGGGCTTTTGGCCAGTTCCGCTGCTTATGCTGGTACCGACAGGGGCGAGCGGATCATCTATGACGGCATTGCCGTGGACACCATTATTTGGAGCAGATTGGTCGCAAGGCTGGTCGTTTGTAGCGTTGCCTATGATTATCGGATTTACGGAAATGACACGTTCTTTATTGCCGCGTGAGAAAGCGAAGCATGCCTCGAAAGGGCTGCTGCTGTATAGCATATGCTTAGCTGGCGCAGCAATTCTGGCTTGGTGGCAGCCTAAGCTGCTGCCGCTTGCTGCACTGGTTTCACTGCTTTTGCATGAGGCCATTATATGGAGAAGCCGGGCGAGAGAAGCGGCTTTATCGCCATTATATGTGCATGACTCACGCGGGCTGCGAATATTAGGAATCGTGCCTGGCACTCCAGCGGCATTAATGGGGCTTTTGACAGGCGAGATTTTGCACAAGGTTAATGGTGTGCGTGTGCGGACAAAAGAAGACCTTTATGAAGCGCTTGTTCAAAACTCCGCATTTTGCAAGCTGGAAGTATTAAATCTTGAAGGCGAATTAAAATTTGCGCAACGGGCGCGATTTGCTGGTGAGCACCATCAGCTCGGGGTCATTCTAGCTCCCGATGAACAAGCCAACTATTATGCATCGGCTGGGCCAGCGTCCTTGCTGCAGCTGCTGCGCAGCTATCATGCTTCTAATCGGCGCGATGCGCAGGCGGAGAGAATGGACAGCTAGTTATAGCTCGAAATAAAAAGGCTCGAAATAACAAAAAGGTGAATCAGGATGTTCCTGATTCACCTTTTTTGCATCGTTTTAGTCACTTAGCGTCTTGTTCTTCTTTTGACCACAATTGTCGAAACACCAACAACGATCATAGCTAGACCTAGCAGCTGCATAAGCAGGTAGCTGTTCTCGCCTGTCTTAGGCAATACGGGAACGTCTGGTGTTGTGATTCCGCCGCGAGGCGGTTCCTCTACATCGATTTCGAAGAAGATTTCTTCTTCATTGCCATCTTTATCTTTAACGATGATAGAGAATGTATCTTTTCCTTTAAATCCAGAGTCAGGAGTGTAAACCCATTTGCCATCTGGTGTAATGACAACTTTACCATGATCAGGCTTTACACCTCCAACAGGCACGCTGCCATCAGGGACTTCCACTTCACCTTCAACTGGTTTGTCTACTTCCGTAACTTCCTTTTCTGTGGAAGTAGTTGGCGCAGGCGTCGCAACTGGTGTTGTTGTCGGCTTCGGCGTAGTTGTTGGTTTTGGTGTCGGTGTCGGTGCTATCGTTGGCGTCGGTGTTGGCACGATTACTTTGTTGTTTTTAACCGTGACCGAATTTCCCGATATAGAATTAATGGTGACACTTACTTCGCCGCTGCCGATTATGCTGTAACCAGCAGGTGCTGAGATTTCCTTCAATACATAGTTTCCAAGAGGAAGTCCGGTGAAGGTTACTTTGCCATTTGCAGCCGTCGTTTGTTTGCCGTAGCTCACATTAGAGCTGCTGTACAATTCAAAGGTAGCGCCAGCAAGAACGATTGTTGTATTCGTACTGTCTACTTTGGTTACTTCCAACCTGCCAAGAGGATCTCTTGTATTTTTGATCTCTTTTGATACAGCAGGCGCATTGATCGTAACGTTTACTTCGCCATTGCCAATCATGCTGTAGCCGGATGGAGCTGAGATTTCCTTCAGCACATAGCTGCCGTAAGGAAGATCTGTGAACGATATTTTACCGCTAGAAGACGTTGTTTGTTTGCCTAAGCTTACATTAGCGCTGTTGAATAGTTCAAACGTAGCACCAGCAAGAACGACCGTAGTATTATCGTAATCTACTTTAGTGACTTCCAAGGTTCCGAGCAGCTTAGCATTTTTCACTTCTTTGCTTACAATAGAGGCATTAATCACAACGCTTAATTCACCGCTGCCGATGATGCCATAGTTGACAGGTGCTGAGATTTCTTTCAGCACGTAGCTGCCATAAGGAAGGCCAGTGAAAGATAGTTTGCCGGTTGAATCCGTTGTCTTTTTGCCTAGGCTGACATTGGCGCTGTTGAATAGCTCAAATGTTGCTCCAGCAAGAACAATGGCAGTATTATCGTTGTCTACTTTAGTGACTTCCAAGGTTCCGAGCAGCTGAATATTTTTAACTTCTTTTGATACAGTAGACGCATTAATCGTAACATTTACTTCACCGTTGCCGATGATGCTGTATCCATAAGGTGCCGAGATTTCCTTCAGCACGTAGCTGCCGTAAGGAAGAGCCGTGAATACTGCTTTTCCGTTTGCAGCCGTCGTTTGTTTGCCCATGCTTACATTAGCGCTATTGAAAAGCTCGAACGTAGCTCCGGCAAGAACAGTTGACGTATGATCATTGTCTACCTTGGTTACTTCAAGGCTGCCTTCTAGCTTTTCATTTTTCACTTTTTCAGATACTACAGCTGCATTAATGGTCACATTCACTTCGCCGCTGCCCATTATTTTGTAGTCTGCAGGTGCTGAAACTTCTTTTAGTACATAAGTGCCGTAAGAAAGGCCAGTAAAAGATACTTTGCCGCTAGTGTCTGTCGTCTTTTGACCCAAGCTTACATTGGCACTGTTGAACAGCTCGAATATTGCTCCCGCAAGAACGATTGCAGGATTTGCGCTGTCTACTTTAGTGACTTCCAAAGTACCAAATAGCTTTGTATTTCCCACTTGTTTCGTAACAACAGAAGCATTAATCGTAACATTCACTTCACCGTTTCCGATGATGCTATAGCCGGTAGGTGCTGAAACTTCTTTCAGTACATAGCTGCCATATGGAAGGCCAGTGAAAGTTGCTTTGCCGTTTGCGGCTGTTGTTTGCGTACCTTGGCTTACATTAGCGCTATTGAAAAGCTCGAACGTCGCTCCAGCAAGAACAGTTGCTGCATTAGCGGAGTCAACTTTCGTTACTTCCAAGCTGCCTAAAAGCTTCGCATTTTTGATTTCCTTCACGACAGGAACGGTCGTTGAATTGATCGTTACCTCGTAGATGCCTGTACCATCAATTGCGTAGCCAGCTGGTGCACTTTTCTCTTTCAATGTGTATTTACCGTAACGCAAGCCGTTATATTCAAGCTCGCCATTAGCGTTTTTAGATGGTGCGATTACACCGCCGGTCGAATTGCGAGTTAGTTCAAAAACAGCGCCGGACAGCTTGAGCGTTGGATCATCTTTGTCAACTTTGACTACCTTTAAATCGCCTTTATAGATACTGCCAGTGCCTTCTCCGCCGGATAATGCTATTTTCACCTCTGTCGCATTGTCAACGGGCTTGGAAATACCTCCAGCACCAGTGAAAGTAACCGTATTTGAAATGGTTTCTTTGTCTTTAGCATCAATAATGGATTGGTATTCAAGAATATAAGGTTTGGATATCTCATTGTTGAAGCTGAGCTCAAATGTCTCATCGCTTGAAATAGCTGGATCCGTATTTTCCTTGAAAGTTAGTTTATAGCCATGAACCGGATCTGTAGGGCTAATAGCCGAACCGGTTTTGGTTACATTGCCGTTGCTATTTACGCTTGTAAGATAGAGCTTAAATGATTCTTTGACAAGCGTTTGTTTTTTGCTAGGCACATCATAAATTTTTGCTTCGTCAACAGTGGACTGACCGCGGTTAATATAAATCGTCCAATTGACGGAGTCATCGTTTTGCTGACCTTCTTTGAAAACATATTCACCGGCTTTTGGTATCGTCACGGAAGCAGTAAGATCCTTGGTTGTATAACCAGTGCCGCTTAAATAAGCATGATTGTTAATTGTTTTTTCCGTTGTGCCAAGCACTTTTCCATCCACATCCGTTTTGAATGTGATGAGGTAAGGCTCAGTAATTGGATTAGTAAATGCAATCTGCCATTGGTTATTGTTAGCAGTCGTTGGAAGTACAACACTGTAATTGCCTGCTGGAGCAACCAGTGCACCAGGGGTCGTAGAGCCATTGCTGTTCACAGTCAGCTTGCGTACTTCAATCGATCCAGCCACGAGCTGTTGTACCGATTCCAGCGTATCTGTTACGACGGCATTGGCAATTGTTTTGCTATTGTAGTTAATGCCGATGTTCCATGTAATTTTTTTGTCTGTGGCATTATAGCTGCCATTCTTGAAGCCGTTGTCCTGTGTGTTCTTATTAGGCGTAAAAGTTGACGTTTCGGATTGATTTTTCTCTGATCCTACAGCAGTCTCTTTCCAGATCAGTTTGCCCGTATTTTTGAAAGAGAAGTTTGTATTAGAAAAATAGGATCCGTCCGTATAGTCGTATTCCGTTGTATATGAGATAGTGTAAGTAGAATTGCCATCTGGAAAATCGATTTTGAAGCCTTTTGTTGTATTAGTTGCACCGGCTGGATCATACGTGATGGTATAAAGCGGACTATTCACGACAATACCATTTTGCTTGACGACCAAGGTGCCAGGTACAAGCTTTAAGCCTCCGCTGACGAACGTATCTTCAAATTTCAGACCAAACAAATTGTATTTGTCTCTATTGATTTCAACATTCCAGTCTATCGTTCTATCTTTGTAGTTAGCATTACTATTTGTTTTATGCAAAAAGTGCTGCTTAACATCTACGGTGACCGTATTGGATTCTTTACTATCCGAATAAACCGTATTTTTAATTGCTTTATCGTCATACAAATTGCCAACTGGCTTGGTTTGGTACGTTATTTTATAAGCGCCAGTGATTGGGTTATTGAAGGACAGCTTAAAACCGTTCTTGGTGTTTTGATTTTTGGGATGACTGCTTACATCATAGTCCAGAGTATAGTCAGTCGACGGTATTTCAGTTCCTGGCGTGCCAGCAACCGGATCGGCCACAGGGAATACTTTAATGGAACCTGGTACAAGCTCATGGCCTTTATCGAACAAATCAGTCAAAACAGCGCTTGCTATCGTATCTTCGCCAAAATTGTATTTAATGGTCCAATCGATGACTTGAGCAGCTTCATTATATGTACCTGATTTCTCAAGCAGTTTGCCGCGGCTGTTCGTTATCGTGTCTGAAGCAGAAACATCGGTAATATTGCTGCCTTTTAATGTAGCGGTATTTTTGAAGTTAGCTTTTGTAATGTCGGTAACAGCTGTATCAAATACAATGCGATAAACCGAATTTATATTTCCTAAGTCTAGCTGCAATTTATTATCAGGTGAAGCGGGTGCAGTCACTTGATAGTCAGTAGGCGCATTTTGTAGTATTGGATTAGACAGGACACCATCGGTGTCTGAAGTCATTTTGTAAACCTTGAGCGAGCCCGGCGTAAAAGTCAGACCAGCAGGAATCGTATCGGTGACAACGGCTCCGTTAACTTTTTTGAGATCCTTGTTCACATCAACTGTCCAAGTAATATTCTCAGCATTAAAGCTCTTATCCGGTGTTCCCTTTTTGCTAATTGGAGATGTCACACCTTTAGGTGCAATCGGAATGGTGATGGTATCGCCGATATTAAATTTAATAGGTACTTCTGTTTGGTTGCCGACGCTTACTTTTGTGAAAAAACTCCAGAAACTGAGTGTTCCGGAAACATGTGTCCCTTTGTTGATCTGCTCATTAAATGTGACAGTAACCTTATGCCCATTTAACTGATAGGTTCCAACGCTAGGTTCACCAGGTGGAGCACTTAAGGGTTTCTCTGTAATATTTCCGCTGTGCATGACTAATTCTGGAGGCAGATCAAATGTGAATTGATCACCCATGGAGTACTTATGATCCTCGGGAAGCTCCCACTCGTAGTTTAACGAGAGAATATCTTTGTCAAGGTTGACACGGATTTCAGGATTGACATAATAAACAGAATTATAAACTGAAGCGATAACTGAATTAGGTGTAGCTGTGTCAGTCAAAGTCATTTTAGTAATAATATTATCATTAATAGCAGCTGCCTCTACCGGCTTCAAAATACCGGCAAAGTTTACGTATTGAAAAATTAGCAAAAAAGCGATCATGAGTGCAGTTGTCTTTTTTCTCATTTCTTGGTATCCTCCATCTTAAAATGCTCGAGTATTCATTTATTTCTAGTTATTTGGAGCTAGCAGCAAAACATCATTCCTTTCTCTGTTAAAATGAGCTTCATTTAGTGATCGGCCTGCTGTTAGTTGGGAGAGTTATGTATATAAGGGTGCTTTGCGAGAAAAGCGCCGACCTGACAGAGAGGTAGAGTACTTGATGGCATTTTTGGTTAAAAATGCATGGTTACCGTACACGATTTCGGCATATTACGATCTATTCCAACATAGTTCTTATTCTATAGAACAGTACTATACAATTTCTGAACAAGTTAGGTCTTTTTACTCATATATAGTTACAAAAGCATGAATGATTTTGGGAAAAAAGCCGATATGAAAATAGATAAACGAAAATTTCTAATTGTAAACAAATTTGGATGATTGTGAACGTGATAGGAGTGTAGAAAAATGAGGGTTCTTGTAATCGATGATGAAAGACTGGCTCTCGTTCAACTGGAGCGGGTGCTCCGCCAATCGATGGAAATTACGAGCATTGATGTGTTTCAAAATCCAAAACAAGCAGTGGAGCAGGCGATTGAGCTGCAGCCTGATGTTGTTTTTCTAGATATCCATATGCCTGAATTATCTGGCATTCAAGCAGCAGAGCTTATTCAAGAGACATGTCCGCAAGCAGATATCGTTTTTGTCACGGCGCATGATGAATACGCGATAAAGGCATTTGAGCTGAATGCAGTTGATTATTTGTTAAAACCGCTTCAGAAATCGCGCGTGGAGATAACAATTGAACGTTTATTGAAGCGCAGGAGCACAAAACCGTTGTCGAAAGAAATCGAGAAGCAGGAGCAGACCGTTTATTGTTTTAAAACGCTGCGATTTCAATCCTCCCATGGACAGTCTCCAGAGCTGCCGAAATGGCGAACGGCTAAAGCCCAGGAGCTTTTTTGTTATCTGCTGCATCACCGCGGGCAAATTGTACACAAGTCGATACTGCTCGATTTATTTTTTCCGGAGATGGATATGAAGCGTGCGATGACACAACTGTACACGGCTATCTATCAAATTAGGCAATGTCTTCAGAAAATGAACATGAACATAACGATTCATAATTCCAGTATTCAAGAAGGTTATATTCTCGATTTGGGTCAAGTCGTTCTAGATTTGGAGCAGTGGGAGCAAGGAATGGTTAAGCTTAGCGGTTCGATTTCTGAGGATCAGGATCAGGCATTGCGGCTGCTGGGTGAATATGAGGGCGACTATTTACAGGATTATGGATATCTATGGGCGGAGTATGAGCGAGAGCGTTTGCGTCAGTTATGGCTGAGTTTGGCGAGGATGTTAGCTGCTTATTATTTGGAGCGCGGCGATCGAACAAGCGATGCATTGCAATTGTATGAAAGAATACAAACGTTGGACCCTTACGAGGTGGAGGAGGGGCTGATCGTGATGAGGCTTTATGATGAGCTGGGCTGTTACGATAAGGTGACTTTCCACTATGAGCGTCTTCTTCAAACGATAGAAAATGATTTGGGACTTACCCTTCCTTTGCAGGTGACGGAGTGGTACAAGCAATGGCAGGAGAAGAAAAACGGCAAGGAAATGCTTTTATGAAAGAGGAACAACAGCATAAATGAGAATACATCAGCACAGGAGAGCAACTGACTATGCTGTATGTATTCTTTTTTTGTTTTCCGACGTTGCGCGACTTTAAGGATAACGTTATAATAGATGGGAACAAACATTCTTATTTTGAAATATCAGATGAAATGAAATGACTATATTTGACTATAATGATAAGAGCATATATTTCGGAATGATGGGGGTGGATGATAGGCGTGAGTGAGCTCGCAAAAGAAACAAGGCTGTTTGAGTTAAAATCGGATTATACGCCGCAAGGCGATCAACCAAAGGCAATCGAACAGCTTCTAGAAGGTATTCATGCAGGAAAGAGACATCAGACGCTTCTGGGAGCAACGGGTACAGGCAAGACGTACACAATTGCGAACATGATCGAGAAGCTAAACCGACCAACGCTTGTAATTGCCCATAATAAGACGCTGGCAGCACAGCTGTGCAGTGAGTTCAAAACTTTTTTCCCTGACAATGCAGTAGAGTATTTTGTGAGCTACTATGATTATTATCAGCCGGAAGCATACATCCCTTCAACCGATACGTTTATTGAGAAGGACTCCAGCATAAACGATGAGATCGATAAGCTTCGACATTCAGCGACGAGCTCTTTGTTTGAACGCCGTGATGTGATCATCGTAGCGAGCGTTTCCTGTATTTACGGTCTCGGATCTCCGACGGAATACGGCGGCCTTGTGCTTTCGCTCCGTGTAGGGATGGAGAAGTCGCGGGATGCGATTCTGCATAAGCTGGTCGATATTCAATATCAACGCAACGATATCAGCTTTACGCGCGGAACGTTCCGTGTTCGCGGCGACATTGTTGAGATCTTCCCAGTCGCCAATAATGAGCGGGCTATTCGTGTAGAGCTCTTTGGCGATGAGATTGAGCGCATTTCAGAAATTGATGTGCTCACCGGCGAAATCATTGGCGAACGCGATCATATTGCCATTTTCCCTGCTTCTCACTTCGTTACACAAGAAGAGACGATGAAGGTAGCGCTCGTCAATATTGAGAGGGAGCTGGAGGAACGACTCGCCGAGCTCCGCGAAGCAGGCAAGCTGCTCGAAGCGCAGCGGCTGGAGCAGCGGACGCGCTATGACTTGGAAATGATGGCGGAGATGGGCTTTTGCTCAGGCATTGAGAACTATTCGGGACCGCTCACTTTCAGAGAGCGAGGGGCAACGCCTTATACGCTGCTTGATTATTTCCCTGATGATATGGTTATTGTTATTGATGAGTCCCATGTATCGCTGCCACAGATTCGAGCGATGTATAATGGTGACCGGGCGCGTAAAGAGATGCTTGTTAATCATGGCTTCCGCCTTCCGTCAGCGATGGATAACAGGCCGCTGCGCTTCGAGGAGTTCGAGGCGAAGGCCAAGCAGCTCGTTTATGTATCCGCAACGCCAGGTCCTTATGAGATTGAGCATACCGACAAAATGATTGAACAAATTATTCGTCCTACAGGTCTGATTGATCCGATTATTGATGTCCGCCCAACGAAGGGACAAATCGATGACTTGCTGAACGAGATTCGGGATCGCATTGCGAAGGATGAACGGGTTCTTGTTACAACGCTGACGAAGAAGATGTCAGAGGATTTAACCGATTATATGAAGGAGATAGGCATTAAGGTAAGGTATCTCCATTCCGATATTAAGACGTTGGAGCGATTGGCCATATTGCGTGACCTTAGGCTCGGCGTTTTCCACGTGCTCATTGGAATCAACCTGCTTCGAGAGGGCCTCGATTTGCCTGAGGTATCGCTCGTTACGATTCTCGATGCGGACAAAGAAGGGTTTCTTCGCTCGGATCGCGCGCTTATTCAAACGATTGGACGTGCGGCGAGAAACAGTGAAGGGCGCGTCATCATGTATGGTGATAAGATTACCGATTCTATGGATCGCGCGATCAAAGAAACAGAGCGTCGTCGTACCATTCAGCTGGCATACAACGAGAAACACGGCGTTACGCCGCAAACGATAAAGAAAAAGGTTCACGATGTAATTGAAGCGACGAAGGTAGCCGAGCAGAAAGCCGACTACTTAACCGGTGCTGGCGTGGACAAAATGACCAAGAAAGACCGTCTGGCGCTTGTTCAAAGGCTGGAAGCGGAAATGAAAGACGCAGCAAAAAACTTGCAGTTCGAACGTGCAGCAGAACTGCGGGATGCGCTGCTTGAACTGCGTGCCGAGATGGGCTAAGAAGTAGGAGGAGAAACGATTGGCTAGCGATAAAATAGTTGTGAAGGGCGCTCGCGCCCATAATCTAAAAAACATTGACGTCACGATACCGCGCGACAAATTTGTGGTACTGACGGGGTTAAGCGGCTCCGGTAAATCTTCACTTGCATTTGATACCATCTATGCAGAGGGACAGCGTCGTTACGTTGAATCATTATCCGCTTATGCACGCCAATTTCTTGGGCAAATGGAAAAGCCGGATGTTGATTCTATTGATGGGCTTTCACCAGCTATATCTATTGATCAGAAGACAACAAGCCGCAATCCGCGTTCTACGGTCGGAACGGTTACTGAAATTTATGATTATTTGCGGCTCTTATTTGCCCGTATCGGCAAGCCGCATTGTCCAGAGCATGGGATCGAAATAACGTCGCAGACCGTTGAGCAAATGGTTGACCGAATTATGGAATATCCGGAGAAGACGAAGCTGCAAATTTTGGCTCCGCTTATTTCAGGCCGCAAAGGCGAGCATACCAAGCTGCTCGCTGACATTCAGAAGCAAGGTTTTGTTCGTGTACGTGTGAATGGCGAATTGCGAGAGCTCAGCGAGAAGATTGAGCTGGAAAAAAATAAAAAGCACAGTATTGAAGTGGTTGTCGATCGTATCGTCGTGAAATCAGATATTCAAACGAGGCTGGCGGATTCAATCGAAACTGCACTGAAAATATCTGAGGGCCGCGTGCTCGTTGATATCATCGATCAGGAGGAGCTTCTATTCAGCTCGAATCTGGCTTGTCCAGAATGCGGTTTTAGTATCGAAGAGCTGGAGCCACGCATGTTCTCGTTCAATAGCCCTTACGGGGCATGTCCGGATTGTGATGGTTTAGGTATGAAAATGATCGTTGATCCAGATTTGCTCGTACCTGATATGAGCAAGTCGATTGCGGATGCTGCTTTCCTTGCTTGGGCGGGCAGTACGTCAAATTATTATCCGCAGTTTCTAAGTGCGGTTTGCGTGCATTATGGCATACCGCAGGATGTGCCGGTATCCGAGCTTGAGCCGGAGCAGATGAAGAAGATATTATATGGAACAGGCGGAGAGCGTGTTCGTTTCCTATATGAGAACGATTTTGGGCACCGCAAAGAGGCTTATGTTCCATTCGAAGGCATCGTTCATAACCTTGAGCGGCGTTATAGAGATACCGCATCGGATATGATGCGCGAGCATATTGAGAACTATATGAGTGCTAAGCCATGTGCTGGCTGTAAGGGGCAACGTCTTCGCAAGGAAACATTAGCGGTTACGATCAACGCGCAGCACATTTCCCAAGTCACCTCCTTATCTATTGGAGATGCACAGCGGTACTTTGATTCGTTAAAGCTGTCTCAGAAGGAAATAGCAATCGCAAACTTAATCTTGAAAGAGATCAACAGCCGACTAGGTTTCCTTGTGAATGTAGGATTAGAGTATTTGTCTTTAAGCCGCGCAGCGGGTACACTGTCGGGCGGAGAAGCACAGCGTATTCGATTGGCAACGCAAATCGGCTCAAGCCTTATGGGCGTCCTTTATATATTGGACGAGCCAAGCATTGGGCTGCACCAAAGAGATAATGATCGCTTGATTGAGACGCTTGAGCATATGCGCAACCTTGGAAATACGCTCATCGTCGTTGAGCATGACGAGGATACGATGCTGGCAGCCGATTATATTATCGACATCGGGCCTGGAGCGGGTATACACGGAGGCATGGTCATTGCAGAAGGTACGCCAGAGGAAGTGATGGCGAATGAAAACTCATTGACGGGTCAATATTTGAGTGGACGCAAGTTTATTGAAGTGCCTTCCGAACGCCGCAAGACGAGCGACAAATGGTTAGAGGTTCGTGGCGCGAAGGAAAACAATTTAAGAAACGTAAATGTAAAGATTCCACTTGGTGTATTCTCAGCGGTAACCGGTGTTTCGGGTTCTGGGAAGTCGACCTTCGTTAATGAAATTTTGTACAAAACGTTAGCGCGTGATTTGAACAAAGCGAAGACGCGTCCTGGACAGTACAAGGAAATGCGAGGCATCGAGCATTTGGAGAAGGTCATTGATATTGATCAATCGCCAATCGGCCGAACGCCAAGATCTAATCCAGCTACGTATACCGGGGTATTTGATGATATCCGTGATTTGTATGCGAGTACGACGGAATCGAAAGTACGCGGCTACAAGAAGGGAAGATTCAGCTTCAATGTGAAGGGCGGACGCTGTGAAGCCTGTCGCGGAGATGGAATCATTAAGATTGAGATGCATTTCCTTCCTGATGTCTATGTGCCTTGTGAGATTTGCAAAGGTAAACGATATAATCGAGAGACGCTGGAAGTGAAATACAAAGGTAAAAATATTGCGGAAGTGCTGGAAATGACCATTGAGGACGGTTGTTCATTCTTCGAGAACATTCCTCGTATTCATCGGAAAGTACAGACGCTGCTTGATGTTGGTCTTGGTTATATGAAGCTGGGTCAACCAGCTACCACATTATCAGGTGGTGAAGCGCAGCGCGTTAAGCTGGCTGCTGAGCTTTATCGTCGTTCCACGGGCAAGACGCTTTACATTTTGGATGAACCAACAACGGGCTTGCACGTGCATGACATCGACAGATTGTTGACCGTTCTTCACCGCTTGGTTGATTCAGGTGAATCCGTACTCGTTATTGAGCATAACTTGGACGTCATTAAGACGGCGGATTATTTGATAGATCTAGGTCCAGAAGGCGGCAATGGCGGCGGTATGATTGTGGCAACAGGCACGCCGGAACAGGTTATCAAAGTTGAGCAATCGTATACGGGTAAATATTTAAAACCGATTCTTGAGCGTGATCGCGAACGTACAACAGCACGTCATAAAGAGAATCTAAAGGTTGCTGCGGCAGCCGAATAATGAAGTGAAAAGAGGGAGCAAGCTGAGTATTTACTCAGTTTGCTCCTTCTTTTTTTTGCATATTTTCAACCTAAATTAAATGAAACAACGATTAAGAATAAACGAAAGAAATTCTGCTCAAAAAACGTGTGAACAGATAAAAAGTAAAATATGTTCCAAAATACAAAGATCTAATTCTTATGAGCCTCCCGTTTTTTTTCTAAAATGAAGCATATAAACAAAGTTTGAAGGAGGAGCTTCATGAGACAGAAAAAAACGTTAGTCCAGCTCAGTATGGGAGCAAGGGAGCAAATTGCAGGCTATTTATTCGTTGCTCCTTTAATGATCGGACTCGTTGTACTTACATTGATTCCTGTATTAGGATCACTGCTGCTCAGCTTTACGAGTTGGAATTTTGTTGCGGGAATTGATGCAATAAAATTTATAGGTTTTGATAATTTTGAACGGCTGTTTAATGACTCTGTTTTTATGAAAAGTTTAGTAAACAATCTCATCTTCATTATTACGGTGCCCATTACGATCGTACTGGCATTGGTGCTGTCGATCATTATTGATAAGCATGTGTACTTGAAGGATATGTTTAAAGTCGTTTACTTTTTACCGTACATTTCAAGTGTTGTGGCTGTAGCTATGGTATGGCAGGTGCTCTTCCATCCTTCGTATGGACCGGTAAACAATTTCTTAATTTCGATCGGATTCGAGAATCCACCGAAGTGGCTGGCCGATATCGACTATGCGATGCCATCGTTGATGATGATTCAAATTTGGATTCTGCTCGGCTATAACATTATTATTTTCATAGCTGGCTTGCAGGGCATACCGAAAGATCTTTATGAAGCAGCTGACATTGACGGTGCGAATACATGGACTAAATTCCGTAAAATTACAGTGCCTTGCATATCGCCAACTACGTTCTTCCTGCTCGTAACTGGTATTATTGGTACTTTCAAAATTTTCGATTTGATTCAAGTGTTAACACAGGGTGGTCCCGCTAACTCAACGACCGTTATCGTATATGAATTATATGACACGGCATTCAATCAATTAAAAACAGGCTACGCATCGAGTATGGCTCTCGTACTTTTTGTCATTTGCCTAGCTATAACGGGCTTGCAGATGCTCGCACAAAAAAAATGGGTGAATTATTAATTCAGGAAGGAGGAATTGGCAATGAAAAATGTGAATGTGTCCAAAATCGTATGGACAATTATTATGGCAGCCTTCGGCATGATGTCGCTGCTCCCATTCTTGTGGATGCTGACCACCTCATTCAAGCCGGAAGCAGATGTATTCAACTTTCCAATTGAATGGATTCCAACGAAGTGGCATCTGATCGAAAACTACAAACAAGTGTGGACAGGAGGGTTTCTCCGGTATTACACGAACTCCATATACATTACTTTAACGACAACCGTGATCAATGTATTCGTATGTGCACTGGCAGCGTTCGGCTTTTCAAAACTGCGTTTCCGAGGCAGAGATACGATGTTCCTTCTTGTTCTTGCCTTATATATGGTCCCGCCACAAGCGTCGTTGGTACCGCAATTTTTATTGTTCAACTGGTTGAACCTTATCGATACGCATATTGGTCTTATTCTTATTAACAGCTTTAGTATTATTGGAGCGTTTATGCTCAGACAATTTTTTATGGGCGTAAATAATGAATATATGGAATCAGCGCGCATGGATGGTGCAGGCCATTTCCGTTCCTTTTTTCAAATTGCGCTGCCGCTCATTCGTCCGGGTCTAGCGACCTACGCGATTCTGCGATTTATATGGACATGGAATGATTACCAGTATCCGCTTATCTTTTTGAAGTCGAAGGATCTATTTACGATTCAGCTGGGCATTAGGCTTTTTGGAGACCAATATGGTGATATTTACTCCCTTATGATGGCTGGCGCTGTATCAGCGATTGTTCCTTTGCTCATTATTTTTGCGATTGGTCAAAAACAGGTTATCGAAGGCATTTCTCTTGGCGGTGTAAAAGGGTAACAAAGTCAAAATAGTTTCTCTTCAGTAAAATATGGGAACTTCGAATCAGAAATGAACGTGGTAGGATTTGTTTGTAGACGTTTTCATAACTAGTCGTGTTATAAATATTAGGAGGGTTACGATGAAAAAGAGATTATCGATGATGTTATTGGGGTTAGCAGTATT
The DNA here is from genome assembly GCF_056173205.1 of Pristimantibacillus sp. Z349TD_6. NCBI lineage: Bacteria > Bacillati > Bacillota > Bacilli > Caryophanales > Paenibacillaceae > Pristimantibacillus (SeqCode) > Pristimantibacillus sp. Z349TD_6. The sequence goes on along the minus strand of NZ_CM149662.1, from coordinate 7,291,122 downwards.
CGCATCGGCTTGTTCCGGGGGCAATAATGGTGGAAATTCAAATGCTGGCGGCGCGACAAACGCGACTAATGCTCCAAAAGAGCCAGCAGCAGAGCAAGTAACACTGAAGCTAAGCACGTGGCAAACGGACGGCAAGGCAAAGTGGACGGAAGTTATTTCGGCTTTTGAAGAAAAACATCCGAATATTAAGGTAGAACTTGACCTCTTGAATGAAAAAGGCGATTCCATTGCTTCCATGCAAAAGCTGGATCTAATGGCTGCATCCAATGATCAGCTTGATATTATCGAATTGCCTTACACGAACTATTCACAGCGCGCCGATATTGGATTGCTCGAGCCTTTGGATAGCTATATCGAAAAGGATGGCTATAAATACGAAGACGAGTACCTTGTAGACACGAAGGTAAACGATAAAATTTACGCTTTGCCTTCCTCCATGCAGCGTTGGTTCGTGCTACTAAATAAAGAAATGCTCGACGAGGCTGGATTGCCTGTTCCAACGGACTGGACTTGGAAAGAGTTTATGGAATATGCGCAAAAACTAACGAAGGGCGAAGGAACAACGAAACGTTATGGAGCTTATTTGCATAACTGGCCGGATTACTTCCAGCTGCAAATGATGAGCAAGCCTTCGGAAAATACATTCCTGAAAGCGGACGGCACATCCAATGCGACGGACCCTGTGCTTAAAGCTAACTTGGAAATGATGAAAAAAATGATGTACGAAGACAAGAGCGCTAATATGTACGAGGATATTATTTCACAAAAGCTTGCTTACCGTAACCAATATTTCAACGGTCTAGCTGCAATGCTGCCGATGGGTGACTGGATGGTAGCTGAGTCCGGAGGTACGGATGCCATTCCAGCTAATTTCGTAACTGCATTCGCACCGCTTCCGAAATTGGATGGCGAAAGCAAACATTATTCCCCAGTACAACCGACTTATATGGGAGTTGCGGCGAAATCGAAAAATAAAGAAGCGGCTTATACCTTTGTAAGATGGTATACCTCTGAAGGTCTTGCTGTCAGCGGCCGTGTATTCTCCGGCTGGGCGAAGTCTGATTCCAGCAAGCTTATCGATACCATTGTGGCGGCTGCAAAAGATCCTTCAAAAATCGATGTAGAGTCATTGAAATACACGATGAACACTACGGTTCCAGGAAATGCGCCAGTACCTGCCAAATATGCAGATGAAGCGAAAAATACAGTTATTCCAGAAGCGGAATTGTATATCTTAGGCAAACAAGACGTGGATACAACGATTGCGAACATTGATAAAAATATCGCAGAGGTTGTTAAGAATAACGGAAATTAATGACGAGTTTTATTGAAATTGATCTTTCGTATTAAAGGGCTTACAATGTTTTGGGACAGAAAGAGCATCAATTTCTGTCCCTATTCTATTCAGATATGAGGCCTGCACTTGTGTTAATTCGACAAGATTCATTACGGATGAAATTAGTTTGGTCAGCATTGATTTGTTTTGTCATTCCGCTTGCTGTTATTTACCTCGTCACCAACTATTTAACGAAAGATATTATTTTGGACAAAGTGGTCATGAATGCGGAAGATTCGCTCAAGGTTGCTAAATCAGAAATTAACAGCGTGTTTGAGCAGACATTGAATTTATCGAATTTTGTGTTAATGAACGCTGAAATACGTCAAATGCTAATGGTCAACAAAGCTGAGTTAACGCTGCAGGAGCAAAAGCAGGAATATGCGGTTAATTTCAGTAAGCTGTCACGAATTTTGGATGATCTTTTTATTCAAAAAAATGATTTTCAAGTTACGATTTTAGGGGTGAAGGAACCCTTTTATACAAACTATTCACACAGTGATTTGAACCCGAGACTGTGGTATGAGAGAAAATGGTTTCATCAATTAAATGAGCTGCCGATATTTTCTACCTATTGGCTTGGCGAACAAATTCAAACAGATAAGATGACGACGAATTACGTAACGATGGGAAGACCGATCAAGAAGACGGCAAGTATTCCAATTGGCTATATGATCGTTAATATAAATGAGCGCTTAATACGCCCCTATCTTACAACAAACGAAAATCAGGAAATGTTTTTGTTAGACTCAAGCGGCGTCGTGATCTCGCAAGCGAATCCATCCAAAATAGGAGAAAAGCTGCTTTGGTGGAAGCCGGAGGGAATGGGCCGAACGATCGAAATCGAAAGAAAAAAATATGTTTATGTCGAGCAAAAATTAGAGAGCAACGATTGGCGAGTCGTTAGCCTTATTCCAATGTCTGCGGCCATTGATAAGAACAAACAGGTGTTGTTCGTTAGCTTCATCGTTCAAGCCTTGTTCTTCTCGTTATTTTTTGTGCTGTTGACGATTCGAATATCTGCGTTAACGAAGCCTATTCGTGATTTAAGCGTGTTTGTTACGAAAATTGGACGTGGCCAGCTCGACGAGCGCAATAATATACGCGGGCATAACGAAGTCGGTCATTTAGCGAAAACGATAGATTTTATGCTGGATCGCATTCAAGAGATGTTCGAGCAAATTACATTAGAGCAGGCGAAGAAACGAAAAGCGGAGCTAGAAATGCTTCAGGCTCAAATTAATCCGCATTTTATGTTTAACCTGCTCAATTCGATAAGGCTCAATATACTAATTCGAGGGGATCAGGAGAATGCAGAATTAATCAAATCGCTTTCCTCTTTATTGCGAATGACGATTAATCGGGATAACGAGTTTATTCCTCTGGAGGAAGAGGGAGACACCGTGCTCCATTATGTAAAGCTTATGAATTTCCGACACGCCAATCAAGTAAGAGTCGCTTATAACTTTGAGGCTGGCTGCGAGCAGGCATTGGTTCCGCGATTCATGATTCAACCGTTAATAGAGAATGCGATCATTCATGGATTCGAACAATTTGACGGTGAAATATTTATCGATGCGAACAAAGAGCATGACAATGGACGTGAGCTGCTTCGAATTGTGGTGCGAGATAACGGAATTGGAATGACTAAAGATAAGCTGAAAGAGCTTCAAGCGAAAAGTGAGGATATACGCGACCCGCAGGAAAGCGAAAATAAAAGCTTTTCGGGCATCGGCGTAAAAAATGTGTTTCAGAGGCTGCGGCTCGTTTATGGAGAGTATGTCAAAACCACAATTGAAAGCGAGTCAGGTGTCGGAACGAAGATAACATTAATATTCCCATTCGAGTGTAAGAGAGCAGGTGCGCAGCATGTTGACGGCAATTCTAGTGGATGATGATTATCCGGTAGTACGTTATCTCTCTCAAACTGTTTTGTGGCATGAACTTGATATCCATTTGATCGGCTGTTATTCAAACGGTCTTGAGGCTTGGGAGGCAGCATGCCAGAGTCCGCCCGATATTATACTAACCGATATTGGCATGCCAAAAATGAGCGGGCTTGAGATGCTTGAGAAGTTTTGTGAAATTAATCCAAAAGGCAGAGCCGTTGTTCTGTCCTGCCATAATGAATTTAAATATGCACAGCAAGCGCTGAAATTGAATGTGAAAGATTATATTTTGAAAGAAAGCTTGGATGTCGAGCAATTACAAGCCATATTGAAAAATATCGTGACCGATTTGCAATTAGAGAACAAAAAAGCGACGGATATGGTGTTGTACAAGCAAAAGAATCAATCCGCGTTTAAAGAAAAGTTTTTGAAAGACACCTTGTTTCAATCCTATTGGACAAAGGAAGCATGGTTGGAGCAAGCTCGGACGAACGGTATTTCACTCGATGCCAAAAGCTATATTCCACTAGTCGTTATTATTGATCGCATGTCGACCGTTGCAAGCAATAGGAAGTTGAACGATTATACGATTGCATTCTCCGTTGAAAACGTCTTGCACGACTTATTGGATGCTTCACGTTGGGTGACCTTTCGTTATAGCAATAAGCAGTTAGTTATTTTGTACGGCAGCAATGATCCAGCCAAAGAGCAGCAAGAGATTTATTATGCGATGCAGGAAGCTATTGCCGTGATCTACAAGTATTTAAAAATATCCGTTTCCTGTATACAAGGAAGAGAAACGAGAGGGCCAAAAGAAATGCAAGGGGTCCTGCTTCCGATGCTGAAAGAGCCGGAGCATTGCTTTTATCTCAAAGAATCGGCAGTACACAATTTCGGAGTGGTGTCATTCTCCAAAGATGATATGTATACAGATTATTCTCAATTGTTTGCGAGCATCAATCAAAGCATCGCTTTAAATGAACCAGACGAGCTGCGGAAAACGATTGTGGAGTGGACGCATGAGGTTCGAGCAAGAAGGTTTCATCCGAGCAACGTAAAGGAATTAGTGCTGCAGCTGCTTATGGATCTGCAAATGAAAACAAAAGTTACACTGCAGTATCACCCATTCTTATCGGAAGAGAAGCTGTACGATGCGGTGAATGCGATTGAGACATTAGATCATTTGGAAGAATGGATGATCCAGCATTTAAATGAGCTATCCAGAAGGCTAAGTATATATGCGATCAGCTCTAAACGTACGGAAGTGATCAAGGCACAGCAATTTGTTGTGTCGCATGTAACGGAGAAAATGACGCTGGAGGATATGGCCAACCATTTGAACTTGAATTCCAGTTATTTTAGCCGCTTGTTTAAAAAAGAGACAAATCAAAATTTCATCGAATATGTCAATATGGTCAAGCTTCAGAAAGCGAAGGAGCTTCTCCAGCAATCCAGCAAAAGTGTTGAAGAGATTTCCGATTATTTGGGTTATGCCAACAAAAGTTATTTCATTAAGTTGTTCAAACGTGAGATGGGCATGAGACCTAGCGAATATTCGGTTTGGAGCAAAGGTCATTTTGAGTGAAACGGAGAGAGCTTTTATGGCAGCAACGAGAGAATTAGATCAGGTGAGATTACAATCGAAAGCAGATTTGCAGCAAACGGTTAGCGAGGCTTTTGAACCGTTGAAGGAGCGATTCACTCCCGGATACGCAGGTTTGGATCTCGGTGCGACAGGAGCGATTCATAGTGAAGCTATTGCCTTGATGGAAGCTTTTGCCCGTCCATTATGGGGACTAGTTCCGCATGCCTGCGGCGGGGGAGAATCAGATCTGTGGCCGATGTATGTACAGGGCATTATTCACGGAACCGATCCGGATCATGAGGAGTATTGGGGCAGTTTCGGAACGAAAGACCAGAGAATGGTAGAGCAATCTATTCTTGGCTTAGGACTCGCGCTTGCTCCCCATAAAATATGGGAACCGCTAACTGACAAGCAAAAAGACAATGTATACCGCTGGCTTAATCAAATAAATCTCGTTGATCGTTCCAATCCGAATAACTGGCTGATGTTTACGGTACTAGTGAATGTGGGCTTCCAAAAAGTAGGTTTGCCGCATGATCAGGACATAATGGACAACTACCTGGACACTATTGATTCCTATTACTTAAGCGACGGCTGGTATTCGGATGGGAAGACGGATCAGCGGGACTATTATATTCCGTTTGCCATGCATTATTATGGACTCCTCTATGCCAAGCTGATGGAGAAAGAGGATGCGGAGCGGGCTGCGCGTTACCGTGAGCGCGCAAGCCTATTCGCTCAGGAATTCATACATTGGTTCGCGGAGGATGGAAGCAGCATCCCATTCGGGCGCAGCCTCACGTATCGTTTTGCACAAGTTTCTTTCTGGAGTGCGTTAGTATTTGCGGATGTGCTGCCTTTCTCCATGGGAGTGATGAAAGGCATTATTATGCGCCATTTGCGCTGGTGGTTCTCACAGCCGATCTTTACGCCTGATGGTTTGCTAAGTATCGGATATGCTTATCCGAATTTACTGATGGGCGAAGGCTATAATGCGCCAGGATCTCCTTATTGGTCGTATAAAGCATTTCTTATTTTAGCTTTGCCGGATGAGCATCCCTTCTGGCAGGCAGAGGAAGAGGCATTGCCGGAGCTTAAGCCGCTTGTCGCTCAGCCGCATGCACGTATGACCATTAGCCGTCCGGAAGGTCATAAGCATGTTATTGCCTATGGCTCAGGCCAAATGGCTAACTTCGATATGTCGCATAGCGCGGCAAAATATTCGAAATTCGCCTACTCGACTTTATTCGGCTTCAGTGTGCCAAAAGGTTACTACGGGCTTACGCAGGGGGCATATGATTCGACACTTGCGCTAAGTGAATGTGATGAGCATTATCGTGTCCGGCGATTTTGTGAGGAGTTTCGAATTCAGGAGCAATCGGTCTACTCCCGCTGGCTGCCATGGGCAAATGTGGAGGTACAGACATGGATTATACCGGCGGGCTTGTGGCATGTTCGTGTACATCGAATCAAGACGGAGCGCGAGCTTGATGTCGCCGAGGGCGGATTTGCGATTCAGACGTTGGCAGGAGACGCAAAGGAACAAGCTGATGTCCTAACGATAACGGGAGCCGTGCTGGCAAAAATGCCAGGCGGGATGAGCGGAATGATTAACATTTCCGGCTTCGAACAAGCGATGATGGTTTATCCAGAGGCGAATACGAATGTGCTTAAGCCTCGAACGATGATACCAACGCTAACCGCTCGTTTGAAACAAGGTGAGCATGTAATCATATCCGCTGTCTTTGGTGCGACGAATAGCAAAGAGAACGAGTTGGAGTGGTCAAGCCCTCCTAGCGTTGAGCAGGATAGCTCGGGGAAAATGATAATCGGAAATATAATTCATAATGACATTTTTCTGAGGTGATAAATAGTGATGTGGCAAACAGCAATTGACGATGCGATAGTTAAAGTGAAACAAAATATAGGTAAACATCCCGGCAAGCTGCCGCATATTTCGGAGGGGCAGCGTTATGAGTGGGGAGAAAATGATGACTGGATCGAAGGCTTTTATATTGGCATGATGTGGCTTGCCTATGAATCTAGTGAAGATGTTTTCTATAAGGAAGCAGCTGAGTCCTTTTTGCCGAACTTTAAAGATCGGCTTGATCGCCATGTAGCACTCGATCATCATGATATTGGTTTCCTATATTCGTTGTCAGCCGTTGCAGAGTGGCGAGTGACAGGAAGCGAAGAGGCCCGTATGGTGGCGCTTGAAGCTGCTGAAAGGCTCTATTCACGCTGGCGGCCGAGGATAGGGATCATTCAAGCCTGGGGCAAAGAGGATGACCCGGAAAACGGGGGACGAATGATCATTGATTGTTTAATGAATCTTCCACTGTTGTTCTGGGCTTACGAACAGACCGGCGAACAAAAATATTATGATATTGCCTACAAACATGCTTGTGCCAGTCAAAAATTTCTAGTTCGTGGCGACCGATCATCGTATCATACGTTTTACTTCGATCCTAAGACGGGGCATGCGCTTCGAGGCGGGACTCATCAAGGTTATGAGGATGGCTCGACTTGGACAAGAGGGCAAGCCTGGGGCATTTATGGATTTGCACTCGCATATCGCTATACAAAGGATGCCGCTTTTTTGGAGACGTCCAAACGGCTGGCTCATTACTTTATTGAGCATTTGCCCGAGGATCATGTCGCTTATTGGGATTTTGATGTACCGATGGAATGGGATACGCCTCGTGACAGCTCAGCATCGGCTATTGCAGTATGCGGCATGTTGGAGCTGATGGAGCTGCTTGCTGAAGGGGATGCCGATCTTGCTATATTCGAAAAGGCCATTCATAGCAGCATGAATTCATTAGCTCAGCATTATGCAACAACAGATCTTCCGAATGCGGAGGGGCTGCTGAAGCATGGCTCTTATCATGTGCGGGGCGATCGTGCGCCGGATGATTATATGATTTGGGGCGATTATTATTATTTAGAAGCGTTAATTCGCATGAACAAAGGCATTAAAGGGTATTGGTAGCCTATGTAGATGCTTAGAAACAAGCTTAGCTGAATGATCTTGTCCACCCCTATAAGAAGAGGCTGTCACTTTAGGTTTATAACCTTTAGCGGCAGCCTCTTTTCTGTGTAGGGTGTCAAGATTCATCTGCATTGCTAGTTTGGCAAAGAGGTTTAGCTGCATTTTTTGCAATAGGTAAAAATTATACGATATCAGTCAAATCTGTTCATTATAGCGAAGTTTGGTTTCTGTCTATAATAGTACAAAGTTTAATTGTAAGTGCTTACATAGAGGGAGGAGGCAAGGAGAACGTGAAAGGGAAAAAGCTGTTATTCGTCGTATGCAGCATGCTTATTGTACTTATTGCTGGAGCATTATCGCTGGGTAACATGCCTGCTCTAAACCCTGCGGATAAGACAGCGTTTACGATCGATAATTACGATGTATCGGAAAGTGAATTTCAAGCTTTTTTACAAAGCAACAAGGCTCTAACGACAAGTTATTTCAAGCGAACTTATAATGCCGATTATGACAAGGATTTTTGGGCAGCATCTTTCAACGGTGAAAACCCGCTGGAGTATGCGAAGCAAAAAGCTATGGATGAGCTTGTGAAGGTGAAAATGGAGCAAATCATTTTGAAGGAGAATGGTATCCTCAGTGACATTTCTTACGAAGCGTTCTTGAAGAGCTATGATCACGAAAATAAGGATAGAGCAAAAAAAGCAGCTAACAATCAGCCTATCTACGGCCCCAAGAAGTATGGGAAAGCAGAGTACTACTCCTATTATCAAAGCATGAACGTTCAGAAGCTCATCGATAAATGGGCGAAAGAAGCGCAAAGTACGCTGCCCGACCAAGAGCTTAAACTTTATTATGACAAGGTGAAGCAGCAGTATTTTCACAAAGGGTATGAATTTGATTACGAGAAAATTTCCATGGATAGCCAAGCGGACATGAAGGAGCAGCTGACACTTAATCTGGCGGAAACCTCCAAAGAGGATACACTATCGCAAAATCTTTACACCCTATTTCTTGGCCTCTCGGAAGGCGAGTATAGCGATATCGATCAATCAGGCGAGGGAATGTATAGGTACAGGCTTCTAGCAAAGAGAGATAAAGGCATTGAAAAGTATGAGGATGTTAAGAACGCCGTCATTCAACTGTATGTGCAGGAGCGGCTAGAAGAAGAAGTGAGCAAGCGTTTGAAACAGACGAAGATTGAATTTAATAAGGAGGTGTTTCCAAAAATAACGTTTATGTCGTAAGTCTATCAAAAATAATAGGAGGATGATTTTTTTGAAGCATTATATGCAGCAAAAGCTTGTATCCATGGTTCTATTAGTCGCACTCTTAACGACAATAGCGATTCCCGCTGTTTCAGCACAGGAAACGGGCGTACCGCTGGAGGATTCGCAGCCGCTTGCTATAGCAGAGCAGTCGGTAACAGGCTCGACATATTATGTCAGCAATGAGGGCAATGACGATAATGATGGCAAATCGGAGGATAAAGCTTGGGCATCGCTAGAGAAGGTTAATAGCGTAGGCTGGAAGCCTGGCGATCGCATTTTATTCAAGGCTGGCGATGTATGGAATGGTTCATTGAAGCTAAGAGGAATATCAGGCACCAAAGAAGCACCGATCATCTTCGATAAATATGGCAGTGATGATCCTTCTGTAAGGCCGATCATTAACGGCAATGGAACAACAACGACAGAGAAATCAGCTATTATTCAAAATTATACTGGCGTGAAGGATAAAACATTATCCGCTACGATCGACGTTGTGGACGGCAGCTACCTGCAGTTTCACAACTTTGAATTAACGAATAAAAACCCTGACGTTGTCTCGCAGCGGGCAGGCATTAACATTAGAACAGCTTCAACCAATGTAACGGAATGGGAAGCTAACCCGCACCGAGGAATCGTAGTTAAGAACAACTATATCCACGATGTCGATGGCAACCCTACGGGCTGGAAGGTAGGCAGCGGCGGCATTCTGATCCTTGGCAATATTGAGGATGTGCTCGTTGAAGGAAATACGGTGGAGCGGGTCGATATTGAAGGCATTCGAAATGCGGGTCTTTACCGAGAAGGCGATACGAAAGCCAATTTCCCGAGAGTTCTGCGAAATGTAGTGTTCAATAACAACTATGTTGCCGATGTGCAAGGTGACGGCTTCGTTATGAGCAACGTGGGCAGCAACGGCAGAATGGAATACAATACGGTCGTCAGGCATTCGGCGAAAAATGTAGGCAACGTCAATTATGCCGGCCTATGGGTCATTGGCGTTAAGGATATGGTCATTCAATACAATGAAGTGTATGGCGGTATTTATGGCTACAATGATGGGCAGGCCTTTGACGTAGATATGTTTTGCGAAGGAACTCTCTATCAATATAACTACAGCCACAGCAACCGTGGTGGATTCATATTATTTATGAGCGGCTCAACAAACTCTCTCGTTCGCTATAATATTAGTGTAAATGATGGAGATGGTCGATATATATTCCATTATCTTCCTACTACACTTGGAGATGCTCCATTAATTCATAACAATACTTTCTTTACCGATGCGCAGGTGCAGACGAAGCTGATCAGCGATCCTGGAAAATACTTAAGAATGTACAATAATATCTTTTACTCCAAGGCTAATACAACGATTGGACAAGACCGCTTTGCTGGCGGCGAAGTGAAAAATAATATTTTTTATCCGGGCAGCGAGTACAAGGATTTGAAGCTGACTGGATTATCATTGGATCAAAACTTGTTTGCAAGTCCGCAATTCGCAAGAGCGGGTGAAGAGCCCAAAGATATCATTAATGCTAGCCAAAGCACATTTGATGTAGAAAAATTGAACGGATACAAATTGCTGCCAGGCTCACCGGCAATCGATGCAGGGATGGATATGACAGCATTGACGCCATCGGTATGGGCACCTGCAACTAAAGACTTCTTTAATAATGCGATCACATCTGCAGCTAAAGTGGATATCGGAGCGCATGAATATTCGAATGATGCGCCAAGCGAGCAGGCACCAGAGGTAATGCCGCAAACGATTGTCATTGACAAGCCTGTGCTGGAGCTTCATGCAAAGCATAGAGGCGAGAAGATGACGGCTTCGGTTGGTCCAGACAACGCATGGTTTAAAGGAATCAAATGGTCGAGCAGCAATCCTGCAGTGGCCGCCATTAATGCGCAAGGTTTTGTATCCCCGCTGCTTGAGGGCGAAACGATCATTACAGCTGAAAGCACTATTAATCCGAGTGTGAAAGCTGAAGCGCGAGTCATTGTTCATGCGCCTTCAAAGGTTGTATCCTACCTTGTTGCTTCAGACGGAACGGAGTTATCGGAGGAGAAGACTACGCTGCAGCTAAGAATTGACGGCGTGACAGAGGATCAAAATGCGATTGAATATGCGGATTATCATCAAGTAGAATATGCAACGAATAATGAGAATGTCGTTGTAGACTCGTTGACAGGCAAGCTTGAGGTGATCGGCGATCTAACAGGTGTCACTGAGGTTGAGGTTTCTGCTAAGGTGCAGGAATACAAGGACTTGGTCTACTCGGAAAGCTTCGAGAACGGCTGGAATGACTTCTTGCCAGAGACCGGTACGAGTATTACGACGGGCAGCATTTCGGATAAGGTCGCTTATCATGGCGATCAAAGTGCGCTATTTGTTGTTGGAAACGGCAGCAATGCCATTCAAAAGGTGTTTGGCGGCAAGCAGCAGGGCGTCGTATCGATGATGCTTTATGATGACGGCTCCGAAAGCTCGAAGACGCGGGTTGTCGCGCATGTCGGAAATGCAAGAAGCAGCCTGCTTGCAGGCATGGGCTTATTGTATGACGGCGGCACTTATGGATCGCTGGAGTATTATTCAGTAAGGGCAAGCGGATCTTCAACCGCATGGGAAGCCACTCCGGTGAAACGAAGCGTCGGATGGCATGAACTGAAGTGGGATTACACATCAGGTACAGATTTAAAGATGTATATCGATGGGCAATTGGTGAAAACAACGACAGCGATTGCAAGCTTCGACAGAATCGTACTCGGTTATTTATGGGATAGTGCAAATGGACGTACATTTGCTTTCGACAATATTAAATATTCTTCGACTGGCGAATTAGTTTCATCGGGGGCAAAAGCGCTGACTCTTTCCGTAAAACAACCAGAGCCAGAGGCGCCAGCATGGGAAAACGCAGTAGTGACGGCTTCGAATGTGACGAATACGGGAGTAACATTAAACTGGACACCGGCTGTTGATGCGCCAAGCATTGCAGAATATGCCATTTACAAGGATGGCGTCAAACTGGCGAGCGTTGCAGGCAGTGTGTATAGCTACCAAGCCAGCGGACTATCTGCGGATACGTCTTACACGTTCAAGATTGAAGCGGGCAACGCAGGCGGCAAGTGGAGTGAGGATGGTCCAAGTGTTGTCGTGAAAACAAATGTGGATACACCATCGCCTGGTGGTACACCTGAAGGCGGTACAACCAATCCTGATCCGGTGAATCCAGGTGGAAAAGATCCTGAGAAACCGACAACGGACATTGTACTAACGGACATTGAAGGACACTGGGCATCGGATGCCATTCAGCAAGCGGTTGAGCTTAAATTCATTAATGGCTATACGGACAATTCCTTCCGTCCAAATGCAAGCGTAACGCGCGGAGAGTTTGCTGCAATGCTGGCAAGAGCTCTGCATCTAGAAGAACAAAGCGATGCTGATTTTGCAGATATCGACATGATTCCTGCATGGGCAAGACCTTATATTGCGAGTGTAGTGAACGCAGGTATCGCAAGCGGGTTCGAGGATAATACGTATCGTCCGGCTCAAGCAATTACGCGCGCAGAGGTGGCAGCTATGATCGTACGTGCGAAGAAGCTGCCTCTAGAGAACAATGCCGAGCTATCGTTTAAAGACGCTGATCAAATCCCAAATTGGGCAAAACCTTATGTGGCAGCAGCATTCAAAGCGGGACTACTTCAAGGTAGGGATGGCGGCATATTCGCTCCTGCGGATCAGGCAACAAGGGCAGAAGCGGTAACTTTAATTTTAGCATTGCTGAATAGCAAGTAGCTCGTTAGGGATCGGGAAGAGTGAAATACTTCCCGATTCCTTATTTAGTTATTTTATTATTTCATCAAGAACGTAGACTCATTCAGCACCGTCAAAATGCTGTTATAGATCTTGGTAGAGATGGACAATTTATAGATGAGGGCTTATTAGTAAAATGCCGGCTCTAAGCTAAAGATTCATTTTTTTTAGTAAATCGTGACAAACTTGTTACGAATGAAGATTCGGACTTGCGCCTTGAGCCACAAAAAGCTAACATATAGTAAAATAGGTTACGTGCGAAAAAAAGGAGGTCCCTTCATGTTTTTGGCAGAAGCAGCAGCTCAAACAGCAAGTAAAATTGGAACTTTCGATTGGTTTATGTTGGCCTTTACCGTATTGATCGCAATCGGACTGGTTCGACTACTGACCGCTCGTCCGAAGAAAAACATTTTTGCAATCGGTTTTACAACCGTTTCACTCGCATTGTTTTTGTTGATTGATTTCATTATGATCACAAAGGTTTGGATGGCGTAACAGCATACATAGAAAAAAGGTCTGCCGGACAAGTCCGGCAGACCTTTTTCTTTGTTGCTAGAAATTAAACCCACCACATCTCGCCAAGCGGCTCGCGGATAAGAATTTGTTGAAGATTTTGAACAGCTTTTGTGAAGCCTTCATCAACGGACATTAAGCCGTCTTCATGCTCGATGCTCACAACATAGTCGTAGCCGACTAGACGAAGCGCGCTAAGGATGTCTGCCCATGTTTTGAGGTCATGGCCATAACCAACTGTACGGAACTGCCAAGCACGGTCAAGCATAAGGGCATACGATTGCATGTCCGTTACGCCGTGGTGATTTACGTTAATCGGATCGATTGTCGTATCCTTAGCATGGAAGTGATGGATAGCTCCAGCGCGTCCAAGGATATGTACCGCTTGAACAGGGTCAATTCCTTGCCACCACATGTGGCTTGGATCTAGGTTGGCGCCGATTGCATTGCCAGCCGCTTCGCGAAGGCGAAGCATAGTAGCCGGGCTGTGAACGGAGAAACCGCCATGCAGCTCAAGGCCCATCTTCACACCGCTAGCTGTAGCAAGCTTGCCGATCTCAGACCAATATGGAATAACTTTTGCTTCCCATTGCCAGTTCAAAATTTCTTGGAAATCGTTTGGCCAAGGAGCAACCGGCCAGTTCGGATATTTTGCATCCTCGTGATCGCCAGGGCAGCCAGAGAAAGTATTTACAACGGAAACTTCAAGACGGTTAGCAAGTTCAATCGTTTTACGAATAACTTCATCATGCTCAGACGAAATGGCTTTCTGAGGGTGCAATGGGTTACCGTGACAGCTAAGTGCGCTGATCATCAAACCACGTGATTCTACCGCATGTTTAAACGCTTTCAGTTTTCCTTCATCCGCAAGCAAACCATCAAGGTCGCAGTGTGCGTTTCCAGGGTATCCGCCAGTTCCGATTTCAATGGCATCAAGTCCTTTGGATGCGATGTAGTCAAGTGCTTCCTCGAACGGCTTTTGTGCAAAAAGTACGCTAAATACTCCTAATTTCATTTGTTCATTTACCTCCCGAATCCATCGATATGGATTGATTTAGTAGTCCCGTCTAGTATAACACTTCTATTCTCAGAACACATAACCGAAATCATATTTGACAAAATCGCATAATAACTAAACAAAACAAGCGCAGTACGAGGAAGCGAGAGTAATAATTAGTATTTTTTTGGGAGAACAATTCTATCGATTTTCATTGTTGTATATGGGAAATTATGCTATATTACAACGGATTACTACTATTTCATGCATCATAGTTTCTTCATTAAGAGATTGGTATGCATGAACAAAAATTAGGAGAGTGGCTTCATGAAAAGCAGCTTGTTACGTGTCTGCAGCTTCATTGTATTAGGAGCGATTGTTGCAGCAGGAACGGTATGGGGTGCTGGTGCAGGCAACACAGCTACACATACGCTGAATGCTGCGAAAATTAATGGCGAGGTTTATGTCAAAGCGAGCTCATTAACAAGCGTGCTAGGCGGAACGGGTACGTTTGATTCCAAAACAAACACGTATGCGTATACGCCAGTCGACATTCCATCGGTTGTAAAGAAGGTATCGCCTTCCGTCGTCGCGATTATCGGTAAGCCGAAGGATATCGGCTCGGCAGATCCAAGGTATGCATTGGCGCATGGAACCGGCGTTATTATTCGCACAGATGGCTGGATCGTGACGAATGCGCATGTTGTTGAGGATATGACCAATCTGGTTGTCGTTACAGCAGACGGCAAGAAATACGATGCAGAACGCACGCATCACGATGAGGCGAGTGATCTTGCATTAGTTAAGATTAAGGCATCGAAGCTCCCGATCGCGAAGCTTGCCCCATCACCGCTCAAGGTTCAAGTAGGCGAGACGGTTGTAGCGATCGGCACACCTGTATCGTTCTCCCTTCGCAATACGGCAACAAGCGGTATCCTGAGCGGTATGAATCGGAGTGTTTCTTCGGCATACAACCTGCTCCAAACGGATGCATCGATAAATCCAGGCAACAGCGGTGGGCCGCTTGTTAACATGAAAGGCGAGGTCATCGGCATTAATTCTTTAAAATTTGTAGAGGTAGGAGTCGATAATCTCGGATTCTCTATTCCTGCGGATACCGTGCAGTACGTAACGAGTCATTTTTTCAAATACGGACATGTGAAACGCGCCTCGCTTGGCCTTGGACTTGAGGAAAGCTGGTCTGCGCTTATCGGAATCCCGACCTCCGACCCGTTAACAGTCAAATCGGTGACTTCGGCAGCCGCCAAAAAAGCAGGTATCCAAGCTGGCGATTTGCTTTATAAAGTTGCAGGCAAGCAAGTATCCGCAAAGGTAGAGCTTAATGAGCTGCTAAAAAGTTATTTGCCGGGTCAACAAGTGGAGGTAATGCTGCAGATCGACGGTGACCTTGTTACCCGCAAGCTGACATTAGTAGAAGGTTAGACAGCAAAGTTAAATTAAGATCAAAGTTATCATTTAATTATAAGGGGATATAGATGATGAGATTAAATATGTTTAAAAGAATGTTAACCATGCTTTTGCCGGTTTTGCTTGTTATAGCGATGCTGCCAGTAGCTGCATTCGCAGCAGAGGCAGACAATAAGGTTGAAGTACGCTTGAAGGCGGGCAGCAAAACGGTCAAAATTAATGGGAAAGCTACTACGGTAGAGGCTCCTTTTGTAAGCAACGGAACAACGATGGTTCCGCTAAAAGTCATTACAAATGCTTTTGGCGCAGGACTTAAATTGGAAAACGGCAATGTGATCACACTTACTTACAATGACCGCAAGATTGTTTTAACTTTTGGCAGCAAGACGGTAAAAGTGAACGGTGCAGCCAAAGCAGTAGCAGTTGCTCCAGTTGCAGTTAAAGGCTCAACAATGGTGCCGCTGCGCGTTATTGTAGAAGCTTTTGGCGCAAAAATTACAGCTGATAATGCGACTAAAGAAACCATTATTATTGGTGTTCGTGCACAATCGTCTGGTACTGGCGGCACATCTATTGATTCCGAATTTGGTAAAACAAAAATTGGTGACAGCTACCATGGCTGGTCATTAAATTATCCAGCAGGTTTGATTCAAGTGGATCAAAGCGATAACGGCGAATTTATTACTTGGGCAGATACTGCCGATGATTCCAAGGTTGCTGCGCAAGTGAATGTGATTACGGAACGTGTAGGCGATGACAAGCTGTCTGTCGAAGAGCAGAGAGAGCTTATGATTTCCTATTATGATCAAGATGAGATTACAGTAGACAAACGCACGATCACAGTAGGCGGTTTAACCTTCGAGAAGGTGATAAGCTACGCTAAACAAACAAAAATGAACTACGAGTATCGCGGTATTCAAAAAGGCGATAAGTATTACATTGTTATTGTGGGCGCTAAGGGTGCGAATAAGTCTGTTTTGAATAGCTATGATGCATTCTTAAATAGCTTTACTCCTTCCTTTAATACAGCAGATAAATCGCTTAAGGATGTTACGAAGGTAAAAGATGGCGTAATCACCTTCAAAGACGAGGATTACGGGCTAACGGTTAAGCTTCCAACGGATTGGAACAAAGATTATGAGAGCACGACACCATCGTTCCAAAACGGTAAGGAACTTTTCTTCTTTTCTCTCACTTCATTAACAGCAGGCGTTACGATGGACAATTGGGCACAAAAGAGGGAAGCGAGAATTCGTGAGGATTTTGTTAACTCAAGTGTTCGCAACTTCGTTACTACACCAGTAACTTTGATTGATGGCAAGGCGGTAGCGCTGAGCTATGAGCTTTCGTTAGGTGAGGACGCATGGTTTACCTATAATGAGATTGCTTTATTTTCAGGAAATTACCGTTATTCATTAGTATATATGTATCCTACCGCTAATAGCGCGAAGAGCAAGCTTACGTACAACCAAGTTTTGGCTTCGGTCGATATTGATACTGCTTTAATTGAGAAAAACTTTGGCAATGTTGAGGAAAGTTATGATTTGGCTGATCGCAGCACAAAAACAACAAAACGCAGCTCTACGTATGGTTATTCTATTGAACTCCCAACCTACTGGTATGGAATTCAGAAAAACTTTAACGAAGATGATGTTTTGTATACGTTTAGTGCAGGCAGCTTAAATATCTTCGAGTCGGATACAGCAGCGGCTACCGTTGTAAACTCGCTTTTGCAATATGTGAATTCAGCTGAAGGCAGCGCGCAAGGAAGCACGACGAAGCAATCCAAAACGGTTACGATTAATGGAAAAACGGCACAGCATGTCGTCATCCATACATCCAAGCCACAAGATGATATTCCATATACAGAAGAATTTTATATTTTTGACTCTGCACAAGGAAATATAGTATTTAACTTCAACTATTACGATGTGCGTGCTACGGACAGCAACCTCAAAATCATCAACGACGCAGCGCAATCGATTCGTTTTAATTAGTAGAAGGCCGGTTCCCTTATTGGGGAATCGGTCTTTTTTTCATTTAAATGAGGCGTCAACCGTGGATGCTTGCGCGATGCCAGTATTGTGTAGTGGTATAGATGTCCGTGGTTTGTTAAGATAGTGGAAGCAGGTTTCAAGAATGAGAGGGATTGATAGTTAATATGACAGATACAATAATGAGATCGGACATAGAGCTGCTGGCTCCGGCTGGCGATTGGGATTGCATGAGAGCGGCTGTTGCAAATGGCGCGGATGCAATATTTTTTGGTGTGGAGAAATTTAATGCCCGCGCACGCGCAAACAATTTCCGCAGTGAGGAACTGCCGGAAATTATGGCATTTTTGCATACGTACGGGGTAAAAGGTTTCCTCACATTTAATATTCTCGTATTTGAGGATGAGCTGAGAGACGCGCAGAAGTTAATCGAAATGTGTATCGATGCAGGCGTGGATGCGGTAATCGTACAGGATTTGGGACTTGTGAAGCTGATTCGCGAGCTGTCGCCAGACTTTCCAATTCACGGCTCTACTCAGATGACGATCACATCGCCAGAGGCTGTCGAGTTTACGAAGCCGTTTGGTCTTGAGCGGGTCGTGCTAGGCCGTGAAAATAATTTGAAGCAAATTCGTACCATTGGCGAGCAAGCAAAGCTGCCAATGGAAGTATTCGTGCACGGTGCGCTATGCGTATCGTATTCGGGTCAGTGTCTCACGTCCGAGATGTGGGGAGGACGCTCGGCCAATCGCGGTGAATGCGCGCAGGCTTGCCGGCTGCCGTATGATTTGATGGTGGATGGCGAGGTACAGCCGATGGGAGACATTGCGTATTTGCTGTCGCCGAAGGATTTGGCGGCGATTGATATTGTGCCGGAGCTCATCCAAGCGGGCGTAACCTCGTTTAAAATTGAAGGACGTCTCAAAAGTCCGGAATATGTCGCGAATGTCGTGAGCAAGTATCGGCGCGCGATCGATAAATATTTTGACGGCGACATGTCGAAGCCGTCGGTGGAGGATGTGCGTGAGCTGCAGCAAAGCTTCTCGCGCGGCTTCACGCATGGTTTCCTGTCGGGAACGAACAACAAGATGCTTGTTGAGGGTACGTTCCCGAAAAGCCGCGGTGTCTACCTCGGCAGAGTAGAGCGCATTATGCGCGATGCGGTTACACTGAAAATTGAAGCGCCGCTTAAGCGCGGAGATGGCATTGTGTTTGACGCAGGCGACCCGACGAAGAAGGAAGAAGGCGGCCGCGTTTACGATATTCGCCGTCAAGGCGTGAAAATCGAGGGTGAAGCGCAGGAAGGCATATTGATCGAGCTGGTAGCTGGACGTAATGATGTTGATTTGCGCAAGGTTCATGTAGGCGACCGTGTGTGGAAAACGAATGATCCGGCGCTGGATAGACGCCTGAGAGCTTCTTTTGAAACGGAAAAGCCATATCGTGTATTCCCGCTTCATGTTCGAGTGACGGGTGCGCTTGGCCAGCCGATGCGTACATGGTGGACAGATGTGCAGAAGGGGACGACGGTTGAAGTCGCTTCAGAGATCGATTTGGAGCAGGCACAGAAGCGTCCGATGGATGCAGCGCTGCTTGAGGACCAACTGGGCCGTCTGGGCGGCACGGTTTATCAGCTTGAGAAGCTCGAGGTAGAGCTGCAAGGCGATTTGATCGTACCGATCCGTGAACTAAACAGACTGCGCCGTGAAGCGGTCGAGCTGCTTGCAGGCGAGCGTCCGAAGCCGCCTGTCTATGTGAAGAATGCGATATACGCAAGCGAGGACGCTGTTTTGGCTGATGTAGCGAAAAAAGATATTTTGGCTCCTCAGAGCGGAAAAGATGCAAACTTGATCGCACTATGCCGCACCTTGGAGCAGGTGCAGGCAGCAGTCAAAACCGACGTCGCTTATGTATACGCTGATTTTGAATTTATTAAACAATTCCCTGCAGCGGTAGCCGCTGCCCGTGAAGCAGGCAAGCCGATTGCTCTGGCTACGCCGCGCATTCACATGCCTGGCGAAAATGGCTACCATGCGAATATATTGAAGCTGCAGCCCGATGCCGTACTTGTTCGGAACACTGGAGCGCTTTATTACTACTTGCGCGCCCGTGCAGCTAATCCGGACAAGCCATTTCCGAAGCTGATTGGCGATTTCTCACTGAACGTAGCCAATCATAAGGCAGTGAAGCTGTTTACCGAGGTTGGTCTTGATCTGATTACACCGTCGTATGATTTGAACATTCAGCAGATGGTTGATTTGCTGGAAAACTCAGATACGTCGATGCTGGAAATGGTTATCCATCAGCATTTGCCGATGTTCCACACGGAGCATTGCGTATATTGCACCTTTATGAGTGAAGGAACTGACTTCACAAACTGCGGACGTCCTTGTGAGGAGAAGCGTGCTTCCCTGCAGGATCGTATTGGCATGGCGCATCCTGTACGCGTAGACGAAGGCTGCCGCAATACCGTGTACAATGCAATCGAGCAATCGGGCGCTGAGTACATTCGCAATTTTGTAGGAATGGGCGTATCCAATTTCCGTGTCGAGTTTCTAGAAGAAACGCCGGAGAAAGTGCTTGAAGTGTTGTCTCTTTACCGTGATGCGCTTGATGGCCGTATTAGCGGTACGCAAGTATGGCGCAGCCTGAAAGCCATTAACCAGCTTGGCGTGACGCGTGGTCAACTGGTAAAATAAATCTAACAAATTTCAAGCAATACCGTCTTCTCTGCGAATGGGAGGGCGGTATTTTTTTTGCTGTGAAATTTTAAAAAGGTGCATTTGCAACCTTTTGCGCTTCAAACCGCATCTTTACTTATAGAGAGAGCAGGTGAATGGATGAGTGCGGAGCAACAAGCGATTGAACGACTGAAAGGCGGTGACGGCTCCGCCCTGAAGTGGCTGATGGAGCAGTACGGCAACGATATTTTGCGGACAGCCGCCTTGCTGCTGAAGGATCATCACTTGGCAGAGGATGTGAGCCAGGAGGTATTTATAACCGCTTTTCAAAAAATAAAACAATACCGCGGCGATGGAAGCCTGCGCGGCTGGCTGCTGCAAATGACGATTAATCGCTGCCGCAGCAAGATGCGGCTCGCTTCATGGAAAAGGCTGCTGTTTCGAGCGGAAACAGGAGAAGAAATGAGCATACATAATATGATGTTTAAAGCGCCGAGCGATACGGGAGTTGAACAATGGCTGCTGGCCTCATCGCTTCGTGAATCCATAGAGGTTATGCCTTTCAAATATCGTGAGGTCATCGTTCTTTATTATTATCAAGAGCTGACCATTAAAGAAATCGCGCAGGTGCTCGGTGAGCCGGAAAGTACCATTAAGAGTAAGCTGCTGCGAGGACGGCGACAGCTCAGGCAGCAATTAGAGGAAGGAGACTGGCAGGATGAAACATGAGCATGATTCAAAAAGCATTCGTAAAGATTTGGAAATAGAGCTGGCGGGTATTCAGTTCACTGAACAGCTTCAAAAGACTGTTTTAGACCGAGTATGCCCTCCTTCATTTTGGAATCGGGAGCTGCGTATACCTGGGATTGCTGTCGTTTTAGTCCTATGCCTGTGTATCGCTGTACCCGTAATCGGCTGGCAGCGTTTATCGTCATCCGTATATTCTCCGCAAACGATGGATGCCAAGCCCCAGTCTGAAAGCAGCGATCGGTTAATTATGATTGCAGGCGGCGTTTATTATGAATCAGAGCTGCTTGAAGGGTGGGCGAAGGAAAAATGATACGAATGAAAGTGAAAACGATGGCCATGCTGCTCGCTTTTCTTATGATTGTAGCGGGAGCTTGCTATTTTCTAATTCCTTTTTTCCTTTTTCATACGGAGAAATACGATGTTTTGTGGAAGTGGTTTCCTAGAACCGAGAGCGCGGAATCTGCACTTTTATTAGCGTCTGAGGCGTCTGAGCTGGTTACGGATTCGAGCGGCGACGATCGTATATTTATTTTCCCGAGCAGCAGCTCCTCCAGCGGAGGAGAACGAACGGGAGAGGAACGTATGCGCGAGATAAACCGACTCGAACATTTGGTGGAGCAATATTCAACGTCGTCATATATATATGGGGTTAAATTTAATTTGGGCAAGCTTTATATGTGGAACAAGGAGTGGGATAAAGCAGAACGGCTTTTTGCAGAGCTTGAAGCAAATGTGAATACCGGTACATTCCATGCGGATGAGGAGCTGCGAACCTATCAAGCGATTTTGAGTACAAGAACGGCGATACCTGATAAGCAGGCTGCTATAACAGGGAAAGTTAAGATTGGCGAAAAACCGGCTGCGAATGTGTTTGTTATATTGCACCGCAAGGATGCACGCGGATGGAGCACGCCGCCTTATCTTCATTACCCGGTAGCCATTACAGATGAGCATGGTGTTTATCGTTTTTATGACGTGGATGCTAATGTGTATGAGGTTGGAGTCGGTGTCACCCCTGCTGAGGTAAATGGCTATTACTTAACGCAGTCTGACCGAGAGTATGTGGGCGCTCTAGAAGGCAAAACAGAAACATACGATTTTCAATTTGTACCGCTAGTAAGTGTTATATCACCAGTTAATAAAGAGCAGCTAACCGGGGATAAATTGTTATTCGAATGGAATGCCTATCCGGGTGCGGATTACTATACACTTTCGATCACGTCCATTTTCCGCATTAAAGATGGGAATACTGTTGGCGCTAATACGGTACAGCTCTCGGATGAGCGCTTTAGAGGAACAACAGCGGAGTACAGCTTGAAGGAATTGAGAGGAAATACGCTGGGATTTGGCAAAAGCACGGACTCGGGAGGAAATGTTGCTTTGTCTAATATCGGAGTGCTTGGCGCGGTTTATCCTGGTGGAGATTTCATATGGTCAGTTGATGCTTATGATGCGGGCGGGCGCAAAATATCGAGCTCTAGCGGCTATTACACGTCTCTAGTCCAGAAAACCCCGTTTTTCACGATGCCAGAGGAAGGGATGCTTGCTGGAGACAGGCTGGTCATTCAAGGGGAATATGAGGAAGCCATCGCGTCTTACAAGTCAGAAGGGGATAACGATGACGCACTGCGTCCGCTAGCTAGACTGATTTATTACGGCATTACGAAGGCAGACGGCGATCCAGCGGAAGCTTTGACTTATTTAGAGCGGGTAAGAGTTCCCAATGCTAGCGACAAGGACCTGATGAAGCAAATGAAAGAGAAGCTTGAAAGAGAGTAACTGTTTGACACGGATTTCTCGCTGACATAGCATAGAAGGAAAGCAATTATGCGACAATTGATTTATGACAAAGCGAGGCGTGATCATTCATGAATGAGGTTTGGTTTTCAAGCTGGAGGCATGTGTTTAAGCTCGACCCTGATCGAGAAATTTCCGATGAGCAGCTTGACGCGATTTGTACCTCGGGTACTGATGCGATTATTGTTGGAGGCTCCAGCGGCGTTACTTTTGAGAATACAGTGGATCTGATGGCACGAATTCGCAGGTATGCGGTGGACTGTGCATTAGAGGTTTCTACTTTAGAGGGAGCGGTTCCCGGCTTCGACGGCTATTTTGTACCGCTTGTCCTTAATACGAGCAGAGCAGAGTGGATTACCGGACGGCAAACCGAAGGACTAATAGAGTATGGCGCCTTCGTTCCTTGGGAGGAAACGGCGGCGCAAGGCTATATTATTTTGAATGAGGGGGCTACTGCTGCAAAAGTTACCGGTGCCCAAACGGAGCTGACAGAAGCAGAACTCACCGCACATGTGCGAATGGCTGATCGGCTGATGCGCCTGCCGGTTGTTTATTTGGAATACAGCGGACGATTCGGCGATATGCAGCTGGTGAAGCGGGCAAGAATGACAGCTACGCAAGCACGGGTATTTTATGGCGGCGGAATTGACAATGCAGACAAAGCTCGTCAAGCGGCTGAAGCTGCTCATACCGTCGTTGTAGGAAACATTATTTACAGCGATCTTGAAGCAGCATTATCGACAGTGGCAGCTGTTAAGAATGTCTGATTTGCTCCTGTTTTGCCTATAGCCATGGTCTCAATGGAAAAAAGCATTCGCTGTATCTGATCCTGTTGCACTTAATTGACAATGGGACAGAACGGCAGATGCTTTTATTTGGTTATAGCTTTGACATACTTTCTGTCATAATTCAAGCTAATTCCTATATTCTCAAATTGACACAGCGGTAGCCGTTGTCTACACTGGTGAGAGGCGAACATATGCGAACAAAGGAGTCTGAGCATGTTGAATTATATGAGTATCGAGCAGGCGGTACAGAAGCTGAACCCGCCGCAGCGTGATGCTGTTCAAGCGACTGACGGGCCGCTTTTGATTATGGCGGGAGCGGGCAGCGGCAAGACTCGCGTTCTGACACATCGAATTGCTTACTTAATAGAAAAGAAGCGTGTGGCGCCATGGAGCATTTTGGCCATCACCTTTACGAATAAAGCATCACGAGAGATGCAGGACCGGGTCAGTGCGCTTGTTGGACCATCTGGGCGAGACATTTGGGTATCTACCTTCCACTCGATGTGCGTGCGTATCCTCAGAAGAGATATCGATCGGATCGGTTTTACATCCAGCTTCTCTATTTTGGACTCTTCAGACCAGTTGTCGGTTATCCGCGGCTGTATGAAGGACATGAACATCGATACGAAGAAGGTTGAGCCGAAGGCGGTTCAAGCTGCAATAAGCGGAGCGAAAAATGAGCTGATCACGCCGGAGCAATTCGAGCAAAAGGTCGGCGACTATTTTGAGGGCATCGTTGCCCAAGTGTTTACAAAATACCAGAAAAAACTGAGAAGTAATAACTCACTTGATTTTGATGATCTTATCATGATGACGATTCAGCTGTTTAAAGATGTACCAGAGGTGCTTGAATTTTATCAGAACAAGTTCAGATACATTCATGTCGATGAGTATCAGGATACGAACAGAGCACAATATATGCTGACCCGCATGCTTGCGGATAAACATCATAATATATGCGTAGTAGGCGACAGCGATCAGTCTATCTACCGCTGGCGTGGAGCGGACATTACGAACATCTTGAATTTTGAGGGCGATTATCCAGAGGCGCGGACGATCATGCTGGAGCAAAACTATCGTTCAACAGCAAATATTCTCGATGCCGCAAATGCAGTTATCAAGTTAAATACAGGGCGCAAGCCGAAGAAGCTGTGGACGGATCAAGGCGCGGGCGATCTCATTGCACTCTATCAGGCAGATACTGAACATGATGAAGGATATTTTGTAACTGGAGAAATTCGCAAAAACGTGAATAACGGCTATAAATTTGCCAATCATGCGATATTATACCGTACCAATGCTCAGTCGCGGGTTATAGAGGAAATTTTGATTAAATCGGATATTCCTTATCAAATCGTTGGCGGCATTAAGTTCTATGATCGCAAAGAGATTAAAGATTTGCTCGGATATTTGAAGCTCGTTTCCAACCCGGATGACGATATAAGCTTGGTGCGTATCATTAATGTGCCGAAGCGGGGAATCGGGGATACAACGGTTGGCAAGCTTGCGGATGAAGCGGCGAGAAGAGGCACTTCCATTTATCGTGTATTGAACAACCTCGGCGAGGTTGAGGTGAATGCTCGGACACGGACGCTATTGCGCGAGTTTTATGAGATTATCGACAATCTTACACGAATGGTTGAATATTTATCGGTAACGGAGCTTACAGAGAAGGTGCTGGAGCTGTCGCAGTACCGGATGGAGCTGCATCAAGAGAACACGCTGGAGTCGAAGGCGCGTCTTGAGAATATCGATGAGTTTCTGTCGGTGACGATGGATTTTGAGAAGCGCAATGAGGATCGGACGCTCGTGGCGTTCCTAACTGATTTGGCACTCATAGCCGACATCGATTCCTTGAACAAGGATGAAGAAGAAGCAGAGAAGAATAAAGATGCAATCACACTGATGACCATGCATAGTGCTAAGGGACTTGAGTTCCCTGTCGTTTTCATTATCGGCATGGAGGAGAGCGTATTCCCGCATAGCCGTGCTCTTGCTGACAATGAAGAGCTTGAAGAGGAGCGGCGCCTTGCATATGTAGGGATTACCCGCGCGGAGAAACGGCTTTATCTGACATGTGCGCGGATGCGGACTTTGTTTGGCCGTACGAGCAGCAACATGCCTTCGCGTTTCCTGCAGGAAATACCAGAGAGCGTAAGAGAAGGCGCTTCTAGCGGCAGCGGCGGTTATTCACGTGGAAGCGTGGGCAGTCGCAGCGGCGTTAGCGTCACGGGCGGTACTGGTGCGGCTGTGCAAGGCGCGAGCCGCGGGTTTGCCGGTCGCGCGCCAGCTGGCGGTGCGCCCGGTGCAGGCGGCCGTTCCCCAGGTATAGGGGGAACGGGCCCGGCCGCGATGGGCGGCAGAGGAGGCGGCGTGCGTGTCAGCACGCCGCTGCAGGAAGCCGCTCGGGCGGCTCAGGGCAGCAGCGCGGCGGGCGATGCCGCGCCTGGAACATTTGCGTCAGGCGATCGCGTGTCGCATGGCAAATGGGGAATTGGCGTGATCGTCTCCGTCAAAGGGACGGGCAAGGATATGGAGCTTAACATTGCATTCCCGGCTCCGGTCGGCATCAAGCGATTGCTTGCCGGCTTTGCCCCGATAACAAAAGTATAAGGTTGATCAGCCATTTTTGACGATTAGAAGGAGGAGCCTTCCGTGAACGCTCAATTAGAGAGAATGCAGCAGCTTGTTGCGATCATTGCAGAGCATAATTATCGCTACTACACGCTTGATCAGCCTACAATAAATGATACGGATTATGACAAGCTCTATGATGAGCTTGTCGCTTTGGAGAAGGAGACGGGCGTGCTTTTGCCTGAGTCGCCGACACAGCGAGTAGGCGGCGATTTGCTCAAAGGTTTTGAGCCGTATAAACACCGTGCTCGTTTATGGAGTTTGGACAAAGCTCAAAATACGGAAGACCTGCTTTCGTGGAATACAAGATTGCTTAAAGCAGTCGCCGATTATAATGCAAAACATCCGGAAGAAGAGCCTTTGCCGCAGCCTACTTATGTCGTTGAGCTGAAGTTTGACGGCTTGACCCTGAATCTGACCTACGAGGATGGACAGCTGGTTCAAGCAGCTACGCGCGGAAACGGTGCGATTGGCGAAGGGATATTGCAGCAGGTTCGAACGATACGTTCTGTTCCGCTCACCATTCCATGGGCTGACGGTATAGTTGAAGTGCAGGGAGAAGGCATTATGCAGCTTTCCGTGCTCGCCAAATATAATGAAACGGCAGCTGAACCGCTCAAAAATGCACGGAATGCCGCAGCAGGCGCACTGCGCAATCTTAATCCGCGGGTTACAGCCGAGCGGAAGCTGAACGCATTTTTCTATAATGTCGGCTACGCTGACGGAGTTTCTTTTGCAGATCATCATGAAATGCAGAAGTTTCTGAACGACAACCGCTTTAAGGTGAATCCATATGTAACGTATCAAAATACGATCGAAGAGGTTCAAGAAGAGCTGCTGCGTGTAACAGAAAAACGGGAGCAGCTGGATTTCCTCATTGATGGTGCTGTAATCAAGGTTGTAGATATGCGGACGCGGGAAGCACTCGGTTATACGGATAAATTCCCTCGCTGGGCGGTTGCCTTTAAGTTCGAAGCGGAGGAAGCAGCAACAGTACTCGAAGCCGTGTCTTGGGAGGTTGGCCGTACCGGCAAAATAACGCCAGTTGCACGCGTCGAGGCTGTTGAACTCGCTGGTGTCACTGTACAAAACTGTACGCTCAATAATATCGGCGATATTGAACGCAAAAACCTCAAGTTCGCACTAGGGACACTCGTTACGATTCGCCGCTCAAATGATGTTATTCCAGAAATATTGGGCAAGGCCGATGATGTGCCTGGTGAAGAAATTGTGTTTCCAACCGTATGTCCATCATGCGGAACGGAGCTCGAGCAGCGGGGAGCTCACCTATTCTGCAATAATAAGCTGGGCTGCCAGCCGCAAATTATCGGCCGGATCACTCATTTCGCGTCTCGGGATGCAATGGATATCGATACGTTCAGCGTCATGACAGCAGAACAGCTTTACAAAGATTGCGGAGTACGTGATCCTGCTGATCTGTACGCACTTACTTACGATGATCTGATTGGACTCGAACGATTCGGTGAGAAGAAGGCACTGAAGCTGCTTGCCGCATTTGAAAAGTCCAAGGATAGAGAGCTAGCATCATTCTTATTTGCTCTAGGCATTCCGAACACGGGCAAAGCAACAACGAAAATGCTGGCTGATCATTATGGAAATCTAGATGCTATTATGCAAGCGGAAGCTGCAGAACTTATTACACTTCCGGATGTTGGCGGTATTGTTGCTGAGAGCATCGTTGGATTTTTTCAAGATCCCATTATCATTGCGAGTATTGCCAGAATGCGCGAGCTAGGTGTGAAAGCCGAGGCAGAACAGCAGCTGGTTGCGAGAAATGATAGTGTATTCAGCGGGAAGACAGTCGTACTTACAGGAACGCTGCCGACGATGTCTAGGGATGAAGCTGCGAAGCTGCTCGAAGCTTGCGGAGCCAAAATTTCAGGCAGCGTATCTAAGAAAACAGATTTTGTTGTAGCAGGCGAAAGCGCAGGAAGCAAGCTGACGAAGGCTCGTGAGCTTGGTATTACTGTTATAGAAGAGGAAGCAGAGTTATTGCGCCTTTTGGGTGAAACCGTAATATAGTAATAAGACGTTGTTCAAAGCATTGTTTTGAATGCTTTAATAAGAAGGAGCTGTCCCTTAAGGTTATAGACCTTGAGGAATAGCTCCTTTTGTTTTTCAAGTTCTATTTAAGTTAG
>NZ_CM149662.1:7190000-7260000 GCF_056173205.1 Pristimantibacillus sp. Z349TD_6 | reverse complement strand
GTGTTTGGTAGGCGAAGAGGTCTGGAAAGGCCCGCCAGAGCAGGTAAAAGCCCTGTAACCGAAAGCAAACACTCTCCGAGACGGATCCTGAGTACGGCGGGACACGAGAAACCCCGTCGGAATCCGGCAGGACCATCTGCCAAGGCTAAATACTCCCTGGTGACCGATAGTGAAGCAGTACCGTGAGGGAAAGGTGAAAAGCACCGCGGAAGCGGAGTGAAAAAGAACCTGAAACCGTGCGCTTACAAAAAGTCAGAGCCCGTTAAATGGGTGATGGCGTGCCTTTTGTAGAATGAACCGGCGAGTTACGATCACGTGCAAGGTTAAGTCGGGAAGACGGAGCCGTAGCGAAAGCGAGTCTGAATAGGGCGAATAAGTACGTGGTCGTAGACCCGAAACCGTGTGATCTACCCCTGTCCAGGGTGAAGGTGCGGTAACACGCACTGGAGGCCCGAACCCACGCATGTTGAAAAATGCGGGGATGAGGTGGGGGTAGCGGAGAAATTCCAATCGAACTCGGAGATAGCTGGTTCTCCCCGAAATAGCTTTAGGGCTAGCCTCGAGGAATGAGCGTCGTGGAGGTAGAGCACTGATTGGGTGCGGGGCCCGCCAAGGGTTACCAAGTCCAGTCAAACTCCGAATGCCATAGACGTGCTACTCGGGAGTCAGACAGTGAGTGCTAAGATCCATTGTCAAGAGGGAAACAGCCCAGATCATCAGCTAAGGTCCCCAAGTGTGTGTTAAGTGGGAAAGGATGTGGAGTTGCAAAGACAACCAGGATGTTGGCTTAGAAGCAGCCATCATTTAAAGAGTGCGTAATAGCTCACTGGTCGAGTGACTCTGCGCCGAAAATGTAACGGGGCTAAACACACCACCGAAGCTATGACATGTACCATTAGGTACTTGGGTAGGGGAGCGTTGAATACGGATTGAAGTTGGACCGTGAGGACTGGTGGACTGTATTCAAGTGAGAATGCCGGTATGAGTAACGAAAAGACAAGTGAGAATCTTGTCCGCCGAAAGCCTAAGGGTTCCTGAGGAAGGCTCGTCCTCTCAGGGTAAGTCGGGACCTAACGCGAGGCCGAAAGGCGTAGTGGATGGACAACAGGTTGAAATTCCTGTACCACCGAAGATCGTTTGAGCAATGGGGTGACACAGAAGGGCAGTGACGCGGACTGATGGAATAGTCCGTCCAAGCAGTGAGGCTGATCGATAGGCAAATCCGTCGATCATAAGGCTGGGCTGTGATGAGGAGCGAAAATTGCAGTAGCGAAGGTCATGTACTCCGGCTGTCAAGAAAAGCCTCTAGTGAGATCTAGGTGCCCGTACCGCAAACCGACACAGGTAGGCGAGCAGAGCATGCTAAGGCGCGCGGAAGAACTCTCGTTAAGGAACTCGGCAAAATGACCCCGTAACTTCGGGAGAAGGGGTGCCTCGGTAGGGTGAATAGCCCGAGGGGGCCGCAGTGAAAAGGCCCAAGCGACTGTTTAGCAAAAACACAGGTCTGTGCGAAGCCGTAAGGCGAAGTATACGGGCTGACGCCTGCCCGGTGCTGGAAGGTTAAGGGGAGCGGTTAGGGGTAACCCGAAGCTGTGAACCGAAGCCCCAGTAAACGGCGGCCGTAACTATAACGGTCCTAAGGTAGCGAAATTCCTTGTCAGGTAAATTCTGACCCGCACGAATGGCGTAACGACTTGGGCGCTGTCTCAACGAGAGATCCGGTGAAATTTTAATACCTGTGAAGATGCAGGTTACCCGCGACAAGACGGAAAGACCCCATGGAGCTTTACTGTAACTTGATATTGAACTTTGGTACGATCTGTACAGGATAGGTGGGAGCCTTTGAAGCATGAGCGCCAGCTTGTGTGGAGGCAACGTTGGGATACCACCCTGATCGTATCGGAGTTCTAACCTAGAACCGTGAAACCGGTTCGGGGACCGTGTCAGGTGGACAGTTTGACTGGGGCGGTCGCCTCCTAAAATGTAACGGAGGCGCCCAAAGGTTCCCTCAGAATGGTTGGAAATCATTCGAAGAGTGCAAAGGCATAAGGGAGCTTGACTGCGAGACCTACAAGTCGAGCAGGTACGAAAGTAGGGCTTAGTGATCCGGTGGTACCGAATGGAAGGGCCATCGCTCAACGGATAAAAGCTACCCTGGGGATAACAGGCTTATCTCCCCCAAGAGTCCACATCGACGGGGAGGTTTGGCACCTCGATGTCGGCTCATCGCATCCTGGGGCTGAAGTAGGTCCCAAGGGTTGGGCTGTTCGCCCATTAAAGCGGTACGCGAGCTGGGTTCAGAACGTCGTGAGACAGTTCGGTCCCTATCTGTCGCGGGCGCAGGAAATTTGAGAGGAGCTGTCCTTAGTACGAGAGGACCGGGATGGACGTACCGCTGGTGTACCAGTTGTTCCGCCAGGAGCACCGCTGGGTAGCCAAGTACGGACGGGATAAGCGCTGAAAGCATCTAAGCGTGAAGCCCCCCTCAAGATGAGATTTCCCAGTATGTAAGACCCCTTGAAGACGACGAGGTTGATAGGTTCGGGGTGGAAGCACAGCAATGTGTGTAGCTGACGAATACTAATCGGTCGAGGGCTTATCCTAAACACGTTTACTGTGACCCATACATCCGGTAGACAGCAGCATAAAGGCTTCAGCAAGCCTAATCTTTCGTATCCAGTTTTCAGGGCGTAAACACCTTGAAGGACTTTGGTTGGATCTTTTCTGAGGAAACTCAGGACTGCATTTCAACGAAAAATCCAGTTTGGTGGCGATGGCGGAGGTGAACCACGCGTTCCCATACCGAACACGACCGTTAAGCCCTTCAGCGCCGATGGTACTTAGACCGCAGGGTCTTGGGAGAGTAGGACGTCGCCAAGCACGAGAGACCTATCGCATAATATGCGATAGGTTTTTTGTTGTTTTTGTATGCAGAAAATGAGCGTTAATCATATAAATGAATCCGGCTATGTATAAACAGCATGCAAGCGTACCAAGCTAATGGAAAATCAATTTTACCGAGCACTTGACCTTTTGCTGAAATTGCATATAATAAAATCAAGGTCAAAGAAAGTCAAAGTCAGTTGTCCGAATATTCGGTGTATATTCTGATTTGATCGCAAGACCTCATTAATACCTATGTTTCAACTTTAGTTTTATTGGTTATTTCTCAGGGAGGTTGGTGGTTTGCGTAACATTTCCGATCTCATCGAACAGTACTTGAAGCTTATGCTTCAAGAAAGTCCAGAGGGCGCAGTAGAAATTCAACGCAATGACCTGGCTGACAAATTTTCTTGTGTACCGTCGCAAATCAACTATGTAATTAGTACTCGATTTACCATGGAGAAAGGATACATGGTTGAAAGTAAGCGCGGCGGCGGAGGCTATATCCGAATACAACGGATTGAGCTTCCTGCATTAAAGGCGATTCAATTCCACATCGAAGAAACGGTTGGAGAATGTGTCGATCAAGGTGCAGCGGAAGGGCTTATTTATCAGCTTGAGGAAGCAAGACTTATCTCTAAGCGTGAAGGAAATCTGCTCCGTGCGGCTGTGCATCGCGATACCATTGCACTGAAGCTGCCGCTAAGGGATGAAATTCGGGCAAGGTTGTTAAGGTCCATGCTTATCTCATTGCTGGTTAAATAAAGACAAACCGTTTATACCGGGAGGAGGGATCAGGCTTGTTTTGCCAAGATTGCGGTAAAAAACCGGCTACGCTTCATTTCACAAAAATCATTAATGGCGAGAAGACCGAATTTCATATTTGTGAAAGCTGTGCTCGTGAGAAAGGCGAAGGCATTCCAGGCGCGCCGAATAGCTTTTCTATTCATAGCTTACTATCGGGACTTCTTGATTTCGAACAGCTTGGCGGGTCGACGATTACCGGCATTAAGCAGCCAGCGCTGCGCTGCGAGGAATGTGGTCTGACCTATACACAGTTTAGCAAAATCGGTCGATTCGGCTGCAGCTCTTGTTATCAGTCGTTCGAAGGTAAGCTTGATCCACTTCTCAAACGTATTCACAGCAGCACCGTACACAGCGGTAAAATCCCCAAGCGCTCAGGCGGGCAAATCCAGTGCAAGCGCGAGATTGAACAGCTGAGGCGGGATTTGCAGGAGAAGATTGATCAAGAGGAATTTGAAAGCGCGGCAGAGCTGCGTGATCGAATACGTGAATTAGAGCGCAAAATGGCAGACCTGTAGGCTGGCATAGAAGGAGTGAAGGAACCTCTTGACTAAGCATCGATTCTCACAGCATGCGCTCAGCGAATGGATGAAGGACGCAGGTCCTGAATCTGAAATTGTCATTAGCAGCAGAGTGCGAGTAGCCCGAAATTTACGTCATCAGCCTTTTCCATTACTTGCAACAAATCAGCAATCTAAGGATGTCATGGATCAGCTGACTGAAGTTAGCCAGAGCGGCAAGCTGCAGTCTATTGGATCATTTGAGACCATTATTTTGTCAGATTTAAGCGAGCTTGATAAAAGGGTGCTTGTTGAAAAGCATTTAATCAGTCCCAATTTAGCGAACGAATCGCGATGCGGGGCCGTTATTTTAAGCGATAATGAATCTGTTAGCATAATGATTAACGAAGAAGATCATTTGCGCATTCAATGTCTGTATCCAGGTTTCCAAATCCAGGAGGCATGGGCATTGGCCAGCGGAATTGACGATATTTTTGAAGAGTCGGCTGATTATGCATTTGATGAGAAACGCGGTTATTTGACGACATGTCCAACGAATGTGGGCACAGGCATAAGGGCATCCGTCATGATGCATTTGCCGGCACTCGTTTTAACGTCTCAAATCAATCGGATATTGTCAGCTGTTACACAGGTAGGCTTGGCGGTAAGAGGCTTGTACGGCGAAGGCAGTGAAGCGCTTGGGAATTTATTTCAGGTGTCTAACCAAATTACGCTGGGGCAATCCGAGAATGAAATTATTGAAAATCTTTATGGTGTTGCAAGACAAATCATCGAGCATGAGAAAGCGGCACGCAAGCGTCTTATGCATGAGTCGCGGCTGAGGACAGAGGATCGCGTGAAGCGCTCATACGGTATTTTAGCATATGCTTCAATTATGGATTCCAAGGAAGCTGCGCAGCGGTTGTCAGATGTGCGGCTTGGTGCAGACCTTGGCATTTTATCAGATGTAACGCCACAAGTGTTGAATGAACTTTTGGTCATGACTCAGCCTGGATTTTTGCAACAAACCTTCGACGAGAAGATGAGTCCAGAGCAGAGAGATTTCAGGAGAGCAGAACTCATACGCAAGCAATTGCGTGGTGAAAAAGGCCATGGGGGTGCGTAAATATGATGTTTGGAAGATTCACGGAGCGAGCACAGAAGGTGCTTGCATTGGCGCAAGAAGAAGCGGTTCGTCTCGGACATAACAATATTGGTACGGAGCATATTTTGCTAGGCCTTATTCGCGAAGGGGAAGGAATAGCGGCTAAAGCATTAATTGGACTAGGACTTGGGCTTGAGAAGATTCAAGACGAAGTTGAGGCGTTGATTGGTCGCGGTCAAGAGCAGCCTAACAACATTGCATATACGCCACGCGCGAAAAAAGTAATTGAGCTTTCGATGGATGAAGCAAGAAAGCTTGGACATACGTACGTTGGCACAGAGCATATTTTGCTTGGTCTCATCCGTGAAGGAGAAGGCGTTGCAGCACGTGTGCTCAACAATCTTGGCATTAGCTTAAATAAGGCTCGTCAACAAGTCCTTCAGCTTCTTGGCAGCAGTGAAGCAGTCTCAAGCAATCACGGTTCTCCAGCGAATGTTAGCACGCCTACGCTCGATGGACTTGCAAGAGATTTAACTGCTTATGCGAAGGAAGGAAATCTGGATCCTGTGATCGGCCGGAGCAAAGAAATTGAGCGTGTAATTCAAGTGCTTAGCCGCCGTACGAAGAACAATCCAGTACTAATTGGGGAACCGGGCGTCGGTAAAACAGCAATTGCCGAAGGTCTCGCGCAGAAGATTATCGAGAATGAAATTCCCGAAACTTTGCGTGATAAGCGTGTCATGACGCTGGATATGGGCTCCGTAGTAGCAGGTACAAAGTACCGTGGTGAGTTTGAAGATCGACTGAAGAAAATCATGGATGAGATCCGCCAAGCGGGCAATATTATTCTATTCATCGATGAGCTTCATACGTTGATTGGTGCAGGCGGAGCAGAGGGTGCAATCGATGCATCTAATATTTTGAAGCCTGCATTAGCACGCGGTGAACTGCAATGTATCGGTGCAACTACTCTTGATGAATACCGCAAATATATTGAAAAAGATGCTGCGCTTGAGCGTCGTTTCCAACCTATAACGGTAGATCAGCCATCTCCAGAAGAAGCGATTCAAATTTTGTACGGTTTACGCGATCGTTATGAAGCTCATCACCGTGTGAAAATTACGGATGAAGCAATCGTGCAAGCAGTTAAATTATCGGATCGTTATATTCCGGATCGGTTCTTGCCAGATAAAGCGATTGACCTTATTGATGAAGCCGGTTCAAAGGTACGCTTGCATTCTTACACAGTGCCGCCAAACTTGAAGCAGCTTGAAAACCGTTTGGAAGATATCCGCAAGGAGAAGGATGCAGCGGTTCAAAGCCAAGAATTCGAGAAAGCGGCAGCGCTTCGCGATACGGAGCAAAAAATTCGCGAAGAGCTTGATATTACCAAAAACCAGTGGAAAGAAAAACAAGGCCGTACTGATTCTGAAGTGACACCAGAGGATATTGCTCAGGTTGTAGCTAGCTGGACGGGTATTCCTGTTAGCAAGCTGGCTGAAGAAGAGACGGAAAGACTTCTGAAAATGGAAGATATTCTTCATGACCGGATCATTGGTCAAGATGATGCAGTGAAGTCGGTATCCAGAGCGATTCGTCGTGCACGTGCCGGCTTGAAAGATCCGAAGCGTCCAATTGGCTCATTCATTTTCTTAGGTCCAACGGGTGTTGGTAAAACGGAGCTCGCCAGAGCGCTTGCAGAAGCGATGTTCGGAGATGAAAATGCGGTTATCCGTATCGACATGTCGGAATATATGGAGAAGCATTCGACATCTCGTCTAGTCGGAGCGCCTCCTGGTTATGTAGGTTATGAAGAAGGCGGACAGTTGACCGAGAAAGTTCGCCGCAAGCCATATTCCGTTGTGTTGTTAGATGAAATTGAGAAAGCTCACCCTGAAGTATTTAACATATTGCTGCAGGTGCTGGAGGATGGTCGCTTGACTGATTCCAAAGGCCGCGTTGTCGATTTCCGCAACACACTGATTATTATGACTTCTAACGTTGGAGCGGATCAAATCAAGCGCAATTCCTCGCTCGGCTTCACAGCCGTACAGGATGCGGGCCGCGACTTCCAGCAAATGAAGGATAAAGTGCTTAGCGAGCTTAAGAAAAGCTTCCGTCCGGAGTTCTTGAACCGTATCGATGAAAGCATCGTGTTCCATTCGCTTGGCGAGGAGCATATTGCTCAAATCGTAACACTCATGTCGGATGAGCTTCGCAAGCGTCTGCGTGAGCAGGAAGTTGACTTCATCTTGACGGATGCAGCAAAAAGCTTCCTAGCGAAGGAAGGCTATGATCCACAATATGGAGCTCGTCCGCTTCGCCGGGCAATCCAAAAACATATCGAAGACCGTTTGTCCGAAGATTTGTTGATGGGTAAAATCCAAAAAGGCGATACGTTCACAATCGATGAAAAGGATGGCGGTCTAACCGTTACCAAATCGATTTCCGAACAGGAGCCAGAAGAATCCACGACAAAATAAGCATGATATTAAACTGTCCCGCAATCAGAAAAGCTGTTTGCGGGACAGTTTTTATTATCACAATAAATTGACAATGATAATCATTATCGTATAATAAGACTATAGCGTTACATAGAATGGAGGAACAACGATGATAGTTGTCACCAATACGATAAAAGTAAAAAAAGGCCACGGGGAGACGGTGGCGAGTAGATTTCAAAATTCCAAAGGCATAGATTTATCGCCTGGTTTTGTGCGCATGGAAGTGTTGTTAACGGAAGGCTTAGAAGAATATGATGAGCTTAAAGTAAGCACGACTTGGGAAACCAAAGCTTCCTTTGAGGGCTGGGTGAACAGCGATTCTTTTCGGCAAGCGCACGCTCATAGAGGCGGGGGGCAACAGGGCGAGGCAGGCCAGCAAACCGAAAGCGTGATGCTCGGCTCACAATTGACAACGCATCGCGTGTTAGTTGCTCGGCAAGCTGGAATTGAGCTTAAGCAGCATTAATGCTATTTATTTATCATTTGGAGCTCCAATAAATATGCTGCGTTGTGACTAATCTTTCGCTCTCTTATCCACTGTGGATAACGAGGGCGTTTTTTATGTTGTATTTATAGAAAAAGGCTTTGGGGATATGTTGATGAGTTGTGGATAATGTTGATAACTTGTTCGTAATTCTGTGGATAACAATGAAAAGACGTGAAATGGATAAGCTTAGCTGTGGGAAACGAATAATAAGTAGGTTATCTCCTTTTTTTCATTAACAATGTGGGTTTATACATGGAGGATAAAATGGTAAACTTTATGTAGTGTGATTTTAAGCACAATCGCTAGGGCTGGCATCATTCATTTACGCTGGTTCATAACGTTTAAGGAGTACAGAATGGCCAAAATAAAATCAAAATTTGTTTGTACGGAATGTGGTACAGAATCGCCAAAATGGCTGGGGAAATGTCCCGGTTGCCACGCTTGGAATTCGATGGTGGAAGAGAAAGAAACCGTTGTGAAAACGAAGGGCGTCGGATTGTCGTCGTTTCATGCGAAAGAAAAGCCGCAGTCCATCATACATATAGAAAGTGGGCAAGAGCCTCGTATAGAAACAAGGATGCTTGAGCTTAATCGAGTGCTCGGCGGAGGTGTTGTTCCAGGCTCGCTAATTCTTGTCGGCGGAGATCCCGGAATCGGAAAATCAACGCTGTTGCTGCAAACGTCTCATGCGCTTGCGGTGAAGGGGTTGAAGGTGCTCTATATTTCTGGGGAGGAGTCCGTGCGGCAAACGAGATTAAGGGCAGATCGACTTGGTGCGCTGACGGAATCGCTTTACGTACTATGCGAAACCAATATGGAGCAAATTAACGATGCCATAGAATCAGTCCAGCCGGATTTTCTCGTTATTGACTCCATTCAAACCGTCTACGATCCAAATGTTCAATCGGCTCCCGGGAGTGTATCGCAGGTACGTGAATGCACGGCCCACTTTATGCGTGTGGCCAAAATTAAAGGAATTGCGACGGTGCTCGTCGGCCATGTTACGAAGGAAGGCGCGATTGCGGGGCCAAGGCTTCTAGAGCATATGGTGGATTGTGTTCTTTATTTTGAAGGGGAGCGCCATCATACGTACAGAATTTTAAGGGCAGTCAAAAACCGCTTTGGCTCGACGAACGAGATTGGAATTTTTGAAATGGGCGAGGATGGACTGCGAGAGGTTTCGAATCCTTCTGAGCTGTTTTTATCCGAGCGTCCGCTTGGTGTATCAGGGTCAACCGTAGTTGCAAGCATGGAAGGCACAAGGCCTGTGCTTGTTGAGCTTCAGGCGCTCGTGGCCACAACTAATTTTCCATCCCCGCGCAGAATGTCAACGGGTATCGACCATAACCGAATGGCGCTCATTATTGCGGTGTTGGAGAAACGGAACGGCATGTTTCTACAAACACAGGATGCTTACTTGAACGTAGCTGGCGGAGTTAAGCTTGATGAGCCGGCAGTCGATCTAGCTGCTGCGGTCAGTATAGCCTCCAGTTTTCGCGATGCGCCAACGAAGCCGTATGACGTTATATTTGGTGAGGTAGGATTGACGGGAGAAGTGCGTGCGGTATCGCGTGCTGAGCAAAGGGTGAAGGAAGCAGAGAAACTAGGTTTTAAACGTGTCATTATGCCAGAGAAAAGTTTAAAAGGGTGGAAACCGCCCGCAGGCATAGAAATTATTGGCGTATCTACAGTGTCGGAAGCACTTAAGGCAGCGCTTGGATAGGGGGGCAGATGATGAAGGAACCTACACAGCTTGAAATTATGAATCAATTATTGCAATTAGTCGCACCAGGCACCCCTTTTCGGGATGGGCTTGAAAATGTGCTTCGGGCGAAAACGGGGGCGTTGCTGGTTGTTGGCTACAGCCCGGAAGTAATGGAAGTCGTAGACGGAGGTTTTTCCATTAATTGCGACTTCTCGCCTAACTATTTGTATGAGCTTGCAAAAATGGACGGAGCTATTATTTTGAGCGAGGATATGCGCCGAATTTTGTATGCGAATACGCAGCTTATACCAAATAGCTCCATTCCGTCGATCGAAACGGGAATTCGGCACCGTACAGCTGAGCGGGTTGCAAAGCAGACAGGCAAGCTTGTTGTATCCATCTCGCAGCGT
Source organism: Pristimantibacillus sp. Z349TD_6 (assembly GCF_056173205.1). NCBI lineage: Bacteria > Bacillati > Bacillota > Bacilli > Caryophanales > Paenibacillaceae > Pristimantibacillus (SeqCode) > Pristimantibacillus sp. Z349TD_6. The sequence goes on along the minus strand of NZ_CM149662.1, from coordinate 7,249,602 downwards.
CGTAATATTATTACTTTGTATCAAGGCAATCTGCGTTATTCGCTGAAGGACATGGGTGTTATTTTGACGAAGGCCAACCAAGCGATTCAAACGCTCGAGAAATATAAAGCGGTGCTTAGCCAATCCTTTACGAATCTTTCAGCGCTTGAATTCGAAGAGCTCGTTACTCTGCAGGAAGTAGCACATGTTATTCAACGTGTTGAAATGGTGCTGCGCATCAAGATGGAGATCAAGCGTTATGTAAATGAGCTTGGAACGGAAGGCCGGCTCATCAGCATGCAAATGGATGAGCTCGTTGGTGGAGTAGAAGAGGATGCTTGGTACTTACTTAAGGATTATGCCAAAGAAAATTCGGATGAGAAAATACGGGAAATTCGGGCAGGCCTGAAGAAGCTGAGCTCGGATGAGCTGCTTGATGCGCCGCCAATCATCCGTTTGATCGGTTATCCACATACGAGCAACATGAACGATGAATCCGTGTCACCGCGCGGTTATCGACTGCTGAATAAAATTCCAAGATTGCCGCTCATTATTATGAACAATCTGATTGAAAACTTCGGTCGATTGCCTCATATTCTGATGGCGACAATTGAAGAATTGGATGAGGTTGAAGGTATTGGCGAGGTACGGGCACGTGCGATTAAGGAAGGTCTAAAGCGGATACAAGAGCAGATGTTCATTGACAGGCAAATTTAAATCCCATACAATGAATTGAATGTGGTCCTGTAACGTGGAGATACATTCGTTAAGGGTTTTGGGGCATAGTAGAGAAGAGGTGGAAAAGATGATCACAAAATCGATACCGAGCCTTCTCACGGTGGGGAACTTATTCCTAGGAGTAATCGCCATCATTCTTGTATTCAATGAAAAACCAGATACTGCGGCTATGATGGTGTTAATCGCCATGCTGCTTGATGGTGTTGACGGACGCGTTGCTCGGGCGCTGAACGTTCAAAGTGAATTCGGTAAGGAGCTGGACTCATTATCCGATGTGATTTCGTTTGGCGTAGCTCCAGCATTTATTATGTATGTAGTTGCTTTTCAAGATCTTAATCCAGCCTTGGCTTGGATCGTAACGGCATTGTTCCCGATTTGCGGGGCACTGCGGCTTGCTCGTTTCAATGTAATATCAAGTGCGCCAGGTTATTTTATCGGTCTTCCGATACCGGCGGCTGGCGGAGTGTTAGCGACATTAGCTTTATTTCAAAATGACATTTATGTATCCGTGTTGCTTGCAAGCACAGTAGTGCTTTCCATTCTTATGGTTAGTACGATTAAATATCCGAATTTCAAAAAGGTCGGTATTCCTAAGAGCGCAGTATGGGTTGTCCCTATTGTTATTGTTGTATCTGTCGTATTAGGTCTATTGTTCAAAAATGACTTATCCAAAATTTTGTTTGTACCGCTGCTTCTATATGCGCTGTACGGCCTAAAAAAAAACGTTGATCGCCGTTTGCCCAAGCGAAACCGCAAGCGGAAGAAACGTGATGAAAACGCAGAAGACCCTGTTCAAACGGAAAAGCCGGCTTGATCAAAGCAGAAATATTGAATGTAAAATAGCGTTTCAAGCACAGAATTTTGTGCTTGGGCGCTATTTTTTTTTGTTCTTATAGTCCCTTTTAGCAATCTGTTATGGGATAATTTTGAAACTAATCATCTTCCAAATTCGTATTTAATAGGCGGTCAAAAACGAATTCGAATGGAGAAGATGCTGGTTTGAAACGACTATTTAGTATTAGAAAGCCTTCTTTATGGACCAAAACGATTGTTGCTGCTGCTTTATCAGTCAGCCTGCTGGCTCCAGCCGTCTATGCGGCTCCCGTGGAACCGAGTGCTGCGCCTGCTCCAAAAGCGTTAAATGCTGAAAATGCGACAACATTTTTAAACGATTTTTTTGCAACGGAACAAATCAAATCGCAATATGTAGGAGCTTCTATCGTTATTGTGAAGGATGGGAAAACGGTAGCGCAGCGAGGATATGGCTTTGCAGACCTGGAAACAAAAAAGCCGATTGACCCTGCTTCGAGTGTGTTTCGCATCGCGTCAGTGTCCAAGACCTTTACGGCAGCCGCGGTTATGCAGCTTGTAGAGCAGGGGAAGATCTCTCTTCAAGACGATTTCACCAAGTATGTGAAGAATTTGAAGTTCGACAACCCGTTCGGCAAGCCGGTTACGATTGAGCATTTACTTACGCATACGACGGGTTTTGAAATACGTGATCCGCAGCCAGAGGATATACATAGCGACTTCGAGAAAGTAGTTGAAATTGAAGACTATGTTCGGGGGCATATGCCTTCTGTTGTTCGGGAGCCAGGCAGCGCCTACATGTACGATAACTTTGCGTCGATGCTGCTTGGATTGATCGTACAAAAAGCCAGCGGTTTACCTTTTAACGATTACATGGAACAGAATATATTCAAGCCGCTGAAAATGGATTCAAGCCGTTTTTTACTTGATAAAAAACTTAAAGAAAATCTAGTTTCGGAATACGACGCTGCAAACGGCAAACATGAATTATACGCAGTTACTCCTACTGTAATGCCGCAAGGGGGAATGTTCTCTACTGCTGAGGACATAAGCAAGTTTATGATTGCTTTCCTGAATGGGGGTTCATCAGAATCCGGCAGCATTCTTAAGCAAGCAACGGTCGATCAGATGGAAACGTATCGCTCTTCGATTCATTCATTGCTGCCGAACACTACGTATGGATTTGAGGCACCGATTCAGCTTCCTGGGGCGGGAAGCAGTTCTTCCGTGATAGCCAAGTTTGGAGATATTGTGGGTACAAGCTCGCTTATGTTCCTCATTCCGGAACAAAAGACGGGAGTATTTATTACTTACAACAAAATAGGCCCTCTCCGTGATTTCTTCTATCAGGCGTTTATTCATTCGTTTTTCCCGGCGTATGCTGAACCTGCCAAGTTCGACGCATTCACGCCGAGTACGAGTGATTCATTAAATAAATTCACGGGCATTTATACTGACCTACGTCTTGCACAACTAAATACATCAATAGAAGCAGACGGCAAAGGCAGCTTGATGATTTCAGATGCTTTCCTTGGACCGCGTGTACTTAAACAAGTAGATAAAAATCTGTTTGTAGATAGCCTTACGGGTAAATTCACGGCATTTGCGATAGGATCAGGCGATGAAGTGCTTTACTTTAAGGAGCCGTATCTGAATCCGCTCGGCTATGGGATGAAACATAAAGCGCCAACCTTATTTGCTGATATTGCGAAAGACCATCCTTATGAGAAGGCAATTTATACGCTGAAAACATTAGGGCACTACTCCGATATTGAGGATGAGAAATTTAATGCTGAGCAATCAGTCACTCGGGGACAATTTGTTAAGCATCTTATGGAGATTAGCGGATTAAAAGGAAGTAGTACGGAAGAACTCGTATTTACGGATTTGGAAGGCCATTCAGCCGCTGCTTTTGTTCAGCAAGCGTATGAGCTGGGCCTGGTCAAAGGTACAACAACGAATCTGTTTGAGCCGGATCGCAACATTACTCGCCAAGAAGCGGCTGTTATGATGTGGCGCGTCTTCTCACAGCAGTATCCAGCAGAGTTGTTTGAGTCGGTTAAGCTCTCCGGTGAGACTGATAAATGGGCGCTGCCAGCTGTAAAGATGATCGTTAAGCTCGGCATCTATGGACCAGAGGTTCAAGAGCCAGAGAAAGGTGTTTTCAATTACGCTTCTAAAAAAGTTCTGAACCGCCAAGAGGAAGCTGCTATTTTATATTCTCTTCTTACACGTCCGTTAGATGTTATTGTTTCTGGATTCATGCAACAGAAGTAGCACTATTAGCGCGAAAAAAGAGGCCTCCCAATATGGGAGGCCTCTTGTGTTACTCGTTGCTCGGGAGGAAGAGATAGCTATAGTCTCTTTCCTGCGCGATTCATATGTTGCATATTTACGTTAAGTTAAACAGGCCTAAAGTTGAGCATTTGTCATATTCATCCGCAATAACTTCATCCAGTTGAATGTCCAGCAAATTACATAAAGCAGTCATATAAAACAAGTTGCGGCCAAGATCGGCCTTGAGCGCATCGCGGCAATGCTCGCATACGGCTCCAGTGAGATGACTTTGCAGCGTCGTTTTTGCATTTTCAAGATTTAGTTCGTCCGAGTATTGTTGTTTGCGGGCATTTAGTTCAATACATCCACAGTCTGTGACTGCTTTCGTGACTGCACGATTTACCGAAGCGCCTGACTGTCCAAATTTGGACATAACATCTAGCAAGCTGCGGTGCCGAAGCAACAATTCGGATACTTGCTGCTGAAATTGATCCAGTGTAGGAGCGCTCATCGGTTCCACCTCTTTCACCAACCTCTTATGTTTTCTTCCTAATATCCATTATAAGCCTCCTATCCCCCTTTTACAAAATGTGAATTATTAAAAATTATAAATGTTTTCAATTAATCCGTGCCCCCACGGTTAGCGATCCAATTATTGGAACATAATTATAGTGGAGGTGAACCATAATGGTTAGACGAATAATTCAAATATTGGGTATGTTGTTCGGTGGTATGGCAGGCGGTGAAGTATACGGATGGATAAATGGAGCGGCCGTATGGTCTGGCTCATCCTTCGGAATGCTACAGCGATCCGGCACTTATTACATGAATGTAGCAATTGGCGCGGTTTTTGGTGTAGTTGTAGCAACGATGGTTGCAGGGCAAGTCATTCGCTATATGCAGAAGGGGGCGGAGCAAACCGCAGCGCTTCCTATGCAGCAGCTGATTGCTGGAGCTGGCGGTCTTCTAGCAGGTTTATTGCTTACTGTTCTGATCTATCCCGCAGTATCGGGTCTAGATGGTATAGGAAGTCTCCTTCCTGCTGCTATGATGTTATGCTTTGGTTATTTGGGCATGCGAATTGGTCTGCATAAGCAGGAGGAGCTGGCAGAAGGTTTTGCAGCTCTGCTGGAGAAACGGAGAGTCGCGCCTGTAGATGAGGCGGGTGGTTACGAGGAGCATAAGATACTCGATACCAGCGTTATTATTGACGGCCGTATTGCAGACATCTGTAAAACTGGATTTATTGAAGGCACGTTAGTCATTCCTGAGTTTGTGCTTGAGGAGCTGCAGCATATTGCTGATTCATCTGATTTATTGAAGCGCAATAGGGGACGCCGCGGACTTGATATTTTGAACAAGATTCAGAAAGAGCTGGACGTAAAGGTCCTTATTTATGAAGGGGATTTTGAAGAAATCGGAGAAGTAGACAGCAAGCTGGTCAAGCTGGCTAAGGCGCTTCATGGTAAAGTTGTTACCAACGACTTCAACTTAAACAAAGTATGTGAGCTTCAAGGCGTGTCGGTGCTCAATATTAATGATTTGGCTAATGCTGTGAAGCCGGTTGTTCTACCTGGAGAAGAAATCATCGTACAAGTGATAAAAGACGGCAAAGAGCATGGACAAGGTGTCGCATATTTGGATGATGGCACGATGATCGTCGTTGAGGGCGGACGTGAATATATCGGAACAACGATGGAAGTGCTTGTAACGAGCGTGCTTCAAACCTCTGCGGGCCGAATGATATTTGCAAAGCCGAAGCTGTTGGAAAAAGCGCAGTAACAAGGTATGATAGTACTATTGTTATAGCGCAAACGGCTAACGTCGACAAAAGACGGCACAAGCTCGTTTCGCAGAGAAACGTAAGTTTATTTATAAAAAGCTAGGTTTATAAATACTTATGTTTTAACTCAGTGTGAGGCGGGTCGAGGCATGGGAGCAGATTGGGGAGTTATCATCGTAGCAGCCGGACGAGGCACGCGGATGGGAACGAAAGAAAGCAAGCAGTATTTGAAGCTGGCGGACAAGCCTATTCTTGTGCATACGCTAGAGCTGTTTCAATCGATGGATTTGGTAAAAGAAGTGGTTCTGGTCGTGGGCAGCGAGGACGTGGAGCGTTGCCGCAATTGGGCTTCCCTATATGGCATAACGAAGGTAACCGCTATTGTTGCCGGGGGGAAAGAACGACAGAACTCGGTATACTTAGGTCTACAGGAGCTGAAGAGCGACTGGGTGATGGTGCATGACGGTGTACGTCCGCTGGTATCGGCGAATGCCGTCCGTGCTTGCTGTTCGCAGGCTGAGCAGAGCGGTGCATCTGTGCTGGCTGTTCCAGTAAAGGATACGATTAAACAAGTCAATGAAGCGGGAGTTATCGTTTCTACTCCGGACCGCCGAAGCTTGTGGGCGATACAAACGCCGCAAGCTTTTCGACGTGTTCTACTGCAGGAGGCGCATGAGCGCGCACTTGCAGAAGAGTTCATTGGAACAGATGACGCAATGGTTGTAGAGCGCATGGGTGCAAGCGTTACTGTTGCAGAAGGCGAATATACGAATATTAAAATTACGACGCCTGAAGATTTGCCGTGGGCGGAATTTTTGCTTGCGAAGCGTCATGCCAATAGGGCAGAGGGGAATGGTGAGCAAGGATGATTCGAGTTGGAAATGGATTTGATGTGCATCAATTGGTAGAAGGCCGTCCATGCATTATTGGGGGAGTAACGATTCCATATGAGAAGGGACTTCTAGGTCATTCTGATGCGGATGTTCTGTTGCATGCAATAACGGATGCAATACTGGGCGCGCTTGGACTTGGCGATATCGGCAAACATTTTCCGGATACTGATGCCGCTTTTAAAGATGCCGACAGCTTAAAGCTGCTGGAGGAAGTATGGAAGCTTGTGCGTGAGCGCGGATATAAGCTTGGCAACATTGATTCCACGATTATTGCTCAAAAGCCCAAAATGCTGCCATATATTCCGCAAATGGCTGAAATTATAGCGAAGGCGCTTGAGGCTGATGTAACACAGGTGAATGTAAAAGCAACGACAACCGAGCAGCTTGGATTCACAGGACGCGGTGAAGGAATTGCAGCGCAATCCGTTGTCTGTCTGATCAAGGATGTGCTATGATCGGGAGTATTCATTAATCAGCATATGCTTGCGAGACTAGATTTTGCTTCGCAAAACTTTACCTGTATATGCTTACGAAGCCAGTTTGTGCTTCGCAAAACTTTTAGGAGGTTATTTATATGACTGCAGAAGTTCGTGTACGTTATGCCCCATCCCCAACGGGTCATTTACATATTGGTAATGCAAGAACGGCCTTATTCAATTATTTGTTCGCAAGAAACCAGGGCGGTAAATTTATTATTCGGATAGAAGATACGGATGTAAAGCGCAATGTTGAGGGCGGAGAAGAGAGCCAGCTTAAGTATTTGAAATGGCTGGGCATGGATTGGGATGAGAGTATCGACATTGGCGGCGGGTACGGACCTTACCGTCAGACTGAGCGTCTTGATATATACAACAAGTACTGGCAGGAATTGCTTGATCGTGGTCTTGCTTATCGCTGCTACTGCTCGGAAGAGGAGCTTGAGAAGGAGCGGGAAGATCAAACGGAGCGCGGCGAAACGCCTCGTTATTCCGGACGCCATCGCAATCTGACGGAAGAACAGCGCCAAGCTTTCGAAGCGGAAGGACGTGTTCCGAGTATTCGTTTCCGTGTACCGGAAAATCGGACCTATGCTTTTGATGATATCGTAAAAGGCTCAATCAGCTTTGATACAACAGAGATGGGCGATTTCGTCATCGTGAAGAAGGACGGTATCCCGACTTATAACTTCGCTGTAGTACTGGACGATTATTTGATGAAAATCAGTCACGTATTGCGTGGAGAAGACCATATCTCGAATACGCCGCGCCAGTTGATGATTTATGAAGCTTTTGGCTGGGAAGCTCCAAAATTCGGCCATATGACGCTAATCGTCAATGAGCAGCGCAAAAAACTAAGTAAACGAGATGAATCCATCATTCAGTTTATTTCGCAGTATGACGATCTCGGTTATTTGCCGGAAGCGATGTTTAACTTTATTACATTGCTTGGATGGTCGCCAGAGGGTGAGCAGGAAATGTTTACTCGCGAAGAATTGGTTAATGTGTTTAATCCTGAGCGTCTAAGCAAAAGCCCTGCCGTATTCGATACGCAGAAGCTTAGCTGGATGAACAATGAATATTTGAAAAAAGCGGACTTGAACCGTGTTGTTGATCTTTGCCTGCCACACCTGCAAAATGCGGGTCGAGTCGCTGCTGAACTTGATGCAGAAGGCAGAGCCTGGGTGACTGCATTAGTAGCGCTTCATCAGGACAAACTGCGTTCCGCCTCAGAAATCGTTCCAATGACAGAGCTATTTTTCCGTGATACGGTAGAGGATGAAAGCGAAGCGGTAGAGGTTCTTGCCGAAGAGCAAGTGCCAACTGTATTGCAGGCCTTCCTATCAAAAATCGAAGCGGGAGAAACAGCCTTTGAAGTGGATGGCATCAAAGAGATGATCAAAGCTGTACAGAAGGAAACTGGATTTAAAGGCAAGCAGCTGTTCATGCCGATTCGTGCAGCCCTTACTGGACAAACGCATGGTCCTGATTTGAATCAATCGCTAGCTTTGCTAGGCAAAGATAAGGTTGCTGATCGTCTGCGCGCGCGTTTGGCAGGATCTTTAGCTTAATTCTTGTAAATATGAGTATGCATAATGCCCTTGTCACATTTTTGGGTATTCGGTATACTATGACTAATAAATGAATGAATCAAACGGCCATGAACAGGAGAAGTACGTTTGCTTGTGGATTCGCAGAGAGGACAACCGTCATTCGAGTCGGAGTCGCATCACCATGTGACTATGAGGAAACGTAATGGGGCTGCAAGTTGTCTGGTCCGCCAAACGGAAATATGCACCTGGGAGCTTTGTTCCGAGCTGTGTCAGCAGGTAATGCGCAATGATGAGGATGGCGGCGACGCTTAATCGGCAATATTGGCATATATTTGTCTGGACAGGGTAGGCAGCAACGTATCGTCTGCGTTAAAGACCTTAAGGTGAATAAACTTCAGCGAGGACAGCTGTCGATTTATTCAAGCAGAGTGGAACCGCGAGATCACACGCCTCTGCAGCATATTATGCTGCAGAGGCTTTTCTTTTATTAGAAATTTATGAGCGTAGGAAAAAGGAGCATTGTTTATGTTTCGTCATTTTCGATCGGACATACTAGCTGTTTTTGAGAATGATCCGGCTGCTCGCAGTCGCTTCGAGGTTATTTTCACCTATTCAGGTGTGCACGCAATTTGGGCGCATCGCATTGCCCATCCCTTGTACCGTAGAGGTTGGTATACTACAGCGCGCTTGATCTCCCAGGTTAGCCGCTTTATGACCGGCATCGAAATTCATCCAGGTGCTCGTATCGGCGAGCGATTGTTTATCGATCATGGCATGGGTGTCGTCATTGGTGAAACCTGTGAGATCGGCGATGATGTCGTTATTTATCAGGGAGTAACTCTTGGCGGAACGGGTAAAGAAAAAGGGAAGCGTCACCCGACAATTGGCAATAATGTAGTTATTGGCTCAGGAGCGAAGGTGCTCGGCTCATTTCAAGTGGGCGAATTTTCTAACATAGGATCAAACGCGGTTGTACTCAGAGAGGTTCCTGCCAATTGTACGGTAGTTGGAAACCCGGGACGCGTGGTCAAAAGAAACGGCGAACGTGTAGGCGATCGACTTGATCATACGAAGCTGCCCGATCCAGTCATCGAAATGTTCCGTACGATGCAGAAGGAAATAGACGAATTAAAATCCGAGCTCGATAAGCTTCGGAATCCTGTAGCTGGAGGAGAAATACGAAAATGACAGTATCCATTTATAATACAGTATCGCGGCTAAAAGAGCCTTTTGTATCGCAAGAGCCAGGTAAGGTGAAAATGTACGTTTGCGGACCCACCGTTTATGACTACATTCATATTGGAAACGCTCGTCCGGTTATTTTCTTTGACGTTGTTCGTCGTTATTTGGAGGACGTAGGTAATGAAGTTCAATATGTGGTTAACTTTACAGATGTCGATGATAAGCTGATTCGTAAAGCAGAACAGCTTGGTACGACAGTCCCTGAAGTAGCGGAGACGTTTATTGCGGCATTTTATGCAGATATCGAATCGCTGGGTGTCCATAAGGCGACACTTAATCCAAGGGTTACGGAGCATATTCCGCAAATCGTTGCGTTTATTCAAGGTTTGATAGATAAAGGCTATGCTTATATGAGTGACGGAGACGTTTATTATCGTACGTCTGCATTCGCGGATTACGGCAAGCTCTCCCATCAGAATATTGAAGAGCTTCAATTCGGTATTCGAGTAGAAATTGGCGACCGCAAAGAGAATCAACAGGATTTTGTATTATGGAAAGGCGCTAAGCCGGGCGAAATCAAATGGGAAAGTCCTTTCGGCGACGGACGCCCAGGCTGGCATATCGAATGCTCGGCTATGGCTCGCGCATACCTTGGGGATACTCTTGATATCCATGGCGGCGGTCATGATTTGCAGTTTCCGCATCATGAATGCGAGGTTGCGCAATCTGAGGCGCTGACAGGCAAACCGCTGGCGAACTATTGGATGCATAACGGCTATATTCATATAAATAATGAGAAAATGTCCAAATCGCTTGGCAATGGCATTTCGGTGCATGAGCTGGTGAAGCGGGTTAAACCTCATGCGATTCGTTATTTTATGCTCTCTACACACTACCGCAGTCCACTCAACTTCAGTGATGACACGGTTGCGCAAGCTGAGAACAGCGTCGAGCGGATTGCAAACAGTGCAGCGAATCTAAAGCATAGGCTTTCATCGTTTGAAGGCAAGCTAAATGAGGCGGCAGGCAGTGGCAACGGACTTGTCCCTTCTGGCGACGAAGCGCTGGATGCAAGATTAAAAGTGATTCATGAACAATTCCATGCCAAAATGAGCGATGATTTCAACACCCCTGACGCGATTACAACGGTGTTTGATTTGGTAGCTGAGGCTAATCAATATTTGAATCGTGCAGACGCATCTGCTGAAGCGATTTATGCATTGCTTACATTGTTTGAGCGTATGGATGCTGTACTTGGCTTGCTGCCGCAGCAACAAGCGGACGCTGAACTGCTGGATGCGGATATCGAACAGCTTATAGTGGAGCGGACCGAAGCTCGCCAGTCCAAAAACTGGGCTAGAGCGGATGAAATTCGTGATTTGCTCATAGAGAAAAACATCGTCCTTGAGGATACACCGCAAGGTATCCGCTGGCGGCGTAAATGAGCGAGCATATCGATACGAACCGCTTACTCTTTTACCCGCCGTCCAAATCACCGCAGCTAATGAACCCGGTCGTTCTCGCTTATATGGGCGATGCTGTGTTTGAGCTTCTTGTAAGACAATATTTTATTTCACTCCCAAATCAGAAATCGCATCACCTTCACCGTGAGGCAACAAAATTTGTTTCTGCCAAAGGACAAAAGAAAACGTTGGATCTCTGGCAGCCGCATTTAACCGAGGAGGAGGCGGACATCGTCCGCCGAGGCCGCAATTCAAAATCGGGAGCGCCTCCCAAAAACGCTGATTTAGCTGATTATCGTCTAGCAACAGCGTTGGAGAGCTTGATTGGATTTCTTTATTATGAAGGCCGAATCGAAAGAATACATGAACTATTTGCCATTGCAATAAAGAAGCATGAGAATTAACAAGGCTCATGAAGCTATTTTGTAAATGAAAAAATAAAGGAGGGTTACCGATGACAGAAGAAACGATTCAAGATCAAGATGAAATGATAGCCGGTAAACATCCTGTGCTCGAAGCACTGCGTTCCGGACGAGAAATTAATAAAATATGGATTGCTGACGGTGCTCAAAAAACGTTGACGCAGCCCATTGTAGCGGAAGCCAAGAAATCCGGTATCATCGTACAGTTTGTCGACAAGCGGAAACTCGACAGCTTAGCTCCTGGAGTTACACATCAGGGAGTTGTCGCTCAGGCAGCGGCCTTCGCTTATGTGGATGTTGAGGACATTCTGGAACGAGCAAAACAACGGGACGAGGTTCCATTTATTTTGCTACTGGATGAAATCGAAGATCCTCATAATTTGGGCTCAATATTGCGGACAGCGGAATGCACGGGCGTGCATGGTGTTATCATTCCAAAACGTCGTGCAGCAGGGTTGACGGCTACGGTGCTTAAAACATCTGCAGGTGCTGCTGAGCATGTACCGGTTGCACGCGTTACTAATTTGGCGCAAACGATCGATAGGCTGAAGGAAGCGGGCGTATGGGTAGCGGGAACTGATGTAAGTGCAAAGCAGGATGTTTATAAAATGAAATTCGACATGCCGCTGGTTGTCGTTATAGGCAACGAGAGTAAAGGTATGGGAAGGCTTATTAAGGAGAAATGTGATTTTCTCGTTAAACTTCCTATGCTCGGTCAGTTGAACTCGCTAAATGCTTCCGTTGCAGCTGGTGTTCTTATGTATGAGGTCGTTCGGCAGCGCCGGAGCATTTAGGTTATGAACCGGCGCGACGATATTTTATTAGTCGACGGTTATAACATAATTGGCGCTTGGCCGGTACTCGAGAAGCTGAAGGAACATGATCTGGAAGAAGCGCGGGATAAATTGCTCGATTTAATGGCGGATTATCAAGGTTTTACAGGAATGAAAGTGTATGTTGTGTTCGATGCGCATCAGGTGCCTGGCTTAGGCGCTACTTACAGGCACCACAGGCTGACTATCGTTTACACAAAAGAGAAGGAAACAGCTGATGAATGCATCGAGCGTTTATGCTCGGAGCTGGTCCTCAGACGTCGAAATATATATGTAGCCACTTCGGATTTGGTCGAGCAGCATGTGGCATTCGGTAAAGGTGCGCTTCGTGTATCGGCACGGGAATTGCTTATTGATATAGGCCAGAATCGCAAAAATATCGAGCAGACACTCCGTGAGGAACAGCCGGGAAAACGGAATTCAGTAGACGGCAGAATTAGTTTAGAGGTTCGAAGCCAGCTGGAGAAACTTCGGCGCGGAGAGAAATAAAAGATTGGAAAAGCGATAATCTTCAAATAGATATAGAATGATTGACTCGGATCGTTCCACTAAGTTACAAAATTCCCAGTATATCTGTGGTTGTCGGGGCTCAGATTGGTTGACGGTGTAAGGTTACATAATGTATACTGACTCTATTATTAGCGATAAGAACGTGTTGATTTTGTTCAGTATACATTCTTATCTTTCGACGTGAAACGCTGTTGAGCTCAGACTTTGAGTGCAATCAGATAGGTTTGCGTGAATAAGAATCTAGCGGTGTACGCCTTGCAGGCCGGAGGGATAGTTCGTGAGTATCGACCTCAAAGAATGGAGTACGCTCGAGTATGACAGCAGTACGGACGAGGATATCGTCGAAGCGGTCCGCAATGGTGATAGCATAGCGTTGGAATATTTGATAAACAAGTATAAGAATTTTGTGAGAGCCAAAGCGCGCTCGTATTTTCTTATAGGTGCGGATCGTGAAGATATCGTGCAGGAGGGTATGATTGGTCTTTATAAGGCAATTCGAGATTTTAAAGGGGACAAGCTAGCAAGCTTCAAAGCCTTTGCTGAATTGTGTATAACCAGACAAATTATTACCGCCATCAAAACAGCCACGCGTCAGAAACACATTCCGCTAAATTCCTACGTTTCGCTAGATAAGCCCATTTATGATGAAGATTCGGATCGCACACTGCTGGATGTCATTTGTGGTACGCGAGTATCTGATCCAGAAGAATTAATTATTAATCAAGAAGAATTCATTGGCCTTGAAGATAAGATGTCCGAAATATTAAGCGACCTTGAACGCAAGGTGCTTATGCTTTATTTGGATGGAAGGTCCTATCAGGAAATTGCTGTTGATTTGGATAGACATGTGAAATCTATCGACAACGCTCTTCAAAGGGTGAAACGCAAGCTCGAACGTTACTTGGAAGTCAGAGACATTAGCGGCTAGCCGCATTTATACGTAAATCATTTTTACGAGGACTGTCTTCCATCTGGCGGTGTCTAGGTGGAATATACGGTCCTTTTAGTTTTAAATGGACAAAAGTAGACTATACTGGTAGATACGAGACCGATGGCGCTTTTGTTTCCAATCATTCACAGGCTTAACACTTATCTTTTACATTGACATCAAAATTGCTGTATGATAAAGTGTTTAGGTAGGCCTAAAATCGAGGTTTTATTTCGTTTTGGCGTTGGAATCAATGAACTTTCATATAGAGCTTCATGATTCGTATTTTGTAGCAGTTCGGGAGGTGTAATTCAATGCGGGTAATTATCACGTTGGCATGCACAAACTGCAAACAGAGAAACTATGCGAGCAGCAAGAACAAACGCAATCACCCCGACCGCATCGAGTTGAAGAAGTTTTGCAAGTTCTGTAACGAGCAGACTCCTCATCGCGAGACGAGATAGTCAATTGGAGGTGTGAACGTGGCATTTTTGGCTAAACTAAAGCAAAGCTTTGGTACAACGTTTAGTTTTTTTGCCGACAGCTGGGCGGAACTTAAGAAGGTTCGCTGGCCAAGCCGTAAAGAGTTGACAAGCTATTCGATCGTGGTTTTGCTCACGATTACGCTTGTGACTATTTATTTCTGGCTTCTTGACATCGGGATCTCGTCTCTGGTTGAACTCATTGTTTAAGAAGGGTCCAAAGGTGGATTTGTGATGGAAAAAAGATGGTACGTCGTGCATACCTACTCAGGTTATGAGAACAAGGTGAAAGCCAATTTGGAACGCCGTGTTGAATCAATGGGCATGGAAGATAAGATTTTCCGTGTGCTTGTTCCTATGGAAGAAGAAGTGGTAGAGAAGGATGGTAAGAAGAAGACTGTCCAACGTAAGGTCTACCCCGGCTATGTTCTTGTGGAAATGGTTCAAACCGACGATTCATGGTACGTTGTTCGAAATACACCAGGTGTAACTGGATTCGTAGGATCAACAGGTTCCGGTTCAAAACCGATTCCTCTATTGCCAGATGAGGTTGAGCAAATACTCAAACACATGGGCATGGAAGAACCAAAACCGAAAATCGAGTTCGATTTGAAAGAAACGGTTCGCGTCAAAGTGGGTCCTTTCGCAGATTTTGTTGGTACAGTAGAAGAAATTTTGCTGGACAAAGCGAAGTTGAAGGTTCATGTAAACATGTTTGGCAGGGAGACCCCGCTAGAGCTGGATTACACTCAAGTGGAAAAGATATAATATCTGGTTTCCGAACCCACTGGGTTAAACTAGTGGAGGTTTGGACGCGAAATAGCAATGCCCCCTTGCGGAGGCGGATGCTATTTACGCATGGAATAAAGGGTTAGGAGGTGTGTCAGGCATGGCAAAAAAGGTCATCAAGATGGTCAAATTGCAAGTTCCTGCAGGTAAAGCAAACCCAGCGCCGCCGATCGGTCCAGCACTTGGTCAAGCAGGCGTTAACATCATGGCGTTTTGTAAAGAGTTTAATGCTCGTACCGCAGATCAAGCAGGCTTGATTATTCCGGTTGTTATTACAGTATTTGAAGACCGTTCTTTCACTTTCGAAACAAAAACGCCGCCGGCAGCAGTATTGCTTCGCGTCGCAGCTGGTATCGAAAAAGGTTCAGGCGAACCGAACAAGAAAAAGGTCGCTACTGTAAAACGTGACAAAGTTCGCGAAATCGCTGAGCAAAAAATGCCGGATCTTAACGCAGCGTCTGTAGAATCAGCAATGCGTATGGTTGAAGGTACTGCTCGCAGCATGGGCGTAACTATTGTTGACTAATACCGCGAGGTAGCTTGCTTTGCGTTAGCTTCGGCTTTCGCGAGTGGGAGGATCATCCCTAGGAGGATTTTCCGCTACAACCACATGAGGAGGAAATTACAATGGCTAAACAAGGTAAAAAATATGTAGAAGCTGCTAAGCTATTTGATAGCGAAGCAACTTACGAGCCTCTAGAAGCGATTGAGCTTGTTAAGAAGGCTGCAACAGCTAAATTCGACGAGTCCGTTGAAGTAGCAGTTCGTTTGGGTGTAGACCCACGTAAACAAGACCAAGCTGTTCGTGGCGTAGTTGTACTACCACACGGCACTGGTAAAACTAAACGCGTTCTCGTTTTCGCAAAAGGCGAAAAAGTGAAAGAAGCGGAAGCTGCGGGCGCTGATTTTGTCGGCGATGCAGACATGATCAACAAAATCCAACAAGGCTGGTTCGAATTCGACGTTTGCGTAGCAACGCCGGACATGATGGCTGAAGTTGGTAAACTTGGACGTATCCTTGGTGGTAAAGGCTTGATGCCGAACCCTAAAGCTGGTACAGTAACGTTTGACGTTGCTAAAGCCGTTCAAGAAATCAAAGCCGGTAAGATTGAATACCGTCTTGATAAAGCAGGTCAAATCCATGCGCCAATCGGTAAAGTATCTTTCGATGCTGAGAAACTCAACGAGAACCTCAAATCATTGATCGATGCACTTAATCGTGCTAAACCGGCTGCGTCAAAAGGTGTTTACCTGAAAAACATTGCCGTTTCTTCAACAATGGGCCCTGGCGCTCGTGTTTCTACAGCGGCTTACCGCTAAGAAGAACGGAACTAAATTCGAATACGCATACCGTAGACAGTAGGTGCCTTAAGGCTTAATTTCCTACCGAGGTGTTATGATAAAACGTTTGTAAGCAACATTCGATCCTTTAGGGTTGATGCGCGATAACGACATCATGGCCTTCGCAGTGTCTGCGAAGGCCTTTCTCATGCATCGAGGCGTGGAAAGCCCGTCGTAATTAACGGAATGTATACTATTACGGGAGGTGTACAGTTTGGCTAACGCAAATATCATCCAAGAGAAACAAGAGGCAGTTGCCGTAATCGCGGCAAAAATTGCTAATAGCTCTAGCACAGTAGTAGCTGACTATCGTGGATTGAACGTTGCTCAAGTAACTGAACTTCGGAAACAACTTCGTGAAGCAGGAATTGAATTCCAAGTTCTTAAAAACTCGCTCGTTCGTCGCGCAACTGAAGGTACGGATTATGTAGAATTGAACAACATTCTTACAGGTCCTACAGCAATTGCATTCGGTAAAGAAGACGCTGTTGCTCCAGCTAAAATTTTGAACGATTTCGCTAAGAAAAACGATGCTTTGAAACTTAAAGGCGGCGTTGTTGAAGGTAAAGTCGTATCTCAAGAAGAAATTAAAGCTCTTGCGGAACTTCCGTCCCGCGACGGTTTGCTCTCTATGCTCCTCAGCGTATTGCAAGCTCCAGTGCGCAACTTCGCGCTTGCAGTTAAAGCAGTCGGCGAGAAACAAGAAGCACAAGCTTAATTTTTTTCAAGAGTCCCTTATAGTAATGAACCGACGCAAGTCGGCTGTAGGATAAACCAAAAAAATAAACCATATTCCCGGAGGTATAATCATGTCTAAAGAACAAATCTTAGAAGCGATTAAAGTTATGAACGTTCTTGAACTGAACGATCTTGTTAAAGCAATTGAAGAAGAATTCGGCGTAACTGCAGCAGCTCCAGTAGCAGCAGCAGGTGCTGGCGCAGCTGTAGAAGCTGAGCAAACTGAATTTGACGTTATCCTTAACGGCGCTGGCGCTTCAAAAATCAACGTAATCAAAGTTGTTCGCGAAATCACAGGTCTTGGCCTGAAAGAAGCGAAAGACTTGGTTGATAGCGCTCCTAAAGCAGTTAAAGAGAAAGTTGCTAAAGAAGAAGCAGAAGCTGTTGCAGCTAAGCTTACTGAAGCTGGCGCTTCCGTAGAAGTTAAGTAGTATTTCTTTCAATAAAATAAGCTGATCATGCGATTGAATGATGAATCGGCCGGCGAGCCCCTTGAAACGTCAGGTTTCAAGGGGTTCGTTGTATGTTGAAGGATAAGAATGTGCAAGTTTTTGGCTTGTCCATTCTTATCCTTCAACGAGAATCGAGTATTTTTTCGCTGAAACAAGGCGATATCAATATACTCGATGCAATATGGAATAGCGGGGAGTGATGAATAATGTCGAATCACTATTACTCACAGAGCCCAGATGTTAAGCATAATCGTCAAGTTCATGAAGCAATACTACGAGGCTTTTCTTTAAAGTTTATGACGGATGCCGGCGTATTCTCGAAATCAGGAGTTGATTACGGGAGTCAGGTGTTGATCGATGCTTTGGAGCTAAATGCAAATGCAAACATTCTTGATGTTGGCTGTGGTTATGGTCCTATTGGATTAACATCAGCAAAACTCGCTGAGCATGGGCAAGTAACGATGATTGATATAAATGAACGAGCGGTAGAGCTTTCGCGTGAGAACGCAAAGCTTAACCAGATATCTAATGTTACCGTTTTGCAAAGTGATCTATTTGAAGCAGTTAAGCAAATGAAGTTCGATGTCATCGTTACAAATCCGCCGATCAGGGCGGGGAAGTCAGTCGTTCATCGGATTTTTGAAGAGGGTTATGAATTGCTCGAACAAGGCGGCAGCATGTGGGTTGTCATACAGAAGAAGCAAGGGGCGCCTTCGGCGAAAGCTAAATTAGAGTCATTATTTGCAGATGTAGAAGAAGTAACGAAGGATAAAGGCTACCGTATTTTCAAAGCTGTAAAAGCTTAGAAAATTAGAGAAAAATATGTTTTGAAAATATGTTTGAAAACTGAATAATATTTATTGACTTGACATTTGCAATATGGTAAGATTATAAAATGTCAGCATTAAATTGGGCTCGATCTCTTTAGTTAACTAAAATGTCAAGTGTAAATTTAAAGCGCGGAATGCATAAGTTTTACACATTTGACGTATAATGTTTACGTTTTGGGCAAAATTATTTGATATGAGACTGTCACGGCCGCGCTGTGATTAGTTAACTGCCGGAACATGCTCTTTTTTCGAACCATTCGATAAGGGCTTTTCTTTATTTGACTATATAGGCGGCTGGTTCGTCTATAGTGACGCAGTGATTATCGATGCTGTGATACAGACATGAGGGGTGAGGTTAAGTTGGCAGGACAACTTGTTCAGTATGGTCGGCGCGCGCGCAGAAGCTACGCCAGGATCAACGAGGTGCTGGAAGTCCCGAACCTGATTGAAATCCAACAAAAATCGTATGAGAAGTTTTTGGACAGCGACCTAATTGAGTTGTTCCAAGATATTTCTCCGATTTCGGACTTTACGGGCAATCTATCGCTTGAGTTTATCGACTATAGCTTGGGCGAACCGAAATATTCGGTCGATGAATCAAAAGAGCGCGATGTGACGTATGCAGCTCCTTTACGCGTTAAGGTGCGACTTTTCAATAAGGAAACTGGCGAAGTAAAGGAACAAGAAGTTTTCATGGGTGATTTCCCGCTTATGACAGAGACGGGCACGTTTATTATTAACGGAGCCGAGCGTGTCATAGTCAGCCAATTGGTTCGATCCCCGAGTGTGTACTTCAGCACGAAGGTCGATAAGAACGGGAAGAAAAACTACACAGCTACTGTTATTCCTAACCGTGGCGCTTGGCTAGAGCTTGAAACGGATGCTAAAGATATCATCTACGTTCGTATTGACCGGACCCGGAAAATACCGGTAACGGTACTTTTGCGTTCGCTTGGATTCGGTACTGACGCTGAGATTCTTGAACTGCTAGGCCATGATGAGTACATTCGCAACACGCTAGACAAAGATAACACGGATTCGACTGAAAAAGCGCTTATTGAAATTTATGAGCGTCTTCGTCCAGGCGAGCCTCCGACTTTGGATAATGCGAAGAGCTTGCTAGTTGCTCGTTTCTTTGATCCAAAACGTTATGACTTGGCCAACGTAGGCCGTTACAAAATAAACAAAAAACTTCACATCAAGAACCGTTTGTTTAATCAACGTCTTGCGGAAAATCTAATTGATCCTGCGACTGGCGAAATTATTGCTGAGTCCGGACAAATGATTGACCGTCGTTTGCTTGATGAAATTCTCGAGAAGCTTGAGAAGGATGTTGGTTTCAAAACGTATCATGTTGCTAATGGCGTTCTTGATGCTGATAGTATTCCACTACAAACGATCAGCGTATTCTCACCATATGACGAAAGCAAAGTAATTAAAGTTATTGCGAATGGCATTATTGATAAATCCGTCAAGCATATCACGCCTGCGGACATCATTTCTTCCATTAACTACTTTATCAACTTGCTTCATGGCGTAGGCAGCACGGATGATATCGATCATCTGGGTAACCGTCGTCTGCGTTCTGTTGGCGAACTGCTTCAAAACCAATTCCGTATCGGTCTGTCTCGTATGGAGCGCGTTGTGCGTGAGAGAATGTCCATTCAAGACGCGAATGCAATTACGCCGCAAGCGTTAATTAACATTCGTCCGGTTATTGCATCTATAAAAGAGTTCTTCGGCTCCTCGCAGCTGTCCCAGTTTATGGACCAAACGAATCCGCTTGCTGAATTGACGCATAAGCGTCGTCTGTCAGCACTTGGACCCGGCGGTTTGACTCGGGAACGCGCGGGCTTTGAAGTTCGTGACGTCCATCACTCCCACTATGGGCGGATGTGTCCGATCGAGACGCCAGAGGGACCGAATATCGGTTTGATCAACTCCTTGTCTTCCTTTGCTCGTATTAACGAATATGGCTTCATTGAAGCACCATATCGTTGGGTAGATCCGAAGACTGGAATTGTTACTGAACAAATCGCATATCTGACTGCTGACGAGGAAGATAACTACGTAATCGCGCAAGCGAATGCGAAGCTGACTCCAGACGACAAGTTTGCAGAAGAGAATACGATCGTTCGTTACAATAAACAAGCCGACAACATTTTGACTATGCCTAGTGATCGCGTTGATTACATGGATGTATCGCCTAAACAGGTAGTATCTGTTGCGACAGCGTTAATTCCTTTCTTGGAAAACGATGACTCCAACCGTGCCCTCATGGGATCCAACATGCAACGTCAAGCGGTACCGCTTCTTATCCCTAGATCACCACTTGTTGGTACAGGTATGGAGCACAAGGCAGCGAAAGACTCAGGCGTTTGTATCGTAGCGAAGCATGACGGTATAATCGAACGTTCTTCCGCTAATGAAATCTGGCTTCGTCGCGTCGAGCAAATCGATGGCAAGCCGGTTACCGGTGACTTGGTAAAACATAAACTACACAAGTTTATGCGCTCTAACCAAGGAACGTGCATCAATCAACGCCCGCTTGTACGTAAAGGCGACGTTATTAAAAAAGGTGATATCCTTGCGGATGGTCCTTCCACTGAAAAAGGCGAATTGGCTCTTGGACGCAACGTCGTTGTTGCATTCATGACGTGGGAAGGCTACAACTATGAGGATGCGATCCTGCTAAGTGAAAAGCTAGTGAAAGAGGATGTTTATACATCCATTCACATCGAGGAATACGAGTCTGAGGCTCGTGATACGAAGCTTGGACCTGAAGAAATTACACGCGACATTCCGAATGTCGGTGAAGAAGCTCTTCGCAACCTGGATGAGCGCGGAATCATTCGTGTCGGAGCTGAAATCGGCGCTGGCGATATCCTAGTTGGTAAAGTAACGCCTAAGGGTGTAACAGAGCTAACTGCGGAAGAAAGATTGCTGCACGCTATCTTTGGTGAGAAGGCTCGTGAAGTACGTGATACATCGCTACGTGTGCCGCATGGTACAGACGGTATCGTTGTTGACGTTAAAGTATTTACGCGGGAGAATGGCGACGAATTGCCACCAGGCGTTAACCAGCTCGTTCGTGCTTATATTGCTCAAAAACGGAAAATTTCCGAAGGCGACAAAATGGCCGGACGTCATGGTAACAAAGGGGTAATCGCTCGTATCATGCCTGAAGAAGATATGCCTTTCCTACCGGATGGCACACCTGTAGAAGTTGTTCTTAACCCGCTCGGCGTACCGTCGCGGATGAACATCGGCCAGGCGCTTGAAGTTCACTTGGGTATGGCTTGTAAGCATCTCGGCATCCACGCTGCTACGCCAGTATTTGATGGCGCGCGCGAGAATGACGTTTTCGATACGATGGAAGAAGCAGGCATGCAGCGTAACGGTAAAACCGTATTGTATGACGGACGGACAGGCGAGAATTTCGAACGTGAAGTTACAGTTGGGGTCATGTACATGATCAAACTGGCGCACATGGTCGATGATAAAATCCATGCCCGTTCCACTGGTCCTTACTCACTCGTTACACAACAGCCGCTCGGTGGTAAAGCACAGTTCGGTGGACAACGTTTCGGGGAGATGGAGGTATGGGCGCTTGAGGCATATGGCGCTGCGTACACGCTTCAAGAAATATTGACTGTTAAATCCGATGACGTGGTTGGTCGTGTTAAAACGTACGAATCCATCGTTAAAGGCGAAAACGTACCAGAGCCAGGTGTTCCGGAATCGTTCAAAGTTTTGATCAAAGAGCTTCAAAGTTTGGGTATGGACGTTAAAATTCTATCCGAGAATGAAGAAGAGATCGAAATGAAGGAAATGGATGATGAAGACGAGGCAACAGGCGATAAGCTTAACCTCAATATAGAAGGTGCCGAAGTCGGCGCTGCTGAATAAACTAGTTGCTAGATTCCGTCAAATGGTCACGCGCCTATGACGGAATCTAGCTGATTAGATAGACATTGTCATACATGACGGAGGAGGGTTGCTCCTTGTTGGACGTGAACAACTTCGAGTATATGAAGATAGGTCTGGCTTCGCCGGATAAAATTCGCTCGTGGTCCCGCGGAGAAGTTAAAAAACCGGAGACGATCAACTATAGGACCTTAAAACCGGAGAAGGAAGGACTCTTCTGCGAGAAAATTTTTGGACCTACAAAAGACTGGGAATGTCATTGCGGTAAATACAAACGTGTACGCTATAAAGGCGTCGTTTGTGATCGCTGTGGCGTTGAAGTAACTCGCGCTAAAGTTCGCCGCGAACGTATGGGTCACATCGAGCTAGCAGCTCCAGTTTCTCATATTTGGTACTTCAAAGGGATTCCAAGCCGTATGGGCCTTGCACTTGATATGTCGCCTCGTTCGCTTGAGGAGATCATTTATTTTGCATCCTATGTCGTAACGGATCCAGGTGATACCCCACTTGAGAAGAAACAACTTCTATCGGAGAAAGAATACCGCAGCTACCGTGAGAAATACGGGTATGGATTCCATGCTGGTATGGGTGCCGAAGCTGTTAAAAAACTTTTGCAAGATATCGACGTTGACAAAGAATTGGAGCAATTGAAAGAAGAACTGCGTACTGCTCAAGGACAACGACGCAATCGTGCGATCAAACGTCTTGAAGTGGTAGAAGCATTCCGCAATTCCGGCAACGAACCGGAATGGATGATTCTAGACGTGCTTCCTGTCATCCCTCCTGAGCTTCGTCCGATGGTACAGCTTGATGGCGGTCGTTTTGCGACTTCTGACCTCAATGATTTGTATCGTCGTGTTATTAACCGTAACAACCGTCTGAAGCGTTTGCTTGATCTGGGCGCTCCTGATATTATCGTGCAAAATGAAAAACGGATGCTGCAAGAAGCGGTTGACGCATTGATCGATAACGGTCGTCGCGGTCGTCCTGTTACAGGTCCGGGTAACCGTCCGCTTAAATCCCTCAGCCATATGCTGAAAGGTAAGCAAGGACGTTTCCGTCAGAACTTGCTCGGTAAACGGGTTGACTACTCTGGTCGTTCGGTTATCGTAGTAGGTCCAAACCTCAAAATGTTCCAGTGCGGTCTTCCTAAGGAAATGGCACTAGAATTGTTCAAGCCTTTCGTTATGAAAGAGCTTGTTAATAAAGGCCTAGCGCATAACATTAAGAGTGCGAAGCGCAAGGTTGAACGCGTAAGCCCTGAGGTATGGGATGTTCTTGAGGAAGTAATCAAGGAGCACCCAGTATTGCTTAACCGTGCCCCGACGCTTCACAGATTAGGTATTCAAGCATTTGAGCCTATCTTGGTTGAAGGTCGCGCAATTAAGCTTCACCCACTCGTATGTACAGCTTACAACGCTGACTTCGACGGTGACCAAATGGCCGTTCACGTTCCATTGTCTGCTGAAGCACAAGCGGAAGCACGTTTGCTAATGCTTGCATCAGGCAATATCCTTAACCCGAAAGACGGCAAACCGGTCGTTACTCCTTCACAGGATATGGTACTAGGAAGCTTCTACTTGACGATGGATAACAAAGAGGCTAAAGGCAGTGGTTCCGTATTTGGTACCATTAATGAAGCAATCTCTGCTTACCAACGTGGTATTGTTTCCTTGCATGCGCGGATTTTCATTCCAGTTCGTGTGTTGAAAAAAGTTAATTTCACCGAGCAACAGCAAAATTCGCTTCTCGTTACGACAGTTGGTAAAGTTATCTTCAATGAAATTTTCCCTGAAGATTTCCCTTACATCAACGAAGCAACAAAAACGAACCTATTGCACGGTACACCAGATAAATATTTCGTTTACGAAAAAGGCGCAGATCTTCCTAAATTCTTGGATGCAATCGAAACGCCTGGTG
This sequence comes from Pristimantibacillus sp. Z349TD_6, assembly GCF_056173205.1. Classification (NCBI taxonomy): domain Bacteria; kingdom Bacillati; phylum Bacillota; class Bacilli; order Caryophanales; family Paenibacillaceae; genus Pristimantibacillus (SeqCode); species Pristimantibacillus sp. Z349TD_6. The sequence continues at coordinate 7,225,276 of NZ_CM149662.1, read as the reverse complement.
CGGTAGGTAAAGACTATCTTGCATTAGTTATTGCAGAATGTTTCCGCCAATACCACACTACGCTTACTGCGATGCTTCTTGACCGCATTAAGCAGCTTGGTTTCACTTACTCGACTAAGGCTGGTATTACGATCGGCGTAGCTGACGTTATCATTCCGAAAGAGAAAGACGAAATCATGAAGCGCTCCGATGAGAAGGTTGCTACCGTTATGAATCAATACCGTCGTGGTTTGATTACAAACGAAGAGCGTTATGACCGGATCATTACAATTTGGGGTAAATGTAAAGACGAGATCACCGAAGTTCTTATGAAATCGATGGATCGTTACAACAACATCATGCTCATGGTGGACTCCAAAGCACGGGGTAACAAATCTCAAATTACACAGCTTGGCGGTATGCGTGGTTTGATGGCCAATCCATCCGGTCGTATCATCGAGTTGCCAATTAAATCGAACTTCCGCGAGGGTCTTACAGTACTCGAGTACTTTATTTCTACTCACGGAGCGCGGAAAGGTCTTGCCGATACTGCCCTTCGTACTGCCGATTCCGGTTACTTGACTCGTCGACTTGTTGACGTTGCACAAGACGTAATCGTACGTGAAGAAGATTGCGGTACCGATAAAGGCTTCTCTGTAAGCAAAATTCAAGACGGTAAAGAGGTTATTGAAGATCTTTATGACCGTATTGAAGGCCGCTATGCGTTTGAAACGGTTCGTAATCCAAAAACAGGCGAGATTATTGTTAACCGCAGTGAGTTGATTGACTCGAACAAAGCGGATGCAATTATCGACGCTGGCGTTGAAAAGCTGCAAATTCGTTCCGTACTAAGCTGCCGTGCTCGTCATGGCGTATGTAAGATCTGTTACGGACGTAACCTTGCAACTGGTAAACACGTTGAGATTGGGGAAGCGGTAGGTATTATCGCAGCTCAATCCATCGGTGAGCCAGGAACACAGCTCACAATGCGTACGTTCCATACGGGCGGCGTTGCGGGAGACGATATCACACAAGGTTTGCCGCGTATCCAAGAGTTGTTTGAGGCGCGTAATCCGAAAGGTCAAGCGATTATTTCTGAGCTTGACGGTGTGGTTAAAGAAATCCGTGAAGCGAAGGACCGTCGTGAAATCGAGGTTCAAGGTGAAGCGGAATCGAAAGTGTATGCTGTTACCTATGGTTCGCGTATCCGCGTAACGCAAGGTCAACAAATCGAAGCCGGTGATGAGCTGACTGACGGTTCAATTGACCCTAAAGATATGCTGCGTATCAAAGGTATCCGTGGCGTTCAAAACTACATTTTGCAAGAAGTACAGCGCGTTTACCGAAATCAAGGGGTAGAAATCAATGACAAGCACGTTGAGGTCATGATTAAACAAATGCTCCGTAAAATTCGTATCGTAGATGCAGGCGGCACAACGTTGCTTCCTGGTGCGTTCGTTGATATTCATGAATATGAAGCTCAAAACCGCACTGCGATTTTCGCAGATCTCGAACCAGCTGTTGCAAAACCAGTTTTGCTCGGTATTACGAAGGCATCGCTTGAGACAGATTCGTTCTTGTCAGCAGCTTCCTTCCAAGAAACAACTCGTGTATTGACTGATGCAGCTATTAAAGGCAAAGTTGACCAGTTGCTTGGACTCAAGGAAAATGTTATTATCGGTAAGTTGATTCCAGCAGGTACTGGAATGGCCCGTTATCGTAACATTCGTTTTGCTGGACTTGAAGATGAAACAACTACTGCAGTTGAAGGCGAACTAGAAACAGAAGCTGTAACAGTCGACTAGTCGGCTTGAACAGATCATGTTCTTAAAACCGGATACTAACTAATATCGAAGGAGCGTCACATCTTCCGTTTCCTTGGAAGCGGAAGATGACCGCTCTTTTATATGTTTACAGTATGAACTTCATTTACAAAAAGTTTACAAGTGATTATCCTAGAAGGTTCTTGACACAAGCACATAGTAGGTGATACTATATCGAAGTGTGCCTAATTGTGTGTTCGCTGAATGGAAGAATTGAAGGTGATTATCATGCAATTCAAAGTCGGCGCGAAGCAAACGACGAAGATGCTCGAGCAACAAAGAGCCATTAAAGTCTATATCGCACGAGATGCAGATCCGCAGATGAAAGAGAAGATTGTTCATCTATGTGAGCGGGCGGGAGTTCCAATGAAATGGATCGACACGATGGTAGAGCTTGGGGAAACCTGCGGCATCGATGTCGGGGCCGCGATGGCAGCGCTCGTAACCGAAGAAGAATAACGCAATAGCCGTTTTTGTTAGTTGATTATTTAGCGATGATTAGCTGGCGAGAACTTTTGTTTGTTCTTTTATGATCCGCCTGGATCTGTGGGCTTAATTTTAGGTAAAATGTCTACCATACATGCGTAAACGGCTATTGACGACTTTTGGTGGGAAGAGCCCGCTTACGCGAAAAAGAATATAAGTTGATTTATAAACAACTTCTTTATAAATGCTTATATTTTCAAAAGACATGAATATAGGGAAGGGGGTGGCAACATGCCAACTATTAACCAGCTAGTCCGTAAAGGACGCCAAGCGAAAGTCGTTAAATCGAAATCGCCGGCATTGCAAAAAGGTTTCAATGCATTGAAACGTGAAGCTACAAACATCAGCGCTCCTCAAAAACGCGGTGTGTGCACTCGTGTAGGTACAATGACTCCAAGGAAACCGAACTCCGCACTTCGTAAATATGCTCGTGTTCGTTTAACGAACCGCTTAGAAGTTACGGCTTACATTCCAGGTATCGGACACAACTTGCAAGAGCACAGCGTTGTTTTGATCCGTGGTGGTAAAGTAAAAGACTTAGCAGGAGTACGTTATCACATCGTTCGCGGTGCACTTGATACTGCAGGTGTAAACAACCGTATGCAAGCTCGTTCGAAATACGGTACGAAACGTCCGAAAGTTAAAAAATCATAATCATAACCTTAACAGGTTATTGAAATGCTAGAAATAGCAACTATTAGAAGAAAGGGGGACTTTCTCATGCCACGCAAAGGTCCTGTAACGAAACGCGATGTGCTTCCAGATCCGCTATATAATAGCAAACTGGTAACGCGCCTAATCAACCGCATTATGCTTGACGGTAAAAGAGGCGTTGCACAAACACTATTGTATGATGCTTTCAAACTGATTCAAGAACGCACGGGTAAAGATCCGATGGAAGTGTTCGAAGCTGCTTTGAAAAATATTATGCCTGTACTTGAGGTTAAAGCACGCCGTGTCGGCGGTGCAAACTATCAAGTGCCGATCGAAGTTAAACCAGAGCGCCGTACGGCACTTGGTCTCCGTTGGCTCGTGAACTACTCACGTAACCGCGGTGAGAAAACGATGGAAGAGCGTTTAGCTGCTGAAATCACAGATGCTTCCAATAACACTGGCGCAGCTGTTAAAAAGCGCGAAGATACTCACAAAATGGCTGAAGCGAACAAAGCGTTTGCTCACTACCGCTGGTAGAATTTTTACATTCGAGAGGAGACAATTTTATGTCAAGAGAGTTCTCCTTGAAAAATACGCGTAACATCGGGATTATGGCGCATATTGATGCCGGTAAAACCACAACTACTGAACGGATCTTGTTCTTCACGGGCCGTACTCACAAAATCGGAGAGGTGCACGAAGGTGCAGCTACGATGGACTGGATGGAACAAGAACAAGAGCGCGGTATTACAATTACGTCTGCCGCGACAACTGCTCAATGGCATGGACACCGCATTAATATTATCGACACCCCGGGACACGTTGACTTCACTGTTGAAGTTGAACGTTCCCTACGCGTATTGGACGGGGCCGTTGGGGTTTTCAGTGCAAAAGAAGGCGTTGAGCCACAGTCTGAAACCGTATGGCGTCAGGCTGACCGTTACAACGTACCTCGGATTGCCTACGTAAACAAGATGGATATCATTGGTGCAGATTACCTAAACGTAATCAAAGACATGCGTGAGCGTCTTGGTGCCAATGCCGTAGCAATTCAAATTCCAATCGGCGCGGAAAGCGACTTTAAAGGTATTATCGATATCGTTGAACGTGTAGCTTATATCTACAAAGACGATACTGGTAAAGACCCTGAAAAAGTTGAAGTTCCAGCTGAGTATGTAGAGCAAGTAGATGCACTACGTACGGAATTGATTGAGAAAGTAGCAGAATTGGATGAAGAATTAACGATGAAATATTTGGAAGGTGAAGAAATCACTATTCCAGAAATTAAAGCAGCACTCCGTAAAGGTGTTTGCGAAGTTAAAATCTTCCCAGTTGTAGCTGGCTCCTCATACCGTAACAAAGGTGTTCAACCGATGTTGGATGCTGTTGTGGATTACCTACCTTCACCTCTTGATGTACCAGCTATCAAAGGTACTCTTGAAGACGGTGAAGAAGGAGAACGTCCATCTTCAGACACAGAGCCTTTCGCGGCTTTGGCATTCAAAATCATGACTGACCCTTATGTTGGTAGACTTACTTTCTTCCGTGTGTATTCTGGTGTACTAAAATCCGGTTCGTATGTCCTTAACTCAACTAAAGGCAAACGTGAACGTATTGGACGTATTCTTCAAATGCACGCAAACAGCCGTCAAGAGATCACGGAAGTTTATTCCGGCGATATCGCTGCAGCTGTAGGTTTGAAAGATACTACTACTGGTGATACACTTTGTGATGAGAAGCACATCATCGTTCTTGAATCGATGAACTTCCCTGAGCCGGTTATCTCGGTTGCTATCGAACCAAAAACGAAAGCTGACCAAGACAAACTAGGTATCGCTATTTCCAAGCTTGCTGAAGAAGATCCTACTTTCCGTGCACATACGGATGAAGAAACAAACCAAACAATTATCTCTGGTATGGGTGAGCTTCACCTTGAGATCCTTGTTGACCGTATGTTCCGCGAATTCAAAGTTGAGACAAACGTTGGTAAACCACAAGTTGCTTACCGTGAAACGTTCCGTCAAGCTGCGAAGGTTGAAGGTAAGTTCGTTCGTCAGTCCGGTGGTAAAGGTCAATTCGGTCATTGTTGGGTTGAGTTTTCACCACTTGAGCCTGGTACAGGCTTCATATTCGAAAACAAAACAGTTGGTGGATCAATTCCTCGTGAATTTATCGCTCCAATCCAAGCTGGTATCGAAGAGTCAATGAAGAACGGTGTTGTAGCCGGCTTCCCGCTCGTTGATGTTAAAGCTGTTGTTGTTGACGGATCTTACCATGATGTTGACTCCTCGGAGATGGCGTTTAAAATTGCAGGTTCGATGGCGCTTAAAGCTGCCAAAGAAAAATGTAAGCCAGTTCTTCTTGAGCCAATCATGAAAGTTGAAGTTACTGTTCCAGAAGAGTACATGGGCGATGTTATGGGTATGCTTAACTCCCGTCGTGGTCGTATCGAAGGTATGGATACTCGTGCAGGTGCACAAATTATCCGCTCCAAGGTACCTCTCTCCGAGATGTTTGGTTATTCCACTACACTACGTTCCGGTACACAAGGACGCGGCGTATTCTCCATGGAGCTTTCTCACTATGAAGAAGTTCCTAAATCAATCGCTGATGAAATTATTGCTAAAAACAAAGGCGAGTAATCGTTTTTGGATTAGCGCTCAACAAATTGCTTTTGCCGTCATTTTGGTTTGCTTGCGAGCCAAATGTCGGCCACACATAAAAAATATGATGTTAAATTGAGGAGGCTCAAGTTCAATGGCTAAGGCAAAATTTGAACGTAACAAACCGCACGTTAATATCGGTACTATCGGTCACGTCGATCACGGTAAAACGACTTTGACTGCAGCTATCACAACTGTACTTTCCAAAAAATACGGCGGTGCAGCAATCGCATTCGACCAAATCGATAAAGCTCCAGAAGAGCGCGAGCGTGGTATCACGATCTCGACAGCTCACGTTGAGTATGAGACGCCTGCTCGTCACTACGCACACGTTGACTGCCCAGGTCACGCCGACTATGTAAAAAACATGATCACTGGTGCTGCTCAAATGGACGGAGCTATTCTTGTAGTTTCCGCTACTGACGGTCCTATGCCACAAACTCGTGAGCACATCTTGCTTTCGAAACAAGTAGGCGTACCTTACATCGTTGTATTCTTGAACAAATGCGACATGGTTGAAGACGAAGAGCTTCTTGAGCTAGTTGAAATGGAAGTTCGTGACCTTCTTTCTGAGTATGAGTTCCCAGGCGACGACACTCCAATCATCCGTGGTGCAGCTCGTGAAGCACTTGCTAACCCAGATGGTCCTTGGGCTGAAAAAATCATCGAGCTTTTCGAGCAAGTGGATACTTATATCCCTACTCCTGAGCGCGATACTGCTAAGCCTTTCCTTATGCCTGTCGAGGACGTATTCACAATCACTGGCCGTGGTACTGTTGCTACAGGTCGTGTTGAGCGTGGCGTTATCAAAGTTGGCGACGAGATCGAAATTATCGGTCTTGCTGAAGAATCCCGTAAGTCCGTAGTAACAGGCGTTGAAATGTTCCGTAAATTGCTTGACTCCGCTCAAGCTGGTGACAACGTAGGTGCTTTGCTTCGTGGTGTAGACCGCAGCAACATCGAGCGTGGTCAAGTTTTGGCTAAACCGGGTTCGGTTAAACCACACACTAACTTCACTGCTCAAATCTACGTTCTAACTAAAGAAGAGGGTGGCCGTCACAAGCCTTTCTTCACTGGTTACCGTCCACAGTTCTACTTCCGTACAACTGACGTAACGGGTATCATCAACTTGCCAGAAGGTACTGAAATGGTTATGCCTGGCGACAACATCACTGTAACGGTTGAGCTTATCGCTCCAATCGCTGTTGAAGAGGGAACTCGTTTCTCTATTCGTGAAGGCGGCCGTACTGTAGGCGCTGGCGCTGTAGCTTCTATCCAAAAATAATTCATTGCGGCTTAGCCGCTATGAATGACAAAAGCCCTCACTTCGGTGAGGGCTTTTTATTTTTCTATGTAAAACGGTCAATAGGGCTTCTTACTTAATTTTACAAATAACTATTCATTGACTGTATGCCTTAAGCCCATTTAATATTAAGGAATAGTAGGTAGAGCTTGTCCTTCACTCATTAATTGTAGTCATTACGCACAGACATAGGCTTTAATGATAGAAAGCGATAATGCTTTGCTGTACATTTTTTTTTGCAAACGGCTTCATTACAAGAGAATTGATATGATGAGAGGGGTTTGAAGAATGAACAGAAAATTTTTACTTAGTTTAGTATTAGCTTCAGTTATGGTAGTAACAGCAGCATGTGGTGCAAACTCAGGTAAAGCAGGCACAGAGAACGATGGAAATAAATCGGGTTCAGGCAACAGTGAGAAACAGTATACGATCGCGATCTCACAAATTGTTGAGCACCCATCATTGGATGCAACGCGCGAAGGCTTTATTGCAGCACTAAAGGATGGTGGATTTGAAGAAGGCAAAAATCTTAAAATCGACTTCAATAATGCACAAGGTGAGCAAGCGAATATTGCTACAATTGCACAAAAGATTAAATCAAGTAAAAGTGACCTTGCATTAGGAATTGCAACTCCGACTGCACAAAGCTTGGTTGATGAAGTCAAGGATATCCCTGTATTATTCGCTGCAGTTACAGATCCGATTGATGCAGGAATCGTTACACAATTGAAAGCTCCAGGAGGAAATGTTACTGGCGCTTCTGATACGAATCCAGATGCAATTAAACAAACGATGGATTTTATCGCTGCTCAATTTCCTAATGTAAAAAATGTGGGCCTTGTTATTAATGAAGGAGAACCTAATGCGGTTGTAATGGGTGACATTGCTGAAAAGGCACTAGCTGAACATGGCATTAAGCTCGTTAAAGCTTCAGTAGCGAACTCTTCAGATGTGAAACAAGCGGCAGAATCACTAGTTGGTCGTGTAGAAGCAATCTACATCACTTTGGATAATATGGTTGTAAGCGGCGTTGATGCTATTATTGAAGTGGCTAATAAAAATGATATTCCATTCTTTTCTGCTGACCGTGATACGGTAGAAAAAGGTGCTTTTGCAGCAGTAGGCTTCAAATATTACGATCATGGTTATGAAGTTGGCCAAATGGCAGTTGAGATTTTGAAAAATGGTAAAAAACCAGCAGACATGGATGTTACAGTGCCACAGAAGCTTGACTTCATTTTCAACTTGAAAGCAGCAGCTGAGCAAGGCATTACCGTTACTGACGAGATGAAAGCATTCGTTAAAGATCAAGCAAACAACATTATCGAGTAAATTAAAATTCATTTGCTAAAAATAACAGGCTCATAAGTTCAAAAGGGGTGACCGGGCTACTCGTTCACCCCCTTGTTATGAAAAAGGAGGTATGTCATATGCTCGTATCAATGCAGGGAGCTTTAGAGAGTGGATTATTGTATGCGCTTATGGCACTTGGAGTATATATAACGTTTCGAATTCTTGATTTTCCGGATTTGACGGTAGATGGCAGCTTTACGACAGGCGCAGCTATCGGTACGGTTATGACGGTAAATGGAACAGCGCCATGGATTGCGGTATTATGTGCATTTGCAGGTGGGGCTATAGCGGGTACATGTACTGGCTTACTGCATACAAAGGGTAAAATAAACGGACTATTGTCAGGCATTATTATGATGATAGCACTGTATTCAATCAATTTAAGAATTTTGGGAAAACCAAACGTTTCCTTAAGGGGACAGGAAAATCTATTTAGTAATGTATCCACATTAGTTGTTATGATCATTTTTGTCGTTGTGGTTAAGTTGGTTCTCGATCTATTTTTCCGTACGGATCTCGGATTGAGTCTTCGTGCAACTGGGGATAACTCTCGCATGATTCGCAGCTTTGGCGCAAATACAGATGTTACGACGATTTTTGGCGTGGCTTTGTCGAATTCACTAGTTGCGACCTCAGGTGCATTAGTCGCACATTACAATAAATATGCGGATAATAGCATGGGTATTGGTATGATCGTTATTGGTCTTGCATCCGTTATTATTGGTGAAGCGATATTCGGATCCCGTACAATCTTTAGAGCAACGTTGGCTGTTATACTTGGTTCGATTATTTATCGAATTATTTATGCGTTTGCACTGCGTGTTGAATGGTTGGATGCTTCTGATATGAAGCTTATTACAGCAGTAATCATCATTTTTGCATTGATCATACCTACGATAAGAAGAACATTGAAGCAAAAGAATGTAGCTAAAAGACGAACGGCAGAAATGCTGGCATCCTTGGATAATATTCAGCCTGGAGGTGGACGCTAATGTTGGAGATCGCTAAAGTGTCCAAGCTGTTTAATCCTGGTACCGTTGATGAGAAGACAGCGCTCGTTGGTGCCAATCTTATTATGAAGCCAGGCGATTTTATTACGGTTATCGGTAGTAACGGAGCAGGCAAATCTACATTAATGAACATTATATCCGGCGTGATGAAGCCGGACGCGGGCGAAGTGCGAATTGACGGCAACAATATAAGTCATCTATCGGAATATGAGCGCAGCCGCTGGATTGGCCGAGTATTTCAGGATCCGATGGCAGGAACAGCGCCACGCATGTCCATTGAAGAAAATTTGGCGATAGCGTATGCTCGTGGAAAGTCACGTGGTTTTTCCTTTGGCGTAACACGCGCAAAACGTGCCATTTTTAAGAAAGAGCTGCAGCGCCTCGGTATAGGTCTCGAAAATCGACTTGGGGCAAAGGTGGGTTTATTGTCAGGTGGAGAACGCCAAGCGTTAAGCCTATTGATGGCTACCTTTACAAGACCGCAAATCTTATTGCTTGATGAACATACGGCAGCGCTTGATCCTTCAAGAGCGGAGCTCATTACGACTTTAACGGAAAACCTAGTTCGCGAGATGAATTTGACTACGCTTATGGTTACTCATAATATGGAGCAGGCCATACGTCTAGGCAATCGACTTATTATGATGGACAAAGGCCGGATTATACTTGATGTACCAGAAGAACGCAAAAAGGATCTTACCGTACAACAACTGCTAGGCGAGTTTGAGTTGATAAGCGGAAAGAAACTTGCGGATGATCGTATCGTACTTGGTTAGCACGTTATAACTCTGAATATGAAGTGTTGGATGGAGAGTGTGCAGCTCTGTTAGAAAAGTCATAGCTGCCTGCACCTTCTAAACAAGTAGAATCAGAGCCTGCGGATACTTCACTTCAACTCTGTTATTATAGAAGGAAAGCACGCAGCGACATGTGGTCGCTGCGTGTTTTTTATGTAAATGTGAAGGTTGGCGTTATTTGGTGGTGTATTTTCATCCGGATGATGTATATAATCATATAGCGCCCATTAAGTCCGTTATTATAATGATAGTGTTCTAAATACTTGTAATAAGGGACATAATGGGCGAATGTAGGGATGGCTTACAAGACATTATTGTTAATCTTTCTGCAGTTGTATGACGGTAAAAAGAAAGAAGAAACTTTATGTTGCATTTGCCTATTAGATTCGGTATAATATTGACTGTTGGTCTGACGTTGCGATGATGTGAGAGGTTGCCGACACACCCGGCCCCTTTGCCATGGGGCATGTGCAGGGTTTTCTCACGGAGTATGTCCGATAATAAATTGGGCGAAAGAAGGAGGGACTTATATGGCAAAGCAAAAGATTCGTATCCGCTTGAAAGCATACGATCACAGGATTCTTGATCAATCCGCAGAGAAAATCGTTGAAACTGCAAAACGTTCCGGTGCAGGCGTATCCGGGCCGATTCCGTTGCCAACGGAAAAGCAAATCATCACCATTCTCCGTGCGGTACACAAGTACAAGGATTCTAGGGAGCAATTCGAACAACGCACTCATAAGCGTTTGATCGACATTGTAAACCCAACGCCGCAAACGGTTGATGCGTTGATGCGCCTGGATTTACCATCCGGTGTAGATATCGAAATCAAACTGTAATATCAGCATATGCGATTATAGAAAGGAAATGAGGTGTCAACATGAAAGGTATCTTAGGAAAAAAACTTGGTATGACTCAAGTGTTTACTGCTGAAGGTAATGTCGTTCCTGTAACGGTTATCGAAGCTGGACCTTGCGTAGTACTTCAAAAGAAAGACCAAGAAAACGATGGCTACGAAGCAGTTCAATTCGGTTTCTCCGATAAGAAGGAGAGCAGATCGAACAAGCCAGAAGCTGGTCACGCTAAAAAAGCTAACACAACACCTAAGCGCTACGTTCGTGAAATTCGCGGAATTAATCTAGGTGATTATGAAGTTGGCCAAGAAGTTAAAGCTGACCTATTCACAGAAGGCGAATTCGTTGACGTAACAGGTATTTCAAAAGGTAAAGGCTTTGCCGGCGTTATCAAACGTTGGGGACAAAGCACGGGTCCTATGTCTCACGGTTCCCGTTACCACCGTGGACCAGGTTCGATGGGTTCTATCCAAGCGAACCGTGTACCGAAAGGCAAACGCCTTCCAGGACATATGGGTCACGAAACAATTACGATTCAAAAACTTGAAGTTATCCGTGTAGATGTAGAACGTAACGTTCTTCTAATAAAAGGTTCGATTCCGGGCCCGAAAAACGGATTCGTAAAAGTTAAGCAAACTGTTAAGAAATAATTGATCTTAAAGAAAGGAGGAACAGGAAATGCCAAAAGTAACAGTATATAACGTGAGTGGCGCGCAAGTGGGCGAACTTGAACTGGCTGAAACGGTTTTCGGAATTCAACCAAATGTTCACGTTTTGCACAGTGCTGTTGTTAATCAACAAGCATCTGAACGCTTCGGCAATCACAAAACTAAAGGACGCTCCGAAGTACGTGGTGGCGGTCGTAAACCTTGGAAACAAAAAGGTACTGGCCGTGCTCGTCAAGGTAGTATTCGCTCCCCGCAATGGGTTGGCGGCGGTGTGGTTTTCGGACCGACTCCACGCTCTTATGGCTTCAAACTTCCTAAGAAAGTTCGTCGTCTAGCGATTAAATCAGCATTGTCTTCGAAAGTGATTGCAAACGAGATTATCGTTTTGGATCAACTGACATTTGCAGCTCCTAAGACGAAAGAATTCGCAGCAATTCTAAGCAACCTTAAAGTTGGCCGCAAAGCTCTTGTAGTAACGGCTAATTATGAAGATAACGTAGCATTGTCTGCTCGTAACATCCCAGGTGTGAAGTTCGTTGCAGCTGACGGCATCAATGTTCTGGATGTTTTGGTGCATGACAACCTTATCATCACTAAAGAAGCAGTAGAGAAAGTACAGGAGGTGCTTGCGTAATGAAAAATCCACGCGATATTATCAAGCGCCCGGTTATCACGGAACGTACGAGCGATTACATGGTTGATAAAAAGTATGTTTTCGAAGTTGATCTTCGTTCAAACAAAACTGAAATCAAACTTGCGATTGAATCAATCTTTAAAGTAAAAGTAACCGGCGTTAACACAATGCGTGTTGCGGGTAAACCGAAACGTTATGGTAAACATAGCGGATACAGACCGGATTGGAAAAAAGCCATCGTTCAATTGAGCGCTGATAGCAAAGAACTTGAATTCTTTGAAACGTCTGTTTAGAAAAGGAGGAAATCAAAGTGCCTATTAAAAAGTACAAACCGACCTCTCCTGCACGTCGTAACATGTCGGTCTCGACTTTCGAAGAGATCACGACAAGTACACCGGAGAAATCGTTGCTTGCTCCACTTTTCAAAAAAGCTGGACGCAACAACCAAGGTAAAATTACGGTTCGTCACCATGGCGGCGGACACAAACGTAAATACCGTATCATCGACTTCAAACGTACTAAAGACGGTATCGTTGGTAACGTAGCTACGATCGAGTATGATCCAAACCGTTCTTCCAACATCGCTTTGATCCATTATGTTGATGGTGCAAAAGCATATATCATCGCTCCTAAAGGCTTGAAAGTTGGAGATCAAGTGGTATCTGGAGTAGGCTCTGATATTAAACCCGGCAATGCAATGCCGCTTGTTAATATCCCTGTCGGTACAGTTATCCACAACATCGAATTGAAACCAGGCAAAGGCGGACAACTTGTTCGTGCAGCTGGTACTAGTGCTCAACTTCTTGGTAAAGAAGAAAACTATGTATCCGTTCGTTTGTCTTCAGGTGAAGTTCGTCGTATCTTGAACACTTGCCGTGCAACAATTGGTTCTGTTGGTAACGAAGATCACGAACTCGTGAAAATCGGTAAAGCCGGCCGTAACCGTTGGTTGGGCAATCGCCCTACTGTACGTGGTGTTGTCATGAACCCTAACGATCACCCACACGGTGGTGGTGAAGGCCGTGCTCCAATCGGACGTAAATCTCCGTTGTCACCATGGGGTAAACCAACTCTTGGTTACAAAACACGTAAGAAGAAAAAAGCATCAAGCCAATACATTATTCGTCGTCGCACGAAATAATAGCTGCTTGATAAAAACCGCGTGATACGTAAGTATCGCTACCGCTTATTTGAAGGGAGGAACACAAATGGGTCGCAGTTTAAAGAAAGGTCCGTTTATTGACGGATACCTGCTTAAAAAAGTCGAGGTATTGAACGAAGCTGAGAAAAAGGTCGTTATCAAAACCTGGTCCCGCCGCTCGACCATTTTCCCACAATTCATAGGTCACACGTTTGCGGTATATGACGGACGCAAGCACGTGCCTGTATATGTAACGGAAGATATGGTTGGACACAAGCTTGGTGAATTTGCACCAACTCGTACGTATAAAGGCCATGCCGGTGAAGACAAAAAAACGGGCAGACGTTAATTTGCCCTTAAACATCTCTAACTGAACGAGAGGAGGTTCCTACATGCCAGAAGCTAAAGCGCACGCTAAATATATTCGTATTGCACCTCGTAAAGCACAGCTTGTTGCGGATTTGATTCGCGGTAAACAAGTTGGCGAAGCAATTGCGATTTTGCGTCACACGCCTAAGTCTGCATCCCCAATTTTGGAGAAGCTGTTGAACTCTGCGATTGCTAACGCTGAGCATAACTACCAGCTTGACGTGAACAAATTGGTTATCTCGCAAGCCTTTGTTAACCAAGGGCCAACGATGAAACGTTTCCGTCCACGTGCGATGGGTCGCGCAAGCCGGATCAATAAAAGAACCAGCCACATTACCTTGGTGGTATCTGAAAAATAAGGAGGGAATACGTGTGGGTCAAAAGGTAAATCCAATAGGCTTCCGGGTCGGTGTTATCCGTGATTGGGAGTCCAAATGGTTCGCTGGCAAAGATTTCGGCGATCTTCTTATGGAAGACGTTAAAATCCGTGAATATTTGAAAAACAAGCTGAAAGACGCAGCAGTTTCTCACATCGAGATCGAACGTGCAGCTAACCGCGTGAACGTTACGATTCAAACCGCAAAACCAGGTATGGTTATTGGTAAAGGCGGTTCAGAGGTAGAAAACCTACGTACTGAGCTTGGTAAAATTTCTAAAGGCAAAAAAGTTCACATCAACATTTCTGAAATCAAACATGCAGATCTTGACGCTATTCTTGTAGCTGAAAGCATTGCACAACAACTTGAGCGTCGTGTATCTTTCCGTCGCGCATTGAAGCAAGCAATTCAACGCTCCATGCGTTCAGGTGCTAAAGGGATCAAAACCGCAGTTAGCGGTCGTCTCGGTGGCGCGGAAATCGCACGTTCGGAAGGCTACAGCGAAGGAACAGTACCACTTCATACACTACGTGCAGATATCGATTATGGCACGGCTGAAGCGGCTACAACATACGGCCGTATCGGCGTAAAAGTATGGATCTATCGCGGCGAAGTCCTTCCGATTAAGAAGAAAGCTCCCCAGGAAGGAGGCAACTAATCATGTTGGTACCTAAACGTGTCAAACACCGCAAACAACAACGCGGTCATATGAAGGGTCGCGCTAAAGGCGGCACTACAGTAGCATTCGGTGAATTCGGTCTACAAGCTCTAGAACCATCATGGATCACAAACCGTCAGATTGAAGCGGCTCGTATCGCTATGACTCGCTACATTAAACGTGGCGGTAAAGTTTGGATCAAGATTTTCCCTGCAAAACCAATTACTCAAAAGCCTCTTGAAGTGCGTATGGGTAGTGGTAAAGGTAACGTTGAGAAATGGGTAGCCGTAGTTAAACCAGGTAAAATCCTGTTTGAACTTGCTGGTGTATCCGAAGAAACCGCTCGTGAAGCGATGCGTCTTGCGGCTCATAAATTGCCAATCAAGACTAAATTCGTGAAGCGTGAAGAAGTGGGTGGTGAAGCAAATGAAAGCTAGTGAATTTAGAAACCTAACCTCTGCTGAGCTTGAACAACAGGTCGCTGGTTTTAAAGAAGAGCTTTTCAATCTTCGTTTCCAACTGGCTACTGGCCAATTGGATAACCCGACTCGGATCCGTGATGTGCGTAAAGGAATCGCTCGTGCTAAAACGATTTTGCGTGAAAGAGAACTCGGAATTAGCAGCTAGTAAATCCCTTACATGAATGCATAATCATGGCTGAAGGAAGGAGGAAGAACATGAGCGAACGCAATGCCCGCAAAGTGTTAATTGGCAAAGTGGTAAGCGACAAGATGGATAAAACAATCGTAGTTGCTATTGAAACATATAAAAAACACGAATTGTACCATAAACGCATTAAAGTTACGAAAAAATTTAAAGCGCACGATGAAAATAACCAAGCGAAGATTGGCGACATCGTGAAAATCATGGAGACTCGTCCGCTATCGAAAGATAAGCGCTTCAGACTTGTGGAAGTTGTTGAAGTTGCTGTTATTATCTAATGAGCGTATGCAGTATCTGAGCATTTTTCCGAAAGGAGGACGTTGAAATGATTCAACCATTTTCGCGCTTAGCGGTTGCTGACAACTCTGGCGCAAAACAATTGATGTGTATCCGTGTACTTGGTGGAACGGGACGTCGCGTTGGACACATCGGCGATTTGATCGTTTGCTCAGTAAAACAAGCAACACCAGGCGGCGTTGTCAAAAAGGGTGACGTTGTTAAAGCGGTTATCGTTCGTACAAAACGTTCGGTTCGTCGTAAAGACGGTTCGTACATCGCATTTGACGAAAACGCAGCTGTTATCGTTAAAGAAGACAAAAGCCCACGTGGCACACGTATCTTTGGACCAGTTGCCCGTGAACTTCGCGATAGAGATTTCATGAAAATCGTATCGCTTGCTCCAGAAGTAATCTAACAACCTATATAAGCTTGAAAGCACAAGCGTGCAGGAGGTGTAACTCATGCCAAGGCTGAAAAAAGTACTCGAATCCCATAACAACAAATTGCACGTGAAAAAAGACGATACGGTTATCGTAATTACCGGTAAAGATAAAGGTAAGAAGGGCCGCGTTATCGCTGCATACCCGCGTGAAAATCGCGTTCTTGTAGAAGGTGTAAATACTGTTAAGAAACATACTCGTCCATCACAAGCTAACCCACAGGGCGGTATTATCGAACAAGAAGCACCAATTCACGTATCAAACGTTATGCATATCGATCCGAAGAGCGGTAAAGTAACACGTATCGGATACAAAGTGCTAGACAACGGCAAGAAAGTTCGGATCGCGAAACGTTCCGGAGAAGTAATCGACTAATCGTTACGGTAGGAAAGGAGGTCCATGATCAATGGCAGCAAGATTGAAAGGTCGTTTCTTAAACGAAATAACTCCTGCTCTTATGCAGAAGTTCAACTATACGTCTGTTATGCAAGTGCCGAAAATTGAGAAGGTAGTTATCAACATGGGGGTAGGCGAAGCGGTTTCCAATTCGAAAATCCTTGATGTAGCTGTTGAAGAACTACGTATCATTTCCGGTCAAAAACCAGTCGTTACTCGTGCGAAGAAGTCTATTGCAGGCTTTAAACTTCGTGAGAACATGCCAATCGGGGTTAAAGTTACTTTGCGCGGTGAGCGTATGTACCATTTCCTTGATAAACTGTTCAACATTTCTCTTCCGCGTGTACGTGACTTCCGCGGTGTATCAAACAAAGCTTTTGATGGCCGCGGTAACTATACGCTTGGTTTGAAAGAGCAATTGATATTCCCAGAGATCGAGTACGACAAAGTCGATAAAGTGCGCGGTATGGACATCGTCATCGTCACGACGGCAAAAACGGACGAAGAATCTCGTGAACTGCTGACCCAAATGGGCATGCCGTTTACGAAGTAATCCACTTTTAGGAGGTGTAATACCCAGTGGCAAAAACTTCGATGAAAGTGAAGCAACAACGCACACCGAAATTTAAAGTGCGCGCGTATACGCGCTGTGAGCGTTGCGGCCGTCCGCATTCTGTTTTGCAAAAGTTTAAAGTTTGCCGGATTTGTTTCCGTGAGTTAGCACATAAGGGCCAGATTCCTGGCGTTAAAAAAGCAAGCTGGTAATCAGCCTAGTTTGGGAAGGAGGTTAACACAATGGTTATGTCTGATCCGGTTGCAGATATGTTGACGCGTATTCGTAACGCGAATGTCGTTCGTCACGAGACCGTGGAAATGCCCGCTTCGAAAATGAAGAAGCAAATCGCTGAGATTTTGAAGCGCGAGGGTTTTATCCGCGACGCTGAATATATCGAAGACAACAAACAAGGGATTATCCGTATTTTCTTGAAATACGGCCCTAACCAAGAACGCGTTATTACTGGCTTGAAACGTATTTCAAAACCAGGCCTTCGCGTTTATACACAATCAACTGAAATCCCTCGTGTACTCGGTGGACTTGGAATTGCAATTATTTCCACTTCCAAAGGGATTATGACTGATAAAGAAGCTCGCCAAGTTAAATCTGGCGGCGAAGTAGTTTGCTACGTTTGGTAAGTAACAAGTCACAAAGATAGGAGGTGTAACAATGTCCCGTATTGGTCGCAAACCAATCCAAGTGCCTAACGGCGTAACAATCAGCTTGGACAACACAGTTATTACTGTAAAAGGACCGAAAGGCTCACTTTCTCGTGAAATTCACAAAGATATGGTTGTGAATGTAACTGAAACTGAAATCCTAGTAGAACGTCCTTCCGATAATAAATTGCATCGCTCGTTGCACGGAACAACTCGCAGCATCATCGCTAACATGGTGAGCGGCGTTACTGAAGGCTTCTCCAAGAACTTGGAGCTAGTTGGCGTAGGTTACCGTGCAAGCAAAACTGGAGACAAAATCACACTTAACGTTGGTTACTCTCACCCAGTTGAGATCACTCCAGATAGCGGCATCGAGTTTGACGTTCCTGCGAACACTAAGATTACTGTTCGTGGTATCGATAAAGAACTAGTTGGCGCAACTGCAGCGAAAATTCGTTCCGTACGTGAACCAGAACCGTATAAAGGTAAAGGTATCAAGTATGAAGGCGAACGCATCATCCGCAAAGAAGGTAAAGCTGGTAAGAAAAAATAAGCAAACGGTTCGTTTGCTTAAGATAGCGTCTTAAGGCTGAAAGAAAGGAGTGAACTTTGTATGATTACGAAAGGCGACAAAAACAAGGCTCGTCTGAAAAGACACCTTCGTGTTCGTAAAAAAATTAACGGTACAGCTGCACGTCCGCGTCTATCTGTATTCCGTTCCTCCAAGCATATGTATGCTCAATTAATCGACGATGTTTCAGGAGTAACAATCGTTTCTGCATCCACACAGGATAAAGAATTGACTGAAGCAATTGGCAACGGTGGTAACATCGATGCAGCTAGCAAAGTCGGAGAATTGATTGCGAAACGCGCTCAAGCTAAGGGTGTAACCCAAGTAGTATTTGATCGCGGCGGTTACTTGTATCACGGCAGAATTCAGGCACTTGCTACAGCAGCTCGTGAAGCTGGCCTAGAATTCTAATCGACTTTATTTATAAGGAGGTTAAACGACTTGCGTGTAGATCCAAATACGTTAGAACTGACTGAAAAAGTTGTTAATATCAATCGCGTATCTAAAGTTGTAAAAGGCGGACGCCGTTTCAGCTTTAGTGCACTAGTAGTAGTCGGCGACGGTAAAGGCTACGTTGGCGCAGGGATCGGTAAAGCAGGCGAAGTACCTGATGCAATCCGCAAAGGTATTGAAGATGCTAAGAAAAACCTGATCCACGTACCAATCGTTGGCACGACTATTCCCCATCTTGTACTCGGACATTTCGGTGCAGGTGAAGTTCTTTTGAAGCCAGCTTCAGAAGGTACTGGCGTTATCGCTGGCGGCCCAGTTCGTGCAGTTCTTGAACTTGCTGGTGTCGGCGACATCTTGACGAAATCGCTAGGTTCTTCGAACTCCATGAATATGGTTAATGCAACGCTTGAAGGTCTTTCCCGTCTTAAACGCGTGGAAGAAGTTGCTAAGCTTCGTGGAAAAACAGTCGAAGAGCTGTTACGCTAAGGAGGGAAATAAGATGGCAAAATTGCAAATCACCCTCGTTCGCAGTTTAATCGGTCGCAACGAGAAACAACGTGCAACGGTTGAGTCTTTCGGTCTTAAGAAGATTCGTCAAGCAGTTGTTTTGAACGATAGCCCAGCTGTCCGCGGCATGGTTAACACTGTTAGTCACTTGGTAAAAGTTGAAGAAGTACAAGAATAGATAGCTGTTCTAAGAAATAAATAAGGAGGTGCACGAACGATGAAATTGCATGAGCTAGCACCAGCACCGGGTTCAACCCAAGCGCCAAAGCGCAAAGGTCGCGGTATCGGTTCCGGTAACGGTAAAACCGCCGGTAAAGGTCACAAAGGTCAAAACGCTCGTTCCGGCGGCGGCGTTCGTCCTGGTTTCGAGGGCGGACAAAATCCTTTGTATCGTCGAGTGCCGAAACGCGGATTTAACAACCCGTTCCGCAAAGAGTACGCAATTGTCAACATTGAAGAGCTAAATGCTTTTGCAGCAGGTACTGAAGTCACTCCAGAAGTTCTCATCGAGACTGGGATCGTTAAGAACCCGCTCGCAGGAATCAAAATTTTGGGTAATGGTGAAGTTAGCGTTACACTTACTGTTAAAGCAAACAAGTTCTCTCAATCTGCGGTAGAGAAAATCCAGGCTGCCGGCGGTAAAACCGAGGTGATCTAATTGTTCAAGACCGTGTCCAATATTTGGAAAGTGGCGGATCTTCGTACAAGGATCCTCTTCACCCTTTTCATCCTATTAATATACCGCATCGGTGCTTTTATTCCGGTACCTGATGTAAACAAAGATGTGTTTAAGCAAGTTAATACAGCCGGTTCGGAACTGTTCGGCTTGCTTAACACGTTTTCCGGCGGTGCTTTGTTCCAATTCTCTATCTTTGCAATCGGAATTACCCCATACATTACAGCGTCGATTATCGTACAGTTGTTGTCTATGGATGTTATCCCGAAATTTGCAGAGTGGGCAAAGGAAGGCGAGAACGGTAAACGTAAGCTCGCACAAATCACTCGTTATGGTACGATTGTTCTTGGTATGATCCAAGGTTTCGCAACGGCGATCGGCTTTAACCGTCAATACGGTTATGAAATGATCGTTGGCGCAACATTCGTTGATTACTTGCTTATCGCTATTATCTTGACAGCAGGTACTGCTTTCTTGATGTGGCTGGGTGAGCAAATTACGGAAAAAGGAATCGGAAATGGTATTTCCATTCTTATCTTTGCAGCAATCGCAGCTGGTATTCCTGGACACATTCGTACGATCGTCGAAGATCAGTTCGTAGGTGCTCAAGACCAACTGTTCCTGAACATTATCAAAATGGTACTGATTCTGATTGCGATTATCGCAATCATCGTCGGTGTTATATTCGTACAGCAAGGTATTCGTAAAATTCCTGTTCAATACGCAAAACGTGTTGTTGGACGGAAAATGTACGGCGGACAATCGACGCACATTCCGATGAAAGTGAACGGCGCAGGCGTTATTCCGGTCATTTTCGCGGTTTCACTCATCATGTTCCCGGTTACGATTGCTCAGTTTTGGTCCACTCAGGGTTGGGCAGACTGGATTATTAAGAATATGAGCTATGACCAGCCACTTGGTATGGTATTGTACGTATTGTTAATCATCGGGTTTACCTTCTTCTACACTTTCGTTCAGATTAATCCGGTTCAAATGGCCGATCAAATGAAGAAAAATGGCGGATATATTCCAGGTATTCGTCCAGGAAAGCCAACTTCGTCTTACCTAACACGCGTTATGTCGCGTATTACGTTGACAGGTGCAATTTTCTTGGCGGTTATCTCAATCATTCCGGTATTCTTCGGGACACTTGCTGGATTACCTAAGTCAGTGCAGCTAGGTGGTACTTCATTACTAATCGTTATCGGTGTTGCACTTGATACGATGAAGCAAATCGAGAGCCAGTTGATCAAACGCCATTACAAAGGGTTTATCAATAAATAACAATAGGTTCTGACCGGGCTTCCGCGTTCGTCAACAGGCGCTCTGCGGCAGCCCGCCCGAGCCTATTGTGCTTAAAGCGAGGAACTCAGCAATGAACATTTTATTCATGGGCCCTCCGGGTGCCGGTAAAGGTACACAAGCTGAACGGATCGTAGAAGAGTTCGGTATTCCCCACATTTCCACTGGTGATGCATTCCGCCTCGCTATGAAACAAGGAACCGCACTCGGAATCAAAGCGAAAGAGTATGTCGATCAAGGCTTGCTCGTTCCCGATGAGATCACGAACGGCATTGTAAAGGAAAGACTTGAACAAGCCGATTGCAAAAATGGATTCTTGCTCGACGGGTTTCCTCGCACACTGCAACAAGCAGAAGCGCTAGATGTTATGCTTGCGGAGCTCGGACGCAGTATTGACCATGTTGTAAATTTAAAAGTTGATCGCAGCTTGCTGCTTGCTCGTTTGACGGGCAGACGCATATCGAAAACGACTGGTACGACTTATCATGTAATCTTTAATCCACCTAAGGTCGAAGGTATCTGCGACAAAGATGGCGGAGAATTGTATCAGCGTTCTGATGATACAGAGGAAAAGGTCGGAACTCGTTTGGATGAGTATACATCCAAAACCGCACCTCTACTCGATTACTACAGTGCTAAAGGTCTCCTTCGCGAAGTCGACGGCGAGAAGGACATTGATGTTGTAACATCAGACATCGTTTCCTGCTTGCGAGGTTCATTGTAATGATTATATGCAAATCCGAATCGGAGCTGCGTTATATGAGGGAAGCAGGACGCATTGTTGCGGAAACGCATCGATTGATGGCGCAGGCTGTGAAACCAGGCATCACTACTCGTGAGCTTGACCAAATCGCTGAAACGTACATTAAGAGTCAAAATGCGATTCCTTCCTTCAAAGGTTACAATGGTTTCCCTTCCAGCATTTGTGCTTCTGTGAATGATGAGCTGGTGCACGGCTTCCCTGGGTCACGCAAGTTGAACGAAGGCGATATAATTAGTATCGATATCGGTGCGCAATTTGAAGGCTATCACGGTGATTCAGCTTGGACCTATGCGGTAGGAGCTGTAACCCCTGAAGTTCAGAAGTTGCTCGATGTGACGGAAGCATCGCTTTATGCGGGGCTTGCGCTCGTCAAACCGGATATTAGGCTATATACAATTTCGCATGCTATTCAAAAGGTAATTGAAGATGCAGGATTCTCCGTAGTACGGGAATACGTAGGGCACGGAATCGGCGCGGACCTCCATGAGGAACCACAAATACCGAACTACGGCATACCAGATCGCGGACCTCGTCTGAAGACCGGAATGGTGCTTGCAATCGAACCAATGGTTAATATCGGTGAACGATATGTCCGGACGCTCGAAGACAATTGGACGGTTGTAACGGAAGACGGCTCATGGTGTGCTCATTTCGAGCATACAGTAGCTGTTACAGAGGACGGCTTTGAAATATTGACCATTTTGCCGCAGCAACCATAGTATGACGATGGAAGCTCGTCCCCAGATTGGTCAGTTCGTCAAAGTACTTCGCGGTAAAGATGAGGAAAGCTATGCTGTTATCCTAGCAATCGTTGATGAGCGATTCGTCATGATTGCCGATGGCCATAAGCGCCGATTCGATGGACCGAAGAAAAAGAACGTTCTGCATCTCGAGTTACAGCCTGCAATTAGTTCTGAGGTTTCAAGCAGTATGCAAGAGACCGGCAGGGTGACCAACGCAAAGTTACGTTATGCAATTCAGAAGTATTTAAATGCGAAAGGAGAATGACGGTTGGCTAAGGAAGACATCATTGAGGTCGAAGGTACGGTTATTGAACCGTTGCCGAATGCCACGTTCAAGGTGGAGCTGGAGAACGGTCATCAAATTCTCGCACATGTTTCCGGTAAGCTCAGAATGCACTTTATTCGCATCCTGACAGGAGACAAGGTGGTTATACAGTTATCGCCTTATGATTTATCAAAAGGGCGCATCACCTATCGTAAATAGGCTCAATTTGGGGCTTATTACGAAAGATTCGGGAGGTAATCACAATGAAGGTTAGACCTTCGGTAAAGCCGATCTGCGAAAAATGCAAAGTCATTCGTCGCAAAGGCAACGTTATGGTGATTTGTGAAAATCCGAAACACAAACAAAAACAAGGATAGAAGGAGGGGAATATAGCCTATGGCACGTATAGCTGGTGTAGACTTGCCGCGTGACAAACGCGTCGAAATCGCCCTGACATACATTTTCGGTATCGGCAAAACAACGTCGCAAAAACTTTTGAATACAGCTGAAGTTAGCTACGACACTCGTGTTCGTGACTTGACAGAAGACGAACTTGCTCGCCTTCGCGAAGCAATTGATAAATCTGTTAAAGTAGAAGGCGACTTGCGTCGTGAAATTTCACTTAACATTAAACGTCTGACTGAAATCGGATGCTACCGTGGACTTCGTCACCGTCGCGGCTTGCCTGTTCGCGGTCAACGTACTAAGACAAATGCACGTACGCGTAAAGGTCCTCGTCGGACTGTAGCTAACAAGAAGAAATAAGAAGGGAGGATAATGGACAATGGCTAAACCAAAAAAAGTCGTTCGTACAAAACGCCGCGACCGGAAGAATATTGAGACTGGCGTTGCGCACATTCGCTCGACATTCAACAATACGATCGTTACGATCACGGATCCTCACGGCAATGCAATTTCATGGGCAAGCTCTGGTAACATGGGCTTCAGAGGCTCACGTAAGAGCACGCCTTTCGCAGCTCAAATGGCTGCTGAAACAGCTGCTAAAGCTGCGATGGAGCATGGCATGAGAACTGTCGAAGTGATGGTAAAAGGACCAGGCGCTGGCCGCGAAGCTGCGATTCGTTCGCTTCAAGCTGCTGGATTGGAAGTTAACCTCATTAAAGACGTAACACCAGTTCCTCATAACGGATGCCGTCCTCCGAAACGTCGTCGCGTATAGTTGGATCTGATGTGGTATCAAATATCAACAACTTGTGAATAATGGTTGTGAAGGTTTGGCATACTACAAGGTTTGACTTAAAATAACGTAAGCTAACGGAGCGACGTTTGAAGGAGGGTACTATTAGTGATTGAGATCGAAAAGCCGAAAATCGAAACCGTAGAACTGAATGATGAGGGAACTTACGGACGTTTCGTCGTCGAGCCGCTTGAACGCGGATATGGCACGACGCTTGGGAATTCGCTTCGCCGAATTTTGTTGTCGTCGTTGCCGGGTGCAGCAGTAACTTCGGTTCAAATCGATGGAGTGCTTCACGAGTTCTCTACGGTTCCCGGAGTGATTGAGGATGTTACCGAAATCATTCTGAACCTGAAGGGCCTCTCGTTGAAAATCCACTCCGATGAAGAAAAGGTGTTGGAAATCGACGCGGATGGCGAAGGGAATATTACAGCGGGCGACATTCGAGCAGACAGCGATGTCGAGATTTTAAGCCCTGATCTTCACATCGCAACCTTGGCCTCCGGCGCGCGGCTCCATATGCGGGTATTTGCTAATCGGGGACGCGGTTACGTGCAAGCGGATCGCAACAAGAAAGACGAACAACCGATTGGTGTAATTCCTGTAGATTCGATTTACACGCCAATTACTCGTGTAAATTATAGCGTTGAAAATACACGTGTTGGTCAAGTAACTAACTACGACAAGCTAACGCTTGAAGTATGGACTGACGGTAGTATTAGACCGGAAGAGGCTGTGAGCCTCGGCGCTAAAATTTTGACCGAGCATTTGGACTTGTTCGTTGGATTGACCGATGAAGCCAAAGACGCTGAAATAATGGTTGAGAAGGAAGAAGATAAGAAAGAGAAAGTTCTAGAGATGACGATCGAGGAACTTGATCTTTCCGTCCGTTCTTACAACTGCTTGAAACGCGCTGGAATCAACACGGTTCAAGAGCTAATTACGAAATCCGAAGAGGATATGATGAAGGTCCGTAACCTAGGCCGTAAATCCCTTGAGGAAGTTCAAGAGAAGCTTGAAGAGCTTGGTTTGGGCCTTCGCATGGAAGAGTAGTAACCAACTAGTGAAGACTTAAGAGCAAGGGAGGGGAAAACAAGATGGCATATCAAAAATTAGGACGTGACGCTAGTGCACGGAAAGCTTTGTTCCGTGACCTCGTTACTGACTTGTTCCTTTATGAGCGTATTCAAACGACTGAAGCTAAAGCGAAAGAAGTTCGTTCAATCGCTGAGAAGCTGATCACTAAAGCTAAGCAAGGTGATCTTCATGCTCGTCGTCAAGTAGCTGCTTATGTTCGTCGCGAAACTGTCGATGGTACACAAGACGCTATTCAAAAGCTATTCTCCGATCTAGCACCTCGCTATGCGGAGCGTGCAGGCGGCTACACGCGTATTCTAAAACTAGGACCCCGTCGCGGCGATGCTGCGCCTATGGTTTACCTAGAATTGGTTGACCGCGCGTAGGTTACCTAATAAATGAAATGTATAAGCTTGTCCACAGCGTTAAACCTTGTCCAAGCTTTATACGCGAGCGGTAAACGGCTTGTGCCTGCCAACGTGGGGGATGAGCTGCCAACGCAATAAAATATAAGTAAGTATTAGGGTCTCCCTATACTTCTTATATTTTAATGAAAAGGGTGGACCCTTGCGGCCACCTTTTTTTGTTTGAAAAGAATGATTTGTTATTCATGCCAGGGGCAATAGATGAGCTTGTGTGATGCCTACAGGTGTCCATAAGGCTTAGCATCTTAGGTTCTCTTAGCAAGAGGGAATTTTGGACGTTTAGGTATCCCTATAGTTAAAGGGGGGGATAGGTTGAGGAATATATGCGTAAAGGTCAGTTATGACGGGGCAGGCTTCAACGGTTTTCAGACGCAGCCTTACGGCAGAACGGTTCAGGGTGAAATAGAGAAGGCCATAAAGAAGCTGACGGGCGAGACGACCATTATTATTGGATCGGGTCGCACAGATGCGGGAGTGCATGCGCGGGGACAAATATTCAATTTCTATACGGAATCTACGATTCCGACAGAGAGATGGGCGATTGCGCTTAATACGCGGTTGCCGAAGGATATCGTCATTATAGAAGCATTCGATGTGCCAGAACATTTTCATGCAAGAAGATCCGCTAAGCGCAAAACGTATCGCTATACGATTGATACTGGTAAGTTTCCTGATGTATTTGGCCGACAATATCGCTTTCATCATCCGACGCCGCTTGATGTGGATGCGATGCGGGAAGGTCTAAGCTACCTAGTTGGTAAACATGACTTTACTTCCTTCACATCGATACATTCAACCAAGCCTCATCATATTCGTACGATCTATGAAGCAGATTTTGTTCAGGAAGGCCCAATCGTGCATATGTACGTGACAGGCAATGGTTTTCTGTACAATATGGTTCGAGTCATTATGGGAACTTTACTATGGGTTGGCGAAGGGAAGATGGCTTCATCGGAGATCAAAAACATCCTTGAGGGGCGAAATCGTTCGCTTGCTGGTCCTACGGCAATGCCGCATGGATTGATGTTGATGGATGTTGAATATTCCAGCGAAATACAGGGATAAATCACTATAAATTACTTGCACTTACTTATTCTTTATAGTAGAATATAACTTGTGCTTTCGAAGTGGCTAACCCACAGCCCCGACTGAGATTGTCACAAACTTGGCTATCAACAATGAACAAACAAATCAACGTTTACGTTGTTATAAAAACGATTAATGTATGAAATTAAGGAGGATCATCCATGCGTACCACTTATATGGCTAAATCAACTGAAGTTGATCGTAAATGGTTCGTCGTCGATGCGGAAGGCAAAACGCTAGGCCGCTTGGCGAGTGAAGTTGCTGCCCTGATCCGCGGCAAACACAAACCGACATTTACGCCACATGTTGATACAGGCGATTTCGTTGTTGTTATCAACGCTGAAAAAATCCATCTGACAGGTAAGAAAATGTCAGATAAAATTTACTACAGTCACTCCATGTACTCCGGCGGATTGAAATCCACTCCGGCTCAAGAGATGATTAAAAACAAGCCAGAACGCGTAATCGAACTGGCTGTACACGGCATGTTGCCTAAGAACCGTCTTGGTAACAAAATGAAGCTTAAACTTAAAGTATACGCAGGTGCTGAACATCCGCATCAAGCACAAAACCCTGAAGTTTACGAACTTCGCGGGTAATAAAGAGGAGGACAAGTTTCATGGCTCAAGTGCAATACTATGGAACCGGTCGTCGTAAACACTCTGTTGCACGTGTACGTCTTGTGCCGGGTGAAGGACGAATCATTATTAACAAACGCGACCTTAATGAATATTTTGGTCTAGAAACATTGAAGCTGATCGTAAAACAACCGCTTAACCTTACTGACACATTGTCTAACTACGATGTACTAGTAATTGCTAACGGCGGCGGTATGTCCGGTCAAGCAGGCGCTATCCGTCACGGTATTTCACGTGCTTTGCTTAAAGCAGACCCTGAATTCCGTCCGGCTCTAAAACGTGCTGGCTTCCTAACTCGTGATCCGCGTATGAAAGAGCGTAAAAAATACGGTCTTAAAGCGGCTCGTCGCGCTCCACAATTCTCGAAACGTTAATACTTCAAAATGTCTTCTCTGCTTGCCAGAGAGGGCATTTTTTTGTTTAAAAACATTTAACTTATACTGATTTCCCCTTAAAACACCTTTGCTGGTCGGAAGACGCATAAGGTGTTTTTTTGGTATGTCCATAAAAATTTCAAACTTTATTTCATTTTGGTTAAAACTTATATTGAACATTTCACTTTTTGGACGTATAATTTTTATACAGAGCAATTTACTAGGAATTAAAAACGGAGGGCAAAAAAATGAACCTTTTTGAAAAAGAAGCGCTTATCAAACAAAAGGAAGTTGAACTGGAAAACGCAACACCGGAAGAAATTATTGCGTTTGCGGTAGAAACTTTCCCAAATATTACGTTTGCATGCAGCTTTGGTGCTGAAGATGTTGTGCTTGTTGATATGCTGCAGAAAATTAGCCCAAAAACGGACATTTTCTATTTAGATACGGATTACCATTTCAAAGAAACGTATGAAACTCGTGATTTGATGGCTAAGCGCTACCCAGGCATTCCATTCGTAGAAGTAAAGCCTGAAATTACACCTGAGGAGCAAGCTGCTCAGTTTGGCGAAGAGCTTTGGAAATCCGATGCGAACGCATGCTGCAACATTCGTAAAGTTAAACCATTAACCCAAATTCTTTCGAAATATGATGCTTGGATTACAGGTATTCGCCGCGATCAAGCACCTACTCGTGCAAATTCCAAAAAAATTGAGTACGACACAAAATTCGGGCTCGTTAAATTTAATCCAATCGCTCACTGGACATCCGAGGACGTATGGAACTATATTCGCGAGAATGATGTTATTTACAACCCATTGCATGATCAAAACTACCCGAGCATCGGCTGCGAGCAATGCACGCGCAAAGTAATGCCTGGTGAAGATCCACGCGCTGGACGCTGGGCAGGTCAAGAAAAAACAGAATGCGGATTGCATAAATAAGCACTCTCGAGGAGGAGCAATATCAATGAGTCAAATTCTACCGCACGGCGGCGTACTCGTTAACCGTGTCGCTACGGGCGAACAACGTGAAGCATTACTAGCTGAAGCTGCTACCCTTAAATCGATTGCGATCAACACTTGGGCCATATCCGACCTTGATTTGATCGCAGTTGGAGCATTTTCCCCACTTACTGGTTTTATGAACGAAGCTGATTACCAGTCCGTTGTGAAAGACATGCGTCTAGCAAATGGCACGGTATGGAGCATTCCTATTACGCTTGCTGTAGAAGAAGCGAAGGCAGCAGAGCTGTCCGCAGGAGAACGTGCAGCGCTAGTCGGTGAAGATGGCGTAACATACGCAATTATCAGCATTGATAGCATCTATACGGTTGACCATAAAGTTGAAGCAGTGAATGTGTTCAAGACAGATGATTTGGAGCACCCAGGTGTCCAAAAGCTGTTCGAACGCTCTTCCATAAATGTAGGCGGAGAAATTACGGTGCTGAACCGTCCGCAGCCTGAGAAGTTTAACGAGTTTTATTTTGACCCAGCGGAAACGCGTCGTTTATTTGCAGAAAAGGGCTGGAAAACCGTTGTTGGCTTCCAAACTCGCAATCCGGTTCACCGCGCGCATGAATACATTCAAAAAACAGCAATGGAAATCGTTGATGCGCTTTTCCTCAATCCGCTCGTTGGTGAAACGAAATCGGATGATGTTCCTGCGAATGTACGGATGAAGAGCTATCTCGCACTGCTTGACAACTATTACCCGAAGGATCGTGTATTCCTTGGCGTATTCCCGGCAGCTATGCGTTACGCAGGTCCTCGTGAGGCGATCTTCCATGCTCTTGTTCGTAAAAACTATGGCTGTTCGCATTTTATTGTTGGACGCGATCATGCTGGTGTAGGCGACTACTATGGAACATACGAAGCACAGGATCTGCTCAAAACGATTCCAGTAGAAGATCTAGGCATTACTCCACTTTATTTCGAGCACAGTTTCTTCTGCAAAGAGTGCGGCAACATGGCTACATCAAAAACTTGCCCTCATGACAAGGAGCATCATTTGACGCTTTCGGGTACGAAGGTACGCGCATTGCTGCGCGATGGCATTTGCCCGCCGCCTGAGTTCTCCCGTCCTGAGGTTGCTAAAATACTGATTGAAGGCATGTCTGAGCAGCCAGTAGTTTAATTAACCGAATAACTTAAGGTTTGTCTCATAAACGACCATCTCGTCCCATATAAATGAATGTGTGCATTTGGCTTGATTAAGCTGCTTGCTGCTGTATATTCATTTGATGGAAAACGGGGTGGTTTTTTTATGCGCCGAATTGATCGGCATGTTGTCATTTGGTTGACGTATAAAGGTTTAATTCGCATCAGTATCGGATTGCTGGTTATTGCACTAACGGGCATACTGCTTACACAATCGATGCCTTCAAAAAAAGCATGGTCTTATTGGACGTTGCCTTTGTCAGGCAAGACTATAGCTATTGATGCCGGGCATGGCGGGGCAGACGGCGGTGCGGTCAGTAAGCAGGGCATTATCGAAAAGGATTTGAACTTAGCGATTGCGCTTTATTTGCGCGATTATTTGCAGCAGGCTGGAGCGGTCGTCGTAATGACAAGGGAAGGTGATTACGATCTCGCTACGGGGGATTCAAGAGCCTATAGCAAGCGCAAGACAGAGGATTTAAAGAAGCGAGTGTCCCTTATTAAAAACAGCAATCCGGCCGCAGTTATAAGCATACATATGAACAGTATCCCTTCAGCTAAGTGGACGGGTGCACAAACTTTTTTTCATCCGGACAATCATCCAGACAATCGGATTCTCGCAACCTTTATACAAGATGAGATTAAACGCAATTTAGAAAATACGACAAGAGTTGCCGCTACCGTGAAGGATGTTTATGTGCTGAAGGCAATCGAGAACATCCCAACGGCACTCGTTGAGGTGGGCTTTCTGTCTAACCCTGGGGAATCACAGCGGCTTGCGGATACGGAGTACCAAAGATCGGTAGCTGCCTCCATCTATGAGGGTATTCTGAGATATACTGCAGGGGAGAAGCTGAGCGGCAGCGTGCTGCAAGATGAGGTAACCGACAAGTAAGAAACCTTTCGCCGAAAATGAAGCAAAGCTGCACCCTATGACTTGGTTCATGGGCTTACTGTGTTATACTAACTATTATATAGTTTTAATTATATAAAGGTGGGACTGAGCCTATGTTGACACGAGAGCAAGTTATAGAGGCCGTCGAAATCGTGACGGCACAGCATAAAGCGGATGGGGTTACCATCCGCGATGTAATGGTTCGGGACCGTCAAGTTTCGATGACGGTCCTTGGGTCTGGCGCGGCAATGGAGCCCGCGCTGGAAGCCTCGCTCCGCGAGGCGCTGGCGCGCCTAGGCGCCGAAACCGTGCATTTCCGGTTTCGGGCCGAGGCAGCGCCTGCCGCAGGCGCAGGCGCGTCTACGCCGCCGCCAGCGGCAGCTGCAGCACCGGCTGCGGCTAGCGCCGGTGCTGGCAAATCTAGCGGCCCAGCGCCTGTTCAGGGGCATGGGGCCGGCTTAGCTAACCCGCTGCTGGATCCTGCCAGCGGGGTGCAGTTCATCGCCGTCGCGAGCGGCAAGGGCGGCGTCGGCAAATCGACAGTGACCGTCAACTTGGCGGTCGCTTTAGCCCGCAGGGGCAAGCGCGTCGGCATCATCGATGCGGATATCTACGGCTTCAGCGTGCCGGATATGATGGGGATTGAAGAGCGCCC
Source organism: Pristimantibacillus sp. Z349TD_6 (assembly GCF_056173205.1). NCBI lineage: Bacteria > Bacillati > Bacillota > Bacilli > Caryophanales > Paenibacillaceae > Pristimantibacillus (SeqCode) > Pristimantibacillus sp. Z349TD_6. The sequence continues at coordinate 7,193,727 of NZ_CM149662.1, read as the reverse complement.
GGATGTTGTGAATGAACGGGTCATCCCAATTGAGAAGTTTGGTGTTAAGGTGATGTCCATGGGCTTCTTCGTAGAGGACAACAGTCCAATCGTGTGGCGCGGACCGATGCTTGGCAAAATGCTGCGCAACTTCTTCCAAGAGATTGAATGGGGCGAGCTTGACTACCTGCTGCTAGACCTTCCGCCGGGTACGGGAGATGTGGCGCTTGATGTTCATCAGATTATTCCGCAAAGCAAAGAAATTATCGTTACTACCCCGCATGCTACAGCAGCATTCGTTGCAGCTAGGGCAGGCGCAATGGCGATTAAGACAGAACACGAAATCATTGGAATCGTTGAGAATATGTCCTATTTCGAATCTAAAGTTACCGGCGAGAGAGAATATGTATTTGGCCGCGGTGGCGGCGCACGCCTCGCAGAGACGCTTCATTCAGATCTGCTTGCTCAAATTCCACTGGGGGCGCCGGACAACCATGTATCTGAGCCTGACTTTGCACCGTCGGTATACAAAGCCGATACTGAAACAGGGAAGATGTACTTGGAGCTTGCAGACAGCGTATTAGCGAAATGCGGCAAATAGTCAAATAACAAAAGCCCGAACCATTGTCTAAGGCAGCTAATCATTGCTGCCATGCGGACAACCTGTTCGGGCTTTTTTGATTTCATTTTATGCGATGAAAACAATAACACTACCGCTACATAGCCGAATCGCCGCCTTGTTCATCTCCACCGCCCGAATCGTCTTCACCGCCGCCGCCTTCTTCATCAGACTTTTGCTCACCGCCTGATTCTTCTTTCTTTTTATCTACTTTCTGGTCTGGACTTGGTTTAAGCTCTTCTTGTACCGCTTTTTTCATCAGATCAAGCACTTCAAGTCGAAACAATGGATTTTGCATCGCATCCTGCATAAGGGACATCACTTCCTTGCGGTATTGCGTACTTTGCAGCACCTCAAGAATCATCTTGTCCATTTCTGGGTTTTTAAGCACCTTAATTAAATCAGCTTGATAGGAGGGGTCCTTTATTAGTTCTTTATGGATTTGTTTATTTTGCTTATTAACGGATTTGGCAAATTCCCCCGCGAAACGTGGATCAACCATAAGCTTTTTGATTACCTTGTCGTACTGAGGAGAAATAAGGACATCCTTAACCGCTAAGCGAACCTCCTCCTGATCCTGCACAGACAGCAGCTTAGAGGTTTGGCCACTATAACCGGAAATTTGCTGTGATGACTCCTGCAGCGCTTTTTGCGCATCCTCTGTTTTGAGGATATCAATAACCATCGTTTTCAAATCCTTGTAGCTGACCTGCTCATTACTACCTCCAGAGGACTCGGCGCCACAGCCGGATAAAACAAATAACATGGCTGAAATAACCGAAAGTAAAGCAAAGCTCTTACGCATGATTCGCAAGCTCCTTCCTATGTCATTGCTGCTGCATACCGTTTGGATAAACAAATCGTTCGAAAAGTGATGGATCGTATAGTTATTATGTACAAAGTTCACCGGATTATCATGGACAGACTTTAGCTTTTTATTGTGAACGTGGTAAAATAAAGGGTAATGTGGATAACAGGAGGATAATGAACGTGAATTTAAAAAAGTGGTTCTTTTTATTTTGGAGCGGCATGGTAGTAGGTGGGCTTGCCTGCGTAATTACCGGGGCGTTGATGGCTTGGGTAGATCCGGAGTTTGGTTTCTTAGGCTTTAAGGCTGTCGGCTTTAATGCATTAATGATGGGTTTGGTTGGTTTAATGATTGGAGCGTTTAGCCAAATGGGCTTTTTCGCTTATTTAACGTTAAACTACATCGCTCTTAGCGTATTCGGCAAAAAATATTTATGGAATGCGCTGCAAGGCTATACGACGATATTCGCAGCAATAGGGCTGGGGTATATGTTGTATGAGCAGCGCCTGAACAACTGGTTTTTCTGGACATTGCCGCTTACCCTGCTTCTATTTTCTGTTGCAGTATCATGGTTCAAGGTTAAGCAAACGAACAAAACCGCTTTTGTGCCGACCATGTTTTTGATGTTCTTCATTACTTTCATTGAGTCTTGGCCTGCGCTGCAAGGAGAAACGAACGTATCTGCTATTGTATTTATGATGGTTCCTTTATTCGTCTGCAATGCATACCAAATTATGATGATGCACCGTTTGGTGAAAAAACAAACAACCGACTCAGCAGCGATTGCTGCGAAGCCGGTCGTTTAACTTAATATTCTAGTTCAGCAGCATTAATTTGCGGGAATGTAGAGGATGTCTTGTCCTGCACCGCTTTGCCGTCAACCTCAGTTTGTGTGATGAGGTCGGTTACCGTAACAAACTCATAGCCTTTTTCACGCAGCTGATCAATAACGATCGGAAGCGCCTCATGTGTCTGCTTTACAGAATCACTCGCATGGAACAAAATGATGTCGCCAGGATGAGCACGCGTAACGACGCGATTAATAATTTTGTCGGTGCCGATGTTCATCCAGTCGAGTGAATCCGTATCCCACTGAATTACCTTATATTGCAGCTCTTCAGCAATGCGCAGTACTCTCTTGTCAAAATCTCCGTTAGGAAGTCGGATCAATTTCGGTTGTTTTCCCGTTACGTCGGATAAAATGGTGTGTGCAGTCGTAATTTGTTTGCGAATTTCTTCATCGCTAAGCTTGCTGTAATTATCATGTTTGTGGCCATGGCTGCCTATTTCATAACCAGCCTCTTGAATCTTTCTGACGATCTCGGGATGGGACTGGCTCCATGGTGAAGACAAGAAGAAGGTAGCCTGCTTAATGTTTTTCTCTTTTAGCACATTAAGAATGGGTTCCGTGCGTTTATCGCCCCAACTAATGTCAAAGGTAAGAGCAACAACCTTTTTGTCAGTGGGTACGCTGTAGATTGCAGCCGGCTGCTGCGGAGCAAAGACGGTGATGTTGTCACGTTCGGCATAAATGATGCCAATGGAAAATACGACAGCGATAGCGATTAAGAAATACCTTTTCAACTTTCGGCCATTCAGAACATAAAAAACGTTCATTGGGAAGGGCACTCCTCTCTAATGGAAGCTTGTACAAAGATAAGAAAGTATAAATCCGACCTTTATACTTCACTTATCTTTAATTGCGAAACGAGTATTTGCCTCCATCGAAGGCTGCCGTCGTTTACGCTTGTAGTACAATCTATGCTCGTACTACAGAGATATTCATCCATCTTGCGAACTTACAAGCTGCGGAGGGGATAAAATGTTTAAATGGCGTTTGATTTGGGAGCATTTTAAGCAAATGAATCCCTATATAGCGTTTGGATCCATATTATTTTTAGCAGGCATGGTTATCGGAGGCACGAACCCGGCGTTCAGAGCTTTTCTTGATGAACAGCTGAAAGGGCTAGGACAGCTCGCTGAAATGATCGATGATTCCAAAAATCCAACGTTAACGATGATGATCTTCATTTTTTTGAATAATGCGGTCAAATCGATACTGGTTATGTACTTAGGTGCTTTGTTTGGGGTATTGCCGTTCTTTTTCTTAGTTGTAAATGGAATGATGATCGGTTATCTACTGAAAACGACAGCTGAGCTTCATGGCGGCGGGTATGTGATGGAGCTTATTGTTAAAGGTTTGCTGCCGCACGGAATTCTGGAAATTCCCGCGATTATTATTGCATGTGCTTATGGCATGCGTTTTGGAGTACTCATCTTCAAAGCGGCCGGGTCTCTTGTATTTGCAAGATCTAAGACAG
>NZ_CM149662.1:6980000-7187500 GCF_056173205.1 Pristimantibacillus sp. Z349TD_6 | reverse complement strand
CAGGAGGTCAGCGGTTCGATCCCGCTTGGCTCCACCAATAAAATAATGTACTGTCTTTGCTGAAGATTAACTCTGAAGCAAACTCAGCGCAAAACATTTGCACCTTGAAAACTGGATAACGAAAGAAAAGAATTGCTGAAACATCCTTTAAGCTACATTGATTTAATTGTTAGTGAAGGTTGTTCGTGATTGATGCGACTTCTTTTCGTTTTGTTTCAACCATTTGATGTCTTAGGAGATCAGAGAAACAAAATGAAAACGGCGCACAAGCCGAATCAACCGGAACGATAGGTTAAGCTAGTAAGAGCGCACGGAGGATGCCTAGGCACCAGGAGCCGAAGAAGGACGTGGCGAACAACGATACCGCCCCGGGGAGCCGTAAGCAGGCATTGATCCGAGGATTTCCGAATGGGGAAACCCAGCTATCGTAATGGATAGTTACTACTAACTGAATACATAGGTTAGTAAGAGGCATACCAGGGGAACTGAAACATCTAAGTACCCTGAGGAAGAGAAAACAATAGTGATTCCGTCAGTAGCGGCGAGCGAACGCGGATTAGCCCAAACCAAGAAGCTTGCTTCTTGGGGTTGTAGGACGTCTCACATGGAGTTACAAAGGTGTTTGGTAGGCGAAGAGGTCTGGAAAGGCCCGCCAGAGCAGGTAAAAGCCCTGTAACCGAAAGCAAGCACTCTCCGAGACGGATCCTGAGTACGGCGGGACACGTGAAACCCCGTCGGAATCCGGCAGGACCATCTGCCAAGGCTAAATACTCCCTGGTGACCGATAGTGAAGCAGTACCGTGAGGGAAAGGTGAAAAGCACCGCGGAAGCGGAGTGAAAAAGAACCTGAAACCGTGCGCTTACAAAAAGTCAGAGCCCGTTAAATGGGTGATGGCGTGCCTTTTGTAGAATGAACCGGCGAGTTACGATCACGTGCAAGGTTAAGTCGGGAAGACGGAGCCGTAGCGAAAGCGAGTCTGAATAGGGCGAATAAGTACGTGGTCGTAGACCCGAAACCGTGTGATCTACCCCTGTCCAGGGTGAAGGTGCGGTAACACGCACTGGAGGCCCGAACCCACGCATGTTGAAAAATGCGGGGATGAGGTGGGGGTAGCGGAGAAATTCCAATCGAACTCGGAGATAGCTGGTTCTCCCCGAAATAGCTTTAGGGCTAGCCTCGAGGAATGAGCGTCGTGGAGGTAGAGCACTGATTGGGTGCGGGGCCCGCCAAGGGTTACCAAGTCCAGTCAAACTCCGAATGCCATAGACGTGCTACTCGGGAGTCAGACAGTGAGTGCTAAGATCCATTGTCAAGAGGGAAACAGCCCAGATCATCAGCTAAGGTCCCCAAGTGTGTGTTAAGTGGGAAAGGATGTGGAGTTGCAAAGACAACCAGGATGTTGGCTTAGAAGCAGCCATCATTTAAAGAGTGCGTAATAGCTCACTGGTCGAGTGACTCTGCGCCGAAAATGTAACGGGGCTAAACACACCACCGAAGCTATGACATGTGCCTATATGGTACTTGGGTAGGGGAGCGTTGAATACGGATTGAAGTTGGACCGTGAGGACTGGTGGACTGTATTCAAGTGAGAATGCCGGTATGAGTAACGAAAAGACAAGTGAGAATCTTGTCCGCCGAAAGCCTAAGGGTTCCTGAGGAAGGCTCGTCCTCTCAGGGTAAGTCGGGACCTAACGCGAGGCCGAAAGGCGTAGTGGATGGACAACAGGTTGAAATTCCTGTACCACCGAAGATCGTTTGAGCAATGGGGTGACACAGAAGGGCAGTGACGCGGACTGATGGAATAGTCCGTCCAAGCAGTGAGGCTGATCGATAGGCAAATCCGTCGATCATGAAGGCTGGGCTGTGATGGGGAGCGAAAATTGCAGTAGCGAAGGTCATGTACTCCGGCTGTCAAGAAAAGCCTCTAGTGAGATCTAGGTGCCCGTACCGCAAACCGACACAGGTAGGCGAGCAGAGCATGCTAAGGCGCGCGGAAGAACTCTCGTTAAGGAACTCGGCAAAATGACCCCGTAACTTCGGGAGAAGGGGTGCCTCGGTAGGGTGAATAGCCCGAGGGGGCCGCAGTGAAAAGGCCCAAGCGACTGTTTAGCAAAAACACAGGTCTGTGCGAAGCCGTAAGGCGAAGTATACGGGCTGACGCCTGCCCGGTGCTGGAAGGTTAAGGGGAGCGGTTAGGGGTAACCCGAAGCTGTGAACCGAAGCCCCAGTAAACGGCGGCCGTAACTATAACGGTCCTAAGGTAGCGAAATTCCTTGTCAGGTAAATTCTGACCCGCACGAATGGCGTAACGACTTGGGCGCTGTCTCAACGAGAGATCCGGTGAAATTTTAATACCTGTGAAGATGCAGGTTACCCGCGACAAGACGGAAAGACCCCATGGAGCTTTACTGTAACTTGATATTGAACTTTGGTACGATCTGTACAGGATAGGTGGGAGCCTTTGAAGCATGAGCGCCAGCTTGTGTGGAGGCAACGTTGGGATACCACCCTGATCGTATCGGAGTTCTAACCTAGAACCGTGAAACCGGTTCGGGGACCGTGTCAGGTGGACAGTTTGACTGGGGCGGTCGCCTCCTAAAATGTAACGGAGGCGCCCAAAGGTTCCCTCAGAATGGTTGGAAATCATTCGAAGAGTGCAAAGGCATAAGGGAGCTTGACTGCGAGACCTACAAGTCGAGCAGGTACGAAAGTAGGGCTTAGTGATCCGGTGGTACCGAATGGAAGGGCCATCGCTCAACGGATAAAAGCTACCCTGGGGATAACAGGCTTATCTCCCCCAAGAGTCCACATCGACGGGGAGGTTTGGCACCTCGATGTCGGCTCATCGCATCCTGGGGCTGAAGTAGGTCCCAAGGGTTGGGCTGTTCGCCCATTAAAGCGGTACGCGAGCTGGGTTCAGAACGTCGTGAGACAGTTCGGTCCCTATCTGTCGCGGGCGCAGGAAATTTGAGAGGAGCTGTCCTTAGTACGAGAGGACCGGGATGGACGTACCGCTGGTGTACCAGTTGTTCCGCCAGGAGCACCGCTGGGTAGCCAAGTACGGACGGGATAAGCGCTGAAAGCATCTAAGCGTGAAGCCCCCCTCAAGATGAGATTTCCCAGTATGTAAGACCCCTTGAAGACGACGAGGTTGATAGGTTCGGGGTGGAAGCACAGCAATGTGTGTAGCTGACGAATACTAATCGGTCGAGGGCTTATCCTAAACACGTTTACTGTGACCCATACATCCGGTAGACAGCAGCATAAAAGGCTTCAGCAAGCCTAATCTTTCGTATCCAGTTTTCAAGGCGCAATACGCCTTGATATTCAACCGTGCCTATTTTGAAGTTGAAGCTTTAATAACATTCAACTCAAAATACAATGTTCCCTGATAGCTCAGTTGGTAGAGCACTCGACTGTTAATCGAGTTGTCACAGGTTCGAGTCCTGTTCGGGGAGCCATTATGCTCTCATAGCTCAGTAGGTAGAGTGCATCCATGGTAAGGATGAGGTCACCGGTTCGAATCCGGTTGAGAGCTCCAGAAAACTTTCAACTGTAAGGACAAGCATCAATTTTAGCATGGCCCGTTGGTCAAGTGGTTAAGACACCTCCCTTTCACGGAGGTAACAGGGGTTCGAGTCCCCTACGGGTCACCAAATTATTTTTACAAATGGCGCCTTTATCCTTGGACGCTTAGCTCAGCTGGGAGAGCATCTGCCTTACAAGCAGAGGGTCGGCGGTTCGATCCCGTCAGCGTCCACCATATCGCTATTGGGGATTAGCCAAGCGGTAAGGCAACGGACTTTGACTCCGTCATTCTCAGGTTCGATCCCTGAATCCCCAGCCACTTATACTATGAGTCATTAGCTCAGTTGGTAGAGCACCTGACTTTTAATCAGGGTGTCGTAGGTTCGAATCCTACATGACTCACCATTTTTTATCTCACATGCGCGCGTATGGCGGAATTGGCAGACGCACTAGACTTAGGATCTAGCGGGCGACCGTGGGGGTTCAAGTCCCTCTACGCGCACCATCTTTAACACCCTTCATAGGGAAGCACTCTGTATGTCAACAGAGTAATGTAGGTGGAAGCCCTGCAAAACATGGTTAAGCTTCAAAGAATCACATATATGCGCGTATGGCGGAATTGGCAGACGCACTAGACTTAGGATCTAGCGGGCGACCGTGGGGGTTCAAGTCCCTCTACGCGCACCATACCATGAAGAAACCCTTGGCGAACAAGGGTTTTTTGCTGTTTATATATGTGTAATATTAATCGAAAAGCCCCGAATGATCATTAAAGCTGTATAGCGCTTGTTCAGCACCATATCTTTGCAGCTTATACTCTAATCGCATGCCTACCTTCTCAAGGAGCCTGCAGGAGGCAGTATTTGCTGTTTGTGTCTCAGCGATTACTTTGCCTAGCTTTAATTCATGAATTGCGTACATTAATAATTGACCGACTCCTTCGTTGAAGAGCGCTCTAAAGCATCTAGAAACTTATTTAGATGATATTCCTCTGGTACAGCTCCGCCTAAGTATTTTCTAACCTCATCACTCGAATATATCCTTTGCATGTATTTGAAATCTGATTGTTGTAATGGGTCCAGCTTGCATCTAGTGGTTTGCATATTGATATTAATCCTCCATTTTATGCTTATTAAGTACAGCTTGTACAAAACTTGATCTACCTCGGAAACAAGGTGATCCTGCTCAATTGGATGGGGTTAAAAATGTACAAGGTTAATCGTTGTGAGGATAAATAGTAAATGGGTTTAGTGTTTCATATGAAGAAATAGTAATACCATTAGTAGATTTGTATACTTGGTTTTTGTGATCGTAACATAGAGACTTACAGGATGCCAACTTATTACTCAATAGAATTTGAGAGTTATTTTATCCATATAATCCCTTCATTTTTAGAATAAACCTGTCGATATAGTTCATTGGGACTAGCTGGAATCTACACATAAGAAGGAGAAGGAGATCAGTCATATGCAGCAAAAGATGAAAAAATGGCTTGTTAGAGTAGTAGCTATTCTGCTTATTATAGTGTTGAATGTGAGCTACACAGGAAGCGAATCATTAGGTGGTAAGGGAGCCTATGGGGGTTCCTCCGTTTCTGCGGCAGAATCGAAGAATGAGACAAAAACGGTTGCTTCTAATGCGAAGGGTTCTACTGCCAGCAAAGCAGAAATCGAGTACTGGCGATACAAAGCAGAGGGTACTCTATATCCTCCGATTGTTATGCCGAGCGGAAAGATGCTGGTTGTAACGAATAATGGATGGTTATCCCTATTAGATAATGGCGGAAAAGAGTTAAAAAGAATAAACACATATTCGAAATTATCTGCTCCAGCCGTAAATGGAAAAGGACAAATATTTACTGCAGGAACTGGTGCTAGGCTTTATCAATACGATGAAGGTGGCAATGGCGGTCAGAAAGGTATTTATTATTTTAAAGGGAAAAAGGAGCAATTAGAGCCATCTGGCATGGTGACGGATGGGGAAGGTACTCCTTATTTCGCATATCAGCATGCTGTTTTATCGCTGAGCAGTGAGGGAGAGCAGGAGGTTGCTCTGCTACCAGAGGGCGTCTCAGTTATGGAACTGGCCGCAGGTAAGCGCGGCGTCTATGTACTGGGCAGCAATGGCGTGTTGTATGCCGTGCGCGGCAATGCAGTTGTATGGGAAGCGTCGCTTGAGCAGACGCTGCTTGGGGCGAAGCTGATCGCAGGCGACGTGAGCGGCGGCGTCATGCTGCTTGCGGGCAAAGCTATCGCTGCGTATGAAGAGGACGGTAAAGTCCGCTTCACTCGCGAGCTTGCGGCAGCGCCCGCAGGCGGTTGGACGTCTCCGGTGCTCGTGCCCGGAGACAAAGGTACTGTCGTTGCCGCGGAGCGCAGCGGCAACGGCGTAGCTGCGTTCCGCCTCGCAGACGGGGCGGAACTATGGCGCATTAGCGCCAGCGGGGCGGGCGGCTTCGGCCCCGCGGCGCTTGCGCCGGATCTTGGCGTCGGCACGGTGCTGGCCGGCGGCCGTTCCGGCGCTGTGTACGCGATCGACGGCTCTGCCGGGTCGATCTTGTACACCTACGGCGGTCACACCGCGGTTCCCGCGAGCGGTGTGGCGCCGCAGGGCAGCGGACGCTTCGTATATGCGTCCGCTAGTACATTAATCGCAGCGGGGCCAGTTCGCACCGTTGCGATCACCTATGCAGCAGCGGCGGCGGTTAAGCTGCCGCTGGATACACGGCTCCTGCTCACGGACAAGCTGAAGCTGTCCGATCCAGTCGCTGTCAGCTATCGCTCCGACAATCCAGCGATCGTTCGCATCAATGAGAAAAGCGTGGTAACCCCGGTTTCAGCCGGATCAGCTAATCTTTATGTCGATGTTACAGCTAGCGGCTACAAAGGCCAGCTGAAGCTTCCTATTCAGGTTACAGCCTCTACCTTGAACCTAAAGGTGAAGCATGAATCCAAGAAGGTTGTGGCAGCAGGCCAGTCGTTTACGGTTCAAACCGTTACCATTCCAAAGGGAATGCCGGTTACTGCAGGCCTGGCAAGCCGTAAAATAGGCGTCGTTCAGTCGCTTCAATCGATTGCTAGTGATTACCGTGCAGACGCAGCGATTAACGGAACCTATTTTGAGGCTTATGGCGGCATTCCGGAGCCATATGGAACGGTAATTGTAGACGGCAATGTGGAGCATATAGGCAATACAGGGACAGCGATTGGTTTTACATGGGACGGCAAAGTAGTTATGGATACGCTGCGCGTCAAAATTTTAGGTGGAACAGACGGTTCTTTTAAGTCGCCTAACAACTGGTATGCGTATTTTATAAATCGAACACCTGCAGCAGGCGCATCGTCAGCTATCATGTTCACGCCAAAGCGTGGTGCTAAGCTTGGATTTGCACAAGGCACCTCAGTAACGGTCAGTAAGGGTGTCGTGACTAAAATAAGCAAAAAAGAGAATGTCGGCATTCCAGCAGATGGATATGTTCTCGTTTATACAGGTTCTGAGGAGAAGCTAGCCTCACGCTTTAAGGTGGGGACGAAGGTTGATTATAAGATCGAAATGACCAACCTCTCGAAAAGTCCGATTGCTTGGTCTCGCGTTCATACCGCCATTGGTGCAGGACCAAGACTAGTGAAGGATGGGAAACCGGCAGTTAATCCAGCTGGGGAAGGGTTTAGCAGCTCCAAAATATTGACCGATGCAGCTGGCAGAAGCGGCATTCTTGTCAAAAAGGACGGGACTGTTGTCATAGCTACTGTCTCCAAAGCAACGATAAAACAGTGGAGTCAAATCATGATTCAGCTTGGCGCTGAGCAGGCGATGAATTTGGACGGAGGAGCATCCTCTGGCATGTACGCGCAAGGAAAACTCATTACCACGCCTGGAAGACTAATAAGCAATGGTCTTGTATTTGGCACGAAGCTAAAGTGGTAACGTATGTAAAATGATAAAAGCTAGCCGTCCCAACCTGTTGGGCGGCTTTTCTATTTAAATAGGGCTCTATTTTTATCGATATGAATAATTGCTATTTATATTATCATTGACTTTTTTTGTGAGAAACATTATCATTAGAAAATAAATGATAATCGTTATCAATATTCGTTACTTATTGAAATATAAATATAAAATGATAAGGTGTCTGCCTCAGGCAGCGGAAGGAGCGTGCATGTTCAATGATTCGTTTAACGACCTCTAGTCTTGATATTGCTTATGATGACCGTCTAATCGTTGAGAATTTAAACATTGCTATACCTCAAGGGAAAATCACGGCGCTAGTAGGAGCTAACGGCTCTGGTAAATCAACGATTTTGAAAACAATGGCCCGTATTATGAATCCCTCGAAGGGCAGTGTACTTCTGGACGGGAAGTCCATTCACAAGCAATCGACGAAGGAAGTAGCGAAGCAATTGGCAATTTTGCCGCAAAATCCAACCGCTCCGGACGGACTCACAGTAGCCGAGCTTGTCTCTTATGGTCGTTTTCCATACCAGAAGGGCTTCGGATCGATGACTAAGGATGACCGCAGTATCGTGCAGTGGGCAATCGAAGCGACAGGTATGACTGATTTTGCCGATCGTCCGGTTGATCATCTATCGGGCGGACAACGTCAACGTGCATGGATTGCAATGTCTCTTGCACAGGAAACGGATATTTTATTCCTTGACGAGCCTACAACTTTCCTGGATATGGCACATCAGCTTGAGGTACTTCACTTGCTTCAAAAGCTGAACGCAGCTAATAATCGCACAGTAGTCATGGTCGTTCATGATTTGAATCACGCGACACGTTACGCTCATCATATGATCGCAATTAAAACGGGTGTCGTTGTAGGCGAAGGTACGCCTGCAGAAGTTATGACACCGGATATTATGCGCGAAGTGTTTAACATTGAGGCAGATATCGTGCCTGATCCGCGTACAGGCGTTCCTCTTTGCTTGCCATATGCACTAGCCGGCCAGCCTGCTGCTGATAAAGTGGCATTGATTAACCGTGCACAGTCAGAGAGACCATTGGCTGCTGCTGGAGCATAGTAACTAATATGAATGCCGTAAACCGCGTTTCCTTTGGAAATGCGGTTTTTTGTTCTTTTAGATAAGCCATGTGTAGTATATTGAGCTTAGAAGCGAGTGGGTGGGAAGTGAACCGTTTATATTTGTTATTTATAAAATGTAATCCATTAGAGCTAAACAATCGGAAGGAGTAAACCGGGTAATAAGATATAACGTCATTTAAGCTGATTTTTATGATTGGATTTATGAAGTCTAAAAGCACATATTTCCGCGCCATATAAGGTTTTGCAGCCATATTAGAACATTGTTTTTTAAAGGATTTAAAATAATTTAAAACTTTTTTTAAAAAACAGTTGCTTTTTGTTTTCAGGGGTGATATATTATTACTTGTCGCCGCGATGATAAACGAAACGAACGGCCGACAGAAATACATGCGGAAGTGGCTCAGCGGTAGAGCATCGCCTTGCCAAGGCGAGGGTCGCGGGTTCGATTCCCGTCTTCCGCTCCATAAATTGTGCGGCCTTAGCTCAGCTGGATAGAGCGTTTGACTACGAATCAAAAGGCCAGGAGTTCGAATCTCTTAGGCCGCGCCATTTTCCCAACATTAGACGCAATTCATTTACACTTCGGGACGTAGCTCAGCTTGGTAGAGCACCTGGTTTGGGACCAGGGGGTCGCATGTTCAAATCGTGTCGTCCCGACCATAATCTTTTTCTTTGCGGGTGTAGTTCAATGGTAGAACTTTAGCCTTCCAAGCTAATAGCGTGGGTTCGATTCCCATCACCCGCTCCAACTATTTAAACCCGAAAGCCTTGCGCAGCAAGGCTTTTTTTGTTTTTGTTGATTTAATAAAAAAGAAACCTTTCCTTATCTTGGGGCATATTCTGGGGCGAATTTTTAACTATTGAGTTAAGTGATTAAAACCGATCAACTGACCCACGACTAATCATCTTTAATTCGTGCATTGATGTATTTTCCGCTGTTCCGATTTTGGTGTGACAGAGGTTTTCCTATGTTAACTTCAGATTTTCACCACTCCCACGCGGCAGCACTGCCATTATACGCCTTAGATCAAGCAGATGGATTTTAGGAGCTCTCGCTTGCTTAGAAACCTTCTCTAGCCCATAGAGGGGAGGGCGGATAATAATTCACACCTTCTAACCATGAAAGACATATCGCTTAGTACCGCCTTGCGTGGTCTTACCTAACATTAATTCCATTCTAGTCGGAAGCGTCTTAGAGACTCCCTGTACTAAACAAGTGTACATAGGCTAATCAAATATCCATTTGTATAGTCGGAAAATTAGCCGAGGGAGGTATATCCATACTTCAAAAAATACTTCCAAGCTGTAAAAGAAAGTATCTACCTTATTATTACGAGTTCTGCGCCTCATTAAATCATTCTCCTTTATTGGCATTAGATGAATTGGAGAAATATAGCTACTCTTCGATATATCGATTCGATTGTGACCACGTTTAAATTCTAATAAACATATTGCTTATTTTTTGGTCAGCCAATTAATTAAATATAAGACCCCAAATGCAGTGCCCAAAACTAAAATCTTCTCTACAATGTTTTTCCAATGTAGCTCGTCTCCGGCTTCATTCATGCTAAGAAAAAACAGAGCCACAAGAATGATCGGGGCATATAGGAATGTTTTTTTCATTCGTAATGACCTCATTCTTTCTTTATTTACAAATATTTCTACGAAATATATTAATCTAAGTTTCAATGACAGTGAAGATAAAAACATTTAAACCTATTCTTGAAATATCAAGTTATGATTAAAAACGTCTAACGGATAGGCTTAGAAGCGTTATTTATGCAGCAAAGTAATTTATATAAAACGCTTAAGAATAATGTGCTAAATCAACAAAGTGCAATAAATTATATTATTGATGTAGAAGCTCGAGAAATCATAGAATACCTTTACAGTTACTTAATAGACTTGGCTGCTGAGTGGAAATGGAAAATAGAGTGAGTTAACTATCATATATTAAAAGGTGTCATATATTTCTAAGCACCTAATGCGGAAGTTGAAGGTTTAAAGTGGGGGTTTGGTGGATTGGTGCAGGCGCACGTATTCAAAGCTAAAAGCGAGGGTTCTCTTCTCTTAAAACTTCCAAGTAAGAGCTGCAACGGACATGAGATACCTTATTTGCCGAAATTCGGTCCTTTTATAAAACTAACGGACATAGGATCTCTTATTTAGTTTAAGGATGCTTAATTTGGCTACTTTTAGAGCAATTAACGCATTCTATGTCCGTTAGATCCACGTAACGAGCTTAAAATATCGAAATAGCGGATTTCATGTCCGTTAGGGTTAAAGGTTAAACATGAACAGCATAAGAGCAGACTCCAATTTTGATCCGAAAATATTATTTTTGTAAACATAAATAAGCGTATCAAACAGAAACTAGATGTCTTATAAGTGGTGCTTCCAGCATTGTGTAGAATTAACGGACATGAGATACCTTATTTGACGAAATTCCGTGCTTTTACAGATCTAACGGACATAGGATCTCTTATTTAGCCTCAGGATACTTAATTTGGCTGCTTTTTAAGCAAATAACGTATCCTATGTCCGTTAGGTCCACGTAACGAGCTTAAAATATCGAAATAGCGTATTTCATGTCCGTTAGGACTGAACATGAACAGCATAAGAGCAAACTCCAATGTTGAGCCAAAAGTATTATTTATGTAAACATAAATAAACGCATCAATACAGAAACCAGATGCCTTATAAGCGACGATTCCAACCTTGTGTTGAATTAACGGACATGAGATACCTTATTTGCTGAAATTCGGTCCTTTTGTAGAACTACGGACATAGGATCTCTTATTTAGTTTCAGGAAGCTTAATTTGGCTACTTTTCAAGCTATTAACGCATCCTATGTCCGTTAGATCCACGTAATGAGCTTGAATTCTTGAAATAGCGGATTTCATCTCCGTTAGGGTTAGAGGTTAAATATGAAAAACGTAACAGTAGATTCCAATGTTGAGTGTCGAAAATATTATATGTGTAAAGATAAATAAACATATCAATCAAAACATCCCATCTGGAAGCTCTCAGCGGGCTGTTTTGTTTGCCCATACACTAAAAAAGTTAAACATGTGCTTTGACGAGGTTTGGAATGGTTTACCAAGTGTTTAATCAAGTAGTTACAAAGCGTTTTATCAAACGTTTTATCTAGAACCGTGCGTTATGCCAAGAACCAAACGTTTTATCTAGAACCATGCGCTTTGCCAATAACCAAACACCCCACCAAAAACCAAGCGCTTTGCCAATAACCAAACACCCCACCAAAAACCAAGCGCTTTACAAAAGCTTCATGGAACATTAATCATTATGAAATAAAAACTCTCTACAATTCTAGTTAACATAATAGATATGGGAGTGAGTGAAACTTGAAGATCTATAGTAAAAGGTTAATATCATTATTATTAGCTACGGAAATTACGGCCAGCATGGTGCTGGCAGGCGGGCCAGTCATGGCTGCCGGATCACCGCTATCAGGGACGCCTTACGCAGTAGACAGCGCCTATAATGTAGCCACCCCACACATTGTCATTAATCAAGTATATGGCGGTGGATTGGATGAGGATACTGAAATACTGTTATCTCATGGATTTATTGAGCTTTATAATCCGACGGATAGTGATGTCAATCTTGCTGGTTGGTCGCTGCAATATGCGGATCGGGGCTCTAGTGCGACGACAGGTGCTACTAAGGCTTGGGAAAAGCTTAATTTGACCGGGACGATTAAAGCACATTCTTCTTTTCTAATAACAGGAGCTTCTACACGTGCTGCAAAACCTAAGGTAGATCTCTCTGCAAAAGGCGACCTTACTTGGGAGCGTTTCATTAACAATAAAGGGATGAAGGTTGCTCTCATGAGCAATCAAACTTTACTGACTGATCCTAATCCTTTTGACACTAAGCCAGACGGCTATGTAGATATGGTAGGTACAGGAAGCAATGATAAGGATAGCAATATCGACGGATATGAGACTGCATTCCCTACGGGCTCAGCAGAAGGCACATCGAAGAAAAAGTCCATTCGCCGCAGCAACTTCTTAGATACAGACAATAATAAAGCGGATTTCAAACAAGTCGATTATGAGTTAGCTACAGGCGATGCATTACTAGCAGCAATACCTCGCAGCGGTGCTGACGGCGCATGGGGGCCGGGTGTTGTTCAGCCGCTAGCCATTACTACAGCGTCTCTTGCTGATGGCTTTGTTGGATCTCCATACTCTGTGGTTATACAAGCTACTGGAGGAAATACGCCATATACCTTTACTGCAACAGGCTTGCCAGAAGGACTTAGCCTTGCGTCAAATGGTGCTTTAACGGGGACACCGACCAAGGCGGTATCAAATACTAATGTGACTATTACAGCGACTGACAGCACGGCAGGTACGCCAGTTAGCATAGTTAAGTCGTTTGCGTTTACTATTCAATCCAGTATAGCGCCAGCAACTCATGTTCTAATTAATGAAGTATATGGCGGCGGCGGGAAAATTAATAAAGATACTCCTCCAGCAGCATCTCCATACCTGTATGATTTTGTAGAACTCTACAATCCGACTGCTTCGCCAATATCGCTTGCAGGATATCATTTAAGATACAGCAATAAAGGTGCTACAACGATACAAGGCTATGATTTTGAAGAAGGTGCGGTTATTGCTCCTCATGATTATTACCTCGTTCGCCTTGAAGCAACTTGGGGCAATACGAGCGATAAAAATTACGGAGATCCTTACCTGGCTGATGCATATGCAAGCACGAAAGAGCAATCTATCGGCATGTCTGATGTGGATGGCTCAGTGGAATTATTTCAAGGAGTGTACTCTACTTCGGCAGTTGTTGATGTGGTAGGCTTCGGTGCGGTTCAAACTAAACTGCATGAAGGCACATCTGTAGGGAATGGAGCTTCACTGCCAGCGGCTGTTAAAGGCGTGCGCCGTATCAACTTCCAAGATTCCAACAACAATGCTGCTGATTTTGCAGTAGTGGATCCATCGCCTACGCGAGGTGGGAAAACAGAAGGAACCGTTGATGTCATTCCTGATTTTGTGAAGCTTATCGGCTCACTCCAGAAGAATACAACAGACAAAGCGGTAACGGTTGAAGGTTTAGTTACAACTCCGTCCGTTAAATCGGATAACAGCCAAGCAAACGCAGTGCGTTATGTACAATCGTTCACGGGCGCAATTGCTGTTGAAGGCATGGACCCAACCATCCCGGTAGGTGCAGAGGTACGCGTTTCTGGGACGGCTGGTCTTCATGACGGCGAAGTGCGGGTAAAAGGCAACTTACAGGTAACAAGGCTGAACAATAAAATTTTTAGCATAGTGGCGGAAGATACGTTCGATAAGTCTATGCTTAACGTAGATAAGCTTAGTTCAGTAACAGCTGATATGTACGGCAGGAGAGTGACAACTACAGGCAATGTAACTGCCGTGGACAAAACGGCTAATACGATTAAGCTTGATAACGATATGCTGCTTTATGTGAATGGAGCGTTTCCGAAGGTTGAAGTTGGGGACAATGCACAAGCTACTGGAACGATTGGAGTTTTTGGCAGCGAAGTTAGATTGGCTGTAGCAAGCGCAGCTGCAGATATGATTATAAAGCCAGCGTCCGCTGAATTTAAAGATACGCTCAATATTTCAAAAATCGGAGAATATTCAGTAGGCCAATTCAATAAAGAAGGCGGCGTTGCCGAGATCGTGAAATTCAACAAAGACAATGGCAAATTTTATTTGGTTAACGGCTCCGGTGATCCGCCAAGCTTAGATATTGTCAGCATGGGAAGCGGGAACGGAACGCTAAGTAAAGAAAAAACGATACTTGTTAAGCCGATGGCCGAGGTTGAAGGTTTTGTATACGGTGATTTAACTAGTGTAGATATTAATACGACAACTAAGCGTGTTTCTGTAGCGGTACAAGAGGCGGATCCACTCAAACCAGGTAAAATCATCGTACTTGATTATGATGGTAATTTAATAACAGCCTACTCTGCTGGTGTACAACCGGATATGATTAAGTCAACAACTGATGGAAAGTATATCCTTACTGCGGATGAGGCGGAGCCGCGCAATGGTGCAGATGATCCTAAAGGAAGCGTAACGATCGTCAACACAGTAAGCAACAAAGTTACCAATGTACTCTTCGATGATCCGTCCGTTATCGAGGATGGTGTTCATATTCGCGGAAAAGTGGATCCGGCAGATGGAAAAATTAAATCGAGCGGAACAAAAGCAGACGCTGTGTATGATCTGGAGCCTGAGTATATCACTCTTTCGGATGATAACAAGACAGCCTATGTGTCATTGCAAGAGAATAATGCAATTGCGATTATTGATATCGAAACGAACAAAGTGACGGCTGTAAAGGCACTTGGATTAAAGGATTATAATGATCCGCGCAATTCTCTCGACGTTCTAAAAGACGGTGCGATTAAGCTGGAAAATGTACCGTTTAAAGGGATGTACATGCCTGACGGTATCGCATCTCATACGATTAACGGTCAGACTTACCTTTTTACAGCTAATGAAGGCGATGTAACGGAATGGCCGAACCGTACAAACGGCAGCACGATAGG
Organism: Pristimantibacillus sp. Z349TD_6; assembly: GCF_056173205.1. Lineage (NCBI taxonomy): Bacteria > Bacillati > Bacillota > Bacilli > Caryophanales > Paenibacillaceae > Pristimantibacillus (SeqCode) > Pristimantibacillus sp. Z349TD_6. The sequence goes on along the minus strand of NZ_CM149662.1, from coordinate 7,172,355 downwards.
TGCATTAAAAGGAAAGCTTGATCCGACTTCAGCGGCAGCGATTTTCCTAAATGGCAAGACTGCTTATGATGGTATTGAAGTCGCAAGCGATATGGGCAATGACGGCATTTACATGTATGGCGGACGTTCTTTCTCTATCTGGAATGCGAACTCGATGGAGCAGGTCTATGACAGCGGCAACGATTTTGAAACGATAACGGGCAGTCGCTTGCCAGCATTCTTTAACACAAGCAACAGTAAGACAGCTATTGACGATCGAAGCGGCAAGAAGGGACCAGAACCGGAAGATATTAAAACGGGGAAGGTTGGCAATAAGGTTTTGGCATTCGTTGGTCTTGAGCGCATCGGTGGTTTCATGACCTATGATGTAACAGATCCTGCGCATGCAACATTCGCTAATTATACAAATACTCGCGTGTTCAAAGATAGTCAAGGCAAGGACAACTTAGATACAGATACTGGCCCAGAAGGTTTGGAGTTTATTCCGGCTAACATTAGCCCAACTGGAATGCCTCTACTCTTGGTTGCTTACGAAGTAGGCGGCAAGGTAGGCGTATATCAGCTGAATGTAACGAAAGTAACGATGGATAAAGCTTCCCTTTCCTTAAAAGTTGGAGATGCATCTAAGCTGGTTGCAACCGTCGAGCCTGTAGGCGGAAGCTCTGCTGCTGCAATATGGACTTCTTCTAATACAGCTGTAGCAACTGTAGATTCAAATGGAAATGTCACAGCGTTAAAAGCGGGAACAGCGGTCATTTCAGCAGCGAGTGCTGACGGATATGGTCTCGCTGAGACGAGTGTCACGGTTACTTCAGGTGACATCGGAACTCCATCGCCAACACCGAATCCATCGCCGACGCCTGCACCTTCTACAAAACCTGAAGATGCTGGAGTGACGATCGTAAATGGGGAGACCGTAAAAGCAGTAAGCACGCTTAAAGCTGAAACGGATAACAGCGGTAAGACCACTGCAACGGTAACGGTAAATCAATTGGATTCAGCAATAGCTGCATTAGATAAAGCATCAAACGGCAAGCCGGCATCCATTGAGTTTAAAATAGCGGCTAACACAGACACCAAGTCAACGGTTATCAAGTTTGAGGAAAAAGCTATCGCTAAGCTTGCAGCTAAGGGATTGAAGTCGCTGGATGTTAATGCAGGACTCGGAATCGTATCCTTTGATGCTAAGGCTATTGGAACATTGGCGGCAGCCTCAGGAAATGGCGAGCTTTCCATAGCGGTCAACAAAGTGGATGTTTCTAAGCTGTCTAGTGCGATCAAAGAAACGATCGGCAGCCATCCTGTGTATGCGTTTGATGTGATCGGCGGAAAAACAGCGATTACCGATTTGAAGGGCGGTAAAGCAAGGGTTAGCATTCCTTATTCGTTTCAAGCAAACGAAGACAGCCAAGCAGTAGTCATCTACTATATTGCAAATGACGGCAAGCTTATCATTGTACCTAACAGCGTGTACGATAAGTCGACAGGTCAATTGCAGTTTACGGTCAGCCATTTCTCTACTTACGGAGTTGGCTACAATCATGTGGCATTTTTGGACACGGCATCAAGCTTTGCGAAGGATTCTATCCTTTACTTATCTTCCCGAGATATAATCGGCGGCTTGGGCAATCAAAGGTTTGCTCCAAAGGCCAACATGTCACGGGCTGATTTCACACTCATCCTTGCAAGAATTGCTGGCGCTCAACTGGACGGTTATACGCCATCTAGCTTTAAGGACGTGAAGTCATCCGATTATTTTGCAGGGGCGGTAGCATGGGCGGCTGAAAAAGGAATTGTCGGAGGTGCTGGAGATGGCAGCTTCAATCCTAAAGCCAATATTAGCCGTGAGCAAATGGTGGCTATGATTGCAAGGTTCGTTGATGTCATGAACTTTGATTTGCCTGTGCAGACAAATGCTATAGCGTTTGAAGATGCATCATCTATTGGAGCCTTTGCGAAGGAAGCAGCAGCTGCAGTGCAGCAGGCGGGAATCATTAATGGCAAGATCTATGCAAACAAGGCAGGCAGCTATTTTGCACCGAAGGATTTGGCTACCCGTGAGGAAGCAGCGAAAATGTTAGCGAAATTAATTCAATTAATGGCATAATTCGACTTGAGCAAGACCGCAGCGCCCTTCAGTGAGGGGTGCTGCGGTCTTTTTCATAAGAGGGTTAATTTATGGGATTAAACCAGCCTTTTTGCTAAGTTAATAAGCATCGTTAACTTAACTGAAGCGGGTTGTCTTTCGCAGTTATTATTTACCGGAAACATAAGAAGCAAAAAGGAGCGGGTTATATACTCTGCTTGCGTGAATCTGTTTTTGTTAGGATTGGCTTCAGGGCTTCAACCCTGTAGGTTTTTGTAGTATGATGGTAGAAGTCAAAAAAACGTTCATGTTGTACAAGCAAGCTTTCGAAGCGATTGCTGCTTCGGAAAACAAGTAAATGCTTACGGAGCGATCGTTGCTTCGCAAAAATTTAGGAGGAACAGTATGTCGGATCAATCTGCATCTACTTTGACCACAAATCGGCAGCAGGCTAACAATTTGCTGCGACGCGATGTCCGGTTTCTAGGCAACATTCTCGGTGAAGTTCTTGTTCATCAAGGCGGCCGCGAGCTGCTTGAAATCGTAGAACGGATTCGTGAACAAAGTAAATCTCTTCGCGCTGAATTTGTACCGGAATTATTTGATCAATTTAAAGAAAATGTATCATCGCTTAACCCGGAAATACGTCATCAAGTGATTAGAGCGTTTGCCATTTATTTTCAGCTTGTCAACATTGCAGAGCAAAATCATCGGATTAGACGGAAACGTGATTACGAGGTTTCTGCTGGCGAAGCGGTCCAACGCGGCTCCATTGAGAGCGCGGTTCAAGATCTGAAGGAACGCGACATTGCAATCGAGGAAGTTAGAGATATTTTGAGCAATATTTCGCTGGAACTAGTAATGACTGCACACCCGACCGAGGCAACTCGCCGCGCGGTGCTTGATATTCATAAACGGATTGCTGTAGATGTGATGGAGTTGGATAACCCAACACTAACTTATCGCGAGCGCGAGAAGCTGCGTGAGAAGCTCATGAACGAGGTTCTTATTTTGTGGCAAACAGACGAGCTTCGTGACCGCAAACCAACCGTTATCGATGAAGTTCGTAACGGCTTGTACTATTTTGATGAGACATTGTTCGAAGTGCTTCCTAATGTTTATGAAGAGCTTGAACGCTGCCTAAGCAAATACTATCCAGATGAGAACTGGCATGTGCCGGATTACTTGCGATTTGGCTCTTGGATCGGCGGCGATCGCGATGGCAACCCATCCGTGAAAGCTCAGGTCACTTGGGAAACGCTAACGCTGCACCGTCAGCTGGCTATTCGCAAGTACGAAGAAAAACTAGGCGAGCTTATGGACCTTCTCAGCTTCAGCACAAACCTTGTCGAGGTATCGGCTGAGCTTATCGATTCGATTCGATCGGATCGCGAGCATGTTGAGCTTAAGTGCGTCGAACTTTGGAGAAATACGAAGGAGCCATACCGTATTAAGCTTGGCTTTATGCTAGAGAAGCTGGCTAATACACGCGATGAATCGCTTAAGGGTTCGCAAATGCGCTACAACCACCCGGAAGAGCTTCGCGAGGACTTGCTCGTTATCGATCGCAGCTTGCGTCATCACTACGCTGATTATGTAGCAGATACAGCACTTGCTAAGTTAGTACGTCAAGTGGAGCTGTTTGGTTTCCACCTTATGGCACTTGATGTTCGTCAGCATAGCCAAGAGCATGAAAATGCGATGGCTGAAATTTTGGCGAAAATGAATGTAGCAGCAGATTATGCGGCACTTCCTGAAGAAGAAAAAACAGACCTGCTTCACCGTCTCCTAAATGATCCGCGCCCGCTTACTTCGGGGCATCTAGATTATACGGAGTCCACGCGTGAATGCTTGAACGTATACCATACGATTTATCGGGCGCAGCAAGAGTTTGGCGTCAATTGTATTTCAAGTTATCTGATTAGTATGACGGAAGCGGCAAGCGACATGCTTGAGGTTATGGTGTTTGCGAAGGAAGTTGGCCTGTTCCGCAAGGAAGCAGACGGCACGATTCGTTGTACACTGCAATCGGTGCCGCTATTTGAAACGATTGATGACCTGCATGCAGCACCAGCTATTATGAAGCAGCTATTCGAAATGCCGATCTACCGTCAAGCGGTAGAAGCTCGAGGCAACCTGCATGAAATTATGCTTGGTTATTCCGATAGCAACAAAGACGGCGGAGTCGTTACAGCGAACTGGGAGCTGCGCGTAGCGCTTAATGAAATTACAGCTGCCGGCAAAGAGTACGACGTTAAGCTGAAGTTCTTCCACGGCCGTGGCGGAGCGCTTGGCCGCGGCGGAATGCCGCTTAACCGCAGTATCCTTGCACAACCGCCACATACGGTTGGCGGCGGCATCAAAATTACCGAGCAAGGTGAGGTTCTATCCTCGCGTTATTCGATGCAAGGTATTGCATACCGCAGCTTGGAGCAAGCAACTTGGGCGCTGATTACGGCTGCTCGTCTGGCGAAATACCCAGAGCAAGCACCGCAAGCAGAAGCAGAGTGGGAAGAAATTGCACGTTCGATTTCCGAGACGGCACTCGAGAAGTATCAGGATCTTATTTTCCGCGATCCAGATTTCTTGACGTACTTCAAGGAGTCGACACCACTACCTGAGGTTGGCGAGCTGAACATCGGTTCACGTCCATCCAAACGGAAAAACAGTGATCGTTTTGAGGATTTGCGCGCCATTCCTTGGGTGTTCGCATGGACGCAAAGCCGCTACTTGTTGCCGGCATGGTACGCCGCTGGTACTGCAATGAAGCAATATACTGGCGACGACGAGGAAAAGCTGAACACGCTTCGTACGATGTACGAGAAGTTCCCGTTCTTCCGCTCGCTAATTGACAATCTTCAAATGGCACTTGCTAAAGCAGATTTGCTCATTGCGAAGGAATATGCAGATATGATTAAGGACAAAACGATCCGTGATCGTATTTTTGAGCAAATCGAAGAAGAATATAAGCTTACATCTGAGCTTATTCTTAGCATCACAGGCCAAACGGAAATTTTGGATAATGTTCCTGTTATCCAAGAGTCCATTCGTCTGCGCAATCCGTACGTCGATCCGCTTAGCTACATGCAAGTGCAGTTGCTAACTGAGCTTCGTGCACTGCGTGATAACGAGGAAGATGATCCAGAACTGCTTCGCGAAGTGCTTCTGACGATCAACGGCATTGCCGCAGGCCTTCGGAATACGGGCTAACTGCTCAAACTAATCGCTTAGGCGAATATAGAATAGCTACAAAGCCAACCATGGTATTTACTGTGGTTGGCTTTTTTTCGTTGAAAGCAGCTGGAAGGCATTGTTGTGAGAAGCCATAAAAACAAACTACAAACAGAACTCTATTTTTCTTATGTTCTTTTATAGTCCACTTAAGTTTTGTTTAAGGTACATCCTGCATGATAGGTACATAGGAAACAGACACCTACTATTGAGAGGATGATAGAGATGAACGAGGAAAACAAACGCTCAGAAACGAGCGGGGATACTTACACGTCGAACCATACATCGAATGAAACGAACCGGACTCCTGTCACTACTTATATTTATGAATCCAACAAATCAACAAATGAGCTAAGAGCTTCGTATGAGAGGGAGCTTGGGCTGGGACAAGATGGGAGCGGAAGCGGGTCAGGGTCAGCACCAGGCGGTAAAAAACGTTCAAAGCGTGCGGGCGGCAACTCGGCAAAAACGCTGCTTGCATCGTTCTTGATCGGCGCTCTCGTCATTGGCGGTTTCTCCTACATGGCAGATAAAAACAATCTGTTCAGCGGAGGGGAACAAACCGTTCAAAACTCGGGCTCCAGCGTTGTTAGCAATTCAGGACAGCAGGATGCTGGCTTGTCTACAGCATCGCTAAGCTCAAGTGAAGATATCGCTTCCGTCTATAAAGCTGCGAGCCCCGCAGTTGTGAAGATCGAAAATTATGGGGAGCCAGCACGTTCGAACTCCATGTTCGACGATCCACGCTTTCAACAGTTTTTTGGAAATGGCGGGTCGGGTAGCAACGGACAGCAGCAAGAATCGCAAGAACAGCAGCCAGGCAGTTCAAATCTTGAGCTGGTAGGCTCGGGCACAGGCTTTTTCTTCGAATCGGACGGTTATATTCTGACTAACGAGCATGTAATTGCTGACGCGAAGGAGGTTAAAGTAACGGTTCAAGGTTATGACGAGCCTCTAACAGCAAAGGTGCTTGGTTCGAGTTACGATCTAGACTTGGCTGTGCTTAAGGTGGAGGAGCCTAATGGCAAAGCATTCCCGTCACTTAAACTGGGAAGCTCTGACCAAACGCGAATCGGTGACTGGGTGATGGCGATCGGCAATCCATATGGCTTCGATCAAACATTGACTATGGGTGTGTTAAGCGCGAAAGAGCGTCCAATTACGATTGCAGATGAGCAAGGGAACCATAATTACGAGCATTTGCTGCAAACGGATGCCTCTATTAATCCAGGGAACTCTGGAGGACCGCTTCTCAACGAGAAGGGAGAGGTTATCGGTATAAACACGGCTGTGAACGCTGAGGCGCAAGGCATTGGTTTTGCGATTCCTACAACGACGATTACGAAGGTGCTCGAGCAATTGAAAACAAATACACTTTAATAAATACAAAGTGCATGAACAACTAAGGTCTGGGAACATTACGTTTCCTAGACCTTTTTTTGCTTTATTTTAGCGTTCCTAGCCGAAAGTCGAAAAAACAACTAGCCTCAGGTCGATTGCTGACTGAACATCAAACCTATATAATTATTAGAACGGTTAGTATTTTTTGGAGCAAACGGCAATGAAACCTGAACCTGATGTACGTACATTGCTGCTCATGACTATGAACATTACGGCTAATTAGGGTCGATGCTCATATTGGAAGTATCTTTCTCAATTGTCTTGCTTTTTCAGCCCATGTGCATTACGATTTTTCTAGGGTGTATGGATGCGGACATTATATATTTATAAAATAGAGCAAGGCGATCAGTCGATCGAATGGAAGGTTTGGAGGAGTTTAGGTGATTGTATTGGAAGCACGCCTGGCGAAGTTATCGCTTAAAGGCGATCAGCAGGCTTTTGCTGAGCTTGTAGACCTCTATCAAGACAAGCTCTTTCATATGGCTTATCGAATGTTAAACAGCCGCCAGGAAGCGGAGGATGTTGTACAGGACACGTTCCTTCGCGTTTACAAAAACCTGGATAGATATGATGAAACGTTAAAATTTTCAACTTGGATATATAGAATTGCTACGAACTTATGTATTGATCGACTGCGCAAACGCAAACCGACCTATTCGCTGGATGCAGAGTCATCGGATCATGAGGGACTGGATGGCTACTCCATGATACCGAGTGATAATCGGACGCCAGAATCAGAGCTGCTTCTCTCGGACACACAGCGCATTATACATGCGGCTATTGCTTCACTGCCACCGAAATATAAGAGCGTGATGACGCTTAGATATATGCAGGACCTGTCGTTGCAGGAAATAGGCGATGTGCTGGACATGCCTGTCACGACGATCAAAACGCGGGTTCACCGCGGCAGGGAATTTCTTCGGAAGAAGCTTGAGCATAAGTTATAATTACAAATAATGATACAATCCTCCAAAGGAAAGCCATGTCTAGCGCAGACATAGGCTTCTTTTTGGGAGAAATTCAAGCTAATTCCTTACCTGCAAAGGATTACTTACGCGATTACGAAAAAAAGTGAAACATCCTTCTTGCTAGTAACGTATCCTAATAGCGAGATAAGAACTTAATGCGCGAGCAACTGAAAGAAAGGACTGGCTGCTATGAATTGCAACGTCGCTATCGTATGGATGCATGATTATTTGGACGGCGAGCTGCCGCGTGAAGATATCGTTACGTTAAAATCTCATTTGCTTTCCTGTCCCGCTTGTCGCAGCCGGTTTGAACAGCTCCAGAAGACGGACGCCGCGGTGTTCCAGACTTTAGAAGCGATTAAGCCTGCCGCGGATTATGACAAGAAGGCATCCGAGCTTTTAAATGAACGAATTATGCAGCAACTGCCGAAGAAACAGAGCAAGCAGAGAAACCGCATCGTACGTTTTATTTATCGGTACCCCGGAGTAACAGCAGCTGCTGTTTTTGTACTCGTTATGTTAGGCAGCTTCTTCACGATGTGGGAAGAGGATACCAAGCTGATTGTTGCAGGCGAGGATCTTCAGCAGGTCATCATAGAAGGAAATACAGTTATTGTGCCAGAGGGTGCTCATTTAACGGGAAATTTGACCGTAGAAAATGGAATAGCCGATGTTAAGGGCGAGGTGGACGGCAACGTAACTGTCATTGACGGAACCTTGAACTTAGCTTCAACCGGCCATATCGCGGGTCAGAGCAGAACGATTGACCAAGCGCTCGATTGGTTCTGGTACAAAGTAACGCAAACTTTTGGCGGTAACGCTCGCTAAAGCAAGCTGCCTCCCTGTTGCAGGGGGGCGTTTTTTAATTTTTTTTGAAAAAAAGGATTTCCAATCCCATATATAGAAAATAATAAAGTTGAAAACCGATAATTAGACAATAATAAGGGGATCGGCTGTTGGGGGTTGGCATATGAGTTATTTCTCAGATTTAACATGGCATGACTATTTAAAGGATATTATAGACGTTGGTATAGTTAGTTATATTATTTATAAAATGATTTTGCTTGTGCGCGGAACAAGGGCAGTTCAACTTTTAAAAGGGATCGTCGTACTCGTCGCTGTATGGGGGCTGAGTACATGGTTCAATTTGTATACGTTGAAATGGTTAATGAACCAGATGTTCACCTTCGGAATTGTGAGCGTGCTGATTATTTTTCAGCCTGAGCTGAGACGCGTGCTTGAGCAGCTTGGTCGTGGAAAGCTGTTCGCGCGGTCATTTTCACTTGATCGGGATGTCGTCAACGAACAAATTGACGGCGTAATTAAAGCTGTCCGTTTTATGGCAGAACGAAAAATCGGGGCGTTAATCGTATTTGAGCGGAGCACAGGCCTCAGTGAATTGATTGAATCGGGCATCCGTATGGAATCGAAAATTACATCGGAGCTGCTGATTAACATTTTTACACCGAATACACCGCTGCATGATGGAGCTGTCATTATACGCGCTAATCAGATTATGGCGGCGGGCTGCTACTTGCCTCTATCGGAAAATCCTTTTATAAGCAAGGAGCTTGGAACTCGCCACCGTGCCGCGATTGGAGTAAGTGAAGTAACGGATGCAGTGTCCGTAACCGTCTCGGAAGAAACGGGGCAAGTGTCATTGTCTCTAGGAGGCATGATCGTACGAGATATTAACGAGGAATCGCTGATTTCGAAGCTCTTTGATGAGCTGACTCCGAAGACGACAGGTCGTACGAAGGAACGTGTAACCATATCGTCTCTTTGGAAGCGGAAAGGAGGCAGTGATGGATAAATGGCTAAGTCACCCCACCTCTCTCAAAGTAATATCCGTCATAGTCGGATTGCTGCTCTGGGCTATCGTACATATTGATCCGGACACCTCACCGCAGACGGCGACATCAAATATTGATACCAAAACGATAGAAGCATCGGTTATTACGGCAGATGGCCTAGATACAGATAAGTACGTGCTTACGGCGATGGAACCTACCGTCGTGCGGCTAGATGTGCAGGGCAGGTTAACTGTTTTGTTCAATGCTTCTTCGAAAGATGATTATAAGGTTCAAGTGGACTTGAAGGGCGTAAAGCCCGGCATACAGGAGTTGCCTTTGACGGTAAAACTGCCGAAAGGGATTACGCTTGTGGAGATGTCGCCGCGCACCGTTACGGTTCAGATCGAAGAAATTGTAACGAAGCCTTTTGAGCCGCAAGTCATTGTGGAAGGCAAGCCGGCAGACGGTTATATTGTTGGAGCATCGACGATTGTAGCACCGACAACAGGTGTACAGGTTACGCTGCCTAAGGATGATATGAGCAGAATCGGTGCTGTTACGACGGAGATCAATATTGAGGGTGCAGATAAAACGGTTGTTAACAAAAAAGCAAAAGTAATCGTATACGATGTAGACGGTATCGAAATGACAAATGCGATTGTTTCACCAGAAACGCTGCATGTCGAGGTCAAGGTAACGCCTCCGCTGAAGGTACTGCCTCTACAGGTGCGCTATACGGGCACTCTGCCTGAGGGACTGAGCTTAGTATCGGTGAAGCCGGCAATTGACAAGGTGACCGTATACGGCGAGCAGAAGCAGTTAGACGAGCTGCAGGTTTATGATGGAGTCGTGCTTGATCTCTCGAAGGTGAAGCAAACAGGAACCATTCGCGTGAAGACGGAATTGATTGATGGAATAAAGGCAATTGATCCAGCAGAGGTGGAGCTCAATGTCGTAGTAGCTCCCGTTAAGAATAGAACACTTACAGGACTTGATGTAGCTATAGAAGGTATCGCAAACGGGCTGTCGGCTGTTATACGGACGCCGGCAAACGGTAAGTTTGATTTAACCGTCAGCGGAGCAGATCCGGTGTTGTCTACGCTAAAGGCATCGGATATTAGCATCATTGCCAATGTAGAAGGTCTAGGTGTAGGCACGCATGTCGTAACGCTTCAGGTTGATGTGCCAGCGTATATTCAGACCGTACTGGCTGAAGGTCAAACTTTAACGGTGACGATAGAAATTACCGACAACTCTGTACCAGGATCAGGATCAGGCGGAGACAACTCCGAGGAGGTCGGAGGCACTCCGACAGAGGAGTCTCCTCCCCCTGCTACGACACCGCCTCCAGACACCAGTGAGGAGACTGGCAATGGTGGCGGAAACGCAGCAGGCGGTTCAACTACGAATCCATAATCATCAGAGCGGAATAAGTATATAACAACGAAAGCAATATATTACAAAGGAGCTTTTTAAACATGGGGAAATATTTCGGTACAGACGGTGTTCGCGGCGTAGCCAATCGTGAGCTTACACCTGAGCTAGCATACAAAATCGGCCGCTGCGGCGGCTATGTTCTAACACACAAGGCTCAAAAGCCGAAGGTGGTTATTGGCCTTGATACACGGATTTCTGGCCCAATGCTGGAATCTGCACTAATTGCGGGTCTATTGTCGATTGGTGCAAGCGTTGTGCGTCTTGGCGTCGTATCCACACCGGCAGTTGCTTATATTACGCGTGAGCTGAACGCTGACGCTGGGGTTATGATTTCCGCATCACACAATCCTGTAGAGGATAACGGCATTAAGTTTTTTGCTGGCGACGGCTTTAAATTGTCGGATGATACCGAACTCGAAATCGAACAATTAATTGATGCTCTTACAGATGAATTACCGCGGCCTGAGGGCGGAGATATCGGAGCGGTATCAAGCGATAAAGGCGCTAAGCAGCGCTATTTGGATTATTTGAAAACAACGATTAAAGGCGAATTCAAAGGCTTGAAAATCGTGCTGGACTGCGCGAATGGTTCCGCTTATGAGCTGGCTCCTTCGGTATTCCGCGAGCTTGGAGCGGACATTATAACGGTAGGCGCTGAGCCGGATGGTTTGAATATTAATGCTGGCGTTGGTTCGACGCATCCAGAATATTTGCGTGAGCAGGTACTGGCGCATGGCGCAGACCTTGGGCTTTCTTTTGACGGGGACGCTGACCGTTTGATTGCTATTGATGAAAATGGCGAAGAGGTAGACGGCGACTTTATTCTTTGTATTATTGGCGATGCGATGAAGCGTGAAGGCAAGCTGAAAGAGGATACCATTGTAACGACGGTTATGGCCAATATCGGCTTCTTCAAGGGAGCAGAGCGCATTGGCTTGAAGACAGCACAAACGGCAGTTGGCGATCGTTACGTCATGGAAGAAATGCGTCGCGGCGGCTTCAATCTAGGCGGCGAGCAATCCGGCCATGTTATTTTCCTTGACCATATTACGACTGGCGACGGTATTCTCACTGCCCTTCAGCTCGTTGATACGATTGCAGCCTCCGGCAAGAAGCTAAGCGAGCTTAAAGGCCTTATGCGGAAATACCCGCAAAAGCTTGTTAACGTACGCGTAGCGGACAAGAGCTTGTACCAAGGCAATGCAGCGATAGAAGAAGCGGTGAAACGTGTAGAGCTAGAACTTGGCGACAACGGCCGCGTGCTTGTTCGTCCATCGGGTACGGAATCTTTGATTCGCGTTATGGCGGAAGGACCAGAGAAGGAACAGGTCGAGGCTTACGTTGATCAAATTGCAAATGTCGTTAAAAGTGAACTAGGTTAATCATAGAGAATAATGGTGTCGAAGGCCTGTCGGTTCTTGTAGCCGGCGGGCTTTTTTAGCATTATTTTGGAAAATGGACGAGTATATTTTCCGTGAAAGGTTGCACAGCAGCTGGAAAATGAATATGATAGGTAGTGTGATTCAAGAAGGAAAGCGAGGATAGAGGTTATTTAAGCAAGATAAGCGCCAGAGCTTGCGTGATGAATGATCTGTGGTAGAGCTAAGATAGATTAGCTTGAAGCGGGTGTTCATACGGGAAGCTGACGAGGTGAAGGTGTTCGAAACATTCGGCGGGGACCTTCCGGTATTACAAGCCAACCGAAAGCCGTTACGTAAAACGGCCGGGCGACCGGTCATACAATCGTGCGGCAGGCTTCGATTATAATATTACTCCCGTATGTCCAAGATGCCACCAGCAGGGTGGGCATGGGCAGAGGGGTTACATTTTCCGCAATCATTCGGATTATTTTGTGACAACTTCATAGTGCCTGTGCCACGCATTGGCGGCATCCGATAAGGACGGGAAAATAACCTATCGGAGGCCTATTAAATTATGTGTGGAATTGTAGGATATATTGGTAAACGCGACTCGCAGGACATTTTGCTCGAAGGATTGAAGAAGCTGGAGTACCGGGGTTATGATTCCGCTGGTATCGCTGTCTTCACGAAAAACGGGCTCGAAATTACAAAGTCCAAAGGACGTCTCGCGAATCTTGAAGGCTTGCTGCGTGAAGTACCGCTCGAAGGTTCTATTGGCATTGGTCATACACGCTGGGCTACTCATGGTAAGCCATCCGATGTGAACTCGCATCCGCATACGGACAACACGGCTAAATTTTCGGTTGTTCACAACGGGATTATTGAGAACTACTTGAATCTTAAGGAAGAATTAGTGACAAAAGGGCATGTTTTTGTATCGGAGACAGATACCGAAGTCATTTCCCATTTGATTGCTGATGAATATAACGGCAACATCGTGGAAGCTGTGCAGCGTGCGGTTAAACGTATGCGTGGAGCGTTCGCGCTTGGTGTGTTGACTGAGTTTGAACCGGATCGCCTGGTTGCGGTTCGTTATGCAAGCCCGCTTGTTATCGGTGTAGGCGAAGGCGAAAACTTCATTGGCTCGGATATTCCGGCTATTTTGGAGCATACGCGCAACGTTTATATTTTGAACGACGGCGAAATGGCAATCCTGACACGCGATGCTGTCGAAGTAATGACGACTGAAGGCGAAACTATTTCCAAGGAAATATTTCATGTCGATTGGGATCTAGTAACGGCAGAGAAAGCTGGATTTGATCACTTCATGCTGAAAGAAATTCACGAACAGCCAAAAGCTTACCGTGATACTATGATGAGCCGCATTTCGGAAGACGGTAAATCTGTCGACTTAAAAGAGCTGGGTATGACAGCTGAATATATTAAATCAATCCGCAAAGTACACATCGTAGCATGTGGAACGGCATATCACGCAGGTCTTGTCGGCAAAACGGTCATTGAGTCGCTTGCGCGCATTCCGGTTGAGACGGACGTGGCATCCGAGTACCGTTACCGCTCGCCGATCATTACTCCGGATACGCTCGTTATCGTTGTAAGCCAATCTGGCGAAACAGCGGATACACTTGCAGCTTTGCGTGAAGCACAGCGCAACGGCGCTCGTGTGCTTGCGATTACTAACGTAGTAGGCAGCTCGGTTGCCCGCGAAGCGGATCATGTGCTTATTACATGGGCGGGTCTTGAAATTGCGGTTGCTTCGACAAAAGCATACAGCTCGCAATTGATTGCTTTTTATCTGCTTGGTCTACACATGGCAGGTACGCTTGAGACCAAAGAAGCTTCTTACATCGCAGAAGTTCTTGAGGCTATGCATCAGCTTCCAACTCAGGTTGAGCGCATCCTTGAGCAAGCGTATGTGCTTAAACAAGTTGCAGAGTCGTTCTCGCATCACAAGCACCTATTCTTCATCGGCCGCGGCGTTGACTATGCTGTAGCGCAAGAAGGCTCGCTGAAGCTGAAAGAGATCTCGTATATTCACTCCGAGGCTTATGCAGCTGGTGAGCTCAAGCACGGTACCTTGGCTCTCATAGAGGAAGGTATTCCGGTTATCGCTCTTGTTACGCAAGAAGAGCTGTACGAGAAAACACTTAGCAACATTAAAGAAGTAAAAGCGCGCGGCGCTCACGTTATAGGCATTGCGAATCAAGGTGCAGAGGAAGAAGTTGCGAAATCTGTCGACGAGCTATTCGCGATTCCGAAGACACTTCCGATCTTGTCACCAGCACTTTCAGTTATTCCGCTACAACTGATTTCTTATTATGCTTCGTTAGCTCTTGAGCATGACGTGGATAAACCGCGGAATTTGGCTAAGAGTGTTACGGTGGAGTAGGGAGTTAGTGTTGGAGTGGATCAAGTGTTAAAAGAAAATAAAGTGTTAGACTGAAAAATAAAGTATTAGACTAGGAAAATAAAGTATTAGACTGAGAAAATAAAGTTGTAGACTGGGAAAATAAAGTATTAGACTGACGGAATTGGCCATACTGCTACTAGGAGCTCTACTACTGTCTACAGAATCGACATCCAGAATAAACAACATGACTCTATTTGAGGCTGCCTTCGGGTAGCCTCATTTTTTTTGAATTTCATTTTGGGGGTGGTTCGTAATGGCCAAACGGAAACGGGAGATCACAGAAGCAAAGATAGATCGCTTTATTAGAGAAGGAAGAGGTCAAGGAACAGGCAAAGATTATCTTCCATGGCTTCGGATTCAGGATGTTCCCTCGGATGGCAGAGCCACTCGTGGTATGGGCTGGACAACGGGCAGAAGGCATGAGCTTCTTTCAGATATAGAACGTGATTATTGCTATCTATTGGATTATTCAGATAATGTGTCGGATATTCGTGAGCAGTTCCCTCTTCTTCCGTTGGAAGAAACTGAGTTGATAGCAGAAAAAATAGGCGTAAAGCACCCTGCTGATCCGAAGACAGGCGTGGACATTGTAATGACAACTGATTTTCTTATTACATATAAGGATAAGCACTACGCAAGAACGCTTAAGCCATTTTCGGAATTAGAAAATGAGCGAACAATCGCAAAATTTGAAATAGAGCGTGTTTACTGGGAAGAACGGCATGTTGACTGGGGAATTATTACCGATCAAGACTTGCCGGATGTTCTAATTAGGAATATTGAATGGATTCATAAAGAGTATCACAACGATGACGTCTCTGAATTAGGAGGATTCGTTATCAATAATTTACAGCGAATGCTTTCAACCCGTCTGAATTCCGGTGAGGCTGTTTCCAGAGCTTGTTCATTCTGTGACGAACAACTGGGATTAGAGCTAGGAACGTCTTTGGCACTTTTCCGTCATCTTTTAGCACGTAAAATATGGTCTGTAGATATGAATGAAAGAATCATTCCAACGAATGCGGTGAGAGACTTCATGATAAATGCAGCAGTAGAGAAACTAGCGAAAGGTGGATGAAAGACATGCAATCACTCTATGGAAATATGGTTGTGGAATGGAAGATGTCTGATTCTGAGGATCGTTTTGTAGAACGTATAGTATGGATTTCGCCTGTCGAAGATATTCTCTTTAGTATTGTGATGGGTGATGAAAAAGCTTTCCCTATTATGAAAACTTACTCTGAGTATATAGCAGGCTTTGAAGCAGAACTGTTAAAACAGATTGATTGGGTTAATGATAATGTTCCCCTATTAGATTCTAATATTGATAGTGAGCATTTAAATATTCGTGATAAATCATGGGATGCTATTAAGGATATAGTGCTTGACGAGCCAAGTTGTTTTGAGAAAGGCTTTAGGGGATCTCGCATCAAGGAAGTACAAGAACGTACAGGACTTCATAAAAGTACGATTTATCGTTATTTGCGTAGATATTGGCAAGGTGGCAAGATGAAAAATGCATTATTGCCCCATTTTAATAATTGCGGAAGCCTCGGAAATGATAGAACACCTAAGGAAACTAAACGTGGCCGTCCAAGGAAATTTGAAGATGAACCTGTTGGGATCAATATTGATGAAGATATCAAACAATTGCTCAGATCAGGTATTCGGTTGTTTTACAACAATAAGGATAAATCGCCACTCAAGCATGCCTATCAGAAGACGCTTGAAAAATTCTTTGCTTCCGGTTTTCGTCAAAGCGGACAGGCGGTCGTACCTGTACTTCCTTCTCCAGATCAGTTGCCGACCTTTGGACAATACAAGTATTGGTTCAAAAAAGAAATGGATCTGGAGGATACGCTTAAAAGCAGACTAGGTAAGAAAAGATTTGCATTAGATTATCGCCCCATTCTCGGTAGTTCTACTTATGAAAGCTTTGGTCCTGGTTCCAGGTTTCAAATAGATGCAACGGTAGCGGATGTTTATTTGGTCAGTGAATATCGACGTGAATGGATTATTGGTCGTCCAATTATTTACATTGTTATCGATGTTTTTAGTAGATACATTGCAGGAATTTACATTGGCCTTGAAGGACCAAGCTGGATTGGTGCAATGATGGCATTAGCCAATACGACAACCGACAAGGTAAAGTTTTGCGCACAATACGGTATTGATATTGATCCGGAGGATTGGGTAAGCAGTCATTTACCGCAAAAACTAACGGCAGACCGTGGGGAACTTGAAGGAACTAGACCAAGCCAACTGATTGATGTTCTGGGCGTCGATGTAGAAAATGCTCCTCCTTATCGGGCAGATTGGAAAGGAATTGTTGAGCAGCAGTTCCGATTAACGAATCTGCGAAGCATACGATTTATTCCTGGAGCAATTAAAGAACGTTATAGAGAGCGTGGAGAAAGGGATTATCGCCTGGATGCAAAGCTGACCCTTCGTGAGTTTACTCAAATTATGATCCATAACATTCTTTATCATAATAACGATCACCATATGTTGTGGTATGACCGGAACGAATTTATGGTGGCTGATGAGGTTACACCTATTCCTAGGGATTTGTGGCATTGGGGGATTGTCAATCGTAATGGGCGTCTTAAAAAACAGCCGGAGCATATCGTAAAGTTGAACCTAATGCTGCAAGGTGAAGCTACTGTTACTGCCGCAGGAATTCAGTTCAAAGGCGTTCATTACGGATGTGAATTAGCGATGCGGGAGCAATGGTTTATAAAGGCCAGAGCAGAAAAAACGTGGAAGGTAAAGGTATGTTACGACCCGCGGTCTACAAATGAAATTTATTTATGGTTGAACAATGGGCACCAATTCGAAACATGTACACTTCTTGAGCGGGAAGAAAGATATCTCAATAAGAGATTTGAGGAAGTAGAGGATCTGTTAGAGATTGAGAGATACCAAGGAAGGTATCAGGATGTGAATAATATGCTGTCCAAAATCGAGCTCGATGCTCAAACGAAGGCAATTGTTGAAATGGCAGCTAAGAAAACGAATGAAGCCATTCAACAAAGCGAAGAAAGTAATAATCAACGAGTAAAAGGAACCAGACAGCGTCGTAGCAATGAAAAACTTGAAAACCGCAAACATGAAGCTTTTCAGTTGTCCGATCAAGGTGCTGCGTCAAATGACTCAACCAATAATGTAGTTCCTTTAAAACGCGATGATGCTGTTGAGAAAAAACAAACGTATATCCCTCCTGCAGATAAGCTATCGAAAATAAAAGCATATTTGCAGGAGGATGGTGATGAAGAATGAGTGAGTTTGATATCCCGTTGTTTCAGTTCAGTCGTGGTGAATTTGTAGAAGCGGACTACCAAGATCCTTTATTGGAGGATTATCGAAATAATCCATTACTAGAAGCACTCCCACCTATCTGGGATGATCATGCAGTAGTGAAAAGCCTGTCTTCAAGTCCGATTTTCAATCCTTCAGAACGTAATTTGCCGGTTCATCTTCGCATGCATTGCGTTCAGAGGATTTCAAGGGATTTCTTTCGGCCGCTATCCAGACATTTGGAATTGCAGCAAAGCCTCTCTAGATTGATTAGAGACGGCTATGTGGGGCGTAATCCACTGACCCCTAATTATGCTTTTAGAGCCCGTAAAGACGCGTATGAGCTCATTATGAAGGGGTCTACAAACGGATACCCGGTCAATACGCCTACCTCTGCTGGATTTGCTCTAGTCGGTATATCTGGAATTGGTAAATCCAGCAGTCTGATGCGGATTTTGCAAATGTATCCGCAAGTCATCCTGCATCGCAAATATAGAGATCAAGATATGCCTGCTCCCTATCAAATTGTATGGTTGAAAATGGATTGTCCGCATGATGGTTCTATTAGAGGGCTATGTTTGAATTTTCTGCTGGCGGTTGATAGCCTGGTCGGTACTAGGTATTACAAAAAGAATGCGACTAAAACTCCGGATGAGCTGCTCCCAATCATGGCTCAGGCTGCTGCGGTTCATTGTCTTGGTGTATTGGTCATTGATGAGATTCAAAATTTGCAAGAAGCCAAAGATGATCGCGCAGCTCAAATGTTGAACTTCTTCGTTCAATTGGTAAATACAATTGGATTGCCGGTCATTCTTGTAGGCACATACAAAGCGCTCCCGGCACTAAATGGTGAATTCCGAAATGCGCGGCGTAACAGCGGTCAAGGGGATGCTACATGGCATCACTTCAAGAAAGATGATGAATGGGAATGGCTGCTGCAAGGCTTGTGGAAGTATCAGTGGACAGACAAGAAGGCCGATTTAACTCAGGATTTTATAGATGTTATGTTCGACGAATCTCAAGGGATTTCTGACGTTGCAATAAAGCTGTTTATGTTGACGCAATGGCGAGCGTTGGACAAAGATATTCAGCATATTACTCCGGAACTAATTCGATCTGTTGCAAAGGATCGTCTCATCTTAATTAAGCCTGCTCTGGAGGCATTACGTTCGGGTAAGAAGAAGCAAATTCAGATGTTTGCTGATATTTACGATAGTGTTTCCGTGGATGATTACCTGAATCGGATTGAAGCTGAACAACGGCAAGCTGAAAGATTAGAAGTGATACGTACAGAGCTTGGTTATGATGTCACCGAGCAGACTGTTAACGAATTAAGCTCTTGGTTAATGGATGCAGGCGTAGAGCAGTCGGTAGCACTACAGTCTGCAAATGAGGTAACAAAAGCACATATGCATGAGTTAGATGTCATTGATCTTCACAAAGAGGCGCTAAAGCTCGCATTGCAGAAGCAGAGGAAAGTAACGAGTGAAGCCGCAGCGCAACGCAGTAAACGTACGCCTAAGGTGTTACCGACAGTACCTCATGATTTGCGAGTAATTGTGACCCAAGGGAAAAAGAAGAAGCTACCAGCCTACGATTCACTTAAGACTGCTGGGTATATTAAAGATCCTATGGAGTTTCTTGGATAAGGTGGTGATTAAATGAACGAATATGGTAGCTTACCTCTCCCCTACCCAGATGAATTGTTGTATGGCGTAATCACTCGCTATCATCTACGTATGAACAACTCAAGTCCAAAATGGACGCTAAGAGAAGTATATGGTACGGAAAGTGTTATTCCAACATTGGATCTTCCCAGTCACTTGGATGATGTCACCGAGCGGAGTTCACAAACAGGAATGTCTTCCGATCAGTGGATTGATGAGCATACGCTATATCCGTTCTATGCGCCATTTCTTCCGACTGAACGCGGTAAACGACTGAAACAATTGATGAAAAGCAACGATGGCTCAGGTATTCATACGTTCGTTGGTATTACGGCTAGCACAATTGATCGAAGCTGTGAATTGAAGTTTTGTCCGGATTGTTACGAGGGTAATATTAAACAGTTTGGAGAGCCATACTGGCATCGCATTCATCAGATTACTGGTGTAATGGTTTGTCCGTTCCACTGCGTTGTATTGCATCGAATAATATATCCTGTGGCGGAGCGACACGGTTTAACGGTGCTGCCTATTTCCAGATATTTATTTAAGTCTGAGCCGATTCACAAGAATCTACCACAGAAGCTGTTATTAAAGTTGTTTGATATTGCGCTGGATGTTCAACGGCTAATAAGCGTAGGAAACTCGCTTGAGCTCTATAATCTCCGTGAGTCTTTACTTCATAAATTAAACGAACGCGGATGTTTGACGCCAGGTAAACACATTCGGCAACGTAAACTTGAAGAGCAAATCATGGGCTATTACGGTCAGGAATTACTTGAAATGCTAGATTGTGGGATTTATGGGGAGCATTATTCATGGCTGGCAGTAGCAGCTAGGAAAGCTCGTAGGGCTGTTCATCCATTGAGACATCTATTACTGATACACTTTCTATATGGATCCTTCTCGGACTTCTT
This sequence comes from Pristimantibacillus sp. Z349TD_6, assembly GCF_056173205.1. Classification (NCBI taxonomy): domain Bacteria; kingdom Bacillati; phylum Bacillota; class Bacilli; order Caryophanales; family Paenibacillaceae; genus Pristimantibacillus (SeqCode); species Pristimantibacillus sp. Z349TD_6. The sequence goes on along the minus strand of NZ_CM149662.1, from coordinate 7,151,772 downwards.
GGGGCAAATGAAGACAGTATACTCCCCTTTCGGAGAAGGTCCGTGGCCATGTCTCAATAAGGCTGCAGATCATCACGGAGAATCTATTATTAAAGATATATGGATTACTCGTTGCACGGACACAGGTAATCCGGTTGGCACATTTACATGCAGATGTGGTTTTTCATATTCCAGAAGAGGACCAGATCATAATATTGAGGATCGTTTACGGATAGGTCGTATTAAAGCCTTTGGCCATGTTTGGATGAATCAATTAAAGGATCATATGCAAAATGGTTTATCATATCGGGCAACAGCCGGGAGATTAGGGGTTGATACGAAAACAATCATTAAATATGCACGCTATGATCAGGTAATTCAGAAAGCATGTCCTGAAGAGTCTCCACCGTCTCAAAAATCTATAAAAGTACAGCATCCAAGAAAGGGGCTTACCGCGGATTACGTTCGAATAGATTGGGAAAAACGTGATCTCGCATTAAGCTGGGAGGTTGAAGAGGCTTGTAAAACGCTGCTTGATGAAAGGGGAAATAAGCCTGTTCGAATCACTATTGCTTTAATAGGCAAGCGTATTGAAAGACTATCGTTGCTTGAGAAACATAAAGAGAAGCTTCCTGTCTCCATAGGGACTTTGACGAACTATCTCGAATCAAGAGATCAAATTCAAATTCGAAGAGTTCGATGGGCAGTGGAACAAATGAAGGATGAGTTTCCCATCAAAAGATGGAGATTAATCAGAAAGGCTGGGATACGGCCGGGGTACTCTAAAGTAGTTTCCGAATCTCTAGATTATTATAGCGGTCATGGATTGCATACTTTGAACTTCGCAGGTGAGGTGACGACACAGTGGCTTCAATAGAATTCCGCCATTGGAAGTTTGTAGAGAATGAAGATGTGGAATTGATTTGGTTTGGTTCGCCGTACACCGATTATAAGGGTGATTGGAGAGTTCGTATTGCCTTTAGAAGAGCATCCGGTGAAATTAAAATCTTGACGTGTGCTTGGGGAGCAATTCCCTTATTGCGAATAGGTCAGATTTATACGAATGGTTTATATAATCAAGTCCGCCCAATGAGTGGATCGTCTTATACATTTACCATACCATCGCTTGATACTGGCATTGTGGTTAACGCCTTCCAACTGCCGAAGCGTCTTGTTGATTTTGGCAAGAATCCCGAGCTGGGCACTCAGAAAATCGTTCAGTATACCATTGGAGATATAACTTTATGTATTCCTGTTATCGAGCTTGTCAGAGCGATGTTTATTAATTCGAAACTGATGGCGTATTCGTTGCTGCAGCCGCATGGCTTAGAACAACTTATTGACCAGTGTGAGTTTGAACAAAATGTTCTACATTTTTATTTAGGGCCTCGTGTTCCAAATACAATGGCTACTGAGAGCAATGCCCGTCATATGTCTTGGATTTATCTAGACTTTAAAATGAAAGCTATGTGGGATTCGATTTATCAAATGTTATTCAGTCGAGCAATTGCCGAATCTCCTCTAAATCCAGCAAAGGTGTTAAGAAAAGGAGTTCCTCTTGATGTAAAGCTGCCGCCCACAAGTTCGATTGAGCTGATTGTTCGCGGCGATAAATTTATAAATATGATCTTGGTGAAAGAGATTATGGGATTCACGGGGTTCACGCATCCAGCCAATGAAATTGAATTCTGGCACTACTCCAAAAAGCGGCAGGAATCCGTTTTTGGAGACAGGCGATTGAGGATAACGTCTCGATCTAAAAATGATAACATCATCATAAATGATGAAAGCGAAAATGCCAAAGAGGATACAAATCAGGATGTCTTGGAAGCGCCTCCTACCTTTATGAAGTTCGTTAATTATCCGGTTGTAAGAACGCGAAAGAAGAGCGTAAGGCGAACAAATGCAGGTAACGACGTCATTGTTAGTTCGGGTAGAAGCGGCAAAAAATCAGGAGAACCAAGGGAAGTCAGTGTTCAGGATTCAATTGTAGGTGGCGATTCGCCGCCCATCGATTTTAAAACGTTAGAGATGGTTCTAAACACCGAAGCAATCGGATTAGAAGACTTCTTCAAGATGATTAATATCCTGAAGGAAATGACTTCGTATTCAATTCGGATGTCTGTAGTCCGTATTCCTCCAGGCAAGCGCTTTTCGATCTGCCCGAGTGGGGCACGCCGGACTTGTGCTATTGTTAAGGTATCAAGCGCTGTGTTCACTAAGTATATTGTAGAGGTCGCACGGCCGGATGATTGGTCGATATCGACACTTATTCTGAGTCCGAATCAAGACATGTTGCTCAAGGTAATTGAAAATGAAATTAAGCTGCTTTTGGACGGCCTAGTGCAGAAAAGTGGCCATTGGGATAAGGATATTTTGGAGCGGCGTAATAAATTAAACATTGAAAAAGTTAAACATTTTCAGAGTGATAACCCTCGGGATTGGGCAAGTCGTTTAGTGAGTAGAGCAATCTATTAATTAACTGAAAATAAGCTTGCCTTAGTTCAGTTCATTTAGACACTAGATGACAAACAAATCGCCATACATATGATTTAACTAGTGTATACATATTGATATAAAATTTTAGTTGGTTGGCATGTTTCACACTACCTTATAGCTCATTTAGTAATTCGGTAGTTGGAATTGGTATAGTTATTTAAATAATTACTCGATAAAGTGAGGGATTTTATTATAGTAGTCAGAACCAACCAAGGTATAATTATTACAAAATTATCCATAGTTTATTGTTAGATCTCAACGTACTCTCGGCCCCATTAACGACCTTTAACTTGACATCACCTCAAAATTTAAGAGTGATGTGTTGTTTTCCTCGTACTTATTTATCCTCTAAGCGTATTTCATTCTTTTGTGTCGTGTCTAACAGGTGAAATTCAATACTGTACAGTTTTTTCTTTTGGAAATTGTGTATGATTTTATTTTTCTTGGATCATAATGTAAACATAAAATCTGCTTCCCAAGCGAGGTGCTGTTTAATAAGACAAACGGTGGTAAAAGCGGCAGAAAGGTTTTACTTTTTTTGCAAGCAGAGGAATTACACTGTGATGGGGACATATAAGGGAGCAAAGGTTAAAGTATTAGTTAAATGTGAAAATGAGCATCTATGGTGGGTAAGGCCTACTGACTTTATGAGTAAAAATTACAATTGCTCAGTATGCAGTAAAAATTCAAAATTAATATCAAAGAGAAAATGGGAAGCTCTAACTTCTGGGACAAGGTATACGCCGTTAACGAATTTCATTAATTCAAAGAAGTTGGTCTTAGTTCGGTGTAACGTATGTGGCAGAGAATTTTGGACAAGGCCTTTCGACTTGTACTCAGGATATAGAGGTTGTCCAAGTTGTTCGAACTCTGACAGAGTAGCAGCAGCAGAAAAACTTTATAGAAAGTTAGAATCAAACAATGTGGCCCCAATAGAAGAATACATTAACGGGGCGACTTCTTTAATGGTCAGACATAACACCTGTGGTTATGTCTATAATATTACACCAGCTAAGTATATGTCGGGATATGTTTTTTTCCGTGAGAGGTGTGTCCGTTGCGGAAGTAATATAAAAAAATTACTTAAAAAACATGATAGGAATGAGATTACATCAACTGAGTTGCTTGATATAGTACGAAAAAATGGCTGGGAAACTAGAATGGAGGATTTGGAAAATGAGTTACGTAGCAGAGATTACAGAAATGCCTATCGAAAAGATCATAATTGATGGGACGCGATATCAAAGTTTGAACATGGATATCGTCGAACAATTGAAAGCAAGTATTGAAGAAGTGGGTTTGAAAAATCCACTAACTGTGACACGCAAAGGGGTTCTGGTCTCGGGACTCCATAGATTAACAGCGTTAGCAAAACTGAACTACGCAACCGTTCCGGTTCTTTTGACAGATGAAGATGCTTATAAAAACGATATCGAGCAAATTGACGAAAACCTCGTTCGTCAAACCTTGTCTTTCATTGAGCGTGCTGAGCAGAACGTACGAAAAGTATCGCTAATGATTAAGGAACAAAAGAATTTGGAAAGTACAGATTCTGCGGAAATACGCATTTACTTGGATGATATTATGACCTATCAAGGCATTTTGGATAGGTTGAAAATCGATAATCGAGACTACGAGGATTACAAAAAGGTTATTTTGAATTTGGATCGAAATGTCGTCAGTCATCTAAAAAAACTTGAAATAGAAAAGAAAATTCCGGTAAACAAATCGACTTACCTAACATTGTCTAAGTTACCTGAGCCTTGGCAATATCGATTCATCAATGAACTAGGAGATAAAAGCCCTAACAGTGCTGCCTCTAATATCGAAATTGAGTACAACAAATATGAAACGGAATCACGAGTCCAAGAAGCGAAACGAAAAGCTCATGAAGAAGCGAAGAAACGTGAAGAAGAGAGATTCCGTCAATTGGAAGCAGAGCGCCAGCGTCAAGAAGCTTTAATGAAACAACAGGAAGCAGAGCGAAGAAAACGTGAAGAAGAAGCAGAACGCCAACGACAGCAGCTTCTTGAGCAAATGAAGAAGGCAAAAGAAGATGTAGAACGATTGAATCTGCTTCGAAAGCAAGAAGAGTTAGAGCGTCAAGAAAAACAAAGACGAATCGATGCAGAACGAAAAGCTCAACAAGAACGTGAGCGTCTGGAAAAAATGAGATTACAACAAGAACAAGAACGGAAAAAATCGGAAGAAAATGATGCGAAGCTCCTTCGTGAAGAAGCTGAACAAAAGAAGCTTAATGAATATCTGAAGGCACATAACACCCTCCCGCCGATAGTCACAAACTCTTCTGAAAATGTAATTGAAGTTATTAAACGACAAGATGAACCAAAAACTAAACATCGTGTCGTACATTTTCAAGATACATTTACACTTTCAACACTTGCAGCTAAAGCTGATCGTCGTGAGTGGATAGATTCTCTTTCAGACATTCATCGAATTAAAGAAAACCTGAATAAATATCAGAAGGTACTGTTCATCTGTTACAACAAAGCAGATATCTTAAAAGTAGCAGAAGAAATCGAAAAGCACAGCTAATCGTGACTAAAACACATCTAGAGGAGTGAATATACTCATGTTCGAAGAATCAAACGTCACCGAATCTGAAACTATAAAATTTTTGGTTAAACCAGCTATCGGTACCAAGACTGCATATGGAAACCGCTTTACAACAGTGCTGGACTACAACATCTTGAATAATGCGGATCTAGATCTCTTTTCAAATAAGACTGCACAACGTACTGTGAAGTTGAAACGTGCAGAACAAATTGCTAAAAACTATTTTAACATCTTAACAAAAGAGAGCGACGAGAATCACGAGTTGCCCTTCCAGTCCAGTTTTGTTTTTAATCTGAATCTCAAAGAGAATGGCATATCTGAAGAGAATCTTCTGAAAGATGGATACCTTCATATCCCCTGTGTTAATCACATTCTCAGCATTAGGGACGGTGGTCATCGGAAAGTTGCATCAATTTTGTTAATCAAAATGTTAAATGAGAAAATCGATACTATTAAGTCAAATTCAAAGAGAGCGTACTATGAGCAAATTAAACGTAAGTTTTTAGAGCTTTCGTTTACAGCTGATATATATGTTGACTTGGATGATACTTATAGTAAGCGCTGCTTACTTGATTTGGGGAAAAGCGAGCCTGTTTCTCCTGGTCGTGAATTCTATTTTGTTAACGATGCTTACGCAGATGCTATTGAGTATTTGTCAAATCAGGATAACATAAATATTGTAATTGACTTGGATAGTTCTAAATATTCAAAGTATAATGGTTTGTCAGTCCCTTTAAATTATGTTTCCGATATCATAAAAATCATTGGAGACGCCTTAGTAAGCCAAGGGAAAATGACATCCGAACAAATTAATAAATACCTGATTGAATTTATGATAGATGTACTGCTTTCTCTCAAGGTAGATAGCTTTATTTTTAAGAACAATAATCGAACCGAACAGTTAACATACCTTGTTGATTGCAAAGTTAATCTATTTAACGCTATGAAACGACTGTTGAGTAAGGCTGTACGAGAGGCAAGAGCAAATGCCATAAAGAAAGTAGTTGGTGTAGATGTTCTATTTAGTAAATTGGCCAGCAAACCAAAAAAAGAGGTGCTGAATGTTATGTCCGACACGGATTTAATTTCTAGATTTAATGAGATTAGAGCTAATATAACTTCTGTTGAATTTAAGACAATTGCTCTAAATCAACAAGAAATTGAATCTGCTCTATAGAGATTAAGTCAAAGGCGAGCGTTCATGTCATTGTTTGGGGAACCCTTCCTCAGTCAATGATGTGAACGTTTTTTGTTTTGTTTAAAGTAATTTTATTACCTCCTGCACATGAAAGGATACTATTCCAGAATAGGATAAAATCATTGAATTGACGAGAACGTCTGTTTGTGGGACTATGGATGTAACGCAATTTTTCCAGGTATTGTCGAAGTGGAGCCAGCTATGAATGTGATATACCTTCATAATTTCAAATGCTATCATAAGTCTTTATTTACTAGGAGGATGAGCGGTGGGGGTTGCAGAACAATTCGAGACCTTTTGTAAGAATCTTAGAATGGATACTGAAGTAGTGAATAATATCTCCTATCGTTACAAGCGAATCACTAAGCAAATAAATAAGGACTTCTGGAGCAATGAAAGTGAGACAGCCAATAGTCTATTAGTGGGTTCGTACGGGAGAGGGACGGATATTTATGTGAGCGATATTGATGTTCTCCTTAAATTACCATACTCGAAGTATGAACAATACAATAAGTATCAAGGAAACGGTCAATCGGCTTTGCTCCAAGAGGTTAAAGTTTCAATTGAAAAAACCTATAAGTCTTACAAACGTGCTGATGGACAGGTAGTTAAGGTGGATTTTTCGGATGGAGTAAGTTTTGAAATCGTACCGGGTTTTATTAATAAAGATGGAATAAGTTATACATATCCAGATACAAACAATGGTGGTAGTTGGAAAAAAACTAATCCTCGGGCAGAGATTAATGAGTTTAATTCTAAAAATAATGAATGGAATAAAAACTTAAAGCGACTTTGCAGAATGGCAAGATCATGGAAGTATTATTGGGATGTTCCAATCAGTGGACTCCTCATTGACACATTGGCATATAACTTCCTGAAAAGTTGGAAACACCGAAACGAGTCTTATCTTTATTATGACTGGATGAGCAGAGATTTTTTTGAATTTTTGAAGAATCAAAGCCCCAATCAAAATTATTGGCTTGCTCCTGGAAGTGGGGACTACGTGTATCGTAAAGGAAAATTTGAGTACAAAGCACTTCAGTGTTATAACATATCTCAAGAAGCTATACAGAAACAAAAAGATGGTTATGAAAGTACTGCTAAAAAGAAATGGAGAGAAATTTATGGAACAAGATTCCCAATATAAATCTGATTTGTCTGTAGTAGAAGATCAAATAAGAGAGATCTATGGAAGATTAGTTTACACGCATAAAACTCATGAGAAATCTGCTGATATCACGATGAAGAATTGGAACAGAATAAAAATTTGGCAGATTATCATTTCTACAGCCGTAACATCTAGTTTGGTAGCGTCTCTTTTTGGAAATGCGATCTATGCAACTGTGCTTAGCGCCATTCTTTCAGCTGTATCTTTAGGAATTAACTTATTTTTGAAGAATTATGACCTGGGGAAGCAGGCGCAACAATTTTCGGATTCTGCTAACAAATTGTGGGTTGCCAGAGAAAAGTATCTCTCTGTGCTGACCGATATTCGAGTTGGTACTCCGGAGATTAGTGAACTTCAGAAAAAAAGAGATGAATTACAAAATGAATTGTCGGAAATTTACAAAATAGCTCCTAGAACCAGTTATAAGGCATATGCTGCAGCGAGCAAGTCATTAAAAGAGATGGAAGAAATGACTTTCTCTGATGAAGAAATCGATAAATTCTTGCCGAGGCAAATTAGAAAAAGTAATCGTTAAGGAGGAGACGCTTTGCTTGCAACAGCATTTGAAGACTATTGTAAAGGGTTAGAAATAGACAATATGGATAGCATTTTAAATCGCTATTCTGAAATTGTTAAAAGATTAAATAAATCGTACTGGGATATCGAGGATGAAGAAGAACACGGGTATCTGGTAGGTTCTCTCGGAAGACATACAGCAATAAATGGTGTAAGTGATTTGGATATGCTCTTCGTACTCCCTGATTCAGTTTACACAGAATACAACTCAAAGGAAGGGAATAAGCAATCCCAATTACTACAAGCTGTAAAAAAAGAGATTAAAAAAAGATACCCTCGTACGACGGTGCGTGGAGATGGTCAGGTTGTGGTAGTCAAATTTGAAAGCATCAATTATGTTGCAGAAGTTTGTCCTGTTTTTGCAGAGAGTGACGGAAGTTTTACATATCCTGATTCAAATAACGGAGGAAGTTGGAAAAAAACTGATCCGATACCTGAAATAGCCGAAAGTGAAATAATAATTGATGAATCTAACGATCACTATCGACACATCAGCAATATGATTAGAGCTTGGAAAAATGAACAAGGATTTAAGTTTGGCGGTCTTTTGATTGATACACTTGTCTATAATTTTTTTAACGAAGATTCTGAACGAAAAAAGGTTGAATATGGAGGATATTTAGGATTTTTCAAAGAAATATTTGAGTATCTCAAAAATCAAAATGAAAATAGAAAGTTTTGGTACGCCTTAGGTAGTAATCAGAAAGTGTACAACAAAAAATGCAAATTCGTCAAAAAGGCAAATACTGCGTACAACAAAATTAAGGATCTTACTGAAGATGATGAGTTGCTTTACAGCACACTTCAAGAGATCTTTGGTGATTCATTTAAGGCACCTGAAAGTTTGTCAGAGTCCGTAAGCAAATCATTTGCTTTAAACTCAATTAGTTATAACAAAACAGAACAGTTTATTCCAAACATATTCGCAGTAGATATTAGATATCAGCTCAGGATTGATTGTGAAGTGTCTCAAAATGGTTTTAGGAATGAGCTTTTGCGGAGGACGAAATTTCTTCGACCACAGAAAAAACTTAAGTTTTTCATTGAAGAAAATGAAATTGATGAAATCAATTCGAAAGTTGAAGATAAAGAGGACAAAATTGAATACGAAGTATACTGGAAAGTATTGAACCGCGGTGATGAAGCCATTAGAAGAAACTGCATTAGAGGACAAATTGTAAAAGATAGCGGAAGGCAAATAAAAAATGAATCATCTGATTTCCGGGGAGAGCACTTTGTCGAATGTTATCTTATCTTTAATGGAGTCTGCGTAGCTAGAGATAGAATTATAGTTCCGATAAGTACCCTATGAACTCAAAGAGTGTCGATCGGAGGGATAAACTTGGCAAGACAGGTAACTCAGTTTGATTTATTAATTTCATGTCCTTCAGATGTAAGAAAAGAACTCGATATAATAAAAGAAACAGTAGAAAACTTTAACAGAATGTTTGGTGCAACTAATAATGCTTCATTAAATGTGAAGCATTGGTCAACTGATTCATATCCTGAATCAGGTGGCCACCCGCAACATTTATTGAATAAGCAGTTTGTATTTGATTGTGACGCAGCAGTTGCGGTTTTTTGGACAAGATTCGGTACACCTACAGAGAGTTATGATTCCGGAACCGAAGAAGAAATTGAAGAACTTATTAAAAGTGGGAAGCAAGTATTTCTATATTTTAGCGATTGCGCGATAAATCCTTCCTCGGTGGATCATGATCAGTATCAACGGGTTCTGGCATTCCGTAATAAGTATAAGGATAATGGCATTTATTCATCATATTCCAATATCGCGGGATTTAAAAAGGATTTTCTGAATCATCTTTCGCTATACTTTGTAAAGCTACTAAATGGTGGATCTACTAATACTACAGCCAAGAGTAAGCTTTCAATTCAGGGAGTTCAATCTGGGAAAGCTGTGGAACAACCCAAAATTAATAAGAGTTATTATATAAACTCAAAGTTTATGGAAGAAAAGACGAACGCTATATCTGTGATGTTTAAAGAAATTGAAAATATTATATTACCTCCAAAAAAGTCAATTGTTGAAACACTTCAGCCGGAGAAGCAGATAGATAATGAAAGTTCTTTGTTAACTCTAGAAATGAAACAAAACATGGACAAAATATCATCAATTCTTAAGGATCAGAAGAGAGGATTCGATTCGCTATTTCCTTCTTCATTAGTTGAAATTAATGTAATATTCAAGGAAACAATCGAAAGATATGTTCAAGAGAATAACATTAACTTAAATAATGTAGATGAATTCTTTAATACCGGTGAATTAATGAAAAAGCAGCAATTTACAGGCGGTGGGACGTATGGACTCTCCCCTTCATACTCTCTAGTTGGAACAGATGATGAAAAGCAAAAATACAAACTAATAAAGGATCTATATTGGCAGATAGAAGAATATAAACAATTTGAGGAGTATTTGTCGATCATTGATTCGAAATGTTTCCTCGAGCTTGCAGTTTCAAATAATGGAACCAGCTTTGATGAAGATATTGATATTAAAGTCTATATTAAAAAAGGATATTTGTGCAAAGTTGATAGGGATATTCCTTTCCCGGGCGACGATATACTTGAGACTATAAATCACCTTTTTAACAGGATATTCAAGCCTGAGAGAACTGTTTCTATTGCTGAGTATGATGCATATGCAGAGTTTAATAACAATATAGCACTACCTTTAGGATTATTAGGCAAGTATTCATCTGAAAAGAAATTAGAACAGGATCAAAATGAATATTCACACAACATTGAAACTATATTTTGCTATGAGTTCTTTCAAGACGATGACTATGACATTTTATGCTACAAGCAAGAATACCTCAAACAGAATACAAGCATTTTCTTGCCATCAAAGCTATTGTTTAATTCTCCTCCTAGTGAAATAAAGTATGAGATAACGTCAAAGCATTGTGCAGAATTGATTCAAGGAGAACTTAAGGTATAACAAGATTAGTCTAATACTTTATTTTTCAGAATTAAATTCTTCTTCAATTTGCTGGGTCCAATAGTCTAAAACTTATTTTTCAAAAGCTGACGATTTTCAAACTCAAAAACCGCGTCAAATCAACAACTTCAGTCTAATACTTTATTTTCTTTGAACATCAAGTAAAGTTGAACATGCTTAAACTTCTTGAATTCGAAGCCGCACAGGGCCAAGTAGGCTTCCGACCACGCCGCTTGACGCTTGAAGAAGAAACGCTGAACTGCTGAAGCGGGAAGATGAATGCTGCGGCAGCGATCATTTGTTATACCCCAATGTTCATTTGACATCGTATACATCCAAGAAACAAGATGGATTTAAAATACTCACAGTCAAGCTGAGCGATTTCAGGAATTCCTCCTGGGATTCGCTCTTTTTTTCGCATTTTACGTCCTAATAATTTAATAAACCTCTCGTCATAGACGAGAGGTTTTAATGATAATTACTATTTAGTCGCTATTAACTCGCAAAACCTGCCATAACATGCCAGCTCCCTTGAGCTGATAACGTATAACGGTATTCGCCAGCTGGTTGTCCAGTTGCTATTGTTAATAATGGTGTGGTTGTAGAACCCGGATAAGTCCATTCTTGAGGGTTCAACGTGATTTGTTTGGAAGCAACAAATGTGTTCCCGCGATAAACATTAATCGTCAAAGTATCACGGTATTTACCCGTGTTAACAATAACGCCATGTCCAAATTTAATGGTTCCGCTTGAGATTGTGACGTTCGGGCTAGTGTAACTAAACGCAGCGAATGCTGTTGCTGCAAAACTCAAAAGCATGACTAAAACAAGTGAGAGGGAAAATATACCTTTCTTCATCCTTACATCTCCTTTTATTAGATATATTAGTTAATTATGTAAGATGGCCTCTGCACCAAGAGTATAGACAAAGCTATAGAATAAGTAAAGGTGAAAATCATACTATATGTTCAGTTTGCAGATGATAGAATATTAGCCCTGCGGTTTTCGATAAGTCAATCGACGTAATAGTTTCTTCGCGGGATCAGAGTAGTTAATACGATGCAAGAACACGGCAATAATGATGGAGGTAATTCAAGCAAGCCAGGCGATAATGTCGCTGCTGAGAGCCACCAGCCCCGTCAGCGTAACCGTTTACGAATGTAGGGCCAATCATAACCTTGCTCTGTAATATTTGGACCATGCCATAGCCAAACAATAGAACAAATACAGGAAATGCCCGTCCATCAACAAAGAACTGACGTAACATTACAATAATACGATTTAAAGTGGTTGCTTCAAGTTCCAATAAATTCTGATTCGCATGTGCCAAGGGAATGAGCAATAGCACGAAGCCTTTGGCTAGATTGGTTCCAAGCTCGCGTTCGCTGATGGTGGATGCGATAGATTGAAATGCGAAGTCTGTATGGTGCACCGTCTCCATGTCGACGATCGTTGTTGATCACTTTGCAGCAGTTCACCAATACCAAGCATAGCCGAGTAATAAATGGATTCTTCATCATGAGAAGCTTCTAGTGGCCAGATCCGTTTTTTCAACCAGTCAAGCAGTTCTAATTCATCGCCCTTTCCCCGAAACAAGGTTTGACATAAGTGAATATGAGTTTGGACAAAACCAGGGATTACGGTACGATTCGTAGCATCAAGTACTTTCTCTCCGCTCGTTGGTTCAAGGTCTGAGCCAATCTCACATATTCGACCTTTCACGACTCGAATGTCACCAGTAATAATGTCCTCACTTGCGTTCATAGTTACGATCTGCGCATTATTGATAAGTAGATTTGACATGTTGCATTTCCCCAAGAAGGTAAAGTATTAGACTCGGTAAGCGATCGGAAGCCAGTCACGATTGCCAGCAGCAGCTCGATACGCTCGATGCTTCTCAGTCTAATACTTATTATCTGATTTGATTCTATTTTGAGCACTCGCTCGATGTCACAGTCTAAAACTTATTTTTTAAAACCTGACGATTTTCGAAACGGCAAACCGCGTCAAATCAACAACTCCGGTCTAATACTTTATTTTCCCCATACATCGAAATGCAGGCTTTTTTATATCAAAAGTGATATATACAATGAAGTTATTCGCGACTAGTGTGTAGTAAGAAAATTAGTGTTAGACGATGAAAATAAAGCTTTAGACAAGGAAATAAGTCTTTGCTAATGGGCAGATGCCTTTATAGACAGGTTATGTTAAATCCTAATGTTAATTTTCAACCTAAAGAAAACCGCCCTACATAGGGCGCTTTATTCAGCTAACGTTACTCGTTAGATTAATGATGTGTTTCGTAAACTCCAATAAATTTCGGTTTTGTCGTTGCAGAAAAAACCTTCCAAATCAGCAAAACTAACAATTTTATTGATTGTATCTTTGTCTGAACAAAGTATTGAAAAGTGGCTATCCCAATGGGTTGTAAGTAAAATTTCATTTTCATGGGTAAATAAATTCAAGCGTTGATTTCGAAAAGCTGTGTTATCTTTGATTAAATCATCAATATATTCTAACTTTCGCTCTGTACAAAATTCATCTCCAGACCATATCCAGTCATGTCCTTCTTGTTTTATTGACAAAAGCACCTTATTCATTAGAAACTCTGGAAAAAAACCTTCAATCGGAGCAATTATCTGATGTTTCTCACAAGTGTCTTGAATCTTTTTAGAGGTTTCTTCGTTTGCAAATTGTTTCTTTAATCCCAAGATTCGGGTTCTTAATCCAATGTCTAAATGGCTGTAACTTTCGATTCCTGATATTGATAAGAACTGTTTCCATGTAATCATTTCGCACTTTTCTATTATCTCATTCTTACCTAGATAGTTTTCTGGCTCAAATAATTCATAATCAATTGATTTTGGTTTAATGAATGGATGGTAAAAAACAAAAACTTCATCATAAATTCCCTTGTAAAAATCCTTTAGGGGCATATCTTCTGGTGCACAAACAGCATTCTTATGAGGTTCAGGTAACATTCTCGTTTCACTCATTAATACATCAACTCTCCCATACTTCACGACTATTAAAACATTTCTGAACCTAAGCAATCCTTTCCGTTAGCTTAAAAAAGAAAAGGAGCGGCTGCCGCTGATTCACTAATATTTTATTTTCTTTCTATAGCAAGAGCTTCAGAAAGTTTTGGAAAAAGCTTGCCTTTTGGATGCGAGTAACAGTTTTTTTACATTATGCTTTGGACTATTTCAAACGTTTATTGGCATTATTTATTTTGGCTGGAGCACACTTGTCGGGAATCTTGAGCTCGTCATTACCGTTCTACTTCGTTATGGCAAGCGCAGCCAGACGGTTGCAAGCCAATTAGAGTGATGAGCAATCACTAACTAAACTCGCTCGGCGGTTAGTCAGATAATATGCAAAGGACTCGTGAATAAGATATTAATAATGGGCCGAGCCCCTTTTTAAACAAATTGTTCCACTTAGAACTCTTCTGAAGTCAATCGCTGTATTGGTCTACCATGTCTTTTAAGCTTTTCTGTATGGACTCTTTTAGAATAAGCGGCTCCTTAACGACAGCCTCTCGGCCTAGAGAAAGAAAATATCCCGCATATTTGTTAACGAGCGCAGGCAGCATCTTAAAACATAGCACCCCTGTTCCGTCCTTATTCTCAACGATTTCTCCTGGTCGCCACACATCGGAGCGGCACTGGAGCACACCTCTTTTGGTTAACTGAACAATGGCATCAACTAGCGGCTCGTTGTCGGACCAATTGATCATCTCCACAATGCTCATCGTATCCAGCGCTTTATGCTTTTTAAGAGGCAAAGACGTTTCCTCAACTAATCTGAATCGTTCCACCAAAAAAGTATAAACCCGTTCGGTATCATAGTTCATTCCAATGCAAAACCATGATCCATTTAACGTATATATGCCGTATGGCTGCAGGCTCAGCTCACTAACGCCGCGCAGCGATTCGTAGGTCACCTTTAGAACAGTTCGTTTAATTGAAGCTTGCAAAAGCGTTTGCAAGTAAGGCGTTTCGTATTGACGGGGAGCCACCCAAAAGTGAAGACGCTTTTGCAGCTCATCAATCTGTTCTTTCCGATCCTCTGGGAGTATATGATAAAATTTTTTGAAAGCAAAGGGAGCATCGGAGCCAAAAGGAAGAGATTGATAGCTCTTTAGGGACAAGCTTATAAAAAACAAAGCAAAAGCCTCGTGCTCCGAAAAAGAAACAGGAGGGAGCTTCCGTTCGCGCAGCATTTGGTAGCCTCCGTACATACCTAGCTCCTATAGCGGGACCCCCATTTGACTAAGCTCCTGCAAATCCCGTAGGATCGTTCTCCGAGATACACCAAGCTCGTCTGCTAGCTGCTTAAGCGTGAATTTTTGGCGTGTATTGATGGTCATAAGCAAGGAGATAATTCTTTGCGGCTTTTTCAAACGAAGTTTCCTCCTTTTATTTATAAAAATATCATCATTATCATACAGAATGGTGACAGTTTTTGTCACCCTTTTATGATACACTCTTTTTGTGGGCAAAAGCGCACGGCCGACGTTAACTCACATTTCATTATTGAGAATGAATATTATTATTAATAATAAGGGGTAGAGGAATTTGACTGCACACTCGAAAAAATGGATGCTAAGCGCAGTAGCGCTCATCCTCATCATGGTTCTATCTGCATGTGGAACAAATGCTCAGCCGGAAAGCAGCAACAAAGGCAACAGCGGCAATACCGAAGCATCGGCTTCTCCTGAAGCAGCATCTGAAAAGATTATTTATCGCGGTGAAGAGGGCGACATTGAATTTTCAGAATATCCGAAGAAAGTCGCGATGCTTACGAATACTTATGCTGGAAATTTATTAGCGCTGGGCATTACTCCTGTCGCTATTAACGAATATCCGAAAGAGAACAAATTTTATGAAGGCAAGCTTGATGAGGTTGAAGTAATTACGGCTGACAATGTAGAGAAGCTCGTTGAGATTGATCCCGATGTAATCGTCACGTATACAGGCGACAAAAACATTAGCAAATACAAAGAGATCGCGCCAACTGTCGTGATGTCCTATGACAAATACGATTATAAGCAGCAGCATCTTGAAATAGGCAAGCTCGTAGGCATGGAAGCTGAAGCGCAGGCCTGGATCGACGAGTGGGAAACCAAAGCAGCAGCAGCCAAAGAAACGGTATTTAAAGTAGTCAGCCCGGATGCGACTGTTTCTATCATGGAGAGCTACGGAAAAGATACGTACATTTATTTTAAAAACGGAAGCCGCGGTACAGAGATTCTGTATCAGGTGCTTGGCATGAAAACACCTCCTTCATTGAAAATTGAAGAAAACGGGCCTCCATATAAAGCTATTTCCTCCGAATCGATTGGGGAGTATGCAGGCGATTACGTATTCATGGGAGAGGGCGGCTCTACGACAAAAAACTCATTTATGGATACCGATGTGTGGAAAGGCCTTCCCGCAGTCAAAAACAATCAGGTCATCGGCTTTGATGCCACTTCTTTCGCTTACAACGATCCAATTTCATTGGAGAAAGAGCTCACGTATATCGTAAAAGCTTTAACTGAGCAGAAGTAAAGACAACCTATAAGAAGTGCAAACGAGGATGAAGATGAAACAGGCAGATATGACGCAAAACAAGGCTCAAGCCAAGCCGTTAGCTGGTGTGATTACTGTAGTTGCAGGAAGCGTGTTTCTGACGCTTTCCATTCTACTGTCCGTAGCGGTCGGTGCTGCCGATATTGATTTGGCTACAGTATGGCAGGCTATCTGGGCCTACGATAGCTCTGTACAATCAAACCAAATTATTATGCAAATCAGGCTGCCACGAGAGCTGGGAGCAGCTTTGGTGGGCGCAGGCTTCGCCGTCAGCGGAGCCATTATGCAGGGCTTGACGCGCAATCCAATAGTAGATCCAGGCTTGCTTGGCTTGAATGCCGGTGCTAGCCTAGCTTTGGCATGTACCTTTGCATTCCTCCCGGAGGTTAGCTATCTCGTCATTATGCTCGTTTCGTTCGCAGGTGCAGCTGTTGGTGCCGGAATGGTATTTGGCCTTGGATCCTTAAATCGACAGGGAATGAGTCCGCTTCGCCTTACATTAGCGGGTGCTGCAGTTACGGCTTTACTAACGGCTTTGGGACAAAGCATCGGTCTTCATTTTAAGCTGGCGCAGGATTTGGCTTTTTGGGTGGCTGGTGGCGTATCGGGTACAAATTGGCTGCAGCTTAAGCTGGCTGCACCGATTATTATCGGGGGTATTTTGGTAGCTTTCATGCTGTCGCGAGGGCTGACGATTTTAAGCTTTGGCGAGGATGTAGCTAAGGGGCTTGGACAGCGTACCATCCTGCTCAAAAGCATCCTGATGATCATTGTCCTTCTTCTAGCTGGAGCTTCCGTCTCCATTGTCGGCTCGATTGCTTTTGTTGGACTAATGATTCCGCAAATTTGCAAGTTGATTGTAGGTTCCGATTACCGCTTAATCATCCCATGCTCGGCTGTGCTCGGCAGCGTACTGCTGGTGCTTGCCGATACAGCTGCACGAACAGTAAATGTACCCTACGAGACGCCTATAGGCGCTATTGTAGCAATCATCGGTTTTCCTTGCTTTCTCTACCTGACCAGAAGGGTGGGAAGAAAGTGATGATCTTCTCGCAGTTGTCGAAATTTCGTGTTGTTGTGATTGGGGCTGCTTTGCTGCTAATCGCCATCTTCGTTATTAGTGTGGCCACAGGCCCGGTGTCCTTGTCGCCTTCTCAAATATGGCGAACGATTCTTGGCCAAGGAACAAGCAAGGATGAGCTTATTTTATACACCTTCCGCTTTCCGAGAATTTTGATTACCATTTTGGCCGGAATGGGACTCGCCCTATCAGGAGCGATTTTACAAAGCGTGACCCGTAACCCTCTTGCTGACCCCGGGATATTAGGAATAAATGCCGGAGCAGGATTAATGGTCGTTATTTATGTGATGTTTTTTACGATTGAACCGACTAGCTTTCTGTATATACTCCCCCTGTTCGCCTTAATGGGCGGCTTGTTGACTGCTGCGTTTATTTATCTCCTCTCCTATCGGAAAGGCGAAGGTCTGGAGCCAACAAGACTGTTGATTGTAGGCGTCGGGATGGCAGCTGTACTTTACGGCATTACATTAACACTAACAACCCGTTTTGATCGCGAGCAATATTTGTTCATTGCGAATTGGATGGCGGGACGGATTTGGGGAGATGAGTGGCCGTTTGTCCTTGCACTGCTGCCTTGGTTGATTTTGTTCTTACCTATTGTTTTTGCAAAGGCCAAGGTGCTCAACGCTCTCAATCTGCATGAAAATATTGCAGTCGGCTTAGGCGTCCATGTCGCTAAGGAGCGGCGATTACTGCTTATCATTGCCGTAGCACTCGCGGCCGCCTCCGTATCAGTAAGCGGCGGAATCGCATTTGTTGGCCTGATGGCACCGCACATCGCCAAAGCGCTCGTTGGCCCGCGCCATCAGCGGTTTCTCCCCGTATCTGCCATGCTTGGAGCAGCCCTGCTGCTGATTGCCGATACGATTGGCAGAGCCTTGCTCGGTTCAAGCGGCATTCCCGCTGGCATCATCGTCACGATCATCGGGGCGCCGTATTTTATGTACTTAATGGCGAAGAAGTAGAGCTTGGGCCTAATAGATACCATCGCAAATACAGTCAAATGCAGCCAGTTATTCTCGATTTCGAGGGTAACTGGTTGTTTTATTTATGTACTCTCCGATAATGGTAGTCTTTCTGATGCGGAATATAACTTTAGAGATAGAAAAGCTCCCCTCATAGCAACAGGTTTTATATTATTTCACCTGTCCACTATTTGGGGAGCATATCTGGCCTTAATCTCGGACGAGCTGACGAGCTGACAATATCCATCGGTTGAACTGTATTTTGTCATGGTCAATCTCCGCAATATATATTGTTACTTTTTGTCTGTTTTCGATAATCTTGTGGAACTAAACCCAGTTGTTTTCGGAAAATAGATGTAAAGTAACTGCCGCTTTGGAAACCGCAAGCCAGTGCAATTTCACTTATGGATCGTTTTGTTTCCGTCAGCATCTCACAACTTTTCTGAATTCGATATCTAGTGAGATACGTGTTAGGGGTTTGACCTACATACTTATTAAACAATGTACAGCAGCGACTCCTGCAAACAGTTCCCGCCGATGCTATATCTTCAAGCGTTATTTTTTGATCATAGTGTTGTCGGATGAAATTGGTCATCTTCTGAACATTTGTCCACAATTGTATGTCTTCAGGTTGCCCAACCTTCGGTTGCAGGTGATCTCCGGTTAAAGCAAGTAAAGATAAAGCCTGTGAAGTGAGGCGAAGCGGATTTGGGAAATTGCTTTCGTGCATTTCATCATAGATCGCTTGAAGAGACAGCAATATGCTCTGTTGCCATGCAACTTGGTTTGTAAGCAATACAAAGTCGTCCGTTAGTTGATTGAATTTTTCGTCCCAATAGGTTTGAAGCAGGGATGCACCTTCGCCAAGAAGGGCGGGGTGAATGACAACAACAATGAATAAACAATCGATATGATCTTGGGAGAAACCAAAATGTAATCGGCGGCTATTCACGAAAATTCCATTCTCTTGCTCTATGCGAGTAATATGTCCGTTAACAGAAAAATCCATGGATCCTTTTAGCACATAAATGAACTCTACATCTGAATGCCAATGAGCTGTAGCAGCATAATTATTAAATTGATGCAGACTTCCTTGACGAATATAAAGAGGTAAATCAGTAAGATTATAATCCAAGCGTTCCGATAAATCCGAAAACACTTCTAAATTTTTAGTCAAACGGAACTCTCCTTTGAACTATATACGATTCTTATAATAATATAGTCAATTTTAATGGATTGGACAATAATTTTGTTCTATATTGATATCATTCAATTGAACAGGAAGGAGAGGGGAGAAAATAAGGTGAGAAATCGTATGCAAATAACATCTCCCATGAACCGTGATTTTAATCGGGAGCTTATGCTGCTCGTGATTCCCATTGCATTGCAAAATCTGATCTCAGCTTTGGTCATTTCAATAGATGTGGTCATGGTGGGCATGATTAGCCAAACTGCGATGTCGGCTGTATCGCTCGCAGGCCAAATTACCTTTGCGTTGACCTTGTTTTACATGGGAATGTCAACAGGAGCAGGTATTCTTACTGCGCAGTATTGGGGCAAGAAAGATTTAGAAACGATACAGCGCGTGCTCAGTATTGCCTGCATGTTCTCGTTATTTATCTCTGTTATATTTTTTTCTGTTACGTTTTTTGTTCCGGAGACGCTAATGCGACTTTTTACAAAGGATAACGAATTGATAGAGTATGGTTCAAGGTTCTTAAAAATGCTTTCGTTCTCGTATATTGCAATGGGCCTTTCGCAAATGTATCTCACCGTAATCAGAAGCATGGAAAATGCACGACTGAGTGCTTCAATTAGCTCTATATGCTTAATTTTGAACATATTGTTCAATGCAATCTGCATCTTTGTTCTCTTTCCAACGAAGCCGGAGCTCGCGGTTGCGTCGGTTGCCCTTTCAACGGGTTTAGCTCGTTTCATTGAACTTGCCTGCTGTATTGTACACTCCGTTACCAGAGGACCGATTCGCTTCCGACTTCCTACATCTAAAGGCAATCAGCGTCATTTGTTAAAAGATTTCTGGAAATACACTTTGCCTGTTCAAGGCAATTATATTGTTTGGGGCATAGCTTTAACTGCGACAGCCGCAATTATCGGTCATGTAAGCTCTGATATGGTGGCAGCGAATTCTGTGGCATCCGTGGTCAAGAACCTTGCTGTTGTACTATGTGGAGGCATAGCCAGCGGTGGATCTGTACTAATTGGAAAATATTTAGGGCAGGGAGAAATTGAGAAAGCGAAACATGCGGGTAAACAGATGAGCCTGTACGCTCTGATTTTTGGAGTTATTGCAGGATTCACGATTTTGCTGCTAAAACCACTGGTTTTCTCTGTCGTGAGCTTGAACACTGCTGCACAAAATTACTTGGATGGCATGCTGTATATCAGTGCTTTTTATTGTATTGCGAAGTCGATGAATGCCACGATCATTGCGGGTATATTTACGGCTGGCGGCGATTCTAAATTTGGATTTTGGTGCGATACGGTTGTGATGTGGGGCATAATATTACCACTCAGCTACTTGTGTGCTTTTGTTTACCACGTACCTCCCATCGTACTGTATATCGTAATTTGCTTAGATGAGGTCGTTAAGCTTCCTGTTACTTATATCCGTTATCGTCAATACAAATGGTTGAACAATATTACAAGAAACTTTGAACAAGTTAGTTAAAGAAAGTGGCTTATACCCATTTCATATATATGAAAAATATAAATTTTGTCCAGAGGAGACTAATGCATGAATATTCAAGAGCGAATGAAAAACGGTCAATTGTTTACCGATCACGATTCTAATTACCCAGAGGAAGCTGCTGCTCTAGCTCGTGCGCGCCAGCGTGGCAAAGCTCTGTGCTATGAAATCAATCAATTGCATCCCGATGATTTGGATGGACGGAAATTGCTGATGAAACAGCTTTTTGGGAGCATGGGTGAAAATGTATGGATGGAGCCGCCAATTCGTATGTCCTACGGTTCGAATACTACGGTAGGCAACAATGTGTACATCAATTTTAATCTAACGGTTGTCGATGACTATAAGGTTACGATTGGAAATGACGTGATGTTTGGCCCAAATGTAACGATCGCTGTGACCAACCATCCGGTGCACCCGGTCATGCGCAAAGGAGGCGGAATGTTTGCCTTGCCGGTCGTTATAGAAGATGGGGTTTGGATCGGCAGCGGCGCTATCATTTTACCGGGTGTTACAATCGGAAAGGGAAGCGTTATTGGGGGCGGCAGTGTTGTAACAAAAGATATTCCAGCCAATGTAATAGCAGTCGGTAATCCCTGCAAGGTGCTCCGAGAGATTACGGATCAAGACAAAATCTTTTATTACAAAAACATGCGTTTTGATCAGGTAGAGTGGTAAAACAGCATTTTAAGTATTAAGAATACTTTTAACCAGTGATATTTACCCTTACTAGTCAGATATTAGATGATGATAGTGAGCACATTAAAAGCGTGCTATGAGCAATTTGTAAGACAATCATCCTAAGGCTTTGAGACATATGTTTCGGCCGGATACATTGGAGATGAACATATGACGGAAGAGGAACGAATTTTCAAGGGGATTTTATTTAGTCCAGGTGCTCCCGAGTTAAAGGCTATTAAGCTCCGTGCACATAACCTTAGCAGTCAATATAGCCGCACTTTTGAGGATCAGACAGTGGAACGCAAAGAGATACTTGAACAGCTGCTTGGCAGGATGGGGGAACACAGCTTCATTCAGGGTCCTATTTTCTTTCATTACGGGGTTCACACAGAAATCGGAAAACACTTCTTTGCCAACTACAATCTTACCGTACAGGACGACGCAAAGATTACCATTGGGAACAATGTCAGTTTTGGGCCTAATGTAACGATTGTTACACCTATTCATCCGTTCATCGCCTCTGAACGTAGGCAAATGCTTGATCAAAATGGTGATCTTAAGTCGCTGTGTTACGCCAAGCCTGTCACGATCGGAAACGATGTGTGGCTCTCAGCCAATGTAACGGTATGCGGCGGTGTTACCATTGGAGACGGATGCGTGATAGGAGCAGGTAGTGTGGTGACTCAAGATATCCCAGCAGGCTCCTTTGCTGCGGGTGTTCCATGCAGAGTAATTCGCCAGATCACACAAGCGGACAGTATGCAATTTAAACCGGAAGTGTTGGCAGATTGCCGTGTGATTTCGGATATAGAGTCATAACACACGATAAGTTTGCGTATTTTCGGTGTTAGCATCAATGGTCATATACTAAACCTACTTAATGATTAAAAAAGAACCGTTCTATAACGGTTCTTTTTTAATGTTATTAAAGTTATTTCTTTGCTTTCATTTTCTTTGAAAAATCAGCTGTAATTTCGAGCGCAAGTGGATTGGCAGAAGCGATTGAAACTAAACTCAGTGCCAAAGGTAACGCGATGAAAGGTGATAAAGGAGCAACGATGTTCCTTAGAACAGACGGCGGCCTTGAATAATGTAAATTACATTTTATATGGATACAGCGTATCGACCCGAGAAATATCCTCATTCTTTGTACTACATAAAAAAATTGTCATATGACAGAATTGATGACAGCGGTCACTATAAGACAACCTCCCTTTTAATTATAGTAGTTAATGATGAGAATTTTTATAAGGATCATGTTGAAGCCATGGTAAAAAGGCAGCTAAAGACCTCATGAATTATCAATGATTAACTATGGTTCCATACAAGAAAGCGGAGGAATGAAGGATGAGGAAACAATCTTTTTTGTTGGTCATCGCTATTTTATTATCAGTTATTTCACCTGGACTAGTACCTAATAGAGCGGATGCGGCTGGGGGTACAGTTACAAAAACTTACGCTGCCTCTGCGGACACGATGGAGTTGAGAGGTCAGCAGGAATATGACGGCATATATGATAATGATGGGGATGGTTTTCTTTATGTTGGTATGAGTAATAATGACGGCTTCGTAAATGTCCGAAATAGAATGGCAACTATGTTTAATCTAGGTGTACCCGAAGGAACTATTGTATCAGCAGAGCTGGTCTTGACTGTCGCTACTGTCCTTAGAATCCCTGGTCATAATTTGTATATGGAAGTTAGGGGTTCTACAGCGAATGATTTGAACCTTGTAAGCTTTCCGCCAATGGATACGAACACCCTTTATGCGGATAAATTTACAGCAAAGAGTACTAGTGAAGTGCCTATGGGTACATATCTTCAGAATCAAACGATTACTCTTAACGTAAAATCAGCTGTAGATGCATTTACGGACAGCTCTGATCGTAAACTAACCTTCATTCTGAATGGTAATGAGTCAGATGCTGATAGCGGTAGATTTCTATTTTATTCCATGGAAGCTGCAAATGCTGCGTATCATCCTAAACTAGTGGTTACTTATGAGACCGGACCTGCAAATACGATTCCGACAGGTTCTTTTACGATAAATGAAGGCGCAGCTACAAGCTCGTCAATTGCTAATCTATCTGTAACGGGATCTGACGCTGACGCAGGCGATAGTGTTACGCATATGAGATTTTCGAATAGTTCTGCGGGTTTGTCGGCAGCATCTTGGTTGCCTTTTAGCAATTCAGCAACATTTAGTCTAGCTGGCGGTGACGGGGCTAAGACGATCTATATGCAATTAAAGGATTCCCAAAATGGGATTTCGAATACATCTTCCCAGAGTATACTATTAGATCAGACATCTCCAACAGGATCTCTTATCATTAATAATAATGCTGCATTTACTAAATACTACACCGTGACTTTGAGCGGAAGTTATTCCGACGGGAGTGGCTCGGGAGTTGAGCAAGCTCGGCTCTCAAATGATAGTGGTAGTTGGCAAACGAGTTGGTTTAATATTTCTGATTTGAATGGGAGGTCGTGGGTACTCCCAGCAGGAGAAGGCGCTAAAACGATATATGTTCAATATAAAGATAGGGTCGGGAATTTGAGTATGGGAACTATAAGCAGCACGATTACTATAGATACCATATCACCAGTTATATCAAATGTAGAGAATAATAAAACATATAACAAGGCGATAGCCCCCACATTTAATGAAGGTAGTGGGCTATTGAATGGTAACCCCTTTAATAGCGGGACAGAGATTGTTATGGATGGTACTTATACGCTGATCGTAACAGATTCGGCAGGGAATTCAACAACGGTTAATTTTAAAATAGACAAGGCTGCACCAGTTGTAACAGGTGTAACTAATGGTGGAATCTATAAGGGGAATGTGACAGTCACCTTTAATGAAGGAACGGCGACATTAAATGGAGCAGCATTTACTAGTGGAACAATGGTTACAATAGACGGTACTTATACGCTTGTCGTAACTGATCAAGCAGGGAATGTAACAACAGTAAGCTTTGAGATAGATAAGACTGCACCATTTGTAAGTGGAGTAACACATGGTGGGAGTTATAAAGCCCCGGTTACGGTGTTTTTTAACGAAGGAACGGCGACGTTGAATGGAGCAGCATTTGCTAGTGGAATGCGGATTGACGCGGATGGTAGTTATACACTTGTCGTTACGGATGCAGCAGGAAATGTAACAACGGTGAACTTTTTGATTGATAGAGTAGCACCAATCGTAACAGGTGTTATGGATGGTGGAATATACAAGGATAAAGTGACAGTTAGCTTTAATGAAGGAACGGCAACATTGAATGGAACTGCTTTTTCAAGCGGTACGGAGATTACTGTAGACGGTAGTTATACACTTGTCGTAACGGATGCAGCTGGGAATGTAACAACAGTGAACTTTTTGATTGATAGAGTAGCACCAATTGTAACAGGTGTTGTGGATGGTGGAATCTACAAGGATAAAGTGACAGTTAGCTTCAATGAAGGAACGGCAACATTGAATGGAGCAGCTTTTACAAGCGGTACGGAGGTTACTGCAGACGGTAGCTATATGCTTGTCGTAACGGATGCAGCAGGAAATGCAACAACGGTGAACTTTGTGATTGATAAGGTAGCACCAATCGTAACAGGTGTTGCGGATGGTGGAATCTACAAGGAAAAAGTGACAGTTAGTTTCAATGAAGGAACGGCAACATTGAATGGAACTGCTTTTACGAGTGGTACGGAAGTCATTCAGGACGGCGCGTATAAGCTCATCGTAACGGACGCAGCAGGAAATGCAACAACAGTGAACTTTTTGATTGATAGAGTAGCACCAATTGTAACAGGTGTTGTGGATGGTGGAATCTACAAGGATAAAGTGACAGTTAGCTTCAATGAAGGAACGGCAACATTGAATGGAGCAGCTTTTACAAGCGGTACGGAGGTTACTGCAGACGGTAGCTATATGCTTGTCGTAACGGATGCAGCAGGAAATGCAACAACGGTGAACTTTGTGATTGATAAGGTAGCACCAATCGTAACAGGTGTTGCGGATGGTGGAATCTACAAGGAAAAAGTGACAGTTAGTTTCAATGAAGGAACGGCAACATTGAATGGAACTGCTTTTACGAGTGGTACGGAAGTCATTCAGGACGGCGCGTATAAGCTCATCGTAACGGACGCAGCAGGAAATGCAACAACGGTGAACTTTGTGATTGATAAAGTAGCACCAATCGTAACAGGAGCTGCGGATGGTGGTATGTACAAGGAAAAAGTGACAGTTAGCTATAATGAAGGAACAGCGAAATTAAATGGAGCAACTTTTACAAGCGGTACGGAGATTACTGTAGACGGTAGCTACACACTTGTCGTAACGGATGCAGCTGGGAATGTAACAACGGTGAACTTTGTGATTGATAAGGTAGCACCAGTAGTAACTGGAGTAACCGAAGGTGGAATGTACAAGGAAAAAGTGACAGTTAGCTTCAATGAAGGAACAGCAACATTGAATGGAACTGCTTTTACAAGCGGTACGGATGTTATTCAGGATGAAACGTATAAGCTCATCGTAACGGATGCAGCAGGAAATGTAACAACGGTGAATTTTGTAATTGATAAAGTAGCACCAATCGTAACAGGTGTTGCGGATGGTGAAATCTACAAGGAAAAAGTGACAGTTAGCTATAATGAAGGAACGGCAACATTGAATGGAACTGCTTTTATAAGTGGGACTGAAGTCATTCAAGACGGCACGTATAAGCTCGTCGTAACGGATGCAGCAGGAAATGTAACAACGGTGAACTTTGTGATTGATACAGTAGCACCAATCGTAACAGGAGTTGCGGATGGTAGAATGTACAAGGATAAAGTGTCAGTTACCTTCAATGAAGGAACGGCAACATTGAATGGAGCAGCTTTTACAAGTGGTACGGATGTTATTCAGGATGGAACGTATAAGCTCGTCGTGACGGATGCAGCAGGAAATGCAACAACGGTGAACTTTGTGATTGATAGAGTAGCACCAATCGTAACAGGTGTTGCGGATGGTGGAATGTACAAAGATAAAGTCACGGTCAGCTACAATGAAGGAACGGCAACATTGAATGGAACTGCTTTTACGAGTGGTACGGAGATTACTGTAGACGGTAGCTATACATTTGTCGTAACGGATGCAGCTGGAAATGTAACAACGGTGAACTTTGTGATTGATACAGTAGCACCAATCGTAACAGGAGTTGCGGATGGTGGAATGTACAAGGATAAGGTCACGATCAACTTCAATGAAGGAACAGCAAAATTAAATGGAACTGCTTTTACAAGCGGTACGGAGATTACTGTAGACGGTAGCTATACACTTGTCGTAACGGATGGAGCGGGTAATGCTGCTACGATTATTTTCCTAGTGGATACTACTGCTCCAACGGGTACATTAAC
The DNA here is from genome assembly GCF_056173205.1 of Pristimantibacillus sp. Z349TD_6. Classification (NCBI taxonomy): domain Bacteria; kingdom Bacillati; phylum Bacillota; class Bacilli; order Caryophanales; family Paenibacillaceae; genus Pristimantibacillus (SeqCode); species Pristimantibacillus sp. Z349TD_6. The sequence goes on along the minus strand of NZ_CM149662.1, from coordinate 7,124,416 downwards.
CATTGATCAAGGTGGTTCGGAATGGACGAATGTTGCGGATACAACCCTGACTCTTACTAGCGATGACAGTAGTAAAGGAAGCGGCGTTGTCGAAATGCGCTTCTCGGGCAATGGGACGGATTGGAGTAGTTGGGAGCCTTCCGCTGCAACGAAGGCATGGAGCTTTGGAGCGGGCGACGGGGAGAAATCAGTATTCGTACAGTTTAAAGACAAGGCAGGCAATGTAAGTCATTCCGTTATTCAAGATAAAATAAAACTTGATCAGACGATACCAACAGGAATGATTACCATCAATAGCGGAGCTACTGTAACGAGTAGCAAGGAAGTGAAACTATCTCTAACTTCTTCAGATGGCGATGGTAGTGGTGTTACTGAAATGCGGTTTTCTGCCGATAAGTTGACTTGGTCAGCTTGGGAGAATGTATTTCCTACCAAAAATTGGGTTTTGGATGGAAATTATGGATCTAAGCAGCTATACGTTCAATACCGAGATGCGGCAGGTAATAGTAGTGTGGCACATACAGCATCTATTGAATACCAAGCAAGCAGCGGTTCCAGCAATGGCGGTGGTAATACAGAAACGTATTCAGATATCACAGTTAGCATAGGAAACAAGTCAGAACAAATGATTAAGGCAACTGTAAGGACAATAGAAGGTAAAAAAGTAACGACGGTGGTCTTTGAGGAGGCTCAGCTTAAAGAGCTTTTGAAGGGAGCAGGCGATAAACCTGTTATTACGATTACGGTCCATAATCAATCTGATATCGTGAATTGGGAAATAAATGCTGGGCTTCTTTCAGTCTTAGAAAGCAGTAACGCTGTTATTCAACTAATGTCTGAAAAAGCGTCTTATAGCTTTCCGATGAATCAAGTTGATATTGATGAATGGCTTAACCAATTCGGATCTAATGTTTCACTGAAGGATATAACTCTCAAGATGGAAATCATTCATGCTCCTAACTCAGAATTTGTTTATAAGGATATGGATAACGGACAAATTACACTTATCGCTCCTCCTGTGAGATTTTCAGTGAAAGCACACTTTGGGGGCAAGGAAATAGAGCTGAATCAATTTGATACTTTTGTAGAGAGACGCATTGCATTGCCTGAAGGATTAGATCCTAAGCGTATTACGACGGGAGTAAAGTTAATTGCGGACGGATCGCTCATTCATATTCCTACTAAGGTAATAGAAGAAGATGGACGTTATTACGCTGTCCTGAGCAGCATGACTAACAGCATGTACGGTCTCATTTATCATCAAAAATCATTTAGCGATGTCGCAACGCATTGGGCCAAAACAAGCATCAATGATCTGGCATCAAGACTTATCATTAATGGTTCTGACGAGCAGCGTTTTTTACCGGATAACGAAATAACTCGAGCAGAATTCACAGCTATAATGATAAGGGCATTAGGTTTAAGCTCTGCTGCTAAATCTGTAAGCTTTACAGATATATCAGAAAAGGATTGGTATCATTCAGCAGCTCAAATCGCGTATTCGTACGGATTGGTTGATGGATACAGCAACGGTTCATTCAAGCCTAACGAGAAGATTACTAGACAGGAAGCAATGGTTATTTTATCGAGAGCAATGAAGCTGGCAGATTTGTATAATGAGCTTGGCAATGTACAGCAGCAAAATCTGCTACATGGTTTTAAAGATAATACAAAAATAGCAGCATGGGCTCGCCAAGCCGCGGCATTAACGATTCAATTCGGTGTTATCGGCGGATATAATGGGGAGCTGCAGCCTCAGAAAAATATTACTAGGGCTGAAACAGCCGCCATTATCCAAAGGCTGCTTCAAAAAGCTAAATTCATTTAAGCAACACCTAAAGAGGCTGCGAATTCCGCAGCCTCTTTATCGATTAGAAGCAGGAAAATACCTATTAGATAAATTAGGTGTTTTTCGTTTTTTTATGTTCAATAGTTGCTTACAGAAAAGAGAAACAAAATCTGAACAAACGACATCTTTTTAGAGTGAAAAAACACATGTATGCTCCATCGTGGATGTGCTATTATGATAGATACTCTTTTGTAAACGTTAACATCATTTTGTCTATGGAGGGCCGAATGTATAAACGAATAATCGCATACACCCTGAAATATCGGCTCAGTTACCTTATGATCGTGACCAATATTTGTATCGCTGTATTGCCTATTATCCTTTTAGGGACGATTGGGTATTTTGGTTATATTAAAGTGATGAAGGAGAATGCACTAGAAAACATGGAGCAATTCGTTGTCCAGACAAACAATCGCTTCGATGAATATTTTAATCGCGTTGATCAATTATCGAAGTCTATATTTTACAACCGCGGCATTCAGCAGATCACAGTTGCAAATAAATCGTGGCAGGAATCCGATGCTTTGCTAAAAAATTTAAACTCTTTTATGTCGATAGATCCTACGATTAAGTCCATTGGCCTCGTCAATGCCGAGGATCTGCGGGTTATCTCAACCGGGCAGTTAATTGGTGCGAAGGAGTTAGAATATATTTATACAAAAAATTATCAAAAAGCGATTACGACTAAAATACAAATTTCTCCCCCGCTGGACGGTTCAGATAAGAAAAAGGGATTGCTTGCCTATAGGCAAATTAAATCGATTAATGAGAATAGATATTTGCAAGAGATTTATATTGGTATTATGCTGCTTGATACTCAGTGGATTCAACAGATTTTGCAGACGGGTAATTTGGGCAACAAGGCAAATTTGTATATTGTGAATGAAGTCGGCGATCTTATCGGCTCCTCTACTAATCAGCTGGATTTTGCCAAAATTCAAACGCTTATTAAGGATCGGCCAGACAACAGTGTATCGGATATTCGCTTAAACAAAGTAAACTACCTCTATCAGTCCATCCCGATTAAAAGCTTAAATTGGAAGTTCGTAGCCCTAATAAATAAAGACAAGCTGTTGGAAAAAGCAACCGATATTCAGTACCTGGTCATTGCATTTGTTGCCATTATGATTTTAATTGTGGTGTGGATTGCAGCTGTCTTTAATTTCCGACTGACGCACCCTATTACCAGACTAGTGGATGCATTTGACTGGGCGGCAAGCGGCGATTTGGATGCCAAGTTGAAATTTACCTACAAGAACGAAATTACCGTCATTCAGGATCATTTTAACAATATGCTTAACCAAATTAAGAAGCTGACAGAAAATTTGCTTCAGTCGCAGCAGCAGCTGCATCAGACGGAGATGGATAAGCAGCTTTTTCAGCTGAATGGGCTGCAAAGCCAGATTAACGCTCATTTTCTGTATAACGTACTTCACTCTATCAGGGGCATGTCGCTCTCCAATGCGAAGAAGGAAGTTGCCATGGCCATTGATAATTTAGTGTCCTACTTCCGCTATATTACCCGTACCGATGAATATGTCCTACTGAACAAAGAGCTGGAGCATTTGGAGAGATATATCGCCATTCAAAAAATCAGGTTTGGGGATCGCCTGCAATTCAAGGTGGCTATGGACCCGTCGCTGAACATCCATTCCATCGTTAAGCTGATTTTGCAGCCATTAGTTGAGAATTCGCTCGTCCATGGACTTGAAGAGAAAAGCGGACGCTGGATTATTCAAATTAGGGCTATTGTGGAGGGTGATCGGCTGCGCATTAAGGTTATGGATAACGGAGCGGGCATGGATGAGGAGAAACTAGCCGGTCTGCGTGCCGAGCTTGCTGGTCTCTCTAGTTCAGTTGCCAAAGATAATAGCTCAATCGGTCAAGGCATCGGGCTGGTTAATATTCACAAGCGAATTCAAATCTATTACGGCGAGCCTTACGGATTATCGATCAAAAGCTGGAAAGACACGGGTACAATAGTTACCATTACGGTCCCTCTAGGGGCCAAGGAGGCCACTCGCAATGTATAACTTGCTTCTTGTAGACGACGAGCCTTGGATTCTGAAAGATATGGAGCAAATTATTGACTGGGACAAGGCTGGATTTCGTATTGTGGCCAAAGCTCATGACGTGAACATAGCGGAGAGCTTGTTGCGTCGCCAGCCTATCGACGTAGTCATTAGCGATATTCGAATGCCGGGCAAGACGGGGCTTGATCTTCTGTCGTTCGTAAACCGGGTATCGCCGCTTACATTGGTCGTATTTATGAGTGCATATAGTGAGTTTGCATATGCCAAGCAAGCGATTGAGCAGGGCTGTTTTAATTATTTGCTAAAGCCGGTTAATGAAGAGGAGCTGCTGCAAACGCTTGAAAAGTGCTCAAGGCGCTTGGAGGAGCGGGAACGGGAACGCGGTTTGCAGCAAGCCTACGACCAATCCATGATGCTGCTTGAATGGGTGGAGAGCGACGTCGCGATTCGGAAAATTTCAAGTCGGCTAGCGTCCACTGGAGCTGCATTTCAGACTGGGAAGAACTATGCTTTTGCAACCGTAAAGAGTACAGAGTCATTGGCGGATGTAGATTTGCTTTCGATTGACCGACTGCTTACGTCATATGGGCTTTCTTTTTTTAAATGCCGGATTAGTCCTTTCAAATGGACCTATCTCTTGGGCTTCCCTGCAATAATGGGCAGAGCTGCCGGAAGGCTGTATAGGGAAGTAAGGCGGGAGGCAGCTGCTCACGGGTGGGACGTCGGCATTAGCAGCATGGGATCAGCCGATGATCGAATATACTTTTTATATCACCAATCGAATAGAATGGCAGACACGTCCAGCTTGAACGGAAGGCGTGGCGTCTATCGGCATAAGGCTCATGTGAATGCTGCGGTTCCGTCGTTAAAAGCGCAAATAGGCAGTGCGTCGAGAATGGAGCACTTGGAAGCAGCGTTGTACGATATGCATAAAGGAATACAAAAGGGACGTATCCATCTCAGTGGTCTTGCCGAGCTCTATAATTTATTCGTTATCTCTATGAACAACTTAACCTCGTCGCACGGGGCTCCAGATACAGAGGATTTTATTACAGCTCAGGATCTCATTGTCTATTACAATAAACCACATGATTTGTTGGAAGAAATGGCTATGCGAATAGAAGAGCACAAGAGGAAGCCTAGTGAATTGAATGCACTTCTAATTGTGGATGAGATTACGCGAGACCTCGACCGTATGTTTGCGCATCGTATTTCATTGAAGGAGATGGCGCAGAAGTATTTTATCAGTCCGAACTATTTAAGTCATTTATTTAAGCAGGAGAAGGGGAAAAGCTTCATCAATTACCTCATCCATAAAAGGCTTGAAGCTGCGGTTTCCTTGCTGGACAAGGATATTTCGCTTTATGAGGTGGGCAAGCTGGTCGGGTACGATGACTATGCCCATTTTAGCAAATTGTTTAAGAAGCATCTCGGCATGTCTCCCTTGGAATATAAGCAGCAGAAGAAAGCGTGAGAATATTTCAGCTTTTCTGTATGCGGTTCCACCTTGTTCATTCGTACTATACGATGAAGTCCCGTTGTTTGGTTAGCGGGGCTTTTTTCTGTGCTGTTTAAACATCGTAACAAACTACATCTAAGCTTCCAATGTGAGTACATATAACCCTTCGCCAGCATGTGGCACAATGAAACAAAGCAGGATGACGCCGCTCGAAATAGGACCCGAGTTGTTGGACATCCGCGTGTTTCTTAACATCAAAAGAGAGCAGGTGAAGCGAGCTATGGAAGCAAGCGTGGTAAAATCAAACACGGTCAAATTAAGCGCTAGGCGCGAGCTGCGAAAACGGATATTTAGTTACAAAATGCTCTATGTCATGCTGCTCCCCTCCATCGTGTTCCTCATCATTTTTAGTTACATTCCGATGTATGGGGCAACGATTGCATTTAAGGATTTTTGGATTACAAAGGGGATTATGGGAAGCCCATGGGTCGGCTTTGTACATTTTGAGAAGCTGTTCGAGACCAATAAATTTTGGCAGGTGTTTCGCAATACGATTGAAATCAACCTGTTGAAGCTGTTATTTGGGTTCCCGGCTCCGATTATATTGGCTATCTTACTGAATGAAGTACGCCAAAAGTTTTTTAAGCGCTCCATTCAGACGATTATTTATTTGCCGCATTTTATTTCATGGGTAACGATAGCGGGCATTTTATTTTCTATTCTCTCGCTTGAAGGGCCGATCAATAAAATGGTTGCACTCTTTGGGGCAGATCCCGTTAATTTCTTGACTAGCAATGGGATGTTCCGACCGCTTCTGATAATCTCTAGCATATGGAAGGAAGTTGGCTGGGGTACGATTATTTTCCTCGCAGCGCTATCGGGCATTAACCCGGATCAGTACGAAGCGGCAACTGTCGATGGAGCCAATCGGTTTAAGCAAATCATTCATATTACATTGCCAGGTTTGCTGCCGATTATATCTATTTTGCTCATATTGAATTTTGGCAGTATGATGAACGGCGGCTTCGACCAAGTCTTCAACCTATATAACACAATGGTTTACGAGAGCGGCGACGTTATCGATACCTATGTCTATCGGATTGGATTAACGCAAGGCCAATATAGCGTTGCTACTGCAATCGGGCTGTTCCTAAACATCATTAACTTTGTTCTATTAATTGTAGTGAACTATACGGCGAAGAAATTGAGCGGCCAAGGCATTTATTAAAGGTGGTGAACCAACGATGAAATCAACTAGTATTTCCGGCAAAATTTTTGATACAGCGAACATCGTGTTTCTTCTATTTTTGGCACTTATTACGCTATACCCTTTCTGGCATGTGCTTGTAGGTTCTATCCTGCCTTACGAAGAAGCGATCAAATCAAGCTTTAACTTGATTCCCAAAAAAGTTTCCTTTGAGGCGTACGAGTACGTGTTCAATAAAAATACGATTGTGCAATCGCTGCTTGTTTCCGTGTTCGTTACCATTGCGGGTTCTTTGTACCAATTGTTCATTACGGCAATTACAGCCTATCCGCTAATCAAGCAGGATCTCCCAGGCAGGACGACCATTTTTCTGTTTATTATTTTTACAATGTTATTTTCGGGAGGCCTCATTCCCTATTATCTGTTGATCAAAAACTTGGGGCTCGTGAATAATCTTGCAGTTATGATCATTCCAGCTGCGCTTAGCACGTACAACATGATCGTGTTAAAGACGTTCTTTCAAAATATCCCGATTGAACTGGAAGAGTCGGCCAAAATGGACGGCGCAGGATATATGACCATTTTCTTTCGCATTATTTTGCCGCTATCCATTCCTCCGCTTGCTACCATTGGCTTGTTTATTGCTGTAGGGCAATGGAACAACTGGTACCAGCCCATGCTGTTTCTGAACGATAAAGAGCTGTGGCCACTGGCAATGGTGCTAAGAGATATCCTTATAAACAATAATATGGCTTTGATGCATGGTGTGAGCTATGTCAGCGAAGACTTCATGTTAGCGGATACGATTAAAAATGCAGTGGTCATGGTTTCCGTCGTTCCTATCATTATTGTTTATCCATTCATTCAGAAACATTTTGTGAAAGGGGTGATGATCGGGTCTATTAAAAGTTGACCCTGTTGTCCGTACGATTTAATCTATTAAAAACTAGGGGAGTTGGACGTACATGTTTGGAAGAAAAAAACTTATCTTCTTGCTGGCAGTCGTTTCGTTGCTTGCAAGCGTTCTATCTGGCTGTGGAAATAATAATAGCGAGACGCCTGCCAAAAATAGCGAAAAAGAACCTAATAAAGCAGCAGAGCCGGTTGAGCTTTCCGTATTCAGTTGGATGTGGGAGGGTGCGGACGCGCCAGATTCGTTAATTTACAAGAGGCTGCAAGAGAAATTGAATATTCGGATTAAGCCGATTACTTCTTCATGGAACGACTGGGAAGAGAAGCTTAACGTTATGATTGCTTCTGGCGAAATGCCGGACTTGTTTGTCTCGAACGGTATCGGTAAACCGATTCAGTATCGCCAGTGGATTAAGGAAGGATTAATTCTTCCGCTTTCGGATTACGCTGATCAGTATCCTAATATTCAAAATTCGCTTGCGAATTTCGAGATGATTGCCAAAACAACAGGCGGCAAGCACTATGCACTACCTATTTATAATGAGTCCGGCAACAACAAGGAATCCATTAATGGGCATAACATTTTGGTTCGCAAGGATTGGCTGGAAAAGCTCGGCTTGGAAGTGCCAAAGACAATCGATGATTTTTATGCGGTAGCCAAAGCTTTTACAGAAAATGATCCAGACGGCAATGGGAAGAAAGATACTTATGGCTACACATCCAGCTCCGGCGGCGTGTGGTGGCAATATCCGATTTTCAATGCTTTTGATACAAGTACGGAGCGTTGGGAGAAGAAGGACGGCAAGTGGATGCCGGAGGTTATCTCAGATGAGACGAAGCAAACCTTAGTCTTCTTGAACCAAATGTACAAAGAGAAAATTCTTGATCCTGAATTTATGCTCAATACCGATGAGAAGAAGTTTGAAAAGTTCGTTACGGGTAAAGTCGGCATCATGGTTCATAATGTTAATGCAGCTGCTTATAAGGATCTTTCCACGAAGCTTCAGCAAGCGTATCCAAATAAGGACCCTAAATCGATGTTCACTTGGGTAGGTACGCTGAAGGGCAAGACAGGAATCCAGCGTATGGACGGCTCCAATAACTTCTGGTGCCAAACGGCTATCAACGCTAATCTCTCCGAAGAAAAACGGACAAAAGCGCTGGAGCTGATGGACTACTTGCTGTCCCCTGAAGGTCAGGACCTCATGCTAAATGGTATCGAGGGAGTGCATTACAAGAAAGAGGGAGACAAGATTGTCCCGCTTATGAGCGAAGAGGAAAGATCTAAGGACAAAGGCTTTACACTCAGAACGCTGGTATCGTGGAATAGCGATTATTTGCCTGACAATACGCCTAACAAAGAAGATATTTTGGCTATCGCCAAATCAACGGGTGATTATGCTGTTCCTAATCCTTTGGATTTCTTAAATGTTAGCGAGGAAGCGCTTGATCCAAGCCTTACTGGCCAGCTTAACGATTTTGTTAATGAGCAGGTCATTGAAATGATCGTCAACTCCAAAAATGTCACAGCAGATTTTGACAAGTTCAAAGAAACTTGGATGAGCAAAGGCGGCACAAAAGTCATCGAAGAAACGAACAAGCAAGCTACAGTAGAAGGTCGTTAAGCATGAGATTTTAATGCTGCTTGAAAAGAAAATGTGCAGGCAATGGTCTAATAAACCATTGCCTGTGAGCAAAAAAAAGACGATCGGATTCTGCTATATGCAGAATACCGATCGTCTTTCATTCTAAGTATGGTGAGCTAGTCCCATGAAATGTTTTGGAATGTTCTTGTCTCAGCGGATTGCTTCGCTTTCAGACATTGAAGTGCGCTAAGCAGACCGCCCTCAATTGGACTGATGGATGTATTCGTTCCTTGCATAACTTCAATAAAGTTGCGGGCAAGCACCATATCGCCGCCAAAGTGGCTAGCATCAGATTTGATTTCATAGGTTTCTACTCGCTGCGTATGATGCATAAATACTTTCACCGTTTCGGTGTAAAAATCAAATTCAACTGTGCCCTTGTAGCCAAGAAAACGTGCGCCGCGTGCAGCAGCACCTTTGCGGGCATAGAAGTTTTGGGAGTAGGAGACATGCATACCGCTGTCATAGTAGACTAAGGCGCTTCCGGAATCCTCATTCCCGGTATCCGTACCAAATACGCATTGCGAGGATTCATCGAAGGCGTGGCTGTCAGGGCAGGTTTTGTTCTCCGTGCAGTCGACGCATTTCAGCCCTGCAGGCTTATCGCCTTTATAAATTTGTTTGGATGTCATCGCGCAGACGCTGATGGGCGCGAGCTGCAGAACATGATTAATATAATCGAAATCATGCGTTGCTTTTTGCAAGAACAAACCTCCGGTCAGCTTCTCATCGCGATACCAGTTGTGGTAGTAAACGGAGCCGTAAGGAACGTTATTAACAGCCTGTACATGCTCGATGGTGCCAATTTTACCTGAATCAACGATTTCCTTAACGAGCTGAACGATCATGGATACTCGCAGAGGAAAAGAGACCGTGACAGGTGCATTTGTCTTGTCTGCGGAAGCTTTTAACCGAAGCAAATCCTCCATCGACGTAGCGACTGGTTTTTCCAAAAACAACGGAATACGTGTGGGGAGCACCTTTACAGCCATTTCCGTATGGAGATGGCATCTTGTGCCAATGAGTATACCGTTAAGACTGGCGGAAGCAAGCATCTCCTCCGGTGTTCCATAAAACGCCGTATCCTTTACCTGCTGCTGGTGCTTCTCCTGTATCATTTGACTTTGCGGGTCAACAATGGCGGATACGTTGCAGGTTGGATCAATTTTTATCATTTCATTAATAACATGCTGAATGCGAGACCCATAACCAATGACGCCAAGCTTCATGATCAATGCCCCTTTCGTGGTTGTTGAACTGGTTACATTATAAATAACAACGACCACCTATGGCTTTGTTCTCATAGACGCATTATTTGTCATTTAGAGAAGGTGAAGATGACATGCTTAAAGGAGATGAGATCGACATGATGATTGATTTAGAGCGAACTCATTTGAATTTAGTTTTGGATATACGCAGCATCATTACGATGTTTTATTTTGAGTTTGGCAAGGATTATTATTTTCCCGGTGAGAGGCATAACTTCTGGGAGCTGGTTTACGTCGACAAAGGCGAAATCGAGGTGCGGGCTGATAATAAGCGTCATAGCTTGAAGCAGGGCAGCCTTATTTTTCATCAGCCGAATGAGTTTCATAGCTTAACGGCGCTGCATGGCAAAGCTCCGAATGTGATCGTCATTACGTTTGATTGTGATTCCAATGCGATGAAGAGCTTTGCGGACAAGGTGTTTCAGCTTGATCATGAGCAACGAAACCAAATGGCTCGTATTATTAGCGAGGGCGCTAACGCCTTCACTTTTCCATTTCATTATCCGCTCGTTCGCAACCTTCGCCAGCCCATTGGCTGTGAGCAGCTGGTCAAATGTTATTTAGAGACCTTTCTCATTCTGCTCCTGCGCGAGGGTGCATCGATTGACAATGGACGTGCCCCGTTGCTGCTGCCTAAGGAGAAGGATGAGGACAAGCTGGTGTCCGCCATTGTCGCTCTGATGGAGGAACGGCTATCCACGCAGCTATCGCTAACAGAAATCAGCCATGCCCTGCATATCGCGAGTACAAAGCTGAAGGAGCTCTTTAAGCGGAACACTGGGAAGACGATTATGGAGTACTACGCGCATATGAAAATTGAAAAAGCTAAGCTATCGATTCGCGAGGACCATTATAACTTTACCGAAATATCGCGGCAGCTAGGCTTTAGCAGCGTCCACTATTTCTCTAAAGCCTTTAAGCGCGCAAGCGGAATGAACCCGTCTGAATACGCGAAATCGGTGAAAGCTAGGAGCCGAATTGAGCAGGGGGTGTATTAGGGTAGGGAATGGTGTAGAAGTTTTCATTCATGGAACAAAAAAACGGCCATTGCTTGCATCGTTTGCGGCAGGGCTGTCTTTTGATTGAATTTATTACTGAATGTATCAGATCTTTCTTTTTTGTATATACATATGTATATACAGTGTAAGGAGGAGGTGTTAAAATTGAAGCATAAAACACCTAAGGAGTTGATTCATGTGTCGATACCCGCTGCTCCTATCGCTAAAGCTACTTTTCGTCCGTGGGGAAACAGCCTTGCGCTTAGATTTCCAACTGAAGTATTAAAACTCGCTGCGTTAAGCGAAGGCGTAGAAGTTGGATTCCATATTTCAGGTGAAGGAGAAGTTGTGCTTCGACCATTATACCCTGCAGCTGATGATCAAGAGGGGCTTCGTGCATTATTTCTATCGCTTCGCGGCTCTGCTTCAGATGGTGTAAAGAGTCAAGAAGAAGAGCTCTACGAGCCAATGGGGGATGAAATGATTTAATGGCTATTACAGGAACTGTTGCACGCGGGAGCGTAGTCTGGTTGAACTTCTATCCTCAAAGCGGAAACGAACAGGCTGGTTATCGCCCAGCAATTGTAATATCTGATGGACTCATTGATCCAACACACTCTAACTTAGCCCTTGTCGTTCCTGTTACAAGTCCAATAAAGCCGGGTTATCCCTTCCATATACCTGTACCTGCCGGAATTGCTATCGACGGTTCCTTAGCTGGAGTACCATATACAACCTTGAACGGTGTTGTTTTGACTGATCACATGAAGTCACTAGACCTAAGCGCGAGGAATGCCGTTGTCATAGGAGAGATTTCTCTCGGCTCCCCGTTTTATAAACAAGTGGTTACCTACCTACGAGCTATTCTCGCCTAACAGCGTGATATAGCTTTTTTTTGTTTTCCTCGTTGCTAGCCTTCCTCAATGGCCAGCTGTTTGATATTCTATTCTCCTTCGTTTCCTGACCCATCGATAATAGCTAAACTCACCTATTCGCATCGTTCACAGGCGTGTGGCGATATTGGTTTGGCGAAAGTCCGGCCCATTTGCGGAATTGTCTGGAGAAATGATTGACGGAGCGGAAGCCGAGCTGCTCGGAGATCGCATAGACGGTTAAGTTGGAGGTGACAAGCAGCTCCTTTGCTTTTGTCCATTTTCTCCTGCTTATATATTGACGCGGGGATACGCCATATACTTTGGCAAAAATTTTAGAGAGCTGGCTGCGGCTTATATTCATTTCGGATGCGATGGCGGTAATAGACGGGTTGGCTGCAAAATCGACAGTGAGCCGTTCCTCGATGGAGTGTGCCACGTCGGCTTCATAGGCGGAAACTTGGTTGCGCGGGTAAACGTCATCCGCAGCCGCAGGAACTTCCAGCATGAGCAGGATTTCCTGAATGATCAGCAATACGTAAGCTTGAAGACCAAGCCTTTGGTGAAGCGGCAAAGAGATTTGTATAACGTCGGGAGAAAACAAGGTACTATCGGAAAGCAGCTCCTGCTGCATCAATTGCTCCAGCTCTGGAACCAGATGGGGCAGCTTGCTTTCTTTTGCCCGAGCTGCGGGAATCAACTGAAAGGGCGCGACTCCCAGCCTGCTTCGAATATCGAGGTCGTCCAAGTCAAAGTGGATATTGAAAAAAGCATATGGCGATGGGTACGGATTGGCGATAGTGTGATTAACCCCTGGTTTCAGCAGGATCCAGTCGCCTTGGTTTAGAACGGCTTTTTCCCCGTTAATCTCTTGCACTGCCGCCCCTTCCATACAGTAAAGCAATTCGTATAGAGGATGATGGTGCTTCTTATACGACCAAGCCGCCGGCTTAATGCCGAAATGACAGCCGACAATTTGCAGCGTGTTGATCATATTTTGAAAGTTGATTATCATGTCCATTGTTACTGCCCCCGCCCTATAATTAATGTGGTTAGATTATAGCACAAGCTCCCAGCTTCAAACGTCTCTTTTGGCACAAAAGGTTAAGTATATGAGGATTTTGTGCATTGTCCGAAAGATGACGCAGCCGCTACTATTAGAAGCATAACAAGTTGATTTGGGAGGTTTTTATGATGAGCCAACTTTCTATTCAAGGCAAAGAGCTTATGCTGGGCGAGCATCCTTTTCGGATTATATCCGGGGCGATTCATTATTTTAGAGTTGTACCTGAGTATTGGCGTGACCGTTTGCAAAAGCTGAAGGCTTGCGGATTTAATACGGTTGAAACCTACGTGCCTTGGAATTTTCATGAGCCGGACGAGGGGCGTTTTGTATTTGAAGGAATGGCCAATATTGAGCAGTTTATCACCATTGCTGGAGAGCTTGGCCTTTATGTTATTGTGCGCCCAAGTCCATATATTTGCGCAGAATGGGAGTTTGGCGGACTTCCTGCGTGGCTGCTTGCTGATCCGGGAATGCGGCTGCGGTGTTATCACAAGCCCTTTTTGGACAAAGTCGATGCATACTATGATGAGCTGATTCCACGGTTAACGCCACTTTTATCGACAAATGGCGGTCCGATTATCGCTATGCAAATCGAGAACGAGTACGGCAGCTACGGCAATGATAAAGCGTATTTGATCTATTTGCAGCAAGCGCTAATCCAGCGCGGGGTAAATGTACTGTTGTTTACATCGGATGGGCCGGAGGACTTTATGCTTCAGGGAGGCATGGTTCCGGGCGTATGGGCTACCGTTAACTTTGGGTCCCGCCCGACGGAAGCTTTTGAGAAGCTAAATGAGTATCAGCCGGATCAGCCGTTGATGTGCATGGAATACTGGAATGGTTGGTTCGATCACTGGGGGACAGCGCATCATACCAGAGACGCAGCGGATGTAGCGAATGTGCTGGACGAAATGTTTGCTGCCGGCGCATCGGTCAATTTTTATATGTTCCACGGCGGCACCAATTTTGGTTTTTACAATGGTGCGAACTTTCAGGACAAATTGGGTCCGACCATTACAAGCTATGATTATGATGTGCCGGTTAGTGAATGCGGCGATATTACGGAGAAATTCCATGCGGTGAGAGAAGTCATTGGTAAATATACAGATTTGGGTCCGCTGGAGCTGCCTGCCCCCATCGCCAAAAAAAGGTATGGAACGGTTAATATGACTGCTCAGGCTAAGCTGTTCGCTTCGCTCGACAAGCTGTCAACGTCAGTGCAAAGCACATGCCCAGAGGCGATGGAGCAGCTCGGACAAAACTACGGCTTTATTATGTATTCGACAAAGCTGACGGGACCAAGGCTGGAAAGCAGATTGAATTTACAAGAAGTGCATGACCGCGCGCTGATCTTTGTTGACGGGGTGTATAAAGGGGTTATCGATCGTTCGGACAAAGAGCATGATATTCAGTTTTCCGTTCCGACGGAGGGTGTAGTTGTAAGCATACTGGTTGAAAATATGGGGCGGATAAATTATGGACCGCATATGAAGGATTGCAAGGGGATTACGGAAGGCGTTCGATTTGGTCAACAGTTTCTGTACGATTGGGTGATCCATCCGCTCCCGCTAAATGATTTATCTAAGCTTTCATTCGGTCCTCTTGATGAAACGGGAGATGTTCAGCCAGCCTTTTACTCCGGTGAATTCATGATCGATGAACCTGCTGATACCTTCCTAAATATGAAGGGCTGGACCAAGGGCGTTGCCTTTATTAATGGCTTCAACTTAGGGCGCTATTGGGAAATCGGTCCACAAGGGACAATGTATATTCCCGGTCCGCTGCTGCGAAAAGGGAAAAATGAAATTATTTTATTCGAACTGCATGGCTGTAAAGACCCAAGCGTCTTGCTGCAGGATTACCCAGTTCTAAATATTTCAGTTGAAAAATAAGCTTTTGTTGCAAAATGATGATGCAAAGGTCTGCGTTGCTCCTTTAGGAGCCGCAGGCCTTTTATATTTCGTAATTAGCATATCAGAAAAATTTAAAAACACATGATATGTTAAATGGTTAATACATGTCCTAGTAAAAGTTCGAGGTGCTATATTGGTGAAAGTAAAAAAGCATAATTTTAATTACACTTTGAATGGAGGAAAATGAAGATGCAGAGCGCAATCAAACATCGATTTATTTTGATCGTGATGGCTTTTTTGCTGGCGATGATGAGCGTTCCACAGGTTATGACGGTTACGTCGGCCGCAGAATCCAATCGGGTTCTACTACAAGAGGATTTCGAGGGTACAGACAACCTGCCATGGACTTCGGTCAGCGGTACATGGAACAAGGTGAATGAGGAAAGTGTGGAATTATTTTTTGAAGATTTTGAAAATGAAAACGCTGTCAGATGGGCGAACAACGCCGGATCATGGTCTAGTGTTCAAAACGGATCATCGCATAGCTACAAGCAGAGCAATGACAACAATGCTTCCGATCTGATAACAGGAGATGCTTCTTGGTCGGATTATTTCTTAGAAGCGGATGTTAAGTTAATAAGCGGTACAGGGGCCATGCTGAAGTTTCGTTATATGGACGGCCAGCATTATTACTTCCTGTATATGAGTGATAACTATATTAAAATCATGAAGCAGGATGGTTCCAACCAGGTATGGTTGAAGCAATATAATGGCCCAAGCCTTTCTCCTTCGAATTTTGTCCGCATTAAGGTTGAAACAACAGGCAATCAAATTAAGGTTTACCGGGAAGGTGAAGAGGTGTTGTCTACTACAGATGAAGATGGGTCTGATCCCTATCTGACGGGTAAAATCGGACTTGCTACATGGGCAACTGTCGTGGAATTTGACAACATTAAGGTAACGAAACCTGCATCGAATCAGGTTTATAGCCAATTGGATGCGAATGGCGGGGAATCGTATGCTGGTGACAATGCTTGGTCGTCGTATTCTATGCAAGCGCTAGTGAGACCAACTGCGATTGAAGAAACAAGCACAGTCGGTATTTCTTTGCGTCGACAAGATAACGGAGATGGCTATGTCATGCGTTATAATGGCAACGGAAATATTCAAATTGTAAAAAAGGAGGGCGAGAATGAGGCGATTCTTGCGGAAGCTCCTTATCAAATAGAACCCGGAAAATCCTATACCCTTAAAGGGGTTGCAGGCGGAAACGACTTAGAGCTTTATATTAATGCTTCCAAGTTGCTGTCAGCAGTGGATAATACATTCTCCACGGGTCATATTTCATTGCTAGCAACCGCAGCGACGGCAAGCTTCGACAACGTGGTCGTAACCCGCATTGCCATGCCGGTTGTGTCTCCCGGAAATACGACTTATTACGTCAGCTCCAGCACAGGTGATGACGACAACGATGGTTTAAGTGAAGCTGCTGCGTGGAAAACGCTGAGCTTTGTCAATGCAGCAACGTTCCTGCCCGGAGATCGTATTCTTTTGAAATCGGGAGACAGCTGGAATGAGCAGTTAATCTTGAGGGGTTCGGGTACCGAGGAGGAGCCTATTCAGATTACTTCTTATGGAACCGGAAACAAGCCAGTTATTTCATGGAATGCGCCAACAGGCGGCGGTGTCGTAACGGGTTACAACTTGAGCCACTGGCTTATTCAAGGGTTAGCGGTCGAAGCTATACCTTCAGCAACGCTTTCTTGGGGCAACATTACGAACGGCATCATTGTACAATACGATAACTCGCGGCTTCATACGGGACTGACGATTGACGGCAATGAAGTGTACAGCTCGAGTCCAAACACCAATACGAACGGGATCGTTATTTCATCACATGTTCCTGGGACGGATTACAAAGAAGTAGCAAAGGACATTGTCATATCCAACAATGATGTGCATGATTTAGGCTGGTATGGCATAACGACATCAGGCTGGGATATCGCAAAGCAAGAAGAGCTGCGCTCTCAATTAACTTACGACAACCTGAATGTGCTCAGCAATAAGGTCTATAATATGGGCAGTCAAGGGATTGTCGTGCAAAATGCTCATAACTCAGCTATTCAATGGAACGTTGTTCATGACGGTGGCCAAGCGTCCTCCGACTATGGACCAGGCGGCTTGTGGTATATTTCCTCGCGGGACTCCGTTATTCGCTTCAACGAGGTGTATAACATGAAGGATTCCAGTTCCGGCTATGACGGAGCGGGCATCAATATCGACTGGTATTGCGACAACATCACGGCCGAATACAATTATGCTCATGATAATAAAGGAAATGGCTTCACCACCATGAGCAATTACGGCTCTAAAATACTGAGCAACAAAGTGAAAGGCAATAAGGGAGAGCAAGGAAATGGAAGAGGGCAAATTGCTCTAGGAAGCTTCACAGGCAGACCGGATCTATCGACGGGACTTCACGATATAGAAGTAGCGAAAAACACGATCATCGTAGATGTTGAAGGTACTTCCGGCATTAACAGCGCTTCAAATCCATATGGGACATGGACAGGAAATAGCATTCATGACAACAACATTGTGCTGAAAGCGGGAGTTCCGAACACCTCTGTGTTCAATATCGGCAACGATACGCTGCTGGATGTAATGAATAACAACCGCGTATTCAGTGAACAAGCTGACTTCCGTGCGAGTCTCTATGGTACAGCATATACCAGCTTGGCGTCTTGGCAGGCGGGTACGAATTACGATCAGCAATCTCAGGTGCATGCTCTGGATACTGCTTCACCAATGCTTGTTCAAAACGTCATGGCCACATTTACAAATGATGTTCAGCTAACTTGGCCAGCCGCAGCCGATCAAGGCGGCACCATTGCACACTACAATGTTTATCGCAGCACAACTGCCGAGTTTACTCCTTCTTATGCAAATATGATAGGCGAGTCCGAGCAGACATCCTTTACGGATCGGGAGCGGGTGCAGTCGAACACGATCTACTATTATAAAGTAGAGGCCGAAGACCAAAGCGGCAACACAGGTGCTGCATCAGCACCCGCTGCGGTCACAACGGGAACAGTCTTGTCGGCACCAGTAAATTATAAGAAGGTTGATTTTACTATTTTGCGTGATGGGAATCAGTTAAGCGTGGCCGACTTGCCGGTAGTTCCTTTTTTAGCCGGGTTTACGAATATTCAAAAGGTTGAGTTGTATGTGGATGACGTTAAGGTGCAAGAAATGACTACGCATCCTTACGCGACTACAGTGACAGGGCTAAGCAATGGGGAACATCGCTTAAAATATCGTGTTTACGAGCAGTCTGGAGCCGTGACGGAGTCCAGTGTGGCGCGAATCGTTAAGCAAGTTAACGCATTGCGAAGTGTACTAACAACGGATAGTCCGACTATTGACGGCAATCTTGCCGATTGGTCCTCACCGGATTTTCGAATGGATCAGCTGGCTCAGGTTAGAGGCATTGTGAGCGGGTTTGAAGAGGGATGGTCGGCTCAAAAGCTATCAGGCGCAGGGTATACAAGATGGGATCATGATAACCTATATTTTGCCATGGAGGTAACGGAGGATCAGCACAACCTGCCGATTACGGATGCGGCTGACTTGTGGAAAGGCTCCAGCATTCAGCTTGCGATTGATCCGCAAAGAAATAGCGCTCCCGGCGCTAAAGGCTACACCGAGCTTGCGTTTGGCCTGACCAACGAAGGTCAAATGCTTGGTTATCGCTACAATGCCGTCGCTGGACGGGCTGCGGGTCCGTTTACGGCTGGTTCCTTCGTCATTACACGCGATGAAGCGACTAAGAAAACCAGTTATGAGATTGCTATACCGTGGACGGAGCTTTTGCCAGAGGGCGTCTCCATTCAGGCAGGTTCTGCACTGGGCTTGTCTGCTCTAGCTAACTATAGCGATGGCACTCGTCCGACTTCAGGTAACAGCGATGCCCGAAACGGATTGATGGAGTACAATAGCGGTATTGGCTCAGTCAAAGACCCTGTTCAATTCGGCTATTTGATATTAGGCGAGCAGCCATTCACGATGTCGAACCTAAGCCATACGATTTCCAATCAAAAGGTGAAGCTGAACTGGTCTGCTGCGGCAGGTGCAACAGGGTACAGCGTTCAATATGGTACACAAAGCGGTGTGTATACGAAACAATTAAACGCTGGAAATGTAACGGAATTTAACGTTGCTGGGCTTGCGGCGGGAACTTATTATTTTGTGGTGAAGGCGTACAATTCCTACGGTGAAAGCCACCTTTCACAGGAGCTGTCTGTGATAGTGCCTTCTGATAGTGGCAACGGTAATGGTAATGGAAACGGAAACGGAAACGGAAATCCGAATCCAAGCACAGAGCCGGAGTCTACCATTGTACGGACAGTACAGATGAAGGATGGGGTTGCTTATGCGGAGCTAGGTGTTGACCATAAGAAAGCAGTCATTTTGCTGAGTAGTGTAAGTAGTGCACCGCTTCGCGTACAACGAGACAATGCTTCGGTTACAATTAGCAAGGAGATATGGGACGCACTGAAGGCGCAGGCTGGAAACGCTGTAGGCGCTTCGGTCGAGGTGCTGTTAAACCCGATTGTGGATTCGGCGCAAGCTCCTCTTACAACCGGTAAGCAGAACGTTCAATTAAAAGCTGCAGGCTCGCAGTACGAAGTTGGCATCTATTTGCTAACTGCTGACAAACGAACTGCGGTAACAGAGCAAGGTTCAAAAGGTGTAACGCTTTCGCTTCCTTACAATTCCGGCGAAGTTGATCAGGAGCTTATCGGAATATATACCTACGATGAGGCTGCTAAGCAGTGGAAGTACGTTGGCGGAAAAGTAAGCCGAGCCAATAAACAAGTAAACTTTGCCATGGATAAGCTGGGGACGTATGCTGTACTCAAATACAAAAAGGCATTTACTGATGTCCCTTCAGGACATTGGGCAGCGCGTACGCTGCAAATTCTTGCAGCTAAGCACATCATTAATGGAACAACAGACTTGTTGTTCTATCCAGAACGCAAAACGACCCGTGCGGAGTTCGCTGCTTTGCTAGTCGCTGCGCTGCAGCTTAAGACGGACGGTGCAAAGTCAACATTTGATGACGTTGCTTCAGATGCTTGGTATGCAGACTCCATAGCAGCAGCCGTTAAGGCAGGAATCGTATCGGGACGAGGCTCAAACCGCTTTGCACCGAATGAAACCATTACCCGTGCAGAAATGGCTGTTATGGCTGTCCGTGCTCTAGGGCAATCCATCAAGGAGGGCTCGAATAGCTCATTCGCGGATAAGGATCAAATCCCAACGTGGGCATTGCCTTATGTTGCTGCAGCGTCCGAAGCTTCGCTTATGAAAGGATTAGGCAATAACCGCTTTGCCCCTGTGCGGGAGGCATCTCGCGCGGAGGCCGCTCAGCTTGTGCTCAATTTGTTCAACAATTTAGAGGGAAATTAGGAATCGCAGTAGTTGTAAAAGCAGAGCGCTGCCCTTGGGCGGTGCTCTTTTTTGTGCACCCAGCCTGATCTCTGTCTTAGAGTTCATGCCCTAAATGCTTGTCGCTCAATAGATCATAGAGTATTATTGGGAATAATTAAGCAATGAATAGTTTTGTGGAAAATCTACTAATTATCCCGAAGGTTTGACGTCAGTTGGATTGCATTTCGTACTATTATTCAGGAGGGCTTCGCATGAAGAACATGAATAACTATGATGTAGCTGCTTATGTCTGGCCGGCTTATACAGGGGACGAACCAAGAACTAGGATGTTCTGGCCGGAGGGGATGGGGGAGTGGCAATCTGTCAAGAACGCCGTCAAGAAGTTTCCTAAACATAATTGGCCGCGCAAGCCGCTGTGGGGCTACTGCAACGAAGCGGACCCTTATGTGATGGAGATGCAGATCAACGCGGCGGCGGACCACGGCGTCAATGTATTTATTTACGACTGGTACTGGTACGACAAGCGCCCTTTTTTGGAAAATTGCCTCAACGACGGTTATCTGAAGGCAAGAAACAACGATAAAGTAAAATTTTATTTGATGTGGGCTAACCATAGCGTGAATAATACGTGGGATATCCGCTTGTCGCATGATATGGAAGGCGCCATGATTTGGGATGGTGCGGTCGATCGCAAAGAATTCGAGATCATCGCCGATCGTGTGATTAAGCTATATTTTAAGCATCCGTCTTACTACACGATTGATGGCAAACCAATTTTTAATATTTACGATCTAGCCAATCTGATGAGAGGCTTGGGCGGTGCGGAAGAAACGAAGGATGCATTCACTTGGTTCAGAGCCAAATGCGTCGAAGAAGGCTTGCCTGGCTTACACCTGCAGCTCACTTTGTGGGGAGAGCAGAACTTCAATCTCAGCGGCGTTGACGGCGGGGAAAAGGTAACGGCGAAAGAGATTGTGAAGCTGCTTGGCTTCGACAGCTTGACCCACTATCAGTACGTTCATTTCGTGAACGTAGACCGTGATTACAACGAAATCATGGTGGATGTCGTTCAAGAGTGGTCCCGCATTGACGCAACATACGACATTCCGTATTATCCGCACATCTCGGTTGGCTGGGATAATAATCCGAGGTTTAAGGAACGTGTTCCGCTTGTTGTTCAGAACAATACGCCAGACAACGTTCAGAGGGCGTTTGAACAAGCGAAGCAATATGCGGACACACATCCAGAGCAACCTCCGCTCATTACGGTGAACAGCTGGAATGAGTGGACAGAGACGAGTTATTTGTTGCCGGACGATTTGTACGGGTACGGGTATTTAGAGGCGATAAAGAAAACATTCGTCAAATCGTAAGCGCGGAGAGCTCTTTGAGGTAATCAGACCCACTCTGAGTGGGTCTCTTCTCCGATTTCAAATCATGTCTGCTGGAAGCTTGTCGCTGACAACTGGCAACTACGGCATAGGAAGGTGTAGTAAATACCTTCACTATTTCCGACTTGCTCCATGTCCAGCTGGGCAATGAATACCATTGTTTGCGTACAGCTAGGGCAAGACGGGTATTTAGCATCCTGAATCCAAGTCGGATGCCCTCCAATTTGTGTGGCAGGTACTTCAAGGGTCCAGTACGAAGCTTCATAACTGCCTCTAGGCTGGTCTACCATGTGTAGCAAATGGACAGGCTCTGTATCCTCATAAATCTCTCGAGAAAAATGCTTCGGCAGCTGATTATAGGAACTCCAGCTCAAATGACCTTGATAATCAATTTCCATGAACTGCACACCATAATAAGCAGCGCACCGCATACATGCAGCCAA
Organism: Pristimantibacillus sp. Z349TD_6; assembly: GCF_056173205.1. NCBI lineage: Bacteria > Bacillati > Bacillota > Bacilli > Caryophanales > Paenibacillaceae > Pristimantibacillus (SeqCode) > Pristimantibacillus sp. Z349TD_6. Next base: position 7,101,965 of record NZ_CM149662.1, on the reverse strand, counting down.
TCGCAAACGTTCACCTTCAAGATTCAGAAATTGCAGAACCGGGTCGAGGAGATTGCAATCAAATAGTACTTCTATTGGGCCGTCGCACCATGGGCAGGTGTGATTACTGTCCTTAAGCGCAAGCACTGCTTTATTTTCAGTAAATTGATCTTCATCCTTAAATGCATAGCGAACCGAATAGAATAATGTTATCTTATTTCCCTCATCATCCAGCTCCCAACCAGCTTCATGAGTATAGCTTTCAGGGGATACATAAAGTTCGCTAGCCCAGCTTGGAGCTGATTTCGCCCAGCTATCAAACTGACATACAATCTCTTCATCTCCTATCCAAGCAAGGGCTGACAGTAGATGGTTGCGATTCTCCTTATCGTGATGAATCCGTTCCATGATTTTGTTTCTAGTGGAAGGCAGAGCATCTTTGAAAAGAATCCCTGGATAAAAACATTCTTTTTGTATTAACGCATCCAAGCCAAGATGGATGGTTGCCTGAGCGAAGCAAACGAGCGATAACAAAATTTCTTCGGCCTGATCAAGTTCCCCCTCTTCAATAAGTTGTACAGCATACGCCTCCATTTGAGCGACTTCCTTTGGAGTGAGGTTATGATAGAGTTCCTGTTCGCTTTTTGGGTAGGAGAGAAGGACCTCTAGCGGATCATGTTTTTTAGGTGTATGCATGATTTTAAGAATTTCAACGGGTTCGGTAACATCTTTATAAGGATCGACAAATCTACGATTGCGGGCAATATAGTCTTCCTTTTCCAATCGAAGCTTTTTTTGTTGGCAGGGCATACATATTCCGCCTGTCTTGGCTGCGGTAGCTGGTAAAATAGTTGCTACGCAGCCTTCTGTTTGGCAGGGCAGTCGTTCCGTCATTAGCTCACCTCTAGTAAAATGAAATTTTGCTTTCTATCTTTATTATCCTTGTCATTGAAAAGGTTGTCACTAGCATTTAATCGAATTATAAACGAGAAGAAGCATTAGTAATTATCGAATAATGATGGGAGGATTATGATGAGGGTCAAACGGATCGTCACGAATATTGAAACGCAGGATATTACCGCTGCAAAACGCTTTTATGAGGATGTACTCGGTCTTGAGTTATTGATGGATCATGGTTGGATTAGAACTTACGGTTCGAGCGAAGAGATGAGTATACAAATTAGTTTTGCCACACAAGGGGGATCTGACACGCCTGTGCCTGATATGTCGATTGAAGTCGATGATCTCCAAGCTGCATTTGATGGCATGAAAAATGCTGGGTTTCCAATCGAATATGGCATCGCTGTGGAGCCCTGGGGTGTTCGGCGTTTCTATGTACGGGACCCATTCGGTAAGCTTATCAACATTCTTTCTCATGAGCATTGAGGCAAAGTAATATAAACCTTAATGTCTGCACACAAACGGTGTAGTTTCAATACAAACCGTGTCGTCCAACACAAACAGTTTTCTGTCTGCAAGGCTACTGGAGGTGAACGGATGGATATATTGAAATTATTAGAGGGATTATTGAGTTTAGTATGTTTATATTTAATTTATTTAAGTATAAAGAAGAAACAAGGTACTTCAAATTTAATAGGTCTCATTCTTATATTGTCAGCCTCATTGATTTTATTATTTTTTACAGAATGAGACAAACGGATAAAGCCCGCCGACCAACAGGTCAGTGGGCTTTATTTTTATGTGGTGCATAGATGGAAATAACGTTTATTCTTCTACTGAATTACTGACCGTGAGCGGGTGCTTCTTTAAGCTGTGCAAGTATGATTTCTATCGTATTATCAATAAATGATTGTTCGGGACGTGCTTTCAATATTACCGTTAGCCCAATTAACGATACGATTAGCGACTGCGATAAAGCCTTCGCGTTTACTGAAATTTCGAGCTCACCTGATTGTATGCCCCGTTCAATGGTCTCTAGAAATATGACGGACAGGTACATTTGATGTTCTCTTGTGAGAATTTCGAATTTTTCATCATGCGGCGCAAGCTCGACTATCGTATTGATGCTAAAGCATCCACGGTTGCGATTTTCTCCATATTCCTCAGCAACAACCCCTTCAAAATAATGGCGAAAGGCTTCCTTAACAGAGGAATAGCTCTGAAGCTTGGTTCGAACGAGAGCAGCACGCGACATCGTATATTTGCGCAGTGCAGCTTCGAATAATTCTTTTTTGTCACCAAAAGCTGAGTATAGGCTAGGTCGTTGAATACCCATTCTGGAAGTTAAATCGCTTAGTGAGGTAGCCTCATAGCCCTTCTCCCAAAACAGCTGCATAGCTGCATCCAATGCTTTTTCTTCGTCAAATTCGCGGGTTCTTCCCATAGTCAAACCTCTCGGTACTCTTTATTTTCTAGTGAATGAATCAAATGCAAAAGACAATCGCGTCTATTTACGTACCAATTGGTATAGTATTATTTTATAATTTGCGATTTATAATGTCAAATGAAAGATCCGTTAATCACAATATAATCTTGGTTTTTGACCTAAAACTATGTGAAAACATTTTTACGTTGACAGAGATCGTTTTTATGCGCTATATTTACCGTGCAATATAACGTACCGTTCGGTACATAATATTTTTGTTTTTAAAATGAATAAAGAAAAGGTGTGTTTGAAATGGAGGAGCTTAGAGAAAAAGCAGCAGTTTATAAGAATGTAAGGATGAATTCATCGCAGGGAACAAATAACGATCGCGATTCGGTTCGGGGTTCCTCGATGTCTCGCTTTGTCACACTGTTGTTTGCGGTTGCCTGCGGGATGTCTGTTGCGAATATCTATTTCGCACAGCCGCTGCTCGATAATCTGTCGATAGCGTTTGGCATTGACTATTCAACCATTGGCATTCTGATTACGATCACCCAAATTTTTTATGGATTGGGATTGTTATTGTTGGTACCGCTTGGAGATTTACTGAACCAGCGCCGACTCATTATCGGTCAGATGTTATTTTCCGTAATCGCTCTAGTTATCGTTGGGTTTGCCTCTTCCAGCTTGATGCTTTTCGCAGGCATGGCCTTGGTGGGACTGCTTGCTGTTGTAGCCCAGACGCTAGTAGCATTTGCAACGACCATGGCTGCCCCTGCCGAAAGAGGACGTGTCGTTGGCGTGGTAACAAGTGGAATTGTCATTGGCATCCTTCTTGCACGAACGATTGCAGGAGTATTAACAGATATAGCGGGTTGGCGTTCCGTATATTTATTTTCTGCAGCATTGATGCTTCTTATGGTTTTTGCATTATTTAAAGTTTTGCCAAATGTGAAGCGGGAAAGAAAATCACTGTCCTATCCCGAGCTGCTTAAGTCGGTGTTTATGTTATTCGTACAAGAGAGGGTTCTGCGTATCCGAGCAGTTCTGGCTATGCTGATTTTTACGGCTTTCAGTATATTGTGGACTTCATTAGTGCTGCCCCTGAGCGCACCGCCATGGTCTCTTTCTCACACTGCCATTGGGGCGTTTGGCCTCGTGGGAGCTGTTGGAGCGTTAGCTGCTGCAAGGGCGGGAAAGCTTGCCGATCAAGGTTATGGACAGAAAACGACGGGCATAGCTCTGATTCTATTGCTCCTATCATGGTTGTTAATCAGCTATACAGATCAGTCGCTATTCGCCTTGGTTATTGGCATTGTTCTTCTTGATTTGGCTGTGCAGGCGGTACATGTCACGAATCAAAGCATGATTTTTGCATTACAAGCGGAGGCTCGCAGCCGGCTTGCAGCGGGATACATGGTTTTTTACTCCATTGGAAGTGCCGTTGGTTCGATCTCATCGACGCTTACCTATGCCCATTACGGCTGGGACGGAGTATGTTTGCTCGGAGCATCGGTTAGTACACTCGCTCTTCTGTTTTGGGCAATGACGAGGCGTACTGCCCCTGCCGCATGAAAATAAATAATATAAACAGGAGAGATTGACCATGGAAATAGGAATAACTTCGTTTGTAGAAACAAAGCCGGATATTCATACTGGTGCAGTAATAAGTCATGCGCAGCGATTGCGTGAGGTTGTCGAGGAAATTGTCCTTGCCGATCAAGTGGGACTTGATGTATTTGGCGTAGGTGAGCATCATCGGAAGGATTATGCAGCATCTTCACCTGCAGTTGTGCTAGCTGCGGCTGCCTCACAGACGAAACGGATTCAGCTAACGAGTGCAGTAACGGTGCTTTCTTCATCTGACCCGGTACGTGTTTTTCAGGATTTTGCAACGCTCGATGGTATTTCAAATGGACGTGCGGAGATTATGGCTGGTCGGGGTTCCTTTATCGAATCTTTTCCACTGTTTGGCTATGATTTGAATGACTATGACGAGCTGTTCGAGGAACATCTGGAATTGCTCTTAAAAATACGAGGGTCCGAAAAAGTAACCTGGAAGGGCGGGCATCGGCCTGCCATTCATGATTTAGGCGTATATCCTCGGCCTGTTCAAAATTCGTTGCCGATATGGGTAGGCAGCGGAGGCAATCGGGACTCTGCAATCCGTGCTGGACTGCTCGGGCTGCCATTGATGCTTGCGATCATTGGTGGAAGCCCGATGCAATTTGAACCACTTGTACAGCTTTATAAGAAAGCGGCTGCGCATGCCGGCCATGATGAATCGCGACTTAAAGTGGGGTCTCATTCCATAGGTTTTGTTGCAGAAAATACGGATCTAGCAGCAGATACATTTTTTCCTTCCACGCAAGCAGGCATGAATAAACTGGGGAAAGAGCGAGGCTGGGCTCATTATGACCGTTCCAGCTTTGATGCTGCGCGCAGCTTTGAAGGAGCACTTTATGTGGGTGATCCGGAAACCGTTGCTCAAAAAATAATTCATCTTCGGAAACATGTAGGCGTTACGCGTTTTATGATGTACGTGCCTTTAAGTACTATGCCGCATGATCAAGTGATGAGAGCCATTGAACTGTTAGGAACAGAGGTTGCGCCGCGGGTCCGAGAGGAAATTGCCAAGTGGGAAGCGGAGACGGAAAAAGAATCATAATTCAGCTGCAGTTATTAAACAAAAAGGAATCAACAAATTGGAAGGAAATGTAGAGTTATAACAGCGCGTGCCGATCTCAATCGGTGCGCGCTGTTTCAGTTAAGCTTAAAAATGGTGCAAGAGTTGCTCCCCCACAAACAGCTATAATGAATCATTACCTTGCCTGCATCCATCCCAATTTTTTATACTAAAAACAAACAGATGTCATGGTGGGCTTCGGCTTCACATCGAAAGGAGGCTTCGGCTATGCAAAGGACGAGTTGGGAAAAGTGGAATGGTCATAATGGTTCTATTTTCTGGTTAACGGGGTTGTCCGGTTCAGGAAAAACGACGCTTGCTTGCGGAGCGGAGAGTGAGCTGCTGAGGCGTGGGATCAGATGCATCATCATTGACGGCGATCGATTGCGGCAAGGCTTGAATCGGGATCTTGGATTTACGGAAGAGGCGCGACTGGAAAATATGCGCCGTGCAATGGAGATTGCGGATATGTTTCTAGAGAAAGGTTTTGTTGTCCTTGTACCGATGATTTCCCCTTATGAATCGTACCGAAAGCAGATCAAGCAGCGGTTTGGGCCGGATGATTTTGCTGAAGTGTATGTGAAATGCTCACTGGAGGCATGCGAACAACGTGATCCCAAGGGCTTGTATCGCAAAGCGAGAGCAGGAGAAATAAAGGATTTTACGGGCATTGATTCCCCTTATGAGACGCCGATACAACCTAATATGATCATTGACACGGAGAAGTATGGCGAAGCAGATGCTATAAATGCGCTTGTTGCGTACATCGAATCCCGATTAAACAATATTTAGACTAGAGAGGGGGGGGATATATGAATGAGACCGGAAAAAAGCTATACGATATGGTTTTCACAGCGTACAGGGAGTACCCTGCTGAACGAAGCTCTTTCATCAACTGGAGTGGCCGGAGATCCTAGGGAATGGCTGCTCTCCAAGGACCCCAAGACGATGACGCTGGAGCAAATGGAGCAGATGTGGCGGGAAGGTACTTCGTCAAATGGTGTTTTTGGCTTGAAAACAAGTATGAATAGCGAATGGATTACTGCATTTCGGAACATCTTTCAATTGCCAGAAACGGCGACAAAAGCAAGCGTATGGCGTGCAGCTTTTCCGAATTGCGATAAACATATTTATATGACGAGAAGAAATAAAGTCCGTTTAGCCGTGTCTTGGTGGCGGGCCATCGTATCCGGAGAGTGGCATCGGCAGCATGGCCAAAAACCGCAAGAGCATGATATTGCCGATAATTATAATTTTGATGCAATCAACCATTTGTTCATCGAAAGCTCGCTTCGGGAAGCGGCGATGGAGGACTTTTTTACGGAAGAAGGGATCGTTCCACTTACGATCGTTTATGAAGATTTTATTCTCGATTATGAGGGAACAGTGCTGAGGGTGCTGGATTTTCTGAACATTCAGTCGGAATCGGTGGAGGTTGCTCCGCCAGTTTTCGATAAGTTAGCAGATGATGTGGCAGAGCAATGGGTGCAGCGTTACCGTCAAGAGCGACAAGCGGGAAGCGAAACAAAAGTGTGGTAATCGCGATTAATTGATGTCTTAGCTCCTAGTATAGGCGCAAGCATTCTCGGTTTTTCCCTAACGCTCGGATACAAGCAACCGCGATATAGCAAGACGGAGCTGCAGCCGCAGCCCCGATTTAAGAATGATTAAGATACCTCTGGAATCTGAGCAATTAACACTTTGACACCTTTGTTCTCAATATCCTCAATAGCAGTTATGCTGGCTTCACTATCGGTAATTAATAGATCCATATCGGTAATGGGGCCTTCTTTTGCAAAAAAATCGACGCCTAGCTTCTCATGAGGAGCTAGACAAATTCGTTTTCTAGAAATTTCGACCGCCGTTCGTCCTAATGAAGCTACTTCTGGAGAAGAGGTGCTTACCCCGTTTTTGGAAATTCCGCCCCCAGCAACGAAGCACAGATCTAAAGTGAATTGTCTAAGAAACTGATTAGCGAGTGTATCGGAAATGTTTCCGGAACTCTTCACTTTGCCGCCTATCAAATAAACATCAATTTCTTCACGATCCTTCAACACATCAGCCACTCTGATTGCATTCGTAACCACCGTAAAAGGTACCTCAGGAAGAAACTTTAACATGCCGTAATGGATGCCTGCACTGCCTATAAATACAGTATCCTTTTCTTGTATAAAAGAAGCTGCTAATTTCGATATGGCATCTTGATGCGGTGAAGCCTCTTTATAACGAAGGTCTGGCGGGAGCGGGGCGCTGCGCACTTTAGAAGCTGGTATTGCGCCGCCATGCGTACGTTTGAGCAGCCCTTTCTCCTCCATAATCGATAGATCTCTTCGGATGGAATCAATCGACAATTCAAACATATCCGCTAGTTCCTTGGCGAGTACTCTGCCGTTTTTTTGTAGCAGCTCAATAATCTTGTCACGACGCTCATCGGTAAACAAATCGAATCGCCTCCTCTGGATTTTATAACCAGTTACAATTCCATATTATTCTGTTTTATTCAGTTTTGTCAATCTGTTTTATTCATGTTAATTCTGTTTTATTCGCGTTTTGGTTGAGGGGCCGCTTTTAAGAGACCAATACAATTCATTCACATAAAATAAGTCTCATTAGGCATACTTTACACAACGTACACCTAAGGAGACTCTGCTCTATGAAAAAAATTATTGTTCTAGTCATTGCCATGGTGATATTAACGCAGCAACCGAGTACCGCTAAGATGGACGAGCGGCCACAAGAGTCGAGAGAGCTTATGTTCCAGGACATGCTAATGCTGTTTTTGCTGCCGCATATCAATATGAAAATTGCTGAGATTTATTCGGATATATTAACGGAATCACCACTGGTATATCCGTATTTTGTCGAGGTCGAACAGGTTCAGCGCGTCAATGGTTTTAGAGGATTTCATTTTTCAATCACACTTGATGTCATTCCTGTAGTTGGTCCGCACATTTCAGTCGGAGAGGACCGATTGACGTTTGATATATCGCCGATGAATCCTGATCAAGTAAAGCTAGTAGGCTGGAAGCATATAAAAGGCCCGCAGAAAGGTGATTTACCGCCAAACTGGGAACATATTTTAAAAAGATAAGGTACAAATTTGAGCTTTATAGATGACTAACTATACCGATAGAGATGTACTTGCATAGTTTGAAGTAGACCTATTTCAACATTACTAAGAAAAGGAATGTGATTCGAAGTGGAAAGAAGAAAAAGAGCTCGTATAAGCGCAATTCTTCCTACTGTAGATGAACCATTTAATGACTTTAGTCAACCGGTTGATTCTACTTTTGAGCCTGGTTTTGAAAGAGCAGGGTCTATGTTTAGTCGAATCGGCGGTATTGATGGAATCATGTCCATGATGGGAAGAATGCAGCAGTTGTTTGGCTTCGTTCAACAGATCCCTCCTACTTTCAAAGTAGTTGGTTCGTTTTTTGGACCAAAGGCAACCGTCAGCAATCTATCCAGGAAACCAGCAAGAATAAAAAATAAAAAATACGACGCAAAATCACGGACAGCCGCAACTTCGCGTCGCACGACAAAAAACAGATAGTGTAACGTAGAGCAATCCTTTTATTAAAAGCAATAAAAAAAAGTTAATCATAGCGATTTAATCTAATCTCCCATCTAACTTGCGAGTTCGCTTTTTCGCGAGAATAGTTGGGTGTTTTCTTTGATTTAATCCCTAAATCACGGCTAGTGCTTCATTTTGCTCAAATGCTTTGGCTTTAATCTAGCGATGATAGGCAGCGTTAGCAGCAGTACGAAGCTCGAAGTCCCATACACAAAAATTAAAGAGGTCGCTTCTTTCAGAAACCCTGAGCAAAACGTACCGAATAACATAAATCCGATAAAGACAGGAACCATCACACCGTTAACCCGGCCAACGTATTCATCCTGTACGGATTTGATAAATAGCATATTAAGCAGTACTTGCAGCACGGTATAAAATAAACCGACCAGCAGATGGAATGATGCGGTCAACCAAACGTAAGTGGAAAGCGCCTGAACGAGCACTCCCGTCGCCGTTACAATAATAACAACGGTAAATATTTTCCGAGTTTCAAAACGATTGCCAATAGATGCAGCTATTAATCCCCCAGCTAGCATGCCGACTCCGTATAACATACTGAACCATTGCAAATTCTCTTTCGGCAATTGCAGTCTTTCCGTCAATATAAATACATCGAGCGGTTGAATAAGTCCCCAAGACAGGCCATCAATAGCAAACCATACAGCTATAACAACCAATATTCTATTTTGACGAAGGTAGATCATGCCCTCTTTAATTTCTTTCAGAACAGAGCTGTTTTCTTTTTTCTCTTCACGGGTCTGTTTAGGAAGAAACGAAAGAAAGGAGGCAGAAAGGGAGAATAGAATCAATAAGCTGTATAAGGATACCTTAAGTCCAAAATTAACGTAAATAGCGGTACCGATGACAGGCCCAACAATCATGAAAATCGAGTTCATGCTTTGCGTTAAACCAACAGCTGCTCCAACATGCTGCGGTTCGACATAACGTTTAATGAGCTTAATGGATGATGGCTGAGAGAACTGCGTAATAATAGTTGATACGAAAGTGGCTATATAAATAGCTGGCCAGAAGCCTAGATCCAAAACGCCAATGATGAGCAAAATAGATACGATACTTAATAAGTCAGCTATAATCATCGTTTTTTTGGGATTCCACCGATCAACGAGCGCCCCGCCTACAAGGGCAACAGCGAAGATAGGGAAATATTCTATAACCGTCAGCATCGACACAGCGACCGGGTCATTATTTGATTTTTCCAATACAAAAAAGAGCAAAGCAATGTTCCGTATCCATGTACCTATATTTTGCAATAAATCAGAAGCGGTAACTAATAAATAAACGCGATTACTAAATAATGTTTTCATATGGTTTCACCTATTATGTTTCTATAAATTTAATTCCATGACCATTCCGACAACCGGCCCGTCTGCATCAATCTCACCGTTTAAGCGGAATCCAAAATGTTCATATAGCCGTTGTGCACGCGAATTATGTTGATGGAGGCTCAAATAAATGGTTCTGCTTTCATATAAGTGCTGTAAATATTCGAGTAGTATAGGAATAAACCGCTTGGCATATCCGTTTCCTTGGAATCGGTAATCAATCATAAAGCGGTCAAGCCACACACTCTTGTTCACGTTGTTTTGCCAGCCGTACATCGCATAGCCGACTAAAGTTTCGCCATCATATAATGCAAGCGAAGTTGCGTTTTTCTCAAATAAACATTCGGCTAAAGAAAAGGCGTTGCTTTCGATAAATGGTTGCTGCTCCTTGGACACCGATAATGCGGCTACAGCGCGCCAGTTTTCTGTTGTTACTTCATAAAAATGAAGACTCATTCTGTTCACTCTCTTTCTGTTGCAGTAAATTTTAATACTCATGAAACTATTTTTGTTTTTATAGTTTTCTGCTTGTTTAAAAAAAGAATAAAAGCGTTGGCTTTTATTCTCCCTTTGCAGCTCTAGGCACTAGTCCAAATAGAATAATATCAACAATGGTGGATAAAGCTTCGGAAAGCGTAATCTCATTTTTTTGATAAAAGCGTTGATCGAGTGTTGAGTTTGCTGCGTCGATCATTAGCTTCATGATGACAGATATATTTTTGTTAACTATTATACCTTCGTGAATGCCTTGTTCAATGACGCTGCGCAATGCATCCCAGTCATCGGTCAGCGCGTCATCAATTTTTTTCCATTGCTCTGGATAGTAACGCTTCATTTGCTCCAAAATCCGTATATCATATAATTCATAATGTTTCGTCAGAAGGGTTACAATACCTCTGATTTTCTCAATAATCGATAAGCTTGCGTCTTGCGTGATCAGAGCTGTTTTCTCATCGAATTCACCTAAAGTTTGCGCAATGAGTGCTTCCAAAATACTTACTTTAGAAGGGAAATGCTCGTACAATGTCCGTTTGCTAATCCCTAGCCGAGAGGCCAAATCGTCCATTGTAAATTTGATTCCTTTATCATGAATCTCTTCGATAAATGCTTTCATAATTCGATCTATCAAGAACAGACCCCCAGAGAGAGAACTTTTAGACTAGAGAAAACTAAAAAAACTAAAATAGTTTTATGGATCGATTTTACCCGTTTGTCTTTCGATTGTCAATGGCAGGCTAATACTCACGAAGACACTGCCTTATCTGGAATATGGTAAAATAATAGCGGATGATAAGGAAAGTATTGAATCTGGTCGAAAATCATTTAGAAATGAATCCTACATTGAGTTGTAGGGCCTATAACGTTTATAATAAAACGATAATATTCCAAAAGAAAAGGTGTCATTCATGAGCATATTAAACGTAGAACGACTAAGCCACGGCTTTGGAGATCGCGCGATCTTCAACGACGTATCCTTCCGCCTGCTTAAAGGCGAGCATATTGGACTCATCGGCGCTAACGGCGAGGGCAAGTCCACTTTTATGAACATTATTACAGGCAAGCTGCAGCCTGACGACGGCAAGGTTGAATGGTCGAAGCGCATGCGCGTAGGTTATCTCGATCAGCATGCGGTTCTCAGTAAAGGAATGACGATGCGGGATGTGCTGAAGGGAGCTTTTCAGTACCTGCTCGATATGGAACAAGAAATGAACGATATGTACGGCAGAATGGGCGATGTGACACCAGAGGAACTCGAGCAAATGCTTGAGGATGTTGGAATGATTCAGGATACGCTGACGAATCAGGATTTCTATATGATCGACGCGAAAATTGACGAAACGGCTCGTGGTCTTGGCCTTACGGATATTGGTCTTGATAAGGACGTTAATGATTTGAGCGGAGGGCAGCGGACGAAGGTGCTTCTAGCGAAGCTGCTGCTGGAGAAGCCGGACATTTTGCTTCTCGATGAGCCGACGAACTATCTCGATGAGCAGCATATCGAATGGCTGAAGCGTTACTTGCAAGAGTACGAGAATGCATTCATTCTCATTTCACATGATATTCCGTTCCTTAACAGTGTAATTAACCTCATTTATCATATGGAGAATCAAGAGCTGAACCGCTATGTGGGCGACTATGAATACTTCCAACAGGTTCATGAAATGAAAAAGCAGCAGCTTGAATCGGCTTATAAGCGTCAGCAGCAGGAAATAGCTGATCTGAAGGACTTCGTAGCACGCAACAAAGCGAGCGTAGCGACGCGGAACATGGCGATGTCGAGACAGAAGAAGCTCGATAAGATGGAAGTCATTGAAATTGCGAAGGAAAAGCCGAAGCCGCAGTTCAACTTCAAGGACGGAAGAACCTCCGGCAAGCTCATATTCGAGACGAAGGATCTTGTTATCGGATATGACAGTCCATTGTCGAGACCGCTTGATCTTCGTATGGAACGCGGTCAGAAGATTGCTCTCGTAGGGGCGAACGGTATTGGTAAAACGACGCTGCTGCGCAGTATTTTAGGCGAAATTCCAGCTATATCGGGTACGGTACAGCGCGGGGAGCATCAGCAAATCGGATATTTCCAACAGGAAATTAAGGATGCAAACTACAATACGTGTATTGAGGAAGTGTGGAAGGAATTCCCTTCACTCTCCCAATTCGAAGTACGTGCGGCACTCGCGAAATGCGGGCTGACGACCAAGCATATTGAAAGCAAAATTGCGGTGCTTAGCGGCGGCGAGAAGGCGAAGGTTCGCCTTTGCAAGCTGATCAATAGCGAAACGAACCTGTTAGTCCTGGATGAGCCAACCAATCACTTGGATGTCGACGCGAAGGACGAGCTGAAACGTGCGCTTAAGGCGTACAAAGGCAGCATTTTGCTTATCTCTCACGAACCAGAATTTTACCGCGATGTTGTAACCGATACATGGAACTGTGAATCATGGACGACGAAGGTATTTTAATTCGTCTAATATAGCCAAAAGAGGAGACGAGCCTGCAGGCTCGTCTTCTCTTTCTGTGTATGGCAGGTGAAACCGTTTCGCTGATTCATTAAGGTGAGAGTGGACAAGGCTGCATACAGATGCTAGGTTTAAAGCGGATGGATTTGACCTAGGATATTTGGATAAGGCCAGTTTAATTCTTTTATTACATTAAGCAAAGTAGGTTTAAAAGAATGAATAATAATAGCGATCAGCCGATTTATCGATTTAGCGAAGCGCCGATTTGGGAGCTGCAGCGCGCTTATTTTGAAGAGCAGGGCATCGAGGCATGGCAAAATGATGAAGTGCCGCAGTACATTACGAACAATCCTGTGATCGCGTCTGCTTATGCGGAGATCATATTTGGATTTTTACAGGATAGAGCAAGGTTAGGTGGTATATCGGAGGAACCGGTTACGATCCTTGAGCTAGGAGCAGGCTCGGGTCGTCTAGCCTATCAAGTGCTGACGGCGTTATGTGAGCTGATAGATTTTGCTGGTATGGACCTTCCGCCGTTTCGTTACATCATGAGTGATTTGCCAGTCAAAAATATTGCCTATTGGCAGCAGCATGAACGCTTGCAGCCATTTGTCCAGCAAGGAATACTCGATTTCGCTAAGTTTGACGCAGTACGTGATACAGAGCTTCAACTGACGGAATCGGGTGTTACGATAAAGCAGGCAGATCTGAAGCAGCCCCTGCTGCTTGTAGCCAATTATTTTTTTGACAGCATTCCGCAGGAGCTCATTTATGTGGATGAAGGTCATATTTTTGAATGTAAGGTGTCCTTCACGGTACCTGCTGCTGAGGCGGATGGCATAGATGTTTCGGACATGCTGGTAAGCATAGAGCCCGAGTATCATTACCGTAGAGCAGCCGAATATGAAGAGCAATCGTACCCTTATCGGAATGTGATTGAGCTGTATAAGCAGCAGCTTGAGGATTCGCATATCCTCTTCCCGGAGATTGGGATGGATTGTCTTGAAAGGCTTGGACGGTTATCACAAGCGGGATTTGTGCTGCTTACATCCGATAAAGGCGATCACCGAATGGAGAACTGGGCATTTGCTGAGCCGCCCGAACTGATTCATCACGGCAGCTTTTCGCTCACGGCCAATTATCATGCGATACAGCATGTTTTTGAACAAAAGGGCGCATTGTCCTATTTTACTAACCATCATTATAAAAATTTGAATGTCGGCTGCATCATCATGCTGGAGAAGCCAGCGACCTATGCGAACACACGCTTAGCTTATCGTCGTTTTGTCGAACGTTTTGGACCGGATGATTTCTTTAGCTTGAAGTTATGGTTTGATGAGCATTTGGAATCGCTAGAGCTTTATTCTATTTTAGCTTTCTGGCGACTCAGCCGCTACGATGCGCAATTGTTCATTCAAAGCGCTGAGCGCATACAGTCGCTGCTGCCAGATAGCAGCGACGAAGAAGCCGATGATTTTCGGCAGGGCATGCACATGATGTGGGCTGGCTATTATCCGATGAATGAGCAGCACCATTTGGCTTTGACATGCGGAAGTCTGCTTTATGAGCTGGAGCTGTATGCGGATGCGAGGATATATTTGGAGCGTTCGATGGAGGCTGGCAAGACGACTGTGGATGCACTCTACAAGCTGGCGATTTGCTGCTATGAAGAGGGCGAAGAGCCAGAAGCATTACAATATGCGCATCAAGTTTTGGCGATGGAGCCCGAACATGAGGAAGCAAAGTCGTTGTTGACCGCCTTCAAATAAGAGGCGTGACAGCCATTTTTCATTGTTGCGCACACGTCGAATTGGAGTAATAAGCACGTATGTGTGCTTATGGACGAGCTACATAGGCTATTTTGAGGCTGTAAGCGCAAATATGTGCTTACAGCCATTTTTCGTTGTTGCGCACACGTCGAATTGGCGTAATAAGCACGTATGTGTGCTTACGGACGAGCCACATAGGCTATTTTGAGGCTGTAAGCGCAAATGTGTGCTTACAGCCATTTTTCGTTGTTGCGCACACGTCGAATTGGCGTAATAAGCACGTATGTGTGCTTACGGACGAGCAACATATACTGTTTTGTAGCTGGAAGCACATATACGTGCTTCCAGCTTTTTTTTGTTGCTGCACACTGGGGTGGTCATTTCTCTGACTGAGGCTGCATGCGGTAATGCTTTGGACTGGTGCCATAGAAGGCACTGAAATGGCGTGTAAAAGGATGGATAGAGGCATAACCAAGCTTCTCGGCAATGGCAGTCACGCTCAGCTCGCTTTCGAGCAAAAGATGGGAAGCGCGTCTCATGAGCAGCTTGTGATGGTAGGCTTTTGGCGTGAGTCCGGTTTCTCGTAAAAACAAAGCATGAAAGTAGGTTCGCTTCAGCCCACAAAATTCCCACCATGTCTCGACGGACTCGCGTTTCTCAGGATGAGCGTTTAGATGCGTGAGCAAGCGGACGATGCGATAATCGGTAGGCTGGTGCGTATGAATCGTATTATACCAGTTCAGAATCCAAGCATAGAGCAAGCTGTTCATCATCTCTGTTCGATAAAATTGCGAATCGTTATACAGCTTAGCGAGCATTAAGAAGGAATCGTACAGCTCTGGATAAGGCTGCAAGGAAAATACGCATGGCAGGGTGTCGAGTTCATCACATGCCATGGAAGGGGCGACGGTATTCAGCTCGAACGGCTCCGGGGCGTAGATGAACGTTCGATTGGTAGAGACGGGATCACTCTGATTCCAAAGATCACAATACAGATTATAGGAGGACAGCGGATGGTCGGATGAAATATGGAAGGCATGAGGCTGCTCTGGCCTAAGAAAGATCAGCGTACGATTGTTGATGGGGTATTTCTTGCCGTCAATCTCCATTTCTCCGGGACCATCAGTAAATAAATGAAAGGCATAAACGCTGCAAATGCGCAGCTTCTCATTGGAGCTACCATCGTAAAGGTAATACATGGAATCTCCGACATGAGGCGTGATCTCGTTCAGCTTCTTCAAGCGAACACCCTTTTCTTTGGTATATTCATATAAAATTTAGCGGATGAATTGTCAACTTGATGGATGTCTGATCAAATACACGTTCCTGTATAGATGATACAATAACAAAAATATTAGGGAATGAACAGCAATAGCTGATGTGGATCAATTAACAACATAAATCTTTTCTTTAGCTAGCTTAACGATTGCGTGTATATGGAGGAATGCCTTTGAGATTTAAAGATAAGGTTGTGCTTATAACCGGCGGCGGTTCTGGTATCGGCGAGGAAAGCGCACGGTTGTTCGCGGCAGAGGGCGCACAAGTCGTCATAGCGGATTGGAATGAGCATGAAGGGCAGCGCGTGGTTGATGAAATCAATAAACAACAAGAAATTTTGAAAGGGCTTCCATATATATGTGCGCAGGCAATTCAGACGGATGTATCACATGAGAGTGCGGTTGAAGCGCTTATGAAAGAAACGGTTCAGACATTCGGCAAGCTCGATGTTCTGTATAACAATGCAGCGGTTATTCTGCCAAAGCCGCTTGAGGAAATCGATGAGCAGTCATTTGACCATGTTCTTGCGGTAAATGTGAAGGGCGTGTATTTGATGATCAAGCATGCGATTCCGCTATTGCGGCAAACCAAAGGCGCGATTGTGAATATGGCTTCGCTGAACGGTCTTATCGGGCAGCGGAATAATCCGATTTATGCTGCTTCCAAAGGTGCCGTTATTGCGCTGACGAAGTCATTGGCGCTCGATTTTGCAGCGGATGGTGTAAGAGTCAACTGCGTGTGTCCGGCGGGTGTGATGACGCCTTTATTGGAAGATTGGCTGAGACAGCAGCCTGATCAAGCAGCAGCGCTGGATGCGCTGAATGCGATGCATCCGCTTGGCCGATCGGCAACCTCGGAGGAGATCGCGCAGTCGGTACTATATTTGGCTTCGCAGCAAGCGGCTTTCGTAACGGGTGTAGCTCTTCCGGTTGAGGGCGGAGCTTCGCTAGGCTATTAAACAAAAGGAAGGGAGTACAAACGATGAAAATCACAAAAGTGGAAACATTCGTTCTTCATGTCCCCATCGACCCGCCAATAACGGATGCGATTAATGTGGCGACGCATTGGGGGCTGTCTGGCGTTCGGATCTTTACAGATGAAGGCTACGTCGGATACGGCTACACAGGAACCTGCGCCCATGGCGATGATATGATCGTCGACACGATTGAACGTTACTACGCACCGGAGCTGATCGGCAAGGACCCTTTTATGGTAAAGGAGATTTGGGAGACGCTGCGGTATGGCAAAATGCACTGGATCGGACGGGCTGGCATTACGCATATGGCGCTTGCTGCTGTGGATATAGCGTTATGGGACATTATGTCGAAGGCGTCCAACAAGCCTCTATGGCAGTACCTTGGCGGACATAAATCAAAAGGCATCAAAGCCTATAACACGAACGGCGGCTGGTTGAACTGGTCGAAGGAGCGTTTGCTGAAGGATGTCACGGACATTGTCGAGCAGGGGTTTACGGGGGTGAAGATTAAGGTTGGCAAGTCCGATCCACATGAAGATTATGACCGAGTGAAGGCGGTGCGCAAAGCGATTGGCGATCAGGTGATCTTTATGATCGACGTTAATCAGCAATGGAATATTAATACGGCGATGACCTGGGGCAAGAAGCTGGAGGAATTTGATTTATTTTGGCTGGAGGAGCCGCTTAATCCTGATGATATTCTAGGCCACAAGAAGCTGGCAGATGCACTAAATGTTCCGATTGCACTCGGTGAGCATGTGTACTCGAAATATGCGTTCCGTGATTATATTCATCAAGGCGCTATCGAATATTGTCAGGTTGATGTTACGCGGGTTGCGGGTATTACGGAGTGGCTGCAGGTCGCGGGGCTGGCTGCTTCATACGACATACCAATTTGCCCGCATGTCGGCGATATGGGACAAATTCACCAGCATTTGGTGGCGGCTACGCCGGGGGCAATTATGCTTGAGTATATCCCTTGGATCAGAACGATCTTTGTTGAACCGGCAACCGTCAAGAATGGACAATATGTGCTGCCGGAGCTGCCGGGCGCTTCCACTGAAATCATTCCTAAATATTTTAATGAATTCCGTATTCGATAGATAGCAGGGAAATTGACAAATCATTTGTTATACGAATCTTATAACTGAAGGATGGGGACTGCATGAATCATTCAAAGCTTTGGTATTCAGGGCCAGCAGCCGATTGGAAGCAAGGACTGCCGATAGGGAATGGAAGAATAGGCGCGGTCATTCACGGTGGAATAGAAAGCGAAACCTGGAGCATGACAGAAATTACTTACTGGTCGGGTCAAGTGGAGCGCATTCAAGGAAACGGAAACCCGAAAGCCAATTTGGAGCAGATGAGAGAGCAGTTTTTCAAGGGCAATTATAGCGAGGGAGACCGGCTTGCTAAGCAAGGGCTGCAGCCGAAGAAGCAAAACTTTGGCACAAACCTATCTGTGTGCGATATCAATTTGCGCTTCGAGCAGCAAGGGGAAGATCTGGTACGTGAGTTAAGCTTGGAAAAGGCAATCGTACAAACTTCCTATACAAGCGCTGGCGGCAAAATAACACGTGAGACGTTCGCTACGCATGCCGATGGTATTGTTGTATCACGCATAAAGAGTGAGCTAAAAGGGGCAATATCCTTCTCGCTGAGCATTCAAGGAAGAACCGGAGATTTTGCAACATCAGCTGCGGATGACGATGCAATTGGATTCCGCGGGCAAGCGACGGAAGATGTGCACAGCAACGGAAAATGTGGTGTGTTCTGCGAGGGCAAGGTTAAGGTCGTTGCTGTGGGCGGCATTATCGAAACCGCTGGTAATGAAATCAAGGTATCGCAAGCGGATGAGGCGTTTATATATTTCGCGGTGAATACGGATTATGGCAGGTCAAATGAGAATTGGGCTTCGGAATGCCATGCGCAAATTAAAGATGCTATTGCCAAAGGTTATGAGCGACTAAGAGCGGATCATATTGTAGATTATCGCGATTTGTACGCTCGTGTGACTCTTGATTTAGGCGATACGGCGAGTGCGAAGCTGCCAACAGACGAGCGGATGAAGCAGCTTCGGAACGGGCAGTATGATGATCCGGATTTAGTCGCTTTATTTTTCCAATATGGCCGTTATCTAACGATTGCAGGCTCGCGCGAGGATTCGCCGCTGCCGCTGCATTTGCAAGGCGTGTGGAACGATGGCGAAGCGAATCGCATGGCTTGGAGCTGCGACTACCACTTGGATATCAACACGGAAATGAACTATTACCCGACGGAAATAAGTAATTTGGCAGAATGCCATGTGCCTTTGATGAATTATATTGAACGGTTATCTGTTGCGGGCAGGCAAGCAGCTCAGGATTTCTACGGAAGCGAGGGCTGGGTGGCGCATGTGTTCTCGAATGCTTGGGGTTTCTCGGCTCCGGGCTGGGAGACGGGCTGGGGACTGAATGTAACAGGCGGATTATGGATTGCGATGCATTTGAAGGAGCATTATGAGTATGGGCTGGACCGCGATTTCCTAATGAAGCAGGCGTATCCCGTTATGAAGGAATCGGCGATCTTCTTCCTTGATTATATGACTGTGCACCCTACTTATGGCTGGCTCGTAACCGGACCGTCCAATTCGCCGGAGAATAGCTTTTATCCGAACGGCAGCAAGGATGAAGCTCAGCAGCTGTCGATGGGGTCGACGATGGACCAGCAGCTGATATGGGATTTGTTCACCTTTTGCCTAGAGTCGGCGAAGCTGCTGCAAATGGATTCTGAATTCCAAGAGAAGCTGGAGCAAGCGTTATTGCTGATGCCGCCTCTCATGATCGGGAAAAAAGGACAGCTGCAGGAGTGGCTCGAGGATTATGAGGAGGCGCAGCCGGAGCATCGCCACCTTGCTCATTTATTTGGCTTATACCCGAGCAATCAAATTACGCCGCGGAAGACGCCGGAGCTGAGTGCTGCCGCTAAGCAAACGTTGATTGGCCGAATGCAGACCGATGAGCTGGAGGATATTGAATTTACAGCGGTACTGTTCGCCACCGGCTTCTCTAGATTGTACGAAGGAGATCGCGCGCTAAAGCATATCACTCATTTAATTGGAGAGCTGTGCTTCGATAATATGCTGACCTATTCCAAGGCGGGTGTAGCCGGAGCGGAGACGAATATTTTTGTTATCGACGGCAATTATGGCGGAACTGCGGCGGTAGCGGATCTGCTCCTTCAGAGCCAGCCGGGCGAAATTCACCTGCTTCCAGCGCTTCCCGCTGTCTGGAACAAAGGTTCATACAAAGGACTGCGTGCCAAAGGAAATGTAGAGGTTGACGTCTCATGGGAAAATGGCGTGCTGACTGAAG
Source organism: Pristimantibacillus sp. Z349TD_6 (assembly GCF_056173205.1). NCBI lineage: Bacteria > Bacillati > Bacillota > Bacilli > Caryophanales > Paenibacillaceae > Pristimantibacillus (SeqCode) > Pristimantibacillus sp. Z349TD_6. The sequence goes on along the minus strand of NZ_CM149662.1, from coordinate 7,081,721 downwards.
CGACGATTCAAGCTTTCTCTGCAGGGGAAACGGTCGTAAGATTCGGTGAGCAGGAAGTGCAAGTTTCTTTGATTCCCGGCCGCGTCTATCGATTTGATAAAGACTTGAAAGCTCTAGTACAGCAAGAAGCTTAAACGGAATGTGCCTAGTTAGTGAATAAGACAACTACTTGTTTTTAATAGTAGTTGTCTTTTCGCGTCAGTAAGTTATTATAAATGAGCGAAGCTCTTTTGTTGTTTCTAGGCTTCTGTGCTGCCTATCTTATGTAAGCGCTAACAATCAAAGGAGGTGGGTTGACCGTGCCAAAGTACTCAACCATTTTTCGGAAATTTCTCATTTCATATCTTATTATTTTGGTCATTCCAAGCATAGCGGGCTACGTTTCCTATCGTACTTCAATCTCGGTGACACAATCCATTTCCATTGAGAATAGCGTCACATTGCTGCAGCGGAGCCAAGATATTTTGGAGAGAAGGATGGTTGAGGTTGAGGGCTTCACAAGGCAGCTCGCTTTGAATCCTGATTTAAATAAATTAATGAATGAGCAGAAAAAAGGCGACATCGTCAACGTTTATGGCATTTGGAGCATGGTGAGACAGGTAACGCCGTTTAGCCAGACAAATGATTTTTTGCAAAACTATTTTATCTACTTAAATAACTATGATGTGATCTTTACGCAGGGCTCCGCCTATTTCCGTCCCGAACATTATTATCAGAACTTTCATTATAACGATCTTACGCTCGCGGAATGGAAGGAAACAGTACTGGACAAAACTCACCGAAGTGAAATTATGCCTCTTAGCTCCTTTACTAGCAATGCCAAACAATCCTCCGTCGTTACGTATATGCAGTCGCTCCCTTTGGACAGCTTTAGCGGCTCATCACCTGCCACTGTGGTCGTCATGATTGATGAAGAAAACATATCTAGCCTGCTCGCGGGAGTAGAGGATCGTTACGGCGGCTGGGCTCATATTAGCGATGCGCAAGGGAATACAGTTGGACTGCGCGGAATTAGCGAGGAAAATGCCAAGCTGCTGTCTTCGGATTCACGCCTCATCCAAGACAAAGTTAGTCAATTTTATAATAATGATCTCGTCATTACGATTCATTCCGAAAAAAATGGTTGGACCTATCGAGCGGGAATTCCAAAGCAGGTGCTGATGGAAAACGCAAATCAAATTAAACACATTACTTGGCTGGTGACAGGCATCGCTTTACTTCTCGGCCTGCTGGCTGGTCTGCTCCTGTCCTACCGAAACAGCGCACCAATGAATAGGCTGCTTACGGTGATGAAGGAGCAGTTCGGAAAGGATGGCTTTACGGGCCGAAACGAATATGATTTTTTGCAGGGCAACATATCGAGCATCATTACGAGCAATCGCCACCTGGAGACGGAATTAAAACGCCAGCTTCCTTTAGTTAGAGATGGCTTCTTAAAACGGTTAATTGCTGGGGAGTTTCACACCACTGAGGAAATTACGGCAGCGGCTGTACAGGCGGATACGCGGTTTGATACGAATGAGGGTTATGTCGGTATTTTGCAGATTAATGGATACTCCGGCATGGACAACGTAGAAATACTGAACGAGCTATATGCAGCAAGACTCATTTTGAAAAAGGCGTTAATCGATCTGGACAGCCAGCTGCATATGACGGATCTTGGCTCGGATCGAATTGTGACGATTATAACGACCATGGAAGGGGAGTATGGAATCGAAGCAGCTAAGCTGCGAATGAGTCATATTCTTGAGAAGCTGTCCGATATCGCCTATAGGGAGTATAAGATTTCGGTCACTGCAGCATTCGGAGATGCGTTCACGACTATTCTTGACGTTAGCCATTCCTATGAGCAAGCGAAACAAACGATCGAGTATGCCGAGTTTAATAGCAAAAAAAGCTTCGTATGGTTTACGGACTCTAGGCTTGAAACAGCGACATATTATTATCCAATGGACATTGAGCAGCGCCTGATTAGCACCATTCGTGCGGGAGATTCAGATGAGGCAAGGCGGATGATTCATTCGGTTATGAATATTAATATGGAGAATAAGCAGCTCTCTATCGAGATGAAGCAGCAGCTGATCGGCGAGCTGAAGGGTACGCTGCTTAAGCTGCTTGACCAGAAAACGTTCATGGAATCCGATTTGCTGCATGCGTTGAAAAATCAAATCATCGGCATTCAAGCTTCTAATCCAATGGCGGCTATACAGGAGGAGATCATCGAAATTGTAGAAGCATTATGCAGCGTCATCAACAGCAAAAAAAATCATGCTCATATTCAAACCGTCGAGGAAATTAAGCGGTTTATTGCTGAGGCTTATAGCGACTCCGAGATGACCTTATACCGCATTGCAGAGCGGGTGGAGCGGCCGGAGAAATACATTTCACAATTGTTTAAAGAGGTTACGGATATTAATGTTTCTGACTATTTGGAGATGATTCGTATAGAGCAGGCTTCCTCCTTATTACGGACGAACGCTTATACCGTTGATGAAATTGCTGCTCGCGTCGGGTATAACAGCTCTCATTCGTTCCGCAGAGCCTTTAAGCGAGTCATGGGCGTTGCGCCAAGCTCATATCGACAATCGATCGAAGTGTAAGCGTTCAGCGCAGTTACCGATAAGGAGAGGTTTAGAGTGAAGAAAAGAATTGCAGGCCTATCTGCGCTTATATTTCTTGTCGTTTTACTGCTTGCCGCATGCTCGCAGAGCAATGAGCCAGCTCATACGGATGCAGCCTCGCTTGCTTCCATAGACAAGCCGGTCGAGATTAATGTGTTCGCCCAGCAGGATACCAGCATCGATTTGAAAACAAATGATTTTACGAGGCTGCTTGAACATGAATTTAATGTCAAATTTAATTGGGACATTATTTCGATGGACGGCGCAAAAGAGAAGCGGCAAATTTCACTTGCAAGCGGCGATTTTCCTGATGCTTATATTTTAACGGCCTACATTGACCAGTTCACACAATCCGACTTGTTGAAGTATGGCAAGCAAAGCGTATTTCTGCCGTTAAATGAGCTCATAGAGCAATATGCGCCGAACATTAAAGCTGCGATGGAGAAAGATCCGAAGCTTAAAGCTTTGAATACAGCCCCTGATGGCAATATTTATGGGCTTGTTGCTTATAGTGAATGCTTCCACTGCTCCTATCCAAACAAATTGTGGGTAAACACGAAGTGGCTTCAACGGTTAGGGCTTGATATGCCCAAAACGACAGCGGAATTCAAAGAGATGCTGAGAGCGTTCAAGCAAAACGACCCGAACGGAAATGGTTTTATGGATGAAGTTCCGCTGAGCGGCTCGACGGAAGATTTTGGCGTTCATATTGTTCCTTATTTGATGAATGGCTTCATTTATGATGACGACCGCAATTATTTATATATGAATAATGGGAAGGTGGATACAGCGGCCAATAAGCCGCAATGGAAGGAAGGGATTGCCTATATTAAATCACTTTATGACGAGGGCTTAATTGATCCGGGAGCCTTTATTCAAAATGCCGAGGCGCTAAAAAAAGCTGGAGACAATGCAAATGCTGACATTCTCGGCGCTGCTGCAGCCATGCATCCTGCTATCTTCGTGAGTGAGCGAACGAAGGATTATGCACCGCTGCCGCCGCTTGCGGGGCCGTATGCTTCCTATGCTACCTTTGCCAGCGGCGGCATATCACCGGGTGCTAAATTTGTCATTACGAATAAGGCGAGCAAAGAAGCGCAAATTGCCTTAATTCGAATGGTTGACTACATGTACACGCCGGAAGGACAAACTCTAGCGCAATCGGGTCTTGAAGGCATAGGCTGGCGAAAGCCGGTGGCTGGTGAGGCGGCGCTTGGTGAAGGGCTGGAGCCCAAATTTGCAACGCTGATCCCCATCGAAAGCACTGAGCAAAAGAACACTGGCTGGAGCGGGATGGCGCATTTCTATATGCCAAGAGATTATCGAGACAGCTGGGTCGCAAGCAAAGACATATACGCGCCCGACGGCTATGAGCGAAGGCTTATTGAAGCGACTCTGCTGTATGAAGGACATGAGCCTGACGAAATGTTTCCGGTGTGGAACATTTGGCTTGATTCGGCACAAGCGGATGAAGTGGGAATGCTGAGCACAAATTTGATGAATTACATCGATCAAAGCATGCTTCAATTTATTACCGGCAACTTGGATTTGGATAGGGATTGGGATACTTACGTAAGCGGACTGGAGAATATGCAGGTTGATCGTTTTATTGAAATCATGCAAAAAGCATATGACCAAAACAAACCTATGCACTAGAAATGCATAAGCAAGAACCCGACTGCTTGGGGCAGTCGGGTTTTTTTGGCGTTTATAAGCAGCAATCCTGAAAATTGTACGCCGCTGCGGCGATTTGCCCCCTGAAAACAGGGGTTATTGTACGTTAAAAGACGCAAATGTACCTGTTTGGCTAATGTAGATTTCTACTATGATCATCGTATAGAAAGCGCTGTCATTTCATCGGCCATTAGCTACCTAGGGGGGATTGTTCTGGAAAAAGAGATTGTATTGAATAACAAGCTGCTGAAGCAAAAGAGCAAGCGCAGCCTTGCAGATGAAGCGAGCAGAAGCTTCAAGAAGCATTGGCAGCTGTACCTTATCATTATACCGCCTGTATTGTTTTTTCTTATTTTTAAATATTACCCGATGCTGAATGCGGTGCTTGCCTTTAAGGATTACAACGTTATCAAAGGCATTTGGGGCAGCGAATGGGTCGGGCTCAAAAACTTTAGGCTTTTCTTTGAAAATCCGATGTTCTGGACGCTGGTCAAGAACACCATATACGTCAGCGGTTATTTATTGCTCGCGGGGTTTCCGATTCCAATTATTTTGGCATTGATGCTTAATGAAGTGCGAAATGGCCGTTTCAAACGGCTTGTACAGCTGGTCACCTTCGCTCCTTATTTTATATCTACAGTCGTTATGGTATCGATCATTATGATGTTTCTGGCGCCGCGGCTTGGCTTTGTGAATGTGGCTTTGAACTACTTCGGAATGGAATCGGTCAACTTCCTTGGTGAAGCCAGCATGTTCCGATCGATCTTTGTTTGGTCGGATATTTGGCAGACGGCTGGTTATTCCGCGGTCATTTATTTGGCGGCGCTTGCGGGCATCGACCCTACGCTTTATGAGGCTGCCAAAGTGGATGGCGCATCGCGATTTCAGAAAATCGTCCACGTAGATTTGCCGGGCATTTTGCCGACGATTACGATCATCCTCATTTTAAATGTAGGAAGCGTAATGGCGATTGGCTTCGAGAAAATCTATTTGCTGCAAAATCAGCTCAATATCGTTAATTCCGAAATAATCGCCACATACGTGTACAAAATTGGGCTCTTAAATGCCAATTACAGCTTCGCTACAGCGGTAGGCTTATTTAATTCATTCATCAATCTCTTGCTGCTGTTCACGGTTAACGGTTTGGCCAAACGGTTTATGAAATCAAGCATTTGGTAAAAGGGGAGTGCGCCTATGGCATCAACGAAGATAGCATCGCAGGCACCAATCAGACAAACGATTAAGGATTCAACAGGCGATAAGATTTTTTTGTTCATTATTTATGCCATATTGGCGGTTGTGTTGATCGCGGTTATTTATCCGCTCATTTATATTATCAGCAGCTCGATCAGCAGCCCGGCAGCCGTTACTTCCGGCCGTGTCTGGCTGTGGCCCGTTGATATTTCCTTTAAGGGCTTTAAGGTTCTGTTCGATACGCCGGAAATTATGAGAGGGTACGGGAACTCGCTATTCTATACCGCAGCAGGAACGTTGATCAGCGTAGCGCTTACGGTCATGATTGCGTATCCGATGTCGCGCAAATCCTTTTTTGGCCGCAGCGTCATTATGATGCTCATTACGTTCACCATGCTCTTCAGCGGCGGTTTGATTCCGACGTACATGGTCGTGAAGGAGTTTGGCATGATCGATTCGCGGTGGGCGCTGCTCATTCCGAATGCGGTTTGGGTATGGCAGGTCATTATTGCACGCTCCTTCTTCCAGTCGTCCATTCCAGATGAATTGTTTGAAGCAAGCGAGATTGATGGCTGCAGCGACATCCGATTTATGCGAAGCGTGGTTATTCCGTTATCCAAGCCCATTCTTGCGGTGCTTTTCCTAATGTACGGCGTAGGTCAGTGGAATGCCTACTTCGATGCCTTGATCTACCTCAAATCAGCGAAGCTGTTTCCGCTTCAGCTCGTTCTGCGGAGCATCATCATTATGAACAACAGCGCAAGCGTAACGGATGCCTTGAAGCAAGTGGAAAGGCAGCAGCTGTCAGAGCTGCTTAAATATTCGCTGATCGTAGTCGCTACGCTGCCGGTTCTTATTATTTATCCTTTCGTACAGCGTTATTTCGTACAAGGGATGCTTGTTGGCTCAGTCAAAGGCTAACCGGAAAGAGTTAGTAACTGCGCTGGTTTGCATGAGAGGAGGTGGTTCATTTGTAGTGTAATTGCAATACAAAAGTATGGCACAAATCGAAAAAGGGAGCGATACATTTGAAAAAGAGACTCGTAAGTTTGCTCGCAATCATGCTGATGATCAGCTTGGTGCTTGCCGCGTGCTCGGATAATAAAGGAACCTCCAACACGAATAAGGCAACAAATACGCCAAAGGCACAATCGGAAGAGACGGGAGCAACCGCACCGGTTGAAATTACGATATTTGCGGTACAAGAGCCGAATATCGATATGGCTACGAATAAATTCACCAAATTTGTAGAAGAGAAATTCAACATAAAACTTAAATTTGAAACGACTCCACCGGATGGCGCGAAGGAAAAACGTCAAATCTCATTAGCAAGCGGAGATTATCCGGATGCGTATATGCTTCCTGGTTATATTGATCAATTCACGCAGGCTGATGTAGTGAAGTATGGAAAACAAGGGGTGTTGGTGCCTCTGAACGATCTGATCGAGCAATATGCGCCGAACATCAAAGCAGCTATGGAAAATAACTCTGACTTAAGAGCGTTCAACACGGCACCCGATGGCAATATTTACGGACTTGTCGCTTACAGCCAGTGCTTCCACTGCTCGTATCCGAACAAAATGTGGTTGAATACGAAGTGGCTGGATAAATTGCAGCTGGAAATGCCCAAAACGCCTGAAGAGTTTAAGGCTGTATTGAAAGCGTTCAAAACACAAGATCCAAACGGCAATGGCATTGCCGATGAAGTGCCGCTTAGCGGTTCAATCGAGGACTTTGGCGTACGCGTCATTCCATTCCTCATGAATGGTTTTGTTTATGACGATGACCGCAATTACTTGAATCTAACCAATGGCAAAGTAGAGTCGGCTGCGCTTAAGCCGGAATGGAGAGAAGGCTTAACGTACATTAAATCGTTATACGATGAAGGTTTAATTGATCCGGGTGCCTTTGCACAAAACGCGGAAGCCTTCAAAAAGATTGGCGAAAATGGCGATGCTCAAATTTTGGGCGCTGGCGCCGGCATGCATCCTGCTATCTTCGTAAATATCGATGTAGGCAATAAAAACTCAGCTGATTACAACCCCGTACCTCCGCTTACAGGACCACATGGCTCGTTCGCGACTCATGATGGCGGCGGCGTTGCGCCGGGAGCAAAATTTGTAATCACAAATAAAGCATCTGAAGAACAAAAAATTGCGCTTATTAAATTGGTTGATTACATGTTTACAGAAGAAGGACAAACGAACGGCGCTTCCGGCATGGAAGGCATCGACTGGAGAAAGCCGAAGGAAGGCGAGGTAGCGCTTGGAGAAGGCGTTACACCGAAGGTAGCAACGATTCCTGCGGTTGAAGGTGAAGCCCCTCGTAATGCAGGCTGGAGCGGAACGGCTCACTTCTACATGCCTAGAGAATACCGAGACAGCTGGGTTCAAGGTACGGATATTTATGATTCCGCCAACTATGAGCGCAGATTGTACCAAGCGACGCTTCTGTACCAAGGCCACGAGCCGAAGGAGCTTTTCCCATTGTGGGCAATTTGGATTGATTCAGCGGAAATCGATGAGGCAAGCATTTTGCAAACAAACATTAAGTCGTTTATTGAGCAAAATGCGCTTCAATTCATTACCGGAAACAAATCGCTTGAGAAAGATTGGGACGGTTACGTGAAGGGACTCAAGGATCTGAAGATCGATCGTTATCTCGAAATTTTGCAAAAAGCGTACGACCAATCATTTAAATAATAGTGATTTCAAAGGATCAGGTTCTTTATTGCGAGATGAAAGCCTGATCCTATTTCATAAACAAAGGAGCTAAATAATGACGCAAATAATGAAGAAATCACGTTTGTGGCTGCTAATCGTTGTGATGATTACAGCGCAGCTGGGAATCGTGATACCAAAAACAAATGTTGCGGAGGCGGCGAATAATGGATTAGCTGCGAAGCCATATATGGGCTGGAGCAGCTACAGCTTGCAGGTTTATACGGGCAATGGGCAGTGGATTAACGCAGACAATATTAAAGCGCAATCGGATGCCATGCATGAGAAGCTTCAACCATATGGCTACGAGTATATTAATATCGATGCGGCATGGAATGGCGGAATGGACGAGTATGGGCGGCCAATCCCGAGTACAACTTTATATCCAAATGGCTTTCAAGAGGTGATTGATTACGTCCATGCGAATGGGCAAAAGATCGGCTTGTATGGCATTCCAGGTTTATCGCCGCAAGCGTATGATCAGGATCTGCCGATCTATGGCGCTCCCGGCTGCTCAATGAAGGACATCGCGGCTCAGCCGATTCAGGAGTCGGATTATTGGGGGCTTGGCTACAAAATTGATTTCAGCCAGCCATGTGCGCAGAGCTACATAAATTCAATTGCCGACCTTTATGGAGAATGGGGCATCGACTTTTTGAAATTTGACAGCGTGACGCCAGGCTCAGGCATTTCTGACCTTTCGCTGGATGCGCGTGACGATGTAAAGGCTTGGTCGCAGGCGCTGGCCCCCCACCAAATTTGGCTGGAGCTTTCCTGGGCGCTTGATATCAAATATATCGATTACTGGAAGCAGTATGCAAACGGATGGCGTGTGGACTGGGACATCGAATGCTACTGCGGCAACGGAGGTTTAACGGCTTGGCCTAATATCGCTAGATTATTCCCGAAAGCAGAGCAGTTCTGGCGTCATGCAGGTCCAGGCGGCTGGAATGATTTTGATTCATTGAATATCGGAAACGGAACAATGGACGGCATCACGAAGGACGAGCGGATGACGGCAATGTCGTTCTGGGCGATTTCATCGGCGCAATTATACATCGGCAATGACATGACAAATTTGGACGATTACGGCATCGAGCTGTTGACGAATGAAGAAGTAATCGCGGTCAATCAGGCTGGCAGGCCGGGGCATCCTGTATCGACAGCGACGGAGCAGCAGGTGTGGTATGCGAATAATGGTGATGGAAGCTATACGGTGGGACTCTTTAATCTCGGCAATTCTGCTGCGACGGTGAACGTGAATTGGAGTGATATTGGCATCACCGGTCCAGCCACTGTCCGTGATCTGTGGAGCCATGAGGATTTGGGCTTATTTGCGACTGGATACAGTGATGAAAATTTGGCCTCGCATGCTTCGAGGTTGTTCAAAGTAGTGGCACAGGATGGAACAGCAGCTGCTAATGACGACGATACCGGAATGAAATATTCGGGCCACTGGGTTCGTGGCGGCGGGCAGGAGCTAGTCGGAGACAAGCAAAATCTCATTATTGATGTAAGGGATAACACAGCGCAAAACAGCAGTATTAGCCCATCTGCGGCAAGCTTTAATAAGAAGGCTTCGGAGCAGGCTGATGCTACGACGGTAATGACGCTGAATGGAAATACACTGAATAGTATCACTAACAATGGAACGGTACTGGTATCTGGTACGGATTACAGCGTATCAGGTGATACCGTTACGATTAAAAAAGAGTACCTAGCAGCAAGACAGGCAGGCATCACGAATTTAACGTTTGCGTTTAGCGGCGGGGCATCACAAACCTTTACTATAACCGTAACCGATACGACGATAAGGGATAGCAGGGTTACCCCTGCAACAGTGAGTTTTGATAAGAAGCTGTCCACTCAAGCTGATATTACGCTGACGACCTCGTTAAACGGCAATGAATTAACGGGCGCTGCGCATGAAGGAACCCCTTTGGCAATTGGCACGGACTACACCGTATCAGGAAGCCAGCTGACGATTAAGAAGGAGTATTTAGCGGGGCTTCCTACTGGAACGACAGCGTTATCCTTTTCATTCAGTGCAGGAGCGGAGCAGCATGTTTCCTTAGTCGTAAGGGATACCTCTGTAGGCGGGTCAATTTCCATCAATGATGATCATCCGTCTATTATCTATACAGGCGGCTGGAACCGCAGCTATAACCGCGGACTTGGCGATTATATGGATGATGTGCATTATGCGGAGGCGAACAACAACGATTATTTTGAGTATACGTTTACGGGAACGGGCATTGAATTCATTACCGAGCTGGACCCTTCACAAGGTGAAATAGACATCTATGTGGACAACGTATTCCAGCGAACGATCAGCACCTATAACATCGGAAGGCTGGCACAGCAGCCAGTATTCAACATAACAGGACTCACTAACGGAACCCATACGCTTAAAGCAGTGAAGAAGTCTGGTTACTTCCTGCTCCTCGATAAGCTGAGAATTAGTGTACCGGATTTAATTAGCGCGAGCAGTGGAATGTTTGATAAGGCTGATGGGCAGCAGGCTGATTTTACTCTTTCGACAACAGTCGATGGAAGCAGCCTTAGCAGTATTGCAGGCGGTACGGGAGCCTTGATAGCGGGCACGGATTATACGGTTGATGGCAATGTGGTGACGCTTAAAAAGGAATATTTGGCGGCACAGCCACTTGGGACTGTGAGCTTGATCTTTACCTTTGATGGCGGAGCGACGCAGACGCTGGCGATTGCTGTAAGTGATTCATCTGCTGCTAACAGCACAATTAACCCAGTCACAGCCAGTTTCAATAAGAAGGCAGATATGCAGGCAGATATCGCAACAACGTTAAGGCTGAATGGAAATACGCTTGTCGGTATTTCGAATGGTACAACGACGTTGGCGGCAGGCACCGATTATATCGTTTTGGACGATACAGTCACGATTAATAAAGCGTATCTGGCGTCATTGCCGCTCGGCATGGTGAGTCTAAGCTTTAGCTTTGATCACGGAATGGCACAGACTTTGTCCATCTCAGTAAGCGATACGACAGGACAGAACAGCACAATGGTTCCAAGCGCATTAAGCTTCGACAAAAGAGCGAATGCACAAGCAGATATTTGGACGAAGCTTACCTTTAACGGAAACAGCTTGAGCGGTATTGCTGATGGTGCGGCGGCTTTGCAGGCAGGCGTCGATTATCAGTTGTCAGGCGACCAGCTTACGATTAAGAAGGAATTCCTTGCGGCTAAGCCAAATGGAATGACCAATCTGACGTTGTCTTTTAGCGGTGGAGCTGCGCAAATACTGGCTATCGCAGTAAGCGATACGTCTAGAGGCCGCTATGTATCTATTAATAATGATGATAGCGGAATCTCTTATAAGGGTGCATGGCAGCATGGCAGAAATCGTGGATTAGGCGATTACAAGGATGATGTCCATTACACGGAGGCGAACAACGATTATTTTGAATATGGGTTTGAGGGAACAGGCATTGAGATCGTAACGGAGAAAGATTCCTCGCAAGGGGATATCGAAGTTTATGTGGATGACGTGTTTAAGCAAACGATCAGCACGTACAATACTAGCCGGCAAATTAGGCAGACGGTTTATAGTATTGAGGGATTGTCTGAAGGAACACATAAGATTAAGGTCGTTAAGAAATCCGGGTATTATATGCTGTTAGACCAATTACAGTTTAGAATTGCAGATATGATTAGTCCGGATGCTGCAAGCTTTGACAAGACAGCACAAGCCGATGTAACGACAACGCTTAGCATTGATGGCAGTAATCTACTCGGTATTGCGAATGGTGCTGCAACGCTTGCAGCGGGCAGTGATTACACGATATCGGGTAGTGTGATTACAGTTAAAAAAGAATATCTTGCCGCACAGCCGGATGGAGCGTTGAGCTTAGCCATTTCCTATAAAGGCGATTATCAAAATGACCTGCACGCTACGGAGACGGATGGCGATTATGTTGAATATTCATTCACCGGAACCGGCATAACATTAATTGCGCCGAAGTCAGCTTCTCAAGGCGACATAGACATTTACGTTGACGATGTATTTAAGGAAACAGTAAGCGCGCATCATGCGAGCAGACTGACCCAGCAAGCGGTATATAGCATATCTGGGCTAGCAAATGGCGTTCATACGATTAAGGCGGTTAAAAAATCCGGCGAATATATGTTGGTGGATGGTGTGAAGTTTGAGGTGAATGCGGCGACGTTGCCATCTGCAACGCCAACAACAGCGCCATCTGCGACGCCAACGGCAACAGCATCACCGTCAGCAACGCCAACAGCAACACCGGAAGAAACAATAGCGCCGACGCCGTCGGCAACACCGTCGGTAACACCAACATCGGCACCTATAACCACGAGTGCTCCAGCTAAGGAGCTCATCACGATTGAAGTTGAAAATGCCGCTAATGTTGTAATCACGCGTACGACACAAGCGGATGGCAAGAAAACGGATGATGTGCCGATTACTGTTGATCAAGCGCAAAAAGCTGTAAACAGCGTCACAGCAGCAGGACACAAATTGGTTAATATCACGATTCCTGATACGAAGGATGAAGTAACACTAACTTCTGTCACTCTGCCGAAGGAAGCAAATAAAGTGTTCGCAGATGCAAAAATTGATTTAGGTATATCGACAGAAAACGTTAAGATAATGGTGGCTAGCGGCTTGCTTCAGTCATCACTGGAGGATCTGTTCATTCGTTTTACACCGGTTAAGGAGGAAGCAAAGAAGCAGGAAATTGCGGGTCGAGCGAATAAAGAAGCGATGTTAAGGATCGTTGCAGGAAATATAGATGCATCTATAATAGGCCGTCCGATGAGCATTGAAACGAATATGCCAAAAGGCAATGTAACCCTCATTTTGCCTTTGAAGGATGTGAAGCTGAGCGAAGCAGACAGGGAGGACCTGGCTGTATATATCGAGCACAGCGACGGAACGAAGCAGCTGATGAAGGGCATTATCGTACCGTTTAATGACAAGGGCGAGATGGGCCTTCAATTCACAGTCGATAAATTCAGTCTTTTTTCACTCGTCCATGTGGAGGGCTTAGCCGATTCTAGCTTGGATGCCGCTTATATGAATGGTTATGAGGATGGTACATTTAGGCCAGAAAACAAGATTACCCGTGCTGAGATGGCGGTTATTCTCTCAAGAATCGTTAAGCAGAAAGCAACTGCGGCGGACATTTCTTATCATGATGTTCTCGCAGGCAATTGGGCGAAGGATGCGATTTCCAAAGTAACAAAAATGGGCTTAATGCAAGGGTATGAAGATGGAACGTTTGGTGCTGAAAAAGCAATGACACGCGCTGAAATGGCTAAGCTGGTGTCATCGCTAATTGGGGATGCTTCCAAAACGGGAGCGGGCTTTACGGATATTTCGGACCATTGGGCAAAAGCAGCTATTCTAAATGTGCAAGCTGCTGGAATCACTAATGGCTATGCGGATGGAAGCTTTAAGCCTAATAACGCGCTGACACGTGCTGAAGCAGTCAGCATGATCAACAAAGTACTCGGCAGAGGCAATCTAGTCGGCGTAACCTCATCCCCGTGGAAGGATGTTACTAGCAAGCACTGGGCTTATGGCGATATTTTAGCGGCGTCGGTTAAGTAGCAGCAAGAGGGTGTCCAAAAAGAGTTAAACTCGCTGAAGAGATACTTCAATTTAATTAAAAATCATAAGAATATTGAAAAAATGGCGGCACAGGAACTAATTCCAGTGCCGCCATTTTTCTATTTTGGTCTATTTATGTTTGCTTAAATAAATGGGAAATGGAGCAGTAAGCACACATAGGTTCTTAAGACGAGAGAAAAGGCTAGGTTTGTTTTCTGTAAGAACAAATATGTGCTTACAGAGCAGCAGCGGCGTTTGTTCGAGGTGGAAATGGAGCAGTAAGCACGCATAGGTTCTTACAGCGAGAGAAAAGGCTAGGTTTGTTTTCTGTAAGAACAAATATGTGCTTACAGAGCAGCAGCGGCGTTTGTTCGAGGTGGAAATGGAGCAGTAAGCACGCATAGGTTCTTACAGCGAGAGAAAAGGCTAGGTTTGTTGTCTGTAAGAACAAATATGCGCTTACAGAGTTGCGGCGGCATTTGTTCAAGGTGGAAATGGAACTGTAAGCACGCATAGGTTCTTACAGCGAGAGAAAAGGCTAGGTTTGTTGTCTGTAAGAACAAATATGCGCTTACAGAGTTGCGGCGGCATTTGTTCAAGGTGGAAATGGAACTGTAAGCACGCATAGGTTCTTACAGCGAGAGAAAAGGCTAGGTTTGTTGTCTGTAAGAACAAATATGTGCTTACAGAGTTGCGGCAGCGTTTGTTCGAGGTGGGAAATGGAGCAGAAAGCACGCATAGGTTCTTACAGCAAGAGAAAAGGCTAGGTTTGTTGTCTGTAAGAACAAATATGCGCTTACAGAGTTGCGGCGGCGTTTGTTCGAGGTGGAAATGGAGCTGTAAGCACGCATAGGTTCTAACTTTTGGGACAGCCCCTTCTGTTTTTTGGGGATAAAATGGTGCCAGCTAGAAAAGCAGGTCGCTCTCTAGGTATTAAGATGCCATTTTCCAGACTGCCCCTCTAAGCGCAAATAACCTCGTTAACCATCATTTGACGTGGTTTGTCTCGGGTTTTCTTGTTTTTGCACCTTATAGTGGTTTTTGAACAAATGGTAAAGGAGGCGTATAGTGGTTAATAGTGTAAATGACACGGAAATTGCAAAGCAAGGCAGACTGGAGGTTGCCGAGTATGGAACCATGGAAGCGTACCATGTGGATTTTATGGTTCGGCGTTCTTTTTTGCAGCTCAAGCTATACGATGTCCGTACCGTTCCTGCCGCTATTTCTGTTCGATTTGGGGGTGCCGGAAAGCTCCGTCAACCTATGGGCTGGAATTGTGCATTCCTCAGCTTTCCTCGTCGGAGCAGTGATGGCTCCCTTATGGGGGATGCTTGCAGACAAGTATGGGAAGCGAAAAATGGTCATCCGAGCAGGACTCAGCTTAGCTATTATTTACGCGCTGATCGCTTTTGTGCAAACGCCATGGCAGCTCGTCGGCGTGAGAATGCTGCATGGCTTTGTGGGTGGATTTGTTCCAGCATCCATGTCGATCGTAGCATCAGTTGCACCGAAGGAGAAGCTTGGCTGGAGCCTTGGCATGATGCAAGCGGGTACGATGACTGGCGGTATTCTCGGACCATTATTCGGCGGGCTGTTGGCTGAAGCATTTGGACTTCGCAGATCCTTTGTTGTCGCTGCGTTTATTATTTTAGCTGCGACAGTGGCGGTTATTGTATGGGTGAGGGAAGGCAAAGCGGACACATCTGAAGGGGCAGCGACCGTAAAGAAAAAAGAAAAGCCAATCACTTATCGGATGGCTTTTCGCAATCGTGCACTCATGAGTATGCTGCTGCTGCTCGTTATCGTTCAGCTATCGATTAATATGATACAGCCGCTAATTACCCTTCATATTGCCAAGCTGCAAGGGGGGCTGCAAGGAGCGGAGCTGTCAGCTGGTTTTGTGCTCTCGCTTATCGGAATAGCAGGCATTTTGGCATCGCCAGTTTGGGGAAGGCTTGGTGAAAAGAAGGGCTTCTACCGGATTCTCGTCGTATGCCTGCTCTGCGCGGGATCAATCATTAGCATGCAGTTTTTTGTCCAACAATTATGGCTTTTCGCTATCGTGCAATTCATATTTGGTTTGTTTATGGCTGGCATAGCGCCTATCGTCAATACGCTGGTTGTCCAAAGCACAGATGAGCAGTTTAGAGGCAGATCATTTGGGTTAACGACAAGTGCGAATCAGTTCGGTGCGATGCTTGGTCCGCTCATCGGAGGTTTGTTAGGCCTAGCCTTAGGCATCCACTGGATCTTTGTCGCCACGGGGATGATTATGGCAGCAGCTGGCGTGAGCGTATGGATAAAGCGGAGACATGAGATGGGGAACACGAAGACAGCTTACCGAGCTTAACTCGGAGAAAAGTGAATAAATAGGCAGCACAAGCCAGGCGGAGTCTAGGGGAAAGCGCTCTAGTTCCTCTTGGCTTTCGTTGTAAATAATAGGAAATGTTCGTTTCTATTTAAACAAAAGTCTGTTATTCTACTGAAGAATAGAACTTTGGACTGAGGAGTGAGCTGCTATCAAGCCGGTTACTGTATATGATATTGCTAGGGAAGCGAACGTCTCAGTAGCCACTGTGTCGCGCGTCATTAATAATACGGCTCCGGTAAAAAAGTCAACCAGAGAGCGAGTTATGGAGTTAATTGCGAAACATCAGTTTCAGCCGAATGCCATTGCAAGAAGCCTGTTTAAGAAGGAAACGGGAATGATAGGCGTTATTTTGCCAGATATTACGAACCCTTTTTTTCCAGAGGTTTTGTCAGGTTTGGATCAAGAAGCGCGAAGCAAAGGCTACACTTTTTTTCTATGCGATACGGTATCAACGAACGGAGATTCAGCAGATCAATATGTGCGAGAGTCGCAATATTTGAGTATTCTGATGGAGAAGCAAGTAGACGGCATTGTGATGATAGGCGGGCGAATTAACCTTGCTAAGCCAAGCAAAGATCTTGTAAGCGAAGTGGTTGAAGCTAGTAAACGCGTGCCGCTGCTGCTCATTAACGGCAATCTCCCCGGTGAAGGGATGACTCGTGTATATGCCGATGAGCTGGAGGGCGCAGAGCTTGCGACACAGCATTTGATTGACTTAGGGCACACGGATATTGCATTTGTAGGCGGGTACAAAAACATGTCCAATACGATTCAGCGTACTCGCGGTTTTGTGAAAACGATGGAGAAAAACGGAGTCCAAACTCGCAAGGAATGGATACGCGATGGCGGTTTTTCCGTTGAAGCGGGTAAGAAGCTAATGCATCAACTACTGGAGCTGCCCGAGCGTCCAACCGCTATATTTTGCGCGAACGATTTAGTGGCTATCGGCGTTATGAAAGTTGCTCACAAAGCAGGGCTACGCGTGCCGCAGGACCTATCGCTGATTGGGTTTGACGATATTCCTTATGCCTCGAACAGCATTCCAGAATTAACGACGATTTCTCTAAAATGTTATGAGGTAGGCCGGAACGCAGCGGAACTGCTCCACCAAATGATTACGAAAAATAAAGTTAATAAGAGCACCAAATTAAGGCCGGAGCTCGTTGTAAGAGAGTCTACAGCTCCACCTTCAAAGCAAAATAATGCTTGAAATTGCGTTTTTAAATAATTATTGACAACGCTTACAATGTTGAATACAATCAAAATGTGAAAAGATAACAAGGTGTCACCTACAATAATGTAACCCGTTACATTTACAGCGAGATCGCTTCTTTCCAGAAGCTAGCACATAAATACACATCAGCGAACCGTACAGAATTGCGTTCTGTTTATCCCGGTCATGACGTGTATTTATTTTTATCTAAAAATGTAACGGGTTACATGAAACGGGTTACACATTTCGGGTTTTTAGTCTAATTCGTTGGAGGTTTTGACATGGTCATGGACATTGGAGCGAAAGCAGCCGTGCGATTTGATGCGGATGCCGTGAAGATTCAGGAAACCCCTCATATTTTGCTATGTGCTTCGCTGTTTTACTTCCGTATTCCAAGCGCGCTTTGGAAGGAGAGGATGGAGCAGTTGAAGGCATTTGGGTATAACAGCATCGATGTGTATTTTCCATGGAACTATCATGAAACAGCTGAAGGAGAATGGGATTTCAGCGGAGAGCGTGACATTGCCGCATTCCTAACAACGGCTGCCGAAGTAGGGCTATACGTCGTCGCAAGACCTGGTCCCTACATTTGCTCGGAGTGGGATGGCGGAGCGCTTCCGGCTTATCTGCTTACGAAGGGACTGAAGCTTCGCGATAACGATGCTGAATTCCTCGGCTATGTTTCCAAATGGTTTGATCACATCCTGCCTTTGCTAAAGCAGAACCAAGCAGGTGAGGGCGGAACGGTAATCGGTGTTCAACTGGATAATGAGCTCGATTTCTATGATTGTCATGACCCCAAAGGATATATTAGTGCACTGCGCGATATGGTGCTTGATCACGGAATAACCGTACCGCTGTTCGCTTGTGCCGGTCAGGGCGGCTTGCTGCAAGCATCGGGACTCGCAGAGGATGTGGTGCCGACCTGTAATTTCTATCCGGATAATCGAGAGGCCGAATTTGAAGACAAGGTGCTTCACTACAGTGGAACCTTAGCTAAATTAGGTTATCCGCTGCTCGTAACGGAGACGAACCGGGCACATTACCTCCTACGTAGATTGCTCTCCTGCGGCGCCAAGCTGCTCGGTCCGTATTTGCAGGTATCGGGAACGGATTTTGGCTTCACGAATGCGACGAACAACTGGGGTAAGCCGTTAGCGTTTATGACGTCGGACTATGATTTTGGCGGAATGATTTCTCCTGAAGGGCATATCCGCGAGGAAGCGTATGAGGGCAGGCTGCTTGGACGGATGATTGCAGCTTACGGCACTCCGCTCGCTGAGGCTGCAAGCCAAGGCTTAAGCACGGATTGGAAGCTGATTGGACAAAGCGATAGAGTTGTTGGCCCTTATGCCCTGCAGTTAAAGGGCGGCGGAAATCTCCTATTTGTTACGAATTTAGATAATCAAGATAAAGAACTAGCCATCGTGATGGAGAATGATACGAATACAAAAGCTGCGAGCAGCTTTAAGCTCAAATCGGGCAGGTCACTAGCGCTGCCTTCTCAAGTTCCTTTACAGCATTGGGGTGTCGAAGGATTACTAGAGAACTCGACAGCTGAGCTATATATGGCAAAAACAAATGATACAGGTGCAAGTCTTGCATTTCATACAGAAGGTTATGGCGAAATTGTATTGCTGCTAGATGCAGCGCTGGTGGATATGAAAGCTCTGAATGCAACTGTGGAAACGATAGAGGGAAGCAAGGTCAGGATCGCCTTTGAAGGTAAAGAAGATAGCGTATGTTCGATTATTACTTCGGATGGACATACGTTGAAGCTATTTATTACCGACAGAATGAAAGCGCTTTATTCCGTAGGGTTAAACGATGCTGACGACACCATTAATCATGGCCAGCCCCTCCATTACTCGGATCGCACTGAATTGGCAGCTGCTGAGTGGCGCCTAAATCATTTTGATGCGGCATCACCTATGATTAAAAAGGATAAGAGAGGCCCATCCGCTTCAAGAGAAGCAAATTACTTGGAACAGCATGAAATTTACCGAGGGTATGCTTGGTATGAAGCGACGGTTCGACTGCCTGAAGACAAAGCGGTAAAAGGTATTCTCATTCGCTCAGGCAGTGATGTTGTGTCGCTTTATGCAGGAGGAGAATACGCGGGAACGGCAGTGTCTGGCGGAGGCAGCTCTTACCTTCATCTAGATAATGGTCTGCAAGATGGAAAGCTGCTTGCCAGAGTGGAGATATGGGGACATTCGAACTTTGACGATGCTAGGCTTCCCGGACTTCGATTGCATGCGATGAAGGGGATTAAAGGACTTTCAGCCATTACAGAGGTTAGAGACCTTAGCCGTAACTGGAGTGTTTACCGGGCTGCGGATCGGATTTTGCGCAAGGAGCTGATCGAGCCGCCCGATAGCAGCATGTGGCCGATTGTTAATTTTGGAGGCTGGATGTCTCCTGATCATCCGGCTTTCGAATATTACCGTAAAACATTCCATGCATCGGAAGCGGCAGACTCGTGGACGCTGCATTTCCAAGGCATTCAATCGCTTGCTAGGCTCTTTGTAAATGGAAAGGAAATAGGCGAGGTGCATCCGTTTGATCCACACTTTAATATCTCTGAGCATGTGACGGCAGGGCAATCCGTAGAGCTTACTGTATTCGTTGAGAGAGTGCTCGGTTTACCATCCGGGCAGGTTTACTTGTATGAAGGCCAAGAGGCGGACAACTTTACAGTTTATGCGGCAGAGGAGGAAGAACTTCTGGAGCATGCGGAAAGCTTGCGGCCGCAAAGCGGAACAACCGAATTCCCCATCTCATTGGAGCCAGGAGAAACCGCATGGCTGTATGCGACTACCGGAAATTCGGAAGCAGGCAAAGGCTGGAGAGCGAAGGTTTCCGGCACTAGCCTTAAACTGACAGTGTTTCTGGAAGGAAGAATCGTTGGACGACTATGGCTGCCAAGCCAAACGAGCAGGCCGGTCATGTCAGGCGGAAGCCCGGATTCCTTTTACTTGCCGGGAGCTTGGTATGAAGGTGGAGAAGGAAGCTTAACGATACTGCTGGAAGCGGTTGATCAAGAGAAGCAAGGGCGTTTGGAAGCAATTCAATTCATATCCGTCTAGCATTTACGACAAGGGGGAAGAAGGATGGAAACGACCATAGTCGAGCGGGCTCCCCAAAGGAAGCAGAAGCGAATGAGCAGCGGCAAGCTTAGGCGATTTTGGAACAACAAAACGTTATTAATCATGTGTTTGCCGGCCATCGCTTTCTTTCTTATATTCGCTTACTTGCCGATGCCCGGCTTGTATCTAGCTTTTATTAACTACAACTACTCCGATGGCATATTCAAAAGCCCGTTTGTTGCATTTGACAACTTTCGCTTTCTCGTCATGAATGGTGATCTATGGCGGCTCTCATTTAATACGGTAGCTTACAATTTGGTATTTATCGTGCTGGGAAATGTCATGCAAATTTTTGTAGCTATTCTATTGAATGAGATTCGGCGCAAATGGTTCAAGAAGATCACGCAAACGCTTATGTTTTTACCTCATTTTATATCTGCCGTTCTAATCGGGCTTATCGCCTACAACATCTTGAGCTATGACTACGGCTTATTGAACAGCTTGCTGGAATCGTTAGGCATGGAGCCTGTCAAAACCTATTCTGATCCGAAAATATGGCCGTTTATCATCGTACTCACCTACCTATGGCAGTCCACTGGATACGGCTCGATTATTTATTTTGCAGCCATCATGGGGCTGGACAATGAAATTATCGAGGCATCCGAGATTGACGGCGCCAACGCCTTCCAACGCATTATTTACATCGTGCTTCCTTGGTTAAAGCCAACCTTCATCATCTTGATGCTGTTCTCGCTCGGCGGCATTCTTAAAGGCAACTTCGGTTTGTTTTTCAACTTAGTAGGCGCAAACAACACAGCCCTATATCCAACAACGGATATTATCGAGACTTACGTATTCCGTGCCCTGATGACAAACTTCAACTTCTCGCTTGGCAGCGCAGTAAGCTTATATCAATCCTTGTTCGGTTTTGTAGTCGTCTTAACAGCCAACTGGCTTGTGAAGAAGGCTTCGCCTGAAAACTCGTTATTTTAGGAGGTGTCACATATGGAAAATAGGGATGAATCACGCAGCATTCGGACAGACATAAGTGGCATCATCGTCAAAGGTTTTGGTTATCTTTTCATTACATGTTTTTCGATATGCTGTTTGTTGCCCTTCTTGCTCGTGCTTGGCACCTCACTGACAGCAGAAGGCACGATTAAAAAGTACGGCTTCAACTTGTGGCCGCGCGATTTTAGCACCTTTGCCTACAAAATCGTGTTTGAAAACCCCGATCTCATTATTGGCTCTTACCTTGTCACGATGGGAATCACCATTGTTGGAACGGTCTTTGGTCTCTTTCTCGTGGCGATGACGGGTTATGCGCTTCAGCGCCCTGACTTCGGCTATCGAAATGGCATTTCGTTTTTCATTTATTTCACGACGCTGTTCTCCGGCGGCCTTGTGCCCTTTTACTTGCTGATGACGCAATATTTGACGCTGAAGGACAATTATCTTGCTATTCTTCTTCCGGGACTGCTTAGTCCATTTCTCATCATCATGATGAAAAGCTTCGTTCGTTCAATCCCGCATGCCATTACCGAATCAGCGAAGATCGATGGAGCAGGCGACTTTACCATTTTTCTAAAGCTGATTTTGCCAATGACCACGCCGGCGTTAGCAACCATCGGGCTGTTTATCGCCCTTGGCTACTGGAATGAGTGGTACAACTCAATGCTGTTCCTTTCGGCGGATATGAAGTACAGGCCGCTTCAGCTGTTTTTGTACAATGTCGTAACCAGCGCTGACTTTATCCGCAATTCATCCGCTGCATCTAATGTGCAGCTTCGTGATATGCCGCTGGAATCGATGAAGATGGCTACCGCGGTGGTTGCGACGGGCCCTGTCATTTTGTTCTACCCATTCGTGCAACGGTATTTCATTAAGGGAATTACAGTAGGTGCTGTAAAAGGCTGATGTGCCGCAGGCCTGCAAGGGTCTCTTCACATAAAGGGCGAAGCCCGAATCATGAAAACAAAGGGGAGAAGTGAGATGTCGAACTTCAAGAAGATTTCCGCTCTGCTAATCGCTGTAATGATGATCATCAGCCTTGCGGCCTGTTCCGGCAGCAACGGAGATAAAAAGGAAAACGGCAATAAAGGGAGTACAAACACGGAAAGCGGCAATAAGGGGAGCACGAACACGGAAGATGGCAATAAAGCAGCAGATACGTCCAAATTCGTAAAAATCAGCTATGTCGTACTTGGCGATAAGCCGAAAAACGGTCAGTTCGAGAAGGTACTGGCTGAGGTTAATAAACTGATGAAGGAAAAAATCAACGCCGAGCTGGAGTGGAAATGGGTCGAGTGGGCAGATTGGCAGACGAAATATAATCTGCTGCTGGCATCCGGCGAAGCGGTGGATTTGATTACGATTGGTACGGACTGGCTTGATACATGGGGCAATGCACAGCGTGGCGCGTTTATGAATTTGAATGATTTATTGCCGCAATATGCGCCGCAAACCTGGAATTCAATTCCTGAAGAGGACTGGTCGGAGAGCAAATATAAAGGAAATATCGTTTTGATTCCAGAAAATGATTACACACAGTGGGTTAACCATGGCTTCTTCTATCGTGGAGATTGGGCGAAGGAAGCGGGCATAACGGATCCAATTAAAGATTGGGAAGGCATTGGTAAATACCTGCAATATATTAAAGATAACAAAGAAGGCGTTATTCCTTGGGATGCTGTTGCAGCAACAAGCACATTTGGCGGGTATGCAGCGTCCTACACGGACCAATTAGAGCTACCAATTTCAACGGGCTATTTGCCAGTGTACACGACCAAATCATTTGAAGAGAAGTATACGGTAGTGAGCCCTGTATTCGAAGACACATTTCTTAATTTCGCAACGTTAATGAAGGAATGGGCAGATAAAGGCTACTGGCGCGAGGATGTGCTGAACAACAAAAACGACAACCGCTCCGCACTGCGCGCTGGATTGTCGGGACTAGATCAGCATCATACACAAACGTTTGGCGGGCTGCGCGTTAATATGGATAAGGATCAACCAGGTTCTGAGCTGCAAATGTTCCCATTTGCTCGTACAGGCGGCAATAACTTGACGGAGCTCTCCATCACGCACGGAGGAACATCGCTTGGAGCGCACAGCAAAAACCCTGAGCGCGCTCTCATGGCTTATGATTTAATTCGCAATGACGAGCAAATTTATCATTTGATCAACTACGGTTTGGAAGGCGTTCAATACGAAGTGAAAGACGGCAAACGCCAGCAGCCAGCAGCCTACAACGAGGCTAAGGATTCCTTCTATTCGGATTTCTGGGGTGGACGTGTCGACAAATTCGAAATTCCGAGCGTAACAACTTGGGATCAGCTCGAAGAAACATTGTACGCGGAATATGACAAAATCAAAAAACCTTACCCTTACGGCCAATTTGTATTTGATAAAACGCCGGTAGAAGCTGAATTAACGGCGATTACACAGGTATCGGGCGAGATGGGGCCTGCGATTACGTATGGTAAAGCAGGAGACCCGGCTCAAGCCGTAGAGCAATTCCGCAGCAAGCTGAAAACAGCTGGCTACGACAAGGTGCTTGCAGAATTGCAGCGCCAAATGGATGCATACAAGAAGCTGATCGAAGGTTAACGAATAGATAGTTTGCAAAGCGCAATAGGGGTTTCCAAGCACGAAAGTGCGGAGCTCCTGTTGCGCTTTTTTCAACACCTTTAAAAGAAAAGCGTCCTTTTGGTCAATTATAATCAATTGGCGGGGTATGCTTGGTTAACCTCAGTAAAGTAGCGCTTTCATTAATAATGCTACAATTAGTCTATAACCATGTAAGCTAACCCAAATCTATGATAAAGGCGGCGAAGAAATGAACTTATCAAATATTGCAGTACAGTTGTACACGTTGCGTGACTATTGCCAGAATGAAGCGGATTTGGAGCAGACGCTGCGCAAGGTAAGAGAAATCGGTTATGAAGCGGTTCAAGTATCGGGAATAGGCCCTATTGCTCCAGAAAGAGTGAAGCAATTAGCAGATGCCGAAGGGCTTCGTATTTGTGCAACGCATGTAAGTCTTGATTCTATGGTCAATGACTTTGACAATACCGTGCAAATGCATAAGCTGTGGAACTGTAAGTATGTTGGGTTAGGCTCTATTCCGGATGAGTACCGCACTAGCGGGGAGGGCTATTCCACCTTTGCGAAGCAAGCGACAGAAATTGGAAGAAAGCTGAAGGAGCATGACTTGCAGTTTATTTACCATAATCATCAGTTTGAGTACCAGAAGTTTGCAGGCAGAACAGGAATGGATATTTTGCAGCAAGAAAGCGACCCGGCTGCAGTTGGATTCGAGCTCGACACCTATTGGGTACATGTTGGCGGAGTAAACCCGGTGGATGCGATTCATCAGGTTAAAGGCCGTATGGGTGTTGTTCATCTCAAAGATTTGGAAATCGTTGACTATAAGCAAGTGTTCGCTGAAATTGGCGAAGGAAACTTGAATTTCAAAGCGATTATTGAAGCATGCAGAGAGATTGGAGTAGAGTGGTATGTAGTCGAGCAGGATGTATGCAGACGTGATCCGTTTGAGAGCTTGGCTATTAGTTTTAACAATTTAAAACAATTTCTATAGGAGTAATGCTAATATAGAAGCGAGAGGATGA
Organism: Pristimantibacillus sp. Z349TD_6; assembly: GCF_056173205.1. Classification (NCBI taxonomy): domain Bacteria; kingdom Bacillati; phylum Bacillota; class Bacilli; order Caryophanales; family Paenibacillaceae; genus Pristimantibacillus (SeqCode); species Pristimantibacillus sp. Z349TD_6. Next base: position 7,056,594 of record NZ_CM149662.1, on the reverse strand, counting down.
TAGAGATGAAAATCGGCATTATTTGCGACGATTATTGGCACCCGAGCAAGCTGATTAAGGAAGGCTTGGAGCCGCTCGGCAAGCAAGGTTTTCAGCTCGATTATACCCAGCATGCATCAGAATGGTCGCGCGCGTGGATGGATCAGCAGGATGTGGTTGTGCTTGCCAAGTCGAACCAAGTGTCGGCAACAGATACAACGCCTTGGCTCACTGAGGAGATTCAGCTGCAATTCCAGAGCTATGTTGAGCAAGGAAAAGGATTGCTGGTGCTGCATGCAGGAACGGTGGGCTATCGTGATGAGCCTGTTTTCTTTGAGCTTGTAGGCGGGGTATTCCAGCATCATCCGGCCGCTTGTTCCGTTACGATCGTTCATAAGGACGAAACGCCATGGGACAAGGCGCATGCACAGGACTTTACAGTACATGACGAGCATTATTTTATGGAGGTTATCGACGATCGCATTCAAGTGTTGATGACTTCGGAGTCAGAGCATGGCACGCAGCCAGCAGGCTGGATAAGGGAGCAAGGCGAAGGAAGAGTTTGCGTGCTTACACCAGGGCATCTCTTATCCGTGCTGCAGATGGAAGAGTATCAAGCAACGATAAAACAGGCTTTGAAATGGTGCGGTGGAAGCGACCGATAATAGGGAGCTAGCAACAAATGTACATTTTTTATTCAGAGGAGTGAATAAGGATATGTCGGTACAAACAATGAAATGGGGCATCTTGGGTCCAGGCTGGATTTCCTCAAAGTTTGTTAAAGATTTAGCATTTGCAGAGGGCGCAGAGCTAGTCGCAGTTGGTGGTAGAAACCTAGAGAAGGCAGAGCGTTTTGCCAAAGAGTATAATATTCCACGCGCTTATGGCAGCATTGAAGAGCTGACGCAAGATTCCGAGATCGATATTGTTTATGTAGGAACGCTGCATCCCATCCATAAAGATAATGTGCTCGCCTTATTGCGTGCTGGCAAAGCTGTCATTTGCGAGAAGCCATTCACAATGAATGCTGCGGAAGCAAGAGAAATCATAACATTAGCCAGAGAGAAACGAGTATTTCTTATGGAAGCGATGTGGACACGGTTTTTACCGCCAATTCTTAAGGTTATGGAATGGATTGCGGATGGTAAAATCGGAGAAGTGCGAATGCTTAAAGCTGACTTTGGCTTTGATATCGGCTGGGCGCCGGAAAGCCGTCTGCTTGATCCTGCGCTGGGCGGCGGGGCACTGCTGGATGCTGGTATTTACCCCGTTTCCTTCGCATCATTAATTTTCGGAGGGGCGCCATCCAAAATTATGAGCAGTGCTCGTCTTGGCGAGACGGGAGTAGACGAGCAGTTTTCATTGTTATTTGAATATGAAGGTGGACGTACTGCATCGCTGAATGGAGCGGTACAGCTTGAAATGGTTAATGATGCTTATATTTATGGAACGAAGGGGCATATTCATGTGCCAAACTTCTTGTTCGGTAAATCAGCATATCTGCACCCGAAACAGGGTGCTGCAGAGTCGATCGAGGACGACCGTGAAGCAGAGGGTTATTCATTTGAAGCTGAGGAAGCGATGAATGCGCTCCGTGAGGGAAGGCTCGAAAGTTCAATCATTCCGCTGGATGAGACGCTAGCAATCATGGAGACGCTTGATACGATCAGGAAGCAGTGGGGTCTTCGTTATCCTGCTGATGAATAATTAGTAAAAGAAAGGAGTAGGCTGCGTATGCGCCTACTCCTTTCTTTATAAGTATCGCTGCCACTAAGCAGAAGTCTTCTAAATCGCTTATGCTTTTACCGCTTGAAGCCATGCTTCAGCAATGAGTGCGGCACCTGCAGGAGACGGGTGAACACCGTCGGGAGCCCAATAAGCCGGGCCTGTCTGCGTTGCAGCCTGTGCGAACAAACCATCAAGCGGAACATAAATGGCTTTAAATTCTCCAGCGAGCTCGCGGACAGCTTGAATTTTTGGATCAAGATCTTCACGCCATTGCTTCTGGCTATCATTTACTGGAAGCACGAATGGCTCGACTAGAACAAGCTTAGCGTTCAACTGCTCTTTTGCTCTGCTCAGCAAGCGGCGGTAAGTGGTATAGTATTCCTCCGTGCTAAGTGGATCATTATTGTCATAGCGGCGCCAAGTATCATTAATGCCCACATAAACAGACAACAGGCTTGGTTTCAAATCAAGACAATCCACTTCCCATCTCCGCTCCAAATCAATGACACGGTCACCCGATATCCCGCGGTTCAGAAACGTAGCTTGTTTCTCAGGATATTTGCTCGTAAACAAAGACGTTACAAGATTTGCATAACCCGATCCTAGATTTGCCCAGTCATTTCGGTTGCGGCCAGCATCCGTGATGCTGTCGCCTTGAAATAGAACAATTGCGTTTTGATCGATTAATGTCATTTTTTAGACCTCCAATGAGTTCAAATACTAGTCTTCATAAGATAAAACATGTCTTGAAGCGGGATAGCTGTGAGCGCTTTCTATTTGTCAGCAAATTCATAATACAAAGGATTCCATTCTCTGGTCAATAAGCAGCTGTTTATTCTGCCATAAAATAAGAAACAATTATAACTGAAGTTTCTATTTAACTTTTTTGTTATTTCCTATTTAATAGTATAGAGAAGGATAAATAGATTGGGGCAGCATTTGTTAATGGTGTGTAAACATTTTTGGGAATATTCAGAAAACTTTAAAATATACTATAAACGATAAGAACATAAACAGCTAGAATGATTTTATGTTTTTCCTCCTATTTTTTTCATAAAATCTTAATGTTCTTGCTCTATAATCGAATTAAGGGAGTGATGGGAATGATCTCTTCTTACTTCAATGAATGGCTGGATGAATATAATGATTATATGAGATTATACACGCTTTTTGGCGACGAGTATTACCTCGAACAAGCTGGTGAAGCGTTTGCTGCGCTAAAGGCTTTGGTCCTTAGAGCTGAGCGACATAAAAATATTCTTCGGAAAATCATGAGCGATAAGGTTCATGTTTATTAAGAATAACAAACGAAGAGCATAACGAAATTTAAAATTTAAAAGCCATCATAAGAATCCAAGTGCAGGATTAATGGTATACTGATAAGTAATGATAACGAGGAACAAGATTCTGATAGATGCTTTAGCTGCATTTTATGAGGTTTAACTCGGCATAGAAGACATGATGGAGTGATAATATGAGTAGTACAAAGGGTAAAGGCGGAACCGGCAGAGGAACGGACAAAAAAGGCTGGAATCGCTGGCAAGCAGGGGAAAAAAAGAAGTTAGCGAAGAAGGTATTTGGCAGAAACCAAGGTGCTAAAGGCGCTGAAGGTGAAAAAGGTAAAACGGACGATAAAAATACGCCTAATGCTAAAAGCGCTAACATGACTAAAGGCAGTACCGTATTTAAAGGTGGAAGCGCGGCTAAGGGCAGAAAATAGAAATAACAAAGAGCAGCCCGCGCGGTGAGCCATGGCGCTCTTATGAAACGAAAGACGGTTAGACAGGGAAGCTCTCTGTTTAACCGTCTTTTTCTCGTTGTCCTGCCGATATTTAAGTTTTATAATGGTACTATTGCTTGGATAAAAATGTGAATTGTATTTTTGAATAATGTTCAGCGAGGTGGCTTCATCATATGAGTGACTATCAATCCATAATGCTTCTGCTCTTCTTTATCTTTCCCGTCATGTATATGATTGACACCGCTTTAGTTATTATAAGACGAAACGCTAAGCATATTGAGAATCGTCTTGCCTTCCTTACCATTTGTTTGCTGGCGAGTATGATTTTTTTTCAATACCTCGAGCAGCTGTTATCTGCCGAGTATGCACTGAATATTTCTGCTTATATGGTGTACCCGGCTTCTATAGCCGCGGTAAGCATGAGCGTTTTGCTTCATCTTACGGCAACAAACAGTTATCATCGGCTTTCTCGATGGAGCACCATAGGCATAGCGTTTATACCATTTATAATGTATTTTCTGCTTCTAGCCATAAGAGGAAGAGAATATTTGCTTGAAGGGGTTCGGATAGAAGGTTTTTGGAAGCAAATCGAAGTTGCTCCAGCTATGACTGTTATTTATGGTTTTTTGGTCATGTATTCATTGCTTAATGTAGCTATTTGTCTAATAGCCCATTATAAAGCGAATAACAGCGTTGATCGGAAACGATTTATGGTGCTGTTTAAAGCCAATCTATTTTACCAGCTGGCGACGATCGGGGTCTTAATTGTATATACTGCTTTCTCGCCTTATGTTTATATTTCAGATTCAGTCATTTTTTTGACAACGATAATATGGAGTATTTCACTTCGTGTCTATATGAAAAATGATTTCTTGCCTTCTACATCCAAAAAATATGAGCTGCTTTATCATTTTTCCCCAACCGCCATCATTATGATCGACAAAAATATGATCATGAAAGAAGTAAATCCTGGTGCGCTTCGTATACTTGGATTTGAGAAGGAAGAGGAGCTGGAAAATCGCTCTTTATCTGAATTCATCGTTATGAACGAACGCAAAGACATGGAGGAAGCCTTTGCTGCTTCCTTTCCGAAGGATGCATGGAGAAACCGTGAGCTGACCATAGTGAATCGAAAAGGCCAGAAACGTGCGATTTTGGCTGATACGGAAATGATGGCTGAGGGTAAGGACTGGTTTTTGTTAATGGTCATTCGGGATATTACGCAGCAGCAGGAAGAATCGCGTCTCATACATTTTTTGGCACATCACGATACATTGACTAAGCTGCCTAACCGCTATCATTTTAATCGAGAGCTGGAAGCTTCGTTGAAAGCTGTGAAATCATCAAAAGCGCTGCTCGGAGTCATGCTTATCGATTTGGATCGCTTTAAGCTGATAAACGATACGCTTGGACATCAGTTTGGTGATCAGGCTTTAATTGACGTTGCTCAGCGCCTGCGCCAAAATGTGGACCATCGGCATTTGCTGGCCCGCCTGGGCGGAGATGAATTTATTATTTTAATTAAAGAAGCGGAAGAATATGATGAGATCGTATCGCTTGCCGAAAACATTCATTTAGCCTTTCAGCTGCCGATTACGCTTCAAGGGCAAGATTTTTACCTAGGCGGCAGCATTGGAATTAGTGTCCATCCATTTGATGATGACAGCTCTGATGGGCTTATCAAGAGGGCAGACATTGCCATGTATAATGCGAAACATAGCGGAGGCAATCAATATCGTTTGTATACGAATGAGATGATTGCTCTAGTACAGCGGGACGTCAAGCTGGAGAAGCATCTTCGCAAAGCACTGAAACGCAAGGAATTTGTTCTCCATTATCAGCCGCAGATTAATTTGGCAAGCGGACAGCTGATAGGGGCGGAGGCGCTTATTCGCTGGCAATCGGTAGAGCTTGGCATGGTGCACCCAGGAGAATTTATCACGCTGGCGGAGCAAACGGGATTAATTAATGAAATCGGGCAATGGGTTATTGCGGAGGCTTGTCAGCAGGGTAAACTGTGGCAGGAGCAAGGCTGGAATGATTTTATGCTGTCGGTGAACGTTTCGTCGAGACAATTCATGCAGCCGGATTTCGTAAACAAGGTTCAGGAGATTTTGCGCAGCAGCGGCCTTGAGCCTGATCGGTTATGCTTGGAGATTACGGAGAGCATGGTCGTTAATAATTTAAATGTAGCTAGAAAGATGCTCGATGAGCTTGTTGCTTTAGGTATACATATCGCCATTGATGATTTTGGTACAGGTTATTCCTCATTAAGTGTGCTAAGGCAGCTGCCGATTGCTATTATCAAAATTGACCGCTCCTTTATTACTGATATGGATGCCTATCAAGGCGGCTTATCCATCGTGAAGACGATTGTGTCGATGGGGCATGACCTGCAGAAGCAGGTGGTTGCGGAGGGCGTAGAAACATTGGATCAATATGAACAGCTAAAGCAGCTTGGCTGCGACAAAGCGCAGGGCTATTACTATCATAAGCCGCTCCCATTGCTAGAGTTTAATAAACTATTAATCGCTAGGTGATAGGTTCGGAAGTACATAAACGAAGGCTGCCAGCTTCAAGCTGGCAGCCTTTTTTGTATGGCATTAGAGCATCTCAGTATCAATAATGCGCCAGTGATGCTTAAGCGTAGCTTCCAAGGCTTCTTTATCCTTCGCTTTGAACAAGTTAAGAATTTTTCGATGCTCCGCATTTACTTCCTTTAGCACATTTGCGAGCTTTGGTTTGTCTTCACTTGCATAGGATTGACGAATAAAGCTGTTTTTTAATGAATTCAACGTTTCAATTAATACAGGGTTGTCGCATTTCTTTATATAAATATCATGGAAGTTGTATTGGTCCATATGATAATCGGAAAAATACAGCTTGCTAATATCAAGATCGATTTTGTCGACAAGCCTTTCCATTTCAGTGAAGTCAGGCTGCTGAAGCAAATCAATACACAAGGTAGCAGCGAGTGCATCCAACACTCCAATAATTCGGGAAAAATCGAGTTTTTTCTTGGAATCGAAGGCTTTGACCGTGAAGCCGCGTCTAGGTAAATAATCTAGGAGATTGTCGGAGGATAGTTGAAATAATGCTTCTCTGGTAGGCGTACGGCTTATATCTAGTTTTTTGCAAATTTCAGCTTCATTAACTTTTTGATTCGGCAGTAATGTGCCATCTTGGATTTTTTGAGCGATATACTCGTAAACATGGTCTTTTAACGATTGGTATTTAGGTGATTGCATGTAGGTTCCCCTGTTCTAACTTACTTTAATAAGGTGAAGTTGTTTGCTGTTTAACTTTTATATGGGATAGAGAAATGTCTTAGGTAATTGAATATGCATTCGTACAGTAGATGATTTCACTATTTTATCATCTGATCCAGATATTAGACAAGCGTATGAATATGTCGAAAGGTGTCATAATAACTCACATAGAAATAACTATTTTTAATAGATTCATAAAAAAACATTGTAGATAGTGGAAACCGATGTTATAATTACTACCATCATATATGTATATTGTATACAGATTTAACTCCGTATTCAATTCGGGGGATTTTAGACTAAATCAGATAATGAATTGGGAGAGATGGAAATGAAAAAGAAATTATCATTGCTGCTTATTTCGGTTATGGTCGTCCTTTCGGCATGTGGTCAAAACAATAAGGAAAATACGCCAGCTGCAACGAACAATAACGCGGCAACAGATCCTCCAGCAGTAGAGAAAACAACGCTTACCCTGGGTACAAGTGCAGATTATGCCCCCTTTGAGTTCCATAAGATGATAGACGGTAAAGATACGATCGTAGGTTTTGATATTGAAATTGCTAGAGAGATTGCAAAAGATATGAATGCTGAGCTCCAAATTCAAGATATGGACTTTGATGGTCTGCTGCTCGCACTTGATACAGGAAAAGTAGATATGGTTATTTCAGGTCTGACGCCTACGGAAGAACGTAAAAAGAACGTTGATTTCTCTGAAATCTATTACCTGACTAGCCAAGGCGTTTTGGTGAAAAAGGACCAAGCTGAGCAATTCAAGTCATTGGATGATTTAAAAGGCAAAAAAATCGGTATTCAAAAAGGTTCGATTCAAGAAGGCATTGCACAGGAAATCGCCGATGCGAAGCTAACGGCTTTAGCTAAAATTCCTGAACTGATTTTGGAGCTGAAGAGCGGTCGTGTAGATGCCATTATTTTAGAAAAACCGGTTGCGGATCAATACGCAGTGGCCCAAACGGATATTGCAGTGTCTGAAGTGAAGATTGAGCAGCCCGTAGAAGAAGCTGGCGTATCCATAGCTGTTAAGAAGGGCAACCAAGATTTGCTTAATAAAATTGATGGAACGATTGCTCGTTTGAAGGAAAGTGGCGAAATTGATCGTTATGTCGTTGAGGCCAATGAGCTGGTTGGCGAATAAAGAGCGGACGGAGTAGTTGGATATGGATTTAAACTTCGGTTTCCTGACAGAATATTGGCCGTTTTTTTTGAGAGGAGCCTTGGTCACGCTGGAGTTGTCTTTCTTCGGCGTGGCGCTCGGCACAGTGCTCGGGGTACTCTTTGCATTAATGCGAATCTCGCGCTTCTGGCCGGTTAAGTTTTTGGCCTCTACCTATATCGAGATCATACGAGGCACCCCAATGCTCGTGCAAATCTTCATTATTCATTATGGACTGACTGGATTTGGTATAAATCTTCCGCCTTTCATTTCCGGAGTGGTAGCGCTCACAATTAATAGTTCTGCCTATATGGCAGAGGTATTTCGAGCGGGAATCGAAGCGATCGACAGGGGGCAGACGGAGGCGGCTCGATCCTTGGGTCTGAGTAGAGGTATGGCGCTTCGGTACATTGTGCTACCGCAAGCTTTCCGCAACATGCTGCCGGCAATCGGCAATGAATTCATCATTATTATAAAAGATTCCTCGCTTATATCCGTCATAGGCATTGCGGAGCTGATGTACAATGCTCGGACGGTTCAGAGCATCACCTACTCGCCGATGGAGCCGTTATTAATTGCCTGCGCTTTATATTTTATCATGACATTTACATTATCCAGGCTGCTTGCTGTGCTAGAGAGGAAGTTGAGAAGCTGATGATAGTCGTAAAAGGGCTGCGTAAATCTTATGGAAAAAACGAAATATTGAAGGGGATAGACACGGTAATTCGCAAAGGCGAGGTCGTCGTTGTTATTGGACCAAGCGGATCAGGGAAAAGCACCTTTCTTCGTTGTTTGAATCGATTGGAGGAGCCGTCGGCTGGTCATATTCAGCTGAATGATCGTGAAATTATAAATAAACAGTCGGAGTTAAATCGGATTCGTCAAGAAATGGGCATGGTGTTTCAGCATTTTAATTTATTTCCGCATATGACCGTCTTGGAAAATTTGACCCTTGCTCCGCGTAAACTAAAGAAGCTGAGCAAAGAGCAGGCAAATGTAGAAGCTGTGGAGCTGCTGCGCTTAGTGGGGCTCGAAGACAAGAAAGATGCCTATCCAGATCGTCTCTCAGGCGGACAAAAGCAGCGTGTTGCGATAGCGAGAGCGCTAGCTATGCAGCCTAGCGTGATGCTGTTTGATGAACCAACGTCAGCACTCGATCCTGAGATGGTTGGCGAGGTGCTTGAAGTCATGCGGAAGCTTGCTCAAAACGGAATGACGATGGTTATTGTAACGCATGAAATGGGTTTTGCCCGCGAGGTTGGCGATAGGCTGCTGTTTATGGATGGCGGCTGCATTGTTGAAGAGGGAGTGCCGCTGAAGGTATTCCAAAATCCTCAGCATCCGAGAACAAAAGATTTTTTGGCAAAGGTTTTATAGCAGCAAGGTCGTTTAGTTTGTAAATTCCTGGTGGTTAATAATCAATCCAGGTTTTTTTATAACAGTAATTGAATATTGTATACAAATTTACAGGGAGTGATTTCATCGATATGACATCTACCAAATCTACAGCGGTTGTCATGGAGCAGTCGGATCGATACGGCGCACACAATTACCATCCGCTGCCTATCGTCATTTCGGAGGCTGAAGGTGTCTGGGTGAACGACCCTGAAGGCAATCGGTATATGGATATGCTTAGTGCGTACAGCGCTCTTAATCATGGTCATAGGCATCCAAAGATAATTCAAGCGCTTAAGGATCAAGCGGATAAAGTAACGCTCACTTCACGTGCTTTTCACAATGATAAGCTGGGCGAGTTTTATGAAAAGCTCGTTAATTACACGGGTAAAATTAAAATTTTGGCAATGAACACGGGAGCAGAAGCGGTGGAAACCGCCATTAAGGCGGTTCGTCGCTGGGCATATCGCGAGAAAGGCGTGGAGCACGACCAAGCGGAAATTATCGTTTGTATAGGCAATTTTCATGGTCGGACGATAACGGTCACTTCCTTCTCATCAACGGAGGAATACAAAAAGGATTTTGGGCCATTTACGCCAGGTTTCAAGCTAGTTCCTTATGGCGATTTGGCTGCTCTTGAACAGGCGATTACGCCAAATACAGCTGCCTTTCTCGTTGAGCCGATTCAAGGGGAGGCGGGCATCATTATTCCGCCGGAAGGATATTTGTCAGGAGCCTACGCTTTGTGCAAACAAAATGATGTGCTGTTCGTGGCCGATGAAATTCAAACCGGTTTTGGACGTACAGGCAGACGCTTTGCGTGCGATTGGGAAAATGTAACACCAGATGTTTATATTATGGGCAAAGCACTGGGCGGCGGGGTAATGCCCATTTCGGCAATCGCCGCAAACGATACGATTTTAAATGTTTTTGAGCCTGGTTCGCATGGATCTACGTTTGGCGGCAACCCGCTGGCTTGTGCGGTCTCTTCAGCAGCGATTGATGTCATTGAGGAGGAAAAGCTGGCAGAGCGTTCGGATGAACTGGGGAAATATTTTCGAGAACAATTAGCTGAAATTAGTTCACCGCATATTGTGGAAATTCGCGGTAAGGGCTTGTTTATCGGTTTGGAGCTTGATACAGCAGCGAGGCCATACTGTGAACGTCTGATGGCGGAAGGGCTTTTGTGCAAAGAAACACATGACACGACCATAAGGTTCGCGCCGCCGCTCATTATTACGAAAGAAGAGATCGATTGGGCGATAGAAAGGATTGCGCTTGTGCTTCAATCCGAATAAGGGATGAATTTGCGGACGGAGACAGCTTAAGGAAGGGGATGTTCACTATGGGAAGCATTGGGGAAGCGAATCTTAACAAGACGGGGAGGACGGATTTTATGGCGAGCAAAAAAGTGAGACTCATAAGCGTTCCGTTCTGGATGGGCGGAAGCCGCGCAGGATCGGAGCTTGGACCGGAAAGCATTATTCAATCAGGGCTTGCACGTCAAATCAGAAGCATGGGATTTGATTTAGTTGGCAACTACGAGGTCAGCTGCCCGAGGCATGGCGTGCTTGATCCGAAGCAGCCCAAGATGAAATATTTTCCTGAAGTGAAAGAGATGAGCGGGCTAGTAGGTGAACAGGTCTATCGCGCAGTGCTTGCGGACTCTTTTCCTCTCGTATTAGGGGGAGACCACAGTGTTGCAATTGGCTCGTTAGCTGGTTTGACTGGTCATTACAATAATTTGGGCATTATCTGGTTTGATGCGCATGGCGACTTGAATACAGAGGAGACCACTCCTTCCGGGAATATGCACGGTATGCCGCTTGCGGTAGCGATGGGTCTAGGGAAGTTTAAGCTTTCCGATATACCGGGAGCTGGACCGCTCATTAAGAAAGAAAATGTAGTGATTATCGGAGCGCGTGATTTGGATCATTACGAGAAGGAGCTTATTCGCTCAGAAGGAATCGCTTGCTTCACGATGCATGACATTGACCGAATGGGCATGAAGGCAGTCATGGAGAAGGCGATAGAGATTGTGAGCAGCGGTACGGATGGTGTGCATGTAAGCTTTGATATGGATTGTATGGACCCGGCGGAAGCTATCGGTGTAGGAACGCCGGTTCCAGGCGGAATAAGCTATCGCGAAGCGCATTTAGCGCTGGAGTTGCTAGCTGAAACAGGCCGCGTAACCTCTATGGATATTGTGGAAGTAAATCCTCTGCTGGATGTAGGCATGCGTACTTCTCGTCTTGCGGTTGAGATGGCGACCTCTCTGCTTGGCAAACGAATCATATAGAATCTAGGCGGTTAGGGGACGAGGGTTCGCTATGGAAAAAATGATGAGGAGCTTTTTTCTGACTCTCGGAAAAAGCAGTCGGATTGGGAACTTGGCGCGTAAATATGGGCTCAAGCTGGGAGCTAGCCGATTTGTAGCTGGGGTTGAAATAAGCAGCGCCATTGAAGCGGTCAAGAAGCTTAATAAACAAGGAAAAATGGCAACTTTAGATCATTTAGGTGAATTTGTTCGAGGCAAGGAAGAGGCAGCCCATTCGGCAAATATGTGCTTGCGCACGCTTAAGGCAATTGCTGCTTCTAATGCAAATGCGAACTTATCCTTAAAGCTTACAAGCTTAGGACTGGATCTGGACAGCAAGCTGTGCGAGGAGCATATGAGAACGATATTGGATGCCGCTGCAAAAATGAACATTTTTGTTCGAATCGATATGGAAGATTACTCTCACTGTCAGCCTGCTCTTGATCTATATAAGAGGCTGCGAGAGTCATATGACCATGTAGGTATCGTTATTCAAGCTTATTTGTTTCGTTCGGAGCAGGATGTTCATGAGCTAGGACTTAATCGTTCCAACCTAAGACTGGTGAAGGGCGCCTATAAAGAAGCTGAAGAGGTTGCCTATCCGCAGAAAACGGATGTCGATCAATCATTTGAGAGATTAATAAAGATGCATTTGCAGAGCGGCAGCTACACAGGGATAGCGACCCATGATCGTGCCATCATTGAGACCGCAAAAAGGTTCATCAAAGAGCAGGGAATTCCAGTGGAGCAATTCGAGTTCCAAATGCTTTATGGCATTTGCGAGGAGCTGCAGGATGAACTCGTTCGCGATGGTTATAGAGAAAGAATCTATGTTCCTTACGGTGAAGATTGGTTTGGTTATTTCATGAGAAGACTGGCAGAACGACCTGATAACGTTTGGTTTGTACTGAAAAATATGTGGAAGTAGAGGGGAATGACAATGAGAGAATGGAATGTAACGCCATTTGTTACTGAACCGATGACTGATTTTGGCAATGCTGAGAACCGTGCTGCCTTTCTGGAAGCAATTGCTCATGTGAGAACGGAATTAGGCAAGCAATATCCGCTGCATATTGGAGGTCACGCTGTTCATACCTCTGATTATATCGTATCACGCAACCCGGCAAAGTCGGATGAAGTAGTAGGCGAAGTGGCAAAAGCGAGCCGAGAATTAGCTGAACAGGCGATGAAATCAGCGCTTGCTGCTTTTGAAACGTGGAAACATACATCGGTATGGACACGGGCGAGCTGCTTGATGAAAGCCGCAGCGCTCATGCGGGAGCGGAAGCACTATTTTTCGGCGTGGCTCGTAATTGAGTCGGGTAAAAACTGGGCAGAAGCCGATGCGGATACGGCAGAAGCGATTGATTTTATGGATTATTATGCACGTGAAATGTTGAAATTAGCGGAAACCAATGAGCTAAAACCGCTGGTTAAGCTAGCGGGTGAAGACAATCGGCTGACTTATATTCCGCTGGGCGTTGGGATTGTTATTCCGCCTTGGAATTTCCCGCTGGCAATATGCGCTGGAATGGCTAGTGCCTCTATTGTTGCAGGCAACACGATTATTATGAAACCTGCATCTACAACTCCGATTATTGCTTACAAGTTCTATGAGCTGATGGTGGAGGCGGGGATGCCTGCTGATGTTATTCAGTATTTGCCGGGAAGCGGTGCAGAAATCGGCGACTACTTGACTAGCCATCCAAAGACCAGATTCATTAGCTTCACAGGCTCGAAGGAAATAGGGCTGCGTATTAATAGGCTGGCAGCTGAACAAGCGCCGGGACAAATCTGGATGAAGCGAGTTGTAGCGGAAATGGGCGGGAAAGACGGTATTGTCGTAGATGAAACGGCCAATATCGATGCTGCTGCTGATGCTATTGTAGCATCTGCATTTGGGTTTCAAGGACAGAAATGCTCGGCAGGCTCAAGAGCCATTGTTGTAGCAGATGTGTATGATGAGCTAATTGAAAAAGTGAAAGAAAGAACGAGCAAGCTTGTTATGGGTTCACCGGAAGAGAATGCGGCAATCGGGCCTGTTATTGATAAAGCTTCTTTTGACAAGATTTTGAATGCTATTGAGAGAGGCAAGAGTGAAGGTAGATTAATAGTAGGCGGAGGAAAAGGAATAGAGGGCGGCTATTTCATAGAGCCAACGGTATTCGCTGATGTTGCTCCAAAAGATTCGTTAATGCAAGAAGAGATATTCGGGCCTGTACTAGCCATAGCTAAGGCGAAGGATTGGCAGGAGGCTATTCATATTTACAATGATACGGAGTTTGGTCTGACAGGGGCTTTTTTCTCAGCGGAAGAGGATCGTATTCAAGCAGCGCTGCAGGAAATGCATTGCGGCAATCTGTATATTAATCGTAAATGTACGGGAGCGTTAGTAGGGGTTCATCCCTTTGGGGGATTTAATATGTCGGGTACAGATTCAAAGGCTGGCGGACATGATTATATGCTATTGTTCACGCAAGCTAAGCTTACGTCTATTAAACTATGAATGAATAATGGTCGGTATTCTTAAGGTTTAATGTTATATAAAATAACATAAAAGATTGATTTTTATTGAATTTTGATCGAATTTCTGAAAATATCATTGTCTATATGGAATGTTGATGTTACACTATCTCACGTAAAGAAGTATATTGTATACAAATTTTGACGCTTTACCCACATATACATAAGGCGCATCCTAGATTAAGTCAAAATTGATTAACGCAAAAGCGGAATGGGAGTGATGAGTATAGCATTGTTAATCTGTCATTTGGCTGCACTCTGTTTATTGGATTAATTGCTAGACAAAAAAGGAGGAAGAACATGTCTAAGAAGATTATCTCTCAAAAGCTTCTCGCACTCATGCTTTCCTTAATGCTCATTTTCTCTATCATTGCTCCTGGTGCTGCATATGCGCGGGAAGGTGCCGATACAGGTTCGGTTCCTGCTGAGGAGACTGCAGTCGCTCCAGAAACAACGGGGCTGGAAGAAACTTCGGATACGGAGCCGCTGATCGTCTCTGCATTTGCTGAGCCGGAAGATTCGGTTGGCAAAAGTGCTTATGATTATCTTAATTATATGGCGACCACAATCGGTGCTCGTGTTGCGGGTACAGCGAAAGAGGTTGAAGCCGGAAATTATGTAAAGGCTGAATTTGAAAAATTAGGCTTTAATACTGCGGTTCAGCCGTTCAGCTATACTCGCAGTGGGACAACGGTTAATTCAAATAACATCGTAGCGACTAAAGTAGGAACCTCGCCAAAGGTTATAATCGTAGGCGCGCATTATGACTCCGTCAATGCAGGCAAAGGTGCTGATGATAATGCATCAGGTGTAGCGGTTATGCTGGAATCAGCGAAAGCAGTGTCCAAGCTAGCTACGCCGTATACGATTAAATTCATTGCGTTTGGCGCGGAAGAGCAAGGACTTAGAGGTTCTCAATATTATGTGTCTCAAATGACTGCAGAAGATAAGAAAAACACAGTTGCGATGATTAACCTCGACAGTGTGGCTGTCGGTGACAATATGTACATTTATGGCAGCAAAGGCTCAAAAGGTTTCGTTCGTGACCTAGGCCTTAGCATTGCTGATCGCCTTGATCTTTCCGTCATTACCAATCCAGGCGAAAATCCTCAGTACCCAGCTGGCACAACAGGTGACTGGAGTGATCATGCGCCATTCTCGAAAGCAGGCATTCCTTATGCCTACTTGGAAGCGACGAACTGGACCCTTGGCGACAAGGATGGTTATACGCAAACTACACTGGATGGAGAGATATGGCACACAGCAAAAGATACTCTTAATTACATCGAATCTGCTTACCCGGGAAGAATCCAAGAGCATTTAACCACATTTACAAAATTGCTGACAGGCATTCTTCTAGAAGTAGAAGAGCTTGCACCTGAGAAGCTTCAACTAAGCAAAGATAAAGCATCCATAACAGAAAAAAGAACGATTGACGTTTCTTTCGAATTGCCGGCAGGCGTAACGCTTGCAGATCTGAAATGGAGCTATGGCGAGAAACCTCTGACCGAATGGAAAAAGTGGGGCACGAACTCGTATTCGGGAGACCCATTCATCTATTTGGAAGGGACGCCAGTGCTGGATGGAACGACGGTTAAAGCGCAAGTTACGTTTGACCTTATTTACAACACAACCAACTTGTCAGGTTCTCACCGTTCCAGATACCCGGCAATGCTTGGTACTCGTGATTTTGCTGTTCTAGATCAGAATGGCCGCACCATCGCGACAGCACCAATTAAGCTTAATGTGTATGACAGCTATCATTCGTATGATGAAATTAAACCAGAGATTGACGCGATTACAGCAGAAATTAATGCGAAAAATAATCGCTATGTCGAAACGCAGGTTCTTGGCCAATCCGTGCAGGGCAGAAACATATATTTTACGATTTTGGCAAAGGACAAAGCGTCTGTAGACAAATACTTAAATGAAACGATGCCTGCTATGATGAATGATCCGAAGGGCTTGCAGGATAAAATCAAAAATGGCACGTTCACAGACTATAAAGTTCCAGTATGGCTTAACAACATCCATCCGGATGAAGCGCCTGGCGTTGACGTTATTCTTAACTTCTTCCGGGAAATGGGGATGAAGGATAACATCACGTTTAATACGAACGAGGATGCTGCTAATCCGCTGCCTGTTACGTTAAACGTAAATGATGCGCTTGAAAATGCTATTTTCTTAATGAATTTCACGGAAAATCCAGATGGACGCTCCCTGAATACGCGGGCAAATGCCAACTCGTTTGACTTGAACCGCGATAATTCCTATCAAACGCAGCCCGAAACAAAAATCGTAACGAAAGAAATTGCCAAATGGTCGCCGCTTTCCTTCTTGGATATGCACGGTTTCGTAGGCAGCTTCCTGATCGAGCCGTGTACGCCGCCGCATGATCCGAACTTCGAGTACGATCTATTGATTGGAAGCATGCTCGAGCAAGCGAATGCGATGGGTAAAGCAGGTATTGCTAATACCAAATATACAAGCTATGAAATTCCGTATGAATCTCATCAAAAAAACGATGGCCCAAATAAATCAGGCTGGGATGATGCATCTCCTGCATATACAGCTGTTTATGCGATGCACCATGGTGCTTTAGGCCATACGCTGGAAATTCCAGAGCTTAACGAGGATTCCACTTCTGCTCTCTTCTATGCGAGCGTTGCAGCAACCAAGTATGTAGTAGAAAACAAAGAAAAATTGTTTTTGAACCAGCTTGAAGTTTATAAACGCGGAGTCGAGAATACAGACAGCCGTACCGTTGATAAATATTTGACGAATGCTGCTGACCAAGAGATTGGCAGACCGCGCGGTGCAGAAACTAATTTCTTCCCAGACTATT
This sequence comes from Pristimantibacillus sp. Z349TD_6, assembly GCF_056173205.1. Classification (NCBI taxonomy): domain Bacteria; kingdom Bacillati; phylum Bacillota; class Bacilli; order Caryophanales; family Paenibacillaceae; genus Pristimantibacillus (SeqCode); species Pristimantibacillus sp. Z349TD_6. The sequence continues at coordinate 7,039,623 of NZ_CM149662.1, read as the reverse complement.
ATGTTCTTCCTGTAGCAAGCGAATTGCAAAAAAACCGCCTAGCAACGTATGAAATGGTTCAGTACTTGCTGAGCAATGGCGTCAAAGTTGAACAAACCACGACACCTGTGACGATTGGCGAGGTCGTTTATCCAATTGGCTCTTACGTTGTCAACATGAAGCAAGCGAAGAGGGGTTACGCTAACCTCGTATTGTATGATGGCTTTGATGTATCGGATTTCTCTGAAATGTATGCCGAAATCGTTCAAAGTTTTGCTGATATGAGAGGTTTTGATCGTTATGTGGTACGTCAGGATGGAGCCTTCTCCGGTAAAACGACGAGCGTTACTGGAGTCGTAATCCCAGAGACGACCATTCCAGGCGACGCAGAACAGTATGTCATTAGAAATACAAGCAATGCGGCTATTAAAGCAGTAAATGAATTGCTTGCAGCTAAGAAAGCAGTAACGATGCTGAGTAAAGGTGCTGCAGGTTATGAATTAGGAGATTTCCTTGTTTCCAAAGCGGATCTCCAGTCTATTTCCAAAAAATATTTGTTAGATGTGATAGCCTTTGACAATAAGAACAGCAAGGAAGGGCCGCTGTTGAAATTAACGACGGTATCCGCAACAGGAGTCCCTGCTTTTGTTCTAAAAGATTTGGGCTTCCCTGTGACAACGGATATGGCGGCAAGCGATGTACTGATTAACACAAGCGGACAAGCAAGCACGAACCTGATCGGTGAGGGCAAGCCTTATATTGGATTCGGAAGATCGGCAATGAACACGATGAAGGGTTCGACGCTGCTGCCAGGATTCGATTTCGCAACGACAGGAAGCTCTCATGAAGGCTTGTTCAAAACAGAGCTGGATCAGACGCATTTGATTACGGCTGCGTATGATACAAAAGAATACTTCTACACCGCATCGGGTTCATGGATCACTTCTACTCCAGCAAATGCAAAGGTGTTGGCAACGGCAAGTACGGATGCTGACTTCTTTAAAGCAGGCTGGTGGCCTGGAAATGATAAAGTAAAAGGTAAAACGATTGGCTTCACCTACAAAAAAGGAAAAATTAATGTCACGTTATTCGCGAATGATTTGCTGAACAGAGCACACCCGCAAAAGCAGTTCAGAGTGGTGGCCAATGCAATATTTACAGCGGCATTTGCTGAGGAGACGGGACCTGTTGTAACACCGGACCCAGGCACCGGCGGACCGGATCCAGTTATAACACCAACGCCAACACCGACTCCTACACCAACGCCAGTTGCCGTTCCTGAGTTTAAAGATTTAGGAGCTGTCGAGGCTTGGGCTGGAGACGCAATTAAGGAGTTGGCTGGAAAAGGCATTATTACAGGTATTAGCAGCACATCATTTGCACCGCTTAAACAAGTAACGCGAGCTGAGTTTTTGACCATGCTTGTTCGCGCTTATCAACTAGCAGATGCTTCTGCCACGGTAGAATTCAGTGATGTAAACACGTCGGATTGGTTCTACGCTTCAGTAGCTGCAGCGGTGAAAGCAGGACTGGCTCAAGGTGTAGGAGAGGGCAAATTCGATCCTAACCGACCAATTACACGTGAGGAAATGGCTATTATGGCTGCCAACGCCTTGAAGCTCATCAATAAGGATGCAGCAGCAAGTGACGTAGAGGGTGCCTTAAGTAAATTTAGCGACCAAGCTAAAATGGCATCGTATGCGAAAGAAGCGATTGCCCTTCTGACAGAACAAGGCGTGATCAACGGCATGACGGACGGCTCCTATGCTCCAAAAGGCATAGCTAACAGAGCGCAAGCAGCCGTTATCATTAGCAAGCTCCTTAAGAAAAATTAAATTATAGCAATAGATAAAGGGCTGCCAGCGGCAGCCCTTTTATTTAAAGCTTTTTCATGAAGTACATATTGCCTCACAGAAAACGTAAGGAGGACGGCATAGATGAAATTGAATATTGGGAGCAAACGTAAATTAACGATAGCCAATAAGATTTACGGTAGTTTTTTTGCTGCAATTGTTTTTATTATGCTTCTATTATGCTTTATTTTTTATAATCTCAATACCCTTAATAGATCCTATAATGAGCTCATTAACAATAATGTAGCCGTCCTTATGAATATGGAGTCTATTCAAAGAAATGCCGTTCAGCTCAATAGCAGCTTTAGCGATTACTTATTGAATAAAAATAAAGACATTTTAAAAGAAATGGATGCGGTAAGTGCGGATATTGTTGGTCAAGCAAAGGCAGCACAAGCTTTGATACAAAATGAGGAAGATATTAAAGCGCTTGACGCCCTTCTGGGCTGGAACAATCAATACATGGAACGGATAGCAGCGTTTAACGATGTGGAGCAGTTAAAGGCCACTTCTTATGCCAATACACGCGTTTTCCCTTTGGCGAAGCTAATTCGCACCAATGCGATTAAACTCGCTCAAAAACAAGAGAACGTTATGGCGGAAAAGGTACTGGCAAACGATAGGGAAGTTAATCAGTCAAATATTTCTATGCTTATCGGAAGTATTCTCCTTATTGCGGTGACGCTGCTGCTGGGTACGCTGCTTTCTAGAAATATTTCCATTCCCATTAGACGTTTGTCTGGATTAGCTGTGGCCGTAGCCAGCGGTGATTTGCGCAGCACGCCTCTTCACATTCGAAATAAAGATGAAATCGGTTCATTAGCAGACTCGTTTGATAGTATGAGAAGCGGTTTGCAGGAGATGATAGAGCAGGTCAATCAGGCTGCGAAGCAGCTGGCAGCAAGCTCGGAGGAGATGCGTGAAGGAGCCAAACAAACCTCAGCAGCTACGTATTACATCGTTGAATCGACGCAGCTGGTTGCTGCATCAGCAGAGGAGCAGCTGCAAGGCTCAGAAGCAATTTCAACAGCGATGGAGGACATTGTCGAAGCAATTAGAAGCATAACATCCGCGGTAACGGTGATTTCGGAAACGTCAGAGCAAGCCATTCTTATCGTAGATGGCGGACATTCCTACATGGAGCTTGCCACCCAAGACATGAGCAGCATTGATCAAATCGTCGATGAAACTGCGAATTCGATGGAAAATGTGAAGGAAAGCGTGCAGCACATCGAGAACATCGTAGCATTAATTGCATCCATTTCGGGTCAGACTCGGCTGCTTGCATTAAATGCAACCATTGAAGCAGCAAGGGCAGGGGAACATGGCTTAGGGTTTGCTGTAGTAGCGGAAGAGGTTAGAAACTTAGCGAAACAATCGGAAGAAGCGTCAAAAAAAGCGTCTAAGCTGCTCGGCACTGTACGCAACAATACAATGCAGGCTGTTTCTATGATGGATAAAGGGAAAAATGAAGTGAAAAAGGGAAAGCGTTCATTGATTGAGACAAGCAGCCAATTCCAGCTTATCCGCAGTTCAGTGAGTGAGGTAGCGAGCCAAATTCAAGAGATTGCTGCGTCATCCATACAAATATCTACAGGCTCGCAAAACGTTGCTGCTTCCACTTCAGCCAGCGCGAAGCAGGCTAATGAATCATCAGCATTGACGCAAAGCGTATCTGCAGCAACCGAAGAACAGCTAGCATACATGGAGGAAATAACAGCATCTGCAACAACGCTTCATGCTGCAGCAGGTGATTTGCAAAGCCATGTCTCTAAGTTCAGAATGGTATAACTGGTTGAAAGCCCCGAGCGAACCGCTTGGGGTTTCTTGCTGTCGTCCTTTTTATTTCTGGACACAGCGGCATACGCCCAAACCCAAATCAGCTCCTTGGCATAGGCTGTTATCATCACATGAAATCAAGGAGCTTAATCCGAATGCCAAAAACGACAACAAAACCGGAGATAACTGAATTATCGTCTGATGACCTTGCTATATGGGCTGCAGTTATATTAGTCATTGGCGATTTATTTGGATTGTTTGCCGTCATAAAAGCAAAAGAGGAAAAGGAAGAGCTGCTTTAAACCTTTGACCATGATGATTCAGCTTATCACATAAAAGTTTCCCCAAAAATTTCAATATAAAAGGAGAAAAGTGGATGGCAGATAAAAAAGAGATTAAGTCTGAAGAACTGGCCAAGCTTTCAGCATCGCTTTCAGCCGTTGGTTATGGATTAATCCTGCTTTCGCTTGAGAGGGCAGATCAGGAAAACCTGGAGCGCAAGGGGAAGGAAAATGAGAAGATGTCAGCAGCAGTAAATCGGTTATATCGACGTTTCAATGGATAAAGAGAGCGGGGATGAAGGGTGAACATAATCTCTCCTTCAATGATTACGTAAACAGCCCCTCGCATATGGCAAGGGGCTGTTTGCATGCTGCTTACAAAATTAACTCAAGCCATTGTTCCTTCGTTACCGGACCGAAATAGAAGGGCAGATCAATATCAGCTGTAAGCTGCTTTAGAGCGGAAGCTTCATAACGAATGCCGATCAGTTTCTGAGCAACTTCATTGCTGTCGCCACGGCCAAAAAAGTCCCCGTAAATAGCGGCGTTTACAATCAATCCTTCTTCAACCTGTAGACGAACATCAAAGGTGCCGACTCCTTCGATTCGTTTCTTCTGCTGTACATTAAAGGATGGAGAACGGCCATAGTTCCATTCCCAGCTGCGGTAGCGCTCTTCCGCCAGCTTGTGCACATTTTGCCAGTCCTGTTCAGATAACTCGTAGAACGGGATTTCAGCAGATTGCTCAAAGATGGACTGAAGCAGTCTTTGCCTAAACTGCTCTATCGTCATAGGCTCCTTCAAAAACTCTGTAATATTCGCCACGCGGCTGCGGATCGACTTCGTTGATTTTGATACATATTTCTCAGCATTTGCCTTCAGCGCAGATACAACATTTTCGATTTCAGAATTAAACAGCAGCGTTCCATGGCTGAACATTTTGCCCTTCGTCGAAAATTGCGCATTGCCGGATATTTTTCGCTCGCCAACCTGTAGATCATTTCGGCCAGTCATTTCGGCGTCTACACCCAGTTCTTGAAGCGCGCGTACAACGGGCTCGGTGAACTTCTTGAAATTGTGGAAGGACTTACCGTCATCCTTCATAATAAAGCTGAAATTCAAGTTACCGAGATCGTGGTAGACGGCTCCCCCTCCAGAGAGTCTGCGGACGACGTGAAGCCCGCTGCTCTCGACGTAATCTGCATTAACTTCCTCGACGGTATTTTGGTTTTTGCCAATGATGATGGATGGCTCATTTATGTAGAAAAGCAAGTAGTCATCGTTGTCAGGCAATGAACGCAATATATATTCCTCTAATGCCAAATTAAGCGTTGGGTCGGTGATGCCATTATTGCTTACAAAACGCATGATCTTTGTCCTCCTATGCTGTAGCTCATATTGGCATTATACCTGTACGTCCTGTTCCTTATCAAATGAAAGGTTCGTACTTAATGGGTACAACCTATGCATAAGCTGAAATAATTCGTATAATCAAATGAGATAAAAAGCTTGATGCAGAGGTGAAGCAAATGGAAGCGAAATTTTGTATGTCATGCGGTCATGAGCTCGAAACCCGTGACGTTGACGGTACGATGAGGCGGGCTTGTACGAGCTGCAGCTTCGTTCATTGGGGAAATTATAGCATTGGTGTCGGAGCACTGGTCGTTAAGGATGAGAAAATTTTGCTCGTTCGCCGAGCGCAAGAGCCTGGAAAAGGAAAATGGACGAATCCTGGCGGCTATATCGAGCAGTTGGAAGCCATTCAAGACACGATTGAGCGAGAGGTTATGGAGGAGTGCGGCGTGCAAGCAATCGTTAAAAACGTCGTAGCACTGCGTGATCAGCCGAGAAATATACATAATCTGTACGTCGCATTTGAGATGGAATATGTGAGCGGAGAGCCTGCCCCGGATTTTGTGGAGGTTGACGCTGCCGGTTTCTTCACCTTGCAGGAGCTGGAATCAATGGATGTTGCCGGCTTTACACAGTGGCTGGTTGATGTTGCTTTCCATGGACAATCACAGGGACTCAAGATAGATAGGTCGCCTGTCGTGCCTTTGGACGGTTATGGATTATTTCGAGTATAAAATACAGTTATGTTTATCCTATTATATATAGTAGAGACCTTCCTAGCGGAAGGTCTCTTTTTTTTGCAAATTAGAACACCCAGTATACCCAATACGATAATAGAATCAACGTGAATACAACGGTAATCGGAATGACGATTGAAGTTACCTTCAAATACTGAACCCAGCTAATTGGAACCCCGCCTTTACGTACGATATGCATCCACATAAGCGTTGCCAGTGTACCAATTGGCAATAGAAGCGAACCGATGTCACTGCCGATGACACTAGCGAGATAAGCAATTTTTAACGTCAGAGGATCGAGGCCCATATTCATTAGTGTAATCGTACCGACCATAAGTGCGGGATGGTTGTTGAATAAATTGGAGAGTACGCTTAAAAGTCCGCCCATGAGAACGCTGGCGTGAAGCAGGCTTCCTGAGATGAGAGGCTGCATAAGATGAATAAGCCAATCCGTTAAACCAATGTTGTTAAGGCCATAAATGATTACATACATGCTGAAAGCGAATATGAGTATATACCAAGGAGTTTTTTTGAGCATGTCCGCCGGTGAAATTTTCAAGTGGTACCAACGCCAGCCTAGCAGAAGAGCAGACCCGATAACAGCCATTGCAGCGACGGGGAAGTGGATGTAGGATGCGACAAAGAGGCTGATACGAACACAAAATACAAAAATAAGAATATTGCGCATGAAGCGGTTGCGGTTCTCTTTAGGCAAGGTTTCCTTTAACGGATGGCTGCCGGGCATAAGATTCCACCTGGAAGCGGGAGGGAGTGTTTTTGGAAGTGTGCGATAGAAGACGGCAAACAGCAGGAGCGACAAGAGGACAAGTCCAAGCGAAGCAGGTACGAACATCATGGCGGTATGCATGTAGAGATCCATATGAACGATTTTTAACGCAATTAAATTGACGATATTGCTTACGCCGATAGGGGCACTAGATGCCGTTGCGATTAAGGCGCCAGATAATAGATAAGGTATTTTTTGATGTTTTTTTAGTCCCATATTTTGCAGCAAGAGCAGCAATATGGGCGTTGTAATTAAGATGCTTCCATCATTGTTTACAAAAAGTGTCATGAGAAAACAAAATAGGTTTGTTAGCCAAAACAAACGAATGCCGGAGCCGCGGGCTTTTTTGGTGAGCAGCTCGGCTGCCCAGTAGAAAAAACCGAAGCTTTCTAAAACAATGGCCATAACGATAGTAGCAATAATGGTGACCGCAGCCCCGCTTATCGTTTCGGTTATTTGACCGAGATCGGAAAGCGAGACGCTTCCGCTAAGAAGAACGACTGCAGCTCCGATTGTTGCGGGTATCGCTTCATTGACCTGCGGTCGCCAGAAGATGAAGCTGATTGTTAGAAGGAACGCGGAAATGGTCATAATGATCATTAAGTCATGCATGCTTTAACCTCTTTTCAGTTTTGAACCCTTTTTTTGCTTTATTGTGCAGCACTCCTTTTCTTGATTGAACCTTAGGCTACTTGGAAAACTAGCATTCTAGCAAAGCTAGAGATCCTCCTTTCTCTTATTTATTTTGTATCTATGTAGTGTAAGTATACGTACATGATAGAGTGTTCGTACTGGTCAATATCCCTATCTCTATCAAAATCTGCTAGTATCAATTGAAGATATTTGCCCCATAATGATAGATAGCTTCTATGGATTAAAGCCCAAAAAACCCTCCTAACGATGGTCGTTTGGAGGGTTTCTTATATTACTAAGAGTCATTGACTGCCGCCTTGCCCCTCAACATAATCGAGAGACTACTCGCCTAGACTTATTTCATGTTCATCACTCAATCATCAGAATTTCACGAATATCCTTTTCCGATAGAGAGGATAGAGCCTCCTGACCAGGCTGGATAACCTCGTCAATCAGGTTCATTTTCTTTTGCTGAAGCTCATACATTTTGTCCTCGACCGTGCCTTGCGTTACGAGCCGGATGACCTGTACGACGTTTTTCTGTCCAATGCGATGTGCACGATCCGCTGCTTGCTGCTCGACGGCGGGGTTCCACCAAAGGTCGTAGAGAATAACAGTGTCGGCACCCGTTAGGTTTAGTCCAGTGCCCCCGGCTTTTAACGAGAGCAGGAAGAGGTCACGCTCACCGTCGTTGAATCGATTACAAAGCTCGACGCGCTCGGAGGCTTTTGTTTGCCCGTCCAAATAAAAATGAGTAATGCCTCGGTAACCCAGCTCCCGTGCGATTAGGCCGAGCATCTCTGTAAATTGTGAGAAGATGAGCAGCCGCTTGCCAGCACTCTGGCATTCCTCGATAATTTCGAGGAGCTGCTCAAATTTGGCGGAGCTTCCTCGGTAATCTTCTACGAATAAGGCAGGATGGCAGCAGAGCTGGCGAAGCCTTGTTATTCCAGCCAAAATTCGAATTCGATTTTGCTGGAAACTTTCATCGTTCAAATGCTTCACTGTCTCCTGCTGCAGCTTAGCTAGGAAGCCAACATACAGCTGTTTCTGTTCAGGCAGCAGCTCCGATGCTTGAATCGACTCGATTTTGTCAGGCAGCTCCTTCAGTACATCACTTTTCAGCCTGCGCAGCAAGAACGGACGAACCCGCTTGGCGACAGCTTCTCGCGATAGCTCATTGAAAGCTTGCTTGCTGGGAAATAACGCAGGGAAAACGGCTCCGAAAATAGACCATAGCTCCTCCAGCGTATTTTCCACGGGCGTGCCGGTCAATGCGAAGCGATACCCGGCATCAATTGCCTTAACGGCTTGCGCGGTTTGAGTCGTATGGTTTTTGAAATATTGCGCCTCATCCAAAATCAGCGTGTGGAAGCTTTGCTTCATATAATCTTTAATATCTTTGCGCAGCAAGGGATATGAAGTTATGATCACATCCGCCGAAGAATCGCCTGTCAGCAGGCCGCTGCGCTCTGACTTGGTGCCATCGGCAATAACGGCGCGAACCTCTGGTGCGAATTTTTTCAGCTCATTCAGCCAGTTGTAGGCGAGCGAAGCAGGAGCAACAATTAATGCAGGCTGCTCTCGCTTCCGAATCTCCGGCAGTACGGAGACGACAAATGCGATCGCCTGCACTGTTTTCCCGAGCCCCATATCATCGGCAAGAATGCCGCCGAAATGGTAATGGGCAAGCGTCTTCATCCATTGATAGCCATACTGTTGATAATCCCGCAGCACGTTCGCGAGATTGTCCGGCACTGGGAAATCCAAATTGTCGGGGTTACGCATGTTTTCCAGCAGCCGGCGGAACGATTTGCCAAGTCTTACCGCATTTCCGTTCTCATGTGAACCAATGAGATGCAGGCCGCGTGCTGTAGGTATCCGAAATTCAGATCCTTGAATATCGCTCTGGCGCAGGCCGACCTCATTTAAGAAATGGATAATTTCTTGAAACTCGGCGCCATCAAGCGGCAATAACGAGCCGTTTGGCAAGCGGTGGTATTTGCGCTGCACTTCAAGCGACTTCAGCAGGTTCCGAATTTCCGATTCAGGAATGCCGTCCATATCGAACTTGAATTCCAGCCAGTCTGTACGCTCATTTACATTAATCGTTACTTTTGGCGCTGCATGCTTAGTCACAATTCGCACTTTAACAGCAGAGGTAGCGTACACGGTCAGCAGCTTCTCAAGCCGCGGGATGATATGGTGCAGAAATTCGAATTCCGAATCCTCGTCCTCCATGAAATAGCCGCCCTCTGTTTTGGCAAAGGGAACCAGCTCCATCAGTTCGAGAATGAGCCGCTCTTGTTCTCCGTCCCGCATGAGAATGCGATCAGTACCGCGCGATTTCTCGCTTCCTTCTAAAGGATTAATAATAATGTCGCCATATTGGAACTCAAGCCCTGCGACCAGCCGATCCCTTACTCGGTCCAAGTAAAGCTTCGCTTTAAGCTGCGTTTGCAGCACGCGGTCAGATATTGATTCCGCAATTCCGACACTGCCCAGCTTCATTAGTCCCGGGATGACCCTTTCCATAAATGGCTCCATTTGCGCAGGGGCAATATGAATCTTTGGCTTGCGCGAAGTGTCGAGCAGCTGCTTCATCTCCATAAGCCGTGTGCAAGATTCCGGTTTCAGCTCGATCAGCTTGCCGTTTGTGATAACCAGCTCATAATCTTCCATAATGATGATCTGATCAAGTCCCTGAATATCCAATTGATAGCCGTCGCTCGTCGCTTGATCAAACGCAAAATGGAGCGGGAGCGCTTCGTCGCTCCGTTCAATGCCATGAAACGTTTGATTGTTATAAAGCAGCTGTACGGTCGGTGCAGCAGTTAGCAGAGGAAGCGTGTTCTCCCATGAGGAGGGAGGTACAAGCAGCATACGGTCTCCGCCGGCCGGAGCCTCTCTTAGAAATGAGCGGGACAGCGATTCCCTGAATATCTTTTCATTTCGGTAGATTTGAATAAGCCTCGCAAGCACCGCATCATTCTCCTGCTGAAAGCTGTGAACGGCTGGATCATAGGTGAAATGTTTCGAGAAGACGTAAGGCTCCCGCCGATCGACCTTTTCCAGAAATTCTCGTATTTGTTGTACGATATATAACCGTTTTGGGCCAACCTTAAGCTCAATGCCGAACATATGCTTTCGGAAGCCGTAGGGGAAAAGCTTAACAGAAATCTCTACTTCCAGAGTGGTGCGCATGTCCAAAAGCGACCGGCTTCCGCTTGTGCGAATCGGACGGTGGCTGAACAAGCCTAACATGCCGTTAGCCAGCCGAGTATCGGCTGCTTCTAACCCCGCATGCGCCGCATATCGATTACGGAGATGGGTTGTATCTGCTTCGTCATCATCATAGTAAGGCCTATCCTCTGGATGAAGGAGTGAGGGATAGATACGGGCAGGAGTATCATACTCATTTTGAAAATGATGAATTTGCAGCAGCGCCGCAGCAACATGCTGGCAATACTTATCGTAGGTGCTGAAAGCGAGACAGGAGCACTCCGCTTCGACGTCTCCATCCAGGTCAATATCAATCGTAACCTCATAGCGATGGTTGCCGATTACGATAGCTTTAAAGCTGCTTGCCTCAGGACCTCGGTCCGCAAGCGTAACTTTTCCATCTTTATAGTAGGCTTCGCCGCGTTCGTAGAAGGTATCGCCGCATAGCAGCTTAATGACTCGCTCGGACAACTGTACGCTCATGGTATGGTTCCTTTCCGCTAGCGGAACGCTTGTTCCGATGTGTAAGTTAATTCTTATCATATCAGAATATGTACAGCAGGTCACAATTCAAAATGTGGGCATTGTGCTTTTGAAATAAAAGCCTAACATGAAACAAGGTTATTGCTAGCTCTATTTTTGATGTGGTCTAGGCAGCTCTTACTGAAATCGAATGCAATCAACGGTATAATGTAGGAAAAGAAGCTAAGCTTGATTATGGGAAAAGGAGCTGGACAACCATGCATTACCGACGACTTGGAAATAGCGGCCTCAAAGTATCCGCGCTCGGTTTAGGTACCAACGCTTTTGGCAAACGCGCAGATTATGAGGCTTCAAAACAAATCATTCATAGCGCGATAGACAATGGAATCAACTTTATCGATACAGCCAACATCTATGCAGCCACCGAATCCGAAAAAATTATTGGGCAGGTGCTTGAGGGACAGCGTCAACATGTTGTTTTAGCTACAAAAGCAGGGCTAGTTCGGGGAGCAGGCGTAAATGAGCGCGGCTCATCCAGATTTCATTTGCAGACGGAATTGGAACAGAGCTTAAAACGTCTAAAAACCGACTATATCGATCTATATCAAATTCATACGTTTGATCCTGAAACACCGCTTGAGGAAACACTTCGAGCGCTAGAGGATATGGTACGCTCTGGCAAGGTGCGCTACATCGGAGCTTCCAATTACTTTGCGTGGGAGCTGATGAAGGCGCTCGGAATCAGTGATCGGCTTGGGATAAACCGCTTCGTATCGACACAAGTAAGCTACTCCTTAGCGGATCGAACGCCGGAAAACGAGCTGGTTCCGATGTGTCTAGACCAAGGCGTGGGTATCATTCCGTATTTTCCGCTGGCTGGCGGCATTCTGTCAGGAAAATACAGCGCAGCGCAGCAGGCGCCAGAAGGCTCTCGCGCTCAGACCGACCCGAGTTTCCAGCGATTTATCGATACTAAAACCATTGCGCTAGGTGAAAATGTAGCGAAGCTTGCGGGACAATTGGACTGTACGCCAAGCGTATTATCACTCGCTTGGCTCATGCATCAGCCTGTCGTATCTACAGTCATTGTGGGAGCGACAAAGGTGGAGCAGCTCAAAGAAAACTTGAAGAGTGTATCCTTGCAGCTGACCGCAGATACAGAAGAGGAATTGCAGAAGATTAGCCGCCCATTCCGTACGGGTGAACCTTTTGCATGGTATCGCTTGACGTAGAGATTTACAAAACGGGTACCCACACGCAAAACACTTTGAAAAAGGTGCATAGCTTGTGGGTGCTTTTTTGTATAGAAGCCTTGTTATTGTTGCATTCGTGGGAAAATTGTAGATGCGGCCTTGTTTCATCTCTATCTAATTTGTTTTATAAGTTGTTATCGAATAAGAGGAGAGTGAGAGGCATGACGGAGATGCAAACCTATTATGTATCGATTTCTGGAAAGCGGGTCGAGCCTGAACCTTCCATCAATGATCAGTTAACGGTAACCGCAACGCAGGCGGAGATCAGCGAGCTTCAACAGCTGCTCGACCAAATTCAGCGGGATGATGAAAAAACACAATTTCGCGCGCCAATCCCTTATAAATCAGCTGACAAGGACGAAGCAACCGACAAATTTAATGAGGATATCATCAAGGTGTACGAAGCTGTGTACGCGTTAGGCACGAAAGAAACTAAAGATCATATTCGCCAAATGAATATTTTAAACAAGCTGCAAGACTCTGATTACGACTATCCCGGATATGAGCGTTAAAAAGGTAAGCCGGTAAACAGATAAGAGGCTGTCACTAGGGAAAAATGCCTTAATGAGACAGCCTCTTTGCTTGGAATCGGATAAAGGATGAAGAACAATGGTTTATTCAGATCAATATTGATGCCGCTCTAAGTCATCTACGTAGTCCTTGGCCTCTTTGAGGCTGACGCCACTTTTTTTTCTAAACTCTTTAATTGCTTGAACTCTTTTTCCTGAGGCAACCAGCATGCGTAATCTATCATCGATATTTATAGGGGCGTTGTTGCGAGGCATTCCGGGTGAGGAAGGAGGGGAATTCAGGTTTGGCTTGGGTGATCCCGAAAAATCCGAGTGATTGTTACCCCGTTGAAGCTCCAATTTTATTTCGTCAACCTGTCTCTGCAAGCTGAATACTTTTAGCCCAAGCAGGACCGATAGAACTAATGCACTCACAGCAACAATTTCGATCGTTTCCATTATGAATCTCCCCTTCCTGTTTTGAAAACCTATTATAACATAATTACAATTATTGCAAGGGTGATTTCGAGATGCGGAGCAAGAATGTTTTGATAATGAGAATGATTATTAATATAATAAGAGAGGTGAAAATTGTAAATAGACATGGAAGGTGAACATGATGACATTACAGGAACATATACCATTATGGAATCATGCTGCTATAAGGGTGCTTGATGTTCGTCGGTCTATTTTGCGATCGGGTGAGAGTTTGCAAGGCTTCCGATTGCCAGCCAGTGCCTTCTTATTCGCTGCTGCTGGTGATGCAAAAATTCTCATCGACGGAATGGAGCATATGGTGAATCGTTTTTATGTATGCCATGCCGGAAAAGGCGCTACGATTGATATTGTGCAAGTGAATGAAAAACTCGATTATTATTTTATTTTTTACAAAGCAGTCCTCGTTTTACCGGCTCGTAAAGAACTGTTAAATGTATATAGAGACAATAATCCTTTTCAAATGCAATATGGTTTTGCCCCTGCTTATTCCCTAGGTCTTCTGACGAGAGTCGAGCAAATGTATTCGCACTGGATGCTCGATATGCAATTGGAAAGATTTCATGTGAGAGCGTTGTTTCACCAATTGGTATATGATCTTATGAAGCAGCTCCATGCAGCTGAAGGTACAGCCAAGACTCAGCCGGATTACGTCAGCCAAACGATTCGCTTCATGGAGGAACGTTATGCTGAGACAATCAGTCTTCAAGAATTGGCGAGTACTCTTCATTGCAATGAGAGAAAGCTGCAGCGATTATTTAAAGCGCAGCTTCGGATTGGGCCACTGGAGTATCTCATTCAGGTTCGAATGGATCATGCGCAAACGATGTTATTGAATACGAATATGCCGCTTAAAGCCATTGCAGAATCAGTAGGTTATGGTGATAGTTACTATTTTAGCCGAGCCTTTAAGAAGCATATTGGCGTTTCTCCTCTTTACTTCAGAAAGCACCGTCGGATAAGTTCATCCTCTATGTCGCAAAATTCCATTGTCGCGGATAATTCTCTCTCGTATGATTGTGATAATCATTATCAACAATTAGACGGAGGGGTTATACGGATGAATAGGAGTAAGGGGTCGATTTTAGCGGTTAGCTTGATGCTCAGTTTAATTTTATTGTTGAGTGCATGTTCGATGGGAAATAGCACGGGAAACAATACGGGAGGGGCTAGTCCAGCTGGAGCTGAATCTAGTGCAGCTTCTACAAATACAAATGTATCGCAGACAGCGCAACAGGCGTATCCTGTTGTTATTAAACATATGAAGGGCGAAACAACGCTGGAGCAGCGCCCACTTAAAATTGCGGTGCTTGATACAAAATTTGTGGATCAATTGGTAACTTTAGAAGAGCAGCCAGCGGGCAGTGTAAAAGCTGCGGCAGATAAAACAGACTTCCCGGCTTATTTAATGGATAAGCTGAAGGATGTTAAATTGCTCGGTACAAGGGATGAGCCCAACCTTGAGGCCATTACGGCCATGGAACCCGATTTAATTATTTGTACGGAATTCCAAGAAGAAGTGTATGAGAGCTTGTCCAAAATTGCTCCAACGATCATGCTCGAATTTAATGAGGATTGGCGCGTCACATTAGATACTTTTGGAAAAATTGTAGGGAAGTCTGAAGAAGCGAAGGCTGTCTTGGAGGCCTACAACGAGAAAACAGAGAAGCTGAAGGTAGAGCTAAAGGCTAAGCTAGGAGATCAGACTGTTGCATTAGCGCGTCCACGTGATGAGGGGATACGGATACATACACCAATCCACCGTACAGGAGCTATTTTATACAATGATTTAGGTTTGAATGCCCCAGAATCGGTTTTGAAGGAAAAGGATACCGCTTATGAAATTGCATTAGAGGCTTTCCCGGAGGTTGGTGCTAATCATTATTTCCTCGTAAAAGATGATATGTTCAAGGCGGCAGTGGACGAAATCCAGAAGACGGAAACGTGGAAAAATGTTGAAGCTGTGAAAAACAATCAAGTCTATGATGTGGATTCAAACATATGGATTGCCTATTATGGCCCGATTGCCATTAATATGATTGTTGACCGGGTAGCAGAAATTTTCCTTGGTAAGGCTTAACATGTCGGCAACGCTTTCAAAGTCGGAGTGGGGCAATTTAAAAAGCAGATATAACTTCTCTTATGAGAATAATACTGACTCCGCTGATCGCTCCATTTATTCGAGAAATTTATTGAATAAGGAGCTTTGCGAAACCTATCTGGATCGGCTTGGGAGCGAAATAGCTTCGCCATCAAGAAGAGTAACTGCGTCGATGCTCGCGAAGCGATATGCTTATCTAGTCGTTGCTCCTGTTCTGTATGCGATGACGGTATACAACAAGAATCTGACCATGACGTTGGACAATTGCCGCTTGGTTTCACCTAGCGACAGCGAGTTCGATGTGACTAAATCCAAGTTTCCTAATTTGAGCTTTGAAGAACCAAGCGTTACGGAACCGGTAGCTGGGGAGCGGAAAGAGTGGCGGGATCAGGTAATAAGAGAACTTTTTGCAGAGCATATTTCTCCATTATTTCGTGCTATATCTATGGTTGGCGGAATACCTATAGTGATCTTATGGGAGAATGCGATGGTACGAATTGCTCCGCTTTATGAGGACGGACTGGAGGAAGAAATGAATCCGGCAATCTTACAACGGCTTCATGAAGATTTCACGTTTATTACGCAGACTGCACCTGGGAGCACATTTGGAGAACGCCGCAATCCGTTTACGAGGTTTATGAGCAAAACGAATATAGGCACGATGAGCGAGCTGCCTGATATTCGCCAAACCTGCTGCTTCTATTATGAAATGTCTTCGGCGGAATATTGCAGAGCTTGTCCGAAACCTTTCGAATGCCATAAATAGCTGGACATTGAGCAATCGTCATGTCACCTTTTGGGGCAAGGCGGTTGCTTTTTTTATTTATTGGTTCTTAATATATAAGGGATTTTGGAATATAATTCAATTCCACAAATGCGACTTGACGGCCGGTGTCATAAAGTTGAAGCTCGAGATTTCTTTAGCAGCTTACAAACATTATTCATCCGGATTTATGTTAAATAGGAAAGAATGGTTTCTCCTGTTACAGCTATGAACATTGAGCGAAGTAACGGCAGTTAAAGGGGGCATTTCGGCGGCGTCCGCTAGGGAATCTTTTATAAATTTTTTCGGATGCTGAATATGTCCTCATGGGGATGCTTCCACCACAAATAGCGAATAGCAAACAGCAGGAGCTTTTCCTGCTATTTTTAATTTAGCTGGAAAAGCTCCAGTTAATTTTAAGATGCGCGCTTATTTGTGTTAATTAGCAGGAAAAGCTCCATGTAATTTTGCTGCAAAGCGGCTTTTTAGCGATTATGTGTTGAATTAGCAGGAGTAAATCCTGTTAATTGCTATTTTAGGTTGCTTCCGCGTCAAATAGCAGGAGCTTTTCCTGCTATTTTATATTTAGATGGAAAAGCTCCAGTTAGTTTTAAGCTGCGCACTCATTTGAGTGAATTAGCAGGAAAAGCTCCATGTAATTTTGCTGGAGAGCAGCTTTTTAGCGATTATACGTTGAATTAGCAGGAGTAAATCCTGTTAATTGCTAAATTGGGCTGCTTCCATTACAAATAGAAGGAGCTTTTCCTGCTATTTTATATTTAGCAGGAAAAGCTCCATGTAATTTTGCTGCAAAGCGGCCTTTTAGGGATTATGTGTTTAATTAGAAGGAGTAAATCCTGTTAATTGCTATTTTAGGTTGCTTCCGCGTCAAATAGCAGGAGCTTTTCCTGCTATTTTCGTTTTAGCTGGAAAAGCTCCTGTTAAATTTTAGCTGTGTGCTCAGCCCACGCAATGAGCTGGAAGTGCCATGCTGAGCATTCTGCAGACTCCATATTATAATAAGTTCGTTTTAATACTTAGTGTGTAGATAGATGTTCAGTTTTTCCCGTGCGCTGTTCGATTAGTACTGCTAATTAGGCACGTATTATGTAAGTTTGACCTGCTGCTCGCTCCATGCCCAAAGTTTGGCCGCAAGCTCGGGATTGCTCGCTTTGCTTGCCGTTTGAACGCTTTTGCTGTCGATAAAATATTGGCCGGTCTGATTTGCCGCTTCATCGCTGGATGCTAAATAAATAGCCGTCTTTGCCCCTTCAAGCGGCGTTCTGAAAAAAGGCTTGAGCAGCTTATGCACCGACTTACCGAAGCCGCTCTTGCGATCTACGCCAATATTGGTCGCTACCGCCCCGGGATGAAGACTGTTAACCGTCACCCTCGTACCTGCGAGACGCTTTGCCAGCTCATTCGTGAATAAAATATTCGCCAGCTTCGATTGCGCATAACCTTTTGCGACATTGTAGCCCCTCGTCAGGTTCGGATCGTCAAAATGTATTCTTCCGGCCTTATGGGCACCTGAAGATACATTGATAATTCTCCCTTGCGGAGCACGTTGAAGAAGGTCAAGCAGCTCGTTAGTCAGCAAAAAATGACCCAAATGGTTGATGCCGATTTGCGATTCAAATCCATCCGAGGTTATGCTTCGTTTCAAGGCGACAACCCCTGCATTGTTGATCAACACATCAAGCTGGCTATATTTCTGCTTAAATGCAGCAGTGAAGGTGCGAATGCTGGCAAACGAGCCCAAATCGCAGGTCATGAGGACAATATCGCTGCTGCTGCTTTGGCTGCGCGCTTGTTCAAGTGCACGCTCGCCGCGCTCCTTGCTGCGGCATATCATCACGACATGCGCCCCTTGCTTCGCAAGCTCGACCGTTGTCGCAAGTCCCATGCCGGAATTGGCGCCAGTTACTGCTACGACCTTTCCTGTCATATTGCTCATCCAAGCCACCTCCGTCTATTCGTTATTTACAGCTTACCATGTGCAGCGAAGGTATGCCGTACAAATTCAATAAACGATCTGACATGTGGAGACAGCTGATCCTCGTTGCGGTAAGCCAAACAAATATGCCGCTGGTTTACATACTGAGGCAGATCGCGCATAACGAGCTCGCCGGCTTCGATTTCTCGGATGACGCTTCGGCGCGGCAGGATGCCAACACCCATATTGCATTTTAGAGCTTCCTTGATCGTTTCGATCGCACCCAGCTCCATAACACTTTCCCACTGTAAGCCAGCCCCGGCTGCCCACTCATCGGACAAGGTACGCGAGGTTGAGCCAACCTCATGCAGCAGAAATGTTTCATGTCGAAGCTCCTCGACCTCTACTTGCGCCTGGTTAGCTAACGGATGCTCAGGCGCAAGCAGCAGCTTCAGCTCATCAGCGACTAACGGCTGTATAATAAGGCCTTCTTCCAGCGATTCGCCAAGAGAGACGATGCCTATATCGATCTCATAGCTGCGCAGCATCGCAAGCACAGAAGCTGCTTGCTTCACGGTCAGCATGAGGCTTACTTTTGGATACAGCTTGCGGTAGGCGGCAAAGTGCGGCGGCATTACATAGGTTGCTGGCGTGTAGCTCGCCCCCAGCCTCAAACGGCCTTCCCCTTGTTCACGGCGCTCCAGCATGGCAAGTCTAGCTTCTTCCATAAGGAAAACGATTCGCCTCGCATAGGGGAGCAGATCCACAGCAGCTTCACTTGGCTGAAGGCTCCGCGAGTGCTTGCGGAACAGCTCCACGCCAAGCTCCTCCTCAAGCCTTTTGAGATGAAAGCTGATTGTTGGCTGCTTAAGTCCCAGCTTATCTGCAGCTTCCGCGAGCGTTCGACCGCTGCATACCTCCATAAACACATGCAGCTGCTGTACATTCATCCCTTGCTCACTCCCTCGCTTTTTGCCTATTAATATAGATTAAATCTATATGTATATCAATATCTATCGATTATATTTCATAATATCTCGACATTACGTTAACAATCGTCTGACAAACCGTTGCTAAAGTTAGGAGGTAAGCAAAACAGATAGTGGAGGGAAATCAAAACGATGAAAACGAATGGGAAACGCTGGCTTGGAACCGTTTTGCTAGCTGGATTGATGGCACTAACTGCTGCATGCGGCAACGGAAATGCCGGAAATACGAATAAAGGGGCAGCAAATGCCGGAAATACACAAACGACGGCTCCTACCGAAGAAGCGCAAGCGACAGAAACAGCTGCCACGGAGGATAAAGGAACGCTTACTGTATATTTGAACGATTTTGACAGCATTATCGCTCCATTATTTGAGGAAGCTACCGGCTACAAGCTGGAGGTCGTTGCGGGCAACGGAGCAGAAATTATGTCCCGCGTTGAAGCTGAGAAAGGCAATCCGCACTGGGATGTCATTTGGCTGGATGCGATGCCTTCCATTTATGGACTAGGAGCAAGCGGTCAATTGCTTGAAGGCTGGTCGCCGAATAACGTCGCTAATCTAACTGACTTTGCCAAAGCTTTTGTGCCTGAGAAGCAATGGTATGTTCCTACTGGAGCACATGCTGCGGGAGTTATTGTATATAACAAGGACAAAGTGAAGGCGGAGGATGCGCCTAAATCATGGGAGGACTTCTCGAATGCGAAGTACAAGAACTTGATCGGCATGGCTGACCCAGCTATCGCAGCTCCGGCTTATCCTTTTGTTTCTTGGTTTTTTAAAGAAAAAACAATCGATGGCGGTCAAACGTTCTTTAGCTCGCTGATGGACAATGGGCTTCGTGTATATCCCAAAAATCCAAACGTTGTCAAAGCGCTTGCCGCTGGTGAAATCTCGATCGCAGCGCTGCAAGAGAGCAATGCCTATGCGATGAAAAACGATAACGAGCCTATCGAAATTATTTGGCCGGCAGAAGGCGCTCCTGCATCCGTACGGGTAGCAGCGATTCAAAAGGATACCAAAAACCCGAATGCGGCTAAAGCGTTTATCGAATTTTTGCTCGATCCAAAAACGCAGCAAGCTTTAATTGATCAAGGCGACGAGAGCTATTTCCAGCCTTCCGTAAACGGCGTAAATGCCAAGCAAGATCGCGCAGCCGATGCGAAGCTCGTTGCAGCCGACGCTTCCTGGGCATCTGAAAATGAAGCGGCAATCAAGCAATGGTTCGCCGACCAGTCCGTTAAGTAAACGATGCAAACTTTTATGAAGGATCGCTTAGGGTGGTTTGTCAGTATCATCCTATTCATCCTCGTTTTATATCCCTTGGCGGCAGTCATTATTCAAGTCCTGCTGCCTGGGGTTTTCTTCGGCAATTGGCAACTCGGGGATCTTGCGCTGCTGCTCGAAATATTCAAGCGTCCCTTATGGCAAAAATCACTCGAAAATTCCGTTGTGCTTGGACTTGGAACGACGGTGCTCGCTACGATTCTCGGCGGTGTACTGGCAACGATACGCGCCAACTGGTCATTTCCAACAGCTAAGCTGCTGGATGCATCCGTTTGGCTGCTCATTATTACACCTTCGTTTATACTAGCGCAGGGCTGGGTGCTGTTTGCTGCCGGAGGCGGCATCGCTGTTAACCTGCTCGGGTGGCACTGGGTTACGAACGCTGTTTTTCAGCCTGCCGGACTTATTTTTATTATGACTTTAAGCAAATTTCCGTTCGCTTATTTGAGTGTTCATGCGGCGATGGAGTGGAAGGTTGATCAGCTGTCACACGCAGCTCGCCTATCCGGAGCATCTGCTTTCACGGTATGGCGTACGATCCAAGCGCCTCTGCTTATGCCGGCCGTTTGGGCTGGAGCAGCGCTTGTCTTTATGGATACAATCGGCGATTTCGGGCTTCCTGCATCGATTGCCGCTGTTTATCGTTTTCCGACGCTGCCTTACTCTATTTACTCGGCAATCTACACATCGCCCATACGATTCGATATGGCAGGCGTCCTGTCCTTTTATCTCGTATTGTTAATCGGCATTGCGATGTTTGTCCAATTTTATGCGATGCGCCGCTCACGCTTTGATTTCTTATCGGCACGGGCGCAGCGGTCTGTACCGAAGCCGGCTGGAAAGTTTGCTGTGCTTCTTACCACACTAAACTTGTTATTTCTTGCCGTTGTCATCGGCATTCCGATAGGCGCAAACGTACTGATGTCCATATTTAAAACCCAGTCAGGCGGTATGAAGCTAACGAATCTCACCTTGGAGCATTACAGGGAATTGTTCCATAGCTCAAGCACGCTGCTGAAGGGTTTGTCCCATTCCTTAATGATTGCTGGGGTGGCTGCTCTGCTCGGCCTATTATTCGGGCTCTGCGTCGCTTATGTCTTAACCTATTCACAGTTCAAATTCAAACGGACGATTGAGGTGTTCTCTGTCGTCACGCTTGCTGTTCCCGGCGTCGTGCTGGGCATTGGGTATATTTTCGTCTGGAATCAAAAATGGCTCGATTCGATCGGCTTGCTCCTGTACGGAACGCCTTGGATTCTTGTGCTTGCCGCAATCGCCGGCGCTATTCCCGTCATTACGAGATTGATGGTCGGCGCAATGGCGAAAGTGCCGCTTAGCCTGCTTACTGCCGCGCAGCTGCAAGGCGGTACGCTCGCAAGCCGCGTCCGTTTCATACTAGTCCCTTTAATACGCGGCGCTTTGCTCTCTGCGGGCCTTGCTGCATTTGGCTCCAGCGTGTTTGACTTAGCGGTGAATTCGATCCTGTTCCCGCCAAACTTCCTTACGCTGCCCGTTACGATCAACAAGGCATTTGAGGATTTGGATTTTGGTTATGCTTCAGCGGCAACCGTCGTTGGATCATTTATCGTTATTATGATTATTTTGGCGGTTGAGCTCATGCTCCGCCGCAAGGAGGCAAATACATGACATCGACTGCGATTCAGCAAAGGTATGGCGAGGCAAATGAGCCTAAGTCAGCCGCTCCCAAGCCGCTGCTTGCAGCATCTGGTTTAATGAAAAGATACGGATCGTTTCAAGCGCTTAAAGGAATTTCTTTCGACATGCGCGAAGGCGAGATTATTAGCGTGCTCGGACCATCAGGCTGCGGCAAGTCGACGCTGCTCCAGCTCGTCGCTGGCTTATCGAAGCCAGACGGCGGCCAGCTTAAACTGGGCGATGAGATTATCGCCTCCCCGTCCGTCATGATGCCCCCTGAGAAGCGCGGGGTTAACATGGTGTTTCAGGACTATGCGCTGTGGCCGCATATGAATGTGTTCGATAACATCGCTTATGGGCTGCATAGAAGCAAGATGGCACGGGCGGATATTCAGCAGCGCGTTCAGGAGCTGCTGGCAATGCTACATCTTGAAGGGCTTGAGCGCAGGCTGCCGCCGCAGCTCTCTGGTGGCCAGCAGCAGCGGGTCGCTATTGCGAGGGCTATTGCTACTAGGCCGAAGCTGATGCTGCTCGATGAGCCGCTCTCCAACCTTGATATGCGGCTTCGCGTAGAAATGCGTACCGAGATGGCGTATTTATTCCGCCAATTAGGCATGAGCGTTTTTCATGTTACGCATGACCCGGAGGAAGCCTTCGCTATGGCCGATCGGCTGCTTATTTTGCGCAACGGGCAAATTGATCAGATGGGCACGCCGCAGCAATGCTTCACGCGTCCGGCCAGCCGCTGGGCAGCTTCTTTGCTTGGAGCAATCAACGGCTTGCGCGGCGAGGCCATAAAAGGAGACAGCGGCAGCGCTGTCCGCATCGGCTCATCGATCATTCACGGCTTGCTCGCGCCAGAGCAGCAGAACCTAAGTGACCATTCGCAAGCGATCATTATGTTCCGTCCTGAGGAAGCTGAGGTTATCGAGCGAAGAGACGCCGCAGCCGTGCTTTCATTAGCTTCACCGCAGGAGCGGACAGACAATACGATTCAGCTTCAAGTGCTTCACTGTACCTTTGAAGGCAATCGCTGGCGCGCAGTTGCACAAACGAGCTGCGGACAGAAGGTATATCTAGTGCTCGCAGTCCCGTTAGAGGCCGGCGAGCATGTAACGATAAAGCTAGCCATTCGCTCTGCTTTCATTTACCCGAATGAGGAAGAAAGGTAGTCGATTCATTTGTATAATCCAACAAAAACAGACTCGCGTCTTTTAGCCATTGCAGATATACACGGTTATGAAGAAGAATTGCTGTTTTTGCTTCAAGAAGCAGCTTATAACCCGCACCATGATCGGCTTATTTTGCTGGGCGACTACATCGATGCCGATAGGCCCGCTACATGGGGCACGCTAGATACGATTCACCAGCTTATCAACGAAGGTGCACAGGCATTGCTCGGAAATCAGGAGCTGCGACTTCTTGCATCCGCTGAGTCCGGCAGTGCGCTTCACCCGGAAACGAAAGAATGGCTGCACAAGCTTTCATTGTATGTGGTAGTGGGCCAGTATTTATTCGTTCATGCAGGCATTCGGCCAGGTGTCCCTCTACATGAGCAAAAAAAGAAGGACCTAACGGAAATTCGCGACGAGTTTATTTATACGCCTTTATCTGATTCGGACGAGGCGCAGTCGTACACCATTATTTTTGGCCATACGCCAACGTTCAAGCTGGATGCTTCTTCCTCTGGAGCCATATGGCAAGGAAATCGACGGCTCGCCATTGATACTGGGGCCAAGCATGGCTGTCGCTTAACACTGCTTGATGTCAGCAGCCTATTGAGCTATTCATGCTCGACTGCGCCAGAGAGCCGCGGCGGCGATTTCAAATTGCTTAAGCTCTAATCCATCTAACACACAAAAAAAGCGCTGCCCGTATGCATTTACGGGTCAAGCGCTTTTTCTCTTTTTAAATAGAGCTGTTTATATTACTATTTCGTTCAAAAGCAACGATCCAATCCCCTTGGACTGCCGCATAACCTGTGTCACCCTCAACAACCAAGCCGTACAAATTTTTGACGTCTACATATTCCTTGCGAGTACCATTATCGAATTCAAGCGTGATGTAATAATACGTACGGGATGAATTGCTGGTATGCCCCACTCCATCGTGGTTGTGGTGATTCGTATGATGGCGAACGTCCATGCGCTTGGCTACAACGCGCGCGTAAGTTGTTTCTTTTGGCGCGGTCGAATTTTTGAAATATTTAACAATGCTAAAAATAATGCCGCCAATAACGAGCACGAATACGATCATTATAAATATGGGAACCATCGTAAACATGATTCCTCCGCCTGGAGGGCCGAATCCAAATCCATTCACAAACCATCACATCCAATCTTTTCTTTTCATGTCATTAATTTTACTATTAATACGTTCTTCCGACTAGTCTGATGCGGTATAGGCTGCAAAAACCGAGGTTAATTAATAATAAGGAAGGGAGTAACGAAGTGGATTGTTGGGGCTTAATAGAGTTAGGAGATAGGCTCACGCAGAAAAGAGCGGCTGGACGTTGCGCACGTCGGAAAGCTGGATAGCCGCTCAGCGGGATCATTTTTATTTTGACAGCAGTTAAGCCTTATTCCTGCATATGTAACGGAAAACGATCGATGATCTCGTACATAGGAGACTCGTTCATATGGGTGAGCATGAGCACAAATTGATCGATTTCCCAGCTGAACGATGAGGCAATAGACGTCGCTGCTTCAATCGGCATTCGATTAGCGTCAGCGAATCCTTTGGCAAGCGTGATATGCGGCGCGTAGGTACGATCGTCTGGAATGAAGCCTACTGAACTCGTTGCCCGAATAATCTCCTCGTGAAGAGTGGACAATTCCTTTAAATTTCCGCTAACAGCACCCCATAGAACGCGTGGAGCAGAGGGCGGGCCAAATGTTCCGATTCCACTCCAAGTTAAGGAAAAAGCATTTGCTCTTACTTTTTTTAGAGCGGCTGCCAGCTCCTCAAGCTGAGCAGCCGAAGTGTCGCCTAGAAACTGAAGCGTAATATGGTAATCGCTCGGATGCGTCCATTTACGGAAAGGCAGCGTATGTTTATGATCTTTTGCCCAGCTTTCCAGCTCCTTGGACACAGATGGTGATACAGGTATAGCCACGAACAAGCGCATTATATTTTCCCTCCTAATCTCAGTATGCAGCCATAGAACTCGAAACATTCATTCTGCACGTCAAATCTGGACTTTTTTTTCCATTCCAAATGTTTTTAAGTAAACCAAATATCACGGAAGCGTACCCAGCCCAGCGATTCCAATGAAATGCCGCGCACGGAAGGATGGAACGCGGTTTTCAAATGTTTACGGTAGAGGAAAAACAAGCTGTGCCTGGCTTTGAGCTGAGCCTCTATGTCTATGAATATCGCTTCTCGGCGTGCTCGATCCGGCTCGCCCAATATCATCTGAATGCTGTGCTCCAGCATATCATGAACCTCGGGAAGCGCATGCTGCTGCATGCTTTTGTACAAATCAATCAGTCTCAGCTCGCGATGCTCGTCCAGCATGACAGCGAAAAGCAGCAGATCGGCGGACATGCGCGCTGTGCCTTTAAATTGCTCGGCAGGAATGAGATTAATTTGCAGCGGAATGCCTGATTTCGCATATACCTTCTGAATGATCTCTGCATCGGCTGCATACTGCGGAATCGTAGCTAGTACCAGCGGCTCGCCTTGATAGCCGGAGCTGGCAAGCGCTTGCTTGATTACGCTCCAATCAATGGGGGCTGCATCCAACGTTTCATCAATCTGGTTCAGCCAGAAGCTGTTAACTCCTTCAATGACATCACCGGATAGCAGCTGCAAAAGCTCTGTCCGCTCGATAGCGAGGTTAATTGCCGCTCGTATGGCGGGGTTTGCCAGCAAGCCGTGCTTTTGTTCATTAACTGTGATGAATTTACAGGTCATGCCGGACTGTCTAACCTGCTGCCATCGTTCAGCTGCCATATCAGTTAGTCTAGCGTTGTGCATAATTTGAAACGATTGCAGCTCAGCGTGGTTTTCGCGCGTTGCCTCCTCGGCAACGGTCCACACTTCTACACGATCGAGGAAAGCTCTCCCGCGGAAATAGGCAGCAAAAGCTTCCAATATCCAGACGCCTTGATCATTTCCGGTGAATCGAAACGGGCCTGTACCAATCGGTTTGCTGCCAAATTGCTCGCCAGCAGCCGAACAAGCATCTTGAGGTACGATAGAGGCGCGATTAGTCGTCAAAAAAGAGAGAAAAGCTTCATTGCGCTCGGATAATTGAATGCGAATGGTTGTGTCATCCGGTGTATCCATAGAAATGATGTTGGTGTAAGCCCAGCTGTAGAGCCCTTGCGGTGCCAGCCTTTTAAGCCGTTCTAGCGAATATTTGACGTCTGAAGAATCCAGCTCACGGCCATGGTGGAACAGAACGCCCTTGCGCAAATAGAAAGTCCAGCGCGTACGCGATTCATCAACCTCCCACGCATGGGCAAGCTGCGGCAAAATCTGCTCTCCCCTCGGATCGATGCGAACGAGCCCGTCAAATATTTGATTAACGAGGTGGGACTCGCCCGTGTAATGGATAGCTGCCGGATCTAGCGAATAGATCGTCTGCGGCAGCGGGAAGCGCAAAATATCTGTGCGCCGCTTGCCCTGCACCTCCGAATGAAATCCGAATTGACCAGAGAGCCATTCCTGAAACTGGTCGCGCAGCAAAGGCGCTTCTTCGATTTGCTGGAGAAGCTCAAGCGCCGAATGCAAATCCTGCTTTTGCATCATTTCTTGCGCTTCCTCCAGCGCGACTTGTTCCTTGCTGACGAGGAAGGAGAGGGCAGAGCGATTGCCGCGTCCCCGCTTTGGCTCCCACACTAACCACTCTTCCTGCTGCATACGCTTCAATAAAAGTACCATATTCCGATGTGTGCAATCGAGCAAATTTGCGAGCTCCTGTGTTGTAACCTCGAAGGGAATATTCTCTTGAATACTCGGATATGAGCGCCTAAGCGCGAGATAATGCCTGCGGATTTTCATGCAAATTACTCCTAACTCGAAAATATGAAATTTTCCAATTATAACTTACACTTTTTGTTCTTGTTTTCTAGGTTACAATAAAAGGAGTAAATTAACAAATCCAGTTTAAAGATGGAGTGAGTGAAAAATGAGAGATCCAGCACCATGGCAAAAAAGGTATGAGAAAATGCTTATTCTTGCCCTTCTGTTTGGTCTAGTCAGTCAATATTTGTTCGTAGGAGCAGCCGCAGGCATTTCGGTTATCGTGTTCATTGCGAGCTTTTATGGGTTGTTTTTCTATTCCATAAAGGGGAGGATGGGGGGCTTTGAGAAATGGCAAGGTCAAGCCCGATCTGGCTGGCTGCTGCTCATTCCAATCTTTTTACTAACGCTAACGTATGCGCTATATGATAACGGTCTGTTCCGCCAGCTGAATATGTTTGCATTGTTTGCATTGATCATTTCTCAGACGGTGCTTATGACGAGCAGCAGTGTGAAGCCGTGGTACCGAGGCGTATTTTATACAGAGCTATTATTTCTGGCTTTAATTAAGCCGTTTGCTTTTATAGGCGTACCGTTTAACCTAGTTAATGATCGTTTGAGAGGAAAAGAGAAAGGTGAGAACTCGGCGAAAAGCAAGCTTGGAAAAATATCGCTAGGACTGCTCCTGTCCGCACCTATCCTTATTGTCGTTATTGCGCTGCTTGCTTCAGCGGATGAAATTTTC
Organism: Pristimantibacillus sp. Z349TD_6; assembly: GCF_056173205.1. Classification (NCBI taxonomy): domain Bacteria; kingdom Bacillati; phylum Bacillota; class Bacilli; order Caryophanales; family Paenibacillaceae; genus Pristimantibacillus (SeqCode); species Pristimantibacillus sp. Z349TD_6. Next base: position 7,011,817 of record NZ_CM149662.1, on the reverse strand, counting down.
CTATCTTGGCTGCTTGAGATTCCGGGCGTCATGGATCGTTTCTCTTTGGGGGAGAGCATCTGGCGCATAATCGTAGCAGCAGTATTCGCCTTTTATGCTTTTTGCTACATATGGGGATTGCTCTTTAATAAGGCAACAGATACAACAAAAAACTTACCGACAGATACGCCGGGTGCTGCAATACAGCCAAACGGACGTATCGAATTTGATCCCATCACTGCCGGGACGCTGCTTGTCAGTATTAATATTGTTTACGTGCTGTTTGTTATTATTCAGTTCTCCTATTTGTTCGGAGCGGCAAACGGTCTGCTGCCTGAGGGAGCTGCGTATGCCGAATATGCACGCAGAGGTTTTGCGGAATTAATTATGGTTGCACTCATTAACGTTTGCTTGCTTATGTGCGGTTTGCATCTCATTCGGCGCACTAGCGCAGCAGCGGAGTGGATTCGCAAGCTGTCTCTTACCGTGCTGATAGGCTGTACGATCATTATGCTTATCTCCGCTTACAGCAGGCTCTCTTTGTATGAGGAGGCTTACGGCTTCACACAGACAAGACTACTCGTTCATGGTTTTATGATTTATCTGGGCATTTTGCTCGTCATTGCATTACTGCGTATATGGAAAGAGCATTTCTCGATGGGCAAGGTCTATATATGCATTTCTATTATTGCATTTGTTGTGATGAACTATATCAATATCGATGCGCGGATTGCTGAGAACAATGGTGATCGCTACGAACGAACAGGTAAGATTGATATCGCTTATCTCGGTACGTTGTCCACAGATGCGGCGCCGGCGCTGCTAAAGCTGCAAGCGAAGCATCCAGAGTTAAAGGGGCTGAACGGAGTAATAAATAAGCTTCAGGATAAGGCCCATAAGCATAACAAGTGGCAATCTTGGAATCTATCGAAGCAACGGGCTAAATAATTGGAGAAAGGCAAGGTCGTTTGTATGATGAAAATATCCCTTTTTGATCGTAGTATTCGACTTATCCTCTCACTTGTCGGATTTCCACTGTTAATCGTACAGTATTTGATAACGGTCTATGAGCAAAAAAAACATAAACCTACGGGGTGGCATGCCGACATCGGCTCACGCAAGCTGCATGTTACCGTCACTGGTCATGGTTCGCCAACGATTATTTTAGAAGCGGGGATGGGCGGTTGCTCGCTGGATTGGGTACTCGTTGCTCCGGCGCTTTCGACGAAGGCGAACGTGATTACTTATGATCGCGCAGGATTTGGCTGGAGTGAGGCGGTGCTTGATCTGCCTACTTGCAGCGCTTATGTTGATGATTTGCGTTCACTGCTGAGAACGCTTGGCGCAGCTCCGCCCTATTTGCTAGTTGGCCATTCCTACGGAGGGATGATTATGAGGCTGTTCGCTTCGCGTTATCCTGAGGAAGTATGCGGCCTTGTTCTTGTTGATGCGACGCACGAGAGCCGCTATCTGCCGGAGCAAACAACCGCTGGCCGGCAAAAACAGCTGTTTAGCCACCGTTCTCAATATAGACTAGGTTATATGCTGGCGCCGCTTGGCATACCGAGATGGCTGAAGCAGCATATCGGCTCTAAGCGTTTGCCGGAAGAATGGCTGGCGCCAGTACGCGCATTAGGTTACAAAGCAAGTGCGTATAGGGCTGTCTATGCTGAGCTGCTTAGCACGACGGAAAGCAGCCTGCAATTAAAAGCTGCCGAGCCGCTTAAGCAAGATTTGCCTGTCATCGTATTAAGCGCAGGGAAACAGAATGAGGAATGGCAGCAGGGGCAGCGGAAGCTTACAAATTTGACCAAGCGCACGGATCAGATTATAGTCGAGGATAGCTGGCACTCTATTCATATTCATAGACCAGATGCTGTCATTCACGCTATTAATCGTTTATTAGATGAAATAGATTTGTCTAGTTATCGCTAAAATGTAAGGAGTTTTGCAGTAATGCGCATGACCAAAAAACGTTTGTTGTGGATATTACCACTAGCTATTCTTGTAGTAGCCGCTTTTCTTTATTACGAGAATAATGCGATCGGAATAACAAAATATGAAATCAGCTCGGCGAAGCTTCCTGAAGGAGTCAGCTCTTATCGTATCGTTCACTTAACTGATCTTCACAGCAAGTCCTTCGGCAAGGAGCAAAGCACAATTACGAGCAAAGTAAAAAGGCTGAAGCCAGACCTCATTGTGATGACAGGCGACTTGGTTGATAGCAGAAGATACAATGCAGAAACTAGCCTTACCTTGATGCGCAAAATGACGGAACTGGCTCCTGTCTACTATGTGACCGGGAACCATGAATATGGCCCGAGGTTAATCACATTACAGAAGGCGTTGAAAGAGCTGGGTGTCCATGTGATGCGCAACAAAAGCGAAATGATAAAGCTGGGTGATGGCGAGCTTCGAATTGCTGGCGTAGATGATCCGGTTTTTAATTTAAAGGCAGATGGAGACGTTGCGAAGCTGAATGAAAATATGGCGGCGGCTATGCAAGCAACCGAATCGGAAAACAACTCCGACACGCTCACTATTCTTTTATCGCATCGCCCTGAGCTTTTTTCGGTCTACACGCAGCACAAAATCGATTTGACCTTCTCCGGCCATGCGCATGGCGGACAGGTGCGGTTGCCCTTTTTGGGTGGGCTCGTGGCACCGGGACAAGGCTTCTTGCCAAAGTATGACGGAGGCAAATATGTGGAAGGCGGCACAACGATGATCGTCAGCCGCGGGCTCGGCAATAGCATTTTTCCGCAAAGAATATTTAATCGTCCAGAGGTTGTATTGGTTGAGCTTACGCGTCCGTAATGCTAGCAAGCACGAATCTATGGGGAAAAGCTCTCTTTCTAAAAGTGAGAATAATCCAATGGCAGTACAGAAAAACAACAGCGAAATGAGTTCGATTTCTTGTCGAGCTTGTTTCGCTGTTGCCGCTTTTGCAATAAATAAGTTCGTTTCGGCTATGTCCAAAATACAAGCTATACTATAGAATGAAAACGTTCCTACTAGTCATCCAAACCACCAAAGGAGAGTCATAATGAAGATGAAGAAAAAAGTAAGTTTAGTGATTGCTGCTCTCATGTTATTTGGAAGCGTTGTCAACTTTGTTCCGAGTTCGGTAAAAGCAGCTGAATCGGCAAGCACGGATACCCAGATTTCCATCTTAGGTACTTCGGATATTCACGGACGGTTTATGCCATGGGATTATGCTCTTGACGGTCCCAATCCCACGGGGAGTTTAACGCAGTTATTTACAATGATCAAAAAAGTTCGCGAAGAGAACCCGAATACGGTTTTACTGGATGCAGGGGATATGATTCAGGGCAATTCGGCTGAATTATTTAATGATCAACCGAAGTCTCCGATGATGGTGGCCATGAATGAAATGAACTATGATGCATGGGTAATGGGCAATCATGAGTTCAACTTCGGGCTCGATGTGTTCAATAAGATTACCACTCAGTATAAAGGTCAAAGACTGGGCGGGAACATCTATAAGGACAATGGCGATCGATTCTTGCCTGCGTATACCATTATCGAAAAAGCTGGTATAAAAATTGGAGTTATTGGAATGGATACGCCAATGACAACTGAGTTTGAAAAAGGAACGGATCATCTAGACGGCATTGTATTCAAAAATCCTGTTGATGAAACGAAAAAAGCAATCAAGGAATTAGAAGGCAAAGTAGATGTAATGGTTGGTCTTATGCATATGGGGCTGGAGAATGAAAATGGTGTACCAGGTACTGGCGTAGCTGATATTGCCAATGCGAACCCGGAGCTGGCTGCTATTTTTGCAGGCCACATGCATAAGCTTATTAAAGAGGATACGGTGAATGGCGTTTTAATTGTTGAACCGGATAAATACGGAACGCATGTTTCTCGTATCGACCTTACGTTCACGAAGCAAGGTGATAAGGTAGTTCTTAAAGATAAGAAAGCTGCTGCATTGCCTGTTAAAGCGGCCGATGGAACGACTGAAGTATCGGATCCAGCATTGGAATCCACACTGCAGCCGTATCACGATTTTGCAAGGGCAGATGCGAATATCGAGGTGGCACAGCTTAAAGGAATGAATCTTGTAGCTAAAAATGAGATTAGTGATATTCCGACTGTACAAATTCAGGAAACACCGTTATCAGACTTCTTTAACGAGGTCATGTTGTATTACAGCAAGGCAGATGTCGTTGCTCATCAGATTGATAACGATAAGGCGCGGCTGGATGTAGGTCCTATTAAGAAAAAAGATATTGCCTATAACTATCAGTTTGCACTAGGAGAAATTACCGTTTACCAAGTAACGGGTAAAGATTTGAAAGATTACATGGAATGGGCAGCAGGTTATTTTAACTCAACACGACCTGGCGATGTAACGGTTAGCTTTGATAAGACACGCCGCGCTTCCAAATATAGCACAAACGATTTTTTTGGCGGCGTCAAATATGAAATTGATCTAACGAAGCCTGCTGGCAGTAGAATCACGAACTTGCGTAAAATGGATGGCAGCAGCATCAAACCGGACGATGTGGTCAAACTCGGTATGAACGCATATCGGATGGATGCTCTTAAAGCCAAAGGTGGAGCGCTTGAAGGACGCAGCTTTGAGCAGCTTTGGTCTTCGAAGGATGCAAGCACATTTGGCGAAATGGATGGAACTATTCGTAATCGTGCCATTGCGTACTTAAAAGACGTGAAAAAAGGTGTATACGAGCCTAAAATTCAAAGCAATTGGAAAATTACAGGTGTAGATACGAAATCTCCTGAACGTGCAGATGTAGTTGAGCTTATTAATACCGGTATATTGGAGATTCCGAAGACGGAGGATGGCAAATATACCAATGTAGCCTCAATTAACATTTTGGATGCGGTCACTGAAAATGAAATAGCGGAGTTGTCTAACAAAGCAAAGGTGGAGCAAAGCCTATTTGCCGGCGTGAAGACAAAAGGCGAGTTCTATCATAAACTGAATGCGGCGATTAAGGCAGCAGTGACTACCCCAGAGGTAACTACTCCGGAAGTCATCATTCCAAAGGAACCAGTTAAGCCTAATCCTAAACCTGATCCTAAACCTACAGTAAAGCCGGTCGTTAAGAAGCAAGCAAAGGTTACAGCATACTTCTTGAATGTTCGTGCTGAAGCTTCTTCGAAAGCAAAGATTTATACGGCTGTACCAAAAGGTACTGTTCTTGAAGTGTTAGGAACGGAGTACGGCTGGGTGAAGGTTTCGTATAAAGGGAAAATAGCATATGTGTATGGTAAATATGTAGATATGATTTAATATTATATTTTGCTTAGTGCCCAGTCTTTGTAGACTGGGCACTTTTTGGGTAAATACTATTTTCCAAAATAGACAAAAAGAGACCCACAGCATTCGGTGCTGTGGGTCTTCATTATATATATTACAAAAGGGGGTTGTTTTCATTATAGTAGGCTTTCATTAAAACGAGATGAAAATTATATTTCAAGTTTATTACAAATGATTGGAAAACGATGTAATACTCGCTTGCATATCGAGGAGAAGCAATGAATAGACTTGTTAAAAGCAGAATACTTGTCCGATTATGCTTGTCTGGAGAGGGTGGGAAATTACGATATGAAGCATTCACAATCGAGTATTGCGATATTAGGGATAGGTACGGCGGTTCCGCCTCATCTTGTTGATCAAGCGGATACAGCGCGAAGGTTAGTCGATGCATTAAGCGATAAGCCGGATTCCGCCCGTTGGGGAAGAAGGATTTTTAAGCAATGCGGCGTGCAAAGCCGGTATACTTGTGAACCGAATCTGCTAGCGGAAGCAGCTGAATGCCGTTACCTGCCGAGCGCTTCACCGGAGACCGCTCCCTCGACAGCGGAACGTATGGGCATATATAAGCGGGAATCCGTTCCGCTTGGGCTTCATGCAGCGAGACAAGCTTTGGCAGATGGAGAGGTTGATGCGGCTGAGATTACACATCTCATTACGGTCAGCTGTACCGGACAATTTTTGCCGGGAATGGATGCAGCGATCATACATCAATTAGGACTAGCCCCCACGATCACCCGTATCCCGCTTAATTTTCTCGGCTGCGCTGCGGGGCTTAAAGCCATTGGTCTGTCACGCCAAATTGTATCGAATGACAGTAACGCGAATGTACTTGTTGTATGCGTCGAGTTATGCACGCTGCATATTCAGCCATCCGGCGATAAGGAATCGTTATTTGCCGCTTCATTTTTCGGGGACGGAGCTTCAGCCTGCGTCGTTGGTGCGGGCAAGCCGCATCACCTGCCTGTTTTTGAGCTAGGCGAAGAACGTTCGGTTCTGCTGCCTGAATGCGCAGAGGAAATGGTGTGGGAGGTAGGCAACCACGGTTTTGACCTATACCTCTCCCCGAATATTCCAAAGCTCATTGGTGAGTTTATACCCGCGGAAGTAAAGCGGTTATGCGGCGAGGATACGCTTGATCTATGGGCGATCCATCCGGGGGGCAAGGGCATTATCGATATTTTGCAAAATAAGTTCGAGCTTACGGATGAGCAAACCATGCATAGTTTAGGCGTGCTGCGCGATTATGGCAATGTCTCCTCCGCTACGATTTTGTTTGTGCTGAACGCCATGAGATCGCATCTTCAAGAAACAGGCTCGGAGCGAGTAGGCGGCATTGCACTCGCATTTGGTCCAGGCTTAACCGCTGAGATGATTAAGATTGCTTATGTTCCCGCTGTACTTACGGGGGATCAAGAGCAAATGGCGGATGAGGCATATGCCTAGAAGCTTGCGCCATCGGGCTGTGGCTGCCGAGCTTATGGATGATTTCTCAATTGGCGGGGCTGAGCTGCACGAGGCTTTGCGCCAGCTTCGTCAACTGAACCGTATTTTTGCTGCAGCCGCACCGACGATTTACGGCGTCGAACGACTTTGGGAGCAAGCGAATAAGCCGAGAAGCCTGACCATTCTTGATGTTGGAGCGGGCTCAGGCGATGTGAACCTTGGGCTGCTGAAATGGGCGGATGGACGAGGAATCGACCTTTCTATTCAGCTAGTTGATATAACGGAAGAGGCTTGCGAGGAAGCTAGGCGGTTTTTTCAGAAGGAGCCAAGAGTCCAGATTAAGCAAGGCGATTTGTTTGATTTGGCGGATGGAAGTGCGGATATCGTAACAGGGACGCAGTTTTTGCATCATTTCTCTGAGGAGGAGCTGCCGCATGCAGCTGCAAGTATGCTCAAGGCATCACGGCTTGGCGTGGTTATCAATGATATCCACCGTCACTGGATCGCATGGGCTGCGGTATGGATTACGACTCGGATCATTTCCACTAATCGATACATTTTGCATGACGGTCCATTGTCGGTTGCCAAGGGCTTTCGCGCAAAAGATTGGAAGCTTCTTGGCCAAAAACTGAGCAACGGTTCTATCAGTTACAGCTGGAGACCTTTGTTCCGATATGCAGTCGTTATTAGCAAATCACATAACAGTCCATTTGACGGAGCTGAGTAAAATGACGCGTATACTGGATGCAGCTGTGCTCGGAGCGGGCATAGCTGGGAGCAGCTTAGCCAAAGCGCTTGCCGATAAGGGCCGGGAGACGCTGCTGCTCGATCGTCAATCATTTCCGCGCCATAAGGTTTGTGGAGAGTTTCTATCTCCCGAAGCGCAAGGAACACTACAGGTGCTTGGTTTAAGCGAGTCTATTAAAGCGCTGGGACCAAGCCTGATAGAGCGGATACGTTTAATTTTCGAAAATGGCGCTGAGATTAATATTCCGCTTTCAAGTGCGGCATGGGGTCTCAGTCGATATTCGCTTGATGCCGCGCTCCATCAAGCGGCGCAGCAAGCGGGCGCAAAACTGCAAACGGGAACGACAGTGACGGCAGTGAAGGCTACTGATTTTGGTTATTCCATTGAAACAAAACAAAACGGTAAATTCAGCTCAGTTGAGGCTCGTACTGTCATCGCTGCATGGGGAGCAAATAAGCATGCAGGATTACCGGGCTACAAGCAACATCAGACGGCGAAGCCCTCGTACATGGGCGTGAAATCCCACTTTCGCGGCATAGCTATGGAGCCGGTTGTTGAGCTATATTTCTTCCGCGGCGGTTACTTAGGATTATGCCCGGTAGAAGACGGGCTTGTGAATGCTTCGGCGCTGCTCGCTCGCGATAGCTTTGCAGATGCAGGAAAGACGATACTGGGGATCATGAACGCCGCCGCAAGGCGAAATTCGAGACTGCATGAGAAGCTCGCGCTTGGGGAGCCTGTTCAAGGATCGCAGGCGGCAGTAGCGCCTGTTCATTTGAACCATAAGCCGCACGCGTGGGATCAGCTTCCGCTTCTCGGCGATGCAGGTGCGATGATTCCCCCGCTTTGTGGAGATGGAATGTCCATGGCACTTCGCTCCGCTGCTCTATGTGCTCCGCTTGCTGACCGCTATTTAAATGGAAGTCTTACTATGGCTGATTGGCAGCTTGCGTATATTAAGGCAATTAAACGTGAATTTGAGGGGCCGCTGCGATGGGGAAGCTTCCTGCAATGGTTATTTCATATGCCGACCGTTTCTAGTTGGCTGCCAAACGCCGCGCGAATAGCGCCTCCACTTGCACAGGGGCTCGTCCGGGCGACGAGATTAAAGCCATTCCGGATGTAAAGGCTAAGCCAATGAGCAGCTTGCGGATTTGACTGACTTTGGAGGTGCATATTCATGGGGATGAACAGCCTAGCACTCCTATCCTTTCGCTTTCCGCGAGTGTGTATTTTCTTATGGTCAATTGCACTTATCTTAGTTGGCAGTCATGCGCTTAGGCTGGATTCCGTCGTACAAGACCATGGCTTGTATCCACAAAAGGGAAGTTATGCAAAGGTGCAGCAGGTGCTCGCCTCCGATTTTAATCTGTCAGAAGCACCGATCATGCTGCTATTCGAGAAAACGGACAACTTATCGAAGTCGCGATTTCATGCTTTTATTGAACAGACGCTTCGGCAGGTGAGCGGGACTCAGGGTCTGACTAATATCATTTCTCCGCTTGAGCGGCAGGAACTTCAGAAAGGGAACTACGCGTACGCGCTGCTTTCATTCGAAGCTCCACCTTATCGGATGGAGGATACGCTGAAGCAGTTAAATCAACTTTTGCCCGCCTACAGCGGAATTTCGATAAAAGTGACAGGCAAATCAGTTATTCAAGGTGATGTAAATGAGGCTAGTCATGCAGATTTAGCAAAAGCAGAGCTGATCGGCATACCGCTTGCTTTTCTCATTTTGTGGCTCGTTTTCCGTAAAATCATTATTGCGCTGCTCCCCATCGTTATTGGTATAACGGGAGTGACGATTGCAATGGGAATTGTATATGGAATAGGCACCAAATTGCCGCTGTCCAATTTTGTTCTGAATGTGATTCCGATGGTGGGACTTGCCCTAAGCATCGACTTTGCACTTATGCTCGTTAGTCGATTCCGCGAGGAACTCGGAGGGTACAAGCAGCCTGTCCAGGCGCTTGCTGCAACGATAAAAACAGCTGGCAGAGCTGTTTTTGTATCGGCAGCTTGCGTCTTCTTGGGTTTGCTAAGCTTTATCTGGATTCCGCTGCCCATGTTCTCGTCCATTGCGCTTGGAGCGATGACAGTAGTGGCCGTGTCGCTGCTGCTCGCGTTTACGCTGCTGCCTGCACTGCTTGCGATTTGCTTGCCTTCCATGCAAACGAAAAAAACGCGCCCGATTGGTACCAGTCGTTCATCCGACTGGGATGGGCTTGCTCGTTTGGTAATGAAACGGCCAATGGTGATGGGGATGCTGGCAGGGGGCGTGCTTATCCTATGTTTGTTGCCCCTTAGTAGAATGGAGACTGCTGTTCCAGATGAGGCTTCATTGCCTCAATACTATGAATCTCGGTTGGCCGCTGAGACTTCAGAGGCTGTTTTTGAGCTGCCCTCCACATCAAAGGTTTGGGTGATTGCTCGCGGGGATAGTCTGTTTTTGGAGCAAGCGGATTGGATGAATGCCTTTGAGCTGACGAAGCGCTTGGAGCAAGATCCGAGCGTCTTGAGGGTGGACTCGGTGTTCTCTAGGCTTAATTTGCCACCCGAGCATTTGACGACAATCATGCAGCGGCCACTGCAAAATAAGAAATTCCAGCCGGCGCTCCAGCCATTTCTGCAAAATAACCAAATGCTGCTGCAAGTGACGATAGCGGGCGAACCATCCTCTCGCGAGACGATGAATTGGCTTAGGGAGTGGGAGCGAAGAGGGGAATCATCAAAAATATTCTTCTCGCTTGGAGGAGAGGCAAAGTATGAGCAGGAAGTATTCGATCATGTTTTCGGAAGCTTAGCTTATGTGCTGCTCTTTCTATTTGTTACGAATTTTATCGTGCTTCTTGTTGCCTTTCGTTCCGTCCTCATTGCTCTCAAAACCATACTCCTCAATCTTCTGAGCATAGGAGCATCCTTTGGTATTCTGACATGGGTCTTCATGGATGGCCGATTGGGGATTGAGGCGAGCAGCATTGCCATTATGATCCCGGTATTTATTTTTGGATTAGTATTTGGAATTAGTATGGATTACGGCGTTTTTCTCATCTCGCGCATAAGCGAGGAATTTCATAATACGCGCAGCAATAAGCAGGCTGTACGAAAGGGCCTTTCCTCCGTCAGTCATGTGATAACCGCGGCTGCAGCTATCATGATCGTCGTCACCGCACCCTTTGCATTTGGCGAAGTAGTTGGCGTAAAGCAGCTCGGCATCGGCATCGCGACAGCCATATTTATTGATGCAACAATCGTGAGAATGGTGCTGGCACCTTCCTTAATGCTCATGCTTGGAAAATGGAACTGGTGGGCTCCGCGCTGGTTGAAGCAATAGAAATCGCATGCGTATTGCGGCTGCTTCGGCAGTCGTTTTTCATTTGCCTATTTGAGGACAAGCATAATTGCGCCTTATTTTTATTTCTTATAGCGGAAATTGATTTGTGCTATAGTTTGAATAATCATAATGCAGAGGAGATATTTCATGTATATACCTCAATCGTTTGAAGTGACGGATAAAGAGACACTATACGCTCTGATGGAGCAGAATAGCTTTGCTGTTTTATTTTCACAACATGAAGGTAAGCCCTGTGCAACGCATCTCCCCTTGCTTTTAGATGAAAGCGAAGGTTATTTGTATGGTCATATGGCAAAAGCAAATCCGCATTGGGTAAGCTTAAAAGGGGAAGTACTCGTTGTTTTCACTGGAGCTCATTCGTATATTTCATCCTCTTGGTACGAAACGCCAAATTCCGTGCCGACGTGGAATTATACCGCTGTTCATGTGTACGGTCATGTTGAGCTCATTGAAGATCATGCGGAGCTGCTCAAAATCGTAGACCAATCGGTTAGCCATTATGAATCAAGCATGCCAAACCCGTGGAGCATGAGCCAAGCTGACCCAACGTACATTAACAATTTATCCAAAGGCATTGTTGGATTTAAAATTCATATTTCAAAAATAGAAGGCAAATGGAAGCTGAGTCAAAATCATTCCAAAGAAAGACAAGAACGAGTCATCGATGCGCTGGAATTGCAGAAGGATGTTCAATCTAAGCAGATTGCAAAGCTGATGAAGGACAATGTGAAGAGATCATCTTTGTAGCGCATGAAATAAATAAAAAAGATAATGAAAGAACCAGACGAGCACACTTGTAGTGTTTGTCTGGTTCTTTAATGTACATAGGACGCTTAGGTTGTTTAATCCGCTGTGGCAACAGCCTGCAGCTTGGCGCTTGCAAGCTCTCGGACGGCTTTCCATTCTGCCAAATATTTTTCTAATTGGTCGATCAGTGCGCTGACTCCTTGAATGAAATCAACTTGCCCGCTCGCTCGAATCGCTTCAATGGATTGAAGGATATCCGAAGACAAAGTCAGGTGAGAAGGAAGGGCTGCAGTCAGCTCATGAAGAGCAAGCTCAATGGACGCAGCTGAAGCTGGTAGTTGGCTAGTCTTTGGAGCGGGCTCAGAATCAGCTTGTTCTTGTTTGATTTGCTTTTCTACTTTCGAAGCAGCTGCTTTGGGCTCGGCAACAGGTACAGGCTTGGCGCGCTCCGCTTTGTTTTGCTCATGAGTTGACCAGGTTTCGATGAGTCCAGCACCTGACTTAAATAGCAGCTTGTCCTTCGTGCTGTCAGAGATCGTTTTATCTTTGAACAGCTTGGCGATTTTTTTTACGTCGCTTACTGGCAGTTCATCTCTTGCAGCAATAAGCGCTAGTGGATCGCGGTGCTCGATCGGCAAATCCTTAAGAGGGAGCAATTGATCCTCGGTCAGCTTATCCTTCCTAATCTCAGTGCCGCCAACGATCAGCTTCTTTACGGCATTGCCAAACTTCAGCAGCTCACATTTGTTTTTGATATACGATTCAGGCTTGCCCAGCTTGCCGGACAAAAATTTGGTGGAGCTCTTAAACTTCGAATCGTTCAACAGCTTATTAAACGCCTCGGCCTCTTCGATCGGAGAGAAGCCTTCGCGCGTCAAGTTTTCCGCTATTTGCTCCAAGTATATTTCCATCTCGTCCGTTACGGTTGAGACGATACAAGGAATCGTTGGCCGTCCGAGCATTTTGCTTGCTTTATAGCGGCGGTTCCCATAAATGATTTTATAACGTCCGTTGCCTGTCGTTCTCACTTTAATTGGCGAGAGCAGACCGATTTCTTCAATGCTTTTCATTAATTCTTGCAGCGCTTCTTCGTCAAACTGGTACCTCGGCTGATCGGTATCCTCATCAATTAAATCAGTAACAATTTCAATGATATCCATAGGTCTCTCCTTAACTTTTGGTTTACTAGAATGCATGGCGTCATTTGTTATTCGTTCGTCTGTTATGTAAAAGTATTGAGAATCCGATTATGATAGTGGCTTCCTCTATTATATCGGATCTTTTGTTAAGAATGGTTGCAAGATGACATTTTCAATGAAATGATGCTGGTTCTTCCGAGAGAAGACTCATAAATAGCGTCGTTGTTGATGGGTACAAGCTTGAGTCTAACGGACATATAATCCGTTAAATGAACAAATTTGAGCATATTTGAGGCAATTGAAGCTCAATAAGGGCCTCTATGTCCGTTAGCTCATCAAAAACAGCGAATGTAGAGAAATAAGGTATCTAATGTCCGTTAGCTCAACGGCATTCTCGCTTGTAAAAGCTCATTCAGAGCTCTAGTATTCTGCTGTGCTGCCACCGGTCATTACCTAATAATTTCATTGTTGGACAAACAGGTGTTCTGATTAATTATAGCAGATGGCACGAAATAGCGACACTAACTGGGCAGAGGGTACCGACGTATGGAGGGGAAATAGACAAAAAAAGCCAAACCTCGTGAACGAGGCTTGGCTTAAGCTCACAAATTATTTAACTGTTTTATTATAGTTAGCAATCTTTTCAGTGATCGCTTTAGCGGCATCATCAAGCGCTTTTTGCGGTTCTTTTACGCCAGTTAATGCTTCTTCAATCGCCGTTTCAACAAGCTGACGCGCTTCAGGGAATACGCCCATCACTGCGCCTTGCGAAGCAGGGGAAGGGATAGAAGCGTGCAGCTGATCAACTGCTGTTTGGAACTGTGGATATTTTGCTAGATTATCGGCAACGATTTTTTCGTCATAAGCTTTTTTAGTAATCGGGAAGTAACCAGTGTTAATGTGCCAATAAGCTTGTGTTTCCGGCTTAGCTAAAAACTTGATGAAATCCCATGCTGCCTTTTGTTCAGCTTCGGGCTTGTTATTCAGAATCCACAAGCTTGCTCCGCCAACGACAACACCGCCATCTTTCGCATCGGCAGGTTTAGGCAGGAAGCCAGTACCTACTTCAAATTTGCCAGCCACTGAATCTACAATTCCGCGAAGCGAAGCGGTAGAATCTAACGTCATAGCGATTTGGCCAGCTGCGAATGCTTTTTTCGTATCGTCTGTTTTACGTCCCAAGTTAAGTGCTGATTTGCTGTCAACAAGATCCTTCCACCATGACAATGTTTTAACACCAGTCTCGTTATTCAATTGCGATTCTGTAGCGGAAGCTGTACGTCCGTTGCCATTATTCAAATATTCTACGCCTTGGTTTGCAAAAAATTGCTCCATGAACCAGCCGTAAATAGCGAATGAAGCACCTGTTTGACCATTTTGCGTAAGCTTAGCAGCAGCTTCCTTTACCGCTTCAAAAGTTGCTGGTGCTTTTTCTGGATCAAGTCCAGCAGCTTTGAACAAATCTTTGTTATAATACAAAATTGGGTTTGATGTGTTAAAAGGCATGGAGTGAAGCTTGCCGTCAAATGTATAGTAATTTGTAATATTTTCTTCTAGCTGAGATAGATCATAATTTTCTGCATCTACAAAAGTTTGAACAGGTGTAGTTGCTTTGGAGTCGATCATGAATCTTGAACCGATTTCGTATACTTGAATGAGTGATGGCCCAGATTTGGAATCCATCGATGCTTTCATTTTATTTAAACTCTCGTCATAGGTTCCTTGAAACACTTCTTCAACGACTACATCTTTTTGAGAAGCGTTGTAGTCTGTAACGAGCTGGGTTACTGCTTTGCCAAGTTCTCCGCCCATGGAGTGCCACCAAACAACTTTAACAGGTTCTTTTGCCGTTTCGGTAGGAGCTGCTGAAGCTTCAGTTGAGTTCGTAGCAGAAGGCGCCTCTGCATTGCCTTTGTTCCCAGAGTTGTTGCCTCCGCAGGCTGTGACTACAAACAACATTACCGCCATCATAATCATCAAACCAGACCTAAACCTTGCTTTCATTCTTTTTCTCTCCCTCTCTACTACTTTTTTTGTTTACAGTACATTTATGGAAACGTCTATGAAGACGGAGCCACCTCATTCATTATCCTTTTACAGCACCAGCTGTAATCCCTCGTACGAGCTGCTTTAATCCAACAATGAGCAGTAATAAGGAAGGCAGCAGCACAATAGCTACGCCGGCTAACACGATGTTCCAGCTTGTCATTTCTTCGAACTGCAGCATGCTAATGCCGATCTGTACCGTTCGCATCTTATCGCTGTTCGTTATGAGCAGGGGCCAAAGGTACATATTCCACGAATTCAGAAACACATAGACAGATAGTGAAGCTATGGCTGGACGTGATAGTGGCAGTACGATAACTAAGAAGTGGCGGATATGCCCGCTGCCATCGATTTTTGCTGCTTCAAAAAGCTCGCGAGGCAGCTGTAAGAAATATTGCCGCAGAAGAAACACGCCAAACGCAGACGCGAGAAAAGGAATCGTCAATCCTTGATAGGAATCCAGCCATCCCCATGATTTTACCGTCAAATAATTGGGGATAATCGTGACTTCCCACGGAATCATCATGGTGGAGAGGAATAAGGAAAACCAATATTTTTTGCCTGGAAAACGGATATATACAAAGGCGTAAGCAGCCATGCTCGCGATAAAAACTTGTCCAACCATAATAATGGTCGCGATAAGAAAGCTGTTCGCTATGAATGCACCAACGGGAATAAGCTCAAATACGGCAGAGATGCTACCCAAATACACGCTATCGGGAAACAAGTCAGGCGGAAATTGAAGAGACTGCTCAGGTGTCATCAATGCCTGTAGAAATGTGTAAATCAATGGAAACAGCATGGCGATGGAAAGCAATGAGAGCAGCAAGTACACACTAGAGCGGCGTAAAAATGGCTTTAATCCGATCATTGGTAATACACCTTCTTTTCTACAAACACAAACTGGATAATCGTCAAAATAAGAATGATAGCGAATAGGACTAACGACAAGGCGCTTCCTGTTCCGAATTGATAGTTAATGAATGCTTCTTTATAGATGGAATATACGAATACCTCTGTTGATCCGGCAGGTCCGCCTTTGGTTAGAAGATGGATTTGTCCAAAGGATTGAAAGGAACCGATGATCGAGATAACAGCTAGAAAAAATAGAGTAGGCGACAGCAGCGGGAGTACGATTTGCAAAAATGCACGGAATGGGCCTGCGCCGTCAATCTTTGCGCTTTCGATCATGTCATCCGGAATACTCTGGAGCCCGCTCAGCACGATAATATAGTTAAAGCCCGATTGCATCCAAATGGTCATCATGGATATCGATAATAAAGCTGTAGAGGGATTGGTAAGCCATTGGATGGGGGCAATTCCTAGTGATGAAAGGATATAATTCAGCATTCCGAGGCTGGGGTGAAAGAGGATCATCCAAATGACGGCTGCAGTACTCACGGACAATGCGAGCGGCATTGCGAACATGAATTGAAAAATACGCATAGCTGGCAGCTTGATATGCGTGAGCGCGGCTGTAACGATGCCAAGTACAATGCCGACAGGAACGGTGTATAGTGTGAATAGGCCTGTCACCGTCAGGCTATTCCAGAACATTTCCGATGAAAACAGCTGCGTATAGTTATCGAACCCGACATACTCAGCGACTCTTCCTCTGGGATCTGTTAATTGGAAGCTTAAATAGACTGATTTCAGCAATGGATAAAATAAAAATACTGTAAATAGCAAAAGTGAAGGAGCCAAAAACAAATAACCAAGTGCGTTCTCCCTCAATCGATTCGTTTTAGCCAGTAGTCGACTAGCAGCGCGAGAGCTATGTGTACGCTTAGCGGCTAGAGTAAGCTTGCCTTCTTGCATGTTCATTCCCTACCATCCTTTCACATCCATGTTCTCCATATAGTGTAGATTTAGAATGTTCGAGGAATGTTTTGAAATTAATAATAAATTGTAGATCGCTAGCATTAAAGGATAGGCATGCACTGTAAGTGAATTGTAAAATACCGGAACATTTAAATCGTAATGCTCGTTATTAATTGAAAGGGGGGTTATGATGAAACGATGGACGAGTGCAGGCCTCATCTTATTTTTGACAGTAGGGATGCTTCTGGCTGGCTGCAGCAGTAAGCCGTATGGCCATTACCGTGATGACCAAATGATTGGTTTTATTAACGGTTTGAACGATCAGGAGAAAAAAATCGAATTCGATATTTCCGAGTGGACGAAGCGCGATGAGCCGGGTCCAGCTATAGAAGATTGGGGCGTAGTATATGAAGCCCTCGTGCTTCCAAGCACCAAAATAAATAATGAAACAGGCGATAAGCTGAAGTGGGAGGACTTGAAGCAAGGACAGATGGTTCAGATCAATCCATCGCGTACGGAGAAGATTACGGATACGCCGGATGAGCTCATAGTTTTATCGATGTCCGACGAGCAGCTTTTTAAGAGAGCAGGCTTGTTGGCAAGCAAAAAAGGCAGCTACCGAACGACAGTTATATACGAGGATGGTAAGGAAGAGCCTTTTGATATTAATGACATCGAGAAAGAAGCAAGCATCATGCTTAAGGGCGGCTACAGCATGATGGCGTACAATCCAAACGACGTGCTAGATATAAAGAAGATGTTTAATATCGAGCAATTTCCAGTCATTTTAGTATTCAATACGGAGAAGCTAGCGCTAAAAACAGATCGTCTGGAGGATGCAGTAACTTTTTTGAAAGCTAAATAGAGTTGCGAAGCAGCCAGAGATTTTATTTAATGAAATAAAAGAGAAAGCATATTAAGGTGGGGCTCAAAATGGAAGAAATACAAGGGGATTTATTAACATCGGAAACGTTGAAATCGGATTTGATTAAGCTCGGCGTACAACCTGGAATGACGGTTATGATGCATACCTCGATGAAGGCGCTTGGCGGTTTTGTATCCGGCGGGCCGACTGCGGTGATTTTGGCGATAGAGTCATGTCTGACAAGCGAAGGTACACTTGTCATGCCAACGCATACGCCAGATTTGTCTGATCCTGAAATTTGGCGATACCCGCCAGTGAAGGAATCATGGTGGCAGCCGATAAGAGATACAATGCCTGCTTTTGAAATAGACCTGACTCCTTGCTTAGACATGGGGGTCATAAATGAATGTTTTAGAAAACAAAATGGCGTCGTTCGAAGCAATCATCCACAGGTTTCTTTTGCAGCGTGGGGCTCCCAGAAGGATAGGATACTTGCAAATCATAGCTTGGAATACAGTCTGAGTGAACAGTCTCCGTTAGCGAGGCTTTATGATTTGGAAGGCTGGGTGCTGCTGCTGGGCGTTGGTCATCATAAAAACACTACTCTTCATCTAGCGGAGTATCGAGCTGAGTATGCAAATAAAGCAGAAACGATTAATAAAGCACCGATGCTTGTAGACGGAGAGAAAAAATGGGTTGCGCTGCGCGACGTTGATTTTGATACGGATGATTTTAATCATTTAGGCGAGTGTTTTGAGAAAGAAACGGATTATGTTCGCAGAGGAAAGGTCGGCAATGCGGACTCGCTGCTCATGCCAGTTAAAGCTTTAGTTGATTACGGAGTAAAATGGATGGAAGCTAATAGAGGCCGCTAGTTTCCCTTTTGTAATATTTTTCCCCAATGTCGAAATACGGTGGTATGATGAGAAATATA
Organism: Pristimantibacillus sp. Z349TD_6; assembly: GCF_056173205.1. Lineage (NCBI taxonomy): Bacteria > Bacillati > Bacillota > Bacilli > Caryophanales > Paenibacillaceae > Pristimantibacillus (SeqCode) > Pristimantibacillus sp. Z349TD_6. Next base: position 6,993,426 of record NZ_CM149662.1, on the reverse strand, counting down.
ACCATATTCATCAGGCAAAGCTTTCAAGAGCAATAACTTGCTAGTGAGCGAACAGAGGGGAAGCGAACGAATGATAACGCTCTTGAAAAAGCATCTGATTGTCCGTGTTTTATGCGCTATGACCGTAGTTATGATATTGATCGCGGGAGGCTACATAGGAACACAAGTAGTGCAAACCAATTCTGCAGTTGAAGAGGCGATTAACAGCTACAATATTCGAATTGCAGAGAGCTATGCGGCCACGCTTGAGTCGGGGGAATTTACGGAATTTCTCAAGCAGCCTGAGGAAACAGAGCTATACTGGTCTATTCGTGAGGAACTTAGTTATTTCCGCTCGCAAATAGGCGCAAGGTACGTCTATTTTGTTCGTTTCGATGAAAATCGTGAACCACGAATTATGATCGACGGTTTGCCTAAAGATGATAGCTCAGCTTCCCCTATTAATGAAGTAACCGATATGCCGGCTTCGGCGGTTGAACATATTTTTGCTGGAAGAAACGCAAGCTCTCCACTAATTGAAAACCCGGTATATGGTTCTTACTTGTCTGCCTATGTGCCTTTGAAAGATGACAGTGGCGCAGTGGTTGGAGCAATTGGCATTGATACGGATGCAGCTGTATTTCAACAGCTGGCTAAGAGTGTCATAAAGGAAAGCATCCCACTCTATATCATGATGCTAGTCATTACGCTTGTTTTAATCGGGGCGATCATCTGGTTTGTCCGCCGATCGCTTCAGCCTTTGGAGACCGTAACTGCCAGCGCTGAGAAAATGGCTTTAGGCGATCTGGTGGAAGCGAATGCGATTTTGCGAGCAAAGCCAGTCAAATCTGTTGATGAAATAGGTACGGTATACAAAGCGATGCTTACGATGTCTGAGCATTTGAATGAGCGAGTTCGCGGAGTAGTTGTTAATGTAGAAAAGACGTCTGAGCAGCTCGTTTCATCAACACAATCCTTTGCAAGCAGTGCTGATCATATGCTGCAAATGGGCGAGGCGATGAATGGTTCAGTTCAGCATATTTTCGAGGGTGCACATGCCCAGAAAAAAAGTGCAGATGACAGCGCACTTGCGATGGAGGAAATTGCGCAGGGAATCGTTAAGATTGCGGAATCTTCATCCACCGTTTCGAGCGCAGCGGTACAGTCACTAGAAATCGCACAATCGGGCGAACAAGCGATGATACAACTGAACACACAAATCAAAAATATTTCGGCTTCTGCCGGTCAGACACTGCATATTGCAAGGCAATTGCAGAGCTATACAGGTGAAATCGGTCATGTCATTGGTTCCGTTCGCGATTTTGCTTCCCAAACCAAGCTCCTAGCACTAAATGCATCGATTGAGGCAGCGAGGGCTGGGGAACATGGAACAGGCTTTATGGTTGTAGCAAAAGAAGTAAGTAAACTAGCGGAAGCTTCTGCTTCCTCCGTACAGCAAATTTCATTGCTGCTTGGCAATATAGAAATAGAATCAGGGAAAATTAGCGAAGAGATGGAGAAAGCCTCAAGAGATATTGAAGACGGAGTTTCTTTATCGGGTGAAGCAGCCGAATCGTTCTTGCATGCTGTTGAATCGTTCCGACTTGTAAGCGAGCAAATTATGGAGGTATCGGTGACGACGGAGCAGCTAACAGCTGGTTCTGAGGAGGTAGCCGCTACAGTGAGCAGTATTGCGCATATCGCAAGAGATGTATCGGATCAAACGGAGCAAATTCAAATGCTGACTGTACAGCAGCTGGATATGATGAAGCAAGTACATGAAGTGTCTGTGGTGTTAAGCTCTAATACGAATGATATGAGACAAGCTATTGCTCAGGTAAATGTTTGATTTAAGCAAGAAATAGGCTGCCAATGCTGGCAGCCTATTTTTTATTTGCATATTTACTTATTACTTAAGCTTCTATGGGCTTAATCGCTTCATATACGTAATTTTGTTTGCCGTTTGATGGGGCTTGGCCATAGTTGTAATCAGCTGACACAACCACATCGGAAAAACCAATGTTTTCTAAAATAAGTTTAAACTCTTCGACACCGTACCAACGTAAGGCAAAGCGCTGCAGCTCAGTTTGGATAAGAGCGCCGTTGTGCCATTTTTCATATTTAATATATGAAATCTTATATTGATTGTATAAGTCGGCTTCAACAAGTTTGTCTTCCATGGTAATGATGTCTCCATCCGGCAGGTTGAATGTCGACGTACCGCTATATTGCCCACAACTGAAATTGTTGTCAGGCAGGAACAGGTCAAGTATGATACGTCCGCCTGGCTCAAGATGGGTATACAAATTTTTTAGAGCCAGAAGTGATTCGTCTCGGTTCTCTATTAATAAGAATGAACCGCCTGGGATAATGATGGCTTCATAGCGATGAGGCAAATCAAGCTGTTGTAAATTTGACTCATACAGCTCAGTAACGAGCCCGCGTTCCTCACAGCGTTGACGGCAGGATGCGAGCATTTCCGCTGAATAATCAACACCATCGACTTGCAGGCCTGCTTCTAGAAGCGGAACGAGAACACGACCAGAACCGGCCATTGCTTCGAGAATACGACCCTTGCAATCTTTCAGTCGATCTTGGTAAAATTCTAAATCGCCACCGATAGATTGACCTGTTTTCTTGGATAAATCATAGACCACTGTGCAAAGTTCTCCGTAATAACTAAACGACATACGTAATTCCCTCCAATAATTAGATGTTTACGGAAGGGATTGTAATGCTTATCCCTTACGCACCTTAATAATGAACGTACCGGAATGTAGTTTTTGCATGATAACCACTCGCTTTCTTATAAAGTTATTATAAGTATAGGCAATAGGTAAATATAGGTCAATATTTCCAAGAAAAAGGGATTTCTGAATTCTCATTTACAACGGGTTCATTTATACTATTAATGAATGCTGGTCTATGAGAGGGTGATTATGGAATGCATGTAAACTGTATGTTGTGCAGAAAACCATATGATATTAATCACAGCGATCCTCAATATCGAAAGCTCATTGAAAAACAAACGAAATATTATATTTGTCAGTCATGTCATTCCAAAACAACAAAAGAAGCAAGTGCTATGAGCGAGATTAAGCCAGAAAGCCTAGATCCCAAAGGGTATGACAAATTAATAACTTAATTGTCTATGCATTATGATGACGAGTGCTATGTTTTTTTGATAACTAGTGCTATGTATCTATGATGACCGATGTACAGTTTTTATGATGGGGAGTGCTAGCCATCATTTCAAAGACGAATTTTGATCTCTTCCTTCAACTTAACGGACATGAGAGACCTTATTTGCCGTAAATCGTCCTTTTTCTCGCTCTAACGGACATAGGATCTCTTATTTCATGATATTCGAGAGAATTTGGGGTCATTTTGAGCAAATAGAGGATCCTATGTCCGTTAAAAAGAAAACTAGCCTTTACTTTGAGAAATAACGGCTTTTATGTCCGTAAGGACGGAAGTTAAACCTAAGTCTAAACGTGAAACCTAAACTTAAACCGAAGACGAGACTAAAATCTAACCACATATCCTAAACGCACTGCCTAAACACACAACCTAAGACGAAACCCAACCACAAACCCGAACCACAAACCCGAACCACAAACCCGAACCACAAACCCGAACCACAAACCCGAACCACAAACCCGAACCATAAACCCCAATCACAAAAGCCAACCACAGAACCCAACCACAAACCCCAACCACAAAAGCCAACCACAGAACCCAACCTAAAAAACCAATCACAAAACCAAATCACAAAACCTAACCACACAACCAACAAATGAAACCTACACACGGCACTCAGTAACGGACATGAGAGACCTTATTTGCCGTAAATCGTCCTTTTTCTCGCTCTAACGGACATAGGATCTCTTATTTCGTAATATTCGAAGAAATTCGGGGTCATTTTGAGCAAATAGAGGATCCTATGTCCGTTAGAAAGCAAATAAGCCTTTATTTTGAGAAATAAAGGCTTCTATGTCCGTAAGATCGGAAGCTAAGCACAGTCGAGGTAATCAACGAGCCACATCGTTTTTATTTATTGAGATGAAGCTTTTTGTCCAAATATTTAAGAGCTTTCTCCGTGCAAACATCGCTCAGCTCTGCTTTGACGATAGCTCGGGTCTCTGCTAGATTATCGTGAGCAACAGCCTCTTTACCAAGTGTGGTTTGAAGCCAGTGATCTGAGCTTTCAAAGCACATACTGCTCCAACCGCCATCGAAGTCAGCTTCCTGCGCCCCGGTAATCACAATGTCAGCAAAGTTTTGAAGATCTACAAGTGCCCGATCGTAGTCCTTCTTCTGCTCTTTAGCGGTCAGCCGGCTTTCCTTACGTAAATTGCGTGAGTCGATATTGCCTGCTTCCTTGATAATATGATAAATATTTCTGGCTTCTTGGGACATAAGACCGCTGTTATAACGTTCCTCAACGCTTTTTCCTTGGGATAACAAGAACGGGATATGAGGAAACAAATCAACGTGAATAAAGGTTAGTTTGCTGCCAAAAAACTTGCCATATGCCGCATGCTCATCCTTTACGATTTTAACCCGCCATATCCACGGATCAAACTCAGTTTCTGTATGCCAGCTGTCACTAGGAACCACGGCAGTGAGGGACGGATGCTCAGGGATAAGGTCAGAGAATGGAAAAATCTTATATTGCTCGACCAGCTTTACGAACTCTGGATAAGTGGTAATGCTCATATATACACTCCTTATATCGTTTACTCCTTTATTCTAGTTTTCACCTGTCTAATCCTTCCATACAGCGACTTATTAAATTAGATCAAAAAAAGTAACTTTTTTACAGTAACTGGCGTCACTATACATGAGGTTAAAATGGAACAGCTTTTTGCTCATGAAAGGACTGGCGAAAAAGTGAAAGGAACATTCGTTTCAGCTGTCATTACAGTGCTGCTTCTTGCTGGTTGTGCAGCCGAAAGTGTTGACCCAAAGGCAACTAATGTACAGGAGCAGCAGCTGGTTCAAGCTAAACTAACAGGGTTATTGGATAAGAAGATTAGTCCATCATTTAATATCACAGATGCGAAAGAAATATCTATTTCCAGAGTAACAGGAGCCAAATCCAAAGAGTCGGTGTATACGGATCAAAGGAGGCTAGAGGTTTTTGTCAGCGCGATAAATACGGCAGTACAAATGCAAGGAATTTTAAATATGTCGAAACCGATCTTTACGATTACGGTGAAACAGCCAATCGTGAAAAACACCTTCAACCTTTGGATAAACGAGAGTTCTAAACAGGGCGTTATTATGGACGTGAAAGATACACATAAGGGTTATGTATTAACAAAGGAAGCGACGAATGAATTACTCGAAATCATTCAAGAGGACTCACAGCTCACTGAGCAGAGTGAGTTCGTTATGCCGCTTACCTATGAGAAGGTTGAAAATACTCAGAAGGTTGTGAAGGTAGATCACATTCAAATGGAGCAGCTTATTAAAGAACAGATCATTAATGGCGGAAAAATTAGCATTTATTCGAAGTCGGGTGACGATGAGCTGGTGTATGGTGCTTTCGAATATGAAGCTGGTCTTTATGAGCTTGGGGCAGTTGGAGGCATGCATCCACAAAACAATGATGAGCTGCTGTCGATTAAAGAGCTAGAGCTTTATGGCAAGTTGCTTATTCGAATCGACGGTGTCTTTGGGGCAAATGCACCGATACACAATTATTTTGAAATGAAAGATGATAAACCCATTCCATTCCTGCTCGTAGATACTGGTCATGCGGAAGAAGTGGATCTAGACGGAGATACCATCGAAGAAGTGGTCTCGAAACACGGTTTACCGCTGCTCACTTTTGTTTACAAATGGGAGGATGGCGCTTTTAAAGTTGGCGAAGTGGAATCGCAACAATAATAAAATTCGCAGGAGGTTTTAATGATGAAAAAATGGATAAAAGCAACGACAGCTGCACTAACAATAGCGGGTGTGCTTAGTGCGGGTTCTGCAACGATGGCGGCGTCTGCACCCAAGGCACCCATTAAAATGTTCATCGACGGCAGGCTTCAAGAAGATGTGCTGAACGTGAACGGCAGAACGATGGTGCAGCTCACAGCCTTTAATGATCCTGAAAAACTCAAATATTCCTACGAAACGGCTACCAAGACAATTGTGATCCAAAATCCAGCTCGGAAATTGACTGTTCGATTAAAGGACGGACTAAAATCAGCTGATGTAAATGGGAAAAAAGTTCCTCTGGATGCCCCAGTTACCGTAAAGAAAGGACGTACTTATGTTCCAGTTCGTTTTGTTACGGAAACGCTTGGCGGAACAGTAGGAACCGACAGTACAGGGAAACAGATTATTGTAAGAACACCGTCGGGTGAAGAACGGTTCAAAACGCTGAGAAATGGCGACTTAACAGAGGCTCGCAAGGTTGCGCTAGATACATTTGGAATAGATAATGGTATTAATATTACGCCTTATGGTGAAGGCATGACTTTTGAATATATTTTCCCTCAAGGGGAAGCACTCCGTTATACCATGGAATATAGAGGGTTAATCACCTATTATGAAATCAACGAAAACGGCATTAAGGAAGTAATATGGGAAAAGGACTTATACGGGAAAAACGGAGAAGCGGGCAAGGAACCAAAGCCGTTTGGTGATTCTGTCTATTTTTCAGATCGAATTATGGCAGATTGGCTGGCGTATGGGACGGTTGACAGCAAGGGCAAGCAGACGGAGTTGGGCTTTATTGATCGCAATAAGAATAAAGAGCTTCCTAAAATTATCATTATGCCGATCGAAGGAGAAGTACGAACAGATATTAAATAAGTAAAAGATTCTATAGGGAATTAGAGAGGAATTAACATTGATTAGAAAAATAGACATCACAGATGCTGCCATAGCAGAGGAAGTATTGCGTATACAGCTTCCATCCTATAGGGTGGAAGCAGAGCTCATTGATTTTTATGAGATACCGCCATTAAAAGACACCGTAGATACGCTGCGTAATTGCGGGGAGACCTTCTATGGTTATTATATTAATAATGAACTGTGCGGAGCCATCGCCATCATGATTGATAATAACATCATAGACATTCATCGGCTCATTATCCACCCTGACCATTTTAGAAAAGGAATCGCGAAGCAGCTGCTTCAACACATCGAAAGCGTTGGAGTCAGCGGAAATGTGATCGTCGTATCAACGGGATCTAAAAACGCTCCTGCGGTTAACCTTTACAAGCAAAGCGGATATGTTGAAACGGGGGTTATTGAAGTGGAAGAACGGCTATCGCTCACCTCCTTCCAAAAAACATTAAATTAACTCTGCTCTCGCACGTACTGAAGGAGTTTGATGATTTGTATCAGTTAACCAAGGAGCTTAGCGGCTCTCAAGAGATTACCGTTTATGAAGCCAATCAATTATTTGGGGAGATCGGAAAATATCGCTTCTTGCAGTTCTCTAATCATGCGATTCAAGGAGCGATAGATTTGAAGGAACCGAATCGAGTCGTCATGGAATATCCGCGTGCGATCATGCATCTGATGGTAAATAACGATCAATCGTTTGAAAATGTTTTTATGATTGGTCATGGAATTGGAACTATCGCCGGACACTATTCCGATAAACGATTTGTGATAGCGGAAATCAATGAGAAGGTAGTTGAGCTGAGCAGAACTTATTTTAGCTATAGCGAGGACAATGTTGTAATTGGAGATGGGCGGCAAATTCTTGAAAATCAGGCGTCCGGCGGTTTTGATTATATTATTTTGGACGCCTTCACGAAAGAGGGGACACCGTATCATTTAACGACATTGGAATTTTTTGAGTTAACGAAAGAGAAGCTGAACGCAAGTGGTTCGATTATTATGAATCTCTTCGGAAAAGTCAAAAACGATAAATTAATTAATTCAATTTATTCAACATTGAAAGAGATCTATCCGTATACGAAAGCCTTCTCTCTGCCTGCAGAAGATCTAGCCGATACTCGTAATATGATCATCGTCGGCAGTAACAAAACGCTCAGCTTTCAATCACGGGAAATGGCTGGTTTCCTCGAAATAGAATTAGAAGAAGGGCATCGTATGGCGGACAAACGAAAAGGATGAACCGACTATACGGATCATTTGTTGTCACGTATGATTTTTCGATATTCGCGCGGCGTCATGCCGACAATTCGTTTGAAATGGGTGAGGAATGCATCGATATTTTTGCAGCCGACCTCTTCCGCAATGCTGCTAATTTTTAGCTGGGAGTTCCTAAGGAGCTCGCAGCTTTTTTTTATGCGCAGATGCTGCAAGTAATGCAGGAAAGTTTGTCCGGTATGCTGCTTGAACACGCGGCTGAAATGCCGTTCGCTCCACTCGCAGCGATTTGCAAGCTGGCTGATGGTTACATTCTCATGAGCGTGCTGCTCAAGGTAGTTCAGCACATGATGGAAGCGGGCGGAAGAATTCTCTTCTAATAACAGCTCCTTAGCGTCCTTCATTAATCGATAGACGGATAGAAACAGCTGCACTAGCAGCGTTAGTAAATAAGCCGATGATCCACTCCGCGGGAGCTCATATTCACGAAGCAGGCTGCGAAATAAATCTTCGATAACACTATCCGAGTCGAACAAGGAGTGGAAAGTGGATGCATCATTAAAACAGGTGTCCAGAAAATCAACAATCTCCTGATCACCAATCCAGTCTTTCTGAGATTGAAGGAGCGAGGGCATGAAGACGCAATTATATACAATTAATGGCGAGCTGTTGCGTGAAGGTGTTGAAGGCCGAAAGACATGCGGAATGCCAGGCGGCAAAATGAATAACATCCCTTTATAAACGGGGACGACGTCATCCCCTATATGATGAAAGCCCTTGCCTTCAGCTACATAAGCAAGCTCAATGAAAACATGATTGTGCAGCGGCAGATCAAAGTCTTCCTCGGCGCGGTTTACGAAGATGAATTTACTCTTTTGAAAATATTGCTCGCTCTCGTAAAGCAGCGTATGCTTGCTTGTCATCAGCTTTCATTCCTTTCATCCGATGTCGTTTTTCAGGGAATAAATGTCCGAAACAGGGGTAATTGAGTAGCATGATTTTACTATAATTAGAGGTAGAATGCACGTGCAAACCTACGATTACTCGCTTAGAAGGGGCGGAATAACATGATGGATTGGGATTGGAAGGCGAATTGGATTTGGGGCGGAGAAGCTGAAAGCCCTCGCAATGAATGGCGCTGCTTCAAAAAGAGCTTTGATGTTGCACCATCATCGGATGATTTTGACCAAAATACTCAAACAACACTGCGAATTAGTGCGGATTCTCGTTATGTTCTTTATATTAATGGCAAGCAGGTAGGACGCGGCCCTGTACGTTCATGGACCGTTGAGCAATTTTATGATGTGTACGATATTGGCCATCTGCTGGTACCTGGGCAGTCGAATACGATTGCGGTGCTCGTGCATCATTTTGGCGTAACGACCTTTTACTATTTAAGAGGCCGCGGCGGGCTGCTTGTGCAGTTGGATAGGAGCAGTGAAGAGGGAACGCAAACGCTGCTTGAATCAGATGATACTTGGAGCACAGCTATTCATGAAGGCTATCATACACGTACGCCTCGAATGTCTTGTCAGCAAGGCTATTCTGAGTATGTTGATGCTGGTTCATGGGACAGCGATTGGACTACAGCCACGGGTAGTGGTGATGCTTGGGAGAAAGCAGCGTTACTAGGCGTTGTTGGCACTGGACCGTGGAAGACGCTAATAGAGCGGGACATTCCGCTGTTAGCAGAGTACCCTGTGTATCCATCCCGCATATTATCTCTGAGCAGCGTTAAGTCCTTCAGCTTCTCTACGTCAATTGATATACGCAATCAAATGGTTGAAGGCAGTGAGGACCATGCAAATGTTGTCGGCTTCACGGGTTATGCGGCTACCATTCTCTCTGTCCAAGAAGACGCGGATATTATACTCGGGTTCCCATTTGCGAGTGAGTGCGTAAGAGTTGTCTCAATTAATGGGGTGAAGCTGGATTCGGATCAGTTCACGGGAGTGCTCCCTGAACGCTATGCAGAAGTGACAATTCAAAAAGGCGAACATTTACTCTTAATTGATGTGAGTGGAAGCATGCATACAGGTCAGCTGCACCTGGGCATCTACAGTGAAGTTCCGATTGAGGTTCGATCACCGTTAGCTTCTGAGCAACAGTCAGTAGGTGCATCTGCTTTTATTAGTATTGGTCCCTTTGACAGTACCGTATATTTGGATCATCAGGAATCGAGACAGATTGATTTTGAGGATGCGTATTATAAGCAAGTAATAGATAAGGTATCTTCCATTCAAGATTTGGATGCCTATTCTCCATATATTCGTTCTATTAATGAGAGTCTCGTAAGTGAAGTAGATGTATTCGGTCTCTCTGTGTGGAAGAAGGAAAGCACTCCGCATGTTATTCCGGTGGCTTTGCAAAATCTTGTTATTCCGAACGCATCGCCGGGAGTTATTCCGATGTATCCAGGTCTAGATACAGAAATTATTATTGATTTCGGCAAGGAGCTTACGGGTTATCTGTCATTTGAGGTTGAGGCAGAAGCGGGTGCTATTTTAGACTTTTACGGATTTGAGTATATGACAGAGGATTATCGCCAAGATACGTTTGGACTGGACAATACTGTGCGCTATGTATGTAAAGAAGGGAGACAGACTCATGTCTCTCCAATTCGCAGAGGCTTGCGATACTTGATGCTGACTGTCCGAAATGCGAATACGCCGGTCAAAATACAAAATGTTCATTATATAGCAAGCCATTATCCAGTAGCAGAGATTGGCAGATTCCAAAGCTCAGATCCTTTATTGAACGACATATGGGAGATTAGCCGCCATACGACGAAGCTATGCATGGAAGATACTTTTGTGGATTGCCCAGCTTATGAGCAAGTTTTCTGGGTGGGGGATAGCCGCAATGAAGCACTGGTTAGCAACTACTTATTCGGCGTAAATGATATGGTTAAACGATGCTTGCGTCTTGTACCGGGATCGAAGGATCAAACGCCTTTATACGTAAATCAGGTTCCGAGCGGCTGGAGCAGCGTTATTCCGAACTGGACCTTTTTCTGGGCTATTGCATGCCGTGAATATGTAGAGCAAACAGCGGATCTTCATTTTGCCCAAGAGATGTATCCGCATATCCGTTTTACGCTAGAGCATTATTTGAAGGAAATCAATGAGGATGGCTTGCTAGCAATTAAGGGCTGGAACCTACTCGACTGGTCGCCGATTGATCAGCCTAATGATGGCATTGTCACTCATCAGAACTGCTTCTTAGTGAAGACGCTGCGAGTTGCCTCTGAGATGGCTGGTTTTTCCGGTGATGAGGAAGGGCGCGTACGTTTTGCTGCAGCAGCCGATGATCTTCAAGCGGCAATTAATCAGCACTTGTGGTCCGAGGAACAGTCTGCCTACTTGGATTGTATCCATGTGGATGGACGCAGATCAGACATCTTCTCCGTGCAAACACAGGTGGTCGCTTATTTGACAGGTGTTGCGCAAGGAGAACGTAGAAGCATTATGGAGAAGTATTTGCTGGAATCGCCTTCCCATTTTGTTCAAATCGGCAGTCCATTCATGTCTTTCTTCTATTATGAAGCATTGTCGGCATCGGGACAGTATTCTACGATTGTTGAAGACATCCGTCGCAATTATGGGCAAATGATCGAGCATGACGCGACAACTTGCTGGGAGATGTATCCGAACTTTTCGGAAAATAGAGCGAATCCCAATATGCTGACTAGAAGTCATTGTCATGCTTGGTCGGCAGCGCCAGCTTATTTCCTTGGACGCGAGGTGCTTGGCATTCGCAGTACAGCAATGGGCTGGACTGAGGTCGAGATTAGTCCTAATCCTTGCGGTCTCACTTGGGCGAAGGGGAGCGTTCCTCTCTCCGATGCAGGGCAAATCGATGTATCGTGGAAAGTGATCGATGAGAAAATTATTGAGGTTTCCATTCAATCCCCTGCATCGGTAAAAGTGAATGTTATAATACCAGAAGGATACGAAGGTATCGTTCGGGAGAAAAAAATCTTTTAGAAGAAATATCGCTTGAATTACGCTCAGTGGAATGAAGATGCAAAAAAGCTCTCGCTGCCAGTAGACAGTTGAGAGCTTTTTTTATAGGAGTGGTGAACTGCATTTGAATTATTTTAGTATAGATCGAACATGTTGACTTCATAGCCTTGTATCTTCAAATATGTAAACATCTGAGCCCGATGATGCTGAATATGGGTCGTAATTTCAATTAGCCATTTTGCCTGTACTGAGCCGTGTTCTAGATAAAATGGTTTTGTTTTCTTGTGCAGGAAATCCTCATCCGGAAGGCTTTCCATGTAAGCTCTGACTTCATGCAAACCAGTCGTGAGCCAAGCAATTAGTTTCTCGTGGTCTTGATCGGCAGCTATATCCGCTTCAAGCTTGCGGATGACGGTTTCATCGTTCTCCTGAAGAATGAGCAGATCAACCGAAGGAATAGATACGATATGTTGGACAAGCTCCAGCAGCGTCCTCATATTGTCATGCGGTCTGTATGACCAATGATCGATTGAGATTTTGCGAATCAAATTGGAAGAGGTTTTCGCAATATGATCCAATTCCTCCAGCAGTAATCCTTTTACTTCATTAATAGGTTGAGATTGCATTACCTTCACTCCATTCTTCTTAATTGTAGTATTGTGGTCACCCTTAGTGGGCTTAATACTGATTGTAGCTTATAATAGTGACAGTAGTTGTCATAATTAAGAAATGGATGGAGAATCAATATGTCAAAATCGAAACGGCTCATTGAATTGATGATGACTGTTAATAGAAAACGTAAGTTCACCGTCAAAGAACTCGCGGGTGAGTTTGAAGTGTCGACAAGAACGATATTGAGGGATTTGCAGGAGCTGAGTGAGCTGGGCGTTCCGTTGTATTCGGAGGTAGGACCGCATGGCGGGTATCAGGTATTAAAAGAAAGGATATTGCCTCCAATCGCTTTTACGGAAGAAGAGGCTGTTGCGATATTTTTTGCCAGCCATGCTTTGAGGCACTATTTATATCTTCCCTTTGAACCTGAATCATCCTCGGCACTCAGCAAATTCTATTATTACATGCCGGGTGATGTGCGGGATCGTATTGATCAAATGAAAAATCGTGTTGATTTTTTCACGCCTGCTCGGCAAATGAAATCCCCTTATTTATCGATCTTGCTTGAAGGGGCTATTCATCAAAAAGTGTTGGTTATCGAATATGAATCACGAGAAGGTCGGTCAAGCCGTCAAATACAACCGATTGGCATATATGCAAGCAACGGATTATGGTACTGTTCCGCTTACTGTTTTTTGCGTGCTGAATTGCGGTTGTTCCGTTGTGATCGAATTCACTCCGCTGTAGAGGATACATCTGATTTGGAAGCGCTGGATTTGCGACATGTAAACCTTGGGAAT
>NZ_CM149662.1:6972500-6977500 GCF_056173205.1 Pristimantibacillus sp. Z349TD_6 | reverse complement strand
GAAACATCCTTTAAAGCTGTTTTTACGTAAGCGAAAGGTGTTCGAGATTGTTGCGACTTCTTTTCGTTTTGTTTCAACCATTTGATGTCTTAGGAGATCAGAGAAACAAAATGAAAACGGCGCACAAGCCGAATCACCTGAGCAAAATGGTTAAGCTAGTAAGAGCGCACGGAGGATGCCTAGGCACCAGGAGCCGAAGAAGGACGTGGCGAACAACGATACCGCCCCGGGGAGCCGTAAGCAGGCATTGATCCGAGGATTTCCGAATGGGGAAACCCAGCTATCGTAATGGATAGTTACTCTCAACTGAATACATAGGTTGGGTAGAGGCATACCAGGGGAACTGAAACATCTAAGTACCCTGAGGAAGAGAAAACAATAGTGATTCCGTCAGTAGCGGCGAGCGAACGCGGATTAGCCCAAACCAAGGAGCTTGCTTCTTGGGGTTGTAGGACGTCTCACATGGAGTTACAAAGGTGTTTGGTAGGCGAAGAGGTCTGGAAAGGCCCGCCAGAGCAGGTAAAAGCCCTGTAACCGAAAGCAAGCACCCTCCGAGACGGATCCTGAGTACGGCGGGACACGAGAAACCCCGTCGGAATCCGGCAGGACCATCTGCCAAGGCTAAATACTCCCTGGTGACCGATAGTGAAGCAGTACCGTGAGGGAAAGGTGAAAAGCACCGCGGAAGCGGAGTGAAAAAGAACCTGAAACCGTGCGCTTACAAAAAGTCAGAGCCCGTTAAATGGGTGATGGCGTGCCTTTTGTAGAATGAACCGGCGAGTTACGATCACGTGCAAGGTTAAGTCGGGAAGACGGAGCCGTAGCGAAAGCGAGTCTGAATAGGGCGAATAAGTACGTGGTCGTAGACCCGAAACCGTGTGATCTACCCCTGTCCAGGGTGAAGGTGCGGTAACACGCACTGGAGGCCCGAACCCACGCATGTTGAAAAATGCGGGGATGAGGTGGGGGTAGCGGAGAAATTCCAATCGAACTCGGAGATAGCTGGTTCTCCCCGAAATAGCTTTAGGGCTAGCCTCGAGGAATGAGCGTCGTGGAGGTAGAGCACTGATTGGGTGCGGGGCCCGCCAAGGGTTACCAAGTCCAGTCAAACTCCGAATGCCATAGACGTGCTACTCGGGAGTCAGACAGTGAGTGCTAAGATCCATTGTCAAGAGGGAAACAGCCCAGATCATCAGCTAAGGTCCCCAAGTGTGTGTTAAGTGGGAAAGGATGTGGAGTTGCAAAGACAACCAGGATGTTGGCTTAGAAGCAGCCATCATTTAAAGAGTGCGTAATAGCTCACTGGTCGAGTGACTCTGCGCCGAAAATGTAACGGGGCTAAACACACCACCGAAGCTATGACATGTACCGTATGGTACTTGGGTAGGGGAGCGTTGAATACGGATTGAAGTTGGACCGTGAGGACTGGTGGACTGTATTCAAGTGAGAATGCCGGTATGAGTAACGAAAAGACAAGTGAGAATCTTGTCCGCCGAAAGCCTAAGGGTTCCTGAGGAAGGCTCGTCCTCTCAGGGTAAGTCGGGACCTAACGCGAGGCCGAAAGGCGTAGTGGATGGACAACAGGTTGAAATTCCTGTACCACCGAGGATCGTTTGAGCAATGGGGTGACACAGAAGGGCAGTGACGCGGACTGATGGAATAGTCCGTCCAAGCAGTGAGGCTGATCGATAGGCAAATCCGTCGATCATAAGGCTGGGCTGTGATGGGGAGCGAAAATTGCAGTAGCGAAGGTCATGTACTCCGGCTGTCAAGAAAAGCCTCTAGTGAGATCTAGGTGCCCGTACCGCAAACCGACACAGGTAGGCGAGCAGAGCATGCTAAGGCGCGCGGAAGAACTCTCGTTAAGGAACTCGGCAAAATGACCCCGTAACTTCGGGAGAAGGGGTGCCTCGGTAGGGTGAATAGCCCGAGGGGGCCGCAGTGAAAAGGCCCAAGCGACTGTTTAGCAAAAACACAGGTCTGTGCGAAGCCGTAAGGCGAAGTATACGGGCTGACGCCTGCCCGGTGCTGGAAGGTTAAGGGGAGCGGTTAGGGGTAACCCGAAGCTGTGAACCGAAGCCCCAGTAAACGGCGGCCGTAACTATAACGGTCCTAAGGTAGCGAAATTCCTTGTCAGGTAAATTCTGACCCGCACGAATGGCGTAACGACTTGGGCGCTGTCTCAACGAGAGATCCGGTGAAATTTTAATACCTGTGAAGATGCAGGTTACCCGCGACAAGACGGAAAGACCCCATGGAGCTTTACTGTAACTTGATATTGAACTTTGGTACGATCTGTACAGGATAGGTGGGAGCCTTAGAAGCATGAGCGCCAGCTTGTGTGGAGGCAACGTTGGGATACCACCCTGATCGTATCGGAGTTCTAACCTAGAACCGTGAAACCGGTTCGGGGACCGTGTCAGGTGGACAGTTTGACTGGGGCGGTCGCCTCCTAAAATGTAACGGAGGCGCCCAAAGGTTCCCTCAGAATGGTTGGAAATCATTCGAAGAGTGCAAAGGCATAAGGGAGCTTGACTGCGAGACCTACAAGTCGAGCAGGTACGAAAGTAGGGCTTAGTGATCCGGTGGTACCGAATGGAAGGGCCATCGCTCAACGGATAAAAGCTACCCTGGGGATAACAGGCTTATCTCCCCCAAGAGTCCACATCGACGGGGAGGTTTGGCACCTCGATGTCGGCTCATCGCATCCTGGGGCTGAAGTAGGTCCCAAGGGTTGGGCTGTTCGCCCATTAAAGCGGTACGCGAGCTGGGTTCAGAACGTCGTGAGACAGTTCGGTCCCTATCTGTCGCGGGCGCAGGAAATTTGAGAGGAGCTGTCCTTAGTACGAGAGGACCGGGATGGACGTACCGCTGGTGTACCAGTTGTTCCGCCAGGAGCACCGCTGGGTAGCCAAGTACGGACGGGATAAGCGCTGAAAGCATCTAAGCGTGAAGCCCCCCTCAAGATGAGATTTCCCAGTATGTAAGACCCCTTGAAGACGACGAGGTTGATAGGTTCGGAGTGGAAGCACAGCAATGTGTGTAGCTGACGAATACTAATCGGTCGAGGGCTTATCCTAAACACGTTTACTGTGACCCATACATCCAGTAGACAGCAGCTAAAAAGGCTTCAGCAAGCCTAATCTTTCGTATCCAGTTTTCAATGTGCAAAACGCACAATGAAGCAAGACTCCCACTCGCAGTGGGTTTTAGTGTTTCCATGGAGGATTAGCTCAGCTGGGAGAGCATCTGCCTTACAAGCAGAGGGTCGGCGGTTCGATCCCGTCATCCTCCACCATAGTATGAGTCATTAGCTCAGTTGGTAGAGCACCTGACTTTTAATCAGGGTGTCGTAGGTTCGAATCCTACATGACTCACCATTTTTTATCTCGGATGCGCGCGTATGGCGGAATTGGCAGACGCACTAGACTTAGGATCTAGCGGGCGACCGTGGGGGTTCAAGTCCCTCTACGCGCATCATAGTACGACAAAAGAAGTCTTGCTTAGCAAGGCTTTTTTTGTTGTTTAAAAGTAGGAAATGATGCTCAAATGAGATGCTTTGAGCTATTTTTTTGTCAAAGGAGTTAGCCTCGTGTACAATAAAAACAGCTAAGGGAGGACATATATGAATTTTTCCGTCACCTTTTTTACAAATATAAGTATTCTCATTACTTGTGCTTACCTTTTTAACCTCCTATACAAAAATTTTCTAAACCGAGCTTCCTCCAATGTGAAAAATAGTTTGTTGATTGTCACTTTTATTTTATCCGGCTGGCTGACGATGATGGTTGGTGTAGAATTAGGGAGAGGTCCCTTATTCGATTTGCGCGGCGTACCTATTATTTTTGCAACACTAGTGTTCCGTGATCCGCGCCATGTTTTTATTATTGGACTTGGTATCTCTGCTTCAAGATATTTTGTCAATGGAATAACACCAAGCTCACTAACGGGATCAATTAATATCGCTATTATGGGACTCGTCGCAGCAGGGCTCGTCATGCTTTACGAACGACGCCAGTTATGGGGCTATCGTAAGAAGGCAACGATTTCTTTGCTAACCATCAATATTGTACAGGTAACTGGTATCGCGATCTTTGGCGCTCTGTCTCGTGAGTTGTACTTGAAGCAGATTATGCCTTTTACGCTGCCTCTTTCTATTTTGCTTGGTGCCTTTTTCTTATTTATTATTAATGATTTTTATAAGGAACAGCTCCGTTCGGACGAGCTGCGCGACAATAACTTGCTTCTAGTGGAGCAAACGAAGGAGCTTGAAGACAAAGCGATACAAATCATGAAGTCATCCAAATATAAGTCGGACTTTCTCTCTAATATGTCTCATGAGCTTCGGACACCTCTTAATAGCATCATTGTCCTCTCAGAGCTCATTCGTGAGAATACGGCCAGCCAGGAACACAATGAGAATTTTGAGTATGCAGATATGATAAACAGCTCTAGTAACGAATTGCTGCGAATCATTAATGACATCCTGGACTTATCCAAGTTGGAAGCAGGTAAGATGGATATCAACTGGGGAGAAGTGTCCGTCGAGGATGTTACGCAGCTGATATACCATGAATTTGCCCATTTAGCTGAAAAGAAGCAGCTAAGCTTCGAAGTTTTAATAGATGAAGAGGCTCCTCAAATGCTAGTATCCGATGGACAAAAGCTGAGCCAAATTATTCGCAATCTATTAAACAATGCTATTAAGTTTACGGATAAGGGCGATGTCGCTTTGCACGTATACAAGGATAAGCTTACTGACTGCATTGTATTTGTTGTAAAGGACACCGGTATTGGGATAGATGAGGACAACCAGCAGCGAGTTTTTGATACATTTTCACAAGAGGACAGCACGATTCAGCGGAAATATGAAGGAACTGGATTAGGGCTTTCTATTTGCATACAGCTTACCAATCTACTTGGCGGCAAACTTGCGCTTAAAAGCACAAAGGGAGTTGGAAGTGAGTTTGCACTAAGTGTGCCGTTATATCCTACATCGA
>NZ_CM149662.1:6962500-6967500 GCF_056173205.1 Pristimantibacillus sp. Z349TD_6 | reverse complement strand
TAACGCGAGGCCGAAAGGCGTAGTGGATGGACAACAGGTTGAAATTCCTGTACCACCGAAGATCGTTTGAGCAATGGGGTGACACAGAAGGGCAGTGACGCGGACTGATGGAATAGTCCGTCCAAGCAGTGAGGCTGATCGATAGGCAAATCCGTCGATCATAAGGCTGGGCTGTGATGAGGAGCGAAAATTGCAGTAGCGAAGGTCATGTACTCCGGCTGTCAAGAAAAGCCTCTAGTGAGATCTAGGTGCCCGTACCGCAAACCGACACAGGTAGGCGAGCAGAGCATGCTAAGGCGCGCGGAAGAACTCTCGTTAAGGAACTCGGCAAAATGACCCCGTAACTTCGGGAGAAGGGGTGCCTCGGTAGGGTGAATAGCCCGAGGGGGCCGCAGTGAAAAGGCCCAAGCGACTGTTTAGCAAAAACACAGGTCTGTGCGAAGCCGTAAGGCGAAGTATACGGGCTGACGCCTGCCCGGTGCTGGAAGGTTAAGGGGAGCGGTTAGGGGTAACCCGAAGCTGTGAACCGAAGCCCCAGTAAACGGCGGCCGTAACTATAACGGTCCTAAGGTAGCGAAATTCCTTGTCAGGTAAATTCTGACCCGCACGAATGGCGTAACGACTTGGGCGCTGTCTCAACGAGAGATCCGGTGAAATTTTAATACCTGTGAAGATGCAGGTTACCCGCGACAAGACGGAAAGACCCCATGGAGCTTTACTGTAACTTGATATTGAACTTTGGTACGATCTGTACAGGATAGGTGGGAGCCTTTGAAGCATGAGCGCCAGCTTGTGTGGAGGCAACGTTGGGATACCACCCTGATCGTATCGGAGTTCTAACCTAGAACCGTGAAACCGGTTCGGGGACCGTGTCAGGTGGACAGTTTGACTGGGGCGGTCGCCTCCTAAAATGTAACGGAGGCGCCCAAAGGTTCCCTCAGAATGGTTGGAAATCATTCGAAGAGTGCAAAGGCATAAGGGAGCTTGACTGCGAGACCTACAAGTCGAGCAGGTACGAAAGTAGGGCTTAGTGATCCGGTGGTACCGAATGGAAGGGCCATCGCTCAACGGATAAAAGCTACCCTGGGGATAACAGGCTTATCTCCCCCAAGAGTCCACATCGACGGGGAGGTTTGGCACCTCGATGTCGGCTCATCGCATCCTGGGGCTGAAGTAGGTCCCAAGGGTTGGGCTGTTCGCCCATTAAAGCGGTACGCGAGCTGGGTTCAGAACGTCGTGAGACAGTTCGGTCCCTATCTGTCGCGGGCGCAGGAAATTTGAGAGGAGCTGTCCTTAGTACGAGAGGACCGGGATGGACGTACCGCTGGTGTACCAGTTGTTCCGCCAGGAGCACCGCTGGGTAGCCAAGTACGGACGGGATAAGCGCTGAAAGCATCTAAGCGTGAAGCCCCCCTCAAGATGAGATTTCCCAGTATGTAAGACCCCTTGAAGACGACGAGGTTGATAGGTTCGGGGTGGAAGCACAGCAATGTGTGTAGCTGACGAATACTAATCGGTCGAGGGCTTATCCTAAACACGTTTACTGTGACCCATACATCCGGTAGACAGCAGCATAAAGGCTTCAGCAAGCCTAATCTTTCGTATCCAGTTTTCAATGTGCAAAACGCACAATGAAGCAAGACTCCCACTCGCAGTGGGTTTTAGTGTTTCCATGGAGGATTAGCTCAGCTGGGAGAGCATCTGCCTTACAAGCAGAGGGTCGGCGGTTCGATCCCGTCATCCTCCACCATAGTATGAGTCATTAGCTCAGTTGGTAGAGCACCTGACTTTTAATCAGGGTGTCGTAGGTTCGAATCCTACATGACTCACCATTTTTTATCTCGGATGCGCGCGTATGGCGGAATTGGCAGACGCACTAGACTTAGGATCTAGCGGGCGACCGTGGGGGTTCAAGTCCCTCTACGCGCATCATAGTACGGCAAAGAAGTCTTGCTTAGCAAGGCTTTTTTTGTTGTTCAAAAACAGGAAATGATACTCAAATGAGATGCTTTTGAGTAATTTTCATCAAATTGTTAATCCCATATTAGTAAAATATAATAGGGCCTCAGTTGTTATTACTCCGATCACGCAAAAAATTCCACTACACCTTCCCCAAGCTTTTAACTCTCTGCAGACAAATAATATCATTCTAATATCTGGAATCTAATAAGAGACGAAGGTATGGGATGTTAAGAGCCAAATAAACACGCCTTAAAAAGAAGAGGGCTGCACTATAATTGTACTGTGGTTCGACTGCAAGTGAACTTATTGAAAGGCGAACGCTTAGACAGCTGTTTATCTAGGTATTACTAATATGTCAGATCGAAATGTTGTGGAAATTCATTCAATAATCTAGGGTAGATGTTCGAATGAATGCAAGTGGTTTTTTTGACTGTAACACTATATTAAATGTTCTAGTCTCTGTGCCTCTGGCGCACACACGACCGGCTGGTCATCGGTGCGTTTACATTAGCGATGTTTGTTCTTTAAGAGGTGAACTCCTTCCATTATGACTGCACTTCTACCTGCGATAGGAGATGCTTTCTAACGTGGGTTTTACGGTGTTATGCCAATCTAGATACCCCGATCGTTAAATCCAATTCATGTATCTACGTTACATCAGGCAGGGTTTCCCTAAAAATTAGTAATAAAAAATCTGTGATATAATGTTAAGCATAATACGAAATGGATTAACGGGTGGGGATATATATGAAATTGGAGCGATTGATCTCCATAATCTACAAGCTCCTGAATAACGAAGTTTTGTCTGCTTCTATGCTGGCTGAAGAGTATCAAGTTTCCCAAAGAACCATTTATCGGGATATCGATGTGATTTGCGCTGCGGGCTTCCCTGTCATATCGTATCAGGGAATGAATGGCGGATACGGCATAATGGACGGATACAAAATGGATAAAAGCTTGCTCGGTTCTTACGATGTGGATTCCCTGATCACCGTGCTCAGCAGCCTCTCCAGCGTGTTTAAAGATGAGCGTGCTCAAGGTACCATTGAACGACTACAAACAATCGGATCCGAGCAACAGATCCCTACTGTTTCTGTCGACTTAGAAACCCGCCGGTCAGGGCCGGATGCGCTTCAACATTTACGTACGGGAATTACGGAGCGGAAAATCGTCCGTTTTGATTATATTAATGCAAATAATGATCGTACTTCCCGTGATATGGAACCCATACAGCTTCATTTCAAATATGGCAATTGGTACGTTTATGGCTTTTGTCGAACGCGTTGTGACTATCGGGAGTTCCGACTATCACGGATAATGAATTTAGTGTTGACGCAGGAAGACTTTCAGCAGCACCACTTAGTGTCGAAAGAGCTTACTTTCACAAACAAGGAATGGTGCGAGCTTTTGAAAGATGTTGTGATTCAAGTGGGACCGGAGGCTTTGGCGATAGCAATGGATCAGTTTCACCAAGCGGATATGCAATTTCATGCCGATGGAAGTGCAACGATACGAATTCCAGTTTATAAACCACTAGAAGCAAGATGGCTATGGTCCATTCTTCTGAGCTTTGGCAGTGGCGCCGAAGTACTTGAACCTCATGCACTGCGAGGGATTTTAAAAGAACAGCTTCAAAATACACTCAAACTTTATGAAGAAGTATGACAGTCTGTTGTCATACTTCTTTTATTATTATAACTACAGAACCAAAATCAATTTATTAGAAATCAAAAGGAGACTTTACGAATGTCCAATCATCCAGTAGAAATGTTTCAATACCACACATGGGCTAACCAAACGATCATGGGGAGAATTAAGGAACTCCCGGCCTCTGTGCTAAGTCAAGAAGTAAACAGCTCATTTCCTACCCTTGCCCATGCCCTTAGTCATATCTATGCAGTGGATACGATGTGGTATAAGGTTATAACAGGCACTGGTATGCGAGAGGCATTTCAAGAATGTATGTCGCTAAATGTGAGTATCCTGCATTCTGTAGATGAATACGAAAAAAACTTCGCGCAGTTATCGGAACAATACAGAGAATGGTTCCAAAGCGAAGCTGATTTGGAGCAAACCGTTTTGCTTGATAACCCATTTGCCGGAATTCGCCAAACACGTTTATCGGAAATTGTACTGCAAGTGGCCAATCATGGGACCTATCACAGAGGCAATATTTCTACAATGTTGCGCCAACTAGGCCACGCATCCGTCATGAACGACTATGCATTTTTTTGGTATCAGAAAGCTGCGGAATCCGTTTAATCACTGACACATTGTTTTGAATTAAATCAAATCAGTCTAAAAGGTCGATACTTCTAAAAATAGGGGAGTCGACCTTTTTACTTCGATTTAATAGAAGAAATAAGTCACCATAGCTAGTTGAGATTAGTATCATTTTACCCTTTTGCTGATAGTATCAACTTCGACTTAGGTCATACGTTGTATACTGAATTTAATTACACACTATAGTTAGAAGGAGCTTGAATTTTATCTATGGAAATTGAAAATCTAATTACAGTAAATTCGAGAGAAGATTTGAGGATTTGGCTGCAGGAAAATGGAAATATTAAAAAATCTTGCTGGGTAGTAGTTAGCATGACGCCAAACCCAGATACGCTGCTGTATTTGGACGCGGTCGAAGAATCTTTGTGTTTTGGATGGATTGATGGAGTGAAAAAGAAAATAGCCGAAACTCAAATGGCGCAAAGACTATCGCCTAGAAGCAAAAAAAGTTCATGGACTGAATTGAATAAAGAACGTGTCCGGCGACTTGAAAAGATGGGGTTAATGAGAGATGAAGGAAGAAAGGTACTTCCCGATATGGATTACGATTCTTTTAAAATAGATAAGGTTATAGAGCAAAGGCTCAAAGAGGAGAGACAGGTATTTGAGAATTTTTCGGCATTTCCAGCTCTTTATAAAAGAGTTCGGATCGACACGATACAAAGTAATAAAAACCAGCCGGAATTATTTTATAGTAGATTAGACAAATTCATTTCAAACACTAAGGAAAATAAAATGTATGGTCAATGGCATGA
>NZ_CM149662.1:5702500-6960000 GCF_056173205.1 Pristimantibacillus sp. Z349TD_6 | reverse complement strand
GTAGATGATTGGGGTGAAGTCGTAACAAGGTAGCCGTATCGGAAGGTGCGGCTGGATCACCTCCTTTCTAAGGAAATACCCGAGCCCGATGAGGTTCGGATAAACTTGGCAGTTTATCGCTTACTCGTTGTCAGTTTTGAAAGAGTAACCGCACCCTGTAAAGGGTTCTGGAAACCTTCTTTCAATGTAAGTCAAGTCATCCGTTTGGTGGCGATGGCGGAGGTGAACCACGCGTTCCCATACCGAACACGACCGTTAAGCCCTTCAGCGCCGATGGTACTTAGACCGCAGGGTCTTGGGAGAGTAGGACGTCGCCAAGCAGGTGTTATGTTTTACACCTAACAGCAACCGAGAGGTTGTCTGTGATTTACTTTGCACCTTGAAAACTGGATAACGAAAGAAAAAGAATTGCTGAAACATCCTTTAGTTGTTTTTACGTAAGCGAAAGGTGTTCGAGATTGTTGCGACTTCTTTTCGTTTTGTTTCAACCACTTGATGTCTTAGGAGATCAGAGAAACAAAATGAAAACGGCGCACAAGCCGAATCACCTGAGCAAAATGGTTAAGCTAGTAAGAGCGCACGGAGGATGCCTAGGCACCAGGAGCCGAAGAAGGACGTGGCGAACAACGATACCGCCCCGGGGAGCCGTAAGCAGGCATTGATCCGAGGATTTCCGAATGGGGAAACCCAGCTATCGTAATGGATAGTTACTACTAACTGAATACATAGGTTAGTAAGAGGCATACCAGGGGAACTGAAACATCTAAGTACCCTGAGGAAGAGAAAACAATAGTGATTCCGTCAGTAGCGGCGAGCGAACGCGGATTAGCCCAAACCAAGAAGCTTGCTTCTTGGGGTTGTAGGACGTCTCACATGGAGTTACAAAAGTGTTTGGTAGGCGAAGAGGTCTGGAAAGGCCCGCCAGAGCAGGTAAAAGCCCTGTAACCGAAAGCAAGCACCCTCCGAGACGGATCCTGAGTACGGCGGGACACGAGAAACCCCGTCGGAATCCGGCAGGACCATCTGCCAAGGCTAAATACTCCCTGGTGACCGATAGTGAAGCAGTACCGTGAGGGAAAGGTGAAAAGCACCGCGGAAGCGGAGTGAAAAAGAACCTGAAACCGTGCGCTTACAAAAAGTCAGAGCCCGTTAAATGGGTGATGGCGTGCCTTTTGTAGAATGAACCGGCGAGTTACGATCACGTGCAAGGTTAAGTCGGGAAGACGGAGCCGTAGCGAAAGCGAGTCTGAATAGGGCGAATAAGTACGTGGTCGTAGACCCGAAACCGTGTGATCTACCCCTGTCCAGGGTGAAGGTGCGGTAACACGCACTGGAGGCCCGAACCCACGCATGTTGAAAAATGCGGGGATGAGGTGGGGGTAGCGGAGAAATTCCAATCGAACTCGGAGATAGCTGGTTCTCCCCGAAATAGCTTTAGGGCTAGCCTCGAGGAATGAGCGTCGTGGAGGTAGAGCACTGATTGGGTGCGGGGCCCGCCAAGGGTTACCAAGTCCAGTCAAACTCCGAATGCCATAGACGTGCTACTCGGGAGTCAGACAGTGAGTGCTAAGATCCATTGTCAAGAGGGAAACAGCCCAGATCATCAGCTAAGGTCCCCAAGTGTGTGTTAAGTGGGAAAGGATGTGGAGTTGCAAAGACAACCAGGATGTTGGCTTAGAAGCAGCCATCATTTAAAGAGTGCGTAATAGCTCACTGGTCGAGTGACTCTGCGCCGAAAATGTAACGGGGCTAAACACACCACCGAAGCTATGACATGTACCGTATGGTACTTGGGTAGGGGAGCGTTGAATACGGATTGAAGTTGGACCGTGAGGACTGGTGGACTGTATTCAAGTGAGAATGCCGGTATGAGTAACGAAAAGACAAGTGAGAATCTTGTCCGCCGAAAGCCTAAGGGTTCCTGAGGAAGGCTCGTCCTCTCAGGGTAAGTCGGGACCTAACGCGAGGCCGAAAGGCGTAGTGGATGGACAACAGGTTGAAATTCCTGTACCACCGAGGATCGTTTGAGCAATGGGGTGACACAGAAGGGCAGTGACGCGGACTGATGGAATAGTCCGTCCAAGCAGTGAGGCTGATCGATAGGCAAATCCGTCGATCATAAGGCTGGGCTGTGATGGGGAGCGAAAATTGCAGTAGCGAAGGTCATGTACTCCGGCTGTCAAGAAAAGCCTCTAGTGAGATCTAGGTGCCCGTACCGCAAACCGACACAGGTAGGCGAGCAGAGCATGCTAAGGCGCGCGGAAGAACTCTCGTTAAGGAACTCGGCAAAATGACCCCGTAACTTCGGGAGAAGGGGTGCCTCGGTAGGGTGAATAGCCCGAGGGGGCCGCAGTGAAAAGGCCCAAGCGACTGTTTAGCAAAAACACAGGTCTGTGCGAAGCCGTAAGGCGAAGTATACGGGCTGACGCCTGCCCGGTGCTGGAAGGTTAAGGGGAGCGGTTAGGAGAAATCCGAAGCTGTGAACCGAAGCCCCAGTAAACGGCGGCCGTAACTATAACGGTCCTAAGGTAGCGAAATTCCTTGTCAGGTAAATTCTGACCCGCACGAATGGCGTAACGACTTGGGCGCTGTCTCAACGAGAGATCCGGTGAAATTTTAATACCTGTGAAGATGCAGGTTACCCGCGACAAGACGGAAAGACCCCATGGAGCTTTACTGTAACTTGATATTGAACTTTGGTACGATCTGTACAGGATAGGTGGGAGCCTTTGAAGCATGAGCGCCAGCTTGTGTGGAGGCAACGTTGGGATACCACCCTGATCGTATCGGAGTTCTAACCTAGAACCGTGAAACCGGTTCGGGGACCGTGTCAGGTGGACAGTTTGACTGGGGCGGTCGCCTCCTAAAATGTAACGGAGGCGCCCAAAGGTTCCCTCAGAATGGTTGGAAATCATTCGAAGAGTGCAAAGGCATAAGGGAGCTTGACTGCGAGACCTACAAGTCGAGCAGGTACGAAAGTAGGGCTTAGTGATCCGGTGGTACCGAATGGAAGGGCCATCGCTCAACGGATAAAAGCTACCCTGGGGATAACAGGCTTATCTCCCCCAAGAGTCCACATCGACGGGGAGGTTTGGCACCTCGATGTCGGCTCATCGCATCCTGGGGCTGAAGTAGGTCCCAAGGGTTGGGCTGTTCGCCCATTAAAGCGGTACGCGAGCTGGGTTCAGAACGTCGTGAGACAGTTCGGTCCCTATCTGTCGCGGGCGCAGGAAATTTGAGAGGAGCTGTCCTTAGTACGAGAGGACCGGGATGGACGTACCGCTGGTGTACCAGTTGTTCCGCCAGGAGCACCGCTGGGTAGCCAAGTACGGACGGGATAAGCGCTGAAAGCATCTAAGCGTGAAGCCCCCCTCAAGATGAGATTTCCCAGTATGTAAGACCCCTTGAAGACGACGAGGTTGATAGGTTCGGAGTGGAAGCACAGCAATGTGTGTAGCTGACGAATACTAATCGGTCGAGGGCTTATCCTAAACACGTTTACTGTGACCCATACATCCAGTAGACAGCAGCTAAAAAGGCTTCAGCAAGCCTAATCTTTCGTATCCAGTTTTCAGGGCGCAACTTGCTAATGCGTGCATTAGCAGACGACCCACAAAAGTGGGTTTTCTTTTTTGTTCAGCACCTGATTTTATTTATGGCGGTCGTGGCGAAGTGGTTAACGCATCGGTTTGTGGATCCGACACTCGGGGGTTCAATTCCCCTCGATCGCCCCATTTTTTAAAAGTAGTATGGCATTTTTTTGTTGGGGATTAGCCAAGCGGTAAGGCAACGGACTTTGACTCCGTCATTCTCAGGTTCGATCCCTGAATCCCCAGCCATTTAGTTGCGGAAGTGGCTCAGCGGTAGAGCATCGCCTTGCCAAGGCGAGGGTCGCGGGTTCGATTCCCGTCTTCCGCTCCATTTAAGTTGGCGCCATAGCCAAGTGGTAAGGCAGAGCTCTGCAAAAGCTCTACCCCTAGTTCGAGTCTAGGTGGCGCCTCCATTACAATTTTATAAAATGTGCCCTTAGCTCAGCTGGATAGAGCGTTTGACTACGAATCAAAAGGCCAGGAGTTCGAATCTCTTAGGGCACGCCATCTTTACTCAAATGCCGATGTGGCGGAATGGCAGACGCGCGCGACTCAAAATCGTGAGGGAAACCGTGGAGGTTCGAGTCCTCTCATCGGCACCATATTGTATAAACAATAGTTCATTAGATATTTTATCTAATGAGCTTTTTTTGTTTAGCTTTAAAACCCCTTTAATAGCAAGAGCCGATGATAGCTTCGAAATATACTCCAAATGAAATTAACTATAGTTAAATCCACTGGATACGTGGTCATACAAAACACTAGTTATGAGAATTATTTTCAATTATAATGAGATACAGCCTCATTAAATAGGCCATATTTTTTAGTATCAGGAAGTGATTGGTATGGATTGGAATGAACATCTATTGCTGTGGAACGAAGCCAATGTCAAGCTGCTCGACATTAGACATCAGTCGTTGGCACATGGAGACGAGCTTCGCGGTTACAAGCTTCCATCCAATGCTTTTCTGTGGGTGACATACGGACGTGGGCGGGTGATGCTGGACGGTGTTGGTTATGCCGTCGATGGCTTTCATTTGCTTCATGGCAGAAAAGGCATGAGCCTGGACATTATCTCCTCAGGGGATCGCCTCGAATATGATCTTATTATGTACAAGGCTTTTTTAGCTGTCCCTGGCAACCGCTACTTGGATCGATTGTTAAAACGCAGCAGTCCTTTCCACATTCAATATGGATTCACGCCTCATGCTCCGCTTGCCCTTCATTCAAAATTCGAGATTATGGAACAAAGCTGGCGCAAGCTTACGCTGCTCGACAAGCTGTATGCCAAAGGCGTTCTTTATCAATTTGTACATGAATTACTTGGTCAGATGGCTGGGCAGGAGCTTGGGGAGACTCGAGCTGACCTTGTGTCCCAAGCTACACGCTACATAGAGACCAACTATTCGGATGCATTTACGGTTGAGAGTCTGGCCGAGCTGCTTGGCTGCAGCTCCAGCTATTTGACTCGCGTGTTCAAAAAACAGCAAGGAACAACGCCTAATGAATATTTGACCCAAGTTCGCATTGAACACGCAAGCAGGCTGTTGAAAGAAACGAAGGCATCTCTTCAAGAAATTTCGCTTGGCATAGGATATTTGGATGTCTACTATTTCAGCCGCGTGTTCAAAAAACAAACCGGCACATCACCGCTGCACTTTAGATCACTGGCAGCAGAAATATCGGTTCAGAAAAGTCCATTTAATAGTTCAGGACAAGCTATTGTCCCTCGCAAAGGTCAGGGCTATAATGATAATGATTCTCATTATGGAAAAGAGGGAGATTTAACGATGTACAAAGATTTAAAACTATCAGTAGGCGCAGTGATGCTGCTCTGCATGACTTTGTTATTCAGTGGTTGCGGGGCTTCAACAGGTTCCAATGAACCATCCGCTACAGCTGGCTCTCCAGCAACGGTCGCACAGGAGCAACAGCAGACAAAGCTGGTTAAGCATATGATGGGAGAAAGCGAAATTCCAATCAATCCGCAGCGCATAGCCGTGAACGGGCTCGAGGACATTATGCTTGCGCTTGATGCGCCGATGGTTCATGCCCAATCCATGAAGGGGCAGTACTTGTATGATACGCTGCAAGCAAAAAAGATTCCATCAGTCTACACGCCAGGCGGTTTAAATTATGAGTCTATTCTCAGCTCAAAACCTGATTTGATTATTGCCAATCTTTTGGCCACGGATACAGAATCGTATGAGCAGCTAAGTAAAATTGCTCCAACTATTGTCTATGATCGCAGCGACTGGAAGACATCCATAGCCGCTATCGGTA
This sequence comes from Pristimantibacillus sp. Z349TD_6, assembly GCF_056173205.1. Taxonomy (NCBI): domain Bacteria; kingdom Bacillati; phylum Bacillota; class Bacilli; order Caryophanales; family Paenibacillaceae; genus Pristimantibacillus (SeqCode); species Pristimantibacillus sp. Z349TD_6. The sequence goes on along the minus strand of NZ_CM149662.1, from coordinate 6,954,127 downwards.
AGGCAATTGATCTCGAAGAGAAAGCTCAGTTGGTCATTCAAGATTACGAGGAAAAGCTGCTTAAGGCTAAAGAGGCTATCGTTGCGAAAATAGGGACGGATCGAACTTTAGCTTTTATTCGACCATCGGAGAAGGATGTTCAACTGTTTTTCCCGGCATTCTCCTATACTAACATCGCGTACAAAGATTTAGGCTTAACGCTTGAACCGATGTTGGCAAATTTGCAAAGTAAAGAGGAAGAAGGCACTTGGGGGATAGAAGCATCACTTGAAACACTGTCTAATTTGACTGCGGACTATTTATTTGTCACGGTCGGCGGCTCGTTTGATTCTGAGGACGAAGCGCAGGCTGCTTTACAGGAAATGAATGTAGTGGAGGATCTGAAAGTATGGAAGTCCATTCCTGCGGTTAAGCAAGGACATGTGTACAAGATGTCATCCAGACATTGGATGCTGAATGGACCTACAGCAGACAGTATGAAAATCGACGATGTACTCGCTGCCTTTGGTATACAATAATTCACAGTATTAAGGGGAGGCGAGCATGCTTTCCCTTTTTTTATTGTGCTACGCAAAGCGACTAAACTAGGTGATGAAAGTCTTCTTATCCTTGTCCTTCCCGGCAAAAAAGAAGAAGCAATTGGTATTAATTGTCGTCCCTTGAGTGTTCGTTCCGTACTTTTGTTAAAGGTAGGAAACGGAGCTGTTCTATTAAAACTTTTATTTTAGTTTGATTCTTCGTCTAAAAACTGCTTCTTTTTAGGTTATTTCTGCGAGTCCTTACAAGGCCGGAGACATGGAGGAGTTCAATAGCTTCATGAGCGGGCAGAAATCTGCGGAAGAAGTAAGCAAGCTGATCCAAAATCGGGTGACGACGTATTTGAATGAGTAGATCGATGGATTATTAAAAATGCTAAAGTTTCAGAATATGCATTAATCTGATAGTGAGTCATACTAAAATCCCTTTATTGAAGAATTGTCTAGACACCTACTTCGATAAGAGTATTTTAGGTATGGCTCATTTTTTGTTCAGAAGAATGCTTGCTCTTGACGCAATATCGTAGCCGTAGGTAAAAATGATCATAGTGATGATTGCATTTTACAGTTAATATCTGTAAGTTAATACATAACTGAACTTTTCTGTTCTTTAAAATAAATACATAAGGGGGATATGAGTAATGGACGGTATGTCATCAGGTATTATTTTTGGAATATTTCCAATAGTATTGTTTATTGTGTATGGTGTCGTTGCGCTTATGGGTATTTATTGTTTATTTTTACTTATTAAACTTTTGATAAGAGCGATCAAAGCTTTAGATATTCATTTAGATGAAAAAGGCAACAGACGCTTATAATTTCCTTCTGAAAGGAAGCCATGCTTGGAGGTGCGTTAAGATGAGCCATTATAATAACAACCCGTTGCTGTTATCCATTCCAGAGAGTTTTGAAAGCAGCCGTCTTCTTATCCGCGCGCCTCAATGGGGGGACGGAGCGAAGCTGAATGAGGCCGTTAGAGAAAGTGAAAATGAGCTTAAGCCTTGGATGCCATGGGCTCAAGCGATGCCGACGATTCAAGAATCTGAAGTTGTCATCAGGAAGTCACGGTCCAAGTATATGGATCGTTCAGACCTCATGCTGCTTCTTTTTTTAAAGGATACAGGTCAGTTGATAGGAAGCAGCGGTCTTCATCGCATAAATTGGCAAGCGCGAAAATTTGAAATCGGGTACTGGGCTCGTACAGCTTACAGCGGCCAAGGCTTTATAACGGAAGCGACGAATGCAATTTCAACATTTGCAATAAATGAGCTAGAAGCCAATCGTATTGAAATACGTTGTGATGCTAGGAATTATCGAAGCGCGCGAGTTGCGGAGCGACTGGGCTTCACGTTAGAAGGCATACTCCGAAATGAAAAATGTGATGTCAACGGTATTCTGCGGGATACGATGGTGTTTGCGAAGGTAAGAGGCAAAGAATTTTGAAGAAAAAGAACAGCACTACATAGGCTTATTTTCTCAACCATGTATAGGTATCATCGATCATTCGAGGGAAAACAGAACCTTGCTCTTTCGTCAAAAGAGGAGCAGATTCCAGCTCTTCTCTAGAACCCATTCCTTTACGGAGCTTGAAAGAGAGTGTAGGATACTTATTATGGAATGAAATAAATGATCATCATCAGATAGGGAGTGTTTACGGGATGGGGAACAAAACCTTCACGCTGAGCGAAGCGAACGAGATGCTGCCGCAGTTGCAAGAGGATTTACGGAAGCTTCAACACATTACGGCGCAATTTGAAGATTTATATATAAGTTATCAGAAAGAGAAGGCTGCTTATGAACAAGTTTTTGCTGCTATTGAAGGCAGTGAGGACCCTTTCTTTGAGAGGGAAAGCCAGCTGGAATTTATGAAGATGGAGGTAGACCTGTTAATTGAAAACTTCTCGCGAAAAGGCGTGCAGTTGAAAATGATTACTCCTGGTTTAATTGACTTTCCAGCGGTGCTGGGTAATGAGGATATTCTGATTTGCTGGAAGGAAGGCGAAGCTGAGGTTAGCCATTATCATGGTTTGCATGACGGGTTTATGGGTAGAAAACCGTTCCCGCAGGATGAATAGTATTCATAATTAATGACCAGCAAGGATTTATCCTTGGCTGGTCTTTTTAGTGTGAAGACAACACGGAATGATTAGAAACATTTTACAATTATTATACGTTATGTAAGTTAAGCGATGAAAATTAGAGATAAGAAGGTGTGAAATGAGAAACTGGAAAACAGCTTTTTCGCGAGGCGTTTTGATGGCATGCTGTTCTCTACTATTAATGAGTTCTGTTGTATCTGCATCATTTGATTCACGTACTTCCTATGTGGGAGATAACAAGGAAACGGAGATAGCAGCTCCTATTATTAAACCGCAATGGTCATTGAACTACGAAGGTATAGCAGCAACAGGTGAAGGTAAAGTCTTTTATTTGCTAAAGGGAAAAGTAATAGCTGTTAATATTCAGAATGGGAAAAAGCTGTGGGAGTATGGCAGTCAGCTCAAAGCTCCTGTCGTATATAAGGAAGGCCAACTGTACGTTAATTCGAGCGGAGGCCGTGTTCACGCTATTAAGGCGTCCTCTGGCATAAAAGTATGGGTGGCTTCCGTGAACGCTAATAACATTCATGATATTATTCCGGATGGCGATCGGCTGTTCACCTTTAATGGAGACATTCAAGCTTACAGCATAAAGGATGGTAAATTTCAGTGGCGTGACAATTACAAAGAGCCGCTGCACACAAAGATACTGTTTCATGGCGATTTTATAATAGGAGAAAATGAGCTATCAGGTGCTTACACTTACTCGCTCCTTCATGCTTTTGATCGCAAGACAGGAAAAAGGGTTTGGGAAGCTGCACATTACAACTTTCCTATTGGAGCAAAGGATGGAACTCTAACTGCGCAGAAGCTCGTTAACCTGTTTGAGCCTGCTCCATTAACTACACTTGATACCCTAGATATCAAGACGGGCAAAGTACTTAACAGCGTACAATATAATCCTCTAAAGATTGACTTAAATAAAGGAGAATCCGGCAACGAAGGAGACGCTTGGATTAACGGGGACAACGTATTCGTTAATTTCAATTCTGAGGTGTATAGTTACCCTCTAAATGCTGATCCGAGCAAAATAGAGCCCAAGGTGTATAAGCCTGTTGTTTACGCGCCAGGATTCAAATATGCGGCTGGGCCATATGAGGGGAAATTGATTTATACGAATGGCCGCGGGATATATGGTGTTAAATTAATTAATAAGACAACCGTAGATTATAATGCTGGTGTAACAGGCCTCATCGCACGTTTTGATTTAATTGGTAAAGGGATATATGTGGCGCAAACGGATGGAACGGTATCAGCTATCCATTTAGATACAGCAGCGCCAATTGTACAATTAAAAACAAATGAAAGAGAGTTTGGAGAGACGCTGCTTGAGAGCGGAATGATTGTGATCCAGACAAAAGGCAAGCTGCTCGCATTTAAACAACCAACCAGCTTGAAATCTAGCGTCAAATAATTAAATAACAGCTCAATGAGCGCTAATAACAAAAGAGCCCCGATTACGAAAAATCGGGGCTCTTTGCTTTATCGTAAAATAAACTCAGCGGTTACCGGATTATGGTCGCTGTGTTCAAATGCTAAATCTGTACTTTGCAGCTGAATTTTATCTACGTTTGAAGAAACGAGAAAACCATCAATGACGGCTCTGAAATTAACGCCTTCCGTGTATGCAACATCTAATGTGCGTACAGTAGCGATGCTGTCGTCAACCATCCACTTGAAGCCGCTTGGTTTGAAATCCTCAGGAAATTGCTGAAGCCATTCTGGCCATGCCTGTGTCGTTTCGAATCGATCAGGGGTAGTGCCGGGCAGGGCATGGTTCCAATCTCCGCCTACAATAATATAATTGCCCTTGCCATTCTCCTTCTCTAAAAATGCGGCTAAATAATCCAATTGCTGCTTGCGGATTTTGCCGCCCTCATCAAAGGCAGATAAATGAAGATTGATAACAATAAGCTCTTTGCCGTTATTGACCTCAAATCTGCTTTCTATAAAAGCACGATCCAATTCAAGCTGCTGTATCGGCCAGCTCTCTTTACCTGGAAGATCGTATCGCTGATTGCTTTTGTTTTTGAATGTTGAGAAGGTTAGAAGGCCGCTCTGAACGGAACCCATTGGATTAAAAATCGGGACGGGAACCCATGCCACTTTATAGTTATAAGCAAATGCATAGCTGTAATCTTCCAAAGGTTTTGCCAAATAGTCTATTTCATTAATATGGTAGCTTCTTGATGAGCGGGCATCGACTTCCTGAAGCAAAAAAAAGTTGGATTGGTTTGTTTTCATAAAGGACGAAATGGAGTCTAGATTGGAAATCGTTTGATTTTTGCTGCTGGAGCGTGATTTTTTACCTCCATCCATAAAAAAATCTTGTTTTTTGTCCAAGCCAGCATAGCCGATATTGAAGGTCGTAACTGTAAATGGAACGCCTTGCTCAATGGGTTGCCCTTTATTATTTTCTGACGTAATCTCGATAACTTCTGCAGGTTTATAATCGGATAAAGTAATATACAGTAAAAACCCTCCCGCTATCGCAACTGCGAGTAGGACAAGCGTGCCAATTGTTTTTAATATCTTTTTCCCCATATGTTCCATCCTTTCATTACGTATTGCGGTACTCACATTTAAGTTTATAAGTATGCTACTGGAAATGTACCATGATATGGGTTAGGGAACTAGTTGTTTTTTTATTGATGCTTTCCCACTATTCAGGAAAGTGATATTAACGATACTAAATAATGAGACTATAATTAAGCTCATTACAGGTCATATGCGACCAAGGATGGGGAATGAATGATGAATATAATAGCTTTTAAACACTTCGCTTTTGATGATGATTATGCGTTTCGTTCATGGGCCAGCCTTGGAGGACATCGCTTGGATATAAAGGATCCTGCTCTTGAGATTGATGCCAAATGGCTTGACGAGATGGATTTGCTTGTTATATGCGGCGGGCCAATGAGCGTCTATGAAGAGGAGAAATATCCTTGGCTTACGGCAGAGAAGCAGTTCGTACGGCAAGCTATTCAGCTTGGCAAAAAAGTGCTGGGCATCTGCTTTGGCGCTCAAATGATAGCTGAGCTGCTGGGAAGCCGAGTATACCGAAATACGCATAAAGAAATAGGCTGGCATTCGATTAATCGTACGCAGGAGCAGCATCCTTGGCTCTGCGGCATGCCTGAGCAATTTATTTCGTTTCAGTGGCATGGCGATACCTTCGACTTGCCGCAGGACACGCGGCTCCTCGCTTCTTCAGAGGCGTGCAAGGTGCAGGCATTCGCATATGGCGAGCATGTCATGGGACTGCAATTTCATTTGGAGACGACAGCTGCATGCATGGAATCCATGTTTGCACACTGGTCTTCAGAGTTTATTCAGGCGCCATACATTCAAACAGCTGAACAGATTCGCAGTCAATTCGCGCGCACTGAGCAGTCACTAACGCTGCTACATGGCATATTGGATCAGATTTCCTTAAAGTGTTAATAGTGGCACCATTTTTGTTGCTCCCTTAGTCCAAAAGTAATATCATAAATGAATAATGAAGCGGCTAGATTATCGGTTAAGGAAAAGGAGCGTTCAAGCATGAAGCACAATCGTCTCGGGAAATCAGAGCTCTACATAAGTGAGATCGGCCTTGGCTGCATGTCACTAGGGACAGATAAAGTAAAAGCGACAGCCTTAGTACATGAAGCGATCGAGAAGGGCATTAATTTTCTAGATACGGCTGATCTTTATGATGAGGGTCTTAATGAGGAAATAATCGGTGAGGCAATAAAGGGAAAACGGGCAGATATTGTGCTTGCGACGAAGGTCGGCAATCATTGGGAGAAGGGAAAAGCGGGCTGGTCGTGGGACCCGTCGAAAGCTTATATTAAGTCGGCTGTAAAAGACAGCTTGCGAAGGCTCCAAACGGACTATATCGATTTGTATCAGCTGCATGGAGGTACACTGGATGATCCCATATCGGAGACGATTGAAGCATTTGAGGAGCTTAAGCAAGAGGGACTCATTCGCTATTACGGCATTTCTTCGATTCGTCCAAATGTTATTCGAGAATATGTGGAGCGTTCAAATATCGTCAGTGTGATGAGCCAGTATAGTATTTTGGACAGAAGGCCTGAAGAGCAAATATTGCCTTTGTTAGAAGAGAAGGGCATTAGTTTAATCGCTCGAGGTCCGGTGGCAAAAGGGATTTTAACCGATAATGGAGCTGCCAAGGCGGAAAAGGGTTATTTGGATTATGACAAAGAGGAGCTGTCGTCTTTGCGAGACGTTTTGATAGAGATGGGAGAAGGCTCTCGTGATTTGGCGCATACAGCAATTCGGTATGCTTTAGCCAGCCCTGCTGTAGCTGCTGTTATTCCTGGCGCGAGCTCGTTAGAACAGCTGCTGCACAATATAGCGGCAAGTGAAGCTCATCAGCTATCTCCCGCTGAGCTGGAGACCATCAAGAGGTTAAGTAAAGAAAATCGTTTTGAACAGCACCGTTAGAGAATAGGAGAGGCTGCCTGATAGGCAGCTTTTTTTTGATTATAAAATAAAAAAGTTTTGATCCATTGATAGATATTTGGCGTAAGTGGCATCTGTCTAGTAAGGGGGATGAATGATGGAGGTTTGGGCACCCAAATGGCAAGCTCTGTTAAGTAGTGGAGCAGGGGCAGAAGCACAGGAGCAGTCGTTAGTTGAACGAGCAAGAACCGGCGATGAGGAAGCGTTCGGGGAGCTGGTGCGTCGTCATCGAGCTAAGGCGCTTGGGCTCGCTGGCAGCTTGACGAAGGATGCGTTTATGGCAGAGGACATCGTGCAGGAAGCGCTGATTCGTGCATTTATGCACCTCGGTACGCTTACTGACGCGAGCAGGTTTATTCCTTGGCTGCACAGGATTGTGCGAAATCAAGCCTACATGAAGCTGAGGAGAGGCGGACCCTATAGCAAGGAGCGGCCATTCGTTAGCTTCATGAGCCAATCAGGGCTGCCAGCAGAGGCAGGTATAAGCGGGCAGTCGGTTGATTGGAGCGATATTGATAGCATCCTGTTTCATTTAACGGATCAAGCCATGAATGAGCCGAGCGAAGGTCAAAATCCGGAGCATGCTGTCATCCGCCAAGAAACGCTCCAGAGCATTCAAACACTGATCCGATGCTTGAACAAGCGGGAGCGGGACATTTTTGAAGCAAGATTTTTTGGCGAGCTGCCGCCGGCTGAGATTGCTGAGCTGTTCGATACGACGACTGCAAATGTATACAATATGCTGTCGAGATCAAGGGTTAAGCTTCAGAAGGAGCGTATTCGCATATCGATTAGTTTATATGTGGAGCAAAGGGCGTTGCTCGGTTTGCCCAGAAGAAAAATTCTCACTCCGCCCCCTATGTAGGTTCAGAATGTTTATGATAAACCTTGAATGGAGCTGAAAATAATGACGCTGGATAGGGATTGGTCCAAAACATGGACCTCGGCCGCTGCTGCTATTCATGGCGCGGTGAGCTACACGGATAAAAAACATTTTACGCTAACAGATGTGATGGGATTTACCGGTCATGCTTTTCGCATGAATATTGATCCCGTTAGTATTAATGCTGCAGGACCAACCTCATTCCCAGGTGGATATATATTGAGGAGGAATATAGGAAATCTCGGCTTTACGAGCTGTTTGGCTGATCCTATGCTCCCGTTAACACCGGATAAAGTGGAGCGAACTATCGCTCTCGTTCAGCAGTCAATCGACCGTGGCATCCCTGCCATTTCATTTGATTTGTTTATACCTGAATTCGGTTTGATCTATGGTTATGATGATGATAAGCAGCTCTTTCATGCAAAAGATGTATCGAAGGATGGCACGATAAGTTATGCCGATTTTGCCGATTCCAAGATTGATTTGTTGTTCGTGACGACGATTAGCGAAAGCCTGCCTCACTCGAAATACGAAATATTGCGCATGGCGTTATCGATGATCGTGGATCATGGGCGAGGCAAGGAATGGACGCATGTGTTCGAAGATAAATTTGTACAAGGCTTAGCGGGTTATGAGGCATGGATTGGTGTCATGGAGCGGCGAAATGCGGATGAGCATGGTCATGCCTATAACGTGGCTGTCATTTCTGATGCGCGTGAGTTCGCTGCTCGTTTTTTACGCGAATTGGCATTCCGCTGGGATGGGACAAATGTTGTGGAGAGAACGGTTCGCAAGCATGCGGGTGAAGCGGCGCTGCATTACGAGATAGTTGCTGAGGCGCTGGGCAAGCTGAGAGAGTTATTCCCATTCCCAGAAGGCGGCAAGCCGAAGGACCCTGAAGCCGCGGATCGTGCAATCGTACTGCTTCGGCAAGCGCAGGAGGCGGAGGCGAAGGGAATGGAGCAACTGGAGCAGCTGTTTCATTTTATGAAGGAATATTATTCGGAGATCTGGGTGAACTGAGTCATCATTGTGTAACGGTTGGGCAAGTGTATGATGAAAGACAATGGGGAAAGTTTTTAAAGATATAAGCAGCGATAGCGTCAAATAAAGCTGCTCAAAAAAGTTTGACAGGGAGAAAGCCTATACCAAGGCTTTCTCTCTGTGCTATTCTTAGGGTGGAAGGTTTGACATTATCAACTGTATGAAATAACATTACAGTATCCTTCTTGAGAGGGAGTTGTGAAAATGAATAGTGAATTTACGGTTGCGGTTCACAGCTTAGTGCTGTTAGCTTATTTGCCTGATCATATGGCGAGCAGCGAGACCATTGCTCGCAACGTTTCGACGAATCCGACACGTATTCGCAAAATTATGAGTTCCTTACGGAAGCATGGCTTTGTGAAGACGAAGGAAGGAATCGGCGGGGGATATATTTTGAATTGTGAGCCGAATGAGGTTACGCTGGCACAAATATATCGAGCACTATCAGGCGGTACGCTAAAGCCGCATTGGTGTTCAGGAAATCCAGAGGAGGACTGTCTGGTATCCGCTAATATTCAAGTGGTGATGGATCATTTTTTTTACGAGGCAGAGCTTCATTACGTGGCCTATTTGGAGCAAAATACGCTTCAAACTGCTTTGGACAAGATTCGAAAATGTCAGCAGCAGCTTAAAGAAAAGCAGGTTTGATGCTTTTCAATGCTTGCCAGTTTATGCAGGCATCATGTCTGTTTCACGATAGAGCGGTAAATAGAGTTGAATACTGTATATTACCGCTCCTGTCATGAAGCTGATGCATTTGCAGCGGCTCTTTTTTGCGTGTAAAATGTATCTAATAATAGTACAGTTGATTTGCAAATAATAATATTAATAGAAGCTATCGCTTCTATTCGTAAAGAAAAGAGTGAATGTCATGTCAGAACAAACGATAAACAATTCAGCTTTTAATATTCCGTTATCCGTTCTTGATGTATCTCCCATTGTAGAAGGCGGCACTGTTGCCGAATCGCTTAGCAATACATTAGATCTTGCACAGCATGCGGAAAAATGGGGCTATAACCGTTACTGGCTTGCGGAGCACCACAATGCGCCAAGCATCGCCAGCTCAGCGACATCCATCGTTATTGGCCATGTTGCCGCAGGTACATCCAAGATTCGTGTAGGCGCTGGGGGGATTATGCTGCCGAACCATGCACCGCTCGTTATTGCTGAGCAATTCGGTACATTGGAATCGTTGTTTCCAGGCCGTATTGATTTAGGACTTGGCCGCGCTCCTGGAACGGATGGTCTTACAGCAGCTGCCCTTCGTGGAAACAGAAGAAGCAATGGGCATGATTTCCCAGAGCAGCTAGCTGAGCTGCGCGCGTTTCTAGATCCGGCGAGTGCTGAGGTGGGCATGCCAGTGCGAGCGATTCCGGGTGAAGGTCTTGATATTCCGATTTGGCTATTGGGTTCGAGCGATTTCAGCGCCTTGCTCGCTGCACAGTTAGGATTGCCATTTGCTTTTGCAGGACATTTCTCGCCTAATTTCACCGTTCCAGCAATGAATCTTTATCGAAGCAGCTTTAAGCCATCAGCGATTCTTGATAAGCCAAAAGGAATGGTTGCGGTAAATGTCATTGCGGCTGATACGGATGAAGAGGCTGAATATCTAGCAACATCGATGCAGCAGTTGTTCCTATCCTTTATTCGCAACACGCGTGGAGCTTTGCCTGCACCTGTTCGCAATATGGATGACGTCTGGACAGCGCAGGAGAAGATCGCTTTGATGCAGCAATTAGGCTCTTCCATTGTTGGCGGACCGGAGACGGTACGTACGAAGCTGAAGCAATATATTGAGGCGACGAAGGCGGATGAGATTATGGTCGCCGCACATATTTATGATCACCAAGCTAGATTGCGCTCATATGAAATTATTGCGGGTCTGTAATCTACCAAATTAACTAATAAAATTGAAGCAGAATAGAAAAGAGTGAAGACTTATTAACCAAGTTAAACTGACCCCTTAGTCAAGGACACTTTGAAAAAAAGAGCACTAAGCCACACTTAAGAGATGATTCCTGTACTGAACAGGAGTCATCCTTTTTTGTTTCCACTGATATCTATGATGATTGTAATAACGAATATAGCGATTAATTTCTCGTTCTAATTCAGCCAAGGTTGTACAGTCTTGACTCTTCACATGATCTTTCATATGACCGAAGAAGGACTCCTGAGGTGCATTATCCCAACAGTTTCCACGACGTGACATCGATTGTCCAAGGCCCTTACTCTTCAATAATTTCTGGTAGGTAGGGCTCGTGTAATGGCTCCCTTGATCGGAATGGATAAAGACCTTCTTATGAAGTTTTACGCGCTTCTGCTTCATTAACGATTCAATGGTATTTGTGACTAAAGGCAGTTGGAGGGATACGGAGAGATTTCGGGCTAGAAGCTCCCCTGTAGAGGCGTCCAAAATGGTCGACAAATAAGCCGTCTGTGATTTTCCATACGGAAGATAGGTGATATCCGTGAGTAAAACAAGGCCTGGGATTCCCTTCTTAAAGTCCCTCTGCAGCTTATTTGGGAGCGTGCGGTGTTCGAGTGTAGCTTTGGTCATAAGTCGATACGGGTTAGGTTTTCGATGAGGACAAACGAGGTCAAATTTTTTCATTAGCCTTTGAATTCGCTTTAGATTGTAACAGGTGTCATATTCGCTCTGGAGCGTCATCTTAATGGATCGGGAGCCTTTTTTATAACCTCTTCGATGAAAGGCTTTCTTGATAAGTGCACCTGCTTGCTCATCCGCTAACGTACGCTTCTGACGCTTGTCAGCAGAGTGAAGGTAGTTATAAAAGCCAGAGCGTGACACGTCAAGCAGTTGACAAAGGTAACGTGTCATTCGCCCCAAACCTTGTTGAACAGCTTCCTGAATAAGGTTAAAACAATCACTCGGATTTAGGATCTTTCCGTTTGCTGTTAGCCTCCTTTCGTTCCTGTCTAACTTTTTTACGTATGCCAGTTGAGCCTCCAAAAGTCTAATCTTTGCATCCTGCCTGGCAATAATCTCTTCAGGAGATAAATCTCGTTTTGATGGACGTAGAACCGCTTCTTTTCTCGAGTCCGCAAGTCCCGTAATCCCATCTTTTTCGTAGGCTTTCTTCCAACGATCTGCACATTGTTCGATCCGCTTCAACCCGAGGATCTCCACTTGAAATCCACTGGTTTCAAAAATCTCCCTCGGAGTTCGTCCCGATACATATTGGTCAATGAACACACGTTTGAATTCATCAGCATACGTAATTGATTTTTCGCTGACTCGTAAGACATACGGGTTGTTAGCTAACTGTTCTTGTTCATATTGATTAAAGTGTTTTTTACTCATATGACCGCCCCCACTATTCACTCTAGTATACAAAAAAAGGTACCCATACACTAAACCCTTTTTTCAAAGTGTCCAGTGTATGGGTACCAGTTTAAGTCTTCACTCTTTTTTTACTTTAAATGAGCTGATTTACTCGATAGGCGGATAGTGCCCTTTGCGCAGCTTATTAATGGAATAACCAAAGTCCATTTGAAGATGAGGATAGTCAGGGAAGTTTTTCCAATCACCTCCCCAAGAGAAGCCAAGGCGCTTGGCAATTTCAACAACTTCCATCCAGTCGGACCGCCCATTTTTATTGCCGTCATACTCCATGTCCCATATGACCTCGCCTTTCTTCGTTCGCAGGGCAAAATCGACAGCAAGGCCGTAATTGTGATAGGAGTGTCCGCCTTGAACTTGCGTAACGACTTTCCCCTCTGTTGTGCGTCCTTTTGCATAAATCGCATTTTGCTCCTCGCTTGAACGGAAGCCGTCTGTGACGAGAATGGTGATGCCGGCCTTGCTCGTTTCGGCAATCAGCTCGGTCTGCTTAATGAATACGATAGGATGCAGTGCCGTTACGGGTGGAGCTTCAATAGGATCATTGTTCGGCAAGTATGGATCAAAGGAAAGAATAACTTTCCATAAAAGAGCAGCGGTTAGCGCTAAAATAATAAACAGCAGTATTCGGTTTCGCTTGCGCTTACTTCTTGCTGCCAGGCTCAGCTGAGCCTGTAATGTAGGATGAGAAACATGATTTCGCTCCAGCATGCTGAATCTCCTTACGTTTTATATCCGCTTATTTTATCATATTGTTTATTTTGACACCCTAGTCTGTGGTAGGGGATTAGGCTTAATTACTATTGATTATGCTTTCTACCAATATTTTAGTAATGAGTTATAGAGTAGATTTTGTTATGCTTCGAGGATTGATCGCATGAGGAGGGTCTTTCTTGAAGCATACTTATACTAGATTTGCTCTAGCAGCATTTACTTTACTATATATCATAACACTTGTTGCTCATCCCATTGCAGCTCAAAGCACGTTGCCTTTTGATGATATTTCAAGCAGCTATGCCAAACAGGAAATAATCGATTTGTATAATAAAAAGATTATTACGGGCACATCGGAGCGAAGCTTCTCACCGAAGCAATCGATCTCGAGAGCGGAGTTTGTCACTGTGCTGGATCGGCTGCTCGGGCTTGAGCCTGTACCGACGCCAGTATCGCCATATACTGACGTACCTATGAAGGCTTGGTATTACGGATGGATTCAGGCTGCTGTGCAGCTTGGCTTAGCAGATGGCGTCAGCGCCTCTTTGTTTGCACCTGCGAAGGCAGTTACAAGGCAGGAAGCAGCCGTATTATTAACGAGAGCATTGAAGAAGCTGGATCATAACTCGGAAGTAAAGCTAAGCTTTGGCGATGCCAGCCGCATTGCGGATTGGGCGAGTTCTTCTGTAGCAGCGATGAATGCTCTTGGCCTTATGAAAGGTGACGATAAGGGAAATTTCCGTCCGGGCGATCCGATAAGCAGACAAGAAACCGCAGTAATGATTCATCGGGTGCTGAAAAATGTGAACTGGGCAGCTGAGCTTGCAGCTAAGCCCAAGGAAACGATAAAGCTAGGCTGGCAGTATGGTCAGACGACGCAGCAGTATGAACAAACGGTTTTGAATTCTAATGTAAACACCCTGTCTCCGCGTTGGTATTTTACAGGGGAAGCGGGAGAGATATCGGATAACACGGATCCGTCTCTTGTAACTTGGGCGAAACAGCATAATAAAAAAGTATGGGCAATGGTCGGCAACCGCTCGGATCAAGCGGCTACTCATAAGCTGCTATCCAGTTCCACACTACGCACCAAAGCAATATCTCAGCTTGCAGAATACGTAACAAAGTATAAGCTCGACGGGCTCAATATTGATTTTGAAAATGTTGCGCCGCAGGATCGAGCAGCTTTGACCGCCTTCATCACGGAGCTGTCCAAAAAAATGAAGCTTTTGAACGTCACGCTGTCGCTTGACGTATCCCCCGACCGGGGAACGGATTGGACAGACGCTTTCGATTTTGCCGCGCTTGGAAAATTAGCCGATTATATCGTATTGATGGGCTATGATGAGCACTGGGGAGACGGCTCGGAAGCGGGCTCCAACGCCTCTATAGGTTTTGATGAAGCGGCTGTGAATAAGCTTCTTAAATTGGTGCCAAGCCAAAAGGTAATATTGGGCGTGCCTTTCTATAACCGTGATTGGGATTTAAAGAAGGACGGCAGCGTTGAGTCCTCTGCATTTATATCATTTGGCGAGCAGAATGCGCTCATTAGTAAATATGGAATCAGGCCTTTGTGGGACGCTAAAATCGGTCAGTACACAGCTGCATACATGAAGAATGGTATACAGCATAAAATATGGGTCGAGGACGGGCGTTCGTTAACCGAAAAATATAAGCTGGCTGTAAAAAGCAAGCTTGCTGGACTAGCTTACTGGTATGTAGGCGGCGAAAGTCCGGATATATGGATAAGTCTAAAAAATGCGGATCGATTTTTGGGTTATTCCTTCTCCTAATAGTTATTTACCAAAACCGCTGAATTGATTCGCAAGAACAAACGATATGGGGGCTGTCCCATAAGAATCAGGCTCGCTGAGGAATAGCTCACTTTGAACGGGAGTATTGGTAAATATATAGCAGTACAGGAGAGCTATTCCTGTACTGCTATTTTTCTATTCTGGTCTATGGTTAGGATTATGGGCAAGCGAAAGCCACCCGACCTCCAGACTTACCTTAGGTAAGCTGCGAAGCAGAAGCGCCGGAATCCTTGGTTATTCTTTATCTGCCCTAAAATACTTTCGGGTTCAATCATTCGTTTTACCGACAGCGAATATCCTTCCTCGCTATTTCCCTTGCTTGCTGCTTGTAGCGCATAATAACTCAGACTGACCATATCCAGCATCGGCGATGTTCGTCATATGATTGTAATGTGCGCGAACCGATAGTGGAGAGTGAATAAGTGTAAAAGTGCACCTGTTTTTAACATACAAGATTGGAATATTGCAAATAGGTGTACTAATACCTCTAATTGATCAGATTTGAAGAAGATTTGGTTAAGTAAGTGCATTTCTGCACTTAGATGAAGATGCTGCAGGCGCTGCCGCAAAAGTCTTTGCATCAGGGAAACATCCCCGTTTTCAAATGAAAGGACTTCAAATT
Source organism: Pristimantibacillus sp. Z349TD_6 (assembly GCF_056173205.1). NCBI lineage: Bacteria > Bacillati > Bacillota > Bacilli > Caryophanales > Paenibacillaceae > Pristimantibacillus (SeqCode) > Pristimantibacillus sp. Z349TD_6. Next base: position 6,938,584 of record NZ_CM149662.1, on the reverse strand, counting down.
CCACTGTATAGTGGAGCTTGAGGTCCTTTTTCTCGATGAAAATAAGTTCTAAGTAGTGCTCAAAAAATCGCAAAATGACTTTTGAGACAGCCCCTTTTTTAAAAGTCTGCTGATAACTTATGAGATGAGGCATTATATGTTATGAATATGATGTAAAGCAACGAAAACTAGATTCGTATTTTCCGAACTAGCTATTGCGTGGTGAAAATGTGTAAAATATGTTAGGCAGAGCGGTAATTATTGGTTATATGTAGATGAAATGAAGCCGCTAAGATGAGAGGGAGAGGGTCTATTCGTGAAAAAGTTTGCGTCATTATTTCTATCATTAGCTCTACTATTTTCTTTCGTAACGAACATCCAAGCAGAGGCTAAGCCTATTTCAGTTTGGATAGACGGCGAGCAGGTACAGCTTGGTGAGAATCAACCTACGATGGAAAAGGGAACGATTCTTGTTCCGGCGAAGACGGTTCTTCAAAAGCTTGATTTCCAAGTAACTTGGGATCAGAAAAATAAAGTCATTTCAGGCAAGAAGCAAGGACTAACCCTTTTATTTCAGATCGACAACTTAGGGGCAATGGCTAACGAGACGGAAATTGGATTGCTTGCTGCGCCGAAGGTCGTTAAAGGAACTGTATATATTCCTTTGCGTACGGTAAGTGAAGCAGCAGGTTATGAAATTACTTGGAATAAAGAGCAGCGCTCTGTTTCTCTTAAGGAGAATGAGCCAAGTAAAGGTTTCCTTTGGAAAGTAGAAAAGGACGGCAGCACCGTATATTTGCTGGGGTCGATACATATTGCGAACAAAGCGATGTACCCTTTGCGCTCTGAAATTCAAAAAGCCTATGAAGCATCCGACTATTTGGTTGTAGAGGCTGATATTTCGAAGATGAATGATGAGAAGGTACAAAAGCAAGTGCTTGATTTAAGCGTATTGAAGGATAATACAACGCTTAAAGATCATATCTCAGCTGATTCTTACAAGAAGCTTGGCGAGATTTTGAAGGAGAACGGTTTACCGGAAAATACACTGGATACCTATAAGCCTTGGAGCGTTTCGTCTACTGTTGATTATCTTAGCTCAGCAAAAGAAGGTTATGATTCAGGCATAGGGATTGATGCCCATTTCTTGCAGCAGTCGCTGGAGAACAAGAAGCCAATCCTAGAGCTGGAATCGATCGAATATCAGCTTAATATGTTCAATAATTTTTCAGACAAACTGCAAGAAGAAATGCTGAAAGGCTCGATTGAGAACTATTTTGCAGAAGTATCAGGGATTGAAGATCTTACGAAAATGTGGGTTACCGGAAATGAGGAGCAGCTGCTCGAGCTGACGAAATCAGCTTCATCGAATGCGGAGCTTAATAAAGCGCTGCTTACTGACCGCAATGCTCCAATGGTTGAGAAAATAACGGGTTACTTGAATGACACGACAAAAAAAACCTATTTCGTAGTCGTAGGAGCTGCACATATGCTCGGCGAGAACGGTATCGTTCCACTGCTGGAGAAGAAAGGTTTTACTGTAGTTCGTCAATAGCAGCATGAAAGAGAGAAGGCAATCGCGCAGTGAGCGTGCTTGCCTTCTTTTTGTTCGTTGTGCGATCAGCCGATATGCTGCTGCTGTTTAAGCTTAAGCTCAACGAGCAGCGCGTGCAGCTGCTCTGTCGCTAGGCCATGCAGTACGAGTCGAAAGCCTGCTTTAAGCGTCGTGAGCGGCACCATGGGATGTTTGTTGTTGATAAGCGCCAGTCGGTCGTTGCTGCCGATAATTTTGGAAGCAAGGATGCCAATCGTTTCATCCAGCTGAAGGGAGTTCGTCGCACGCCAGAAGTCATTATCGGTTAGAAACATTTGATAGACAGGGGTGAAGCATTCAATGGCGGTCGTCAAATCCATAAAATTGGTCCAGCGATTAGGCATTTGCTCAATAGGCAGAGCCTCCGATGTGATGGCGTTAAAGTTAAGCCGGTCCTGCTTTGTAACCTCAATTCCTTTGTGACGCAGCTCGCGATTAAGATTGATGACGAAGTTGTATAAATTGAGATCGTGGATGAGAAAAAGATCATCTTTTACCGGCTCCAGATTAGTTGGTTTGAGCGGATTCATCTCAATCTGAACGTCAGGCACATTATCACGAATGAAGCCAAGCACCTCAGAGCCAAGATAGAAGTGGCGCAAAATCATATAATTAGCATCTGGGCTTACGAAGGTTTTCATTCCGAAATGCAGGACGCGGTGCAGCAGCCGGGATGAGGTGAGTGCCTTAGGTACGATTATTTTGTAAATCTGAAGAACAATAATCATTAATCTCGCAAAAGGACGCAGTACGGGCAGCAGAAACTGCCGTGATCTGCTCGAGCAATCCTTGAGGTAGGCAGCCTTGGCCTCCTCATTGAAGGGAATGCTCTGATCCATAAAGATGGCTAGAAACGGATTGGGATCGTTTTTGTCATGCGGCATTTGATGAAAATAATCAGTTTTGCTCATACATTGCCCAGCTCCTCTAATTGCAGCAAGTATAAGCGCGCCGTCGTTTTAGCTGTTTTCACTATTCGTCCTGCAATCTCCGCAGTAAGCATCGGATGCTGGACGACTGCCTCGAGCCTCTCGAAGTGCTTCTCATCAGAGTCGCTATGATAAAGCAGGAATGACACTTCTTCATCGCTCAGCCCAAGCTGATCGCGAATCATTTCGCCCCAGTAGCGCGCCATACGGCATCCAAGTCCCTCTATAATCCACATTGCGCCAATGAGATCAACAGGATTCTCGCGGCTAGCACGCTGGAACAAATAAGCCGACAATGCTTCACTGCCAATATTTTTTTCGCCTGATTGGATGTGCGCTAGGTCGCCGCCGATGGCGACGTAGTTGCGTTCAAGTATTTGAAAGTCACGATGCTCATCGCGCGCATGGGCAATGAACGTCGATCGGAGATCGATATGCTCAATCGCGATATACGAGGCAGCCCGCGCAATCCACTGAGAACCGTCTATGACCTGTTGGCGGATGTTTTCCATTAGCAGCTTGTAGTCATGAAGGGTAAACTTGTTGTTGTACAGCTTATGAATAACCGGGACATGAGCCAGCTTTTGCTCAAAATCAATCCAAACCTGTACGAGCTGCCTAACGAGCTGTGCTTGAACGTGGTCTGCTTCGTTATACTCGAGATGAGGTGCCTCAGGCTGCCTCTCTTCAAACATTGGCTCTGCGATATGTCCCACATCAGCTGTGTCGCCTACAACCGTCAACAGCATATAAGAGGTTTGGAATCGACCGCTTTCCGGCACCATGCATAACACCTGCTCGCCTGGCTTCAAATGGCCTTCGTTAAGCAGCTCCTCCAGCATGATATAGATTGAAGCAGCGCCGGTGTTGCCCTTCGTATATAAATTCGTAAACCATTTCTCCTCAGGAATGGTAAGTCCGCCAAGCTGCAGCAGCTTAAATATTTCGTCGCGGAAAAAATGAGACGAATAGTGGCAAACCATCCAGTCGATAGCTCTCGGTTCGATTTTGCCTTCATCCACCAGCTCGAAAAATCGATTAACCCCGACCTTAGGCATCTCATTAACGAGCCGAATATCTTGTTTGAGATTAAGAGTCCCGTCGTCAGCAGCTTCATGAATGGTGGCATAGTCAAGCCAGCTTTGCTGCTCGGCATTATCCTTGTTGGTTCCCGCATACATGCAGACATCGTATAGATTAGCGTAGGATTTGTTGTCGATCCATTCGATGCGCAGGGATAAACCGCTGGCGGCAGGCTGATGCTGAAGAACCGCTGCACCTGCTCCATCGGATAGCATAAACCGAAGAAAGTCAGTGTCGAAAGGAATGGGATGATCGGCGACACCCTTTTGTGCTTCGAACCTCGTATTTTTGAATACGCGGCTCGGAAATTCACTGGCGCAGGAAATCGCGGTTTGCTGCTCTCCGGACTGCACATGCAGGAATGCGTTTTTCATCGCTTGCATACCGCTGGCGCAAACACCATGATGCGTGGCAACCTCCATAACAGGCAGCTTCGTTTCCGCATGTACCATACTCGCGAAGCCGGGAACAAGCAAATCACCTTGGGTCGTACCGACAGCGAGAAATGAGATTTGATCGCTCAGTGCCGCTTGGTTGCGGGAGAGCGCATCTTGTATCGCAAGTCCGGCCATTTCTGCATTTGAATATTGACTTTTTTGTTCTTTGTTTATCGCATAATGCCGAAAGCGTATTTTGTTTTGATCAAGAATGCGCCGCATCGACTTGGAGCTTTTACCGTTTATTTTGCCGAGATAATCCTCGATTTCATCATTGCCGATAGGGGGGCCGGGAAGAAATTTGCCAATGCTGGTTATATAGACGGGATTCATCAAGCACCTCCAAATAAGAAATATTTATAAGTCTTATGATCGGTTATGCAGCGTTTCAAGCCTAGTACTAACTTTATTTGGTACCGCAATTAAAGTAGGGCTTGAATATATGCATGATCGTCTTATATAATAAACGCATATCAAAACTGATGACTGACGGAGGTAACCCAGCCGATGAAGTAAGTACACGATTCCTGTAAACAACTTGTTTAAGTACAAGCGGCGTTCTCATAGCGAGAACCGGTCAGGGATACGTGCGTCGATTTGGGGATTTATGGATAGTCAATCAGCAGCGATAGATACGAGATGTTTACCCGCTAACTAGCGGTGTGACGCATCGTTATTTTCGTTTACCTGATATTCCCCTGCGTATTCGACCGTGTGCCGCTGGCCACGGTTTTTTATTATGTTTTTTTGAAATGGGGAATGTTCAATGATGCTATTAAAAGTTAAACATGTGAACAAGGAATGGGATGGCAATATCCTGTTCGAAAATATAAATTTTGAAGTCAGAGAAGGCGAAAGGCTGGCTCTGTTTGGACGAAATGGCGTGGGCAAAACGACGCTGCTGCAAGGACTGACAGGCAGAATCCCATTCGATGACGGTGAGGTGCAGCGGCTGCTTCCTCTTGCAGAGTGGGGCTGGCTCGATCAGCAGGCACAGATGAATTCCTCACTCACGCTGCTTGAATTCGTGCAGGCCGGCACAGAAGAATTGTTCCGATTAAAACGGTCGATGGTGGAGTTAACTAGGCGAATGCAAGAGGATGCAAGTGAGTCGCTGTTAAGCGAGTACAGTGAACTGTACGAACGTTATGCGCAGCTTGATGGCTATAGCTGGGAGATGAAGGTGGAGAGATGCTTAACGCAGTTAAGCTTTGATCCCTCGCTGTGGCACTTATCATTTTCACAGCTAAGCGGAGGTCAAAAGACGAAAGCACAATTAGCCGCGCTGATGGTAAGAGAGCCGAAGCTCGTTGTGCTGGATGAGCCGACGAATCACTTGGATTCTTCGGCGCTGGATTGGCTGGAAGCATGGGTGCAGGATTACCCGGGAACGGTTATTTATGTGTCGCATGATCGTACGTTTATCGACCGGACAGCAACGACTGTTCTTGAGTTTGAGCGAGATGGATGCCGGCGCTATTCGGGCGGATACACGCAGTATAAGGCGCAGAAAGAGCTGGAGCTAAGGACGCAGGAGGCGCTGTATAAGAAGCAGGAGCTGGAGCGGGAGAAGCTGCTTGAGAGCATACGCATGTATGCCGAATGGTTCCAGCAGGCGCATAAGGCGGCGGGTCAAAATGATTTTCTTAGATCAAAATCTAAGAAAAACGTGTCGCGTCTGCATGCGAAGGAGTCTGCGCTTGAGCGGTTGAACAAGGATAAGGTGCAGAAGCCGCGCGAGGACTCACAGCTGCGAATGCAGCTGGAGTCGGGCGGTTTTGGAGCGACTACGCTGCTTCGGATGGAGGACGTTAGTTTTGCCTATGAGGGGCATAGGAACGTTATAAGCAGCCTAAATCTAACCCTAGGCAGAGGTGATCGACTAGCTGTGCTTGGTCCAAACGGAGTAGGGAAGTCGACGCTGCTTAAGCTTGCGACAGGCAGCTTATTGCCAAGCACAGGCAAGGTTAGCATTCATCCGCAGGTGAAAATCGGATATTTTGAGCAGGAGCTTGATAAGCTCGACAACGAGATGACCATCCTTGACAGCTTATTGCTGCTGCCGGAGATGACGCAATCGCATGCAAGGACGATTTTGGGCTGCTTCCTGTTTACGAAGGAAGACGTATTTAAGCGAATCGGGGACTTAAGCATGGGTGAGCGATGCCGAGTCGCATTCTTGAAGCTTTATTTTGGCAAAGCGAATCTGCTCGTGCTTGATGAACCGACGAACTATTTGGATATTAGCACGCGAGAGCAGGTTGAACAGGCGCTACAGCATTATCCGGGTGCCGTTCTGCTTGTTACGCATGATCGCTATTTAATTCGCCAAGCGGCTAATCGACTGCTCGCACTCGATGGAAAAAATGAACCGAGCTTGTTCCACGGATCGTATGAGGAGTATATGTCTAAGGATCGAAGCCGGCTGCTTTCAGCGGATGAACAGGCAAGCCAAAATGAGCGGGAGATGCTGCAGCTGCGATTAACGCAGCTTATGAGCTGCGCTGAGCCGGAAGATCCAGCGGAGCAGAAGCAATTGATGAATGAAATTCGCCAGCTGCGGGCGCAAATAAATAGCTGATGGGCAGGCTGGAGGAAGGTGGATTTACAACATGGTTTGGAGAAATATGGCGTTTATAGTCTTAGCGGCGCTCATGCTGGCTGGATGTGCTGGTCAGGAGCAGGTTAAGTCTGGGGAAAAAACTTCAGCTTCAGATGAAACCTATGACTATACAATTAATGAGACGGAGGATGTTATTGCAAGGTCCGGTGAAGTAACGAATAGCGAGAAATTAGATGCTTTTGTGAGCGGTGCTATAGATCAGGTTCGGGTTGTACGTTTTATAACGGAAGGAAACCCGATTTTTTATAATCTTGCGAGGGCGAAGGATCAGATCGAGGTGCGCTACGATACATCACAGGATCAGTATGGATCATCAAGCGTAAAAACCTATTCATGTGACGGGTTGAAAAAAGAAGAAACGGGGCGCTCTTACGCCTATAAGCTAAGTGGCTGTGGCGCAGCCAATAAGCCGATAGATTTGTTGGACGTTCCGATTTAGGCAGGAGATATAAGGGAGGGGCTCTCCTTAAAGCAAACTCCGAATATACAGCCCCCACTTTCCACGTAATAATCTGAAAAAAAGAACCTTCAAATTCACTTTCATAGTGGTTTTGAAGGTTTTTTTGCAAATACTATGGGATTCTCTTACTCAGATTTACCCTTTTAGGATATCCCCTTTTTTTGTTGCTTTGAAATAGTGAAGAGTAGTATGACTGGAATTTGTAAGTTTGAAATGCAATATATGGTTTACATCTATATGGATATAAATTACAGTATTTACAATGTGAATGATGGCAGATGTTGTGAATACGGATGGGTGAACATGAAAATATGAAATTAAAGCTGGCAAGAGTTGAGAACGATATGTCGCAGGAGCAGCTTGCTGAAGCGGTTGGTGTTACGAGGTAGACGGTCGGACTCATTGAAGCTGGCAATTACAATCCGAGTATTCGTCAGTGTATCGCTATTTGCAAGACTCTCGGCAAAACGTTAAATGATTTATTTTGGGAGGCATCTTGATGAAGGTTTAGAAGCTCATAGACGAACGGATCACGTCAGAGTTGCAAAAGTATGGGCATCATGCGTTCGGCATTTTAGCTAACGAACTACAGTGGCCTTATTTGCTGCGTAGCGTTCTGTTTTTGAATCTAACGAACACAGCGAGTCTTATTTCTTGTAATTTCGATCATTTGGGCTCTATTAAGGGCAGATAACGATTCCTGAGTTCGTTAAAGATTAATATAGCCCTGATATTCAAGAATAACGACTACTGAGTTCGTTAGGATAAAGCATGAACATAAAAACACAGATGGTTGAGGTAAGCCACTATACTAGAATGCTTTGGACTAAAGCATTGAAAGATTTTAGTAGAGATTGATAATTGAGTGTTGAGTGTTGAGTGTTGAGTGTTGAGTGTTGAGTGTTGAGTGTTGAGTGTTGAGTGTTGAGTGTTGAGTGTTGAGTGTTGAGTGTTGAGTGTTGAGTGTTGAGTGTTGAGTGTTGAGTGTTGAGTGTTGAGTGTTGAGTGGATAAAAAATTTACAATTAACGGTAATAAGTATCTATAACGTTAATGATTCAACCATTACTCGGAGGTGAGCACGATCTTAAAGAAGAAAAAGGCAATATTTATCGTTGTAGCTATTGTAGTTGTTTTTACATGGATTCTTACCTTTCTATCTCCCGAGTGGACGATCCGCAGACATATACTAATGAGCTTGCAGCCTATCAATAGCTTGAAAGCGGATATTTCCACAACGAGCAGAGTCGATGAAAAGTACGGTCATTTATACAATGTGAACGGGTATATGCATTACCCTACGGGAGATGAGTTGGGAGCCGTTTATTTGAAGAAGCTGGGGCCGTTATGGTACGTAGCGAGTGTAGGGACGGGTCCGTGAGGAAGAGGAAAGGGGTTGTCCTATAAGCAATGACATCTGCTTATGGGACAACCCCTATTTTAAAAAGCACTGCAACCAACGAACGAGGCAATTGAAGCGGGGGGATTATCGATTCACATCGACTTGAAGATTATGTTTTTTGAAAATGTGAATCATGGCGGTTTTGGCTTCCTCTTCATCTGGTCCATGTATTTCAAGGTGGTAGGCATGGGTTTGGTACAAGATGATGCTAAGTCCAAGGATGCTTTTGACATCGATAAATTTGGAATCGCTGGTGCGGAGAACGATGCTTGATTTAAAATCGGCCGCCATTTGATTAATATCAACGATAGCTCTGATTCCAGCCGTCACTTGGATAACCTCCGTTCCACTATTCTTGTTTATCTGTACTCTCGCGGTATTCTGCGTGCTACGCCTGTCTTAATCGCTGCTCTAATGACGAGATCGCGAATAGCTTTCACAACGGCCTGATTGAAAACGCTCGGAATAATGTAGTGCTTGCTTCGTTCTTCATCCGAGATAGCGGATGCGATCGCCTCTGATGCCGCCAGCTTCATTTCCTCGTTAATCGTAGTTGCTCTGCAGTCCAGTGCCCCGCGGAAAATACCAGGGAAGCACAGCACATTATTAATTTGGTTCGGATAATCCGATCGTCCGGTGGCGATTACCCCTACAATATCCTCAACTTCCTCAGGCTTGATCTCAGGTGTTGGATTCGCCATTGCAAAGACGATAGGATTTTCCGCCATCGCCATAACATCTTCGCGTCGCAGCAGTCCTCCAGCAGAAAGTCCAATGAATACATCAGCGCCTTGGATTACATCTCGTAAAGAGCCTTCAATGCGGTTAGGGTTGGTATGCTCGGCATACCAGTTCCACATGCGGTTATCATAGTCAGTTCCAGCGGTTATCGCGCCGTTCCGATCTACACCAATGATGTTTGTAACGCCAGCGGATAAAAGAATTTTTGTGCACGCGACGCCTGCTGCACCGATTCCGCAAACAATGACCTTAATGTCATCAATGGGCTTATTCACAATTTTTAATGCATTGATTAGCGCCGCATACAATACAACTGCTGTACCATGCTGGTCATCATGAAATACTGGAATATCGAGTTCTTCACGCAATCTTTCTTCAATCTCAAAGCACCTCGGCGATGAAATATCCTCAAGGTTAATGCCGCCGAAGCCGGGAGCAATCGCCTTAATGGTTGCGATAATTTGCTCGGTATCTTGCGTATCCAAGCAGATAGGGAAGGAGTCTACGTCTGCCAGCTGCTTGAATAGCATAGATTTTCCTTCCATAACGGGCATAGCTGCATAGGGGCCAATATTGCCAAGCCCTAAGACAGCGCTGCCGTCCGAAATGACAGCAACCGTATTTCTCTTAATCGTTAACGTAAATGCTTTTCTTTGTTCTTCATGAATGGCTAAGCAGACGCGTGCAACATCGGGCGTATAAACACGAGAGAGATCGTCGCGGTTCTGAATAGGCGATTTCAGTTTAGTTTCGATTTTACCGCCAAGATGCAGCAAAAAGGTTCTATCCGAAATATTCACTAGCTTGACTCCGTGCAGGTTCTTAATCATTTCGGTAATAATGTTAATATCGACTGTATCCGTGACGGTAATGGTAATATCTCTTATCGTCATATGCTGACTGGTCTGAATGACGTCAATGGCCACGATATCTCCACCGGCTTCGAAAATAGAGGATGCAACCTGTCCGAAATGTACTTCTTTCGTATTCATTTCGAGACGCAGTATTACACTTTTCCCACCTAGTTTATTGTTATCCATGGCTACCCCCATCAAATCTGTATTTTTTATCGTTCGTAATTAACCTTCTTCGTTAATGACAACCTCTTTCCCTCTCTTCTTTAGCAAAATAGGTATAATTAACCAGAGCGCTGCGATAATTAAGAAAACAAGCGACAACGGTTTCTGCACGAAAATCATAAAATCCCCGTTAGATGTCGTTAAAGCTCTCCGCATATTGTTTTCAATCATAGGCCCAAGCACTAAACCAAGCACGAGTGGTGCTAGAGGGTAATCATTTCTCACCAAAAGAAAACCGGCAATGCCACAGCCAAGCAGCAGCATCAAATCAAAAATTTGTGCCTGTACTGCATAAACTCCAAATATAGAAATAGCGATTATGATCGGAATCAAATATTTCGGCGGCGTTTGAATGATTTTTGCAAAAATCTTCACCAGCGGCATATTAAGAATAAGCAAAATGAGATTTCCAATTAGCATGCTGGCAATTAATCCCCATGCAACTTGAGGATGCTCCTCAAATAACAACGGGCCTGGCTGGATGTTATACATGATTAAAGCGCCCATTAAAATAGCGGTTGTTCCCGATCCCGGTATGCCAAGCGTAAGCAGCGGAATCATTGCCCCGCCAGATGAAGCATTGTTCGCGGATTCAGGAGCGGCTACTCCAGCGATATTGCCTTTGCCGAATGATTCAGGATTTTTGCTTATTTTTTTCTCCAAAATATAGCTGAGGAACGAGGCCAATGTGGCGCCTGCACCGGGCAGAATACCAATGAAAAAACCTAATAATGAGCCGCGGGCAATCGGACCTGCGCTATCCTTTAAATCTTGTTTTGTCGGGAGGACACGCCCGATTTTTGATATTTTATCGTTGGAGTAGTCTTTTTCCAATATGGTTTTGAATACTTCGCCCAAGGCAAATAGACCAACTGCCACTGTCAAAAACTCAAGTCCGGAATACAGCATTGGAATGCTGAAAGTAAATCTTGCTACGCCTGAAACGGTATCCATACCTATAGTAGCCAGAAGCAAGCCCATTACCGTCATAATTAATGCTTTCGTAATGGATTTTCCGCCCAAACCGCTGACGGCGCATAAACCAAGGAGCATCAAGCTGAAATAATCAGCTGGCCCAAACCTTATGGCGAGTTCTGATAACGGTTCTGCTAATACGATAAGTGCAAGGACGGCAAACACTCCGGCAACAAATGAACCGATTGCAGAGATAGATAAGGCAGATCCAGCCCTACCTTGTTTGGCCATTTGGTAGCCGTCTAAAGTCGTTACGACAGAGGAGGATTCTCCAGGCGTATTAAGCAGAATAGAGGTCGTTGACCCTCCATACATCGCTCCATAATAAACCCCTGCCAACAGGATAATAGAGCTTGTCGCTGCTGCTTCTGGAGGTAAGCCGCCAGTCATTGATGCTGTTATAGGAATCAGTAGAGCGACACCGCTCATCGGGCCTATACCAGGCAATACCCCTACAGCCGTACCAATCAACACGCCTACAAAAGCAAAAAGCAAATTATGCCATTGGAAGGCGGTCACAAAGCCGTCTGCGAGAAATTGTAATGTATCCATTCAGATGCCTCCTTTTATTACGATAGCCAAGACGGAAGGCCAGGCATTGTTCCTTCCAGAATGACAACAAAGATGACGTAAACGCCGACTGCAAACAGTCCGGAGATTAAGATTGATTTCAGCCATTTTCCTCTTTCCAACACTTGAAAGCTGATTAGGAGGAAAAGAAATGTCCCGATAATATAGCCGATCGTTTCTAAGAAGAATGCGTATAAGAATGCAGCAGCAAAAATAATTAAAAACTTTTTCACATCAAGCTTTCCCGCTTTGCTGCTAGAGCCTTTAAACTTTAATACTTCGTAAAATAGACGTAAGCTTAAAATGACAAGCAGCGCCCCCAGACCAAAGGGAACGATATTAGGACCAACCTTGCTGCCGTAGGATGAAGCGCTAATTAGTGTGCTCTGCCACATGAATCCAACACCGAGAAGGAAAAATATGATGCTGGCGTATCGATCAAATGTTTTGTTCAAGGCCTTCACCTCCGATGAATGATGAAAGGAGAGGAGAGAGACCAGCTCTCTCCCATCCAATCACTCATGCTTATGCTTTTATCAAGCGTTTGTTCTTCGTTCAGTCATTTACTTCTGCATACCGAGCGCTGTCAACAGCTCTTGTACCGCAACTTCTTGCTCAGCAAGGAAGGCAGTGAACTCTTCGGAGTTTTTGTATTCGCTGACCCAATCGTTTGCTTTCAATTCTTTCGCCCACGCTTCGTGTTCAGAGAGAGATTTTAATGTTTTATCCCAGTAAGCGATTTGCTCTTTGGTCATGCCTTTCGGACCTAATACGCCGCGCCAGATCGTGAACTCTGCATCTATGCCCAGCTCTTTTAACGTAGGCACATCCTTGAAGTCGCCTTCAATCCGTTCATCAGAAGTAACGGCCAAAATTTTGATTTTTCCTGCTTTTAAATAGCTGCCGAGGGAAGAGATGTCTGTTCCAATCGCATCAGCGTTGTTGCCTAGCAGCGCAGCAATGGCTTCGCCTCCGCCATCATAGGACAAGTACTTGACTGTTTTTGGGTCAACGCCTGCTCTAAAGGCGGGTAGTACGCTAATTAAATGATCCATAGAACCAGGCGCCGAACCGCCGGCTAGTGTAACTTTTGAAGGGTCTGCCTTAATGTCGTTAATTAGTGAATGAAGATCGTTATATTTGGAATTTGCCGCAACCGCGATTGCGCCATAATCCTTCGTTATTTGTGCGAGCGGGGTAACATCCTTGTAGCCGTACGGGCTGTTCCCTTCTTTTTTGAGGTTGTTAATGAGAATAGGCGGGGAGCTGACAAACAGTTTGTAGGGGTCATTTTTGTCTTTGGTTACATATTCGGCTAAAAACACAGTGCCGCCGCCGCCGGGCTTGTTCTCAACAGTCATCGTTTGATCAACGAGCTTCGTTTCACCTAGCACTTTGGCCAAGGACCTTGCTGTCTTATCCCATCCGCCGCCAGCTCCCGATGGGGCTGTCACAATGAAAGGTTTCTCAGGATAATTAGCCGATCTGCCTTTTGATGCTGTTCCGCCGCAGGCCGTCAAACTAACAGCAACAAAAGCAGCAGCTACTATAGTTTTCCAATTTTTTGTTTGGTATCCCATACGAATAATCCCCCTTTAGTTTCATTCAAGTAAACGTATGAACGATTACTGTAAGCGCTTACCTGTTTGATATGCTTCATACTATCATCGCGAATTGGGGTTGAATACAATAACCACATAAGTTGAAAAGTAGTCATACTGTTTATTTTGTTCATAAAATTTACGGCCATTATCGACTCAAGGTACTATGTTCGGGGAAGCATGTAGAATACAATAAAATCAGCGTCCCGCGGATGAGAAGTTTTTGCATGGAGGTAATTGAATGCGATTACAAACGAGATTGATTTTGTTAATTGGAACTTTGCTATTTATTATTATCATTGCTCTTACCTTCAGCTTTGAGAGAATACTAGTGACGACGCTGCAGAAAAATGTAGGTGCATCAGCTCTGAAAATTGCAAAAACAGTAGCGTTGATGGACGTCATTAGACATGCCTTTGAAGAGGAGAATCCTTCAGCCATCATTCAACCCATCGTTGAGAAAATTAGAATGGAAACAGACGCTGAGTACATCGTCATTGGGAATAAAGAGGGAATTCGTTATGCGCATCCGCTGCCGGACCGAATCGGGAAAGAAATGGTCGGCGGTGACAATGGGCCTGTGCTTAATGGAGAGTCGATCATTTCAGAGGCCGTTGGCTCGATGGGCCCCTCCTTGCGGGGGAAAACTCCCATTTTTAATGATCAGGATGAAGTTATAGGCATTGTATCAGTGGGTATTTTATTAAAAGACATTGAACAATCGGCAGTGACATACCGTAATGCGATGATTATTTTTGCAGCCATTGCGCTGATGGTTGGATCTGGCGGAGCCATTGTTATTGCCAATAGCGTAAAACGATCGATCCATGGTCTAGAGCCTGAGGAAATCGGCTTGTTGTATCAGGAAAAGAGAGCTATTTTGGAAACGATCCATGAAGGCATAATTGCCGTTGATACAGAGGGAACGATTACCCTTGTCAATCAAACGGCTTTGAAGCTGATCGATCCGCTCGAGCAAATGGAGATTACCGGGCAGCATGTGCGCGATGTCATTCCAGAATCGCGGCTAATGGAGGTTATTAAATCAGGGCAATCGGAAATTGATCAAGAAATGACCATTAACGAAAGCAGTGTAGTCGTCAATCGCTTGCCGATATTTGATCATCAGCACCGGGTCGTAGGGGCGGTTTCCAGCTTTCGCAACAAATCCGAGCTGCTTCGATTAACGGAGGAACTGACGCAGGTGAAGCGATATACCGAAGCGCTGCGTTCACAAACGCATGAATACTCCAATAAGCTGTATACGATTTATGGGCTAATCCAGCTGGAGTCGTACCAAGAAGCGATGGATATTATTACACATGAAACCGATGTTCATCAAAATCTGATCCATTTCCTCCTGCAGGAAATTCCTGATCCTATTATTGGCGGCATACTAATTGGCAAGTTCAATCGTGCGAATGAGCTTAAGGTGAAGCTTGAGATTGATTCCAAGAGCACCTTCAAAACGATCCCCGATGATCTTAACCGCAATCACCTGGTAACGATTATCGGCAATTTAATTGACAATGCGCTGGATGCTGTTCTAGAGAAAAATGATGATAATCGAACCGTGAAGGTGTTTCTGTCTGACATAGGCAAAGCTTTTACAATCATTATCGAAGATAATGGGAGCGGCATTAAGGAGGATGTCGCAGAGCGGCTGTTTGAGCTCGGTTTCTCCACGAAAAATGAGGATCATCGGGGTTATGGGCTAGTGATTGTTACGCAGGCGATACAACAGTTAAGGGGTCATATCCGTTTTGAATCGCGTCCGCAGGAAGGGACGATCTTTACCGTTGTGATTCCAAAAGAAAAGGGGAAAGATATATGATACGAGTGGTCATTATCGAGGACGACCTTCGAATTGCACAAATCAATCGACGCTTTCTAGAGAAGATAGAGGGCTTTGAAGTCGTTGGAATTGCAACAGATATGCAGCTGGCGCATGAGCATTTAGATATTTTGGCTCCGGATTTAGTGCTGCTTGATTTATATTTTCCCGATATGAGCGGACTCGACCTGCTTCACTACATACAGAAAAACAACCCGTTAACAGATGTCATTATTATTACGGCCACTAAGGAATTTGAAACGGTTCGTGAAGCCATTCGCGGCGGGGTATATGATTTTATGATCAAGCCGGTTGTATTTGAACGTTTTCAAGAGAAGCTGAAGTCTTATCAAAAATATCATAACCAAATGGCACTGCTCGGCGGCTCAAATAAACAAGTGGATCAAGAGGGGATTGATCAGCTGCTGTGGGGGGTAAATGATCGTACGGATAAGGATTCTTATTTGCCAAAAGGCATCGATAAGATAACGAATGAGAAAATACTCTCTTTCATTCACGCAGGTCCTGAAGTATTAACGGCGGAGGAGCTTGGGAAAAAGGCTGGTTTCAGCCGTACGACCGCTCGGCGGTACTTGGAGTATTATGTGGCCAAGGGTGAATTAATAGCTGATATTTCTTATGGGACCGTTGGAAGGCCGGAGCGGGTTTACAAAAGAAAAGAGCAAATGTGAGGCTGCCATTTTTAGTTTTTCGAGAGGACAATGGATAATAAAAATAGCCCGTTAATGAGGAGCAGCGCACCAAAGATAAGGCCGGTTTTATTCTTTTTTATAAATTCCATTCGAACACCTCGCCACTTTTTTTTACTACATATAATTATCTCGTTTTTGGGCTCATTTTTCCACCTTTTTTTTGGTAAAAATGAAGCGAATATCAAGTTTGCGACGGAAAAAATGCACGCTTTTGTGCCTAAGCCTATGTTTATTCCGCTTTAAGGTTCATTATTTGTAGAAATTTGTATTTGGAGCAGCAATTGTTATAAAATTGATTGGGAGAGGCGATAAGGAACTGCCTGCTGCCAATGCACTTTTTTCTATGTAAAATTGCCGTAAAGAAGAGGTAATATTCAGGTTTTGTAGAATAATGTATGGATCATACATTTTTTTTGGAACTTGCATGTCGAATAGGCGTATTGTTGGTTAGTAGGTTCAGAATCGCTGTATTTGGATATTTTTTAGTAGTGAACCTTATGGAAAGGGGGTGCAAATACAATGGCTATCTCTCTCGTAAAAGGTCAAAAGGTAGATTTAACGAAAGGCAATGCTGGTCTCAGCAAAGTTATCGTTGGTTTAGGCTGGGACCCGGCTCAAACCAAAGGCGGTTTTTTCGGAATGAAAAAAGCGGCTAACGTTGACTGTGACGCATCGGCATTATTGCTTGATGAAAACGGCAAGCTAAGTGGCGAGAAAAATCTCGTTTGTTTCTACAACAAGCAAAGCGGATGCAGCTCGGTCGTTCATACGGGTGATAATATTACTGGTGAGGGCGATGGCGACGATGAGCAAATCATCGTGCAGCTTGATCGTGTTCCTGCTAATATTCACAAAATCCTTTGCGTAGTTAACATTTACGAATGTGAATCCAGACGACAAGATTTTGGCATGATCAAATCTGCCTTTATTCGTATCGTCAACCCTGCGAACAATCAAGAACTGATTCGCTTTAACTTGACGGATGATTATTCAGGCAAAACGGCTCTAGTCGTAGGTGAGCTTTACAGACACAATGGTGAATGGAAGTTTAATGCAATTGGGGAAGGCACTCATGCTGCCCATGTTGATATCCTTGCACGTCAATACCAATAAATTTATGTGAGAAAAGAGGGCTTTTAAAATGGCAATCAGCTTATCCAAAGGACAAAAAATCGATCTCACGAAAACAAACCCAGGTCTTACAAAGATTACAGTAGGTCTAGGCTGGGATACTAATAAATATGACGGCGGAAAAGACTTTGACCTTGATGCTTCTGTATTTTGCTTGAATGCACAAGGCAAAGCAGGTTCTGAATCTGATTTCATTTTCTACAACAACCCAAAAAATACAAACGGTTCAGTTGTTCACACAGGTGACAACCGTACAGGCGCAGGCGATGGCGACGATGAGCAAGTAAACGTTGACCTTTCTGCTATCCCAGCTGAAACTGACAAAATCGCATTCTGCATTACGATCTATGATGGCGCAGAACGCAGCCAAAACTTTGGACAAGTATCCAACGCATTCGTTCGTATCGTGGACGAGCAAAGCGGCACAGAACTTATCCGTTATGATCTTGGAGAAGATTTCTCTGTAGAAACAGCAGTAATCGTTGGTGAACTATATCGTCATTCCGGCGAGTGGAAATTCAGCGCAATCGGAAGCGGCTTCCAAGACGGCCTAGGCGGTCTTGCTCGCAACTTTGGTCTTTCTGCTAGCTAGTCATACTTATCTACCCGTAAAGGGTCGCCAGTGGCGGCCCTTTTTTAAAATATAACAATTTATAAGTAAGTGAACAGCGGAAAGTCGCAGCAGATATCAAAACGGTCTAGTAGGCCTTTGCACTGACTTTGGCGTTCAAACCTAGTCAATTCAAGGAGGAATAGAACGATGTCTATAAATCTTTCCAAAGGTCAACGCATTGATCTTACAAAAACAAACCCAGGTCTTACGAAGGTTGTTCTCGGTCTAGGCTGGGATACGAACAAATATTCAGGCGGCGGAGAAATTGACCTTGATGCGAGCGCGTTTTTGCTTCATCAGGATGGCAAAGCAAAGGACGAGAAGGACTTTGTATTCTATAATGCACTGATTGCTTATAACGGCGCTGTTGAGCATACGGGCGATAATCGTACCGGTGAGGGTGAAGGTGACGACGAGCAAATCAAAATTGATTTTCAAAAAGTCCCTCCGCACATTCAGCGAATCGGAATTAGCGTTACGATTCATGATGCCGAGTCCAGGCTGCAAAACTTTGGTCAAGTATCCAATGCCTTTGTTCGTCTAGTAGACGAGTCTTCTGGAAGAGAAGTGCTGCGCTATGATCTAGGAGAAGATTTCTCCGTTGAAACAGCGATTGTCTTCTGCGAGCTGTACCGACATGATGCCGATTGGAAGTTCCAAGCGGTAGGTTCAGGTTTCTCGGGCGGACTAGCAGCGCTTTGTCGTAATTACGGGCTTACGGTTTAATTTATCTGGCGTATAGGGTGGCAGTTTGAGGGTTTGCCACTCTATTCTATTATTACCGAAGGGCGGTTTAAGCATGGAGCTGGCATTAATGAAAGGTCAAAAAGCGGATATTACCAAAAATAATCCTTCCATAAAAAACCTTCTAGTTGGCATGGGATGGAACACTGCAGCAGGTGTAGATGTCGATTTTTCGGCTTTTCTATTACGAGCGAATGGAAAAACAGCTGGAGACCAAGATTTGATTTTTTACAGCAATCCTAAGGATGTCAGCGGTTCTATTCAACTGGCAAGCGGCAATAAACGCAGTATTGCAGGGAAAACGGATACCGAACAAGTATTGATCGCGATTAGCGATGTGCCTCAAACGATTGAACGTATTTCATTTACTTTAACCATTTATGATGGGGAAGCGAAGAGACAAAATTTTTCTAGCGTGAATGATGCCTATATCCGGGTTATTGACGAAGGAACAGGACGCGAAATTTTGCGGTATGATCTTGGAAAAAATTTCTCTATTGAGACTGCGATAGTCGTAGGAGATTTATATAGATATAATGGCGAATGGAAGTTCAATGCCATTGGGTCTGGATATTCAGGCGGTCTTGCTGCACTCTGCAATAGCTTTGGTATTGAAGTAAAGGCAGATGCTCCTGCTGAGGCGCCAACACCAGCACCAGCACCAGTGAAAGCTCCACTTATTCCACCAAAACCTCCCGCACCAATCGTACCAGAACCAAGCAGTCCGCCAATTAGCCTCAGCAAAATCTCGCTTACCAAACGCGGTGATGTCATCAACTTACAAAAAGGTGCCGGATCACTTGGTGAGATTGTCGTTAATTTGAACTGGAATCAGAAAAAAGCCTCCACTGGTTTTTTTGGCCGTTCAAGCAGCGGTGTAGATTTAGATGTCGGATGTTTGTATGAATTGAAAAATGGTATGAAAGGTTCTGTTCAAGCGCTAGGCAACAGCTTCGGAGATTTTTCGCGAGCACCGTACGTTTCGCTTGACGGGGATGACCGAACCGGCTCTATTACAACGGGTGAAAATCTTAGAATCAACGGTAATAAAGTTTCTGAGATTAAGAGAATCGTCATATACGCATACATCTATGAAGGAGCTACAAACTGGGCGGAGGCTGCTGGTATTGTAACCATCACACAAACAGGCGGGCCTGATATAGAGGTGCGGATGGACGAGCATAATAATCGCAAGGGTATGTGTGCGATTGCGATGATCGAGAATGTAAATGATCAAACCTTCAGCATTCAGCGGCTCGTGCAATATTTCTCAGGCCATAAAGAGCTTGACGAGGCTTATCGCTGGGGTCTCAGATGGGTACAAGGAAGCAAATAAAGAAAAATGCGGAGGTTTAAGAGATGGTCGACTTTTTTCAAAATGTAATAGCCAACTTCGGGAGCTTCTTTCACTGGGACAACTTGTCACAAGTTCTCACCAACCCGACAAACTGGGGAATAATCGCAACACTCGTTCTTTTGGAAGGCTTGTTATCGGCAGATAATGCGCTAGTACTAGCGGTTATGGTTAAGCATTTGCCGAAAGACCAGCAGAAAAAAGCGTTGTTCTACGGTATTATTGGTGCCTATATCTTCCGATTTATCGCAATCGGAGTAGGTGTCTATCTCGTACAAATTACATGGATTAAAGTAGCGGGCGGATTGTATCTGTTATGGATTGCGTTAAGCAATCTATTCCATCTGGAATTCAAGCTTGCTCGTGTCGGCAACATTCCATTAATTCCTTACATCGGCAAGAAGGGTAACGACGATGATGCTGAAGTTCAAAATAAAGGCTACGGCTTCTGGCGTACAGTACTTGCTGTTGAAATTATGGATATCGCGTTCAGTATCGACAGCGTTCTAGCTGCATTCGGCGTGAGTGAAGAGGTATGGGTTCTGTTCCTCGGCGGTATTCTCGGCGTTCTAATGATGCGTGGCGTCGCTCAAGTATTCCTCAAGTTGATTGACAAGTTCCCTGAGCTTGAGAAAGCGGCGTTTATTCTAATCATCGTTATCGCAGCAAAAATGATTGGCGGAGCGTATGGCTTGCATGTGCCGCACGCTTTGTTCTTCGGTTTAATTATAGCTGTATTCGGTGGTACCCTTCTTTACAGCGCAGCACGTAAGAAAAGAGAATCAAAAGCGGTTTAGATTCGATAATACTCTGTTTATGGAAAATATCCCTCAATGGATCGCGAGGGATATTTTTTCACTCTCAGATTGCTTTACACAACTTTTAGGAGGGATCACTTTGAGGTATTTTAACTATCTTACCAATGAAGAAGAGCAAAATTTCTTTTACTCCCTTCCAACTCAGTTCAATAATTATGCTGACAAAGAAGTTATTGCTCACGCGATTGGTGCAGCGCTTTATATGCCTGCCACCAAGGATAACATAGCAGATGATTTGGTAACCGGAAAACACGAAGGACTCGTGTCTATGGTGATAGACCTTGAAGATGCAGTAGGTGATAATCAAATCGAATTTGCCGAAGAGACGTTGAAGGCAACGTTGATTAAGATTGGCCGTTACATTTCGATTGGTTTGCTCCATGCCGACGATATTCCGCTTATGTTTATAAGAGTTCGCTCTGTTGAACAGCTTAAACGACTGCTCTCGTTTTTCGGTGAAGAGATTGAATATATTACAGGAATCGTGTTTCCAAAGTTTAACGTGGAGACTGGTGGAGAGTATTTAAAGCTGCTGCATGAATACAACAAGAACAAACGCTCAACAAGCTCCACGTTATATGGCATGCCTATTTTGGAAAGCTCTGACGTCATTTATCGCGAGAAAAGAATGGAAACGCTAATGGGCATTTCCCAGCTGCTGAATGAATACAAGGCCTATGTGCTGAATGTTCGGATTGGAGCAACAGATTTTTCGAGTTTATTTGGGCTTCGAAGAAGTCCGGATCATACGATCTACGACATCGGCGTCATTCGTGATTGTATTGCGGATATCGTAAATGTTTTTGGACGGATGGATAATCATTATGTGATCTCCGGTCCCGTATGGGAGTACTTTAAGAGTGATCGCGTATTTAAGCCCCAGCTCAGACAAACACCTTTTGAGGAAAGCATGGGAAGACACGGACGGATTCTGCGTATGGATTATATTAATAAATATGTGGACGGGCTTATTCGCGAGGTCGCAATGGACAAGGAAAATGGGATAATTGGCAAAACCATTATCCATCCTACCCATATTAAGCCTGTACAGTCGATGCTTGTGGTGACGCATGAGGAGTATATGGATGCCCTGCACATTATGGAAAATGAACAAGGCGATTTGGGTGTGATGAAGAGCCGTTATTCGAACAAAATGAATGAGTTTAAGCCGCATATGACATGGGCCAAACGAATATTGTTCAGATCAGACATTTATGGGGTGCTAAATGAAAACCAAAACTTCACCTGCTTGCTCGCAGAAGAACGAGAATCAGCAATCGTTTAATATTATTGGAGATTTAGAGATTGCCATTGAGGTTACGAGTAATACGTTTCATATACCGCTTGAGCAGCTTTTTCAAATGGCAGCCCGAATTAATAAAAAACGCAGTTTTTTATTCGTAAGCAAGGTGCTGGGTAAGCATATTCCTGTTCGCCCGCATTTGTCTTTGTTATCGGGTGCGGCACTTGGGCTTTTGTATCAGCAGTTTAAAGGCGAGAAGCTTCCTATCCAGATGGAGCAGCTGCTGCATGCCTTTGAATTTCCTGAGGCAGCAGGTAAAATCTATGAACAGATGAAGCAAAATAAAATGGTCATAGATGAGAAAACGCTGTTTATCGGCTTTGCGGAAACGGCAACAGCGCTTGGACACAGCATGTTCGATATGTTCGAAGGTAATGCGTCTTTCTTGCATACCACGCGGGAAAAAATTGACTATATGACGTCCTGCATCGATTTTGAGGAAGAGCATTCCCATGCGACCACACATCGCTGCTATGCTGACAACCCAGCTGTATTCGAGAATGCAGAAACGATTGTGCTGGTGGATGATGAGATGACGACCGGGAAAACAGCCATCAATATAATTCACGATTTGAATGCCAGGTATGGGAAGAAAAAATATATTGTTGCTAGTTTGCTTGATTGGCGTTCAAAAGAGGATATGGAACGTTTTGATGAGCTGGAGCAAGAGCTTGGCATATCGGTAAACTGTTTATCGCTTGTAGCGGGGCGGATATCTGTTAACGGTACCCCTATTCAAAATGCTGACAAAACAGCAGAGTTGCAAACAAATGAGTCGGAGCCTGCCATTAATGTTCTCTATGTGAACAATCGGTTTGCTAGCCTTCCCTCATTAAATCGAGAAGTTTCCTACCTGAAGCATACTGGCCGCTTCGGATTGACGGCTGATGAAAGCTTGGTGCTTGACGCAGAAGTAGGACAGGCGGCGGCGTTCCTCCGAGAACATCGAACGGGCAGCAAGGTGCTATGCATGGGAACCGGCGAATTCATGTTCATTCCTATGCGCGTAGCAGCAGAACTAGGCGATGATGTATGGTATCAATCGAGTACAAGAAGCCCCATTCATCCGGATTCCAGTTCACAGTATGCGGTGAATACAGCTTATCCCTTTAATTCCCCTGAACATGCTGACGTCATGAATTTTATGTACAACATACCGAATGGCTATTATGATGAGATGTTTTTGTTTATGGAGCGCGAGGTTGCAGGAGCGCAAATGGAGGAGCTTAATAAGGTGCTTCTCTCCTTAGGAATCCAGCGTGTTCATATCGTTTATTTCAGTCGGAAAAGGCTTGCCGATCCGGCTCCTATCGGGAGCTATAAGCAGGAGGATGTTACTTTTCTGCTAAAAGACCTTAGCGATATTTCGTTAGAGCAGCGAACGGAGGACCGGGAAGCGGCCATGCAAACAGGCGGCCACTATTCGGAAAGCTTGCCGATTGAATATCAGCCTACTGATGAGTATATACAATTGTTTCAAAATACACTCAGTGATTCGGCTATTCGAATCGCAAGAGCAGTTGGAACGGTTTCCGAGCGAATCATTCAAAAAAATGGATTTGATGTTGTGCTTGCATCCTTAGCGCGAGGCGGTACGCCAATCGGCGTATTGATTAAGCGATATATCAAGCACATGTATGGTATTGAGGTTCCGCATTATAGCCTTTCCATTATTAGAGGCAAAGGCATTGATGAGAATGCGCTGCTGTATATTAATCAGAATCATCCGCATAAACGCGTGCAATTTGTAGATGGCTGGACGGGCAAAGGTGCAATTGCCAAAGTGCTCATAGCAGCTTGCAGCCAGATGAAGCAAAAATACGGCATTGAACTGAATGATGAGCTTGCGGTGCTCGCAGACCCCGGCTATTGTGCAAGTACGTTTGGCACACGAGAGGATTTCCTCATTCCAAGCGCTTGCCTTAATTCAACGGTGTCAGGCTTAGTCAGCCGGACTGTATTGCGCAGCGATCTTATTGGCGCCGATGATTTCCATGGTGCAAAGTATTATAAGGAGTGGGAGAGCTCTGATCTGTCTCAACTATTTGTGGACACGATTTCTGCTTATTTTGGTCAGATAGCGGATGATTCCAAAGCGGAAGCTCTTCAAATGGAATCAAATCCTGCGGAAAATGAAATGACTTGGCAAGGGATGCAGGATATTGCTCGTATCCAAACTGATTTTGCAATCTCTGATATTAATTTCATCAAGCCTGGCGTAGGTGAAACGACTCGTGTTCTTTTGCGCAGAGTTCCTTGGAAAATCCTCGTTGATCGACTTGATAATCCTAACTTGAAGCATATACTGCTGCTGGCTAAGGACCGTGGTGTACCTGTGGAGGAATATCCAAACATGACCTATTCCTGCTGCGGTATTATTAAGGCTTTGAAGGGGGAGACGGAATGATCTTTGCGAGCGATTTGGACCAAACTTTAATTTATTCCGTAAGATCCAAGGGCGAGATAGAGCTTGAAGAAATGGCGCCTGTTGAGCGTTATGAGGAAAGATATATTTCTTATATGACAAAGCCGGCGATTCAGAAGCTGCAAGAGCTTGTCAGCATTATGCGTTTTGTTCCTGTGACGACGCGAATTCCGGAGCAATACAACCGCATCTTCGCGATAAGAGAACAGTTCCGTCCGGAATATGTGATCGTCAGCAACGGCGGTACCGTTCTCCGAAATGGGGAAATTGATCAGGAGTGGCATAGCTTCGTTCGTGAAGCTGTAAGGGAACATTGTGCTGAACATACGGAAATTGCGAGCCTGTTTGCGGAAATTGCTTCTACCCACTGGGTGAAGTCGACTGATCTTTGTGATGAGCTATTTTATTCCATTAAGGTAGAGAGAGATCAGCTGCCGCATGAAACGTTGGAGGAGCTGAAGCCGAAGCTTGCCTCGCTTGGCTGGAGCTACTCACTCCAAGGCCGTAAAATATATTTGGTTCCAGAGAAGGTAAGCAAGGGTGCGGCCATCCAGTATGTGAAAGAGAAGCTCGCTTCAAATTTCGTATATGCAGCCGGCGACAGCCTGCTCGACGAGAGTCTGCTGCTGGCAGCTGATTATGCCATATCGCCTGTACATGGTGAATTAGGACGATCCTATTCGGCACATCCACATATTCAATTTACACAAGCAAGAGGCGCGCTTGCCTCGGAAGAACTGCTAGACTCCATCTTAGAGCATGCACGAAGATTATAAATGCAATCGCAAAAATATATCTAATCAGATGGAAGAAGGTTTTTATACATGACACGAGTTTATATGAATCGTTGGTTTTCGGTAGCTTACCATTACATTAATATGATTCGGAACAATCCAGACGGCGAGTCGTTTGAGTTTTTTGGCACGCACCCGGATATTAATCATATGTCTTTGCTTGCATCCGATCATATCGGAACAGAGCCTGCTGTTTTTGGACGCGAATACGTAGATTTTTGTGTGGATTTCTGCAAA
This sequence comes from Pristimantibacillus sp. Z349TD_6, assembly GCF_056173205.1. Lineage (NCBI taxonomy): Bacteria > Bacillati > Bacillota > Bacilli > Caryophanales > Paenibacillaceae > Pristimantibacillus (SeqCode) > Pristimantibacillus sp. Z349TD_6. The sequence continues at coordinate 6,913,146 of NZ_CM149662.1, read as the reverse complement.
AGAAACCAAATTGATATATTCATTCCACGTTTGCATATGGAGGAAATATCAAGATATGTTCATTTATTTGATGAGATTGGAACGAAGGTCATGGTATGCCGTGATATCGAATTGCTGGACTCCATGATTGAGAAGGATAAATTTTATGAAGCGCTGCAAGGAAAAGACCTCGTGACGATTCCAGACTACCGTGTCGTAAATACAGCAGAACAGTTTAAGCAAGCCTATGAGGAACTCACAGCTGCTGGTCATAAGGTGTGCTTTAAGCCAACGAAGTCAGAAGGCGGCATGGGTTTCCGGATTATTGATAATGAACGGGATCCGCTGCGTGACCTGTATGGCTATGTAACTCTTTCTACAACGTTTGAACAAGCTTATGAAACGTTGTCATTAACGGAGCATTTTGACACGCTGATGGTGATGGAGCTGCTCGACGGTACGGAGTATAGTATCGATTGTGTAGCATCTGCTGAGGGTGAACTCATTACAGCTATTCCTCGCCGTAAATCAACGGGCAGGACTTATTTATTGGAGGATACGCCGGAGCTGCTGGCAATTGCAGATCGAATTGCGACAAGCCTTCGCATTCCTTATGCCTTTAATATTCAGGTGCGTTACAACAATGGCATACCGAAATTGCTGGAGATCAACCCGCGGATGTCTGGCGGCCTTTATATTACCTGCTTGTCTGGCGTAAATATGCCTTATTTGGCTGTTCAAGCGCTGCAAGGAAAAACGATTGATCCGCCTGATCCGAAGTTCGGTATACAAGCGGGTTATGTAGAGCAGCCTTTGATCATGGAAATGAACAGAGTAGAATAACCGAAGAAAGGGGCGAGAGCCCCTTTTTTTTAATATTGTGCTCATTAATTTGGCACAACATCCTTTTTTTATTTTTTAAAATTGACTTCTATGTACCAATAACGAGATAATTGTAGGAAGAAGACGAGCATAAAGATTAGGTTCAGAAAGCTCATATGGAGGTGCAGCAATGAATGCATTGAAAAAAAACGCAGCCATCGCGATTGGCGTTTATGCAGTCGCATTAGTTGTTAATGGGATTACCTCCCCATATATAGCTATGGCGGTTCCCGTGTTCGGTTTGTTAATCGCATTATCATGGAAGCAGCGTCCAAGGAAAGAAATTAATCAGCCAACACGCGAGCCAGAGCTGCAGCAAAATACGCAAAACCCGCCCATACAACAACCCAGTGCAGCTTCAACTGCTCAAGCATCATTGGCTTCAAAGCCAGCTCCTGCAGCTGTCATTCCGCCGCAGGTTCTAGATCCTGAGCTTGCTTCTGCATTAGAATACATCGGAATCATTGAAGATATGATTTTACTCGAAGGCGAGAAAAATAATTTAGACGATGAAATTGTTCAGAAGACGCTCGCATTGCTGTCGCGGCTTAACCGACTAATTCCGGATTTAATGGCGTTAGGAGACTCGAGCATTAATCACAATATTTTGCGATTGGTGCGAAAGGATTTGAATTCGACCATTAATCCATTTCTTCGGCTCAGCGGCGAAGCGAAACGCCAGAATAGGCGGCTTTTGCTTGATGGCATTAAGGATGTAGATTCCAAGCTTACTTTTTATACGAAGACGCTTGAGCAAAAGGATCTTATGGAGCTTCATACAAAGGCTGAGTTAATTCAGCAGCGTTATCGACTTACTGACTAATGAAGGGGGAAATGAACAATGGCGCAACAACTCGTACAATTAAAAAATGAAGATATTCAGAAGCTGGAGCAAGAAGTACAAAGCACGATGCAGAAGGTAGCCACAACCGATGCTATGCATTTGGATACACTAATGGATGAGATTACGAAAAAAGGCCAGAAGACGCTTGAGCGCTCAAGCCAGACGCTTACGATGCTCGAGAGACCGCTGTCGGATCTCATGTCAGGCAAACGGTCCGAGGTAGCAAACAACATGCTTAAGCTTCGCAGCGAGGTTGAGGATTTGAGCAAAAGCAAGCAGCTCTCGCTCGTGCAGAAGCTGCTTCGGAAAGCACCGATGAAGGCTTATATTTATAAATATCAATCTGCCAAGTCTAACGTGCAGGTGATCGTCAAATCGCTCAGAGATGGTCGCGACAACTTGGAAGAGAACGTCATTCATATGAGAAATTTGAAGCGCAGCAGTCTAGACAATGTATATGACCTGCAGCTGCTTGTCGAATATGGCAATCGTCTCAAAAAAATGTTCGAAGAGGAAATTGCTAAGCCCGAGAACGAACACCGGAAAACTTATTTGGAGCGCGGACTTCGCAAGGTTGTAACGAAGCTCCAAACGTATACGGAAATGATCATGCTTTATCAGCAAGCGATTGCCGCAACGGATATTATTAATGATACAAATGATAAGCTGATGGATGCGCTGGACAGCTCAATAGATAAAACCCAGCATCTCATGTCGGTGTCAGTCTTGATTGCGAGTGCGATTGATGACCAGATGAAGGCTATAGAAGCAGTCAATTCAACGAATGAAATGTTAGGCAATCAATTTGCTGAGAACGCGCGTCTTTTGAATGAAACGAGCGAGCGAGCTAATCAAGCATTAACGAAGCCGGCTATGAGCATGGAGCTTGTGGAGCGGGCAATGTCGGATCTCTTCTCCGCGATGGACAAGTACGAGAACTCCAATCGACAAATTATTCAAACGGTATCCCAGCAAACGGAAAAAATGACGCAAATTAATCAAAAGGTTGGACAACGCTTAGGCATTCAAGCGGGTTCTGGAGCTAGTCAAGCGGAGCTTCCTTCTTCAGCAGCCAAAGGATTTTTGGAGTAAATCAAAAAAAAATTAGCAGGACGAGCTCTCCAAGGGCTCGTTTTTTTGCGTTTTTTGAGAAGAAATGACGGATGTCCTACAAGTAATGGCTCATAAAGCATAAAGAAACAGCATAGTCTTAAAGAAAAAACGAGGTGATCATGCTATGATTGGCGAAATTGCCATAGCTGCACTCATTGTCGTCTTAATTGTTGTTGCCAGCTTTGAACGGGCGGAGGATATTTTGAAAGATTTTTAAGCATCGCTGTTTGTGTTCACCTCTGATTTGGTATAATAGGATGAATTATACTGGCTGATCGGAGGTGTTCCAATTGGAGTTTACCTATGAAATTATTTCGGAGTCAAATATTAATGTACGGTTCATCTATGGCGGTGAGTGGTTTACTTTTAATCTGTTCAATCGAGACCAGCAATGGGTCCTTCATCCTTTTGATTCCTCTTTGATTCGCAATAAAGATATGAGTAGGCTTGTCATAGCAGATTTGATCCAGCATAAACCTTTTCAAGTGATGTTAGCGAAAGAAGGCATTCTTCTTTCCGAGCTGAATACGTCCATTCCGCTTGGACAGCAGCAGGAGACAGAGGTGGAGTACGAAGCGCTTCCTCGTATAGGGCGCGGTTCGGACTTGATCTTTGACGAAGAGCGTTCTTCCAAGCCAGAAGAAATCAATATCGAACAGTTAATTGAAGAAAATGACCTGGAGGATCTGATTCGGCTCGAAGTACAAATGATTGAATCGCGTCAAAATCTTTATAATCAAATATTGCACCGAATGTTCATGGCTGATCTAGGTCCAACCGACCCGGAATTCCAGAAAATTCAACAAATTGTCAAAACATATGGGGAAGCGAAAACAAGGCTCCAAACGATACAATAACGGAGTCACTTCCTGTATAATAGAAGCACTGAATGGTTCTGGAGGAGATTAGGTTGGCACAGCTTTATTACAAATATGGAACAATGAACAGCGGTAAATCTTTCGAAATCATTAAAGTGGCTCACAATTATGAAGAGCAAGGCAAGCAGGTTCTTATTTATTCACCATCGGTAAGTGCAAGAGGCGGGGTGGATCGTGTAGGTTCTCGTGTAGGGTTCGAGCGGGAGTCCATTCCGGTTCAAGAGGATACGAACCTTTTTGAAAGTGTGAAAAGCTTCGTTGCAGGAGCTTCACCATCCAAAATTTATTGCGTACTCATAGATGAGGCGCAGTTTCTGAAGAAACATCATATTTTGGAGCTTACACAAGTCGTGGATGAGCTTAACATCCCGGTAATGGCGTTTGGACTCAAAAACGATTTTCAAAATCAATTATTTGAGGGCAGCTATAACCTGCTCGTGCAGGCGGATAAAATTGAAGAGATTAAAACCATTTGCTGGTTCTGTGATCGGAAAGCAACGATGGTTATACGCTATAATGACGGACAGCCAATGAATGCAGGTGCGCAAATCCAGATTGGCGGCAACGAGGATTATAAGCCTGTATGCAGACGCTGCTATAATGAAGCTTTTCGCAATGCGTAAGCAGGGGTAATAACAATACAAAAGAACCTCCAGATCCACTGTTGCAGTGGCTTTGGAGGTTCTTTTGCTTGGTTTGCTATTAAAGACTGAATTCACTCGGATTAAGTCCAAGGGTATTGCAGATGTCACGCACAGCAGCTTGTTCCTTCATATCGAAATCGCCGTCTGCTGCTCCGATTGCGCTGCACACACCAACGATTACACGAGCAACGTCTGGTTTGCTGCGGAATTTGGCAATCGCTTTAAGCGCCTCTTGCTTGCCAATCATCGCGTCAAACTCCATATTGCCTACAAAGTGATTGAAACGGTTAATCACATCACTCATATCAAAAACTTTTAATTCTTCGCTGCGGCCTATGTAGCCGGCCATTTTTTGTTTTTCATTGGAGTCGACGGAACCATCTGCTGCTGCTACAATCGCACAGCCGGCTACTACCGCATCTAGGAATTCTTTATTTTTGAATTTTTTGACCTGATCGGTTAGTCCTTGCTTACTTGTTTGCAGCCATGATTTGAAAGAGCTCATTTAGCTCAGCCTCCTAGGGTGAATTTAATCTTATTATTCTATTGTAGATTTAATTGGGGTCATTTAGCAAATTTTGCGGTAAATTGTCTGTTTATGCTATTAGATTAGATCGTTGAATGAGAAGGAAATAGGATGAACGATAGAAGGAAAGACGATGTATTTTTGAAATCGATTACATTATACAAAAAACAACGCACATCATCTTAAAAATGACTCATATTATGAAATCGTTTTCAATTTTATACTTGTAAGTAATCTCGTCTACAGCTGTCCATTTCAATAAAGAAGGGGTTTGCCGTGAGACGACAATTATAGTTATGGGGAGGGTTTGGTTTGAAAAGAAAAATGTCGATGATGACGGCGATGCTGCTGGTCATATCGCTAATGACGAGCTTGCTTTCAGTAGGAGCAGCGCCTTTGACGCAGTCAACTGGGGGATTGCCGACGTACTTGGACCCATCAAAGAGCGTTGATGCAAGGGCGGCGGATTTGCTTGCCCGGATGACACTAGAAGAGCGCGCAGGACAAATGATACAGCCAGAGAAGTCGAATATTACACCTGAGGAAGTAAAGCAATATTTTATCGGCTCGGTGCTTAGCGGCGGCGGTTCTTTCCCGAACGGCAAGCAGCAGGACAGCACGCGTGAAAATTGGCAGACGCTTATAGACGGCTATCAGGATGGCGCGCTTTCTACGCGTCTCGGGATTCCGCTGCTGTATGGCGTGGATGGAGTACACGGACACAACAATGTGAAGGGAGCAACCTTGTTCCCGCATAATATCGGCTTAGGTGCAGCGAATAACGCTGAGCTGGTGAAACAAATCGGCGCTGCGACAGCAAAGGAAATACGAGCAACCGGAGCAAATTGGGATTTTGCGCCGACGATTGCAGCCCCGCAGGATATTCGATGGGGCCGGACCTATGAAGGATACAGCGGCAATCAAGCGATATCCAAGGTGCTTGGTGCAGCATACATTCAAGGGCTGCAAGGAGAAACAGCTGCGGAGCGCAGTCAGACGAAACATGTCGTTGGCGCTGCGAAGCATTTTTTAGGTGAAGGCTATACGGATAACGGCGTCAACCAAGGGAATATAACGAAGTACACAGAGGATCAGCTCATTGCAAGTGATTTAGAGATGTACAAAGCGGCTGTTGATGCAGGGGTACAAACGGTAATGGCATCCTACCACAGCATTCAAGGCCTTAAGATGCATGCGAATAAGCGGCTTCTTACGGATGTGCTGAAGGGTGAGCTTGGATTTAAAGGTTTTGTTATTTCGGATTATAACGCGATTCAGCAAATCACGCGCGATCAAGACGGCAAAGCAGTCAGCGGCTTGAAGGATCAGCTGAAAGCGTCCGTTAATGCAGGCGTAGATATGTTCATGCTGACGGGTGACTGGAGAGCTAGCCTTGAGCATTTAATTAGTCTTGTTAAGGATGGCAGCATTACGGAAGAGCGTATCAATGATGCAGTTCTTCGTATTTTGAAGGTGAAAATTTCATCTGGCCTATTTGAGAATCCAAAGACAGATACAGACTTGGCAGGCTACTTCGGTGCATCTGAGCATCGTGCGCTTGCGCGTCAAGCTGCGGCGGAGTCGCTCGTTCTTCTGAAGAACGATGAGGTGAACGGTTCACCGATTATGTCTCAGCTGAAGGATATGGACAAAATTTTCGTAGCAGGTAAAAATGCCAACGATATCGGCAACCAATCTGGCGGCTGGTCAATTACTTGGCAGGGAGCATCCGGGGCGATTACGACCGGAACGACAATCTATGAAGGGCTTAAAGAGGTTGCAGGAGCCGCGAAGACGGTAACGTACAACAAGCATGGCCGCGGCGCTGCTGGTTATGACGTAGCTATTGCTGTTGTAGGCGAAACGCCTTATGCAGAAACGAATGGAGATCGTACGAGCCTAAATCTCGACGAAGAGGATCTCGCAACGATTGCAAATATTCGTGCAGCTGATCCAAACATTCCACTCGTTGTTGTTCTTGTATCAGGACGCCCGCTTACGATAGCGGATCAACTGGGTGACTGGGATGCGCTTGTCGCAGCATGGCTTCCAGGTACGGAAGGTCAAGGTGTGGCTGATGTACTGATTGGGGGCAAACCGTTTAAAGGGAAAAACCCGATCAAATGGCCATTTTATGTAACGAATAATTATCCAATTATGACCGAAGCCAGCCCGAATTTGTTGTTTCCTATCGGATACGGCTTGACGAGCGGGCAGGCTACGCCTGATCTGCCGAGCAAACCTGTAGAACCAGAGAAGCCTTCACTGCCTATCCCAGGCAAGGTCGAGGCGGAAGCGTTCGATGCGAAGAGCAGCGGATTGAATACAGAGGACACGCAGGACATTGGCGGCGGCAAAAATATTGGCTGGACGTCCGGCGGCGCATGGCTGGATTATAGGGTGAAAGTGAGCGAACCCGGTACCTATAAAGCCGATTTCCGCTATGCGGGCAACGGAGGCGCAACGGGGATTAAGATCAAGAACGAAGCGGGAGCGACGCTTGGTACGTTGAGCGTAGGCTCCACCGGAGGCTGGCAAAGCTGGCAAACGGCCAGCGTCGAGAATATCGTGCTAAGCCAAGCAGGCATTCAAAAGCTGAGGCTTGAGTTTATTGCCGGAGACATTAATTTTAACTGGGTAGAGTTTACGCGCACAGGTGATGTTCCAGCTGGCGGCGGCGGTGGCGGCACTGATCCAGGTAATGGAGGCGGCGAACAGCCAGCACTGATTAGCGGAGCTGTAGAGGCATGGATCTCCAGTGAACGTGATGCGGGTGACCGCAAATGGTATTATGCGGATCGTTATCAAGCTGGCGATAAGAAGCTGGAGCAGCAGACAAATTTAGATATTACCCTTCCAGATAACAGCAAAGCGACAACGATTACGATAAATCCGGATAAAAAGTATCAAACAATGCTAGGAATCGGTTCGTCCATGGAAGAAGCGACGATTCATAATCTTGTGAAAATGTCTCCGGAGAAGCAAACAGAGCTGCTTAGCCAATTGATCGACAAGGATAACGGCATCGGCATGAGCTTGATTCGCCTAACGATCGGAACCTCCGATTTTACAGCGCAAAAGTTTTATTCGTACGATGATTTGCCTGCCGGTGAAACGGACGTTGAGCTTAAGAAATTTTCCATTCAGAAGGATATTGATTTTGGCATCATTCCAACCGTTAAGAAGATACAAGCGATTAATCCCGATGTTCAATTTTTTGCATCGCCTTGGAGCCCTCCAGGCTGGATGAAAACAACGGGCAGCATGGTAAGAGGTCAAGTGAAGGAAGAGTATCTTCCTGTGCTTGCAGATTATTATGTGAAATTTCTTGAGGCATACGCTGAGCATGGCATCTACTTTGAAGGCATGACGCTGCAAAATGAGCCGCTGCTCGAAATTGATTATCCAAGTACAGCGATGTCATGGCAGCAAGCGTCACGTCTAGCCAAGCTGCTGCGGGCGAAGCTCGATCAGAATAGCAATGCAAAAATCAAAAGTGTAAAGCTGTGGATGTTCGACCACAATCCCGGCGATACGATGGCTTATCCAGCACAAATTCTGGGCAATTCCGTAGAAGGGGCTTACGATGCCATAGAAGGGACGGCGTTCCACGATTATGGCGGCGAGCTGTCCATGATGACGGAGCTTCAAAAGCTGTTCCCGCAGAAAAGCGTGTATTTAACGGAGCGTGCGGTATGGGGTACAACGGGCGCTGACCGAATCGCACAATATTTCCGCAACTATGCCAAGAGCTATAACAGCTGGGTTACGATGCTGGACAGCGATATTTCATCCCATCAATGGGTAGGCATTCCTGATCCGACCCCAGTCGTACAGGATTCCTCGAATCCAGATCACTACTGGCTGCTGCCGGAGTATTATTTGATGGGGCAGTTTACGAAATTCGTGAAGCCTGGTTATGTGCGAATTGATAGCAATTACGGCTCGGCTGCGACAGTAACCAACGTTGCGTTTGCAAGCCCAGACGGCAAAGAAATTGTAACGGTTGTCATCAACCAAACGAGTGACCCGCAGCCATTTAAAATTATAGTTGATGGACTTCAAATTGAAGCGGTCATTCCAGCCAAATCAGCAGCAACCTATCGCTGGAATCGTACGCAAATAACAAACGTTCCAGCAACGATTAACGCTACGCGCTTTGCTTCAGCAGAAGGCGAGTTCCAGGTTAATCCAAACGGATACTTAGGTTCTTTTGCACCAAATGGAACAGCTTCGTTCGATTATGTTGTAAATGTAGCAGAAGCAGGCGAGTATGAACTCGATCTGGCGATTGCTGGCTTCCAAACGAATGGTCTGGTTAGCTTTGAACTGGATGGCCAGCCGCTTGTGTCACTGCCGATCAATCAGACGACGTACCAGTGGGAGTACTTCGCTAATCGCCGCGAGCGCGTTATGCTTCCAGAGGGTGCGCACAAATTAACAATGAAAGTGAGTAAAAACGACTTCAATGTTAGAAGTATTGCGTTCACGAAGGCGGATAAGGCAGCTATTTTACTTCCCGCATCTATAGAGGCGAGTAAATTCACATCTGCCTTTAATGTACTCGTAAACGGCTCAGCGGTCAGCTATGCCGATCCGAATGACTGGATGGAATATCAGGTACAGGTTCCGGCGGATGGAAACTACGGTATTACGTATCAATATTCCACGACCTATGACGGTGCAAAAGCAGAGCTTTCACTAGGAGGAAATGTACTGAAAACGACTGAGCTTCCAAACAGCGAGAGCTGGGATGCTTGGGCTATGGCTTCAGATACCGTTGCTCTGACTGAAGGTGTTCATACGTTAAGAGTTCGAATCGTTGATCAAGGCTTTAACTTGAATGCCATTGCGGTTGGGCCTGCTATTATCGCAGATGCCTCAGCAGTAACAGAAGGTGCAGAGGCTGGAAGCCATATTTTTGTCCGGCTGCTTAACGACACGTATAAAGAGGAGCTGACTTCCTCCAACTGGTCCATCGACGGGTATGCGGGAACGGTTGTAGACAGCGTTTATCGTGTTGATGACCATATGGCTAAGCTTACCTTAGGAGGAGGGGCGACTAGAGACTATGACTCTGATCGTACCGTCACAGTAACAGCCAGCACATACGAAGCTGCTTCTGGAAGCACCGGTAAGACGATGAGCTCTAAAGTTATCATTAAGGCTATTGATGATGCGGAGTCGTTATCCTTGTCAGAGAGTCAGATTGCTTATGACGTAAATAACAAGGAGCTAATCGTTACCCTTGCTGGCGGTACATTCGTGCAGAGTCAGCTTGGAGCGATAACCGTATCGGGAGCGGCAACCTCGCAAGGAGGCGTATCACTGCGCTCGGCTGAGCTTCTCAGCCCTAATCGAGTGAAGCTTACGCTGAACTGGAGCGGAACCGTTTACTATAATGAGTTGGAATTGCAGGTTAACGTTCCACTGCAAGCCTACGATGATTCAACAGGAGGTACGGCGTTAAATGCTAAGGCAGTGCTGCTTGGAACCGAAAATGTGAAGGAGCCAGTAAATCTTTTGTCCCTTGATTCCTTGGATCAGTTCAATCGATTAAAAGGATTCGCAGTGTCTGGAACAGGAAGCGCGAGCAGGCTAACTCAAATTGATGCAGGCGATTATGCCGATTATTTGGTGCACGTGCCAGCAACTGGTTCCTATGTAGCGACCTTTAAGGCTACATCTGGCGGCCAAGCTGTGAATGGCATCGTGCTTGAGGCGCAAGACGGCGCTGTTCGGAAAACGATTAACGTACCAAACCTTTACAACCAGGTCGTTGAAATGCGAATCGTCATTGATCTCGTTGAAGGTGACCAAAAGCTTCGTATTCTGGCTGGAGCTTCCGGCTATGAGCTTAGAGGCATTAAATTTGAGCCGTATGTTGTACAGGTAATGGATCAGAGCGGTGTTATGAAAATTGAAGCGGAAAGCTACACCCATGCGGATGCGGCTGCTGTTCAAAGCAATATGGACGGACAAACGCTGTTATTCAAAAACGTAGGTTTTATTGCGGCAGCAGGCTCGCTTTATTTTGACGTAAATATCGCAAAATCGAGCTTCTACAAAGTGACCTACCGTTATGCAACGCCGCAAGCAGGCGTGAGTGGAACGTTGTCCGTGAATGGGCAAAAGTTGTCTACTACGCCGCTAGGAGCAAGTGGCGGATGGGATAAATATGCGGAGGCTTCTGGCATTGTAGAGCTTGCGGAAGGCGTACAAACGATTCAATTTACTAGTAATAATGATGGGGCAAACCTTGATTGGATCACGCTTGAGCAGACTGAAGCGGTTACGCAAATTACAGGTACGACAGCACTTCCGACTGCTTCGCTGAAAGCTGGAGCCTACAAAGGAACCAAAACGGTTGCTTTAACGACTGCTACAGAAGGAGCAGCCATTTACTATACAACAGATGGATCGCTGCCTAGCAGTACAAACGGGCAATTGTACAAAGGAGAGCTTAAGCTCTCGGAGCTGACAGTGCTCCGCACGATTGCGATTAAAGCAGGAATGAAGGACAGCTTTGTTGCACCATTTACGTATATCATTACACCAGGGGAAGAGCCAACACCAACACCAACGCCAACGCCAACGCCGACGACACCGACGGAGCCAACACCAACACCGACGTCACCAACGGGGCCAGCTGTAACGCCAGCTCCTACGACGCCTCCGAGTGGAAAGGGCACAATACCGGCACCAACACCGGTCGTTGACACGGCTAGCGGACTTGGTAAAACTGCGATAAGCCAAACGCTTATCGACGAAGCTTTGAAATCAGTAGAAGGAAATAATGGTACCGTTCAAACCATTACAATTAAAGTACCGATTGTAAATGGAGCTAATGGCTACGAGGTGCAATTGCCTAAAGGGACTATTAGCGAGACTAAGCTATCGGTACAGTATGAGATTCAGACAGGTACGGGTACGATTGTTGTACCAAGCCATATGTTGAAATCACTGCCTTCGGATGCGAAAAACGTATCCATTGTGATTGCGAACATCGATAAAACAAAGCTTAGCGAAGAAGCGAGAGCAGCAATCGGTAGCCGTCCTGCGGTTGAGCTGAATCTCTACGTTGACGGCGTTAAAGTGGAATGGAGCAATTCAGAAGCTGCTGTAAACGTATCGCTTAGTTATACTCCAACAGCTGATGAGCTGGCGAGCAGCGAACAAATTACAGTGTGGTATTTCGACGCAGCAGGTAAAGTGATTGCAGTGCCAAGCGGGAAGTATGATAAATCGCAAGGTGCTGTGCTTTTCACAGTAAATCATTTCAGTACGTATGGCGTAGTATTCGTAAGCAAAACGTTTGACGATCTTGGCAAATATCCTTGGGCGCAACAAGCGATTAAGGTAATGTCGGCTAAAGGCGTCATCAACGGCATATCGGATAAAGCATACGCTCCAGCTCAAAATGTGAAGCGGGCAGATTTTATTACCCTGCTCGTGAAAACTTTAGGTCTTAATGCTGCGTATGATAGTCAGTTTACCGATGTGGCAAAAGGTTCTTATTATTATGATGCGGTTGCCATTGCGAAGAAGCTTGGCGTAGTAACTGGCCGTGCGGACGGTACATTTGATCCGAATGCCTCCATTACAAGGCAAGAAATGATCGCGATGACAGCAAGAGCGTTAAATATTTCTGGCAAAAAGCTGCAAGCAGGAAGCTCGGAGCATTTGCAATCGTTCACCGATTTGAAGCAGCTAGCAGCTTATGCAACGGACAGTGCTGCTCTTCTCGTAGCGAACGGCATTGTGAAGGGCGACGGCGCTAAGCTTAACCCGCTTGGTTATACAACCCGCGCGGAAGCAGCAGTTATTATGTATGCCATTTACAACAAGCAATAAGATTGGGATGAGCGATGCGGCCCATTGAATGACAAGGAAGAAGCCTTCGAACTCACTGTTAATGTGGGAAAGAGGGCTTCTCTTTTTTTGCCTATTCTATGAAAATTTTTTCAAAATAGTCGGATGCCGTTCTCACTATTAATCTAGCGAATAGGATGAGGGTATCAAACGGTAGGAGTTGATGATGTGTCATTTTATTTTAAGCTGCGCACGTACCTAGGGAGAGATGTAGAAGTTATTCTCTCTAATGGGGATGTGGTTGCAGGTGTGCTGCTGACGGTAGGCTTCTCATACATTGTGGTTCGAACCTTGAGTGTACCTGGATACGGTGGGACGGAAGATGTGCTGATACGTTTGCGGGTCATCGAATATGTCCGGATTTTATAGGAATGGCTGTACGGATGATGGAAGAAGGCGTGACTATGTCGAGCGATTGATCGCAGATAAAGATGTGCTGCCTCCTTTACAAAAAGGAAGAGATTTCTCCCAAGCAGGCAATCGGTGCGGGGTGCACCAGCGCTTGTCAGTGATTATACCCGTTCAAAATGAGGAGCGGACAATAGGACGTGTCATCCAAGAAATAATATGGCTGTCGCCAGCTGAAATTATCGTAGTTGTTAATGGCTCCAATGATCGTACAGAGAGTATTGCTAGAGAGCTTGGCGCGTCGGTCATAGTTTTTCAGGAGCCGCTCGGAACGGATGTGGGCAGAGCTATTGGCGCATATGCAGCTACTGGCGATGCGCTGCTGTTTGTGGATGGAGATTTTCATATCCATTGGAAGGAGCTTGCTCCTTTTCCTAATGCGCTGCTAAGGGAATGTGATCTGGCTGTTAATAAGCTGGATCACCACCTCAGCATGCGCATGCCTTGGAGTGCCGTGACAACGTTAAAAATAGCACTGAATATGGCAGTTGGCCGCGAGGATTTGGCGAATGCTTCACTCGTGCATGTTCCATTTGCGCTGAATAGGCGGGCGCTTAATGTTATTCATTGGTCCAATTTATTATGTCCGCCGAAAGCTTATGCGCTCGGACTGCTCGGGGGATTGACCGTCAAGCCTGTTCACTGCGTGGAAGTTGATCGCTTAAACCGTTATCGTCCGATCAAACACAAAAATGCCGGAGGAGACCATTCCATTGCAACGATGCAAATAATAGGGGATCATTTTGAAGCTCTGCATGCCATTTATAGGAGAGAGGGCAAGAAAGGAGAGATAGGATGCAGCGGGAATTTGGAAAAGTAAGTATCGTTATTGCAAATTATAATCGTGCAGCATATCTCATTGAATGTTTGGACAGCTTGATGAGCCAAACGTATTTGAATAAAGAAATCATCATTGTAGATGACGCATCGACCGATAGGTCGCTGGATGTTATTGAGGCTTGGTGCGAAGCAAACGGAGTAGCGGGTACAGAATCTATAGTACTCGTTCGACTTCCTAGAAATATTGGGTTTTCTGGAGCCATTACGACGGGTTTCTTCCACGCTCGCGGACAATATATCGCGGTTCAAGATGCGGACGATTTCTCTCATCCGCAGCGTTTAGAGAAACAAGTAGCGTATCTCCAAAGCCATGCAGAGGTTGCACTGGTAGGAACGAGCTACGCTAGCTTTGATGCGGCCGAGAAGAGGCAGTATGTTCAGGAAAAATGGCTGCGTTTCGGTGATGATATTCTTGATGTTTACCGCAGCGGCGGTCACTGTGTTTGCCATGGGACGATCATGTTTCGCGGCGATGCTTTTGACCAGATTGGCGGATTGAGCCGCCGAATTGTCGGAGCGGAGGATTATGAGTTCATCGTTAAATTTTTGAATAACAAAGCTCGTATTGAAAATATTCCTGAAATACTTTATTACTATCGTCTGCATGCGAGCCAACGTTCATTGGCTTTTTATGCGAAAAAGGAGTGAGGTGAAATGGCAGGCTCGCCGTTATCCGTCTTAATGGCTCTGGACAGTATGGATGCCGGCGGTACGGAAACACATGTATTAAGTCTAGCAAAAGCACTAATAAAAATAGGTCAAAGAGTGAGTATAATTGCCGCGGACGGCCCTATGCGGTTTCGGTTTGAGGATGCCGGGTGCCATGTATATTTGTTTGAATTCCAGCCAGCTGGAGCGTCAGTTCAAACGGAGCGAATCGTTAGGCTGCAGGAAATTATGCGTAGCGAGAAAGTGGATTGCGTTCATGTGCATCAGACTCCATCCGGTTTGTTTACGGCAAAGGCAGCTAATCTATTAGGTATTCCGTCTATATTTACCGTTCATGGCACCTATTATCCGCAGACTGCTCTAAAGTCGCTGCTTGTTTACTCGGAATCGGTCATATGTGTAAGTGCTCCTCTTCAAAGCTATATCACGCGGTTTGGCTTTCCGTCTATCGTTGTCCCGAATGGCATCGATCTAGCGGAGTTCTATCCATCCAGCGGCGCAAAGCTTCGCTCAGACTTAGGTATTTCTGAAGATGCAATTGTACTTACGTACGCTAGCCGATTGGCTTGGGGAAAGGCAACAGCATGTGATGTCCTGCTGCGAGCGATGAAGGATCTTTATCGTTATGGGTGGGATAAGCTTGAGCTAATCGTTGTTGGGGATGGTCCTAAATATAATGCAATTTCAGAACTTGCGGAATTTATTCAGGCGGAAAGCAGAAGACGGTTCATTCATATGGTTGGAAAACAATCTCAAATGCGAGAGTATTACAATGCTTCAGATATCGTTGTCGGTACGGGACGCGTTGCGCTGGAGGCAATGGCTTGCGAGAAGCCAGTGCTTGCCATTGGTAACCATGGCTATTTTGGCTGGGTGGAGCCGAGCAATTATGAGCAGGCTTGGCTTAACTATTTTGGAGACCACGGTTCGTCTGCTGCTTATTCCCGTTATTTGTTTGCAAGCGAGATTGCAGATGGATGCCGCAGGCTGGAGGGGCTGCGCGCTAATGGAATAGAGGGAAGACGGTGGGTGGAACGTGAGTTTCATATCGATCATTCCATTGATCAAATTATGAGCGTGTATCGTTCAGCAATAGGAGAGATTTAATGAAGGGCGGTACGCAATGAAACGAATTTTGTATGTAGGCTGGTTAGGGTTTAACAATGTTGGTGATGAGTTAATGTGGCTATTGTTTCGCGACCTGTGCAGAGCTTATCTGCCTGAGAAAAAATATGATGTCATTCCGTCAATACCGGGCGTAGATATTCGGAATTCGGGTCCGTATGATGTTGTTGTGCTCGGCGGCGGCTCGCTGCTCATTCCAGGTTATATCGATGTTGCTTACCAAGCGGCTAGGAACCATAAAAAAGTAATGATTTGGGGCAGCGGTCATGACAGACAGGAGTTTCCTGTAATGGATGCCTCGGGAAAGGTCGCAGCCCATTTGGCCTACACCAACGAGAACCTGGCAACGAATGAGAAATTAGCTGAGCTAGTGAAGATGTCAAAGTATTGCGGCGTCCGAGGTCCGTTGTCCTATCAGTTTCTCGAGGATTCTGGCGTCCGAATGGAGCAGGCGATCATAAGCGGTGACCCGGCATTTCTGCTGCCTGCACCGTCGCCACGCAAGAATGGGCAGGCTAGCAGAACGATTGGTGTGAACTGGGGAACTGCTTATAATCGAATATTCGGCGGCAATGAGGAAAAGGTAGAGCAGCAATTGGTAGAGGCGCTGCGTATACTAATATCGCAAGGTTATCGCATCAATATTTTCTCCGTTTGGGGTCCTGATAGAGAAGCTTGCAAGCGTCTATATGCGAAGCTGGGAAACCAGACGAATGTGGATCTTGATTTGGAGCTGTACCATCATGAGGATTTGATGGAGAAGCTAAAGTCCTATGCGCTGACGATCAATTTCAAATTGCATGCTAGTTACTTGTCAGCAGCAGCAGGGGTGCCGTTCGTAAGCCTTGGATATCGATTCAAATGTATAGACTTTGGCTGCTCGGTGGATCTTCAGGATTATGTGCTCTCCACCGGCGATACGGCACTTGGCGAAAGCATTCTGGACAGAGTAGCCAAAATTGAAAAAGAAACGGATATGATTCGCGAAAAGTTTTATTCGCATCAGAGCCGTTATCGCGAGCTGCTGAAAAAGCCATTTCAAGAACAACTGTTTTAATGAAATAGCTGCAACAGCGTAAAAGGAGCTGCCCGAAGGTTTATTACCTTTCGGGGCAGCTCCTTTTTTTAATAGACAAAGGATGGATATTATAGGAAGAAGGTTGACATCGAAAAATAGTTTATGATATATAAAAAGAAGGATTGGCACTCAAAGAGTTTGAGTGCTAAAATATAAGGTAGCGGTTTAATAAACGTTGAACAAGCCTTCCTGTTGCGTTACCTTTAGGCTTACTAATTATTGATGAATGGAAAGGGGATCTATCCATGTCCAAAAAACAGTTCAAAGCAGAATCGAAACGATTGCTGGAAATGATGATTAATTCCATTTATACGCAGCGCGAGATTTTTTTGAGAGAACTGATCTCGAATGCCAGCGATGCGATCGACAAGCTATATTACAGAGCGCTAACTGATGACCAAATGGTATTTAACAAAGAGGATTATTATGTTAAAGTCGTTGCCGACAAGGCAAACCGAACATTAACGATCACCGATACAGGGATTGGCATGACGAAGGAAGAGCTGGAGAATAACCTTGGTGTTATTGCGAAGAGCGGGTCTTTTGCCTTTAAGAAGGAAAATGAGCTTAAAGATGGACATAACATTATTGGCCAATTCGGCGTAGGCTTCTACTCTGCATTTATGGTGGCGGATGTGGTTACCGTTGTGACCAAAGCTCTTGGCAGCGATGAGGCGTTCAAATGGGAATCAACTGGCGCGGACGGTTACACGATTGAGTCATGCGAGAAGGATTCCGTTGGTACGGAAATTGTACTTAATATTAAGGAAAATACCGAAGATGATCAATACGATGAGTACTTGGAAGAGTACCGTTTGAAGTCGATCATCAAAAAATATTCTGATTTCATTCGCTACCCAATTAAGATGGATGTGAAAGGCCAACGGCCAAAAGCAGATGCAGAAAACGAGTTTGAGGAATATGAAGAAGAGCAAACCGTTAACAGCATGGTGCCGATCTGGCGTAAAAATAAAAATGAGCTGACATCGGAAGATTATGATCAGTTTTATTTTGAAAAACGTTACGGTTTCGATAAACCGATCAAGCATCTTCATATTAGTGCGGATGGCGCTGTTGTGTACAATGCGATTTTGTATATTCCGGAGAGCACACCTTTCGATTATTATACGAAGGAATATGAGAAGGGGCTGGAGCTTTATTCAAATGGCGTTCTAATTATGGATAAATGCTCAGACCTGCTACCGGACTATTTCAGCTTCGTTAAAGGTATGGTTGATTCGGAGGATCTATCGCTCAACATTTCTCGTGAAATGCTGCAGCATGACCGTCAGCTGAAGCTGATTGCGAAGAACATCAACAGCAAGATCAAGAGCGCGCTGCTTGGCGTATTGAAGGATGACAGAGAGAAGTATGAATCGTTCTACAAAGCATTCGGCAGACAGCTGAAATTCGGCGTATACAATGATTACGGTGTGAACAAAGAAGTGATTCAAGACCTGCTTATGTTCCACTCCTCGAAAGAGAAGAAGCTAGTTACACTGGACGAGTATGTGTCAAGAATGAGCGAGGATCAAAAGTACATTTATTATGCTTCCGGTGAATCGATTGAGCGGATTGATCGACTTCCGCAAACCGAGCTGGTAACGGATAAAGGCTTTGAAATCTTGTACTTCACGGACGATATTGATGAATTTGCTATCAAGATGGTTGCGAAGTATAAGGATAAGGAATTCAAGTCGGTATCAAGCGGCGATCTTGGTATTGAAGAGGACGAGAAGGACAAGGAAACGGCCGAAGAGCAGGATGCTAATAAAGAGCTTTTCGAGCAGATGAAAGAAATTCTTAACGATAAAGTAAAAAGCGTAAAAGCTTCAAAACGCCTTAAAACACACCCTGTGTGCTTATCTACTGAAGGCGAAGTAACGATTGAAATGGAAAAAATATTGAATTCGATGCCGAACAACCAAGATGTAAAAGCAGACAAGGTGCTCGAAATTAACGTGAACCATGAAATTTTCCAATCGTTGAAGGATGCTGCTGGGCAGGATAAAGTGAAGCTGGCTCTTTATACAAGCCTGCTTTACAACCAAGCGCTTCTCATCGAAGGTTTGCCAATTCAAGATCCAGTTGCGTTTACGAACGATATTTGCAAAGTAATGGTTTAATAGAGCAAGCGACAAGCAAGTGTAAGAAGCCCGTACGGGGTCATTCCCGTACGGGCTTTTTTTCTACGACAGAACAATTATGGATGCTGACCATAGCTACCGATAAAATTACACGAGGCGTGTATTGTGCTTGCGCAAAATATAATTAATCATGGTATTGATTATTATTCCGGATATAATAGCACTACAAGATAAGAAATAAATGAATAAGAATGCAGAAACAAATAAATAAACATTATTCATTGCATGAATAAATGTAAAGCCGCAGAGGAGGGTTTATAGATGATACGGATAAAACGCCGGCTGAACTTAATTACGCTTATTTTGCTGCTCATGTGTATTATTATTGTTCCGGTTCTTATCCAAGGTTATATGTTGGGCAAAGGAGCGGTTACGCAAGTGGAAACGTTG
Source organism: Pristimantibacillus sp. Z349TD_6 (assembly GCF_056173205.1). NCBI lineage: Bacteria > Bacillati > Bacillota > Bacilli > Caryophanales > Paenibacillaceae > Pristimantibacillus (SeqCode) > Pristimantibacillus sp. Z349TD_6. The sequence goes on along the minus strand of NZ_CM149662.1, from coordinate 6,893,751 downwards.
TACGACAAATCGGTTTCGAGCAATATGGAGTCGCTCTCCATCAGCTTGGACTTTTATGTGAACCATATCGAGGATTATATTCGCACCTTGTCGCAGGATCAGGAATTGCAGAGGCTATTAAGTCGAAATGATAACGCTCCCATAAATGAACAGGCAATCAGAGATCGACTCAAGACATTCACTGCTGCGTATCGGTTAAGAGTGCCCTTATACGTACAAATTATTAACGATCAAGGGGAAGTATTCAGCAATAGCGTTTTGCATGACACAGAAGTTGAACGGTTAAAGCAAGTGGTGCAGCAGTTTAATTGGCCTTCCGAGAGGATACCTTATGATAATAACATCATGTATCGCAATGTAGGCCCCAACTTTCACGATCTCTCGGAGGGGCAGAACGCCTTTTATTTTACGAAAAACATTGTACAAGGCAATTCGGCGCTAGGCCTCTTAAACGTAGAGATCAACGAGAGCTTATTTCAGCGGCTGCTGCGCAAAATCCAACTGAACAGCTCAACCCTTGCGTTTATAAGCCAAGAAGATGGCGAATTGCTGATATCTAGTGAAGACGATGACGACCGTCTGCAGGAGCTGTCCAGACAGGCCATATCGAAGGCGAAGGTGGACGGCGGGGGATATGAAAGCTTTCTGATTCAGTGGAACGGCCAAAGCTACTTTTGCTCCATCCAAAACATTCCCTTCTTAAGATGGTATTTAATTGCGTTAACGCCGGAAGAGCTTTTGGCAAGTCCCACTAAGCAATTGTGGAGCCATACGCTCACGGTAACCGTGTCGTCCATTCTTTTGATTTCACTTATCCTGTATATATTCACAAGAAAAGCGATGATACCTGTGCTGAATTTATCAAGGATGGTTCGGAAAATACGCTTTAATGATGCTGGGCAGGGGCAGGACGTCATTGGAAATTTCCAATACAAAGGCTTGGAGGAAATCGAGATTTTATTCTCGGGCATTCAGCAAATGCTAAGCCGGATTAATGAACAGATTGAGCGTATTAAAACGGATGAACGGGAAAAGTCGAGCCTGGAGCTCAATCTCTTGCTGTCCCAGATCAAGCCTCATTTCCTGCATAATTCGATTAATTCGATCCGTTGGATGGCGGAAATGAAGGGCGAGAAGATGATTGCCCAGACTCTTGTTAATTTAAGCAGCATGCTGAACTATACACTAAGCAAATCACGGACCATATGGAGCACGGTGGGCGAGGAAATGGATTATGTCAGAAGCTATATTGCGTTCCAGGAAAAACGGATGTTCATCAAAATTGAAACGATATGGGATGTGCCGCATGAGGTGCAGGGTGCAAGAATATTGAAGCTGACGCTGCAGCCGATTGTCGAGAATGCAATCTTGCATGGATTTACTAATCTTGATGGAATTACGCCACAGCTGACGATTACCTGCGCGATGGAAGGGGAGCAGGTACGGGTGGAGGTTATAGATAACGGAGTCGGAATTGAAGAAGGCTCCATTGCCGGTATGCTGATAACGGATTCCAATGAGTATGAGGATGAGGATGAGGAACGAACCTCGGGGATCGGGCTTAAAAATGTGCATCGTCGCTTGCAGCTGGAGTATGGCGAAAGGTATGGCATCGAAATTCGAAGTGCAGTGGGTAAAGGGACGAACGTAACGCTTACCTTTCCCTATATCGATCATAATGGAGGAGATTCGGAATGAAAGTGATGATTATTGAAGACGATATGCTAGTTAGAATGGGGATCAAATCATTAATTCCTTGGTCTGAAATGGGGCTGGAGGTCGTCTGCGAAGCCAGAGACGGAGTTGAAGCTGTTGAGCTGTACGAGAGATTTCTGCCGGACATCGCACTTGTAGATATTTTGCTTCCCAGAATGAATGGGCTTGATTTTATTGAGAAGGTAAAGCCCTTAAATCCGGACGGGGAATTTGTTATTTTGACCTGCAACCAAGATTTCGAAACGGTACGCAAATCGCTGCGCCTGGGCGTTCATGACTTTATTGTAAAATCCACGATGGAAATTGAGGAGCTTCAGCTTATTTTGAAGCAGCTGACAGCCAAAATGAAAGCAAAGCTGCTGGAGCATCATTTTCAGGAAGAAGGGACACCGGAAGCGGGTTCAAGATTCGTTCGTAAAGCCAGCTTATTAAGAGATTGGCTGCACGGCTTGTATAACAGCGAAGAGACAGAAGCGTTTGCTGAGAAGCTGGGAGAGTATAAATATTTTCTGCAAAAGGGAGAATATGAGGCATGGGTTGTGGCATTAGATCCTTCTCAGGATGAATCCAAATTAACTTCCCAAGAAATCGTTAAAATAGGCCATTCGATTGACCATATGGCTGTTGAACTTTACCGCAGCAGGCTGATTGGGTTCGTGGAAAACATAAATGATAACCGATGGCATGTATTGGTAAGCAGCACGAATAGCTCGGATATTGACCCGAAGCAGTTGATCGACTCGGTTTCGCAGTATTTGGGCCATACTCTATCCATTGCTGTGAGTAAAAGGTTTATAGACTGGCGGGAGTGGACTGTGTATGATCGTTCAGCTAGCGATCTGCTAAGCCTCAAATATTTTTGTGAAAATGACCACTTGTTTCAGGGCGAGCTGCCTGAAGCAACGCTTTCCGATGCCGTGTTTATTTGGAAAAAGGCGATAATGAACAAACTGTCCAGCTTTCAATACGAGCAGGCAGGAGATCTGCTGGCAAACCTCAAGCAGGTCGTCGGCCCGCCATATCCCAAACCAAACCTGCTGCACAATGTACTGGAGGATATTTTATTCCAGCTGAAGCAAATCTGCGAAATGTCGGGACGGCGTCCATCGGAGACTTATTTCCAAAGATCTGAGCTGCTGGACTGCGTTTCATTAACGCAAGCGGTGCATTTGTTATACAACGCTATCCATGTGCTGCAGGAACCGGCATTCAAAGAGAAGAACGGCCATGAAAGAAAGAAGTTTGTTGAAGCCACCGAGATGTTTATTCAAGAGCACAGGTTTGATGAAATTAGTTTAAATGCCATCGCAATGCATCTTAAAGTAAGCCCTGTATATCTCAGCAGAATATATAAGGAAGAGAAAGGGATTTCTTTTAGCACCGCTGTTTTGACAGCCAAGGTGGAGCAGGCCGAAACGATGATCCGCAGCGGAATGACCTTAACTGAGGTTTCGGACAAGCTGGGTTACTTAAACTTAAGCTCGTTTACCCGTATGTTTAAGAAAATAAAGGGGATTGCCCCCTCACACTATGCAGATGCTGAAAAGAATTAAAAGATGTTAACTGCGGCTTGAAAAATGATAAATGGCATCCTCTTCGGATATAAAGTGATAAATCAAATGGTTGGCTTAGGAGATTCATCTGCTTATGGAAAGCTTCTATACTAGGAAGCAAGACATCAACTAACGAAAGAAGGAAGGTTTCCATGAGAATGAGAAGATGGTCTGTTTTAAGTATAGCTTTAATGATGCTGGTTACAATGACGCTTTCTGCATGTTCCAAGAATGAAAATGAAAGCGCTTCTACCGGTGGAGAAGGACAGGAGAAAGTCAACATTGTTTTCTGGAATTCAGGGTTTGCGACCATTGATGAAAATAACAAAGCGAAGAAAAAAGAAGACTTCTACATTTCTCAGGCCGTTGCAAGGTATGAGAAGGCTCATCCCAATGTGAAGATTGATGTGCAGGACGTACCTTCGGGAGATGAGCTATTTGCTAAATTCCAAACGGCCAGCATTGCCAAGAACGGTCCTGATTTAACGGTACTCTGGTCAGGTTCCTATATGCTTCGGTTTAAGCAATTTTTAGAGCCGATGGATAGTTACTTTTCAGGCGAAGAAAGATCCAGAATCGTTGGATGGAGTGCAACAACGGAAGACTTTACGGCCGATGGCAAAGCCTATGGCGTTCCATTTGGGACAGACGGAACTTTTCTTCTAGCGTATAACAAGAAAATTTTTGCGGATGCCGGAATCGATCCCATTGCCCAGCGCCCGAAAAATTTTCAAGAGTTTGTGGCTATGCTGGAGAAAGTGAAGACGAAGGATATTACACCGCTTGGTTTATTTAAAGACAGCTTCCTTCATGTACCGGATTATTGGATTGCTCAAACGGTGGATATTCCGGGCCTCGACAGCTTGGTCAAAGGCACAACCAATTTCTCCGATCCTAAGCTGGTGAATGTCATGAAGGGCTGGCGCGAGCTGTTCGAGAAAAACTTGGTCATTGCCGATGATTCAGTTCGACAACTGTTTATTCAAGAGCAGCTCGGCATGACGGTTGGAGCAAATGCGGACATCCTGAACTTCAGCAAGGAGATGGGCGACAAGGTCGGCTTTATGAAAATTCCAGACTTCAGCGAGGATGTCAAAATCCACGATGGCGGTCCTGGCGGGGTGGGCGCTGCGTTTGTGGTGACGAACTACTCGGAGCACAAGAAAGAAACGGCTGATTTCGTCAAATTCCTGATGAGCAAGGAAGAGCAAATCAACAAAATTAAGTCGGGCGAAGCACGCATTACAGTCGTCAACGATGTGGATGTGAACGAGTACGTATCCGATCCGCTAGTGAAAACGATGCAGGATATGGCCAACGAACCTAGCACTATTTTCTGGCCGGACAATGTTTACCCAGCGGAGCTGACAAGCGAGATGATGTCGCTGCAATCCCTGGTTTCCAGCGGGAAAATGACGGCAGAGGAATTTATGAAAAAAATCGACCAGAAACGCGATTCGCTTCTGAAAAATAAATAGGCGGTTAAGGAGCGGCCTTCATAGGAAAGGAGGTCGCTTTCTACCAAAAGGCAAGGAGGAATAGAAGGATGGGTCTCAAGCAAGAACGATGGGTAGGTTTGTTCTCCTTGCTGCCGGCTTTTCTGTTACTAGCTGTATTCGTAGGTTATCCCATGTTTAACACTTTTTTTCATAGCTTTACAGAATGGGATGGGGTCACTTCTACGTTTGTTGGCTGGGATAATTTTAAGACGATCCTTAGTAATGGCGATTTGCCGCTTATGCTGCGCAACAATCTGATCTTTTTATTATCGGTACCGGGCATCTTGTTCATATCGCTTACGGTATCGGTTCTGCTGCATGAGGAGGTTCCGGGGTGGCGCTTGTTTCGTTCGGTGTATTACTTGCCGGCGATCCTCTCCTCGGTCGTTATCGGTTTTTTGGCAAAATCCATGTTTACGAACAAAGGGATCGTGAATACGCTTCTGGAAAATGCCGGACTTGGCGCGTTCACGACGGATTGGCTGAATACGGTGCCGACCGAATTTATGATCTTGATTTTATGTTTTTACTGGCAGACGCTGGGCCAAGGAACGCTCATTTTTTTATCGGGGTTATCTTCGATCTCCAATGAATTGTTTGATGCGGCCAAAATAGACGGAGCCAATTGGCGTCAGCGATTAATGTACATCGTCATCCCGTCGTTATATCCAGCGATATTTTACTTTACGATCGTCAATGTTATTTACGTTTTTGTCGGGCTGTTTGGCCTTGTTTATTCGATCACAGGCGGCGGGCCCGGTTACGAGACAACACCGATCGATTATATGATTTATATTCAAGCCTTCCGAAGCGGAAATATGGGCTATGCGAGCGCGCTTTCGGTATTCTTGTTCTTCATTGTTATGTTCATTACCTGGATTCAGTTGAAAATATCCAAGCGCTTGGAGCAATAGGAGGACATTATGAAAACAGCCTCTAGAAGAATGGTTAGATTTCTGATTTTTATCGTGCTCGCTGTCATTGCCTTCATGGCGATGTATCCGTTGTTCTACATGGCTATCAGCAGTATGAAGCCGACGATAGAATATATCAAACATCCGATGGGTCTTCCAAAAACCTGGTATTTTGATAACTTCATCGCACTCATTTATCGTTTCTCTCTCGTTCGGTTGTTTGGCAATACGCTCGTCTACGTAGGACTCAGCTTAGTTGCTTCCCTAGCCTTGTCTATTCCAGCGGCCTATGCTTTTGCCAAATTAAAATTCAAATACCGCAACGGGTTTTATATTATTATGATCGCTACGATGACCATACCGGGTATTACTTTTATCATTCCAAACTATTTGTTGATGTCAAAGATCGGCTGGACCGACCATATCATATCCGTGGTGACCATCTGGTCTGTCTCGGCTATTCCGAGCACGGTCTTCTTACTCACTTCACTAATGAGAGCCATGCCCGATGAAGTGCTCGAAGCGATAAAAATAGACGGTGCCAAATATCATCAGGCGATGTTCAAAGTGATTTTGCCCATGAGCTTGCCAGGCGTGGTCACGGTTTCGATCTTTAATGCGACGAACTGGTGGAACGATTTGTTAACCCCGCTCATCTATTTGCAATCGGATGGCTTAAAGACCGTAACCGTTGCGGTGGCGACTGTGCTCAATCGGTTCAGCTCAGACTACCCGCTGTTATTGTCAGGGCTATTGCTTGCTTCGCTACCGCCCATTGCGATTTATATTATTTTTCAAAGCTATATTCGTAAAGGGCTGGTTATTGGAGCTGTTAAATAAACGATATCGAATGAGGATAGGAAAGGATGTCATCACATGAGTACGAAGCAAGGACGCCTCTTTTCAAAAGTAGCGATTATTACAGGAGCGGCATCAGGAATCGGTAAAGGAACGGCGCTGCTCTTTGCTGAAGAAGGCGCGAGTCTTATCCTGGTCGACATCAACGAGGAAAAATTAAACGATGTGGCTGCCGAAATTCGCCAAATGGGCGGAAGCTGCGAGATCGTATGCGGCAGCGTGGGCCTGATGAAGACGGCTGAAGATGCGGTGGCAAGCGCGGTCAACGCTTACGGCGGGCTTGATATCGTTTTTAACAATGCGGGCATTATGCCTGTTGGCGATATTTTGGATTATGAGGAAGAAACTTGGGATGAAGTGCTGCAGGTTAACTTAAAGTCGATGTTCTTAATGTGTAAAAAGGCGATCCCTGAGATGCTCAAGAGAAATGGCGGTTCCATCATTAATACTTCTTCGGTCATGGCCTCCTTAACGGAGCCTGGCTATACCGCTTATTCTGCTTCCAAAGCAGGCATTATTGGTTTAACCAAAGAGATTGCCGTCTCCTATGCCGAGAAAGGCATCCGCTGCAATTCGATTTCGCCAGGCTGGGTGGAGACGGATATGAACGTCCGTCTTGCCGAAAGCATGGGCGGAATGGATAAATTGTACCCGATCATTAAACAGCAGCAGCCGCTCGGAAGAATGGCAACGACGCGCGAAGTCGCGTATGCGGTGTTATTCCTAGCCTCCGACGAATCGGTCGTCGTTAATGGCTCTAATCTAAGCATTGACGGAGCAGCATCGGCTGCGATTTGATAACAAGCCCTCATTCAAAATCATTCACTCTCATATGGAGGTTATACCTATGGCTAAAATTAGTATTATCGGAGCAGGCTCTGCGATGTTCTCCCTCAGCCTAATCAAGGACATCTGCTTGACGCCTTCTCTTGAAGGCAGTGTCGTCAGTTTTATGGATATCGATGAGCAGAGATTGGAAAGCGCATATTCCCTTTGCGAACGCTATGCCAAAGAAGCTAATATCCATCTGGTGCTGGAAAAAACGACGGACCGGAGAGAATCGCTTAGTGGAGCCGACTTCGTCGTGCTTGCTGCGCTGGTCGGAGGCCATCAGCGTTTGAAGGACGGATGGGATATTGCCCAGAAGCACGGTTATCGGTTTGGCGGGAGCCTGCATGTGATGCATGACGAAGGTTTCTGGATTAATTTCGATCAGCTGCGCCTGATGGAATCGGTTATGCTGGATATTTTGGAAATTTGTCCGGACGCTTGGTATATGCTCGTGTCCAACCCGGTCATGGCGGGCGTAACCTACTTGCAGCGCAAGTATCCACAAGCCAAGCTAGCAGGCTTCTGCCATGGTTCTAACGGGGTAAAAGCTGTGGCTGAGGTGATCGGACTTGACCCGAATCATATTACGTATGAGATTCCAGGCGTGAATCACTTTATTTGGCTGACCGAGTTCCGATACAAAGGGGAAAATGCATTTCCTATTTTGGATCGCTGGATCGAAGAAAAATCGGCTGCTTATATTGAGAACTGCGCTACCTGCGACTGGTTAGGTCCCAAAGCGCTTGATCTCTATAAGAAATTCGGCGTATTTCCAATTGGCGATACGGGAAATCCGGGCGGCGGCTCTTGGCCGGCTTGGCACCATGCGGATCAAGAGACGGAGCAACTCTATAAGGAAGACCCTCAGGCTTGGTGGCGTGATCTTTACTTCGCGGGAGGTGCAGCTGGCGTAGAGAGGATTCGGAAGGTTTCCGAAAATACGACAGAAGCAGTTATGGATCATTTCCCGCCAGTGCATTCGTCAGAACCAATGATTCCGTTTATTGAAGCGATAGCATGTGATGTGCCTAGAGTGATGATCCTTAATATATTGAATGACAGCAACTACGTGCCGGGTATCCCGCTCGATTTTCAAGTGGAAATTCCTTGTTACGTCAGTGGAATTGGCGTTCAAGGCATTAAGACCAAAGGCTTGCCTAAGCCTCTGATTAACTTTGCGCTTCGTGATCGTGTCGCTCCCGTGGAAATGGAGCTGCAGGCCTATGATAGCGGGAATCTTGAAGATCTTGTTCAGCTAATTATGATGGATCCGTGGACCCGTTCCGAGAAACAGGCTCGTGCGCTGCTGGATGATATCCTTAAATTGCCTAGCCTTGCTGCGATGAGACAGCACTTTAATTAAGGAGGCAGGCAGAATTGGCTATCGAACAGTTTGAGCTTTATGGGGAAACGGCAATAAGGGTACAGAATGAGGAGCTGGCGTTCACGCTGGTACCGGCTTGGGGAAGCAACCTGCTATCTTTGCGATTAAAAAATAAAGATCTTGAATTGCTGCGATTTCCGGAAAGTCAGGAGATGTTTAAGGCAGATCCTATCTTGTATGGCCTGCCGATCCTCTTCCCTCCCAATCGCATTGCCGATGGCAGGTTCGCTTTTTATGGCAGGGACTATCAGTTTGATATTAATGATGCTGCTGAACACAATCATACCCATGGCTTATTATTTGATGCGCCGTGGAAGCTTCTACGGGCGGAGGCAGAGGGAGAGAGGATCGTACTGGAGACGATCATTCATTCCGATGAGCATGAAGCGATTTTAACTCGGTTTCCACATTCATTTAGTGTTCAAATGAGTTACATCTTGGAGCGGGCAACGCTCACGATTAAAGCGACAATCAGCAGCCAGGATGCCGCGCCATTTCCTTGGGGACTGGGCTATCATACGACCTTTAATTATCCGTTCGACCGCTCTGGAGATCTGGCGAAATGTCGATTCTCTCTCAATGCGGATAAGCAGTGGGTGTTGGACGAACGTTTCTTGCCAACCGGCGAACTAGTGGATATTCCTTATTTGGAGGAGCTGCGCGAGGGGAAAAGCTTAGTCGAGCACGCGCTGGACGATGCGTTTCAGACAGCAGAATCGGGAGCCAATGAGGCAGTGCTGACCGATCTGAATTCCGGCATTCGCGTTGTGTACAGCGCGGACGAGCAATTTAAGCATTGGGTGGTCTACAACCATGATGCACGGCAGGGTTATTTGTGCCCAGAGCCTTATACTTGGATAACGAATGCACCAAACTTGCAGCTTCCGCAGGAGCTGACGGGCTTCCGTGTTCTTCAGCCTGGCGAGCAAGTGACAACAACAACACGAATTCGGATGGAAGAGGTGATTTGAGCATGTCTTTGCGCAGTGACCGATGGTTTAAACACCCGTTGAAGGAAACGCGATTCCAGCATCTGTCGGCCATGAGGGCTAATGGACATGTTCCCGAATCATTTGTAGGCAAGCCTATTATTGGCATCTTCAACTCCTGGAGTGATTTGAATAGCTGTAATGCGCCCCATAAAGAATTAGTCGAGTTTGTCAAACGCGGAGTGCTGCTTGCCGGAGGATATCCGCTTGAGATGCACACGATCACGACACCTGCTGATTTTATGAAGCCTTCCGATCTGCCTTATCGCAATTTGATGGCGATGGACGTTGAGGAATCCATTCGGGCATTGCCCATTGACGGTGCAGTGCTGCTTTGCGAATGCGATAAGACAACACCCGCCCAGCTTATGGGTGCAGCGAGCAGCAATATTCCTTCGCTGCAGCTTGCTGCCGGACACCGGGCTTCGGGTTCCTTTCGCGGGAAGAAAGTGAATTATGGTACGGATCTTTGGAAGCTGATGGATGATTACAATGCGGGCCTTCTGACAGACGAGGAATGGAGCGAGCTGGAAAAATGCATTTCATGCACGCAGGGCGGATGTCCTGTCATGGGCACCTCCTCTACGATGAAATGCCTATCGGAGATTCTCGGCATGATGCTGCCAGGCACCTCCACGATTCCGGCCACGCATGCCAGCCGTAAATGGGCAGCCGAAGAAACGGGTAAACGAATTGTTGCGATGGTTAGGGAAGAGTTGACTCCGGCTCGTCTAATGACGGAAGCTGCATTCGATAATGCCATCAAGCTGCTGGCAGCGCTTGGCGGCTCTACCAATGCGGTTATCCACTTAACTGCGATTGCAGGGCGGCTCGGGATCCATATCCCTTTGAAGCGCTATGAAGAAAAATCTAAGGGCATCCCGCTTTTGGTCAATCTCCAGCCGAGCGGAGAGTACAGCATGGATGATTTTTTTGAAGCAGGCGGGCTTGGAGCGGTGATCAGCAGACTGCTGCCCGAGCTGGATGCGACTTGTCTGAGCGCGCTTGGAACAACGCTTGAAGAATGTTATCGCGATTATCCAGCCTATACGGATACGGTTATTTATTCGGTGGCCGAGCCCTTCAAATCGGAAGCGGGCATTGCCATACTAACAGGCAATCTCGCTCCTGCGGGAGCTGTTCTGAAACGAGCGGCTAGTTCCTTAATCAGTCACCGGCATAGAGGCCAAGCCATAGTATTCGATAGCTATGAAGAGATGAATGAAACCATAGATAGCGAACAGCTGGAGGTCGATGAGACCTCCGTGTTAGTGCTGCGAAACTGCGGACCGGTGGGAGCAGGGATGCCCGAATGGGGAGCGCTGCCGATTCCGAAGAAGCTGCTAAAGCAAGGAATTCGGGATATGGTACGAATCAGCGACGCCCGAATGAGCGGAACTAGCTTTGGTACGAATATTTTGCATGTTTCGCCGGAAGCCCAGCTTGGAGGGCCTATCGCTGCCATTCGAAGCGGGGACTGGATTGTGGTCGATCTGGATCACGGTACGATTAGCGTAGAGCTAGCGGATGTGGAAATACGTGAGCGTCTGCGTGATTGGTCGCCTGTTCGTTCGCATAAGCGAGGGTTTATGAAGCTGCATGCGGATCATGTATTGCAAGCCGACCAAGGCTGCGACCTTGATTTTCTGCGTCCAAATTCGAAAGAGGAAGCTAAATTTATAGAACCAATCGTCGGACGAGGTTAAGAGAAGTTAGTCATTCACCTATATGGAATGAGTGAAGGGGGAAACAACGATGAATAAAGCTCAAGCGTTTGCGGCTAGTCTGGGCCTGCCGGACAAAGAACAGTATCAGCTCGCGACAAGCGTAAAAACATTTGAAGATGGAGCCCATTACCGTGTGGAAATCCCTTCGGTAGAGGGCCCTGCAATTATGGAGAGCGTCATTGCAGAAGCCAAGAAATTTGGACTAACGGTCAACCGCGTCTCTCAGGGCAGCGGAATTATGCTGTTAAGCGATTCCGAAATTAACGATATGGTTCAAATGGGCAGGGCGGAAGGGATGGAGGTATGCCTATTTGTTGGGCCGCGAATGAGCTTCGATATCGGAGCGATGTCTCTTAGCAGCAGCGGAAAGCTGCTAGGCGGGCGGCACGCCGGAATGGATCAGCTGCTCTATGGATTGGAAGAAATATTTCGTGCGGCTGAATTAGGCATTCGAAGCGTTCTTGTGGCGGATGAAGGCTTATTATGGCTGATCAATCAAGCGAAAATCAAGGGACAGCTGCCAACCAATTTAGTCGTTAAGATTTCAGCGCTGATGAGCCCAACCAACCCTGTAAATGCTCGGATTTTTACGGAGCTTGGCGGGACTACTTTGAATTTGCCTGGCGATATTACTCTGCCGCAGCTGTCATCGATTCGAACCGTGGTTGATGCTCCGATCGATCTCTATATTGAGTCGCCGGACGATATGGGCGGTTTTATCCGCAACTATGAAATTCCGGAAATTGTAAGAATCGCTTCGCCAGTTTATCTGAAATTCGGGCTTCGAAATGCTGTTAGCGTGTATCCGGCGGGTATTCACAACAAGGAGCTGGCCATCGCGCAGTGCAGGGAGAAAGTGCGCAGAGCTCATTTGGGCATTCAAGTTCTCGATCGATATCATTCGTCTGCCATTCAATCCGACAAGTTTGCCGAAGGGCTGGGAATTCCCTCAGTGCACTAATGCGATAACCCAAGGGATGGAGTGAATAGAGAAATGGCTACAGAGCAGACCTATTTAAACTTTATTGATGGAAAATGGAGCGTATCCGCAACCGGAAGGTTGACGGAAAGCATTAATCCTGCGAATTCGTCTGAGATCGTCGGATATGTGCAAGATTCCAATGAAGCGGATCTTGATCTTGCGGTGAATGCCGCTAATCGTGCTAAAGAAGCATGGCGCAGGCTCCCGGGCGCAGCGCGGGGCGATTATCTGTTCAAGGCAGCCAACCTTTTGGAGGCAAGACTGGAAGATATAGCTGGAACTATGATGCGCGAGATGGGCAAGACCCTTGCGGAATGTAAAGGTGAAACGGCTCGTGGAGTTGCCATTCTTCGTTATTATGCCGGGGAAGGCATGCGGAAGACAGGTGACGTTATTCCTTCAACTGATCATGAGGCGATCATGTTCACCACTCGAGTGCCTCTAGGTGTCGTAGGTGTCATAACGCCGTGGAATTTTCCGGTTGCGATCCCGATGTGGAAAATGGCACCGGCGCTTATTTATGGTAATACGATTGTCATAAAACCAGCCATTGAAACGTCGATTACGGCAGCAAAGCTGCTTGCATGCTTTGAGGAAGCAGGCTTTCCGCCTGGTGTTGTCAATATGGTCACAGGTGACGGTGCCTTAATTGGAGGCGGTATTGCCAATCATTCCAATATTCAAGGTATTACCTTTACGGGGTCCAATAAAGTAGGGAAGCAGATTGGCCAAGCGGCTCTTTCGCGTGGAGCCAAGTATCAATTGGAGATGGGCGGTAAAAATCCGCTTATCGTCGCTGAAGATGCTAACCTCGATCTTGCGGTAGAAGCAGCGATTAGCGGCGGTTTGAAATCCACGGGACAAAAATGTACGGCTACGAGCAGGGTCCTCGTGCAAGCCTCTATTTATGAAGCGTTCCGGGCGAAGCTGCTGGATCAAGTCAAACAATTGAAGCTGGGAAATGGGAAGGATTCCACCACATGGATGGGGCCTTGTGCCAATGAAAAGCAGCGTAATACCGTTCTTTCCTACATTAATAAGGGAATCGCGGAAGGAGCGAGCCTTCTCTATGGCGGAAGCATACCGGAGGATGAGGAATTGTCGAATGGCTATTACGTGCAACCGACCGTCTTCGAAAAGGTAACTGTGGATATGACGATTGCCAAGGAGGAAATTTTTGGCCCGGTTCTGGCGCTCATACCTTTTGTGGACTTGAAGGAGGCTTTATCGCTGGCCAATGACGTGGAATATGGACTGAGTGCCTCTATTTATACACAAAATATTAGCCATATTCTGACCTTTATCTCTGATATGGATGCAGGCTTGGTACGCATAAATGCGGAAACGGCAGGTGTGGAGCTGCAGGCACCATTTGGCGGAATGAAGCAATCCAGCTCGCATTCGAGAGAGCAGGGGCAAGCGGCAATCGAATTTTTCACCTCAATTAAAACCGTTTTTTTGAAAGCTTAATGTAAATAGGAAACAAGAAAGTCCCAGTGAAGCAAGAGTTCACTGGGACTTTTTAACTTAACTCTCACAGCTTGAAATTGGTAGTAGCGGAGAAGGCTGCTATAAGTTGCCGTCGTAGTTTTTTTTGTTATGCGGCACACGGCTTGTGTCAACCCGCATTGTAGTTTTTCTGATATTGCCGCGGTGTAAGCCCCGTCCACTTCTTGAAGGTTGAGCTAAAGTGACGTTCCTCCTGATAGCCTACCAGTTTGGAAACCGCATAAATTTTATAGCTTTGGCGCAGCAGCTCCTTCGATTGCTCTACGCGGTATTGATGCAAATAGTCAAGGAAGTTAACGCCAAGCTCTTGCTTGAACAGCGAGCTTAAATAGGAATTGCTGACGAAGGTTTCCTTGGCAGCAAGCTCTAGTGTGAGATTTGTATTGTACTTTTGCTTAATCAGCTCAATGGTAGCATGCACAGTACGATGCAGTGACTTCTGGTTCGATACAGCCTCGACGATGCTTTGCACGATTTTTTGCAGGACGACGGAGCAGTCATCAAGCGTCTCCATGTTAGGGATTTGCTCGATCCAGTTCACGAAGCTGTCCTGCCATTCAATAGAGGCAACTTTGCGCTCTTGGGCAAATTTTTGCAGCTCTAGAATAAGACTTGTGGAGCGCAGATGAACCTCAGCTTTGGAATAGCTCGAATTGTTCCGAATATGCGACATGCTCGCTTCAATGGCATCGACTGCCTGCTCATAATGCTCGTTCTGCAAAGCGAGAAGCAGATCTTTCTCGAGTCGATGCAAATAGGCATCGTCTAGAATGGAGCTTTTGGCATCGGTCTGCTTACCAGCCTCGGCATGAAAAAATATGCCGCCTCTTCCTTGATAGAATCTGGCTTCCATCGCTTCAATCGCTTGCTGGTAACCGATATGCGCATTATCAACCGAAGCAGCAGCTGAGCTGATTGATATGCTAATCGAGAGCTTTAGATAAGCTTCAAGATTAAGCTGGAGCTCCTTCATAGCACCTTCAATCGCCTCGTTGGTCGTGTTTTCTGGATAATTTCCGATCCATAACATCTCGTCGCCATGGCGAAACACCTCAAGCTTGCCATCGTACAACGGCCGAAGGGTTTCACCTGCAATATTTAGCAGCGCATATCGTATAAGCTCTAAGTCACGCTTGGATGCGGTGACGTTCTGCGCCTTGTTGGAGTCAATGCGGATCAGACCGACTTGAATGGGTCCGCACGAGAGCGTCATGTCCACTTCATTCATTACGCTGGACCGATCCTCCAGAGGCATGAGCGGATGCTGAACCCATTGCGATAAAATCTGATTTTTGAGCAGATGAAGGTTGCGATTCCAGCTGCGGTTAAGGGCATTTAAAGCTTTATCTTCATTTTCGGATTGTTCAATTTTTTGCTTTAAGTCCATAATTACACGAATAATATCGTGCGGCATACAAGGCTTTAAGAGGTAGTCGGAAACGCCAAGCTTGATCGCTTCCTTGGCATATTCAAACTCATTGTAGCCGGTCAGTAGCACAGAATGAAATTCATGGCCGGCTGCTTTGGCTTCACGAATAAGGTCAAGACCGTTTAGAAAAGGCATACGGATATCGGTCAGCAGCAAATCAGGGGGATTGTTATGAATCATTTCCAAAGCCTGTTTGCCATTCTCCGCTTCTCCGGCAATCTCAATGCCATACAGCTTCCAGTCGACAAGTGTAAGAATGCCTTCTCGGAACGATTGCTCATCCTCTGCAACGATCATTTTAAGCACCATTTCCATTGCCTCCTTGTTTAATTCGAAGTTGCACCCTTGTGCCTAAGCCTTCCTTGCTTACGATCTCGAATTCTGCCTGTTCATAAAATAAAGCGAGCCTTTCCTTGATGTTAGCCAGTGCCATCCCAGAGTGAGCGTCATCCGTTTGCAAGTTGCGCATTGGCTCCTCTACGGTTGGTTGATTAAGAAGATGTACCTGCTTCTCCGGCATGCCAGGTCCGTTATCGGTGACTTCTAGAATAATAAGCGAGTCCTCTGTATAAGCCTTGATGTGAATATGTCCATTTCCGCCTGAGGGCTCGATGGCATGGATAATCGCATTCTCGACGAGCGGCTGCAGGAGCAGCTTAGGCATACGAAAGTGCTCAATCGAGGGCTCCAAATCAATCTCAAAATTAAACCTCGTCGTAAATCGTTTCTTTTGCAAAAATAAATAGTTTCGTACCAGCTCGATCTCGTGCTTCAGCTCTACAAAATCGTTGCCGCTATTAAGGCTTAGTCGGAACACCTGGGAGAGTGAGAGGACCATCTCGGATATTTCTTTATCCCCCTTCTGCACGGCGCTCCAGTTTATCATATTTAAAGTGTTGTATAGAAAATGTGGATTAATTTGCGACTGCAGCGCCTTCAGCTCGGCTTCCTTCTGCTTCAGTCGCGAAGCATATACGTCATCAATTAAGGTTTTGATTCGTCCAACCATCGTATTGTACAAATGGCCTAGTCTGCCGATCTCATCGTTGCCGTTGAAGTGTACCCTCTGCGTAAAATCCCCCGTTTGGAGCGCCCTCATGGAGAACATCAGCTTTTTCATCGGATTCGTAATAATGCGGGCAATGACCCAAGAGACAATAATCGTGATGAGCGTAACGATCGCCATGATCGAGAAGGTGACGGAGCCGATATGCTTCAATTCGAGCACCAGCTTGCTGCGATCTTGGATAACGACAGTACGCCAGCCGGTAATATCCGATAAGGAATCTGAAACGATATAATGTTCATTTTCCTTAAGCAGCGCTAATCCTTCTGCGGGTTCGATGGCAGCTGTATCCATCTGATCGAATACGGGCAGCATTGTTATCGGTTTGCCAATCATGCGCAAATCAGTTGAGGCGAGTAGGGTGCCTTGATCGTTCATTACAAACTGTGTAGCTTCCTCATCGTCATGATATAAGGATTTGCTTAGCTTATCTGCGTCCATCCCTATAATTAAAAGGCCGCTTCGAACATAGTTGTAAAAGTTTTTGTACGGCTTCACTAAAACGATCTTGTGATGGGTGTCACCAAGCAGAATACCATCCGAAGGGTAAAACATATCCCATATTTGTCCTGATTCTGTATTAGCGAGCCTCTCATAGTAACGCGTTTTCATAAAACGCTCAAGGCTGATAGCGCTTGCAATACCGGTCTGTGTAATCGCAAACGGCTGAGCGGGCACATCATCCTTCGTAGAGGGATAAAGCACTAGCGATTGGATCGTTTCGCCGGTAACCATAAGCGGCAGCAAATTTTTGAACACTTGATCACGGCGCTGCTGCGTGTCGCCATTCATAACCATGCTTTGAACGGTCGGATTTAGAAACAAGTAATTAGAGAAGCTTAACGTGTTTTTGGCAAAATAGTCGAGTTGATCCTTTGTCTTGATCGCCATGTTCATTTGAGATTGATGAAGCTTATCGACCACTTCTCCCGAGGCAATGTAATAAGAATACAGCCCGGTAATCCCAACGGTTGCAATCAGAAGGGGAATGACTAAGGTAAGCAGTTTCCGTTGCAGCGTAATATGTCGAAAGGGAGTAAAAAAGGATCGCATCATGTTCACCTGTAGCATTCAGATTTGTGACTTCAGTATACCAAGAAATAAATCCAGTTAGGCTGATTTTGGGAATGATCCAAAAAATGAGGCATCTATTCTTAAATTTGGATCATATTTTGTCGCAGATATAACACGTTATAATGGGGACAGAACAGGGAACGCCTGCTCAAATAAAAAAAGGTGGGGTAGCGATGAGAAAAATATGGATTTCGCTAGTAGCAATAATGATGGTTTTTACAGTAGCGGCATGCTCCGGCAATAATGGGAAAAACGGAAGCAGCGAAGCGACGAATAGTCCAACTAATGCAGCAAAAGAAACGGAAGCGCCGAAAGAGAAGGAGCCGGAGCAGGTAACGCTTAAGTTTTTCACAGCGCTGGCTGACCGCTCTAACGGAGCAGGTAAAATCGAGCAAGCAATCATTGATAGTTATATGGCAGAAAATCCAAATGTGAAAATAGAAGTAGAAGCGCTTCAAGATGAGCCTTATAAAGCGAAAATTAAAGTATATGCATCAACAGATGCAGTACCTGACATTATCCAGGCGTGGGGCCAAACTTCTTTTATTAAACCTTTGATCGATAACAACATGCTGCTTGAGTTAAATGAAGCAGATTTTGAGAGCAGCAACTTTGTACCAGGTGCAAAAGATGGATTCTCCCAAGACGGCAAGCTATACGGATTGCCGCGCGGTACAGATTTCTTGGTTATCTACTATAACAAGAAAATTTTTGATGACAATAACTTAACGGTTCCAACAACAACGGCAGAATTGCTTGAAGTATCCAAGCAGCTGAGAGCAAAAGGCATTAACCCGCTTGCAACGAACGCAATGGAAGGCTGGTCACTGCCAATCTGGTTTGAGTATGCAGCACAGCGCCACACAGGCAATTTTGACAAAATGGATGCGGTATTGAAGGGCGAAGCTAAATTCTCGGGCGACGCTGACTTCCTTGCAGCAGCACAAGACATTGCTGCACTGGCAGAGAACAAAGCACTTGCAGATGGCTTCATGACAGCAGATTACGGCACTTCCCGCAACTTGTTCGGGCAAGGTCAAGCGGCAATGTTCGTGATGGGTAACTGGGAAGCAGGTCTTGCAACAGACGAAAACTTCCCTGAAGATTTCCGCAATAACGTAGGAGCGATCTCTTACCCGGCTTCTGACAAAGGTAAAGCAACAGATGTAGCTGCATGGTATGGCGGCGGTTACTCCGTATCGAAAACATCGAAGCACCCTGAAGCAGCAGTCGCTTTCTTGCAATATTTCTTCAAGCCTGAGAACTGGGCGAAGCAAGTATGGCAAACAGGATCAGGCACTCCGGCTCAGAAGTTTGATCAATTCCTGACAGGCAACGAAACAGCGCTTCAAAAACAATTGGTTGGCATTTTCAGCGCAATGACTTCTTCCAGCGGTACACCGGTACATGATAACGGTACGGATGAATTCAAGACAAAAGTAATGGAAGCTCACCAAAAGCTGTTTGGAAAACAAATTACACCTGAGCAGTTCTTAACAGAAATGGACGCAGCTGTCGGTGTTCTGAAGTAAACAAATGAGCTAGTTAGCTGATGGGGCAGCCGAATTCATTCGGTCTGCCCCGCCTTCTACCAAAGAGAGAGCGGGGAGAACCATGCACAAACTGATGAGCAATCGCATCACCATTTTTTGGCTAGTGGCACCGGGTTTTATGCTGTTTCTCTTCATGGTTTGCTTTCCTATCATTATGAGTGCATATTACGGTACGACGAATTGGACAGGAATCGGTGCTTACGAGTTCGTTGGACTCGAGAATTACCAAAAGATTTTGTTTCATGACAGCGTTTTTTGGCGTTCATTGCTTAATGCCCTACTGCTGCTTGCAGCTACGCTTCTGATTCAACACCCGATTGCGCTTTTGTTCTCCATATTTGTGATGCATGCAGGAAAGCTAGAGAAATGGTTTCGGGCTATCTTTTTTATACCAGCAGTGATTTCAATCGTTGTTACTTCGAAAATGTGGGTAAGCGTATTTCATCCGAACTTTGGGATGTTAAATAAATTGCTTGAGGGCGCCGGCCTAAGCACCTGGAAACAGGATTGGCTGGGCGATTCAAATATTGCCATTTGGTGCATTATCGTTGTGGTCATGTGGCAAGGCTTTGGTTATGCGCTTCTGCTTTATTACGCCGGGCTTCAAGGCATACCAAAGGATCTATATGAGGCGGCAGAGCTTGATGGAGCTGGAAGAGTGAAGCTGTATACGCGCGTTATCATTCCACTTCTCTCGCCAATGGTTCGAGTTGCAGTCGTCATCGCGGTTACGGCTTGCTTAAAGCAGATGGAAACCGTATTCCTTATGACGAACGGAGGACCTGCCAATACGACACAATTTATTGGTAATTACCTTTATAAAACGGCGTTTTCCTCGTCGCTGTACGGCTATGGAAACGCAATATCCGTTGTGTTCGTTATCATTTGTCTCATTATTACGGTAGCGATGAACAAAGCGTTCAAAAAAGATGTTGGTGAGTTTTAATACTCACCCTTGTATATGCACATTTGGTATATGAATTATTTTAGGAGGCATGCCCGTGGAAGCTCTTGCAGCTAAGACCAATCGCCAAGCGAAAAACGGCAAGAAGAAGGACGCCGCATCGCCCGCATTAAAGGTCATTCTTCATCTCGTTTTATGGGTCGTAGCGCTTCTGCAAATTTTTCCGCTCATTTGGCTCATCAATTATTCCTTTCTGAAGAGCGGAGATTTTTTTGGCAGCGGCATATTAAAGTGGCCCAAAACATTTGAGTGGAATAACTATGTGAATGCATTCAATTACGGGAGCGTTCCAAAGTTTCTATTAAACAGTGTTTTTATTACGACCGTAACCATCTTGGTTGCTGCATTTCTAGCGCTTATGCTCGGGTACGCGTTCACGCGGATGGAATGGAAGCTGCGCGGTCCTGCGATGGCGTTCATTATGCTCGGTATGATCGTACCGATTCATGCGACTTTGCTGCCGAACTTTATTTTGTTCGACAAGCTGAATCTCATTGATAATCCTTTGTCCTTGATCCTTCCTTACATTGCTTTTTCGCTGCCAATAAGCTTGCTCATTATTTCGGGTTTTCTTGAAACCATTCCGAAGAGCATAGAGGAGTCGGCGGTTATGGACGGCTGTTCGGTCTATGGCGTTATTTTCCGAATTATTATGCCGATGACGAAACCTGCCATTGCGACGGTTTGTATTATGAACTTCATCAGCTGGTGGAATGAATTCATTATGGCCAATACGTTTCTAACATCCGAGACTTTCAAGACGCTGCCATTTTCCATTATGAAGTTTACCGGTCAGTACTCATCCAATTATGGCGCACAGTTCGCGGTAATGACCATCATCGCTTTGCCGACAGTTATCATCTATTTATTGTTTACAGAGCAAATGTCACGCGGAATTACGGCTGGTGCAGTTAAGGGTTAAATGAGGAGAGTATAAGGAGGCTGAGGAAGCGTGCAAACACCTGTTACGGCAAATGCAGCAGTAAAGAGCTCGCGAAGAGAGAAACCGCTGTGGCGGCGGTTTCTTGCGCAATGGCAAGTACAGCTCATGATATTTCCAGCACTGATCTTTATACTCGTTTTTAATTATTTTCCGATGTACGGTGTCTTGATGGCATTTCAGGACTACAGCTTATTTAAAGGTTTTTTTGGCAGCACATGGGCGGGTTTTAAACATTTCGAAATGTTTTTTAACTCGCCGGATTTTTATAGAGTTATTCGGAATACGATTGTGATCAGCTTGCTTAAGCTGGTCATTAACTTTCCGGCTCCGATTCTGCTTGCCCTGATGCTAAACGAAGTAAGAAACATGGCTTTCAAAAGAATCATTCAAACGATCAGTTATTTGCCTCACTTCTTATCATGGGTCATTGTGTCTGGCTTTACGATCTCCATATTGTCCGTGGATAACGGCAGCTTAAATATTTCACTGCAAGCGCTTGGTCTTATTGATAAGCCGATTAATTTCTTGTCGTTGCCCGAATATTTCTGGGGAATTATCGTGACGACGAATTTGTGGAAGGAAATCGGATTTGCAACGATTGTTTATCTAGCAGCTATCGCTGGCGTGAATCCCAGCTTGTATGAAGCGGCTTCTATTGATGGTGCCAGCAAATTTAAACAAATATTTTTGATAACGCTTCCATCGATTACTCCTGTTATTATTATTTTTCTAATTCTGAACATCGGAAGTTTATTGAATGCAGGGTTTGATGATTTGCTCTTGCTCGGCAGAAGTGCGATGCTCCGAGATGTGGCGGACGTCATCGATACGTATGCTTACCGGGTAGGCATTATTAATAACCGCTTCTCGTATGCGGCGGCAGTTGGTCTGTTTAAAGCGATTATAAGTGTAGGCTTGCTGACGATGGCAAACTACATGGCTAGGAGAGCAGGTTCAAGCCTATGGTAATTCAGCGAACTTCTATTAATATTCAGAAAAGTGGTGAAGCCTAGTGAAGCTGAGCAGCAGCGATAAAGTATTGCAGGTTTGGATTTATATTTTACTAGTGCTACTTGGACTCGCTACGCTGTACCCGTTCTGGAACTCCGCGGTGATCTCCTTTAACGAAGGGCTCGACACGGCAAAAGGCGGAATAACGTTATGGCCAAGGGTGTTCACGATTGATAATTATAGAATCG
The DNA here is from genome assembly GCF_056173205.1 of Pristimantibacillus sp. Z349TD_6. Classification (NCBI taxonomy): domain Bacteria; kingdom Bacillati; phylum Bacillota; class Bacilli; order Caryophanales; family Paenibacillaceae; genus Pristimantibacillus (SeqCode); species Pristimantibacillus sp. Z349TD_6. The sequence goes on along the minus strand of NZ_CM149662.1, from coordinate 6,871,561 downwards.
TATTTCAAAATAACCGGATTATTGATGCGTTCCTAATCTCGGTGTCCCGTACCGTTGTCGGCACGTTGATCTCTATTTTCTTAACGGCTATCTTCGCTTATGGCTTGTCCGTTAAAGGCGTTATCGGAAAAAAGTATTATATGATCTTTGCGATTATTACGATGTATTTCAGCGGGGGGCTTATTCCCTTTTACCTGCTGAACCGCGAGCTTGGCTTAATGGATACGTTCTGGGTTATGGTCATTCCGACAGCGGTAAGCGTGTGGAATATGATTATATTCCGTACCTTCTTTATGGGGCTGCCTGATGGACTAGAGGAATCTGCGAAGATCGATGGAGCCAGTACGTTTGGAATCTTTTTCAAAATCGTTTTGCCTTTATCTGGACCTGTATTGGCAACGCTCTCACTATTTACGGCTGTCTATCACTGGAATGACTGGTTTACAGCTACGATTTTTATTAATGACGCTAAGCTATATCCGATTCAAACTTTACTGCAGCAAATTATGAACTCCAACACGATGAGCGAGCAGCTCTCGATCGCTTCACAAGGAAGCGGTGCTGCCTCAGATGCGTTAAGCAGAATGCAGAGTGTGACGAGCAAATCCTTAACGATGGCTACGATGATGGTAGCGACGATTCCTATCGTTTTGGTGTATCCGTTCGTACAGCGTTTTTTCGTAAAAGGCGTAATGATCGGCTCCTTAAAGGAGTAATGCGGGTATTCGACCTTAGCGCTTTGGTGTTGGGTATGAGTATATATATTAAAAATTGGGAGGTTTACGAACATGAAAGGAAAAAAGCTGTTAACTGTGCTTATGACCGCTGGTCTTGCCGGTACTGTGCTTCTAGCTGGCTGCTCCAGTAACGACGGCGGAAAATCAAGCAATTCGGGCAATACAGGTAAGGAAGGCACGAATAAAACAGAGACTAGCAATGGATTCGTTTTGGGAGAAACACCGGTAAACTTTTCTTATTATGTTCATTATGATTGGTGGACTACGGAGCCGTGGGGTGCTAATCCGAATAGTAAATGGGTACAAGATAATTTAAAAGTAACCGTAGAGCCGATTCAATCCGGCGGCGCTGCAGCGCAAAAGCTGAGCACGATGATTGCGTCGAAGGAGCTTCCGGGTGCAATTATGATGGACCGGGGACCTGAAGTAGAACGATTGAGAGCTGCGGGAGCACTTGTTCCGCTGGATGATTATATCGACAAATATCCGAACCTGAAGAAATGGGCAGGCGAAGAGACGCTAAACATGCTCCGCTCGAGCGACGGCAAAATCTATCAATTCCCGAACTGGTATACAGCAGCGCCTACGGGCAACGGCGGCTGGTTTGTGAACAAGAAAATTTACGCAGACCTTGGCTCACCGAAGCTTGAAACAATCGATGATTTGTATGCTTACTTAAAGCAGGTCAAAGATAAATATCCGGACGTGATTCCATTAGAGGTAGGCGGCAACGGCTCGGGCGTTGAGGTCATGTTCCCTAGCTTCCAGGAGGGTGCAAACGGTGCGTTCCATTCGATGAAAGCATATCCTAACGGGGATAAGTTTGATACGATTTACAACAACGAAGCTTGGAAAGAAACGATGCTGTTCGCAAGCAAGCTATTTAGAGAAGGCCTTATGACACAGGATGCGATGACTCAAAAGGATGATCAGGTAAAAGAGAAGCTTGCAACGGGCAGAGTAGCTGTATTTGTTGGCGGTAATGCGACTAATGTGGGACGCGAAGGCCATAACGCATTAAAAGCAAAAGATCCAAATGCAGGTTATGAATTTATTTGGCCAATTGCTAAATCAGGATTGGATAAAAACAAAATTTATCCAAACGGTTATAACGCACTAGGCTGGAACGTTAACGTCATTACAACAAGCGCTAAAAATCCAGAAGGTATTTTTGCGTATTTGGATTGGATGACGGGCGAGGAAGGCACTCGTATCATGTTCTTTGGGCCAAAAGGCTTGTATTGGGATGAATTTGATGCGGATGGCGCACCGATCCCGAACGACAAATGGTTCAGCACGTCGCAAGAAGAGAAGGACAAAGATAAGCTGGAAGCCTATGTATGGGCAGGAAACGCAACCTTTGTAGATACGAGCAAGCAAAAGATCGAGCAAACGCTGCCGGAAGAACAACGCAACTGGGGTTCATTGGCACAGCTTAACATTGCATGGAAAACATCGATGAATATGACGCAATTCAACAACATCGATCCGGCTCCAGAAACGGATGAAGGAATCATTAATCAGCAAGTGACGGAAACAGCTAACGAGTATTTCGGAAAAATTCTGTTCGCGAAAAGCGATGCAGAGGTGCTTAGCTTGATCGAGGAAGCGAAAAAGACTACAACATCGCTTGGCTTCGATAAAGTTAACGAATACCGTACAGCAAGATGGCAAGAAAACCTTGCTTTGATTAACGGCAAGTAATTGTTGTAAATGAGCGAGCTCAGGAGGGCTGCTCCTAGGTAGGATTTTACCTAGGAGCGGGCCTTCTTTTTGTTGTTGTAAGCACGAATGGGTTTCTACAACAGTATTTCGCACGTTCGCCAACGCCGAAATGAAGGTGTAAGCACGTATACGTTCTTACACCGGACAAACTGAGATTACTTTGTGGCTGTAAGCGCAAATAGGTTCCTATAGCAGTGTTTCGCACATTCGCCAACGCCGGAATATAGCTGTAAGCACGTATACGTTCTTACACCGGACAAACTGAGGTTACTTTGTGGCTGTAAACGCAAATAGGTTCTTACAGCAGTGGTTCGCACGTTCGCAGACGCCGAAATGAAGCTGTAAGCACGCATACGTTCTTACACCGGACAAACTGAGATTACTTTGTGGCTGTAAGCACAAATAGGTTCTTACAGCAATGGTTTGCACGTTCGCCGACACCGAAAAGAAGCTGTAAGCACGCATTGATTCTTACAATTCACAAATATAATTCACATGCAATAGCCCTTTCGAGTCATGTTTTTACCCTCCCTATCGAGGGAGAATAGGAGATAGAAAAAAGTAATATAACCTATGGAAGCCGAGGCGAATGATGTGGAAGAGGATTTGGCTAAGAAAAAATCATTTTGGTTGTTTGTGGCTTGGGCTGCAGCAGTTTTGGCGACGGCGGGAAGCTTGTATTTGAGTGAGGTTATGCATTTTGCACCATGCAGCTTATGCTGGTTCCAGCGAATATTCATGTATCCATTGGCACTAATACTAGGCATAGCCTACTCTAAGGGAGATGAAGGCATCGTATCGTACGCACTGCCTTTAGTTGTAATTGGTGGAGGCTTCTCGCTTTATCATACAGTGCTGCAAAAGCTGCCGCATGATTCTCCGCTTGCCGCATGCGGCCCCGTTTCTTGTCAGGGAGACTATTTGAACTGGTTTGGATTTATTACCATTCCAATGCTGGCTCTCGTGGCTTTTTTGATCATTTTGACGGCGCTGCTTCGCTTGAAGAAGCTAAATAAACAATCATAATTTCATGAAAAAGGCAGCTGAGCAGCTCAAAAAATTGAGTGCACAGCTGCCTTTATTGTGATTGCTTATTAGGCTAAGCGCATATCGTCGCAGAATCATTTCTCTAACGAACTGTATTATGCTTATTATGATGAAAACTACTTTTCTTTCATTTTAACGAACCGTATTAGCGCTATAGGTTGATTTATAGGGTGTCATGAGTCAATTTTCTCAAAATAAAGATTCTGGAGTTCGTTACAATTTTAATCCATAACAAATGGTTTAATTAAGACTTACTAGGTTCGTTAGCTATATGGATGAAAAGGGGAGGACATTGTTCTGCCTAAGCTCCATTAAAAAAAAGCAGAAGCTGTTGCAAGCGTAGATCAATCTACGCCTAGAACAGCTCCGTTTACGCCTCGGCTTAAAGTTGTTTCAAAAATTCAACAATCGTCAGAAGTCCCTTGTCAAAGTTCTCAAGGTTGAAATGCTCATTAGGAGCATGCAGATTTTCGTCTGGAAGCCCGAAGCCCATCATGACGACAGGAGCGCCTAATACACGGGAGAATGTCTCGACGATTGGAATCGAGCCGCCATCCTTCGTGAAGAGCGCGCGAGTGCCATATACTTTTTCGTAAGCATCGGCTGCCTTTTGGAGCATTGGATTGGATGGGTCCATGTCGAAGGCACGTGCTTTTTCGCCGCGTTTTATAATTAGCTTGGCACCGGACTGAACATGCGATTCCAGGTGAGTTACAATACGCTCTAATATTTGAGCAGGGTTCTGATCGCCAACTAGACGACAAGTGATTTTGGCGTGAGCTTCTTTTGGAATGACCGTTTTCGAACCTTCGCCTTGGAACCCGCCATAAACGCCATTTAGTTCAAGAGTTGGCCTTGCGCCTGTACGCTCAACAAAGGAATAACCTTCTTCCCCGTACAAAGCGTCAAGATCGAGATTTTTTCTTAATTCTTCTTCATTATGATTTTGCTTTAGGAACTCTTCACGCATAGCAGCGGAAAGCTCTGGCACACCTTCATAGAAACCTTCGATTGAAACTCTGCCTTGATCATCATGCAATGAGCTCAGCAAGGAAATCATGGCGTGAAGGGCGTTCGGAACGCCGCCGCCGAATGTACCCGAATGCAGATCGGTATTGGCAGTAAGTATCGTTACTTCAAGGGAGCACAGTCCGCGCAGCCCAGTAGAAATAGCAGGTTTTCCTTTTTCAAGAAGCGATGTATCTGAGATGACAATGACGTCAGCCTTCAGCTTATCCGCATTCGTCTCCATAAAGGTTGGCAGATTAGGGCTTGAAATTTCTTCCTCGCCTTCAATACAAAATTTAACGTTGACTGGAAGCGCATTTTCTTGGTTTAGAAGCGCCTCAACCGCCTTTACATGCAGGAAAAGCTGGCCTTTATCATCGGTTGCACCACGAGCATATAATTTGCCATCGCGGATGGTTGGCTCAAAAGGAGGAGTCTCCCAAAGGTTAAGCGGATCTACAGGCTGCACATCATAATGGCCGTAGATAAGTACTGTCGGTTTGCCTGGTGCATGGATATGCTCGGCGTACACGATGGGATGCCCAGCGGTAGGATGGATCTCCACATTCTCAAGACCAGCCTTCTCTAATTTGGCTGCAACCCATTTGGCCGCTTCATTCATGTCGTTTTTATGAGTGGATAAAGCTGAAATACTCGGGATCGTCAAAAACTGCTTCAGCTCATCCAAATGTTGTTCTCTTAGGTTCTGAAAATAGGATTCATAGCTCATTGGATAGTTGCTCCTTACATTTGGTATAGACTAAGTATACGTCTACAAGCGAATAAGTAAAACAGCTGCAAAATTTAATTCGTGTATTGCGGGCAGCAAGCAGCAAAAATAGTGGAAAGCAATCTGTTATCTGCGTTTATAAATAATTAGTATCAAGCAAAGAAATAAATTGTTTGGCCGCAGGGGAAAGATGCTTATTCCTATGATAGACATAACTAATTCCTCTATTGAATTTTACTCCTTTAATGTTCACCTTCACCAATAAGCCGCTTTTGATCTCCTGTTGAATAGCAAAGCTAGAAACAATAGATACCCCAAGCTCATGAATAACCCCTTGTTTAATTCCTTCTAAATTGCTAATTTCCATTTGTGTAGGAAACTCAAGCCCGTACTCAGCAAATTTTTTCTCTAAGTAAATGCGTGTTGCTGACTTATCGGGTTTAATAATTAACGTTTCGTTGACCAAATCTTCGAGTGTGCACTCTTGTTTATGGGCAAGCGGGTGCAAGGGGTTCACAATTAAGACAAGCTCATCCTCGTAAAAGGTTTTACGCTGAAAACGGGATTCATCGATTTCAATACGATCAGAAATAATTAAGAACTCTACTTTGTTGGATTCCAACATATGAACAAGGTGATTTGAAGCTGTAATGTTCATGTTTATTTTAATCTGCGGAAATTTTTTGGTATAACCTCTAAGGATCATAGGAAGCAAATAAACGCCTACAAAGTTGCTCGCACCAAACGATAAAGTTCCGTATGACAAGTCTTCCAGCTGCTTAATATGGTCTTTGGCTGTATGAAGCAGGTTAATAATTTGCTCTGCGTATGGCTTGAAATTCTCTCCCTGTTTCGTTAAATAAAGCTTCTTGCCAATTCGATCAAATAGAGGAACGCCAAGCTCTTCTTCTATACTTTGAATTTGCATGCTTACCGATGGTTGTGAGCAGTAGAGAAGTTCCGCTGCTTCTGTAAAGTTTAAGCATTCTGTTAGCGTAATAAAGGTCTGAAGTTTATTGATGTTCATTTCTACGACACCTTTCGACTTATCATTTAAAATCAATCTATAACAAAACGTTATGGTTATTCAAAGTTAATCAAATTGTATTATATTTTCCGGTTTTATAAAATGAAAACGGTAACATTATTAGTTTGAGGAGGATGCAAGATGAGTGAAGTCTCGCGAGATGTAGAAAATGAGACTAAAAAGCCGCCTATGAAGAAAAAAGGGAAGCTTGAAGAAGGGATGCAAAGATTTGGTATTCCACTTGCACTTATTGTGGGGCTGCTTTTGTTCTTTATGCCTACACCGGAAGGCATGAGCTTAGAAGCCCAAAGAGCAATTGCAATATTTACAGGAGCATTGATTTTATGGATTACGACTCCGCTGCCTATTTACTTAACATCTATCATCGCTATTTTGCTTCTTCCGTTAGTAGGAGCAGTTGAAGATTAAGAAGTGGCATTCGGTACGTTAGGATTTGATGTGATCTGGCTGATGGTTTCCGCATTCATCCTCACTTCCGCCATGATAAAATCAAATTTGGGTAGACGCTTATCCTTATGGATGGTCACGCAGTTTGGTAAAACGCCAAAAAAGACATTGTTTTTATTAATCGTTATTAATTTTATTTTAGCTTTTTTTGTTCCTTCAACTACAGCAAGAGCTACGCTCATGGTGCCTATATGCTTGATTTTATTAGAGGTGTATAAAGCGCTGCCAGGTGAGAGCAATCTTGGAAAAGTAATGATGCTTCAAGGCGTGCAAGCAGATGCACTTGCTACCTCGGGTGTTATGACAGCTACTTCTGGCAATATCATAGCTGTTGGTTTCATCAATGAACAAGCGGGCGGCGATATTGGTTATATGGATTGGCTTCTCGCCTCTATGCCAACTGCAATTATTACGATGATGATTACGTTTTTCATTGGTTTAAAGCTCTTTTCCATCAAAAGTGAATCCCACTTCGATCATGCGAGGGATACGTTAAAAAATGAGTTGCTAAAATTAGGCTCCTTCTCTTTAGATGAGAAAAAGGCAGTAACGATATTCCTCCTTACGGTGGCATTATGGGCTACAGGAGATTACCATAGCGCTTGGTTTGGCTTTGAACTCAGTACGGAACAGACAGCTGTACTCGCAGCGCTTCTCTGTTTGCTTCCAAGAGTAGGTTTGTTGACCTGGAAAGAAACGAACATCAAATGGGAGCTCATGATTTTTGCAGCAGGCGCTTATGCAGTAGGGAATGCATTGGATAAATCCGGCGGCGCAGAATGGATTATTGGAAAAGTAGTTGCTGCGCTCGGATTGGAAAGCATGAATCATGTTTGGGTATATGTCGTTGTCGTATTCCTTAGCATGTACAGTCATCTTATATTTACGAGTAAAACAGTGAGGGTCACTATATTAATACCAGCATTCATCGCTTTAGCAAAAACGCTCGGCATGGACCCTGTGCCTCTCGCATTAGCAGCAGCTATGACCATGACTTATACCATTACACTTCCGCCGCATTCGAAGGTAAATACGATCTATTTTGGAACAGGATACTTCTCGGTGTTGGATCAAGTGAAATATGCGGTAGTTACTTGTTTCGTCGGGGCATGCGTAATTAGCTTGGCGATCTTTACTTGGTTTAAAGTAATCGGAATATAGAGAGAGCAGGAGGGAGCCATATTGAACAGAAAAGTTATTTTAGCTATTGCAGATGGAATAGGGGATCTTCCACATCCTTTGCTTGAAAACAAAACGCCATTGGAATATGCAGATACACCTAATCTAGATAGATTAGCTTCTGCGGGGGTTACAGGCATCATGGATTTGATTAGCCCTGGCATTCCAGTAGGCACCGATATGGGGCATCTAATTTTGTTTGGTTATCAGCCTCATCATTATCCGGGACGCGGGCCCATTGAGGCTTTAGGAATTAACATGGATGTTCTTCCGGGCGATATCGTGCTGAGGTGCAACTTTGCTGGAGTGGATGAGAACGGGATTGTCGTTGACCGCAGGGCAGGAAGGATACGCAATGGAACAGAAGAGCTTGCTGACGCGATTAATGGGTTAGAAATAATGGGAGTGAGCATATATTTCAAGCCGGCTACAGAGCATCGTGCTGTACTTATATTAAGAGGAACTGGGCTCAGTGATCAAATCAGCGATTCTGATCCGAAGGCGCCAAACGATGGCTGCCCATATCATACTATAGTCTCGCTTGATTCCTCGGCGGAGTCCAAACGGACAGCGATGGTTTTAAATTTGTTTCTTCATAAAGCGCATGTCATCTTATCCAATCACCCTGTTAATGTAGAGCGTATGAAACAAGGGGAATTAGCAGCTAATTTTATTCTCACGCGTGGAGCTGGACAGATGATTCAGCTTGATCCCATAACCGATGCTCTTCATATGAAGGGCAGTTGCATTGCTGGAGAGAGTACCGTCCTTGGAGTTGCCAAATTGGCTGGCTTTAAACCGGTAACAGATAGTAGAATGACAGGAAATATGGATACGGACATTGTACTAAAAGCTAAGCTGGCACTTGAAGAAATTTCTGAAAATGATTTTGTATTAGTGCATCTAAAAGCACCCGACGTTAAGGGGCATGATAATAAACCGTTTGAAAAAGCAAAAGCGATTGAATTGTTTGATCAAATGGTAGGAATCATAGCGCAGGGAATATCTGAAGATGTATATTTGGCTGTGGCGGCTGATCATTCTACCCCTTGTGAAATCGGTGAGCATTCCGGCGATCCAGTGCCTATTTTAATCAATGGACCAAGTATTCGAATAGATCGAACCAAACATTATAATGAAATAGATTGTGCGTATGGGGGATTGGGGCGTCTAACTGGACATGGATTTATTCAAACATTGCACGGATTAATTGGACGAGTGAAGAAGCAGGGTAACTAGGGTAGGATGAGAAGATCAAGCTTATTCAAAAAAGCAAGGCGAAGCGATAGTTGTAATTAAATATTTGCTGATATAAAGGTTAAGCCACGTTTCCGAAACGTGGCTTTCTTTTTCTTTATTTATATCCATGAGCAGCAGCCTCAAAATGCTGCTGCTTTTTATTCAGTGGTTAATGCGGCAGACGCGGGCTATCTTGATCTCATCCGTAAAAGCAGCAACTATTTTAACTCGATTATGGTCGTAGATGAATCAGTACGAAGCAACTTATCGTATTTATCAATGAGTCTTTATATGACGAAAAAGGAATCTATCGCGGTTTTATTGGCGGGATATTCCTATGTGCCGGAAAATAAATGGGGAATTGTAGTATATTCCGAAATGAGTACGATCAACGCACAACTAAATATCCAAATCCGACAGATTTTGCTTTATTCGCTTTTACCATTTATTCTATTAATGCTCACAACGATGATCGCGGAAGTGAAAAATGAGTATTTGTATTCGTTTAATAGAAATCATTAGATTTGAATGAACGTATAAAAGAGGTGAAGATATGATTTCAATAGGCCTTGCAGGATGGGGCGATCATGACCAGTTGTATGTTCCAGTTAGCAAAGCGGGCAGCAAGCTGCGGCAATATGCAAAACATTTTCCGGTTGTAGAGGTAGACAGCACCTTTTATGCCATACAATCTAAAGAGCGATTCAGCAAATGGCTGGCAGATACGCCGGAATCCCTTCACTTCGTCGTTAAAGCTTATCAAGGGATGACCGGACATCAACGCGGGCCTACAGTTCCGGCTTCGGAGACAAATGAAATGTTCGGTGCATTCCGGCAAATGCTGGAGCCCGTGATGGAGACTGGCCGATTGACGGCAGCCTTGTTCCAGTATCCGCCGTGGTTTGATTGTACAGCAGCCAATGTGCGAATTCTGCGGGAGACGAAAGCAAGAATGAACGGCATTCCTTGCGCGCTGGAATTCCGTCATCAAAGCTGGTTTACACAGGAGTACTGTGAGAAAACGCTGGATTTCATGAGGCAGGAGCAGTGGATGCACAGTGTTTGTGATGAGCCGCAGGCAGGAATAGGCTCCATACCGATCGTTCTCACAGCAACCGATGCACAATCAACTATTGTCAGGTTCCATGGACGCAATGTGTCTGGCTGGAATCAAGCCAGTGCGCCGAATTGGCGCGAAGTTCGGTATTTGTATCGCTATAGCGAGGAAGAGCTGCAAGATTGGGCGAATAAGCTACGGCTGCTGGAGCAGCAGAGCGAGCATATCTACGTCATTTTTAATAACAATTCCGGAGGGGACGCAGCAGACAACGCGAAGCGGATGATGGAGATACTGGGACTGACTCGCCCGAACGGCGAAAGTCCGAATGGGCCGCCGCCTCCGATTATTGAGCAGTTGGATTTATTTTAGATTGACGAATATAATTTAATAAATACAAAATCATCCAATTAATGTGATAGGAGGCTTGATATGAACCAGAGATGGAGCGTGAAGAGAACAGTTGTAAGTTTCAGCTTGTTCATTCTTATCGCATTGGTTTTATCCGTAATTATTTGGTATCGAATAACGGACCCGTTAGTAAATAACGGACTTCAACGAATCAATAATCATGATGGTAAGGTAGAAGAGTATGTCGTTGAGCTCAGCAATGAAGGGTTTCAGAAAATCGACATTAAGAAGGTCAGAGTGAATGGTGAAGATCGCTCGGATGACGTTCAACTGGGCATCTCTTATGATTCTACTCATATGGTGCAGGTTCTACCGAGTTTAGATCCTGCTACTCAGTTTATGGAACTATCGGCCTCTTCTATTTATCCAGCGCTTTCTCGGGGTGAGATTCAAGCAGCACTAGAGAGAAAAGAACATACACCAATGCAATACGGTCTCCGAATTCGCTATGAACATCAACCCATACAGAACGTAACGATCACGTACAAATATTTAGGTTTTACGAAAACGAAAAGTATAACCAACTGGTTTGAGTCCGATTCTCTACAATAAGCGAGTACAACTTTATTCTCCACTTTAATAAAAATTGAGTACGCTGAGTAGGCGGGGGGACTGTTTATGAGAACGATCAATGTGTATCACTATGACGCATTCAGCAATATTCCAAACATGGGAAACCCTGCGGGAGTCGTACTTAATGGTGATGGTCTCTCCGAAGAACAGATGCTGACCATTGCAGAAAAAGTTGGCTTCAATGAGACGGCATTTCCGCTGAAATCGGATAAGGCTGATCTTCGAATTCGTTATTTTACGCCAGGCCATGAAATAAATCTTTGTGGTCATGCAACGATGGCAACCATTTATGCGCTGCAAACAAAAGGGCTGCTGGATCATCCTTCAGCATTCACGATTGAAACAAAAGCTGGAGTATTGCCGATAAAAATCGATTTTGATGCAAATGGTGAACCTCGTATTACGATGCGGCAAGCCTCTCCTGAATTTCAGACATTCGATGGTTCTTTATTGGAGCTGGCTCATTCTATGGGCATCGATGAAAGTGAGATCGAGACGGAGCTCCCCACTTTGTTTGGAAGTACCGGTGCATGGACCTTATTAGTTCCTATAAAAAGCCTGAGCACTTTCAGTAAAATGAAGCCAAACAATTCGTTGTTTCCACATATTTTAAAAGAAATGCCAAGAGCGTCCATCCATCCGTTTTGTTTAGAAACATACGATGTGAATGCACAGATGCATGCCCGTCATTTTTCATCGCCATTTTCAGGAACGATTGAGGATCCCGTAACAGGTACGGCTTCCGGTGTAATGGGTGCATACTACGCGAAGTACATAGATAACAACTCGGAAAAATCAATTCATCTTGTCGTTGAACAAGGGCAAGAGATTGGCCGCAATGGCAGAGTTGGTGTATCGGTAACAAGGAATGATGATCAGCTCGATATCGAGATTACTGGCAACGCTATTTATGTTAATGAATTTGAGATACAACTACCTAACGCAGCAGTGATAGATTGAGGGTGCATTTAATAGATGTATAAACATATAATATTTGATTTTGACGGCACACTAGTAGATTCAACGTCGGAAATTATGATGGTATATAACGAATTAGCAGTAAAATATAATTTTAAAAAAGTAAATCATGAAGAATACAAATTATTAAACCATTTATCATTAAAAGAACGGTTTAAAGCTTTAAACGTTCCGATGTATAAGTTCCTTTTGATTAGAAAAATAGGAAAGGAATTTAAGGAGCGCTACAAACAGCATCTTAACTCGATATTATTTATTGATCAGATGAGAGAAGTGGTAAATGCACTTCAAAATAAAGGTTATAAAATCGCAATCATTACATCGAACTCGGCAGCGAATGTCTCTAATTTTTTACATACTCAAAATTTCAAGGGTATCCATGAAGTTCGATCGTCAAATGGACTATTCGGAAAACATCAAACGCTAAAAAAATATTTAAAAGATAATCAATTAAATCGTGAAGATGTAATTTATATCGGTGATGAAACAAGAGATATTATTGCATGCAAGAAATGCGAAATCGATGTCATTGCAGTGTCTTGGGGATTGGATACAAAAGAATCATTGCTGGCAGAGAATCCAAATTATTTAGTCGATCAACCGGATGAAATTAGGGGGATCTTAATAAAATAGAAAAAAATATTGAATAAATTAAACAAGATAAGGAAATTCAAGTATGGGAATCGTCCAATCCAACGGACATTAAACCAGGGGGGAGATGAGAATCTCCTCTGATTCGCATGCTTACTGCCATGCATATTCATAGGTTACTTTTAGGTTACTAAGTAAAAAGAAATTGCGTACTTCATATTTATATATCGTTGTACTATTATTAGACATGAAAGGCTTAAGCAGATGAATAAACAAATGATTCTGATATTTCTGGAAGCGTTATCATGATAGTAACCAACCAAGCTATACCATTTTAAATTACGATAAAACTGACGAGGTGAACGAAATGAAAGTTGTTGTGACAGGAGCTGCGGGCAATGGAGGTCAGGCGGTATGCAAAGCATTGGCCCAAGCTGGTTATACCGTTCGGATGGCAGACGTTATGCCCCCTCAGTCTGATGATTTGAAGCAGCTTGAGTTTGTTAGATGTGACATTAGGACGCCAAGCGATGTACAGCGTGCGGTGGAGGGCGTGGATGCCGTTGTTCACCTAGCAGCATGGCACTGTGCACACAATCCGCCAGTTAGTGATGAAACTATTTTTTCTGTTAATGTCGATGGTACTTTTTATCTATTAGAAGCATGCAAGCAAGCTGGTATAAAAGCGATTGTCTATGCCTCCTCGATGGCATTCGGATGGGGCTCGGTTTATGGAGTAAGCAAAGTCATCGGGGAAGACCTCTGCAAGGCTTATCATGAAATGACAGGCGCATCGATTGCAATGCTGCGTTATCATGAATTTATTCCTCGGCCATATTTAGAGTTTGGGGAACGATTGCTTCGCAATGGGGTAGATAGACGGGATGTGGCGGCAGCTACAGTGGCATCGGTCAAAGCAGCTTTGGAAAAGAAGATTGGGCTATTTCGCACGATTGTACATACCAATCATCATATGCCGCAAGAGGTTGTTCAGAACTTCAGCGAGCTTGGCGCAGAATGGTGTGAGACACAAGTGCCGGGTGCAAGCCGCCTGTTGAAGAAGTATGAGTTGACGCTGCCAAAACAAGTTGAGCAGCATGATCTATCGGAGGCAGAGGAGATGCTTGGATGGAAACCGGCATACGGTTTTCTTGAGTTTTTGAGAGACTTAAAGATCAGAGATGAAAAAGGGATCGACGTTGCTAATCTATGGGTTCCTTCGGAAATTCCAGCGTTAAATGAATAGGTTGAATCGTGAAAAGCAGCGCTGTCTGAGGATAGCGCTTGAATAAGCAAATGCCATATTTAGGCGTACAAGAGGTGGTCCCTGCAAGCACGGGGCCATCTTTTTTTATGATTTTTTTAATTTCATGACATTTTCATTTATTTGGCGTATTATAATGAGCGTGCTTAACCATAGCGAAAAAAAAGGAGTTGAGTTCTGTAATGGATAGTCGAAGTAGCGCCGAACCCGAGCCAAGCTTGCTGCAGGGGGAAGTCATGAACAAACCAATCTTCAGAAGATTGATTACTGAACTGAAGGTCAACTCTTTTGTATGGCAGGGGCATTTCTGGCTTCCTCATTAATCTGAGGAGGTTTTAACCATGTTGAATATTTATATTACTGACGAGCACGGAATACTGAAAGAAACGGATGAGATTACTTCAGGATGCTGGGTCAATCTTGTAGCTCCAACGGAGCAAGAAATGAATCTAGTAGCTGCTAAAGCACAAATTCCTTTGGATTTTATAAAGGACCCATTAGATGAAGAAGAACGATCAAGGATTGAAAATGATAATAGCAATGTGCTAATCGTTGTAAATCTCCCCTTGGTTTCGACGGATGACAAGGGTATTCCCATGTACGATACGATTCCACTAGGGATGATTATAGCGGACGATTGTTTTATTACAGTGTGTCTAAAAGACAACCCGATTTTCCACGTTTTTGCACAAAATAAAATAAAGCAATTTTACACGTACAAAAAAACAAGATTTTCATTTCAAATTTTATATTTAATAGCGACTTCTTATTTGAAGTACCTTAAGCAAATTATTAAAATGACAGACGAAATAGAGAAAAAATTGCATCAGTCGATGAAAAACAAAGAACTTTTTTCCTTATTGAATATGGAGAAAAGCTTGGTCTATTTTACAACCTCATTAAAGTCAAACAACATCGTCATGCAAAAAATGTTGAAAAGCAAATACATGAAAATGTATGAGGATGACCAAGAATTGCTGGAGGATGTCATTGTAGAAAACCAACAGGCTATTGAAATGTCTGAAACGCATACGACGATATTAAGCGGTATGATGGATGCTTTCGCTTCGGTCATCTCCAACAATCTGAATATTGTTATGAAGTTTTTGACCTCGATTACGATTATTTTATCGCTGCCTACGATGGTCGCAAGTTTCTATGGGATGAACGTTAAAATTCCGTTTCAGGATTACCCTCATGCCTTTTATATCGCGATGACCATATCTGTTATTTTATCGAGTGTCACAGCCGTTATCTTTTGGAAGAAGAGGTTCTTCTAAACTATAGCTGCTTTAAATGAAGTAGAGGCTGTTCTAAACGTAGATTTATCTACTTTTAGAACAGCCTCTTTTGGGATTAGAGGAGCTTATTTATTGAACTGGAAGCAGAGAATCAATGAATTCACTAATCTGCTGGTGATACTCATCCCAGAGATAGTCTTTATTCTCGATGATTAATTTCGGGATGTCCCACGCATTAACAATCGCACGGACAAAGGACTGACTCCGTGACCACACCTCTGCAGCTTGTTTGAAATCCTCATCCGTATGCAAGGAGACGGGACCCCATTCATTTCCTCTTACGCTGCAAATAAACCGCCATTGTTTCTCAACATCCACTTGATAATAGTAAATAAGGCTTGGTGCCAGTGGTGCCAGTATCTGCTGTAAGGAAGAAGAGAAAGTGAGAAGCTTCTGTTTATCCATGCCCATGAGATGAGCGACACTAATGGTGTCTTGTAGAAACACACTTTCAATAATAATGACTTCATGGGCACTGTTTAGCTCAGCTTGAACAAAGTCAAGATAACGAGTGGTGAGAAGCTGTATGAACTGATCTGCTTCTGCTTCATTTGTGAAAGAACTGAACTCCGGTCCTTGTAAGAGCAGGGGATGCAGTGCTTCCTCTTCTAAAAAACACCTTGTTGCTACTTGCTTTGAATTTAGTTTATCTAAAATGGATTTAGCTGTTGTCGTTTTTCCAGAGCCAGGAATACCGTCAATAATAATTAATCTTTTTTGTTTGCTCATGTACAGATCCTCCCTAAATTTAAAATGAATAAGGACGGATCATTCTTGGTTTCAGACAGCAAAAATTGAAATTTGCGTTCATTTTCACTTGTTATACCTCCAAACATTTGGATTCTAACATTAAATTCGCTTCGTTTTATTCATTTCCCTTTTTCTGGTGAGGCTTATTTCACTAGGAATGGTAACTAAACTTTGCTTCGAGCGTTTGAGACCAAAGCTTATTTAAAGGAAAACCTCCCGTTAATTCGATAAATAAATTGCTTTTTGCCCCATTAGCGGGAATTTCTCCTGCTATATTCGTCAAATAGGCCCATTTGATAAGGATTTGCTAAAAATAACAGGAGTTTTTCCATCTAATGGCTTTGAGAGAGAATAATCGTTTTAATTAACGGGAGTATTTCCTGTTAAACGGCTCAGCAGCTGCCAAATTACCTCTGAGAGGAACGCCAAATAAACAAAGGAGCAGCCACCACGGCTGCTCCTTTGTTTTGCGAATCTATTATTTGAACTTACACCCACCATTAATACTTCAGCTTCAATAAATTGCGTTCCGCAATGAAGGTCGTTGTATTAAACAGCAGCAGCACATCTTCAATCCCGTTGGCTTCCATATAGTCACTAATGTTGCCGTTATAGTAGCGAATGTCGATCACGTGGATATCCTCGACATGTTGCGTCAGGAAAGGGAGGAAGCTGTGCGCATATGAATCTTTAATGACAAGCAGCTTCTTCTTATCGATTTGCTTTGGAGGAAGCTCGTTGTGAAGCGTCATTAAAGCGTGCACGCCGCCAAGAAAATACGAATATTTATCCTTTTTTTCCAAATAGCTTGAATCATACATGGTCGTAAAGTTTTTGTCCGTATCAGCAACATACATGTCTGTTTTAATTCCGTTTTTAGCTTTGTACGCTTCAATGGAATCAGGTGTTAAACCGCTGAACTGACCGCGAGTATGATAGCTGCCTAGAAAAGAGTTGGTAACGGTCTCGATGTCGAAATCCTTTTCGGCCATTGGCGTCCAGCCCATCTTCTCTGCGTAAGTAACATAGGCTAGATAGGCGCCATAAGTCGTCCAGTGGTGGTCTGTTTTGTAATAAAGCGGTCTGCTGCTGCCGGCTTCAGGCTTCAGAAATTCGAATCCGTCGATAAATGACAAGCTCCCTTTAACCTGATCGGCGATAAAGCTGTTTACCTTCGTTTGCGGGTAAGCATCAGCCAGCCATGGCAGCCGTTCAGGATACAGGCCAATGGAGGTCGGAGCAAGCATAAAGGTGATGTTGGCGTTTGGATGGTTTTGTACAAACTTATTCACCGCAGCAGTGTATTCTTCTATATCTTTATCGTTCGGTTCATTAAATTTCTCGAACAAATAACCGTCAGAGCCTTTGTAGATGCCGTTATTTTCCTGCTGCAGGCGAAGCTGCTCAAATACAGACTTCGTCCATACCCAGTTGGTTCGGAAAGGAAAATGATCGGTTACGTAGTTTTCCGTATCATCGGCAAACTTCTTAGACCAAAGATTATCCCAAGTCAGCTCAGGCGACTTCTGGAGCGTGCGATTCTCAACGTCCGAGAAGGCTTGTACGGGCAGTAAAAAAAATAATAACGACATAGCAAATAGGACACCGACGAAGCCCCACACAAAAACGTGGTCCGTCTTCTTGCTCAAAACCGCCAGCCTCCTTTTACATTAGAAACGGAAGTAAAGAAATGGGTTAAACGTCGCATCAACCAAGTAAGCAACGGACATAAAGAACAACAAAGCATGCCAGCCAAGCTGTAAAACGGGTCGCGTACTTCTGTTTTCCTTGAGCTTGCGCTTAGGCAAGGATGCGAGCACTAATAATACGAGTAAAATGGCATTTGTGTACAATAAATATAAAGTTTCATTATTCCATAATGGCTGGTCATTGGCGCCAAACATCGCAGCAAAGTAAGTAACCATATTGCCTAAATCGTCAAAGGCAAAGAATACCCAACCGATCAAAATAAGCAGCAGCGCGTACACATGCCTAACCCAAGCTGGCATTCGCTGCAGCAGCTTTAGACCGAACCATTTCTCGAATACAAGAACGACGCCGAAGTATAAGCCCCAAAGTGAAAAGTTCCAGCTGGCTCCATGCCAAATACCGGTCAGCAGCCATACGATCATAATGTTGCGAAGCTGTATCCACGGACCTTTGCGGTTGCCGCCAAGCGGTATGTACACATAGTCGCGGAACCAGGTGCTGAGCGATATATGCCAGCGGCGCCAAAAATCAGTAATGCTTTGCGCCGTATAAGGACGATTAAAGTTTTCGTTAAATCGGAAGCCGAACATCATGCCAAGCCCAATGGCCATATCGGAATAACCGCTGAAATCAAAATAAATTTGGAAAGCAAAGGCGATAATGCCGAGCCAAGCGGTCAAGGCAGGCATCGTATCTGCGCCTGTGCTTGATATCGTATTCCATAACAGTCCGATATTGTTTGCGAGCAGTACCTTTTTCGCTAAACCGATAATAAATCGTCTAACGCCTTCGGCGAACAGCTCGATGTTCACTGTGCGATGGCGCAATTGCTCCGCAATTGTAGAATATTGCACGATTGGTCCTGCGACCAATTGAGGGAACAAAGCGACAAACGTACCGAAATCAATCCAGTTGCGTTGTGCCTTTGCTGTACCTCGATAAACATCAATAATGTAGGACATCGATTGAAAAGTATAAAAGGAGATACCGATTGGCAAAGCCAATTCAGTTAATGGTATTTGTGTACCTAATAGTGCATTCACATTGTTAATGAGAAAATCAGCGTATTTAAAATAACCTAGCAAGGTTAAGTTTACGACGACAGAGGCGACGACAATCCATTTCCGCTGCAGGCTGCTCCGCTTCGGGTTGCTAAGAGCAAGTCCGAAGCTGTAGTCAGTAACCGTCGAGAGCAGCATGATTGCGATGTACACGGGCTCGCCCCATGCGTAGAATACGAGGCTTGTGGCGAACAAAACGAAGTTTTTAATTCGCCACGGAGACACGAAATACAGCAGCAATACAGCAGGCAGAAATAGAAATAGGAAAAGTAGACTGCTGAATACCATATTGCTTATTTTTTAGCGAAGAAGGAATCGAATTCAGTTACAAATTTATCCGCTTGTTCAGAAATGACGAAAAAGACGTGATTGCCTTTCGCTACAAGCTTATAGTTTTTGGCGTTTTCGTACTGATCTGGCAAATAAGTTTCAAAAGATTTTTGAACATCCGCAGCACGTTTCTTGATTCCGTCCTCAACAGCAGCAATATCTTTAGCATCCTTCACTTTGAAAACAGCTATTTCATTTGTTTTAACATTCATTAAAGGTGACATAATTGTATATTCTTCCAGAATAGATGGATCGAAGTAATACATTTGTTTCACCATGTCGCCTGTCATTTCTGCTAACGCGGGTTGCTCGATTTTGGCCAACATGCCGTCAACCATCTCTTTTGTCGTTTTTGTTGTTACGAATTGCTCTTCTTTGTTGCCTGATGTATTGGAGTTAGTTCCTGAATTTGAGTTTGAACCTGAGCATGCCGTCAGCACCAAACCTAAAGCAATGACAAGCATAAATGCAAAATATCTTTTTTTCATCGTAATCAATCTCCTCGGTGTCATTTTTGTTATCAAGTTTAAAAACGGAAATTATTAAATTAATGTTGCAGGTTTAATTATTATGGTAAAAAATAACGTTAATAATTCATAAGAATATGATTATTTATTAAACGAGAAAAATGAGTGATTACGCGGAGTTTTTGCCATAGAGGAGAGGCTTGACCATGCAGCAATGCTTTTCGATATATCGATGGTCAAGCTCTCACAAAAAACGAGGTCGATAAAGTGGACTCAAAAATAGAAATTCGTTGTGGGAAGAAAGCTGGATGAACGCTCGGTACAAAAAAGCAATTACGAAGTCTTCGAATTCGAATAAACGCGATCCTCGGAATTGCCGAGCACGAGCTCACATTGGCCTGCAGCTGAAAGCTTGTCCAAATAGGCTGCCACTGCAATGTAGATGCTTGGTTTTCCCGTAGACATTCGTATATCTTGTACAAGCTTCTGTTCAATTAAAAAGTTAGAGATCGCTAATGTGCTGATACGTCCGTATTTGAGAGCATCGTCAACGACACGCTGAGCCGGCTGCGACAAATAAAAGGGACTTGTAGTTTTGGCATTCGAGCTGCTTAGCTCAGATTCTCGCATTGCGGCAGCGCCTAATTTTTTGCCAGCCTCCTCGAATGCAAACGCATCTTGGTTCACCGGAGGCTCATCGAACAGAAACGCGCCTTGACTCTCCTCAATCTCATCAAAGACGAATGCGCCTTGACTGTTTTCGATTTCATCAAATACAAACGCACCTTGGCCATCATTGGAATTGTCAAAGCTGAGTACGCCTTGCGTTACATCGTTATCTCCAAAATCGAAGGAGCCTTGCGAATGTTCTGGATGGTCAACAGGCTGATTACTGTTCTCCATGATGTCCTTGTCGGAACGGTAGTCGCTATGAAAGTTCGGGGTCTCCGGTATTTGCTGTTCATCGTCTCCTGAAGACGATTGATCATAATAGGTTAAAGCAGCTGCTATCCGCTTCTTCCTGCTTGCAAGGTCGAGCTCATGCAGTCTTCTGCGAATCCGAGACAGCTGTCTCTCCAGCAGCGGAAGATTGGCATCGATATGTGCTTGAATGTCGGCAGGCACTTCAAGCTCCGATGGCAGCGGCAAAAAAAGATGCTGATCGAGCTGCCAGCCATCTCTATATTTGCATAACATCTCATTCATCTCGCCATCGAGGATGTCAAAACCTTTCATAATATCCGATATGGCTTTCGCATCAATTCCGGTATGCAGCTGTAAATGCTCGATACCGAAGTAGCGAATCGTATTGGTAGGGAGATGAAGCACCTGATGCTGGTAGCGCAAGGATCGGCCGCATTCACATTTTGTATGAGGAGACACTTCGCCGCTATCGGTGAACCCGATATAGTCCCATTCTTCAATAAACGATTCAATATCCTCGAATTCAGCGTCCTCGGGAATGAACTGGCATTTTTTTCGGGCAAGCTGTCGTGCGAACAACGTTCTTCTGCCTCTAACGAGCTCATGGTGCAAAAAATGACGCTGCTCCTCCGTGAGCGTTCCCATTATGTTATCGCGCTGCTCCAGCGACATCTCGTATTTCATAACACACCTCTATTCCGTCTAAAAAGGGAGTGAAGTCCCCCTTTATGGCATACTTTATTTATTCACATTATAGATGGGGGAGCACAAGAAGTCATTAGCGATGCCAAACTATACAACTCATTACCCGTTTTTTCATAATGTTCAATCCGCATCCTTAAGATTTGTTGCTTAAAAAACGAATTCGTCCTATCAGGATTTGAAAGTGTATAATATAAAGAAGCTGAGGTTGTATAGATTTTATTTCATAATAAAGGCAGGTCCTCCTACTTATGTCCAGCAAAAAAGAGAAAATTGAAGCACCTAAAATATCAAGCGAATTGCAATCTTTAGACGTTCCTGATTACGAATGGGCGGATGAGATCGAGATTAGCGACAGCATCATTCAAGACAGCGGTGTTCATAATCAATCGGCTTATAAGCCTTGTTTTGATCGCGTAGTGTTTAATAACGTATCGTTTCGGGCGACAAGCCTGCGAAAAGCGGAATTTACCGATGTTCGTTTTGACAACTGCGATTTATCAAATATCGATCTAAGTGAAGCGGTATTTCATAGGGTCACATTCCTTAATTGCAAGCTGCTTGGCATGGATTTGACTGGCTCAATGCTGCGCAACGTAAGGTTCGAGCAATGTGTTGCGGATTATGCCGTACTGCGCTTCGCCAATGCCAAAGGCGTTAAATTCGAGAAAAGCTCGTTAGCCAAAGCAGACATGTCCAATATGACATTAGTTAATTTCTATCTGCATGAAACAAATATCGATCAAGCGCAGCTTTCACAGACGAAGCTTGGCGGCGTCGATATTAGCAGCTGTGAATTTAACAGCTTAGGCGCTTCGCTAGAGGATTTGCGGCGCTGCATCATCTCGCCTGCACAGGCGATTACAATGGCGACCATTTTTGGGCTTGTTGTCAATGATGGAACATAATGGCGAGCAGCATATTAACGCCAAAATGGTAACAAAGAAGATCACTGCGTACGAGCAGTGGTCTTTTTTTTGCATGGAAATGATTTACTTATATATCGTGTCGTGATACAATCGCATCATGATATATCGAGGTGCGATATAACATCGGGTGAAATACACTTTCGGTAGTTCCACACAAAAGGAGCCGAGTCACAATGGAGAAATTACTTCGCAATTATTTGCCAATGTCGGAAACGGCTTTTTATATTTTGCTGTCGCTTATAGAGACTCGTCATGGTTACGGGATCATGCAGCATGTAGATGAATTGACGAACAACAGAATTCATTTAGGCGCCGGGACTTTGTACGGAAGCCTGTCGCGCATGGAAAAAGACCGATTAATTGAAGTTGTGCTTGAAGAGGATAGGCGTAAATTTTATCGCATCACGGATGACGGTAAAACCTTGCTCAAACTAGAGATGAACCGGATCGGAGAGCTGTATCATAATAGTTTAAAAGTGGAGGGGAAACTTCATGAATAACGAGAAACGGGTGACGAAATGGTGGGTAAGCTGGGATTCGGAAAAAATAGAGAGATGGCTTGAGCAAGAGGAAGCTAAAGGATGGCATCTGAGGAAAGTAAGCGGCAATGTCGTTCGTTTCCATTTCCAGAAGGGTGAGACTAGGAAGCTAAGATATTGCCTCGACTATCAGATGAACAAAGACCCAAACTATGTGCAGCTGTTTAAAGAAGCAGGCTGGGAGCTCGTATATTCCGGCGCAGGCTGGTATATTTGGCGAATGCCCTACAGTGAGGTGCGGCCTGAAATCTACTCCGATCTGGACTCTCTAATTGATCGCAACAAAAGAATTTTGTCACTGCTTTCAGTCGTATTATTCGCACAGTTTCCCATTATACTGATTAACATTTTTCCGTTACAAATGTTCAACCCATGGTCATTAATCATTTTAGGTTTGTATATGATCGTTGTTGGGTTGTTTGTTTATGGTATTATTCGTATCGTTTCCAATAATCGAAGGCTTATCAAGAGACGAGATTTGCATAAATAGGATAGAAGTAGAGGCTGCCCGCGGGCAGTCTTTTTTCTTTTTTTACATGTGTGCACACCGTTTTGAGCAGGTGAAAAAATCATACCTGAGTGAACATAACCGCTTCATTTCCGGGAGAATTAGGCGGTCTAATGGAAGTTCATTGCTGTCTAAATTGTTCAGTTGAAGAGACAGTACACCTAGGCTAACATTCATGGAGACGTTCTAAGCAGCATGATATGCAAACGCATACATAAAGAGCGGATACCCAAACTCAAAGGAGGAATTCAATTGTTGAAAAGAAAGAAATGGCTGTCTTTGGCGCTATGCTTCTCTCTATTAGCAAGTTTTCTAACCTCGCTTGCCCCTGTAAATGCAGCAAGTGAAGGGCTAGAGGAAGCTTTAGCTGTCACCGACGATTTTACAGAGCAGGAGCTGAAGGATAACGATTATATTTTATATTTCGTTAATGCAGGTGATTCAACCCCGAAGACGGTTGAAGGGAACGACAAGCTGGGCTTGTATAGCTCGGTTACGGAGCAGGTATATGGAATTGATCCCCTAACCTCTAAATCATGGGGCTTGGTGACGACAACGAGCGGCACAAACGTCTGGGATGCAACGACCAAATCCGGAACGTTAAGATATTATAACGGTACGCAGGTTAGAGAGAAGGCGCTGGCTTATGATTTTGAGCTGCCAACAGGCGAATATGACGTGACCTTTGGCTTCAATAATCCGTGGAGCGGAAGAAGCGTGAACTTGCTGCTGGAAGGGAATAACGTTTCTGGCGGTGATTTTGCAATTGGCGGTGAAGGGGCTGAGAAATCGGTTACTTATCGCAAAATCGGCGTTACCGATGGGATGTTAAACGTAAGGATACAAGGGCCGGCAACAGCTGCGCTCTCAAACTATAACGATCCACTCGTTAATTATCTCATCATTAGACAGAACAGAACGGTTCCGCTCTCTGATTTAGAAGACAAGATTGCAGCAGCAAGAGCTGAAGCAGCAAACACGAAATATACGCCATACAGTCTCGCAGTACTGAACGAGGTCATTCAAGAGAGTGATTCCGTTCTGCAATCCCTAGTGGGCAGCGGTGCGGATATTACGGATCTCGCAATTCAAGAGCAGATTATTTCGGCTATCGCAGCATTATCAAAGGCGATATCAGAGCTGGCGGTTAAAGAGATATACAATTCTTTTAAGCCCGGTGCGGTTTGGAGAGATACGAACGGGGCGCTCATTCAAGCGCACGGCGCTGGCATGATGTTTGATGAGAATACACAAACCTATTACTGGTACGGTGAGGATAAAACCTACGGTTATTTGCCTGCCAGAGGGGTAAGGGTTTACGCGTCCAAGGATTTGTACAACTGGGAGGATCATGGACTCGCCCTGACAGCGATCGGTTCGATAGATGACTTTGAGAATGATCCGCTTATTTCAGAGCTATATGCTGGCCGGACAGATCAAGCCGATATTTTGAACGACATCGGTACGGATCGCATCATTGAACGTCCTAAAGTCATTTATAACGATCATACAAAAAAATATGTGATGTGGATGCACACGGATGGCCCAAGTGAGACATCGACAGCCAACTATGCGAAAGCAGAAGCCGGCTATGCGCTTAGCGACTCTCCGCTCGGACCTTTTGTCTATCAGGAGAGCCATCGCATGGACCAAGCGCCTAAGGGAGCAACTGATAACGGCCAGCCAAACCAGCCAGGCATGGCGCGGGATATGACGTTATTCAAGGATGACGACGGCACCGGTTATTTGATTTATTCGAGTGAAGAAAATTTAACGATGTACATCTCCAAGCTCAATGATTCGTATACAGATGTTGTTGGTTGGCATAAAGACGGCAACGAAGAGCGAGATACGGAGTACAAGGGAGTGCATGGCGAGGACTATGTGCGCGTATTCCCGCTAGCTCAGCGCGAGGCACCGGCACTATTTAAGTACCAAGGGAAATATTACATGATTTCATCCGGTGCGACGGGCTGGGCTCCGAACGTGGGCAAATATACGGTTGCCGACAGCATGATGGGACCGTGGAAAACGATGCGCGATGTTGCGCCTGGAAGCTCAACGACCTTTGGCTCGCAGAGCACTCAAGTGATTACTGTAGACGCAGCAGCTGGGAAATTCATCTATATGGGTGACCGCTGGAATCAAAACGATCTTGCGAATTCCCGCTATATTTGGCTGCCGATTGAATTTGGTCAAAATGATGAAATTGCCCTTCAATGGCATGATGAGTGGTCGCTTGAATTGCTTGACAGCATGGGGAAGGTGACATTGAATACTCCGCTTCCTGCAAGTACAACAATTGGCAAAGCGCCAGCACTTCCGACGACTGTACAAGTGACCTTATCAGATGGAACGGTAAAGGATACACCGATGAGCTGGAGCATAAATGAAGCGTCATTCAAAATTCCGGGGACGGTGCGCGTCAGCGGCAAGCTGACAGAGCTCTCCAATAAGGTCATCGAACATCAGATGTATGTCATTCCAGAGGGCAGCACTTATTTTGTTCATGCAGGCGGTGCGGAAACGTCAGATTATAAAGATATTACTCAATTGATTGGCGAAGATCATTTGCTAAACGGAAACGTTATCGATCAGAAATACGATCCGGCGAACAATCAAACTTGGGGTTATATCGGAGACAATACGCTGACATCCGGTACGAACAGCGGCAATATTTTTGATGGATTGCGTTATTTGAAAAGCAATGCCGGCAATGATCTCTCGTACCGCTTCGACATCGATAATGGAAGCTACGATGTTTATGTAGGCTTGTACGACCCGTGGTCCCAGTATTCGAACGGCAAACGGATAGCTGATATTTTGCTGAACGGAGAAGTAAAAACAAGCGGGTATGTTTTCTCCGCAGCAAAAGATGTGCTTAGCTATGGCAATGTAGCCGTTGATAACGGAAAGCTGGAGCTGACGGTGCATCGAGCGGCGAACGCAGGTGCAACAAGCTCTGATCCGCAAATTAGCTGGATTATGATAACGGATAGCAAAGGCGATGTTGTTGAGACTCCTGCAGAGCTAATTGTCCATTATGACATGAGCAAGCTGGAAGGTACTTCGGTCATTGACCAGACTGGCAAATACAATGGCAAATGGGTTAATCCTGCAAATGCGGAGTGGATTAAGACAGATGCAGCAGGAGCCATCAGCTTTGCTGGCGGAAATACAAGCTCTTATATTGAAATGCCGCAAGGTATTTTGGATGGGCTGACGGATGTCACGGTATCTGCCCTTGTCAATTGGAAAGGCAAGAACAGTGCAGAATGGCTGTTTGCGCTTGGACAAGGCGATACACATTATTTGTATATGACGCCAAAATATAATGCAGACAGCACGGCGCGATTCGGTATCGCAACGAATGGCTGGCGCAATGAAGTGGCGACAAAAGCGCCGCTGCTCCAATCAGCTGATTGGAAGCTCGTTACGGCAGTAATGTCAGGTACAGACAACAAGCTGTCGCTGTATGTAGATGGCCAGCTAGTCTCGACTGGTAATGCTGGCGGCTTTACTCTCGATCAAATTAACAATAAAAACGGCATCAGCGGTTTTATTGGGAAATCCTTTTATGCGGGAGACGCTTATTTTGGCGGTATGATCGCAGACTTCCAAATCTATAATGGCGCACTTCTTGCCTCTGAAGTGAGCGAGCTTAATGTGGCGGCAAATGAGAAGCTGGCAAGCATGGAGGTGCTGCTGCTACAACATGCGGCCGATCAATTAGACGACCTGAGCTTCCTTGGGGAGAATAGCAGCAAGGATGCAGTGCTGACGGATCTCGAGCTGCCAACGACTGGATTGCATGGAGCAACCATTACATGGCAATCAGATCATGAGTCAATCATTAGTAATAGCGGTACTGTTGCACGGCCTGTTTTTGAAAATGGAGATCAGATTGTAACACTGACCGCTGTTCTATCAGATGGAAAATCGACTGTAACAAGAACGTTCACGTTCACTGTGTTAAAGCAGCCGGATACGGCTGTTCATATAACAGGAATTACGGTGAACATGGATGCGGTTACGTTGAAGGAAGAAGAGCAGCTGCAATTGACTGCAGAAGTTGCACCGCTGAACGCGGATAATAAAGCCGTGTTATGGTCTAGCGATGCAGCAGCCATTGCATCAGTCGATACAAACGGCATTGTTACAGCTCTAAAAGAAGGAACAGCTACCCTTACGGTTGTGACTGTAGACGGCGGATTTACAGCTAAGGTTGTCGTAACGGTGGAGAAAAAGAAGGACACTGGCGTAGAGCCTAGCCCGACTCCAGATCCAACACCGAGCCCTAGCCCGGACCCTACACCAAGTCCGAGTCCAGATCCAACGCCTAGTCCGACGCCAAACCCTGGAACGAACCCAACACCAAGTCCGGTTCCAACACCGAGCCCAGACCCAGAGCCGCATTTCAAGGATACTGCAGGGCATTGGGCAGCAGCATCGATTAATAAGCTGGCGGGCCAAAACATTTTGGGCGGTTTTCCAGATGGCAGCTTTAAGCCTAATCAGGAAATGAGCAGAGCGGAATTTTCAGCTGTTATTTACAGATTGTTAGGCCTCAAAGCAGAAAACAGCGAACCTGGCTTCGGAGATATTACGCCGACGGCTTGGTATAGTAAATATGTGAATGGCTTGTATGCCAATGGAATTATAACTGGTTTTGATGATGGCAGCTTCAAGCCGAATCAGGAAATGACGAGAGAGGAAGCATTCGTTATTTTGTATAGAGCGGTTAAAGACCAAATAATCGTTGCCTCAGGAGCAGCCAAGCCATCCTTTGCGGATGAGCCAGGCGTGTCCAGCTGGGCTAAAGAAGCTATAGCAGCATTATCAGAAGCGGGCATTATTAAAGGTTATGAGGATGGTTCCATCCGGCCAAAGGAAAAGATTACACGCGCCGAGATTGCATCGATTGTAGCAAACTTCGTCAAATAGCTGGTTTAACGAAAGACATCCCTAAATAAGGGATGTCTTTCGTTTATTTAAATACAAGACAGTATATTTTTTTTCTAAAGAACGCCGAATGCGTTTTAGCTTGTTAGACGATAAAAATGATATACTGTTGTGAAAACAATCGATTATTATGGAAAACGATGATATGATTTAGATAACGAAATTTGACGATAATTGTGCGCATGTAGGAGGCTATTTACAGATGGAGTACATTAGTACAAGAGGAAATGTTGGCAAAATAGGGTTTATCGATGCGTTTATGATGGGCTTAGGCAACGATGGAGGACTGCTTGTTCCGAGCGAAATTCCAGTTATTTCAGCTGAAACATTGAAGGAATGGCAGAATCTTAGCTATCAAGAGCTTGTACTTGCTATATTCTCGCATTTTACGAATGATGAGATTCCAGCACAGGATTTGAAAGACATGGTGTACGCGAGCTATGCTACTTTCCGTGACCCGGAAGTAACGCCTGTCCGCAAGCTGAAGGATGATCTTTATTTGCTGGAGCTGTTCCACGGTCCTACCTTTGCTTTTAAAGATATCGCGCTTCAGTTTATGGGCCAGCTTTACACGTATGTTGCAGCGAAGCAAAATAAAAAAATTCATATACTCGGTGCTACTTCCGGCGATACAGGAGCTTCAGCAATCGAGGGCGTTAAAGGCAAAGACGGCATTAAGATTTGTATTCTACATCCACATGGCAAAGTAAGTAAAGTACAAGAGCTGCAAATGACGACAGTTCAGGACGACAATGTACTGAATCTATCTGTAGATGGCAACTTCGACGATTGCCAGCGCATGATTAAGGATTTGTTCGCTGACCTTGATTTTAAAGCTAATAATCAGCTTGCGGCGATCAACTCCATCAACTTTGTTCGAATCTTGGCGCAGACGGTTTACTATTTCTATGCCTACTTCCAAGTGGCGAAGCAGACGGATGCGAAGCAGGTTAACTTTAGCGTACCGACAGGCAACTTCGGTGATATTTTTGCAGGTTACCTAGCGAAGCGTATGGGACTTCCTGTAGGCAAGCTTATTCTAGCTACGAATGAGAACAATATTTTGGAGCGCTTTATTCTTGAGGGCGTGTACAAGCCGGGAGACTTCCGCAGCACGTACAGCCCATCGATGGACATTCAAGTAGCCAGCAACTTTGAGCGTTACTTGTATTATGTGCTTGGGGAGGATGCTGCTCAAATTCGCAGTCTGATGGATCAGTTCAAAGCCGAAGGACAAATCGTCATTACCGGCGATGCGCTGAGCAGAGTGCAAGCCGAGTTTGGCGCGCATGGCGTACAAGGTCAAGAGTGCCTGAACACGATTAAGAAATATGAAGCGGAAAACGGCTACCTGCTTGATCCGCATTCAGCTTGCGGCGTCGCTGCGGCTGACAAATACAGCAATGAACAAGGAATCACAATCTCGCTTGCGACGGCTCATCCAGCTAAGTTCAACGAAGCCATCGAGCTTTGCGGCATCGAGCAGCAATTCCCTGAGCAAATCGCTTCGCTGTTCAGCAAAGAGCAGCGTCAGACTCGCGTAGACGGATCGCTTGCAGCGGTCGTTAGCGAATTAGAAGCATTTTATAACGCATAATCATTCATGCTTGGATACGAAAAGGCAGCAGCTAGAGGAGAAATCCTTTCGCTGCTGCCTTTTTTCTATTGGAGCCTATATTTAGGCTCGCTTAAGTATACTTCGGAGCACAGAAGTGATCAGCTTATGATCTTGATCATCCGGCAATCCGGATACAGCAATGGTTCCGATTACCCCGAAGCCTCTAGCGTAGATGGGATACGCTCCGTTATAAGGAGCGTAGAGTGAAGGGGATAACGAATAACGCTCGGCAAGTGTTGTACCGGCAGCGCGCAGCTCGATTTCCATACGATAGGAGCTGACTCCAAAACGATTGACGACGCGTGCTTTTCGCATGACCCAGTCATCATTGTCTGCCGAGGTGCCGGGAAAAGCATAGTGAAACAGCTGTTGTTCGCCTTTTCGGATATCAATCGTTACCGACTTGTTCTCCGATTTGGCCTGCTCAATGAGCCCAAGTCCGATTTGCAGCGCGGTTTCGTTCGTGAAGGAGTCGAATTGCAGTTCCTCTTCCTCCCGCTTTAATTCCTCTAGGAGTTGTTCGTGATTCATTATGCCGATCTCCTTTACAGCGATATATTAAGCTCTGAAGCCGTCTTTGCTATGTACTCCCGAGCTTGCTGATACTGCTCATTGGTGGATAGATGCTCGATAATGAGCGTCGTATCCGGGTGCAGCTTGTTCAGCTCGGTAAGAAATGTACGGTAATCAAGCAAGCCTTGGCCAGGGATGACCTCATCCATATGAACGGTCAATTGACCGCGCAGCAAAATATCTTTCGCATGGCAATTCCGAATATATGGCCCAAGCTTTGCAAAGAAATCACGGATCATCTCGCCATTTTGGTAATAGGCCCGAGGGCTGCTAATGATATTGACGGGATCGAAGTGTACGCCAAAACCTTTGCGATCGATCGCTTTGATCAAGGCAAGATAGGAGTCAGCTGAATCTGGGAACACCCACGGCATCATTTCCAAGGCAAATACGGTTCTCTCTGGTTTAACCGCATCGATAATTTCACGCGTCGTCTCTACAATGAGCTCAAAGGTTTCATCGCTGAAATTTTCTGGATCGGGTCCGTCCCATTGTTCGCCGCGTGAGCCGGCAATGTTTACGCAGCACTGCGCAGCCATTCGTTCTGCAAGTTCCAGACGCTGCGTGCAGTATGCAATTGCTTTGCGTCTTGTTTCCTCATTTCGGCTAATAGGGTTGCTCCATGCGCCGACCTCGGAAATTAGAATATCATGTTTTGCTGCTGCGGCTAAGTAATCATCCAGCTCGCTAATATCTTCATTGCCGTCTATGGGGCAGGTTGTTGCGCGGAAGCCCGCTTGTATAAGTGCATTTGACCAACTTTCAGGATTTTTATTTTCTAGAAAAACCTGACCTCCAAGCCTCATCGAAACCCCGTCCTTTGTTCGAATATTTTCTCGCTAGCAGGAATAACTTATGTTGAGCAAAGTATAACATAAACACGTGTTTATACAAGATCAATCTTTTTGATGAGGATGAGCACATTGAAAAAATAAAATTTTGTTGCTGCAAAGGGATTGACAGCCAATTTATGAAATGTATATGATAATGGCATAAACACGCGTTCACGAAAGAGGCTAGCAACAATTGAAAAAGGCAGACATAAATAGTGTAGAGGTCGCCCGCTTGGCTGGCGTATCTCGCAGCACGGTCAGCAGAGTTATTAATAACTACTCCAACGTTCCAACACAGACGCGTGAGAAAGTTATGAAGGTGATCCAGCAGTATAATTATTTTCCTAATGTATCGGCTCAAGTGCTAGCTGGGAAACGAGCACGAACAATTGGCTTGTTTCTGATAGCTCCCGGCCATGTATCTAGTGATATTCTCACGAACATGCTGATCGTAAGTGTAATTGAGGATGCCTCAGCTTATGGATATTATGTTCTTACACATATCATCCGAGATACAAACGATACCGAGACAATGAAGAACGTAAAGGAGATTTTTTTCCAGCGCCGGATTGACGGAGGTATCTTTATTGGTGCCGCTACTCATGAGCCTATTATAGAGGAGCTTATTGAGGAGGGTTTCATCGTCGGCGTTGTGGATCAGGAGCAGCCAGAGCATCCACAGTCCAACCGAATCGTTTCAAATTTCAACAATGATTCCGGCATGAAGCAGGCGGTCGCCTATCTAGTTGGACTTGGCCATACGAAAATAGGTGTCATTAACGGGGATATGAAGCGGCTATCTGGCCCTGCGAAATACGAAGGCTTCGTGAAGGCGATGCAATTATGCGGCTTGCAGGTCAATCTGGATTGGGTAATACAGGGCAGTTTTCATGAAGAAAGCGGATATGAAGCGATTCATACTTTTCTCAATACGAAGAGCGAGCTGCCTACAGCAATTATTGCTGCTAATGATAGTGTAGCATTCGGGGCGATTAGAGCTTTAAAGAAACAGGGATTGCAAGTGCCTGCAGATATGTCGATGATCGGCTTTGATGATCATGCGCTTAGCGAGAAACATCATCCGGCATTAACGACAATCCGGATTGATTTTAGCGGTATGCTGGGGCAATTGACCTCTATGCTCATCGACAGAATTGAGCAGCAGGAAGCATCAGTCAAACAAATTACACTGGATTGCAGTTTAGTCGTTCGGGATTCATGCCGCAGGGTGTAAATTTTTTTATCAAATAATAAACGCGTGTTCAATGTTTATTTGAGCAACTTCGAGGAAGACATTTTTTTAAACCGCAATAAACACGCGTTCACATTGGAAGGGGTGATTAAGGTGTAATCGAAACATGGCTTCCTACTTGACGATGGATACGAAGCAGACTGAACTGACTATTACTTTTATCAAGGGGGTATTTACGGTGAAAAAAGGAATGACGGTATTAGTTAGTAGTATAATTTCCACGATGTTATTAATTACGGCCTGCTCAGGCGGGTCAGGCTCCGCGCCAAAGCCGAGCAATGATGCAGGAACAAACGGGAATGAAGGGGCTGCCGCAGCTGGAGGAGACATTAATTATTGGTATCCTTGGGGCGGCGACTCGGAGAAATGGGACAAATGGCGAATGGAAGAGTTCGAGAAGAAAAACCCAACCTATAAGATTAATGCCACCTATGTTCCACCGGATGGCGGCCTTTCAAATGGCAAGCTGGTATCCGTCATATCTGGAAAAAATCCGCCGGACGTCGTTATTAGTTCCGATTATGCAAGCGCTTACTCACTCGCAGCGCAAGGCGCCCTTGAGCCAATGGATGAGTATCTCTCCGCTATGGGCTTCAACGAATCGGACGTTCTGCCCTCATTCTTGCCGTTAATGAAGCGGGATGACAAAACGTATCTATATCCGCAGGATTCCAATGTTAACTTGCTCTATTACAATGTGGCGATGTTCAGAGAAGCCGGACTTGATCCAGATAACCCGCCGAGAACAATCGAAGAGCTTGATGCTGCGGCTGAGAAGTTGACGGTGTTAAACGGCAAAAACGTTGAACGCCTAGGTTTTATCCCATGGATCGACGCCGGTGATGACGCGTTTCTGTGGGGCTGGGTTTTCGGAGCGAATTTCATTGATGATAAAACAGGCGATGTTAAGCTCAATGATGATCACTTGAGCGATATGTACAACTGGATGAATAAGTATGCGCAGAAATACAATCCAGAGAAAATCAAATCATTTACGTCGGGCTTTGGCGGAGCGTTTTCCCCGGATCACCCATTCTTCACGGGTAAAGTGGCGATGACTGTCAACGGCAACTGGTTCGCGAATGCGCTCAGCATTTATGCGCCAGACCAAGAGTATCGCGTAGCGGCAATACCATTTCCGGCAAATGGCCGCGAGAAAGCAACAACGTTCGGAACGAATGTATTCATGATTCCAAAGGGCGCGAAAAACCCTGAGAATGCGATGAAATTCATTTTGTTTGGAGGTCAGCCTGAAATTCTTGCTGACAATATTAACACTTGGCGTTCCATCTCCATTTACAATGCGCCAAGCGATGCGATTAAGTGGGATAAGGAAAATGATGCAGTCTACAAAGTCGTTCGCGAAGTCGCAGCGTCACCAAATTCCGGACATCCGGCATTAACGCCAGTTGCCAAAGAAATGTCCAATGAGCTGAAGCTGCTGCGTGATAATGTCATTTATAACAATAAAGATCCGAAGCCGCTGCTTGAAGAAGTAGAGAAGAAGCTGCAAAAGGAAGTAGACAAAAAGAAATAATGAAATAGAAATAGTGAAATACAGAAGACCCGCTCTCGGATGAAGTTGCACATGCACCGCTTCCGGGAGCAGGAGCTTCTAAGGCAATAACATGTAGGAAGTAAATACTTGCAAGGTGGTGAATAAACTTGAGAACTACTGCTACAGACCTTAAGGGAAAACCGATTGTACCTGCCAAGCACAAATCCAAAAAAGGAATGGAGCGTTTGGAGCTTGCTGCCGTTTACCTTGTTTTGGGCTTGATCACGATTGCATTTGTTCTGCCTTTTCTATGGCTGCTGTCCGGTTCACTCAAGAGCAGCACGGAATTGTTTGCAAATCCGCCGATTTGGATTCCTAGCAAGCCGCAATGGTCCAACTTTTCAACAGCCTTTGGCGAGTTTCCGTTTTTACTGTATTTACGAAATACGCTCACCATTGCCGGCTTTGGCATCGTCGGAGCAGTTATATCGAATACGTTGATTGCCTACGGCTTCTCCCGCGTGGAATGGAAGGGGAGAGACGGTGTATTCGTTTTAGTCCTCGCGACAATGATGCTGCCGTTTCAAGTGACGATGATTCCACTATTTCTTATGTTTCAAAAGCTCGGTTGGATCGGAACGTTCCTCCCGCTTATTGTTCCTGTATTTTTTGGAAACCCGTTTTTTATCTTCTTATTGCGTCAATTTCTAATGGGCATTCCGAAGGAGCTTTCGCAATCCGCTAAGGTCGATGGGGCAAGCGAATTTCGGATTTATTGGCAAATGATTCTTCCGTTATCGCTGCCTGTAATTACAACAGTCATGATCTTCTCCTTCACACACGCTTGGGGTGATTTCATTGGCCCTCTCGTATTTTTGAGTGATAACAAGCTTTATACGCTTTCACTTGGTATCCAGCAGATCATGTCCGTTAATGATCCGCGTTGGCCGCTTCTAATGGCAATTGGTATCAGCATGACGGTGCCGGTGCTCGTTATCTTCTTTGTTCTCCAGAAGTATTTCATTCAAGGGATCGCCTTCTCGGGGATCAAAGGTTAGGAGTGTATGAAGATGAATATGATGAGAAAAGATTTGGTCAACGGTTTGCTCTTTATTTCACCGTGGATTGTTGGATTCTTGTTTTTCACTGCTTACCCGTTAATCAGTTCGTTCTATTATTCATTAACCGACTACGATATCATCAATCCGCCTGTCTTTGTTGGTCTGGAGAATTATAAGACGCTTTTTACCGGTGATGATATGTTTTATACCGTGCTTAAGAATACGTTGTATATGGTGTTTATAGGTCTTACTGTCATAACGGCATGTACCGTATTTATATCGATTCTACTTAATAATAAGAAGGTTAAAGGCATGGCCTTTTTCCGGGTGATCTTTTTTCTGCCGACGCTCGTACCATTTGTTATCCTGTCGATTCTGTGGGTGTGGGTGCTGCAGCCGGATTCTGGTGTGGTAAATACAGTACTTGGCTGGATTGGCATTGATGGCCCAGGGTGGTTTGCCAGTCCAAGCTGGTCGAAGCCTGCTTTTATCCTTATGGGGCTATGGGGTGCTGGCGGATCGATCATTATTTATCTTGCCGGACTACAAGGTATTCCAGAATCGCTTTATGAAGCGGCATCAATCGATGGCGCCAATTCGATGCAAAAGATGTTTTCTATTACATTGCCTATGCTCAGGCCGGTCATTCTCTTTAATGTCATTACCGGCATTATCGGCACTTTTCAATCGTTTGCGGAATCTTTCATTATTACGCAGGGCGGGCCAAATGGATCAACGATGTTCTATTCTCTATACCTTTATCAGAATGCCTTCCAGTATGCGAAGATGGGGTACGCTTCGGCTATGGCATGGGTGCTGCTTGTTATAGCTCTAGTCTTTACGCTGGTTCTATTCAAGGTTAGCAACCGCTGGGGGAGCAACGACTAATAGTTTATTAGAGTGAGTTGCTAAATGACGATGATGAAATAACTAATTTATCGGAAAAGGATGTGCGCATGTGAATCATATTCAGAATTCCAACTTAACCAAAATAGGGCTCGTTGTAGATAACATTGAAGAGGCAGTCAACCATTATTGCCGTTTATTCAACCTGCCGCTGCCAGAAATTCAAGTGCCGAAGCTAGAGGAGCCAAGCACAGAGCATACGGATGACAATTATACGTGGTACCGCGGCGAATATCGTGACACGCGGACAAAATTTGCGAATTTGCAGCTGGGTCCGGTAACCGTAGAGCTGCTAGAGCCGCTGGATGAGCCTAGCCCTTGGAATGAATATAAGCAAAAGCATGGGCAAGGCGTTCACTTTATTGCTTTTACGATCAATGGCTTTGAACAGCATATCGATTTCATGCAGCAGCAGGGTGCACCGCTTACTCACAAAGGAGAGTATGGCTCCGGACGTTATTCCTATTTTGACTCGGAGAACATGCTGGGCGTAACTTTGGGGCTTCAGGAGCTTGGTCCAAAACAAAATTAAGCGAAGCACATCGCACAAGCGGAGTCTCAAGAAAATTAGATTTTGAGGAGGATTCATATGATAAAAGGTATTGCTCACAACGCGATTCGTGTCACAGACATGGAAAAGTCTTTGCACTTTTACTGCGACATTGCTGGATTGACCAAAGCGTTTGAAATTCATGATGACGATAATAAGCCATGGATCGTTTATTTGAAGGTGTCAGGCGGACAGTTTTTGGAATTGTTTTATGACGGGGTAAAGGTGCCGGAAAACCGCTATGCGCCGGACTTAATTGGATATCACCACTTCTGCTTCGAAACCGATAATATCGCGGAGCTTGCGAAGCGCTTCTATGAGCATGGACTGATGAATGATGACAAGCCTGGACACGGCAAGGATTTAAATCATAACTGCTGGATACATGATCCCGACGGAAATGCGGTTGAGTTTGTGCAGATTCATCCCGATTCCCCGCATGCCAAAAGCAGTGCAAAAAAGGAGGCATAACGATGTTAAAAGGTAACGCGCATATCGCATTTGTTGTATCGGATATGGACAAATCGCTTCATTTCTATAGTGAGGTACTTGGCTTCGAGCAAGCTTTCAAGCTGGATGACGATGAAGGCAAGCCATGGATTAATTATTTGAAGGTGGCCGATGGCCAATTTATTGAACTGTTTTATGGCGGTACCCGTGAATATATCAGCAATCCAAAAAATGCGGGCTCGACACATATTTGCTTCGAGGTCGATGATATTTATGAAATCGCTGACCATTTGAAGAAACATGGCATTGAGCTGGACAGTGAGCCCAAACAAGGCAAAGACCTCAATCTACAATGCTGGGCGAAAGACCCTGACGGCTTCCCTATCGAATTTATGCAGCTTGATCCGCGCTCGCCGCAAAGTAGAAGCTAAATGATGAAGAAAACAGCTAGAATTGGCATGATTGGTTATAAGTTTATGGGGAAAGCGCATAGCCACGCCTATCGCGATCTGCCTTTCTACTTCGATTCGCCGGTAGAGCCTGTGCTGCAGGCAATCGCAGGGCGGAATGAAGCGGAAGTCAGCGCGGCGGCCCATAAGATGGGGTGGCTCTCCTGGGAGACAGATTGGAGAAAGCTTATTGAACGACAGGATATTGATGTCATTGACATCGGAGCCCCCAATCATCTTCATGCTGAGAT
This sequence comes from Pristimantibacillus sp. Z349TD_6, assembly GCF_056173205.1. Classification (NCBI taxonomy): domain Bacteria; kingdom Bacillati; phylum Bacillota; class Bacilli; order Caryophanales; family Paenibacillaceae; genus Pristimantibacillus (SeqCode); species Pristimantibacillus sp. Z349TD_6. The sequence goes on along the minus strand of NZ_CM149662.1, from coordinate 6,833,903 downwards.
CGCAATCGCTGCGGCAGAAGCGGGCAAGCACGTCATTTGCGAGAAGCCGCTCGCGGTCAATGCAAGCCAAGCAGCGGAGATGCTGCAGGCGGTAAAAAAAGCAGGCGTTATGCATATGATTTGCCATAATTATCGTTTTGCGCCTGCGATACAGCTAGCTAAGAAGCTGATCGATGAGGGCAGGTTAGGTAAAATCTATCATTTTCGAGGCGAGTATTTACAGGATTGGCTGGCAGATCCGAATATTCCGATAGGGTGGCGTCTCCGCAAGGAGCAAAGCGGTTCAGGAGCGCACGGTGACCTGATGTCGCATGTAGTTGACCTCTCGAGATTCCTAATCGGAGAAATTTCCGAAGTAACAGGCTTGCTTCATACGTTTGTGAAAGAGCGGCCTCTGGAGGGCAAGATGGGGGAAAGAGGCTGTGTTGATGTTGATGATGCCTCCTCTTTCCTAGCTAAATTTGCAAATGGCGCGATCGGTGTCTTCGAAGCGAGCAGATTTGCCAAGGGCAACCGCAATGGACATCGATTTGAAATAAACGGGTCAAAAGGGTCTATACGATGGGATATGGAGCATATGAATCTTCTTCAATTGTATTTGGAGGACGATCCAGAAGGCATTCAGGGCTTTCGCACAATTCAGTGTACAGAGCAGGTACACCCTTTCGCCGGAAGCTATTGGCCGGCTGGTCATATTATCGGCTACGAGCATACCTTTATTAATATGATGGCGACGTTCATGGAAGGGCTGCACAGCGGCATTAATCCTGCTCCGAATTTCGAGGACGGCTATAGAAATCAGCTCGTTATTGAAGCCGTTGAGCGTTCTGCCGAGTCGAGACAGTGGATGGATGTACCTGCAATTAGCGATTCTTTGTTGTTTTCATAGCCTCATATAACAAAAATGAATAGTCGGTTGACGTGCAGGGCTGTAGTGAAGAAGGATTTTTCTTCTTGCTGCAGCCTATTTTTGTTTATACTTATGTTATAATCGCCATATTAAATAAGGTGCTGAATCCTATTTCGGGAGTATGTATCACTAGAAATATGTAATTGAGTGAGGGAAAACCTGTGAATGACTTCAACAAATTCAATCGCGAGAAATGGAGCAAGATAAGAACAAAGGGCAGGCTGCCATACGCTATTAGATGGGTGCTTTATTTATTAATTTACGTGTTAATTATTCAGGGAGTACTCATTGTACTAGGTCGTAAAAGTGTAGATCAAATCGAAATGGCACCTATTATTTTTATTTCAGTTGTCGTAGGTGTTACTCTTTCTTTGATTCGATGGTCTGTTTTTGAGAAAAAATTTAATCAGGAATAAATAAGGATGAGGTGAGTAGACATGTTGGCATCCATTACCCAAGCTGAGAATGGATATTCGGTCCGTTTCGAGCGCAATTTGAAGCATGCTGTGGAGAGTGTCTGGTCGATGCTGACTGACAACGAGAAGCTGGCACAGTGGTTCCCCGAGCTGCATGTCGCGGACCTGCGTGAAGGCGGATTAATAAAATTTGATATGCAGAATGGACAATTTGAAGAGATGGCCATCACCAGGCTCAAAGCGTTATCGGTTTTGGAGTTTACGTGGGCTGAGGATATCGTTCGTTTTGAATTAGAGGCAGAGCCAGAGGGCTGTCGCTTGGTTTTGATCGAGAAGCTTACCCAAATTACAGCGCATACCCCTAGAGATATTGCCGGCTGGGATGTATGTTTGGATGTTATCGAGGCATTGCTGGATGGAAATACCATTGCCTCTCGCAAGGATGTATGGAAAATGAAATACGATAAATATGTACAAGCCTTTGAAAATTTACCTCAGGCTTAGAAATAAGTATTCAATCAGCTTGGGTTAATGGATGTGAAAGAGATGATTACAGGAATATTGGTATTTTTACTAGCAGGGTTAGCTGAAATAGGTGGGGGATACCTGATTTGGTTATGGCTGCGTGAAGGCAAGCCGATGTATTGGGGAATGGTCGGAGGTGTAGCTTTAGCACTATATGGTGTTATTGCTACATTTCAATCTTTCCCCTCGTTCGGAAGAGTCTATGCGGCGTACGGGGGCGTTTTTATAGTAATGGCTGTTTTGTGGGGCTGGCTTGTCGATAAAAAAACACCTGATTTATACGACTGGATAGGTGCTGCTATTTGCTTGGTCGGTGTTTCAGTTATACTGTGGGCGCCAAGGCATTAGTATGGTCTAGCTTACTGTGTAGAATAACCATTTACAATTCAGGGAACGATTTGTTAACATATATGAAATATTGAAAAAGGCGATGACGAGAAGAGTACATAAACAAATTCTTTCGCAGAGAGCCCCGGCAGCTGAAAAGGGGCAAGGAATGGTTTATCGAAACAAGTCTCTGAGCATCACATCGGAACCTGAACAAGGGGATGCTGTGACAGGAGCTCCTGTTATAGAGCTAGAGTATAAGCATCCTTTGGTGCCGTACTTGAAGAGGTTAATATGGCGACATATTAACGAATCTGGGGTGGTACCGCGAAAAATTTCGTCCCCAAGACGCGAAGTCTTGGGGGTGGATTTTTTTTTTGTTTTTTGAAATATAAGAATTTATAAGTTTGTTAGCTTATAAAGGGCTTATATTTCACCGTCAAAGCTACTTCAGCGTCTAAAGGACGCCGAAGGCGTTTTTGCTTGGGACATGAAAAATCAAGGTATCGATAGCAACCCTAAATTGGAGGTTTTACAATGAGCAGCGAATTAGAGCCGAACACGGATCATTTTTTATACAAAATCATTAATGAGGATCTTCAAGCAGGCGTGTTTACACGAGAAATGTGCACGCGCTTCCCGCCGGAGCCTAATGGATACCTGCATATCGGAAGCGCCTTTGCCATCCATACGAACTATACGATTGCGCAAAAGTATAATGGGAAGTTTCATTTGCGATTTGACGATACGAATCCTCTGAAGGAGGACATCGAATATGTAAATGCTATTATCGAAGATATCAATTGGCTTGGTTATCGTCCGGGCAGCCATATTTATTATGGTTCGGATTATTCGGATGCGATATATGATGCTGCTGTTGCGCTCATAAGTAAAGGAAAGGCTTATGTTTGTGAATTATCACCAGAGGAAGTAACGGAATATCGGGGGACGCTTACGGAGCGGGGCAAGGATAGCCCTTACCGAAATCGCTCCATTGAAGAAAATGTAGAACAGTTTGCGAAAATGAAAAACGGTGATTTTAAGGCCGCTTCCAAAGTATTGCGTGCCAAAATCGATATGAGTGCGCCTAATATTAATTTAAGAGATCCCGTTATTTATCGCATTATCCATGCAGAGCATTACCGGACGGGAAATAAGTGGTGCATTTATCCGATGTACGATTTTGCCCATCCGATTCAAGATGCCATCGAGGGCATTACCTACTCGTTATGCTCCATTGAGTTCAAAGACCATCGTCCTTTGTACGAATGGGTATTAGAGGAGCTGGAATTTGCTCATCCGCCAAGGCAAAGGGAATTCGGCAGGCTGAATCTAACGGGTGTCGTGACGAGCAAGCGATATTTGAGACAGCTCGTTGAGGGCGGCTTCGTCGACGGCTGGGATGATCCAAGGCTGCCAACGATTCGTGGACTCAGGCGAAGAGGCTTTACGCCCGAGAGCATTAGAAATTTTATCGATGAGATCGGCATGATTAGAGCGCAAAATTCCGTTGATATCGCGATGCTGGAGCATGCGGCAAGACAGGATTTGAAGGCGAAGGTCAAAGGCGTAATGGCCGTCATCCATCCACTGAAAGTGGTCATTACTAATTACCCTGAGGGCCAAACCGAGCTGTTGTCCATTGATAATAATAGCGAGAACGACACGCTTGGCAAACGCAAGGTCACCTTCTCTAGCACGCTATTTATAGAGAAAGATGATTTTATGGAGCAGCCGTCCAAAGGGTTTCACAGATTAGCGCCCGGAGCTGAAGTCCGGCTGATCGGCGCCTACTTCATTAGATGTGAGGAAGTCATTAAAGATGAAGCCACAGGTGAGATCATTGAGCTTCGCTGCACTTACGATCCCGAAACGAAAAGCGGAACGGGCTTTACCGGCCGGAAGGTGAAGGGGACGATCCACTGGGTTTCGGAGAGTCATGCGGCTAAGGTGGATGTCCACCTTTATGAGAGTCTGCTGCGGGGTAATGAAGTCCCGAAGGATACCGATATAGCTTGGGACAGCGTCATTAATCCGAACTCACTGCAAATCGTGAAAGATTGTAGGATTGAGCCTTTTGAGGTTCTTCCGCAGCCAGAGGATAAGTTCCAATTCGTTCGGCATGGATATTTTTGCGTGGACAAAAAACATACAACGAATACGAAGCTAGTCTTCAATCGCATCGTACCGCTTAAGGATACGTGGAAGAAAAAATAAAGCGATAACAAGATGAAGCCTCTCATGTGGTAAAATAATACATATGGAGGCTTCTTTTTTTAAATATAAGAAAGTAAATCTATGCTCCTACTTATCTTATATTTCATCGTCAAAGCTACTTCAGCATCCAGAGGATGCTGGAGGCGTTTTTGCTTGTGAAGCTCAACAATCGGAGAACGAGGTGATGGAGTGTTCTTGCATAAGCTTCGACCATTGATTTTGTCCGCTGTCCTATTATTTATGCTTTTACCAGAAGCGGCAAGTGCCAACGGGGGACCGCTGCATTATCCTGCGGAGGGTTATGGCAGGCTGGAGCTGGATGATCAATCGCAAGTGAGTTTGGTTCGTGAGAAGGTTGTGTTTACCTTCCGTGATATCGAACGGTTCAAAAGCCATGCGGAAGTAACGGTTCAGTATGAACTTCACAATACGTCCGATTCCGCTAAGGACTTGGAGGTTTTATTTGTAACGCCTGTAAGTGAGGCCTTTATGGTATCAGAGGGAAATAATGAGATTAATGCGATCATGGATCCGAATGTAAAGACGGTTAATTGGCAAAATACCCAAGTGAAAAATACGGTCACTGATCCAGTAAGCGGCAAGGAGCTGCGTTTATCCAATTATTCATCTGAAATTGGGCCAGCACAAGGAGCGAGGTTCCCTTTATCTTTTGAGCCGAACGAAACGAAAAATATTGTCATCAACTATATTGAAAATGGGGGGATGTATAATAAAGGCGTGATTACGACGATTTTTTCCCATCTTTATTATTTGACCCCAGCAGCTTTCTGGGAGGGAGAACCGCATGTCGAGCTTGAAATACGGCTAAGCGAACCCGGCGCTGCGCTTCATTCGAATTTAGCAATGGAACAAACGGACTCCAAAACATTCAAAGCTGTTTTTAATGAATTGCCCAGCAAGGACTGGTATTTTTCTTACACGTATCCCAAAAGATTGTTGTATCCAACGAATATAGAGAAGGATCATAATCTCTTGGTGTTGGGAACAGTCGCCGCATTAACGGTAATTGCTGCAGCGCTTGCGCTGTTTTTTAGAAAAAGTTTTTTATTTACGATCAGTGCATTTGGGATTTTTGCTTTTACGGTATATTATATCTCGAAAATGGGCGGTTATCCGTTTAACGCTATTTTTGTAGGGTTTGTCGACTTTGTTGTTGGCGTAGGGCTGCTTATTTGTGATATTTTAATTAGAAGAACGATTCGTAGACGTAGAGAAATGACCAAAACCATGTAATCGTCCGTCCACATCTTTTAAAAAACTCGAAATCAACGTAAACTGTAGGAAACATTAGAGGAGAGAGAGTTAAATGACAAACGAAGCATTAACCATTAATCATGAAGATCTTTTGGCTGATCTAGAATACCGAGGGCTAGTACAGCAATTTACTAACCGCGAGGAATTACATAAGAAGCTTACGAGTGAACGCGTTGTACTTTATTGCGGATTCGACCCTACAGCGGACAGCCTACACATCGGCAGCTTGCTCCCGATCTTGTGCTTGCGTCGTTTCCAACAGGCTGGCCATATTCCACTTGCGCTAGTTGGCGGCGGAACAGGCTTAATTGGCGATCCAAGCGGCCGCTCGACGGAACGCTCGCTTAACACTGCGGATACAGTATCCGAGTGGACAGAGAGCTTGAAGCGTCAGCTTTCCCGCTTTCTTGATTTCAATGCTGCGGATAATGCGGCTAAGCTCGTAAGCAACTACGATTGGATTTCGCCGCTGGATGTCATTACTTTTTTACGCGATGTAGGCAAAAACTTTACTGTAAACTACATGCTGGCGAAGGATTCGGTCGATTCCCGTCTTTCATCAGGCATCTCGTTTACCGAGTTCAGCTATATGATTTTGCAAGCCTACGACTTCCATAAGCTTCATCAAGAACATGGCTGTTCCTTGCAAATTGGCGGCAGTGATCAATGGGGCAATATTACAGCAGGCCTTGATCTGATTGGCAAAATGGGCGGAGGCGACGCTTACGGCATGACAATGCCTCTCGTTACCAAAAGCGACGGCAAGAAATTCGGTAAATCCGAATCTGGCGCAATTTGGCTGGATCGCTCGAAGACATCGGCGTACCAGTTCTATCAGTTCTGGATCAATACTGAAGATAACGATACGATCAAATTTTTAAAATATTTCACATTCCTCTCTCGTGCAGAAATCGAAGCTTTGGAGACAGAGCTTCAGTCGCATCCAGAGAAGCGGGTGGCACAGCGTGAATTGGCGCGTGAAATTACTCGCCTTGTTCATGGACAAGAAGCGCTCGACAGCGCAGAGAAAATTACGCAGGCATTTTTCTCCGGCGATGTAAATCAACTGAGTGAAGCTGAGCTGATCGAAGCTTTGCAGGACATGCCTACAACGGTGCTTACGAATAGAGAAGAGATTGCGCTTATGGATCTTCTGATCGAATCTGGAGCTGCACCATCTCGCCGCCAAGCGAAACAAGATATTACGAGCGGCTCGATTTCGATTAATGGCACGAAAAACACGGATGTAGAATCCATCATCGGCTCGGAGCAAAAGCTCTATGCCAAATTTGTCGTGCTGCGCCGCGGCAAGAAAAATTACTTCTTGATTCGATTTGAATAGGACAAAAAAAACCAGACTTCCGTTAATGGAAGTCTGGTTTTCTTTTGAATGTTATATCTATTTTAGCAAGTCGAGTTTACGCTCTCCGAGACCAACGTGTGGTTATCATCCAACATCAATCTCCGCGACGAGAGTCTGGCTATCCATCGATACTAAACTCCACGACCAACGTTTAGCTATTATCCGACACCAATCACTGCGACCAGCGTTTAGCTATCCTAGTGATGTGCGTTAACCGTTAGCGTAGAGTAAATAAGTGCAAAAGTGCACCTGTTTTTAACAAACAAGATTGAAATGATGCAAATAGGTGTACAAATACCTCTAATTGAGCAGAATTGAAGAAGATCTGGTTAAATAAGTGCATTTCTGCGCTTAGATGAAGCTGCTGCAGGCGCTGCCGTAAATGTTTTCGCATGACAGGGGAACATCTCCGTTTTCAGATAAAAGGACCTCAAATCCCACTGTAAAGTGGAGCTTGAGGTCCTTTTTCTCAAAGAAAATAAGATCTAATTAGTGCTCAAAAAAATCGCAAAATGACTTTTGAGACAGCCCCATTTTTTAAAAATAGGAGTGACTTTAATCAATGATCAAAGCAAAGCTGCTAAAGTTTAAGCACTGGTCTTTGCCAAGCTGCTCTCGGCTATCTTCCGGCGGGAACGCGCGCGGGAGAACCCGAAGGAGGTTGCGGCTGTAGCAGCGGCGAGAATGACGCCTGTAGCTCCAATCCAGCTGATAGAGGTGAGCGATACTTGCTCAACGACAACCCCGCCAAGCCCGGCTCCTGCAGCCATGCCCAGCTGAAGTACAGAGCTGTTCAAGCTAAGCATAATACCCGAAGCTTCTGGAGCTAGTGACATCAAATGGTACTGCTGAGTTGGACCGGATGACCAAGCGGTAAAGGCCCAGATCATAAGCAGAGGAAATACGATAACCGGAGACTGTCCAGCCAACGAGAGTAGAACAAGCGCTATCGTATGGAACAGCATGCCGCTGACTAATGTTCGCGGCGCTCCCCATCTATCGGTGCTGTAGCCGCCAAATTTAGACCCGATCAGGCTAGCGATACCGAATGCAAATAGTCCGATGCTCACGCCTTGTTCACTCAGCTTCGTTACGCTAAGCAGGAATGGTGAAATATAGGTGTAAACGATAGAATAGCCGCCGATCCACAAGAAGGTGACCGTCAGTGCCGTTACAATTTTCGGCTGCTTCAAGAGAGCAAGCTGACTGCGAAGTGGAACGGGCTCTTCACCATCTGTTTTTGGAATGCTGGATAAAATGAGGAGCATTGCAAGCAGGCCCAGCAGTCCGATTGCTCCGAAGATGAGATGCCAGTCGTATACAGATGCGACTACCCTGCCTAGAGGGACACCAACGATTAATGCTGTGCTAAAACCCATAACGAGCGTCGCAATGGCACTGCCCTGTTTATCAACGGGTGCAAGCTTAGAAGCGACGGTCAAAGCGGTAACGACGAATACGCCTGTGCTGAGCGCGAGGACAACGCGGGACACGATCAAAAACTCAAATCCAGGCAAAGCAACAGCAATAAGATTGCCGATCGCGAATACACCTAATGAGTAGAGGAGCAGCTGACGCCGCTCAACACGCGCCGTAACTGCCATAAGAATCGGCGTGCCAATAGCGTAAGCTAGCGAGAAAACGGTAATCAGCTGGCCTGCTGCAGATACGGATACACCTATGTCGCCCGCGACCTTATCCAAAATACCCGCAATAATAAATTCGGACGTTCCAACCAAAAAGCTAATTATAGCCAGCATGTAAATTTTCCACGCGTTAGACATATAAAAAATACTCCTCTCTCCACTCCACTGTTTTTATATTTCTAAATCTATAGAAATATAACCTAAAAAAATTACTCCAACAAATATGGCGCATACTTTCGAGCCATTTCGCGGTTCACACTGTAGTAGATATACGTACCGTCTTTGCGGAGATCTAGCAACCCGCTTTCCGTCAATTGCTTCAAGTGATGTGAGAGGGTAGAGCCGGCTACAGATTCCAGCTTTGTGCCAATATCGGAGCAGCATAAATTTTTCTCCTCAGTAAGCAGCAGAGCTATTTTTAGACGGGTAGGCTCACCGAGCGCCTTATATACTTTTACAGCTTGACGTACGTCCGCATGATCTTCTGTCATTGTGGCTTCACCTTTCTTGCAGTCGTTATTTCTATATTTGTAGAAATAAGATAGCATATCGATATTCGAATGTAAACAGGCAAGCATTCATTTTATTTTACAACAAGCATTTCTGTAATCGTATAAAAGAAGAAAAGGAGCCGCAAGCAGTTCCTTTTCTTTCATCGCATTATAGGTTATGCGCCTTTACCCAAGCCGCCAAAAATTTAAGCTTCCCGTCAAAATAACCATCATCCTGCCAAGATCCCCAAATGGCGCTTCCGCCTGTATGAAGTCCGATCAGCCAAAGCTGTCTGACGGCTACGAATACGGGAATCATCGCAAGATCCTGTTTGCTTAACGGTCGTTCTTTTGTATAGGCTTCCAGAAAAGCATCCCAGCATTCATCCTCAAAGCTCTCACTATCCGATCTGCCATGGACGCGATCCCATAAATAAACGGATAGATCATACGAGCGCCAGCCTACGCCGCAGCAGTCAAAGTCAAAGTGTGTCATGCTGCCGTCATCCGAATGAAAGACGTTCCAGCCATGCAGATCCCCGTGGCATACTCCCCAGTCATATGCACCATTCGCGGCTTCTGCAAGGCGGGCTTTCAGCCTTCCGGCTGTTTCTTGAACAAACGATACATCGTTCTGTCGATGCTGTAAAAACGGAAGCATCGACAGAAGAGGCTCGTCGAGCAAATGGGCAGCATCAAGCGCAAACCTTTCATGTTTGGGTTCATAGAAATCCATGGCATGATGAAGCTGCGCTATAGCGCTGCCGTAAGCTTGGCTTGTATCGACATTAAGCTTCCCGGCGCCATCCGCATAAGAGAATAGCACAGCATAACGAGTGCCTTCCGGTGCATCGAGCTCAGTCAACCATTCGCCATCTCGTCTTTGGATGGGATAGGAAACCGGCAGGATGCAGTTTTTAAGATAGGTTAACAAATCCAGCTCAAAACGGATATCGGATTCTGCTCGCCATAAATGCTTATAAATTCGCAATATAAATTTTCCGGTATTCGTCTCAACCGAATAGGTATCATTCAAGCCATTGGACACGAATTGGCTCTTTAGCGGTGTACCGATATCATATAATAAGGCCATGGCTTCAAAAAGCGTTTCCTTATGAAATACAGTATGTACGGCAGGAATATGCAGCATGTCACAATCATCCTTTCAATGTCTTTCCCATTATCTATTTATCCTATAGCAATCGTGAAGCGAAGGGGATAGAAATAATGGCTATAGTTGTTTATTACTGTTGGGAATCGCTTTTTTGGGTTTATTTGACAAGGTAAGGGCAGCAGATTATTGTTAATCAGAATTGGTAAAACAACTCTGAAGCAGGAGAGGATTATGTGCAGAAAGTGGTAACGAATCATTTTCAAAGCCTGAATGAGTATGTCTATGCTATTCAACAAAGTATCGGCGCCACAGCTGCCGCAACCTATATCATACAAAACGACGTTGTTGTAAACGAGTGGTATTCCGGTACACATGCAGCATCAGATGCGCCCAGACTCGTGGATGAAAAAACGCAGTTCAACGTAGCATCAATCCGTAAAACGTATCTAGCGCTTGCTGTCAGTTTATTAATAGAGCAAGGGAAAATAGGCAGCGTGGATGATGAAATCGGGCAGTATCTCAATGATTATAAAGATGCAGCGCGAGGGGTAACGCTGAGGCATCTGCTTACGCATACCCATGGATTAATCGAAGAGAACGGGAAGATAACAAGAGAGTTTCCTGCTGGATATGGATGGGCATACCGCAATACGGGAATTGGCATGCTTTTTCAATTAGTTAGGCATATTTCGGGGCAAAACTTAAGTTTTTTTATGGAGAGTCATGTATTTAGTCAATATGGCTTAAAGGAAACGGGTTGGAGAACAAAAGCTGCTGAGCAACTTATATATAATTATTACGATGATGAACATACGTGGGTGGGGCCAAACGATAGTGATGAAGGTGATCAAAGCAATTTGTTCGTTAGTGCGCGCGATTTAGCGATGTGGGGACATATGCATCTTAAAAACGGCAATGTAAATGGAAAACAGTTGCTGCCGCAACCTGTTTTTGCAAGAGCTACTTCGCTGCATACGCCACTCACTGTTCCATCTCTTCTGCCTCGAAATGGTTTTATATGGTGGCTGCAAAGTGATACTCCCTTGAATCAAATTGGCGAGCTTCTGCCGAGTGACGCTTATCAAGTTCTTGGAATTACAGGCTGCGCCTGTCTGGTCATTCCGAGCTGCGATGCCGTAGTGGTTCGCATGTATAACCAGCTGCAGGGTTCGAGCGGATATGATTACTTATACGACATAAGAAAGTTTGGAAATATGGCATACGATCTGCTTCGCAGTTATGGAGGTGCTCGATGATTCAAGGCGGTATCATTAAGAAAACCATCACTTCCTTAAGGCAAAGATTAGAGGCGGGTAACGAGTTATTAAGCTTACAGCTGCGTGACGGTGAGCTATACGAGGCCAAATGTACATTTAGACCTCCTGCAAGGGAAGAAGATTTAATGCTTTTTCAGGAAAAACTGGACTGTAAACTTCCTGAGGATTATTTGAATTTTCTTAGAATAACGAATGGCTGCTCCCTCTTTGACCATCCGGAGTACGGAGGAGAGGCCTACTTATACGGGTGGCAGGATACATTTGGAGTAACGTACGAGGAGCCTAATGAAGGTTATTTGAAAGTAGCTTACATTTATCAGGATGACATTGTTATTCATTTAAAAGCTTTTAACGAAGGCTCAGACCATTACTTAATGGTCAAAGGCCATATTGATCAATTTCATGAAGCGAGGCCGCTGCATATGAATTTTGAGCAATGGTTTGATCGTTTTATCATATGTCAGGGTGAGAAGTATTGGAATTGGCCTATTTATAACGAGGGAAATAATAATAAATTAAGAGACTAGTAGATGCGGAAAATATAAATAGGAGGCCTAAAGAAGATGATTGAACTAAAAGCAGCAAGTGTAGATGATGGACGTGATATTTTTGACATGTTAGTAGAAATAGGCCCGGGAGAAAATGGGTTTGTGAATAGCGCGCATGATATCGATTATAGTCAATTTCCTGGATTTATTCGTAAAAATATAGCGATCTCGCAAGGCATTGATCTCTTACCTCTGCACGTTCCCCAGACTGTTTTCTGGTTATTCGTTGATTCATATCCCGTTGGCTACGGAAAGCTAAGGCATTATTTGAATGATCACTTAAAAAAATCAGGCGGACATATAGGGTATTCGATCAGACCAAGCAAACGTGGAAAAGGCTACGGTACGGTCATGTTAAATGAACTCCTAAAAAACGCAGAAAGCATGGGAATAAAGGATGTTATGCTGTCTTGTGTGGAAAGTAATATCGCTTCTAGAAGAGTCATTGAGTTAAATAATGGTGTACTAGAAGCGAATGAAGGTGGAAAATGCAACTACTGGATTCACTTATGAGAATAGTCATCTTTTCAATTTGCATAGTCTTACTGACAGGTTGCTTCGAAAGTGACAAAAAGACAACAGAATTTAACCAAAAGAAAGTAGACATAACCGAAATAAAAGAAGCACCAAACAAAGGATTCTCATATTTGGAGCAATTGCCTGCTGAGCGGATTAAGGAGTATGAACTATTTGTGAAAGACAGGGATACGAGTCATTTGCTACGCTTCTCCCCTGAGCAAATAGTGTTAATCTACATGCATTCTGTTGCTATAGTTGATACGGCAGCCATTTACGCTCTTACTTACAATGATGGCTTATTAGCTGATCCTGAACGCTTTAGAAAAGACTACAATGAGTACGTGTTGAATACTGAGCAAGAAGTAGCTTTGAAATATAGATATTATGATTCCATTCAAATTAATGAAGAAACGGCTGAAGAAAATAGTGTAATAGTAGTCATTACTGTAAGCTTGGGATTATCCACTAGTTCTGTGGGTTATGGTTTAAAGAAAAACGAACATATTTGGAAAATGGATATACAGCATTTTATTGAAGATTTTAAGCAGAAAGCGGCTGCTAAATAGTTGAACCAACTGTTATCTGATTTTAAAAAGGCAATGGCAGCTAGGACTTTTTTTATGTCCGAAGCAGTCATTGCCTTTTTCGCTAAAATGAGTCTAAAGCTTGTTATTGCAGGCTCGAATACTGCAGTGCAACAGCTGTCAAGAAACATGCAAATGCCAAAACTGCTGCCGATGAACGAACCACATCAAGCAGCTCCCAGCGGCGGATTAGCAACTTCCAATTGCTAGGTGGCGCGTCGGGCTTCCATTCGAGCGCACCCTTGTTGATAGGGACTGTGCCGATGAGCGTGACTAGGATGAAGAGGAGTAAGGCCAGTACGCCAGCCCAGCGGAAGAACAAACCTGGCTCGGAGCCGCTCAGTACTAGCACCGCAACTCCCGACACGGCCGTAGGTAAAAAGATAGCGGGCACCAGCACACGCAGTTTAAGTATTAGTGCTTGACGAACTTTAATTTGAGACTGGTCGTCTAGACCAGCCAGAGACATGTGCACCCCATAGCGAATGACGAGCTCTTCGCCAGCAAGGATGCCTGCAAGAAATAAACAGATGAACTCAATAATGATATGATTCATAACAAGTACCTATCCAGAGTACAGGCTGCTGGTAGTGGAGATATTGGTAGAACGATGTTAGTCACTAGGATATCCTCCTTATGGTTGTTTTCATGACGGCTCGATTACCGAGCGTTCAAACTTTGGTGAAGAAAAATTGAAATGTTAACTATAAAATACACTTTACTTGCCGACAGGTAAGTTGTCAAGTATGATAAGTTATGGCTAAAATGAGTGAAAGGCAAGGAGTGTGACAATCATGAGTATGAGTGAGTCAGTGAAACGGACGGGCAGTGAAACAAAAGCGGAAGCTCAGCGTGTAGCTTTGGAGCTTTTCACTACTAAAGGGTTTGAGGCGACATCACTTCGTGAGATCGCTGAGCAACTCGGGATCAGCAAGGCCGCGCTATACTACCATTTCAAAAGCAAAAATGACATCGTAAATTCAATGATGTCCTCCCGCGGTAACGAGGCGGCTGAACTTCTCGCATGGGCCGTCAGCCAAGAACCGAGTCCAGACCTTCTGGAACGCACGGTGCTTCGTTGGGTGGATTCTACTTCTGTAGACAAGCTGCGCGGCATCCGCTTCGTAAATGCGAATCCCAATCTCATGCGGAGCGTGGTTAGCAATCCCGGTGGCCAAATCCGCGACAGCCTTGGGGCAGTGGCTGAGCTTGTGGCTGGCAAGGACGCTGATCCCACACGGAAATTACTCGTGAGAATGGCCTTTCTCAGCATTAACTCGGCATTGATGGCCGCCAGTGGAACGGAGCGTACGGACGAAGAAATAGTTGCAGCCGCGAGAGAAATGGCATTAGCTCTTCTTAACCGCCTTCGCGAATAGCTGATAGATGAGTGTTGCTGGGATTTCAGCACTTGGAAATTTTCAATATAGGATAGTGAAATGAGCACAGGCTGCCGACATAGTCGGTAGCTTGTTCATTTTAACGTTTGTAACGAACCTAACCCTTAGTTGACTTCATTTCTCTATAAATTATATGTTGTCAGAAGAAAAAAAGTTGTAGACTGACGTTGCTTCATTAAGCTAACGGTTAGGATACACTAGTGAAATACTTTCAGTGGAGGAATTCTGGCATAAACAATCTCTCGGAAAAGGGTGCAGTGCATGAACAAAACGGATCGTTTGTTAGCCATAGTGCTTGAGCTGCAGCGTAACGAAGTGTTACGAGCCGAGGATTTAGCCGCTACATTTGAAACAAGCGTGAGAACCATTTACAGGGATATACAGGCTTTAAGTGAGGCTGGCGTATCCGTGATAGGAGCGCCAGGGCAGGGATACTCCCTAATGGAGGGGTATTTCCTGCCGCCAGTCAGTTTCACGGTGGAAGAAGCAGTGACGTTACTCATCGGGACAGATTTTATCGAGCAATGGTTTGATGTTCACTATGGCAGTAAGTCTCGAACTTCAAGAGGGAAGATTGAAGCCATCCTGCCGGAACCGATCCGCAGCGAGGCATCCCGGATTCGCAAGAGCTTTCGTTTGCTTGCTTCCGTTGAAGATATAGCACGAATACAAGAGAAGGCATACTTGGAAGCGATTCGTCGAGCGATTTTGGAGGAAAGAAAAATAAGATTCCGCTATTCCAAAAGAATTGCCGAGGCTGATGGGAACCGCGAAAGTGTACGTACGGTTGCTCCTTATGGACTTGTGCTTCTTCAAGGGTCATGGGTACTCGTTGCACAGTGTGAATTGCGTAAAAATATCCGTCATTTCCGGTTGTCCCGGATGTCGGAGCTTATCGAGCTGGAAGATAGATTTATGTTGCCAGCAGATTTCAATTTAGATGCATACCAGCCTCCAGACGATCGCAACGTCCGTGTGCGCATCTGGGTCCAACCTGACATTGCCGATAAGGTAAGGGAATCGAACAACTTCTATATAGAAACCATAGAGGATCATACGGAAGGGCTGCTGGTGACCTTACGCGTTCGGCAGCCTGAGGAATTGCTGCATTGGGTGCTCGGCTGGGGAGGCGGAGTGGCTGTGCTGGAGCCGGAATCCTTTCGACATCGGGTTAGAAACGAACTGAAAAAAGCATTAAAACGCTACTGACATAATGGTGTCAGTAGCGTTTTTGTATACTTAGAAAAAAGATGATTAGAGGCGATAATAAATGATGATTACAACAAAGCTAGCATTACAACGATTTGAGGAAACTGCGACATATTATATTCATGAACTGGATCAACTCAGTCTGGAGCAGTTGAGGCAAAAGCAAAGTGACAACGAATGGTCAATCGGACAGATGTTTCAACATCTCATTAGCTCGGCGCTTTATATGCAGCTTCGTAATCTTGATCAATGCTTGATGCCAAGCCAAGATCCCATGGTACCTGGAACGGAAAAAACCGAGGTTGGTGTGGCTATATTTTCTCAAGGAAGCTTCCCCCCCATTCGTATTCATGTTCCGCCTTCCCCGCAATATACTCCGGAGCAGCCAGAAAGCAAAGAGCAGCTAATTCAAGGCTTACACACTGTCATCCAGAGAATGAAGGACATTGAACCTACCCTTGAAAAAGTGTCCAAACAACAGACAGTGTCCCATCCGAGATTCGGTGGATTGTGTGCGGAGGAATGGTTCCTTCTTGTTGAAATGCACTACCGTCACCATCTCCTGCAGCTGGACCGCTTAAAGCAAGAGCTGGTACGGGAAGCGACATAAACATGTTTTAAAAAAGGAAGGGATTTCGAGGTATGCAAATGGATGAAATAAGCGAGCAAAGCCGCTTCTGGATTGGTGGTGTGTCCGCGTCCCATGTGAAATGTGGAGAGAACCGAAATTGGGGATATTCCTTCTGCTACGGTCATTTTGAGATCAGTCGGGAGGACTTTTTGACAATTGCCAGTGCGATGCAAAAATGAGCAGATAGAAAGTTCATAAAACAGCGACAGTCTAGGACTTTATTTTCATATCCTTGGTTGTCGCTGTTTCAATTTCTGAGGTCAGTTTAAAACTTATTTTAGGAAATCTGAGGTGCTTTATTATAGGCTGTATCTATTTTTCCTATATAAACTAGATATTGGAAACGGTTTAGGTTCTCTATTATTATGAAATTAAACCTATAGAATCCATGAGAAGAGGATAGAAATGAAGCAGAAATGGCAATGTGCAGTAGACAAAACAATCACTCTAACAGCACAGGAACGAAATAAATTAGAGCAAACGTTCATTGTCGAAACAATTGATATATTGAAGACTAAAGAGGAACTGCTTGCGGGTTATGATATGTTTTTGATTCATACAAAGATACCGAATGAGATTTTGGGGAGGTTTGCTAGCTGCAAATACATTGGAATTCGTGCGCACAACACTGACTATGTTAGCAGCGATCTTGCCCATGAACAAAAAATGGTTGTTCGTGGCATCCCTCAAGTAGGAGAGAATGCGGTTGCAGAGCATACTTTTTCTTTGATTTTTGCTATTACGAAGCAGCTAATTCCCTCGAATCAAAATATAAGAGACGGAAGGTGGCGAGAAGGAATAGCTCCAAATGTTGAACTAAGAGGTAAAAGCTTAGGGATCATTGGTTACGGTAAAATAGGAAAAGTTGTAGCATTAATTGGAAAGTCTCTAGGCATGAATGTATTAACCGCTTCTAATCGATCAAGCTCCAAAGCAGGACAATTATCTATGGAAGAAGTACTGCAGCAATCCGATATCGTAACGATACATGCCTCGACGACAAATAATTTGGAACCCATCATAAATAAGAAACATTTTGAAATGATGAAGGAAGGGGCCATTCTCATCAATACTGCAAGAGGAGGATTGGTAGATTACGATGATTTAGAAAAGGTACTCTCGAGTGGGAAATTACGGGGCGCTGGACTAGATGTATTCCCTGAAGAGCCCAATACCAAAAGAAAGCTATATGATCTGCCTAATGTTGTATGTACTCCACATCTTGCCTATTATACAAATGAAACGATTTCGGATATGAATCTACAACTATTGGATCAAGCTATTGAATATTTTAATAATCTGTACGCTATGGAGTGACGTTCCTTAATGAAAGGAGTGGAGTGAAATGAATCCTTTTATCGAACAATTGTTACATTCTAATCAAATGGAAATAGAATTAACGGAAGACATATTATTTGAAATTTACAATGAAGCTAAGAATACGGATGGGGAGGAGGAGGTTTGGAAAAACCTGATCTCGTTATACGATAAACCTCTCCCGAAACAAATCGCTTTTTTCCTTATAGATAGGAATATTGCTATTATGGATTTAGGTCATTCCAAACAAGACTACGATGTCTTGTGGAGATTAGCAGAGATCGTAGACGAAGCCTTATTGACACTAGCGATAGACGTCTACACTCAACTATCCTTTAGCCATGAAGAAATGGAGCTGCTGTTTAACAAATATGATAATCATAAATGGATGATGGAGAGCTTGATTTATAAACAGCCGTCATCACCTGAAAAGCGAAGATTACTCGAAGCGGCTATAAAAAGGAATAAGGATGCAGACAGATTGCAAAGATTGCTTACTGTGGTGGACACTGCTAAATATGCGAGCCGCAATGATTTAACACTTAAAGAGTTTCAATCCCTTTTTGAGACAAAAGAGCCCTATGTTTGGTTGTCATTAGCCCATAACGCCAACACTCCAGTAGATATTTTAAACAGAATATTAGAAGCAACAAGCATAAAGAATGCAAGAGCAATAAGACATTCAGCAAATATAAATATTCAAGGAAAATGCGATAACAATAGTGAGGTGATAACGTGAGAATTAGAACGGCAGCTAAGTTTGCATCCCGACAATGATTTGAATTTTATTATGGGAGCGCCAACGAGAAGTGTATGGATTTCTAATCCTAACCATATGGAAATCCCTATGTTTATTGAAGGTTAATTAAAGAATGGGGGGTGAGCATATGAATGATTTGCGTTATCCTATTGGGCAATTTAAACTCATACAGCATGCAACGACCGAGCTTCGGCAAAGCTGGATTAAGGATGTGTCGCAAATATCTCCGATTGTGCGGCACACGGTACAAAATTTAACGTCTGAACAGCTGCTTTTACAATACCGTCCGGGCAGTTGGACCGTCAGGCAGGTTGTTCACCATATGGCTGACAACGATATGAATGCTTTTATTCGTTTCAAGAGAGCGCTAACGGAGGATAATCCCATGGCCAGCTCGTATAGAGAAGATTTATGGGCGGAATTAAGCGATTATGAAACACCGCTCGAAACATCGTTAATTCTCCTAGAATCCATTCATAGTCGGTTTACAGCAATTCTCCGATCTTTGCAATCATTAGATTTTCAACGAACGTTTACAAGTCCAACTCACGGCGCTATGAGTCTTGATACTGCGCTTCAACGATTCATTTGGCATAATCGGCATCATACTGCACAGATCGCTTCCATATTTTAAAATAAGGAGAATCAGGCATGAATAAAATTATTGCCATTACAGGCGCCTCATCCGGAATAGGTCTTGCAACAGCATTAAAATTTGCTGAAGAAGGATGGATCGTATACGCTGGAACTCGGCATGCAGAACGTGATCAAACAAAGTATAGCGATCAGCCCAATCTACATTTCATTGAAATGGAAGTAACTAAACCGGAATCATTAGAGCAGGCATTTGAGGTCATTAAGCAAAAACACGGTTATATGGATGTTTTATTTTGCAACGCAGGATTTGGGCTATTACGTGCACTAGGCCAGGCTACTTTCGAGGAAATTCAAGCTGTTTTTGATACGAATGTGTACGGGGTTATGCATACGATTCGTGCGGGTTTGCCACTCCTTCGCAAATCAAACTCTGGGCATTTGATCGCAACGACGAGCGTAGGCGGATTAGTCGGACAACCATTAAATGAAATTTATTGCGCAAGCAAGTTTGCAGTTGAAGGGTTGTTGGAGAGCTTAGCGACCTATTACAAGCCTGCATTTAATATTGATGTGACTCTGCTGGAGCCTGGAGCAATTGGGACCCATTTCAACAATACTGTTTTTGCACATATTGAAAAAACAGGCGGCATTCCAGATGATGAATATAAACAAACGTATGACACCATTATTAATACCTTTTCCAAGCGAAACTCCGTTCCTCAAACGTCTGAATCCGTTGCTGATGTTGTGTTTCAGTTAGTAAATATGGAGACGAAGCCGCTGCGCATTCGTACATCCGATAAAGCTGAAGCGTTTGTACAATATAAAGTAAGCAACGATCCTACTGGGCTGGAGGGCATGCTGAATACCCGTAAACTTCAATTAGAAATGTAATATAAGATAGGAATGGACTATGAGTTATTGCGCCCATAGTCCATTTTCTTACTTTACTATTGAAGCCGCCACAAAGATTGCACATTTGGCGGCTCCCAGCCAACCAGTGAGGTATGAGGCTGGAGACAAACATAGGAGAGGCCTGCGTAGGTTACTGTACTGCCAGCAACATAGCTTGTTTGAGCAGCCCAAAAAGTTGTTCCACCCGAGCCAGCTGTTGTTGAGGCTTGAAGTACGTTGCTAGCTGCCGACAAATTCCCTGCAGCATCCTTTGCTTTCACTGTAAAGCTGTAGGCTGTGTTTGCTGTAAGACCGCTAACGGTAGCTGTAATTCCAGCAACATTGAGGCTGGAAGATCCATAATAAACGGTGTAACCGGTAACGCCGACATTATCCGTTGATGCTCCCCATGAAAGACTAATGGTAGAAGCTGTAGCACCTGTTGCTTGAAGATTATTTGGGGCAGTTGGCGCTGTAGTATCCGCTGGTCCTGCATTGCCGCATGGACCAATTAATTTCCACACGCTGCTAATATCTGGGCGCTCTCCTTTTGTCCACCATTTAGCTTCGTATTCAGAGCCGTTGTAGGAAGCGCGCTGTCCGCCTGTATAGGCTGTGTCGGTGTTCCATTGCTGTACGGTGCAAACATTTGCTGGGCTTGTAGTAACCGTAATTGGCGTACTTGCACCAGACACATTGCCTGCTGCATCATATGCCTTCACTGTAAAGGTATAGGCAGTGTTAGGGGTTAATCCGCTAATTGCTGCGCTTGTACCCGTTGCATTCACGTTTGTTGTACCGTAAGTCACGGTATAACCGGTTACATTAACGTTATCCGTCGAAGCGTTCCATGCTAAGTCGACACTGGATGCACTTGTACTTGTCGTGCGTAAATTAGCAGGTATTGAAGGTGCTATTACATCCACAACGGGTGCATCAGTTGTTACATTAATCACATTGCTCGCGCCAGAAATATTGCCCGCTGCATCTCTCGCTTTTACAGTAAATGAATACGCTGTGTTAGGTGTCAAACCGCTGATTGTTGTGCTTGTACCTGTAACGGTTGTTGAAGTTGATCCATATGAGAGGATATATCCCGTTACTCCTCGATCATCGGTAGATGCACTCCAAGACAGGCTCGCACTCGTGGACGTTTTGGCGGTTAATTGAAGATTTGCAGGAACTGACGGAGCTGTAACGTCACCTCCACCCGAACCATATTGATCGAGATAGGTACGGTGACTCATAGAAAATAGATTGTTCGTATATTTATCCCAGTTGATAGACCAGGTCATCAATCCTTTCAAATCAGGATAACCAGCGGTATTGCGAAGAACGTAGGTTCCGCCGAAAGGTATACCTTTTATAAGATAATCAAGAGCTTTCTGCACGTTAGCCGGTGTTGTATAACCTCCGCCTGCTGCTTGTGGTGAAGCGGGCAAACCAATGACGATTTGATCTGGACGAAGCGCCGGAAACATATTATTCGGGTTGCCTCCGACTGGAAATCCAACAAGCAGCATTTCAGCCATAGCTACATGGAAGTCAGGCGTACCTTGAGAATAGGCTTTACCATCAAGGCCTAACATGGGACCCGTATTATAATGCTGAACATGCAGGTAATCCAGCTCGATTCGCAGATCGTAGATGACAGGGAGGTATGCTCCCCAAAGTCCTGTATAGTTTCCTGCTCCACCCTGAACATAGGCCGTTTCCGGTGCCATGGTTAGAAGGAAATCTGGACTATAGCTATTTAATATTTCACGCGTAGCGGAAATTAAATTTACTATTTTTGGAGTGGTAGGGGCTTTGAAGTTGGTGTCTCCTGTGTTAAGGGCAAGAGAGCTGCCTTCAAGGTCAATATCGAGTCCGTCAAATCCATATAAATTAATAATACCCTTCATCGTGTTCACAAATGTTGTTTTGGCCTGAGGTGTAGTAAGCTCCACTGCGCCGTTAGCGCCTCCGATGGATATGAGCACCTTTTGTCCTCTCGCTTTAAGGAAAGCAACATCAGACTGAAACTCGCTAACTGTTGCGTTGTAAGGCGTGAACACCATATTGCCAGTATGTGCGCCACCTGTTGGTTCGGCAAAAGCGACTTGGATCACATCGTAATCCGGAGAAATATCTCTTAAACGAATATTGGTAGAGAAGTTGTCAAAATTATGCCAGTAGCCTACGATTATTTTGTTGCGAGTCGTTGCGGCCTCTACTCTATCCGTACCTAAGGGTAATCCAGTCAATACTAGCAGCGCCGCTAGGGCAGCTAAAAGAGCTTTCATCATTCGTTTCGTTGATCGCGAATAATTTTTCATCGTCAACTATCTCCCTTCTCAATATAAAGCTTCTGACCACTACCTTTTTGTAAGCGATTACATTCAATCTCTTAAAAACATCACCTCCTAACCGTATAAATGGGATGTACTTAGAGTGTGGCGACAAACCGAGAGGTACAATAGAGTTCGACTCTTCTTGCAATGGAGTAAGAAAACTTGATAGGCAAATAGGAGACTAATTCAAGAGGAAACAACTTTTATTTTGAGGGGGAAAGGAGTAAAAATAAAGGGGGATTTTTCCTGTAGTTTAGGGAGAAAAATCTATCACTTATCGCTGCACCCGGCAATTCTGAATCAGCATAGGCGATTGCGAGAGGCGCTGCCAATGAATGAGCGGTTGTCAGTCTTTACTCTCAGGTATACAATGTGTAAGGAGAAAATCAGAATGATAGTTTTAGTAAAGGGAGTGCAACAGGTTTGTCATCAAGTGCTTTAGCTTCAGCTTCGCCTTCTTTCCATGTTCGTTTAACCACATTGCTTTTAGTTGTTGTAGTAGCCGGTATGAGTCAAGGGCTGCTGCTGCCATTGCTTTCGATTATGCTGGAGGATTCAGGCGTATCATCAGATATGAACGGGATTAATTCAGCTGCAATGTATATCGGAATTTTTTGTACAATGTTTTTCGTTGAGAAGCCGGTCATGCGTTTTGGGTACAAAAAAGTCATTTTAGTCGGCATTTCGTTAGTTACACTTGCTAATCTACTGTTTCCATTTACTCATTCGCTGGCGATATGGTTCGTCTTGCGTTTGCTGGTTGGTGTCGGCGATAGCTCGCTCCATTATGCGACACAGTTATGGATCGTAAGCTCCAGTCCAGCGGATCGACGGGGGAAATTTATTTCGCTGTACGGTATGGCTTATGGACTCGGCTTCAGCTTAGGGCCGCTGGGCATCAATCTTCTTCCACTTGGAAGGGCGGTTCCTTTCTTAGTGTCGAGTTTATTTTTTGTAACTGTACTGATGCTTGTGCTGCGTATGAAGAATGAAATGCCGGAGCGGGCAGCACGAGGAACGGCGTCTGAGAATCGCTTTGTAAAAACCTACCGCCTCGCGTGGTTTGTCCTTATACCTGGCTTCTTATATGGACTCATGGAAGCTTCTATGAATAGCAACTTTCCGTTGTATGGATTGCGGATCAACCTGAGCCAGCACTGGATTTCGCTTCTGCTTATGGCATTCGGAGTCGGGGCTTTAATTCTTCAGCTGCCGCTTGGCATTTGGAGTGACCGGATCGGCAGGAAGCCGGTTTTGATTGGATGTGCAGTGGTAGGTGCTCTCGTATTTTTCACTATACCTGTGGCTGGAGATAATATCGCGCTGCTCTTTGTATTATTTGCTATTGCTGGCGGAGTGGTTGGATCGTTTTACTCTTTAGGTCTCGCTTATGCAGCTGATATACTGCCTCGGGCGATATTGCCTGCGGCGAATGTTATCGCTTCGATTCACTTTAGTATTGGAAGCATCATGGGCCCGACGCTTGGCGGTTATGGGATTCGTTATGTTTCTGTTCATAGTATTTTTCTATTTTTAGGAGCGGCTTTCCTTATCTTCGCGCTGCTTGGTTTTGGATTTCGGCCAAAAGCAGCTGAGGTGCCAAAAGTAGAGATTTCTAGCTGAGTGCTAAAGTATGGTTCGTGCATAAGTGCTTCTAGATCTATTTGGGTCGTTTAATTTATATTGAGGGGAATAGGGCTAGTTTCTAGTCCTATTTTTTTTCTCTAGCTTTTGAGGCGCATTCATTGTCAAAAGAAAAAAATTCAACCTTTGTGGACTGATTACTGAGCTGAATGAACGGCTAACGGGCAGGCAGGGTGGTTCCAATATGTGGTATATTTGATTTAATGACATTCTTTAAGCGGAGGTGCTTATGAATCCTGCTTTTGACACCTATATCCAATCGCTGGCTGGCCAGGACGTGACCATCATCGGCGCCGGCGTCAGCAATTCACCGCTGATTCGCATGCTGTGCTCAGCAGGGGCGCACGTCACCGTTCGCGACCGCAATCCGGTTCTGCCCCGGGAGGAGTGGGACGATCTAGGCGCCCGGTTGCGTCTAGGGGAGAATTACCTTGACCGCGTTGGGGGCGATATCGTGTTCCGCACTCCGGGCATGCGCCCAGACCATCCGGCGCTGGACTCGGCCCGCGCTGGCGGCAGCCGTGTGACCAGTGAGATGGAGGAGTTTTTTGCGTTGTGTCCTTGTCCTATTTTCGGCGTGACCGGTTCGGACGGTAAGACCACCACCACATCGTTAATTGCAGATATGCTGGCAAACGGGGGGCGTACAGTTCATCTGGGAGGCAACATTGGCACGCCACTGCTGACGCGCGCGGGCGAGATGTCGCCGCTGGACGTGTGCGCGGTCGAGCTATCCAGCTTTCAGCTGATGGATATGACGCGCTCTCCCCATGTGGCGGTCATTACCAACCTCTCGCCCAATCACCTCGACTGGCACCGCGACATGGATGAATATATCGCCGCCAAGCGTCGCCTGCTGGATTTTCAGAGTGCTGACGACCTTGCCGTTCTTAACGGCGACAACCCGGCTACCGCCACACTGCGCGGGCGGGGGCGGACCAAATATTTCGGCGGGCACACGGTCTGCGATGGAGTGATCGACGGTCTGGTACCTATCAGTGACATTCGTTTGCCCGGGTGGTATAACGTGGAAAACGTTATGGCTGCCATGACCGCCGTGAGGGGGACCGTGCCGGACGAGGCAATTCTGGAGACGGTACGCACATTTGTCGGCGTGGAGCACCGAAACCAATGGGTGGCCACTGTGAACGGCGTGCATTACTACAACAATTCAATCGGATCCAGCCCCGCCCGTACCGTTGCCACGCTGCACGCGCACGTGGGCCGAGTGCTGCTGATCGCCGGCGGGAGAGATAAGAACGTACCTTTTGACGAGATGGCTAGGCTGCTGCCTGATCATGTCAAGGTGTTGCTGTTGATCGGCGAAGCGGCCAGTCAAATCGAGGCTGCAGCGCGCAGCGTGCCGAGTTGCCCGCCAATTTTCCGTTGCGAAGGCTTGGCCGAGGCCGTGGCGCATGCGCACAAGCTGGCCGCACCGGGCGACACGGTGCTGCTGAGCCCTGCCTGCACTGCATTTGACCAATACAGCAACTTTGAAGAACGCGGGCGCCACTTTGTAGAGCTGGTCGGGACGCTGCGTCGTTCGGAGAGATAGGATTGAATAAGACACAGGCGTTTTCCGGGAAATCCTGATTGCCCTCATGTGTAGTAAACGGGAATGGGTAACGTTAGCTCAATAATACAGCGGCAGTTTAGGACTTTTTTTTCCGTCCACGACTGCCGCTGTTTTTTTATAGTTGGGGCCAGTATACAACGAAGCTCCTATGTGAATAGATTTTTTTGCTCCAATCTCTAATGTTAAGAAATTATATCGTTTGCTCCAAAAGCATAGACAGAGCCTTAGCAATCTCTTATTTTAGACATGTGGTCATTTGGGTGGAGCTGTTCAAATCAATCGTAATAGGAGGTCAGCATTAGCGGCATAGTTAACATGAGATAGGCAGATGAAGCAATTACAACATTATAATGGAGGATTATAACATGTTATCTAGTAAGTGGGCCAAGCTGGCAGCAACTTTTATTCTAACAGCAAGCTTTGCAGGGCAAAATATAGCGTTGACAACAACATTTGCGGAAGCGGGCAATCAGTCGGCTGGGACATCTGGCACTGGAAAATGGATGGCAGGGGAATACCATGCCCATACCTACGTTTCAGATGATGCGCAGCAATCAGTTCAGACGGTGCTCGATCAAGCTTTTGAAACCTATGGGATGGACTGGATGAATTTATCTGATCATCTGAGAACTTCAAAGCGGGATGATGAAGGAAACTCGCTTCCTTCTTCGATATCATTTAAAGATGCTGTTAATAAATATCAGGTAAACATTATTAATAAACTAAAAGACGCAGGAAAGTACAAGGATAAAATTATTTTTTCAGGGTTTGAGTGGGATATGCCAACCTACGATCATGTCGGAGCAGGCATATTAGCGGATAGCGAAGAAAGCAGCTTAAAGGCAACGAGCCTTTTTGAATATTTGTATACGGATCGCCCGGAGAGCATGTTTGACCCGGCAGTTGTAGCGGAGTGGAAATTGCAGTACCCTACGCGACCTGCACTAAATGCGGCTACCGCGCGCGATGCTGTGAAGTGGTTGAAAACAAATTATGCAGATTCCAGCTATATGATCATTAATCATCCATCCAGAAAGCTTGTCAATGGCAATGCGATTTTTCGAATTTCAGATATACGTGATTTTAACAATATAGCGCCAAACATCTTTTTTGGGATGGAGGGCATGCCAGGCAATCAGATGGAGCCAGATAGAGCCGGCTTGAATCAAAATAATCCCAAGACCAAGACGTACGGCGGCTCCGACTATATGATTGCTAAGGTTGGCGGGGTGTGGGACGCGCTGCTTGGAGAAGGTCGCCGGTTTTGGAATTTCACCAACTCGGATTCCCATTTCAAAGTATCGCAAGGTCTTTATTCCAGTGGCTACGCGCCGGGCGAATATTCCAAAAATTATACATGGGTAGAAGGCAGCGACATGGCAGCTGTGCTGGACGGCATGCGTTCAGGCAAATCATTTTCGACAACAGGTGATCTGATTAATGCGCTAGATTTCACGATTACTAACGGTGCAAACAAAGGCGAAATGGGGCAAAACTTGAAGGTGAAGGATGGCGATGCGCTTAAGCTGACTATTCGTTTCAAAAGCCCGCAGACAAACAATTACGCCGTGATTAAAAGTGAAAACCCAGCAATCAATGACAAATATATTTACCAAAGTGACGTGACAAATGCCGTTAAGGTTGACCACGTAGATTTGATAGCCGGTGATGTTACAGGTGAGGTTAAGTCTGGTACGGATGAATACAACAAAGATACGAATGATTCAACGAAGGTCATTGCCAGATTCACGAGCGAAGACTGGACAACAGACGCGGAAGGCTACAATGTCATTACGTATGATCTCGATCCAGCTTACAAAGATCAGTATTTTAGACTAAGAGGCACTAATCTTGGCGAAAATGTAGCTGGCGAAACTGAAAACGGCGAGCCGCTCATTGACGTCAGAACAGAAGACGATACAACGATTGAGGATCTAGATATCCGTTATATGAAACGGTTTAATGAAATTAACGATCGCAACTACAAGGATCTTTGGTTTTATTCGAATCCTATCTTTGTAACGAGTGAGCCAAAAGACGATGGCAACACAGATCCAGGTCCAGGACCGATCGTGACGCCTCCTCCGGCTCCAGCTAATTCTGTAGAAGTAGACTTGGATGCGTCGAAAGGGGCTGATGGCGCAATTAAAGATGTTATCAGCTTTAATGTGCCAGCAGGCGCTGCAGCTGTTAACGGAAAAATAAGCGCTAAGGTTGTAGGGGCGAATGAGGCACCGTCGGCTGGGACGCTTGATGCGCTTAGTCCGATGGTCGAATTCCAAAGCACAGCAGGCAACCAATTCAACAAACCGGTTGAAATTAACTTCAACTACAAGAAGGATCAAGTCCAATCGGGCAAAAAAGCGGCCATTTATTACTTTAACGAGCTGCAAAAGCGTTGGATATATGTTGGCGGCACTGTCAAAGCAGATGGTACAATTTCAGCAAAGGTGAACCACTTTACCAAATTTGCGGTTTTCCAAGCAGAAGCAAAGCTATTCTCCGATGCGACAACGCACTGGGTGGCACCATTTGCGGATCGCTTGCTTGGCATGAACGTAATTCAAGGTTTTGAGGATGGGACATTCCATCCAGAAGAGAAGGTTACCCGTGCTGCCTTTGCCAAAATGATCGTGCAAGCTCTGGGACTGCCAGCGGCTTCAGGAGCTGCAGGCTTTGCGGATAACAGCGACATTCCAGCATGGGCTGGAGCTGATGTAGCTGCTGCGGTGCAAGCGGGTATTTTGAAAGGCTACGAGCAAAACGGGAAGATGTTTTTCAAGCCAAATCAAACGATTACACGCGCTGAGATGTCAGTCATGATTGCGAATGCTTTAAAGGCTAACGAGCAGCAGCCAGCAAGTGCGGAAATGGCATTTAAAGACGCAGCTGCTATCCCGGCATGGGCGAAGGACTCCATCAACCGTGCGGTTTCGGAAGGTATTATAACGGGCTATACCGATCTAACGTTCCGTTCGGATCGTGCAGCAAGCCGAGCGGAAGCCGCGGCCATGATTTTCAGGCTGCTTGATCGCTTGTATATTTAAATACGAAAGAACCTTCAGCCGCCTATGGAGCAGCTTGAAGGTTCTTTTTTTGTATATTGCAGCGTCATTCATAGCACGAAATAGCGGTACTCTTAATGGAAGCTTGATTGTTTCCATTCTAATATGGATGAGAGTAAGACATTTAAAGCTGCGTTTGGGTTAAACGAGGAGCGATTATTAAACGAACTGGCAGTTTTACGCAACAAAACTGATGACGAGCTCGTTTTTATGTTGAAACGGATTTATAACAAATGAGGGTGGTTTCTAAATGAAGAAGTTATCTTGTTCATCTGTTCTTACTCTGTGCATCGTACTTTGTCTTATCCTAATAGTCGGATGCTCTAATGCTAATGAAGAGACTAATACAGGAGAAATTACTGATTGGGAACTTACAAAATATAAAACTATCAACGACCTTGAAGGAGTAACGATGTCTGTTAAGAAAGGAATGGTCACCACTACTGAATTGACTGTAGTATTTGATAATAACTCTGGTAAGCAATGTATTTATGGTGAATATTTTTTGTTGGAAAAGAAAATGGAGGGTAGTTGGTATCAAGTCCCTGTTACTATAGATGGTAATTACGGAGTTAATAGTATTGGACATGGCTTGGAAACTTCAAATGTTAGCGAATGGACAGTTGATTGGAATTGGCTCTATGGAAGACTGGTTACTGGTGAATACCGAATAGTGAAAGATATACTCGATTTTAGAAAAGCAGGCGACTACGATACTTACTTTTTGGCGGTGGAGTTTACTATCAATTAGCTGTTAGTTTGAAGTTTATTCTAAAAGAGCACATTTTACTTGATGCCTTAGGCTAACGGGCAGATTTGCTTAACAACAGAACTGATAAAAAATGGTAATATGTTAAGAAAGGAGGTAAGGGAATGTATGCACAAATTTTTCTAGGTATTTGGATGCTTGTAACCGGGGTTTGTCATTTTTTTAAACTTAATTTTCTTCTTAGAAAATCCGTAATAGATATTTTGAGTGAGGATGAGCTAGCCTCATACCAAAAAAGATTGATATTCCCACACATCTTATTAGGAATGACTTTTATTATAATGGGAATTTTTGAAAACAAGGGTATCCTCTCATTACCAGTATTTCTAGGGATATATATTATATTGGGTGCTGTTTCAATAACCATGATTTTAATAAATAACAAAAAACACTTAGGCTATTATATTTGGTAACGTTTCCAGGAATTGAAGTAACGGGAAACGATAGTTCAATGACAACAGGCTGAATCGTTAAACTACCATCGCATCTTATTCAATGATTGGGGTATCTAGATGTATAAAAGCATTCATTGGCATGCGTTTTTCAAAGTGAATACAGAGGAGAAGGCTCGAAAATTACTCTCAAGATTCGAAGAGGTTTGTGAGACGAATGCTGTCCTTTTATCCTGTGAACGTTATTGGAAGGATTCGGCTTTATATGATGTTGGTTTTAGCACATCCTTAAATAAGGACGATATTTCTCATGCCGTTTTCTCAACCCTAGTAAGTGCTCACAAATTGGCTTATGAATGGCAGGTTTCTGGTCCTTCCAATTCAGAATCGGGAATTTGGGAATTTAGTGGACTAACCACTAAAACAAAAGTTACAGGTATCGAATGGATTCGGTTTAGAATAGAAAGCGAACCATTATTCAATTAACGTGACACTATAGTGTAGCAATCACCAGGACAAGACTGCCGGAAATAAACGGCAGCCTCGTTGAGCTAACGGGCAGTTTAGATTAATGAATACACCTCTCTTTTCTGGACAGATTAATCTATGTTTGGTGGATTAAGGTAAAGGAAGGGTCGAGGTTCTTGAGGGTAATAATATGCTTTGTAATTCTATTCTCATTGGTTGGAATGCAATTTTGTAATGCTGTTGATGAGAAGCCACTTAAGGACTCAAAAGAATTGCAACTTCAAGATATGCTCGTATTGCTTTTGCTTCCTCATATGAGAGAGAAACTTGCTGAGGCGTATTCGGATGTATTTTCTGTACCAGGTTCACCCGATATTTATCCTTATTTTGTTGATGTGAAGGATATAAAAAGGGTTAATGGCTTCCGTGGTTTTGATTTTTTGATTACTCTTGATGTACGTCCAACAGTTGGACCTCATATCCCTGTCGGTGAAGATGTTTTTATATATCGAATGTCGCCAGCTGGAGTTGAGCTTAAAAATTTTGAACATGTTAGAGGACCAGATAAGAATGATTTCCCCCCAAATTATCAAGATCTTTTGAGGTAACGGGTAACGATAGTTGAACATACCTATGGCTGTGGCGGCTGCTCCCATTTTTTGCTAAGCTAACGGGCAGGAGAGTTCAGCCAATAGTTTGAGAAATTTTTAAGTACCTTGTGAAATGGAAATCGTACACATAATAACAGCTATTCCCTGGAGTTTAAGCTTCAGGACAGAAATTGCAGCGGTTGACCGTGCAAAATGGTTATGACTAGGCATGCGTATAGTCAAGTGGTTATTCACCTACATAGTATAAGATACACTTTCATGTAATATCATGAATATTTTCCGTTAGGAGTGATGTTATGGTTCAAATGCGAAATATAGGACCCATGAGACAACCGCCGCAGTCACCTCCTCCCGCATTCATCCCGCCGAAACCCGCTGTTTCTTATATCGTTGACTGCGTTTACCAGTACACTTATATTTGGCTTAGGTCTGGCGAGAACTTCTGGTTTTATCCGACATCTGTCGATATGGACGGTGTTGCTGGGTATAGATGGAGCGGATCATACTGGTACTTCTATGGTATCGATCCGCGATTCATCGATGCCGTATCGTGTCCTCCGATCCCTACCCTTTTCTGATCACTAAAATCGGAGTGCCAGTGGTACTGTTTACTCACCGCCTTTGGCTCGCCCGATGTTGCCTCCAAAATGCGTTTCTGCGAGACGGTAGGAGACAATCGGGAGGCACTCAATTTGCTGCGCTGGCGGGGTTTGCAAAGTTTCTAAGTGTTGAGCCACTGAATAACAAGGTGGAGAAACCTTCAGAAGTAGCCAGTATCATTTTTGAAAACAATCTCTTACCTCGTTGAACTAACGGGGAGGATAGTTTAATGATTGGGGCTATAAGGCTTTACTAGATAGAACAATGTATAGTGTACTGTTAAGCTATGGGAGACCATAACAAAACCACCTTTTCAAAGGTGGTTTTGTTATGGTCAAATACTAGTATCAAAATTTAACATAGCCTAGATTTTAAATATTGCACCCACATCCCGTGCAGCTCAGCTTCCGATACTTGAAATGCGCCTTGAAAATCAGTGGCATCGCGTATGAATTTGTTGAGCGCATCTAAACTGTATGAATGGATGAGATATTCTACGAGCAAGTGCGAGAATCCATATCCCCCTATCTTCTCGAAATCCCAGGTATCATTAGTTAATGCTTGAAAGCTAGGGACAGCGTTATTTTGAATCGCTTCGGAGGTGCTATACTGGATATATTCTTGTGACATTTGTTTGGCTTCATGCCCGCCGAGCCCGTGTGTAAGCCATTTCGGTGCCAACGGATTGATATCTTTCACTAACCACATCGTAAACAAGCTTATAGTGTGCCGTAGTACCGATTGATACGTATGTTCAGGGCCTGGGTTGAGTGGGGATACGATTTTAATTTTATTGTCTTCATAGGTTCCCATAAACCAATTGGGCGCATCCGGCTCGTTTATTGCTTGATGAAAAGTGGCCAGATCCGGATAGATCTCAATAGCGATTTTCTGAGAAGGTCGATGACGATAGGTTGTAATAATTCGATCTACATTGCTTTTCAACTCTTCAAATAAGTCATGGTATACCTTGTTCATACCATCATTCTTGGAGGGAGCCTCACTTTTATCCACAATTGATACCAATTCTTTAATAGACATGATTGTAATGTCACCCCATTCTTTTAATTCTTTTTTTAGTTTGTTTAAGGCACGATAGAGTCTGTTCTTGACTGCGCTTTCAGGCATCCCGATGATTTTGGATATTTCCAATAAAGTGCAATCGACGAAAAAACGCAATGATATGATTTGCTGATCTAATTCATTTAATCGGGCTAATGCAGCACTAATATCAAGACGGATATCGACATCTCTAGCAATATCGAGGGATATCGATTGGGACTGAAAATCGATTACTTCGTGCACCATTTCTTTATTTCGTGATCTCGTACGATACTCGTTTTTCACAATATTTTGCGCGATTTTGAATAGCCAAGTAAATATACTGGAGTTACACTTAAACAAGTGAAAGTTTTCCATTGCTTTTAAAAAAGCTTGTTGCGTTAAGTCATCGGCAGTTGCCGAATTTGTCTTTACTGCAATATAATTTCGAATTCTATCTCGATATTGATTATAAAAGGCTTCGAAATGCTGGATGTGCTCCTGCTCCTCCGGAAGAACAGGGATTTTCTTTTTGTCTTGAGCTCGTGACACCAGTATTACCTCCTCCTGAACTTACAATTCATTAGACACCGAAGGGAGGTAAAAAGCCACATCATTTTAAAATAATTTTACACGACGCCATTCCACTTTTTTTAAACCCCGAAAAAGCAAAGCGTAAAGGCAATTCAGTTATGTGGTATTAAGTGAGGATTACCAATGGAGAAAGAGATTCAGGAGCTTGAAAAACGTATTGGCTTTCTGGAAAAGCAAGTTCAGAACAAACAACTTCAGTCATCTAATATATTGAGGTTGAGCTTAACTTTTATAATAGTACTCGTGACTTTGCTCATCTTTATTGGAATCTTTCAATTTATAACCCCCCAACCAATTGAACTAAAGGGCAGGTTAGTTCAATTCTTTCGCGAATTTCTTAAGCAAGGCGAATTAACGAAAGTGGTGTCTAATGATATTTCTTATAATAATAAGTTTAGTACTGTGTACTTTACACTTCTAAACTTCAAACGACTCAAAACTTTTAATAAAAAATTCAAAACTATTATTACAGTTTTTATTATTTGTACTTATATTTTTGGTTTGTTTTTATTCATTAGGGAATTTAATTTCGATAAATTCAAGCAAGAATCAATCCCAGTAATCGTCGTAGTAATAATCAGTTTAATAATTGATTTATTAATCAGAATGAAAAGAAAGATGACATAGACTAAGCTAACGGGAAACGACAGTAGATTGCAATTCGGAAATCCCTCATTTGTTTATTGCTGTAACAGGTATTTTTCATGCGGAACTTTTTTGGCGTTCACCTGAATTGAGAAAGCGAATCTGTTTAAGTAAGCTAACGAAACACAATAGAAATGCTGAAGGGCTGCCCCATGGCGGCCCTTCGCTATGCTTAAAAAGGGCAGTATTGTTTAACAAATATGAAGTCCCAACATTTTTGAGGGGCAAGTGTATACATAAAGGAAGCTCATTCGTTATATAGCATGAAGGGAGGTTCAAGGTGGACAATGAGCTGATGTATCGACTTATAAATCTGAAAATGAAACAAATCCAGCGATATTTGATCCGTCTAGGAGCCGACCGAGACGTCGCTGAGGATATCGTTCAGGAAACCATTTACAAAGGGCTGTTATACATAGATTCCATTCATGAGGACAAATTTTCGGCATGGATGTTCAAAGTTGCCCTAAATCATTATTACGATCTGTGCCGAAAGAAAAAACGGATGGAAATTCCGATTGAGGATGTCGCAGCTGAAGGTAATGAAGCCCCGGAAGAACTTTTCCTCCAAAAGGAAAGACGGGAAGAGATCGAACGCGTATTGGAAGATCTAACCCCCATCTATAAGCAGTTACTGATCATGAAATATGAATTGGATTTGAGCTATCAAGAAATATCCGGTTTGCTAGGTATACGCATGGAAATGGTAAAAACATATTTGTATCGAGCTCGAAAACAATTTCAAAAAAAATATGGAGGCCTGCATGATGAATGATAAAGAATTTAACCCAGATGAAGATGGAGGATTATCAAAACTGATAAAAAAAGCGAAGCGAAGATCGATGTGGCGGATCGTGGGGGTATCTCTGGGTATTTCCCTACTCGTTCTAGCTTGTGCGTATCTTGTAAACCTGCAACTGCTATATAAAAAAGCGGACCATGCTCTGCGTGATATTTCGATGTTCAAAGAAATTAGTGGTCCGAATCAGTACGGAGCAGGCTACCGACAAAACTTCGGTTTTCTTGAGGGGGCTCTAGAATTTCAGACATATAAGCTAGTAGAGGGTATTCCCGTTGTTTGGAATAAAGAAACCTATGAGTTCAATGCAGTGGGTAACTTCTCCAGGTCTCTTGGAGACTATTCTTCTCTATCGCTACCTGACTTCTCCATGAGCAATGAAAAGTTTGACTATCTAAGACCTTACAATCCTTACAATGGTGAAAGAGAGATGTTGTTTTACCTTCCTGATGTCTCTTACCCGAAGGTTCTGAATGAAACTTCGCAGCTTGATGACATGGATAGCAGGAAATTGGTCGAGCTCGGAATCTCATTTAATACACACTATACCGTGGAGCAGATCAATGAGATGTTGCCGCCAAGTATACATCCCGTGTGGTATTGGGTGGACACCTATTCAAATAAAAAGCCATACCTAGCTAAGAAAATGCCTGACGGTACTATTGATAACCCGTCGCCCGACCCAGCACGAAGAGTGTATGGATTCGGAGTTCACCCCGATTACGAGGATGTAACCGAAAAAGATTTCCTATCAGCTGTACAGAACGGAATAAACGTCAAGGGAAAATACTATAGCGAATACAAACGTATCTTTGATTATTTGAGGCAAGAAAAAGAGAAACCGGCTCAAAGTGATGTCCGTATACTCGGCGTTGTCGTGACGGGAACAGTGGAACATTTAAAAGCACTAAAGGGGCAGAGATATGTGAAAGCAGCCGTATTGGGAGCAATTGTTGATAAATACTAAACATCAATACTTGCAGGAGACTGTTGAACTAACGGGTACTATAGCTCAATGATGAATGGGCTGCCGCATGGCAGCCTTTCGTTCAACTAACGGGCAGGATAGTTTAATCGCTCTGCCGAATGTGTAAAAACTTGAACGTTTTCAATGGAGGAGCCATGACTAATATAAATTTTCTAGAGACAAGATTAGCGAGCAGATATGGTGAAGATGGTTCAAAAGAAGAGAACAACACAGTATTTGTTGACATAATCATTGATTCGGTGTCCTTATATCAAAGGCTAAAAGAGTACGACTTTGTGCCTGCGTTTGGTTGGGGGAATGCTGAGCATCAACAGCTTATAACTGATTACTTTTTATTTAAATATCCCTTTGAATATAAATATCATAGGTATCCAATATTGATCTGTCCGCTGTGCGGAGATTTGGAATGTGGTTATATTTCTGTAGCTGTTGATAAAGAAGCAGATATTGTTGCGTGGAGTAATTTTTACTTAGAACATAATAATCAACTGCTTGATATAGGGCCTTTTCACTTTGAATGGGACAATTACAAATCATCAATAGAAAAAGCTTGTGACATTGGTCGATTACGCTAACGGGTAACGCTAGTTCAATACAAACAGATTAAAACCTCTCATTAGAAGTAAACCTATATTTAATAGGTCTAATGGGAGGTTTTATTATGAATTTGAGTGAATTGTGGAGACTGTATGAAGGTGATAAGCGGATCCAAGGATTTAGTCCAATCACACTAAAAGCATACGTCTTGCAGCTGAAGATGTTGATATCGGAAATTGGTGATCTTGATGTTTCAGAGGTTACACTACATTTGCTAAAGGAGTACTTGGCGAAGCAATCAGGCCGATTGAAGCCAAGCAGCTTAGGTCATCGAATTCGGTTTGTTCGCTCTTTATTCCGTTTTGCCTATGAGGAAGCATATGTATCTTCAAACCCTTCACTAAAATTAAAAGAACCCAAGATGGATAAGCGTATTCCAAAATTCTTAAACGAAGAAGATGTGATTCATTTGAAGATATCTTGTCTATCCATGCGGGAACGAGCACTTCTGGAGTTCTTATATAGTACCGGCTGCCGTGTTGGAGAAGTACAGAAAATCAACATAGAAGATCTGAACTGGGAAAACTGCTCTGCAATCGTTAATGGTAAGGGAGCCAAACAGAGAGAAGTTTATTTTACCACCGAGTGCAAGGTATGGTTGAAAAAATATCTGACGAGCCGCGAGGACTCATGTAAAGCCTTGTTTGTAACGGATACACACCCTACACGTCGAATGGCCATTCCGACGATCAGATGGGCATTAAAACGGCTTGCAAATCGTGGAGAGATAGAAGCAAATGTGTACCCTCAACGCTTTCGACATACCTATGCATGTCAGCTGCTTGACAACGGAGCACCTTTGGATTTTATTCAAGGCATGTTGGGGCATGAAAAAGCGTCTACCACTCAAATATATGCTCAACTACGAGGAGAGCGAAGGCGAGAACTTTATCGCCGTTACTTTTAGATATGTCTTTCCATTCAGAACCGTCGCCGGCCGTACTGAACTAACGGGCAGTTTAGTTTAATACAGAAACATTCAAAAGATACGAACGTATACAGATTAAGGATATAAAAAACATATACATTGAGGTGATATAGTGAACAAGTTCGTTTTATATATAGCTTCATCAGTCTTAATGATAATTTTACCTTTATGTGCCCTTCTATATGGCTTATGGGATGCTAACCAGCCCAAAACAGGACCAGTGGGAGATGGAGTTTCTGCTCCTACTATCCAACAGCTTATACCAATTTTTTTTGCTATGCTTTTAGGAATCACAAATTTGCCTGTTGCAATCATTTGCTATCTAAAATATAAGAAAACAAAAGATATTGACGACAAGAGTGTAGGAAACAACCAAAAGATTCATTGAACTAACGGGACACGATAGCTGAATAAACGCGATGAACCGGCTGCCATGAATCTGGCTGCCGTTTTCTCAACTAACGGGCAGGTTAGTTTAATAAACTTAACGAATACTTTTAATAATGAATAAGCCCCAGATGAAATCACTATTGAAGGAAGGTACGTAGAAAATGAGTTTTATTATAATTGGTTTGTTACTAATTATTATTTTCTTGTTGATGGATATTAAAAACAGGCTTTCTAAATCAGATTCAGTAAAAGAAATAATAAATAGAAATCGAGAAATAAGAAGAAAAAATAAAATGAACGATTAAGCTAACGTGCAGATATGTCCAATGCATAAAATGTAATAAATGTTTAACTTATAGAGTTGGGAGGGCTTATAAATATGTTAAAACTTATATTAGGTATGGGAGTTTATTTTTTTGCGACTTTACTTATGGGGTATTACTTTGTAGGGGTTAGTTTTATAAAGTCTATACAGATGGCATCTCTTATTACAATAATACATATTTTAATTGGTTTTATAGATAGGATCTACAAGAGGGAAACTAATAATAACGGAGAAGGATAGTTGGACAAAATCATGGGGCAGTGCTACGGTAGCTACTCTCTTTCCATTACGCTAACGAGGAACGATAGTTCAACGGACCATAGAGCAGTTAGCCGATGGCAGCTGCTTCTTTCTCGCTAAACTAACGGGCAGTTTAGCGCAACTTAAGACTATATTAATCGTATGAATTAGGTAGTAAAGTAAATGATTTCCATAAAAGGGATGAATCTAGTTGCAGACGAAAAGATGGATTGTATCAATCAGCTTGGTTATTATCGTCATTGGCGCAATCTGGGTCATGTATGTGAAGCACCCCAGCACAATTGATGTAAAGCTGATTGGTGTTAAGTATCAATTAGGTTACGAAGATGTAAAATCGGGGATAGAGCCTGCAACTGTTATAATTCAGGGCAAGATGCATACGAGCTTGAAAAGAGAGCGAATATTTAAGGGTGTAGTACGAATTGTAGGTGAACAAATTCCAGTGCCTCAGGATCAGCGCAATATAGAAATTCATTTTTCTAGAGACGGCTGGGGTTCAATAGCCTATCCTTATTTTCTTTATGACGAACGGGGAACAACTGTAGGAGCTGAAATTTACCAGTCACATTCTATATTCGCGAACAAAGACTTTAGTCAAGTAACATTCCTTATAACAACGCCTAATCAACAGTCTGAATCCGAAAATGGAAATCTTCAGACCGTTTGGAACACTGAGAACGGAAAGATGCTATCTGCCCCCGCAACAACACGAGAAGAGGCCCTAGCCTTATCCAATAAGCTGATGCGTGAATATTTGAAACCTTATGGGAAGCCTTTACGATAACCTGTACATCACATGATTAAGCTAACGGAGAACGATAGTTGAAAAGTCGTAGCCATAGCAATGGCAGTCTAGATCTTTATTTCGCGTCCTAGTCTGCTGCTGTTGCTGCGGATTTAATTTGCAAAGTCTGATGATAGTTGAGGACGAGTTACGTGTTTAAAAGCAGCTCCTCTATGATTTATTTTGGTAATTTGAATAGACTGTTTTGTAGAAGGAATCTCAATGGAAGGACAGATGTGAAATGGAGAGAAAAGCAACAGTAAAATTAGATGATCTAATTACTGAAATTGAAATTCAAATGGATGAGACCCTAACATACATAAACATCCAGACAGGAGAAGTAATAACATTATCGAGAGAAGAGATGAGAGCGGCAGAAGATGAAGAGCTGCTTGACAATTATCCGGATTGGGAACGAGAGAACATTGAACAAGCCATAAAAATTATAGAGGATGAAGACGAGGTTTACCTCGATTTCACATTAAGAAACGAGTTCCATGAGTATGAACTAATAGAAGAATTTATTGAGACATTAGACAAAGCAGAGGTTCGAGAAAAATTGTTTGGAGCTATTCAAGGAAGAGGAGCATTTAGAAGATTTAAAGATGGAATCATTGAACATGACGTCGAAAGACAATGGTATGAATTCAAAGAAAAAAAGGTGAAGGAATTAGTTATGGAATGGTGTAAAGAGAAGGGTCTTGTAATAGAGGAATGAAGTGTTATTTATTGGGAGGATAAACATGGCGTTAGACAATTAGATATCTCTACAAGAGTCAAGCCGTCAGTCAATTTGTATAAGGAGGAACCTTCATTTGAAATGGACGGTCATACCCATACCCCATACTGTCATCATGGTAGTGGCACTTCACAAGAAGAATATTTAGAACGAGCGATTAATTTAGGATTCGAGCGTTACACGCTCAGTGAACATGCCCCTTTACCATTGAACTGGATCGATGATGCTTCGTTATATAGAAGGCTAGCAATGCCTTACAGTGAGCTTTCTCTGTACATCGAACATGCCAAGCATTATAAGCAAGAATACAATGGAAAGATAGATGTTGCTGTTGGTTTAGAGCTAAATTACTTACCAGGTAAACTTGATTTCACTGAAAGAATAATAGATGACTTTGATCAGGATTTAGAAGACATTATTTATTCAGTACACTATATACCCGGTATGGGTGGAATGAGATTAATTAATTACCGACCAGATTATTTTAAAGAATATATATTAAAGCATTACGGAACGATGGAGAAGGTTGTTGATGAGTACTACAACTATATTGAAGAAGCAATTGATTGGATCTCCCAATTCTCTATACGGAAAAGAATTGGACATATTAATCTAATTGAAAAATTTAAAACCGTCTTGCCTGAAATAGATGAAGGGCAAATCAAAGATCGCATGGAGAAAATTATTCCGCTCCTCCTTAGAATGAATGTTGGACTTGATGTGAACACGGCAGGATTAAGGATAGATACATGTGGGAAAGCGTATGTGCCTGAATGGTTCCTGATTAAATGTAGGCACCATGGGGTTTCGTGTATATACGGGTCAGATGCCCATTCTCCAGATCACTTAGGGATTGGATGGGATTGGTTTGTGTAGCTAGAGCACTACGCTAACGGGACACGCTAGTTCAATACTGTAGGCAGATTAAAACCTCTCCTTAGAAGCAAACTAGATTTAATAGCTTCTAAAGGGAGGTTTTGTTATGAACTTAAATGAGTTGTGGAGGTTGTATGAAGCTGACAAACGTATTCAAGGGTTCAGTCCAAAAACATTAAAGGTATACGCCCTTCAGCACAAAATATACTGGAGCTAGGTGGCCTCGATATAACGGAGGTAACGTTAACAATGCTTAAGGAGTACTTGGCAAAACAAGCAGATCGGTTGAAGCCAAGCAGCCTAGGCCATCGAATTCAGTTTGTTCGTTCTCTTTTCCGTTACGCGTATGAAGAGACGTATCTGACTTCAAATCCCTCTCTAAAATTGAGAGAACCAAAATTAGATAAGCGCATTCCTAAGTTTTTGATTGAGGAGGGCGTTATACACTTGAAGATCTCTTGTCAGTCACTCAGGGAAAGAGCGCTGCTTGAGTTTCTTTACTGTACCGGCTGCCGGGTTGGGGAGGTGGAGAAGATCAATATCGAGGACCATAATTGGGAGAACTGCTCAGCAATTCTTAATGGCAAGGGTTCGAAGCAGAGAGAAGTTTACTTTACGACAGAGTGCAAAGTATGGTTAAAGAAGTACCTGGCCAGTCGTGGGGATTCCTGTAAAGCCTTATTTGTAACCGATACTCATCCAACAAAACGTATGGCTATACCTACGATTAGATGGGCGTTAAAACGGCTTGCAGATCGGGGAGAAATTGAAGCGAACGTATATCCTCATCGCTTTAGACATACTATGCATGCCAGCTCCTTGATAATGGTGCTCCTCTAGATTTCATCCAAGGTATGCTCGGTCATGAGAAAGCATCAACCACATAAATTTACGCACAGCTCCGCGGCGAGCGTCGGAGAGAACTTTATCGACGATTTTTTTAGTGCGTATTGGCGGCGGATACCCCTTTAGAAATCCGCCGCTATTCAACTGAAGGATAGGATAATTGAATAGACGGATCTCCTTTTTTGTTTAGCTAAAGGGGATGAATATCTTCTGTCGAAATACAGTAGATACTATTTTATGGAGGATATGCGAATGATGCAGCCGGAGCCGTCATTGGAGGTAATCAAACAATTATTTTTGAACGCAGGTTTGGAAAGACATTGGGAGAAATACAATCAGTTAGTGAAGCCTGGTTTCTTCCTAGAACCGACTATAGCACCAGAAGATGAAATTCCTATCGGAAAAAGTAAGATTGGAGGGAACCCTGATATTCCAAGAGGTTTTACGTGGCCGGACTGGGAAGGGCATCCAATGAGTTTTATAGCACAAATAAATTTAGAGGAATTTCCTATGTCTTCGATAGATCAGAATTACCCTGCCACTGGGATTCTTCATTTTTTTTATCCTTGTGATGATGATGTGCTTTTCTCTGATGAATTTTTATATGACGCCTTTCCAAAAGATCAAAACGTGGTGCTTTACACATCTGATTTATCCGATCTGAAACGAATTCAGGCAGATCCCGATATCATTTCATTTTCGAGTTGTTTAATGAATTTAAAATTTGAAAACATGATTCCGGTTAACTCACTTATTAATGAAAAACGTTTATTTGATAACGACGAGGAAGCGTATGTCCTCTACGAGAACTTCTGCTCTTCATATTATGAGATGTGTAATCATGATATTGGATTTCGCTTTTTTGGCTATATAAATGGATTACAGTATGACTTTCAAGATGCTGATACTGAGTTGTTATTTCAGGCAGATACCAATGATGAAATAGGAATGCAATGGGATTTATCAGGATTACTTTATTTTTATATTACAAAGGAAGATTTGCTGAATAGGAATTTTGATGAAGTGTTTACTGATCGGGTCGGTACTTAGTATGCGGCCCCATAAAATCCCCCCATTTGTTAGGAACTAAATAGAAATTCTGAACAAACCCCACTACGTTTACTGGAAGTCGAGTCACTCAGCCATACGGATGAACGATAACTCAATCCTGACACGACGGAAGCCGGCCAATGACCGGCTGGTGTTTTCTCAACTAACGGGCAGGATAGTTGAAGAACATACACGGTGAACCATACCATAAATGACGGCTAAAAATTTTGTTGTGGAAAGAGACCTAACAATACGATCAACCGGAATAGTCCAATGCAAACGAAGAAAACAACACGTAGTGCGATATGCACTCGTGTTGCTTTCCATGTTTTAATATCCATACTTTTATATAACATATATGTTGTTGCTAGATAGGCTTGCCTGGCTATTAAAGATGCGAACCGCCGCTTGCGTCGATCAACTGACCGGTTACCCAGCGGCTGTCCGGAGAAGCGAGGAAGGCGGCGATATCCGCAACGTCTCCGGGTTCTCCCCAACGGTTGAAAACGGAAAGGCCTGCCGCATATTTTTGTCCGTCTGGATGACTCAAAGTTCCTTCATTCATCTCGGTGTTGATGATGCCGGGTTGGATGGAGTTGACCGTAATATTTCTGCTCCCCAACTGCTTGGCCAGCAGCAGTGTAAAGGTATTGATCGCTCCTTTTGTCATGCTGTAGGTGAAGACACCCGGGGAAGCTACACGTGTCACGAAGGAAGAAATGTTGATGATGCGCCCGCCGTCTTTCAACCGCGGCAAAGCTTGCTGCATTACAAAAAACGGCGCTTTGACGTTAATCGTCATCACTTCGTCAAAAGTAGCTTCCGTCGCTTCTTCGAAAGTAAGGATTTGCCCGATTCCCGCGTTGTTGACCAAAATATCGAATCCGCCGCCGTCCCCGTGCTCTCGAATTGCTTCGTCCAGCGCCGCGATCAACTCGCGAATGCCGTCAGGCGTGCTCAAATTGGCGCCAATCGCACAGGCGTTTCCTCCGTTTTGGGCGATTTGTTGCACGACCGCTTCTGCTTCATGGCGGCGTTGACCGTAATGTACGGCGACAAAAGCATGTTGCTCTCTTATTGCTTCGGATGACCGCACTACCGTTCACGTTAGCGTCGCTCATGTTCGCGTTGTCCGTATCGACGACTGCTGCTGAAGAAGCGGAGCGTTCGTCTTTGTTCCCCGACTTCGACCTCCCTCCTTTACTGTCTTTCAGCCTGAATGCTGTACCGGCTAATTTTGACCATATAGGCCCGACGGAAATTATCCTTGGAAGCTCGAAAGCCGACCAAGATAGGGTCGCCTTCTTGCATAAGCTATGGGGTTAGTCCGCAAGATGCAGACTTCTTAACGACAGGAATCCACACTTCCATTTCATACATATTGTTGCCACGATCGTAAGTCATTTCAAACTCGGGCTGGGACAAGCGAGGTGATTGAAATTCTTGGATTGCACATAAACGCGGAGACGTTAAGCTACCGGGTACGATAGTTCAATAAAAAAACGGAAGTAGCCGATCACAATGATCGGCTGCTTCATTATGCTAACTGGCAGTTTAGTTATAATTGTTTACTACCTTCTATATCATTTGTGAGATGCTATAATTGTGAAATATAAGTAAATGGGAGGGGGTACAACTAATGGAAAATAAATTGCCTTTATTTATCGTAACAGGTGCAAGTGGGTCAGGGAAAACATATGTCATTAAGGAACTACGGAGATTGATGCCTGATTTTGATATTTTTGACCCTGATAGTCTTGTTGAATTTATTGGGCATGATTGGGAGAAAATGCGAAATATTTGGCTTAGGGTTGCACGAAATATCGCTCAAAGTGGGCGCATGACTATAATATGCGGAACAATGATGCCTTGGGATATTGAAAAATGTGCGGACTATCCATTTTTTAAGCATGTATATTACCTAAACCTACATTG
This sequence comes from Pristimantibacillus sp. Z349TD_6, assembly GCF_056173205.1. Lineage (NCBI taxonomy): Bacteria > Bacillati > Bacillota > Bacilli > Caryophanales > Paenibacillaceae > Pristimantibacillus (SeqCode) > Pristimantibacillus sp. Z349TD_6. The sequence continues at coordinate 6,789,627 of NZ_CM149662.1, read as the reverse complement.
TGATGAAGAAACTCGCGAGAAACGTCTTCGTGAAAGAAATTGGTCAGAGGAAGAGATTCAAAACCACAAAAACTTTGCAAAACGATTGCTTGAAATTGCTGATGAGGTCTATAACCCACCTATGCCTACTATTGATACAACGGATACTGATGTAACCGAAGTTGCCTCTCAGATAAAAGAGTGGGTTCTCCAATACGCTTGAACTAACAGGGAACATTAGTTGAACAGTACATGAAGCAGATACTACGGTAGCTAATCCTTGTTTTTATTAAGCTTACGGGCAGGATAATTCAATCGTTTCTAGAATATTCCCTGAGTTGAATAATTTATAAACTGTGAATACAACGTTATCTGAAAAATACGCAAAGATTATTTTTTGAAGGGTTGATTAAATTGAAGCAAGGGATATTAGTTTATCTAAATGGAACTTCAAGTTCTGGAAAGACTTCCATATCGACTGAACTGATAAATCAGAAAGAGATTCCTTTTTATCATTTATCAATTGATGATTTTTTTAATAATTACAATGATTTTATTAATAATAAATTTCCAGATGAACCTCCAAGAGAAATAGATCATCAAGTTGTCTCACAATTACTTGATGATTCCATATTCTCAGTGTACCATTCGACAATAAAATTGTTATCAGAACTGGGTTTTAATGTAATAGTAGATACCGTAATCGACAACGACAAGAGGTTTTATGAGTTTCTTGATCAATTTTTCGATCAGTCTACGATATTTATAGGTGTAATATGCTCGAAAGAAGAACTCATAAGAAGAGAGCAAGCAAGAGGAGATAGGAAAATTGGACTGGCAGCTTCACAGTTTAGCAAAGTATATTACTTTGATGAATATGACCTCGAAGTAAATACGGAAGAGATGAACCCAAAAGAATGTGCCGAAAAAATATTAAATTTTATTAAGTCCGATAAGGAATACTCGGCATTTAAGAAATTAAGCAAAAAAAATGTTAGTGTTTCCTAGATGGCGTATCCAGATACCACCATATTCAAGCATAGGGGCTATCGCCCCTCAGCGTCCGAGGGATTTCGGGATTGAGCTAACGGAGAACGTTAGTTCAATAAACAGCGGCAGTTTTGGACTTAATATCTGAGTCCAAGGCTACCGCTGTTTCTATTTTTAAGCAGTCTAATCGATTTATTACTCGAGCATATCCCGCGACGATATGTTTCCTCAGACAGCGCATGTGGAGTGTGTGGTAAGGATATATCGGGATTGAAGAAAATGAAATAAGATAATGATTAATAGAGCCGTTATTAATACTGGAAATTATGAAGTTATATTTGAAGATGATCAATTAAAAGCAACTAATCTGAAAACGGGTGAAGAATTTGGTCGCGTACCGGAGGACCTTTCTCTCGTTGGAATCGATGACAGCAGTCTCGCTGCGACCTGCGAGGTTCCGCTGACTTCCGTCAAGTATTCAAAGCAAATACTCGGAAAAAAAGACGCCGAGTTTTTGTTGAATATGATTCAAACCGATTGTCCGGGAAATGAGGGATTATTATACAGACCGTCATTGATAGCGTGTGCATCGACAGCGGCACCCAAGTGATAATGAAGCAGTCATAGACCAAAACCCTATGCTACTGTCGTGTGTTTAGAGGCATCAGACCGGAGATTTTCTTTGTAAATAGAAGGAGACCCATCCGGTTGGATATTGTCCAGCCGGATGGGTCCGCATTTTTCTGTTTACGCTTTTACTTAGCCAGATATTCGACGAACCTTACAATTATAGTGGCTACTTCGTCGCGAGTGGCGGTGGCTTTGGGGTCAAAGAGGTTGTCCGGCTTGCCTAATACAATGCCGATGCCCCGCAGCGCCTGAACGATCTCCAACGCCCATGAGCTGATCTCACTCTCGTCCGCAAAGGACTTAGATTGGCTTTCAGGTATCTCATAGCCCTTGTACTTCATGTAGTTGTACATTATCATCAGCATCTGCTCGCGCGTCATCGGTGAATTGGGGTCAAACAGGTCTGCGTTTATACCGTTGACTATGCCGCTTTCGGCCGCCCACTCGACTGCCGCCGTGTACCACTGCCCGTCCGTCACGTCGCTAAAGCGGGAACTCGTGTAGCCGGAGCGGTTTACGTTCTCAAGATTGGCCAGTACCTGCACGAACATCGCGCGCGTCATTGAGGTGCCCGGTGAGAACGTCGTGGACGTCGTGCCGCTGAAAAGACCGTATGTGTAGGCGAAGTTTACGTAGCTGTAGAACCAGTCGTCCATGTTGACATCCTTGAAAGGATTGCCCGACATCACGAGGAAGCCCAGCGGGGTGTCGTCATCGAACACAAGCTCCGTACCCTCATGGATGTTCAGCGACATGCCGTTGTCTAAGCTGACACTCGCGCCGCCCGGTCCTACCACAACCGCGCCGCCGCTCTGTATCTTCGAGCCGCCGTGGATATCCACCTGGTTGCCGTTCGGCAGGATCACATGCGCGTCTCCGCCGCCCACTGTGACCGTACCGTCGCCCGCTATCGTCGATCCGCCCGGAATGGTCACTGTGCTGTTGCCGCAGGGTAGTGCCACTTCGGCGCTCTTGTCCACCGGAATGGTCACCTTACCGTTTGAGTCTATAGTTGTGCCTTCGGGTACCTTAATCTTCGTCCCACCCTTGGTCGCAATCTCGCCGCCGCCAGGTAGGGTGGTGTTGCCGCTTTTGTCTGTGACCGCGGGCTTATCCTTAGGTGCATTCACTGTGTAGTTCGCCTTCGACAATCCAGCGTTTGTCCCGGTGCCCGTATTGCCGCTGTTGCTACCAGAAGGATCGGGCACAATGGGAGTCGTCGTCTTCGTCGGCGTAGCCGTTGCACTGATCTCTGTGCCGTCGCCCTTCGCACTTACCGCAACGACCTTGAAGGTGTAGCCTTGGTCGTTTGTCAGGCCCATGAAGGTATATTTGGTCTCCGCCGCACCCAGTATGACTGGCGTCATGTTGCCGTACCAGACCTTGTAACCCAATATCGCGCTGCCACCGTCGTCCGCCGGAGCAGTCCAGCTCAATGTGACCTGTCCGTCGTCCGCCGTCGCCTTGAAGCCGCCCGGAGCACCAGGCACGTCCGTTTTTCTCTGCGCGAACATCCATTCAAAGACGTCCGTGTAATCATTGTTCCAAGCCGGCAAGTTAGAGGACTGCGCCGTTGGAGCTATGCTCCAAGTCCCCGTAGTTATCTGGTTGTAAAGAACCGCAGCTTCAACCTCGTGCGCTACATAATCAGCAAGGACAGGAGTTTATGAAGTTATTGAGGTTAGTCTGGTATACTCCAACGTTATTAGCATTTATAAACATCCAATAGGCCAGTTCGATGTGAGCGGCGTTGGCGTTCGCGTTCGGTGAGCCGCTTACCGGTGACATAGGTGCGGCGGCCGCGAAGAAGCCGGGGGAGTCGTTAACTAAGGTGTTCGTATACTGGCCGCCCCATGAGAAGCCCGCCGCGTAAATGCGGTTAGGGTCTGCTGCGCCGCTGGCAACCAGGTTGTCTATAACCTTCTTAACATTGGCTGTAGAAGGAGTAGATACGCCATTATAGGAAATATTTAATATATGGCTGGCGTATTTTTCGGGATTTTCTTCCATTTTCTTCATTAGAGCGACCGAGCCGTTGGCGGATTTCATAGCCGCTTTTTGGTCAGTTGCTGCGTTTGTGCCGCCGCGTGACATGCCGTGGGTATAGACATACAGAGGCAATCCTTGCAAAATGTTACCGCTTTCATCCTTGTGAAGGTAGAGCGCGCGATTGACCGAATTGCCCGTGGGTGTTGTAAACTTGTCAAGGATCGGATTCACAACTTTTTCCTGTTCAAAAACCACGTTGCGAAGCGGACTCCCTTCTGTCAATACAATCTCGCTGTTTTGGACGATGTTGTAAACCTGCTTTGTCGAGTTACTGCTGCCATCCAGCGTTATATTGCCGCCGCTCGCTGAATAAAAGTCAGACTCAACTACGATGTAACGGCCGCTTGCCAGTCCGGCCTGATAATCCGGTGAATTGCTTACCGTCCCCAGATAGCCGCGCACCTTCGGTTCGTCATTGGCGTATACCCTTGTGATTTTGCGCGTCCCTTCAAAGGTCACCGAGTCACCGTTCAGGGTTGTGTTCCTAGCCGAGACGGTAAACAAGCTGGGATTAAGCTGGGAGCCTAACGCTGCCTTCCCCTCGCCTAAGTCAATGATGACAGCCGTCGTGTACTCGCCACGGGCGAAGTTGTCATTCCATACGATAAAGGGAAGCATCTTCGCGTCCGGATCGTTTTTGAATGTCACATGAATTGTATGGTCAGCCTCAACATTTAAAAAGGTATAAGTGCCAGCGGATAGAGTCACGGCCTCGCCGTCTACCGTTACGGTATCCACAATTTTGCCGTGATTGGGGGTAAACGTAAATTCTTTATTTGAGCCATTATCTAGTCTCAGAACATCACCGGGTGGATTCGGCGTTATTTCACCGCCCGATCCCGCCGTGGCGGTGATTGAGAATCTGGTGTCCACTTCATTGGCTGAAGAGAGCTGCAGGCTGTCTATAAATGAAACATCGCTGGAATAAGCCGCGTCAGGATCTCCGAAACAGGAAACGACTTCATAGCGGTCACCGCCCTTTTCCGTCGAGTTATTGATATAAACCTCAAAGGTAAGCATGCCCTCCTCCAAGGTCAAGGTTCTTTTGGGTATTCTCATCTCCACAATATATCCTTTTTCCGTGATCTGGGTCCACGCAGCTCTTCCCGGAGCGGCCTGCCCTGAAAACACGCCCGTCGCGCTGACTCGCCATTGGTTTGAGCCTCCGGTTCCGGTGCCGACATAAAACTCCAGGCTGTCGTACTGGTGATCTCCACCGGCTCCCTGATATAGATTGCTGTCCTCCACAACTACGCGTGCATACAGGTAGTTGTGGTCCCAAAGGATTTTGGCTGTGCCTGTGGCATGGGGTCTGGAGTCGCCGGGCACAGTGCTTTTGTTGATTTGATGCTCCATTGTCAGGGCCCACAGTGGGTCGTCTGACCCGAGTTCGGGAGTTCCGGAAATGGCGGTCGGCGTTTCATTCGCTTCTGCGTTCTCGATGTTGTCAGTGTCGGCGGCATAGCTGGTAGGCATTAGCGATGCCATCATTACTAAGCAACTGAGGAACGCGAGCATGCTGCTAAATCGTTTTTGCATAAATGAAAATCCTCCTTATTTTTCGATTCGGTGCGCCCACGGCTTAACCGCATCGTATTCGGACACATTGTCAATTTGACAAACGCCCAACTATATGATGTGGTATATTTACCAGGTATTCAACCTGTCAAAATATAGAATCTATGGAAACGCTTGCTCCGAGAAATCTTTGAAAATAATCATGATTCAATTCAAATAAATGCTGATGTTAAAGTGGCTTATTTATCTCATATTGAAGGCGAAATGCTAAAGGATTCTAATACAATACTAGAAGAATTCATCGGAGAAATTGTTAATCAAAAGATAGAATCTTTATCTGGCGGAAAAAAATATGCTTCAATTGGCTAAAGTTTTCGCCAGTAAAGCAAACGTATTGCTTCTTGATGAACCGACAAGTCATTTAGTCACCTATACACAAATTGGCTTTATAAGATACAGATTTTGTACTTGCAAAAGTATTGGTTTAATGAGCTATTTCTAATGAACTGATAAATCAGAAAGAGATTCTTTTTCATCATTAATCAATAGATGATTTTATCAAGAATTTTTTTAATAATAAATTTTCAGATATTGAACCTACAAGAGAAGTAGATGAGCAAGTTATCGCACATATGCTCGAAAGAAGAACTCATAAGAAGAGAGCAAGCAAGAGGAGATAGAAATATTGGACTAGAAGCTTCAGCATCATTTTCTTCAAGGAAAAAAGGAAATATAAACAAATAAGCGAATAAAAGTATGGATTACGATGCTATCAAAGGAGTAGAAGCGAAAATGTCTAATCAACTTAGCTCTCTTACCGTATTAATGGTATCCGATTTAGCAAAGTCTCAAAGCTTTTATCGCGATTCGCTTGGTTTTAATGTAACCGATTGGTGGGCAGAGCGCGGCGGCTTGCATGGCGTTGCACTCAAGCTATTTCAAGCGGCCGACCCTTCGGATGTAAGGCCGAACCAGCGTCCAACTGGCGGCGGTTATGCCGTGGATGTACAGGTTTACACAGAAACATGGGCACAATTGGATGCGCTGTACGAGGAGTTCCGCAGCAAAAATGTTATCATTTCCGTGGAACCAATTATTTATGCAGACGGAGGACCATGGAAAGAGTTCGTCATCGAGGATCCGGATGGCTACCACTTTGCATTCGGCGGAACAGATGGCAACCCAGGCAACTAAAATAGTAAAGGCTGCCGATCAATGGATTCGGCAGCCTTTTATTAAATTAAGCTAGACATTAACAGGAGTAGCCTCTACCATCCAGTCAAATGGATCAGCAATTTTGCCCATTTGAATGCCTGTTAGCGTATCGTAAAGTTTCTTGGAGATTTCGCCTGTCTGGCCTCCATTGATGACGAGAACATCATCCTGCCAGTTCAGTTCTCCAATAGGAGAAATAACAGCAGCTGTACCTGTACCGAAAGCTTCCTCTAATGCGCCGCTGCGGCCAGCCTCATACAGCTCTTCGATCGTAATCGGACGCTCGACAACTTCAATTTTCCAATGACGGAGCATATGAATGATGGAATTGCGAGTCACCCCATCGAGAATACTGCCGTTTAGTGCAGGCGTATGAACAACGCCGTTGATTTTGAAAAAGACGTTCATGCTGCCGACTTCTTCGATATATTTGCGATGTACGCCATCGAGCCAGAGCACTTGCGAATAACCTTTCTCTTTAGCAAGCTCCTGCGCTTTCAGACCAGCAGCGTAGTTGCCAGCAGTCTTCGCCTCGCCTACGCCGCCCTTAACGGAACGAACATATTCGGACTCAACGAAGATTTTTACCGGGTTTACGCCTTCAGTGTAGTAAGCGCCTACCGGCGACATAATGATGATGAATTTATACTCTGTAGACGGTGCAACTCCAAGCTGAGGTTGAGTCGCTATGACGAAAGGACGAATATAAAGCGACGTGCTAGGTGCTGTTGGAATCCAGTCCTTATCAACTGAAATAAGCTGTTTTAAAGCTTCAATCGTTGAATCGATATCGAGCTCAGGAACGCTGAGACGCTCGTTAGAGCGATTCATTCGTTGTATGTTTTTTTGAGGTCTGAACAGCAATACGCGACCATCGTCGGTTTTATACGCTTTCAAGCCTTCAAAGATCGTTTGTCCATAATGAAATACTTTAGCTGCAGGGTCTAATACGATCGGTTGGTAAGGCAGAATACGCGGCTTGTGCCAGCCGTTGTCCGTCGAATAATCCATAATAAACATATGGTCGGTAAAATGATTGCCGAACCCAAGCTGGTCCACTTCTGGTTGTTGTTTCTTGTTTTTGGTTAACTCGATTTCCAATGATTGTAGCAAATGGCCCATCTCCCTTTATTGATCGTTAGTTAATTGAATGCTATCACTTCATGCGATATATTTAAAATATCTATTTTATTGAATGTCCATACCTTTAGGGTATGAACGGACGGAGTGATCGAATTGGACATGCGGCAGCTTAAATACTTCTTAACTATAGCACAAGAGGGACAGGTTACGCGCGCTGCAAAGCTGCTTAATATGGAACAGCCGCCTCTTAGCAGGCAATTGAAACAAATGGAAGAGGAGCTTGGCGTCAAGCTGTTTGAGCGAAACGGCAAAGGGTTGATTTTGACCGATTCAGGAGAGCTGCTCAAGAAGAAGGCGGAGTCGCTGCTCTTGCAGTTTGATGAATCCCTCAGAGAGGTAAAGGGGATGGAGGAGGGGGTTCGCGGCGTCCTGTCGATCGGGTCGGTTGTTTCCTGCATTTCCTTATTGCCCAAAAATATTGAGCTGTTCAGAGAAAAATATCCTCAAGTTACGTTTAAAATATCGGAGGGCGATCACTTCTATCTTGGTGAACAGCTGGAGAAGCGGGCCATAGATTTAGTTATCGCTCGGCTGCCGTTTGAGGCACAGAAGCATCCGCAGCAATACTCCATTATGCCGCTGCCATCAGATCCGTTTGTCGCCGTTATTCCAAGCTCATGGACGGAATATGCAGGAAAAGAAGCATTGTGCATGAAGGAGCTTGCCCAGTTTCCGTTTCTTACCTTGAAGACGGATCGAACGACTCGCATGCATGAACAGGTCGTGAACGAGTGCAAACGGCACGGCTTCGTTCCTAATATTATATGCGAATGCTCTAGTGTCGCCATTATTATGTCCCTTATCGCATGCGGCATTGGAGCAACCGTATTTCCGAAATCGGTTATGTCTTCTTTTCCAAGCACCGTCGTCAAAATGCTCAACATTGAGGATGCGGACTTTCAGTCGGGCGTCGGCATTCTGTGGCTGAAGGATCATTATTTGCCCAAGCGCGCACAGCAATTTATTGAAAGCTTTCGTACTGAAATGTAATAAAGGAGGAGACAACACTTGGATCAGCTACCTATAAGATTAGCGGAAGCCGAGCTTCGTATGTATGAGCAGCAGCATGTTCTGGAGATGCTTGCAAACCTGCCGGAGCAGGAGAAAAACAAGCTGGCTGTGCAAATTTTAGAAATTGATTTTGAGCGGATAGCCAAAGCTTTAGCCGACCGCAGCGATACTAAGAAGCTGAGCAACGATACGATATCCGCGATACCGTTTGAAGACTGGGAAGATTTTGAACAGGGAGAAAAAGCGGCATATACCGAAAAGGGCTGGGAGCTGCTGCGAACTGGAAAAGTTGGAGTCATCGTTGTTGCTGGCGGGCAGGGCAGCAGGCTTGGCCATGATGGACCTAAGGGTACGCTGGATATTGGACTTCCATCCCATAAATCTTTATTTCAGCTTCAAGCAGAGCGGCTGCAGTATTTATCGAGAAAAGCCGGCAAGTCTATCCCATGGTACATCATGACTAGCCCCGATAATCATGAAGCAACGAAGGCATTTTTTCATTCCTTGCATTACTTTGGTTATCCAGCAGAGGACTGTTTCTTCTTCCAGCAAAATACGATGCCTGCACTTGATCATGACGGTAAGCTGCTTTTATCGGAGGACGGAACACTTATGCTGGCCCCTAGCGGCAATGGAGAATGTTTCGCGTCGTTAAAACGCACAGGAGCAATTGCTGATATGAAGCAAAGAGGCTTAGAGTGGTTGTTTTATTATAATGTAGACAATGCGCTCATAAAGGTCGCAGACCCTGCTTTTATTGGAATAGCTGCGTCACGCAATCAGATGGTTGCAACAAAGGTTATCGAAAAAACGGATGTTGACGAGAAAATCGGGATTTTATGTTTGAAAAATGATCGTCCGGCTGTGCTCGAGTATAACGAAATTCCATCATCCATTAAGGATAAAAGAACGAATGAAGGGCGATTGTTTTATAGCTTAGGGCATATATCTATCCATCTATTTAAGCTGGACTTCATAGAAGAGCATGCAGATACGGATATTCCTTTCCATATTGCCTCCAAAAAGATGAAATACATGGACGCCGAAGGAAGCATCATCACACCTACGGAGCCAAACGCCTATAAGCTCGAACGCTTTATTTTCGATTTTTTACCATTGGCCGATGAAGTTACTGTTATACGGGGGATTCGTGAGGATGAATTCGCTCCAGTCAAAAACAAATCGGGGGAAGACAGTCCGCTTAGTGCACGCAAGCTGGTACAGTCGCTTCATCGAAGCTGGCTGCGCGCCGCTGGTGTTTCTGAAGAACAGCTGCATGGTCGTGAAATTGAAATTTCACCATTAACTTCGTATAACGGTGAAGGCTTGAAAGCGGAAGATTGGAGCCCTGACTGATCTCTTACGAACTCTAGAGTCGCTATATGATCAAATTAAACTCGTTTTGATATGTAACGAATCCCACTGGCGCTATTTAACGTTGTAGCTCCATATATTGAAGTTATTTTGTAAAATAACGTTACTGGAGTTCGTTAGAGTTCAGAAAACGATAATTTGATTGAAATAACGTCTCCTGAGTTCGTTACATGTATTGAAGTCATTTGAGCGCCAACAAAGTCTAAATATAGGGCTGCGTTTACCTATTTTATAAAAAGATATCAACAAGGAAAATGTTTACATTACGAACGTGTGTACGGTATTATTGAGGTGGCTGATTATTCATGTTTATTAGCTAATAGAATAGACTTCTTTCTAAAGGGAGATGATCTGATGAATACAGAACACGTAACATCTAACGAACAATTGCAACAAAAACTAGACAATCATTGCAATTGTCTAGCTAAGCTAGGTTATCTTAACGGTTGTGTATTGGTTGCATTCGAGGGACGAATCATCTTAAACAAGGGTTATGGGATGGCAAGCTTTGAGCTGAATGTTCCGAATGACCCGCAGACGAAATTCCGTATCGGCTCGATTACCAAACAATTTACGGCAGCAGCCATCGTTATGATGCATGAACTGAAGCTTTTGAACGTAGAAGACCCGATCTCCGAGTACCTCCCCAGCTACCCAAATGGCGATAAAATTACGATTCATCACTTGCTAACACATACATCTGGAATTCCGAACTACACAGGCCTAGAGGATTTTGTACCAAAGATGAGACTTGTTTCTTCTACTGATGACCTCATTGCCAGATTTGCAGACAAGCCCTTGTTGTTTGAACCGGGGGAGAAGTTTGATTACAGCAATTCAGGTTATGTGCTTCTTACAGCAATTATCGAGAAAGTATCTGGACGCACATACGAGGACTATATCTACCATGCCATATTGAAGCCGCTCGGAATGATAAATACCGGTTATGATCATGCTAAGAAAATATTGAAAAACCGTGCATCCGGCTACGAGGTTTGGGGTGAAGTAGTGAATGCAGAGTTCCTTGAAATGACCATCCCATCCGGCGCTGGAGGCATGTATTCGACCGTCGAGGACCTTTATATTTGGGGACTGGCGCTGCATTCACATAGGCAGATCAGCGAGAAGGCTTATGCGAGCATGACGACACCTTTCAAAGATACATATGGCTACGGATTATCTATATATGAGGAAGAAATTATGGGCAGCCAGAGGAAAGTTATCGGCCATGGCGGGGGCATTAATGGTTTCTTAACCGAAATGAGGCATTATAAAAAAGAAGATGTAACGGTAATCGTTTTATCCAATCTTGTAACGACGCAGGTAGGACCGATTAGTCAGCAGCTGGCGCGGCTTGTTTTGGGCGAGGAGGTTCCGCTTCCAATAACGCATACGCCGATCAAGCTGGAAATTAATCAGTATAACAATCTCGTTGGCAGCTATGATGTGGAAGGGGAGACAGGCTCGCCATTAATCATTTCACAAGAGCAAGAGAAGTTTTATCTCACACAAAATACGTGGTTTAAATTTGAGCTATGTCCTTATTCCGCATTAGAGGGAGAACTGCTGTTTTTCTTGAATGGAATGGATGGAAAGATTACATATACCGAAACCGGATCTGTGCCAGAAATAACGGTTCAGCTGTTTGGCGGCGCCAAAAAAGCAGTGAAGAGCGTTAAGCCATGATTCAAGCCGTTATTTTTGATTTAGACGGTACGCTGCTGGATCGTGATCGTTCCTTATTGAAGTTCGTAGAGGAGCAATTCGAGAGATTGATTAGACCGAACGTCGAGGTGGATAAAGAGAGTTATATTAAAAGGTTCATCGCATTAGACAGTCGTGGCTATGTTTGGAAGGACAAAGTATATCAAGAGCTCATACGAGAGTTTGAGCTTAGGCTGGACTGGAATGAGCTGTTAGACGACTATAAGATAGGTTTCTCAAATCATGCGGTTCCATTTCCTAATATGATTGAACTGCTCGATAGCCTTAAGGAGAAAGGCTATAAGCTGGCGATGATTACGAACGGATTCGGCTACTTTCAAGCGAGCAATATTCAGGCACTCCAAATCGCTCATTATTTTGATGAAATTCTTATTTCGGAGCGGGAGGGCCTCCGCAAGCCTGATCCCGCTATATTCCTGCGAGCTGCGGAAAAACTGAATGTAGCGACAAAGGCATGTGTTTATGTTGGGGACCATCCAGTCAATGACATCACTGCGAGCAAAGCGACAGGCATGAAGGGAATATGGAAGGAAGACAACTATTATACGGAGTCATTTGAGTATGACGCGAAGGTGAAGGACTTAATAGAAATTAGACATCTAGTTGAACAATGGAAATAACGGAGGAAAACTAAAATGGAGATAAGGCCGAGGGTTTGTGCGGCAATTATTCGTAATGAGAAAATTCTGATGGTCTTTCAAGATCATCCCCTCGAGAATCGGAGCTTCTGGACATTGCCCGGCGGTGGCGTAGAAGCTGGGGAGACGAATGAGGAAGCGGTTATTCGTGAGGTTAAGGAAGAAGTCTGTCTAAATGGCAAAGCGGAAAGGCTATTATTTGAAGCGGAATATACATTAGGGCCGGATTATTGCTACCTTGTTACCGTTGATGCGAAGGAAGAGGCACAGCTTGGAGTAGACCCTGAGCTCTCTGCTGATGAGCAGGTATTGAAAGGAATCGCATGGTTTACATTAGAGGAAAAGAAAAACGATCTGCAGGTGTCTAGAGTCATTGCTTGTTTATAGCTCTTTTCGCCATCTATGAAAAATTAGTTGTAAAATGGTGAATTCACCTTTACAATAATAGGAATGACTGGAAGGGGTGGGAGTATGAAGACGATGATAGAGGCGCTTCGGGAAAGACCTCGATTATCATTTTTATATTTCCATTCTTATATGAAACACTAAAGCGATTGCTGCTTTAGTGTTTTTTTTTATACTTAAAAACGCGAAGGAGTGTTTTAGAAATGATGAGAGAACAATTGGCGAAAGCAATCTATGAAGCAGCCTATTTAGAGGGAGAGTTTAAGCTGCGTTCAGGTCAAACTTCGAATCACTATTTTGATAAATACTTATTTGAGTCCAATCCTAAGCTATTGGCTGAAATTGCAGAGAAACTGGCTCCGTTTGTACCCAGCGATACCGAAGTATTGGCGGGGCTCGAAATGGGCGGCATTCCGATTGCAACAGCTCTTTCGCTGAAAACAGGCATTCCTGCCGCATTTGTAAGGAAAGAAGCAAAGAAATATGGCACCTGTAAGCTTGCTGAAGGAGTAGACATAGCAGGGAAAAAGGTCTGTATTATTGAAGATGTGGTTACAACAGGAGGACAAATTCTTATCAGCACAGATGATCTGAGGAAATATGGGGCTGAGATCAAGTCCGTTATGTCGGTTATTGAACGAGAGCCGCTGGGCAGGAGGAATCTCGAAGAGGCGGGATTAACCTACATTTCTTTATTCCATATCGATGAGCTATTGCAAGCTTCGACTAAGTAATATTTCGTAATACCTGAGCAACTATTACCCTTTATAAGAGAAAATGATAGCAAGCTGCTATTTAATTGATTGGTAATCTGAATTAAAATTCGTTAATATGTATTAATATGCAATAATCTTGACGAGCATGGAGTCTATTCATTCTATATAGAGTAAGGGGCTTATGAGGTGAGAATTTCATTAGAGCTGGTTCCAAGAGACGAGGCCCAGCTGAAGGCGGAGCTGGATTTAATTAAAACACAGTTTCCTGCTATCAATACAATTAATATTCCTGATTTGACGAGGTTCGAGCTGCGCAGCTGGGAGGCATCCTGCCTATGCAAATCTCTATATGAGTCTAGCATTCCCCATATCCGGGCCATGGACTTCGACTGTGTAGAACCGCTGCAATTCATAGAACGCTTAGACCAACATAACATTACTGAGGTGCTCGTCGTAACCGGCGATATTCCAAAAAATAGCGAGAAAGTTGTTTATCAGACGACTTGTTTAGACTTGATCGCCAAGATCAAGAAGGATCACCCTCATATTAAAGTGTATTCAGCGATAGATCCTTATCGTAGCAGCATGGACGAGGAATATGAGTATGTACAAAAAAAGCTTGAAGCTGGAGCAGACGGTTTCTTCACGCAGCCATTTTTTGATCTGAGCTTGATGGAGCAGTATTCAAATATGGTGAAGGGCTCCGAAATTTTCTGGGGCGTATCGCCGGTCGTATCGGACAAATCGCAAAAATATTGGGAAACAAGAAATCATGTTGTATTCCCTGCTGATTTTCAGCCGACGCTCGAGTGGAATATCGAATTTGCGAAGCAAGCATTAGCGTTTACGAAGAAGACGAACAGCCATATTTATTTTATGCCGATAAAAGTCGATTTGCAGGCTTATTTTGATGGGATCTTCAGTAAAGTACTCGTATAAAGTAAAATGCGAATGGATAACAAATGACGGCTGTCTCCAAAGGCAACATGCCAAGAGGAGCAGTCTTTTTTTGTGTTTTTATGAAAAAAACTTCATTGGCTGCAAGATTAGAATAATGCTACAATCGTTCAAGTGTGGTCATTTGGAAATGTAAGGAAGTTCAGATATCGTACAATATGTTAAAAAAGGGTTGAACATGATATGGCTATCAGAACCAAAACGGTCATTTTCACTATATTGCTTTTGCTAGGCTTGCTGCTTCGCTGCTATTATACAGATTGGGATAAAAAGCTGACGGGTGACGAGGTTGGCTATAATAAAATGGTGCTGCAGCTGCTTCACGAGGGCGTTTACGGATATGCGCCATATGCTTATTCAGAAAAACCTAATGCGTTTACAACGCCAGGTTATCCTCTTTTTTTGGCTGGCTGTTATGCCGTATTTGGATATGCGGGAGATCGTCCACCAGTCGTACAAATTCAGGCGCTGCAAATATTAATTCAACTTATATGTGCAGTTATCATGTATAGGATTGCGAGACGGATGTTTGCGCATACGGGCATTAGCCTGTTGATGATGGCTTGTTATTTATTGCATCCCACGTTTATTTTATCGCCAATGTACCTTTTAACTGAAACGTTATACGGTTTATTTTTTCTATTCTTTATTTATCTTCTAGTGAGGTGTGCACAGGAAACGAAGCTTAGATGGTTTCTATCACTAGGTGTCGTCTTCGGCATTTGTGTACTGATTCGGCCAACGATCGTTCCCTTTATAGTTTTTTTGCTAGCTGGTGTAGCGGTATACGGCAGAAAACATGGAATGGCAGCGGTACTAAAAGCGATTTCCGTGATTACGATCGGCTTTGCTGCAATGATGCTGCCCTGGTGGATTCGAAATTGGATTACGTTAGATAAGGTGCTATTGCTTGCGGAGCAGACGGGAAATCCGTTGTTATGGGGTTCTTATCCTTTTGAACGGAGTCCCCATGTTGATGTTAAACAAGATCCCGCGGAAATGGGGAGAATAGCTTATGAGCGAATTATCAATGGTTTCCGCTATGAGTTTTTCACCTACTTGAGCTGGTACAGCTGGGGCAAGCTGCTAATTTATATTAGTGAGATTTTTCCGGGTTTAGGATCTATAACAGTAAATAAGCTATTGTCCAAGCTGATAACCATTTTGCATATGGTCGTTATGGTCATTGGTCTGGGTGGACTCGTGAAGATCATTATCCATGAAAGAAGAAATGCGATGTATATGATGATTGCATTGCTCGCCGTATTTAGCATACTGCTGTATCTACCCTTCTCGCCTACGCCAAGATATTTTTATCCGACGATTCCGCTTTGTTTCTTGGGACTGGGATATTTGCTTTCATGTACCATAACGTCTAAGGGCAGACCAATTAAAAATGAAGGTTATCGAGCATAGTTGCTTTAAGGCATGGACGTTTTATAATAGATAGAACTAAATGTAATATCGCGTTTTATTCGAATATAAGCAGCTGGAAAGAAAGTATGAATAAGGACTTTAACAAAGGTGGTATTTTGGTCAATGGCAAAAGGAAAATATTATGTCGTCTGGGTTGGCAAAAAAACAGGGATATTTACTTCATGGCCCGAGTGCCAAGCTCAGGTTAGCGGAGTACAGGATGCGAAGTTTAAATCTTTCGAGACGAAGCAGCTGGCGGAAAAAGCTTTCCAAGACGGCTGGCGCAGTCATTGGGGGACAGGCTCAGGCAAAACTGCTGCTTCGAGCGCAAAAACAGGAAGCAGCGTAAAGCAGCCTGTACTGCTACAGGAAGAAACGGCTTCTATTGACTACGATAGTATTTCTGTTGACGTAGGAACGCGAGGAAACCCAGGGCCTGTGGAATACAAAGGCGTAGACACACAAACGGGCGAAATCTTATTTTATGTTGGACCTGTACCGAACGGCACTAATAATTTAGGCGAGTTTATTGCTATCGTACATGCTCTTTCCTATTTGAAGGAGAAAGGCAGCACAAGGACGGTTTACAGTGATTCAAGAACAGCGCTAAGCTGGCTTCGCAACAAAAAAGTAGCCTCGACCTTAAAAAGGGATGCTTCGACTTCGAAAATTTGGGAGCTTACAGATGAAGCTGTGGAGTGGCTTCAAACCCATACCTATACGAATAAGGTATTGAAATGGAATACCGAGGAGTGGGGCGAAATCAAAGCGGATTTTGGCCGCAAATGAGGAGCGATGCAGACCCAAGTGGCCACTCTGTTTTACCGTAAAAATTCAAACGTGTAGCATCAAACAACATTAGTTTCCCCGAAGCGAGGACGGGGAAACTTTTTTGTGTTTTTTGAACGTACGGCTAAAGTAATAAATGTCATTGAAGCCTGTCGCTGTTGCAACCTCAGACACCGTAAGCGGACTATGACGCAGCAAGTAATCGGCTTTGCCGAGCCGAGTCATCGTAATGTATTCCGTCACGGTATGGCCGCTCAGCTCTTTGAACAATCGGCTAAAATGGTAGCGGCTGAGGTTTGCCATGCTTGCCAGTTGGTCCACCGAAAGCTCATCCTTGTAGCTGTCCTCAATATGCTTGAAGACAGGCGCGAAGCGTTCAATGTTCTTCATACGCTCTGCATATTCGTCTTTGGTGAGCACGGTAGCGACATGGCCGCGAAGCAGCAGCGTCAACAAGCGGTAGAGCTCGGACTTTATGGCCAGCTCGTAACCGAACTCGCGCTGCTCGAGCTCATTGATGATGGCATGCATGCAGGACGTTACTTTGCTGTCGTCGCCAATATAATTTTGCAGCAGAAGGCGGTTCTGCGTAATGGGCGTAATGAACTTCGTTTCGGCAGCATCCACCGACTGGCTGTGCAGCAAGGAAATGTCGGCGATGAGCGCATAGTAGTACAAATCTGATGATAGACTGATTCCGTAGTGAAGCTCATTGCTGTTCACGACGATGAGATCGCCAGCGGATGCTGTTATCGTAGTAGAACCGCACTCTATCGAGGCTGTGCCCGACACAAAATATAAAAATTCAAGATGTTCATGAAAATGATGCGGGAAAATGACCATTCCCTGCTGGTCGAAGGTGTTGTGATGCAGTTTTATCGGAAAATGAGGGTCTGGCATGTCCATAGGCTCACGCAGTTCTTCGAATTTTTCCAACTTGAAAGACCTCCTCAGTAGGATAGCACAATAGTACAAACAAACCGCACAGCTTTACATGGAGTTGCAGGTTGAAACCATTATAATACGAAAGTGTAGACATGCAAAACCTTACTATTAGAATTCATAAGGAGAGATTAGCAATGAAACCGATACAAATCGCGGTTATTGGAACAGGCTCTATCTCATCATCTCATCTAGATTCCTATAAGAAAAATCCTAATGCGAACATTTACGCGGTTTGCGATTTAAATGAAGAGCGCGTAAAAGCCGCAGCTGAGAAATATGGCGCCGAAAAAATTTATACGGATTATCACGAGCTGCTCGCTGATCCAGTTATTGAAGCAGTCAGCATTTGTACGTGGAACAATACGCATGCTGAAATCAGCATTGCGGCTCTAAAAGCTGGCAAGCATGTGCTCGTAGAGAAGCCGCTTTGCCGTACGGTTGAAGATGCGCTTCTTGTGCAAGAGGCTGTAGAGCAATCCGGCAAGCTCCTTCAAGTGGGCTTCGTCCGCAGATACGATACGAGTGCACAATTGATTCGTGCGATGGCTGACAGAGGCGAGTTCGGTGAAATTTATTTTGCCAAAGCATCAACGCTCAGACGCCTTGGAAATCCAGGCGGATGGTTCTCCGACATTGAGCGCTCAGGCGGCGGACCGCTTATTGATATTGGCGTACACGTCATCGATCTTTGCTGGTATTTGATGGGACGTCCAAAGCCGGTATCCGTTAGTGCCAATACGTATCGCAAGCTTGGCAATCGTGCCAATGTAAAAAACTTAAGCTTCTACCAAGCGGCGGATTACGATGCAGAGAAAAACACAGTTGAGGATTTGGCAAATGCACTTATTCGCTTCGAGAATGGCGCATCGCTGCTCGTAGATGTCAGCTTCACGCTGCATGCTAAGTCTAATGAAAACACAGTTAAGCTGTATGGGGAAAAAGGCGGTTTTGAAATCGATCCGGAAACCGTTATTGTAACAGAGCAAAATGACACGATCTTAAACGTTTATCCGCAGACGGATCACGCTGGCTTTGATTTTGTTGGCGCTTTCCAAAATGAGATCAACCACTTCGTTGATTGTGTTGCTAACGGAAAACAGCCAATCAGCCCAGTGGCGGATGGCGTGGAAATTATGAAAATATTAGTCGGCATTTATGAATCCGCAGCAAAAGGAGCGGAAGTGCGTCTATGAAATTAGGAATCAGCACATACAGCTTATATAATGCACTGAGAACGGGCGAAATGACGATACAGGATGTTATCGTATATATCGCATCCATTGGTGGAGAGCATGTTGAAATTGTACCGCTTGGCTTTAACCTTACTGAAAATCCGGAACTGATCGATGTGATTAAGAAGCAAGCGCAGGAAAGCGGTATTGAAATATCGAATTATGCGGTAGGTGCAAACTTCTCCGGTTTAAATGAAGAGCAATTCGAGCTGGAGCTTGACCGCTTGAAGCGTGAAGTAGATATTGCAGCAGCACTTGGCGTGAAGAAGATGCGTCACGACGTGGCATCATCGCAAAACCTATCCATTTCGAACTTCTTGTTGGAGCTGCCAAAGCTAGCGAAGGCTTGCCAAGCAGTTGCGGATTATGCAGCAACGTTTGGAATTACAACAAGTGTAGAAAATCACGGTTATTTTATACAACATAGCGACCGGGTACAGGCACTCATTGAGGTTGTAGATCGTCCAAACTTCAAGACAACGCTTGATGTCGGGAACTTCCTTTGTGTGGATGAGAATCCTCTTGCTGCTGTTAAAAACAATGTCAGCCTGGCTTCTATGGTCCATATTAAAGATTTCTACTATCGTCCATCTACCGAAAATCCGGGTGAAGGCTGGTTTAAATCCAAAGGCGGCAATTGGCTTCGGGGCGCGATCGTCGGACATGGTGACATCGCAATGCCGCAAGTACTGCGTGCAGTGAAAGAAAGCGGCTATGATGATTATATTTCCATCGAGTTTGAAGGCTTGGAAGATTGCCGTCTTGGAACGAGACTTGGCTTTGAATTCGTAAGACGTGTATGGAACGAAATTTAAACGAAGGAGTGACTCGAAGATGACATCACCTATCATTACGAACAAAATCGGCGTTATCGTGGATAGCTTTCAGGTTGGTGTAAAGGAAGGTTTGCTTAAAGCGAAGCAGGTTGGTGCGGATGGCGTGCAAATGTATGCGGTACATGGCGAGCTGGACCCTGCTAACCTGAACGCAGCTGCAAGAAAAGAATGGAAGTCTTATATTGATGGGCTAGGCCTTGATATTTCCGCTCTAGTTGGCGATTTGGGCGGCCATGGTTTTCAGGACCCTGCGGAAAACCGTGCGAAAATCGATAAATCCAAACGGATTATGGAGCTTGGCATGGAGCTTGGAACAAACATTATTACGACGCATATCGGTATCGTTCCAAGCGACAAAAACAGCCGTGTTTATGAGACGATGCATGCGGCATGCGAAGAGCTGGCTAGATTTGCAAATGACATGAACGCTTATTTTGCGATTGAGACAGGGCCTGAGACGTCTGCGCATTTGAAGTCGTTTCTTGATGGTCTTGGCACCAAAGGCGTAGCTGTTAACTTTGACCCTGCCAACATGGTTATGGTTACAGGAGATGATCCTGTCCAAGGCGTCTACACGCTTAAGGATTATATCGTTCATACGCATGCGAAGGACGGCGTGAAGCTGGGAGATGTTGATCCGCGCGACGTTTATGGCGATTATGGCTACGAGGTTTCACTCGACCATGAGAAAATTGCTGCGATGGCCGAGACTGGCTCCGCGTTCCGCGAAGTGCCGCTTGGTGATGGTACTGTAGACTGGCCGGCATATTTGCGAGCGCTTCAGGAAATTGGCTATACAGGTTATTTGACGATCGAGCGTGAAGTTGGTACGAGTCCAGAAGCGGATATTAGCAAAGCTGTTCAGTTTTTGAAAGCTTTTAAAGGACAATAAAACAAGCATGGAGCATCCTCAATCGTTCTCTACAGATGAATTATTGGCTGCAAGCAGTCCAGCTGGAAGGCAAACCGTCTGGCTGCACGGCGGCAAATAAGAGGTTAGTCATCGGTTTAAGATGAATGTGTGATGTAGATTTAAGCGAAAATCTCATGAAACCGCCCAAAAGAAAGCTCTCATGGCTTAGTCCATGAGAGCTTTTTTGACTTTTGCAGTTAGCTTTAAGGTGGAAAGGGTGAAGCGAATTCGGTAAAATAATAGAAGACGGAATACCATCGATTGATAATCATGTAACTATTCAAACTAGAGGACGTGCAGAAATGGCTGTGAAAATTGTACAAGTATCACATACCGATACAGATTTACATCGACTTATTCAGAAGCTGGATGAGGATTTAGCGCAAAGATATACGGCAGAGGAAGTGTTTACAGTAGATTTTAGTGATCCTGGAATTGAGCAAATTGTATTTGTGGTTGCGTACGAGCAAGGAGAACCGGTTGGATGTGGAGCCATAAAACCGCTGGATGAGGAGTATATAGAATTAAAACGATTTTATGTCAGCCCCGAATTTAGAAGGAACGGCATAGCCGCACAAGTTTTGAAGGATTTAGAAGCCAGAGCGAAGGATATGAATTATCAATATATCCGTTTGGAAGCAGGGGCTCCACAACCCGAAGCGCTTCATTTCTATAAAAAACATCATTATTATGAAATTGATAGATATGGTGAATATATTTCCTGCGATTCAAGCCTTTGCTTTGAAAAGAAGCTTTAAGTACCACCGTTAGCTCGAATGTCGGAACGCTATAATAAAACAAACCAACGACGCAATGGTGGAAATGGTTCGTACATGATTCCATGGCGTCCAGCTGGCAACATAACGCGTCCATAATTCGGGGCCTACGACACCTGGGTCTGCTGAGGCAAGCATATCGTTTAAAGGTACGTTAAATACAATCGTTACTAGAACGGAGCCAATGAGATAGAGAAGGCTGCCGGCAAGCAAATAGGTTGCCGCGGGTTCACCTAATCGGAAAAATGAGACAATCGCAAGTAAGATGCTTGCTAAAGCTGTCCCAGAAAACACTAGACCAAACAACGGGTTCAATATTACGACGTTGATGGATTGCATGGCAGCAATACTTTGCGCTGCAGGAAGACGCGAGAGAGCGGTCATCATAAACGTCGAAAAGACAAAAAACAATCCGGCCATCAAGCCTGAGCCAAGAGCAGAGAAAAAAGTTAAGATAACGATGGAGCGATCAAACATTTGGAGCCCTCCATATACCTGTAGCTGCGGTGTCTCGAGCATAGTCGGTAAAATCCCGAGGATCACGGTTCAGAGCGAGCTGAACGCCATTTGTCAGATGTGAATTGCGTCCATCCAACACTTTAGTAAATAGCTCAGTCAATAACGTGAGAACATAATCAGGCATATCCTGCTGCGCAAGCGCAGAGATAAACTGCTCGGAGGTTACCTGTACGTAGCGGACATCTCTGCCGCTGGCTAACGCAATTTCTTCGGTAGCTTCTTTAAAGGTGAGCGCGCGCGGGCCAGTCAGCTCATAAAGCTTGCCGATATGGCTATCCTCAGTCAGCGCTGCAACTGCGACATCGGCAATGTCATCCGCGTCGATGAATGGCTCAGCTACGTCCGCGGCAGGGAGTATGACACTTCCGCTGAGTACGGAATCCAGCAGGAAGCTTTCACTGAAATTTTGACAAAACCAGCTCGCCCGCAAAATCGTCCAGTCAGCACCAGAGTCGCGCAGTGCTTTCTCACTAAGCTGAGCTTCTTCTTCACCTCGGCCGGACAATAGCACCAAGCGCTTGATTCCTTGTTTCACTGCTTGCTCAGCGAAAGCACCGATCGATGCGGCAGCACCGGGAAGCGCTAAGTCGGGGTAGTACGTAATATATACAGACTCTGCGCCTTGCAGGGACGCTGTCCATGTTGACGGATTTCCCCAATCGAACGAAGGATCACTTGAGCGGGAGCCGATTCGTATGGGCAGTCCACGAGCGGTCAATCTTTCTGCTACGCGGCGACCCGTTTTACCGGTACCTCCAATGATTAAAATAGGTTTGTTTTTCATAAAATCTCTCCTTTGCGTTTTTATTTATATTCAATAAAACTATTTAACTTGTTTGCACAAGCAAATGTTTTCTTAAATAAAGAAGATGTTTTCATTCTTTATTTTCTAGTTGATCGCTTACCGCACATAGTTGAAAGGACAGCTCTTCGCTTTCTTTTTCACCGAGCAATAAGGCGTAACGTTTACGCAAATTCATCCAGCACTCATTAATCGTGTCATTTAATGCTTTGCCTTTCTCGGTGGCGGAAATAAGTGATAAACGCCCATCTACTCGGCTGGTGAGCAGCCCTTTGATAACAAGCTTCTCAATCAGACGGGTCACTGTGGAGGGCTGGAGATGGAGAATCTCGCCTAACTCCTTCTGTGAGATGCCATCCTTCTCATACACAGCCATTAATAAAAAAGCAGCCGTGGGTGACATGCCGCTAACGGCAAATTCATCTTCTGCCATCTTTGTGATAATTCTGCCCAATCGGTTTGCAGTGAAGTACAGGCATTCCTTTAAATACGTATCCAGCATCGTCATTACCTCATTTTTACATAAAAGTTGTTTGTGCATACAAATATAATATATTTCCAATTTGTTGTAAAGCCTATTTTTTATGGCTGAGGCAGCCTAAGTATTTCTTTTTAATTCTAGGCTGCCTCAGCATCTTAACTAACAGTTAGATCAATCATGCTTGCTACACGAGCAAATCTGCTCGTCGCTCACTCCGCCAGCGAAGAACAAATAGTAGAACTGCGCCTGCGGCAAGAAGTAAATAAGTTAGCGGCTGCACATGCTGCGAGTAATAAATATCGGCAAGTCTACCGATTAGTAATTTTTCCATCCATCCAAACATCAGAAAAGCATAAGGGATTTGGAGTCCGATGATAACCATGTAATTAGGAGCTATGCTCGAGATCCATGCTGCAAACACCGCGGTGATTAGACTGAGCGCATATATAGCTGCTACAGTCAGACCGATGTATTGTCCGAATGTGAGATCATACCAAAAGTAACCTATATTAAATATCGAATTGATGCCCGAGTCCAGAAATAATCCTGTTCCCAGCCTGCTATACATGAGGAAGAAGACGCCAAGCTGTACGGTTACGATAAGAAGTGTGGAAATCATTGCAGCAGTAAGCTTTCGCAAGAAAAGCCTTCGTCCGATTCGCGCAGTATATTGCAAATGAATAAGCTTGCTTCGTTTATCGTGAAGAAAAATAGGTGAAACCATAAAGAGGATGCTTAAACCGATAAGAACGGTCATGTAGATGATTAAACTCATATAATTACTGAAAACAACATCGGTAAATATCGAGTCACCCTCATCGGAAGCAACATGCTTCTCCATTCTATTCTGCTGCTTCGCATCAACCTCGCCATATGCGTTGTAAGGATATTTTTCACTATTTTCATAGCGTTCGATCATGTACCTGCGTGCTTGCAGCTCCCAGAACAGTTCGGTATCCGACTCGAATACAGCATAATTATGGAGCTTGTTCAGTTGCTCATTGTTATAATCACTGTTGTAAAATTGCTCATAGGTAGTGATCCCAGCATCCATGAATTGCTGATCGGTCTTCATGAATTGTTCTGCTTTTTCGATTGTTTCATCGTATTTCTGTCTAAACAGCTCATACTCAGCATTATCCATATGCGTGCCATAATCCTTTTTCATCTCAATGCTGGCTTTATGAATTTCAGTATCGGGATTTCCGTTAGGAAAATGTTGAAAATAAAACTGTATGAATAAGAAATAAAATACAACATTGATCGCTAGAAGCATAATGACCATCCTCAGGCCAAAAACCTTCTTTATTTCATGCAGCACGATTGTCATAGGAGCTCCTATCTAATTAATATTTTGTCGTTTAAATTGATGAAAGCAGAGGATGCAGCACAGTGTTAGTAGCGCCAGCCAAATGCCAGCTGTAATCCATTCGTTATTTGGAAGGCTCATGAAGGCGCCGCTTGCTGTAAACCACGCTTTCGGATTCAATACAAGATGAAAGGGAGTAAACCCTGTAAATAAAATAAGCTTTAAATCTCTTGGTACGAGGTTGATGATTAGGAGAAAAGAGCCGAAAAGTATGGCAAATGCTCCAAATACCAAATAGCTGTTGCGAATAATTGCGGTTAACACAAAGGTGATGGCGGTAAAGATAAGCAGGAGCACAAAGATGAGCGCGATAGCACAGCCTAAATAGGCAATATAAGACATCGAGTGCCAAGTTAAATAAGGATAAGGCATACCGAATTCCCAATTGAAAAAGCTGCTGACCGGCACCTTCCAAAGCCCCTTGTAGCTAAAGGTCAGGAAGTAGGCGGACAACGAAATTCCGGTTAGAGCGGTCGTCACGATTATGCTGGCTGCGAAGGAGGAAAGCAGCTTATCCGTTTGCAGCCTTCTGCCTCGTTTGGTGGAGTAGTGCAGCAGATGTGTACCTTGCTCAAATTCGTAATTGCTTATATACCCGGTCATTAATACAACTAAAATCATCAGCTGCAGCAAAATAGATCCAATGAGCGTTTTGAACAGCATCGCATGTGATTGATAGATTTGACCAATGAAGAATAGATTCTTGTGCTCGCCACTTGCGATAAGCTGATGTAGTCTCTCAGCAATGTGGTCATACCGCTGTCTCACCAAATCAGCCGCCGAGCCGCTGAATCCATATTTCTTTATCTCGCCCTCGGCGATCTGCTTCATATCGAACCCAGCATAGGTATCATCGATGTCTTGCATCAAGAAATAATAATTTTGAATAACTCGCAGCTCATTAAACAAATCTAGCTCATCAGTGCTGTAAAGATTCGGTTGATCGGTCACGTAACGCTTATAATTTTCATATTCAAAAAAATCGCTGGGCATCTCATACGTTTGAGATGTCCGTTTGTTCGTCAGCTTGTTCATATTGTTCAGTCGCGACAAATAGTAAGACTTGTAATCCTCCTGCATTGGCTTAGTAATCTCGGAACCGAACTGCGCAACAAGCTCGTTCAATATGCTCATTTCATCCTTCTTATAAGCTTCTTGAGCAATGAGGAATAGATTATAAGCGGTAAACACCAGCAGCAGCGCGATAATGACGGGTGAGAGAAGCGCTTTTCTCAGCTCGTAAACTCGAATTTTCCAGCTCATACCGGTTGTTCCGCAGCGGATTCATCCTGATAAATGTAGATGAATACATCCTCAAGGCTTGGCGCTGAGGGGTGCCAATCGGGCTTAGGATGCCCTGTGCCTATAAACCTAAATTTCATCCGACCTGATTCCTGCTTCTCAGAAAGCGACAGATACGAATGTCGAAATGCATCTGCAGCATCAAAATCAACCGTAGTTTCATACACCATACCGTCGATGAGGCTGCAAATATTCGCAATGGAATCCTTATGCAGCACGCGTTTGTCCTTGATCAAAATAATTTCATTCGCAATCGATTCCACATCCGACACGATATGTGTAGACAATATAACGATTCGATTACGCGCTAGGCTGGTCAACATATTGCGAAACCGTGCTCGTTCCTTCGGGTCTAAACCCGCTGTAGGCTCGTCCAGAATAAGAATTCGCGGATCATTCAGCAGCGCTTGTGCAATGCCGACACGCTGGATCATGCCTCCGGAAAACTTTTTCATCTTTTTATCGATCACATCTTCAAGCGCAACGAGCTTCAGCAGCTCCACGATTTTGGACTTCGCGGCAGCGGTCTCGATGCCCTTTAAAGCCGCAATATAGAGAAGATATTTCCGCGGACTATAATTTTTGTAATAGCCGAAATGCTGGGGAAGATAGCCGAGCTGCTCGCGATAGCGTTCATCCAGCCTTATAATATTTTCGCCGTTGTACAATATTTCACCCTCACTGGGGTACAGCAGTGTGACTAGCATTTTAATCAACGTCGTTTTCCCTGCTCCGTTCGGGGCGAGCAGTCCATAAACGCCGTTGTTGAATTCAAGATTAATGTGCTCCAGCGCGCTGAAGTTGCCGAAGCGTTTGGACACATTTTGTACGGTTAGCATGTCAGAGAGCTCCTTCCGAGCTTTGGAATGTCGTTAGCTTCTTAAGATTTTTTAAGGATATGGCGCATCCAAGGATGGCGACTGCAATATAAATAGAAATTGGAATGGCGGAAATGAAATGAAGATATAACTCTTTGTTTAGCTGCAGGAGAGTCAGATTCAAAATAAACCAGCCTGCAATGAGCACATATTTCATCATGTCCGAATGCACGCTGACCATGATGTACAAGAAAGCAGCAGAGAAAAGAAATAGTGAGGCGGCTGACAGCGATATTGCGAATAAAACGTTTAGTTGGCTGTAAATGATGGCTGCCGCGACAATTAAAACCGCATTAACGACCATGCAGGCGAGGCTGAATACAAGCATCCTCAGCGAGGCAAGCTGGTACACATTATACTTGCAGGTCATTTCTGTCTCATACGTATCGCTGTACTTTCGGCGGACAAAAAATAGGAGAGCGATGACGAGATACAAAACGGGAGATCCGATGAATATGGCTGAATATAGGTCTTCACTCAGTACTCTTGTACGTTCAAATGCGGTGAGTGCGAACCAGATGATAAGAGCGAACCCGGCAGTTAGCGCAAAGACGATTTCTGTCCAGTCATGGAACAGATGCCTGAAGCCGAGACGACGATACATCGTTCGTAAATAGTGATAGAACGTTTGCTTTGGTACAAGGCCAGCTGCAACAATGCTGCGGATATGCTGTTCCATCTCAAGTTCATCCGGCAGTTCGACTTGCTGAAATTTTTGCTCATTCATTGCTGTCGCCTCCAAGCTGTTTTTTTAGCCTTCTGATCATGGCGTAGTATTTGGTCTTCGCTGTTGATTCTGGAATATTGAGCAGCGGCGCAATGTCAGAGAACGTGTACTCAGCAAAAAACTTCAAGCGGAAAATATGCTGTGAGGCAGCATCCATTTGATTTACCTGGAGCATTATCGTTTCAATCTGCTCTCTTTTTTCTATTTCCAATGTAAAATCGCCGTCATCTGGCATTTCCTCCTCTATCGGAGCGGTATGACGGGTATAGCTGTAATATTTGGAGCGATAGTAGTCGACGATTCGGTTTGTGGCAAGCTTGTACAGCCAAGTACGGAAGGAACCGCGGGCGCCGTCAAATTTTCCAATCGACTGCAGCATATGAATGAAAATGTCCTGTGTAAGATCCATGGACAGCTGTTTGTTCGTTGTTTGCCTGTACGCGTAGCTGTACATTTCCTTGTAGTACCGGGAAACGAGTGCATTCGCTGCCGTTTCACTGGATTGTCGCTGAACTTGCTTGATCCATGCTGCTTCTGTGTCCATATCGCTCTCTCTTTCCCACATAGTAAATTGCCGCTTGCTTGTATATTCGAAGTCCGGTCAGAAATAGTTTGCATGCACAGAAAGATTCTGTATATTTAATTGTCTTTGAGCTTGAATTTTGCTACAATTTTTATCAGGTTATATTTGGAAGGGGAATCAACACTATGCCAGTTACTTTGTAATAGTTTAATCTACAATTCTATTTTTACTATTACAAGGAAACAAAGCAAAGTGTGTTATACATCACATCATGCGGCGAATCCTTGTGATTTGCTGCTTTTTTTGTGATTTATGATGCTTCTCTATATTCTGCTTTGTATTCCTTCTATACATTAGGAGGATATCGATGAGTCATTCACAAAATACAGGCAATAGCATTTTAACTATAGCGTGCAAAGATATTATTTTGAGAGAGTATCAGGTCGAGGATTTAGATGCTCTGCATAATCTCACTTGGCAGCCTCATTTTCATAAATTTTTGCTGGATTGGAATGTTTCTAAGGAACAAAGGACAGACTGGTTCAACCATTATGAAATACCAGAAAACCTGCGTTTTTTAGAAGCGGTATCCAAAGATGGCGATATTGGAGAGCTGCGTCTGCGACTGAGTATAATATCCAGAGATACTGGCGAATTTATCGGTATTTGCGGGACAGGAATATTGGATAAAATATCGCCGCCAAACAGAGAGATTTTTTATGGAATTTCAAATGATCATAGAAATAAGGGTTACACGACTCAAGCTGCAAACGGATTAATTAACTATTTATTTGAAAATACGAATGTCGAGGAGCTCGTGGCTATCGCTCAGATACGCAACGTACCATCGAATAAAGTGATCCTAAAATGCGGTTTTGAATTTCAAAACAATATCGTTATTGAAAATAGGGAATACAGTTACTACAAACTTAAGCACATACAACATTCACAAATTTTCTGATTTAATTCAGTGTAAAGGTATAGGAATAAAGAGCACTTAAAGCTATAATGGTTTTTAGTATATCATTTACAAAAGGACATGGGCCGTTAATGACTGTTTGGTCCAGCCGAAAAATAACTTTTAAGGAGTACTCGAAATGACTAAAACGCTTATCTTCGGGCACAAAAACCCGGATACCGACACGATTACATCAGCGATCGCATACGCTGAGCTAAAAACAAAGCTAGGTGCTGACGTTGAGGCGATTCGCCTTGGAGACGTTAACGGCGAAACACAATACGCACTTGATTATTTCGGCATCCAAGCACCTCGTTTGATCGAGAATGTTGCTGATGAGACTGACACGGTTATTTTGGTCGATCATAATGAGCGTCAACAATCCGCAAACGATATCGACAGCGTACGTGTACTTGAAGTAATCGATCACCACCGTATTGCTAATTTCGAGACAAGCCACCCTGTATATTTCCGCGCTGAGCCTGTAGGCTGCACAGCGACGATTTTGAATAAATTGTACAAAGAGAACGGCGTTGAAATCCGCAAAGAAATTGCTGGCCTTATGCTGTCTGCTATCATTTCTGATTCCTTGCTGTTCAAATCGCCAACTTGCACGGAGCAAGATGTAGCAGCCGCTCGCGAGCTTGCTGAAATCGCTGGCGTTAATGCAGAAAGCTATGGTCTGGACATGCTTAAAGCAGGCGCGGATCTTAGCGACAAAACGATTGCACAGCTGATTTCCCTAGATGCGAAAGAATTCGCAATGGGCAGCTACAAAGTAGAAATTGCGCAAGTAAACGCGGTTGATACAAACGATGTTATTTCTCGCCAAGCTGAGCTGGAAGCAGCTCTTAACGATATTATTGCTACAAAAGGTCTGGATCTGTTTGTGCTTGTTGTAACGGACATATTGAACAATGATTCCGTAGCGCTGGCACTTGGCGCTCAAGCCCACGCGGTTGAGAAAGCTTACAACGTAACGTTGGTAGACAATAAAGCGGTACTCAAAGGCGTTGTTTCCCGCAAATCGCAAATCGTACCTGTTCTTACAGAAACGCTAAGCAGCCTGTAAGAAACAGCGAGGCAGCAGCCGTTTGCCAAAAAAATAGCAGTCTGAAGCTTGGATTTCAAGTTTCAGGCTGCTTTTGTTTTGCTATACTAGAGAAGAAGGAGCGGATGACATGTTTACTGTAACAGAATATAGCGCTGAATTAATGAAGGACCCGTTTGGCATTTTGTCAGGAAAGAGGTATGAATTCATTCTTGATCTGGATGTAGCGGATGATGATGAGCTTTATCATGATGAGGGCGTGACGCTCCGTGTCATTTATGTAATCGAAGAGGATGCAGCCCGCATCGCGAAGTATGAATTTCTAACTACTTCCTCCAACAAGTACATTGATTTTGAGCTGGAAGAGGATGAAGAGAAGATGGTACTGGCGTTTTGTCAGGAGCATTTTGACAAGCCGGAGGAATAAACAGCCTTTTAGCAGTTGAATTATAATACATAATTCAGTATGGAGCAGGGCTGGCAGCGTTTTTTAGCCATGTCATCGATTAGCTGACATTGGCATAGATTAAAAAACCGATAAGAGGCAGCACCCAAATGAGCGGTACCATTGCGATGGTAACCGCTATTTTCATTTTGTTGAACCGATAAAGCACCCAGCTTGCAATAATGGACAAAATAAGAGCTACCGGATAAAGCCAAATCACAATAAATAAAAGCACAGGCCAGAATAGATTTTCTGAACCTGGCGAGTCGAACATCATAACAGACATTAACGCGACAAAAAGCCAAACAATCGTAAACATTCCGAACAAGATTTGGCTAATTAGCATTGAAAGAAAAACCTTTTTGTTTTTCATCACTCAACCCCCTTTCCCCCAAATATTATTAAAGCAAGCCTCGCGGATTTGTACAAGTGAAATTGTTACTTTCTGCCTATCCTCGGTTCCCTTTGTTATTTGTCACCCCTTAACCGCATAAAATTCAAAAACAGCTATTTTTTGCGGTGCATGCAGAGAGGAGCAGGTGATGAACAGGGCAAATAAGGATATTGAGCTGGCAGAGCGATTTGGCGCCCATAATTATCATCCCCTGCCGATTGTGATTAGCAGCGCAGAGGGCATATGGGTGCAGGATTCAGAAGGTGCTCGCTACATGGATATGTTGAGCGCTTATTCGGCATTGAATCAAGGGCATCGACATCCTCGGATCATTAGAGCGTTAAAGGAGCAGGCGGATAAGGTCACGATTACATCACGAGCTTTTCATAATGAGGCACTTGGTGCGTTTTGCGAGAAGCTGGCAGCCTATACCGGCAAGGAACGAATTCTTCCTATGAATACAGGGGCAGAGGCAGTTGAGACGGCGATCAAAGCTGTACGTCGCTGGGCTTACAGCGTCAAGAAAATACCGAATGATCAAGCTGAAATCATCGCTTTTGAGGGCAATTTCCATGGCAGAACACTGACACTGACGTCTTTCTCCTCAACGGAGGAATATAAGCAAGGTTACGGCCCCTTTACACCTGGATTTCGTGTTGTTCCATATGGCGATTTAGAGGCAGTGAAGTCGGTGATGCAGCCGAATACCGCTGCGATATTGATTGAGCCAATTCAAGGCGAGGCGGGCATTCGGATTCCTCCGGATGGATTTCTTGCTGCTGTTGCTCAGCTATGTGCAGAACAGCAGGTGCTGCTTGTGGCAGATGAGATTCAAACCGGCTTCGGGCGTACAGGACGAAAATTTGCATGCGATTGGGAAAATGTCATTCCTGATATTTATATTATGGGGAAAGCGCTGGGTGGAGGGGTCATGCCTGTATCGGCTATCGCCGCGAACGGGAGCATTATGGATGTATTCGAGCCGGGCTCTCACGGTTCAACCTTTGGAGGAAATCCGCTTAGCTGCGCTGTTGCGATTGCAGCGCTTGAAGTAACCGAAGAGGAAGGGCTGGCGGAACGCTCGCAGCTGTTGGGGCAGTATTTGTTGAGTAAGCTTGCTACATTGCGCCATCCGGACATTGCTGAAATTAGAGGACGCGGATTGTTCATCGCTATTGTGCTTTCGACGCCTGCAAGGCCTTATTGCGAGAAGTTGATGGAGCTGGGGCTGCTGTGCAAGGAAACACATGAGCATGTCATTCGGTTGGCACCGCCGCTCATCATCACGGAAGAGGAGCTCGACTTTGCCTTCGAACAAATTCAAACGGTCTTCGCGAATAGCATACAGGCAGGAGCGTGACGGCGATGAGCATTCAACAGGTGGCAATCGTTGCTGTTCCTTTTGGGAAAGGGGCAGGGAATCCCGGTGCGGAGCTTGGTCCAGCGCATATATTGCAGGCGGCAGAGCTTAGCCGCATGCTGGCGGAGCTTCACATCCCGCATCGGTTAGCGGGTGAGATTGGCTTAATCACTCCAATACCGCCGCTTCAATCCGTAAATGCCAAACATTTATCTGAGGTGCACGAAGTGACCAGCCGATTGTCTGAACGCGTATCGGAGATCGTTGCGGCAAGGGAATTCCCGTTAGTGCTAGGCGGAGATCATAGCATTTCCATTGGGACGATTGCTGGCTTAGCCGAGCATTATAAAAATCTTGGAGTCATTTGGTTTGATGCGCATTCGGATTTGAATTCGGAGGATACAAGTCCATCGGGCAATATACATGGAATGTCGCTGGGCATCAGCCTTGGCAGAGGCATCCCATTGTTAACGAATTTAAGAGGATTTTCACCCAAAATAAAGCCAGAGCATGTCGCGATTGTCGGAGCCAGATCGCTTGATTCCGGTGAGAAGGCCTATATCCGATCTTTAGGCATCGCTTGTTATACTATGCATGATATTGATCGCCATGGTATTGCACGCGTAATGGAGAAGGTAATACAGCAGCTTAAGCAAACGACTGATGGCGTCCACGTCAGCTTTGACATTGATAGCCTTGATCCGGTTGAGGCACCGGGTACGGGCACGCCTGTCAGGGGCGGGCTCAGCTACCGTGAAGCGCATCTTGCACTTGAGCTTCTTTATCAATCGGATCTGGTCACATCAGCCGAAGTTGTGGAAGTTAACCCAAGCCTCGACCATAATGACCAGACGGCTAAGCTTGCGGTGGAGCTAATTGGCTCGCTGCTGGGCGAACAGATTTTGTGAATCAGGAGAAAGCGCCTCAAGCGACTAGCAAAGATTCGAATGAGCAGGAGGAACTGAGCTATGCGAGAGCCATATCAGAACGAACCATTTACCGATTTTTCGGTAATCGACCATATTAATGATTTTCAGGAGGCGCTGCGCAAGGTTGAACTGGAGCTGGGCCAAGAATATTTTCTAAGGATTGGAGCTGACCGCATCGAGACGATTCAAAAGCGAAAATCAATCAATCCCTCTGATGTTGGGCAGCTTGTAGGAATCGTCTCACAGGCGGATTCCGAGCTGGCGCATAAAGCCATACTTGCCGCCGCAGAGGCTTTCGAGCATTGGAAGAAAGTGACGCCTTCTGCGAGGGCGAGAGTATTGTATAAAGCAGCGACGTTACTGCGAAGGCGTAAGCACGAGTTTTCTGCATGGCTCGTTTATGAAGCGGGCAAGAGCTGGGCGGAGGCCGACGGAGACACAGCCGAAGCCATCGATTTTTTGGAGTATTATGGGCGGGAGATGGAACGGCTTGCAGAGCGTCAGCCTATTGTTGCTGCAGCAGGCGAGGATAATGAGCTAGTCTATATCCCGCTTGGCGTTGGCGTTATAATTCCGCCATGGAATTTTCCGCTTGCGATTATGGCTGGTATGACCATGGCGGCGGTTGTTGCCGGCAATACGGTAGTATTAAAGCCGGCCAGCGCGACGGCTGTTATCGCGGCGAAATTTGTTGAGCTGCTGGAGGAGGCAGGGCTGCCTGACGGTGTTGTGAATTTCTTGCCCGGCGCGGGAAATGAGGTGGGTGATTTTTTGGTGGAGCATCCATTAACCCGCTTTATATGCTTTACGGGGTCAAGGGAGGTTGGCCTGCGTATTAACGAGAAAGCCTCTACCGGCCAGCCGGATCAGAAATGGTTGAAACGCATCGTTGCAGAGATGGGCGGCAAGGATACGATTATTGTTGATGCGGAGGCGGATCTTGAGCTGGCGGCCGATGCGATTACAGCATCCGCTTTCGGTTATGCTGGACAGAAATGCTCGGCCTGTTCGCGTGCTGTTGTGCATGAACTCGTCTATGACGAGGTTATTGACAAGGTTGTTGAACGAACAAAACGGCTAAAGCTTGGGAAAGCAAGCGAGCAGTCTACTTACGTTGGACCGGTCATTGACGAGCGAGCCTACATGAGTATTTTAAAATATATCGAGGTTGGGCGCAGCGAAGGAATCATCGTGCATGGCGGCAAAATTGGAGATAGCAGCGGTTATTTCATTGAACCTACAATCATTAAGGATGTCGCTCCGCTTGCCCGCATCGCGCAAGAGGAAATATTCGGGCCAGTACTCGCTTTTATTAAAGCAGGCAGCTTTGACGAAGCGCTTGCTATCGCGAACAACACCGATTATGGGCTGACGGGTGCCGTCATCTCGCGGAACCGCAGCAGATTGGAGCAGGCCCGCGAGCAGTTTCATGTCGGCAATCTTTATTTTAACCGCAAGTGTACAGGTGCCTTAGTTGGCGTCCATCCTTTTGGCGGATTTAATATGTCAGGTACAGATTCGAAAGCTGGCGGGCGTGATTACTTGCTGCTCTTCACGCAGGCGAAGGTTGTATCAGAAAAATTCTAATCGTTATAGGCGAGCGGATTGGGCTATCAAACTGCCGATCCGTTCAATGCCGCTCTCAATGTTCCCCTCAATCACATTGGTCACATTAAGCTTCAATAGATTTGCCCTCTGAAAAGTAGACAAGTAGTCACGATCCATGGCATCAACCAGTATGTCCTCCTTGCGCAATTTGCTGATTAGAAGCGGGACAGAAATGGTCTCATGAAGCAAAATATGAGTATGAACGATCGGATATTTGGATCGCTCATAGGTGAAGGCACCTTTGCTGCGTGAAGCTTCCTTCGCAAGCGCCGTATCGAGAAGCTTCGCCCTTGCCGAGTATTTCCCGCGGATTTTGGCGCGATGACGCTCGAACATGCCGCTGCGCAAATAGATTTCAAGAGCGGCTTGCGACAGCATGGAGCTGTCGATGTCGTCTTGTTTTTTGTATAGTCGAAACGCTTGTGCAAGTAAATCAGGAATGACCGCAATACCGATCCGCAGGCCGGGAAATATAATTTTGGAATAGCTCTTTAAATAGATGACATGAGAGGAGTCGTTATAAGCATAGATCGGATCGGCTTTGCTGTTCTGCTCGAAATCAGCTAGAAAGTCGTCTTCAACGATATATACATCGTATTTGGCGGCCAGCTTAGCGAGCAGCTGCTTCTCTTTCTTCGAATAGGAGCAGCCAAGCGGGTTGTGAAACCGCGGCATCGTATAAAAAAACTTAATGTCCTCTGTGCGAAAGATCTCCTCCAGCCTGTTGAAATCAATGCCGGCGAAACGACGTTCGATGCCGATTACGGGTATATGCCGTGTTTGTAAATACTCTATAAACAGATGATAACCTGGCTGCTCAATCAGCACCTTCTGCTTGCCGCTCGGAAATGGCATAGATGCAAGCAGAGACAGCGCCTGTTGAACCCCGGAGACAACAAATATATTGCGCTCTGGCGCAAACACCTGATAGCTCATCAATTGCTTGCGAACGATATCAATTAAGGAATCCATTCCTTTGGCGGTGCCATAAACAAATAAGTCCTTCTGGTAAGTATCGATTGCTTTATTAATGCAATGCTGAAAATCCAAATAAGGAAACAATGCCGGATCGGGCGCCGATGCTGCAAAGTTGAGCAGGCGAGCTGCTTCATCTTGAGCGGCGTTCATCCCTTTTACAACAAAATAGCCGCTTCTTGGCATCGCATAAATGAGATGGCGTTTCTCCAGCTCATCCAAAGCTTTAATAATTGTGCTCTTGCTGCAATTGAACTGCTCTGCCAGCGCTCGAATGGAAGGGAGCTTCTGCCCATCTTTATAGGGCTGCTTTGCAATAAGCTCCTCCAGCTCATTCATGAGCTTTAAATAAAAGTACATTTTAACAGTACCTCCTGCCATCTGTACCGATACAGATGGCTTTTTTGTATATTGTAGCATGTGCAGCTTTGGAGATACGATACCTATATAAAGCGAACAGTTACTAGGAGGTAGACCATGATGACAACACACAATAATTTGAAGTCGAAACGGCTTGCGTATACAGCGATTATTGTTTATTCCACTATCGTAGGGCTTTCTTTTCTTTTCGGGAAATTAGCCTTGACGGTTACAAGTCCGCTGGACAGTCTCGCCCACCGTTTCACCATATCTTTTATTGCGGCAACAATACCAGTCTTATTCGGTTGGATCAAGCTGCAGCTTAAAGCACGGGATATGCTAAGCATTCTTCCGCTAGCTGTCTTTTATCCGTCGATGTTTTTTGCTTTCCAAGCCTATGGATTACAGTTTACATCCTCCGCAGAAGCAGGCATTATTCATGCCACAGTGCCTATTTTCACGATGATTGCCGCAGCGTATTTCTTGAAGGAGCGGAC
This sequence comes from Pristimantibacillus sp. Z349TD_6, assembly GCF_056173205.1. Taxonomy (NCBI): domain Bacteria; kingdom Bacillati; phylum Bacillota; class Bacilli; order Caryophanales; family Paenibacillaceae; genus Pristimantibacillus (SeqCode); species Pristimantibacillus sp. Z349TD_6. The sequence goes on along the minus strand of NZ_CM149662.1, from coordinate 6,753,192 downwards.
GACTAAGGTACAGAAGCTATCGACCCTGCTCTCCGTTGTTGGGGTTATATTCATCTTTGTCATGAAGGGGACGTCAATCGATATTTCTAATGTAAAAGGCACCTTGCTCATACTTTTGTCAGCTCTTTCCTTGGCAGGCTACAGCGTACTAGCGAGGCGACTCTCAGGTCGCATGAAGGTAATGTCGATGACGTATATGATGACGGCTATTGGCTTCCTTGTATTTAACTTTATCGCAATAAGTCAACATGTCGCCAAAGGAACGATTGCTCATTATTTTGAACCATTTGCCAGTCCAGTGTTCCTCCTATCGATATTATATTTGGGCGTACTCTCTTCGCTCGTATCCAGCTTGCTCAGCAATTACGCCTTATCCAAGCTTGAAGCGTCTAAAGTGAGCGTATTTAATCATCTGGCTACGTTGGTCTCTGTTATCGGTGGATTTGTGTTTCTCGGCGAGAAGCTGGCATACTACCATTTCATTGGCGCTGCAGTTATCCTTGTTGGTGTGCTGGGCACGAACATGGGGGCATTCGGTAAAAGAAAGGGAACATCTTCGATAAGTGTTTCTCAAAAGGTGGAACGATAACAGAAGGCAGCGATTCCATCTGAGTCGAACAGCTGCTGCCGGAAAGCTTAGTTATACTCATTCTCTACGCTGACAGCTGCTCTAATAATGGATATGATTAGGTTTGTAGGTTATTAGAAGCGGCGTTAAGGGGATGATCAAGTGATCGAGAATAAGGATACATGGATTGTGGAAGCGGATTTTACAAGCATGCAATCAGCAATGGAAAAGGGATGGATAAGCTCAGAAGAGCTGGTCCAGCTATATATGGAGCGAATCAGCAAATATGATGGCGTTCTTCGATCTATTTTGGAAACGAACCCCGATGCCATTGAGATTGCCAAAGCTTTAGATAAAGAGCGACAAGAAAAAGGGAGTCGTGGCAGCCTGCACGGTATTCCGATTTTGCTCAAGGACAACATCGATACACACGACAATATGCACACAAGCGCGGGATCCGTAGCTTTAGCGAATTCATATGCTGCGGAAGATTCCTTTGTTGCTTCGCAATTACGTGCCGCAGGAGCGGTTCTGCTAGGCAAAGCGAACATGACAGAATGGGCTAATTTCATGTCAGGCACGATGTGGGCGGGATACAGCTCAAGAGGAGGCCTTGTGCTTAACCCATATGGTCCGGGAGAACTGTTCATTGGAGGCTCAAGCTCGGGATCGGGCGCTGCGGTTGCCGCCAACTTGGCAGCTGCTGCAATTGGCACGGAAACTTCGGGCTCCATCATTAGCCCTGCAAGCCAAACGAGCCTAGTAGGAATTAAACCAACGATAGGCTTAGTAAGCCGAACTGGCATTATACCGATTACAAACAGTCAGGATACGGCAGGCCCGATGACTAGAACGGTAACGGATGCGGCTATTCTTCTTGGAACATTGGCAGGCGCCGATGAGCGAGATGCGGTTACGGTAAATGGGGCAAAGCAAGCTCAATCCGACTATACGCCATTTCTTGATGCTAGTTATTTAAAGCAAGCAAGGATCGGAATTCCGCGCTTTTATTATAAAGATTTGGACGAAGACAGGCTTGCGATCATGGAGTCGGCTATTGCGGTTTTGAAACAGGCTGGCGCGACGATTATCGATCCCGTTGAGCTGCCGTGTGAGAAGGTTGATTGGGATTGGCATGTGCTGCGATATGAATTCAAAAAATATATCAATGACTACCTCGGCAAGCTGGATGAATCGGTTCCTGTTCATTCCTTGAAGGAGCTAATTGCTTATAACGAAGAGCACGCAGACATTGCTTTAAAATATGGGCAGGATACGCTGCTGTCGGCGGAGGAAACGAGCGGAACGTTGACCGAACAGGAATATGTCGATAGTATTTTGAGAAATAAAGAGCTGGCAGGCAAGCATGGAATTGACTTCGCTTTACAGGGGCATCAACTGGATGCTTTGTTGTTTCTAGGCAATGATGATGGCGATGATCTTGCCGCAAGAGCGGGTTATCCGGTCATTACCGTGCCTGGCGGTTATGCGGAGAAGGGAATCATTGCCGAAGGCGGTTATACGACCAAGGGACCGCAGGGGGTCACCTTTATTGGTACAGCCTTTAGCGAGCCTACCTTAATTAAACTAGCCTATGGCTTTGAGCAGGCGACCAAGCATCGTGTATCTCCGTCAGCTTTTAATTGAATAGCTTGAAATAAGCAGGCGTAAACAACGGATATAATCCGCTAGTTTGCGTCTGTTTTTTGGGAAGAAATAAGGAATAGAAACCAGTATGGCTTGTTATGTTTTAGAGACTGCGTATCTTTTATTCGTTATAGATCGTTTTCTAATAAAGGTGCTTTGGAGGAGTGGATTTATAATGAAAAAGGTACTTATTCTAGGTGCAAGCGGTCTTGTAGGAAGGGCATTGGTCGATGAATTGCAGCACGGTTTTGATCTGTATGGCACTTATTCTTCATCATTTACGAGTCTGCCTGCTGATAAGCAGCACAAATTAGATGTTGAGCAAATGGATGAAATGAAGAAAATCATCCATTCGATTAAACCCGATATTGTTATTTCTTGCTTAAGAGGAGAGTTTGATCAACAGCTGTTGTTCCATAAAGAATTGGCTATGGAATTAGCTAAGCATAATAGTCGACTGTATTTCTTTTCTACGACGAACGTATTTGATGGAGACTTCTCAAAGCCTCATTTTGAAACAGATCTCCCTATTTCCGGAACCGATTATGGGAAATTCAAAATCGAATGTGAAAACATGCTTACAGAAATTTTGAATGAACGAGCGATGATTGTCAGAATACCCGCGATATGGGGGAAAGATTCTCCGAGATGGAACACCGTTAAAGATAGTATCGAAAATAATAAAGAGATAGAGGTTTACAGCAATCTCGTGTTTAACAATCTTCTGGATGTTTTGCTCGCTAAACAGCTGCGCTTCATTATTGAAGAAGAGCTAAAAGGAATTTTTCATTTAGACGCAGTGGATACGCTGACACAAGGGCAATTTTATGAACAAATTTTAAAGCAATTAGGAAGCGAAAAGAGTATATTGCGAGAACGATTATATGAAGATGATGCTGCTACATATTATTTTCAGTTGCGTTCAAATCGCGATGACTTTGCCAACGCTCCGCGAAGCACTAATGCTGAGATGATATCATATTTAGTGAGCGATTATTTGAATAAAGAGTAGCAATAGTTTGAAAAGGATGGGGCTGCCGGCGGCGGCTTTTTTTATTAAACAGCCCTGTGACAACAGACTGGTCCCGAGAAGCATAGAGCGTCATCTATCATAAAGAGGGCAGGAACAATCCTGTCCTCTTCATTTCTATTGCTTGATTTGGGGGAGTGTAATACTGATCACGGTCCCGAGCCCCTGCTTGCTCTTGATCGTGATGTGATAGCTCCGATCATACAGCAGCTTCAGCCGTTTATTCGTATTCAATAAGCCGATGTGCTTGGACTGCTCTTCGGATGCAACCAAAGATCTCCTGATTTCAGTGAGCCGGTCTGAAGGAATGCCGTTCCCGTTATCGGAGACGACAAGCCGAAGCTGTTCCCCAATGATTAAAATTTTTATTTTGATCAGGCCATTCCCGGTCTTTTCCTTTATGCCATGGTATAAGCTGTTCTCGACTAAAGGCTGAAGCAGCAGCTTCATCGTATGGAGCTTGAGTATTTCTTCGTCGTATTCAAACAGTACATCGAAGGTATCCTTGTACCGTTTCTTCTGAATATTGATGTAGCTGACGGTGTTCGCGATTTCTTCCTCCCACGTTACCTCATTGGTTGGACGGCTGAAGGAATAGGAAAGCATGTCGGACAAGTTCTCAATCATATCGCTCGCTTTGTTCGGTTTTCCTGTTAAGCCGACGGTTTCCCAATAAATCGAATTGAGCGTGTTATACAAAAAATGTGGATTGATTTGGGATTGAAGCGCAAGCAGCTCCATCACTTGAAGCTTGTATTTCTTCTCTGAGAGTTGGGTTTGAATATAGCGATGTTCAATGAAATGGGCGATCATGTTCTGAATAATGTAAGAATATTCATCATTAACTTTGCTAGGCGGCTTCAATGGCGTGCGATTATTCTCGGCAGATCTGAGCAGCGAGGTTATAGCAAGCAGCTGCCTATAATTTTTTCGGGTCAAATAAAAGGTCAAAACAAGTCCCAAAAAGAAGGACAAGCACGCAAAAATGATTGTATAGTTTAATATGCGCGAGGGTGTCTCGTACAACGAAGCATGCGGAATGACGGACACGTATTTCCAGTTGTACTGCTCCGATTCCACCTTCGTTACGTTTACTTCTCCCAGTGAGGAAGCCAGATCGAAATAGGTGGATGGGTGGTTTGCCATTTGATCCAGCTCGGCATTTGTTAAAATATTTTCTTCTTTATTGGAGAAAATAATCTGATTATTTTCGTTTAGAACGAGCAGAATTTGATCCTTATACGTGGTGATGTTGGATAAAATATTTTCAATATATTTTGGACGAACGTTTAAAATAATACCGATTTTCCGTGGCGCCAGCACGTTGTAAATAGATATTAATTCGGTCGGCTGCGTCTCGAACGCAAAAATTTTGGCTTCCCTTTTGGACGTCCATTCCGTAGCGGGCCCATCGTATTTCATGAATTCCTCGAACCAGCCCGTATCGTTGAAACGGTTGATTGAAGACAAGCCGTCAAGTGAGGACACGAAACGGCCATTCGGATTGTCCGAGTAGAAATAAATAGAATGGATATAAGGTTTTGAGCTGGTAAGCGCATTCAAATAGCTGGATATAATTTGGTACGAAGTAGAACTCTCATACGTATAGATCGGATTTTGCAGAACGTTGGACAGCTCATTGAAAACTTTAGCGTTCTGGTATAATGCAAGCTTCAACGTGTCTAGTTCATCCAAAATCATCTCGATCTGGCGCTGTGATTGCAATAGCAGGAAACGGCTGTTCTTGTTAATGTCTGCCTTCATGTCCCTCTGTGTGGTTATAAAGGATAACGAGCCTAATATGATTAAAGGCAATATTAAAGGAATGAGAAAAGTAGCCAAATGCTTGATAAAATAGCGCTCTTTCATCGTTTAGATCATCCGTTCTTACATTCGCTAGGTGTCTTGCCATAGTAACTTTTGAATGTCCGGGTGAAATTTTTGGCATTGCTGTAGCCGACCATTTCACTAATTTCGTATGTTTTAAATTGGTTCTCCTGAATGAGCCTCATCGCAACCTTCATTTTCACCTGTATGAGATAATCGGTAAAATTTTGACCGGTTTTTTGTTTGAACAAATAGCTCAAATAGTTAGCATTCAAATATACCTGCTTTGCCGCATCCTCCAGATTCGCATCTTTATATTGATTCTGGATATACGCTTTAATTTGTGTAATAATCAGCCCTTCGTTGCTCGTGCCAGAAGGCGGTTGATCCAAGGCGTGCTTCGCTGCTTCCAGCTCGTCTCTCAGGCCGGCGAATACGTCCAATAAAACCTGATATTTTGCGGGCTTCACGATATAGTTGTTGACTCGATAACGAAGCGCCTTCTGGGCATATTCGAACTCGCGGTAGCTGCTAAGAAAAATAACATGAATATTATGCTTCTGCTCATGAATGACCTCGGCAAGCTCAAGGCCGGACATGACAGGCATTTTAATATCGGTAAGAATGACATCGATTTTGTCATGATTTTGAATGAAATTCAATGCTTCCTTACCGTTTCCGCATTGGCCGATAATTTGAAAACCGACCTCCTGCCACGGAAAGTAGGAAGATAAAGCTTCTCTTGTATCCGCTTCATCATCAACTAGCAGCAGCCTGTACATCTCATCACCTCTTAACGATGTAGTCTTCCTTTGCTGATAATGAGATTATAGCACAGCAGGATCAGGCTAATGTGTTCATAGAGAAGCCATGCGGCATCTAAGATAAAAATGATACGTTAACCGATAAAATGATACTACGGAATGGGATTGCTCAAATAATGATACTTAAATCTAAGATTAGATGCCTTATGTAAATAATCAATCAATCCTATACTTTAGAAAGCGTTTCCAAGAAAACAAAAGGGAGAGGTTCACATGCACCGATTGAAAGGATTAAACGGTTTCATTGCTTTGATAGTCGTATTTGCAATCATCATTTCAGGTTGTTCCTCCGGGAAACCGGACAAAGAAAACCAAGGCAGCGGCTCGGATAAGAAGGTTACCCTGCGCTTTAGCTGGTGGGGTGGCGACGGCCGCCATGAAGCTACGCTTGCTGCTATAGAAGCGTACAAGAAGATTGCGCCGAACGTGACGATTGAAGCGGAATACCAGGGCTTTGACGGCTATGAGCAAAAGGTCAAAACACAGCTGGCCAGCGCTACGTCCGCCGATATTATTCAGCTTGACGTTCCATGGATGAAGGAACTGACGAAAAATGACTTTTTCCTCGATCTTAGTAAGCAGGAAGGACTGTCGTTGGAGGGCTTTGATCAAGACTTCCTGAACAATTTCAGCGTTTATAACGACAAAATGGTAGCGCTCCCTTCCGGCGTAAATGCTTATGCGCTCGTTATTAATAAGACGGCAGCCGATAAGCTCGGCGTACCGACCGATATTCAGTGGGACTGGGATACCCTCTACGAGGAAGGCAAGAAGCTTCATGATAAAGACAATACCAAGTATTTGCTTCTTGCTGACCACGGCATGCTGATGCAGGATTTCACGAACATGCTTAAGCAGCGCACCGGAACTCAGTGGATCAATGAAGATTATTCGCTTGGCTTTACGAAAGAGGAAGCGGCGGGTGCCTTGGAATGGATCGACAAGGCCATGAAAGCTGGGGTATATCAGCCGCTCGGAGAATCCGATTTATTTTTCGGCAAAACCGAACAGAATCCGAAATGGATCAATCAAGATATTCCGATCATCTCGGCTATGAGCAGTACGCTCTTGTCGCTTCGCTCGGTGCTGCCTGAAGGTGTGGAAGTCGTGACTGCCTTGCCTGCCATCGATAAAAATGCGAAAAACTCAGCCGTATTGGTAAGGCCCTCGCAGCTGATTGCCGTAAGCAGCAAGTCGAAGCACCCGGAAGAGTCCGTGAAATTTCTGAACTGGCTGATGAATGACGCAGAAGCAGCAGTTATCTTAGGCGATGTCCGCTCCATTCCAGCATCCTCTTCCGCGCAAACCGCTGCTGTAGAGGCAGGGAAAATAGACGAAGCGATTACGAAAGCAGTCGAAATGGGTCTGAAAAACGCAGGCATTGTAGATAATGCAATCTCTACTAACTCGGAGGTATCCGCTCTGCTGCAGGATGTTATCGAGAAGGTGGCTTACGGAAAGCTGACGCCAGACAAGGCCGCGCAAGAGCTCGTTAGCAGCCTGGAGAAAAAACTGAAAGAGCTGCAAGGAAGATAAAACGGATTTAAAGAACGGGGTGCACGCCAGTGATAGCTATGCGATTGACTGGCGTGCTCTCCCACATTTCCGATAGAGAATAGGAGTGTGAGCCAGTGGCCAGGAAGAAGCGCAGCTTTCGATATATCGGACTTATATATGTTCTTCCATGGATTCTGGGGCTGCTCATTTTTCAGTTGTATCCCTTCATCGCGTCATTTTATTATTCCTTGACGGATTACAACATGGTGAATGCCCCCAAATTCATTGGTTTGGATAATTATAAGCAAATTTTCATGAATGATCCCGGCTTTACCCAAGCGCTAAAAGTAACGTCGATTTATGTGGTTCTTGCCGTGCCGGTGAAGCTCGCCTTTGCCTTATTCGTTGCTATAGTGCTTAGCGCCAAGCTGCGAGCCATTAATTTGTTTCGAACCATCTATTATTTGCCCTCGATTCTTGGCGGAAGCGTGGCGATATCGGTGCTTTGGCGGTTCCTGTTCATGAAGGACGGCGTTGTCAACAGCTTGCTGGCTAATGTCGGCATTCCTTCAATCGATTGGCTGGGCAACCCAGATATCGCGCTTTATACACTCGGTTTATTATCGGTTTGGCAATTTGGGTCTTCAATGGTTTTATTTCTAGCAGGTATTCAGCAAATTCCTAGTGACCTGTACGAAGCAGGTTCCATCGACGGTGCCTCCAAGACCCGCATGTTCTTTAAAATTACCGTGCCGCTGCTGACACCAATTGTCCTGTTCAATCTGGTCATGCAGATGGTTAACGCGTTCCAAGAATTTACCGGCGCCTTCGTTATTACGAGCGGCGGACCGATGAAGTCTACTTATCTCTATGCTTTGAAGCTGTATGAGGAAGCCTTCACCTTCTTTAAAATGGGGTACGCTTCAGCGCTGTCATGGGTCTTGTTCGCGATCATCATGGTCGTAACAGGCATTATTTTCAAAACCTCTAACCGCTGGGTCTACTATGAAGACGGAGGTAAAACCAAATGACGCATACCAGCTCGAATAAGTGGTTGTCTTATGTGCTGTTGACATTGTTAGGCTTTGTCATGATTTATCCGTTAATATGGCTGTTTGTATCATCGTTTAAGACGAATCAAGATATTTTCGGCTCCAGCAAGCTGTTTGCGGATACCTACGTTTGGGATTCCTATTCCTTGGGTTGGGCAGGAACTGGCCAATACGGCTTTCAGCATTTTTTTGTTAATACGCTTAAGATGGTGCTGCCTACGGTCGTTCTGACAATCATCTCGAGTGTTATCGTTGCTTATGGCTTTTCCCGGTTTGTGTTTCCGCTTCGAACGTTTCTGTTTTCCATTATGATGGCGACGTTGATGCTGCCGGATGCAACCGTTATGATTCCGCGTTATATCCTGTTCAATAAGCTTGGATGGCTGGACACTTATTTGCCGTTTATCGTACCATCGGCTTTCGCAACCTCAGCTTTTTTCATCTATATGCTTATTCAGTTTTTTCGGGGATTGCCAAGGGAACTGGATGAATCGGCTACAATTGACGGCTGCAATTCATTTATGATTCTCATTCGTGTACTGCTGCCCTTATGCAAGCCGGCTCTTTTCTCCGTGGGCATCTTTCAGTTCATTTGGACCTGGAATGATTTCTTTAACTCAATCATTTATATAAGCAGCGTAAAAAAATTCACGGTCTCGCTTGGCCTGCGCTTGTCGCTGGATGCCTCCTCGGCCGTTTCGTGGAATCAGGTGCTTGCGATGTCGGTTGTGAGCGTCGTTCCTTGCATTTTGTTATTCTTTTTGGCGCAGAAATATTTTGTTGAAGGCATCTCCACTACAGGATTAAAAGGATAAGGAGAAACGATATGAAACCGGATGAGAAACGCAAAGAGAACGTTCAAATTGCTTATATCGGAGGCGGCTCCCGCGGCTGGGCTTGGGGATTGATGAGCGACCTTGCAGCAGAAAGCGAGCTTGCCGGCAACGTTAAGCTGTATGATATTCATTATGAATCAGCCGCGCAAAATGCGATCATCGGCAACAGGCTGTCGCAGGCGACTGACACGAAGGGTAAGTGGAGCTATGAGGCAGTGCCTGCATTGCAAGACGCATTGCAAGGTGCAGATTTTATCATCATTTCCATTCTGCCAGGAACCTTTGCCGAGATGGAATCGGATGTCCATTTGCCGGAAGAATACGGGATTTACCAGTCGGTAGGCGATACGGTCGGACCAGGCGGACTTGTCCGTGCGCTCCGTACCATCCCGCTATATGTCGAGATTGCGAATGCGATCAAACAATATGCGCCGGATGCGTGGGTCATTAACTATACGAACCCAATGACGCTGTGCACGAGAACGCTTTACGAGGTGTTTCCGGAGGTGAAGGCCATCGGATGCTGCCACGAGGTGTTTGGCACGCAGCATTTGCTCGCTTCCATGGTGGAGAAAAAGCTGGGAGTCCCTTCGGTTGACCGGCGTGACATCAAGGTTAATGTACTGGGCATCAATCATTTTACATGGCTGGACAGAGCCTCTTACCAAGGCATCGATTTATTCCCGCTTTACAAGGAATTTGTTGAAGAGCATTATGCGGAAGGGTATGAAGGCAAGAAAAAAGGCCACTGGCTCAACGATCATTTTGCTTCTGCGCAGCGGGTCAAATTTGATTTATTCCGTAAGTACGGCATCATTGCTGCGGCTGGCGATAGGCATTTGGCGGAGTTTATGCCGGGCGAGCTTTATTTAAAGAACCCTGAGACGGTGCAAAGCTGGAAATTCAGCCTAACGAAGGTGGATTGGCGGAAGAAAAACCAGGCAGAACTTTATGCCAAGGGCCAGCGGCTAGCAACTGGTGAGGAAGCATTCGAGGTGAAGCCTACCGGAGAGGAAGGCATCGAGATGATAAAAGCATTACTCGGAATGGGCGAGCTGATTACGAACGTAAATATGCCGAATCGCGGACAGATCGAAGGTTTGCCGGCGGGTGCCGTCGTGGAGACGAACGCTGTATTCGGTTATAACCGCGTAAGCCCGATTGTTGCTGGCAGTCTTATTCCTGAGGTAGAGCAGCTGGTGCTGCCCCATGTAATAAATCAGGAAATGACCCTTCAGGCAGCCTTAAACAAAGACAAAGCTTTGGCGTTTCAGGCTTTCATGAACGATCCGCTTGTTAGTCTGCCTAATCATGCTGGCGCAGCATTGTTTGAGAAAATGCTTCAGAACACGAAGTCGACGCTGCCTGGCTGGGACCTGTAGCAAAAACAACAGGTAAAGCAATTCCTTTTTAGAGGGAATTGCTTTTTTTGTTTGTGCTGTCGCTGTAAGTCCAAGACCGCTGATGGCGGTCTTTTCTTATGTTTGGTTTTCAATCTAGAATGAAGTGTGTGTCTAACTGAAAGATTAATTCAATAAGGATGAAAAACCAATATATGTTAAGATATTTATACGATATCATTTAGGAATAACGTTTTACCTTATAAAGTATTTAGAAGCTGATTTGCTTCGTAAAAGGTAAAGCTATGTGGACTGCTAAGGAGGGCAGATATGACTATAAAAGCGAGATACATGTTGCTTGCTGTATTAATAATTAGTGTGACCCTTTTAATTTTACTGCTGTCATCAAGACAAGAGAAATTTATTCACAAAACAGCAATTAACGAAAAGATAGTTCAAACTAGAAGTTTTAGCGTGAGTTCTGATTCTACAGATTTGAATACATCAGCAAAAGGAACATTATTTATCAAGGGAGACAAAGGAATTCCGGAACATATACAGATTGTTGCTTCGATATCAATCGACCCTAAAGACTGGGGTGGTGTTGCTTTCAATATTCCTGATAAATGGTATATTTCAAACATTACAAGCAGTTATCCTGAAAAAGAAACAAAATCCATACCTGCGGACTATATAACGACATTGACTACCGCGGATACAGAAAATAAATGGAGAGCGATAATTGAAGTTGGAAGAGGACGAAACGCCTATAAATCAACGGGAGGCGGTACAGGAACGCTTGTGATTGACTTAGTTTCTGATAAAAAGGCAATAGAAGAGTCAGATCCATTCAGTATTTCGGTTGCGGTGGGCTCAGATGAAAAAGATGGTGTAAAGATTGTAGGACCTGATTATGTTGAAATACCTATATCGTTAACGGATATGTCAGATGATTAAAATTAGATAATAGACCATTGCACTTCATGAGAAACATAAATTGCCGCGTCATACGCGGCTTTTTCTATTTGAGAGGGATCTCGTTATAATGAGAAGAGCGATTATAGAAAGAAGTGAAATCATCATGAAGATCATTGTCATTGGTGCAGGAATTGCTGGAGCATCAACTGCATACCATTTGGCTAAGCAGGGTGCAGACGTCCTCATTATCGATAGGAAAGATGAAGGACAGGCTACGGATGCAGCAGCTGGCATTATTTGTCCTTGGCTGTCGCAGCGGCGCAATAAGGCGTGGTATCGCCTTGCTAAGGCCGGAGCGAGTTATTACCCTGTTTTAATTGAAGAGCTGGAAAGTGAAGGGGAAACCGAAACCGGATATGCCAAGGTCGGCGCCCTCAGTATACATATGGATTCGGAGAAAATCGAGAAGATGGAAGCGAGAGCTTACAAGCGTTTAGAAGAAGCTCCAGAAATCGGTGAGATTAAGCAGCTTGATGAACATCGGACCCGAGAGCTCTTCCCGCTGCTCGTCGAAGGATATTCTTCCGTTCATATTAGTGGAGCCGCTCGTGTGGATGGCCGTGCGCTGCGCGATGCTTTGCTTCGATCTGCACAGAGGAATGGGGCTGAGCTTATCTATGGGGATGCTAGGCTTGAATATCAATCCAACCGAATAACGGGTGTAACGGCCCAGGCAATTAGTTATCCGGCTGACATCGTGATCGTCTGTGCAGGGGCTTGGGCAGGGCAGCTGCTGCAACCGTTGGGCATTGATTTTAAAGTGGGTTATCAGAAAGCACAAATCATGCACTTGCAGCTTCCAGATGCCAAACAGAATACTGGCATCTGGCCGGTTGTTATGCCGCCTTCCGATCAATATTTACTCGCCTTTGATCAGCAAAAAATCATCATAGGGGCCACTCATGAAAATGATATTGAAGGTTATGATACGAGGATCACACCCGGTGGAATGCATGAAATTTTAAGCAAATGTCTTCCATTGGCACCTGATCTGGCAGATAGTACATTTCAGGAAGCAAGAGTAGGCTTTCGCCCTTTTACTGCCGATTTTCTTCCGGTTATAGGCGCCATTCCAGATTGGGAGGGATTGCTTGCGGTAAACGGCCTCGGGGCTTCCGGCTTGACGATGGGGCCTTATATCGGAGACCAGTTGGCTAAGCTAGCACTAGGAATGGAAGTGGATATCGATTTAACCGATTATGAAATTTGTAAAGCCATTAGCTGAGCTGTAGGTTAATTTTATAATAAGTCATTTTAATATCGTAAAAGGAGAGCTGCTGTTTTGAAGAATAATATCATCGAATACTGTTTAAAGAAGAACGGAGCGTCTAAGGATTATCCCTTCGGATTCGAACCGTTGGTCATTAAAGTTGCAGGTAAAATATTCGCGTTTATTTTTGAGGACAAAGGGGAGCATCTTCGCTTAAACCTAAAATGTGATCCGATAATTGCGGAAAACTTAAGGGAACAGCATGAGGCTGTTCGACCAGGATACCATATGAATAAAAAACATTGGAATACAGTTACGATCGACGGTTCTTTGCCAGAGTCGGATGTTTTTGAAATGATTGATCATTCTTACGAGCTGGTTGTCAAAAGTCTTTCTAAGAGCCTTCGAGAATCTATTAACGAAAAGAACTAAATGGCTCAGAGCGTATGACGTGACTTCGCAGGTTGTAGTTAAATTAAGATTGTGATAAACTGTACCTAATTTTGATGACGGGAGTTGAACGAATACAATGTAGAACTTTCTTGCTGTGAGATCACGAATAGAACGAACTCAGCGATCCGCTGTGGTTGGTTTATTTCGTCTCTGCAAGAAAGGTCTGTATTTCGTTTGCGCTCCCTATCCGGCTAGTCATCCAGTCCCATAGAATGGGGCTGTATTTTCTCGTATGGATTAGAGACGCAAGAAAGCACCTTTCTTGCGTCTCTTTTTTATTTTCATACGAAAGGATGATCGCCATGCCCGCGATTCAAGTATCTAATCTCACTTTTGCCTATCCAGGCAGCTATGACCTCATATTCGAGAATGTTCATTTTCAAATCGATACAGACTGGAAGCTCGGGTTTACAGGGCGAAACGGTCGGGGGAAAACGACGTTCTTTAACCTGCTGCAGGGGAAATACGAATACAGCGGCAAGATCTCCGCACCCGTTGCCTTTGATTATTTTCCGTTTCCCGTCGAGCATCCGGAATATTTGACCGTCGACGTCATCGAAGAAATCGTGCCAGACTATGAGCGCTGGAAGCTGATGCGAGAACTAAATCTGCTTAAGGTTTCGGAAGATGTGTTGTACCGGCCATTCGAAACGCTGTCCCAAGGCGAGCAAACGAAGGTACTGCTTGCCGTGCTGTTCATCCAGGACAATCGCTTTCTGCTCATCGACGAGCCAACCAATCATCTCGACTTACATGCACGCAAACTTGTCGGTGATTATCTAAACACGAAGCGCGGTTTTATTCTTGTGTCACATGACCGCTCATTTCTCGACCGCTGTGTCGATCATATTTTATCGATCAACAAAACAAATATAGAAATTCAAAAAGGCGACTTCTCCAGCTGGTGGACGAACAAAACCCGCCAGGACACGTTCGAATTGGCACAAAACGAGAAGCTGTACAAAGATATCGAGCGTTTATCTAGCTCTGTCAAACGCACGAGCGGCTGGTCCCACGAGATTGAAAAATCGAAAAACGGCACACGAAACTCCGGTTCCAAACTGGATAAAGGATATGTCGGTCACAAAGCTGCTAAAATGATGAAACGCGCGAAATCCATTGAGCAGCGGCAAAACGCCGCTGTAGAAGAGAAATCGAAACTGCTTCGAAATTTTGAACAGTCAGAAAGCCTTGTGATCTCTCAACTCGCGTATTCCAAATCTGAACTGGCTGTGCTGGATCACATCTCGATTTATTACGGGGAAAAATCAGTTTGCGAAAACGTTAGTTTGACGATCGAACAAGGAGATCGGATCGCCATTTCGGGTCCAAACGGTTCGGGTAAGTCTAGCGTGCTCCACCTGCTAAACGGCGAGGCGCTTCACTATACCGGTACGTTTCGGCTTGATCCTCAGCTGCGCGTTTCCTATGTATCCCAGAATACTTCTCATCTGCGAGGGTCACTTTCTGATTATGCAGCAGAGCACGGAATCGACGAAAGTTTATTTAAGAGCGTGCTGCGAAAGCTTGATTTCGCCCGTATCCAGTTTGAGAAGGATATGTCGGCGTTTAGCGGCGGACAGAAGAAAAAGGTTCTGATCGCGAGAAGTCTATGTGAAGAGGCTCATCTGCATATTTGGGACGAACCGCTGAACTTTGTTGACGTCATTTCCCGGATGCAGATTGAGGAACTACTGCATGAGTACGCACCGACCATCGTGTTCGTGGAACATGATCGTGAATTTCACGACCGTGTCGCCACAAAAACAATTGAACTGACAGGAAACTTTGACTAAAAATCGTATCGTTTAAACGAAACAGCAGCCATAAGGCTGCTGTTTTTTTTATGTAATCGAAGGCCAGTTTTATTATTTGCCAGTTGCATGATTCGATATTAAAAATTGGTGCTGTGCAACACTGTTTGTCTGAGCTTATTTTTGATGCCAAAAACAAAACTGTTTCTCTAGACCCACACGCATTCTATCAAGTAACATAGGTTTTGTTCTGCAAAACCGACTGGGAGTGAAATAAGTGCAAGAAACGTATGATGATATCAAACAAGGCGAAAAAGGTGCATGGCTGAGCATTGGCGCTTATATTTTCTTGTCCGCAATAAAGTTACTTATAGGTTACCTCACTGGCTCGGAAGCCTTATCAGCTGATGGTCTGAACAACTCAACCGATATTATTGCTTCTATAGCCGTGTTAATCGGGCTTAAAATATCACGGAAACCACCGGACAAAAACCATCGGTATGGTCATTATAGAGCTGAAACGGTAGCTGCCCTAATCGCTTCTTTTATAATGTTCGCTGTTGGTATACAAGTATTGTATCAGACGGTTATGAAGTTCAGAGCTCCAACAATTGAATCACCAGATATTATAGCAGCTTGGACTGCCCTATTTTGTGCCATAGCCATTTATTTCGTTTACCTTTACAACATTCGTTTAGCAAAAAAGATAAATAGTCACGCAATGATGGCGGCCGCACAAGATAATCGTTCGGATGCTCTTGTAAGCATGGGCGCTTTTGTTGGCATCATCGGTTCACAATTTGGCTTGCCATGGCTTGACCCAGTCACAGCCCTAATTGTAGGCATCATTATTTGTAAAACAGCATGGGATATTTTTCGTGATTGTTCGCATGCGCTTACTGACGGTTTTGATCATGAAGAACTTCAAACCATTAAACAAACCGTTTCCGATACCCCAGGCGTAGAGAAAATAATTGATATAAAAGCTCGTATTCACGGGAATAACAAACTGGTAGACGTAACGATTGCCGTAGACCATCAGCTAAATGTAGGCGAAAGCCATGACATTTCAGAACAAATTGAGAAACGTATTGCTGAATTGCACAGCATTTCCTACGTACACATTCACATAGAGCCCTTTTTGGTGAGTAGTTAAGTACACAGAGTAAGTTTAAGAGTAACAGCTGTGCGTTGATATGAAAAGTGGAGAATAAAGATTTTTTCAAGTTGATATAATATAGTAAGATCATCATCAGAAAGGAATTGAACATGGCAGTAATAACTTTATGCGGTTCTACAAAATTCAAAGATCAATTTGAAAAAGCAAACGCGTTTCTTACACTTCAAGGCAATATTGTTATTAGCGTTGCTTTTTTTGAACAAAGTGATGGTCTTAAAATTACAGAAGAACAAGCAGAGTTACTAGGGCAGCTGCATTTTAGAAAAATAGATATTTCTGATGAAATATTCGTAATTGATGTGGATGGATATATAGGCAACAGTACAAAAAAAGAGATTCAATATGCTGAAGAAAAAGGTAAGGCAATCCGTTACTTTTCCGATGGCGAGATTCCCTCAAATATATTCAGCTAACGGATAACTATGGTGGAAGAGTTGCAGATGTGCAGTCCTCAAAAAAGCCCGCCCGATTTTATGTTCGGGCGGGCTTTGCACATCCAATGATTGTTTAGGCAGTTGGTCCAGCAGTGGTGATCATCCACATTACGCCGTATTTGTCTTCGATGTGTCCGAACAATGTGCCCCAAAATGCCGGCTCTAACGGGCATTTTATGTTACCGCCTACAGCTAGCTTATCGAAGGCTTCGCGGGCTTCAGCCTCTGCTTCATACTCGAGACACAGATGTATGGCGTTCCCGCGAATGATTGGTTCAAATACAGAATCGGACATTAAAAAGTGAATTCCTCCAGCCATCAGACTCAAGTTAACAACTTTTTCCTTGAGTTCTTCCTTTGCATCAGGAAGCTGTCCATGCGTCATAACGGACAGGATCTCACCACCGAGCGCATGAGTATAGAACTCAGCTTGAGCTTTTGCGTCCTCCGACATAATATAAGTTGTGTGTTTTGCCATCTTATAACATCCTCTCATCCCATAGTTTGAATTATTATTGTAGATAACCGATGAACTCAGCCTCTAATTAGACAACGAATGAGAAATTAGAATATCGACAGCTTCCAAAAAAAATTTAGCATTATTTTATCAAGCTGGCAGGCAGCGAATTTCCAGTAATGATAAAATGAAGTTGCAGCTCGGGAAAGTATTTATTAACTTCTGATCTTTGGCTGCCTAATAAGTTAATTAAAAAATGGGTACAATGCTGGCTTTAAGAGTAATTGTAGCTTAATGAGGTGTTTGGATTGGTTACTGTTAAAACCGAGGTTCTTATAAATGCTCCAATACATCATTGTTTTGATCTAGCGAGGAATATAGACGTACATACTCAAACGGTCTGGAAACATACGAAGGAGAGGGCCATAGCAGGAACGATTGAAGGCATGATTAATAAAGGAGAAACCGTGACCTTTCGGGCTACTCATTTTCTAATCAGACAAAAACTCACCTCGAAAATTACGGAATATGAAAGACCCTATCTTTTTGTAGACGAAATGAGCAAGGGGGCATTTAAAAGTTTAAGACATGAGCATATATTTGAGGAACATGATGGAATGACATTAATGAAAGACATATTGGTTTTTGAAGCTCCGTTTGGAATAATTGGATGGATCACAGAAAGATTGATACTAAAAAGGTACATGAAAAGTTTTTTGGAGCATCGAAATAATCAATTAAAGAGTAGGGCAGAAGAGCTAGTCACTAACCTTGATTGACCTCGTTTAAACGCTTTGTTCTGGCAAGCTTCTCTTAACAATCAAGCAAGATGATAGAAACCATATATGAATAGGTACTACAAAAAGTTGGTACTCGTTTCAAGAAAAGGTTTTTATTAGAATTGATCTGTAAGGAAGCAGATGATTGCTGGATTACGAGCTGGGAGGCATCAAGATGTCATTTTTAGCACTGATTGTATTGTTAATCATAGGAGTAATCATGTTAGTGGTCGGATTTGCAGCTAAAAAGAATTGGCTTAAGCTGTTATCCATTATCCCGCTAGCCATTTCTACGTGGCATTTTTCAAATTTGTTTTTGATAGGTTATGGTTGAAAATTGTGAGCATATCTCTAGCATTATTTCCAGCTCTTAAAATATAATCATTTGATCCAAGAGGAGGCAGCCATTGTGTTAGGAGGGTGTGAACTAAATGAAGGAAAAGGTTGTCACAGCGTACGACAAACTTGCAAAAGACTACGAAAAGCATGTGGATACGGAGAGTGGGCACAACGCTTATTATGAGCGGCCAGCAATGATGAAACTTATGCCTGACGATATGAATCAGATTACAGTTCTTGATGCTGGCTGTGCTGCAGGTTGGTATTCGGAGCAATTTTTAAAGCGCGGTGCTCAAGTAACGGCTATTGATTTGAGTCCTGCTATGGTAGAAGCATGCAAAAGACGAGTTGGTTATGAGGCAGAAGTATTCGCTTGTGATTTAACGGAGCCCCTCCCATTTAAAAACGAAACTTTCAACCTTATAGTAAGCTCATTAACCCTGCACTATATCGATGATTGGGCCCCAACCTTGCAAGAATTCCATCGCATATTGAAACCGGGTGGAGAAGTTGTTTTCTCCGTGCATCATCCATTTATGGACTTTAAACATTTTGAAAGACCTGATTATTTCGCTCACGAGCTGCTTATGGAAACCTGGAACAAGAAAGAATCTGGCCCTGTGGAGGTTACATTTTATAGGAGGCCTCTTCAAGAGATTCTGAATGTCACATCTGACCAATTTATCATTGATCAAATCATCGAGCCGCAGCCGGATTTAGCTTTTAAAGATCAACCAGATGCTATGGATTGGTATAAGCGTTGGTATGATCGTCTTTCGACTAATCCTCATTTTCTCATTGTGAAGGCACGGAAATAGAAAGATAGAATTCTTAATTAGGATATGGGGGATATGATGCAGACATTAATCGATGAGCTAATACACTATTATTTTATTCATCCGAGCTATGAAATCGAGTCCGTTCCTTTTGGTTTAACAAACCTCACGAAGATTGTTAAAATCAATGATCGAAAATATGTAGTCCGCATCTACGATCGCTATACGAAAAATGTTCAAAGCATGGAAATGGAATCGAAAATAACTTCGTTTTTAAGTGGCAGTAATCTTACTTTTCAAGTGCCTGTATTTCTTCGGGCGCTCAATGGGGAGGAATACATACAATTAACAGACGGTACTTTAGGTGCGGTCGTATCATTTATTGAAGGCCGTGTACCAGAAATAGTAGAAGCACAACAAGCCTTGAAGTTTGGACAGGTAGTTGGAGAAATCTCTTCAACACTGAGCAAATATGAAACTGATCTGCTAGATCACCATGGAAAAGCTTTCTCAGATCTTTATGATCTTCATCCACTGGCCCAGCGTAATGATATAACTTCTTTTATTGAAAATCCGCCATTTTACATTTCTGAATCCCACCTGAACTTCTATAAAGATACGATTTTGTCCGTTGAGATGTCTATTCACCAGCTAAAAAGTTTACCAAGGCAGCTCGTTCATCATGATTTGCTCATATTCAACCTATTGTCCCAAAACAACTACATATGTGGCGTATTGGATTTTGATTTCACTTCGATTGATGCTGGTTTTATGGAATTTGTCATCAGCCTTAATCATATTTTGCAAATATCGAATGGATCTATGGAACTGACTGAAGCTTATATCAAGGGCTATGCCGTTTATCGCAAGGCAACTATTCAAGAAATTAATCATTTGCAGCTCATGACGCAGATTTATCATATTGCAGTTCTCCATATTTATATAGGCCAGCATTACTCAGGTAAACCGATTGAAGCTAACTTCAACTATATACTCCATCAATTTCAAACACGAAATAACTGGTTGAACGAGCATCGTGAGGCCTTGCAAGCACTACTTGAATTTTATCTGGTTTGAGAAATTCTGGGCTCAAGCACCGATTGATATACAAAAAGTACGTATCGTTAGCCCCATTTATTAATCAAGGTGCGATTGATGAATGCGCGAAAAAAGCTTTTGAGAAAGAAGGCTTAAAAGCACTGGTGTCAATCGCACCTTTCATCAGTAGAGGTATATTGAATGATTGCACTGAAAGCAGTGCAATAGCGAAAAACTGAAGGATGGACGTAGAGTCAGTCTTCCGTCGATAGCTTTAAAGAACGTTTGGAAATCCGCTGCAATTCGGGTTCCTTTTTCTTATGCTTAAACGGCAGACGATGCAATGTTTGGCTTGTTATATATGTATAATATAAGAAAGACAAGCAGGATGTTAGAAGGGAGTATTTCATTGACTCTACAACAATTAAAATACGTAATTGAGGTCGCCAATCGAGGCTCCATTAATGAGGCAGCCAAGCGGTTGTTTATTTCTCAGCCTAGTCTTTCCAATGCCATTAAGGATTTGGAAGAGGAAATGCAGCTAGAGATTTTCGAGAGATCTAATAAAGGAATTTCACTTTCTAAGGAAGGTGTTGAGTTTTTAAGTTATGCAAGGCAGGTCGTTGAGCAGGCGGAATTGTTGGAAAGCCGTTACCTAAATGCCAAACCTTCGCCGCAGCATTTTTCGGTTTCTACTCAGCATTATGCTTTTGCAGTGAATGCATTTGTCAGTTTGGTTCGCGAGTATGGTCAGGAAGAATATGAATTAACATTACGTGAGACTAAAACCTACGAAATTATTGAAGATGTTAAAAGCCTGCGCAGCGAGATTGGAATCTTGTATCTTAACGAGTTCAATGGGAAGGTCATCAATAAGCTGCTCAAAACGGCGAATTTGCAGTTTATTAGCTTATTTACAGCTAAGCCTCATATTTTCATCAGCATTAATAATCCGTTAGCCAATCAATCCATCGTGACCATAGACCAGCTTCAAAATTATCCTTATTTGTCCTTTGACCAAGGCGAATACAATTCATTTCATTTTTCAGAAGAAATTTTAAGTACGATGACTCATAAAAAAAGCATCCGTGTAAATGATCGGGCGACGCTGTTCAATCTGTTGATCGGATTAAATGGATATACAATATCAACTGGCGTTCTAAGCGCTGATTTAAATGGCAATGAGATTATTCCTGTGCCGCTCGATTGCGAGGAGACGATAAATGTAGGTTGGATTTCACAGCGAAATGCTTCCTTATCCAAGCTCGGATCGGCCTATATTGAGGCGCTCAAACAAGCGATTGGCAAATAAAAGTGCGGGTATAGCTTAAGGCTATGACTAGATATAGTTTAATCCAGTTACTCTATAACAGTGAATACGTGTTATCTTTCTTGTAACAATTTGTATAGGAGTGTTACGAGATGGTGAAAAGCAGTGTTTTGGGATATCCACGTATTGGTGCGGATCGGGAATGGAAGAAGGCGCTAGAAGCGTTCTGGGCAGGCAAGCTTGAAGAATCAGAGTTCCATGGCAAGCTTCAAGAAATCCGTTTGAATCATTTGCGCAAGCAACAGGAGAAAGGCATCGACCTTATCTCGGTCAATGATTTCAGCTATTACGATCACATTCTTGATACAGCAACGATGTTCGGGATCATTCCGAAGCGCTTCACATATGAAGGCGGTTCAGTACCACTGTCGGTTTATTATGGCATTGCCCGCGGAACGAAGGATGCAACGGCAAGCGAAATGACCAAGTGGTTTAACACCAACTATCACTACATCGTACCTGAACTGGACGGAGCAGCACCTGTACTTACAGAGAATAAGCCGCTTATCGCATATTTGGAAGCTAAAGAAAAGCTCGGTATCGAGGGTAAACCTGTTATTGTTGGCCCATTAACCTTCTTGAAGCTGTCAAAAGGATATAGTCAATCAGAGACGGATGCTTGGCTGGATCGATTGCTGCCGCTTTATGTGCAGATCCTGCAAGAGCTTGAAAAAGAAGGCGTTCAGTGGGTACAAATAGATGAACCAATTCTTGTAACAAAACTTAGCGATGCTGATCGCAGTCGCCTAAAAAATATTTATACCACGCTTGCTGCATCGGTAACTAATCTAAACATCATGCTGCAAACGTATTTCGAATCCGTAGAATACTATACTGACATCGTTGCGTTGCCGGTCAAAGGAATTGGGCTTGACTTCGTACACGGTTTGTCCGCAAACTTGTCATCCATTAAGCAATTTGGCTTCCCTCAGGACAAGGTTCTAGGTGCAGGAGTCATTGATGGCCGCGGCATCTGGAAAGCATCACTTCGCGATAAATTGGCATTGTTGAAAGAGTTGGCTGAAGTCGTAACGGCTGAACAGCTAATTGTACAGTCATCTTGCAGCCTGCTTCATGTTCCAGTCACAGTGCAAAAGGAGACTAAGCTATTGCCTGAACTAAAGGGTGCTCTAGCATTTGCGGATGAGAAGCTGGATGAGATTGTTCTTCTTGCGAAAGCAGTTACTTCGGAAGATGCTTTCATTACTGCCGAGCTTGAGAAATGTGATGCTGCTCTAGAGGCGCTTAAGCAATCAAGCGAGCGCAATCGCAGCAGCATTCAGCAAGCCGTAGCCGCTATTAGCGAGCAGAATCCAACACGCAATCTGCCATTTTCTGAGCGTCATATTGCCCAACAGAAAAAATGGCAATTGCCGATTTTCCCAACGACGACAATTGGCAGCTTCCCGCAATCCGCAGAGGTGCGCAAAGCCCGTCAACAATGGCGCAAGGGTGATTGGAACAATGAACAATACGCTAACTTCATCCGTGAGCAAATCGATATCTGGATTAAGCTTCAGGAAGAAATCGGACTGGATGTACTTGTGCATGGCGAATTTGAACGGACAGATATGGTTGAGTTTTTCGGTGAGAAGCTTGCGGGCTTTGCGTTCACTCAGTTCGGTTGGGTACAGTCGTATGGCTCCCGCTGCGTGAAGCCTCCAATTATTTTTGGAGATGTAGCGTTTGAAGAAGCAATGACTGTAGAGGAAACGAAGTATGCTCAGTCGAAGACTGAACGTCCAGTTAAAGGAATGCTTACGGGACCGATCACGATCATGAACTGGTCGTTCGTCCGTGATGACATTACGCGTGAGCAAATCGCTTACCAGCTTGCCTATGCGCTTAGACAAGAGGTAGAAGCGCTTGAGCAAGCGGGCATTGGGATGATTCAGGTTGATGAGCCTGCGGTTCGCGAAGGTCTGCCGCTTAAGGAAGAAGACCAAGCCAACTATTTAGCTTGGGCTGTCAAAGCTTTCCGCGTGACTACATGTACGGTTCAAGATACGACGCAAATTCACACACATATGTGTTATTGCGAGTTCCATGACATGATTGATTCCATTGAAGCGATGGATGCAGATGTTATCTCCATCGAGACTTCACGCAGTCATGGTGAATTGATTCATAGCTTTGAGCTGAATACTTACAAGCTGGGTATAGGTTTAGGCGTATACGACATCCACAGCCCGCGTATTCCGCGAGTGGAGGAAATGACGAGTATGATCGAACGCGCTTTGCGTGTGCTTGATCCGAAGTTGTTCTGGATTAACCCAGACTGCGGACTTAAAACACGTGGACTCGAAGAAACCGTTGATTCCTTGCGCAACATGGTTGAAGCGACACAGATCGCTCGTGCGAAACATTCTTTGCAGGTGTAAGCTAGGTTAATAATAGGGTAGGGCTGTCCTGAAAGTAGATTTATCTACTTTTGGAACAGCCCTATTTTAATTGTGCCAAATCAACATGCTATATTCCAAATTATACATTTTCGTTGCCACACAAGGTAACTATACTTTTGATGCTTGTACGGCCTCTGATAGGAGAGGTCATTGTGATCTTAGATCTTGGGCTAGACTATGGCTAACGAACCCAACAGGTCTTATTTGAATCATTCGGAACGGTTTAAAATTATAACGAACTCCAGAATCGTTATTTCGCGAAAAACTACTTATAGCACCCTGTAAATCATGGAATAGCGTGAATAAGGTTCGTTAAATTTAAAAAGATGCAGTTTTTTGCGTAATAAGCATGATACTGTTCGTTAGAAAAGTGATCTTGGCATGCTGTCTGTGGACTGATGATTGAATCGGAAAGTGTAATCGGGCAAGTGCGGCTCAGATTCGATTTTGTTTTATAAATAAACTAGAATTAGGCTGATTTCCTAATTATGATACTATAAACGAAACGAAACGAAACGAAACGAAACGAAACGAAACGAAACGAATTGATTTTAAAAGGAATGAATATCATGGATAAGCTTCATACCGCCATAAGTTTAAGAGAAGCAGGGAAACTGGAAGAAGCCAAGACATTGCTAATAGATTTAGTCAAAGAAGAGCAGCAAAATTCTTCGATATGGTATCAATTAGCTTGGGTTCATGATGCTATGGGACTCGAAAGGGAAGCCGTCCCTTCTTATGAAAAATCATTGGAACTAGGATTAGTAGGTAAAGAAAGAGAAGGGGCATTGTTAGGCCTAGGGAGTACATATCGTACTTTAGGCATGTATGATGAATCAAAACGTATATTTGAAGTAGCAATAAAAGAGTTTCCAGAACGTAGAGAGTTTCAGGTGTTTTATGCGATGGTTCAATACAACTTGAAGGCTTACGACAAGGCAATGGAAATTTTATTGAAGCAATTAGCTGAAACGAGCGCTGATGAGGGAGTTCAGTCGTACAAGAGAGCTATCTTTTTTTATTCAGACAAATTGGATCAGGTATGGAATTAAGCCAGCCTGCTATTGTCCAACTATACGGCGACAGACTAGCACGTCATGATGACGTCCTAGTCTATCGCCGTTTTTATTTAGATGATTCGAAACAAATAACGTTTTGTATCGTCTAACAATTAGTGTAAATTTTACCATCAAAATTGTTCGCGTTGATTTGCAGGAGGGGGAGCAATACGAATGAAACAAAATGGATTGAAATTAATAATGAGAATGGGGCGCGTCTTTCTGGCTGGATGTCTGATGTTGCAGTTGCTTGTTGGCGTCGCGTCAGCCAATACGGCGGAGAAGCTGGCATCTGGCGGCAGCGTTAACGCAAGCAGCAAGGTCGATCGTTCGCTGGCCTTCACAACAGACATGCAGGATGCATTAAAGGAAGCGGAGCAATTGCTATATGATCAGAAGCCCTTTTCGGATTGGGCGGCAATCGGATTTGCAAAGAACGGCCGAGCAGTTCCAAAAGGCTTCCTGCAGGAGAAAGCAGATGTCATATTTAACAATGGCGGAAGATTTGATACGTATATAGATATGACAAGAACGGTGATCGCTTATGCTGCTGCTGGCGGCAGCAACATTAACAATATCGCTGGTCTTGATTTTTTCTCAGCCGTTTTGAATAATCCTGACCTTGAGAAGAAGGGGATATATGAACTCGTACCCGCTTATGTCGTGGCGAAGAGTTCCAGTCCCTACTCTCCTAATTCAAACCCTTTCTGGTATCCTGATGCGTTTTCTCATATCATCACAAATCAGCAGTTGAAAGATGGAAGCTGGTCCGAGTCCATTAATGGGAAAGGTAGTGCTATGGCAACGGCTGTAGCTTTGACAGGATTGTCACTCATTTCGAGAACGCAAGATCGGGAGCTGACGGAGTCAGAGCAGAAAGCGCTGGAGTGGCTGCGCATGCAGCAATCAGTCGACGGCGGTTTCGAATTCAGCACAGCGGCAACAGCACAGGTTATCATTGCACTGTCATCGCAACGAATGGACGCTGCTGCGTTCGCGCAGCAGGGAGGCGTTCAGCCGCTCGATTTTCTGATGTCTCGTCGATTGGATGAAGGTGGATTCTCGGAGCGCAGCGATGGCGTTTTGGATATGACGGCGACGCTCCACGCTTATTTGGCGTTGACCGCTTATAAGCTGTATGTGAACGGCAAAGAACGGCTGATCGATGACTTGAATTTGGCTGCGGGCAGCGCGATTATTCAGATCGAGGGGCCTACCGGTACCATCGCACAAGGACGCGTTCCAAGTGGCGGTAAAGCGGTAGATAGAGCTCTTGCTTTCCTTAAGCAAGAAGGAATTGCCTATGAGACGAAGACAACTTCTTCCGGGGAGAAGGCAATCACCTCGATTAAAGGCATCGACGCCCTGCAATACGGCGGAAAGAATGGATGGAAGTTCGCTGAGTACAGTAGATATGGCAGTTGGATGTTCCCAGAAAATGCTAGCAGCGGGAATGTTCTTAGTGATAGAAGTCGATTGCTGCTTTATTATGGTTCGGATACAACCGAGGTTATCGACTTAGTCGTTGTTAATGGCTCAAATGTAAATGGCCAACTAGCAGAGGGACGGCCTTCAGCAAATTCTCCTTTCGAGCTGTTCGTTAAGAAAGCGAATCGTAAATCGGGTCAACTGCCGGCGCCGAATATAACGGTGACAGTCGGTGGGAAGACGATGGTGACCGATGCGAAAGGGAAAGTGGCTTTTGCGGGAATGCCATCCGGTGTGCATGTTGTCACTCTTACCGGGTATCGGAAGGATGCTGCGCCTGCTGTGGCCAAAAATCTTTACTATTTATCGGTCTCTGCTCCTCCGTTGGCTGACTTTAAGGATGCTAATCAAGTTGCAGGCTGGGCAAGAGAAAATATGGCACATGCACTTTATGAAGGTTACATCCAGGGAGTAAGCGTGAAGGATAATGTACTGGCTCCGAAAAAGACGTTGTCTCGCGCTGAGTTCGCAGCCATGCTGCTCCGCTTGGTACACAGCGCTACGGATCAGCCTGCTGGCAAATCTCCCTTCAATGATGTTCCAGCGGGCAAATGGTACAGCGACGAAATCGCCAGAGCTGCAAAGCTCGGCATTACTGACCGTACGTCCGGGCGTTTCGAGCCAGAGCGTACGATTACCCGCGAAGAGGCAGCGATGATGACCGCAAATGCTGGTCGTTTAGCAGCCTTCGGCAGTGAGGGTCGAATGGCGTTCAACGATATTAAGGGTCTATCCGCGACGAGTCTCCACGCTATCCAAGCTGTCAACGAGTATAAGGTGATGGTCGGCAGCGACGGCAAGTTCAATCCGCGGCAGACGCTGGTCCGAGAGCAAGCGGCGGCGATCCTTTTGAGGCTGCAGAAGCTGCTATATCCCGAGAAGTACTTAGATTGATCATGCTGCACTCTGCTCAATGACTATGCATTCATTTTCCTATTCGAAGTCTGCTATTCATAGTATTTGACCAGTCAAACCACCCACAAACGCTTGCTCAGGTTCAAAGAGGAGAAGCGAAGGAGGAAATGGTGTTATAATCAATCTATATAAAACGAATTGCCTTGCAAAGAAATGGGAACCATCTAGGTGATAAATGGTATTTATGACTTTTTCCATTAGATGACCATGCAATAACGAAGATAAACGACACAAGAATATAGGAGATACGATGACTGAGGAAACAGCATTAGATAATATAGGTTGGAACTTTGACAACAGTTATGCACGGCTGCCGGACTCGTTTTTCACAAAAATGAGCCCGCCGCCTGTGCACTCTCCGCAGTTGAATATTATGAATGAATCGCTCGCAAAATCACTAGGTTTAAATGTTAAATCGCTTCTAAGCCAGGACGGTGCTGCTATGCTTTCTGGCAACGAGATTCCCGAAGGCACTTTGCCGCTTGCTCAAGCTTATGCTGGGCATCAATTTGGACATTTTAACAGATTAGGGGATGGCCGTGCGCTATTGCTGGGTGAACAAATTACGCCCACAGGTGAGAGGTTTGATATTCAGTTTAAAGGTTCTGGCAGAACGCCATACTCCCGTGGAGGCGACGGCCGGGCGTCACTTGGACCGATGCTTCGCGAATATATTATAAGTGAGGCTATGCACGCGCTTGGTATTGCTACCACTCGCAGCCTCGCCGTTGTCACAACTGGCGAGCCTGTATACCGCGAGACGGAGCTACCGGGTGCAATTCTGACCCGCGTGGCTTCCAGCCATCTGCGCGTTGGCACTTTTCAATATGTTGCCCAGTGGGGTACGGCTGAAGAACTCAGACAACTTGCTGATTACACTTTGCAAAGGCATTACCCAGAGGTTGGCGAAGCTGAGAATCGCTATCTTCGCCTGCTGCAAGAAGTGATTAAGCGTCAGGCAGGGCTAATCGCCAAATGGCAGCTCGTTGGTTTTATCCACGGTGTGATGAATACAGACAATATGTCGATTAGCGGAGAGACCATTGATTATGGGCCTTGCGCCTTTATGGATGCCTATGATCCCGAAACGGTATTCAGCTCCATTGACGTTCATGGCCGTTATGCCTATGGCAACCAACCGCGTATCGCCGCGTGGAATCTCGCTAGATTTGCTGAGGCGCTTTTGCCGCTGCTGCATGACAACGAAGAACAAGCTATAAAACTGGCAGAGGATGCGTTATCTGGATTTGCAGAGCTGTACCATCAGAGCTGGCTTAATGGAATGAGAGCGAAGCTTGGAATTTTTAACGAGGAGCTTGAGGACGAGGCTCTAATTACAGATTTGCTTCGCATGATGCAGGAGCATGGTGCGGATTACACCAATACCTTCCGCTCGTTCACAATAGATAAACCTGAAGACACAGCTATTTTTAGTACCGAGGGATTTGCACCATGGTATGAGCTGTGGCAAGCGAGACTTGGCAGGCAGCCGGAATCCAAAGCGGCATCTTATCAGTTGATGGGCGCAAGCAACCCTGCGGTAATCCCGCGCAACCTTCGAGTAGAAGAAGCGCTAGAAGCCGCAGTGAAGCAAGGCGACAACCGTGTGATGGAGCAGCTTCTGAGTGTTCTTTCGAGCCCATACGATCACTCCCGCGAACGGTCTGATCATTACACGCTCCCTGGGGTATCAACTCGTCCATACCAAACCTTTTGCGGTACCTGATATAAAAAAGCGGCAGCTCACCTCAATGGTCAGCTGCTTTTGTCTGTGCTGTGCTGTTTTTATCATTCAACACGATTTATAGTATAATGATTACTATTATATGGACGCATAACAGGGAAAGAGGGAACGAATGCCTACTATACTGGTTGCTGATGATGATGCGAACATTCGCGAACTCGTTTGTTTATTTCTACGCAATGACGGATTCGAAACTGCTGAAGCGGGAGACGGCAAGGAAGCGCTGGCTGTCTATGCACAGACACATATAGATCTTGTCGTACTCGATATTATGATGCCGATTATGGATGGTTGGACGTTGTGCAAGGAGCTCCGAAGAAGCAATCCCGATCTTCCGTTACTTATGCTGACTGCAAGAGGCGAGACATGGGAGAAAGTGAAAGGCTTCCAACTCGGGACGGATGATTATTTGACGAAACCATTTGATCCATTGGAGCTGACGGCTCGTGTTGGGGCACTTCTGAAAAGATACCGGATTGGCTCAACGCAGACGATTCGGCTTGGCAGCATCATTCTTGACCGGCAAACCTATAAAGTGATGAGAGGAATGGAATCACTTGCGTTGCCGCTCAAGGAGTTTGAACTCCTTTATAAGCTCGCTGGAACACCTGGACAAATCTATACGCGGGAGCAGCTGATCGATCAAATTTGGGGGATCGACTATGCAGGCGACGATCGAACGATAGACGTACATGTTAAACGATTGCGCGAACGATTCGCGACGACTACCGATTTTCATATCGAGACGGTGCGCGGGCTTGGCTACCGGCTTGAGGTGCACGAATGATCAAATCTTTATATACACGAGTCGTCCTCATATTTCTAGTCTCCGTGATCGGGGGCACGATCATTGCTTTTTTTGTGGCAACTTGGGCATTTCAAGAGAAATTGAGTGAAAACTCGCAAATTTTGATGAGTAATTTTGGACAGGATATTACCCGAATTTATGAGGCCATCCCCTCACGTGAAGCGGACAAACTCGTAAGTGGAATGAGGCAGCTCAATTCCTATCATGTTCGCATTTACGAAACGACGGATCGGTTCCAGTCCTTCGGAGCGCTGCACGGACATAAGCCTGCTGCAATAGCCAAGGAACAAGTAATAAAGGTACTGGCTGGAGAAAGAGTTCAGGTTCGTATGAAGGGGGTGACTGTTACTTTCATAGGATTGCCGCTCAATACAGACATGGGAATAAAAGCGATGTTTGTGGAAGCACTCTCCCCTCCATCTGCCTCTACTATACTCAGATGGGGATTATCTTTTGTCGCTTACGCGTTGATTACTGGAAGCTTATTTATTCTAATTGCCTCCATATTTCTAATAAGTCCAATCAAGAAGCTAACAAGAGCGACTAGGCGGATAGCATCTGGCGATTTCAACGTCAAGCTGAATATTAAACAAACGGGCGAGCTGGGAACGCTGGCTCGAAGCTTCGAAGAAATGATGCATGACCTGCAGCAGTTGGAGCAGATGCGCAGAGAATTCGTAACGAATGTCTCGCACGAGGTTCAGTCTCCGCTCACGTCGATATCCGGCTATGCTATAGCGCTCAAGCAAGCAAATCTTGCGGATACCGATCGTAATCGCTACCTGGATATTATTATTGCTGAAGCGAAGCGGATGTCCAAAATGAGTGATAGCCTGCTAAAGCTGAGTTTGCTTGAATCTCAGTCACAACAGATGCGGCTGACCGCATTTAGACTTGATGAACAAATAAGACGAATTATCGTCGCGATTCAGCCGCAGTGGTCGACTTGCAATATTCATTTCGACCTCCATTTGCCCACTGTTATTTTTTCAGCTGATCATGATTTGTTAAATCAGGTATGGATTAATATAATCGGCAATAGCATCAAATTTTCGCAGGATGGCGGCATCATTAAAGTGAGTATCAAACAAGATATCAAAAACGTGACCGTCCGAATATCCGACAGCGGCATAGGTATTGCACTAGAGGATCAGAAGCGTATCTTCGAGCGCTTTTTTAAGGCGGATCGCTCCCATAGCCGTAAATATGAAGGCAGCGGCATGGGACTTGCCATCGTTAAACAGATCGTATCGCTTCATCAAGGTGACATCCAAGTGGAAAGTGAGCCTGGCCGAGGAACGACCTTCATTGTCACCCTGCCAATCATTACTCCGACAGAATAATTCGATTCATATTGTATTAGTCGACATCGCTCGTTTACTTTATGCTGCAGCAGCCTGTGCAAACTCATTGCATGTGTTGCCGCAGCATTTTTTTTGCTGTTCATATTCAGTTCATATTGCCGTCACGCGGAGTACATCTTCGTCGTATAAGCTTTCTTTAGCGGCCAATTAAGAGTGCCCAACACAGAGAAAATGACAGGAGAAGATGAGAGTGAACATACGTGAGGCAAAGAAAATGGATTTGAATTCAGGTAAAAAACCAGCCAGTAAAATGAAAAAAATATTGTTCATTTTACTTAAAGTATTAGCAGTAATAGTTATAGCAATCGTCCTTTTTGTAGCTACAGTATTTGTTGTGAATAAGATCAACAGCAAATCAGAGGAAGGTAAAATTAAACCCTATGGTCAGTCTGTAAAGGTAGACGGGAAAAATATGAATGTTCTGATTCAGGGACAAGGCGAAGAAACAATCGTGCTCCTGCCTGGTCAAGGAACTGCGACACCAGCGCTTGATTTTAAGCCGTTAATTGATGAGCTGTCGCCATTTTACAAAGTTGTCGTGGTTGAGCCTTTTGGTTATGGATTAAGTGATAGAACCAACAAAGAAAGAACGACAGATAATATTGTAAGTGAAATTCATGAAGCGCTGCAGAGCCTTAATATTGACCGTTTTATTTTAATGGGTCACTCCATTACAGGCATTTACGGACTCGATTATGTGAACAAATATCCAAACGAAGTGAGTGCATTTGTTGGGATCGATACGAGTGTTCCAACGCAAGGCGGTATGGATAAAAAATTACCATTAGGAACTTTTAAACTGCTCAAGCAATCAGGTTTCGGCAGATTGATGACGAGTTTTGGTGAGGATCCGTTTGCTGGGATGCCATATGATGATGAAACAAAAAAACAAATGAAGATGCTGCAAAACAAAAACATGTTTAATAGCACCAGCATAAATGAATTGGAAAATCTTTATCCCAATTTTGTTGCAGCTCGAAGCTTATCATTCCCAAAAGAGCTTCCCCTTATTTTCTTTATACAAGCGAATAACACAGGCGTAAAAGGTTGGATACCGCTGCATGAAGAGCAAATAAAAGATTCTGTTCATGGTAAAGTGATGACATTTGAAGGTGGTCATTATTTGCACCATACCAAGTCAAAAGAAATCGCTGAGAACTTCCGGGCATTTATGGAGCAAGTAAAACAAGACAAATAGACGATCATTTAGAAGCAGATGCTGATCAAGAAGATAGTAGGCTAAATAAAAAGCGGCAGTCTCGGACGTTAGTAATTCGTCCAGGCTGCCGCTTTTATTTTAGATTATAAACGGATTTTAAAAGATTTTTTCGTAAGCGGATATAGCCACTTTACGCCGCTTGGCGTGAGCGTGTCCGCTACGAGATGAGATAAATAACCGAGCATAGCCACGATCGCGATCCCTTCGATTTGGAGCTGATTTTCCAGTCCAAGGCCGATATATCCCCAAATCGGAACGGCCCATATTGTATGCGTCATACCGCGGTGCTTCAGCCAAGGCACCCAAGCAGAAAACAGTCCGAAGCCGATAAGCCAGTTCATTTGGTAGTAGTAGCCTGCGTACATAACCGCACAGCCAACCGCGCTGGCAAGCACATTTCGGATAACGCCTTGTTTAGCAACAAGACCCAGCAGGAAGATAGCGGCTGCGACGCCTATGTACACCGGTGATGGAGACTGATCTGTGAAAAAATAATAGGCAACGATTCCGGCTAGCAGGCACCCGGACCAAAGCGTAAGCTCACGAATGAGCTTCGATAGCTTGCTGAGCTTGGTGCTGAGCATGCTTGGTCCGTCAAGATCAGCGCTTAGCGCTGAAAATCCGGCTACAGCAATGTACAAAGCGGCGTGCTCGATCGTAAAGGGATAATAAACAGAAGCGGCTGCACCAACAGCTGCTCCGATGGCAAGATGGGTCTTTCCTGTCATAATTCCTCCTGTGACTGACTATGCGTGGCATGAAATATGGCAGTCTATTATAGTTGTTCTTTGTTAACTTGCTCGTTTCGAACCATTTGCTCCAGCTTCTCTACCAGCCGATCATGCGCCGGGTCTTTTTTGCCAAAGCCAAATAAACGTTTCCGATTTTGCTGCTTCAGCAGCTGAAGCAAATAAAGCTTTTCTTTTAGAGTAAACATGATGATATTGAACCTCCTTCTGCTTAGGCATGCCAGCTGAGGTTATTCTCTAGCCTCTGCGATAGACGCTAGGCGTCATGCCGGTGCACCTTTTGAACAATGCGTTAAAAGAATGAATATCGCGATAGCCAACCATTTCGGCAATGGTACTGATTTTTAGCTGAGAGCCGCGAAGCAGCTCTTGGCTTTTTTGAATACGCAAATTTTGCAAATAACGATGAAAGCTTTGTTTCGTATACTGCTGAAAGAGCCGCTGCAGATGACGCTCGCTCCAGCCGCTATTCTCGGCCAGCTTCGCTAGGGTCAGCTCCTGCTGGAAACGCTGATCAAGATCATGTAACAGCTTTATAAATTCCAGCTGCTGCGGTGCACGAGCCGTAACTTCCGGATCGCTAGCAACAGAGCGCTGCAGAGTAATGAGCAGCTGGAGCAGCAGCGTATGCAAGTAATCGGACGAGCCGCTCTGAGTCAGTTCAAATTCTCTATGCAAGGATAGAAACAGCTTCTCAAACTGACTATTTGTATCCAAACAAGAATAATAGGGAAAATTGCCGCTTTCCATATCATTAATAAACTGCGCGCTGCGATAATCGGAAGCGAATGCACTAAGCTTATGCAGCAGCAATGGAGAAAAGACGCAGTTGAATACGCTTAATGGGTTGCGGGCTTGGTCGGAGGAAATGGGCCTGAACACATGAGAAATGCCGATAGGGATGAAAAATACCTGACCTTTCCGCACCTTATGCACCTGATCTCCGATATGGTGATAGCCGGCTCCTTCTGCAATATATACGCATTCGAGAAAATCGTGATCATGATAGGGGCTCATGATGCTTTCACTTGCACGATTAACGTAAAGCAGCTGGTTGTTCTGAAAAAAGTACTCTCCACGGTATGTTTCTACGGGATGGTTCATCGTGAGCTCTCCCTGCGCAAGTTCTACATTTTGTGAAAATGTCCTGTTTGCCGCATGATATTGTCCGTTTTACCCAACATTTTTCAAGCATGCTTTTTTATAATTATAGTGTAAAGCGTTGTGGCAAGGAAGGCGAACACGCAAAAAAAGGGCGCCAACTCTATAATAAGCTCGGACAAACAATTAATAGTTATCAATGATCTTAAGGAGGATTATAGGATGTTTGAAATTAGTGCGGTATATTGTGAATATCAGCAAAACCCAATTGGAATCGGAGTGAGAAAACCTCGTTTAGGATGGAAATTGCTTTCAGATGAGCGGGCGGTCAAGCAAACGGCTTACGAGATTGAGATTGCGGCAGAACCAGACTTTGCATCGATCCTATGGCAGTCAGGGCGCGTGAACAGCGAGCAGTCCACGCATGTTGAGCTGAACTCTTTTGTCGCTGAATCGTGTAAGCGTTATTATTATCGTGTTCGGGCTTGGAATCAAAATGGAGATGCAACCGCATGGTCTGCTGAAGCTTTCTGGGAAATGGGACTGCTTAGTCCAGACGAGTGGCTTGGCGACTGGATCGCTGCACCGCTTGCGATGCTACCAATTGAGGCGGAGCCTAGCCCGCTAATGAGGAGAAGCTTTGAGCTTACAGGCAAAGTGAAGGAAGCGCGGGTTTATGCGACTGCCCTCGGCATATATGAGCTAGAGCTAAATGGACAGCGAGTTGGCGACAGTTATTTTGCGCCGGGCTGGACGAGTTACAATCATACGCTGCAAACCCAAACTTATGATGTGACTGATCTGCTGAAATTAGGCGGGAATGCAATTGGCGCTTCCCTTGGAAACGGCTGGTACAAAGGGAACTTGGCGTGGGGCAATCAGCGCTGCGTGTACGGCGATCGTTTGGCGCTGCTGCTGCAAATGCACATCGTTTACGAGGATGGACGTGAAGAGGTTATTGTATCCGATACGAAGTGGAAGGCCGGGGTCAGTCCAGTTCAGTTCTCGGAAATTTATCATGGCGAAACGTATGATGCACGCCTGGAACAAGAGGGCTGGAGTACAGCCGCTTATGACGACAATACGAAAGAGTGGCAGACGGTTGAAGTGGTTCAGCATGAGAAGCGTATGCTTAGGCCGCAGGTGAATGAGCCTGTTCGCAAGCAGGAGAGGTTAAAGCCAGTTGCTCTGATTACGACACCCAAAGGGGAAACCGTGCTTGATTTTGGCCAAAACATGGTTGGCTGGGTGCAGTTTGCCATAAAGGGAAAAGCGGGCTCCGAAGTAGCGCTGCTGCATGCAGAGGTGCTTGATCAGGAAGGCAATTTCTACACTGAAAACCTGCGTGCGGCAAAACAAATGATTCGATATGTGCTGAAGGGCGGAGAGTCCGAAACATATGAGCCGCGCTTTACGTTTCAAGGCTTTCGATATGTGCAGCTGATTGGCTTCCCTGAAACGGAGAGCATTAAGCTTGATGATTTTACAGGTGTTGTGCTGCATTCGGATATGGAGGAAACCGGTGAGTTTCAATGCTCTGAACCGCTCGTCAATCAGCTTCAGCATAATATCAAATGGGGCCTGAAGGGGAATTTCCTTGACGTACCGACCGACTGCCCACAGCGGGATGAACGTCTAGGCTGGACTGGCGATGCGCAAATGTTCATTCAAACGGCATCTTACTTATCTAACGTCGCTCCTTTTTTCACGAAGTGGCTGCGTGATGTAGAAGCGGATCAAGCAGAAGACGGCGGCGTTCCGTTCGTGGTTCCTCACGTGCTGGGCGAGAATGACATGTCCTCAGCAGCATGGGGAGATGCGGCAGTGATTTGCCCTTGGACGTTATATATTTGTTACGGAGACAAACGAATATTAGAAGAGCAATATGACAGCATGCAGGCGTGGGTATCGTATATTCAGCGCCAAGGCGAAAATGAGTTTTTATGGAATACAGGTTTTCACTTCGGGGATTGGCTTGGACTTGATGCCAAGTCGGGCGATTATGTAGGGGCAACGGATCGGGATTTTATCGCGACGGCCTTTTATGCCTATTCGGTATCCATCGTTCAGAAGACGGCAGCAGTGCTCAACGAGGCTGCTGATGCGAAGAGATACTCGGAACTGTATGACAATATTGTAGCCGCGCTTAGAGAAGAATTTGTAACAGGTGCTGGACGGCTGGCTGTTCCGACGCAAACGGCTCAGGTGTTAGCCTTGATGTTTGGACTCTTGGATGAAGCAGCAGAGAAACGCGCTATAGCCAAGCTGACAGAGCTAATTGAGCAAAGCAAAGACCATCTGACAACAGGTTTTGTCGGTACTCCTTACTTGAACCATGTGCTTAGTGCATTCGGTAAAAACGACGTGGCATATAGGCTGCTACTTCAGCAAACCTATCCATCCTGGCTGTACCCTGTGACCAAAGGCGCTACGACGATTTGGGAGCATTGGGACGGTATCAAGGAGGACGGAAGCTTCTGGAGCAAGGATATGAACTCATTTAACCATTATGCTTACGGAGCGATTGGCGATTGGATGTACCGGACGGTAGCGGGCATTCAAACGGTGGAAGATGCTCCTGGCTATAAACGAATCATCATCGCACCGCTTCCGGGCGAAGGGCTGACGTGGGCGGAAGGGAAGCTTGAGACGGTATATGGCTCAGTTAGCTCAAAATGGTCCAAATCGGAAGAGGGGCACTTCAAGCTTGATGTGACAATTCCTTCGAATACCACTGCGGAAATTCGTTTGCCAGGTGCGGAATCGGGAACGAAGGTAACGGAGAGCGGCGGGTTGCTTGCCGAGAGTGCGGGAATAACATCAGCAGCTGAGACCGAGGCAGGCGTTACGATACAAGCAGGGTCTGGCAGCTATCGATTTGCTTGGTAGATCTGTGCAAGCTGCAAGCAGGTATTTCAAATTCACCCCATCAACCGAAACATGTTATAATATGCTTTAGGATGAATAGGGTTGGTGGGATGATGATGGATAATCAAGTTGTCGCAGCATGTGATGATTCGTGCGCAGGCTCTGAGGTAAACATAGAGAATGTTAGAAGCAAAATGATTAATGAAACAACAGCTGCTCAGTTGGCTGATTTGTTCAAGGCGCTTGGCGATCCCACGCGAGTGAAGATTATCCATGCGCTAGTGCAGTCTGAGCTTTGCGTTCATGATTTGACTGAGGTGCTCTCCATGGGGCAATCGGCGGTTTCTCATCAGCTTCGGCTGCTACGTAACATGCGTATCGTCAAGCGGAGGAAAGTCGGGAAAACCGTCTTTTATTCGCTCGATGACGATCATGTAGAACAAGTCTTTATGCTGACGCTTCAGCATTTGAAGCATGAATAATATATCAAACAAAGCTGCTCTTCACGGTTAGCAACCATGAGGAGCAGCTTTTGTTTTATTGGAATGGATTTTATTGATTTTTAGTAAAATTAAAGTATAATTTTACTTATCGTCACGGGTTAGCAGGAAGGAAAGGGAATATGGCTACAATTAAAGAGATTGCACAAAAAGCAAAGGTTTCAATTGCGACCGTGTCGCGGGTGCTTAATTATGATCCAGCCATATCGGTTGCAGATGAGACACGCAAACGTATATTTGAAATTGCGCAGCAATTGAATTACAAGACGCTGCGTCAACGTAACGGTGCTGGGCTTAAAGAGCGTTATCGGGTTGGTCTTGTGAACTGGTATTCTGATCAAGAGGAAATGCTGGATCCATATTACATGGCCATTCGGCTAGGTATCGAGCGAGAGTGCTTCCACAGAAATATGGATTTGGTAAAATTGTTTATGCAAGTCCACTCTGACGAGAAAGATTGGCGAGGCGAGTCGTTTGATGGCATCATCGCAATCGGGCGCTTCGAGAAAGAGGATCTGAACCGTTTTCCAGAGGGGCTGGAGCCTATTGTGTTCGTTGATTCTTCCCCAGATGACAATCGATTTGATTCTGTTGTTATTGATATCGGAAAGTCGGTTTCAGAAGTGATTGATTATCTAACTCGCCTAGGCCACACAGAAATCGGTTATATTGGCGGGCATAACTTAGTAAATAATAAGCGTGTGCGTGATGAGCGTGAGCATGTATTTATAGAACGAATGACTGATAAAGGACTGTACGATGCAGAGCTTGTTTATACGGGAGAGCATTTGTATTCCGAAGACGGATATAAGCTGATGCAGCAAGCGATAAAAGCGAATAAAGTGCCAACCGCTTTTTTTATCGAAAATGATTCTATGGCCGTCGGCGCCCTCCGAGCACTCCATGAAGCGGAGCTTCGGGTGCCAGAAGATATTTCCATAGTCGGTTACAATGATATCGCTATTTCAGCCTTTTTGCAGCCTCCGCTTACGACGGTTAAGGTGCACATGGAGTATATGGGCGAGACGGCTGTTGAGCTGCTTGCTGATCGTCTGGCTTCAAAGCGGGATATTGCGAAAAAGATCGTATTGCCGACCAAGCTGCAGGAACGTGAGAGCAGCATTAAACGAGTGAAGCGCTGAATAAAGAAGCAGCTAAGACGAGTAAATTCAAGCATTCGAGCGGAGGTGGCAAGATGTCGATGTTGCTAAACGGGCAAAATGTATTGCCGGCAGTGCATAAGCTGAAGGATGTGGAAGCGGTGCTTGCCTCGCCTTTTTCATACATGGTGCTTCTTGGAGGGCATTTGGGGCAGTTAAAGCATATCGTTGATCTGGCGAGTCAGCATAACAAAAAGGTACTGCTGCATGCCGATTTGATCGATGGCTTGAAAAACGATGAATACGCGGCAGAGTTTCTATGCCAGTCTATCAGGCCTGCAGGCATTATCTCGA
This sequence comes from Pristimantibacillus sp. Z349TD_6, assembly GCF_056173205.1. Taxonomy (NCBI): domain Bacteria; kingdom Bacillati; phylum Bacillota; class Bacilli; order Caryophanales; family Paenibacillaceae; genus Pristimantibacillus (SeqCode); species Pristimantibacillus sp. Z349TD_6. Next base: position 6,714,173 of record NZ_CM149662.1, on the reverse strand, counting down.
CGCGATCCAGCGTTATTGGTCGTACGAAGCAGAATGGACTGATTGCCATTCAGCGATTATTTCTTATTGATTCGGATGCTTTGGAGAGAAGTTATACGGTGCTGGACAAAAATCGTCCTGATTTCATTGAGGTACTGCCGGGTGTTATACCGGATATTATAAGTGAAGTGAAGCAGCGGAGCGGCATTCCCATTATAGCGGGAGGACTAATTCGTACGGAGGCGCATGTCAGCCAGGCGCTTGAAGCGGGAGCTTCGGCGATAACGACATCGCGGAAAGAGCTGTGGAAGCTAGGAAAATAAGCGGAAGCTGAAAAGTGAAGGAGGGATTCAAGTGGAAACGTATATGTTATCGCTCGATCAGGGCACAACCAGCACGCGCGCGCTGCTCGTGGATAAGAGTGGAACAATAGTAGATATAGCAAGAGAAGAGCTTCCGCTGTCTTACCCGCATGCAGGATGGGTAGAAGCAGATGCTATGTTTATATGGCAGTCGACGAAAAAGGTAATGGCAGAGCTGCTGGCCAAAACAGGCATTACCGCTGAGCAAATTGCTGGAATCGGAATTACAAATCAACGGGAAACAACCGTTGTCTGGGACAAAACGACGGGTCAACCGATTCATAACGCGATCGTATGGCAATCCCGCCAAACGGCGGAAATTAGTGATGGTCTTAAGAAAAGCGGTTATGAGCAACAGTTTCATGAGAAGACGGGCCTGCTCATTGATGCTTATTTCTCAGGCACGAAGGTGAGCTGGCTGCTTGAGCATGTGGAGGGCGCACGCGAGCGTGCTGTGAAAGGCGAGCTGCTCTTTGGCACGATTGATACGTGGCTGATCTGGAATTTAACCGGTGGACAGGTGCATGTAACGGATGTTTCGAATGCTTCTAGAACGCTTATGTTCAATATTCATGAGCGGAGCTGGGACGATGAGCTTCTGCATATTTTGAACATTCCTAAAGCGATGCTGCCGGAGGTACGCTCTTCCTCTGAAGTTTACGGACATGTGGTTGATGAAATAGTCGGACGCAAAATTCCTGTTGCAGGAGCAGCTGGTGATCAGCAAGCAGCTTTGTTTGGTCAAAATGCTTATGCAGAAGGAAATACAAAAAACACATATGGTACGGGCTGCTTCATGTTAATGAATACGGGCACCAAAGCAATCGTCTCCGAGAAGGGGCTGCTCACCACGATAGCGTGGGAGGTTGATGGCAAGCTGGAGTATGCGCTTGAAGGCAGCGTATTTGTGGCAGGTGCTGCGATTCAGTGGCTTAGAGATGGTCTAGAGCTTATTGAATCAGCATCCGAGACGGAAGATCTGGCGGAGCAGGTGGAGTCCTCGGACGGTGTTTATGTCGTGCCGGCATTTGTTGGACTCGGTACGCCTTACTGGAATAGCGATGTTAGAGGAGCCGTATTTGGACTCACGCGGGGGACATCCAAGGCACATTTTGTCCGTGCAGTATTAGAGTCGCTGGCTTACCAGACCAAAGACGTCCTCTCCGTTATGGAGGAGGAATCAGGTTTGCCGCTGGAGTCGCTTTGTGTAGACGGCGGAGCCGTTGCTAACAACATGCTTATGCAATTCCAAAGTGATCTGCTTGGCGTTCCCGTGGAGCGTCCAGTAGTAAATGAGTCTACAGCGCTCGGAGCTGCATATTTAGCCGGACTTGCGGTAGGCTTCTGGCAAAACCGCGAGGAGCTGGCTAAGCTGAGACAGGTAGATAAAGTATTTAAGCCTGCTATGGAAGAGGAGACACGTGCCGATTTATACAGCGGATGGCATCGTGCAGTCCGAGCGGCCATGGCTTTCGCACAATAATTATGCTATACTGATGGCAAGTTAATAACGGTTGGAGATCAGGAGAAACCACGAGAACCGCTTTCACACCCTTTTTAGGGATTGGGGAGCGGTTTGCGTGGTTTTTTTGTTTATTTAGATTCATTCATGAGTAATGAACTGTAAATGGCAGAACAATAATAAATAGACAATCGGGAGGAAATCATGATGACCATTCATAATAAAGAAATATTTGCTGCCCAAAATCGTGAGCAAGTACTGAAGCAGATGCAGCAATCGCAGCTGGATGTACTCGTCATAGGCGGAGGAATTACTGGCGCGGGCATTGCGCTTGATGCTGCTGCGCGCGGTATGAAAGTGGCTTTAGTGGAGATGCAGGATTTTGCAGCAGGGACCTCTAGCCGTTCAACGAAGCTGGTCCATGGCGGTTTGCGTTATTTGAAGCAGCTAGAGATTGGTGTCGTAGCTGAGGTTGGCAAGGAGCGGGCAATCGTATATGAGAACGGGCCGCATGTTACGACACCGGAATGGATGCTGCTTCCGCTTTATAAGGGCGGCACCTTCGGTAAATTCTCAACATCGATTGGTTTGCGCGTTTACGATTTTCTAGCTGGAGTCAAACGAAAAGAGCGCCGGATGATGCTAAACGTAGAGGATACGCTTTTTAAAGAACCTCTTTTGAAGCGGGATGGCTTAAAGGGCAGCGGCTATTATGTGGAATACCGTACCGATGATGCACGGCTAACGATAGAAGTGATGAAGAAGGCGGTAGAAACCGGCGCATTGTCGGTGAACTATGCCAAGGTAGAGACGCTTCGTTATGGCAAGGACGGTAAAATAAAAGGCACGTTGGTTAAAGATATGATTAACGGCGCTGAATACGAGTTGAAGGCAGCTAAAGTCATTAATGCTACGGGCCCTTGGGTCGATGATATTCGCGAAATTGATGGATCGAAGAAGGGGAAAACGCTCCGTCTGACAAAAGGTGTTCATGTGGTCTTCGACCAGAGTCGTTTCCCATTGCACCAAGCCGTCTACTTCGATACGCCGGACGGCCGGATGGTGTTCGCAATTCCGCGCGCGGGAAAAACGTATTTCGGTACGACGGATACCAACTATAAGGGCAATACCGTCAATCCTGTGATGACGCTTGCGGATCGCACTTATTTGCTGCAAGCTGTGAACTTTATGTTCCCAGACCTGAAGCTTGTGGAAGCTGATGTAGAATCAAGCTGGGCAGGCCTACGTCCGCTTATCCAGCAAGAAGGGAAATCGCCTTCGGAAATATCGCGTCGCGATGAGATTTTTGTATCGGATTCCGGGCTGATTTCGATTGCGGGGGGCAAGCTGACGGGTTATCGCAAGATGGCTGAAACCGTTGTAGATAAAGTGGTAGAATTGTTCGGGCAAGAGGGCAGCAGCAAAGCTTTTGCCAAAAGCGAAACCAAGACGATTACGATGTCAGGCGGGGATTTAGGCGGGTCAAAAGGTTTTGAGCCTTTTGTTCAGAAGAAATCAGCAGAGGGAGCGCATTATGGCTTCAGCAAGGAAGAGTCTGCTTTTCTGGCGCAGCGTTATGGCTCAAACGTGGATCAGCTGTTCTCACTGGCGCAAAGCACAGGCGCTTGGGCGGAAACCTTTGAACTGCCGCTCATACTAGCGGTACAGCTTCGTTACGCCATAGAGGCGGAAATGACAGTAAAGCCAACCGATTTCTTTATTCGCCGCACGGGTGATCTGTTCTTCCGAATCGGATATGTTCAGCAGTGGAAAACACAGGTCATAGCCGCGATGGCGAATCGTCTGCAGTGGAATGATGAGCAGCGCACTGCTTATACATTGGAACTGGAAGAAAAGCTGGTTGAAGCAGTAGAGCCGCTGAAAGGCTAAGCTGCTTCGATATTCGTTAGATCAACGGAACCCGAATAGAAATGGAGGTGCAGAGATGCGCCTCTTTTTTTGTGCGTAAAAGTAGTTGCAACATTAGCATAAATTACATATAATAAATCTAATAACATATGAGCATGTATTCATATGTTATAGAAATTCGATTGTATTCATGAAATAGTTGGTTTAGATGCAGACTAATAAAGTCTGCTCAAATGGATTGGGGGAGAGAATTATGAACGGATCACAGGATGGGAAACTAGGGGGAAATTTAAAAACAGCAGCCATTGCGGAAAACCATCAACATGATCATGGAGATGGAGCATGCGACCATAACCATAGCCATGAACAGAACGCACCTAAGCATTCGCATGGGAATCACAGCCATCACGGTCACCACCATGGTCACTCGCATGGTCATGGTCATCATGGACATTCTCATGCTCCGAATAATAAAGCGGGACTGCTGATCGCACTTATTATTACAGCAGGTATTATGGTTCTGGAGTTTGTAGGGGGACTTGTGACGAACTCGTTGGCGCTATTGTCTGATTCAGGGCATATGCTGAGCGATACGGCGGCACTGGCGTTAAGCTTGGCAGCAATGTGGATTGCCGTGCGTCCAGCTTCTTCTAACCGCACTTATGGATTTCATCGTTTTGAAATATTGGCAGCCTTGTTTAATGGCATTACACTGTTCGTTATCGCCGCGTTTATCATTGCGGAGGCAATCAAGCGGTTCGGTGAACCGCCGACCGTCGCGAGCGGGTCGATGATGATTATTGCTGGTATCGGTTTGCTGGCTAATATAGCAAGTGCGTGGTTTCTTATGCGGAAGGCAGATGTGAAGGACAATCTAAATGTTCGCAGTGCTTATCTTCATGTCATCGGAGATGCCATTGGTTCGGTAGGCGCGATCATTGCCGGCATTTTGATGTATTCATTTTCGTGGTATATCGCTGATCCGATCATTAGTGTAGTGGTTGCTCTTCTTATTTTGCGAAGCGCATGGGGAGTGATTAAATCAACCGTTCATATTCTGATGGAGGGAACGCCAGCTCATGTGAATGCTGAGCAGGTTAAAGAAGCACTGCTAGACATTAAAGGTGTCAAAGACGTTCACGATCTTCATATTTGGACGATAACTTCGGGAATAGACTCCTTAAGCTGCCATCTTATTGTTGAGGATGAGAAGGATTGCCAAGCCATTCTTCAGGAAGCGATTCAACATCTGGCCGACAGATTCCAAATTGAACATTCGACGATTCAAATCGAGAAATCGCAATTGAAGCACTCTGCTTGCAAGGTATAGATCTGGTAATCGTAAAATAGGGCTGTCACTTCAGTAGAACGATCTACTTTTGTGACAGCCCTATTTTTTAGCTTATGATTAGGACTAGGCTGCTTCAACAGCTGATTTCGATTTATACACTTGGGAGCCGATTAAGAAGGATACAACGCCCCATGTGACCATAATGCCAATACCGATCCAGAATGAGGTTGAAACGATCCCGGAATTGTAGATGAGACCATCCCGCATGCCCTCCACGAAGTAAGTAAGCGGCAAAATTTGTGCAATCGGCTGCAGCCAGTTTGGCATGATTTCGAGTGGGATAAATACACCGCTAAGAAACATCATGAGCATGCTTGCAATGTTGGACATCCCCATATAGGCTTCTATGGATTTACTGAAGGAAGAGAATAAATAACCCATCGCATTAAATACGAGTGCGCCTGCAAAGAAAGCAATAACTAAGCTTAATACATTAATATGAAGATTTGCGCCAAAACCGAATACGCCAATCAATGTTAAAATAATGATTTGAAAAACGCCGAGCAACAGCTTTACAATTACGCCAGCTAGCCCGTAAAGGCCCATTTTGGCTGGCGTCATGCGAAGCCGTTTAATCAGTCCCTTTCTGCGCATCTCAACTAGACTGACCATGCCGAACAGACCGCCCTGCGCGAGAGTTAGACCGATCATGCCAGTTAGCAGGAAGTCTGCATAATTCAAATCCTCTGAGCCTTGCGAAATGGATTGTCTAGTTAAGCTGAATGTTGGCGTAGCTTTGGCTACGGTCCAATTCGTCTGTTGAATAAATTGATCCAAAATGCCGGCAATAGCCTGGGTGGTAGCGCCTTGCTCATTGGCTTTGTTTACAACGAGCTGCATTGTGGTGGAGCTATCGGATTCTGGCAAAATAATGAGCGCATCAATATCTTGTTTCTCAATGAGCGTATTGCCGGCTTCCTTCGTGATTGGCTGCTCTTCTTTAAACTCGAATACCGGGATTTGGCGCAGCTGTTCAAGCAGCATGCTCGAATTGGCATTCGGCTGTGAATCAACAACGGCAATTGTAGCTTTAAAGCTATCGGGCGAGCCTCCGCCAAAAATGACCATAAATAATACCATTAAAATTATCGGAAAAAAGATGTTCCAAAACCATACTTGTTTTTCGCGAAACATCATTTTGACCTGGGCGCTAAACATTTTGGAAAATTGTTTGGTGCTGTTCATTTGACTTAATCCCTCCATTCCTTGCCGGTGAAGGCAATGAATACATCTTCCAGGCTCATTTCACGAATAGAGATTTGCTCGACGCGGAAGCCGCGATCCTTTGTAAATCCAAACAGCTCATACAAGGTTTCTTCAGGCTGGGTCGTCCATAGCTGGAGCGAAGCGCCTTCGCGATTCGTTCGGACGACAGCATGGTGGAGTGTAGCGACTTTCTCAGTCTCAAGAGCTGCCTCAGCGCCATCAATAAAGGTAAGCCTGACCTCTCGTTCCTTCGTGAGCCGATCAATTAAAGCAGCTGGAGTATCTAAGGTGACGATTTTCCCTTGATCAACAATGCATACACGGTCACTCAGTTTTTCGGCCTCTTCCATGTAATGTGTAGTAAGGATAGTTGTTTTGCCTAGCTCCTTCAGCTTAAGAATAATGTCCCATATATTCCGTCTTGCCTGCGGATCTAGTCCTGTTGTAGGTTCATCTAAAAAAATGATCGTAGGGTCATTAATCATGGCGAGTCCGATGGCAAGCCGTTGTTTCTGTCCGCCGGAGAGCTTCCTAACCTGCTTGCTGCGCTGATCAGTGAGATTAATCATTTCGAGCACGTCTGCTGCTGGCCGGGATTTTGGATAAAAGGTTGCGAACAAATCTAAATTTTCTTCTACCGTCAATAAATCGAACAAAGCGCTGGATTGAGGCTGAACACCGATGGACACCTTGATTTGTTCACTGTTTTTTGTCCAATTTAGAGGACCAAATTCGATTTGGCCGGAATCAGGATTTTGCAGCCCTTCAATCATTTCAAGCGTAGTCGTTTTTCCAGCGCCGTTTGGACCGATGATGGTGAACACTTCTCCCGCCTCGACGGTGAAGCTAATGCCGGCTACAGCGCTGACTGATCCAAAGCTCTTTTGTAAATTACGCACCTCTAATACGGGCATTATGTAACCTCCTAAAGTTTTTGTGGAGCAAAAACTGACTTCGAAAGCATAAGCTTCGTTTTTGTGAAGCAAAACTCACTTCGAAAGCATACGCTTAGTTTTTGTGAAGCAAAAACTTACTTCGAAAGCATAAGCTTCGTTTTTGTGAAGCAAAAACTCACTTCGAAAGCATACGCTTAGTTTTTGTGATATAAGATTTCCGATTTGATTGATCTGCTACAATAATTTTAACCGTATCCATTTTATGAGAGTACCGTCTTAAGCATGCTTCGGACTCGGTCTTAAGGCGGAGACCGGAATGGTTTGGAGATTTTGTAAACGATCAGCGTGTTGAATCTCCTGCCGAAGCTAGAGGAACATCGAGCAATTGCAAGGCTAGTTTTACGCTTGGATGGTCGTGATTTTCTGTTAAATAGAGGGCATAAGCTCTCATAACTGGAAAAGGCAATTCGCAGCGCAGTTCATATAAACGTTGATCATCTAGAAAAGGCTGTGCAATAGATCGGGGAAGGAAGCCAAAACCTGCTCCTTGCAAAAGCAATGTGAGCATTATGGTGGAGTGGTCGGTTTCAAAAGTAGGCAGATAGCCTTCGCCAACGATCGAGCGAAACCAATCTGGAAACGGATATCCCCACTCGATGTGACAATATTGTCCCGAGAAGAAGTCTGTTTTCGTAAACAAGGTAGAACTATTTTGAGAAGAAACAAGAATAATCTCGTCCTCAAATAGGAAATGTTTATTGACATTAGGGCGATCAAGAGGGTCGTATCGAATAGCTACTTGTACAACGCCATCGAGTAAAAGGTCACGAATCATGTAGCTGGAATCGATGTAGCTCAGAAATTTAATAGCCACCTTCGGGTGAGCTTGCCTAAAGGAAACAATGTGCTGCAAATAATAATAATGCCAAACAGAGCCAGGTCCGCTCATGACGATATAGTTTTCTAATCCTTCGGATAACGTTACCTTGCTTTCTTCGAACAGCAGCAGCATCCTCTCGGCATAAGGGAGGAAATGGATGCCTGCCTGCGTTAAGCTTACATTCCGGTTATCACGTAGAAACAGCGGCTTTCCGACGGACTGTTCCAGCGCTTTTATTCTTGCTGTAACAGCAGATTGCGAGATATGCAAATACTCTGCGGCCCTTGTGAAATTGCGAATTTTGCACACGGATAAGAAAGCCTCTAACTGTGGAATATCCATAGCTGCACCTCAACTAATTTGAAATATGAATCATTACAATCAAATAAATTCGTTATACAAATTATACTTTGATCATTACTATTAAACTATACTCATGGTTTGGAGGAGATTTGAATGGCTGGTGATGTGATGATTGAACAAATACAATCCATTGAAGAGTATATTAACGGGTTGGCGGATCTGTTGGTGCAGGTCGTAGAAGACGGTGCGTCAATTGGCTTTTTACCCCCAATGAAGCTTTCTGATGCTGTAATATACTGGGAGGCTGTGTTAAGTCCGGAGGTGATTTTATACGTTGCCAAAATCGATGATTGTATCGTTGGGAGCGTGCAGCTGCATCTATGTACGAAGCAAAATGGCGGACATAGAGGAGAAATTGCAAAATTAATGACCCATCCAAACTATCGCCTTAGAGGAATTGGTCGTTTACTCATGCAAAAGGCAGAAGGGCGAGCAAGGCACGAAGGCATTACATTGTTAGTTCTCGATACGAGGGAGGGGGATCCTTCGAATATGCTGTATACTTCATTAGAGTACATTGAAGCCGGACGCATTCCTGGCTATGCACGATCGGCAGACGGTAAATTAGATGCAACGGTTTTCTATTACAAAATGCTGAATTAATTGATCTGTTAGATCAGGCAAACTCCCAGAATAGATTTCCTCGCATACATTTATCTGTGGAGGAGTTGATTTGTTTTGGCAGTTAGAAAACCTTTTGGATATGGATCACTTTCTATACTCCCTTTTTAGCTTCCATGCCGTTTTGGTTAGCGACAATATTAGTTTCGAAAAGAAATATTCATGATTTTGGAGCAGTCGCCAGCAAAAGAATTGGTGAGCTTCTGCTTGCTATAAGCGTAGTAGTTACAATCATTTTTTTAATACTGCCAATATGGATTGAATTCTAATAAAATAAAGAACAAGGAGCAGTTTGCCGCATGGCAGGCTGCTCTTATTTCATGAAGCCATATAAAAAAATGTTCTTATAAGATATTTTTGAATGGTCGTTCGTGTTTTATATAGGAGGTGAATAAATGGACAACCAATCTATAAGTCGTATCCATAATGAGTTTTCTGAAATGTATGAGCGGAATATCGATATGGTGTACAGATTATGTTTCATCCTATTGAAAAATACGACGGATGCGGATGATGCTGTTCAGTCTGTATTTTTAAAGCTATTCAAGCACAACAAAACCTTTAATGACCGCGAGCATGAAAAAGCATGGCTTATAGTGACAACCAAAAATACCTGTAAAGACATATTAAAAAGCTGGTGGAGATCACGCCGGGTTGATGTAGACGTTTTGCCGGAAAAAACATACTGGGATAACAATGAGCAGCAGAGGGATATACTCGAGAAATTGCTGCGGCTTCCAGAAAAGTACAGAACGGTGTTATACCTCTACTATGTGGAGGATTATTCTGTAAAAGAAATATCAAAACTATTAGATCGAAAAGAGAGCACGCTGCAAACACAATTATCAAAAGGACGAACACGCCTGAAGGCTGACTTGGGAGGGATATATGTTGACGGAAAACCAGTTCAAGGGAATATTTGAAACCATAAAACCTAATAAGGAACATAAGGACAAGCTATTACACGACATGATTGTAAAAATTGAATCGGAAACCGTGGACAAAAGAATACCTGTATCCTGGAGACATGCAAGATCTGCGATGCTGGCAGCAGCGGTTATGATCTGTTTGCTAACGACCACTGCTTTTGCAGCAAGCTATATGGGTCTCGATATGAAATTTTTGAACTTTCTAAACCCGTCGAATGACGAACAGGAGCTGTATTTGGAAAACGGCGCTCAATTAGTCAACAAAAAAGCGGTAAACGAGAATGGAATCATTGAAGTTAAACAGATTATCGGAGACAGCAATTTGATATATGTTCTTTTGGACTTCACCGCGCCGGAAGGTACCGTTCTAGATGCCAAAAGGTATCGTTTTGAGACATATTTAAGTTTTGATCATATGAGTTCAAATAGCTCTTCAACCGGTTACACCTTATTGGACGATGAGAATCCAAGCGATAATAAAATCAGTCTAATGATGAGTTATTTAACGAAGAATAGAACAATCGCAGGAAGTCCTGTTACTTTGATGCTTAGTCATTTAGAGGCGGCAGATGTTTATCCCGATATATTTGAAAAAGTAAATCCAGGTTCATGGAAAATCAAATTCAATTTGGACTATAAGGATATGTCAACAACGTATCAGATTGATCAGGGCATATCATTATATAACTACGCTGCAACACTATCATCCATTTCTATCTCGCCCATTTCCGTTACAATAAAAGTAGACAGTGCGCATACCAAAGAGATTTCTGAGGCAGCGAGCCACTCCTCGCGGGAAATAGGGTTAAACGAGTATGCGGATCATTATCCGATCACCATACATTACAAAGATGGAACATCGGAGACAACGGCTGTTTTTAAGGGGATGTCCTCGGGGGATCTTATAACTAACACCATAACGATTGTGAAGCCATTTACCCCCATTATCAATGATAAAGAAATAAAAGCTGTCGAATTTTTTGATAAGGTCATTCCGATGGACTAATTCAATTCTTGTGCGATTTGAGGAACTGCAGGTATGCAGTTCCTCTTTTCTTTGTTGATGGTATGGACTGGTTACAGAAGAAGCTGTTAACCTGCATTGTATTGACAAGAAATATAAATAAAATTAATCTGAATATATATTAATTTATATGTATAAAAATACAATATGAAAAGAGGCCATCAACTTGAATCATCTATATAAAGAGTTTCTAATTAGTGATGACAAGTCACTTATTAATATGGATACCGTTTGCAAATTTTTATCAAAGAGCCATTGGGCAAACCAAAGGCCAGAGGAAACGATTCATAAATCAATTCAAAATTCAGTTTGTTTTGGCATCTACGATAATAAAAGACAGATTGGATTTGCTCGAATTGTAACGGACTGGGCAACGATTTATTATTTGTGTGATGTCTTTATTGATGAAGAATATAGAGGCAGAGGACTCGGAAAGAAGTTAGTTGAATTCATTACCAAAGAATTCGAAGGGATTGGCGGCATACTGCGAACGCATGATGCTCATGAATTGTATGAACAGTATGGATTTATAAAAGATACTGAACGATTTATGAATCGCCTAGTGAAAAGATAGTTTAGGGGTGAACAAACCAAAGGCAGTCTAAGACATGATTTGATGTCCTAGTCTGCCTTTGTTATTTGAATCAGGTCTGCTCACTAGAATAAACAATTAATCCGATTTTACAGTCGCGTGAATAGCAATACCGGAAGCGTCATGTACAACGAACGCGTTTCCTTGCTCCACAGCTTCAACACCGTCGCTGCGCAGATGCTCGAGCCAAGCTTCACGAGAAGTTGAAGTTGGGAAAACAATCGTATAATAAGATAAGCCGACCGTATTGGCTGACGGCAAGGTAGCACCTGCGCCTGCCCAAATGTTCATGCCGATATGGTGATGGTATCCGCCAGCCGAGACGAATACAGCAGCCATTTGCGCATAATCGCCAACAACATCAAAGCCTAGCTTGCCTTCATAAAACGCGCGCGACTTCCTAAGGTCGCCTACGTGAAGATGGATATGTCCAATAACGGTTCCTTGCGGGAGACTGCTCCATTCTAAACCATCACTCTGAGCAAGCAGATCTTCCCAATCAAGCGGGTCTGTTGCCATCACATAATTGCCCTCGGCATCTCGCTTCCACTCTTCACGCGGACGATCCGCGTAAATTTCGATGCCGTTATGATCCGGATCTGAAATATAAAGCGCCTCGCTTACCAAGTGGTCGGCCTGCCCAATATGAATGCCGCTTGTAATCAAGTTGCGGAGCGCAAGCGACAAGGAGCGACGATCCGGCAGCAGAATTGCAAAATGGTACAAACCAGCATGAGAGCGTTTTTGCGGCACAACGGCATTCGGTACTTCCTCTAGAACGAGCAGCGTCTGTTTCCCATCAGCAGTGAACGCTGCAACACGATGTATTTCATCATGCTGCAAAACCTTTAGCCCGACAACTTCCGTATAAAAAAGGATTGAACGCTCGAGATTGCTTACCTTAAGCTTTACTTCTCCCAGTGAAATATGTTCATCCAAAAATGTCGACATGATTAATCCTCCTTGAAGTATATATGGTTGTGATACTTGATTGCTTTAAATAAACTGCACCTAAAGCATAGTCCTTTACGTCTATATCATGTACAATATTGGAAAATGTAACCAACGAGAATTAAGGCTGCTATAAGCTCAAATCGTATGAATTAGGTTTATAATAGCATATGCAGTATAAAAATTAAAGTAGCTTATTAAAAGTAATCAACTTATAGTATTTTAATCAAAAAGGAGGTTGAAATGAGAAAAATATTACGTAGGGTAGAGTGGGTGCTGCTTATTGTTATTGGAGGTTTTTCGCTGCTTTTTGCGCTTCCTTCAATTGATATGTTTGATCATAATGCTGAGCTGAGCGAGGCTAAGAAGAAGGGTTTTTATTATAAGGTGGATGTAGATAAGCAAACCTATTTCAACAAAGAGATAAATATTGACGGCGTTGTTTATGGGGAAGGGAAGCTAGTTGTTTATTTGTCTTCAAAACGTTTTTTTTCGGTGCCGCAACTGCCTAATACGATTCAAATAAAAACAGATGCCAATGAGGTGCTTGAGCATAAATCTTCAAGTGCAACCATGCGGCTTTATCGATCAAATAGAGAATTTACGTTTACTAACGTGCCGCCTAATCTGAAAAGCGTCACTGTATTTAATGAAGCTTATGGCGAGTCCTTCTCCTTTTATATTCCACTTGAAAGGGGGATGGCAGACTAATGCACACAACTACAAAAATAATTTTCGGACACTTGATCCGTTGGTTATTGATTTTTCTGGCTTGCTCGATCATTTATTCTGCGCTTTTCTCACAAAGCTCTATTCGTGTGGAGAAAGTAGCACAGCATGCACTGGATATGATGGAGTCTCCTTACGCTCCTATTTCCTTAAAATCAAAGACAGGCCAAGGCTATGAGCTGTTGCTAATCGTTGATCGTAAACATGAGCTCCAACATCAATTGTTCGTGAAACGTTCGCTTGGATTTTTTTGGAGCTTCCGCGGCGGTGGATTTGGGATGATGCTGGACCCGCAAATCATACTCAGCTTTCGAATGGGCATGTCTACTTTTGGCAAGTATCGACATTATTATGCTGTTGGTGAAATGAATGATCCGAATATAAGCAGGGTGCAAATTGCATGGTGGGATGGATATGAGCAGGATGCGCTTATGAAAGACGGGGTATATCTTGCTGGGCGTTCTATTCGCAGCTCTACTAAAGAGCAGTCGGCTTCCAGGATGAATAAGGTGTATGCCTATGATGCAGACGGGCAATTATTATATGAGCTAAATGATGAGCAGCGAGAAATTAAAGCGGATGCGAAATCAGAAACAGAAATGAAGGAAGCAATTTAATAGAAGAGCCGTCCGCGCTTTTTTTGGAAGCGATCGAACGGCTCTTTTTTTATTATCCTTGAATACTTGGCTGTATTGGAGAAGCAGGCTGTTTCTTCTTAGTTGGAAGCGGACCAAACAGCAGCCAGTGCCATTTGAATGGTGCGCTAAGTGCCATGATAGCCCAAGGAATAACGAGTGCGAGCAGGAAGCCGCCGGCCACCCAAACATGGAACAGAATTGGAGAGCCGCTGGCATTCGTCTGGCGGTATAGATATAGAATTAAGGGATGGACCAAATATATGCCAAAGGATGTGGCACCGATATGTATAAGAGCTTTGACGACCATCTTGTTCCATGATGTATAAATCCAGAAGGAAACTTGAAGCAGCACAATAGCAGCCGTAACGCACCGCACCTCATCTATCAGCTCTAATAGACTTGTGTTTATAACGGATAGCCCAGTTAACCGTTTCTCGTAATAAAAGTAGACCATAGTCATATTTGACGATAAGAATAGTGCCCACAGCACAAGTGAAGCTGCAATTTTTGCCGGCGTAGCATTTTTTCTTGTGAGATTAATCCATTCAGCGAATTTCTCATAATAAATACCGATAAACGCACCAGCTGTAAAATAAAGCATATACGTAAACGCATAGCTGCCGGGGCTAACCACATGATATTCCCGGACAATGATAAAAATAAATAACCATTGCACCAGCAAACCTATCCAGACGATATGCCGGCTGGATTTTCGAAACCGATTAACGGCGTACAGCATTAGTGGTGATATTGCATAAAATTGAATAATAATAACGACAAAATAAAGATGGACATAGGTTTTGCCAAAGATAAGCATTTTGAGAAATTTAGTCGTTGTAAAGTAACCGATAAAGGTCTGCAGGTCACTAAATCCGTAAGCTGCCAATCTCGTAAAGGCGAAATAGAGGAACGAAAATAATACAAAAGGAATCAATACTTTAGATATTCGTTTTTTGTAAAACTGCCCAATTGCTGTTGCTGTGAAGGGTTTGTTGTAGTAGTTGTAAAACAGGACAAAGCCGCTTAGAAAGATGAAGACGGGCACTGCGAATTTGGTAAATGTGTTTAGAAAGACATAAAGAGGATATAGCGTAGCCTTGTGATCGTAGTTAGCTACGACCGCTGATGTTGCGTGAATCATGATGACCGCTAAAATACCGAATGCTCTAAAAATGTCTAGCGCAGGTAAATATGGTCTTTTTGCTAATTGTGCCATTAAAATCCCCTTATTTTTATAAGATACTAGCTTGTGTTAAGAGGCTATGAGGAAACCTCTATTCGTTATTATAAGGTTAGTCCCAGTTTCAGCCAATACTTTTATTTTTGCATCGGATTACAGAAGAAAGAGCCTCTTCCTAACGCTGAAAGAGGCTTTTTGTGTTTTCGTTTACAGCCATCAGGTTTAACAGATTGGAGCCTCAGAGACTAGTCTCTGGGGCTCTTTTATTGGCAACCAGACCTATTTGTAATTCTTATTCATTACATGACTGAACAGTGATAAACTATGGAATAGCCTTTAACGTTTTGGAAAAGTAGCATTGCACGGATTAGATGGAGGACTGGATAACATGTTGCTTGCAAATAATGTTAAGTTAAAGGATTTGCTGAACGGAAATAAAATGGATACACCTTCCTTTTTACATATAGCGATCGCGCTGACTGAATCCGTACATAAGGCTCATAAGCAAAACCTACTGATCGGTCATTTGAATCCAGCAGGGATACTCATTCAATCGGAAATAAGTACTGTTGTGCTCACAGACGAAAGAATAACAGATTACGCCTACCTATCTCCTGAACAAACAGGCAGAATCAATCGTAAAGCTGACGAACGAAGCGATTTGTATGCAATCGGCATGATATTTTATCACATGCTCGCAGGTCGTCTGCCCTTTCAAGCACAGACTATGGAAGAATGGCTGCATGCCCATCTTGCGATTGTGCCAATGCCTTTGCGTGAGGTGCGTTTGGAGCTGGAGGGTTCTCTCGAAAATATAATTATGAAGCTGTTGTCGAAGAGGCCAGAAGACCGCTATCAGAGTGCTTTTGGTTTGTTATTTGATTTGAAAAGCTGTGCTTCTTCTATGAAGAAAAAAGGAGAAATCATCCCTTTCGAAATCGCTCGTGTCGATGAGGCTAGTCGGTTTCAGCTGCCAAAAACTCTTTTTGGCCGCGAAATGGAAGGAAGGGCGCTCCGAGAGGCTTTGCAACAGGCGCAAGCCGGTGTATCTTCGTTTGTACTCGTTAGCGGAAGTGCTGGCAGTGGGAAAACTGCGCTCATTCGAGAGTTTCAGGTGCTGGCTAGAAATGAAGGCAGTCTGTTCATTGGAGGAAAATGTGATTTAATGAATCGGGACGTTCCTCTCTCGCCGCTCTTGCAGGCTCTGAGGAGCTTGATTCGGCAAATATACAGCCAATCCCCTGAACGAATGGCAAAGCTGAAGTTGCAGTTGGAAGAGACTTTAGGTCAAGGAGCAGCCGTTATCGTACAGCTGCTGCCAGAAGCAGCTAAGCTTTTTGGCGAACTTCCGTCTGTGGAGCCGCTGCCTCCTGCTGAAGCGGCTATTCGGTTTCATCGCTTGATTCCTCTTTTTATGAATATATTTGCTGAAAAGGAACATCCTCTCCTTATTTTTCTAGATGATCTACAATGGGCAGACCCAGCTACGTTGGATGTCCTTCGTTCGCTTGCCCATGCTCCCAATCGACTAAACTTACTAGTAATAGGTACGTTCAGAGTGGAAACGGCTGCTGGCTGCTCGAACAACGGAGCAAATCAAGGTGAAGCAGCCGTATGGATGGAGAACACACTTTCCTTACAGTACGCAAGCTCATCCATACCCGTACAGCATATCGCGCTCGAAGCGCTGACCTATTTGGATGTAAGACAAGTCCTTTCGCATGTTCTTAACGAAAATTCGGCTCGTGTACGAACACTTGCAGAGGTGCTATATCATCGAACAGGCGGCAATCCATTATTCGTACATCGTCTTCTAGACAGCCTGTATCGTGAGAATAAGCTTTATTACGATGAGGAAGCTGCGATTTGGAATTGGGATGCTGCGGCAGTTACACAAATACCGGAGCATCCTGACATTCTTCATTTAATCGGAACCCGTATTCGTATGCTTTCTCCGGATATGGTTGAGCTGCTTGCCATAGGTGCAGCGATTGGTCATCGTTTTCATTCCTCTACGATCGCTTTAGTAAGCGGCCGCTCTCAGCTTCATACACTTCAGCTTTTACGTTTAGTAGAGGAAGAGGGTTTATTAAGTAGAGAAATTGAGATGGATGATGCAGCAGCGGATGAAGGATATTATACATTTATGCATGACCGTGTGCAGCAGGCAGCTTATATGACCATTACCGAAGCGGAAAAAGCGAGCTTGCATCTGACCATCGGCCGTGTGTTACGCGACCATTTATTAGAAGAGCGTGAACACTCCATTTATGATATGGTGTATCACTTGAATATGGGCAGCGATAAGCTGGTAAATGAAGCAGAAAAGATGGAGCTAGCTGAATATAACTATCAGGCCGGTTTGAAATCGAAGGCAGCAACAGCATTTGCGGCTGCTCTGAACTTTTTTGAAAAAGGCTTGCAGCTCGCGGGGCATGATTGGAGAAGTACGAGCTCACTTGCCTATCGTCTGATGCTGGAGCTGCCTGAATGTGAATATATGTGCCGTCGCATAGACAAGGCAGAAGCTCTGCTCGAACAATTGATGTCCTGTACTACGGACTTGGTGGAGCGCTCTCAGATTTACCTGAAACGCATAGCCATGTATTCGTACTTGAAGAATGACGAGCTTGCTGTCCATATTGGAAAGCAGGCGCTGGCGGAATTTGGCTGGATTTTTTCCAGTAAGCCCTCTAAAGCTGTCATCGTAAAGGAATTGATCATGACGCAAAGTGCATTATTTAGTATGCGGCATGAGATTATGAATTTACCGATTAATCGTAATCCTGAGTATAAAGCCTTGTCGGACTTGGTCATGGCGATATCATCTTCTGTATTTACATTAAGCCTTGAACTGTCTGCTGTACTTTTCTCAAGGTTCATTCGCTACGCTCTAAAGCATGGAAGCAACGAAGCGTTCGCTTTTATGCTTGCTGGCTATGGCATGATTATTTTTAAAATTTCTTTCTATCATACGGGACCCCAATATATAGATTTGGCATTTAAGCTATCAGCCTCCTTTGAAAGCTCGGATTTGCGAAGCAGACTGCACTATATTAAGGGGCTTGTTGGGCTGCAGCAGAATCCTGACGCAAGCGTCAAGCATTTTGAGCAATCGATTTACTATGGGATGGAATCGATTAATCTGTCCTATGTAAGTATCGCTATGCTAACCTCTACGACCACTCATACCGGTGATTTGCATACACTTACTGCAAGGATTTCGAATTTTGAAGAAATTTCACAGCAGCTACTGGATGAAGTCACAGTGAATATCTTTCGCATTGCAAGGTGGTATGCCGCACAAATGCAGGATGGAGCGGGTGAATACGATGAAGTCGTAGTGCCTGTGCTGAAGGATCGATTCGAGGAGAAGCTGAATAATGAGGTTTATTATACTTGTACCCTTCAGATAGAAATTGCTTATTTGTTCGGACGATATCACGATGCCCTAGAATGGGTTGAGAAGGGCAAATTCAACACGTTTCGCCAAACCCGGATGCAAGTGCGCAAACAGCATATTTACCATTCCCTGACGCTTGCTGCCATGTATGCGGAGGCAGCGGTGGATGAGCAAAAAGGCATTCGCGCAAAGCTTAACAAGCAATTGCGCAGCATGAGGCAATGGACGGGATATTACGGGAATAAATCTTCAGCATATTTGCTCATAACCGCTGAGCTCCACCGTATTGATGGTGACCGAGTGAATGCAGCCAAAGGATTTGAGGGAGCGACCCGAGAAGCTCGAAGAGAAGAAAATGGGCTAATGGAGGCTATTTCTTGTGAGCGTGCTTCACTCTTCTATAGGGAAGCTGAGAGTATTACCGGAGCGGATGTTCTGATTGCAGATGCCTGCGCTGCTTATTCAAGATGGGGGGCAACTGCTAAAGCAAAAAGACTGATAGATTCAAATTCCACACTGAGATTAGCTATGGCTGAACTACAAACAGAAAGCGTGGCAGTCACTGAGGAAATTGGACAAGTAAACACTATCCGTGAAACCACGCCAATGTTCGTTGATGAAAAGGCATTTATACGGCAAATTACAGATTGGTCAAGGAAGGCAGATGACTCTAATGTAATGAGCCAATTCCTGGAGTCGGCACTTCGGTATTCCGGTGCGGAAAAAGGATATGTGCTGGAGAGCCATGAAGAGATTTTCACCATTGCAGATCAAGCTGGCACTAGAAATGAGAGTGATGGAGAGCCTTCGTATGCGGAGGCTATCGTCCGTTATGTGGTTAAGACAGGTGATTCGGTCGTACTGGCAAATGCTTCACGCAGCTCATACACAGCTGATCCCTATATCACTCGCAGTAAGTCTCAGTCTGTTCTTTGTATGCCGGTTTCCTTTCCAGGGACATCATCGCAATCTGTCCTTTATTTGGAGAATAATCTGATCTCCGATGTATTTACGAAGGAGAGGCTGGAAGTGCTGGATCTGATGATTGCACGGATGGTTTATTTGAAATCGTCAGAGGAATTTCTAATGCAAAGCAGTGCGTCTAGCAGCGATTCGGAGCATAGTCCACTAGATATCGCAGCCAATGCTGCACAGCCGCAGCCGCTAGTTGAACTGCTGACAAACCGTGAAGCAGAGATTTTGTATGCTTTAACCGATGGATTGTCAAATAAGGAAATCGCCTATCGTTTTGGATTAAAGGAAAGCACGGTGAAAAGTTATGTATTCCATCTATACGGAAAATTAGGCGTGAAACGGCGCAGTCAGGCCATTGCGCGTGCAAAAGAATTAGAGCTGGTTAATTAGTTGTATGGGATAGGCATTTATGTGCAGAAACCTATCCCGTAAGGAATGGTTTGATTGAATGGGTCAGATCAGAGAAAGAACATTATTCTAATTACTAGGCTCCACGAAACACACAGAAGAGAATGTCCCAAAGATAACATGCTTTGCTTAAGAAATCATGTGAATATTGAAAAAAAGGCGTTACAGAGATTTATTTCTGTGACGCCTTTTTTTTATTTATTGGACATGCTACGGGCAATACTAGGCCCTAACCAGCTCTTTGGCATACTGCTTGCCTGCCGAAAGAAGAGTGCCGCTCAGTTCTGGATCATGAACAGACCGTGCAAGAACAAGAGTGCCGACCATTGTACTGATCAGTGCGCTGCCCTTGGTTCTGTCAATTTCCGCTAGATTGGAGATGAAAGCAATCATCCGCTCCAGTTCATGGGTGAATACCTGCCTGACCTCTTCGGAAGAACGGGAAATTTCACCAGAAAGAGCAGGAAGGATGCAGCCCATCTCTGTTTTGTCGCGGTGATACGGGCTTAAATAATAATCGATGACACTATTGATTTTGGGATGCTGCTTCTCCTGATCAGCAGCATTCTGCAAAATGGCTATGGTATCGCTGATCGCATACCGGCAGGCTTCGGCGACCAGCTGTTCTTTGTTGTCAAAGTGTGAATAAAACCCTCCATGCGTAAGTCCTGCCCCCTTCATAATGAACGGAACACTTACATCGAGTATACCCTTCGTGCGAAAAGCTTGGGCAGCACTTTCAACGATCTTATTTCGCACTTTCATCTTATGACCTTTGGGATACGGTATTGTAATCACTCCACAGCTTCATAATTGTATCTTCAAAATATTATAGTCGTCATAATATAGGGTGTCAATTGAGTGAATTCAGCAACGGTTAGCTTGGGAAGGGCTTAATACGGTTGTTGACGATTTTAAAATATGATGGTTATAATATATTGCGGTCATCATATTTTAAATGGTTTCATCAGGAGGGATCAGAAAATGAGTAAGCTTGAATCCGTAGAAACGTTGGTCATTGGATCAGGTCCGGGAGGTTATGTGGCGGCGCTGCGTTCTTCACAGCTTGGAATGAAGACGGCGATTGTGGAACGCAGTCAGCTTGGCGGAGTCTGCACGCATGTTGGCTGTATTCCATCCAAAGCATTAATTGCAGAATCGCATCGCTATCATTTGCTTAAGCAGTTCAATCATGCGGATGCGGCAGCAGCATTTGAAATTGCGCAGCATTTCAAGCAGGGAATTGTGAAAAAGCAGGCAGGAGGAGTTAGCTATTTATTAAAGACTGCTGGTGTGAGCATTTTGGAGGGAGAGGCCAGTTTGGTTGATGAGCATACAGCTATTATTCAGCAAAGCGGCCGGGAGCAAACCATTTCTTTTAGAAACGCCATATTGGCAACGGGATCTCGTCCGATCGAGCTGCAAGCTTTTCCGGTTGGAGGACGTATTTTATCTTCCACAGAAGCGCTATCGCTCCCTGAAGTTCCAACCAGTTTGGTCGTTATTGGCGGAGGTTATATCGGAATCGAACTAGGCCAAATGTATGCCAAATTTGGAACAAGGGTATCGATTCTAGAAGGAGGAGAACAAGTGCTGCCGGGCTTCGAGGCAGATCTCGCGATCCCTGTGGTTCGGCAGTTGAAAGCCGATGGTATTCAAATGATGACTGGAGCGACAGCACAGAAAGTGGTGCAGCATGCTGATTCAGTTACACTGCATTATTTAAAAAATAAGGAGCAACATGAGGTTACAGCAGATTATGTGTTAGTCACTATCGGCAGAAAACCAAACACAGACGGTCGTTTAGGGCTTGCGAACATAGGCTTGCCCGTGACGAGCAGGGGACTGATTGAGACAGACGAACAGTGCAGAACGGTTATCCCGCATATTTTTGCAATTGGGGATATTACGGCTGGTCCGGCACTCGCCCACAAGGCTTCTTACGAAGCGAAAATTGCGGCAGAAGCCATTGCTGGTCATGCCTCTGAGGTTAATTATAAAGCCATTCCGCTCGTCGTTTTTTCTCATCCAGAGCTGGCCAGCGTAGGTTTAAATGAAACGGAAGCAAAAGCTAAATCCATACCGATTGTTATAGGCAAAGCTTCTTTTGCAATCAACGGAAGAGCTTTGGCATTGAGGGAGACTGAAGGGTTTGTGAAAATTTTGGCGGACCCAGCCTCAGGAATCGTGATCGGTGCGCAAATCGTTGGCGTGGCGGCTTCAACACTCGTATCAGAGCTTGGACTTGCTATTGAGATGGGAGCAACCGTGGAGGATTTGGCTTTGACCATTCACCCCCATCCGACATTGGGAGAAGTAATTATGGAAGCTGCCGAAAATGCGGTTAGAAAAATGATGAAGATAAAAAAAGAGCAGCAGATTTAACTGCAAATAGAGAATGGGAGAGATTGAGGAATGAAAATAAAAGCAGGTTTTTATATTGGGATTGCGGTTGCGCTGATCGTTGGAGGTTCGCTTCTGGTTGTTAAAGGAAAGGATGCAGTCAGTCAGGCTGAGATGAGGAAACAAGGTGTGCTTGAGGCGGAGCAAACGACCCTGTTTTATCAGAAAAGTCCAGGCTCGATTGTAGAGGTGGGTGTGGCTGCGGGTGACTGGGTAAACCGGGGTGATGTGTTGTTCAAGGTTAAATCAGCTGAAGAAGGAGAAGCAGATGTGCTTGCAGTAGATGATGGGTTGATCAGCAGAATTGCTGTTAAGCCTGGGGACCAGGTAAAGCAAGGAGCGCCAATGGCGGTTTTGCAAATAAACAACTATTATACAGACCTCTACATACAGGAAAGTGAGATACAAAAGCTTAAGGTTGATCAAAGCATTGGTATTCATTTTCCATACTTGGATGATCCCGCACAGGTGACTGGTGTTGTGACTTCGATTTCAGCGGCCCCTCAATTTGCGAATTTGCGCATGTCACGTGAAAAAGGGCAGGCAGATTTAAGTATGTTTCTTGTCCGAATAGCTGTGGATCCAAATGTAGGTTTGCTTCCGGGGATGACGGCGGAGGTGAGACTTGATGAAATCGCTGATTGACGAATGGAAGTACGTATCGGGCAGCAAGTATTTGCGTTTAATCTTTATTGGTCCGCTAGTTGCGGCCTTATTTTTTGGATTAATGTTCTCGCATAACCAAATTAGCGAATCGCCTGTTGTAGTCATTGATGAGGATCACAGCTCGTATTCGCGGCAGCTGATCTCGAAAATAAATGCTTCCCCCTACATGAAAGTTACAAATGTGTACGCGAGCCGCCTGAGCCCGGAAATATTGCTTGCAAATGAGCAGGCTGTAGCGGTCATCATGCTGCCTAAGCAGCTGGAGCAGCTCCAACAGCAGGGCATATCAACGAATATCGGCATTTTAATGGATAACACGATGCCCTCAGGGTTAACCGGCATTCGGACAGCGATTCAGGAAGTCATCGTAACGGAAAATATGACCCTTTCTATGTCCCGTCTGCTTCAAAAAGGGATGGACGCCGAAACCGCTAGAGGCGTAGTTTCTCCGTTGTCTCTTCAGCAGCGGATGCTGTTTAATCCAACCACAAGTTATGTCGGCTTTATGGTGCTTGGTTTTGTGAATATTGTGGTTCTCATGATTACAACAAGCGCAGCGGGCTCTATTGCGCCTCGTCTGCGTCAGGAAGGAAAGCTCTTCGCAAACGGTAAGTCGCCCTTGCAGCTTTGGATTCGCAGTGTTCCTTACGCGGTCATGACCGCCCTTTCGCTGCTCTTATGTTATGGATTACTGAAGCAGGTGGGGGGAATGCGGTTTGAAGCGGAGCCTTATATTTTTATTATCCCATTGCTTGTTTATGCCTTTGCGTTGTCACTTATGGGGCTGTTGATCGGCTATTCTGCCAAAGATTTGTCTAAAGTCAATTTGCGAACCAGCTTCGTATTGTATCCCTCATTTCTTGCAACTGGAATTCAACTGACTCCGCTTGCCTTCCCAGAGCCCTTTCAAATTTTTGCATGGGTATTGCCAATGAACTGGCTTAACCGCCTCATACGCGGGATGGCGTTTCGGGATGGAGCGCTAACAGCCTACAGTCAGGAGCTCGGAGCACTGCTGATCATTATAGGCGGGGTGTCCTTATTCATTGGATTACTGGTACTGCGGGAAGCAGGGAAAACATATTCCAGCCGGGAACGAGTCGTGAGTGCGGACATTCTGCCGAGCAGCAGTTCGTTAAGTAGTTAAGCTTCTTACCCGTTCGAATAACGCCCTTGACTAAGATAGATACCCTATTTCAGTCAAGGGAACACGGGGGGATTATGAGAGTTCAGATTCTCGACTGTTCGAAGGTTTGTTTATTCGCGTTTAATAAATAGTTTAAATACACTATTTTTCAAATAATCAAGGGAGTAAAAAACAGGTTTATCGTTATCGTCATAGTGGAGCTGCTTTAATAAAATAATTTCATTGCCGAGTACATCGATAGCATTCTGGTCGAGCAGCTTGGAGCTGTTTAACGCGCAGATTTCAGTAATGGCATAAGCAATGTTAATCCCCATCTTGTTTTTCAAAAAATCAAAGATAGCCCCCGTAAATTCCCCATCGATATGCCCTGTGACCAAGCTTTGCGGGAAAATATTATAATAAAAAGCTACCTTGTTCCCATTCGCAGTTCTAGACCGCTCCAATACGACAACGGGTTCATCAATTTGCAGTTGTTTTTTCCAATCATCCTCCGGCTCACGCGAATAAATCTTGATGTCTAACTCGCTTTCGGTATAGCCCCCGTTTTTAATCATTTGCCCCACACTTTGAAGCTTACTGAGTGGATTGATTATAAAATCAGAGCGGTTGTTAACGTAAGTGCCGACCCCGTTCTTGCTTATAAGAATCCTTTCCCGCTGAAGCATCTTGAGCGCTTCCCGAAGAGTAGGACGACTCACTTCATATTTCTTTGCTAGTTCAGGCTCGGAAGGAAGTCTATCCCCGGGCTGCAGTTCGCCCTCGTTAATGCTTCTTTCAATTTCCTCTTTGACTTTGAGGTAAAGCAGTTTCTTCTCCAAATTGCGCTTTTCCTCTCTCGATAAGTTGATTATAACTTTCTTCAGATCTATGCTGTCTGACAACATAATTGTAGCATATTTTTGTTTTTTTGATCAACTATACAGCTTATATGGCACTAATCATCTATACAATTATTTAACATTGGATGGATTGACACTGCAAAGATATTTTCCCTATAATTTGAGATGTCAGACAGCATGAGCTTGCATGAAACGAAGAATGGAGGGGTTCTCGAATGAGGCTGCAATGATTCTGTGCTGCTGCTCTGGGCTGCAGAATTTTTAGCTCGTAAGCTTATACCGATCTTCAATTGAAATTCATTTCATTTACCGGAGGGGAAGTTCGTATATGAAGAAAACCATTTTAAGTCTTGTGACTGCATGTGCATTGGTCATTCCTTTCTTCAGCGGAGCTGCTGTAACGCATGCAGCAAGTCATTCGGAATTAGCCGCTCACTGGGCGCCTCAGATTTATCAAGATGTGAATGCTGATCTAGACGTTAGAGCCGATTTTATAACTAATTTCAATTATGATGGCGACTTTATTGCGCGTAATAATTGGGAAAATCTTAACAACTTTAATCAAAATGCTTATGTCTACTATAAGGTATCAGAAACGCTCACTCATTATTTCATCGAGTACGATCTCTTCCACGCTAGGGACGATGCTTATACGAGACCTCTTGATGCGCATGAGAATGACCTCGAAGGTTTGTTCTTAGTCATCAGAAAAGATGGATCTACATATGGATCTTTTCAGCTAATGGAGACTATGGGCCATAATCAGTGGTATGACTATACGAATGATCCTAACATTACTTCAGGCTCAGACGATGTCGATGGCGGGGTTCTATTCAATGGAAGCCATCCTAAAGTATTCAGCCAGGCGAATGGCCAAAGCCCTAGCGGAGGACATGGCGTCAAAGCCTATGACGGATCAAGCGCTCCAGGCGGAGACGGGATTGTTTACAATTATACGGGTACAGCCGAGTTTCCAACCAATACTTCCGGAAGCTACACTAACCAATACGGCTACGATTTAATGGAATGGGGCGATCTTTGGAGTAAAAGAACCGATCCTAACATTTTTTCCTCATTCGGTACATTTGCAGGCGATAATCATACGTCCAACTCAGCAAAAGCGCCTTGGGGCTGGGATGATAGTGACGATGGCCCTGCCCTTCAGGGGATGAACTGGTCAGATCCGGCTCATCAAGTAGACGTGCATCTGAATGGTCTTGGTCAATTCTCGCATACGTATGTCTCTAATCCGTATTATTCTCATAAGATTACCTTACTTAATATGCAGAGTCTAGAGGATCGTGATCCCTTTGGAGGAAAAAGCGATATCTTTATTAAAGCTTACGTAAATGGCCAAGGTCAGACGGACGCTAGGTTCTGGAAAAAAAATGATGCACCGAAATTCCAAAATTTCAACATCGCTTTTGGCGCAAATGATGCGGAATTTGGACCTAACTTCTCGGAGAGCTACAACACCGTTTATGTTGCCAAACCATCCAATACGAATGTAGAAATCCATGCTTATGATTCAGATGGAACCTCTGGTGACGATGACATGGGATATGTATCAGCAGTCGTTGCTCCTGGAAATACGGTGACATGGAACAATGCTGTAACAAGTAATGGACAAGCCATCATATCAGCGATTGTGTCAGCGAAGTAATTGAAGGATAGAGAATGGGCATAGCCCTATAAAAAATAGGAGGATGGAAATGTTTAAGAAACCAACAGCAAAATTATGGGGTACGGCAGTACTGGCAGCCTTTATGGCAACAAGCCTTTTATCGGGATGCGGTGCAAACAAAAATAATCAAGAATCTGCAAATAAAGCAACCAATGCACCAACGAATGCACCGGTAGTGGAAACGGAAAAACCAGCACCAGCATCGAAGAAATTGGTTGTATATGCAGCGCTGAATGAGGATGACATCGTCCAAATTCAGAAGAAATTCAAAGAGGATACAGGGATTGAGCTGGACTATCTGCGTGTAGGAAATGCTGGAGAGACCAGCACGCGAATTCAA
Source organism: Pristimantibacillus sp. Z349TD_6 (assembly GCF_056173205.1). Taxonomy (NCBI): domain Bacteria; kingdom Bacillati; phylum Bacillota; class Bacilli; order Caryophanales; family Paenibacillaceae; genus Pristimantibacillus (SeqCode); species Pristimantibacillus sp. Z349TD_6. The sequence goes on along the minus strand of NZ_CM149662.1, from coordinate 6,687,276 downwards.
GCGGAGAAGGATGCGCCGCAAGCAGATATTTTTGTGGGAGGCTCGGTTGAATTTCATCAGACACTTGCTGATCAAGGGCTGCTTGAGGCCTACACTTCTCCAAATGCCAAAGAAATTGAAGAGCGCTTCAACGATCCGAAAGGCTTCTGGCAGGGATGGTATATGGGTGTTCTAGGTATTGTTCTAAATACGGAAAGATTCAAAAAAGAGCTGGAGCCGAAAGGGATTAAAGAACCGGCTACGTGGGACGACTTGCTTGATCCTGCTTATAAAGGTCAATTTGTAACATCGAACCCTGCGACAGCGGGCGGCGGCTACATCTTTGTTGCAGATCAATTATTCCGCTTGGGTGAAGAGCAAGGCTGGGATTATCTCTCTAAGCTTAATAAAAACGTCCATCACTATACAAAAGCTGCTGGAGACGGAATCAACCTTACAGCAACAGGCGAATTCATTGCCGGTATGTCTTGGGCGCATGATATCGTCAAATCCGCCAAGTCAGGTTACCCGATCAAAGTTATCGTTCCAGAGCAAACCGCATTTGAAATTGGCGGTGTAAGTATCGTAAAAGGCGGAGCGGATCTAGAAAATGCGAAGATATTTGTAGATTGGCTGTTAACGAAGCCAGTTGGAGAAATGAATACTCAGCTTTCCAACCGCTACTCTGTAAGAAAAGATGTAGCCGCTCCAGAAGGCATGATCAAGATTGAAGATGTGAAGCTTGTTGATTATGACAGAACCAAGGCTTCCGAAATGAAAGCAGACGTTGTAGCGAAATTTACGGAAATGATCGACAAGAAATAATTAACAGATAAACGAATGCACTCCGCCTGCGGCCATGCGTTAGCAAGCGGAGTGTATACACGTTTAACCGAAAGGTGTGAAAGGTTTTGTTTTCAACTACTGTCAAAGACACCTGGGCGGAATTGAAAAGGTTAAAAAATGATCCTGTTTTAGCGGCAGCTATTATTGTGATCATGCTTATTACAAGTTATTTTGTTGTATGGCCAATCCTTAAAGTAATCAGCTTCTCTCAACTAGGGGATTATTTGAAGTTATTTACATATCCCAGATGGTATCATGCGGCATTGAACAGCTTGTTCATGATGGTGATTTCCAGCATCTCATGTATGGTCGTCGCATTCATATTTGCCTATACGATGACAAGATTGAACGTTCCATTTAAGGGACTGTTCCGATTTATAACGATCCTGCCTATCGTTTCACCGCCGTTTATTGTGGCGTTATCGTATATCCTGCTCTTTGGCAGACAAGGGATGATTACGAAATATGTGCTGCATGTAAATTTTGATATCTATGGCTGGCACGGCTTATGGCTGGTTCAGACCATTACTTTTTTTCCATACGCTTATGCCGTCATATATGGCGTTATGAAGTCAACCTCAACGAATTTGGAGTATGCGGCTTACAATCTTGGAGCAACGCATTGGCAAGTATTTAAGAACATACTGCTGCCTCTTTGCAGACCGGGTATTGCGGGCGGAGTGCTAATTGCGGCGATGAGTGTTTTAGCTGACTTTGGCAACCCCATCGTTATAGGCGGAAACTTTAATGTACTGCCGACAGAGGCTTATATGCAGATGTCAGGTATGTTTGATTTGAAATCGGCTTCTGTGCTGTCAACAGCTATTCTGCTTCCTGCACTTGGTTTATTTGTATGGAATAGAGTCTGGGTTGGCAAAAAATCATACGTTACTGTCACAGGCAAAGAAACATCGCTTGAGCATTTCCCTCTGCCTCCTGCTGTGAAATGGACATTGTTTGGCTTCTGCATGTTCGTTACGGTCTTAATCCTTGCGGTATATGGCGTTTTGGTATACGGCGCTTTTACTAAAACTTGGGGGTATGATTGGTCGTTCACTCTCGAGAATTTGACTTATGTTGCTGCAAAGGGCCGTGAGATGGTTAACAGTATCAAGTTTGCGGCGATTGCGTCGCTGGCTTCAGGCATTCTGGCTTTGCCGCTCGCTTTTATCGTGCAAAGAAAACGAGTAGGTATTAATCGGTTGCTTGATTTCTTAGCTATATTGCCAGGGGCTGTTCCGGGCGTATTTCTAGGGCTGGGCTTTGCAATGGCCTTTAATGGACAGCCGCTTCATCTTGCAGGAACTTCTCTTATCATGGTTCTAGCACTCATGGTATGGAATTTGCCAACCTGCTATAGTGCGTGTCTTGCTGGACTGCAGCAGATCAGCGGAGCGCTGGAGGAGGCATCGCTTAATTTGGGGGCAAGTAACATAACGACCTTCAGGAAGGTGCTTCTGCCGTTATTGAGAGGAGCATTTATCTCAGGCATTGTCGTATCTTTCCTGCGGTCCGTCACTTGCCTCAGCGTCATCATTTTTATTTACTCAGCAAAAACTTCCGTAGGTACAGTGTCGATTCTCGGGCTTGTGCAAAATGGGGAATGGGGAAGCGCATCAGCCTTTACTATCGTACTCATCTCTATTGCTTTTATTGTACTGGCAGCCGCTCAGCTGTTTCTAAAGAAACAAGGCAGATCGATAGAACTTTAAGTGGAGGATAACATGAAGACAGAGGAACAGATGATTCAAATTACGAATATGTCGAAAAGATTTGGAGACTTCGAGGCGATCAGTCACGTTTCCCTCGATATTCCGGCGGGCAGCTTTACTACGCTGCTCGGGCCAAGCGGCTGCGGTAAAACGACGCTGATGCGGCTGATTGCAGGATTTTATGAACCGGATGCCGGTGACATATATATTCAAGGCAAAAAAGCGAACGGGCTTCCGGCATTCAAGCGCAATACGCCGCTAGTCTTTCAGGAATATGCTCTCTTCCCTCATATGTCCGTCTATGAAAATATTGCATATGGCTTAAAGCTTATGAAGCTTCCTCGGCAAGAAGCGAGGGAGAAAGTGGATGCGATGCTGAATATGTTTGGACTTCAAGGGATGCAGGATCGTCTTCCTAGAGCGCTTAGCGGCGGACAGCAGCAGCGAGTTGCCTTTGCAAGAGCACTTATTATGGGACAGAAGATATTATTGATGGATGAACCGCTTAGCAACCTGGATGCCAAAATGAGAGTTGAAGTAAGAAATGAGCTTAGAGAGCTGCAGCAGCGCCTCGGAATTACAGCTATCTTCGTGACACATGATCAGGATGAGGCTTTGGCCATCTCTGATCGGATTGCTGTGTTCAACAAAGGGCGTATCGAGCAAGTCGGGACGCCTTGGGACATTTATTTTAAACCAAATAATAAGTTTGTAGCTGATTTTGTAGGGACAGCTAATTTCATAGAGGGTGAAGTAGCAGCGATTGAAGGAGACGATTTGATCATAAAATGCGGTGTCTCTGTGCTAAAGGTGCATCGTGGCGAATATCCGTTTCGGTCCGGCGACAGAGTAACCTTGGTCATTCGACCGGAATGCATTTCAATAGGCGAAGCGACAAATGGAGAAGAGAACGTTTGGAGCGGGAGCATTCAAAGAAGCAGCTTTCAAGGACGGATGATTCGTTATTGGATCGATGGCTCGCCGCTGCAGTGGATTGTGGATGATTCGAGCCCAAGTGTGCGCGGGTATCTGCAGGGCACCGTACATTTGTCTGTAGATAAGCAAAAAATTCATCTGCTGCCTATGGAAAGGTGAAACAACGAAACTAACCATAAAGGTGTTGAGATATGATGAGCGCTAAAGTTCAGTTTCTGAATGTAGGCTGGGGAGATGCTCACCTCATCGAGCTCCCTTCAGGAAAAGTTTGTTTAATTGATGGGGGAGACGGTGTATCCTCGCCTGTTCAGGACCATCCCTTATCTTGGATGAACCGTAACAAAGTTGAACAATTGGACTGGATGATTTTAACGCATATCCACGAGGATCATATTAATGGGCTTTTGGACATCGCCCGAGTCAAATCAGTAACCAAAGCTATTCTCCCCTATGAACCGTTCATCCTTCCGCCAGAGCAGCTGGTTCAAGAACGAGGGGACGATTTTACAAAAAGAGTATTCGCTATGCTGGCCTCTTATTTGGAGCTGGTTCACGTATTAGGCGAACAAGGAACTGAAATGATATGGCGGAGCGCCTATGGATCTAGCGAGGACTGTATCGTTTGGTCAGAGGAAGGCGTTGTCTTCACTCATTTGTACCCATGGCATGGCGATCCTCTACCGGCTTATGATGTTTTATTTGAAGCGGGCACGAACTCAGCATGCTACGAGGATGATTATATTCTTGAGAATACCGCCAAATTTTTTGAGCTATCCAATCATGATAGTTCTGTTTATCGGCTTAGCTGCATGGAGGAGCCGGATTCGAATGTTCTTTTTGGCGGTGATTTATTGGAGCCGGGATGGGAGCGTTTAGCACAGCGAATAGACATTAGAAGCACAATCTTAAAGGTCTCTCATCATGGGCTGCAGGATGGTTTTAATGCCCGCATATTATCTTGGATACAACCGAAGCATTGCATTATACCCATTAGCGTCATACGTTCCTCGGCTTTTCAGAATGAATGGGAGGAGCTTCGTTGCAATACAGACGCAACGTTCTATTTGACGGGCAGTCTAGTATCCAGTGAGAAGCTTGAAATCGAAAATGGGAGTTTAAAGGTTGAGATCGGATTTTAACTATGGATTCATAAACTTATTATTAATCTAGTTGTGATAGGAGTAGTGTAGTAATGAACGAACAGCTAGAAATGGAAGATACGATAATGCGGGATGCGGTTCGTTATGTGAAAGAAGCAGGGGCATTGATTTTGGAGCTCATGAAGCAGCCTCTTCAAATTCATGAAAAGAAAAATCAATCCGACCTTGTCACGATAGTAGATATGCAAAGCGAAGAGCTGCTTCGCAATCGAATTTTGAATGATTATCCGAGCCACTGGATTTTATCGGAAGAAACCGATGGCTGCAGGGAAGACTCTCATCATTTAATGCTGCAGCCGCCTTCAGGATACGGGTGGATTATTGACCCCATTGACGGAACAACAAACTTTATTCATAAAATGGCCCATTTTGCGATTTCGGTTGGCATCATAAAGGATGGAATACCGATAGGTGGAGTCGTTTATAATCCGGTAACGGATGAGCTATATTTCGGCCGGAAACATGGCGGTGCGTTTCTGAACGGCATTCCGATTCAAGTCGGTCAGGAGCAAGAGTTAGGTCAAGCTCTGCTCGGCACGGGATTCCCAGCCAAGGAATGGAAAGCCAATTCAATCGTAGTGGAGCAAATAGCAAAAATAACGGGTGCAGCTAGAGATGTGCGTATTATTGGCTCCGCTAGCCTTGATTTATGTTTAGTGGCATCGGGGAGATTGACTGGATTTTGGCATGATGGGCTTTATCCTTGGGACGTCGCCGCTGGCTTGATTATTATTCAAGAAGCGGGCGGGAAGATATCAAACCGTGCCGGAAATGAGTTTAAATTGAGCGATGATACGCTAGTTGCCTCCAATTCGTACATTCACCATTCTTTGTTAGCTGTTTTGAAGTGAGAGAGGAATTTAGCCTATTACTTTCGTTTAAATAAGGGAAGCGGTGTAGACAACCGCTTCCTTTTTGTTTATCTTTCATATAGGTTTGATTTAAGAAAGGGGTTCTATTGCAATCATGTGGCTTACTTATTCAGTGTTTGCAGCCTTATGTTTTGGCTTGCGAGGCATTCTGTACCATTGGACGAGTCAGAAGCCGCTTAACCGTAACTTGTTGCTATGCGGTGCGTTTACTATGGGAGCGCTCGTAAATGGTATTTGCGCGTTAGTGTTCTCATCGAACTGGACGCTCGCGGCGTTGATAGGCATTCAAATGGGCTTGTTTTCATTCGGTGCGAATGCCAGCATGTTCAAGGGTTTTGCAGTCGGCAAGGCTTCACTTGTAGCGATACTAACGGCATTGCCTTCAGTCGTTGTTGTGATCGTTGCGTTTGGACTTTGGGGAGAAAAACTCCATGCGATGCAATTCATTGCATTTGTTGTGATTGTTGGCGGAGTGCTTCTCGTTCGGCTGTCGAATGACATCTCGCTGCGCAATTTGCAAGGAGCACAGTGGGGGCTGCTGGCCATGCTGTTGTTTGCAGCAAATGATTTGTCAGGCAAATGGTCAACAATTATGGAAGCAGATTTGTTTCCTACCATGTTTTTTATGTTTGTGACGGGCGCATCGTGTTTTGGTATATGGTGGCTGCGAGATTTGCAAGCGGAGAGAGCTAGAAGAGCGTTGTCGCTGCAGGGTGCGGTCGCTGCCCGGGGTGAAGTGCGTGTGTCACAGCATTCGTCCAGCGTTAGTTTAACCGCTAAGCCACCGGCTTGGAGCGGCAAAAAAACGTTTCTTATTGGTTTGGCCGTCGGCACAACTAACGCAGTTGGCATGATGCTTATTGTAACCGCATTTGATCTTGGCAAAGCGGGGCTAGTATCAGCTGTCACGGCTCTAAACGTTCTGATTGTGCTGCTCTATACACGATTCGTTGTGAAAGAGAAGTTCACGAAGATAGAGATTACCGGCATTTCACTTGCCTTCGCGGGTATCTTGCTGATGCGATTATTCGGATCGTAAGAAATAATGGATAGAAGAAGCTTTGCATGGGCTAAGAAGTTAAGCCTGTGCAGAGCTTTTTTTGTGGATGATATTGACAATTTAGGTTGGTTCATTTAAATTAATGTTTAACCAATGTTAAATGACTTTTATGTATTATTCAAATAACATTAAACGAAGACTTAACGAAGTATGGAGGCGTTAATTATTTTAGACTGGGAAATAGCAGCCAAAAGATTGCATTTTTCTTATCATGAGCCTATTGAATTTTTAGTCACGATGAAGTTTGTTGCGCAATTCGAGCATATGAAGGCTTTTGCGCGCGAGATTCATTTTATACTGGATGACGAAATGATTCGTATGGCAGAGACTGCGAATGCGAGCATGAGCAATTATGTGAAAGCAGAGATAGCTGCCTTGTTTGGTGACAACATGTTTAAAGAGCGACTTGACTATGTCATGGTTGTGCTGTTTGTAGAGGAACGAGACAAGCTGAATAGTTCTGAAGATTTTCTGGCGTTTTACCGTGGCAAGCCTGCAAGCGAGCTCGTCTTCCATCTGACAGCTGCGAAATATAATGACGAGAACATGGAATGGACGAAGGGGAGAGACTGGGGAGACATCTCAAAGGATGCGGGCTTGCTTTACGAGCTCGTTGCGGGATGTGAGCTGCCTGATCAAGCGGAGCATGCGGCACTGCTGGAACATATTCGATTTTCTGAGGAATACAAACAGCGGACTCTGTTTATAATGGAGCAGTTTCATCGTTACGCCTATATGCCTATGCGAGATCGCTTGAAGGAGCTTGGTGAAGCTGGAGCTGTGAAATATCGTGCCTTATTTGATGAACAGCCAGAGCGCGCGATCCGTGATATTACGAAGATGGATGTTGATCTGGTCGATAAAGAGACAGCCGTTCATGTTAGTTATTTTTCGCAGGTACGTGTTGGCATTCATCGCGATGACCGGGAAGGACATTCCCATTTGGTGGTGATTGGAATCAACAATGACGCTTTTGCATGGCGTAACGAGGATCAAGAGACGATTGAGCGTTTCTTGAAGGTTATTGCCGATAGGCGAAGGCTGGAATTGATTGAGCTGCTTCGCCATAAAAATTACTATGGCAATGAGCTTGCTCAGGAAATGGGCTTAACGCCTGCTGCTATAAGCTATCATACGAATATGTTGTTTGATCTTAATCTCATTCAGCTGATTCGGGTAGATAATCGCATCTATTATGAGCTCGACAAAGAAAAAATCGCTTATTACTGGGAGCAAACAAGGCGCAAGCTGCTGCCGTAATCCATAAGGGAGTGAATGAGATTGGGTGAGTATGTATACGAGCTAAAGGGAGTTAGTCAGATATATAAGAAAGGCAAAACGATGGTCACAGCCAATGATGATATCTCGCTTACGATTCGTGAAGGAGAGATACTCGGCGTGCTCGGCCCGAATGGGGCGGGCAAGTCGACGCTCATTAAACAAATGGTCGGTCAATTGAAACCTACCAAAGGGCAGGTTTTGTTTTGCGACGAGGATGTGATGAAGAATACTCGTCACGTATCCGGCATGGTGGCTTATTACGCGCAGGAGCCGCATGTGCTGTCAGCGCTGAAAGTGCATGAGGCTCTTTCTTTTACGGGCAGGCTAAGAGGGATGCCAGCATCAGAGGCAGAAAAGCAGGCGAAGGAATTATTGGAGCAATTTGATATGGCGGATGTAAGAAACAAGCTGCTGAAGCAGTTGTCCGGGGGACAGAAACGATTGATTGGTATTGGCACAGCGTTAATTGGCCGTTCACCTGTGCTTATCTTTGATGAACCTACCAATGAGCTTGATCCGAAAAAAAGGCGGCTCGTTTGGAATTTAATCCAGGAGCGCAACCGCGAAGGCGCGACGATTATTTTGGTCACGCATAATGTGCTGGAGGCTGAGCAGGTTGTAGACAGAGCGGCTGTCATCAATCATGGCAGGCTGCTGGCGATTGATCATGTAGCAACGTTAAAGCAGAAGGTTGATCAGCGCTTGAAATTTGAGCTTACGACAGAGAATGGGCGTCGTGCCGAAGCGGCTGCTGCCCTTCATCATTACGGGATCGTGCAGGAGAGCGGAGAGAATCGTTTGCTGCTGCTAGTTGAGAAGAATGTTGCCGGCAGAGTGCTAGAGTATATTATCGACCATACAGAGCTGCCGATTTTGGAATATGCCGTAGTGCCTCCAAGCTTAGAGGATGTTTATTTCCATATTGATGATTTGGCGATGAAGGAGGTATCCGCATCATGAATGGAACACCACTTGGCTTGCGGCACATGCAGTCCATACAACTATCTGGACCGAAGCGATTATGGACGGAGCTGGAAATTTTATTCCGCATTCAATTCGCGCTTATACGTGACAGCTGGGTAATCGTTGTGCTGCTGGCAACGATGTTTCCGCTCACGACGATTTTATTTATGCGTTTCTTTATCGCTGACCCTGCCCCGGAGATGATGGTTCAAATCATTGCGGGGAATATGATATTTAGCGTCATTATTATGGGCTTAAACAGTATGGGGCAAGAAATATCGATGCAAAAGCATCAAGGACATTTTACATTTTATGCGTCGCTTCCAATCCGGAAAATAAACTTCGTAGCCGCTAATTTGCTGCGCGGGCTTATGAGCACGATTCCGTCCTTCGTATTGCTGGGTGTCATTGGTTATTTTGTTTATGGCGTAGACCTTCATCTATCATGGGGTTTGCCAGTCGTTATGCTGCTGTCGCTGACGAGTGTGGTAGGACTTGGCGTATGCATCGGCTTCTGGTCGCCGAATCAGCAGTTGACCAGCATGCTAGCTCAGCTGCTTATGATGGTTGTAACCTTCCTATCACCTGTCATGGTAGAGCTCAATCAGCTGCCTAAAGCGCTGCAGGTCGTCTCATATATTTTCCCTACAACTTATGCAGCGGACGCCATGCGCGTAGTTTTGCTTCATGGCTGGACACAAGGGGTCATGCTGGATTGCCTCATGATGCTACTCTACACAGCTATGACACTGGTCATCGTTAATCGACTGGTCAGCTGGCGAGTTTAATATGTAGAAAAGGCTGCCCTGCACAGGTTGTGAAAACCTTGCGGAGGAAGCCTTTTTACTTCATCCATTATTCATTCCTCTTATAATGCGAGGGTGTCATGCCTGTTAGCTTCTTGAACATACGGTGAAAATGCGGAAGGCTTTCAAAGCCGCATTGCTCGGCTATTTCGGCAATATTGGCATCGCTCTCCATCAAAAGCTCTTTCGCGCGGATGATTCGTTTGGTCGTGACATATTCCGTAACGTTCATGCTGGTTAGTTTTTTGAAAACACGCGAAAAATGAGCGGGCGTAACCGATGCGCGTTTGGCAAGCTGTGACAACCCAAGAGGGCTGCTCGGATGCTCATCGATATAGGTTAATACAGCGGTCATCCAGCTTGGAGCGGATGAGGAAACCGTTTGGCCTTCTTCAGAGGGAGCGAGGATGCGCCCGAGGAACAGCAATATTTGCTGGAGATGAAGAAGGATAGCTAGGCGATTGCCTGGCAGCTTGTCCATTTCCTCCAAATGTATCCGATCGATTAAATCGACTAATTGTTGTTTCTCTTCAGCAGATGCCTTCGACAGCTTGTACGCCTTATGGCGCTTGGCTTGCTCGAAGCAGCGCAAATAGGAGAAAGGATCGCCAAGTGGCGGACTGTGCACGAGTGAAGCATTAAAGAAAAGCGCAGTTGATGTTTTCGGGTCATTCGAATCTGGAAAGGAGCGATGGATCGTGTTTCCGGGAATGAGGAAGATGTCGCCAGGAACAGCATCATAAAACGTCTGATCGATAAAGAACGTACCTTTGCCGCTATAAATATAAACGAGTTCATACCAATCGTGTATATGATCAGGCAATTCGTTTTGCGCGCTCTTGGTGTCTCGATATACGCATTCAAACGGAAACGGTGTATGGGCATCAAACCTTTTACGATAGGGATTCATAGCTTTCCCTCACTCTCCTGTATGAATAGATAACGCCCACTTCTCTTCGATAAGTTGTTTATTAGACAACATTTCAGTATGACTTTCCTTTAAAACAAATCCATTTTTAGCATAGATTCGTCTTGCTGTTACGAGCTCACTGTTGGTCCAGAGGATGATGGTTTTGAAAGCTAACCCCTTACAGAAATCAATCGCCGTTTGTACCAGCTGCTGCCCATAACCAGCTCCTCTTACGTCAGGCTCAATGAGAAACAAACCGAGCTGAGCGGTATCCTCATTTACTTTATGAATACTAATCGAACCACGCTGCTTTCCTTCGCTTTCCAAAATCCAAATGTTCTCATTAGGATCTGACCTCTCGATAAAACCATGTACACGATCAGCAATAAACGCTCGGAAAGAAAGATCGTATTGGAACTCCTTATTGTAAAGATTGTAGTGGGAGTTAATGATGTAATCTACATCTTCAAATTTAAACAGACGGATCATCCGATCACCTTTTTCATTCTATTTTAAGTTTCAAAAAGCGCTAGTCCTCCTAGCATCAGCCTGATTGTAACAAATATCAAAAAAGAGTACAAATATGCATGAATTGATTATTTCAGCTATCAATATTGTTTTTTATAATGAAGAGGAAGCTACTTTGTTAGAAAAGAGGCTGATGAGATGAGAATAGATTCGCATCAACATTATTGGAAGATTGAACGAGGGGATTACGGCTGGATCACACCAGACATTCCGGTGCTTTACCGCGATTTTTTGCCGCATCATTTGGAGCCTCATCTAAATAAACATAAGCTGGACGGTACGATTGTTGTGCAGGCGGCAGCGACGCTTGCAGAAACGGATTATTTGCTGACATTAAGCGAGTCATCCGATACGATATTAGGCGTTGTCGCATGGCTGGATCTTGCCGATCCGGATTATCGCAATCATTACGAGCGTTTTGCGCAGCATCCGAAATGTGTAGGCTTCCGTGTCATGATTCAAGAGATGCCCGATGCGAATGCGATTTTGGCACCAAGCTATTTGGAAGCGTTCACATATTTTGCAGACAAAGGAATACCGATAGATTTGTTAGTTGTGTCGCATCAGCTTACTCCTCTAGTTGAACTGCTGGATAAAGTGCCAGGCCTTCATGCGGTCATTGACCATATCGCGAAGCCTAGAATAAAAGCTGGGGAGCTTGAGCCTTGGAAAAGCCAGATTAGCCAAATGGCCGCTCATCCTAATCTATTTTGCAAGCTCTCGGGAATGGTCACAGAAGCGGATCATGATAACTGGCAACCAGCTGATTTCTTTCCCTACATCGAGCATGCGCTCGAAGCATTTGGTTACAAGCGGGTCATGTTTGGCAGTGATTGGCCGGTCAGTTTGCTTGCGGCAAGCTACGACGAGGTTGTGTCCGTGCTGGAGCAGGCGCTGCCGCAGACATGGACGGAATTAGAGCGAGAGCGGTTGTTTGGACGAAACGCAAAGGAGTTTTATCGAATATGAATACTTTAAACGAGCAGCAATTAAATGAAGATCAGAAACAGCGATATATGGAAATGAAGCAAGCTAAGATTACGGTACTGCAAATTGGCGAAGGCAATTTTTTGCGCGGCTTTTTTGACTGGATGATTCAAGCTTGCAAGAATCAAGGCTTATACGAGGGAAGCATTGCGGTGACACAGCCGCGTCCCGGAGGCAAACCAAAGATTGATGCGCTGGCAGAACAGGACGGTCTATATACGCTTGTTGTTCGCGGTTTGGAGAATGGTACTAGCGTGGAGCGTACAGAGATTGTGTCTGTGTTTAACAAAGTATTTGATCCGTATTCCAATTGGGATGAATATCTCGTTTTGGCCGAAAGCCCAGACTTGCAGGTTGTCGTATCCAACACGACGGAAGCGGGACTTGTTTATCGACCGGAGGAGCTCATCGAGGGACAACCGATTCAGTCGTTTCCCGGCAAGCTGACACAGCTGCTTTACCGCAGGTTTAATTATTTTAAAGGCGATCCGAAGCGCGGCTTAGTATGCTTGCCTTGCGAGCTGCTGGAACGTAATGGCGATGAGCTTCGCAGCTGTATTTTGCGCTATAGCGATGATTGGGGATATTCCGAAGAATTCAAACATTGGGTTACTCAGCATAACCGTTTTCTGAACTCATTAGTCGATCGCATTGTTACAGGTTATCCCGATGCAGCGCAGGCCGAAGCTTGGTTTGGTGAATGGGGCTACTCCGATTCCATGCTGAGCACAGCAGAGCCGTATCATTTATGGGCGATTGAGACAGGACAAGAGCTTGATGAGCTGCTCCCACTGCGCAAGGCGGGTCTGAATGTACATTATGTCGAGGATTTGAAGCCGTTCCAGCTGAGGAAGGTACGAATTTTGAATGGTGCACACACGTTAATGACGCCGCTTGGCTTGCTGCATGATATGGAGCAGGTGCGGGAAGCGATGGAGGATACAGTGCTTGGTCCTCTGGTGAGAGCAACAGTAGAGACAGAAATTATTCCGTCACTTGCCATTTCTGAAGAGGAGCTGCACGCCTATGCACAGGATGTTTATGAACGTTTCCTTAATCCGTTCATTCGTCATCGACTTGCGGATATTGCGATGAACAGCTTAAGTAAATTTAAAGTGCGTCTGCTTCCATCCCTGCTTCATTATGCGGAAGGTGGTAATATGCTGCCAACTGGGCTTATACAAGGTTTTGCTGGTTTGCTGCGGTATTACAAAGTAATGCTTGGTGAGACGGGTTACGAAGGGAAAACGTTAAGCGGATTGTCGTACGTGGTGCGGGATGATGCTGGCTTGCTTGCCATCATTGCGTCTGTATGGTCGGAAGCGAAAGAGCAGAAATGGCCGCTGGAGCAGACCATATCTAGACTGCTGCATTTGGAAAACGTGTGGGGATGTGATTTGGCGGCACTATGGCCAGAACTAGCAGCTGCGGTAAGCACGAGCATAGAGGAAATGGAGCGAGTAGCGAATGAATAGCTGGATTCGATTGCATGAGGATGATCATGTCGTTATTGCGCTGCAGTCATTTGCAAAAGGGGATAAGCTGACGCTTGAATCGGGACTAGTTCTTGAGCTGCAAGATGAGGTGCCGAAGGGTCATAAAGTGCTGACGCGAGCTGCTCGCAAAGGGGAGCATGTGCTCAAGTTTGGTTACTCGATTGGAGTTGCGAAGGAAGATATTGAGCCAGGCAGCTGGATTCATACCCATAACATGGGGACGGGCTTAAAAGGATTTCTCGATTATTCGTATGAGCAGACTCCGTCGCCAGCAGAAGTGAAAGCAGTATTGCGTGATGCTGATCGTACCTTTCGAGGCTTTATTCGCGAGAATGGCGATGTCGGTATACGAAACGAAATTTGGATTATTAACACGGTCGGCTGCATTAATAAAACCTGTGAGATTGTAGCAAGAAAAGCACATGCGCTTTATGAAGGACGTGTGGATGGGGTGTACCATTTTGCACATCCGTTCGGCTGCTCGCAGCTTGGCGATGATCTTGTGCATACACAGAAGCTGCTTGCCTCACTCGTAAACCATCCGAACGCAGCGGGCGTACTCGTTATCGGCTTAGGCTGTGAGAACAATCAGATTGATGCGTTTAAGCGGGCAATTGGCGAACATAGCGCGGAACGAGTAAAGTTTCTCAAGTCGCAAGAGGCAGAGGATGAGATCGAGGACGCGCTGGGATTGGTAGAAGAGCTCGTAAGTTATGCAGAACGATTCAAGCGCGAGCCGGTTTCCGTATCGAAGCTGAAGCTTGGCCTGAAATGCGGCGGCTCGGATGGTTTGTCCGGCATAACGGCGAATCCGCTCGTAGGGGCGGTATCGGATCGTTTGATCGAAGCGGGCGGCACAGCTATATTGACCGAGGTGCCTGAGATGTTTGGCGCAGAGACGATATTGATGAGTCGCGCAGCAAATGAGCAGGTTTTTCACAAAATTGTTCATTTAATAAACGATTTCAAGCAATATTTTATAAAGCATGATCAAGAAATTTATGAGAATCCATCGCCTGGAAATAAGGCAGGGGGCATCAGTACGTTAGAGGAAAAATCACTCGGCTGCATTCAAAAGGGCGGACACGCTATAGTAAGGGATGTTGTGCCTTATGGGGAGCGCATTACGAGCAGCGGTCTCAATTTATTAGAAGCGCCTGGCAATGATCTGGTATCGGTTACGGCGCTATCAGCCGGAGGAGCGCATATCGTGCTGTTCACGACAGGACGGGGAACGCCGTTTGGCGGGCCGGTTCCAACGGTGAAGATTGCGACGAATAGTGAGCTTGCTGCCCGCAAGAAAAACTGGATCGACTTTAACGCAGGTGAGCTGCTTGAGAACAAAAGCATGGAGATGCTGACCGATGAGCTGTGGGAGCAATTAATCAGCTTGGCTTCAGGCGAAGTGCAAACACACAATGAGCGGAACGGGTTTAAGGAAATCGCGATTTTTAAAGACGGCGTTATTTTGTAAATGCCGCGGCGAACGGTGATAGACGGCAATAACAGATTGATTCTCAAAATCGGAGTGGATATAAATGAAATATCGTAAACTTGGCAAGACAGGACTCGAGGTGTCAGCTCTCAGCTTTGGCGCATCCTCGCTAGGTTCTGTATTTCGAGAGACGGACGAAGCAGAAAGCATTCGTACCGTGCATACTGCGGTGGATATGGGCATTAATCTGATCGACGTTTCGCCGTATTATGGCTTAACGAAAGCGGAGACGGTGCTTGGCAAGGCGATAACTGAGATTGCGAGAGATCGGTTTATTCTGACAACGAAGGCTGGAAGGTATGGTGCGGACGAGTTCGACTTCTCGGAGCAGCGTATCATCCGCAGCGTGGATGAAAGCCTCACTAGGCTGCAGACGGATTATATCGATATATTGTTTTTGCATGATATTGAATTTGTTCCCTTCGAGCAAGTTGCAGAGGGTGCGTTCTTAGCACTCGATAAGCTGAAACAACAGGGGAAAATCCGATACTCGGGTGTATCTGGGCTTCCGCTTGCTGTATTTGAGAAATCGCTGGCGTATACCGAGCTCGATGCCGTACTTTCCTATTGCCATTATTCTTTAAATGATACCTCTTTGCTGGAGCTATTGCCGCTTCTGGAGCAAAAGCAGGTTGGGCTTGTTAGTGCATCGCCGCTTTCGATGGGCTTGCTTGGCAATCGCGCAGTTGCGAGCTGGCATCCTGCTGGTGAACAGATACGTGCTTTATGTGCGAAAGCCGCCGAGTATTGTGCTGCTAAGGGCGAGGATATCGCCAAGCTGGCTGTACAATTCGCCACGGCGAATGAACGAATCCCAACCACACTGGTGAGTACAGCTAATCCGGCTAATATCCGTAAAAATATAGAATGGACGGACGAGCCGATTAATGTACAGCTGCTGCGAGAGGTTCTTGCTATATTGGAGCCGATTCATAACCTTAGCTGGAGAAGTGGAAGAGAAGAATATAATACGAGAATCGACGCTTAAGGGAGAGGTGCAGGATGAGAGCAATCGTATGTGAACAAGTCGATCAGCTTAGGCTGGTTGAGCAAGAGGAGCCTGTCCTGCAGCCGGGGACTGCAGTCGTCCGTATTCGGAGAATAGGAATTTGCGGAACCGACCTGCATGCCTATAAAGGAAATCAACCTTTCTTCTCTTATCCGCGCGTGCTGGGTCATGAGCTGGCTGGCATCGTTGAGCAGGTGGATGATCAGGAAGGCAAGATCAAAACGGGCGATCAGGTTAGCATCATCCCCTATTTGCACTGCGGCCATTGCATCGCATGCCGGCATGGCAAAACAAATTGCTGCACCGACATGAAGGTGCTAGGCGTGCATATTGATGGCGGCATGCGCGAGCTAGTTGTCGTACCGACCACACATTTGCTCGTGACGAACGACCTGACGCTTGATCAATCAGCCGTACTTGAGCCGCTGAGCATTGGCGCACATGCCGTTCGCCGCGCGGAGCTTCGAGCTGGCGAAACGGTGCTCGTTATAGGCTCTGGGCCGATTGGGCTTGGTGTTATGGCTTTTGCCAAACATCGCGGTGCGCGGGTGATCGCAATGGATATTCAGGAGGATCGCCTAGCCTTTTGCAAGCAATGGGCGAAGGTGGATGAGACGGTTAATGCTTTGGAAGACGCTGCGGCGAAAATTTCAGAATTAACAGATGGAGATTTTCCAACCGTTGTATTCGATGCTACCGGCAGCGCAAGATCGATGAGCGATGCATTTAGTTTTGTCGCACACGGAGGCAAGCTTGTATATGTTGGCCTCGTCAAAGCGGAGCTCTCCTTCAACGATCCTGAGTTTCACAAGCGGGAGATGACGTTAATGGGAAGCCGAAATGCGACTATTGAGGACTTCTCAGCAGTTCAAGAAGCTGTGCGAAGCGGCAGCATTGATGTGGCTAGTTTCATTACGCATCGTGTGCCGTTTGCTGAAATGATCAACCACTTCGATAGCTGGCTGAAGCCAGAATCAAAGGTTATTAAAGCGATTGTGGAATTATAGCCAAGATATCGCAACTATTATAGAAAGTCCGGTCAACAGGCGCTGGTGCCTTGAGCCGGGCTTTTTACGTGTTTATGTGCAGTGGTGATGCTGCTTGGTAATGAATGATTATAATCATTTTTTGCGTTGACAAAATGTGTACCCAGAATTATGATAGGTAGCCAACTGCCAAAAAATAGGTTGTTTAAAGGGGTTTAACAAACAGAAATGAGGAGGGAACAACGATGCTAAAAACAGAAAAAGCTGCGGAAGCCGATAGGCCATCGCAGCAGATGAGCGAACAGGCTCGCAAGCAAGCGGACAAAGGAAAACAGAAGGCTGAGCTGAATGAATCAAAAAGCTCCTACATTTGGGCGCTAAAGTTTTTGACGCCTTATAAGAAGCAAATCGCAGCACTTGCGGCCTGCGGCACGATGGCGGTGCTCGGGGAAACATTAACGCCAAAGATGATCCAATATGTTATCGATCATGTCGTAGTCAACAAGGATACCTCGCTTTTTATGATGATTTTGGGAGCTCTTGTAGCTATTAATTTGCTCATGCTTATCGCCAAAAATTATCGTAATCTATTGCAGCGGACGATAGGAGAGCTTGCCTCTCGCGATATGCAAACGGCGATTTTCAAGCATTTGCGCAAGCTCGGCTTTGCTCATTACGAGCGGCACCCTGCGGGCGAGACGCTGTCGATGTTCAACTCCGAGGTAGCTTCGGTTCAGAAAATATACCGCAATGTCCTTCCGAGCGTCATCGAAAACTTGCTTTTTATAGCGGTAGCTATTTGTTTGCTGCTCAGCATTAGCGGCTGGTTATGCCTCATCATGCTGCCAACATTCGGGCTTTATTATTTGTTTGGGCCCTATTTTGAACGGAAAGCTTCCCTTTACGGGAGAGAATCCGGTCAATCACGAATTGCCTATAATCAATCGGTTTACGAAAGCATATCCGGCTTGCGCGAATTTCGAGCGTTTGGCTCGCAGCCCTGGTACCATGGACGGACGCTCGGGAAACATAAAGAGTGGTCGCATGTTTACTTGCTTGCTGCTACGTATAGCTTCGGGCGAGGCAGCTTTCGGCGGTTTACATTTTATTTGGGCGCCATTGCATTATTTATTACGGGCTACTACTCTCTCCAAAATAATTGGATTACGTTAGGCGGTTTTATCGCCTTCACCCTCTTATACATGACGACGATGTTCCGCCTTACGCTGCTCGTCACCCAGCTTACGGAACAGAAGCTCATCATCCACCAAACGATTCCGCTATATAGATTCATGCACAAAGAAATTGAGATTGATGATCCGGCCGATCCCATCGCTCTAGATGAGGTGCGCGGCGGACTTACGTTCGAGGATGTTTACTTTCAGTATCCGGAGCAGCCTCCTGTTATTAACGGCTTCTCGCTCACCATCAAGCCAGGAGAGAAGGTCGCCTTTGTAGGGGCAAGCGGCAACGGCAAGACTACGATGTTTAAAATGATTGGGCGTTTTTACGATCCGACTGCTGGCATGATTAAGCTTGATGGTGTACCTATACAGCAAATGACGCTAGAGCGTTTGAGAGAGTCGATCGGTTATGTATTTCAAGAAACCTATCTGTTCGGGTCTTCTGTCAAAGAGAATATTCGATTCGGCAAACCAGAAGCAAGCGATGAAGAAGTGATTGCAGCCGCCAAAGCTGCTTATGCGCATGATTTCATTATGCAGCTGCCCGAAGGCTACGATACGCTCGTTGGCGAGCGAGGCATGAAGCTGTCTGGCGGACAGAAGCAGCGAGTATCGATTGCGCGGATGTTTGTAAAGCAGCCAGCTATTATTTTGCTCGATGAGGCGACCTCGTCTCTAGATAATGTAAGTGAATATGAAGTGCAGCGTGCGCTTGATGAAGTACTGGTTAACCGTACGACGATTGCGATTGCACATAGGCTGTCAACGGTGAAGCATTTTGACAAAATTGTTGTCATTCACGAGGGCCGCGTCGCGGAGGCAGGAAGCTATGAAGAGCTGATTGTACGCAAAGGGCTGCTGTATGAGCTGGAAATCGGGCAATCCGAAGCAGCGGAAGAGAGGGTGGCACATGAAGTATCTTAAAATCTTTTGGTCGAACTCCGTTATGCTGAAAGGCACTTATCTCATTGTGCTGCTCTATCTCGCACTGGAGTCCGTATCCAATTATACGATTGTATATGTTCAAAAAATATTAATTGACGACGTGTTTACAGAAGGCAAGTATGAGCTGATGCCGATTGTCATCTGCATCTTCGCGCTTGCAGGCCTTGTCTACTCGCTAATGTTTACGATGACGAGCCGAAGTCTCGTTCGCAATGAATTTGCAGTCAGCCGCTCTTTGCTCTCCCGAATGCTGAAGCGGCTTGAAGGTGTACCTGTAGAACGGTTTCAGAATGAGCGAACCGGGAAGTACGTGTATTCGTTCACACAGGATCTGTTCGTCTCGGCAAGCGTGATGGGCTGGCAGATTCCGCGCGGTATTCAGGAGACGTTAAACCTTTGCATATTGATGACGATCATTGGCATTTCCAGCCCTATTTTGCTGCTTATGATTGTGGGGCTTTGTACCATTTACGTTCTTATTGGATTTTACTTCACCCCAAAGCTGAAGGAGCAAGCCAAGAAAGTGGCGGAGAAGCGTACGGCGCTGCTCATACAAATTGAAGAGGGGGTAGCCTCTACACGAGAAGTGGTCGCTTATCACCGATTGAAGTGGGAAATGAAGCTTTACGATAAAATGTTTGCGGAATACTTTGAGCAGGTAATGGCTGAAGGAAAACTCGTGAATCGGCAAATTCGCTACAGCGACCCGATGAAATGGGGCATTGGCATTCTTGTGCTTGGCTACTGCGGTATGCAGCTTATTCATGAACAAATGTCGATCGGAACGTTCGTCATCTTGTTTCAGTTTTCTACGCAAATGTCGGATTCCTTCTATAATCTATTTCAATTTATTATGGGCATGTCGTCGCAGCTTGCTAACGTGGACAGGGTTCAGCGTATTTTGGAAATGGAACAGCAAGATAAGGGTCAAAAGAGTATAGCGGGACCGATTGAGCAGTTGTCCTTTAAGGATACGAGCTTTCGCTATTCGCCAGAGCTGCCGGAGGTCATTCGCAGGTTTTCGGCTGATCTGCCGATCGGAAGCAAAATTGCTTTTGTAGGGACGAGCGGGGGAGGAAAATCAACCATTGCTCAGCTATTGGTTCGTTTCTTTGATGCGCCGAAGGGGACTTTTAAGCTGAACGATATGGACGCCCAAATCTTCAACCGCGAGCAGTGGGCGAGTAAGGTGTCTGTTGTATTCCAAGACCCGTATATGTTCTCTGATACCATTCGTGAAAATCTGATGTTAGGCAGAGACGAGGTCACCGAAGCGGATGTGGAGGAAGCTTGCCGTATCGCTCAGATTCATGATTTTATTCTGGGGCTGCCTGACGGTTATGACACGAATATTGGAGAGAGGGGCATCAAGCTATCCGGCGGACAGCGTCAACGTATTGCAATTGCACGGGCAATTGTCAGTGATCCGGAAGTTTTGGTGCTGGACGAAGCGACGTCAGCGCTCGATCTAGAGACAGAGCGTCAGCTGCTGGCTGGTCTAGAAGCAAGACGGAAGGGGCTGACGACAATTATGATCGCACATAGGTTGTCCACTATCGAGAATGCTGACGTGATCTTTGTTATGGATCAAGGATCGTTAGCCGAGACCGGCACCCATGAAGAGCTGCTCGCCACAGGCAAGGTGTATCAACAGCTGCTCATGGCGCAGCATTAGATGCAATTTATGAAGCAGCAAGCAAGTTAGGCTGTTTGTATGGAGGTAGAGCTGGAATCTAGTTTTAGATTCCAGCTCTATTTTTAATTTGTTTTACTTTTGAGGTTCATTGCCGAGATGAGTTAATTGGATAAGAATAGATTCTAGCTCTATTTGCGCTGGAATAGTGATTTTGGTGAGAATAGAGCTAGTTTCTAGCTCTATTTCTGATCGGTTCACGCTTTGGAGGTACTTTGACGAGCAGAGCAGCATGGATAAGACTAGTTTTTAGTTCTATTTGCACTGAAATAGTGATTTTGGTGAGAATAGAGCTAGTTTCTAGCTCTATTTCTGATCGGTTCACACTTTAAGGGCACTTTGGCGAGATGAGCTGCTTCGATAAGACTAGTTTTTAGCTCTATTTGCGCTTAAATGGTGATTTTGGTGAGAATAGAGCTAGTTTCTAGCTCTATTTCTGATCAGTTCACACTTTAGAGGCACTTTGACGAGATGAGCTGCTTGAATAAGACTAGTTTCTAGCACTATTTGCGCTGAAATGGTGATTTTGGTGAGAATAGAGCTAGTTTCTAGCTCTATTTCTGATCGGTTCACACTTTAGAGGTACTTTGATGAGATGAGCTGCTTGGATAAGACTAGTTTTTAGTTCTATTTGCGCTGAAATGTTGATTTTGGTGAGAATAGAGCTAGTTTCTAGCTCTATTTCTGATCGGTTCACACTTTAGAGGTACTTTGATGAGATGAGTTGCTTAAATAAGACTAGTTTTTAGTTCTATTTGCGCTGGCTTGGTGATTTTGGTGAGAATAGAGCTAGTTTCTAGCTCTATTTCTGATTAGTTCACGCTTTAGAGGTACTTTGATGAGATGAGCTGCTTGGATAAGACTAGTTTTTAGCTCTATTTGCGCTGAAATGGTGATTTTGGTGAGAATAGAGCTAGTTTCTAGCTCTAATTCTGATCAGTTCACGCTTTAGAGGTACTTTGACGAGTCGAGCTGCTTGAATAAGACTAGTTTCTAGCTCTAACTGCCCCGAAATGGTGGATATGGTGAAAATAGAGCTATATTCTAGCTCTATTTCTGATCAGTTCACACTTTAGAGGCACTTTGGCGAGATGAGCTGCTTGAATAAGACTAGTTTATAGAGCTATCTGCGCAGAAATAGTGAATTTGGTGAGGACAGAGCCACAAACCGCTAATTAGCTTCCCCGAACGGAGCGTATCCATGTTCACCAACCCGTCACACCTCCCAGCTGTATAGAAATGTCCATCCTTGAAAACAGGAAAGTCCATTCCGATCATCTGAAAATCGTGTAACATAGTGAATGTTGCTGATAATGGTTATCATTGAATGATGATAAGCGGAGGCAATGTATTTTTTTGATAATTAATGAGAATGATTATCTCTGATAATATTCGTGATGATTCGAGGATTGAGTATGAAGCTATGGTATCTTTTTGTCGTGCTTATTGTATTATCGATTACTTCTTTATTTATCGGAGTAAAAGACATCTCGCCGCTGGACTTGTTCAGTCTGACGGATGAGCAGCTTCAGGTTCTCACCATCAGCCGTTTCCCTAGGCTTATCAGTATTATAATTGCCGGCGTCGGCATGAGCGTTACAGGTTTGATAATGCAGCAGCTAAGCCGCAACAAATTTGTATCGCCAACGACCGGCGGAACGGATGATTCCGCTAGACTCGGTATACTCGTTGCCTTAATGGTGTTTCCATCGGCGAGTACGCTTGAGAAAATGCTGATCGCGTTTGCTTTTGCACTCGCAGGAACCTATCTGTTCATGAAAATTCTCGATCGTCTGAAATTTAAAGATACGATTTTCATTCCGCTAGTAGGATTGATGTTCGGTAACATCATCAGCTCTATTACTACATTTTTTGCCTATAAAAATGATCTTATTCAAAACATCTCATCTTGGCTGCAAGGCAGCTTCTCGCTTGTTATGAGTGGACGTTACGAGCTGCTGTATGTGAGCCTACCGCTGCTCGTAGTAGCTTATCTCTACGCGAACAAGTTTACCATTGCTGGCCTTGGCGAAGAGTTTTCAACCAATTTGGGAATGAATCATAAGCTTGTCGTTAACATCGGGCTTGTAATTGTAGCTCTTGTATCGGTTATCGTCATTTTGACTGTCGGTACGCTGCCTTTCCTTGGCCTCATTATTCCGAATATCGTGACGCTGTATATGGGCGACAATTTGAAGAAAAACCTGTCGCACACGGCGGTGCTTGGAGCCATATTCGTACTGGTGTGCGATGTGCTTGGCCGCCTAATTATTTTTCCGTATGAAATTCCAATCGGACTCACGATCGGCGTTGTCGGAAGCATTATTTTTCTTTACTTGTTGATGAGGAGAAAGGCATATGAAGCTTAAACTAAGTTTGCTTGCGGTGCTGGGCGTCGCATTAATTGTCGTATTTTTGTTCATCGATCTTGGGACCCATTGGGATTATGCACTGCCAAGAAGATTGAAGAAGGTACTGGCGATTGTCGTAACCGGGGGCGCTATTGCTTACTCCACTATGATTTTTCAGACCATTACGAACAACCGTATTTTGACGCCGAGCATTATCGGGCTGGATTCCCTTTATATGCTGATTCAAACCTTCGTCGTTTTTACCTTTGGATCGATGAGTCTGCCAAGCACAAACAAGCATCTTAATTTTTTTATTACGATAGCGGCAATGATAGCATTCGCCCTGCTGCTCTATAAGTTTCTATTCAAAAGGGAAGGCAGAAATCTTTATTTCCTTCTATTAATAGGGCTAGTGATGGGCACATTGTTCGGGAGCATGTCGACGTTCATGCAGGTTCTTATTGATCCGAATGAATTTCTAATTGTGCAGGGGAAAATGTTCGCCAGCTTCAATTACGTCAACACGGATTTGCTTATCATTTCAATCATCATCGTCGCTCTTGTAGCCATTTACGGCATGCGGTTAAGCAAATATTTTGACGTGTTATCGCTGGGCAAGGAGCATGCAGTCAATCTTGGCATTCCTTATGATTATGTTGTCAAAAGAGTGCTCGTCATCGTCGCCATTCTGATCGCTGTATCCACGGCTTTAGTTGGGCCGATTACCTTCCTTGGACTGCTGGTTGTCAACGTAGCCTATCAGTTCATGAAGACCTATCGGCATAGCTATCTCATTCCAGGGGCGATACTCATCAGCATCATTTCACTCGTTGGAGGTCAACTGCTCGTAGAGCATGTGTTCACGTTTGAAACGACGATTAGCGTCATTATTAACTTCATCGGCGGAGCGTACTTTTTATATTTGCTGCTAAGGGAGAAGAAAGCATGATAGAGGTTAAAAATGTTTCCAAATCATATGGCGGCAAGCCGGTCATCGAGGATGTATCGATTCGGATTTCGAAGGGAAAGGTCACTTCGTTTATCGGACCGAACGGTGCAGGCAAGAGTACGCTTCTCTCTATGATTAGCCGATTGTTAGCGAAGGACAGCGGCCAAGTGTTAATTGAGGGGAAGGAAGTAAGTAGCTGGAAAAGCGCAGATCTTGCAAAAAAAATATCAATCTTAAAACAGTCGAATCATATTAATCTTCGTTTAACTGTACGAGAGCTCGTCAGCTTCGGCAGATTCCCTTATTCTCAAGGCAAGCTGACGAAGGAAGATTGGCAGCAAGTAGATGAAGCCATTGCTTATATGGATCTTGTTGATCTGCAAGCCAAGTACCTTGATGAACTGAGCGGTGGACAAAACCAGCGTGCATTTATTGCGATGGTTATCGCTCAGAACACCGAATACATATTGCTGGATGAACCGCTCAACAACTTGGATATGAAGCACTCCGTCCAAATTATGAAGGTGCTGCGGCGGCTCGTTGAGGAGCTTGGCAAAACGGTCGTGCTCGTTATTCACGATATCAATTTCGCTTCTTGCTACTCCGATTATATCGTGGCGTTGAAGGATGGAAAGGTCGTCAAGGAAGGTTCAACCGAGACGATCATCGACAACGCCGTGCTTCATGACATCTATGACATGGACATACCGATTGAGCTCATAAACGGGAATCGTATCGGCGTCTATTTTAAGTAGTCATGAAAGATTTACTTACTTCCGGTTTTCAAGTTTTTCAATATAAAAAAATTGATTTAGGGGTGAATGTTTTGAAAAAATCTATACCTGTATTGGCTATTTTAGTCATTCTAAGCTTGGTGCTTGCAGCATGCGGCGCAAATAACAACGGAAATAAAGGCGCTAACAGCGCTACGAACACACCAGCATCTGAAACACCTGCAACAGATGCACCTACAGAAATTACAGTTAAACATCAGCTTGGCGAAACGGTTGTCCCTGTTAATCCTAGCAAGGTTGTCGTATTTGACTATGGTACTCTTGATACACTAGACAAGCTAGGCGTAGAGGTTGCTTCACTTCCGCAAGCTAGCGTTCCTGCATACCTTGAAAAATTTAAAGATGCAAAATACGTAAACGCAGGCAGCTTGAAAGAGCCGGACTTTGAGAAAATCAATGAAACTGCACCTGACTTGATCATTATTTCAGGTCGTCAACAGGATGCTTACGAAGAGCTTACGAAGATCGCTCCTACGATTTTTATGGGTGTGGACAACAAAAACTTCATGGAGTCCTTTACGACTAACGTGAAAACACTGGCTCAAATCTTCTCTAAAGAAGCTGAAGCAGATACAGAGCTAGCAGCAATTAATGATTCCATTAAAGCATTGAATGAAAAAGCAACAGCTTCTGGAAAAAATGGCCTTATTATTTTGGCAAACGAAGGTGCAATCAGCGCATATGGTAAAGCATCGCGTTTCGGTATCATTCATGACGTGTTTGGCATACCGGCTGTAGATGAGAACATTAAAGTTTCAACGCACGGCGACCCTGTAACGTTCGAATATGTAGCAGAGAAGGATGCTGATTACTTATTCGTTGTTGACCGCAATGCAGTGACAGAAGGATCAGGGGATGCACATTCTTCCGTTGAGAATGCTTTGGTGAAAAACACTAAAGCGTACAAAGAAGGAAATATCGTTTATCTTAATCCAGATTTCTGGTACCTTTCTGGCGGCGGACTTATCTCTGTAGCGGAAATGGTTAAAGAAATTGACGCAGCGATAAAATAATAGCAGCAAGCATAGATGGACTATGAAGGCTGGTGGCCTGCTTCCGCAACTGCGGCAGTAGTCATCAGCCTTTTTTTGCATACGAGCGGGTCTGTAGCTTATTAAATTTACTTTTTAGAGCCAAGCATTACAGCTATAATGTAAGGGAAGCCGAAGGGAGGAACGTTTGTGGCTAGTGTTTTGGAACTTCAGAGTATTAGGAAAAACCGCAGTGGTGATGAGGATGTTCAGCTGTTCGCAAATGTTACTGCATTGATTGCTGATCCGGCTATTATTTCTATATTAGGTGTATCTGGACAAGGCAAAAGTACGCTGCTGCGTTTGCTTGCAGGTCTGGATAACGCCGATGAGGGTGATATCCGTTTACATAATGTTTCACAGCGAGAATTAGATCCAAGGATTTGGAGAATGAAGGTATGTTACGTTGCTCAGCAGTCCGTTATGCTGAATGGGAGCATTGAGCAAAATTTGAGAACCGTGAGTATGCTGCATCGCATGCCGTATGACGAGAAGCTCGTACGTCATATGCTGCCAAGGCTAGGGCTGGATCATCTTGATATGGGCAAAAGCGCCGAACAGCTGTCAGGAGGAGAGAAACAGCGAATCTCGCTGCTCCGTTCCTTGCTTCTTCATCCTACCGTGCTTCTTCTTGATGAGATTACCGCATCGCTTGACCGAGGCAGCAAGGAAATGGTGGAGGAAGTGCTGCGAGAGTGGCATCATCAAGAAGGGGCAACGATGCTTTGGGTTACACATGATTTGGAGCAGGCTCAGCAGATGAGCAGCTCTATATGGTTTATGGGGGAAGGAACGCTGCTGGAGAACAGCGACACGGCTGCTTTTTTTGAACATCCAACATCCGAGCTCGCACAAAATTATATAAAAGCGCCGATACAAAAGGAGCAGCCATGTCAATCGTAGCACTTAGCTTTACCTTGTTGTTTGTGATGATTACGATGCTTATCTCCGTATGGCAGAAGCTTGGGCTTGAGCGAGACATCGCGATTGGCACCATTCGTTCTGCGGTACAGCTGCTGCTTGTCGGCTATGTGCTGCAATTTATTTTTAATACGAGCAATCCGCTGTTTATTACAATGATCCTTGTACTTATGATTAGTGTAGCGTCTTATCATGCTGGTAAAAGGGGAGCTGGACTGAAGGGCATCATTTGGAAAATCGCGATTGCGATCACATCGACAGAGCTGCTTATGATGGGACTGCTGCTCGGCTTTCGAATTATAGAAGCGACACCGCAATACATTATTCCGATTAGCGGCATGACGATCGGCAATGCGATGGTCGTTTCGGGTTTACTGCTCAATCAAATGAGAAGAGAGGTCGAATCCTCGAAAGGCGAGATGGAGACGCTGCTCTCACTTGGAGCGACAGCAAGGCAAGCGATTCAAGATGTAATGAAGCGATCGGTTAAATCGAGCATGATTCCGACGATAGACGGAATGAAGACAGTAGGTCTGGTTCAGCTTCCCGGTATGATGACAGGGATGATTATCGCTGGCGCGAATCCGATCGAAGCGGTTCGGTACCAAATATTAATTGTGTTTGCGTTCGCAAGCTCAGCTGCGGTTACGAGCATTATTTTAAGTTTATTAAGCTATAAGCTATGGTTTACGAAAGACCTTCGCATTCAAAATATGGAGCAAAAAGGGTGATGACCGTCGTGAACGTATATAACAGTGGGAAAAATTTAGTAAAGCAAATAGCCGGAACGGAACTTCCAGATCAAGCTTTGGCGTTATGGGCGCTTGGACAAGAGGGCTTTCTCGTCAAATGGAACAAAAAAACGATTTTATTTGATCCGTATTTGACGAACTGGGTGTATGAGATGGCAGGACCGCCGTGGTCACGAGCCTTCGAATCGCCGCTGTCGCCTTCGGATTGCCTCGATGTCGATTATGTCGTATGCTCCCACCACCATGAGGATCATATGGACAAGCAGACGCTGCAAGTTATTCAGCAATCTTCCAAAACACGATTTATCGTGCCGAGAGCTCATCTTCCGCTATTGAAGGAATGGGGTTTCCGTGATGAGCAGCTGATCGGTATTTCTCATGGACAATCGATTGAGCTTGCAGGCGGCATAAGGCTCGATGCATTCGCTGCCAAGCATGAACAGTTCGAACAGGATGAAGCAGGTGAACATAAGTTTCTAGGTTATGTTGCGAATTTTAATGGCATTCATCTTTATCACTCTGGCGATACCGTTGGTTTCCCAGAGCTTGTCACTTGGCTGCAAAGCAGACAAATCGATATTGCATTATTGCCGATCAATGGAAGAGATTTTGTTCGCAATGAACAGGGGATCGTCGGCAATTGCAATTATCGTGAGGCTGTTGAGATTGCGATACAAATTCATGCTGATTTATTGATTCCGATGCATTATGGCTTATTTCCACACAATGATGAGAACCCGGCTTATTTCGTCGATTATATCCAGCGTCATTATCCAGCCCAGAAGTTCCATATGTTCGCACCTGGCGAGCGATTTATTTATATGAAATAATTTACGCTCAGCAGGGCAAAATGAGATGGGAATAAGGACTGGAGGTTGACGGATATGTCAAACAGAGGACTTGTGACAGCGTTGACGGCTGTTGGGACAGCCCAATTGCTTAAGCTGCCTGTACATTTTGCGAGAAGCGGCAAATGGGATGTGCGGAAAATTATTGGTTCAGGTGGAATGCCGAGCTCACATTCAAGCGGCGTTTCCGCGCTAGCTGCATACACGGCGACCAAGTATGGCGTAAAGACGCCGGAATTTGCCATATCTGCGATGCTTGGCATTATTGTGATGTACGATGCGATGAATATTCGCAGACATACAGGTGAAATTGCTGTGCAGGTAAATGATTTGGACGAGGATGTGGAGAAGCTGGCTGGCGAGCATCCAGGATTGTATCATGAGCGCAGGCGTGAACGGCTTAAGGAAAGTCTCGGTCATCAGCCTAGTGAAGTTTTAGCTGGCTCACTGCTTGGAGCGCTTATCGGTTTCGTTGGAGCTTTGACGATTATCAAGAAATAAGGCAAGCAGCAATTGTAAAATGAACGGACAGGCTTAGGCGCGTTTTTTCGGCTTAAGCCTGTTTTTATTTGAATATAGGATTGCAGATGACTGACATTATCATTAGTTATATAATGGTAAAAGATTTCAATTCTTATGCAGCATAAGGGGGAAATAAGGTGGCAGAGCAATTATTATGGATGCACGGAGCGCCGTATGCACAGGGAAATGCAGATGAGGATTGTCCAGCTATAACGCCTTATCTTGTAGATGGCGAGAATAGACCAGCAATTATCGTATGTCCAGGCGGTGGTTATGGCATGCGAGCGCACCATGAAGGAGAACCGATTGCACAGTGGTTGAACAGTTTAGGCATTTCTGCGTTCGTTTTGCGATATCGGGTGGCGCCTTATCAATATCCTTGCGCACTGCTGGATGTTCAACGGGCGATACGTACCGTCCGTTTCAAAGCAGAAATGTATCGAATTAATCCGAATAAAATAGGCATTCTTGGATTTTCAGCAGGCGGGCATTTAGTTTCGAACGCGGGGACAAGCTATGACCAAGGGAATGAAAATGCAGAGGATGTTATTGAACGACAGTCCTGCCGTCCGGATTTACTCGTCTTATGTTATCCTGTCATCACACTCAAAGACCCTTTTACGCATGCGGGCTCAAGAGAAAATTTGCTTGGCAAAGAAGCGAACCTGAATCAAATCGAACAGCTCAGCAATGAAACGCAGGTAACCCCTGATACACCGCCAACTTTTTTATGGCATACAGCAGATGATGGCGCCGTTCCTGTCGAGAACAGCCTTTTGTTTGCATCCGCGCTGAGCAAGCACCAGATTCCTTTTGATCTTCACGTGTATACGAAAGGACGTCATGGGCTTGGCTTAGCCGAGGATGAGGAGCATACAAAAGAATGGACGGCTGCTTGCGCATCGTGGCTAGCATTTAATGGGTACAAATAATAGCTGTAATCTACTATTCACAGACGATTATTTGTCTGACGAAGCTGCCTTTTCGAGTCATGCAGCGATCTAAGATGGTAAGGCCTGCGTTTGCAATAAGCTCGTCCATTGGATCAGCAGTCACAATGACAGCTTTGTTTGCGATTCGGCGAGTATGCTGCAGCAAGGAGAATTGTGCCTCAGGTGTCGTATTAGAGAAATGATTGTAAGGCATATCTACAATGGCTACATCATAATGGTCTGAGATATCAGCAATATCACCGCAAACGGCATCTGTTTCATATTCGAAATGAGCCAGGTTTTCACGTGTCCCGCGAATGATAAAATGATTGATATCTCGGCCGACGATGTTCATGCCCATAGACAGCGCCTCTACCAGTACCGTCCCAATGCCGCAGCAAGGGTCGATCGCTTTGATCCCGACTGGATTCGGGATAGCGATATTGGCTATGGCGCGCGCAATTCGCGTGCTGAGTGCAATGGAATAGCTGCGCGGTTTTTGCATGTGAGCGAGCCAGACGGCTTTGCTTTTTATATAATTGCCAAAGTACCAGCGTCCGCCCCAAGTTAAAATGCCAAAAACGCGATCAGGTTTGCGTACATCAGCCTCGCCTTCGATATAAACGCCAAGTTCACGTTCAATTGCGCGTTGTCCTTCAAAATCGATTTTGTTTTCCGCCGTCAGGTCATTCATTTTTAGGAAAATCACCTTAAATGTAGCCTCTCCTAATTGAATTTGCTTCACCTGCTCCAAAATATCCTCAAGCCGTTCGCCTTGATATAAAACTTCAAGCCGTTCTCTCATAAAAGGACTTCGATCGGGATGTACGTCTATTTCGCTAAACAAAAGATCAGTTTCTGATTGTTTTCCAAATAAAGAACGCATCTCCAAGCGGCATAAATCAGCCTCTTCAATGCGATAGCCATAGGTATATACGAATAGATTGTTTCTATTTTCCAAGTTATTGTCGCATCCTTTGTATAATTGAATTGAAGCCTCTAGTATACATGAAAAGGATGGGCGGACAAAGGAATGGCGATGTGCGATTAACGCTTAGTGTAGCGAATCAGTCGGTTATGAATGGTTTTTTTTCTACCAAAAAGCTTGAGAAACAGCAATGGCGATTGGCGCGGCAAGCGGAATTCAAAGTGATACAGCCATGCCGCAAGCTTGAATTTAAGCGTTAAATAATAAAGAAATGACTTGATGTTGCTGTAATTGTGAAGCCAGCCAAGCTCCTTCGTACTGTCTGTCATCATTTTAAGGTTGATGATTCTTGCCAAATCTTTTTTTGCAGGGGCGACAGGATTGTGTTTGAAATTGTTGATCAGCATCGAAAGGATCGTTTGGATGTGGTAGGACGCCATATCCTTTCTATAATGGGCATGCGCTAATAAACCGAATTTCTCGGATAAGCTCTTTCGCAGCTGGTACTGCAGAACAAGGCTTTCTTCAAGATAATGCTTATAGGGAGAACGTATCAGACTGTTCAGATTGTTAACCGTGTTGTGAAAATACAAAGGGTCCGGAATCGCGCAGACACGATCAGAGGCCAGCAAGGCTTCCAAATGGAAAATGGTATCTTCTCCTACCGTTAATCCCTCGTTGTACAGAATCTCGTTTTTTTCAAGCGATGCGCGAAGAAATAGACTGCGCCAAGTAAAACACAGGTCATTATTAGAATGAACAGCTGCGGCGCTTAGTATTAAATCTTTGCCGTTCATAACGGTATGCAGCCGAAAGCAGGGCGATACGTTCTGTTTGGTTGGAATTGTCGCGTAACCTCCAATCAACACTTCGCAAGCATGCTCTTCTGCCATGGCGTATAGCTTTACGAAAAAAAGCGGATCGATTTCATCATCAGCATCAAGAAAGGCGACGTATTTGCCGCTTGCCGCTTGTAAACCGGTATTTTTGGCGCTGCTTGCACCGCCGTTTGGCTTGTGAATCACTTTAACTCTATTGTCTGTTATAGCGAATTCTTCGCATATCGCGCCGCTGAGATCAGTGGAACCGTCATTGACGAGCAGCACCTCAATATTTCGAAAAGGCTGATTAAGAATGCTTTTCAAACAGGGACGCAGCCAATTTTCAGCATTGAATATAGGTACAATCGCACTTATCGCGTAATTCATAGGCTACACCTCTGACGTGTTCGATCGTTTGAATTTCATAAAGCAATGTTCAAAATAATCATATCATATTCGTTATAAAGAACAACCTCTTATTTTTAAACCAATTATTATCTCTAGCACAAATAAGTGGTAATATGAACAGATGAGGAGAGGGGTGACAGGACTGAAAATTAAAATAAGATGGTTTGTCGTCGTGTTTCTCATTGCGGGAAGCTGGCTAGGAAACCTTTGGTATTTTCAGAGCATGCAGCTGAAGGAGGCGCTGTTTCTAAAGCATGACAGCACCATAAATGGGAGCACTGGTGAAATACTTGATTTTACATTTTTTGAAAATAAACAAGCATCTAATAAAGTAAGCAGCATTCAAATAGAAGAACTGCCCGAATTTCGATTTCAAATTTATAAAAGAAACATACATACTCATCAATCTGAGATGCGAGCCTCTGGACAATTGATGCCAGATCTTATCAACGAGGATAGGAAAATACCGTTCACAATAAGAGAGATTACGGTGTATTACGAAAAAGGGCAGTCTAGAAAAGTTCCGATTGGTGAAATTAATGTCGTGTGGAATAAACGAGAAAGCATACTGGACTTTGCTTCGGGAAGCTCATCCTCAAATGGCTCTGGAAGCTATAAGGTTTATGTAAGGAAAACGGCTGTTTTGGAGAAGATTGAATATACGTTCAGCGACAAAGTGAAGCCATGGTTCAAGCTTGATCTATCAGGGAAGCCGCTTGCGTCGGTTGAATTCCCTATGAAGCTGTCGCAAGATGATTCATTAGCATTTACATATCAATGGTCTATTCCGGATAATGAGCCCGAAGCCGTCTCGATGTTTAAATCCAAAATCATTCTTCATTTCAAGCTGGAAGATGGACAGGAAATGATTGAGGATATTCCGATTAATCATAACCTTAATTTTAGTGAGCGGCAGCTGAAGCGTTTAGTCCGTTCGGGAGGTGAAATGCATTGAGCACCCCTTTCAGACGTGAACTAAGGAGACTTGGCTGGGGCCTTGTTATTGCAATGATTGATATAAGGATTGGATACTTTGATTTGCTGCCTGACATTATAGGTTACTTGATGGTTTTGTCAGCCCTGCAGCATCTGGGCTCCATGCACCCGGCATATAAAAAAGCGAAGTACATTTCTATTGTTCTGGTCATTCTTACTATTCCAGTTCTGTTTATCCAAACAAATGTAATGATTACGGAATTTTCGTCTATACCGCTCGCCGTCCATCTCTATTCGCAACTGCTGTTTATTCTTCATATTTTGATGGCGTATTGGATTTTCAATGGACTTATTGAAATGTTGAAACAGGATGGGGCTGTTCAGTTGTTGGATACTGCGATTAGCCGCAGAAATACTTATTTGGTGTTCAACATTTTAATGGTTATAATATATCCGTTCTTGTTGAATGTAGAAGATAGCTGGGTCATGCTGTTAATCGCTTTTGGAATATTGTTATTCATTATGGAGCTGCTATTTCTTCGATTGCCATTTCGAGTCTCAAATGTGAGAGAGAAAAGGTCGTTGAATTAGCGGAAAAGGGGGATCTCATGTCTTTTGTAAAACGGTTGCGATGGTTTTTTAAGGATAGATGGGGCAGCTATGCGCTTGCCATAGGCATTATGGCGTTAGTTAGCCTGCTCTCCACAATACCGCCTAATCTAATTGGCCGGACGGTTGACAACATCCGCGATGGTCAGCTGACCTCAGCTGGTTTAACGCAGACGGTGTTGACACTAGTTCTGCTTGCGTTATTTCTTTACGTCATGGTCTATATATGGATTACGACACTGTTTGGCAATTCGGCGCTTATCGAGAAGGTGCTGAGAGGGAAGCTGCTCGCAAATTTAACAAGGATGACGCCTGCTTT
This sequence comes from Pristimantibacillus sp. Z349TD_6, assembly GCF_056173205.1. Lineage (NCBI taxonomy): Bacteria > Bacillati > Bacillota > Bacilli > Caryophanales > Paenibacillaceae > Pristimantibacillus (SeqCode) > Pristimantibacillus sp. Z349TD_6. The sequence continues at coordinate 6,653,307 of NZ_CM149662.1, read as the reverse complement.
CTTTCAGCGCAACAGCACGGGACAGCTGATGGCGCTCGCGACTAATGATGTACTCGCAATTGGCCAGACAGCGGGATACGGTGTAATGACGCTCGTCAACACGCTGGTAGGGGCATCGGTAGTCATTATTATGATGATTTCATTAGTCAGCTACAAATTAATGATCGCGGCACTTATTCCGCTTCCGTTGCTGGCAGTCGTAATTAGCAAGCTGGGCAAAAAAGTAAGAACCCGCTTTCTGGACGCGCAGGCTTCCTTTGGGAAAATGAATGAACATGCGCTGGAATCGATTTCGGGAATACGCGTTATTCGCTCGTACGTGCAGGAAAACAATGATCTTGTTGCATTTGATCATGTAACCTCAGAGGTTATGAACAAAAATAAACGAGTCTCGATTCTAAATGCGATGTTTCAGCCGATTATCTCGTTAATTGTAGGAGTCAGTTATTCGATTGGAATAGGTTATGGCTCATATCTCGTATTCCAAGACGAGATTTCACTTGGCCAGCTCATTTCCTTTAATATCTATTTGGGCATGCTCATTTGGCCAATGATTTCGTTTGGCGAGTTTATTAATGTGCTGCAGCGCGGCAGTGCTTCTGCTGACCGATTGGACTCGGCGTTAACGCAAAAGCCGGATCTTCAAGATTCAGATAAGCCTGTTGCCATTAAGTTGCCTACGCGCATTGAGATGAAGCAGCTCACCTTTACTTATCCTACGGCTAGCCAGCCTAGCTTGAACAATGTATCCTTTCAGCTTGAACGAGGCCAGACACTTGGAATCGTAGGGAAAACGGGGAGTGGAAAGAGTACGCTGCTTAAGCAGCTGCTGCGTCAATATCCGCTTGAAGCGGATCGTTTAATGATAGCGGGAGTTCCAGTTGAGCAAATTGAGATAGACCAGATGAGACGCTGGATTGCCTATGTGCCTCAGGAGCATCTGCTTCTCTCCAAGACCATTCGAGAAAATATTGCGCTAGGCAAGCCGAACGCAACGCTAGATGAAATCGCTCGAGCGGTTCAAATGGCTTCTTTTACAGAAGATATTGCACAAATGCCAGAAGGACTTGAAACGGTCGTTGGGGAAAATGGTGTCATGCTCTCAGGTGGACAAAAACAGCGGCTGGCGATTGCGCGGGCATTGCTCGTTGATTCCGAAATATTGCTGCTGGATGATTCACTCTCGGCTGTTGATGCACGGACGGAAAGTCGAATTCTTCACCATATTCGTTTGGAGCGTGAAGGAAAGACAACATTTATTACGACTCATCGCCTATCAGCGGTTAGCCACGCGGACTGGATACTTGTGCTGAATGAGGGCCGAATCATCGAAGAAGGCACTCATGAAGAGCTGATGCTGTTTGGCGGCTGGTACAAGGAACAATGGGAACGGCAGCAAATGGAAGCTAGCTTGGAAGAATAGGAGGCTTAGAATGCCAAAACAATCAACGGCGAGAAGACTATTCGCATATGCTCTCGTCTATAAGTTTAGAATTATCGGCGCCCTGCTTATTCTGTGCTGCGCGGTAGGTGCTGAGCTCGGCGGACCTTTTATTATAAAAACGATAATCGACAAGCATTTATCCGTCGGCGGGAATGATATCATGCCAGTTCTCGGGCTGCTGGGCGTTTATATGGGGCTGCTGCTTGTTGCAAGTATTAGCAATTTCTCGCAATCCTATATTTTGCAGACGACGGCGCTTCGCATTATCAAAAATATGCGTATGGATTTAATGAGTCATATCCAGCGAATTCCGCTGCGCTACTTCGACAATACGCCGATCGGGCAAATTGTATCGAGAATTGCGAACGACACAGAGGCGGTCAGGGATTTATTCATGAGCTTCATGGCGACCTTTGTTGTCAGCTTCGTACAGCTGCTCGGTATTTTTACTGCATTGTTTATTTTGGATGTGCGGCTAGCGATGTTTTGCTTGTTATTGCCGCCGCTCTTCGCGATCATTATGGTCATACATTTAAAATACTCAAAGAAATACATTACGATTATGCGCGCACGTCTCAGCGACATGAATGCGATGATCAACGAATCGATTGTCGTTATGCCGATTATTCAAGCCTTTCGCCGCGAGAAGGTGACGCTCGAAGAGTTTGAGGTGCTGAACGAGGATCGTTACGTTAACCAGATCAAGCAGTTTAGAGTTTTCTCTTTGTCTTCAAGAAACATTGTGGGCACCATTGGAAGCTTAGTAACAGCGATGGTTATTTGGTACTTTGGGCGGGCTTCACTGGAAACAGCAATTCTTTACGGCGTGTTTTATGCTTTTATCGATTATTTGGGTCGTATTTTTCAGCCGATTATCGGTATCTTCGACCAATTGACGAATGCACAGCGTGCTTTTGTTTCTGCGGAGAAGGTATTTGCGGTATTAGACATGGAAGGCATGGAGGTCGAAGAGGTAGCTCAGGTGAAACGTCCGGATGGTGTCGTGAAATTCGATAACATTACGTTTGCGTATAAAGAGGGCGAAAACGTTCTGAAGCAAATTTCATTCGAAGCGCGCAGGGGAGAGACGGTTGCATTAGTCGGTCATACCGGTTCGGGCAAAAGCTCGATCATGAATCTGCTGCTTGGCTTTTATGAGCCGGACAAAGGGAACATTACGATTGATGGACGTAATATAGCGACGTATTCGAAGCAGGAGCTGCGCAAGCATATGGGCATTGTGCTGCAAGATCCGTACTTGTTCGCAGGCGACATTAAATTCAACGTCAGCCTGTACAACAAGGACATCACAATAGATCGCGTGAAAAGCGTGCTGAAGGATGTTGGGGCGGCAACTTTTGTAGAGCAGCTGCCTGGCGGTTATGATGAGCCAGTGGTTGAGCGCGGCAGTACGTTGTCTTCGGGACAGCGGCAGCTTATCTCTTTCGCTAGAGCTTTAGCCTTCGATCCTTCTATTCTTATATTGGATGAGGCGACAGCCAGCATTGACAGTGAGACGGAGGGGCTGATTCAACAAGCCTTGAAGGTAGTCAGTGAAGGCAGGACAACACTAATTATCGCTCATCGCTTGTCCACCATTCGAGAGGCGAATCAGATTCTCGTCTTGCATCGCGGTGAAATCGTGGAGCGCGGCAATCATGATGCTTTAATGGCGCTGCGAGGCAGATATTATAAAATGTATCAGCTGCAGAAAGGCGAGAAAGTATCGACTGAGCCGTCCGCTGTTACGATGGAAACACAAGGACGATAGAAGTTTACTTTTAACGCTTTGAATAGGAATGAGAATAGCGGCAGCCATGGAATTATTCCGAGGCTGCCGCTGCTATGTTATGACCTTATAGAGTCATATATTTTTAAAGCGTGTGCTGATTTAGTTGAACTCGGCTTCATTTATGTGATCTCTTGTATCACTTCTTAGACTGCGGCTGAAGTAGAAACTCTTCCACTTGTTTGCGATGATGCTCGTCATGCTGGATAAAATCAAAAATTAAATATCCGATCGAATAGGGAGCTTTCGTTTGTGGACAATGTGTATTTCCGTGTACAGTGATAGGATGAAAAAATTGCTGCTCAGTCATTTCGGTTAATTTTTGCACGAGCTTTTGTCTTGTCTCCATCGCTTGATTCAAAATTTCAGATGGCAATACGCCGGATAATGCGTAAGCCGAGGAGGCAGCATTATATTCATCGTGGTCCGGGAATTCAACATTGCTGTGTTTTTCAGCTTCGAACAGTACGCTTGTTATGAAATATTGATCCCATCTGTCTAAATGGGCAATGATTTCTGCGGCGGACCATTTGCCTTCCTTGATCGGGTTAAGCCATGCTGGTTCAGGTGCGATATGGGATAAGGATGAATACCACGGCGCCAAGCTGCCAAACTGTTGAATAAGTTCATTTTGTTTAATCATATAATCCTCCTACAATCAGATATAACTGAATTGTAGAACATAAACCACGACAACTGCCTGTCATCGTTTCGTTCCTTTTTTTTAGCTGTAAAGCCGCCATATATTTTTCGCTCTATCTCGGATAATATCCCTCACATATATCGGCTCCATTACTTCCACGGCGTCCCCGTAGCTCAAAATCATGCCATAAACCCATTCATCCTCAGGATAAACGATTTCAACAAACATTGTACCGTCGTTCTCGCAGCGAATGATTCCTTCTTGAAAAGAATCTTCGACTCTCACCTTAACGCTAGGTTGAAAACGCATCACCAAATGTACCGTCTTCGTATTCATTTTCCATTCGGCTTCAATGGCTGCAGCGTCATAAGCGGCGATTTCTCGGTCAAAGATTTCAGATATGGCAGCTAGTTTTCGCATTCTCGATAGTCGATAAAGCTTTGTTATATTTTTGTCTCTGCAATAGCCATACAAATACCAATGGAACCCTTTATGAACGACGGAAGCCGGCTCCACGACAGCTTTAGCTGAGCAGCCTTGGGAATTGGTATAGTCAAAAGTTACGACCATTTTCTTCTGAATAGCCTGTCGAAGGAGAGTTGTTTTTTTCTTCTCCTCCTCATTGCAGCCCCATGAGGATAAATCAATAATCCATTGTTCCAGTGCTTTGTCTGTATAATGAATATCGCTTTTTTTCAATAGGGCTCGCATTTTCTCCAGCGTACGGGCAACATCAAGATCATCCGAATGGCTTTGCAGCCCTTTTAGCCCCGTCATTACGGAAACGAGCTCATCCTTAGTGAGAACCTGATGGCTTAAGCGGTAGCCTTCCATAATTTCAAAACCTCCGAGCAGTCCGGGAAATGAAAGGATGGGGATGCCTGCCATATTTATAGCTTCCATATCCCTCTGAATCGTTCGGTTTGAGACTTCAAACTTCTGGGACAATACCGAAGCACTTGTTCTGCCGTGATTCAATAAATAAATGATAACAGCGAGCAATCGTTCTATTTTCAAAGTAATCACCTGTGAATGTGGATTTATTGTAGAGAGTAGTGCTTGTTGGGTTTGGGGCGGCTGGCTATGACGAATATAGGAGCAACGAGCAGTGACTGAATGCTAATGAACCCAGAAGTAACGAGCAGAGACTGAATGCTAATGAACCCAGAAGTAACGAGCAGCGACTGAATTCTAGTGAACCCAGACGTAACGAGCAGCGACTGAATTCTAGTGAACCCAGAAGTAACGAGCAGAGACTGAATTCTAGTGAACCCAGAAGTAACGAGCAGCGACTGAATTCTAGTGAACCCATAAACAATGAGCAGAGACTGGATGCTAATGAACCCAGAAGCAACAAGCAGTTACTGAATGCTAATGAACTCAGAGGCAATAAGCAGAGATTGAATTCTGCCTAGCCTAGAAGCAACGAGCATAAACTGAATTCTAACGAACCTATATGCTGCTATTTGCAATAATCAGGTCCTAAATAAATTCTAACGAACTCAGATAACGTTATATGCGTAAAAAAGAGCTCATTTACATCAATTGAGGTCTATTAAAGCTCCCTAGGTTCGTTAGAACTAAAAAGGTAGCATTTTAAAGCAAATAAGGTGTTTGGTGTTCGTTAGTTTTCAGTTGTGGGGAACTATTGCCCATCCTTTCATTTTCAAACTAATTCGATAAGCCTTTATTTTTGCGATTAAATCCTATGAATATCGTATCTTTCGACATATTAATAGGAGTTTCGTAGAGAATTTAGAAGGGCAACACATCTCTAGGCACGCTTAAGTATTTGAAAATATTGTAACATTAAGCTTGAATATACGGAAAGAACCACTTCGGCATTTTTAAAATAGACAAAATGACCCATTAAAGTTACATGTTAAGTTATGTACATGGTACTTAAAACACAATTTCAGTCTTTTTAAAACAAATCCTTCTACCAATTGACAGGAAAAATGTTCCGTTGTATACTCTCCATAAAGTCTTGTGTTAGTTTACATTACATTTAAAAGTAGATGGTTCATAAACTTTGGGCCCGAAGTTGAAATCCCCTTCCTTCATCAATGCAAATAGTCTGTTCACGGATGTTATGCATGCTTTTGGAGTAAGGGGATTTTTTATTGCCATCTATGAACAAATGTGCATGTTTACGAGAACTTAATTTCATTTTGATGTTGTGATTACACTTTGTAGCTAATCTAATTGTTGGGTAAACTATTTTATTCATTAATGGTTGTGGAGAGGGGAAAATGTAGGATGCACAAATTGGTCATACGAATACAAAGAAAAGCTTGCATGCTGTTAGCGGCTCTTCTTTTGGTTGGAGGTACGCTCGGCAGCTTAGGTGCGCCGGTTCAGGCGTCGCCTGCAGGAGATAATATCGTTATTTCACAAGTGTATGGTAGTGGGGGAAACGGAACTGGCTCGACGTTTAAGCAAGATTTTATTGAGCTTTACAACCCGACGAATAAAGAAATTTCCTTAAATGAAATGAAATTGTTTTACGGATCGGCAACTTCGTTGGTGGGAGTATGGCCGGAGAGTTTCATGCAATTAAAGAATGTTACGATAGGAGCCGGAAAATATTATTTAATTCAACAGTCTGCAGGTGCAGATGTTAATGCTCCTAACCTGCCTAGCCCGGATGATACTGGTACCCTAGCCTTGGGCGCAGCGGGTGGAAAGGTAAAGCTAGTAGATAGTAAAAATAATATTATCGATCTGGTTGGTTATGGTACCAGTCCAGAGTTTGAAGGAACAGGTTCTGCTGGTACTTCACTTACTAATGTTACAGCAGTGATTCGTAAAGGCAATCGCGCTCAGGACACTGATAACAATAAAGCGGATTTCGAAGTGGGCACTCCTGACCCGCGCAACTCCTCTTACGGCGTTGTTTCTGACAAAATTGAAGCAGTAACGCCAGACGTAAACGAAGGAGCTGTACTTCCGGGTACAATCATTAAGCTCTCGACGCCAACGGTTGGCGCTAGTGTTTACTACAGTGTATACGGTGCAGGAGAAACGCAAGTTGCTCCAGAGGACTTTACATGGTATCAACCGAATGTAACAGAAATTAAAATTGATGCGCCTACAACGGTTCATACTTATGCCAAAAAAGAAGGTTTTCCAAATAGTGCTTTGCGTGAATATTCTTATACGATATCTACACTAGTGACTATCGCGCAAGCACGTGCGGCTGCACTTGGTACAAGCGTAACGCTTAGTGGTGTTGTAACACATCGAGCGGATTCAGGCGCTTTTGTAAATCTTTTTGTACAGGATCAAAACGGAGGCATTATTGTCAGAGTTCCAAACAGCGTCTCCGCACAACCGGGCGACATGATTGAGGCTTACGGCAAGCTGACTGAATTTTCGGGATTGCTTCAATTGGAGGCATCTGCTGAAAATGCAAAAGTAACGGGTTCTGCTCCTATTCCAGATCAGATCGTTGTTGATTCTTCGAGCTTTGGCAAAACGACTGAAAATCGCAACAAATTCGAAGGTCGTTTGGTTCAAGTCAAAAATATTAAAGTTGAAAGTGTTGCCAGCGGCGTTGTTACAGCTACCGATGCTGTGAATGGCGGCAAAGTTATTATTTATTCTTCCGATGCTTCGTTCGTGGCAGGTAAAACTTTCGAGCAGGTTACTGGCGTTATGACGTTCCATTCCAGTGTAGGATTGGAATTATTGCCGCGTAATACACTAGACATTGTTGAGAAACGGTTGGCTGTTCAAGCGAGCATTCCGTCAGGCGGCATTAACGCTGGAGGAGCTGTATCGCTAAGCTCACTAGTTCCGGGTGGTGTGATTCGTTACACGACAGACGGAACTGTTCCTACAGCTACAACAGGAACGCTTTATACGAAAGCCATTGTTGTAAATGCGGATATGGTCATTAAAGCAGTCGTAACAGATGGTGGAGTGACAAGTGATGTATCGACGTTTACGTATAAAGTATTAGAAAATACGAATGGTATTGCCATTCATACAATTCAAGGTGAGACGCATAAATCGATCTATACCAATGTAAAGGTTTCGAATGTTACTGGTATTATTACTTCGGTCAGCGCGAATTCCTTCTACATGCAGGCACCTGATGCGGATCAGGATGAGAATTCGAATACGTCCGAGGCTATTCAGGTGTACAAGCCAGCACATGGCCTAGCTGTTAAGGATGGAGTATCAGTCACAGGTACTGTAGAGGAATTTGGAAACAGTCCATCTTTGACTGTAACGCAAATCAATGCATCAACAATCACTAAGGTATCGAGCGATAACCAGCTTCCTAAAGCTACATTGGTAGGAACAGGCGGTCGAATCATTCCTAACCTGATCGATACCGACAGCTTCAGTAAGTTCAACCCAGAAAACGATGCAATTGATTTCTTCGAGAGTTTGGAGAGCATGCTCGTTGAAGTGAAAAATCCAACGATTACTGGACCTTACGCGAATGCGGTAACTCCAATTACGTTTGATAATGGTGCTAACAATCCAGTGAAAACCGCTGTAGGCGGAATTGTATTGCAAGGAAATGGTTTGTCTGCAATTGATAGCAGCTTGAACCCGCAGAAGCTGTATGTAGGCGGATCAAAGCCAGCTGGTGCAGAGATTAAAACTGGCGATGCTTTTAACGGCAATATCGTTGGCGTTATTCAATACGCTGGTGATCTGTATAAACTGCTGCCTACACAAGCTTTGCCAACTATCGTACGCAGCGCAAACGTCCAGAAGGTAACGAATATTGTACCGAACCCGGACAAGTTGACGATTGCTACATTTAATGTGGAAAACTTCAGCGCAGATCAAACAGCTAAAGCTGCAAAAATTGCTTCAATTATTGTAACGAATATGAAGCAGCCAGACATTATCGGTTTAATGGAAGTACAAGACAACGATGGCGAAAAGGATACTGAAAATACGGATGCTGCCCAAAGCTTCAAAACGCTGATTGATGCGATTAAAGCAAAAGGCGGACCTACGTATTCTTATACAGACATCGCTCCTGAGAGAAATAAAGATGGCGGCGCTCCTGGCGGTAATATCCGCGTTGGTTTCTTGTATAAAGACGACCGTGTAACGCTTGCTCAAGGAACGAAAGGCGATTACAAATCAACAATTAAGGTAGACGGAATTGGCGGCTTAACGCAAAATCCTGGCCGTATTGGCTCTGATGACGCTTCAACATTTGCTTCATCTCGTAAACCGCTTGTAGCAGAATTTATGTTCCAAGGAAAACGAGTTGTTGCGATTGCGAACCATCTGAATTCAAAAGGTGGAGACGGCAAGCCTTGGGGCGATGTTCAGCCGGTTGTTCGCAGCAGCGAAGTACAGCGCGCGAAGCAAGCGGAAGCTGTTAACAGCTTCGTGAAGGAATTGACAACGAAAGACCCAGAAGCAAGCGTAGTCGTGTTAGGCGACTTTAACGATTTCCAATTCTCAGGTACACTGAACAAAATTAAAGGCAATGAATTAACGAATCTTGTTGATACGCTGCCGGTTTCAGAACGTTACTCGTATATCTATGACGGTAACTCTCAAACGCTTGATCACATTCTCGTGGATAAAGCAAATGGGACAAAAGCAGAAATCGACGTAGTACATGTCAATGCAGATTTCTCTACAGAACAGGGCAGAGTTAGCGATCATGATCCGCTTCTCGCGCAGTTGGATCTTTCAGCTAAGAAAAAGAAAGAATTTGCAATGACCGTATTGCATACAAATGATACGCATGCGAATTTGGATTTAGATACGACGAGCGTACCGAACAATATCTTACGCCGTGTGACGGCGATTAAGGAAGCGAAAGCAAGCTCGAAGAATCCGATTCTGGTCGATGCTGGAGATGTGTTCTCAGGCTCGCTGTATTTCAACAAATACCTGGGACAAGCGGACCTTGCATTTATGAATTTAGTTAAATACGATGCGATGACCTTCGGTAATCATGAATTTGACAAAAATTCGAATGTACTTGCTGATTTTATTAAAAATGCAACGTTTCCTTTCGTTTCATCAAATGTGAATTTTTCGAAAGATGTTGTTTTGAACGAATTGTTCAAAAACGAAATTGGCAATGGAACCGTTGGTGCAACCATATATCCGGCACTTATTAAAGATATTAATGGTGCGAAAGTCGGAATCATTGGTCTTACCACGGAAGATACGGCTAATATCGCTTCACCGGGCGATGTAACTTTCGAAAATGCAGTCGAGAAAGCCAAAGAGACAGTTGCTATGCTTCAAGGAAAAGGCATTAACAAAATCATTGTTTTATCTCACATTGGTTATGAGGCAGATGTGGAGCTTGCTAAAGCGGTGCAAGGTATCGATATCATTGTCGGAGGACACAGTCATACGAAATTAGATGCAGCAGTTGTCGACAATTCGGATCCGAGCGCACCAAAGCTTATCGTTCAAACGGGTGAAAAAGGCCAGTTCCTTGGCAAGCTTGAAGTGAGCTTTAACGATGAAGGTATTCTAACCAAATGGCATGATCAACTGATATCCATCGATGCGATGACAGGTAAGGAATTTAACATTGCTGAGGATACCGAAGCTAAACAAATTTTAGAATCGAAGTATAAGCCCGGCGTTGTTGAGATGTCAAAAACGGTAGTAGGAAATACGGATGTTATATTGAATGGCCTTCGTGCTGATGTTCGTTCAAAAGAAACGAACCTTGGAAATTTGATCGCTGACGGTATGCTGGCAGCAGCGAAAGCGGCAGGAACAAATGCGGTCATTGCGCTGCAAAATGGCGGCGGAATACGTGAAACGATTAGTGAGGGGCCGATCACTCAAGGGGAAGTATTAACCGTTCTTCCATTTAATAACGATTTGGTTACGATCACTTTAACGGGCCAAGAAATCAAGGACGCAATGGAAAACGGTGTGTCTACGATTACAACGACTAAGGACGGTCGCTTCCCGCATATCGCTGGAATGCGTTTTGACTATGACTCGACTAAACCAGTAAACGAGCGTGTAGTGCGCATTCAAGTGAAAAACGGAGATAGCTACGTTCCGATTGATTTGAAAGCAAAATATGAAGTTGCGACAAATGCTTTTACGGCCAAAGGCGGAGATTTCTATGCTTCACTTGAGAAGGCTTATAAAGAAGGACGCGTAAACTTATTGTATTTGCCGGACTATGAAGTATTTACGAGCTACATTCAGAAGCTTGGAACGATCACGGCAGCAACTTCAGCTGTTGAAGGCCGTATTACAGATCTAAAAGGCGAACCGCTTCCAGGTGAGAACGATCCATTCAAGCTAACGATTATGCATGTTAACGACACGCATGCTCACCTTGATTCGATTGCAAAACGTTTTACAGCGATTAAAGAAATTCGTGCAGAAGTAAAAGACTCTATCTTGCTTGATGCAGGAGATGTGTTCTCAGGTACGCTCTTCTTCAACAAATATCTTGGTCAAGCGGACTTGGAGTTTATGAATAAGATTGGTTATGACGCGATGGTATTCGGAAACCACGAATTCGATAAAGGTCCATCCGTTCTTGCTGATTTTATCAAAAAAGCAGAGTTCCCGTTTGTAAGCTCAAATATCGACTTCAGCAAGGAAACTGCACTGAACGGACTTGTGTCTGATCAGGCAATCGGTAAACCGGCTGCGAAAGGTAAAATTTATGACGCGATTATATTGGATGAAGGCGGGCAAAAGATCGGCGTATTCGGCTTAACAACGGAGGACACAAAATTCCTTGCTTCGCCAGGAGATAATATTGTGTTCGAGGATTATATTAAGAAAGCTGAAGAAACGGTCAAAATGCTCCAAAAAGAAGGCATCAATAAGATTGTGGCATTGACGCATCTAGGAAATGAATTTGATAAAGTATTGGCTGAGAAGGTTACGGGCATCGACGTTATCGTCGGTGGACATAGCCACACGAAGGTTGACGCACCGCTTGTATATCATGCTGCGGGAGAACCGACACTCGTTGTACAGGCAGAACAATATGGAAATTATTTAGGCCGCTTGGACCTCGAATTCAATAACAAAGGGATATTGACCGCATGGAATGGCAAGCTGCTTACAATTAGCGACTATGCAGCGGACCCGGAAGCTGTTGAAATGTTGAAGCCATACAGTGCGGGTGTTGCCGATATTCAGAAGCAAGTCATCGGTAAAACAAATGTGTTCCTGGATGGTGATCGTAATTCTGTACGGTCAAAAGAAACCAACTTAGGAAACTTGATCACAGACGGAATGGTCTCAAAAGTAAAAAGCTTCGTAAACAGCAACGAGGCATTGAAGCAATTGGATGTAAAAGGTTATGTTGGCATTCAGAATGGCGGAGGTATTCGCGAATCAATTAAGAAAACCGCTGAGGGTAAAGTGGATGGTGACATCATGATGGGTGAATTGCTTACGGTGATGCCTTTCGGAAACAACCTTACAGCGCTTCGAATGACGGGGCAAGAAATAGTTGCAGCCCTTGAGAATGGCGTAAGTGGAATCAAAACTGGAGAAGGCCGCTTCCCGCAAGTATCGGGCATGCGCTTCTACTACGATTCTAATAAGAACCCTGAAATATTGGATGCAGACGGAAAGCTTAAGCAGGCTGGGGAACGCATTACGAAGGTTGAAATTAAAAACGCAGACGGCAGCTACAGTGCAATTGATTTGAATGCTTATTATTTTGTAGCAACAAACTCATTTATGGCTAATGGCGGCGATTTCTATCGCTCGATGAAGCAAGCCAAAGATGCTGGACGTCAGCACGAAATGAACATTGTTGACTACGAGGTATTCTTGGAGTATATCAATCAATTAGGTACGATTAATGCAACGACAGAAGGACGTATTGTTGATGTGAATGTTGTAGTTCCAACACCTACTCCAACACCAACAACACCGCCGGTGACGACGCCGACACCAACGCCAACGCCAACACCGACGACACCGCCGGTGACGACACCAACACCGACGCCAACCATCACTTTTAGTGATGTACGCGGCCACTGGGCTGCAGATGCTATTGCGAAGGCAGTGGAAATTGGTTTTGTTAATGGGTATGGAGACGGTACGTTCCACCCTGGAGACACAGCAACAAGAGCACAATTTATTACAATGGTAGGCAGAGCGCTGAAGCTTGAATCGTCGACGAGCAAGCTGGACTTTGCAGATGCAGATAAAGTTCCTGCATGGGCACGCTCCTTCTTTGCACAGCTTATCGAGGATAAGGTCATTGCAGGCTACGAGGATAACACGCTTCGACCATCAAGTGAATTAACACGAACGGAAATGACCGTTATTCTTGTTCGCGCATTAGGCATTAAAGTTGATCCGAAGGCGAAGCCGACGTTTGCTGATTTGAGTGACATTCCTGTATGGGCACGTCCTTATATCGCTGCGGCTCAAGCCGAAGGACTAGTAGCAGGCATGGGCGGCAATAAATTTGCACCTAAGAAAAATGCAACAAGAGCAGATGTGGTTACACTGATTTTGTCCGCACTAGAGTATGAAGGAAGAAACGGAATTTAATTAAGCCAAAGCGTCCCATTCCACTTGTTATGAGTGGGGTGGGACGTTTTTTTTGCTAAGTTTTGTTGTTTTCATACAAAGAAGGCGACACTTCATTTGAAACCTATGTTAAATTAGAGGGAGTAGATACCGTTTGCATTTCTAGACATAAATAGAAAGAGTGAAACTTGGATGGCTGATGATCGACTGGATGATAAGCTTAGCAAAATGATTGATGTAGCAAGGCTGTATTATGAACTGGATTATAATCAGGAAGAAATCGCTCAGAAGCTGGGGGTATCGCGCCCTACGATATCAAGATTTTTACAGCAGGCGAAGGATGAGGGGTACGTTCAAATAAAAATCGTACACCCGAACGAAAACAATTTTGTTCTGGCGAATCGTTTGGAAGCGAAGTTTGGGCTGAAAAAAGCGGTTATCGTTTCTGTGCCGCAGTATGAGGACAGCATCGTAAAGAGGTATATTGGCGAAGCGGCAGCGAACTATTTATACGATACGGTAAAAGATGGCGATATCATTGCGACAACGTGGGGAACGACGCTCTTTCAAATGGCTTCTCAGCTTAAGGATAAGCCGGTTCGCGACGTTAAGGTCGTACAGCTCAACGGCGGGGTTAGCCATTCAGAAACCAATACATACGCTTATGAAATTGTTCATTTATTCGGCAAGGCTTTCCATACGATACCTTACTTTATTCCGCTGCCGGCGCTTGTTGACCATGAGGTTGTCAAGCGGACGATTGAATCGGATCGCCATATCCGCAATATTTTGGAGCTAGGAAAGCTTTCTAATATTGCCGTTGTAACCGTGGGAGCCCCTACGGATGATTCTGTATTAATTAGAGCCAATTATTTCACAGATTCCGATCTGGAAATTATTCGCGAGAAGGCAGCTGGCGATATATGCTCACGCTATATCGATATTACAGGCAATATTTGTTCAACACTCATGAACCAGCGCACGATTGGAATCAGTCTCGATGAACTGAAGCGCAAGGACCAGTCGATACTTGTGGCGGGCGGTGCGAAGAAGGTAGATGGCATTTATGGCGCGCTGCGCGGCGGCTACACGAATGTACTCATTACCGATCAGTTTACAGCGAGGTATTTATTAGAACGGGATGTGTAGACATCCTATAGAACGAACGAGGGGATCTTAGCTGCAAAGCAGCAAATAAGATCCCCTCGTTTTTCTTCCTATATCTCTTATTGAAGTGCAAATCGCTCAGCGGAGTCAACCGTATGCTTCAGAAGCGTGGCGATCGTAACAGGACCTACGCCTGCTGGCACAGGGGTGATCGCACTTGCTTTTGCTAGGCATGCCTCGTAGTCAACGTCCCCAATATTCCCTTTATTGTACCCTGCATCAAGTACTACAGCGCCATCGCGAATCCATTCGCCTTGAATAAAGCTTGGTTTGCCGACTGCAGCAACGACGATATGGGCAAGGCGCAATAGCTCCGCTAAATTTTCTGTTTTGGAATGACAGGTTGTTACGGTTGCATTGCGGTTCAGCAGCATCTGAGAAACGGGTTTGCCTAGAATCGGGCTTCGTCCAACGACGACGGCATGTTTGCCTTCAACCTTGATGTCATAGTAATCAAGAATAGCCATAATAGCAGCAGGGGTACATGACGGATACTGGGCATAACCAAATGCATTTTGAGCAAAACCTAGCGCGGTTACACCATCAACATCCTTATGGATACTAATCGCTTCAAAGGCAGCACGCTCATCAATTTGATGCGGAACGGGGTGCTGCAAGAGGATGCCGTGAATAAGCGGGTCTTCATTAAGATGCAAAATAACGTCAATCAAATCATCTGTGGATATGTTTTTGTTCAGATGAATACGTTTGGAATCAATGCCAAGCCGCTTGCATGCATTGCCCTTCATTCGAACGTAGGTTTCAGAGGCAGGGTCATCGCCCACCAGTATTGTCGCTAAGCATGGAATGATTCCTCGCTTGCTTAGAGTCTCCACTCTTGCTTTTAGCTGCTCTTTAATTGCATCGGCCACAATGGCTCCATCCAAAATCAATTTTTCCGTCATCTTCTACCTCAGCCCCTTATAAATAGATGTTAAAAAAACATAAAAAGGCAAGGGGTATGTCCCCTTACCTTTGCCCAGGCGTACGGCTAATGATCTGTGCGCTTCCTCATGGCTATCCATGTTCCGCCAGTTACGCACAGCTTTTTAATGGTATTTTGATTTTAACAGGTGGAAAGTTCAAAAGCGAGTCATTAACGTTATTTTATGATTATTTAGGTGTAGAAATGAGAGGATGGATGCTATAATTACTTTATCAAGAGGGAGCGGGTCGCGCTGCCCTCTTTATTGCAGTTTGCGCAAAATGATGGGAGATAGAGGTGATAAGTTGTTAAAGCTCACTAGATTTTTGAGGAAATATTGGCTTAGCGCTGTGCTTGCACCATTGTTTATGCTGCTAGAGGTGTTTATGGATTTGCTGCAGCCGCAATTCATGGCGAGCATTGTGAATGAGGGCATTATAGCGGGGGATCTCACAGCAATCGCGAGCACCGCGCCCAAAATGCTGATCGCCGCATTAATCGGACTAATAGCAGGTGTCGGTTGCACGGTGTTCTCGACGATAGCATCACAAAGCTTTGGGGCTGATCTCAGGCAGGAGCTGTTTCAAAAAATCCAGTCGCTGTCGATTCGATCGCTTGACCGTTTTGGTTCAGGCTCTATCGTGACGAGACTGACGGGTGATGTCACACAAATTCAGAGCTTAGTATTGCTGCTGCTCCGCGTATTTGCACGCAGTTCATTTATTATTATCGGCAGTCTGGTCATGGCTTTTGTAATAAGCCCGCGCCTTTCTATTATTTTGCTCGCAATGATACCCTTATTAGCTCTATTCCTCATCATTACAACTCGGATTACCGTTCCTTTGTTTTCAATGATGCAGCACCGGCTTGATCAAGTGAATACCGTGATGCAAGAGAATTTGTCTGGTATCCGCGTTGTGAAAGCATTTGTAAGGTCCGATTACGAGGAAGAACGTTTTAATGAAACGAACTCAAATTTACTGCATGCCAGTCTAAAAGCAGCTAAGATCGTTGCGCTTAATACGCCGCTTGTGTCGATCATTCTTAATTTTAGTATTGTAGCTGCATTATGGTATGGGGGAATGCTCACTGAGCACGGGGCGCTGTCGGTGGGCAGTCTCGCCGCCTTTTTAACTTATATTACACAGCTTCTCTTCTCTACTCTAGGACTTGGAAATCAATTGATTGCAATCTCTCGGGCGAAGGCTTCTGCTGACCGCATTAACGAGATATTGGAGGTACCGGCAGATAAATGGACAGCTGAACGAAAAGCTAACGAGCAGTCCAAGAAAATACAGGCTGGCAGAATTACGTTTGACCATGTGAGCTTCAGCTATGAAGGCTCGGAGAAAAACATACTTCACGACATAGATCTGGATATAGAGCCAGGCGAGACAATTGGGATCGTAGGAGTAAACGGCTCAGGAAAATCAACGCTGGTCAGCCTTATACCAAGGTTCTATGAAGCGACAGAGGGGATGATTCGCATTGATTCCCATCCGATTAACGAGATCGCTTCTGCAGAGCTGCATAGCCATATCGGTATGGTGCTTCAGCAGGCGCATCTATTCAGTGGAACCATTCGTGACAATATCAGCTATGGCAAACCGGATGCGAGTCAGGATGAAATAGAGGCAGCAGCCAAGGCTGCTGAGGCTCATGCCTTTATTATGAAGCTGGAGAATGGCTACGATACGCTGCTTGGCCAGCGCGGGGTCAATCTGTCCGGCGGCCAAAAGCAGCGGTTGTCCATAGCTCGGACGTTGCTGCTGAAACCTAAAATTGTCATCCTTGATGATTGTACAAGCGCGGTTGATCTGAGAACGGATTTACTCATACGCAAATCATTGCAAGAGATTATGAAGAGCAGCACTTGTCTTATCATTGGTCAGCGAATTGCATCCGTACAGCAGGCAAATCGGATTATTGTGCTTGAGGATGGAAGAATTACTGCAATTGGCACGCATCAGGAGCTTCTTGAACAAAGCAAGCTATACCAGAAAATGGCCTTTTCCCAGCAAGGAGCTTGATAGATGAATCATACGCTAACGACATTAAGAAGAATTGGAACTTATTTGCTTCATGGCCGCGCTAGATTGCTGGCGGTTATTGCACTAACGATAGTTGCCGCAGGGCTTACGCTCGCCGGTCCTTATTTTTTGGGCAAAGCTTTGGATGATTATATTGTAGCGAATCGATACGAGGGGCTGCTTTCTATTTGTTTGCTTATGCTTGGCATATACGCGGCTGGCAGCTTAGTCAGCTGGCTTCAAGCCATTTATTTAGCTGATGTATCGCAGCGGACCGTATGGAGTCTTCGCAAGGAATTATTTAATCATTTGCAAAAGCTGCCTATTCCGTTTTTTGCGAGTAAAAACCACGGTGAACTCATGAGTCGTACGACGAATGACATCGACAATGTTACGAATACGCTGAATCAAAGCTTAATTCAAATTATATCGAGCGTTATCATGCTCATAGGCTCGTTCGCGATGATGCTTTTCTTAAATGTGTGGCTAACGCTTGTAGCACTCATTGTTATTCCGGTCATTGTTATGGTAACGAAACGAATTGCTAAGGTAACACAGCGTCAGTTCAAAGGACAGCAGCAGGAGCTTGGCGGGCTTAACGGCTTTATCGAGGAGACGGTATCAGGGCAGAAGGTCGTAGCCCTGTTTCATCAAGAGGAGCGAATGGCGGAGCAGTTCAGCGCCGCTAATGCCAAGCTGAAGAAAGTCGGAACAAAAGCTCAAATTTATTCGGGTACGATGGGCCCGTTCATGAACATGTTTGGTCATATCAGCTATTTGATCATTGCAGGTGTCGGCGGCTGGCTGGCAATTCATGACCATGCAACAGTGGGCGTCATCATAAGCTTTCTCGGTTATTCAAAGCAATTCTCAGGCCCTTTGAATGAGGTTGCCAATCAATATAACATGATTCAGTCGGGGGTAGCAGGCGCGGAGCGGGTGTTTGAAATGATGGATATTCCATCAGAATATGAAGAACCCGAGGCCGTGAAAGAGATGGAATCAATTGGCGGCAAGGTAGAGTTTCGTGATGTGCGTTTTGAATATAACGACGGAACCGCAGCGCTTAATAACATCTCCTTTATTGCGAAGCCGGGAGAGACCGTTGCGCTAGTGGGTCCAACTGGAGCGGGCAAGACTACGATCATTAATCTGATTGGGCGATTCTATGAGATTAAGGACGGTCAAATACTGATTGATGACGAAGACATTTGCACGATAGACAAAAACAGCTTGCGCAAACAGCTTGGAATCGTGCTGCAGGATGCCCATTTGTTCTCGGGTACCATTCGTGAAAATATCCGCTATGGCAAGCTGGATGCTACCGATGAAGAGGTGGAGGAGGCGGCTGCCCAAGCGAATGCGAGTAGCTTCATCACGAAGCTTCCGCTAGGCTATGAGACCGAATTGACAGCGGAAGGCGGGAACATAAGCCACGGGCAGCGCCAGCTTATCACGATTGCTCGGGCCATTCTTGGAGATCCTGCGCTGCTTATACTCGATGAAGCAACGAGCAGTGTAGATACGCTGGCTGAGCTCCAAATTCAAGAAGCGATGAAGAAGCTGCTTAGCGGCAGAACGAGCTTCGTTATTGCGCACCGACTCAGTACCATACGAAATGCGGATACCATTTTATTTATTAAAGATGGTGAAATCGCGGAGCGCGGTACACATGATGAGTTGCTCGCCAAAAAAGGGTTGTATGATCAACTGCATGGCAGTCAATTTTTACAACAAGTATAGACGTACGGTCTCATAAAGGTCATATGAATGTGGTACAATGAGACGAGCGATACAATTAGGAGATGACAGACGATGACAGAACAACTGAACGAGCAAGAACTTTTGCAGTATATAGCAAACGAAACAAATGCGGATGAGAAGCTGATTAAGCTTGTATTAAAGCATGAGCAAGCGTTCATCGGCAGCGCGAAGGAAGATAAAAATGGCGAGGTAGATATTGACGGCGACGAGCTCGTAGATTATGTACTGAGCCGTCCTGATGTAAAGTCGAACGAGCTGGTTGTGGAATCGATCTTGGACGCAGAAATGGATTATTTGATGGACAAAGGCCTTGCAGGTTACGTAGACTAATCTGTGAGCACAAAAAGGTAAGTCTATGAAGGACTGCTTCTAAGCGCATGCTGGCTGAGGCAGTTCTTCTTGTGTTGGAAAGTTTATAATATTTTTGTAAACACTAGCTGAAAATAGATGTTTTGCACGGTTATTGCGACGGAATAAGGACAGGATAGTACAGCATATGTTCTAAACGAGGTACATGCGTTTTTGAAAAAAATGCTTTTTTATGCTAAAGTTATAGGATGAAATCGGGAAAACGGAGGATGGGCAGTTGGCAAAAACGCATAAGGGGTTATCTTCTTTAGAAATTTTTAAGCGGTTTATTTTTATCTCGATTGGTTCGATTTTAATGGGCGTCGCACTCGAATTGTTTCTTGTTCCGAATAATGTAATCGATGGTGGCATTGCCGGTATATCGATTATGTTGGCGCACCTCACATCGCTTCCACTCGGCGTGTTCTTGTTCGTAGTAAACGTACCGTTCCTAATTCTTGGATACAAACAAATTGGGAAAACGTTTGCGATCTCAACCCTTTATGGCATTATCGTCATGTCGATCACGACATCATTGCTCCATCACGTTGAAGCATTTACAGAAGAAAAGCTGCTTGCTGTTTTGTTCGGTGGTCTTATTCTCGGTGCAGGAGTTGGTCTTGCAATACGTTTTGGCGGCTCGCTGGATGGCGTAGAAATTGTATCGATCCTGATTTCGAAGAAAATGCGTATGCCAGTCGGACAAATTATCATGATATTTAACGTTATCATTTTTGTAATTGCGGGATTTGTGTTTGAATGGGATTCAGCCATGTACTCGATGTTTACATATTATATAGCGATTAAATTAATTGATATCGTTGTGGAAGGTCTCGATGAGTCGAAATCGGTAACGATTATTTCTTCTGAATATGATGAGGTATCGCAAGCGATTATTGACCGTTTAGGTCGTACAACGACATTGATCCAAGCGCGCGGCGGCTATTCGAAGGATGAAACGCAAATGATCTATTGCGTCGTATCCCGACTTGAGCTTGCGAAGCTCAAAGCTATCGTGCAATCCATCGATGAGAATGCCTTTATTGCTATCGAGCATGTATCCGACGTCATGGGCGGCGGATTCAGCAAAGGCAGCATCCACTAAGGCATAACAATAAAATCCGGCTGCGACGTCAGAAGACGCGCAGCCGGATTTTTTTTATATTATAAGCTTGTCGAAATAGATGGATCACTCACACTCCTAGCGAGACCCTTGTCTTTTACACATAGCAGAAACAAGAGCGCAATAACCATGCCTCCTGATGAGAAATAGAACAGCACGGAATATCCAAGCAGATCAATCAAGCCGCCCATGAGCGGCGGTGAAGCGATAGCAGCAAGTGAAGAGATTAAGTAATAGATGCCTGTCCGTGTACCGATGCTTTGCTCTTTGCCGAGTGAAACGATAAACGGATAGGAATTGATGTTGATCATCGCCCAGCAGATGCCTCCGACAATAAGCAAGGTACGAAGCGGGAGCAGCGCGTCCGCGAAGGAGATTGCTGCAAAAATAACGATGAGGCCAATAACTCCTAGCGTGATAATAAGCTTTTTGCCGAAGCGGTTGCCAAGCAGTCCGCTTGGAATGGCGGCAGCTACAAAAGCGAGTGAGAAGAAGGCAAGCGAAAATGATGATTGGCCTTCGGTCAGCTGTAAATGCTTTGTGCCGTACAGAGTAAAGAAGGCTTCAACCCCTTGATAGGAAAGAAACCAGAAGAAAATTGCGCCAAGCAAAAACATCGTAGGACGGTTCCATTGTTCTTTGAACGATATTTTTGTTTTCTCCTCAGCAGGCGAATAAGAGAGTGCATCACGTTTTTCTTTTATGTTATTCAAGAGAATGACTAAACAAATAAGCGTTAAAATGGATGCAACTAGAAAAGGGAGTGAGTGATGCTTCTCATATAGAAACGAGCCTCCTGCGAAAGCGATAATGGAGCCGATGCCGCCCATGAAGTTAATAATGCCGTTTGCTTTTGTACGCTTGCTGTCATGAGTGATGTCGGGCATAAGCGCGACGGTCGGGGAACGGTACAAACTCATCGACAGATTCATAAGCACCATAAACAATACGAGCGTGAGCAAGCTTGTGTGCCACGGGATGAGCGCACCGAACAAGGCTGCAAGCGGCATGCCGATGAGCAAATAGGGCATTCTTCTGCCAAGGCGTGTGTTTGTGCGATCACTGCGGCTTCCAATCCATGGCTGCAAAAAAAGAGCAAAGTAGTTATCGATCGTCATCATAAATCCAATCAGCGCCGTACTCGTCAAAAACTTATCGAGAAAAAAGGGGACGAATGCGTTGTAAAGCGCCCATGTAATGCTGATGCTAAAAAAACCGAACCCGAGCAGCCATGTTTTTTTCATACCGCTTATGCCCCTCTCCTTATCAGCACCTCAGCCAATCGATCAGGATAATCCGTAATGATGCCGTTTACACCTGCGTCTATGAGTCGCTCCATCTCTTCCGCATCATTAACCGTAAAGGGATGGTAGGCAATGCCATGCTCAGCGGCGGAAGCTGTCCATTCTGGCGTTACAGCGTATTTGAAAGGATGCAGTGCATCAGCCTGAAGCGTCGCCGCATATTCCCAAGGACGATAAAGCCCTTCCATATACAGAACACCAGTACGAATTTCAGGCGCCAGCTGCTTGCAGAGAAAGAGCGAATAATGATTGAAGCTGGATAGGATGATGCGATCAGCCATTTCGTAGGCTCGAACCATGTCAATTACCTTTTGCTCCAAACCTGGATACTGGATGATACCGTTTTTAAGTTCGATATTTAAAATGATATCCGTATGACGGAGGAGCTCAAGAAGCTGCTCTAAAAGTGGAACTCGTTCGGCTTGGAAGGCGGGGGCAAACCAGCTGCCAGCATCGAGTGACGTAAGCTCCTCGTATGTTGTATCCTTCACAAGCTTGTTCAAGCCGGTTGTCCGCATTAGTGATTCATCATGAATGATAACGATTTGGTCGTCCTTTGTTAGTTGAACATCAATTTCGATGCCAGTAGCACCTAGCTCAATGGCTTTCTTGAATGCAGCGAGCGTGTTTTCGGGACAATAGCCGCTTGCTCCGCGATGGGCGAAATTAATAATAGTTTTAATAACGATTCATCCTTTCTGCACAATAGAGTCTATTACTAACTATATAGAAGTAATATTATGGCTGTGTCAAACACGAAAAAAAAGCGGGCTTCGGAATGATTTCAATAAGAGTTAAGCGAAGCGGTAATAAAGGAGGAGGTAGGTAGCCAGCACGAAAACAAAATTAAGCGGTACAAACACCATTTGCGTGAAGGTCGTGCGATATACTGAGAGCGGTTTCTTATAGATGCAAGCGCCTTCGATAATAAACAAAAGAAGTACGATGTGTATCATAAAATGACCGATCAGCTCTTTCATGCCAAATAGCATCGTTGCGGAGATGAAAATGAAGGTTAGCGCCACAGACAACATTCGGTTTAAAATACCGATTACGAGTAAATAACCGACCACAAATTCAATAAAACCAGCCATGACGATAAAGAGTGAGGTATCAAAACCAAACGTGGGTACGTGATGTTTCATAATAATGTCCTCTGCCATTGTCGGGTAAATCCATTTCTCTACGGCGACCCAGCAAAGCGATAAGCCTGTTCCCAAATAGAGAAGGGGGAATCCCCATTCGGATTGTTTGGTCCGCTCGAGCAGCAATGCGCCGATAATGGCCAAATAAAAACCATAATCAAGCATATGAAATATTCCTGCTTCAATGCCTGTTTCAATGAACAGAACGAGCAGCACAAGCGCACCAATTTTTGTTGCATAATGCCGCGGAATAAGCAGTAATATGATTGCAGCCCACATGAGGATCGTTTGCCAGCCGTCTGTAAGCTTAAATTCCAGTGCGAAGCGTGTTCCGGAAGCTGCTTGCATGAGAAGAGCAGCAGCTGTGCCGTACTTTAGGATAGGTAAGGAATATCGCCGGAGCTTAACGAGCTGACGGTCCACTTTTGTAGACAAATTGGAGCTCGAAAACTCAGGAAGGAATTTGGTTAGCACGGCGAGCAGAGCGGTGATGATCATTGCCAGCTTCATGAAAAAAGGAGAAAGAATGGCGGCAAGCGGTTGTTTCTCCGCGATGATGTCTGTAAACCATTTGACATGTGCATAATAATCCATTAACTGATATTCCTCCGATTCGATATGGTTTAGGATGAACACGAGGATGATCGTAGCATAATAGAGAAAAGAATAAAAGTGTCATATAAGGGATAAATTTACATTATTGAAAAGAGTATTTACATACCCCTAAGGGGTATGATATGATGAATTTATTAAGTAATACCCCATGGAGGTATGCGAAATGGACAATGAAGTAATAATCGATGGGAGTCATGAGCATTCCCATCCGCCAGATGACTGCTGCGACCCAAATGGTCCGCGGAAGAGTCATCACTCCTCACAAATGAAGGACAATTTAACAAAGCGCTTGAACCGTATTGAAGGACAAATTAGAGGCATTAAGGCGATGATAGAGAAGGATACGTATTGCGATGACGTGCTTAATCAGATTGCGGCAGCACAATCCGCTCTGAACAGTGTCGGCAAGCTGCTGCTTGAAGGACATATGCGAAGCTGCGTAATTGAACGTATTCAAGCTGGCGAGAGTGAAGTTATCGATGAATTGCTAATAACCGTTAACAAACTAATGAAATAATAGACGGAGAGGGGATTTTAAGGATGGCAAACGCAGTATTGAAGGTAGAGGGTATGACATGCGGTCACTGTGTCAGTTCGGTTGAGAAGGCCGTTGCAAATGCAGGAGCGGTAGGCAAGGTGGATTTGGCAAACAAGAAAGTAACAGTCGATTTCGACGAATCGAAGGTTACGATAGAGGCGGTAAAAGCTGCGATCGAGGATCAAGGCTACGACATCGTATAAAATAAAGCAGGTAGGGGCTGAATACAGCCCCTCTTTTTTTGGTTCTGATTTCGTTTACTATGCAAGCAATAAATATAACGTTTATATTAACGAAGTGCTTTTAAATCTTTAATTTGCTCGGTGTGCCGCTGCTCATGCAAATATAGCAGTTCGATCCATTGATCTAATGGCAAGCTGCCAAACCTCGGGTGATTCACTGCTATTTCCTCCACAATAGATTTATCCTCAATCTTAACAAGAACATCCATTAATTTAATTCTTGATTCGCTTAATAATTGAATGATCTGTGATACTTGGAATGGTCCTGAATCAGGTTCTGAAATTTGGGGAGCTTGATACTTCACCGACTTATCCAACACAATCTCAATAGGCTGTCGTTCGGTTTTGGATAAAATCTTTTGCTTAAGCCCGAATAAAATGGCCTTTCTAAACAAATTTTCCGTTTTCAATAAATGATGGCAAACCTGAGCTATACTCCACATTGAAGTTTCAAATGTACGATTGAATTCATCGTCATCTAGGAATGATATTTCATTTAAAAATTTCTCTCTAGTTGTAGATAAATACTCATTAAAATCATCCATCTGATCCTCTCCTTAAGCGGATGGTAATATCTACTATAATCATATAACAAGGTACTATGACTTGGTACTATTTATTACATTATTCTAAGCACTGGGATAACGCTTACTATCGTCCGTTAGCAGGATTGAGGCTGAGGACGATGGGCAATAATGGATGAGATTAGATTTTAAAGCATGAGGTGAATGGTTATGAATAAATCGGCTTTGCATACAAAAAAGTATCGGAAGCGGACAGTAGCTGCGGGATTCATAATTCTTGGCTTGCTTGCGGCGGGCTGCGGAAGCCCGGCAGGGAATGAGCATTCCCAGCATGCTGTGAGCAATGCTGCTGTCGCAGATGAACATCGTGGTCACACTGCTAAAACAGAGGGTGATGAGATAGAACATGAGACTTCGGAAAATCATAGCGGCCACAACGACTTAAAACAAATGTCAGCAGCCGATATTAAGCTGGAATGGCGTTATTATCCAGTGCGCCCTGGTCCTGGGAAAGAAACAAATATCGAGCTGTTTCTTTATGATCAAGCGGGAAAGGCGATTGAAAAATATGATGTCAATCATGAGAAGCTCATGCATCTCATTCTCGTAAGCGAGGATTTGAAGGAGTTCATGCATATTCATCCGGAGTATAAAGGAAAAGGTAAGTTCGAGGTAGCTGCATCCTTCAACAAGAGTGGAAACTATAAGCTGTACGCAGATTTTATTCCAACAGGTTCTCCGCAGATGACGGTTACGTCCCATCTACAGGTGTCAGGAGAAAAGCAAGCTCAGGAGCCGCTGAAGAAGGATAAAAACTTAACAAAAATCGTTGATGGTATTGCTGTCTCCTTGAAGGCTTCCTCATTCAAAGCCGATCAAGAGACAGATTTGATATTCACGTTAAGCGATGAAAAAACGAAAGAACCGATTACTGATTTACAGCCTTATTTAGGGGCTATCGGACATGTTGTTATTTTGAGCGAAGACATGAGCCGTTACCTGCATGTCCATCCGAAGAATGACAACCGAAGTGGACCGACCGCTGAATTCTCCACTCGTTTCCCTGAACCGGGGTTATATAAAATTTGGGGACAATTTCAGCGTGGAGGAAAAACATTTATTGTTCCGTTTACGATTGAGGCAGAGTAAAGAAATGATCAACATTAAATATTTATATAAATGCTAATCACTCAGAAATGGGTGATTTTTTTGTGCTTAAACATGAAAAACGAGGCAGTCCAGCGGGTAATAAGCAGATTGTTAATAAAAATGTGATTCTGCATTGAAAAAAGTTGAACGAAAATTTTGCTTCAATCGAATTTTAGTACTTGAAAACGTAAAAATACGTGTTAAACTAAATCATGTAACATAATTATTAATCGATTAACATAATAGTTATTTCTCATGGAGGTGAAGCTTGAGCTAAATAAGTTTACGTATGTTTTAATGCAATAATATAGGTTCGCGCTATACGGTTAATAAATTAACTAGAATATAAGCAAACTGGGCTGTTAAGTCAAGAGCTGCTTATGTTTGATTCAAAACAGAAGCTGAGCAGTGAAAGTAAGCTGGAGTCATTTAAGCTTCACAATGCTGATAACTAGAGGGAGTCATAGCAGCAAGAGAAACAAAAAATAGAAATTGTTTTTGATGCCTGCAAAAAATGCTTCTGATTAACAAATGTGTTAAACACTGTTTGCTCATCTATGAACGATAATCAAACAAGGCATTAATGACTATATCGTTTAAGGGATAAAATGTAAACGCTTTATTCAAAATTACGGAGGAGGCTTTTTTAAATGAAAAAGTTAACAAGCACTTTCATTTTTATGTTGGCTCTTATTATGCTCGTAACGGCATGCTCCAGCGGTGCAGGTAAAAACTCGGTTAATAATGGTAAAGAGAATACGCCTGCGAATACGGAAGGCAATAAGGAAGCGTCTACAAATGAGCCGGCCGCTAATAATTCTGAGCCTGATGGCGGGGCTGCCAAGTCCTCCATTGATTCGTCGATTGCAGGTGAAGTAACGTTCTGGACGTTCCTTGACAACAAAGAGAAGGATGCTGCGCTTCAAAAGGCGTTTAATGAAGTTTATCCGAATATTAAGCTGAAAACGATTTTTGTACCGTTCGGAGATTTGCACGATAAGCTGCAAACGACTTTGGCAGCTGGCAAAGGAGCACCGGATGTTGCACTTGTTGAGCAAGGCCAGTTTACACGCTATAGCACAGGAAATGTGCTGGAGGATTTGCTTCAACCGCAATATGATGCGGGCAAATATCAAAGCCTTGTATCGGAGTATAACTGGAACCGCTGGTCGTCTATTGACGGCAGCAAATTGTTAGGTATGCCGTGGGATGTTACACCTGCTGTAACTTACTATCGTGCAGACATCTTTGAAGAGCTGGGCTTGCCATCTGATCCAGCCGAGCTTGGCGAATACATTCAAGATCCAGATAACTTCTTCACACTAGCTCAAACGTTGAAAGCAAACGGAAAGTATTCCATGGAATGGCGTGATTCACCCGTTCACTGGTTAGGCGATTCACTTGGATACTACGACAGCGAAATGAACTGGGTTCGCAACACGGATGAGTTCGTAAAATTCCTCGATATTTCAAAACAAGTTAACCAATTGAAAATTGCTCCGCATGACGGCATCTACAGTGACAAAGGCAAGCAGCGCGTGAAAAAAGGCGAGTCCCCAATGTACGTAGCGGGAACTTACGGCGCACGTGATCTAGAAATCAACTTCCCGGATCAAAAAGGCAAATGGAAAGCTACAACAATGCCTTTTGGGCTTAACGTAGGTATGGGCGGATCGACATTCGTCATTCCTTCACAAAGCAGCAATAAAGATGCAGCATGGGCATTCGTAGAATTTATTACAACGTCCGAAGCAGCGTGGAAACTATGGATTGAACAATCGGTTCAACCGGATTACAAGCATATTACAAGCCAAGAATGGTACCTGTCACATACAAATCCTTACCTCGGCGACCAAGAGGATTACAAGTTCTACAATGAGCTTGCAAGCCTCATTCCTATTAGACGTTTTACTCGTCTTGACGGTTTAGCATGGCCTTTATGGGTTGAAGGTGTATTAGCCGCACTTGATAAAAACGTTGATTCAAAAACAGCCATTCAGCAAACGCAAGAAAACATTGAGAACAAGCTGAAGGCTGAAAAGGAAAAACTGATTAAAGAGCTCGCCCAATAATTTTGTTTCCTTTATCAGAAAACCGAATCATCCTTCATTGAAGGATGATTCGGCATGATAACACAACGATACGTTTTAACATTTATCGCGAAACGATAGCTGCGCCTGCTTTAAATGGCGCAAGCCGTTTACGCTAGTATGGCAAGGGGGTGCTCCTTGGTGATCCGCTCACTAAGCAAGTATAAGGTAACATTGATTGTCATTGCCGCATTAGTCTGCTTCTTTTTATGGTGGAATAATTCAAGGGGCTACAACGATGATGCGATGGCTGGAATTGCGCTGGATGCTGGAATCGATCAATCGTCAATTTTGGAAGGTGAAGACGCCAGCAGCAAGCTGGAGCCGTCTTTTAATAAATATGCAGACAGCTGGAGTGAACAAGGAGCGTCGGATACGACGGATTTCAGCATCACGCTGTCTTCTACAGATTATGAGGGAATCAGCGAGTCAGGAACACAAATCGTTTCGGGCTTAGGTGATCAGTCAGGTCAAGCCTTAGCCCTTATGGATGAGGACAGCTGGGCGGATTATTCCTTTGAAGTGCCGCAGGATGGCTATTATCAAATGGGAATGAGCTATTACGCGATGGAGGGCAAGCGCTCATCCATCGTTCGCAGCTTGCAAATTGACGGAAAATATCCGTTTTTCCAAGCGAAGAAGCTGGAATTCCAAAGGATGTGGAAGGAAGCCGGAAAAACATGGTTTGACAATCAGAATAATGAATTCAATCCGCGCAGGGAAGAGACATTCGGTTGGCAATACCGGGAATTCCGTGATGCAGAAGGCAAAACGTACGAGCCGTTTCGTTTCTATCTGACTAAGGGCAAGCATACGCTGCGCCTTCAAGCGGTTAGGGAGCCTGCGGCAATTGGGAAAATTGACATTTACTCGCCGGTCAAGGTACCGACTTACGCCGAGGTTGCCAGCACATATGAACAGAAGGGCTACAAGAAAACGGCAGGGCAGCTCATTAAGGCACAGGCCGAGCTGTCGACCTTAAAATCCGATCCGACGCTGAAGCGTATCGAGGATCGCGAGCCGTTAACAGAGCCATTCAAAAAAGATTCTATTGTACTTAACACGTTCGGCGGCGCTAGCTGGCGAACGGGCGGACAGTGGGCGGAATGGGAAATTGAGGTGCCTGAAAGTGGTCTGTATGAAATCGGAGCACGTTATGGGCAGTGGTTTCTTAACGGAATGCCAACACAGCGGACAGTAACGATTGATGGCAAGCTGCCATTTAAAGAAATGAATGAAATTTCTTTTCCTTATAAGGCGGAGTTCCAAGTTGCTAAGTTCGGCGGCGACAGCGAGAGCAATGAGCCCTATCTCTATTATCTAGAAAAGGGCAAGCATACGATTCGAATGGAAGTTCAGGTTGGTGCGCTTGGGCGTATGCTCGAGACGGTTACAGATACGACACGCAAAATGTCTCTGCTCGGCCGTGAGGTTATTCAAGTTACGGGTACGAACCCCGATCCGAATGGCGACTGGCGCTTGGAGCAAAATATCGCGAACCTCGTACAACGCCTGCAGCTTATGGCCAAGAGCTTCGACGATACGATCAAAGGTCTTTATGAGCTGGGCGTTGACAAGGGCAGCTCTGAAGTAAGTCCGCTTTACGAAGCGCGCGACGTGCTACTCAGCATGTCTAACGATACAACCTCCATTCCAGGGCGTATGCTGCAATTCAATGATTTGCAGGCATCGCTTGGGACATGGGTGAATGGTCTGAGCAAGCAGAGCTTGCTGCTTGATTATCTCATCATTAAATCGCCAGATACGGCATGGCCGAAGCCTGATGCAGGCTGGTTGGCTAGAACGGGTACGATGATTTACGACTTTACGAGCTCGTTCACGAAAAACTACGGAGGTATCGGCAACGTGTATGAAGACGAGAAGGTGCTGGACGTTTGGGTAGCGAGAGGGCGCGACTGGGTCGACATTATTAAGCAAATGATTGATGAGGATTTCACCACAGAAACAGGCATCAAAGTAAATGTCAACGT
Source organism: Pristimantibacillus sp. Z349TD_6 (assembly GCF_056173205.1). Taxonomy (NCBI): domain Bacteria; kingdom Bacillati; phylum Bacillota; class Bacilli; order Caryophanales; family Paenibacillaceae; genus Pristimantibacillus (SeqCode); species Pristimantibacillus sp. Z349TD_6. The sequence continues at coordinate 6,622,993 of NZ_CM149662.1, read as the reverse complement.
GATTCCGGCTCAGCAGATGCAAGTGCTCTTGCTAGCGAGTACGGCGGGTCTAGCGCCAGATGTTGCGCTTGGTGTAGAGGGTGAGATTCCAATTGATTATGCTGTGCGCAATGGTTTGGTCAACTTGGAGGAATACGACGATTACGATGAAGTAGCCGCTCGCTTCAGACCAGGTGCACTTATTCCTTATAAATATAATAACGGCAGCTACGCTTTGCCAGAAAATCAAAATTTCAACATGCTGTTCTATCGCAAAGATATTTTGCAGCAGCTGGGCATTTCCGAGTCTGAAATTCCAGACACTTGGCAGGAGGTTATGGATCTTATTCCGATCTTGCAGCAAAACGGAATGGACTTTTTCTACCCGCATGCTCCGAATAATCCGGCGCTTGCAATTAATGAATTTGCGCCGTTCCTGTTCCAGCAAAACAGCGAGTTTTACCGTGAAGACGGTAAATATTCGAACCTTGATTCGCCAGAGGCGATGAAGGCATTTAAGCTTTGGACTGGATTGTTCACGAACTTTAAAATTTCGAAGCAAGCCGATTTCTATAACCGTTTCCGTTCCGGCGAAATGCCAATCGGGGTAGCGGACTATTCCACTTATGTGCTGCTATCCACTGCAGCGCCGGAGCTTACAGGCTGGTGGGGTATGAAGCCGATGCCGGGCACTCCGCAAGAGGATGGACAAATAAACCGTTCAACCGGCGGCCTCGCGCAAACGGGCATGATTTTCAAAGATACCGACATGAAAGAACAATCATGGGAATTTCTGAAATGGTGGACGAGTGCAGATACGCAGGAAAGATTCGGATCCGAGCTTGAAGCGCTGCTTGGCGTAGAAGCAAGATGGAACACCGCTAATATCGAGGCGCTGAAGCGGATGCCGTGGCAATCCTCTGATATTAACGCGATTCTCGAGCAGTGGGAATGGTTCAAGGAGCGCGAGGTTGTCATTGGCGGTTACTACACGACCAGACATATCGCGAATATTTGGAACCAAATCGTATTGAATGGCAAAATACCGCGTGAAGCGGTGGAGGAAGGCGTTAAGGAAATCGATAAGGAATTGCGCAAGAAGCGCGAGGAATTTGGTTTAAATGATGCGCCTGCATCTTCCAGCCAAGCAACTTCCAAAGGAGGCGACAGCCCGTGAAAATGAACCCAGATTCAGCGGCAACCGTGGTCACTCCGGCAGCGGAGCGCCTCCGCAAACCGAGCAAATTGTCTTTGCTGTGGCATGAAATGAAGAGAAACAGGGTTTCCTACCTGTTTCTCGCTCCATTTCTTATCCTGTTCACCTTGTTTACGATCGTACCGGTCGTCACTTCGGTTGTACTCAGCTTTACCTATTACAACATTCTGGAGGCGCCAAAGTTTATTGGTCTCTCCAATTACAAGCTGTTGTTTGTCGACGATGATATTTTCCTTAAGGCGATTGGCATTACGTTGAAATTCGCGTTCATTACAGGGCCGGTCGGCTATGTGATGGCGTTCTTGCTGGCTTGGCTCATCAGCCAAATTCCGCAAAAATACCGCTTCTTCTATACGCTTTGTTATTACACGCCGTCCATTACGAGCGCTACGGCGATGTCGGTCGTATGGCTCTACCTGTTTGCGGGCGACCGCAAAGGCTTGCTTAACTATTTTGCATCGAAGCTGGGCATTATCGACGAGCCTTATTTATTTTTGCAAAATATTAATTCGATTGTACCTGTTATCATCATTGTCTCGCTATGGATGTCGATGGGGGTAGGGTTCTTGGCTTTCCTAGCCGGACTTCAGAACGTACCGAAGGATCTTTACGAGGCCGGGGAAATCGACGGAATTAAGTATAGATGGCAGCAGCTCATTTATATTACGGTTCCATCCGTAAAGCCGCAATTGCTGTTCGGCGCAGTGCTTCAGGTTGTTAGCTCGTTGACCGTGTTTGATGTGAGCGTGCAGCTCGTTGGATTGCCGAGTCCGCTTTATGCAGGCCATACGATTTTGACACATTTATTCGATTATGCCTTTATCAAGTTTGAGATGGGTTACGCTGCGGCGATCGCGGTTGTGCTGTTCGTCATGATGATCGGACTAAACCGTCTCATATTCAAATGGCTAGGAAAGGACTGAACCGATATGACTGGCGCAGTGAAAGGCAGGAAGGATTGGGGAGGGTTTTTCCTTTATCTATTTCTAACGTTGTTCGGTCTCTTGATGCTTGCCCCTCTGGTTTATATGGTATCTACAGCCTTTAAACCAACAAGCGAGCTGTTCCTGTTTCCGCCGCGATTTTTCGTGAACAATCCGACATTAGTCAATTTTCGCGATCTATTGCTCATAACGGGAACGACAAGCGTTCCGTTCTCCAGGTTTATTTTTAACAGCTTGCTGATCAGCTCCTGTATTGTTGGCTTTGGCATTCTCGTATCGGCCATGGCAGCCTATCCGCTGGCGAAGCACAATATGCCGTTTCGCAGCGCTATATTCAACATGGTCGTGCTTGCAATTATGTTCTCGCCGATGGTCGTGCAAATTCCGCAATATTTGCTCATTAGCAAAATCGGTTTGATCAATACGTATTGGGCGATGATTTTGCCATATTTGGCGGCTCCGATAGGGATGTTTCTGATGACGCAGTTTTTGCGCCAAATTCCGGATGCCCTGCTGGAGGCAGCACGCATGGACGGTGCATCCGAGTGGAAGGTGTTCTGGGTTGTCGTCATGCCGATGCTGAAGCCAGCCATCGCGACCTTTGCATTATTCAGCTTCATATCAGCCTGGAATGATCCATACCCAGCGATGGTTTATACGACCGATCAGGATATGAAGTCGCTGCCGCTGGCAATCCAGACGTTAAGCGGTGGATACGGCGTCGTTGCGCGTGTCGGCACGCTTGCCGCGGCAAGTTTATTGATGATTGTGCCGACGATAATCGTCTTTATCGTAACGCAGCGCTTAGTGCTGCAAACGATGGCGCATTCAGGTCTGAAAGAGTAGGAGGACAACCGGGATGAAGCAGGTTACGATATTCCGATTCGTTGTCAGTACAGCTATCGCTTTACTGATGCTAGTTACAGCTCTACCTGTTCAAACGTTCGCGGCCTCTCCATATGAAGGGTATACGAGAAATAAGCTGGGCCAAGATGTTCACTCGATCAACGGGTACATGTATGAGAGCTCAATTGACGGTTATAACCTATCATCTGGACCATTTAGCTCACCCGAGGATATTTTCCTTGCTGACGATGGAACGATCTATATCGTGGATACAGGAAATAGCCGGGTCGTCCATTTGGATGGGAAGCATGAGGTGCTGAACATTATCGGCGACGAAGAAGGCGACGGCAAGCTGAACGAGCCAAAAGGCGTTTACGTGAAGCAGGATGGAACCATCTATGTAGCTGATACGAAAAACCAACGAATCGCTATTTTTGATAAAAACGGGAAATTCCAGAAGCAGTTCGGCAAGCCTGAAAGTCCGCTGCTCGGAGCAACTTTCTCGTATTCTCCATCAAAGCTGCTCGTGGATAAGCGGAATTACATGTTTGTCGTAAGTGATGGAAACACACAGGGCCTCATTCAAATTGATCCGAACGGGCAATTTAAAGGGTTTTATGGTGCGAATCATGTAGGCTTCAGCTGGAGCAGATTGTTCGTTAAGCTCGTTGCAACGGAGGAGCAGAAGGCAAAATTGTCGGTTGTTAAGCCGCTCGAGTTCTCCAATGCGGTGCAGGATGAGGAAGGTTTCGTCTACACGTCCACACTTGGAACAGAAATGAACCAATTAAAGCGTTTATCGCCTGTTGGTGTGGATACGCTCAATATTGTTCCTAAGAGATACGGTGGACGTTTTGATGCTGGACCTTTCGAAGTGTCGTCGTTTCTTGATCTAGCTGTAGATAAGGACGGTGTTATCACTGCACTTGACCTTCAGTCCAGCAAAGTTTATCAGTACGATAAGCTCGGGAATTTCTTGTTCGTGTTCGGAGGGCTCGGCGATCAGAACGGCTTGTTTATAACGCCATCAAGCCTTGATCAGTCAGCAGACGGCACGGTGTATGTGGTCGATAAAGGACGCAATCGCATCGATTTGTTCCGTACGACGCCGTTTGCAGATCTGGTGCATGACGCATCGCGGTTATTCGTTGATGGACGATACAAAGAGTCGGAGGGAATGTGGAACGAGGTTTTGCATTTGAATGCAAACTTTGATCTCGCCTACCTTGCAATCGGCAAGTCTCTCTATAAAGCGGAAAACTATAAGGGAGCTATGGAGTATTTTGAGCTGGCAAGATCGCGTTACGATTACTCGGTCGCTTTTAAGGAATATCGAAAGGAATATATTAGAGAGCATTTTGCATGGATATGTTTAGCCATTATCGTGCTTATCGTGCTTTTGCGCTACATCATCCCTTTTGTTTGGCGCAGAGCTTCTGCGATGCTGAAAGACCGCAAGTCGGCTAAAGTGGTTCAGGTGAAGGGAGGAGTGCCTTATGATCGCAACGTTTAAAATGATGCGGCAGGTGCTCGTGCACCCGATCGATTTTTACCACGATATTCAGGAGCCGGGCCGCATTAAATGGGGGCAAGCGTTGTTCATCGTCGCACTGGCTTATATCGCGAGAATGGTTGCCATTCTAATTACGGGGTATGCGTTCGAGACGAGAGAAACATATGAGATCTCGTTTGTGCATGAGCTGATCTGGATCGTTGTGCCATGGGTAACGTGGACGATATCGAACTGGGGCGTCAGTGCGATTCTTGAAGGGGAAGGGAAATTTAAGGAAGTGTTTGTCGGCAGTGCATTTGCGCTGGTTCCTTATGCGATCTTTATTATCCCGATCACGCTGCTAACCAATATTTTGGCGCTGGATGAAAGCTCTATTTATTCGTTTTTAATCAATCTTACTCTTTACTGGGTAGGGTGGCTGCTCTTGCTTAAGGTAAGAATCGTTCATGATTTTGAGCTTGGCAAAATGATCTGGATTACGTTGCTGAGCATCGTCGGCATATTAATTATTTGGTTTATTGGCATTCTGATGTTTGGCTTAATCAATCAACTCCTTAACTTTATAATCGACATGTTCAAAGAAATAAACTTCCGAAGGTAGGTGGACGAGATGAGGAAACAACGAAAATGGCTTATTATCGTGGCATTGCTGCTCGTTGTCAGCATATTCCCTCACTTCGGGAGCGTGGAAGGCGAAACCCGTGTTCAAGCAGAGGAAGACGCGGGCAAGAGTGCAACTGCGACTGCGTCGGAGGCGACCACGGATGAAGATGCCGCAGCGGCTTCGGATTCAACTGCTGCTTCGGAGGCTCCAGTAGAAGAGTCTGCTGCAGAGACAACGGAACCTGTTGACCAAGGCGAAGTGAAGCAGTATCCTGTATCGGCTACAAAGCAGATTGCGGAGAATGACAGCTACAAGATGTACATCGACGATAAAACAGGCAATGTTCGCCTCGTTGACAAGCGAACGAAGAAAGAATGGCTGGGGACGCCGCAGCTTCCTAGAACGACGATGCCTAATAATAAGAAGTTTATGGATGCTGCCGTTCATGTGAAGTATACAGAGGGCTCGGATACTGTACAAACGTATTTGGCAAAGGAAAAGGAAAACAAGCTGAAGGTTGAGACAATCGACGGCGGTGCGAAAGTAACCTTCCAATTCGTGAAGGAAAAGCTGGAGTTTGCGATTGATTATCGCTTGAATGAGAAAGGCTTCGAGCTGTCGATTCCGGAAGCATCCATTAAGGAGGCGGGCAAAGCAAAGTTTGTAAGTATTGAGCCGCTGCCATTCTGGAACGCTGCTGCGGATACGGAGGAAGGAGCGATTTTCCTGCCGGACGGCTCCGGCGCGCTTATGAAATACAGCGCGAAGCATCCGCAGTATTTTGCAGGCTACTCCGAAATGATCTATGGCGCCGACCCGGCTTATGTTACGCAATCACATACGGATATTGATCAAATGTGGCGGCAAAAGCTTGCTCCAAAAGAAATGGTTGCGCTGCCGGTATTCGGCAATTACCGCGACGATGTAGGTTCGCTCGGTATCGTAACGAAAGGTCAATACGATGCGAAGATTAATGGAACGCCGTCAGGCATCCGCGCGATCTCCTATTATCGGACGTCGGCGGAATTCGTGTACCGCTGGAGCGATGTTATTTTCATCGGGACATCGGGTGAAATCCCATTTTTCCAAGGCAACTGGATCAAAGGCGATCGGCAGCTGCGTTACGTACTGCTTCAAGACAAGGAAGCTGATTATGTCGGAATGGCACAGGCATATGGCAAATTTCTGAAAGAAGAGCAAGGAGTTAAGCCTTTGGAGCAAACGGCAATTCCCTTTAAGGTGAAGCTGCTTGGCGGTATTTTGCGTGATGAGGTGCTTGGCAATACGTTCATTTCGATGACGACATTCGATCAAGCGCGTGAGATTATTGATGCTTTTCAGAAAAAAGGAATCGCGAATTTAGAGCTTACGTTTTCCGGATGGTCTGATGATGGTTTATATGGCGATCAGCCGGATCACTTTCCAGTGGAGAAAAAGCTGGGCGGAGCAAAGGATTTGAAGGATCTTGCCGCCTATGCCGCTAATAAAGGGGTTTCGCTTTATTTGGAAGCAAACTATGCTCGCGCAATCGCGGATAGCGACGGCATGAAGAAGTCAAAAGACGCCATTCGCGGCATGGATCGTGAAGTAGCGCCAAGTACGGACTATTATATTGGCAGCAGATGGAATGACGACAGCAGACTCTATTATTGGATGAAGCCAGAGCGTGTCATCAGCAAACATCTGAACAAAGAGCTGAAGGATTATTCGAAGCTTGGCATCTCTGGTGTCCATCTTAGCTTTTGGGGAAATACATTGTACTCCGATATCGATCCGAAGTCGCTGACAACGCGCGGCGAGACAGCATCAGCTTGGGTGAAAGCTGCGGATGCTATTCGGGAGACTACCGGCGGAGCGTCAGTCGATTATGGATTTGCTTATATGCTTGGGCATATTGATGGCATTAGCGGAGCACCGCTTGATTCCAGCCATTTTATTTACAATGACGAGACGGTTCCTTTCTATCAGATTGCGGTACGCGGGCTGGTGCCTTATACGGCTAATCCAATCAATTTGCGAAATGATGCCCAGAACGAGCTGCTTCGGATGGTAGAGTATGGTGCGCTGCCTAGTCTAGAGCTGACTTATGAGCCTACAACGAAGCTTCAAAGAACGCTGGAGGATCGGTTATGGAGCTCCGAATATAGGACATGGATTGATGATGCCGTTCAGCAATATAACGAACTTAAGTTGATATATAAAGCGATCGCTAATCAGTCGATTGCTGATCATGAGAAGCTGAGCAATAACGTATATCAAACAACGTATGCGAATGGAACAAAGGTTATTGTCAATTATGGCAGTGCTTCAGCGACGGTTGACGGCTTATCTATTCCTGCGGCAGGATATCTCATGCGAAACGGAGGGAAATGAGCATGGGCAAAAAATTTGGACTCTCGATGAGAGGCCGCCACATCTTTGAGGGATACTCGTTCATTTCCATATGGGTTGTCGGTTTCTTACTGTTCATGGTCATTCCGCTTGGCAAATCACTTTATTATTCGCTTAACAATTTAGAGGTTACGAAGGCAGGGCTAAAGGCATCTTACACGGGCTTAACCCATTACCGGGCTGCCTTTACGACAGACATCGATTTTGTGCCGCTGCTGCAAGCTACGCTGACAACGATGCTGACGCAGGTTCCGCTTATTCTGATATTTGCGATGTTCAGCGCATTGCTGCTTAATCGTCCGTTTCGCGGTCGTACATTGTTCCGCGGCATATTCTTTCTGCCGGTTATTATCGCTTCCGGCGCAATCTTAAGGGAGCTCCTGGAGCAAGGGGCTGCCCAGCTCCCGATCTTCTATCAATACGATCTTTACAGCAAGCTAAACGCATTTATACCCGACAGCATCTTGGACCCGCTGCTTCAATATGCAGATTCTTTAACCCTCGTCATGTGGGATTCGGGCGTGCAAATATTGATTTTTATCGCGGGTTTGCAGACGATCTCACCGGCGTTATATGAAGCAGCCAAATGTGATGGCGCGACAAAATGGGAAAGCTTCTGGAAGATTACGTTTCCGATGATTATGCCGATGCTGTTCGTCAACACGCTTTACAGCGTCGTCAACTCGTTCACCAAAACAGATAACCAAATTATGAATCACATTATGAACAATGTGTTCAAAACGAATAATTACGCTTATGGCTCGGCAATGGGCTGGATTTACTTTATTGTGATTTCGGTTGTGCTAGCGGTCGTATTCTTCATCTTCCGCAAAAGCTTGTCAGCAACCGAAGGTAGGGGGTAGATGGCATGAATTCACCTAGCATGACCGAAAAATATGCCGACCTTCAAGGCAAAGCGGAAGAGGTCTGGAAGATTACTTGGATAAAGCGCGGACGCGGCGTAATCGGAACGATTTTCTATTATGTCGTTATTCTCAGCTTGGCGTTTGTTTTCGTTTATCCGCTGCTTTATATGGTATCAAAATCGCTAATGCGGCCGGAGGATGTGGCGGATGCTACGATTCAGTGGATTCCGAAGCAGTTTAATCTAACGAATTATTCGATCGCGATGGAGGAAATTAACTTCTGGCCGGGACTGCTGAACAGCTCCATCATTTCATTTGGCAGCGCGATGCTTCAAGTCGTTAGCTGTTCAATTGTAGGATACGGCTTCGCACGTTACCGTTTTCCCGGTCAAGCGTTGTTTCTAGCGATGGTTGTATTTACATTTCTTGTGCCGCCGCAGACGATCGTTGTACCGTTGTTTACCTTTTTCCTCGACTTGGGCTGGGTAAATACGCATCTGCCGTTCGTTGTGCCGGCGCTGCTTGGACACGGACTGAAAGGCTCTTTGTTCGTCCTTATCTTTATTCAATTTTACCGAACGCTGCCGAATGTGCTGGAGGAAGCGGCAAGAATCGATGGCGCGGGTGCGTTCCGGACGTACTGGATGATTATGTTTCCGCTCGCGAAACCCGCCATGCTGGTTGTCTTCCTTTTCTCGGTCGTGTGGCACTGGAATGACCTGTTTGAGCCGAATATGTATTTACTCGTTCCAGAGTATTTCAACCTGGCGCAAAATATGGCTTTCTTCAACGGCAATGCGAATCTGGATCTTCAGCAGGCATCCAGCTCGGTATCCTCAGGTACGCTCGGCATGGCGCCGACGCTGCAAAACCAAGTTATGGCTGGGGTTATGCTAACGATCCTGCCGGTGCTTATCTTGTATATGTTCACGCAGCGTTATTTCGTCGAGAGCGTCGAGCGTTCCGGTATCGCAGGTGAATAGTAGGATACACCATCTAACATCCAGCATCCAAGTGAAACTAACTGGAATATCTCCAGCTAATTTTCTGAAATGCCGGGATAAGTGAGAAACAACAGGAAATTGTCCCGTTAATTTAACTATGGAAGCCTCTTTTGGCTTAAATAATAGGAATTAACGGGAGAAATTCCTTCTAAGTGAGAATAACGCCCCTGATGGCACTATATTAGCAGGAGTTTTTCCAGTTAATTTGCAGCAAATGTTCAGCCATCATGTTGCGAGCTCGGTACTGCCAGCTTCAATTAGCATGCGCAGCGGCGAATCGTACGAGGCGGGACGCGGCGGTAAACAAGGTGAGGAGCCGTTCTATTTCATAGCGGGCAGAGATGAGAAGACAGATGAAATCATTCTAAAAATATCGTAAATGCCAATGACTATACAGTGAATGCGTCTATCGAAGTAAAGGGGAAAACGATAGCTCCGCAAGGAACGAAGCTGTCACTCCAAGCGGATATGGTTGTGGAGAATTCGTTTGCGATGCCAGCGGCCGTGCTGCCTAAGGAGCAGGCTGTCGATGGGGTGTCTAACACATTTAAGCTTGAGCTTGGGCAACAATCCATTACGATCTTTAGGCTGGAAAATTTACCGTAAAAAGGGGATGAAGAGCTAGCAGCTCGCGCCGCTAGCTCTTATTCGTTCCTTTCATAATAAAGCTTAAAGACGATGTCTTGATTGTAATTTCCAAATCCAGAGCCGAATAACGTAACGCCGCCGACATTTTCGGCGTCCTTCTCGACAGCTATGCGAAATTTCCATTGCTTGCTTAATATGTTGACATCATCAAGGGTAACATCTGAAATTTGCTGACCGTCGATGAAGGTTCCGGCTTGCGTAATCTTCAGCACCTTCAACAGGCCATATTGATTAATTTCATCCCACCACCAATCGGGGGTATACTTTCCTCGTTTACCGCCGAAGTCGCCAGGACTCGTCCATAGGCCGATTTTGGTGTCATTTAAGTAAAAGGAAATATCCGAAGGCCAATTGTCATTAGCAAAAGGAGCCTCGGAGGAAATTTCAAACGATATTTCGAGCTCAGTAGGCTTCTCGCTTTTCAATAAAAAATTGGCTGTTTTGTATTCAATAAAGCCGCTGCTAAACCAAAGGATTCTGGCATTGATGCGATCAGGATCGAGAAAAAAACGCGGCTCATCGAACATGCCAATGACTTTAGCAGTCGTAGCGAGGCCGCAGGTAGGCTCCACTTCAAAGTCGGTGTAGTGACCGATGGAAATGATGGATTCATGATAAGTGCGAAGCGCTGGGCGCCGTGTTGACGGGAAATCTATCTCAATGCTATCCGTGATAAGTTTGCACATTTTTTTGGTCCCGCCGCTGCTGGAAACCATCTCGGAGCTGATTAAGCCGGCTTTTTCGAGCTTCTTCACATGCATCGTCATAATGGGGCTGCTCAGCTCGAGCGCTTGTGCGAGATCCTTGATGTTCATCTCCTGCAGAGCAAGCAGTTGTATGATTTTAAGCCTTACATCGCTGGCTAATGCTTCATAGATGGGTAAATGAGTATCTGAAATATCAATTTTCATACGTTCACTCCGCTCAATTTTTTAACATTGGATTTGCCTTACAGCTGGTGATTGAAAATATGAAGTCGAATTCGTTAATGAAAATGTTATTCTGATATATCTTATCTATTTTATATGCAAAGAGAAACGTTGACAATTTATATTTAGACCGCTGGAACCCTTCGTATTTATAGTAATGAATCGATGAAGTTATTTTATAAAAATAGAAATATTAGCTGGAGGACTGAGAGAAACATGAGCACACAAGCATCTGAACAGTCGCAGAAGCAGCTGCGAAATCCGTTAATCGAGCAACGAGCAGATCCGTGGGTTGTAAAGCACACAGACGGGTATTATTATTTCACAGGCTCCGTGCCGGAGTATGATCGGATTGAGCTGCGAAGAGCACAAACGCTGGAAGGACTTACCGACGCTGAGCAAGTTGTGGTATGGAAAAAACACGATTCGGGTCCAATGAGCCACAATATTTGGGCACCTGAGCTGCATTTTATCGCTGGAAAATGGTATGTATATTTCGCTGCCGCAAGGGCAGATGCGCCATTCAGGCATCGCATGTATGTTATTGAAAATGATTCGGCTAACCCGCTTGAGGGCGAGTGGACGGAGAGGGGCCAGATCATTACGGATTGGGATTCTTTCTCGCTTGATGCGACAAGCTTCCTGCATAATGACGAGCAATATTTAGTATGGGCGCAGCAAGACCCAGCCATTCAAGGCAATACAAATTTGTATATCGCTTCGATGAGCAATCCTTGGACGTTGAAGAGCAAGCAGGTATTGATTACGAAGCCGGAGCTCGACTGGGAAGTCATTGGTTTCATGGTAAATGAGGGAGCGGCTGTCCTGAAGCGGGGCGGGAAAATATTTATGACCTACTCCGGCAGCGCCACCAATCATAACTATGCAATGGGTTTATTGACTGCTGACGATACGAGCGACTTGCTCGATCCGCGCTCATGGGTGAAGACGCAGACGCCAGTGTTTACAAGCTGTCCGGAAAATAGTCAGTATGGGCCAGGGCACAACAGCTTCACCGTGTCTGAGGATGGGGAACAGGATATTTTGATCTATCATGCTCGCAGCTACAAGGACATTGAAGGCGATCCGTTATTTGATCCCAATCGTCACGCCCGCGCCAAGGTATTTACGTGGAACGCCGATGGAACCCCTCATTTCGGGAAGCCGCCGGCTGATAATTTGTAGTGAATAGGCAAGAGCCGCCTGTATAAGGGCGGCTTTTGTTATTGTAATAAAAAAGCTGCAAGGATGGCAGAGTGCCATCCTTGCAGCTTTTATAAAATTATACAGCTTGCAAACCAGCTTGGTTAAGCATGTTCCATGGCTTGTTGTAATGCGGCTGGAAGAAGAAATCGACGTAGCTTAATTCCTCCATTGTCATTCCGTTCTGGATGCAAACCGACAACGTATTAATCGACTGGGTAAGATCAACCTTCGATAACACCTGTGCGCCAACGATTCTGCCGCTATCCGCTTCATATACGACCTTTAAAGTCACTTGCTCAAAGGTAGGCATAAATTCAAGACGGTAGCTATCAATGATTGTGACATTTTTCACATTCATTCCCGCAGCAAGCGCGCCTGTTTCCGTTAAACCAGTCGATGCAATGTTATAATCGTAAATTTTAATGCCCGATGTGCCTTGTGTTCCGAGATATCTGACCGTTGGTTTCATCAGGTTTTTGGCAACGAGCGTTCCCATGCGGACAGCGTTTGTGGCTAAAGGAATATAGGCGTTTTGTCCTGTTGGATTATAGTGAATGGCACAGCTGTCGCCAGCAGCAAATACATCCGATTTGCTCGTTCTCATATAATCATCCACAATAATCGCGCCGTTAGGAAGCATATCTACTTGGCCTTTCAGCAGTTCAGTGTTAGGACGGAAGCCGATGCATAGTACGACGAGATCCGCTTCATATTCGCCAGCTGTCGTGATGACTGTCGTTACATGTCCCTCGCTGCCCTTGAACGAAGTAACCGTCTGACCAGTTGCGATCGTTATCCCTTTATCAATCAACGCCTGCTCTGTAACATCTGTAAATTCACGATCCAAGTATTTATATAAAATGCGTTCCATATTGTCGATTAAGGTTACTTGTTTGCCAAGCTGTTCAAATGCTTCTACGAGTTCAATACCGATGTAGCCAGCTCCGATAACTGCAATGCGGTTCGCTGTTTTTGCTTTCTCGATGATTTCTTTCGAATGGTTGTAGTTTTTGCAAAGAACGATATTTTCAAGCGCGATGCCGTCCATTTGCGGAATAATCGGCCACGAGCCTGTTGTAACGACGAGCTTATCATAGCTTTCAGTAAATTCGTCGCCAGTTACAAGATTGCGGACCTCAATTTGTTTGGCATCCGTATCTACTGCAAGCACATCATGTCGCATATGCGTCTTCACGCCAAGCTCAGCAAGCTGCTCGGGCGAAGCATAAAATAACTGCTCAGCATTTTTTACTACACCGCCAACATGCAGTGCGATGCCGCACGATAGAAACGAGATATTGTCATTCCGTTCATAAACGGTAATGTTGGCCTCCGGGTAAAGTGCAGCCATTTGTTTAATTGCAGCCGTTCCTGCATGTGTACAGCCAATAACAGCAATGTTCATCGTCATAAAAAACGCCTCCTATGGGATGTGTAGAGGGTAGTCTGCTAGGGCAGCCGCCCTTACAACGTGAATTAATTCACAATATACTATATAGTGTGAAAAGATTCACAACCTTTGATTGCTTTTATCATATTCGCTTTTGAGAAAATTGACAAGGGGTGTTCAAGCTGTTTTTACAATATTAATTAAATTTTCAGATTATTTGACACGTTTTGTCCACAACTTCCACAGTAACCATTTATCCATACGATTAGATGATAATAAACTCAGAGCAGCGGCTGTGAATCGTCAAAGTATCTTTTTGCTTCTATTTTATTATGGCAAATGAGCTATTAAATGATAAGGATGGAGCAGCTTCGTGTAGGGGCTTGTTATGTAGGTATTAAACCAAAAAGCATGAAAAACTTTTAAGCCAGCGTTGTATGCGCCATCCAGCTTATTAGAACCTCCATCGCCTACAAATACTGCATTTTCGGGCAATACGCCTAACCTCTCACAGGCTAATTGATATATACGAATGTCTGGTTTGGCTAAGCCAACTTCATACGAGAAGAGGGCATCATCAAAGTAGGGAGCAAGCTGGCTAGCTTGCCACTGGCGAATTTCTTCTTCTGTACAATTGCTAATAAGCCCTATTTTTATGTGCTTGCTTTGCAGCTCTTTCAGCATGGCAAGAACAGCTGGCTGAATTGTTGAAAATGGAGCCTGCTTTTCATCGATTCTTGTTCGATACAATTGCTCCACCACTTGTTCGTTGTAAGGCAAATTCTGCTTCTCCAAAATGTCTCTCATCACTTCAAAGAAGTTAACATATTGTCCGGTCATTCTTGCTTCTTGGCGTTTGCGCCATTCTTTCTTGAAATCGCCATGATTCATGCCGAGAAGTGCAGCATCGTCCGTGGATCTATTGATGGTGCGCTTGCCATCCGTAAATTCAGTTATCAACGTTTCAAATAAATCGAAAAAGATAGCTCTGGTGTTCAGGGTGATCAGCTCCATTTTTCAAATTTATTATTAATTGTGCCATCGTTCCGTTGCCTATTATTTCGTGATACTGCTGTATTTGTCCTCTTCATGGAGGGCGAGCGGATGGGATTTTCATTTTGCTTCGAATTGCTTTAAACTCTTTAGGTAAAAGGGCACGCTAAGGAGGCATTCAAAATGAAAGCAGCACACGAAGATAAGGTTGTACTCATAACAGGCGCTGGAGCTGGTATTGGACGAGCGCTTGCACTAGCTTATGCGGAACAAGGAGCACTGCCTGTATTAGTGGATAAAAACGAAGAAGGACTGGAGCAGACCGGCTTGCTGCTGCAAGAGGCAGGTTATGATTCTTTATCCCTTTCTGCCGATATGAGCAAACCTGATGACATTATTAAAATGCTGCGTGATTTGGAAATGATTGTCGGGAGATTAGACATCGTCATAAACAATGCGGGGTTTGGCATATGGAAGTCGCCATACGACCTATCCATTGATGAATGGGACAGCGTTGTGAATACGAACCTGCGCGGGACGTTTGTCTGTACGCGTGAGGCGGCCAAGTTGATGCGGACAACCGGCGGTGGAGCTATCGTAAACATTTCTTCTACGAGAGCAATGATGTCGGAACCGAATTCAGAAGCCTATGCGGCATCCAAAGGTGGGATTCTCTCGCTAACCCACGCGATGGCGGTGTCGCTCGGCCCAGATCATATTACGGTTAACGCAATATGTCCAGGTTGGATCGAAACGGGTGATTACAGCAAGCTGCGCCCAGAGGATCATGAGCAGCATCCGTCTAAGCGGGTAGGCAAACCGGAGGATATTGCACGGGCATGTTTGTATCTAACAGACCCTCAAAATGATTTTGTAACCGGAACCCACATCACAATTGATGGCGGTATGACGAGAAAAATGATTTATGAGGAGTAATTTGACGCGCGATGTAGAGCGAGTGTAATGGCATAGGGCGGAGGTGTTGGAGCAGATCTCGTAGTGAGCCAGCGCCGTATGGAGTATATTTGTTTACCAAAAAGAGGCAGTCTCAAAAGCAGTTTATCTGCTTTTGAGACTGCCATTGCTTTATTTAAAGCAGTGATTTTACTTGACTAAGAGGAGCTGAAATAAGCCTATTTTCTAGATCTATTTTGGTGAGAAGGGCATGTTTGATGAAAATAGGACTATATTCTAGTCTTATTTTTGCTGAATAGGCTCCTAACCTGCTAGATCGAAGGTGATGATCGAAAATAAGACTATTTTCTAGCTCTATTTTGGTGAGAAGGGCATGTTTGATGAAAATAGGACTATATTTTAGTCTTATTTTTGCTGAATAGGCTCCTAACGTGCTAGATCGAAGGTGATGAGCGAAAATAAGGCTATTTTCTAGCTCTATTTTGGTGAGAAGGGTACGTTTGATGAAATAGGACTATATTTTAGCCTTATATTTGCTGGATTGACTCCTATTGAGCATCATCGAGGCTGATGAGCGAAAATAAGGCTATTTTCTAGCTCTATTTTGGTGAGAAGGGTACGTTTGATAAAAATTGGACCATATTTTAGTCTTATTTTTGCTGAATAGGCTCCTAACGTGCTAGATCGAAGGTGATGAGCGAAATAAGGCTATTTTCTAGCTCTATTTTGGTGAGAAGGGTACGTTTGATGAAAATAGGACTATATTTTAGTCTTATTTTTGCTGAATTGGCTCCTATTGAGCATTATCGAGGCTGATGAGCGAAAATAAGACTATTTTCTAGCTCTATTTTGGTGAGAAGGGCATGTTTGATGAAAATAGGCCTATATTTTAGTCTTATTTTTGCTGAATAGGCTCCTATCGTGCATTATCGTGGGTGATGAGCGAAAATAAGGCTATTTTCTAGATCAGTTTTTACAAAGGTGCGCATTCCATGCTTGCGTGTGAAACCCCATCAACGTTATTTCAGATTAGACTAACTGTGATGCCTGCGTCCCGAGACTCTTCGATAAACAGCTGGATGCATCATTGGTGACCTAAACTTAGTGTAAACTGAAATGAAGCCATGAATAAATACTCCTCTCTAGAATGGTTTAGGCAGCTTTTGCGAGATGAGTATTTACTTCATGGCTTACTTTTTATGCAATCCTTCATATTACACAATTAAATAGGACTCCAATTCCAAACGCTTCGTGGATAGAAAGGTGACCTATTTTAGACTAGTTGTTGCCGGAAAGAGCACAAAAGAAACGATGTGTTAATACGTTGATGAAATGTCCGATAAGGTTTTTACCTTCTAGGCCAACCAACCCATGTATTGAATTCTTTTTTATGCTAATAAAACAAACAGGGGTTGCCTCATCAGCTAACGCGAACAAGCTTCCATCTTTGGGCGCCGTTTCCGAGATCATCCCAGATTTGAACGTTTGATCCGTTGGCTGTGCCAGAAGCAGCGACATCCAGCGCTCTATTGCTGAGTGAGTGGATAAGCTTGAAATAACCGCTCCCTGTGTCGATGATCTTCCAATGCAGGTTATCTGAGTTCGCGTAATCCCAGATTTGAACATTGGTGCCGTTTGCTGTTCCTGCCCCGCTGACATCAAGCGCTTTGCCGCTGTTTGTGTTAATGAGCTTGTATGCTCCGCCCCCGACATGCGTAATCTGCCAGAGCTGATTTGCCTGATTCGCACCCTCCGTCCAAATTTGCACATTGGAGCCATTCGTTGTTCCCCAAGCACCCACCTCAAGCGCTTTGCCGCTATTTGTATTGATAAGCTTGTATACACCGCCTGAAACGACACCATTGTAGACATCGTTGCGAGTAAACTCAACCCGGTCAATATCGACCCATTGGCTCGTTTGGCTGTTTGATGTGAAAAAGCCAATGGTTGCCTGCCCGTTTACAACTGCGATGTTCGAGAGGGTAACCGGCGTCCAAGCTGTGGTTACGGGGCAATTGGTTTGCAGCGACGTTCCGCCAAAATCTTTTACTTCCATTATGCAAGAATTTTGCCCGCCGCTGCTCCGCATATACGCACGCAGCGTATAGCTGCCATTATCAAGCCCGCTAATCGTTTGGCCAACATAAGCCGATGCAGGTCCGCTCGTTCCGGCTAGTCCGATAAAATAATTGCCTTGGGCGGCGGGTACACCGACACCATCGTTTGTGCCATGTACTTTAATTCGAGCGGGGAAATCATCGCCAAATGTCGTCCAGCCGCTTACATTTGCCGTTTCAAAGCTCCAATTTGTTACTAGATTTGTGTTCGATGGTGTAACTGCATGACCAAATCGAATATACACTCCGCTGCTTGGATAGTCTGCACTCGTCGCTGCAAGGACGTGAGTAGAATCTATGGGCAGCAAGGCATTCCAATTGGAGCTGGTCGAGTCGCTTACTGGGAAAATATTAGTCCGATATTGCCAAGTTGCACCATTGTCTGCGCTAATCATCGTGTACATGGAGGAGAATGCGTCGCCGGTATTCGTACTGTCATTGTCCGTTTGAAAAGAAGCAAGCAAGCGGCCATCTCCAAGCTTAACAACAAAAGGCGCACCAGCTTTTTTTCCGGCTTTGGAAGGGACATAAAGGGTTTGACGAGGAACGTTCCAGTTATAACCATCCGACGATATTTTATATTTTATAACAAAAGGATGACCTGCGACGTCGGTCGCTTCGAACACTAGGATGTATTGGCCATTAGCCATTTGGGTAATAACTGGCATTCCATCTCTAGAGCCTGCGGCAACGCCGTCGCTGACAATTATTTCGCCGCTCCAGCCGTTACCGGTCCATGTTTTCATAATAAGCTTCTGAAGGCCTGTATTGCCTACAGTGGCAGGACTATCATCCGCATAATATACAGCTATTGTATTGCCAAGCATTTGTAGATGCGGCTCCCATAATCCTTTGAACGAGTTTGCTGTGGCAGATCCGATTTGGCCGTTCGTTAAATCTGACCAGGTGCTGCCGCCATCGGTACTTTTTTTGGTTTTTAGGTAAGTGTTATAAATCGAACCCGATTGCACAACAAGGCGGTACGATAGCCAAATCTCGCCATTCGGCAACTGAAGCATTTGGCCATTACCTACATTACCGCTGGAATCAGCTGCAGCTTGTATGGCAGGAGACCAGGTATGACCGCCGTCCGTGCTGCGAGAAAGCATGACTCTTGTATTTCCCCCGCCTGCATTCGTATCGAAAGAGGCTAAAATATCGTTATTATTCAGCTTTAGCAGCCGTGGATACCATACTCCGCCATTTTGAGGGGTGAATACGGTTGCGGTATTTGAGGGCCAAGCTAATCCAGGAGCTGCAAAAGCTTGAAAACCAGGGAGCAGAATACTGATTATAAGAAGCAAGCCAATCCATAAAGCGGTTATTCTAACCTTGCTTTGGACAAACATGTGAAACCATCTCCTCTTATTGTTTTGTAAGCGCTTCAAAACGGATTATAGAGTATATTAGTATTTAAATATATACTAAAGTTAGTATATCCTGTGCTTTAAAAACGCTGGAATGATAGAAGTTGAATGAAAATGCAGAAGTTTTCATTAGAAAATGGGGTTATAGACTGCTTTTTAAGATGAAGCATTAGTTGAAAGAAGATTATTTCTCTTTTTTTATACTAAATAGAGTATTTAAAAGTATAACAATATAATCTAGAATGAGTTCATCAAGGAAGCGCTTGCAAAAAAAGGGAGGCGTCAAACGAAATGAATAGAAAATTATCCGCGAAGCTTGGACTTGTAATGCTATTATGCTTTGGAATGCTGCTATCGGCTTGTTCATCAGGTGAAAATGGCAACAGCACTGCTACAAATGGAAACACGGGGAATAAAGGTGATGCAGCAACAAACGCACCGCAAGAAAAAGTGAAGATATCGTTTATGGGTCATGGCAGTCCGCAGGAGAAAGATATATTTACGAAGCTGATCAAATCATACGAAACGAAATATCCGAACGTAAAGGTAGAGTACACAAGCGTGCCGCCTGCTGAATACAATCAGAAGCTGTCTACGCTGGTTGCATCGGGCAAAACACCGGACGTATTTTATGTATCAGGGCCGCAGTTTTACAAGTTTGCCGAAGCAGGCACGATTCAAAACCTGCAGCCGTTTCTAGAAACGACAGAGCTGTTCCAAGCCGATAACGTATGGAAACAAGCGCTTGATCGTTACCGTTTTGACGGCAAGCAGCTGGGGCAAGGGGATTTGTACGGATTGCCGAAGGACGTAGGTCCGTGGGCAATGGCATATAACAAAACGATGTTTACTGAAGCTGGGCTCGAATTGCCGCCGGCAGAGGTTGGCAAATGGACATGGGACAACTGGTTAGATGCAGCGAAGAAGCTGACGAAGGATGAGAATGGCGATGGCAAAGTCGACATTTATGGCGGAGCCAACTTTACGCTGGAAGGCGCGGTATGGGCAAGCGGAGGCGACTTCATCGACTATACAACAGGCAAAGTAACGATTGATACACCGGAATTCGCAAAAGCGATGCAATGGGTAGCAGATCTACGCCTCAAGCACAATGTATCGCCATCGCCGGAGGATGAGAAAGCGATGAACTCGTATTCGCGATTTGTAGCCGGCAAAGTAGGCATGTTCCCAATGGGACCATGGGATCAACCGGGATTTTGGGATTTGCCGTTTGAATGGGATATCGCGGCATGGCCGGTAAACCCGGAGACAGGCAAAGCAGGAACATGGGTTGGCTCAATGGGTTACTCGGTATCCAGCAAATCGAAGCATGCACAAGAAGCGTTTAACTTAGCGGCATTCCTTGCACTGGATAAAGAAGGACAGAAGCAAAACTACGAGCTTGGGCAAGCGGTGCCAAACTTGATTGATATGGCAAAAGGCGAGTTTGTAGCTTATGACAAAGCACCAGCAAATCGTCAAGTTTTCCTTGATATTATTGAAGATTACGGTCATCCGCCAATTGATTTCGGTTCGAAGGATACGAAGTGGATCGATACGATGTGGCAAGAGGCAGGCAAAGTGTGGGACGGCAAGATGACAGCTGCGGATTGGGCGAAGGAATTGCAGCCGAAGCTACAAGACCTGTATGACAAGGGCAATAAATAATAGGATTATGCAATAGTGAGGTTAAGGGGTTGTTTCTAAAGTAGATCATTCTACTTTTGGAACAGCCCTGTTTTTTTGATGGAGCTTAGGGAGAACGCTGTTTTTCCCCGTATCATTCATATAGCTTACGAACCCAGTAGGTCTTATTTAAATCATTTATTATGGATTAAAAATGTAACGAACTCTATAATCGTTATTTCGAGAAAAGCAGTTCATGGCACCCTATAAATCATGATATAACGTTAATCAGGTTCGTTAAAATGAAATAAAAGCAGTTTTCTACATAATAAGCATCATACCGTTCGTTAGAAAAATGATTCGAGGATATTATGCATAACCGATGAGATCAATAATTGTATTTGAGAGAATTCCATCGTCTTTATAAAAGATCACCAATTATTCCATTGCAGACAAAATAAAATTAATTTAGTATAATTAATATATTAATATAATGAGAGGACGTCGTTATGAAAAATTTCCCTTTATATAAGCAAATTCAAGTCGATATTTTAGGGCAAATCAAAGCTGGGAAATTGCGTCCTGGAGATCGTGTCCCATCCGAGAAGGAGCTTGCGGACAAGTATAGAGTAAGCCAAATCACGAGTAAAAACGCGTTGATTGGTTTAGCGGATGAAGGCGTACTCGTTCGAGTACAAGGAAAGGGCACGTTTGTAAGACAGGATGGCGAAACGGCAGAGGATTTAGATGTTTCAAGCCATGTGCGGGACGTCATAGGACTTATTTTACCGTGCATGAAGACGAAGGTGGATCAGAAAATACTGGACTCAATCGAAAAGTACGTAACAGCCAGCGGCTATAACCTACAGGTACGGATTACGAGAGAGTCGCAGCTTGAAGAAAGCGCAGCTATTGAATCGATGGTCGCTGCAAATGTACGCGGATTAATTGTATTTCCGACGGAGGAGGAGCGATATAATGATAGCATTTTACGCTTGTCGCTCGATAAATTTCCGCATGTGCTAATTGATCGTTTTTTGAAAGAGATTCGCACGTACAGCGTCAGCTCAGATAATGTGAATGGAACGGAACAGGCTATCACTCATTTGCTCGACAGCGGCCATGAGCATATTGCCCTTATCACGCCTGAAATTACGAATACAGCGACCGAAGAAAGAGTGATCGGATTCGAAAAAGCGTATTTAGCCAAAAAACTTCCGATTAACAAGGATTTGTGGTGTATTCTCAAAATTGAGGATATATCGAGCGGCAATGCACAGCACATTATTGAAACTTTTATGAGTGAGCGCCCTGAAGTTTCAGCAGCATTCGTTGTCAATGTGGAGTTGACCAACTATACCTATTACGCAGCGAAGAGGCTGAAGAAGTTAGTGCCTGACGATCTCGAGCTCGTTTGTTTTGACCGGCCTGATTTTCAGGATGTATCGTATTTGCAGCAAAATGAAGACGAGATTTGCAAGGTTACCGTTGAATTGCTTCATGCGCAGCTACAAGGGGAGTACGAGCCGCAGCGTATCGTCGTACCCGTGAAATTTTGCGAAATGTAATTAATAGAACATAAAAATACCGTGTGCTGATTTTTAGCGCATGGTATTTTTTATATTATATTCAGTATATAAACATATAACAATATAATTTATAATGAATTCATTGGATTAAGCGCTTACAGAGCGCAATAAGTACTCACACAACATAGGGGGGCGACAACCGCAATGAAGAGCAAATTATCCGCGAAGCTTGGACTTGTAATGCTATTATGCTTTGGAATGCTGCTATCGGCTTGTTCATCAGGTGGAAACGGCAACAGCTCTGCTGCAAATGGAAATACGGGGAATAAAGGCGATGCAGCAACAAACGCACCGCAAGAAAAAGTGAAGATTTCGTTTATGGGTCATGGCAGCCCGCAGGAGAAAGATATATTCGCGAAGCTGATCAAATCATACGAAACAAAATATCCGAACGTAAAGGTAGAGTACACAAGCGTGCCGCCAGCTGAATACAATCAGAAGCTGTCTACGCTGGTTGCATCGGGCAAAACACCGGACGTATTTTACGTATCGGGCCCGCAGTTTTATAAGTTTGCCGAAGCAGGCACGATTCAAAACCTGCAGCCGTTTCTAGAAACGACAGAGCTGTTCCAAGCCGATAACGTATGGAAACAAGCGCTAGATCGTTACCGTTTTGACGGTAAGCAGCTCGGGCAAGGGGATTTGTACGGATTGCCGAAGGACGTAGGTCCGTGGGCAATGGCATACAACAAAACGATGTTTACTGAAGCTGGGCTCGAATTGCCGCCGGCAGAGGTTGGCAAATGGACATGGGACAACTGGTTAGATGCAGCGAAGAAGCTGACGAAGGATGAGAATGGCGATGGCAAAGTCGACATTTATGGCGGAGCCAACTTTACGCTGGAAGGCGCGGTATGGGCAAGCGGAGGCGACTTCATCGACTATACAACAGGCAAAGTAACGATTGATACACCGGAATTCGCAAAAGCAATGCAATGGGTAGCAGACCTGCGCCTGAAGCATAATGTATCGCCGTCGCCGGAGGATGAGAAAGCGATGAATTCGTACTCGCGATTTGTAGCCGGCAAAGTAGGCATGTTCCCAATGGGACCATGGGATCAACCGGGATTTTGGGATTTGCCGTTTGAATGGGATATCGCGGCATGGCCGGTGAACCCGGAGACAGGCAAAGCAGGAACATGGGTTGGCTCAATGGGTTATTCGGTATCCAGCAAAACGAAGCATGCACAAGAAGCGTTTAACTTAGCGGCATTCCTTGCGCTGGATAAAGAAGGACAGAAGCAAAACTACGAGCTTGGGCAAGCGGTGCCAAACCTGATCGATATGGCAAAAGGCGAGTTTGTAGCTTATGACAAAGCACCAGCAAATCGTCAAGTTTTCCTTGATATTATTGAAGATTACGGTCATCCGCCAATTGAGTTCGGTTCAAAGGATACGAAGTGGATCGATACGATGTGGCAAGAGGCAGGCAAAGTGTGGGACGGCAAGATGACAGCTGCGGACTGGGCGAAGGAATTGCAGCCGAAGCTTCAAGAGCTGTATGACAAGGGAAATAAGTAAACTAAAGTTTCGAATGATAAACATAAATAACGAATAGCTAGTGCGAGGATGTGTACGCATGAGGAAAAGTAAACCTAGTTATATCCGCAAAGAATATGCATGGGCCTACCTGTTTGTCGCGGCCCCAGTGCTTGGCTTTCTCATTTTTGGAGTCGCACCGCTTCTTTACTCAGCGTGGTTAAGCTTCACGTCTTGGGATTTGGTTACGCCGCCTGAGTTTGTAGGTTTTGACAACTATATCGAAGTTTTTCACGATGAGAAGGTGTACAAATCACTTTTTAACACTGTATTTATGATGCTTGGCATACCCATTGGCATGATTGTGGCACTCTTGCTTGCTATTATGATGAACCGTCCGCTCAAAGGAATCTCGTTTTTACGGACCATCTATTACTTGCCAGTCATTTCGCCCATTATTGCGGTGTCGTTGTTATGGCAATGGATATTGAATCAAGATTTTGGTTTGCTCAACCAAACGATGTGGAGTTGGTTCGGCATCGAAGGGCCTAACTGGTTAGGTGACGCAAATTGGATTAAACCTTCCATGATTTTGATGGGAGTATGGGGCGGCGTTGGCGGTACGATGGTTCTTTATTTAGCCGGGCTGCAATCGATTTCGTCGTCCTATTACGAGGCAGCTGAAGTGGATGGCGCGAGTGCATTCCAGAAACTGCGGTTAATTACCATTCCACTGCTGACGAACATTCATTTTTTCGTTATTGTCATGGGCGTTATCGGCGCGTTCCAATCGTTTAGCCAAATTTACGTATTGGCAGGCGACGGAGGGCCGGAGTATAGTGCGGCAACCGTAGTATTTTATATTTTCGAAAATGCGTTCAAGTATTTTAATATGGGTTATGCCAGCTCAGTGGCTTGGGTACTTGGCATTATTATTTTCATCGTTACACTCCTTCAGTTCCGTTTATCGAAAAAATGGGTGTACAACGATTAATCTTTTACCGTTACAGTTTGCGAGGGGAGTTTGATTTCAAATGCAACAGAAACGACTAACAAACCTTTGGGTGGCATTCATTTTATGTATCGGCTCTATTATTATGCTGGCGCCGTTCGTTTGGACGATATCCACTTCATTAAAAGATCAACGCAACGTTTTTGAGATTCCGCCTAAATGGATTCCAGACCCGGCTACATTCAAAAACTATGTAACGGCTTGGAATGATTCTCCGTTGCTAAGCGGTTTTATAAATAGCATGATTATTGTCGTCTTTGTCCTTGTCATTGGAATATTCGTTTCCACAATGGCGGCATATGCATTCGCTAAGATTGAATTTCCGTTTAAAGATGCTATTTTTCTATCCTTGCTTGGCACGATGATGATTCCTTTTTCCGTCGTTATGATTCCTCAGTTTATTGGCTTCTCGTCAATTAATTGGACGGATACGCTTTTGCCGCTTATCGTACCCGGGTTATTTGGCAATATCGTCGTTATTTTCTTCCTGCGCCAATACTTGGCGGGAGGTTTGCCGAATGAGTTGGTGGAAGCAGCAAAGCTGGACGGCAGCGGTTTCTTCCGTACCTTCTGGACCATTGCACTGCCGGTTGCAAAACCTGCGATTGCAGCTCAAGCGGCGCTTAGCTTCATGGGCATTTGGAATGATTTTATGGGACCGCTTATTTATTTAAGCTCCCCGCAGAAACAAACCATTCAAGTTCTCATTGCTTCTATGCAATCACAATATATGGGATCTTCTAACTATCCGGTCATCTTGGCGGCATCGATTATATCGATGGTTCCAGTCATTCTTGTATTCTTTTTCTGCCAACGCTACTTTATCGAGTCTATGGCGATTAGCGGCTTAAAAGGTTAGCGCATGAGATATTTTAACCTTACACAAATGAGGGCGACGAAGCTTGTCGCCTTCCTCGTTGTATGCATGGTAGTCATGTTAAGTGGCTGCAAGTCCACGCCAGAAGAAAAAGCAGTCGTACTGTTGAAGGAGGATGCTAAATTGTATACAAATTCGTTGAAGCTGGAGCAAGAGTGGGAGGATTACGGGATCGGAGATCCTTTCATCATGCGTTACAACGGTAGGTTTTATTTGTATTGCAGTACAAAGGACTTTCGTCCGGGCATTAAAGCTTGGAGCTCCGAAAATTTAGTAGATTGGAAATATGAAGGACTAGTTACTGAAGACCCCATTACGACTGGGGCTTATGCACCTGAGGTCTTTTACTGGAATGGCAGCTTCTACCTATATACATCACCGGCAGGCCAAGGGCATTATGTGCTGCAAAGCGACAGCCCAACGGGCCCTTTCGTCGTCAAAACCGAAAATCTCGGGAATTCTATCGATGGCTCTGTTTTTATTGACGATGACGGGAAATGGTATTTTACGAATGCAGGTACGCAAGGCATCGTCGCGCATGAAATGCCAGATCCATTAACGATTGATGTTGGCGTAACGACTAATGCATTTCTTGGACATTGGACAGAAGGTTCAATGATCTGGAAGAGAAATGGCCTTTACTATATGACGTATACGGGCAATCACGTATTTAGCAACGGTTATCGGGTGAACTACGCAGTATCCAAGGAGGGGCCTTTCGGTGATTATACGATTCCTGCAAACAATCCGATCGTCATCAGCGTAAAGGATGAATTTAAAGGGCTTGGCCATAGTGCAACAGTGCTTGGGCCAGATATGGACTCTTATTATTTGACTTATCATAATCTGATTGGACATTCTTCTGAAGGCCCGCCAGTACGTGAATTGAATATTGATCGACTTGCCTATAACGGTGATAAGCTGGTTGTTTTTGGACCATCTCATGATCATATGCAGCCTGCGCCAGCAATGCCTTCATTATATAGCTGGCTCACAGACGGCATTTCTTCAGAACAATGGGATGAATCCTCATCAGCGGCTGAACAAAAGGTGCTGAGTAAACTTTCGACGGAAGATGCCTTTATTGCGGAATATAACTTCCGATTGAATCTTTCGGACAGTGCAGTGGATAGCAGTACGATTGCAGCTGTATTCTCTTATGCAGATGAAGCTAATTATTCAGCAATCAAGCTGTGGCCAGGCAAACATGAGATTGGGTATGTAACGGTTCAAAATGGATCAGAGAAACAGCTTGCACAAGCACTGCTTCCTAATGCATTTGATTACTCGAAGCTGCATACGATTCGTGTTGAGCAGCGTGATGAAAGTGTTCTTGTCTTCTTCGATGGAATGAAAAAGATAGAGGAGCATACAGCTAAGCCGACCGGCGGGAAAATTGGCTATATCGCCAATCAGTCGCAGCCCATTTATGAATATACAGCCTTTACGAATGAAGCAGGCGGCAGCAGTGATTTTGAAGCTTATAAGCCTGTGCCTGGAGCAATTGAAGCAGTTCATTATTTGAAGGAAGCTGATCGCGGCTTTTATTTGGAGCAGAAGTCATCCGAGATCAGTGATTTTAGGAAAGCAGACGGAGTTCCGATTCGCAAGCTGGAAGATGGCAGTTATTCCGTGAGCCTGCTGCAAGGCGGTGACTGGTTGAAATACAAGCTGAATGTGAAGGATCATGCAAAATACGGGATCGGCTTAACGCTTAAAAAGCCGGAGAAGGATGTTGTCTTGGCGTGGTCAATTGACGGCGGCGAAGCCGTGAAGACAAAGATCAAAGCCGATGACCCAGCCTTTGTAGAAGGCACAGCGAAGCTTCGAATCGGAACAATCGAAATTGCGGCAGGTTTTCATGAGCTTAAGATAGAACTGAAAGCTGGACCAGTGGAAGTGCATTCCTTTGAGCTGTTTGCTATAGACCTGCTGGATAAGGAGCAGCCGTTCCATTCATTATCCTCTCAAACGGGAATGGGGCTGTTTGGACAATCGGAGGATGATTATAGCGGCAGCGGCATAGATGATGACATGTTGTTTGCGGGCAGTGACAATTGGGACAATTATGAGCTGGCGTTTGATGTGCAGTTGAATGCAGAAACGGATATCGGAGGCGTTTTTGTTCGAGCTTCCAATGAATCCTACCATCCGGCTCAGGTTAGGGATGCAGTCATGGGCTATTACATCGGTATTTCTTCTTCGCAGCTGACATTGAATCGGATGAACTATGATTCCAATTTAGTAGCTAGTGAAAGCACAGAACTGGAAGCCGGTAAAGCCTATTCGTTCAGAGTTGTTGTAAAAGACGGGAACATACAAGTATTTCTGGGGGATGGCTCAACTCCAGTTATTGATTATACGGACCCTCATCCATTTTTGCATGGCAAGGTAGGCATTCGGTCAGAACGTTCAACAATGTTGTTCAACCATTTAATGATAAATCCGCTAAAAAAATAATATATAAGCATAAGCAATAGGACTGGAGTGGGAACATGATGGATGCAATACGAAATGAATATCCAAGACCGCAATTTGAGCGATCATCCTGGTTAAACCTGAACGGGGAATGGGAATTTGAGTATGACGACTCAAACGCAGGTTGTGATAATAAATGGTTCGAGAGAAAACAGTTTGATCGCAAGATTCAGGTGCCATTTTGTTACCAAAGCGAGTTAAGCGGCATTAATGAAAAATCGTTTCACGATATCGTATGGTATCGTAAAAGTATTGAGGTTCCAACGGAGTATGCTGGGAAACGAATCATTCTCCATTTCGGTGCTGTTGATTATGAAGCAAAGGTATGGGTAAATGGACATTTAGTAGCAAGTCATGAGGGAGGCCATACCCCATTTCATGCAGATATTACTGCTGTGTTGAATGCAATAGGACCCAATAGCATAGTCGTGCGTGCTCAAGATTATAGTAAAGACGTCACGCTGCCTAGAGGGAAGCAGTATTGGAAGGAGCAGTCAGAGCAAGTTTTCTACACGCGGACGACTGGGATTTGGCAAACGGTTTGGATGGAGGCTGTTAATCAGGCGCATGTGAGCCGAGTGAGGTTGACGCCGGATATCGATCATAATAAAATTCATATTCGCAGCTTTATTAAGGGAACGGAACTATATAATGGCTTGCGCCTCAGCATTAAAATATCGTTTGAAGGTGAATTAATCGCTGAGGATGTTATTCGTGTTATGGAGCAAGAAGAGGAGGTCTCTATTAAGCTACATGATTTTAATGATCATGGGCTTGGCCGCTGGTGGTCGCCGGAGAAGCCAAACTTGTATGACGTTGAATTTATGCTGCTTGATGGAGAACGAGAATTGGATCATGTCAAAAGCTACTTCGGCATGAGAAAGATATCGATTGAGGATGGCGTCATTTGCTTAAACAATCGTCCTTATTATATGAAGCTAATTTTGGATCAAGGTTATTTTCCAGGCGGTGTGCTGACAGCTCCAAGCGATGAAATGCTCCGTACAGACGTCGAGCTGACCAAGCAAATGGGGTTCAATGGGGCGAGAAAACATCAAAAAATTGAAGACCCGCGTTATTTGTATTGGTGCGATAAGCTTGGGTTGCTCGTTTGGGGCGAGATGGCCAATGCGTATCAATACTCCGAGCAATACGTGACGCGTATCATGAATGAATGGCAGGAGGCTGTTCACCGTGATTACAATCATCCTTGTATCGTTGTGTGGGTTCCGCTTAATGAAAGCTGGGGAACGCCAAATATATTAATAGACAAAAGGCAGCAGCACCATGCCTCTACTCTATACTATTTGACCAAATCTATTGACGATACAAGACCCGTTATCTCTAACGATGGCTGGGAGCATGTGAAATCTGATATTTACACGGTTCATGATTACGAGAGCCAAGAAGAGATACTGGCAAGTCGATATGCAACGCCAGAAATGTCCGTCAAATGTGATCCTCAAGGCAGAAAAATACTTGTGCCTGGGTTCACTTATAATGGCGAGCCGGTGCAGCTATCGGAGTTCGGCGGTATTTCGTATATTAAGGATAATGAAGTAGGTTGGGGGTATTCTTCGGCTAGAGACGATCAGGATTTCTTGAACCGTTTAGTTGCCGTGATGCGTCCGATTATAGCGGCTGGCGGACTGCAAGGTTATTGTTATACGCAGTTAACGGATGTTGAGCAGGAGAAAAATGGCTTGCTGTCCTTCGAGCGTGAACCGAAGCTTCCTATTGAAACCTACCGAGAGTTAAACAAAGGAATGATCCCGGTTTTATAAGCGATATTCCAATGCTGCGAACTGCACTTAGCATAGCTAATGTACTTACCGAACATAATAGTCGAAACAAAGACTATGAACAGGTCAGGAGCATTGCGATATGTTTAAAGAAGCAGTATCTATAGTTGATCAGAAGATAAAAGTAATTGAAAGCGATCATGGCACTATTTATTTAGTCGGTCCCATTCAACTTCCGGTGAAGCTTGATGAAGGCGAGGCAATTTTTCAATGGTATTGTTGGCTGCTCTGCAAAGAGCAGCTTGACGATGCGGAGCAAGTCATCAAGAAGCTTTCGTCGATTAATTTAGCAGAAATGCAGCAATCAAGCGTGCTGGTGTATGGCGACTTCGAACAGGCAGATGAGGCGTGGATTCGTATGCACAGCATTTGTCATACGGGCGATATTTTTGGCAGCAAACGATGTGATTGCGGTTATCAGCTGCATGAATCAATGCACATGATTGTGGAACAGGGTACAGGCGCATTGTTTTATTTGGCCAATCATGAAGGAAGAGGAATCGGTTTGTTCAGCAAAGCGATGGCTTATTTACTGCAAGAGAAGGGTTATGACACCGTAGAGGCGAATGAGGAGCTTGGCTTTGTTGATGACGCTCGCAGTTATAGTGATGCGATACTCGTATTGAAAGCACTTCGTGAGAAACCAGTGTCACTCATTACGAATAATCCGAAGAAGCTGGATGCCTTGCAGGCGGCGGGACTTGATGTGAAAAATCGTATTCCGCTGTGGGGAGATCGATCGGAGCACAATGAGAGGTATCTCGCGACAAAAGTGAATCGTTCGGGTCATTTTGCAGCAAGCGGTTGTCCTAATGAATAATTAAAGGTTGAAAAATTGGATAGGGCTGCCCCGATAGCACATAAATGCGCTAGCCGGACAGCCCTTATTTGTATCATATATTTAACCGGACCTCTTCTTCTTATAAGAAAGGCCGTATTGGGTCCCCTTATTAACAGCAAACAGCATGTGTACCAAGTTGTCTTAAACTCGCATCCTAAAACAACGAAAGCCCTACCTCTCTTCCGTCCTCGCGGCTCCGATGACCGCGCCAGTGTGAATCAGAAATACATCACGTAACAGGTTTGGAATTAACAGCAAAGAAATCAAAATCTGAGGAAATCATTGAATCTTACTGGGGATGTTATGGGGTTAAATATTATACATTCCCATTATCATACTACATATTATATTTAAATGCAACAGCAAATTACAGCGAATGACTTTTTCCTTTCTGGATACTCTAGAAATGGAAGGGGGAAGTAAAATGCCAAGTTGGATTGAAATTGTACTGCGAACGTTAGCGGCCATCACTATTTTATTTGCGCTTACGAAGGTTTTGGGAAAACGCCAAATTTCTCAGCTGTCGCTGTTCGAGTACATAACAGGTATATCTATCGGTAATATTGCCGCATATATCTCGCTTGATCTCGACAACTTATGGTTTTTAGGGATGGTATCATTAGCGGTTTGGGTTAGTGTGTCGGTCGGAATGGAATTTTTGACCATAAAAAGCAAGAAGGCTCGTGACTTTATTGATGGTAAAGGTACTGTGCTAATTAAAGATGGCCAGCTGCTCAAAGAAAGCTTGCACAAGGAACGGTTGACCTTGGATGAGATGCTAGAGCAATTGCGCAAAAAGGATGTATACCGTGTAGCCGACGTGGAGTTTGCTGTTATGGAATCAAGCGGTGAGGTCAATGTGCTGTTGAAGAAAGCCTATCAGCCTTTAACGCCGGATACGCTTGGCTGGCAGGTGCCGAACGAGCGAGAGGCAATGACCGTATTGATGGACGGGGAAATACAGGATGAAGTGCTCTCAAACCTAGGCCATGACCGACAATGGCTGCTGCAGGAGCTGGAAAAGCGAAATGTGAAGGAATCAGAGGTGTTTTTTGCTCAAATTGACAGCAATGGCGAGCTGCTTATCGATACTGGCGAAGAGAGCAAACAGCCGCAAAATAGTCAACAATCCAAACCAAAGGATCGTGTGATTATGTTGATTGAGCAGTTTGAGGCGGAGTTGATTCGACTTGAACGCTTGTCTCGTAATGAAAGCGATCGACGCGTTTATCAGACTGCAATTGATCGCTTTCAAGCAAGCACCAAGTCACTGCCTGATCAGCTGTTGAAGCATTAGCCTATGTCCATCTAGCCGACCAAAGCTTCATTTCTTTTAAAATATGATGCAAGTCCTCGCCCTTAGGTGTCAGTGTGTATTCGACGGTAACGGGCACGGTTGGAAAAACCTTGCGTTCAAGCACGCCCTTATCCTCGAGATGACGGAGCGTGCTTGTTAATGCACGAGGACTAACCGCCGGAATAAGCCTCTGTATTTCTCCGAATCTTTTGGTGCCGCAAAACAGTTCTCTCAGCACTAAAAAAGCCCATTTACCGCCAATCACATCTAATGTCTTCTCAATATTACATTCGATATGGAGCGGTTCCTTCGGAATGTAATTATGTGCACTCATCGACAATTCCCCTCTCTGCTATCTGCTACCAATAGTATAGTATGTATATTAAAGATAGTAAAGCTAGCTAAAACGCTTTCGGCGTCCTTCTGACGCTGAAGCAGCTTAGACGGTGAAATATAAGATAAGTATGAGAAAATAATATACTTTCTTATATTTTGAAAAAAGATTCACTACTTTAATAATAGAACGTAGTACTATAGACTACAGATGAAGAGCGGAGTAAATCGATTCATGCCCGAATAATCGCGGACTTTCTAGAAAACATATCGTCGAGCAATGTGATGCAAGCTTGAAGCGTTTGGGTACAGATTATATAGATCTTTATCAATGCCACCGCTTTGATTCGGAAACGCCGGTTGAGGAAACTTTGCGGGCAATGATTTGACGGCACACGGGAAGGTGCTTTATGCAGGGGTCAGTGAGTGGACAGCTGCGCAAATTACGGATGCTGCTGCGATAGGCAAACGTCTTAACCTCCGAAAGCTAATTTCGAATCAACCGATTTACAATATGTTTGAGCGGTATATTGAACGAGGCGTAATCGAAGCTTGTGAGCAAGAAGGCATGGGGCAGGTTGTTTTCTCCCCGCTTGCACAAGGGATTCTAACAGGTAAATACAAGCCAGGCCAAGCCGTGCCAGCAGGCAGTCGTGCTGCAAATGATAAAACAAATGACATTATAAACAGTTATTTGCGTGAAGATGTGCTGCAGTTTCAGAGAAACTGCAGCAGCTGGCTGCAACGATTGAAGCATCGTTATCACAATTTGCATTAGCATGGGTGCTGCGTCAGCCGAATGTAAGCTCAGCTATTATCGGTTCGAGCCGACCGGCTCAAATCGAAGAAAACATAAAATCAGTAGATATTGAGCTGACAGATGAGCTGCTATCACAAACTGAAGCAATCTTGGCAGAAATCAGTGGCTTTGCACCGATGCGTTAAAAAGCAAAATGATAGAAATAACAAAAAGGCTCTTCAAGAGAAGTGCCTTTTTGCTATATATATAATAGAAGCGATTTTTTTTTAATGATTCATTTGGGTCTCGGAGGGGCTGTAGGTGCCTGGTTGTGTAATTGGAGAAGGCATATCCTTTCCACCGGCAAAATGATAGTTCACTACAGTATTGAATTTATCGATATGTGGCATTAAGGATCGACCGCCCCAAGCTTCCTTGGCAAAATCGTTGAAGTAATTTACGAACTCCATATTGGCTGAAATATGAACTTCTTGTACAGCTGGAGCGAGCTCGCGAACTCTAAGAGCGACAGTCTGCTTAAGTTCATCCGACAAATCATTAACATCGTTGACTGAGAAATAGGAGTTGTACGGTGATACAAGAATTTTACTGTTGCCATACGGACTGCCCGTATCATGGTTATATACGCCTTCACTAGTGCCTGTATTGTCTTGCTCGCTTTTGCCGCCGGAATTGCGAGTGCCAACTGCGGTCCAATCAAGCATTAAGCCGACATAAGCATTTTTGTCTGTGAGCATAACGATTGCGGAAGCTACACCGTTAAGATCAGTTACTTTGCGTGAGATGACGGAGCTGTATTCAAAAAATGAATTATTATGCTGGTCAGCATTGTTCGTAGCCTTGCCATAAGCTCTGCCGCCGAGCATCTTCGGATCGTTAGCTTGACGGCTTCCATAATCGGTGTCGCTTTGCTGAGCATACTGTTTGTAGGCACAGCCGGCTGAAGTTGTTATCATGACTGCCGACAACAGCAAGGCGGCAATTCGTTTAACCATAAAGAACGGACCCCCATTCATACGATAATGGCTTTAGTTTTTGCCGCGGCTCCGTAAATATACGTTTTTGCAAGCATACATAATTGACCATGGGTTTGGTGCACAATGTAGGATAGAGAGAACGCCATGCAGACGGGCTAAACAACACAGTTTATCATGCGAAAAAACGCAGTAATGATGCGAATTTGACAGCTTTGAGAACAATTTGTGAACTCTCTGTGGAACATTGACAAATAGGGGCTTCAACTTTATATTTAATAAAGTGATTTAAGTTGCAGGAGTTGTAATAACATCTGTGAAACACGCAGCCAGCCGTATGCCACGTGAAAATTAGGCAGCTGCGAAAACGTCAAAAGTGGGGTTGATTAATGATGAAACGGTGGCGATTTGTAAAACGGCTTGCGCCGCTTATGGCCATGATGGTGCTAGTACTAGCGGCTTGCGGGCGGAGCGATTTGTCGACGCTGAATCCTCAGGGACCTGTAGCGGAAGAACAATTCGGGCTGATGAAGCTGGCAATTGGAATCATGTTGATCGTGATTGTTGCCGTATTTGCGATTTCTTTGTTTGTAATTATTCGTTTCCGCAGACGTCCGGGAGACAAAACAATTCCTAAGCAGGTGGAAGGAAATCATAAGCTTGAGATTATTTGGACAGTAATTCCAATCATCATGCTTATCATTTTGGGTGTTCCAACCGTTCAATCCGTATTTAATCTTGCTAAAGACTACAGCAAAGATCCGGAAGCGGTTCAGGTCATCGTTACTTCACACCAATACTGGTGGGAGTTTGAATACCCAGCTTACGGAATCAAGACTGCACAAGAGCTTATTATTCCAAAAGGTAAGACGATCTCCATCACAGCGAAATCCGCAGATGTGCTTCACTCATTCTGGATTCCATCGCTTGCTGGGAAAATCGATACCAACCCTGGTGCAAACGTAAATAAAATGTACTTCTCTGCACCAAAAGAAGGCGTTTACCTGGGTAAATGTGCTGAGCTTTGCGGACCTTCACATGGTTTGATGGATTTTAAAGTTAAATCAGTGGACGAGTCGTCATTTGATCGTTGGGTAGCTGCACTTAAAGAACCTGTAGCGCTTCCAAGCGATCCGGCAATTGCTAAAGCCTTTGAAAGCAAATGTCTATCTTGCCACGCAGTGGGTGATTTGGGCGGACCTGCTTATCCTAACTTGACAGGTATCGGAAGCCGTGAGACTGTCGGGGGTATACTTGTTAACACCGATGATCCGCAATATTCCAATGAAGGTTCAGTATACGACAACTTGCACCGTTGGATCAAAAACCCGGACGAAGTTAAACCGGGCAACCAAATGGGTAAAATCGAAGATTTGACTGAACAAGAGATTGAAGGTATTGCTAAATACTTATCTGAATTGAAGCTTAACTACGAACAATAATTTATCGGTGATTGAAGGAGGTACCTACTTTGGCTCATGCGCATACGCATAAGGTCAAACGTTACAGCGGTCTGATGGACTGGCTGACTACGGTTGACCATAAAAAAATCGGAATATTGTATATGATTGCCGGCGGTTTTTTCTTCCTTGTCGGTGGTTTGGAAGCGATTTTGATTCGGGTTCAATTGTGGAAGCCGCTAAATAACTTTGTTAGCGCGGATACATATAATGAGCTTTTAACCATGCACGGAACGACGATGATCTTCCTTGCAGCGATGCCGCTTTTATTCGCCTTAATGAATGCGGTTATACCGCTTCAAATCGGCGCGCGCGACGTAGCTTTCCCTTTCGTTAACTCATTAGGCTTCTGGACATTCTTGTTCGGCGGTATTTTGCTTAACGTGAGCTGGTTTACTGGCGGCGCTCCAGATGCAGGCTGGACATCATATGCACCGCTCGCTGGGACGACCTATAACGGCGATCACGGCGTTGACTATTATGTACTAGGTTTGCAAATAGCGGGTATCGGAACACTTATCGGGGGTATTAACTTCCTCGTAACGATTATTAACATGCGTGCTCCAGGCATGACGTTCATGCGTATGCCGATGTTCACATGGGCAGCGTTCATTACTTCGGCGCTAATCCTGTTCGCATTCCCTGCTTTGGCAGTTGGTCTAGCGGCACTCATGTTCGACAGATTGTTTGATGCAAATTTCTTTGATCCTTCTGGCGGCGGTAACGCGGTCCTATGGGAGCATATTTTCTGGATATTCGGGCATCCTGAGGTTTATATCCTCATCTTGCCGGCCTTCGGCGTTATTTCCGAGGTAATAAGTACATTCTCACGTAAGCGTTTGTTCGGTTACAGCTCGATGGTATTCGCTACAATCCTGATCGGCTTCTTGGGCTTCATGGTTTGGGCGCATCACATGTTCACGGTTGGTCTTGGACCAGTCGCGAATGCGCTGTTCTCCATTGCAACGATGCTTATCGCGGTTCCAACAGGTATCAAAATTTTCAACTGGCTATTTACGATGTGGGGCGGTTCCATTAAATTCACGACAGCTAACTTGTTCGCTGTCGGATTTATACCAACCTTCGTAATGGGCGGCGTTACCGGCGTCATGCTGGCAGCAGCACCTGCTGACTTCCAATATCATGATTCTTATTTTGTCGTAGCGCATTTCCACTATGTTATCGTAGGTGGTTTGGTACTGGGTATTTTCTCAGGCCTTCACTACTGGTGGCCAAAAATGTTCGGACGCATGCTGAATGAAACACTTGGTAAATTGACGTTCTGGACATTCTTTATTGGCTTCCACTTAACATTCTTTATTCAACATTTCCTTGGCTTGCTAGGTATGCCTCGTCGTATTTGGACATATCTCGACGGTCTTGGTTTCAACGAAATGAACATGATCAGTACAGTGGGCGCATTCTTGATGGGCTTTGGTACAATTTTCTTCTTGCTGAACGTTGTTATCACAGCTTTCAAACCACAAAATGCACCAGCTGATCCATGGGAAGACGGTCGTACTCTAGAGTGGACGATTCCATCTCCACCTCCTGAATACAACTTTGCTCAAACACCGCTTGTACGCGGCTATGATGCATACTGGAAAGAAAAAACGGACGGTCACAAGGGCATGACGCCTGCGGAGCCAATTGGTCCAATTCATATGCCTTCTCCTTCGATCCTGCCTTTCTTCATGGGATTTGGATTGTTTATCGCAGGTTTAGGTTTCATGTACGCTAAAGATTGGGGCAACTTGTTTGGATCATTCAAATCAGGTTATGCTCTCGGTATTGTTGGTTTGCTGATCCTGTTCGGTTGCATGTTCCTTCGTTCCGTAATCGATGATCACGGCTTCCACATTGAAGAAGAAGAAATCCTTAGAGATATGGGGGGTAAAGCATGAGTGCGCATTCGCATGTAGAGGGGCAATTGCCTCATGAGCCCGAAAAGGCGACCCTCGAGGGACGCAATAAAGTATTAGGCTTTTGGCTTTTCCTTGGCGGAGAAACTGTATTGTTCGGAACGTTGTTCTCAGCGTTCCTAGCACTACGGAATCAAGTCCTTGATGGACCGCCAGCACATGAATTGTTCCAGCTTCCACTCGTTGCGCTTGCGACAGCACTTTTGCTTACGTCAAGCTTAACAAGCGTGTTCGCTGTTCATGCGCTGCATACAAACAGAGTGAAGGCGTTAATTAATTGGCTGATTATTACGGTCATTCTTGGCGCAGGTTTCCTTGCTCTTGAAATTTATGAGTTCTGGCACTATGTACATGAAGGCCACGGCTTTACAACGAGCGCATTCAGCTCCTCGTTCTATACGCTGGTAGGTTTCCACGGAGCACACGTTGCTTTCGGTATTACATGGATCACATTGATTATTATTCAATTAGCAAGAAAAGGATTGACTGTAGTAACAGCACCTAAGGTATATGTAGCTGGTATGTACTGGCACTTTATCGATGTTGTATGGGTATTCATTTTCACCGTCGTTTACTTGATGGGAAAGGTGGTTTAATCCATGGCAAGCAATCATACAGCCACTGAGGAAAGCCCCAAGCGTCATAAGGTCGAAGGACCTAAGAAGCATATTATCGCGTTTATTTTCTCGATCTTGCTTACGTTCATCGCATTCGCGACCGTAATAAGCGGAGAAATCAACAAAGATTTTATCTACATCATTTTGATCGGCTTAGCGGTATTGCAAGTATTCGTACAAATGGCATTCTGGATGCACATGAAAGACCGTGGTCATACTTTCGCAATTATTGGGATTTTGACTGGTGTATTCATCGTCTTCACATGTGTCATTATGGCTGAATACTGGGCTTGGTGGTAACCGATTTAACTATTGGAGGAGAGGAGGGTCCCGAGGCTTGGGTCCCTCCTCTTTTGTAAAAAAGCTAGCGTAATTGAAAGGAGTTTCCACGATGCTTGGCTTACAATATTTTCGCTTCGAGGAATTGTGGACCCCCATGTTTCTATTCGGAATGGCCGCAATCGTCATTCTATATTTTTACTTAATTGGACCATGGCGTGAGAAGAATGCTCCTGAGGCTGATGCAGCGACAAAGCTTCAGAAGTTTATGTTTGTTTCGGCTGCAATTATGTTTTATATGGTTCACGGAGGACCTTTAAATCTATTAGGTCACCTTATGTTTACATTTCATATGGTCAATATGTCAGTATCTTATTTAGTTGTACCGCCGCTAGTATTGCTTGGAGTTCCAAGCTTCTTATGGCGAAAAATGTTCTCCGCTCCGTTTTGGAAAAAACTTAGCTTCATGATGCATCCTATTATTTGTCTTTTGTTGTTTAATATTTTGTTCTCGGT
This sequence comes from Pristimantibacillus sp. Z349TD_6, assembly GCF_056173205.1. Classification (NCBI taxonomy): domain Bacteria; kingdom Bacillati; phylum Bacillota; class Bacilli; order Caryophanales; family Paenibacillaceae; genus Pristimantibacillus (SeqCode); species Pristimantibacillus sp. Z349TD_6. Next base: position 6,584,203 of record NZ_CM149662.1, on the reverse strand, counting down.
TTATCATGTCCCAATTGTCCATGACTATGTGATGACGCACTTCTCTGTGCATCGTCTTTATTATTTTATTTTGCTTGTAACGTCGTTTATGATGTGGTGGCAGATTGCCTCACCTGTTCCGGAGTGGAGCAGACTTAGCGATGTGAAGAGAATGGCTTATGTGTTTGCGAACGGTATGCTTCTGACACCAGCTTGTGCTTTAATTATTTTTGCCAAAACGTCTATGTATGCGATTTATAGCGATCCTAATGTTTGGGTTACAGCGATGGGTTACTGTGTATCGGGTGATCCGAGCCGTTTGCTGGAGAGCTTTAGCGGTCCGCAATTTTTTAATATTATGGACGTTGTTGAAGACCAGCAGCTTGGCGGAATCGTCATGAAGTTCGTGCAGGAAATTATGTACGGCATTATATTGGCGTATATATTCAAGCAATGGTTCAAGCGTGAGCATAAGGACGATGAATTGCCGAATACGAATACAGGAACAGCTTAGTACCAATTATTTAACGAACATTAGGTGGGGTAAAAGTGGACAAATATAATATTGTACCGACAATCAGTACTTTCTTCATCGTGCTTAGTGCGGTGCTGGTAGCCGTAGGCTGGAGGCTCGCGATTAAGCGCAGGCTGGCGGAGCATCAGAAGGTTATGTTCTATGCAGCAGTGTCAGCAACGATCTTCTTCATCGTATATGTATCGCGTTCGATATTCGTAGGAAATACAATCTGGGGCGGCCCAGACAGCTTAAAGCCTTACTATTTTGTCTTCTTATTGTTCCATATCGTGCTTGCTACAGTTGGCGGCGCATTCGGAATTACAACACTAACGCTTGGTTATAAGAAAAAGTTTGCCAAACATCGCAAATGGGGTAAAGTAACTTCAGTAGTTTGGTTTATTACAGCTATTACAGGCACAGCGGTGTACGTATTGCTGTATCTTATGTATCCAGGCGGCCATACGAAACCCGTTATTGATGCTATTTTCGGATAGAAAAGATATTGTGTAAGCCATGTTTTCAAAAGAGACTACTCTTTTGAGAACATGGCTTTTTTTATGTTTATGCAGAAGTGATTGGCTTGCAAATAGGGGGATTTCCATTGTGCAGGATTATTTACCGTAGAAGGGAATTCTCCTCCAAAAATCTTTTTATGGGAGTACTTGACATCTGTGTATACACTGAATATACTGTGTATAAGGATATATACAGTATATTCGCTAAGCGATTGAAGGGAGCAAATGCTGTGGGGTTATGGAAGGGTGCATGGTATTTAGCGAAGCATGAGCTGGCTAAAGATCGTTGGAAAAGTCTTTTTACATTATTTTTTATTGGATATTTATTGTTATTTACCGTTCCTTTAATGCGAGATGGCTTCATAGGGGAAAATGGACCATTCGGAAACTGGTCACTCGATTTCATTTACCTTTCGATTCTGCCTGTTCTAGGGTTCATTGCTAATAAGACAATGATGCGTTCCTGGAAAGAGAATTCCTATACGAGGAAGATCGCACAATGGAGAACGCTGCCGATTTCATCGAAACAAATTGCACTAGGGAGAATCATTCAGCTGGCTATCGTATTGTTTGCTGCTCAACTTGTTTTCTTCTTATTGCAATTTATCATTGCACGGAATATGGGCGTTGATATTTCAGCCTTAAGCTTCGTGTTATATGGAGCAAGCTGGTTTGGCTATTCACTGACAATGGGGATTGGTTATGTATACTGGGAATTGGGGCATTCAGGAAAAACATATTTTTTCTTCAACATCACTTATCTCGCTTTTCTGCTTATCTTTTCAATCAGTCTAGCCTTTTTGGATATTGGAAATATTGTCTCAAGTTCGCTGCATGCAATCGAGAACGGCAGTTGGTGGCTGCCAATCATAACCGTAACTATTGGTGTTGCTGCTGCGTTCCTCGGCGTTAAACGAATTGAAAATCGGCTGGAGAAAAGAACCTACAGAGCATAGATATTTGAGAATGGAAGAAGGTGAACCTCATGCGGCTGCCGATCCAAATTAATGAACAAAGTGCAGAGCCGCTTTATCATCAGATCGAAGTACAATTGCGAGCCTTAATCGTCAGCGGCCAACTTTCGGAAGGGATGCTGCTGCCATCGATTCGCGAGCTTGCCCAAACCGTCAAGTGCAGCGTGATTACAGTAAAAAGAGTATATAACGATTTGGAAGCGGAAGGGCTGCTTCGAACAAGGCAAGGAACTGGCACCTATGTGGCACAGGTAGGTGATCAGGAACGTGACCGGCATCGTCTTGCTGCTGTTATTGAAGCGCTAGAGCAGGCAGTTGTAGCCGGCAAGCGGGTTCAGTGCACAGAGGAAGAGCTGCAGACGATGTTTAAAGAAGCGATGAGCAAGCATTTTGATTAAAGGGTGGGACATATGATGAATGAGACGATGGCGATACAATTAGACGGCGTTGTGCAAAATCGTGCGAGCTTCAAACTAGGGCCGGTCCATATGAGTATTCCACAGGGTTACATCACTGCCATTGTTGGGCCGAACGGATGCGGTAAGAGCTCCACCTTTCGCTTAATGCTTGATCTGGATAAAGCGGATGTGGGCACCATTCAGCTGCTTGGAGAGCAAGTGGAGAATGGGCTCAGCACAGAGGTTAAAAAACGAATTGGTTACCTGCATGATCAATCCTCCCCGCATGAGGACAACATGAAGGGGACGGAGAAAGCTGAGTTTCATCGCTTCTGGTATGACAAATGGGATGTGAATCGTTATCGGGAGCTGCTTCGCATTCTTGAGGTCGATGATAATCAGCTGCTTGGCAAAATGTCGAAGGGGATGCGTCGCAAATTTGAATTTGCACTAGCCCTAACACATAATCCGGAGCTGCTCCTGCTCGACGAGCCTTCCTCAGGGCTTGATCCGCTTGCATGGAAAACGATGATTGAGGTGCTTCATCGGTACATGGATCGAGGAGATCGTACCATTCTTATGACCTCCCATATCATCGAAGAGGTGAAACGACTTGCTGATTTTATCATCTTTATGGCTCAAGGCAGAGTGCTTGGCATGTACGAGAAGGATGAGTTATTCAGCAGTTGGTTTACGTTATTTGTAAGTGGAGCGGATCTGACTCCGAAGAAAGCAGCGTTAATCCCAGGTCAAACCGTTGTTGAGCATGCAGGCGGTACGACCTATCGAATTGCGACAAATCAGGCTGCAGAAGCTGAAGCATGGTGTGCTGAGGAAGGCTATCAGATTGTAAGCAGGCAGGCACTAGAGCTGGATGAGATTATGAATGCTTTGCTTACACAAGATAGATTAAATACAAGAATGAACTAGTAGAGGGGAGTAATGAAATGAATCCATTAATAGTAGAAAAGGTAGTTAAGCAATACGGGGATAAAACAGCAGTCAACGAAATTAGCTTGGAGGTAAGTGAGGGCGAGATTTACGGCCTGCTCGGGGCCAACGGCGCCGGCAAAACAACAACGATGCGGATGGTGCTCGGCTTGATCTATCCGGACGAAGGGCGAATTCTCTACAACGGAAAGCCTTACAGCAATGAGCAGCTTAGCCTGCTCGGGTATTTGCCGGAGGAGCGCGGGCTGTATCCGAAGGTGAAGGTCAGCGATCAGATCATCTATCTGTCGCAGCTCAGAGGAATGTCGAAAGCGGATGCCGACCGCAACCTGAAGCAGTGGCTGGAGAGGTTCGAGGTGCCGGAATATTACAACAAGAAGGTCGAAGAGCTGTCGAAGGGGAACCAGCAGAAGATTCAATTCATCGCGGCTGTCAACCACAAACCACGCATCGTCGTCATGGACGAAGCGTTCAGCGGACTTGACCCCGTCAACGTCGAATTGTTGAAGTCGACGGTGAAGGAGCTGCGCGACTCCGGCTCGAGCATCCTGTTCTCGACGCACCGGATGGAGCATGTCGAGGAGCTGTGCCGCAACATTACGATTTTGCATCGATCGAACACGGTCTTGAAGGGTAGTTTGAAGGAAATAAAAAAACAATTTCCGAGAGAACGTGTCATCCTTGGCACTGACAAAGAAATTAGCGGACTCGATCGGCTGGCTGGCGTAACCGGCGTCACACGCACGGAGCGCGGCTACGACATTGCCATCTCCTACGAAGCGGCGGGTGCTGACATTCTACGTTTGGCGATGGAGCAGGCGAACGTGAATCATTTCGAAATCAAGGAACCGACGTTAAATGAAATCTTTATCCGAATGGTGGGTGATCGTCATGAATAGTTTCTGGACGGTAGTAGGGTTTACGATCCGGAATAAGGTCAAAGGCAAAGCTTTCGTCATTACTACGTTGATTATCGCGTTAATTCTCAGCATCGGCATTAATCTTCCTTATATCATTGCACAGTTTGATAAAGGCGACAAAGTAACAAATATCGGCTATATCCAGTCGCAGAGCGAACAAGCGGCGAGCGGTACGGCAACAGGCGACAGCTTGAAGGCGTACTACGAGAAACAAGAAAATTCGAACATCGTGATGGTTCCTCTTGAGGACAAAGGCGATGCCTCGGCAAACGAGAAGCAGCTGAAAAAAGCAATCGATGAAGGGGAAATCAAAGGCTACCTTGAGTTCGGCGATATGACGGACAGCGGTTTCCCGGAAATGACTTACAAGTCCGAGAAGCTGATGGAATTCGGCATGACGGAATCACTGCAGGGAGCGCTTTTGCAAATTCGCCAAACGAACGTGCTCCAGGATGCAGGCCTTTCGGCCGAGCAAATGGCGCAGCTTTCGGCTCCGATCAAGATCGGCACCGTTCAGATTTATACCGGCGAGGGTTCGGGCAGCGGCAACACGGGCAGAACACCGGCGGAGCAAGGCGTCAACATGGGCGTCATCTATGTCATGATTATCTTCCTGTTCATGGCAATCATGACCTCCGGCAACATGATCGCGTCGGAGATTACGGCGGAGAAAAGCTCGCGCGTCATGGAAATCCTCATTACGAGCGTATCGCCGCTGAAGCAAATGTTCGGCAAAATATTCGGCATGTTCGTCGTCGTCATCGTGCAGGTCACATTCTACTTAGCCGTCATTCTGACGAACATATCCATGCCGCATAACAAAGGGGCATTAGGCAATCTCGACATCGACTTGTCGCTCGTCGATCCGATTCTGCTCATCTACGCGCTGCTGTTCTTCCTGACGGGTTTCTTCCTGTTCGCGACGCTGTACGCGGCGGTCGGTTCAATCGTAAGCCGGACGGAAGACCTGGGTCAAGCGGTCATGCCGCTGACATTCGTCTCTCTAGCGGGCTTCTACATCGCAATCTTCAGCATAAGCGCGCCGGACAGCATGCTTGTGAAGGTGACGTCGTACATTCCGGTCTTCTCGCCATTCGTCATGCTGCTCCGCCTTGGGCTGACGGAAGTGCCGATGTGGCAGACGCTTCTCTCTTTCGGCATCTTGCTCGTCTCAATCTACGCAGCGGTCTACATCTCCGCTAAGATCTATCGCACCGGCGTGCTTATGTACGGCAAGCGCCCTAGCTTGAAAGAAATCCGCAAGGCTATGAAGGCGTATAAGATTTAGGAGTAGTTCTTGGTTCCATCTGTGTGGGTAACGGTTATACATGAGACAGGTTACGACAATAGATGAGACAAAAAACAGTTATAAATGAGACTTAAATATGCCCTGATATGATCATGAACATTGATCTATCAGGGTTTTTGTGTTTTGATCTCAAAATATTGATTACATTAGACTCTAAGTGAATTATAAGATGATTTGATCAAAAATCATCATAATAAGTGAGACTTGTTGTCTTAGCTAATTAGATTTCACTTTCCTTTTTATTAACAATAAGAGCTATAGATCAAATCAGAGGTAGTGTCAAGAATTATGTGTAAATGAATATACTTCTCCAGATCGATTTAGGGAAGCTGTAGAACGTAAAGATGTGCGGGTTTTCTTCTAGGGATTTGATCACTTTAAGATAGGATGGTTTCCACTTGTCACAAAAGCGATCAAGTACTGCCAGGCTGGCTGCTTCATCATCGCTCGATACACCGACTAAAAAGTCTTCACAGATATCCGTAAGATCAAATACACGTACTTTATGGTGGCTTAGCAGTTAAACCACTTCCTCTATATATATACCATATGGCGGCCACAATATCCGGTCATGTGGGGGCGTCAGTAACAACATATCTCTTTCCCTTGTAATATGGATAGGGAAGGATTGTGGCATCCTATACTATTTACAAATATCTACAAAATAGAGCGAGTTTTCATGTATTATTAAAGTAGAAGTCGTGTAAGTCGTTCGAGGTAACCGGAGGGATTACATAAGTATATATCTAAGTTGAGTAGCCTTGCAGAACTTTCAACTGACGACTGTATTTGCAATTTAGACAGGTATCGGAGCTCTCAGATCAACTATCAACGGAATAGTTTTTTTTAGACTGTTGTGAGCTGAAACAATCTATGGTGTGATAGTGAGTATTAGGAAATAGCCAAAGATTATACTGAAATTGCCGTAAAACCTGAGTCTACAATTTTAAAAACATTCGGTATAGTTTAATTTTAAGAATAGGATTTTTTTATTAAATTGAGAAGCCAGGTATGCAATGTAAGCAGAGTTGTTATGCGGCTTTAATTTGATATTAGACTTGGAAGGAGGAGAGAGCTTGATGATGAAACGCAATTTGTTGCAAAGATTAATTAAAAAAATTATTCCTTCGACATTGAAATACAAGCTGTTTCTTGCTTATTTATTGTTACTTCTTATCCCCTTGTCTGCAATTAATTTATATAGTTTTTATACGGTTGAGAAAAAAATGTGGCTGAAAAGCAGTGAGCAAAGTCAAAGTACGCTTGAAGTGATTCGGCAGGAGCTAGAGGATTACATGGGGATTGCTGTGAAAACTAAGATACTACTTGAGCAGAATCTTTCAATTCAAGATAAGCTGAAAAATCCTGAAAAATATTCTTATCTGGATCGAAGAGATGAAATTGAAGCTTTGTTTAATGGCTTAACGAGCAGTTTGTATCTTTCTGCACCTTTAGTATTTTATACGATAAACGATCTGCAAGGGGGAAATTTTTTAACCTATCGACCTCTAAATAATGATAATCAATCGAAGATAATGATAGATATGTTTGAGGAAATGCAGTCTCAAAATGAGGCTTATCTATGGAAAAGAGAAGCTAGTTATGTGGTTCGAGATTATACGATAAGTCCAGAGCTCTTGTCATTATATGCTGTATTGAAGGACGAGCAATTGAGTACGTATGGAATTGTAAGAATTAGTATTGATTATAAGCAATGGCTCTCAAAAATGAAAAAACAGTCGGTCAATAATGAGAAATATTATATTCTCGATCAAAATGGAGAAATCGTATTAGCATCTGACGAAGACGATGAAATGGATGGGAAAAAAGTAATAGAGCAAATTAGAAAAAATGAATCATCAAGTATCAATGATGGTCAATTTGCTTATCATTCTAGCTATTTACCTACTCTGAATTGGTATTTAGCCCGGGTTATCCCTATTAATATATTATTTGCTGAAACAAATCAATTGCGATCCTCCTTTTTTTGGTCGTTTAATATATTAACTATTATTTTTATTATTGTTACTTTCGCTACTTCCTCTAATATGAGTCGTCCATTGCGAGAATTACAACGTAAAATGAGACAGTTGGCAAGCTCCAACTTAAAAACTAGAATCGATGAAGAACGATTTGATGGGGAAATGTTGACGTTTGTACAAAACTTTAATTCTATGGCTGATGATATTGAGAATTTGGTTGCAAAGTTAAAAAGAGAAGAGAGACAGAAGGAAGCAGTTCGATTTCAGGTGTTGTTATCACAAATGAACCCTCACTTCTTGTTAAATACTTTAAATATGATAAAAAGTATGTCGGTTATACCTGAAGAACGGCATAAAGTGCATGAGGTTAGTGTAGCTCTTGGTAAAATTTTGGAAACAGGGCTTAATGTTGATATTGACATGATCTTTTTAGAAGAGGAAATGCAATTAATACATTCATTTATTTTTATATATGAACAGCGTTTTGGTCAAATCGTAAAAATAAAGTTTGAGAGTGAGCCGAGTTTGCAGCATACGCTTGTGCCGAAATTCAGTTTGCAACCGCTTGTAGAGAATGCGCTGATTCATGCATTTAAAGATAATGCAGAACCAATAATTGTTATACGAATAGTAAAGCTGGATAGCTATTTAGTTATTGAGGTTTCTGATAATGGGATTGGTATAGACAAAGCGAGGGAAACAAAAGTATTGAGAAAGCGGAAAGGGATAAGTCTCGATAATATTCGGGAACGCTTACAATTGTTGTTTAAGGAAGATGCACAGTTTGAAATGAATTCTTCTGAGAATGGGACTACAGTGCACTTGAAGATACCATTTTTAAAGTCGGAGCCATATAAAGAAGGGGGCTAGCATCATGTGGAAAACGCTTTTAGTTGAGGATGAACCGTATTCTTTAATGTATTTGAAAAATTTTATGGCCTGGGAAGAGGAAGGTTTTACAATTGTAGGAGAATGCCGGCAAGGTGAAAGTGCATTGCAATTTATTAGGAAATACCAGCCCGATTTGGTCATTTGTGATATTATGATGCCGGAGATGGATGGCATTACTTTGTTAAAAACGGTGCGTAATGAGGGTTTTGATTGTCGTTTTATTATGCTTACTTGTATGAATGAGTTTGAATATGCTCAGCAAGCGATTGAATACGGGGCATCCGGTTATGTATTGAAATTGTCTTTAGAACGTGATAAGTTTCAAGCCATCCTCCAAAAAATGAATAAAGAATTGCAGCAGCAGAGAAAGCTGACGATGGTTGAGCATTTATTGCCTCAGCTTCAATTGAGTGATAATGAAGAGAGGTACACCGATCATCCCGAAGTGAATAAAATCATAAGTTACATTTATGCGAATTATAGAGAACAGATCACATTAAAAAATATGTCTGACTACATAAACATGAACCAAAGCTATGTAAGTGAATTATTTAAAAAAAAAACGAAGCATACTTTAATTTCCTTTGTACAGCGAGTAAGGATAATTAAGTCGATAGCGCTATTAAGAGAAACTGACTTTACAATTGCACATATTGCTGAGTTATCCGGTTTTATAAACGTCAATTACTATGTCCGTATATTTAAAAAGATGATGGCTGCAACGCCAAGTGAGTTTCGCAAATTTCTAACTATATCCGAAAATGATTAAAGCAAGAAACAAAATCTGTGCAATAGATAGCGAAATCTGTTTCTTCTAAGCTATTTATAACAATGGTATTCTTGGGGTGTAATTAAAAAAACATTATTCGGAGGGTGTTATGAAAATTAAATCTTGGCGTTTGACAACGATCTTATTACTTGCTTTCACTCTTATGTTGTCAGCCTGCGGCACATCAAACAACGGTGGCGGCAGCAAAAATCAAAGCGGCGGTGAAGCGAATACATCGAAGCCGTCAGCGACAACCGAAGCGACAGCTAAACCAAAAGAGAAGGTTACTCTTAAGTTTTGGGGAGCGGTTCCAGAAGAAGCAGGCCCACAGGATATGGTAGATGCCTGGAATGCTGCAAATCCCGACATTCAAGTTGAGTATGTTCGCTTCGTTAACGATGAAAGCGGAAACCTTAAATTGGATACTGCGCTAGTTACAGGTCAGGAAGTAGATTTGTATGTCAACTATAACAAGCAATTTCTTGAAAAGCGTGTCGCGAGCAATGTAGCAATCAATTTAAGTGAACGTACCGATTTTGACATTGTAGAAGCAGTGGGATCGGATGCTGAAGGCTGGAAATTCAATGGTGCATTTTACGGAGCGCCGACAAATCAGTCAAGAAACTTTATTTTTTTGAATAAGGATGCGCTAGACGATGCTGGCTTGCCAGTTCCGCCACTAGATTGGTCCATGAATGATCTACGCAAATATGCGAATGCACTGAAGGATAAATTTGAATTTGGTTTTGCCCAGTTCGATTGGTTCTATTACACGCAAATGGATGGAACATTGCAAAATGATATTGCAGAAAATGGCCAATCCAAATTGGATAGACCGGAGGTTAGGGCAGGTTTTGAAGCATGGCATGCGATGATGTACGAGGACAAATCAATCCCGACATATGGCGACCAAATTGCTACCAAGATGGCTGTAGATACGATGTTTTTGACAGGCAAAACAGGTATGCTTGGCGGCGGTGGCTGGAACTTCAGATCCGCTAGTAATCTGACGGATTTCCCGCGTGACTTTAAAATTGCATTTGCAACTATGCCGAGCGCTGTAGATAAGCAAGCTGGTTTCAAGAGTGATGGCGGTTTGGGTGATGTAGTTTCTATTAACGCTAAATCGAAGCATTCAGAAGAAGCTTGGACGTTCTTGAAATGGTATATCGACGAAGGCGTAGGTTACCTGGCTAAAGGCGGAAGAATCCCAGCCTCCAAAAATGCGAATTTAGATGAAGTCGTTAAGCTAATGACGGAAGGTTTGGAGCATCTTTACGATATGGATTCACTTAAAGCAGTAGTACTGGAAGGACAAGAAACGTTTGTGAATACGAACCCAAGTCAAGTAAGTGATATTCGAAAAGAAGAGATTGAGCGTTATTTTTTGAAAGAACAAACTCTCGATGCAGCCATGAGTAATATCGTTAAGCGTCATAATGAATTTCTTGCACAGTAATAATAGATGAATTTTAAGGAGGGAGCTTCATTGCACTCCCTCTTTTTACTTGGAGGTACCTTATATGAAGTTGGACTACAATAAGCGGCAAAGAATGGCAGGCTATCTTTTCGTTACACCAAGTATGCTTGGGATTATACTTCTATACTTGGTACCGGCACTATTTTCCTTTTATTTAATGTTTACGGATTGGAAATTTATGAGCGGGAAAATGCCGCAGTTTGTAGGTTTTGAAAACTTTGAGCGGTTATTCAGGGATGATTCCTTTTATCGTTCCGTAAATAATACATTAATTTTTATTTCACATGTGCCTATATCACTTATAATTGCGTTTTTTCTTGCATTTGCATTGAATAAAAGCATGTACTTCAAAAAACTGCTGCGTTCTATGTACTTCTTGCCTTATGTTATGAATGGGGTGGCGGTTGGATTTATTTGGATGCTGTTGTTTGAGTCAAGAAATGGTCCGATTAATAACGTATTAAGAGCAATTGGTATTACAGATCCGCCGGGGTGGCTTTCTACATCGAGTACTTCAATCTATGCAATTGTCATTATTCAGATTTGGTTGTCCGTTGGCTACAATATGATCATTTATTTGGCTTCTTTGCAAAATGTATCTACCGAGCTCATGGAGGCAGCGAAAATTGACGGTGCGAAATCGCGTCAAATTATTAGACATATTACAATACCGCTTGTTAGCCCGGCTACCTTTTTACTGCTTGTAACTGGATTTATCGGCTCTGTAAAGTCATTTGGTATGATTCAAGCGATTACAGGTGGGGGGCCAGGAGATAGTACAACTGTACTCGCACTCTATATTTATAAATCGGCATTCCGCTATTATGAAATGGGCTTTGCATCTGCGGTGTCATGGGTACTCTTTATGGCAATTTTAATGTTGATGCTTGTAAATTGGTATGGCCAGAAAAAATGGGTCCATTACGAATAAGAAGGGAGAGATAATGATGAATGCTACTAAATTGAACAATTCTCCAATTCGTAGAGAACCTCTCTTGAAGAAAAAATCAACACTGGTATGGAGCAAACTCCTCCTTACTATCCTATTTTTTATAATGGGCCTGTTGATGATTATTCCATTATTTTGGATGCTAAGCACCTCTGTTAAAACTCCGGCAACCGTTTTTGAATATCCTATTAGGTGGATACCGGAGACCATTGAATGGAAGCATCATCAGAATGTTTGGTTTGGCAGCCAGAGCTTTGTTCTATATTATATGAACTCACTAAAAGTAGCCATAATATCATTGATAGGCTCTTTGTTTATATCATCACTAGCTGCCTATGGATTTTCTAGAATTGAATTCAAAGGCAGAGATGCGATGTTTTTACTCTATCTGTCCATGATGATGATACCGCCACAAATTTTATTCGTGCCTAAGTTTTTAATTTTCAACTGGATTGGCATATTCAATACGCATTTGGCTTTAATTGTTCCGGGTATTTTTACGATTTTTGGAGTGTTTTTGCTGCGTCAGTTTTTTATATCAATACCAAAAGAAATAACAGAAGCAGCTCTTATTGATGGTTCTGGGCATTTTAGAATATTTTTACAAATAATTGTTCCATTGGCAAAGCCAGCAATTGCAACGCTAGCTATACTAGATTTCTCATGGCACTGGAATGATTATGAAAATGCACTTATCTTCTTGATCGATAAAAAACTTTATACAATACCGCTTGCTCTGCAAAATTTTATTCTTGAGAATTCGGTGGATTATAACGGAATGATGGCAGCTGCATCAGCAGCAATTGTGCCGATGATCATCGTATTTTTATTGTTCCAGAAATATATTATCCAAGGTGTTGCGAGTGCGGCAGTAAAAGGTTAAAGGTTATAGGAGGTTTTACAAGTGACGTTCACCGAAAGTAATAGACAGAAACAATTGTTTAATTTTGACTGGGATTTTTATGAAAGAGATATCGATATTCCTGTTGCAGTGAAAGCCGGTATGACCGGTGGTATTACAGATAATATGGGTACTGAAGAAGGGGTATGGCTGCATATCGCCTTTAATGATAAAGGAATGGTTCCCGCTAATTTAGAATGGCGACGATTGCAGCTGCCGCATGATTGGTGTGTGGAGCAGCAATATGTAAATGATAATACGATAGGCGCAAGACCTGGCAGTCATGGTTTTTTGCCAACGGGTATCGGTTTTTACAGAAAACAATTTTCTATTCCAAAGGATGGAGAAGGGAAGAAGTGGACCATTCGCTTTGATGGTGTGAGTGGTTTAAGTACAGTATGGGTAAACGGTCATTTAATAGGAGAGCATCGAGGCGGTTATATTGGTTTTACGTATGATCTATCGGATGTATTGCGTTATGGCGATGAAGGGAGAAATGTTATTGTTGTTAAAGTAGATGCTACCGACTATGAAGGCTGGTGGTATGAAGGCTGTGGCATTTATCGCAATGTTTGGTTGGAAGAGATTGATAAGCTTCATGTAGCGGAGTTCGGTACGTATATAACGACACCTGTTATTACTGCAACAGATGCTGAGGTTCATATCGAAATGAAAGTTGAAAATGAATATACAGAGCGGAAGGATGTAAATGTAGTAACCCAAATCTATAATGCTTCCGGTGAGTTACTGATAACTGAATCTGTTGATGTAATGGTAGACTGGTACACAACAGAAACCGTTACACAACAAATCATAGTAAATCAACCAGCGTTATGGTCGCCTGATACACCAGTTTTATACACTGCGGTGACAAACATTATAGTTAAAGAAGTATTAATAGATCAGTATGAAACAACATTTGGTATTCGAAGTATCCGGTTTGATTCTGAACATGGCTTCTTTTTAAATCAGCAACATCTTCCGATTAAAGGAACATGTAATCATCAGGATTTTGCTGGGGTCGGTGTCGCGTTGCCTGTAAGCTTGATTGAATACAAAATAAGGCTATTAAAAGAAATGGGCTGTAACGCATATCGTAGTGCCCATCACCCTCCTACTCCTGAATTGCTAGACATATGTGATCGTTTAGGTATGTTAGTGATGGATGAGAATAGGAGGCTGGATAGCAGCACGAATGGATTGTCACAATTGGAAAGGTTGATTTATCGGGATCGTAATCATCCGAGTGTCATTATATGGAGTATGGAGAATGAAGAGATATTAGAAGGCACTGTAATGGGGGCGCGCATTCTAAAAACGTTAGTCGATACTACGAAGCGATTAGATCCGACGCGTCCAACACTAGCAGCAATGAATCATGGTTGGAATGACGGTGGTTACGCTGATGTAGTCGATATTATTGGTTATAACTATGGGCAACGTGATGGGTTGGATGTGCGTGACCATGAGACCTATCCGAATCGCATTATGTTAGGCAGTGAAAGTGCTAGCTTTACAGTAACGCGGGGCATTTATGAAGATGATGCGGCAAAAGGGTATTGTTCCACGTATGGAACGAATATTCCGCCTTGGAGCTGCAGTCCAGAGAAGGCTTGGGGGGATGTTGTACGTCATCCGTTTTTAACAGGAGTATTTATGTGGACAGGCTTTGATTATCGAGGCGAACCAACTCCGCAATTATGGCCATGTATTAACTCGCATTTTGGTTTGATGGATACATGCGGCTTTCCGAAAGATGTTTACTATTATATGCAAGCAGCTTGGACAGTTGAGCCGGTCGTTCATGTATTTCCGCACTGGAATTGGCCGAATAAAGTTGGTCAGGAGATAGAAGTACGCATATTTGCAAATACAGAAACAATAGAATTAATTTTAAACGGTAAGAGTTTAGGTGAACGAGCAGTTGATCGCAATGATCATCTATCCTGGATGGTTACGTATGAACCAGGTGAGTTGAAAGCTATTGGCAAAACAAACGGTATGGTTATTAAAGAATTCGCCGTAGTTACAACCGGTGCTGCACATCAAATCGCACTGTATCCTGATCGGAAGACAATGAGGGCAGATTCATTAGATACAATTCCTGTAAGAGTAGCTATCCTGGATAAGGATGGTCATGTCTTACCTCTTGCCGATAATGATGTTCAGTTTGAAGTAACTGGCGCAGGACATTTGCTTGGTGTAGGCAACGGTGATCCAAGCAGTCATGAATCTGACAAAGCCAATTATCGCAGAGCATTTAATGGCTGGTGTTTAGTATTAATTCAAGCATCGGATCAAGGTGGAGAAGTGACTGTAAAGGCAACTGCTCATGGCTTAAAACGAGCGCAAATCGTATTACAAGTGGAAAATGTGAATTGAGAAGCTTTTAAATGATATATGTCTTCCAGTATATTATATTGAGTCGAGCAAATACAGGATTGATCCTGTCATCTGCTCGGCTTTTTTCTTGTGCCAGGTAAGGTATATAACCAATAGCCTGCTAAATAATGCTTGCCGAAGTTTGTGCTTTATTCCCCAAAAAACGTTTATTATCAATAGTTTTATATCGCGATATGATTACAGTAATGTAAGAGTTATTAATCTTATTACATACGGAGGTCATGTTATGAAAGCGCTATCTAATGTTAAGTTTTTTTTATCGATTGTTGTAATGGCGATGATAATTATCAGTATGCAATATTCATCTATAGCGGATGCTGCACCTGAAGATGATGCTTTGAATGCATTGAGAATTGAAGTTGAGGGACTTGTGGAGAACGCAGTACCGGAAAAAACGCAGCTGGTTAGCTATTATGTATATCCTGATATTAATGCTAGTGCTGGCAAGTTTCTTTATTTTTCATCATCAGAGGTTGGGCATTATATTAGCTTCAAAATTAATGTTCAAGCAGAAGGGACATATGGCTTGAAGATAAGACAAAGAAATGCCAATAATCGTGGAACTTATCAGCTGAAAATTAATGGAGTAGATCATGGAGCTCCGAGAGACAACTATGCATCGAGTGGTACTTTTACTCTTATTGATTTCGGAAACGTTCATTTTACTGAATCAGGAGAGCAGATTTTCACATTTATGGTGATAGGTAGAAATTCAAGCAATACAACTAATCCAGCTCAAATGTATATTGGATTAGATTACATCGAATTAACGGCAGATGATAACGAAGCACCAGTTACTACAGCGACAATAACACCAGAGCTTCTACCTGGAAAAACGGTGTATACTCAGCCGGTAACAGTTGCTTTGAATGCAAATGATGATTTTTCAGGGGTTGCAAAAACAGAATATCGTATGAATGATTCCCAAGATTGGGTAGATTATGATCCATTAAACCCATTACTAGTAAGTGATGATGGCCAATATACGATATATTATCGCTCGGTCGATATTGCAGGTAATGAAGAAGCAGAACAAAGTGTTGCTTTTGCAATTGATACTAGTCAAACTACACTAAGTTTTGATGGGCCAGAACAAGTGACGAGTGAAGAAGAGTTCACTACTGTACTTGAAATAAAACATGTCACGGCTCCGATGACAGCGCTTAATATATCAGTGAATTACGATGCAGATAAATTTGAGCTTGTTAATATTGAGTCATTGCTGCCCAAATTGCAAATTGTACCTATTGACGACTTGCAAGAGTTAGATGGAGAAGTAGTAATCATCGGTGCTGCTTTGGGTATTGAAAATGCAATAATAGGTGACGCTGCTTTGTTTGAATTACATTGGAAAGCGAAAGAAACAACGCAAATGGTAACAGGTGCGATTGAAACAAGTGGAAGTGAGCTTGGTGCTGTTCTTAACGGTGATGCAATGGAAATTAATCCGCTAGAAGCAGCAATATCAATAAATATTGCTCCAAAATCTGTAGCTGTTGGAACGGATATAAATGGCGACCATCGAGTGAGCATTGGGGATTTAGCGCTTGTTGCAGCACATTATGGGAAATATACAGAGAGTGCTGATTGGGAAGAAGCAAGCAAAGTAGACGTGAATGGCGATGGTAATATTGATATTCTGGATTTATCACTAGTTGCGAGCGAAATGATTAATAGATGAAATGATTGAATAGCTTTGAATTAGCAATAGCTTTGCAAATGGTTCCTACGAGTATTTGCAAAACTATTGATTATACAGCAAAGCATCACAAGGAGGAACGCATGATTAGGAAAAGAAAAATTTCATTATATGTAAGTCTATGTTTTTTAATGCTGATAAGCTTCCTGCCACCAATGGGCCAATTGTATGCGAATACAGCTATACAAAATTGGACAATCAACGTTGATGCTTCTTCAGAAGAAAGGCAGCTTACAACAAGACCTGAGCGCAATCATGTTCGTACATTTGGTGATCCGCAAATTATGGAGCTTCCATACAATTACAAGCAAGAAACCTTACACGTTTATTCTAATACTTATTATAACGATACTCTTCGGCCGTTTGGTGGAAACCCGATAAGCGTTAACTTCGAAAGATTATTAAAGTATGTAATGGATCAAAGCAAATATTATGAAAATGTAAGTATTGCTATTAGTGGAACACCAATGTCTTGCGAAGTTGGAGGACAATTTGATTTCGACTGTTATGAACAGCAGGTATATGAAACATTAAAACAATTAAAAAATCATGTCCCTAAATTTGTTTATTATGAAGCAATAAATGAAGGTGATACCGGACATAAAGGAAAAGTACAGTTGTATGTGGAGAAATACAAACGCTCAATAAGTGCAACTAATAGAGTAAACGCGGAAATTAATAATGGTCGCCCAATAGAGGTCGGTCCAAATTTCCATCGAAGCAGCTGGGAATTCACTAAAGAATATTTAGATGTTGTAAAAGATGAACAGCTGCAAATGGACTTCTACTCTTTCCACAATTACGGCTCTCGCAACTTTGATGATGCGTTATTAGAATTAGAGCAGGATTTGGAATCACGTGGATTAGCTGGTACAAAGATAAACCTTACAGAGTTCGGTTACAATTTGCCTGGTTACAATCCAGGGCATCCAACTATAAGTGCACATCAGGAGGCAGCAATTTACGGAGCGCATTACGCAGCAGCATCGACCTTTTATAATACAAAGGAGCTTCGTGCAGTTACACATTATTACACAATCAATCAACCGGGACAGCATCACGCAGAATATAGGCTTGCACCTGTTCCATCCTTGCAGCAGCAAGGCGATTTTTCAGAGTATTCTTTTGTAAAGGCGGAAGCACGCTATATCATTATTGTTCCTGACAGTGAATTCGGTATTTCCATTATTAATGAAATTGAAGTATATAACAAAAACGGTACCAAGCTTAACGCTCAGGCAATGGATTACCAGCGGATAACGGATGGGAATTTAGCGACTTCATACAGATCGAACGTCATGTCCTACAATCCGATTTATCTCGATTTAGGATCTGTACAGGAGGTGACCTCGCTTCGCATAAGCTGGGGAGACGTAGCTAATAGTACAAACCGATTTGCAGCCTGGACATCGGTAGATGATAAGTATTACACACCTGTTCTTGGAAAGCTTGTTCCAACGCCAATAGGCAATGTTATGAAAATGCAAGCGAGAATGCCATCAACTATATTGAATGTTACAGGCAATTCGAATGATGAAGCGCGCAGAGAGCCAATCGCTTTTGCAACTAAAGATGAGAAGCAGGTGGCGGTGCTCGTCCATAATTATCAAATCGAAACCTACTACAATGAATATGATTTAACTTTAAACATTAACAATTTACCGACTGCATTGGCCAATCAGAATTTACATTATGAAGTTTATGCCGTGGATGCTACACGTGGAAATACGTATTACGATTTAAAGCAAACTGCACCGCAATTAATTGAAAGCGGAGTAAAACATGCAACGGACAATATTTCATTAAATGTTGACATGACTATCAACTCCGTATTTCTTGTGTTGGTCAGCCCGGTGCTTGTAGAGCAAGGATGGACAGAAAGTGATCTCCTCGCTAATGAAGCATGGAATCAGCTTAGCGGCTTTTGGAAATTGAATCGCGAATCTAATGATATTATTTACAAAAGCGAGAGCTATCAGGATCAGCAAGCCATTTCCTCTTTGTCTACTTTTATGGGGGACAACTATACTATTGATATTAAAGTTCGTCCCGATCACTTGGATGAGGATGGTGCTGTTCAGCTCTATACCAGATTCTTAAATGAAAATAATCATTATTATGTTTCTATGCGTAATAATCAGCTATCCATTATGAAAAATAGTAACGGCGTGCATTCCGCATTGAAACGTCTTAGCAATGAATCAATAGAGGCAAAGATAGAGTATTTATTCCAGCCGAATACTTGGTACAGATTAAAGGTTGAAGTACAGGATCAATTGATTCGCATTTATATTGACGATGATATTGTGTTAACGGCAGTTGATCCAGAGCTCACCTATTCTGTTGCGAAAATTGGGCTTGGTACGGTGCGAGCCGATGCCAGCTTTTCAGATCTCATGGTTACAGGCCTATCACCATCTGAAGCAACGGTATTGCAAGGTGTGATTGCTAAGGCAATCAAGCTTTACGAGGATGCAAAAACAGGCAATAAATCTGGCCAATATCCGATTAATGCAAAACAACAATTATTAACAGCAATTCAAACTGCTCAAACGGCAGCTGACGATCAGAATGCAACGGTAGAAGAAATAAATTCGGCTAGTGCATTACTGCAGCAAGCACTACTTACATTCCAAAATAGTCAGGTAAGTTCAGTTGCGGTTGAAATTATTGCCTCTGCAACAGTTGAAGATGGGGATACTTTAGAAGTGGAAATTGGATTAAAAGGGCTGAAAAACAAAGTTTTAGCAGAAGACGTTACCATTAACTATGATGCTGCCCGTCTACAATTTATTTCGACTAATTCCTTAGTAGAAGGCTTGAGTTTGCTTGCAACAGACACTTCTACTCCTGGAAAAATACGTCTTGTTTTAGCTAGTAATGGAATGGATTATGCGATAAGCGGCGATGTGCTAGTCGTCAAACTATTATTTGAAGCTAAAGCTATTAATAAAAATATAGAAACCAATATTATAGTTGATCCAATTATTATCTCAGAAGCAGATGGGGCGGAAATAGACTCGATCCCGGTGGAGGCGATCACACTAAATAAGCGGAAGCAGCCTCCGACTAACCCGACGGGAGAGCAGCCTAAAGTAGAGACTCCATTAGTGGATCTAAGCTTTATTGCCACTCATTATGGTAAAAGTTCAACAAGCAGTGACTGGTCAAACATTAAACAAGCGGATGTAACAAATGACGGTATTATTAATATTGCTGATTTAGTAGCCGTTGCTTTACAAATGAGATAACAAGCAGATGTATAATTAGCTAGTCTAAATTCCAATGTGAATACGAGGAGTACGCAGATGAGAGGGAAAATGTTTTTTATTTTGTCCGTTTGTCTACTATTATCAATCGGCTTATTACCTGTAAATACGATGGCAGCAACAGAGATGACATTTCAAATGACAAGCAGTAAAGAGCAAGTAGTTAAGGGCGAAAATATTATTGTTTCATTATCTGGAGCTAACATCGAGGATGTTTACGGTTATGAAGCGGCAATAAGCTATAATCCAGATTTGGTAGAGCTGGTATCTTTTCAAACGGCTATTGCAGGTTTTTCAATTAATCCACTAAAGAAAAACAATGAAGTTGTTATTGCTCATACTAAAATCGGAAAAAAATCGGGCGAATCAGGACTTGTTAATTTCGGTCAATTGACTTTTAAAGCTAAGCAAGCTGGTTTAGCACAGTTTGGTTGGAAATCCCTAAAGCTTGTAGACAGTAAACAAAGTTCTCAAATTAAACATGTACAGTCTGAAACAAAAGTAACAATAACAGCAGATGAATTAATTGATATTAAAGGCCATTGGGCGGAAGAGCTTATTATCAAAGCTGTAAAACGTGGTTACGTAACAGGCTACCCTGATCAAACTGTTCAACCGAATGGTCAGATCACTAGAGCAGAGTTTTCGGTAATGCTGACTCGTGCATTGCAATTGGGAGAAGAGGAAGAGCTTGCATTTACAGATTCGAATAAGATTGCCAGCTGGGTACGCTCAAGTATTGCGAAAATTGTTAAGAGTGGTTTAATCCAAGGTTATCCTGACCAGACTTTCCGTCCAGGCAATCATATTACTAGAGCAGAAATGGCTGTTATTATTGCTCGCAGTTTGAATAAACCGCCGGGGGGGGAGTTGCAGTTAACATTTAATGATCGAAACAGTATTCCAGATTGGGCACAATCTTCTGTAGCTCTCGCGGTTCAAGAGGGAGTTATTAAAGGTAAAGGTAACAATCTATTTGCACCACATGATCTAGCAACGAGAGCCGAGGCAATTGTAATGATAGAGAGATTATTCAGTCACTACTAAATTTATATAAGATCCCAAATATCATGTTGAAATCCCGAAAAAATGTTCCTTAAAAATAAGGTGTTGTATCGGTATAGTAGTTTTGATAGCTAACTTAAAGGGAGGAAAAGGCATTGAAATATCAACTTAAGGCAGCAGTAATGGTAATACTTGCTTGCTCGTTAATTATCGGCTGTTTTATGCCGGCACAGTCAGTACGAGCTAATGTTTCTAATGAAAATACAAATTTAGTACTGAACCAGATTCCGAACAAACCACTTCTTCCAGTGCAAAAAGCAGGAAATTGGGAGCTACTGAAATATACTTGGACAGAGGAAGGTAAGGTATACCCGGGTGGAAATAATTCTAGTGCTATTGTCGGTAATGGTCGTATTGGCGCAAGGGTATACGGTGGAGTTGTCAATGAACGCTTAACACTAAACGATAAAACGTTTTGGTCAGCTGAACCAAATGAGGATGAGCTTCGTAAGGATGAAAGAAAAGCTGCAATGGAAGAAACCAGAAGACTATTAGCAGAAGCAGAAGCAGCAACAACTGTGACAGAACGAGAGAGCAAACTTAAAGCAGCTAACCTTGCAGCTACAAGTATGTGGGGGAAGGAAGGAGGCAGTTCTGCTTATTTGCCAATCGGTGAAATTAACTTGCAATTTGATAATATGGATAACTTCTCGAACTATTCACGGGTGCTTGATATGGATAGAGCTTTAGTAACAACAACATACGTAGTAAATGGAATCACTTACAAGCGTGAAGTATTCGCAAGCTATCTTGATGATGTGATTGTCATCAAATTATCGAATGATGACGATCAACCGATGAGCTTTACTGCTACTATGGAAAACCCAACTTTAATGAATAAAGAATTTACTTCAGTTTATGTTCAAGCAAATTCAGAGACTGGTATTAATGAAGTAATTATGACGGGTACTGCACCATATAGTCGTGGCAACACTAATATTAAACAGTGGGAAGAGGGCAGAGGAATTACTTATGAGTCTCGTTTGCGTATTCAAGCATCTGAGGCTGCCAATATACGGGCGAGTGCTGATGGGCGCTTATTAGAGGTCAACGATGCAAGCGAGGTAGTGCTGATTTATTCTAATGCTACAAGCTATAATGGCCCTTTCAAAATGCCAAACCCAGGACAGGAGGGGGTTAATCCCACACCAATAGTGGATAGCATAATAGAAGCAGCTAGTAGCAAAAGCTATGAAGACATGCTTCAGACACATATTGCAGATTTTCGTAAGCTTTTCCGTAAGCTGTGGCTAGAAGTAAATGGTGAAATTGATAATCACATAAAAACGTACCAATTTTCTCGTTATGGAATGATTTCAGCAAACCGCGAAATGAAGACGACTAGTCATTGGAGGGATTTGCCACCAATGGTAATGTGGAGTGAGAGCTGGACGCCAGATTGGTACGGGGCGATCTTTTTAAACGAAGTAGTGCAAAAAAACTTTGCTTTAATTGAAACCGCCAACATACCAGAAATAGGTGAATATATGCGGAATTGGACACAGAACTTGGCTATTAGCGGGGCTAAATCAGCAGCGGAATATGGCTGGGAAGGGTGGATGGGACCACATTATTCAGATATATGGCTATCCACACAATTAGGTAGTGGGCAGAATGAAACTGCTAACGAATACGTTGTATTCCCAACTGGCGGAACGTGGCTAATGTATCTCATTTATGACCATTATGAATTTACGCAAGATAAGAAATACTTGGTAGACGTCGCATATCCGTTACTAGAAGGGGCAGCGGAATTTTTACTTAGTTTACTCGTGGAGGACAGTAACGGTTATCTAGTTACTTCTCCATCTACATCGCCTGAACATACGTATCGACTATCTGATGGGTATCTGATGCCATTAACTCGTGGCAGTACGGTAGATATGACATTAACTAGGCAATTGTTTAATGATTATTTGAAAGCTTCTTCCATACTGGGAGCAGAGAACTGGAAATCAGAACTTAAAGCTGAAGTTGAGGCAGCTGTGAAGAAATTACTGCCAATCCCGATTGAAAATGGATTAATTAAAGAATATAACAATGATTATCCAACAAAAGAACAAGCACATCGCCATGCGTCACATTTAGTCGGGGTATTCTTTACCGATATTATAACAAAACGCGGTACTCCAGAATTGTATGAAGCTGCAAAGGCATCACTTGAATATCGTTTACATGGAGGAACCATTCCGAGTAAGGCCTTTATGTGGTCACGTTTAGGTGAGCCGGATAAAGCAATTGACTCTATTACATTGTTCCAAAGTGAAGAAGCAAGCAGGACGGTATCTTGGGTGCCAACTGGTGCGCATATTCCTGAACTGATCGTTCAAAGTCATACAGGAGAAATTGAACTATTGCCATCATTGCCAACAGGTTGGGATAGCGGAAAATTAGTTGGTGTAAAAGCTAGAGGTGGGTATGAGATTAGTATTGAGTGGAAAAACCGTCAACTTGTATCCGCACAAATTGATGCATTATCAGATACTATTCCACAGCCTATCGTTCGTTACGGAGATACGATTCTAGATGTAAATGATCCTCGTATTACATTTGTCAGTGATGGGGAGAAGCTAGAATCTGCACCTGCTAATATTTCTGTTAACTCAGCATACAAAGCTGATGGAGCTGAATTGACACGCTATAATGAGTTAGTTGATGGCAACGCTCAAACAGGTGTAGCAATTGAGCCAGGCTCAGAAGGTGCAGTAACGATTGATTTAGGGTATACGTATACGGGTATCAATCGTTTTGATGTGTTGGCTGATACTGAGCAGCCTGTTCAATTTATGCTGGAATATAGCTTAGACGGTATTCGTTATTTTCCTTTACCAATCACAGCTATATCAGAACAGGCAGTAACATTTGATTCGATTCCAATGCGCTTTTTACAATTAACCGTGTTTAGTGAATCAGATCATGTAAACATCAATGAGTTATATGTCTGTTCGATGGATAGCCAAATGCCAACGCCAACAGGGATAGATTTATTTACAACGAAAAACAAATGGCAATTTACCAATAATGTTAATCAAAGCTATTTAGCTAGTACTTCTTACTTTGAAGGTGTAAATGTAGGTTTACAATCCGATGATGGCGAAATGTTGTTTGCACAATGGAAGTTGCAAGATATCGGTCATGGTAAATACATGATTATTAACCGGTACAGTGATAAAGCGATCCTATTAAATGATGCTAATGCAATTGAACAACGAGAGATAGCAAATGAAACGAGTGATATTGGACAATATTGGAGTATTGTACATGTAGCTGATGATAAATATCGAATATACAATGTTAAGAACCGTCTAGTATTGTCTAGTATTTCAAGTGGTGACACTGAAACTTTTGTTACTGTTGAGGCTCTTTCTGATGTAAATCCAGCACAAATATGGTCTCTAGAAAAAATAAAGGAGCAACCGACATCCGGGCCGGGACATTATAGTCCAGAACGTGTGCAAGTAGAAGCTGAAACGAATATTCGTAACAAAAGTTTAGCTCCACAAGCTCTTTATGAGGCAAATGCTACAGGGGGGAATGCGGTTTACTATTCCTTCGGAGCACCAGGGGGCTTTGTTGAGTATAACGTAACTATAAAGGAAGCCGGCATTTATAAGGTTAAAGTGATGGAAAGACAAGCTTTTAACCGTGGTATTTATAAATTATCTATTGGGAAAGAAAACAAGCCTTTCGACTTAATTGCTGATAATACAGATAATTACAACGGTTCAACTAAATATGTTATGAAAGAGCTAGGTGAATACAAATTTACTGAGCCGGGTGAATATATTGTTAGATTTGAGATGTTAAATGAAACTAACAGTACCCATGCTACACAGAAACATTTCTTAGGTCTCGACTATATTTTGTTGGAGCAACAGGGAGATTTAGATGTACCAGAAACTTTGATAAATGTGTATTCTGGGGCAGTTCCAAATGCTGATGGTTGGTATACTAATCCAATCATCATTACATTGATTGCTAAAGACGAGGGTGAAGATAGCTCTGGTGTAGCGAAAACAGAATATAGTTTTGATGGTGGAATGACGTGGGTTCAATATGATCCTAGTAATAAAATTGTGCTGAAGTTAGATGGACAATTTGAAATCCAATATCGTTCCGTGGATTGGGCAGGAAATATTGAACAAGTACAAATTATACATTCTTTAAAAGTAGATGTCAGCGCACCTGTGACAAGAGTAAACGTAACTAGTGCAAGTGAGCAAACAAACAGCGGAGTTTATACTGGTCCAGTGACAGCAATATTGACAGCGTTCGATTCAGGATCAGGTGTAGCAAGTACAATGTATAGTCTAGATGAAGGCAACACATGGTCAGCTTATGATTCTAATAAGCGAATCGAATTAATCAAGGATGGTCAATACAAAATTCAATATTACTCGGTTGACAGCCTGGGGCATACTGAAAAAACAAAATTGTCTCAGATAGTAATTGATTCTACTTCTAAACCAGTCGACCCTGTCGACCCGATCGGTCCGATTGGTCCAGTCAATCCCAATCCGGGTGAGGAGACTGATGAAGTACTTGTTATTACAGAAGCAGAGGTGCTAGCACAAGAAACGGTCAAACTGCAGACTAGCAAAATAGCGGTTGTGCTTCCATTAAGTAAGGCAGTACAACAGCATGGTGTAGTGCTTACACATGGAAATGATCGATTAGAATTAAGTCCAGAAGCACTTGCTGTACTTGCACAGCAACTTGGAGAAGCTAATGAATTGAAGGTAGTTTATCAATTACAATCACTGTCATCCCAAATACAACAAGCACTTGATCAATCTCAATATCAAATAGATAAGAAAATTGATGGTTCGGTTTATTTGGTTGAACTATATGTGGTGGATCAAGAGCAGCAGGAGCGTAAATTAACGACTTGGCCAGTAGCACTGACAGTGCAGATTTCAACTACACTGGATGAAGAGCTAGTGGACATTTATCGCTATAACGAGAAGCAGCAGTGGGAATATGTTGGGGGAATTTGGAGCAATAATCAAAACGTTATAGAACAAATGATTACAGAAGCAGGAATTTATGCACCTCTGCAGTTTAAAAAAGAGTTTGATGATGTACCGAATAATCATTGGGCTAAGCGTGCGATTGAAGTGTTGAGTGCTCATCACGTTGTAAAAGGCAAGACGGAACTAAGCTTTGCTCCGAATGATTCGATTACACGCGCAGAATTTACTGCATTGCTAGTTCGAATTCTTGGACTACAAGTAAACGATCAAGCATCGAATAAACCCTTCACCGATGTACCTGATACAGCATGGTATCATGAAGCTGTGACACTTGCTTATAATGCGGGTTTAATCGAAGGTATAAGTGCAGATAACTTTGCTCCAAACACAACGTTAAGTCGAGAGCAAATGGCAGTAATGATTATGCGTGCGTCAGAATGGCAAGGTAAGCAATTCCTGAGAGGCAGTAACCAAATAGAGAATTATTCGGATGCGTCCAAAGTGTCTAAGTGGGCAATTGAAGCAGTAAATCATGCTATTGCTACTGGGTTAATGCAAGGTGTAGGTGCGTCAACATTTGCTCCACAGTCGCTAGTAACACGGGCACAAACTACACAGTTATTGTATAATTATGTGAAAAAATTGTAATTTTTTAAAATTATTGTAATTGAATAAGGGGTTGCTATGGACTAGTTATCCCTTGTTCTTTCTTCATTTGGAAAATAGATTTCTCTAATCTGTGCGAAGACGTTTACAGTTACCCGTATGTGGATGTGCCTTATGATGAAAATGATCCGGCATATCGTAATTTTTACTACGACAATTATGAGCACGCCCAGGATCGTACTGATTTTACAGAGGAAAATCCATGGTATATAAAAAGACAAACAGTTAATAGATACGGCTTAGGAGGTACAGTCTGTGAGATATGAAACGGTAAATCATAAGCGAGAGGAGGAGCGACGAGCTTTGGTCGGTTATTTATGGGATATGGGATTGTAGTAAAACTTAGGACGATTCGAAGCAGATAATATGACGTTTTAAGTGGATTCATGGTAATCAAACCGAGCAATGTCTGGAACTGCACTGGGATGATTGACAATCCGTGAATGAAGTGCAGGTGACGTTTAATGACGATGTGAACGAGTATTTCATTAATTTGCATCATCACCGAAATCCTTTCGATATCCTTCCCGAGCTTGTAAAGGACTATCGTATCGATGCGTGGAAAGAGGTTGCTTGACCGGTGTTTCACCGGGAGACCGAAAACTGGAAACGGACGAGAAGGCATATTTTCGGCGAATCCGTATGACCAAACGCCTGCGGCTTGTCGTCGAGTCGATTAACGGCAGCGAATATGCCGAAGTTGTGGAAATTAGAGCGTACAGTGAACTGAAATATTAAAAATGAATTGTTATACGGCAGGAGGAGAATGCGGATGAATAACGCGCGGGAGTGCTGGCGCCTCTGGTACGACCGTCCGGCGGAGCGATGGACAGAAGCGCTTCCTGTAGGGAACGGCAAACTAGGCGGCATGGTCTACGGGGGCATTCATGAGGAACGAATTGGATTGAACGAAGAGACGGTATGGTCGGGGAAGCCTCATTACGACGCCAGTCCTGGGCTGCAACAATCGATCGGTGAGGCTCGTCGCTTACTGTTCGAAGGCAACTATCGCGAAGCTCATGAATTGGCGGAAGAGCATATGAAAACGCCACTTAATCCTCAATACGGCCATTATCAACCGCTTGGAGATTTATTTATTCAATTGCACCTACCGTTGGGCGAAGTTACGAACTACCGGAGAGAACTGGATTTGAATGAAGCTGTATGCAAAACGTCCTATTCCGTTGGAGATATATTATTTACGCGCGAAGTCATCTGCAGTAGTTCCGATCAATTGATGGTCATTAGACTTGAAGCTGGCGGCGCGCCAAGCCTAAGTGGCAGTATCCGCTTGGAGCGTGAACGCGGCGCAAGCGTTCATCGGAATGGACCGCATGGCCTGACGCAGCGCGGAGCTTGCGATTATGAAGGAGTCGAATTTGAAACGAGCGTCACTGTCCGCGCAGACGAAGGAATGTGCTGCTCTACCGAGGATTCCGTCATCTTCAGTGGGTGCAAGGCGATTACATTGTTTGTCAGCGCCGCTACGACGTATCGGCACTTTGATCTTCACCAATCGAATGAGGAACGGCTTGAAGCCGCGGGCGGGCATTCGTGGGAGGCGCTGAAAGAAGCCCATATTCGCGATCATCAGCGATTATTTTATCGCATGGATATTGATTTGGGTCCGGATCAATTCGCGGACCTGCCTACGAACGAGCGTCTCGATCGGATTAAACAGGGCGGGGCTGATCCTTATTTGTGCGCTTTATACGTGCAATATGGCCGTTATTTGTTGATTGCAAGTTCACGGAGAGGGACGTTACCGGCGAATTTGCAAGGCATATGGAACGACAGCTTCACGCCTCCTTGGTTCTCCGATTATACAATTAATATTAACGCGCAGATGAACTACTGGCATGCTGAAACATGTAACTTGTCCGAGCTGCATGAGCCATTGTTCGACTTGATGGATGCGCTCATACAACCGGGACGTCAAGCGGCTCGCGAGCGCTACAGCTGCAACGGCATCGTATTCAGCACGAGGACGAATCCTTGGCTGAATACGTCGCTGCGAGCGACACCATCGCTGCTGTGGCAAGAAGGAGCGGCATGGCTCAGCAGACATTATTGGGATCATTATCTGTTTACTGGGGATAAGGTGCTGCTGGAGAAGCGCGGTTATCCGTTTATGAAGGAAGCGGCTTTGTTCTATTTGGATTTTATGGTGGAGCATCCGTGTTACGGATGGTTGGTTAGCGGACCGGCGACATCGCCGGAGAATATCTTCTTGGCGGCGGATGGCACGAAGACTGCTCTGGATATGAGTCCAACGATGACGGTTCAAATCATTGACGATTTGTTTGGAAATTGTATTCGGGCAAGCGAAGTGCTAGGGAAGGATCATGAATTCAGAGAGCTTCTCATTCGGAATCGCACACAATTGCCGCCGATGCAAGTCGGCCGATTCGGCCAGCTGCAAGAATGGCTTGAAGATCATGAAGAGCCGGAGCCGGGGCACCGGCATATCTCGCATCTGTTCGGCTTATTCCCGGGACATAGCATTAACGGAAAGACGCCTGAACTGCAGGCCGCCGCCCGGAATTCGTTGGAACGAAGATTACGGCATGGCGGTGGACATACGGGATGGAGCTGCGCATGGATTATCAACTTATGGGCGCATCTGGGAGATGGGGAGCAAGCCTATCGCTATATCCATACTTTATTAGCCCATTCTACAGAAAATAATTTGTTTGATACGCATCCTCCCTTTCAGATCGACGGGAATTTCGGGGGGGCTGCCGGTATTGTGGAAATGCTTGTGCAAAGCGATGAAGACGAGATCAGGTTGCTGCCTGCTCTTCCAACCGCGTGGGCAGAAGGAAGCATTCGCGGCGTCTGCGCCCGGGGAGGATTTGAGCTCGAAATGCGCTGGAGCGGCGGAAGAATGGACAAGGCGACCGTCACTTCCAAGCTAGGCCGGTGCTGCCGCATAACGTTTAACTTCGGTATGATAGAGATTCAGGTTCGATGCGGGAACGAGCTAATTCGGACAACTATCGATCACAACAGATTGGAATTTGATACTCAGATAGGGGAGCAATATGAAATTACGATCTCAGCTTAAACAGAACGACCCAATTCATGATAAGGGAGAGGGAGTCCAATGCTAACGGTCAGTAAACCTTTTGAAGCCAATTTTTCTCACTTAGAAAGTTCAATGTCCCGAATGGTTTAAGGACGCCAAACTCAGTATTTGGAGTCATTGGTATCAATTGCATGATGTGTAACAAGTCTCATTTATTATTGAATATAGTTCGTTTTGTCTCAATTATAGACGTTACTCACAATCTGATTGAGGCTGCCTAAAATCGTTGGAAATTCCATCTGCTTCGAATTTACCCAATACAGGTTTTCAAAAGTTATTGAAAAAAACCCACATTCGGCCTATCTGGCTCGATTGTGGGTTTTTGGCTTAGTTAGATGAGGTCCTATCCATTCTCATTTTCATTTTCATTCTCTTTATAGATGGACATCAGCACGATTGCCGTA
This sequence comes from Pristimantibacillus sp. Z349TD_6, assembly GCF_056173205.1. Taxonomy (NCBI): domain Bacteria; kingdom Bacillati; phylum Bacillota; class Bacilli; order Caryophanales; family Paenibacillaceae; genus Pristimantibacillus (SeqCode); species Pristimantibacillus sp. Z349TD_6. The sequence goes on along the minus strand of NZ_CM149662.1, from coordinate 6,554,101 downwards.
TCTTCACCTATATTTCTTACTAAATGTGGCGTACAAGCATTCCAACTAAAGGAATCACCTTCTCCAAATTCAGCCTTATCTTCCCCTTGTTCCGCGTAAATTCTCCCCTTAATGACCACATGGACCTCCTCACCTTCATGTGCATGAGGAGTATTGCCAGTCGTAGAACCAGGAGGAAACTCTATAATCATCATCCGTACGTTTTTTGTGGAACTCAAGTGTTCGACTTTTAGATTTTCTGAACCGCTTGTAGTGATTGTCCTCTCGTTTTTCCGAACAATTCTCATTCGCTCTTCTTTCTTTAGAAGCAAGTAGGCAAGTGGCACTTTAAGTGCTTGAGCTATACTTTCTAATGTTGAGATGGACGGTGAGGTCTTATTCGTTTCAACCTGACTCATAAATCCTTGAGACAGGCCGGTTGTTTCGCATATTTGAGCGATTGTGATATTTTTTCGCTTCCGGATCGCTCGTATAGTGGAGCCAATATCCATCTAATCACACCTCTAGAATATTTGTAATACTAAATTTAATTTTATATTATCAATATTTATATTGACAAGTCAATGTAAATCGTTTTAAATTACACCTATAGAAAATATATTTCTATTACTAATATTTTTGGAGGAAAAAAGAATGACTAAAACAGCTTTTGTTTCCATTATCATGCGTGTGGTGTTGGGCATCATATTTATATTTCACGGAGTGGATAAGTTTCAGGGAATAAACAATGTAGAAGCTTGGTTCAGTTCGATAGGTATCCCAGGAGTTTTAGCTTATGTTGTTGCAGCGATTGAACTTATCGGCGGTATATTGTTGATCTTGGGGTTGTTTACTCGTTATGTAGCAGGATTGTTTGTCATCATACTCATCGGTGCAATTATAACCGCGAAATTATCGGCTGGACTTCTTGGTAACGGTCAAATGGCTGGCTATGAGCTGGATCTTGGATTCATCTTGGTCTCGTTGTATCTGGTTGTTGCCGATCGATCTCCGTTCTCTGTTGACCGTTTTATTATGAACAAGCGCAGTGAATAACTTACAGAATGGAGGAAACGAAGATGAATCCGAAATATCAATATGACGTTCACTTACCGGTTAAACTAAAGCAAGGAAAGAAATATCCGACGATATTCACCTTCCACGGCAAAGGATCGAATGAACAAAATATGTTCGGTTTGGTTGCTCCATTGGCTGAAGATTTCATCATCATAGGGATTCGCGGTAATTTGCCGCTTGGTACGGGATTCCAATATTACGATTTGAAAAGCTTAGGAAATCCAATTCGAGAGATGTATGACCAAGCGGTTATAGATCTCGAAGCATTCATTCATTATGCGACTGAGGAGTATCCAATCGATCCTGACAAACGTTATTTGCTCGGCTTTAGCCAAGGCGCAATCCTGTCCATGACGCTTGCACTTACAATGGGAGATCAATTAAAGGGAATCGTAGCGTTGAACGGATATATTCCTGAGTTTGTGAAAACGGAGTATTCACTTCGAAGTGTTAAGGATGTTTCCGTATTTGTCTCGCATGGAGAAATCGACTCCGTATTCCCGGTTCGTATCGGGCACGAGACAGCTGCCTATTTAAAAGACCAGACGGAGCGCTTAACTTTCAAACTATATCCGACCGACCACGGCATATCTGAAGAGAACCAGCTAGATTTTATGAAGTGGATGAAGAAGGATGCGGAATTAAACATAAATAAGGAGTGAGATCACATGATGCCATCCTATTTTTTCGCGCACGGCGCACCATCAATCGTGCTCGATGATAACGAATATACAAAGTTGCTTAAGCAATTTAAAGAGCATACGCCAAGACCGAAAGCTATCGTTCTCTTCTCCGCTCATTGGGAAGAATCGATACAGACGGTTAGCGCCGCAGAAACTTATGAAACCATTTATGATTTTGGCGGGTTCCAAGATGAGCTTTACCAGATGACCTATCCGGCACAAAGCGACCGATCATTAGTAGATCAGATTCAAAACTTGTTTACAAAGCATGGTATTGAGAACGTTCAAAATGAAAAACGAGGTTTGGACCACGGGGCATGGGCTGTTCTAAAACTACTGTATCCGGATGCAGATATTCCGGTCGTAGCGCTATCCGTAAATCGTTATCTATCTAATGAAAGACAATATCAAATCGGCAAGGGTTTAGCAGAACTTCGCGAGCAGGATGTTCTTATCATCGGAAGCGGTGGGACCGTTCATAATTTACGGAAATTGAACTGGCGGTCGGAGGGAATTGACGAGTGGGGGGAACAATTCGACAACTGGATTCAAAGTAAACTGGAGTCATGGGATACCGAAGCCCTGTTTCAATACCGTGAGCTCGCTCCGCATGCCCAAGAGGCTGTACCGACGAATGAGCACCTCATTCCGCTTCTTCTCGCCATGGGAGCAGGTGACGTCAACCGTAACGCAAAACTTCTTCACCGCAGCTACCAATACGGCAACCTAAGCTTAAGCTGCTGGCAATTCAACTAAGATGAAATGAAAGAGGGCGGATCGGATGACATCCGCATTTAAGACGGCAGCGGAGAGGATAATAATATTTTCCATTGCCGCTGTGTATATTGCGTTGCAAGCGGCGCAGCTTGAGATGCTGGTCTTTCTGCTCGGTGGATTGGTGTTTTCTGCAATCGTCTTACTGTTGCCAAAACTGAAGGGGATGACGTTTTGGCTCACGATTTTCTTTGTGACTATTGGAGTTGTACTTCTTGCGCTTCAGAAAGCAAATGCTAGGATTTGGTTCGAGTCGGCTGGAATAAACGTGACCATTGTAACGCTTTTCCTATTCGCTCCGTTGTTCGGGATTCCAGTTCGTATTCCTGAATACGTTAAGGCCTTGAAGCGGTTTTACGAGGCTAACCTGCACAGCAAGGCCGCTCTATACTTGGGAACGCAGCTGCTCACTCAAATTATGGGCGTATTTATCAACGTAGGTTCGATACCGGTTGTTTATCAAATGGTCTTTATTAAACCGCAGCCAGGGATGAGCCGTTTGCTTGCAAATGCGCTCAACCGAGGTTTTGCGGGAGCGATTCTCTGGTCACCTTATTTCGCTGCCATGACACTAGTGACTTCAACGTTAGGACTGTCCTGGTCGTCCGTTCTGCCCTATATGCTTGGACTCGCCATTCTTAGCCTCGGCATAAGCTGGGCAGTCGATTTTCGGGAATTGCGTGACGCTAGTCTAGATGAATTTGAAGAGGCAGTAGACAAAAAGGAGAACTCGAATTTTCCAGTTGGACTCGGCATGTATTTAATAGGCGCCATAATTGTCATCTTAACCATGGAACGTATGATCAAGCTGCCAATGGTCTTATTAATCTGTATGGCTGCAGTAGCTTTCCCTTTGTTCTGGTGCATTATAAAGGGGACCATGAATATATACAGAGAAGGAATTATAAATCATGTAACAATCACTTTGCCGGCTTTGCAGAAAGAGATTACGCTTTTTCTGGCCGCTGGCTTTTTCAGTGGCGCAATTGGGATTACAAACTTCGGCTCAAAGGTTCCGAATTTACTTGAGTTTGTTCCAATGCCGATTTCCTTCACATTCACGATATTAACCGTTCTTTTGATTGCAAGCACTTCATTAATTGGTCTCCATCCAATCGTGCCAGTGACTATGCTTGCTGGAGCCATTGATCCCGTGAGCGTGCAAATCAGCCCAACTTATTTTGCGGTGCTGCTGCTTGGAAGCTGGGCTTTGTCTAATCCCATCTCGCCGGCTTCGGCTGTAAACAACTTGCTGTCCGGTTTGCTAAAGAAATCAGTGTTTGAGATAGCTGCACCGAATTACAAGTTCGCCGGCTGTATGGCGCTCAGTTTGATCGTTTTTTTAATGGTTGTGGTGAGGTATTAGAACAAAAAACTAAAGAGTGGCTGGTGGCATTAGAAAATGTAAGGGCATTACAAGTTGACTCGATCGAAAGAATAGCGTGAAAAAGATTTACACATAAATGAATAACGAATAGCGTATTCCCTTCTACTTGGCTCATTAAAATAGAAATCCGGTGTAAGCGATACACCGGATTTCATTACTGAGTGAGAGATTTTTATTTTTTCCAAGTGTCATATTGAGCTTGTTTTTCTTTGATGATGTCATCTACGCCAGCAGTTTTCAAACGCTCGAGGAATTTAGGCACGGCTGTAGTCGGGTCAATCGAACCAGAGCTGATAGCCGGGATCATCTCAGTCATAACGGAAGCTACGTTGGCAACTTGCGTTTTTACAGGAGTTGGGTCAAATACAAAGCCTGATAATGGCGAAACATCTGCTGTTTGATCATTTTCAAAAACGATTGACTGAGCTTTTCTCTTCATTTCGCCAGCCGCATTTTCGGCATGATCGGCACGGTTGAATGTTGGGCTGAAGGATTGACCGATTTGCCATTCATTCCAGTTGAAATTATATTTGCCTTCAATTTGAGTGAAGTCACCTTTTTCGTTGTAGGTGTAGTCAACGTCTTTTTCTCCTAATGTAATGAGTTTGTATAGATCATCATCAGTGTTTAGCAACTCAATTAATTGCAAAGCCTTTTCAACGTTTTTTGAACCTGAATTGATAGCAATAGCTGCATTGGAGGCAGCTCCAGCTGAAATCAATGTACGAGTAGTAGATACGGATAGAGCAGGGAAATCTTTGTATTCTGTCATGGACATAGCTTGCTCTTGACCTGGAAGATCGATGCTGTCAGGCCAGCCATAGTGCATCGCAAAAACAATTTTTCCAGCTTTACGATCAGGAGTTGTATCTTTTACCGTTGCACCATCTTTGCGCACATAGCCTTTATTGAACCAGTCACGCATAATTTCTGCGTATTTAGCGAACTCAGGAGTTTCAAACTGGTTGATAACTTTGTCTGGCGCATTGAGATTGACCCAGCCAGGAGTTAGCAAATCACCTACAGGCTCCATATCCCAGTAAAGCGGCTCATTGGCAAAAAAACTATGATTAGCGCTAGTTTCAAATCCGATCATATCAGGATGCTTAGCTAACGCTTGACCAAGGAATGGTCCTACCATTTCGAGAGCTTCTATGGTTGGCTTGCCTTTAACAGCTTTCCAGTCAAACCCCGTTTCTTTAAGAACATCTTCGCGGAAGATAAAGCCACTGCGCTTGGCAACGCCCCATTGCTGATAATTGACAACTGCATAAATACGATCATTTATTTTCACACCATCCCATAGACCTTGAGGGATGCGGGAAAACGTTTCTGGCGCATGTACAGGAAGAAGGTCAGTTAAGTCAGCATACGCTCCCTTTGCAGCGTTTCCGAAGTAATTGATTCCACCCCAGAATGCAGTGAAAGCAAGATCCCAGTCGTCGCCCGAATTGATCATCAGATTCATTTTATCTGCATAAGTACTGCCGTCTACAAGTACTAAATTCAATTTGGCATTGATTTTTTCAGCAATAATTTTATTAGCTTTGTTCATGATGCGGTCAAAGTCATTGACAGGGCTGTTCGACATATAGAAGTTAAGGGTAACGAGTTCTTCTTTTTCTTTTTCCTTTTCTTTTTCAGCATTTTTAGTATCAGGTGCTGGAGTCGTAGAATCGCCGTTAGCGTTTGGTGAAGCCTTCGAGCAGCCAGACAGGATCATGGTGAGAAGCAGAGTTACGCTGATCAACAACATAGAAATTCTTTTCATTGATATCCCCCTAAAAACTAATTTTTTTCTCAACTAGATTCTTGTAAAATTACTCTTTTACAGCACCTATTGTTAAGCCTTTCTCGAAATACTTCTGTAGAAAAGGATACAGTAATATAATCGGACCGATGGCAAGTACACAGGTCGCCATCCGTGCTCCTTCACTAGGAAGCATACCGATGGCGGCTTCCATAGATTTAGATGCTGCTTCATTGGCTTGCAAATAGCCGATATTGTTCATTAAAGATTGCAGTAAATATTGCAATGTGTACAGCTTCGGCTTTTCGATATACAAGGCAGTGGTCGTCCAGTCATTCCAGTAGGTAATCGCTGTGAACAGACCGATAGTCGCCAGTGACGGCTTTGAAAGTGGAAGTGCAATACTGAAAAAAGTACGAATTTCACCTGAGCCGTCTATGCGTGCAGACTCGAACAAGGAACTAGGAATCGATTTGAAAAAGTTTTTCATAATGAGCACGTTGATCGCTGACACAAGGAAGACGACAATGAGAACCCAGATGGTATTCTTAAGATGCAAATATCGCGTTATTAAAATGTAGGATGGAACAAGTCCGCCATTGAACAGCACGGGAAGGTACACGAATAAAGTGAGTGCATTTCGATAGGTAACTTCAGGTCGCGTCAACGAATAGGACAGCATCGAAGTAACAAGTAAATGCAGCAGCGTACCAACAACGGTTACAAAGATCGTTACTGCGTATGCATTGGCAATCGAGCCTGCTCCGCTAAATACGTATCGATAAGCTGAAATATCGAACACTTTGGGCCAAAAATTATATCCGTCGACCATAAGCGACTTTTCAGCTGTAAACGATATCGATACAACTAATAGCAGCGGAATGATACAGGCTAGTGCTGATACAATGAATATGAGATGAATCACGATCTTTGACACGTGAAAGTTTCTTGCTAAAATGAAAATCCCTCCCTTTCTCTACGCTGATCGATTAAAATAAGGCGCTGTCGGGGTCTGTTTTTTTAATAATATAGTTAGAAATCAGGACAAGAACGAGACCAATCACTGCCTGATATAGACCAATTGCAGACGACATGCCATAGTCGTTCAGCTTTTTCAGAGAGCGGAATACAAGGGTGTCTATAACATCTGTTGCACCATATAGTGCTCCTGAATCATTGGAAAGGGTATAGAATCCATTCCAGTCGCCCAATCCGCCATTGAACAACTTACCTACCCATAACAACATGAGGACGATAATTATTGGTTTCAGCAGAGGCAATGTAACATATTTGACTTGCTGCCACTTCGAAGCGCCATCCAATTGAGCAGCTTCATAATAGTCCGTATTAATCCCCGCGATCGCTGCTACATACAATACCGAATAGTAACCGATATTCTTCCACAGATAGGCTAAGGGAAGAATATAGTGCCAATGTGAAGGCTCACTGTACCAGTAAATAGCTTCTCCACCATATGATTCGATAACATTGTTGACAATACCTCGGTCTACACTAAGCATACCGAACACAATATACTGAACTACAATCCATGAAAGGAAAACTGGCAGCAATAAAGCACCTTTATAGGTGGCTGAGAGCTTTTTATTTTTCACTTCGCTCAATAGAATGGCCAATATTAGTGCACCGAGCGTAACGGCAACCATCTCTATGATATTGTAGAAAAGTGTATTGAACGTAACAATTCTCGCTGTTTCGGATTTAAAGAAAAATTCGAAGTTTTTGAACAGCGGATCCATCCATGCGCTTCCGAATATACCATCGCGTGCATTGTAATCTTTGAAGGCGATTATGACACCGCCCATTGGGATATAACACATGATTGCAATGAATAGAAGACCAGGTGACATCATTAAATAGAAAGGAAACTGTTTACGTACGCTGCGCAATGTTCTGTTATGAATTGGTCTTGTAGTTAGTTTCATTGAGTTCACCCCCTTCCGTGCAATTAATCTTTTACTTCCCTCATTGTATTTAGTGGTACTTTTATCCACAACAATCAAAACCATCATTCTCTTAGTTTTTCGACAGATGGCATCTCTAAAAAATAATGAAATCTACAAAGAGCTTTAATCGTTGTGATGCTAAATGGATACTTATGCTATTATGATGATAATTGTAAATACATAGAAAATCGAAGTCGTATGAACTGGGGGATCACAATGAAGCTACCGAGGATATTGGAAAAAAACAGTACGAGCTTTTTTCGCAAATCATTCTTCTCCTTTCTGATTATTACGATCCTCATCACTGTATTGCTTACTGTTTTCTTGACCATTACTTATTTACGCACGAGTATCTCGATGATTAACCGCTTCAATCATGAGCTGATTGAACATTACAATTACAGTATTACCTACCTAGATGAGACTGCAAAAAAATTAGGAAATGCACTGTACAGCGATAAAGATATCATCCAATTTATTAATATGAAGAAAAATGATGAGATCGTGGCGATTTTAGCAAGCAAGGTCATTGACAAGCACTTTCTGACACTAAAAGATATCGATAGCGTTTATCTTTACAATGCGGGGGCGGATTTGTTTTATTCTTCAAGGAGCGGTGAACGCCAATCAGCCTCTACCTTCTCAGATCAAGCGATTGTAGCGCTGCTAACCGATAAAAATTTTATAGCGGAGTATCGTGGTCGGCCTATTGTGACATCTGTAGAAGAAGCAACGCAATCGGCCGATACATGTTCCTATATATTATTTGAACCGGGGGAGACTTTATCGGGCTTGAAAAATGCTATTGTCGTCAACATTCGCACGAAAGCGCTTACGGAATCTATTCAAGCGATCAATGGCAATGACCCTGAAACGAAATCTTCTTTTTTAGTCGTTGATTCAAACGGCTCTATTCTAAGTAAGACGCTCACACCGGAGTTTGAGCATAATATGAGTGAAGTAGGCGGATTAAGCCAGCAAGTAAATGAACTTGTTGGAAGCAATAATCAGATACGAGAAATTGGGGGTATCAGCTATTTGGTATCCAGCAGTAAAAGCAACGCAAACAATTGGTACATTATGGGCCTTACTCCTGTAAAAGAAACGTTTAAGGATGTAATTAAAGCATCAATGGTGTCTGCGGGTATCGTAGTTGTTGTATTTATCATTTGCGCAATAATTTGCCTGTACTTGGCTCGCAGACTGAATCATCCGATTCAAACGATTACGAAAATTATTAACGGCGAAGCTTCTGAGAAAAACGATGTAGTCATTTCGAGAATGGAAGAATTTCAATTTATTTTGTCTGTATTCGAGTCTATGAAGGAGAGAAATCAACAGCTTGATAAAATAATCCATGAAGCAGGCTATGCGGTCAAACAAGACTTTCTTAATGCACTATTAAGTGATAGTACTACACACTCTATAGACCAAGTGCAGGAGAAACTACATGACATCAAACTGGATTATATCGCCACCAGTCAGTTGTGCATGTGCCTCATTAAAATCGATAATTACAGCCAATTTGTATCTGTGAATAGCCAGAAGGAACGATGGGCACTACGCTATGCTATTGTGAATATTGCAACAGAACTGGCAGCGGACTATGGTGTGTGCGAAATTTTCAGCAGTGAGCCCGATAAATTCGTAGTGATTATGGATTGTTCCACAGTAACCCAATATAAAGTGCTGCAGGAGAAAATAGAGCGTTACTTGCTCGAGGTACACAGTAATACACTTAAGTATCTTCGTATTTCTTTATCTATGGCGTACAGCACGATGTTTCAGGGGATTGAGCATTTACCTAGCATGTACAATAATATGAAGGGCTCCATTCTGTTGAAGATGCGCTACGGACATGGTTGTATTATTACTCCTTACATGATGGATGAAATCAACACGGATAATTTTCATATACCGGTCAAGAAAGAAGAGCAGTTGGTTGAGAAAGTACTCGAGGGCAATTATGAATCTGCTGCCGCAATCTATCAAAGTATCAGTCCAAAGTTATATCAATACACTTACGACGAAATTTTGTATTGCATTGTTCATTTGATTTACAGTGTTTACTCCAGTGTGCTAAGCAAGATGCCTGCAGTAAAGGATAGCCAGGATTTAACTCTACAAAAGTTTTTGCGCGGGATTCAAAATGCAGAAGTGAGTACAGATATGGACAGCATTATGGATTCATTTTTACAGAAGCTGTGTAATAAAGTGGAGGTTCTCAGGAACACTTCCAATAGTAATGACCATCTGATCCAACGTATTGTCGCAATTGTCGAGCAAGAATATTCCAATACAGAGTTATGCCTGAGCTCTATCGCCGAAAAATTACGGTTATCATCTAACTATGTCGGCCATATATTCAAAACTGCACATGGGCAGTCTATTGCGCAGTTTATTTTCGATACGCGAATGCAAAAACTGGACGAATATATGCGCAATACGCAGCTTCCTTTAACATCCATTATTGAAAAGGTGGGACTAGAGAGGAATAATTATTTTTACACGCGATTTAAAAAGCATTTTGGCATGTCTTTGAGTGATTACAGACTGCAGCTTGGGCAAGAGATAGATCATGAAAATGATATGCCATTTCAATATTAGCATCGTTCTGAAGAGCCTGATTCCATTGCGGATATTGGGCTTTTTTTTATTAACTTGAAAGTTATCAGATAGAATTCAGAGAAAAGATATTAAATAGTAGTCGATTTGTATTACTTTTCGAAGAATTACAAACTTTTTATTATTTTCAAAATGGACGAACCTATTTAAGCTGATATTAACTAACAATAGAGATGGAGTGGAGCACAGGAATGAAAAAAATTACTGCTGTATTAATTGGAGCTGGACAAAGAGGGGGAGGTGCTTATGCTCCATATGCCTTGCAACATCCAGACGACATTCAATTCGTTGCCGTTGTGGATATCGATCCTGAGCGAAGAGAGCGATTCCAAAAAGACCATGGTGTTCTGAATGAGAATTGTTACTCGAACTGGGAGGATCTGCTTGCAGGGCCGAAGCTAGCCGATGCGATTCTCATCTGTACCCAGGATAAACTGCACTATGAGCCTGCGTTGAAAGCATTGGAGAAAGGGTACCATGTGCTCATGGAAAAGCCGATGTCACCCGATCCAAGAGAATGTATTGTCATGGGGGAATATGCTGAGAAATATAATCGGGTATTTTCGATATGTCATGTACTTAGGTATACGGACTTTTTTTCAACGATCAAGCAGATTATTACGGAGGGAAAAATCGGCAAACTCGTTTCAATTCAACATACTGAAAATGTAGAACATCGTCACCAAGCACATAGCTTTGTAAGAGGAAACTGGAGTGATTCAGAGGTTTCGAGTCCAATGATTCTGGCGAAAAGCTGCCATGACATGGATATATTACAATGGCTTGTTGATACAGATTGTACTAAAGTTTCATCTTTCGGCTCATTAACTCATTTCCGCAAAGAAAGTGCGCCGGAAGGCGCGCCTAAGTACTGCTTAGACGGTTGCCCCGTGCAGGACAGCTGCCCTTATTATGCACCTAAAATGTATATTGAACGAGATGATTGGGTGGGTGAGGTGCTGCGCACGGTCGTTAGCAACGATACAAGTGATGAGGGAGTGCTTCGAGCACTGAAAAATGGGCCATATGGAAGATGCGTGTATCATTGCGATAACAATGTGGTCGATCATCAGGTAGTGAACATGGAATTTGCAAATGAAGTGACGGTTGCGTTCACAATGAGCGCATTTACTTATGAAGGCGGACGCTCGGTGAAGCTAATGGGCACTCATGGTCAGATAAGAGGCGATATGGAGAAGAATGTAATTGAAGTGACGAGCTTTGTTACTCGGGAGACGGAGACAATCACTTTGGATACGAACTTGGCAGGTCATGGGGGCGGTGATACAGGTATAATGAGAGATTTTGTACGTCTTGTTCGGAGTGATGGGAAGGAAGAAGGGCTTACAGGTGCAGGTGTTTCTGTAAAGAGTCATCTGATTGCTTTCGCCGCTGAAAAATCGCGTTTGGAAAGCCGAGTTATTTTGATGGATGAATATATCAATGAATTAAAGAATAGGAAATGATTATGCTTTGACACATAGGACAACGGGTGTTGACACGCCGATGTATATCTACGATGGTTGTCTAAAACACGGTCGTGTTCGATCTTTTGACACTGCGGATTACTTCAAAGTGTTTCTACCTCGTTCGAGAAGCTGACTCTGGACTCTGCAATGATTCATTTGGTCAACACAGATGTTGAGATGTATGATAGTGGAAATAAATCAACGGCAGTCTAGGACTCTTTTTTTCAGTCCAAGGCTGTCGTTTTTTTGTAATTCGAGTCAGTCTAATAGGAGAGGATAGCTGTTTATCCCTTACAGGACATAGTCTTGTTGGATCAATTAAGTAGAGAGTGATTAATTATTGAAAAATATATTTTTCAGAGAATCTCAACAGTCAATTATTAGAGGAATGTATGCTTTTTTGTGTATGCAAGATCTCGCCGTTCTACTAATGTGAAATTACCGTCCACGGTAGTTGGTATCCTTTATTAATAGAGAAAAGAAAAAGGAGGGAACTTATGCATGATTGCGGTTCGGCGGATCCAAGCAAATAGGCAACGGTCATAAAAACGTCTGGAAATTGACAATAGAGGAGGAATGGTATTCATGATGAAAAAAATCAGAAAAACGACTTCCCTTGCATTGGCAACTGCCGTGATCTTTACATCATTTTCGTTTGGCTTTCTGAGCACGAACGTATACGCGCAGCAAACGGCGGGCAATGCTCCGTTTATGAACTCGTGGCTGGTCTCCGGTCCTTTCGATTCGCCCGTAGCGGATCAAATCTATGCATGCGATGCGGGGGAAATCGTAAATTTAGCGCCGCAGGCATCGGAAGTTACGGCATCCGCAGCTCTTGCAGCGAATCCTGTCTCCAATTTAGTTGACGGGAGTACAAAAAATCAGTGGGTTACGGAAAACGATTCCAGTCCGTGGGTGAATTTGAAGTGGAGTGAACCTATTGCAATCAACGAAGTTAAATTAACGCAATGGGGCGACTCGCGTCACATTAACAATTGGTATCATCTTACTTTCACTCTTGAAGACGGAAGCAAAGTAGAATCCGGAAAGATTGACAGCACGTCTCCAAGCTCATCGGAACCGACCATATATACCATGCAGACTGCGTTAAAAAATGTAGTTGAAATGAAGGTTGAAGTCGACAAAGGACGTACGCCGTATCCTTCGATAACGGGCATATCGGAAATAGAGGTCTATAACAAGCCTAAGAGTGAATCCGGTACGGGCAATTCTGTAATCGCTCCCAAAGTTGGTGATTCATTAGGCTCAGCAAGTGAAAATAATAAATGGGAATATTTTGATGATCGCATTTATAACCGCAACTACGATGATTATCAAGACTTATACGGTTATTACACGGTCAAAAAAGGGGTCGACACGAGAAATAAATATGTGTACGCTCACTCCTATGTTTATAGTCCGACTGAACAACAAGCCTATTTTAATGTAGGCGCCAGCGGTTCGTATCGGCTCTATGTAAATGATGCATGCGTTACCACGCCGACCACCCCGGTGGAAGTGCAGAAGGATTTGACAAAACAAGCGATCCAATTGAAACAGGGTTGGAATAAACTGATGATTCAAATCAAACATACCTACACAGAAGATGTGAATGCCAACAATGTTCCGGTAGGAAAGGATCAGAACGTAGCTTATCTCGGGTTTTATGGCCGAGTCGCGGATCAAAACGGCAATAAAATAAGCGGACTAATCCAATCGGTCGAAGGCGAAGCTGAATCTTTAAACATTGTCACGCAAGGCCTTTCAACCGAGGATGAGCTGGAAGCCGCACTTCCAACTCATAATATGCCGATTGGTTACAAGGAATGGCCTTATGTATGGAATAAATCGACTTCCGCTAAGCAACACGGCGTCGCGGCATCGGCATTTCAATTTATGGCGAGCGGTGGGAAGCCCGGTTATACGTGGACGATCGTAGACGGCAAACTGCCTAATGGCTTGGAATTAAATGCAGATGGAACCATTACAGATGGATTAGTAAATGGAAATGTCGACTTAAGTAGCAGGAAAGGTATCATCGATATTAATACTAAACCAGGTGATTATAACTTTACTGTACAAGTAAAGGATTTAGATGGAAATACAACTAGTAAGGATATGACCATTACAGTAAAGGAACGTCCTAACAAATGGTTTGAAGAAGGGCGTGTGGGTGCTTTAACTCATGCTTTCCCGTCGTACAGCAATTTTGTGGACCCGAATTTCTCGATTGATCTATGGGCAGAAAGAGCAAAGCGTCAAGGACATTCATTAGTTTCAATTGAATCGCTGCAACAAATTTATACTTGGCCGTCTAAATTTGCAGATCCGAAACATCCTCGGCATGAGCATTTACCCAAGGATGAAAACGGCAAGCTCTTCGACACCATTAAGCCTTTTGAGGAGGCAGTCAAACGCCATGGCATGAAGTTCGGTATCTATTACGCAACCGAAGGCGGAGGGCTGCAGCATAATTCTACGGATGTGTTTATGCAGAATGTGGAGGACCTCATATTGCGTTATGATCCGTCCTACCTTTATTTTGACGGTCCTCAAGCTATGCGCAGCGCCAATTATGATGTAATGTACAGCAACATCCGCAATTATAGCGATGAAATTATCGTCAATTCCAATGCTTGGGGCGAGGAGTTTGGAGACCCGGATCTAAGAACGGCGGAAGCGGATGGCATTTACCACAACGCTGGGGCGAATCATCTGTTGAAGCGGACGCCGATGGAACCGTGGAAACTGATTCGGACGAAAAACGCGCTCTCTCCCTATTACGGCAAACGCGACGATTTCCGGCAAGTGGCGAAAGAAATGATGATGAATGCAGGCAGAGGCTACGTAGACAATAATGATCAGACGCCTGTAGACAGCCGGGGGCCTTTCTGGGATTCTGTTCAGGATATCGCAACAAGGTATCCGAAAGCAGAGCAGGAATTCATAGATGTGAGAGAAGCAATGATCGCATGGTTTACGCCTGCAGGCAAACCGGAGAGGCATGAATCCACGACAGGGACAACGCCCTATTTCCTCAGAGGCTATGGCTTCGCAGATGATGGAAAAGGAAACTATGAGAAATTTGCTTTTCCTAACAGCACAACAGGCCCGCAATGGGGATATGCGACTTATCGGGATAACAATATCTACCTTCATATTATGAAAGGTCCCGACAGCAAAAAAGGATTCGATGCGATTGCGGATAGATCTTTGACTATTGGTCCGATCAAGGATAACGTAACATCGGTAACATGGTTAAACGAAAATAGTCCAATCCCATCATTTACACAAAGCGGGGACAGCCTGACCATTGATCTGGCGGGCGTACAGGAGGATCCGATCGATACGATCATCAAAATTGTAACGGACAATTCCGCTCGCAAATATTCACTTACGAATGTTAATGCGACGGGCGAGCAGTTATCGCCTTCGTCACTCCAAATCAACGCCGAGGGATATATGACCTTCCCAGCGCTTAAAGTCAAGCTTTCCGGTTTAACTTACCAAAGCGGGAATGCTGACATAGCGGCAGTCAATAATAATGGAACCGTGACTCCGGTATCGAATGGAACAACAACCATTACCGTAAGCGGTACTTATGAGGGAGTTAAGAAACAGGATACATTGAAGGTAACTGCAAGAGACGGCAAAATTTATGTGGGTGAAAGTATGATTGGGGCAACATTGCTTGTCAATGGCAAGGAGTCATTTGGTGAATTCAACACATTAGAAACACTCCGCTATCAGATTGAGGGCAGATCAGCGAAAGGCGGAGCCATCGGATTGGATGCCGCACAAATTGTATGGCACGGCGGCATCGTTGACGTGCAGGCGGGGGATAAATATAAACCAGTTGCGATCAAAGAAATAAGTACTTTTACTTTCAACAAAAATGTAATGATCACGCCGTATGTCGATCAACTAATGAAGGGTGTTGTTTGGGCGGATGTCACGTTAGACGGGAAGACATTTACGACCAATAAAGTGTTCATGGATGTGCTTCCTTATACCAATCTTGCGAAGTCTGCCGAGATTACAGCGAGCCATAATCAAGCTGCGGTAGAACATTTAGCGGATGGCAAAACTATCGACGGCATTCATTTTGATCAAGCAAAATGGTCCGTTGCAGCAGAGGAAAAGGCATGGATTCAATTTCAGCTGCCGACCAAGTCCGAGATTGCAAACATCAATATCAATTTTAATTCATTAGATCAAAGATATATCAATACGCCGAAATCGATTAACATCCAAACGAGCGAGGATGGTACGGCTTGGAACGATGTCAGCACCGTTAATGGTCCGACGGGGAATGCTTATTTTGGATTCTATAATCAATATCCAGTAAACACTTCGGCGCAATATGTCAGATTCGCATTCGAGGGCGGCTCAAACGGATCGACGATGGATTTGTTAGAAGTGGCTGTGAATGGACTTGATAAGTCCAATTTGTTCGATAGCTTCGAATATGAGTTCAAACCAGTGAACGCGACGACAGGGAAATATGACATTAAAGCTTACACTGGCGCGGGCGAGCAAATCGATGGAAATGCTGAGGTTGTGGTGACAAGTGAAAATCAGGATGTCATTGCGGTGAATGAATCCAACCTGATAACGGCTGTTTCCGAAGGTATGGCCAAATTGAATATTAAGGTAATGATTGGCGGACGCTCACTGGAGAAAGTGGCATATTTATTCGTTGATAAGTCAGGACATCTCTATATTCGTTCTTATTTGAACAAAGTTAGCGTTACGTTGAATAAAACGACTATTAAACCTAACGAACCGATCGTTGCAGCTATTGAAGGTTTGTTAGACACGGAAGAAAAAGGTGATTTATCAAGAGCTGTAGTCGAATATCTGTTTAGTGATTCGAGATTGGAGGTTGTTCCGGGCAGCAATACGATTGTGGTAAAAGGAGCTGTCAACAAAACGTTCCAATCGACTGTGAAAGCAAGAGTAACGCTGGATGGAGTGATTGTGGAGTCAAATCAGCAAAGCATTACTGCTGTAGCCGCAAATATAGCCAACATCGCCACCGTATCTGTATCCTCTGTAAGAGATAGAAATGGCGTCCCTGATGGAAACAATCAGGACGATCGCTATTTTGGAATTAAAGCGATTGACGGTGATAAAGGAACTACATGGGCAGCGAAAGCTGCGGATAAAAACCCATGGATAAAACTTCAATTCCCTAGTCCTATGGAAATTAGCCATATTAATCTGGTTGATAGAGGACACGATGTGAACCAAATTGTTGAAGGACTCCTTGAGTGGGAGGGCGGCAGCCTAAAGGTAACGGGAATCAAATGGCAAGGCCAACCGGATAACATCGTGACATTCGATACTCCGATAACGACAAGTTGGATTAAGTTTACCATCGATCCGGAAAATAAATACAACAATCCAAGCGGTGCAGAATGCGGACTGGCAGAATTTGAAGTATACGAAGCTCAGAAACCATTCGTAAAAACGATTGTAGATTACAAATCGGTTGCCGTAGATACGGACCAAGGCGTAATTCCCGCACTTCCCGCACAGGTTGAAGCCGTGTACAACGAGGGAACGACTGGACTCGCGGATGTTGTGTGGTCACCAATTACGGCAGAAATGGTAGCCCAAGCGGGCGTGATTACCGTTAAAGGAATGGTAGAAGGATCATCGGCGGAACCAAAAGCTACGATTAGAGTAGCCAAGGTTCAACAATTGTTTACGCTCAGCCTGAACAAACCGTCCTACAGCCTGACCGTAGGCGATACGCATCAAACGGTCGTCACATCGACATACAGCGAATCCGGCGTCGTGAAGGATGTCACCTCGCTAGCCGTATTCACGACAGAGGACTGGAAGATTGCCACTGTAGATAACAAAGGAATGGTGACGGGAGTAGGGGAAGGAAGCACGACATTGAGCGCAACTTACGGCGGAAAAACGGTAACGGCGCAGGTTCATGTGACAAAGAGCGGTGAGCAGCAAACAGCCGTGAGGCTTACTGGACCGTCTTCGGTCATGAAGGGCGAGCCGTTCTCGGTGAGCTATGGTCTGAAGGAAGTACAAAATCCGGTGCTGGGCCAGGATGTGCTGCTCCAGTATGACTCCAGTCTCTATGAATTCAAAGAGGCGGTTGCCATTCATGAGGGAATTAGTGTCTATGTACAGGAGATGCCTGCTCCTGGACAAATACGTTTGCTAGTCGCTAGTCTTGGGATGGACAATGCGATCAAGGGTGATGAAGAAATCGTAGAGCTGAAATTTATAGCTAAGCAAGTCTCGCAGAACGCAAGCGGGTCGATATCAGTTACAAGCGCCGCTTTAGGCGACGCGGAAGGAAACGAGAGTGGGGCGATTCCGGCGTCCATACGCGTAGAAGTGACGGCGGTTCCTGTATTGCCAGGAGACTCGAACAACGATAACAAGTACTCGATCGCTGATCTTGCCATCGCAGCGGCTCATTATGGCATGGATGACAAGCACCCAGATTGGAATCAGTTCAAGTCCGCAGACTTCGATCGCAATGGCGTTATCGATATTCTGGATCTTGCGGCGATTGCTAGAAAAATTTTGGAATGACCAAGGGAATCGCATTCAAAACCTGTAACGAAGATTCATAGACGCTAACCGTGCAACCATCCGCCTGGTCATCATGCAGAGCGGGTGGTTGTTTCTCATGCGATGCCGAAATCGTAACTTAGCGAATATCAAAGGCTTTTTCATATGCTAGGATTGAAAATATTAAAATCTTAATGAAAAAAGTTCATTTTGGAGATCTGCTGTCGTTAATTTTTAGAGGAATACCTCCTTTTTTTTGTATTCAAGATGAATCAGATCCATTAGTGTTGAGTTGCAATCCACAGGAATTCATTTTTTTTGATCGCGGAGGATGATGCTTATCGGGGGTTAGCTGCACAAATTCTTAATTACATAAGGAGTGTGATAGAAAGGAGATATACTTTGTATTCATTTCTGCGTTGTGAATAGATAAGTTTTCGTGAAAGCGGTATCATGCCGGACCAAACGACTAATAAAGAGTCTGTTTCTAAAAAACTTTAATGGAGGAATAATCCAGTGAGAAAAAAACTGAAACGATTTTCTTCTTTATTATTAGCAACCACTATAATGGTTTCATCGTTCACGTATATGAATACAAATCAAGTAGACGCGGCTCGAACGAACGGAACCGCGCCTTACTTGAACCAATGGGCGGTTTCCGGTCCTTTTACCAACGAGCAGCCTCTTGGAAACATCGTTCCTGTCATTGGCGAGTCTTTTGTCGATCCGAACAGCTCGGAAACATCTACCTGGCAATATTTCGATGATCGTATCTTCAACCGCAACTATGATGATTACAATGACCTAATGGGTTATTTTGATGTCAAGCAGGGACAGGACACAGTCAACAAGTGGGTTGTTGCAGGGACCTATGTTTACAGCCCCAAAGCGCAAACGGTTCAGTGGCAGGTTGGTGGTTCGGGTGTGTATAAACTATTCGCCAACGAAACGCTTAGTGGACAACAAACCCAAGCCGCATCTCGTGTGAACAAGAACGGCACCAAATATCCAATTGCATTAAAACAAGGTTGGAACAAGCTTCTCATTGAAATTCAGCACAAAAACCCCAGTACGAACAAGAATTTCCTCGGTTTTTACACAAGACTCTCCGACAACAACGGAAATGAAATTTCAGGTCTCACCTATTCCGTAACGGGACCAAACGTAACAGACAACCAACTGAAAATTGTGACACAGGGCCTTGCTATTGATAAAACTGCATTTGATGACCGCAATGCAAATGTTCCGGCAAACGACTATCCGTCAAACACACTACCATACGCTTACGATGAAAATCCATATGTATGGATGGCTGGGAAAATTGACGACAAACTGAATACATCATCTGATGCCCCGCAGGCATCTCCCTTTGTATTCCAGGCTGCGGGTGGAAATCCCGGCTACACCTGGGAAATTGCCGATGGTCAGTTGCCGCCCGGTCTGACATTAGCAGAAGTCGGTCACATTGAAGGTAAGGTTGCAGACGGCGCTCAAGGCACATCACAGAAGGATTACACCTTCACAGTGAAGGCGACGGACGCTCAAGGTTCTATTGCAACGCAGCAATATACGATAACGGTCAAGGAAAACCCGGTGGATTGGTTTATTGAGGGCAAGATGTCAGCGCTGTCACACACTACAGGCACCTATCCGAACCTTTATGACCCAAACTATAACTTTGACGCGTGGGCACAGGCAGCTAAAGAATTGGGAATGACCATGCTTTCGACAGAAACCGTGCAAAACACCATTTACTACTGGCCGTCACCCAACGCAAACTTAACTCCAAGCGACAGTAACAAAATGTATAAATACAACGCTTTGTACAAATCTGATGACGACAACTGGCATGTCAAAGACAGAGTGATGCAGGCAAAGCAGGCTGCAGAGCGTTACGGCATGAAGTTCGGTGTGTACTTGTCGTCACAGTACGAAGGTAGAGACATTATAGAAAGTGATATCCAAGGGTTGGTAGCAAGATACAACCCTTGGTATGTCTTTGCCGATGGTAATCCTCAGGGCACTGGCAATGTTGACGTGGCGTGGAGCTCTGCACGCAACTATAACGACCGTGTATTAATTAATGCAAACCCTGATGCACAAACCGGTGACCAAGATATTACCCTTCACGAGCGTCCATTCTGGCACAGTGAACCTTACACCAACGGTGGCTGGATAAACGGTATTTTGCCACAAACGAAAAAAGTTGCCCATGAGGAATGGAACGATCCATTTACAACTGCACTCGATATCTGGGCCCAATACGCAAAAGGCAACGAACGAGACAATTGGATTGAGTTAACAAAGGAAATCTTGAACCAATATGGACACGGTTATGTCATGAATTATGACCAGTCCATTGGTAGAACCCGCGGTATGGATAACCTGTTTAGTAATTTGGATAACGCAAATATCTTCTCAATGGTGCCTATTGAATCACAGAATGCGCTAGGTATGCGCAGCTCCATTGCAAAATGGATGGCAAATGCCGGCAGTCCGGACCTGCGGGAGTCCATGTCCGGCACCTTGCCATATACGATGGATTACACCATTAAATCAGGCTGGCATACCGACCCGCAGAAGGCTATCTCCCACGGTCAGGGTCCTGATTGGGGTTACGCTATGTCCCGTGACCAGTATGTCTATATGCACATGATTAAAAACCTAATTTCCGGCGTGAGCAAGACCGGATTTACCGGCCAAGCCTCGATGAGCGGAATTGGCCCCTTCAATTACCCGGTTGACAAGGTCGAGTGGCTGAACAAGGGTGTTTCACTGCCATTCACGACGCAAGAAAAGAATAATAAATATTACATTACAATTGATACATCACAAGTTGTTGCAGACCCTATTGATACAATCATAAAAATTACAACAAAAAACGCTGCAAGAAAATACAAAATGACAAGCGTTAAATTGTTCAGCAGCCAAACGGAATCAAACAAATTGAAACTTAGAGCAGAGAGCTATATGAATAACTACAGCAATTTATTCGCGGCCGCTACACTTCACTACACAAGCGACAAGACAAGCGTAGCAACTGTAGACCAGGCCACAGGTTTGGTAACAGCTGTCGGTGACGGTACAGCTACCATCACAGTTACGGCAACCTATGATGATGGTGTGAACGCTCCTCAGGTTAAGACCGATACCTATCCTGTAAAGGTATCGGGAGGTGCGATTTCAGCTGCACTTCCGCTTGTTGGTGTGAATATGCTCACAGAAGGCGCTTTATTCTGGGGTCAATTCTCCACCAATCAAGACCTTGCTGTGACATTCCAGGGCTTTACAGAAAAGGGCGGTACGGTTGATATTCTGGGCGGCACAACTATCAAGTACCATTATGCAACCGTTGACGGTAAACGCGATAACTCTACAGGTAAAATCATAGTAACTGAAGTGCCGGCCGATCAAGTACCGTTCATTGTGAATGGCAACACCATGCAATTTACAGGTAAAATTTCTACTCCTACGATGTACAGCTACTGGGCTGACATCACTGTAGACGGAAAGACTTATACATCGACGCGTAACTACATTACACTTATCCCGGATGCAAACGTCGCAGCTGGAATTATACCGACAGTTACAAGCGACAGCGGTAACGCCGGAACATTATCTGATGGCATACTCAACGATTCCACCGGCGGCAATCTCTCAAAATGGGTAGCGCCGGCAAGCGACGCAAATCCAAGCATCACGTATGATTTGGGCAAACTGCAAAAGCTTAACCGCGTTAATATCTTCTTCAACCACCATATGCCAAATGCCGACAACGTTACTTACTACAACGTGCCGAACAAGGTGAAGATTGATTATAGCGTTGACGGAACAAATTGGATAGCAGGCAATGAAACTAATACATTGTCTGGCGGTGGATTGCCGACATCGAGAAATACACTGGCCGTTCCAAAAAGCAATACAACCTTGTATGCTTGGGAGCAAGAGGGCTTGTATTACAACTATCCGCTTGATCCGAGCAAACCCGACGCACAGGGGCGTTTTGTAAGAGTATCCTTTCCAGGCGGCGGTCAAGGAGGAAGCCCGATTGATGTGCTGGAGGTTAAGGTATTCTCATCAGGAGATTTAACAGCACTTGGGAACATTAAGCTTGCACCGAAGGTCGGTGTGGATAACAAAACGGTAACGGTAAATGTAGAAGGTTTTTCCTTCTTAGGAGAACCTCTGGACCTTACCGATGCAAAAATTACGATCACAAGTGAAAACCCCTCCGTTGCAGCTGTTGGCGCAGATGGGGTGATTACAGCCGTGGCAGAAGGCAAGGCGAAGATCAATGTAACCGCAAGGCTTGGCAGCAATAGCGCTAGCGATTTCTTCTATGTGGATGTTGACGCTGACGGTAACATACATTCAGCTCCTTTTCTGAGAGAAGTGAAGCTATCTCTAAATAACAGCTCCATAAGATTGAATGAACCGATTATAGGGACTTTAGAGGGAAGGTTAAACACGGGTACACAGGCTGATTTATCTAGAGCTGTAGTCGAATATCAATTCAGCGATGGAAGGTTGTCCGTTGTCGAGGGCAGCAATACGATCGTTGTGAAGGGTGATATCGGCAATGGATTTAAAGCGAATGTTACTGTTAAGGTCACATTGGATGGGATAACTCAAATTAGCAGCCCTATGGCAATTACTGCGGTCGGCGAGAATTTAGCTCGGTCAGCCAAGGTCTCAGTCGTGTCGGTCAGATTCGATGATGCCCGGTACGTGGGCACGAAAGCGATCGACGGCGACAAATCGACAAGCTGGGCGTCATCTCCAAGCGACAACATCAAGGCTCCATGGATTCGATTGGAATTTGATGCTCCGTACACAATCGGTAAGGTGAATCTAGTTGACCGCGGTCACAAAATCAATGAGATCGGGGAAGGGGTTCTGGAATGGGAAGGCGGCAGCCGGAAGGTTCAGAATATAAAGTGGGACGGCAAACCCGATAACGTAGTCATCTTTGACGAGCCGATTTTGACGAGCTGGATTAAATTCACAATAGACCCGGACAATAAATATTCGAACTCATCCCCTGCTGAACAGGGTGAGCTAGGACTTACAGAATTTGAAGTATTCGCGGCAGAGGCACCATTCGAAAAAACAATTGTGGATTATAAATCGGTTGCCGTAGATACGGATCAAGGCGTAATTCCCACACTTCCCGCACAGGTTGAAGCCGTGTACAACGACGGAACGACTGGACTCGCGGATGTTGTGTGGTCACCAATTACGGCAGAAATGGTAGCCCAAGCGGGCGTGATTACCGTTAAAGGAACGGTAGAAGGATCATCGGCGGAACCAAAAGCTACGATTAGAGTAGCTGAGGTTCAACAATTGTTTACGCTCAGCCTGAACAAACCGTCCTACAGCCTGACCGTAGGCGATACGCACCAAACGGTCGTCACATCGACATACAGCGAATCCGGAGTGGTGAAGGATGTCACCTCACTAGCCATATTCACGACAGAGGACCGGAAGATTGCCACTGTAGATAACAAAGGAATGGTGACCGGGGTAGGGGAAGGAAGCACGACGTTGAGCGCAACTTATGGCGGAAAAACGGTGACGGCGCAGGTTCATGTGACAAAGCGCGACGAGCAGCAAACAGCTGTGAAGCTTTCTGGACCGTCTTCCGTTATGAAGGGCGAGCCGTTCTCGTTGAAATATGGTCTGAAGGAAGTACAAAATCCGGTGCTGGGTCAGGATGTGCTGCTCCAGTATGACTCCAGTCTCTATGATTTCAAAGAGGCGGTTGCCATTCATGAGGGAATTAGTGTCTATGTACAGGAGATACCTGCTCCTGGACAAATACGTTTGCTAGTCGCTAGTCTTGGAATGGACAATGCGATCAAGGGTGATGCAGAAATCGTAGAGCTGAAATTTATAGCTAAGCAAGTCTCGCAGAACGCAAGCGGGTCGATATCGGTAACAAGCGCCGTTTTAGGCGACGCGGAAGGAAATGAAAGTCTAGCAATTCCAGCGTCTGTACACGTTGAGGTAATGACGGTTCCTATATTGCCAGGAGACTCGAACAACGATAACAAGTACTCGATCGCCGATCTCGCTATCGCAGCGGCTCATTATGGTATGGATGAAAAGCACCCAGATTGGAATCAGTTCAAGTCCGCAGACTTTGACCGTAATGGCGTTATCGATATTCTGGATCTTGCGGCGATTGCTAGAAAGATTTTGGAATGACCTTTATTAACCTAAAAAGGAAGATTATTAAGTTTGTAACATGGGCGAAAGTGGTCACTATGATTCTCTTTACTAATAAATAAGTCGACTGCTATGTTCGGTGAAAACACAGAAGGCACGGCTCAATCATTCTGAGCCGTGCCTTAACTATATGTAGAGCTTGAATAGTATTCTCTTTTTAGAGTTTCTTTATTTTTTGGTGCGTCGAGTCTATTGATTTTGATGTTTTATTCATTTTTTAATGTTTAGTATGGTGAGGTTATCAACATATACTGAGGTAGTAAACAGTGAGCGAATAGCCATTCAACTATCGAAAGGATGATTCAATAATGATTCGTAAATTACTTTTGTACAGTTTGGCTTTATTCCTGTGTATATCTTGTTTTCCTCCGAAAGCTGCGTTTGCAGCGAAAGAGCAAGCCTACTCGTTATCCATTGCCAATGCTAGTCCAAAGGTGAACCAAACCTTTCAGGTCAAAGTGAATGGAACAAATGTTATTGATTTGTACGCTTATGAAATTAATTTAACTTACGATTCGAAACGACTTCAGTTTGTGAGCGCGGACCTCGGAAAGGACGGGTTCGCAGTAAAACCGATTTTGAAAGGAAATACGATTCAGTTAGCTCATACACAAATAGGAGAAAAAGCAGGCAAAAAAGGAAATGTGGCTCTAGCCACACTAACCTTTAAGGCGATTGCTGTGGGATCAGTCGAAATTACACTTTCAAGCATGAAACTCGTAAATTCCGAAATAGAGTCCACGGTCGTTTCAAGTCGTTCCAGCGTGAAAGCTGTTGTGAAAAACGATACAGGAACTAATGCCAATGGGTTTACCGACATTTCCAGTCACTGGGCGAAATTGTCTATCGAAGAAGCGGTTAAGTTAGGATTCATCGCGGGCTTTACTGATGGTACATTCCGGCCGAACGCACAAACCACACGAAGTGAATTCGCCGTCATGATGAGCCGTGCATTGAAACTAGAAGGCGTAGAAAGAGATCTGCCTTTCACGGATCTTAATAAGATTCCGGCATGGGCTAGACCTTCCATCTCACAAACGATAGAAGCAGGCATTTTGAAAGGCTATGACAATAACACCTTCCGTCCGGCACGTAATATTACCCGCGCTGAAATGACGGTAATGATCGTTCGTGCACTAAAGCTCAAAGTTGATCCGAATGCGAAGTTATCTTTTGCCGATGCGGACAAAGTAGCTGATTGGGCAAGACCCTCTGTTTCTGCAGCGTATGAAGTGAATCTCATTAAAGGCCGCGGGAAGAACCTCTTCGCACCGAATGAGAACGCCACGAGAGCGGAAGCAGTGATCATGATCTTGGGGATGTTGGAACATAAAGAAAAAGCAAATTAATAGTGAAGCGGAAAAGGTATAATTCAGGGCCAAAGTAGTTGGAACAGAGGGGAGGCAGAAAAGCCTTCCCTTCTTCTTTTATTGAAGAAGCCAATGATTAAAATCTTCGTTTTTCATCTAAATGTCCATATAGTGCAAAATTAAGTCTCGTTAGTTCAAAGACTAATAGAGGTTGGGAGTTTATCATATCAGACAACACTATCATTTGTTGATTCGCGAGCGGGTAAAAGCTGATCTTAAATCAAATGATGAGCCAATTCATGATAGCGTTTGCTAACAAAAAAGTTAATCACTCAACTAAGGAAAAGAGGATTTAAATATGATCACAAACAAAACACCGCAATTAGGAAATACGGCACGCAGCTATGATCTTGTTCAAGGCTGGGCAAAGCTTCCTGCTCACTTGGAGTTTGGCTATACACATGGAATCGTCGTAGACCAACAGGATAATGTTTATGTCTTTCATACAGGAAAACCCTCCATTTTCAAATTTGATCAGACTGGACAATTTCAAGCGGCTTGGGGCGAAGAGTTCGAGGGTGGCGCACACGGATTTTATCTTCATAAGGAGCAAAATAGCGAATACCTTTATATCACAGACACAGCTCGCGGTAATGTTGTGAAAATGGATTTGAGCGGAAAGCACTTATTGACATTGGGAACACCTGATCGTCCTGATATTTATAACGATGAGCTTAAATATGTCCCTACAGACGTAGCCGTTTCGGCAAATGGCGATATTTATGTATCCGATGGTTATGGACAAAGCTGGATTCATCAATATACAGCAGCAGGAGAATATATCCGTTCGTGGGGTGGGAAAGGTACGGAACTAGGACAGCTGAACTGCCCGCATGGTATTTCGATTGATATTCGCAGTGGGATAGAAGAAGTTTATGTAGCTGATCGTGGCAATCATCGGATTCAAGTCTTCACTCTACAGGGCGATTTCAAAAGAGTCATCATCGATGATATGGATCAGCCCTGCAGCTTCTATTATCACGGGGACGATCTCTTCTTCCCAGACTTAAACAGTCGGATTACGATCTTCGACAAAAATGATCGGTTGATCTGTCATTTAGGTGAAGATCAGCAGGCTTACAAACAAGCAGGCTGGCCGAATTTGCCTAAGTCTTACTACAGGGATAATAAATTTAGTTCACCACATGGTATTTGTGTGGATTCCAAAGGTTCTGTCTATGTTGCGGAATGGATTTTCGATGGACGTATAACTAAGCTTACACTTGCATAATTTCGTGGTAAAGAATCTTCATTATTTAGGCATACAGGCTGATAAAGCATCTAAACTGTAATTAAATAATCTAGTAAATGGAGATGAGAACATGTCTGGAAATAAAGCAGTTGTTTATAGTAAACCGGGAAGTGTTGAGGTACGAGACACCGCTTATCCAGACTTGGTATTGAAGGATGGACCCGGTGTCAATCCATTGAATGTAGGACGTAAATGTGAGCATGGGGTTATTCTGAAAGTGATTACAACGAATATTTGCGGAAGCGATCAGCACATGGTTAGAGGAAGGACGACGGCTCCATCCGGTCTTATCTTAGGTCATGAGATAACAGGTGAAGTTATTGAAGTTGGCCGTGATGTCGAGTTTATAAAAAAGGGCGACTTGGTCTCTGTTCCTTTTAATATTGCCTGCGGACGTTGTCGCAGTTGTAAAGAACGTAATACAAATATATGTTTAAATGTCAATCCAGATCGTCCTGGTTCCGCTTATGGTTATGTGGATATGGGTGGATGGGTTGGCGGGCAATCCGAATATGTCATGGTTCCATACGCAGACTTTCAGTTATTGAAGTTTCCAGATAAAGAGAAAGCAATGGAAAAAATTCTGGATTTAACGATGCTCTCCGATATTTTCCCAACAGGTTATCATGGTGCGGTTAGTGCTGGGGTTCGCCCAGGATCAACGGTATATGTTGCCGGTGCAGGTCCGGTAGGTCTTGCCGCAGCGCACTCTGCTCAATTGCTAGGGGCAGCGGTTGTTATCGTAGGTGATTTAAATGCAGAGCGTCTTGCCCAAGCAAAAAGCTTTGGTTGTGAGACGATTAATCTTCGTGAGAATGGTGATTTGGCCGGACAAATTGATCAAATTTTGGGATCTCCTGAAGTAGATTCAGCGATAGATTGTGTTGGTTTTGAAGCGCATGGGCATGGGAAGGGGCATGGCGAGGCGCCAGCAACGGTATTGAACTCCATTATGGAAGTTACTCGTGCAGGCGGCAGCTTAGGAATTCCGGGACTTTATGTAACAGGGGATCCAGGTGCTGTGGATGAGGATTCGAAAATTGGAACATTGAAAATTCGTTTTGGTCTCGGTTGGGCGAAGTCCCACACGTTTGTGACAGGCCAAACGCCAGTTATGAAATACAACAGAGAATTAATGATGGCAATCATGAGCGGCCGTGCACAAATTGCTAAAGCCGTGAATGCCACACTTATATCATTAAATGAGGCTCCAAAAGCTTATCAAGATTTTGATCGCGGCGTTTCCCGGAAATTTGTTATAGATCCCCATGGCGTCGTTAAATAATGTAGTCACTGTTTTATAATACGCATTGATTTGCAGCATGCATTGTTATGTTGTTGAAGAAGCTTAGGTTGAACAAGTAGATGCTTTAACTCCAATATTTCGTTAGGAACTTCTTGCACGCTCCGCTAGGGGCGAGGGTAAGGAGTTCTTTTCCTTTTTCTGATTCCTTATTCCTTTTCTGCCCTCTACGAACGCGATCGTATAAACGAGAGGAACCTGATTTACCTCCTGAATGTGGGTCAGTACAGTACTGAATCGGTTGCACGGAAGAACAATATTTTTTCTTCCAGTTATTGACGTATTTCCGATTGAATGATAATATCTAGCTAAAGTTAAAAGCTTTAAACTTTTGGAATGTTTGCAATGGATTGAATAACAACTTGAATAAACAAACCATTATTAGGACTTAATCAACAAACAGTTAGTCGCTCAATATGTGATCTCACGGTTTTAGCATTTTTTTTAGCCTGAAAGTTAAATGCTTTAAACTTTTGATAAAAAAGGTGGAGATATTAGGGTGATTAAAACTAAAGGTTTGAAATTGCTGGTGTTTGTGTTATTTGTCAGTGTCCTATTTCCTACTCATTCATTGGGAGTTCAGGCAATCCAACAAGCACCGTTCGGAACCGAGATCATTGTACGGACCGTTAACCAATTTAGAAATGTCGCCGATGTAACCGCATTCATTCAAAAAGCTGTTCAGTACAATGTAGATATTATTAGCATGAACGTAAAGCAGGATGAAGATGATGAGGTGCCTTCTGGTCATGTATTCTATAACAGTGCGATTGCCCCGATTGCCGCCGGCTATGAGAATTTCGACGCGCTTTCGCATGTGATCACGCAGGCGCATCAGCAGGGTATCGAGGTCCGTGCATGGATTCCCCAGTTCCATGATCAAGCAGCATTTCTTAAGGATCCAAGCTGGCAAATGCACGCTTTCGTTGACGGTAATGCAGTCCCTTTTACAGGCTCGAATGGCAGTGAGTATTTCGTCAACCCGATCCATCCCGATGTTCAAGCCTATGAGCGCTCGATAATTGAAGAGGTTGTAAGCAACTATGATATAGATGGCGTAGTACTCGATTGGTTGAGATTTGACGATTACAACATGGATGTAAGCAGCTACACGGTTAACCTATACGAGAGTATATACGGATATTCTCCACTCGATATTAACTTTAATGTGGATTCTAATCGTAGGAATGAATGGAATGAATGGAGAACGGATCAAATCGGCGGCTATGTGCAGGACGTTCGTGAAGACATTGATCAGATAAATGCAGATATGGAGCTCGGTGTTTATATTTTGCCGCCGGAATTCACAGAGGTTGGTCAAAATGTTGCGAAGTTCAAGGATGCGATTGATTTTGTTGCACCAATGGCTTATTTTGATGATTGGGAATTTGATACGGAATGGGTCTATGGCGCCAATGGGATTTTGTCAGATACATCGTCGCTTGCTGGTTCTGGAGTAACGATTGTTCCAACACTGGATAACGATTGGACAGTGAATGAATATCAGGAGGTATATGGCGGTATTAGAGATCACTTTCCACAAGTGACTCATCTCTCCTTCTTCTCCTATGGAGCTTGGAATGAGAACGTGCTAAGCGATATTAATTCGCGTAGGACCTGGCCTGTTGCACAAGACTATGCAGCGAATATTCCAACGGAATGGAAGGCAAGAAATATTGGCTTTAAGCCAGGTAGTGCTAGCTATAGCGGCGGGGTCTTCACATTGTCAGGCAACGCATCGGATATATGGGGCAATGAGGATCAATTAAACTACATCTATCAATCTCTGCAAGGGGATGGAGCGATTGTTGCTAGGGTTGCAGGAATGAATAATATGGACGGTTGGGCGAAAGCAGGCTTAATGATCCGTGAATCGCTTGCTGTGGATGCTAAACATGCGGACATGATCGTAACTCCTGAGAATGGAGCCGCATTTCAATACCGAGCAGCTAACCAAGGGAACACAGTCGATCATATTATAGCTGAAGCTCCTCCGTCGTGGTTAATGCTGGAGCGCAGTGGCAATCAGTTCACAGGCTCGATATCTACAGACGGGGAAAACTGGACCGCAGTGAGCAGCGCATCAATCGCAATGGGCAGCAATGTGTATATAGGTTTGGCACTGAGCAATTCGAGCAGCTCGGCCAATAGTCAAGCGCTAATCGATCATGTCTCGCTTAGCGGCGCTTTGCCTGTACTGTGGAAAACCACGGATATTAACTCGACTACAGGAGCTGCCCATTTTCAGTCAGGAACTTATACTTTATCGAGCAGAGACACTGATATATGGGGAACCGTAGACAAAATGCGATATGCTTATCTTCCGTTAACCGGTAATGGATCGATTATCGCTAAGGTTTCCAATATGACAAATATGAACGGATGGGCAAAAGCGGGAGTCATGATTCGTGAGACTTTGGGTGCCAATGCGAAGCATGTCGACATGCTTATCACCCCTAGCAATGGAGCATCGTTTCAATACAGGCAGGCAGCTGGAGGCATAACAACGGACACCGTAACTGCCGCATCCTTGCCGCGTTGGGTTAAGCTGGAGCGAATAAACAATCAATTCATTGGCTATATCTCCTCCAACGGGGTTAGCTGGACAGAGGTTGGCAGACGCACATTGACCATGAACAGCGGAGCTTACATTGGGCTTGCTCTAAGCAATCCAGGCAGTTCTACCTCCAATCAGGCATTGTTCAATGAGGTCAAGATTGTGCTTTAAGCAGTTATTTATAGGGTACACAACGCTTAGCATCCATCCAGGATTGACACAATGCTGGATGGATGCTAGCATCACATTGAAATTAAAAGGATTTAACTTTAATACTTACTAAAAGGAGAACAACATTACAGTGAATATACATGATGTGGCAAAAAAATCCGGTTTATCTGTTGTGACGGTTTCTCGAGTCATCAATAATGCACCGTCTGTTCGTGAAAAGAACAGGGAGAAGGTATTAAAGGCGATGGAAGAATTGAATTATCAGCCCAATTCCGCTGCCCAAAGCTTAATTCGAGGAAAGACCGGAATTATTGGCATGACCATTATGAATCTTAACGATTCTTTTTACGATAGAGTGATTAAGGCTGCTAATCGGAAATTAGCAGAGCAAGGCTACTTTCTAACCTTGTCTATTTCGGAAAATGAGGGGGAAGGGGACACCAGCAATTTCTTATTTCAGAAGGACAGGGTGGATGGCATTATTGTCCTCTCCCCGATTGAAGAAGAAAGCTATATCGCCGAGTTGAAAAGAAAAAATATTCCTTTCGTTCTACTGGATAATCAAGAAGAGCATGAGGATGTATCGAGTGTGGTTGTTGACAATTATTTAGGTGGGTATGAGGCAACGAAACACTTGATAGATCTAGGTCATACGGAGATTGCCCATATTGGGGGACCAACGCTGTTCTTGAGCGTTAAGGAGCGAAGAAGGGGGTACTTGCAAGCCTTATCCGAAGCAGGGCTAACCCCTTTTGCTATTGAGTATAGCCAGTTTACGGTAAGTGATGGTTACAAAGTAGCTAAGAAATGGATCAGGGATGATAGCCTGCCGACGGCCATATTCGCAGCAGATGACTTCATTGCACTTGGGGTTATCCATGCTCTAAGTGAAGAAGGGTTAAGTGTTCCTCATGATATTTCAGTCGTAGGTTATGATGATCAGGTGCTGGCTGCTGGGTTTTTCCCAAGATTAACGACCGTCAGGCAACCTGAAGCACAATTAGGCACTATCGGAGTTGAACTGCTCCTGAAGCATATTAACGGCACGATTCAGGAAACGACGATCACCAAGCTGACACCCCAATTATTAATTAGAGAATCAACGGCCTACTTGAGAAAAAATAACTCAATATAAATAGGAGTGACGATTTACTTGAAATATTATATGGGTATTGATGCAGGGGGAAGTAAAACCTATGCCCTCGTCGCTAATTCTGAGGGAACCATTCTGAGTGTAGGAAGAGGGGGAAACGGCAATCACCAAACCAATCGTGATCAAGCGGAAGCAAGCCTGAGTAGTGCAGTCTCAGATGCATTAAGGCAAGCCCAATTAAACGTTGATCAAATCGAATTTGCTTGGTTTGGCTTAGCTGGTGCGGACAGAGAAAGCGACTATCGCATCTTAAGGCCAATCATTCAGAAGATGAATCTTCCGAATACAAATATTTCGTGTGATACAACAATAGCGCTTCGAGCAGGAACAAATCAGCCATTTGGTGTTGTTCTCATCTGTGGAACAGGAGTGAATTGCTCAGGAATGAACAGAAAAGGCGAATCCTTTCAATGTGGGGGATTCGGCTATATGTTCGGTGACTTTGGCGGAGGGCAAGATTTGAGTATAGAGGTATTCCGCAGCGTAATGCGTGCCTGGGAGGGAAGAGAGGAAGAAACGAGCTTATCGAATTTGCTAATAAATAAATTAGGGTATGAAAGCGTTGAGGCGTTAAGGGATAATTTCCTTGATTACTCCAACTATTTGCCTGTCGAAGTTGCAAGATTGTTGTTCGATGCCGTGCAGCAAGGGGATGAAGTAGCGAGGCGTATCTTGGTAAAGCAGGGCGAAGAATTAGGCTTAGCGGCCGCAGCAACCATCAATCGATTAGCTATGAACGAGGAAAAATTCGATATTGTCTTGGCAGGCAGTATATTGACACGCGGCGACCAGGACGGGCTGCTGCGGAGTATTATTGAACGAAAGGCTAAGCAAGCAGCGCCGCGTTGTTCGATTACTATTTTAAATACGGAGCCGGCGGTTGGTGCTCTCATTCTAGCCATGGAGAGCAGTGGTGAGGAGGTTTCACCCGATATTATGAATAACTTAACCGAATTTAAGCTAAAAAATATTCGAAATATTCAAAATGTTCAAAAAACGATGTAAAAAATAATTATAGTGAGTGGGAATTATCTGTAATCGAATCATGCCAGCTATGCTCCTGATCAGATTTGGTGCCATTGAATTTTTCTTATGCTGAAAGCGGTTCCATTATATTGTTAGAACTATTCCTATAGGAAGGATGAGCTGCTGCAGCAGCAGGTAGCAGTGGTTCGAACTAGCAACTAAAGAGATATTAAATACCTATGTTGTCTGATTTATTTAATCTTGGCAAAGGAGCAAAAGGCGAATGAAAATCAACTCAAAGCCAACTAGACGCAGCCTATTTATGAAACAATGGGATCTTCAATCTATGGTTTTACCCGGAATCATTTTCGTATTTGTATTCAGTTATATTCCGATGTATGGGGTGTTAATGGCTTTTCAGCAATATGACATTTTCGCAGGGATTTGGGATAGCCGTTGGGTGGGATGGACTAATTTTCGCCTATTTTTTAATGCTCCGGAATTTTTTAATGTGCTGCGCAACACGATAGCTATCAGTTTTTTAAAGCTGCTCATTTCTTTCCCAGCACCGATTATTTTGGCACTCATGCTTAATGAGATTCGAAATATGGCGTTTAAGCGCATCATTCAAACGGTCAGTTATCTGCCTTATTTTTTATCCTGGGTCATCGTATCCGGCTTCGTCGTCTCATTGTTATCGGTTGATAACGGTACAGTGAACATTCTTCTCGCAAAGCTGGATCTCATAGAGCATCCCATAAATTTTCTATCCATCCCTGAGTATTTCTGGTCGATTCTAGTAAGCGTCAACGTGTGGAAGGAGGTTGGGTTTGCAAGCATTGTGTACCTAGCAGCCATTGCTGGAGTAGATCCAACGCTGTATGAAGCTGCATCAATAGATGGAGCCAGCCGATTTAAGCAAATTTATTTAGTGACACTTCCATGTATAACCCCGGTTATTATCATCTTCATGATATTGGCCATTGGCGGGATCCTTAGCGCTGGATTTGAAGATATTCTATTGCTGGCCTCCAATCCAATTCTCAGAGAATATTCAGATGTCATAGATACCTATGTTTATCGAGTCGGCATTCAAAATTCACGGTTCTCTTATGCGACAGCTGTTGGTTTGTTCAAATCTATTATTAGTGTTGTTTTGCTGCTAATAGCGAATAGAGTGGCACGCAGGGCGGGAGTTAGTCTTTGGTAATTCATTTTGCAATATTAGGGGGGGAATGCAAGCATGAGGCTTAGCACGGGCGATAAAGTATTTCAGACTTTGATATATGCAAGCCTGATCATTTTGGGAATCTTGATGTTCTATCCTTTCTGGAATTCTCTAGTTATTTCCTTTAATGAAGGAAGAGATACGGCTCTTGGCGGAGTTACGATCTGGCCGAGGGCATTTACACTTGAAAATTATAATGTTGTATTCAAGGATACTCGATTGTTGAATTCCTTCTGGATCTCGGTGATGCGTACAGTGATCGGCACGATTCTGTCCGTATTCGTTACGTCGCTGCTGGCATACGGGATGTCTAAGAGAGATCTACAGCTACGGAACTACTATATGATTTTCTTCATTGTAACGATGTTTTTCAGCGGCGGATTAATTCCGACCTTCCTGCTGGTGCGAAACCTTGGATTGATGAACACGTTCTGGGTCATGATTATTCCGGGACTAATCAGTGTTTATCATATGATCATTTTCCGTACCTTTTTCTCTGCGCTTCCCGACGGTCTGGAAGAATCCGCGAAGATCGATGGATGCAGCAATTACGGAATCTTTTTTCGAATTGTTGTGCCTATATCGGGTCCAATTATAGCTACCATCGGATTATTTACGGCGGTGGGTCATTGGAATGATTGGTTTACCGGAGCCATTTATATTTCCAAGGATGAGCTATTGCCCATTCAGACCTTATTAAGGCAAATTATGAATTCGAATATTATGACAGAAATGTCGTCCGGCAATGCAATTGCAATGGAACATATCAACAGAAACCGAAGCATAACGACAAAGTCTCTTCTGATGGCTACGATGATGGTTGCTACTATTCCCATCATTCTGACCTACCCTTTCCTGCAGAAATATTTTGTCAAAGGGGTATTGATCGGTTCGATAAAGGGATAGTCCCAATAAAAAAAGAAGGTAGGGGAAAAAATGAATACAAGATTGAGATGGGTGTCGTTATTGATTGTCCTGATGGTTTTTCTGGCTGCTTGTTCAAACAACAACAATGGGCCGCAAGTATCGAACAACCCGAATAATTCCGGAGGAAACGACGGTCCAAAGCCGGTAACATTTTCATTTTATGGTCATTATGATTGGTTAACTACGGCACCTTGGGCGGATAACGAAGCAACCAGATGGATTTTGGACAACAAGAAAGTTACCGTTAAGCCGATTCAATCTGGCGGCGCATCGGTAGAGAAGCTGAACACGATGATTGTCTCTGACGATTTGCCAGATGTCATATTTACCGATCGCGGTGCGACAGTCGATCGCTTGGTTCAAGCACGTAAGCTTGTGCCGCTTGATGAGTATTACGATAAGTATCCCAATTTCAAAAAGTATGTGAAGGAATCTACGCTCAATCTGCTTCGTTCCGAGGATGGAAAGATCTATCAAATTCCAAATTGGTATACATCGGGAACCTTTGGGAACGGCGGATGGATGGTCAACATAGAAATTTATAATGAACTTGGCAGGCCGAAGCTGGAAACATTCGATGATCTATACAATTACTTAATTAAAGTCAGAGACACGTACCCAGATGTTGTACCGCTTGAAGTTGGGGAGAAAGGCGCAGGCTTGGAATTGTTGTACGGAGGCTTCAAAGAAGGTGTAACTAGCAAATTCATCGGCATGAGAGGCTATCCGGAAGGCGACAAGCTAGTCTCGATCTATGAGGATTCTGCATTTCAGGAAACGATGAAGTATATTAGCAAGCTATTCCGAGAGAGATTGATTACCCAAGATGCTATTACACAAACCCAGGATGCAGTCAAAGAAAAAGTGAACACTGGCCGAGTGGCTGTTATGGTCGAATCGAATATTACAACTTACGGAGCAGAAGGGCATCGTGAATTGACTAAGGTTAAACCAGACGGTGGTTACGAAATTATTTGGCCGATTCATAAAGCTGGCTTGGACAAAAAGAATATTTTTGTGAGTGGATTTGAAAGCTTAGGATGGAATGTCAACGTTATTACGACCGAAGCCAAAGATCCCGAAGCAATCTTCGCTTATTATGACTGGCTTACTGGACCTGAAGGACAGAAGGTTCTATTCTTCGGACCGCAAGGCCTTTATTGGGATGAGCAAAATGAGGACGGATCGCCAATTCCGAATGAAAACTATAAAAGTGGGGACGTCAATAAGCGTTCGGAAACGATGAGAAAATTCGAAGATTTTAACTGGGCGGGCAACACGACCTTCATCGATAAAGCCAAGGTAAGCTTGGAGATGGCCTTGTCGGAGAAGCTAAGATCATGGGAGACGATAGCGCAAAGCTCTGTCACTTGGGCGACATCGAAGGACATTACCGAATTCGTCAATGTGGATCCGCTGCCTGATTCAGAGCTCGGCATTATCTCACAGCAAATCTCTGATATTTTCACAGTAGCCTTTGCAAATATGGTATTTGCTAAATCTGATGATGAGGTCGCATCCATCATGGAGAAAACAGCAAATGACGCACAAAAAGCAGGGCTGGAGCGGCTGCTCGAATTTAAAACCGAGAAATGGCAGGCGAATGTTAAGAAAATTAATGCCGAATATTGAGTGGAGCAAGGTGTAACCCAGATCTACAATAGGGGGCCGGAGCATGAGTCATTTAAAATCATATAGGATCGCTGCATTAATGCTCATTTTTAGTATGTTATTCACTTCATTTAGCTTTGCAGCGGAGGCAAAATCGGAACGGGATATTGTCGATCATTGGGCTAATAAGGAATTATCAGAATGGATGGATAAGGGTTGGCTGAAAGGCTACGGGGATGGTTCAATTCAGCCGGATCAGCTTTTAACGAGAGCCGAATTTGTAGCGCTTGTTAATCGATCCTTTCAATTCACGAATGAATCGGAGCTGACCTTCCAAGATGTGCCTAAGCATAGTTGGTTTTATCAAGATGTTGCAAGGGCTGTCGCAGCGGGTTATATCAGCGGCAAGAGTGCAAAGCAATTCGCGCCGCGAGAGTTCATTACAAGGCAGCAAGCGGCTGTCGTCATAAATCGGTTGCTTCAATTGCAAGTGGACAAAAATGCAGCGATGATGGAGTTTTCGGATAGTGAACAATTTGCCGAATGGGCCAAGGAAGCTATTAGTAATGTGGTCATTCACGGAATAATGCGCGGCTATAATTCTGCAAACATATTTAAGCCTTTGAATCCATTGACACGTGCGGAGTTGGTGGTTATCCTGGACCGCTCGCTGCAAGTTAAATTAAGCCAGCTTCCCATCAAACCGGAAAACGGGAATGTTGGTGGGAACGGTAATAACGGCGGCAATAATGGAGGAAACGGCAACGGGGGAGGTACCTCGCCCGTTGAAGAAGAGAACACGCCGTTCAAAACCGAGATTACGGTACGAACGGTTAACCAGTTTCGTAGTGCAAGTGATGTAGCGGACTTTGTTGAGCAAGCCGTTAAGTACAATGTGGATATTATTAATATGAGTGTCAAGCAGGACGAAGACGATGAAGTGCCTTCAGGCCATGTATTCTACAACAGTGCGATCGCCCCCATAGCCGATGGCTATGAGAGCTTCGATGCTCTTTCGCAAGTGATCACGCAGGCGCATCAGAAGGGAATCGAGGTTCGTGCATGGATTCCTCAGTTCCATGATCAGGCAGCCTTTCATAAGGATCCAAGCTGGCAGATGCACGCTTTAGTTGACGGTATTGTAGTTCCTTATACAGGCTCGAATGGCAGCGAGTATTTCGTCAACCCGATCCATCCCGATGTTCAAGCCTATCAGCGCTCGATTATTGAAGAGGTCGTAAGCAATTATGATGTAGATGGCGTTGTTCTCGATTGGTTAAGATTCGATAATTACAATATGGATGTAAGCAGCTACACGGTTAACCTATACGAGAGCATATACGGATATTCGCCGCTTGAGATTAACTTTGATGAAGATTCTACTCGCAGGAATGAATGGAATGAATGGAGAACGGATCAAATCGGCGGCTATGTGCAGGATGTTCGTGAGGATATCGATGAGATTAAAGCGGGCATGGAGCTGGGCGTTTTCATTTTGCCTCCGGAATTCGTAGAGGTTGGCCAAAATGCTTCGAAGTTCAAGGATGCAGTGAATTTTGTCGCTCCGATGGCTTATTTCGATGATTGGGGATTCGATGAGGAATGGGTCTATGATAAGAACGGGATTTTATCCGATACATCGTTTCTTGTCGGTTCTGGAGTAGCGATCGTGCCGACGCTCGATGACAATTGGACGGATGACGAATATCAAGCGGTGTATGGCGGAATTCGAGAGAACTTTCCTGCAATTACACATCTCTCTTACTTTAATTATGGCGCTTGGGATTGGAATGTGCTTAAGGCAATCGATGCGAGAAGAGCTTGGCCAACTGCAGGCTGGGAGCCGCCTGTGGAGCATGATTATGATGCTGATCTTCCACAGCCCTGGAAAGCTAGAAATATCGGGTTGAAGTCTGGCGATGCATCCTATAATGCAGCGGACGAGACATTCACGTTAACAGGAAGTTCAACCGATATTTGGGGAAATAATGATCTATTGAATTATATTTATAAGCCATTGCACGAGGATGGGGAGATTATAGCGCAAGTGACTGTAATGGAAGAAATGAGTGAGTGGGCCAAAGCAGGCTTGATGATTCGTGAGACGCTGGACGTGGACGCCAAGCATGTAGACATGATGGTTACCCCAGTTAATGGAGCTACCTTTCAATATCGGGAAAATGAAGGGGGAGGCACCGTCGATCAAACGATGGATGGGAGTCCGCCATTGTGGCTTAAGCTGAATCGCAGCGGCAATGTATTTACCGGTTCAATTTCAGATAATGGAATGGACTGGACGGTAGTCAGCAGTTTTGAAACGATTATGAATGAAGATGCCTATATAGGCTTGGCACTCAGCAATCCAGCTAGTACAAGTGATAATAAGGCAGTATTCACTAATGTTCATGTTATCGCAGGTGATGAAGGAAAGTAGCAAAAACCATGTTGTATAGATCGGAACTTCTTACCCGCTCCGCTGGGAGCGGGTGTAAGAAGTTCTTTTCTTTTTTCTAGGTTTGAAATAATTTGTACCTAAGACTTTGTATTCTGAAATCCCAGATCTCAAGTAAATAAAGGGTTTTCAGCCGATAGATAATGAAAAAGGGATAGCATCACAAAAATGGAAGGTGCGCTTTCAGAGTGAAGGAATAGCAGCACAAAAAGTGGAGATTTCCGCATTCGGCTGTACATGTTACGTTAAGTTGGCAAGGCGTTGCTGAACAGAATGATAACATGCCAAAAGAAAGGGGGATTACTTTGAAGCAACATTCGCAGTCAGCGGATTTAGCTCCCATGCCTAAAATGCCGAAAGCAGGAGCAGGCTCGAGATGGATAAGGTCCATGCGGAAGGAATTAAAACGCAATCGATTTCTTTATATGCTTCTAGTGCCAGTAGCCATCTATTTATTGCTATTTAAATACGCACCGATGGCTGGAGAAATCATTGCTTTCAAAAATTACCGATTATCCGATGGGATTTGGGGAAGCTCTTGGGTAGGGTTCCAGCAGTTTGAAAAGTTGTTTGCCAGTCGCGAGTTTTATATCGTATTAAAAAATACGCTGCTGCTTAACCTGTACAGCTTGCTTTTTGCGTTTCCTGCTCCGATTCTGCTCGCAATCATGCTCAATGAAGTTCGGGTGGAGTGGTACAAACGAACATTGCAAAACTTGCTCTACATTCCTCATTTTATTTCGTGGATCGTCCTCGGAAGCATCATTATTGCACTGTTATCGCCATCTACAGGCATAGTGAATTATTTATTGCAGGCGTTTGGAATAGAGCCAATTTATTTTATGGCAGATAAGCTATGGTGGCCGGTGACGTTTATTGTGTCGGGCATTTGGAAAGAAGCCGGATTTGGGACGATTCTTTATTTAGCTGCGATGGCCTCAATTGATCCAACGTTGTATGAAGCGGCCAAAATTGACGGCGCCAATAAAATAAGACAGATCTGGCATGTGACATTGCCAGGCATTCGCAGTACGATTGCGATTCTTCTTATTTTGCAAGTAGGCAAAATGATGGACGTTGGTTTCGAGCAGGTCTATGCACTGCGGAATCCGGCGGTAACGAGTGTGGCGGAGGTAATCAGTACCTTCGTGTACACAAGGGGGATTGTCAACCTGCAGTACAGTTACACAACCGCATTAGGCTTATTCCAATCACTGATTGCGCTCATTCTTATTGTGTCGGTGAACCGAATCATTAAGGCGCTGGGAGAACGAGGATTGTGGTAAGGGATGAAAGGAGTGATGCAACCTGAAGCTTGGAAAACAAAGCGTTTTTTCGGTCATATTTCGCTGGCTTAACTACATCTTGCTGGCGCTGCTTGCTTACATGGCGTTGTTTCCGTTTATTAACGTCATTGCTGTTTCATTCAGCAGCAGCAGGGCAATCAATGCGGCAGAAATTTTTATGTGGCCGGTTGATTTCAATGTGGAAGCCTATCTAAAGCTGCTGAAAGACGGCCAATTAATTGTAGCGATGAAGAACACCATCATCATTACGGTCATCGGCACCGCGTTGAATATGATTTTTACGATCATTGCTGCCTATCCGCTCTCTAAAGCAAGATTAAAAGGCAGAAATGTCATGCTGATGGCTATTTTATTTACGATGCTGTTCAGCGGCGGGTTGATTCCTAATTTTCTGCTTATCAATAGCATTGGACTTACCAATACGTATTGGGCACTTTGGCTGCCAGCACTTATAAGCGCTTACAATATGTTCGTAATGAAGTCGTTTCTGGAAGGGCTGCCTGACGAGATGGAAGAATCCGCTGCGATTGACGGTGCCGGTGATTTCACTATTTTATGGCGAATCATATTGCCTCTCTCCAAACCAGTCATCGCTGCATTAACATTGTTCTATGCCGTGGGCTGGTGGAATTCCTATATGAATGTCTTAATCTACATTCGAAGTACGGATAAAGTGTCATTGATGGTGAAGCTGTACCAGATGATCGATTTGGTAAGTCCAGAACTGCTGCGTGGAAGCGGTGAAGGTGTGTCGCAAATCTCGATTACGCCGGAAGGCATTCGGGCTGCAGCAGTCGTGTTTGCTATCGTGCCGATTCTGTGTGTGTATCCATTTTTGCAAAAGCATTTTATTAAAGGCGTGCTGCTTGGTTCGATTAAAGGATAATGCACGGCATGAGCTGAATATCAAGGGTGCCAAGAATGCACATTTTGATATAAAAAAAATTATTTTGTAGGAGGTCAAGCATGAAACAGAAGAGAATACAAAAAGGAAAAATGCTGCTTATGCTGATTATGATTATGGCACTCTTGGCAACGGCATGTTCCAACAGTGGGGAAAACAGCAGTTCTACGAATACAACGAACAAGGCCACTGACAAACCTGCCAACGAGTCCTCTACAGGCGAAAAAGATCCCTATGATGGGATGCCTAAGAAGGTCAGCATTTCCA
The DNA here is from genome assembly GCF_056173205.1 of Pristimantibacillus sp. Z349TD_6. NCBI lineage: Bacteria > Bacillati > Bacillota > Bacilli > Caryophanales > Paenibacillaceae > Pristimantibacillus (SeqCode) > Pristimantibacillus sp. Z349TD_6. Next base: position 6,512,148 of record NZ_CM149662.1, on the reverse strand, counting down.
CGTTTGATCGAGGAGCAGTGTCAAGCGATGAGGGTACCTATGAAGAAAATCGCTGGGTAAAATGGATTCGCGAGCAATCGGGTATTGATGTAACGATCGTACCTGTACCGCGCAACCAAGCACAGGATGCGCTTAACGTATTAATTGCATCGAAACAAGCGCCGGACCTGCTGTGGGAATATGACCGGACATATATTGGCAAGCTGGTCACCCAAGGAGTTATTCAACCGATCGGTGATTATATTGAGAAATACAGCACGACCTACAAAAAATATTTGGAAGAAAATCCGGATTTGCTGCCCTATATTACTTTCAATGGAGAAGTTTATGCGGCAGTGACGAAACGTGCGATTACCGGCATTGTAAACCATGGCATGTGGATAAGACAGGATTGGCTCGACGAATTGAAGCTTGAGAGGCCGACGACAGTGGAAGAGCTTGTTGCTGTAGCCAAAGCGATGAAAGAACGCTACCCAGACAGCACGCCAATAGTCGGTCATACGACATTCGATATTTACTCTGCTCTATATGCGGCAATGAACAATCAATGGTATGTGGAAGATGGGAAAATGGTATATGGTGCAACCCTTGACCGTTTTGGTGAAGCGATTGAACTGGAAAAGCAGTTGTATGATTTGGGACTTGTTGATCGTGAATATTTAACGGATAGCAACAATCAGCGTGCAACTCAGTTGTGGACAACAGGTAAAGCTGGAATCTATATGGGGCAATGGGGACTCGGTAATACCGATATTATAACGAAGGATCTACTCATTAATGTGCCGGACGCCAAGCCTGAGCCATTGGAAGCGGTTGCTACTCCGCATGGCAAATATGGTACGTATCAGGAGGCTTCGCCGCTATTTTATGTCACTTTCAATAAGGATATGAAAAATCCGAAGGCCGCTATGGAGTATTTGGATTGGATTTTGGAGAAGGGCTGGTTCACACTCGTGAATGGAGAGGAAGGCGTCCATCATGAAATGGTAGGTGACGTTGCGAAACGTCTTGATCCGGATAAATTTACAAAAGAAGTGATTTATGCAGGGGAATACGCTGTATTGCGTGACGAGAGCGGTTTTAAAGCCGAGAATTTGCTTGTTCAAGCGGCCAGCGATGATTTGTCACAACGCGTTGCTAAGCTTGATATGGAATCGCTCGATATTGCGTTGAAAAATGAGTTCCGCCGCGATATTCCATATCAGCCAAGCTTTGATGAAATTAATGAAATCCGTTCAACACTGGATACCTTCATTAGGGAAACACGTGCTAATGCCGTAACCCAAGGAGACAAATATACAGGTCAATGGGCACTGGACCAGATTCGCAAGGAATGGAAACGCCTTGGCGGTGAAAAAGCAGAAGAGATTGCCCAGAAGTGGTATGAAGAAAATAAAGCCAGCTTCTAGATTCTTTTAAATTCGAAGCATTTGCGCGATAAGACAAAAATGAAGGAGGAACAGATATGAAGCTCGTACAAAATCGGCGGCTTGTAAAAGCGGTTGCAGTACTATCGATGCTGCTGTTCTTCCTCGTTTTTTCTTCTGCATTTTTGACATACTCCGTATTCAACCGACAGCTGGAGCGGCAGTTGACCAGTACGAACATGGAACTGCTAGGACAACTGGATCAGAAGCTGGAGCTGTCGCTTAAACATATTGATAAATCGGCAATTCAGCTGCTGAAGACGTCTGAGGTGGGACGGTTCTTCAATGATGAGCTGAGCGATTTGGAGAGTAAGAACAATGCTTTTCGCGTATCCACTCTAATTACGAATGCGATTAATAGTATTGATTATCTCTTTTCCATCGATCTTTATTCCTATGGCACGCAGCGGCTTGTTTCAGGAAATGTATTGACTGAACAGGATTATAAGCTGGATTTCTCATGGATTCCAGAATTTCAGCAGTATGATGGATACTTCAATTGGATGTCGACTCGCAAGGTACAGCTTAATCACTCGCAATATCCGGTATACCGCAATGTTGTAACGCTGGTACGCTCTTATCCGCTTATTCATTCGTCAGGTACGCGGGAAGGTGCGATCGCCGTAAATATTAAGGAGGATCTGCTGTATGGCTTGATTCGCAATACGGCTGCGATGGATAAAGGACAGACCTTCATTATGGATAGTGAAGGCGTCGTGGTGCTGCATGCAGACCAAAGCAAGCTGGGCAAGGACATTAGTGAATTTCCGTATATTAACCAAATATTGAATGCCTCGGAAACGAGCGGCCATTTTTCTGAGCAGGTTGAACGGACAGCATCCTCCGTTTTTTATGTGAAGTCAGACTATACGGGATGGAATATTGTTCGGGTAGTGCCAGAAGCACAGTTTCTAAAGCCGCTTTATGCCATTCGCAATGGCCTGCTTATTCTTGCCATTGTATTGTTTGTGGTGGCGACGGCATCGGCAGCGATGGTAGGTCGCTGGATTTTCAAGCCAGTTAACCGATTTATTCAGGCGATGACTCGGCATTTGACGATCCATCCGAAGGAAGGAACAACACGGAAATACACTGATGAATTTCAATATTTCGAATCGACGGTACAGCATATTTTGCAAGATCGGGAAGAGCTGCATAAGCAGGTGATTGAGAGCAAGCCACTTATCAAATGGCAGCTGCTCACTGAATTGCTTTCTGAGAAACGCAAAAATATTGCAGTGCTGCAGCCTTATATGGATATGCTTGGCATTAGTTTGTATCTAGAGCATTATGTCGTCATGAGCATTGAATTTGACAACAAGCATGAATTTGCTTCGCCGCGGGATTTGCAGCTTTATGCCTATGCGCTCTGCAATGTAGCAGAGGAGCTGATGAATGCGGAGAGCCGCGGCATTGCAGTGGAACTGAGCATTGGCAAATGCGCTGTCATTATGAGCTTCGGCGATCACGATGATCCGCAGCGCCATATGATGCGGGCGGTCGCAGTAGCTGATTTAATGAAGGATTTTGTTCAGGAATATTTTAACCGCACGATTACGATTGGCATCGGAGATATTGTTGAAACGGTCAACGAAATTCATCGCTCCTATAAGCAATCGCTTGAGGCGCTGAGCTATAAGCTCGTAATGGGGAGCAATTCGATTATTACGAAAGAGGATGTGTTCAGTGAGCAATCCCCGCAATTTTACCGATTATTTGCCATGACAGATGGGATTGTCGCTTCGGTTAAGGTGTCAGATACAGACAAGATGAAGCTGCAAGTACACAGATGGTTCGAATCGTTCACCGAGCATGTTGTGCCGCCGGAAATGATTATGCAGCTGATTGTACAATGCCTGATGAAGGCCGCGACAGCCACTGTTGAAATTGGCGTTGACCCCGAGGGAATTTTGCCGGAGCAGTACATGGTTGAAATGTTGAACCAGTATGAGCAGCTGCACCATCTTGAGGCCTTTACGATACAATCCCTCTCGAGCTTCATCGAACGAATTAAGGAAAAGCGAAGCAGCAGGGAACGAAATGATGTCATTGACAATGTGATGCTCTATATTCAAAAACATTATATGCGCAGCGACCTGTCGCTTAATTTGCTCGCGAGCGAATTTCATTTGAGCGTATCTCATCTCAGCAAGCTGTTTAAAGAACAGCAGGAATGCAATTTTATCGATTATTTGATGGAGACGCGCATGAACAAGGCCAAGCAGCTGCTGAAGGATACGGAAGAGAAAATACGCGATATTGCGGAGGGCGTAGGTTATACAAATGTGAATAGCTTTGTGAGATTATTCAAGAAAATAACAGGGCTAACGCCTACGGAATTCAGAGAGCGGGCGCGGAGAGAACAAGATGGAGAGGTTTGAAATATAGAGGAGAGGAAAGGTGCAGCATGATCATTCGCAAGTTGAAGGATCCTTTAACGAATATCACTATTCAGGCTGTTGGGAACCCTGGTACGGATACCGGCCAAAACTATTTTACAGCACAAACCTGGATGGCAGACAGCCGCAATATTATGGTCTGTACAGATATAGATGAGAGCTTTAAAGGGCGTTATGTTCTTTTTGATATAGAGACGGGTGCGGTTGAAACACTGATTGAAAACCTCAGCTGGGGATGCGGTGTTGTATCGTCAAATGATTATTTCTATTATTATGTCGGATCTGCGATTTATGAGTTTAATTTGCATACGAAGCTGTCTCGCAACGTATGCAAAATGGAAGTTGGGACTGAGGTGTATGGTCCGCTCTCCATCACAAATGACGGGAAGAAAATAGGAACTTACTGGAAACGCAGCGAGGAATGGGTAGTCGGGATTGTTGAGGTCCTCACAGGTGAGGTCTCTATTGTTGCTGCACCGGGGTTTAAAGAGCCCTACCCTATTGCGAATCATTCGATGATTAATCCTCGTTATGATCAGCTTGTTTTTTTTGCCCATGAGGGCAGGACAGACCATATTGCAGATCGTATCTACGTTGCTGATACAACAACGCGTGAGATACGAAATATTTTTCGCCAGCAGCGGCTGGATACAGGTGAGCATGTGGAGTATGTGGGGCACGAGATGTGGGCAGCAGATGGGGAGTATCTGTATTTCGTCAAGTATCCGCAAAGCCCGCTAAAACCAACAGGAGTATATCGGGTTGAAAAAACGGGCAAAGATTATGAACTTATCAATGGCGACTACAGGTACTGGCATGTAGCGCCGAGTCCAGATGGGCGTTTTGCCGTTGCGGATACGTTTGAAGAGGGAATGAAGGTAAGCAAAATCGTCCTCATCAATTTGGAGAAAAGAACCTCCAAGCTGCTGTGCGAGCTGCCTCTTTGGAGAGATCATCCCGGACATCCTCACCCCATGTTCAGTCCCGATAGTAAAAAGGTGTCGTTTACTTTTGCAGATGAGGATCAGCACTTATGGATTGGCATCATTGACATTGATCAATTAACTGAGGAGAACTGATATGACAGGGCAAATTGCAGAGGCGATGAGCAAAATCTACAGTTATATGACCGATGATCATCAGGGAAATTGGGGCATGGATATGAATCAGTGGGACTGGGTTCCTGGTGTCGGTATCATCTCAATTTTGGATTATGGTGAGAAATCAGGGCAAGAAGAAGCGATCCAGTACGTAGAAAAATGGGTAGAGCAGAATAAGCATAAGGCCGATGCTCTGAAAGTAATTAATGCAATGGCGCCTTTTGCCGTATTTCCTTCCTTATATCGCCGTACTGAAGAGCAGTGGCTGCTCGCCAAGTCGCAGGAAATTGCACAGTGGATGCTGAATGAAGCGCCTCGCACACGCGAGCGGGCTTTCGAGCACACCGTTACGGAGGCGGTAGAATTTCGTGAACAGGTTTGGGCAGATACGGTATTTATGGCTGTCTTATTTCTAGCTAGGCTGGCGAAAACGACGGGTGATAAGCAGTTGGCTAAAGAGGCACTGGAGCAGACCATGCTTCACTTGCAACTGCTGCAGGATTCAAATTCGGGATTGTTATTTCACGGCTGGAACTGTGAGGCAGGCAACCATTTATCAGCGGTTCGTTGGGCTCGCGCCAATGCATGGATCGTTATGAGCATACCCGAGATTGTGAGTGAAATCAGCGGGTTAGCAGCCATACCAACAGAGCTTAATAAACGATATTCCACTCTTGCCGCTGCACTACGCTCTTGTCAGGCTGCAGACGGGCTGTGGCATACGGTGCTGGATCGCACGGATACGTATAAAGAAACCTCGGCAAGTGCTGGAATTGCATGCGGTTTTCTCAGAGGGGTCAACACAGGTATGCTTGACGCCTCATTTCTGGAGCCGGCTGAGCGAACGCTATCTGAAGTGTTGTCGTTAATTAATTCTAATGGTGAAGTTGCAGGTGTCTCGGGCGGAACACCTATTATGCCATCCGTGGACGCTTATAATCAGATTCCGATCTATCCGACACTTTATGGGCAAGGCTTAACTTTACAGCTGTTGACAGAATTTAAGCTTTTGCTGACTTCTGAGCAAGCAAACGAAGATAACTTGATTACAGGTGAGGGATGAAATGAACATAGTGGACAATTCCAATAATTCATTCGATAACAGAAACAAGTTGATTGAGCTGATTGATTCCCTAGACTCCCAGTACAATTCAGAAAACCGTTTACTTAGGTCACCCTTCAGTAGTCCCGGCTATCATACGACCATTAAACAGGCTGATTTTATCCATTCAACACGGAGTTCTCTCAGCTATGCGCTTGGTCTGCTGGATACAGGAAAAGAACAGTATGAGCAGCGTGCTTTCGATATCATTGAGCAAATGGTCTCCTTGCAGGATACAGATCGGAGCCGCAATACGTTCGGTATCTGGTCTTGGTTTTATGAGGAGCCGCTTGATCAAATGTCCCCTCCTGATTGGAACTGGGCTGACTTTTGCGGCAAGCTGCTTGTGCTGGTCATTTCAAGGCACGACGCAAGGCTGCCAGAGAAGCTGCGGCAGTCGGTGCAACAAGCTATCTGTAATGCCTGTGATGCGATTATCATTCGGAATGTTGGACCGCATTACACTAACATTGCGATTATGGGCGCGTTCGTTACGCTCATCGCTGGTGAATGGTTCGAGCGGCAGGATTATGCGAAATACGGATTGGAACGACTGGAAAAGCTGCATAACTATACAATGCCTCGGCAGGCGTTTCAAGAATATAATAGTCCGACGTACACTTATGTTGCTATTTTGGAGCTGTCTGCTATTGTAACGGAAACGAGCAATACTCATGCAAAGAAGCTTGGAAACGACTTGCTAAACATCGCATGGAAAAGTGTAGCGGATCATTTTCATGCCGGTACAAGGCAGTGGTCCGGTCCGCACAGCCGTTGTTACAAAACGCTGCTTACACCTCAAAGCAAAGCTTTTCTACAACTAGCAACCGGAGGAAAGCTGGCTTTCTATACGGAGGATGAACTTCCTTATTATGAAGATTGGTATAAGTGCGGCGCTGTATGTCCAGAGCAATATGTAGAAGATTTCCTTGAGCGCGGTCAGCGGACGATAAAGGAATGCTTCGGGATCAATGGGAACGGTAAAGAGAAGTGGGCAACTACTTATATGACACAGGCCTATTCACTTGGCAGCTTCAACAAAGAGATTATGTGGAACCAGACAAGGACTTTGCTCGCCTATGTTGATAATGGCGGCGAGGCGACTTACTTGCATCTGCGTGCGCTGCACGATGGTTATGATTATTGCTCGGCTATTTTTCATGGGGAGCAGCGGGAGAACCATCTGCTGTTTGGAGTGAATTTTGTCGTCAATGGCGGAGATACCCACCCGAATTTGGATATGATTCATGGCTCAATCGAAGCTTCAGATTTGCGATTCCGTCTGGAAATTGGCGGCGCTTTGGATCAGGTCAGCACCGTAGTGGAGAAAGGCAGTGTTAGCCTGCGAATAGGGGAGACTGTGGTATCGCTGCGCAGCTGGTTTGCAGCCTTTGATAATCAGAGTGCAGGCGAGGCTGTAAGAGACTGGAGCTGGGAAGTAACTAGGGAGGGTGAGTTGCTCGGCATCGACCTTGTGCTTCATACCGGTGAAAAGAAGGTCATTGATTTTCAAAAAATGAATGAGGCTGCATTTCTTTTCTCTCTTTGTATAGGAGAAGAAGTTGATAGCTTTAAGCCGCAAATCGAACGTACAAAAGAGCTTGCAACTATTAGTGCAAGCTGGAATAATGAGGATATAGCGCTTACTTTGCAGTTGAAGCCTAGTATGCTGTAATTATCCACGAAGCTTGACCCATCGAACTGATGGGTTTTTCTTTTAGCAGTGTGTATAGTCCAGCTGAGCAAAAAGAATAAGAGAGGACGAAATGTGATGAAAGTTCAGTACACGTTATTTCCAGAAGGACGAACGAAGGCGATGACCTTCAGCTATGATGATGGGCGCACTCAAGACCGGCTGCTCGTAGCGAAATTAAATCAGTACGGCTTCAAAGGTACCTTTCATCTTAACTCTGGTTTTCTTGGGCGCGAGGGATATATTACAGCGGAAGAGGTTAGAACGCTCTTTCAGGGCCATGAAGTATCAGCACATACGGTTAGTCACCCTTTTCTAGAAATATCTCCACCAGATCAAGTAGCACATGAAATTTTGGAGGATCGGCGGACGCTGGAGAGTCTTGTACAATATCCGGTACGTGGAATGAGTTATCCTTTTGGCACTTATAATGATAAAGTCGTTGCTATGCTTCCAGCGCTTGGAATTGAGTATGCTAGAACGGTGAACAGCCATGGCAGATTCGATATGCCAGCTGATCCGCTTCGTTGGCATCCAACATGTCATCATAAACAATTGCTAGAACAGGTTGAAATTTTCAGAGACTATCAGGAAAGATTTAAAAGAATGTCTTTGCTTTATGTTTGGGGCCATAGCTATGAGTTTGACAATGACGATAACTGGGAAATTATTGATCAAGCGGGGGAGCTGCTAAAGGATAACGATACTATCTGGCATGCAACGAATGCAGAGATTATAGCCTATATGCAAGCGCTCGAGAGACTTAGATTCTCAGTAGATAGAAGCATTGTTCATAACCCTTCTGCGCTCGACGTCTGGATAAGCGTGGACGATAAACCTATTAAAATTAGTGCAGGTCAAGTTATTCAGCTTTAAAATAAGGCTAAGCTTTCGCCATTCCTGACGTTCTGCAGCTTATAAAATAAACAGCCAGAAGAGCATATCTCGCTCTTCTGGCTGAACAAATGCTAAGTAGTGCGGCTTTTTCCCTTATATTTTATGTGTTGTGTTCGGGCTTTTCTGCAAGCCAATCTTCCAGAGTGGCTACTCTTTCTGGGTGAAGATAGCTTCTTGCTAGAAAACCTGCGCCATGGGATGGCATAGGATCTTGATCCGTTGGTTGATATCGCAAATCTACGCTCCAGCGTACCTCGTCTGATTCATTCGGTGTGGACATATGCAGACAACGGTCATTAAATAGAATCGCGCTTCCAGCTGGAACGGGCAAGACGACAGTTTTTGTTTTTCCCAGCTGGCTTTCATGCAACGCCGTGTAGCCTGTACCTGTATGGCTTTCGCTATGCCATTCCAATAGCTTCGTGCGATGAGTCTTAGGCTTGATATGCAAGCAGCCATTAACTTCGTTCGCATCGACAAGAGGAATCCAAACGGTGATGACAGGATTAGAATTGGCATCGGGCCAATATGATTTATCTTGATGCCAAGGCACTGCTCCAGCAGCAACCTTCGGAATTTTGGGTCTTGTGTTGTAGACCGGATTGGAAAAAAGCTCTCCCCCGATTAAAGATTCTACAGCGTCCAATATTTTTGGATTGCTCATTAAATCAAAGTAGCCAGGCAGTCTATCACGCCAGCTTCTACCGTAGTTCAGAAATTCCTCTGAGGTCAAATCCGCAAACAACTCCGCGAGCCTATATTTGAAGGGCCGATGCTCCAGTTTATCGCTAATAAGTCCTGCATGCATTAACTCATCTGCAATCATGGATACTTTCTTATTCATCGCTTCTTTGGCGGGCGCTAAGTCCTGTTCCAACAGCAGATTTGGAAGCACAAGATACCCCTGCTCATTATAAAAATCAATTTGTTCTTTCGTTAAACTACCGAATTTAGATGGACTTGTCATGTTTTATTTCCTCCTATTCGTTATCAACAATTGAACCCATCGTACCAAATAGGAGCTGAAGCTGTATTTAGATAACAGTACGATGATTTATCAATACATCCGCTAACCTGCTTAACATGAAGTCCCTGCTGCGCCTATTTAAAGTCTGACGCTAGGCTGCTGCGTTTGTAGCCGGCTGGCGTCGTTCCTGTTAGTTTTTTGAATGTGCGATGGAAATGCGGCAGGCTCTCAAACCCGCATTCGCTCGCTATCGCATGAATTGGCGCATCCGAGGATAGAAGGAGCTCCTTGGCGTGACTGATCCGTTTTGCCGTGACATATTCAGTTAGCGTCATACCAGTAAGGAGCTTAAAGACACGTGTAAAATGTGATGGATTCACTGCCGCTTTGGCGGTTAGCGTGGATAAGCTGACGTCGCCAAAAGGATGTTCGTCGATTGTACGAAGCGTTAGCCTCATCCACTCCGGCGCACCCGTATGTTTCCGTTCGGCTGTTGGAGCGGGTATTTGGCGATTCAGCAGAAGCAGCAGCTGGAGCAGATGAAGGACGGCAGCATGGCGGCGCCCTGGTTTATCCATCGTCAACTCATCATTAATATGAACCAGCATTGTTTCTATCAAGTGCTGGTCGGATGTATCCAGACTGAGCTTCTGGCTTTTCCGCTTGTTAGCCTCCTCAAAGCATTGAACAAAAGAAAAGGTATCGCCTAAGGAGTCCCATTGAACAATACGACCGTGAAAATAAATGGCGCTCACCGTCAACGGCGCTTCTTCATCCGGCAATGCACGATGGACGGTGTTGCCAGGGAGCAGAAATAAATCACCGGGTTCTATGGCATAGAAGGAGCCATCAATAAAAAACACGCCTTTTCCCGAATGGACATAGACGATTTCATGCCAATCATGCAGGTGGTTGGGCAGCTCATTATGCGAATCCTTTACCGCACGATAGCTGAATTCGAATGGAAAAGAAGCAGCAGCATCAAATTGCTTGCGAATCGGCTTCATTTTGGCGGTGCCTCCTTGATGAGAAAGATATAAAAATATGCTGTTCGGTACTAGTGTAATGGCTATCCGAATAATAGTCAAAATAGGGTATGTTTAAGCGTTTTCTCGCAATTTTCATATCTTAAATGCTCGATTATTATGAAGGATAACGATTACAAAATGGATAGTAAACCGATTAGTCATGAACGAACAAAAGATGGAGGAGTGGCTGAATGAAACAACAAATGACAGATGGCGTCGATGCTTTAATTATGGATGACCGAGATCATGTTGTGATGGCGCTGCGTGATGTTGAAGCTGAAGAAACCATTCGCTACAGAGATGGTGAGGAAATTCATGAAATAAAAGCACTTGATGCTATTCCATTCGGACATAAGCTGGCGATTAAGGCGCTTAGCGAAGGACAGGAAGTGCGGAAATACGGCGAAACCATCGGGCGAGCGAGCATGGCCATTTTGGCGGGGCAGCATGTTCATGTCCACAATATTGAAGGAATACGCGGCAGAGGCGACATAGCCGGGAAGGTGGAAGCATGAGTACATTTATGGGGTACGAAAGAGCGAACGGAGATATTGGCATCCGCAATCATCTGCTCATCATTCCAACAGTCATCTGTTCCAATCAGGTTTGCAACCGAATCATGCAGCTAGTACCGGGTACTGTGGCCATTCCTCATCAGCATGGCTGCAGCCAGATCGGAGCGGACAAGGAACGTACTTTCGAGGTGCTGTCGGGAACTGGGAAAAATCCAAATGTAGGCGGAGTGATCATCATCAGTCTAGGGTGTGAGGTAGTGGATCCTTACGCGCTTGCAGAGGATATTCGTAAAACCGGCAAACTGGTGGAAGTATTTGATATCCAGTCGGTTGGCGGCTCGGTGAAAGCGATCCAGCATGGAACGGAGCTAGCCAAAAAAATGATGGCGGAGCTAGAGCTTCAGCCGAAAGTACCTGTTCCGCTGTCAAAACTCAAGGTAGCCGTGAAATGCGGCGGCTCCGATGCCACTTCCGGCTTGTCGTCGAATCCGGCACTTGGTGAAGCCGCGGATTCTTTAATCGCAGCAGGCGGAACAATCGTTATCGGCGAGACGACCGAAATTATCGGCGCCGAGCATGTGCTGGCACAGCGCTGTGCCACGCCGGAAACAGCGGATATGCTGTATCATATTGTCGGCCGTTTTGAGAAAGAGGTAGAGCGGATGGGCGCTGACATGCGGGGCGGCAATCCGAGTCCCGGCAATATTGAAGGCGGCCTTTCTACGATTGAAGAGAAATCACTAGGCTGCATTAGCAAATGCGGGAAAGCACCCATTAAAGGAGTTATCGAATACGCAGAACAAATACCGGAGGGTGGACTCTACTTCATGGACTCGCCGGGCAATGATATCGAATGTGTATCGGGTATGGCAGCGGGGGGCGTTCATATCGTTTGTTTTACGACGGGAAGAGGAACGCCAACGGGGGCAGCAGTCGTGCCAGTCATCAAAATTACAGGGAACAAACGGATGTTTGAGCGGATGGAAGATAATATGGACGTCGACGTCAGCGATATGCTGGGCGGCATGCTGAGCTTGGAGTCGGCAGGAGAGAAAATATGGCAAGAAATCATAGATGTAGCGGATGGAAAATGGACGAAGGCAGAAACACTGGGCCATCAAGAATTCAGCATTAACCGTATCGGACCTAGCCTATAGGAACATTTTGTGAGGTCGCGCGGTTAGTTTTGGGGCGTGAATTCGAATATAGAAGGGAGCTTAGTATATGAGATTAGCGGATAAGATTGTCCTCATTACCGGTTCAGGTTCAGGCATTGGCAGGAGCTCGGCGCTGCTATTCGCCAAGGAAGGCGCGTTTGTTGTTGTTAACGATCTGAACGCAGATAAAGGAAAGGAAACGGTAGAAGAGATCAACTCCCTAGGGGGGCGGGCTTCGTTTGTTTATGCGGATGTTACTGATCCAGATTCCGTTCAATCCATGGTAAGCGAAACGCTTGCCGCACACGACCGAATTGACGTCCTGTTCAATAATGCCGGCATTAGCGGTGTAGGGGCGCTTCATGAGGTGGAGCCGGATGATTGGGATCGCGTGATCCGGGTCAATATTCGCGGGGTTTATTTGCCTTCCAAGTATGTCCTGCCTCATATGATGGAACGAGCGAGCGGCACGATTATTAACATGTCTTCCTGTATTGCAGAGATGGGTCTTGCAAACCGCGCATCTTATGCAGCTACCAAAGGAGCGGTACTGGCACTTACCAAATCGATGCAGGTCGATTATGCTAAGTACAATATTCGTGTGAATGCACTTTTGCCGGGTACGATTATGACGCCGTTTGTTGAAAACTATTTACGCACCTCTTACGAGGACCCAGAGGCTGCCATCGCATCGCTAAAATCACGGCAGCTCAGCAATGAATTAGGCCGTCCGGAAGATGTAGCGAAGGCGGCACTGTTTCTTGCATCCGATGAGTCGAGCTTTATGATGGGCTCACCGCTTTACATTGATGGAGGCGTCGTGTTTGGCAAAAATGCTTGACGCGGCAGTATGAATCATCCACAAAAGAGAGGAAGATAACTATGAAATTGCTTGTCATTCAAAAAGAAAATGGCTCTCATTTAGGAGTTAAATTAGCGAGTGGCGTCTTGGATATCGTTGAGGCGCTGAAAATCAACAATAAGCCGAATGTACCGACAGCAGTTATGGAAGTGATTGAAGGTGGTTCGGATACGCTTGGTGCGTTAAGCCAGTTTGTGGAGGAAGTGTCCGCAGCTTTAGAACAATATTCTGCTGCCCTATACCGCGAAGAGGATATTACATTCGGCCCATGTGTAACCGAGCCGGGCAAAATTATTTGCATCGGACTGAACTACCGCAAACACGCGCATGAGACCAACGCTCCAATTCCTGCGTATCCGATTTTGTTCAACAAATTCGATAACACCGTAGCTGCTCATGGAGAAGATATTCCGCTTCCAACAAAGGTGACAAGTCAGGTTGATTATGAAGCTGAACTGGTTATCGTCATTGGCAAGAAAACAAAGTATGTTGAGAAGGGGCAGGCGCTGGAGCATGTATTCGGTTATTGCTGCGTCAACGACTTGTCCGCAAGGGATCTGCAAATGCGCACGCAGCAGTGGCTGCTTGGCAAATCATTGGACAAGTTCAGCCCGCTCGGCCCTTATTTGGTCACTGCAGATGAAATTGCAGACCCTAACAATCTGTCTATTGGCTGCACGGTTAACGGCGAAGTGCGTCAGCAGTCCAATACTTCGGATATGGTTTTTAGCTGTGATGAAATCGTGAGTTATGTCTCACAGCATATGACATTGTCGCCAGGCGATATTATTCTTACTGGAACGCCTGAGGGTGTTGTACTCGGCTACCCGGAAGAGAAGCGGGTATGGCTGAAGGCTGGCGATACGGTTACGATCGAAATCGAAAAGCTGGGTTCGCTGACGAATCGGTTTGTAGAGGAAGTTCAGTAAACAGCATAGATTCAGCGAGTGGAGAAAGCCTGTTTCATTGAGGCTTTCTTTTTTTATTAATAGAGAAAGAAATGTGGTTGGCTATAAATAGGCTCGCCCAGCGCATAACATTCCAAGATCATTTCACTAACGAACTGTATTATGCTTATTACGCAGAAAACGTCCTTTCTTTTATTTTAACGAACCTTATTAACGTTATAGCATGCTTTATAAGGGGTTATGAGCAACTTTTCTCTAAATAACGATTCTAGAGTTCGTTACAATTATAAACCACGATGAATGTTCGAAATAAGGGTTATTCGGTTCGCAAGCTAAAAGTATGATAAGGGAAGGACATCGTTTTGCCTAAGCTCTATCCAAAAAAAGCAGGGCCTGTTTCAAGTGGAGGTCATTCTACTTTTGAGACAGCCCTTTTTTTTATCCAACTAGTTAGCGGCAAAACTTTCGTTCCGACAGCCACAGTGCGGAAATTCAATAATAGAATGACGGATACGTGAAAGAAAGAAAGTCTCCGGTATTCTATCATAATAAATAAGAACACAATCAACCAATCGAGATGGGGGTATTTCGCCGAATGACTATTGAAGCTGGCATTAATATTTTTTCCGTATACAGGGAGCTTGGTGAGGATTACTTTGGAACGCTGGAGAAGGTTGCTGCCGCAGGGTATGTAAATATTGAACTTATTGGATTCAATATGAAGTCCTTTACACGATATATCGATGAAATTCCTATGGAAGCGGTTCGAGATAAGTTTCGTGAGCTTGGTCTAAATGCAGTAGCGGTTCATGAAGGCACGATGCCAGGGCAAGAATTGATTTCGCATGACTGGGATTCGCTTATGAAGTATTACGCGGGTATCGGTTGCCAACGAATCGTGCTCCCATCCGTGTGGATCAAAGATCGTGAGGATACGCTGAAAGCTGCGGAGCAAATGAACAGTATCGGCAAAAAAATGAAGGATGGCGGGTTCCAGTTTTATCTGCATAATCACGCGCATGAGTTTAAAGCGGTCGGTGATCAAACGCTGTTCGACTTGATTTTGGAAAATACAGATCCATCCTATGTGAAATTTGAAATCGATATGGCATGGGTCGTACGCGCAGGCATAGATCCGATTCATGTGTTAGAGAAGCTTGGCGATCGTTGTGATATTGTCCACCAGAAGGATATAAGCAATAATCTATCCGGCCAGCTCAATATTATGGAAGCTATGCAGCAAGGCAGCGAAGAAGGGCTTGAACCATTTCAAATCTATCAGAAGCATATTGGCCCTGGAGACTTCGTTGACCTTGGCACAGGCAGGTTTGATTTTGCAGCTGTGTATGAGCAAATCCGAGCAATGGGGCATGTCCGTTATGCGCTTGTGGAGAACGAGGGCGAGTCGGAAGACAAGTTTGGCAGCATTCGCAAGGATCTGACTGTGCTTCAACAATATGTATAGCCCACAAGGAGGAGAATGTTCAATGAACAAAGGAAAACTTAAGATCGGTATTATCGGCTGCGGCGGTATCGCGAACCAGAAGCATATGCCATCGTTAGCCAAGCTTTCACATATGGGTGAAATGGTTGCCTTCTGTGATGTTATTGAAGAGAAAGCGCAAAAGGCAGCTCAGGATTTTGGAAGCGAGGGCGCTAAAGTTTATGCCGATTACAAAAAGCTGCTCGAAGACGAATCAATCGATGTTGTTCATGTATTAACACCGAACCTGCAGCATTCTTATATAACAGTTGATGCACTAGAAGCGGGCAAACATGTTATGTGTGAGAAGCCAATGGCGATCAACTCAATTGAAGCTAAAAAAATGGTAGATGCGGCTAAGCGGACAGGCAAGAAACTGACGATTGGTTATCAGAATAGATTTAGAAATGACTCTCAAATTTTGCATAAGGCATGCCGCGAAGGTGATTTAGGAGACATTTATATGACTAAAGCTCATGCCGTGCGCAGACGCGGAGTGCCGACATGGGGTGTCTTTCTGGATAAAGAGCAGCAGGGCGGCGGACCGTTAATCGATTTAGGCACGCATGCGCTGGACTTGGCATTATGGTTCATGGATAACTATAAGCCGAAATCGGTGAGTGGTTCTGTCTATCATAAAATGGCGGATAAGTTCGAAGGCAATATGATGGGTGCATGGGACCCGGAAAGATATGATGTAGAAGACTCGGCTTTCGGATTTATTAAAATGGAAAACGGCGCTACGATTTTCTTGGAGGCGTCATGGATATTAAATACAACCGATGCTAAAGAGGCGATGACTACGCTTTGCGGGACAGAAGGCGGAGCAGAAATGAAAGCTAGCTCAACGTTTGGGAAAAGCGATGTCATCTTTAATAGCGCCAAGCACGGACAGCTTGTGGAGACGAAACCTTCTTTTAGCGGGGGCATTGCTTACTTCGGTCCAGGGGCTGAGGATGATGGCGTGAAAGAGGCAAGACAATGGCTGGATAGTATTATTAATGATACCGAACCTCTCGTAAAACCAGAGCAAGCTTATGTGGTCACGCAAATTTTAGAGGCGATCTATAAGTCAGCTGAAACGGGCAAAGTTGTAGAATTTGAATAAAGTTTCAATTCATTTAACGGAGTAACAATATAAAAGGGAGCCTTTCCATCAGTGGGAAGGTTTTTCCGCTAGTGAGAGGGAATACGTTAATGTCTGAATATGATAATCGTCCTAGGAGGCAGTAATGACATGAGTGATCATTGGACTGAAACAAAATTGGAAACGATTACATATGTAAAAAACGAAGGTGGCCCAACACTCGGGTATTCAGCTAATTCAGGCGTAAATATTATAGTGGAAGATGGTTTTGCATTTAAAGACCTCAATAAGGATGGGAAGCTGGATAAATACGAGGACTGGCGCTTGCCGGCAGAAGAGCGAGCAAAGGATTTAGCCTCAAAAATGTCCATCGAGCAAATTGCCGGTTTGATGTTGTACAGCGCGCATCAGGCGGTTCCAGCTTCGCATGGCTTTTTCACCGCCTCTTATAATGGCAAGCCCTATTCGGAGAGCGGTGCGATGCCGCATGATTTATCCGATGAACAAATAAAGTTTTTAACCCAAGACCATCTGCGGCATGTGCTCCTTACTTTTGTTGAAAGTCCGGAGATTGCTGCTCATTGGAACAATAAAGTACAAGCCTTGGCCGAAAGTACAGGTTTGGGCATCCCGGCGAACAACAGCAGCGATCCGCGCCATGGATCCGATGCGAGCAAGGAATATAATGCAGGGGCGGGAGGCGCAATTTCCATGTGGCCCGAAACGCTGGGGCTTGCAGCAGCTTTTGATCCTGAGCTTGTTCATCAGTTTGGGAAGATCGCTGCTCAGGAATACAGGGCGCTTGGCATTGCAACCGCTCTTTCTCCCCAAATCGATATCGCGACCGATCCAAGATGGTCACGCTTCGACGGCACGTTCGGAGAGGATTCAAGACTGTCAGCCGATTTGGCAAAAGCCTACGTCGACGGGTTTCAGACCTCGTTTGAAGAAGAGACTCCATCAGACGGCTGGGGTTCAGGAAGCGTAAATGCGATGGTCAAGCATTGGCCAGGCGGCGGTTCGGGCGAAGGCGGCAGAGATGCTCATTTTGGATACGGCAAATTTGCAGTATATCCAGGCAACAACTTCGAGGAGCATCTGATCCCGTTCTTGGACGGCGCATTCAAGCTCTCAGGAGGGACGGAGAAAGCATCGGCCATTATGCCTTATTATACGATTTCCTATAATCAAGATCAGGTGAATGGCGAGAATGTCGGCAATGCTTACAACGCTCATATTATCGGAAACCTGCTTCGTGATAAATATGGCTACGATGGTGTCGTGTGCACGGACTGGGGAATTACGGACGATGAAGGCACTGATATTACACGATTGTTTCCAGGAGGACGTGCATGGGGGGTTGAGGAAGGTTATACCGCTTCGGAGCGTCATTACAAAGCACTTATGGCCGGAGTA
This sequence comes from Pristimantibacillus sp. Z349TD_6, assembly GCF_056173205.1. NCBI lineage: Bacteria > Bacillati > Bacillota > Bacilli > Caryophanales > Paenibacillaceae > Pristimantibacillus (SeqCode) > Pristimantibacillus sp. Z349TD_6. The sequence goes on along the minus strand of NZ_CM149662.1, from coordinate 6,494,107 downwards.
GATCAATTCGGTGGAAATAATGACGCAGGTCCTGTCATTGAAGCTTATCATATCGGTGTGGCAGAGCATGGTGAAGCCTATATGCGAGCAAGGTTTGAGCAGTCAGCGGTAAGGCTCTTGAAGAACATGTTCCGCGTCGGCTTATTCGAGAACCCGTATTGTGAACCCGAACAAACCACTCGCATTGTCGGCAATGCTGAATTTATGACTGCAGGCTACGAAGCGCAGCTCAAATCACTCGTTTTGCTTAAAAACAAAGGAAATGTTCTCCCGATACAAGAACTGAAGACGGTCTATATTCCTAAACGCTTCAGACCAGCAGGTACCAATTGGATCGGATTCCCGACTGCTGCATTTGACGGATATCCCGTCAATATGGATTTTATACAGAAATATTTCAACGTAACGGATGACCCGGAGACAGCTGATTTTGCAATGGTGTTCATTACAGGGGCAGATTCCGGCAGCGGATACAGCAAGGCAGATGCTGAAGCAGGTGGAAACGGTTATGTTCCGATAAGCTTGCAATACGCCCCTTATACTGCAGAGCATGCTAGGGAAATTAGTATAGCCGGCGATGAAAGAGATGTGTTAAACCGCTCCTATAAGGGGAAAACGGTAACGACCGCAAATGCTTCGGACTTGGAGGCTGTACTGAGAACGAAAGAGGTTATGAAAGGCAAACCTGTCATTGTGTCGCTGCAATTATCGAAGCCTTCTATCGTTGCAGAATTTGAAGCAGAGGCCGATGCAATCATTGCTGCATTTGGTGTACAGGACCAAGCGATTCTAGATATTATTACCGGTGAAGCAGAGCCTTCAGGGCTGCTGCCGATGCAGATGCCTGCGAATATGAAGACCGTTGAGGAGCAGCTGGAAGATGTTGCACATGATATGGAAGTACATGTTGATTCCGAGGGGAACGCCTATGATTTTGCATATGGCTTAAACTGGAGCGGGATTATCGTGGATGATAGGACGAAACACTACGGCAAGAAAAAATAGTTTGATAACGTGCGGCCGGGGATTAATCCCCGGCTAATAGTTGTATATAGCTCTATTTTTTATTTAAGAGGCAAATGGGGGCTTAGCAGAACTTGAAATTACTTAATCGTTCTCTCTTTAATTCGCTTCGATTTAAGCTGGTAACAGGGCTTATGCTTATTATGATTCCGATGGTTTCCTTTCTCATTTATAACAATTTGTATTCGATTGATGTCGTTCGTAATCAAGTAGCGCAGTCCAACAGCAATATGCTTAATCTATACATGGGTTTGATTGACACGACGCTTGAGGATATAGATAGCTACATGCTCAAATTTACTGCGGAAGAATCCGGTTTGAATATTCTCGATAGTCTCCCAGAAGCAGATGTAGATTTATACAATTTGCAGCGAATTTGGCTATTTACAGAGTTAAGAGACAATGCGACTTATTATAAAGCATTGGACTATTTTTTTATTTATTCACCCTTGAATCAGGATTTGTTGTTCGCGCCTAAGCTGACGGGCTCTGCTTATACCAACAATGATTTCATCAAGGAAGGAATTGTTGCGCTTCTGAACGATGAACAAGCGATGAAAAGCTATCAGTACGATAAATGGTCTGTGCTGAATTTGAAAGAACAAAATTATTTGCTTCATATGATTAAGGCTGGCAGCCTGTACATTGGGGCAGGGGTAAATGTGGACGGAGTTATGGACCCGTTGGACTTTCTAGACCTCGGATCGGAAGGCAGGTCACTGCTTGTTGATGAGAGCAATAGGCCGCTTCAGGACGAGGACTTTTTCGAAAAAAATAAAATTGATTTATCCTATATCTCTAAGACGTATCAGCTTTCCGGCGCAGACAACAATTACCTCGTCATGGGCGAAAAGTCAGGCAAAGGTGAGTTTGGATTAGTAGCTGTCGTACCCGAGCAAAATATTTTGGAGAAGCTTCCTTATCTGCAAAGAATCATTGTGCTGATTGCGACAGGCTCGATTCTCATTCTAGTGATTGCTTTGTATTTTCTGCGTAAAGTGGTCCTGCTGCCGATCAATCGAATTATTGTCGCCATGCGCAAAATCAAAGAAGGCTATATGGAGGCAAGAATACCAAATAAACCGACCTCCAATGAATTCGAAATGATGAATGAAACGTTCAACAGCATGGTCTGCGATATTCAACAATTGAAAATTGACGTATATGAGGAACAATTGATTAATCAGAAAGCAGAGCTGAAACAGCTGCAGCTGCAGATTAACCCTCACTTCTTTTTGAATAGCCTCAACATCGTCTATTACTTGGCGCAAGAGAAGAAGTACGAATTAATACAGGAGCTGTCCCTCTCCTTGATCCGCTATTTCCGGTTTATGTTCCGCAGCCAGACGGATTACGTGCTTCTGCAGGATGAGCTAAATCATAGTGAAAACTATTTAAAAATCCAGACCTTTCGTTTTCCCGGAAGCTTTACGTACGACATCGCTGTTGATGGCGAGCTGAGGGAATGTTATATTCCTCCGTTAATTATCCAAAGCTTTGCGGAGAATACGATAAAACATGCAATTAACACAGATGAGCCGACTCATATTGCGATAACGATTGGAAGATGCGAATCGATGCTAGAAGAGAGGCTGCGAATTCAAATTCATGATACAGGCCGCGGCTTCTCTGAGGAGGTTTTGCAGAAGCTGCAGCAGGAAATTAATTTAATGAATGAAGATGGCGAGCATATTGGCATTTGGAATGTTAGACGCAGATTGCGACTGTTATACGGGGACAAGGCGAGCATGGCTTTTTATAACGAAGATGGTGCAGCAGTTGAAATAACGATGCCTTTAACGAAAGAAATGAGGTCGTGAATATGTACCGTTTATTAATCGTTGATGATGAGATCTTTATCGCAAATGGCATTAAATCGAGTGTGAACTGGAGAGAGCTCGGCATTATAAGTGTCACTCTCGCACATAATCTTCGGCAAGCGAAGGAGGAATTTAGTCTTCAGCCATTTGATATGATGATTTGTGATATTGAAATGCCGCAGGGCAGCGGGCTGGAGCTCTTTGAATGGGTGCGTGAACAATATCCCCAAACCGAATGTGTATTTCTAACCTGTCACGCTGATTTTCAATATGCGAAAAAAGCTCTTCAGCTTGGCAGCTTTGAATATTTGTTGAAGCCCGTTCCGCATGATGAATTGAAGCTTGTGATGACGAAGCTAATTGAGAAAATCAGGAAGGAACGGGAATCGGCAACGATGGCGGCCGAGCGTTTTTGGCAGGATGTACTGAAGCAAGCCATTCCGTCTAACCAGCATAAAATGATGGAGGTTATCGGCAAGCAGAAGCTTCCGTATACGAGGTCTATGACATTTCTACCGGTTCTTATCAGTATCGAGCATTGGGAGAAATCATTAACCGCCCGTGATCTGCAAATTATGGAGTATGCGCTACACAACGCCCTTGAGGAGGTCGTTATTCAGCGTGCTGCTAGTGCGCAAATCGTACGGATGAACGCTGATTACATGCTCATTGTGTTTGCACAGGATGTTATGCAAACAGAAGATGGCAAGCTCTTTAGCAAAGAAATTAAAAGGCGCTGTCAGTCATTTATTGAGATGAGCAATCATTATTTATATTGTCATGTGTCCTGCTATATTGGCAAATCGGCACAAGTCCATGAAGTGCGGGATATGGTGGAAGGCTTGATTGCTTTTAAAAAGAATCAAGTTAATATGGCAGACTGTGTGATGTTCATCGATGATCCAATAAAGAAGGAATCGCAGATTCCAATGCCGCCCATGAATGTATGGTCGGAGCTCATTAAGCAAGGAAATAAGAAAAAGGTACTCGATGAATTGCAGCTGTTTTTGGATTCGTGGAAACGAATTGAGTGCTTAGGTGCCAAAAGGCTGCAGCAATTTTATCAAAGCTTTCTGCAAATGGTTCTGCATACGCTGCATGAGCAGGGGCTGCGCGCGGATGAAATTTTTTCGGATCATTTGACGCCAGAGCGTATTTTGTCAGCGACACGAAGCGTGACGAACCTTCAGAATTGGGTGCGGGATGTGCTTGAGAAGGCGCTCGTCCATATGGAAAAGCTGGATTCGACGGAGACGGTGGTCGAGAAGATCAAGCGCTATATTGCCCTTCACATCGATGAGGAGCTGTCCAGACAATATATCGCCGATTATATTGGCTTAAGCCCTGATTACATCGTTAAACTGTTTAAGAAAGAGACGGGGCTCTCGATATCCGACTATATTTTGAAAGAAAGAATCAATCTTGCAAAGGAGCTGCTCGCAAGAACCGATACTACGATCAGCAACGTCGCACTCGCGGTTGGCTTCTCGAATTTTTCGTATTTTTCTACGTTGTTTAAAAAAGAAGTATCGATGACACCCCAGTATTATCGCAAAGGCTGTCCGTCCAAATAAACGATGCCGTTAGAGGATTAGAGACCCTCTGACGGCATTTTTCTTTTCCCGTTTAAGATGTCGGAAACTCGAAAGTCGGATGTCGGATTATTAGTAGTGGCTCTATTTTGTTTGCGCTACTATTAGTTAAGCAACATATTAAACGAAGCCAAAGGTGGTTGAGACCCGTGCAAGCAAATCCTGAGACGTCACCCTCCAATATGAAGCAGGTCTCATTGAAGACGAAGAAGAAAGCAGCATTCGCATCGGAGATGAGAAAGGTTAAGAAATACCGCGCCCTCGTACTGATGGCGCTGCCCGGCCTTTTGTACCTGCTGATTAACAACTATTTGCCGATGTTCGGAATCGTGATCGCATTTAAGGACATCAATTTTGCCAAAGGAATTATGGGCAGCGACTGGATTGGCTTTAAAAACTTTGAGTATTTGTTCAAAACAACGGATGCTTACATCATTACAAGAAATACGCTGCTTTATAATATTACCTTTATCCTGCTGAATACGGGGATTGCATTAGCGCTTGCGATCATGCTTAATGAAATTCGCAAACGTTTCTTATCAAGGCTGTATCAGACGCTAATCCTGCTTCCCTTTCTAATCTCGATGGTTATTGTCGGCTATCTGGTGCTCGGCTTCCTCGATGTTGAGAACGGATTCATGAACAAAACCTTGCTTCCGATGATGGGGCTTGATCCGATCTCTTGGTACAGTGAGACCAAGTATTGGCCTTGGATTCTAACGCTCGTAAGCGTGTGGAAAGGCGTAGGTAATTTGTGCATCATCTATTTGGCAGCGATCATCGGCATCGATAATGAGTATTACGAGGCAGCAACGATCGACGGAGCTAACCGGTGGCAGCAAATTACGAAGATTACGCTTCCGCTCGTATCGCCGGTTATTACGATTATGACCTTGCTCGCCATTGGACGTATATTCTACTCCGATTTCGGCTTATTCTTTCAAGTTCCGCTTAACACAGGCGCGCTGATGCCAGTAACGAATACGATTGATACCTATGTTTATCGAGCATTGATTAACCTCGGCGACATCGGGATGTCCTCGGCCGCAGGTTTGTACCAAGCATTGGTCGGATTCATTTTGGTTATTTTATCGAATGCGGTCGTACGAAAATACAACAAAGACAACGCGTTGTTTTAGAAAGGGAGATGTATTATGCAAGCATCGGGGAAGCTCTATCAATGGATCATTAACATCGTTATGCTAGTGTTCACTTTTTTCTGCATCATGCCTTTCTGGCTGCTGTTCTCCGCCTCCCTTACCGATGATATGGAGCTCGTTCGCAGCGGTTATGCTTTTTTCCCAGATAAAATCAGCTTCTCCGCATACCACTATTTGTGGAACAGCTCTTCTGACATTATAAGGGCATACAGCATTACGGTTTTAACGACTATAATTGGTACGACGCTTGGACTTACGCTTACTGCGATGGTCGCTTATCCGCTTTCGCGTCTAGAAATGCCGTTTCGCAACACGCTCGCATTTTATGTATTTTTTACGATGCTGTTTAACGGAGGTCTTGTACCGACGTACTTGCTTTACACCAACTATTTTGATTTAAAAAATACGATGCTGGCCTTAATCATACCGGGCCTTTTGATGAACGGATTTTTTATCATATTGATGAGAACCTTTTTTGCAAGCTCAATTCCGACAGCGATTATTGAATCCGCCTATATCGACGGGGCAAGGGAATGGAAAATATTTTACCGGATCGTATTGCCGCTCTCGACGCCGGTGCTTGCTACAGTAGGATTATTTTACACCATATTATATTGGAATGACTGGTTTAATGGCCTAATCTATCTTACAGATAGTCACTACTATAGCCTTCAAAACCTTCTTAATCGAATATTGCTGGACGTACAGTTCTTACAATCTTCTACGCAGGCAGGCAGCCGTAATGCAGATATTGGAGCGAATATTCCGCTTGCGCCAATGCGGATGGCAATGGCCGCAATTGGAGTCATTCCACTGTTGATCGCCTATCCGTTTTTCCAAAAGTATTTCGTTAAAGGCCTGACGATTGGTGCTGTTAAAGGATAAATCTTTCATAGACGCTATAACGGCATGGATCATGCATTTATAGATAGAATCGGATCATAAATAAAAATAGGGAGGTCACAGCAATGAGAAAAAACAAGTTTGTGGCAAAAACGCTTCTCTTAATCGTACTAGCTTTCGCAATGGTGATCAGTGCATGCGGCAATGGAGACAACAAGGGCACTAATGCAGGCAACGATGGAAAAACAGCAGAAGGAAAAAGCGGCAACAGCAGCGGGGAGCTCAAGCCTGTTGAGCTAGTTATGGTATTTCCGGTCGGGGGCGAGCCAAAGGATTTAAAGCTGGTGCAGGATGAAATCAACAAAATGACAAAAGCAAAAATCAATGCGACGGTAAAGCTGGTACCTATCGGCTTTGGCGCATGGGCTCAGCAGAAGACGCTAATGATGTCGGGTAATGAACAGGTGGATTTGATCGTCAGCGGACTTGGAACCTACAGCCAAGATGTAGCTAAAGGGCAGCTTCTTGAGCTTGATGGATACTTGGCTGAGAATGGACAAGGGGTTACGGAAGCGTTAGATTCCCTTGATACTGCGTTCTTGAATGCGACGAGAATCGATGGAAAAATATATGCAGTACCAAGTATCAGGGATTTGGCAGCAGATTATGGCATCACGATGCGCAAGGATTTGGTTGAAAAATATAACATTGATACTGCCGCGATTAAATCTTTGGATGATTTGGACGCTGTATTCAAAACAATTAAAGATAATGAACCGGATATGATTCCGACAGTTAAGTATGGAACATCTATTCTCGATATTTTTGTTCTCAGCTACTTTGATAACTTGGGCGAAGGTTTTGGCGTGCTTCCAGGCTATGACAACGACTTGAAGGTTGTGAACATGTATGAGACGCCGGAATATGCCGAAATGCTGAATACAGTGAGAAGATGGAATCAAGCAGGTTATATTGCCAAGGATGCAGCTACAAGCACTGAGACGCAATACAATCTAGTTAAATCCGGCAAAGCATTCTCGTTCATATCCCATATGAAGCCGGGTATTGAGACGCAGGAATCAAGATCTACAGGCAAAGAGATGGTATCGGTGCATTTCCGCCCTGCAGCAACAGCGACGTATAATATTACTTCCGTTATGTGGAGTATCGCAAGAAACTCGAAGGACCCTGAGAGAGCGATGATGCTGCTGAATATGATGTATACCGATAAAGACTTCATCAACCTGCTGGATTACGGGATTGAGAACAAGCATTACGTGAAGGTTTCCGACAATGTCATTGATTACCCGCAAGGCGTGGATGCAACGAACTCAGGCTACAACCTTCAAATGGGCTGGATGTTTGGCAACCAATCGCTTTCACACATTTGGAATGGCGATGATCCAGAGCTTTGGAATCAGCTGGCTGAGTTTAATAGAAACGCCGTGAAATCAAAAGCGCTTGGCTTTACCTTTAATGCGGATGCCGTGAAAACAGAAATTGCGGCAGTAACGAATGTGCAAAACCAGTACAAAATTGCACTGGAGACCGGAACGGTCGATCCTGTTTCGAAGCTGCCTGAATTCAATAAACAGCTGAAAGCAGCGGGAATAGACAAAATTATCGCAGAGAAACAAAAACAGCTGGACGCTTGGGCGGCAGCTAAAAAATAGGCAGAAGCTGAATGGGGCTGTCCCATAAGCATCAAGCTCGCTGAGGAATAGCTCGTTTTAAACGGGAGTATTGGTAGCAGTACAGGAGAGCTATTCCTGTACTGCTATTTTTCTATTCTGGTCTATGGTTGCTTGCTTCATAGGACTATGGGCAAGCGAAAGCCACTCGACCTCCAGACTTACCTTAGGTAAGCTGCGAAGCGGAAACGCCGGAATCCTTGGTTATTCTTTATCTGCCCTAAAATACTTTCGGGTTCAATCATTCGTCTTACCGACAGCGAATATCCTTCCTCGCTATTTCCCTTGCTTGCTGCTTGTAGCGCATAATAACTCAGACTGACCATATCCAGCATCAGCGATGATCGTCGTATGATTGTAATGTGCGCGAACCGATAGTGGAGAGTAAATAAGTGTAAAAGTGCACCTGTTTTTAACAAACAAGATTGGAAAGTTGCAAATAGGTGTACTAATACCTCTAATTGATCAGATTTGAAGAAAATTTGGTTAAATAAGTGCATTTCTGCACTTAGATGAAGCTGCTGCAGGTGCTGCCGCAAAAGTCTTTGCATCAGGGAAACATTCCCGTTTTCAAATGAAAGGACTTCAAATTCCACTGTATAGTGGAGCTTGAGGTCCTTTTTCTCGATGAAAATAAGTTCTAAGTAGTGCTCAAAAAATCGCAAAATGACTTTTGGGACAGCCCCTTTTTTAGTTATATAAGAACTAAACTATTCAACTTTCGCATTGGTTTCGACTGCTGGAGAGCGTAGCCAGCAAATACAGGATAGCACAAGCCGACTACGAACAAATAGGGCTGCGCAAGGAACTTTCAATTCTTTTTTTAGTGAATGGAGAGATAATCGCATCAAGTTACCAAAAATGGTCATCGGTCTACCCTATTTATGCCGGATGGCAGCTTTTACAATGGTGGTACGCAGTAAGCAATAGCGTTGCCTTTCAACAAAGCGAGGCCATAACAGAGCATGGAGGGAGTTGCAAAATGAAGCTGTCACTTAGCATGTGGAGCATGCACAGAACCGTGAGAGAAAACGGATGGAAGGTGCTGGATTTTCTATCCTTTTGCAAGGATGAAGGGATTGAGGATGTCGAGCTGTTGAATGTGTTCTGGAAGGACGTTCTGGAGGAACTGCCAAGCGTGCTTGCATTTGTGAGAGATAATGGCATCAAGGTGTCCAGCTACGCGGTAGCCAATGATTTCGTCAAGGCAACCGAGGAGGAACGAGCAGGGGCGCTGAAGGAGATTACGGATGCCTACCCTGTTGCGAAGGTACTCGGAACAAACGTCATCCGCGTGTTCTCCGGCAACCTCAGCGACATTGCAACCTACGAAGAAGCGCTGGACTGGATAGTGGATGGACTGAAAGAAGCTGCTGCGGTCGCTGAGAAGGAAGGCTTGGTTCTCTGTTTGGAAAACCACGGAAAGTTAGCGGGAAGCGGCGAGCAGGTCAAAACGATCATCGATCGGGTTGGTTCTCCAGCTCTGCGATCCACGTTTGACACAGGCAATTTCCTGCTCGTAGACGAGCATCCGACAGCTGCGCTTGAGACGCTGCTCCCTTATGTCTCGCATGTTCATTTCAAGGATTTTGAAATGCGTGAAGACGGGCGCTATAAGTCTCTCGGAGGCAAAGCTTTTGAAGGAATCAACCTAGGAGACGGCGATGTTGAATTGGAGAAAATCGTGAACAAGCTGGTGGAGAATGGATACCGCGGAGCGTTTGTTCTTGAATATGAAGGTGTAGGCAGCGAGGCGGAAGGCATCCGGCGCAGCTATGACTATTTTGCAACCATTATTTAACCCCAAAGGAGATAAGCGCATGGAACGAGAAGCAATGGCCGACATCGTAGTTGTAGGAGGAAGCACGGGAGGAGTTGCGGCGGCGCTGGCAGCGGCGAAGTCGGGCAAAACCGTTATCATGACCGAGGAGACGGATTGGATCGGCGGTCAATTAACGAGTCAGGCGGTTCCGCCTGACGAGCATCCCTGGATCGAGTCCTTCGGCTGCACCCGGAGCTATCGCCGCTTTCGCGAGGATATCCGCGCTTATTACCGGGATGCTTTTCCACTCACGACAGCGGCGCGGGAGAACGAACAGCTAAATCCAGGTGGCGGTACGGTCAGCCGTTTATGTCATGAGCCACGCGCCGCGCTTGCCGTTTTGGAGCGTCAGCTTGCTCCTTATGTACATAGCGGGCAGCTGACGATATTGCGCCGCCATGTTCCAGTAAACGCCCATTGCGATGGCGATGCCATCGTCTCGGTGACGGTTAAAAGCTTGGACAGCGGAAATACCGTGCTGCTGAAGGCTCCATATTTTCTCGACGCTACGGAATGCGGCGACCTGCTTCCGCTGGCCGGCGTTGAATATGTTACAGGTGCGGAAGCACGTGAAGAAACCGGGGAGCCTCATGCTGTAGAAGGAGAGGCGCTGCCGCAAGATATGCAGGGCTTTACTTATTGCTTCGCCATCGATTATCTGGAAGGCGAGGATCATACGATTCCAAAGCCAGAGCTCTATGATTTCTGGAAGGAATACAAGGCGGATTTCTGGCCGGATCGCCTGCTAAGCTGGACCGGCGTCAAGCCGGCAACGATGCAGCCGGTTCAGTACGGTCTGTTCCCTGGCGAAGGCGCTTTTTCGCTGTTCAAATATCGTCAAATCGCTGAGAAGGAGCACTACGCTCAAGGTACCTACAACAGTTCTATTTCTCTGGTCAACTGGCCGCAGAACGATTATTGGCTGGGCTCTATTATCGATGTGAAGCCGGAAGATAGGGAGCGTCACTTAAGCGAGGCGAAGCAGCTCAGCCTGTCGCTGCTTTATTGGATGCAGACAGAGGCTCCTCGCCCGGATGGGGGAAAAGGTTACCCTGGGCTCAGGCTTCGTCCCGATGTGGTGGGGACAGAGGATGGGCTTGCCATGTATCCGTACGTTCGGGAGTCGCGCCGAATCAAGGCGGAGTTTACGATTCTGGAGCAGCATGTTGCAACGGAAAGCCGTCCTGACGGCCGTGCGGAACATTTCGCGGATTCAGTGGGCATCGGCTGTTACCGCATTGATCTGCATCCCAGCACGGAAAATCAGCCCTATATTGATATATCGTCGCTGCCATTCCAGATTCCTTTGGGCAGTCTCATCCCGGTAAGAGTGAACAATCTGCTTGCTGCTTGTAAAAATATCGGAACTACTCATATTACAAACGGCTGCTACCGGCTTCATCCGGTGGAATGGAATATTGGCGAGGCAGCGGGCTATTGTGCCAGCTTCTGCTTGGATCGCGGCTTAACGCCAAGCGATGTCCGCTCTTCGGAGACAGAGCTTGCCGCTTACCAGAGGTTTCTGGCTGCAGAGGGCATCGAGTTGGCATGGCCTTCGCTGCGCGCAGTTTAAACTAAATTAACTAATGAGGTGAAAATCGCAATGAGCAATCCTATTCGAATTGGCGTAATCGGAGCTGGTTCCATATCAGAAATGCACTTTGGCTCCTACAGCAAAAACGTGGATGCCGTGCTGGTCGCTGTCTGCGACTTGAAGGAAGAACGGGCAAAGGCAAAGGCGGAGAAATATGACATTCCTAACGTTTACACCGATTACAACGAGCTATTGGCGAACCCCGATATTGATGCGGTCAGCATCTGTACTTGGAACAACACCCATGCGGAGATCAGTATCGCCGCTCTGAAGGCAGGCAAGCATGTGCTTTGCGAGAAGCCGCTCAGCAAAACGGTGGAAGAGGCACTGGCGGTTGAAGCAGCTGTTAAGGAATCCGGCAAGACGCTGCAGGTAGGATTTGTCCGCCGCTATGCCTCCAATACGCGGATTGTAAAAGCATTTTTGGACAATGGTGAAATCGGTCCGATTTATTACGCCAAAGCTTCATGCATACGCAAGCTGGGCAACCCTGGCGGCTGGTTCGCTGATGTGGAGCGCTCCGGCGGCGGTCCGCTGATCGATATCGGCGTTCACGTCATCGATCTATGCTGGTATTTGATGGGCAAGCCCAAAGTTAAATCTATTAGCGGCAATACCTACAACCGTTTAGGCAACCGCTCCAATGTGAAAAACTTGAAGTTCTACAAAGCTGCCGATTATGATGCAGCACTGAACACGGTTGAGGACATGGCCAATGCGCTGGTACGCTTTGAGAACGGGGCGTCGCTGCTGGTTGATGTCAGCTTTACGCTGCATGCGAAGCAGGATGAGCTGACGGTAAAGCTCTATGGCGAGAAAGGCGGCGTCGAGCTGGAGCCGGAGCTGACTTTAATTACAGAGAAGTATGACACGATTCTGAACGCCACGCCGCAAATTGACAATCTCTCATTCGAATTTGTGCAGGGCTTCCAAGACGAAATAAATTACTTTGTTGAAGTTTGCCAAGGGAAGAAAAACACGATCAGTCCAGTGCAGGACGGCGTTGAAATCATGAAAATACTTTGCGGCGTGTACGAGTCGGCGACTCTAGGCAAGGAAATCCATTTCGACTAGGGGAGGCGTGGAATCGGCATGTCTGTAAATATCAGAAATCCCATAGGCGTCATTGTAGACAGCTTTGGCGTCGGCGTTAAGGAAGGGCTGAAGAAGGCGAAGGAGGTTGGTGCGGAGGGGGTGCAAATCTATGCCGTTTCAGGCGAGATGGACCCTGCTAATCTGAACGCTGCCGCCCGCAGGGAGCTAAAGGCTTATATCGATTCATTAGGGCTGGAAATCAGCGCGTTATGCGGTGACCTAGGTGGCCATGGCTTCCAGGATAAATCCGTTAACGTGGAAAAGGTGGAGAAATCAAAGCGGATTCTCGATTTGGCGCTGGACCTCGGCACGACCATTGTAACGACTCACATCGGAATCGTGCCGGAGGACCAAGATGGAGAGGTGTTCGCTGTTATGCAGGAGGCTTGCCGCGAGCTGAATGAATATGCCAGCAGCATGAAGGCCTATTTCGCTATCGAGACCGGCCCGGAGACGGCGGCTCATCTGAAGGGTTTTTTGGATACGCTAGGTGGCAGAGGGGTATCTGTCAACTTTGACCCTGCCAATATGGTGATGGTGACGGGAGATGATCCAGCGGAAGGGGTTCGACTGCTTAAGGATTACGTCGTGCACACCCACGTCAAGGACGGCATACGTCGCAAGGTGGTAGATCCTCGCATGGTATACGGTGCGCTTGGCTATGAGCCGATGGATCATGCCAAAATTGCGGAGATGGTGAGCTCGGGACAATTTTTCCGCGAGCTGCCGCTCGGCGAAGGGAATGTTGATTTCGACAGATACTTTACGGCGTTAAAGGAGATTGGATATAATGGCTATCTGACGATCGAACGCGAAGTTGGAGATCAGCCGGAGACCGATATACGCAAAGCGGTTCAATTTATTAAGAGCTTCCGCTAGCCGCTGTTGTGGAATCTAAGATTTGAGCGGGCGCTTGTTGGAAGTACATTGGAAATAACAGATTTATTCACATTTGCTGGATTGGACGTAAAGCGGTTGCTGGAGCGGCTATTGGAATAGGATGGGCTCAACAGCCTGCAAAGTTCGAATAGCCGTAAGGGCAGCCGCTTCTATTTATTCTAAAATATAGGAAAGTATATTCAATAGCGATATCCGCATTACCTTGTTATTTATGCAACCGCTTTAATTGATGTTCGATTTTGTGACGTGAAATGAAGGTATGACTAATGTGTTATGCCTTTCCACTCTCGTTAGTTGTATTTAATGTTATTATAGTTAACATGATTTAGGTAGATAACAGTCAGTAGGTGGGAAGGAGGCTGCTTTTGCTGGTTATGCACCGAAGTCTAGCGCTTGCTTGAAGGAGAAGTTGAATAGGGAGTAATGCCGGATGCATTCCGGAAGAGATGGAGGGGGAGCTATGGAGCGCAAAAGGTTCAACTGTCGTATGATTGTTCGGATAATAGCATTGTTAATGGTAGCTGCGACGGTGCCAAGCTGCAGCGAGTGGGAGAAATTGGGCGAGCCGCTGCCCACATCGCAGAGCCGCGTCGCGATCTCGATGGTCATTAACGATTTGGGCATGACATTCCCGGATGGTTCAGACGAAAACGATAATCCTTATATAAACTATATAAAGGAACGTACAGGACTGGATTTGCGGGTCAATATTCCCCCTCAGGAAGTTTACGAAGAGAAACTGAATGTCATTATGGCTTCCGGAAATCTCCCGGATCTCATTCACACCTTTAACCCGGTTTGGTTTGATGAATATGTCAAAAAAGGGGCTTTTACGCCGCTTGACGACTATATCAACGAATATGGACAAGACCTGAAGAAGTTTATTCCTGAAGAGGCGTGGGATCGAATGCGCTACGACGGAAAAATTTACGGCATTCCAAGTTTAACAGACGTGCAGGGCATCGAGTTGATGTATGTGCGGAAGGATTGGCTTGATGTTTTAGGGAAGCAGCCGCCTAAGACGCTGGAAGAATATTATGAAGTTATGCGTGCCTTTGCTAAGGAAGACCCTGACCGGAACGGGCTTAATGATACGATGGGCCTTATTTTGCTCGAGGACATGGGGCGGACTGCGCCGTTTTTTGGCGCTTTTGGTGTTCAATTGAACTCTTGGGTGGCGCGCGATGGAAAGCTGGTTAATGGCAGTACGCTGCCGGAGACCAAGCAAGCGCTCGCTTTCCTGGCAAAGCTTTACCGGGAAGGGTTGATTGATCCGGAATTCCCACTTAACCGCAACAATGCCTTTATCGAAAAAATCGAGAACGGGAAGGTCGGCATGTTCTCAGCGACTTGGTATGATACGCGCGGACCCATCGCGGCAAGCAAAAAGAAAGATCCCAAGGCGGAATGGATTCCGCTGGAGTATCCCGTTGGACCGGAGGGGCACAGCGGCGTATATAACAAGGATTTAATCCGCGGTTACAACGTGGTGCCAGTTGGTAAGAAACATCCCGAAGAAGTGGTAAAGCTGCTTAATTTCATCGTGGGAGAGGGCAGGGAGACGTTGAAGCTTGGTTTTGAAGGTGAGATTTGGTCGATGGAAAACGGGAAAATGGTCACCGATTTTGAAGAGCATGACAAGCATTTGTACAGGGGCATCTACCAGTCGCTCGTCGATGTCATTGATCCTGTCATGGCTAAGGCTCGATTAGATTCGCTGGGCGACTTTCACTTATACGATAATTTGCAAATGATTGAACAAAATTTAATTAAAAACGAATTTTTCGGAATTCCCACACCGGCGATGAGCAAGTATGCCGGACATTTAGAGGAGCTTGAGAGCGTTTTTACACAAATCGTGATGGGTATTGTTTCGCTGGATAAGTTCGACAGCTTTGTGGAGGAGTGGTACCGCGAGGGTGGCGCAGAGGTTACAGCGGAAGTTAATCAATGGTACGAAGCCCGCTTGAGCGCCGGAGGGGGGAGATAAGTATGAGAAATCCCGTCAAATGGTTTCGGGATCGCTTTTCCCGCAAAATCCAGTTTCGGCTAACCTGCTATTTTATGTTGATATTGCTGCCGCTCGTGTTGGTAAGCTTATTTGCCGTTGATCGCTCCCGCAGCATTTTGCATGACCAAGCGGTGGAGCGGTCCAGTACGGTACTGAATTCAGCTATGGACTATATTGATTTGACTTTGCAAAATGTGGAGGAGATTTCGACGCTGATTGCAACAGACCCTGTGTTTATCAAGCTGCTTGCAGATAACGGAGCGGAATTGTCGCCGCTCTCCATCGTCGATTTTTCGATGCTGCTGAAGCAGCTGTCGAATGTAAACTCTATTAATCATATCGTATCGCAAATATCCTTGTATCATCAGCCCTCCCATATGATGATTTCGACGAATTATGGAGGGAGAAGGCTGAGCAGCCCTGAGCAGCAGCAATGGCTTGAGAATACCGCCATTACTAGCGGGACGGAAATCACTTATCTGCTGGCGGAGGAGCCGATTGCCGGCAACGCGACCTTCGGCAGCTTAATTAATACCGATAGCGTATCGCTGCTGCGAACCATGGATTTGTACAACAACAATCGCCGAGCGGATGTAGTTATTATTACAGTGGACAAAAGCAAGCTGATCAATCTGATGAAATCGCTGCTCCCATCGCCTTCAGCTACCATTTATTTGCACAGCGATACCGGCAAATTGATTGCCGGGACAGGCAAGCTCGACGGCGCAGAGCATACGCTTGCGGAGGGCGGGGGCATGCCTGGCCTTCCCCGTACGACGGATGCGGAGATGTCGGTGTCTATCGATTCGGAGTATTCCAAATGGCGGCTGACGCTGATTCAACCCAAAAAAGAGCTGTACGCCAAAACAGATCAGCTTCGATTGTATACGTTAGCTATTATTTTCGTCAGCGTCCTTCTGGCGCTGGGCATATCCTGGCTCGTTTATATCGGTATCGCTTCTCCGGTAGATAAGCTGTTCAAGGGCATGAAGCGTCTGGGTACGGGAAATATGAATGTGCATCTGGAGAATACGCGGCACGACGAGCTGGGTTATTTGACGGAAGCGTTTAATCGGATGGTGGTAGACCAGAAGCGGCTAATTGAAGATCATTACGAGCAGCAGCTGAGGCTGGCCAAGACGGAGCTTCAATTTTTGCAAACCCAGATTAACCCTCATTTTTTGTATAATACGCTGGATTCAATTAACTGGACAGCTAAAAATTACGAGGCGGATGAAATTAGCGAGATGGTACTGAATTTGTCGCGGTTTTTCCGGCTAAGCCTGAACAAGGGCAAGGATGTATTTACGATTGACGAAAGCTTGTCGCATCTGCATTATTACATTCGCATTCAGCAAATTCGTTATTTGGACAGCTTTGAGGTGGAATACGACATTCAGGAGGATTGCCGCCCCATCCCGATTCTGAAGCTGCTGCTGCAGCCGCTTGTGGAGAATGCTATCCTGCATGGGATGGAGGGGAAAACGGAAGGCGGAAAGCTTGTTATCTCGGGCCGAATAAAAGATGGAGAGGCCGTTCAGGTCACCGTTAGCGACAATGGTTCAGGGATGAGTTCGCAGCGGCTAGCCTATATTCAAGAAGAAATGAAGCGGCTGGGGCGGCGCGAAGCGAATCTGTTTTCGCTGGAGGACGAGGAGACGGGTGACCTGTTCGGCCTGCGCAATGTAATGACCCGCATTAAGCTTTATTACGGCAAGGAAGCTGAATTGATTGTCGAAAGCGTGCAAGGACATGGAACCTCGGTCACCATTTCGCTGCCGCTGGATCAATGCAAGGAAAGTTTTCGTGCTGTAACTCACCATACTCTGGAAAAAGGGGAGCGATCCGCATGAATTTAATGATCGTTGAGGATGAACTGCGGCTTAGGTTGGGATTGGCTAATAATATTCCATGGGAGGAGCATGGCATTGAGGTCGTCGGACTGGCTGCCAGCGGGGTAGAAGCGCTGGCGTTGATCGAGCGGAAGCGACCCGATATCATGCTGATTGATGTCCAGATGCCGGAGATGGATGGGCTGACACTGGTGAGGAAGCTGAGGGAATATCCAGACAACGGCGTACAGCTGAAACTGATTATATTAAGCGGACATGACAACTTTGGCTTCGCTCAGGATGCTATCGCTTTAGGGGTTTCCCAGTATTTGCTGAAGCCCGCGGCTGAAGAGGAAATATTGGGCGCCGTACTGGAAGCGGCAAAGCAGCTGCGAGACGAGATGGAGCAGTGGCGCGAGCAGGCAGAGCTAAAGGTAAAGTGGCGTGAGCATCTTCCCCATTTGCAAAGCAGTTTTATTCGGCAGTGGGCAGCAGGCGACTACGACGATAGCGAGGTGCTGCGAAGAGGTGCGGAATATCAGATTGAGCTTGAGGAGTCCGACCGGATCGCAGTTGCGGTGGTGGATATTGACCCGCTTCCGCAAGGGGATGGCTGCTTTCGCGCGGAGGATGCTCCAATGTGGCGTTTCTCTTTGCAATGTCTGGCGAGAGAAATGCTGCCCGCTTCCTGTTGGGTGTGCCCTGATCATCAGGGGTACACTCTCCTTGTTTTTGTGCTGCGGCGCGAGGAGGAGCCGGGTGACAGCGCCTTGCGTGTACAGGCCTCGGTCGTTCAATTGCTGTCGCGCACCCGGGAGACGCTTGGGCTGACAGCGAGCGCAGGCATTTGCGCTGCGGCCGGAGGGATTGGCAGCATGAGCGCGCTGTATGCCGAAGCTTGCCGAGCCTTGCAGGAGCGTATTGTATACGGCTGCGACATCGCCATTCCTTACCGCGAGATTGGCCGTAAGGAACAGGGGGTTCAGGTACAGCAAGGGCTGGAGAAAGCGCTGGAGATCGCATTGGAAACCGCTGACGAGGCCAAGGCGCTGGAGGCGCTGCAAGGATTGTGGGACAAAAGCCTAGAGTCCGTGGAGACGGCGGAAGAGGTTCATGAGGCTGTCCTTTATTTGAGCAGCCTGTATATCCGTATGATTCAGAAGCAGGGCTGGCGAATTGGCTGCGTGGCAGGAGAGGATATGATTTATTTCGAGAACATCAGGCTGCTGGCGACGAAGGAGCAGATTCGGGCTTGGCTGGTCCGCTTGACTGGCCGCATCTGCGATTACCTGCAGCAGCAGCGGAAAACGACGAGCAATGGAGTGGTACGCTCCATTCTGTCTATCGTCAATCAGGAAATCGATCAGGATATTACGCTGCATACGGTCGCAGATCGCCTTTTTATCAATTCATCTTACTTAAGTCGGCTGTTTAAGCAGGAGACAGGAGTACCGTTTTCGACCTATGTGCTGGAGCGCAAGATGGAACGGGCCAAAACCGTTCTGCAGAATGGGGGCAAGGTGTACGATGCCGCTCGTCTCGTGGGCTACCGGGATGTGAGCTATTTCACCAAGGTGTTCCGTAAATATTGGGGCGTCAACCCGGGTGGAGTTAAAGCGTGACAGCTGCGCCTAATTATGCTGGCGTGCAATAACCAAAAAATTAAAAAGACAAAACCGCTTTCAGTTAAAGAAAGCGGTTTTGTCTTTTTTTATGCCGATTACGTTCCTTTGTGAAGAAATCAAACATCAAAGTACCAGAAATAGTAATGGCATTACTCTACCAACCCTGAGCGCTGGATACTACAATTTTAGGTAGAAAGCATCAAATCGAGGGGGAATACGATGAAAAGCGCAACGGCACCACTGGATAAGCCCCAGGCTAAAAGCAATTATGTCAAACGGCTTGCTGCCGATGTCAAACGGGATTGGGATTTATATGCACTTCTTGTCCCTGGAATTTTGTTTCTTTTGCTCTTCAAATATGCCCCGATGTATGGCATTACCATCGCCTTTAAGGATTTCAATATCTTTGATGGCTATGACGCTAGCCCGTGGGTGGGATGGAAGCATTTTGCCAAACTGTTCAACTCTCCCGATTTTCTGCATGTTTTTCAAAACACCGTTATTATCAGTTTTCTGAAGATCGGTATCTTGTTCCCGCTGCCGATTCTCATTGCCCTGCTGTTGAATGAGATCAGGCGGATGTTGTTCAAGCGTGCGATTCAGACCGTTATCTATTTGCCGCATTTTCTGTCATGGGTTATCGTAAGCGGTCTATTTATTGACATGCTGTCCAGCAACGGCGGTTTGGTCAACAAGGTAATGGGTATGATCGGCATGGAGCCGATCTCGTTTTTCCTAGACAACAGCGTGTTCCGAGGTGTTCTGATTACTTCAGCGGGCTGGAAGGAGACTGGGTGGAGTACCATCGTGTATCTTGCGGCTTTCGCCACAATTGATCCCGGCTTGTACGAAGCAGCCAAGATTGACGGAGCGGGTCGGATGAAGCAGCTGTGGCACATTACGCTGCCTGGCATCGCGCCCATTATACTGCTGATGTTTATTCTAAGGCTGGGCAGCATTCTGGAGGCTGGCACAGAGCAAATTCTCGTCATGTACAATCCCACAGTATACAAGGTCTCTGATGTCATCGGCACCTACGTATACCGAATGGGCCTCGGCAATCAGGATTACAGCTTCACGACTGCTGTTGGCGTATTTGAATCCGTTATTGCCTTCACGCTCGTCTTGGCGGGCAACGCGCTTAGCCGCAAATACCTGCAACGCGGGATTTGGTAACTGAAAGGGGAGATTGCTGTGACCGTGAAAACATCATTTTCAGAGAAGCTGTTCAATTTCTGCAACTATTTATTTTTCATACTGGTAGGTCTGACGACGCTGCTGCCCTTCGTTAACCTGATCGCCAAATCGTTCAGCAGCGAAGCGGCGGTCATTTCCGGCAAGGTCAATTTGCTGCCTGTTGGCTTTCAGACTGGGACATACATGTATGTGCTCAAGGATTCCATGTTTCTTAACTCTTTAAAAAATTCGATTCTTTTGGCCATTGTGGGGACGGCGTTAGGATTATTCCTCACGACCATTACGGCGTATCCATTATCTCGCGTTCAGCTTCGAGGCAGAAAATGGTTTCTGCTAATGTTTATTTTCACAATGCTGTTCAGCGGCGGCCTGATTCCTACCTACCTGCTCATGCAGAATCTTGGACTGGTCAATCAGTTTCCTGTTCTATTCCTGCCGGCGGCCATCAACGTGTTCAACATGCTGATTATCAAAAATTACTTTGAAGGGCTGCCGGACGGGCTGGAGGAGTCCGCCAAGCTGGACGGAGCAAGCAACATCCGAATTTTATTCTCCATTGTTTTGCCGCTGTCGCTTCCTGTGCTGGCAACCATTGCGCTATTTTTCGCGGTGGCGTTCTGGAACGACTATTTTACATCGATGATCTACATTACCAATCAGGATTTCAAACCGCTGCAGCTGTATCTGAAGGAACTGTTGGTTTCCTCCAGCAGCGAGTTTTTGAAGGATAACGTGGACGCGGCGCTGAACATAACGCCACAATCCATTCAGGCAGCTTCAATATTGCTGGCTACGCTGCCGATCCTGATGGTTTATCCGTTCTTGCAAAAATATTTTGTCAAAGGTGTGCTGGTAGGTTCGGTTAAGGGTTAAACCTATCGGCCATGAAAGGCGGTGATGCTGTCAGCTTGTCATGATAGCGGGCAATGGAAGGGTAATGAAGTTTGACTTTAAAACACATATTCGGGAGGGTACTCTATGAAAAAAGGTTCTTGGTTGGCCATAGTCCTTGTATTTGCTCTTGCTCTTGCCGCATGCGGCAACAATTCCACTCCGGCTCCGGGCAGCGGCTCAGGGGGAGATGGCGAAGGCAATCCTAACCTCACGATGCTGATGCAGTACAGCCTGTTCGATCCGAACGCAGACCCGGTTGCTAAAAACATAGAAGATGCGACCGGCTACAAGGTTACCTATGAAATGCTTCCGGCGGAAAGTGCCGACGAGAAGCTGAACTTGATGGTTGCGAACAAGCAAAACTTCGATATCATGAAGCTGGGTTCTGCTCAGTTCTACAAGCTGGCAACAGCGGGCGCGCTGGAGCCGCTGAATGATCTGATCGAAAGCCATGGCCCTAACATCAAAGCGGCGATTAAGGAAGATTCATGGGAAAGCGTTACGATCGACGGCAAAATCTATGCTATACCGGAGACTGGCTCTGGCATTAGCGTAGGCGAGGAGCTCGTTGTCCGTCAGGATTGGATGGAAGAACTGAGCTTGAAAAACCCGACAACGCCGGATGAGCTGTATGAGGTGTTGAAAGCGATCAAGAAAGCCAAAAATATTGTACCGTTAACGGGTTCAAAGGATTCCATCTATGGAGATATTGCAGCGGCATTCGGCGTGCTGAACGACTGGAACGATGTGGATGGCAAGCTTCTGCATAAAGCAGAGCTTCCGCAGATGAAGGAATTTTTGGCTTATATGAACAAGCTGTACAGCGAAGGACTGCTGGATTCGGAGATGCCAATCAATACGAGTGCGAAAGCGATTGAGAAGTTTTCCAGCGGCAATGCCGCAATGATCAAGCTGGCTTGGTGGAGTGCTTCTAGCGCAGAAGCTGCCCTTGTCAAAAACTTTCCAGAAGCCAAAATCGGCATTATTCCTTACTTAGTTGGCAAGGATGGCAAATCATCGATTGGCGTTAACCTGGCAACTACTTGGTTTATAGCGATACCGAAAGTATCCAAGCAAAAGGAGCATGCGATCAAGCTGCTCGATACCAAGCTGAAGAAGGATATCTTCATAAAGCTCGCCATTGGCGAGGAAGGCGTTCATCACGAAGTGAAGGATGGCAAATATTATCCCATTCTGCCTAAATTCAATGATGACTTGACCAATGCAAGCTCCTACATGACCGGGGTTAATGAATATGATTATCCAGCTTACTGGCAGGCGCGCGTTCGGAAGGACCCTGTGCTGCAAAGCTACTATGAGGCGTTTCAGGAAAACGCGGCGAAAGGCAATATTGTCGTTGATCCGATGTCGATTGCGCCGCCGATCGATGCGGTATCCAAAAACAAGCAAAAGCTGACGAAGCTGCTGGACGACACGGTGCTAATGTATATCGCAGGTGCGCAATCTAGAGACAGCTACGATACCTTCCTTGCGCAATGGATGGCCGAAGGCGGCGCAGAATCCGTCAAGGAAGCGAACGAGTGGTATCAAACCATTTCAAAATAAAGGCTTGCCTATAGACGTAGGCTTGATGGCAAGGGGCAGCTGCGAATCGCAGGTGCCTCTTTGTCGCCCAGGCGAAATGCCCGGCATAATTAACTGAGGGGGAACAGAAATGAACGAACCATTTAAGCCGTATAAAGGCAGTGAGGTTGATATGCTTGCTATCCATGCCCAAGTGGAAGCTGCGCCAGAGGATATTACGATTACATTAGAAGGGCAGCGGCATGCTATATCGGCAGTCAACACCATTCCGGCGGCCGAAGAGTGGCTTGTCTTATTTACAAGCGCATGGGGGAAATCGGTCACTGTTCCTGAGAATGGCGTTGCGGTGCAGGTAGGAACAGGCGGCTTGGTTTTACGCGTCGTTAATGAAGCGCCTGTCGGCTTCGCACCGGCCTGGTCGGGCCCAACGATACTAGACATCCCTGAGGATGGTTACGTGCTTGTTGCCCTTGATCCCTTGTATGCTCCGGAAAGCAGCCGCTTCTTTTTGTCTACCTGCTTTAGAAAAGGAGATCGGATCAAGCTGCGCAAGGATGGTGCAGTGACTGATTATCACGGGCTGGCAGGCGCTGCTGATCATGAATTCAGCCTTTATTTGAACCATCCATCCGTTTATTCGGAAACGCAGACTGTAACCACAGTTAGCGGTATTGTGAGCGGCGGCAAAGCGGGCGAGTTTCCGGCGCTAACGGTTAATGGTGAAGCTGCTGTGGTAGACGAGCATGGTGCTTTTGCCCATACGCTGAAACTGGCGCTTGGCGTAAACTTTGTTGATGTGGAGATCAAAACGGGGAACGAAACATCAGTTGCTCGAAGCTTAGCCATTTTTTCTAAGAGCCGTGCTGAGAGCAAGCAGAGGACGATCCTTTGGATAGATCAGAGAGCCAACAGTGGGAAGCTGCAGTCTGCGGACGCTGTAAGAAAACTGCTGGAGCGTGCAAAACATGCAGGCGTTACGGATATTGCGCTTGACGTTAAAGGGGTGGAAGGTTACGTTTCTTACTTCAAAAATCCGCTGACGAGCCGTCCCCACATGAGTGAATTGGTAAACGCTGGGCAGAGTATTCCTTATCCAAAGCTGGATTTGCTGCAGATTTTTATAGAAGAGGGGCATCATCTTGGTCTAGCTATTCATGCATCCATGAATGTATTTGCAGAAGGCTCCATTGTACGTGGTCAATATGCGATTCTAAATGAGCATCCTGAATGGGAGGAAATGGTTTACAAGCATCAGGATAAAGGTGTGATCAAGCGGCAGCGAGACAGCTCGGCTCCGGGCTTGGTTGCGTTTGCCAACCCGCTGCATGCGAAGGTGCGCGAGCATCAATTGGCTGCTTTCCGGGAAGTGATTGCCGGCTATCAGGTGGACGGCATTATTTTGGACCGGGGCAGATACGACAATGAAACGGCGGACTTCAGTCCTTTGACACGAAGCCGCTTTGAGGCTTATTTGGCGGAAAGGGGCAAGCGGCTTCATCGTTGGCCTGAGGATATATTCGATTACGAAGGCAATACGAGAATAGATGGTCCGTTGATTTTGGACTGGTGGGCTTTCCGTGCAGGCGTCATTACCACTTTTGTTGCGGAGGTCAAGGAGATGGTGGACGGTCATAATCGACAGACGGGAAGCGATGTTTTGTTATCTGCCTACGTGGGGTCTTGGTTTGATACCTATTATGTCAACGGTGCAAACTGGTCCAGCCCTGATTTTCAATATGACAGCCGCCTACTATTTCAGGAGGGCTCCGTCTATACTAAGGACTACCGAGACACTGGCTATGTCCGGCACTTGAATTTCCTCATGATTGGTACCTATCAGGATACGCTGGCCGAGGTGGAGAAATATATGGCGCTTGGCAACATTGCCACAGGTGGAGAAGTTCCGGTATATGCGGGCATTTCTCTTAATCAAATGAATAGCGTCGAGCGGCAGGGTGAGGTATTCCATTCGGCTTTCCGGTACACAGACGGGCTAATGCTGTTTGACGCCTCGCATGCCGATTGGGATATGCTTAATCAGTCTTTAAAGAGAGCGTAAAGGATAGGTGATGGTGGCGCACAGGCAGCTTCTTTAGAAACCTCCCAACATATGGTATGATGACTAGCATAATGCGAAGGAGGAACCATATGAATCTAGCGAATAAAATAACGATTGCTCGTATTTTATTAATACCTGTGTTTATTTTATTTTTCCCGATATACCCCGAGTGGTTAATCAACAAATCAGAATTTTTTCTACATATAGATACCTATGGCATTTATTATGCAGCAGCATTATTTATACTCGCTTCAGCGACAGATAAACTAGATGGACATATTGCAAGAAAATATAATCAGATTACGAATCTTGGCAAGCTGCTCGATCCGCTGGCAGACAAGCTGCTAATATCCGCCGCGTTAATATTAATGGTAGGCGAGCAGATGATATACAGCTGGATTGCAGTTGTGATTATCGGAAGAGAGATTATTATTACGGGCATTCGAATTGTTGCCTCATCTCAAAAAATTGCCTTGCAAGCCGACCAATTCGGCAAAATTAAGATGGTCTTTCAAGTTGTTGCGATTTCAGCGGTGTTGTTAAACCATCGTCCGCTCAGCTTTTTGACAGCGATTCCTGTTGATCAAATTTTGATGTATGTTGCCTTAGCGTTGACCATCCTATCAGGAGCTAACTACATCAAAAACAACTATCGCTTGCTGCAGTAGAAATAAGAGTAGAGTAGAAAGATTAAAATACAGCGGCAGCGATGGACGAGATGAAACAGTCCAAGGCTGCCGCTGTTTTAGTAAAAGCTCGTTTTCCTTCTAAGCATTCTTATACATTTGTGGCTCAGGCTTGATGCTAACGGACATAGAATCCGCTATTCTTCATAATTCGGGCTTAATTTGAATTTAACGGACATAGGATACGCTATTTAGTCGAAATCGTGTTAAATCATAACGATTGGAGCCAAATAGCGTACCTTATGTCCGTTACTTCTGAAAAAAGAGGAAATCAAGGCAAATAAGGCATCTGATGTCCGTTATTTCTATCATCGCCGATTTCGTTATCTTGCGATTATATTCGGTAATCAAAACATACAAAGCCCGATGAGGTATAGTAAGAATATACAGCTATTTATTTCGATTTACAGGGGGCGAGCCGTCTGCAAACGATACAAACAAAGCTTTTTGACTATGGGCAAGCAGAGATCGATTATTTGAAAAGCGTAGATGAAGCGCTTGGTGCTGCCATGTCTCGGCTCGGAAAAGTCGAACGCATCATTATGCCTGACTTATTCACTTCACTCGTTTATGCGATTGTAGGCCAGCTGATCTCAGCTAAAGCAGTACACACCATATGGGAGCGAATGCAGGTGCGGCTTGGCGAAATATCCCCTTCGAACATAGCTAATCAAACGGCAGATTATATTCAAAGCTGCGGGATAACGATGAAGAAGGCTGTTTGCATAAAAAGCATTGCGGAGTCGATTATACAAGGTGAAATCCGGCTGGAAGAGCTGAACCGCTTATCGGATGCAGAGGTTATCAAGCAGCTGATGACCTTAAAGGGAATTGGCAAGTGGACGGCTGAAATGCTGCTCATTCATGCGATGGAGCGCCCAGATGTCGTGAGCTGGGGAGATATTGCCATTCGCCGCGGGATGATGAAGCTGTATGGTCTTCAAGATTTAACCAAAGAACAGTTCGATACCTACCGGCTAAGGTATTCCCCCTATGGTTCAGTGGCTTCGATTTATTTGTGGACCTTGTCAATGGAGTAAGCTAAAAAGGAGCAACAACATGAAGAAAACAATAAAAGAACAGCTCATAGCATTGAAGGAAGACGATTTTCAGAAATTTACGGCTGCGCTTATTCCTACAATAAATAATGTATTAGGCGTTCGCCTGCCGAAGCTTCGCCAGCTGGCTAAGTCGATAGCAAGCGATGACTGGCGTACCTATTTAAAGGCTGCGGATAGCGAGTACTTTGAGGAAGTGATGCTGCAGGGGATGGTCATTGGTTATGCTCAAGCGGATATCACAGAACGCTTAAACATTGTCGCTGAATTTGTTCCGAAGATAGACAATTGGTCAGTCTGTGACAGCTTTTGCAATGGACTGAAATTTACAACGGACAATAAGTCAGCGGTATGGGATTTCATACAGCCGTATTTGGTATCTGACAAAGAGTATGAGATACGCTTTGGCGTCGTTATGCTGCTTGGCTATTATATTGAAGAAACTTATATTGAGCGCCTCTTGCAGCTGCTTGATCAGACGAAACGAGAGACGTATTACGTCAAGATGGCGGTAGCATGGGCATTGTCGATTTGTTATATTAAGCAGCCAGAGGCTACTATGAATTATTTGAAAAGCGGTGCTAATTCTTTAGACGATTTCACCTACAACAAAGCTCTGCAAAAAATAATAGAATCATACCGCGTCGATCAAGAAACCAAAATGATAATACGCGGTATGAAACGAAAAAAAAGCTAAGGCTCAAAGCCTTCCTGGCTTACATAAATGCGATCCTCGGAAAAAACCTGCTTGAACCGCTCGTATACGACGCGATAAGCAGCCGGATGATACCATTCCTCAAGACCTAGCTGCTCATACAAAGCATCGATGCCTAGTTGTCGCGTTCGTTTTCCACTGCTTCCGTCACCCTTAAAATAATCGTCTATGCAGATGCGGTCAAC
Source organism: Pristimantibacillus sp. Z349TD_6 (assembly GCF_056173205.1). Lineage (NCBI taxonomy): Bacteria > Bacillati > Bacillota > Bacilli > Caryophanales > Paenibacillaceae > Pristimantibacillus (SeqCode) > Pristimantibacillus sp. Z349TD_6. Next base: position 6,466,760 of record NZ_CM149662.1, on the reverse strand, counting down.
GAGCGGTCGCAGTATTTCGGCGAATTGCTCACTGCTTGGCAGCATGGGGGCAATCGTCGCTTGAGTAGGAACGCCCGCATCATCTAGCAATTGAAGCGTCTTTAGCCTAGCCTTAATCGGAGGGGCATTCGGTGAAAAATGTTTTCGAATGTCCTCGCGATCTGTTTCCACTGTCATACTGACGCGAACCTTCTCTCCAAGTCGCAAGAGCAGATCAATATCCCGCTGAACAAGCGGGCTTCGCGTTTGCACGAACAAAAAATCAGGAGGATCATCAACCATCGCCTCGAGCAAGGAGCGAGTAATTTGTTCCTTATATTCAATCGGCTGATAGGGATCAGTGCTGGATGACATAAAAATAGTAACCGGACCTTTAGACTTTTCTCTTAAAAATTGTTTGCGAAAAACTTCAGCAGCATTTTCCTTAATATCGACCCATGTTCCCCATTCGGCGCCTCGAAATAAAGAAACAGGTATTTTCCGCACATAGCAGTAGGAACAGCCAAACGTACACCCTGTATAAGGATTTAAGGAATGGCTGTAGCCGGTAAGAAAGCCGGTTCCTTTATTCAATAAGGTTTTGGGCTGTGTATAGAAATATTCGATCGTCATATTAGTATTTTTCCAGCTGAAGCAGCTTTGTTTTCATTTCTATGCCGCCGCGGTAGCCAGTCAGCGATCCGTTCTTTCCAATGACGCGGTGGCAGGGAATTGTAATTAAAATCGGATTAGCGCCAATCGCCGTGCCCACAGCGCGAACGGCTGCTGGCCGCTGGATTTGATGAGCGATATCGGAATAAGACTTCGTTTCCCCATAAGGTATTTCGCAAAGTGCTTTCCATACTTCCTGTTGGAAGGCTGTTCCTTGATAGTGGAAGGAAATGCTGAATTGCTTGCGGGAACCTTGAAGGTATTCAGCTATTTCAATTGTATAAGGCTGGAGCAGCTCAACATTCTCTAGTAAAGGGCTGCCTGGATAGCGGGTATTTGCCCATTGGACCAGCTCGTCTATCGATTCATTCTGAGAGCCGATAAAACAAAGTCCTTCCGTTGTGGCTGCAACGTATAGGCTCCAAGCCTCGTGCGTAAGCAATGTCCAATAAATGGGCGGTTTACTGTGTTTGATCATTCGAATCAGCCTCCTGTTTGTGCAATTGCCGATAGGCTGCGGGTGTGCAGCCTGTCTTCTTTTTAAACAACGTTACAAAATACGGCGTGTTGCGCATGCCGACGCTTGAACCGATGTCTGAAATGGACAAATCGGATGATGTCAGCTGCTCCTTCGCTTTATCGACTCGTAATTGCTGTATATATTCAACTGGTGTCATGTGTTTGATTTTTTTGAAGGTCCGATGCAGGTGATAGGGGCTGCCGTGACATTGATCGGCAACGACTTGTAAAGTTAAGTTGTTCATATAGTTTCTGCCGATATATTGGGCAGCCAAATGAATCCATTCATCATCAGGCAGGCGCATCCCGGTAGGCTTGCATCGTTTGCATGGGCGAAAGCGGGCAGATAAAGCTTGCTCGGCCGTCGAGTAGATAGCAATATTTTCTTTGTTGGGCGGTTTGGATTTGCAGGATGGCCTGCAAAATATACCTGTCGTTTTCACCGCGTAAAAGAAGATTCCGTCATAAGCAGCATTGTTGTTTAAGATGGCATGCCACCTTTCCTCGGTCAATGTTTCTGAGTGTTGTTTCTCCATTTTGCTCACCTCCATCATTAGTATAACCTCGAAAGTGAACGTATGTACGCATTTTAGAATGTAAAAGCAAGATAACGAAAGCGGGATGATTAGAGGGTAGACTTTGATCCTGACGCGCAATCGCGTAAAATAGAAGGATCAATGCTGCCAATGGAGGAGAGCCTATGGAAGCTAAAGTAATAACATTACCTTTATTACATGTTGTAGGTTATCGTATTGAAGCTAACGTAGCAGAGTTTGAGTCTGGTCTTGGCAAGGATACTTATCGTTTACTCGTTGAAAGAAAAGCGGAAATTATGAATAGAAAAAATGAAAATGTGATGTTAATGCAAATCTACCCCATGAATGATGATTTTGACCCACAGGTCGATCGGTTTACGAATCTGATCTGTTATGAGGTAAGTGAACAAGCTGATGTTCCAGTAGATATGACTAGTCATACCGTCACTGAAAGTAAGTATGTTACATACAAGCACAAAGGACTTGAATCCGAGCTAAGTCGTTCGTACGGCTATGTCTATGGCGATTGGATGAATGAAACGGGAAATGAACCCAAAGATTACGATTTTGAAATTTGGGATGAACGATATCAACCCGAAAGTCCCGATAATGAAATTGATTTGTATATTGCATTGAAGTAATGAGAGGTTATAAAAAAATATAGCTTTAAAAGGAGCACAATATCATGTCATTGCCACTTTCGAAACAGCTTAATCGGGATTTTATACTTAGCCAGCTTGAAGCTTTACTGAACATTCCAAGCCCTAGCGGGTACTGTATGGACATTGTGAAGCATCTAGGAGTGGAAGCAGAGAGACTTGGCTATTCGCTCGAAATAACGCCAAAAGGCAATGGAATGATAACCATTCCAGGCGTCAATTCAGAGAAGGTGATCGGCATAACCGCGCATTTGGATACGCTTGGAGCGATGGTTCGTTCGATCAAGTCGGATGGGAAGCTTCGCTTCACGTCGATCGGGGGCTACAATATGCAAACGGTCGAAGGGGAATATTGCGTTATTCATACGCGTGACGGCCGGAAATATGAGGGAACGGTGTTGTCTACGAAAGCCTCTGTGCATGTATACTCCGATTCGCGGGAGTGGAAGCGCGAAGAAGCGAATATGGAAATTCGCATAGATGAGCTGGTGAAAACCAAAGCAGATACAGAGGGGCTGGGCATTTCCGTAGGCGATATCATTTCGTGGGAGCCGCGAGTGCGCATCTTTCCGAATGGCTGGGTGAAGTCACGGCATTTGGACGATAAAGCAAGCGTAGCAGCGCTGCTTGGATTAATGGAATGGTTCAAGCGAGAAGGAAACACACCTGCACATACACTCAAGCTGATCTTCTCGACCTACGAAGAGGTGGGACACGGAAGTTCTTATATTCCTGAGGATATAACGGAGATGATTGCGGTGGATATGGGAGCGCTGGGAGATGATCTTTCTGCGACAGAGCAGGATATATCCATTTGCGCCAAGGATTCGACTGGACCATACGATTATAATATGACGACTAAGTTAATTGAATTAGCCAAACGTGAGAACCTAGCTTATGCAGTAGATATTTACCCGCACTATGGCTCCGATGCATCGGCTGCGCTGCGCGGCGGAAGCAATATTCGTGCGGCACTAATCGGACCGGGCGTTCACGCTTCCCACGGCATGGAACGCACACACGCAGATGCCATCGTTGGCACGTCTGCTTTGCTTCTGGCGTACGTCATGGAGTGAGATTTCTAGTTAATATTCAACAGGTAGAAAAAATGCGAAGAAGAGCGACGATGACATCGGTGCTCTTCTTTTTTTGATGACTAATCTTGTCAGAAAGACAATGAAGTAGGACGTTAGTAGAAGAGCGCCAAGCGTTATTTTGGGACAAAAAGATAGGGAATGCTCTTTGATTTCAGTGCTTTAGAAGCTTTATATTTATCCCGAATGATGTTGGTTTATCCTGATAGGGTGCAAAATATAGATTGCTGAAACGTATGATCGATTAGCTGAGAACGATGGAATATCCGCTTTTTAGGCTCCAAATAGTCCCTTTTTCAATTCAAACCCCGCTTTTTTTTGTTTTTTAAGTGTAAATTTACGGCAGTTAGGGGTTAAAACGTACAGGAAAAAGAGGAATGCGAAATATGTCGAATGGTGATTTACTGCTGCTTAGGTAGGATGCTGGTCAATAGTCCCTTATTTTTTCGCTGAATCAGTGGAATTTTAATTGGATTTTTCGTTCGGTGGAAAGTGGCAAACAGAAAAAAAACCTTTATTTTACATGGGTTAGAGGGAAAAAGCATGCGGGAAAACATGAGTCCCAAGTGGGAATTTCACCTTCTGTTTATTAAGCGCTTTCAATAGTCAGAATTATCAATTTGGCGATAAAAAACATGACATGACATATCCCACTATTCGCATCAATTAGGAGTCCGTACTTATGAAAACCATAATGAAAATGAGCAAGATTGTCTAAGTGTGACCATGTCTTTATTCCCTCAAGAATTATTATCATCTGTGTCATACTAGAGTGCAAAGAGAGACAAGAAGCTTTCCAAAACTCAAAATGTATGAGCGAGCTGATGAATGGAGGTTTCAGAGATGAATGTTTCAAATCAGGAGCAGAAGCAGATGAAGCTGAAGCAGTTTTTGAAAATACTATCCGAGGATCCTTCTCTATTACAGAAAGACGGTCAATCGGAAGCGAGGTCGCTGCCTGAGCTGCTTATGGCAACTGGCTGCCTAATCCATAATGAACCGATTGACATGGCGAAGCTGATATCTCAGCTGCTCGGTAAGATCGGCCTGCAAGCCTGCTCTAACGATATGATGGAGCATGTAATGAATGGCGGGACCGTGGATGAGTTCATTAATAACACGAGATGATAACATTTTATGTCTAAGCAGGAATCCATGGATAAGCCTATTCCTGTAAACAAATGATGCCCAAAAGTTCGCGTTTTGAATAATGAGAGAATTTTAATATTCATTAAGAACAACTTTCGTGAAGTTCGGCAACGGATGATTTTAAAGCAATGGAGGAAATGATTTGGAATTAAAACAGTATTGGATCATCGTCAAAAGAAGGCTATTGATGATAGCTTTAATTATTTCAGTGAGCTGTCTAACCATCGGCATTTACTCCAGCTACTTTATCAAACCACAGTATGAAGCATCCGCTAAGTTAATCGTTAACCAGTATAAGGACAGCAGCTCGCTCATTCCGAGCATAGATGTTGGATCGATTAACTCCACGATCGGACTTATCAAAACCTATAAAGAGATTTTGCGAACGCCGCGAATGATGAAGCGAGTTGTCAAGCAATACCCGGATCTCGGTGTGACATACGGCGAGCTCATCGGCAAGGTAAGTGTAAGCTCAGTGAATGAAACACAGGTCATGTCCATATCGGTACGTGATGACTCCTATGAGCAAGCAGCAAAAATCGCGAATGCGATCGCCATCGTTTTTCAAAAATCGGTTCCAGAGCTGATGAAGGTAGATAATGTTTCCGTGCTGGACCAAGCTGATCCGCATGAACAACACGGGCCCGTTGCTCCGAATCCTAAGATGAACATTGCAGTCACGTTCATGCTGGCATTGATGGTAGGTGTAGGCATCTCCTTCCTGCTGGATTACTTGGATGACACGATTAAGACCGAAGAGGACATCGAGGCACTGCTGGAAGTACCAGTACTAACATCGATTCCGAAGTTCGAAGAGCGGGATGCGACAGAACATAGCAGCAACGCCTCGTTAAAGACGAATGCAGGGAGGGAACAAAATGTCTCGTTTGATTCCTAAATGGAACTTGATAACGGAGCTTAATCCCAAATCGCCCATTTCTGAAGGGTACCGTATGCTCAGGACAAACATTGAGTTCTCGACAATTAATCAAAAGCTGCAAATTATTATGGTCACCTCTTCCAAGCCAAGCGAGGGCAAAAGCACGACATGCGCCAATATGGCAGTCGCATTTGCACAAGCAAACAAAAAAGTGCTTCTGATTGATGCGGATCTTCGCAAGCCTTCGCAGCATCATATTTTTGGGAAGTCCAACCGCAGCGGCTTAACGACGGCTTTATTGAACCAACTGAAGCTTGAGGACATCATTCAGTTTACGAATACGGAAAATCTGTCCATTATCCAAGCGGGGCCAACGCCTCCCAATCCTTCCGAGCTGCTCTCGTCGGAGCAAATGGCGGAGCTGCTTAAGACAGCTAGAGAGCGGTACGATGTAGTCATTATCGACACGCCGCCGATCATGTCTGTAACGGATGCTCAAATAGTAGCCACGCAAAGCGATGGGGTCGTTCTTGTGATTGACTCGGGAAAAGTGAAAAAAGATGTTGCCCTTAAAGCAAAAGCGTCACTTGAACATGTGAAAGCAAATCTTATCGGCGTCGTGCTGAATAAGATCAATCGAAATCATTCAGATATCTACTCTTACTACTACGGAGAAAAGACAGAAGCTTAATCGTCTTTGCTCCAGCTCATAGAAGCAAGAAATAGATAGGTAATGTCTCCTGCACCTCTATCACCGGAGGCACTCGGTCATGCTGTGGGTCAGCCGACCTTAGACGTTAATCGTCAAGGGTGTGACGTGAGGAGGGGTTAGATGCCCCTTAACAACCAAAAAAAAAATAATAGGATAGGGTGAAATCAAATGAAAAAAGTGAGAAAAGCCATTATCCCCGCCGCAGGACTTGGAACACGGTTTTTACCGGCAACCAAAGCGATGCCAAAAGAAATGCTTCCGATCGTCGATAAACCGACCATTCAATACATTGTAGAGGAAGCTATTGAATCAGGCGTTGAGGATATCATCGTCGTTACGGGTAAAGGAAAGCGGGCGATTGAAGATCACTTCGATATCGCATTTGAGCTTGAGCATATATTAGAAGAAAAAGGCAAGCTGGATATATTGGAAAAGGTAAGAAAATCATCAAATGTGAATCTTCACTACATAAGGCAAAAAGAAGCGAAGGGGCTTGGGCATGCGGTATGGTGCGCTCGCAACTTCATTGGGGACGAGCCGTTTGCAGTGCTTCTTGGGGATGACATTGTAGAAGCAGAAGTCCCTTGCACAAGGCAGCTTATTGAGCAATATGAGAAAACCGGCCGCTCGGTCATTGGCGTACAGACGGTTGGCGTTGATCAGACGCATCGTTACGGTATCGTTGACCCAGGACAGCGGGTAGACAATCTTTATGAGGTTAATCGCTTTGTAGAGAAGCCGCCGCAAGGACAAGCGCCTTCCAATCTAGCTATCATGGGCCGTTATGTGCTTACTCCCGATATATTCGAATATTTAGGACGTCATGAGCGCGGAGCTGGAGGCGAAATTCAGCTTACCGATGCGATTCAAAAGCTTAACGTAGAAAAAGGCGTTTATGCCTTTGACTTCCAAGGCATTCGTTATGATGTCGGAGAGAAGCTTGGCTTCATTATGACGACGCTTGACTTTGCCTTAAGAAATAATGAAATTAAGTATCAGTTGATGACTGAGCTTGAGGAATTAATGGAACGGGAGCTTAGCAAGCAGTTATTAGCTGGAAGGAGTGATAGAAGATGACACCTCCACAATATCAGGATGAAGCGGTAATCGGCGTTTCAGATTACTATTCGAATAGACGCAGCGCTCAGCAAACAGTAAGCATGTATTCGATTATCAAACGCACGATTGACATTGTTGGTTCGCTAGTCGGTTTAATCCTGTTAAGCCCGCTGTTTATCATCATCGCTATCCTTATTAAGTGGGAGGACCCTAAAGGTTCTGTCTTCTTCTATCAAACAAGGATCGGCAAGGATGAGAAGCCGTTTCGCATGTACAAATTTCGCTCGATGCTGACGGGTGCGGAGGACAAGCTGAAGGATCTGCTGGATAAGAACGAAATTAGCGGTGCAATGTTCAAGATGAAGGATGATCCGCGCATTACAAAGATCGGCAAGATCATTCGCAAAACGAGCATCGATGAGCTGCCTCAGCTGCTGAACGTGCTGAGGGGCGAAATGTCCTTGGTTGGTCCAAGGCCGCCTCTTTCACGGGAGGTAGCGGAATATACGGAGTACGACAAGCAGCGCTTGTCCGTAACGCCAGGCTGCACGGGACTTTGGCAGGTAAGCGGCAGAAACAATCTATGCTTTAAGCAAATGGTTGAGCTTGACCTGACCTATATTCAGAAGCGATGCATTTGGTTCGATTTCAAAATTATGCTGAGAACGGTGAAAACGTTAGTCGGCTCTCAGGATGCTTTTTAGAGTGTGAAGGCTTACGAAGATAGTTTTGCTACGCACAACAAGCGTATGCTTTCGAAGTCAGTTTTGCTTCGCAAAACTTTGAGGAGTTGATAAAAATGGCAAGAATCCTGCATATTTCGGAGTTCACGAAGGGCGGTATCGAGACGCACTTGAACGAGGTGCTGAGCTACCAAGCGAGCAGACATGATATATTTCTTATGGCTTCTGAGCAGAATTCGAGCCCTGAGTCGCTTCAAATTAGCCAAGATCGATTGTGCTTGTACCCTTACAAGAGGAAGCCGGCTTATTTTGTGAAAGCCATGAAAGCTATTCATCGTAAGGTAAAGGACTTCAAGCCTGATATTGTACATGTACACGGAACGTTCGCAGGTGTTTTCCTGCGGACGTTGTTTTTTTTCAAGAGCAAGCGCCCGGTCGTCATCTATAATGCGCATGGCTGGGCTTTTCTGATGGATATTAAGCCGTGGAAGCAGCGGATATTCGCCTTAGTTGAGAAGACGCTCGCACTTCGGACTGATTTCATTATTAATATCTCGAGGCATGAATATGAGAAGGCCATGCATTATGGACTGCCAGCAGCCAAGTCGGGAGTCGTCTATAACGGCGTTTCGGATACGTCGGAATTAAGCACGCCGCCTTTCGAGACTGATCCTGACATGATTCATCTACTTTATGTAGGACGCTTCGATCGGCAGAAGGGGTTTGATCTGCTGCTTGAGGTGTTCAACAAGCATCAGTTTACAAACGTTCGCCTATATTTGGTTGGCGATACGGTGCTGAAGGAAGTTGAATACAAGTTTCCTGAGAACACAATTAAGATCGGCTGGGTGGACAATTCTCAGATCGATCGTTATATGCAATCCTGTGATGCGGTCATTATTCCATCTCGCTGGGAAGGCTTCGGCATCGTCGCCATTGAAGCGCTGCGGAATAAGAAGCCGGTTATTGCGAGCAATCGAGGAGCGCTGCCGGAAATTATAAGCGATGGCGTTAACGGGTATGTATTCGACTTCGATAATAAGCAGGAGCTGGCAGACATCATTCATGAGCTGGACAAGCCGAAGCTGAGAGAGCTTGGCTTAGCGGGATGGGACATTTTCCAAGAGAAATTCCATTCGGATAAAATGAACAACCAAATCGAGCGGCTTTACGAGGAAGCCTTGCAGAAATCAAGCAAACCGTTATCCTCCGCCGTCAAAAAATACGTCTAGATTTACGGGGATGGAGAGAAGATGAGCCAAATCTTGCAAAGCAATCTAGTGATTAAAGCTAAATTAGCCAAAAAAGAAGAGAAGCAGCAAATCTTTTTGGCGATTTATTTATGCTTCTTGCTGGTGCTGACCGTCTACCAGGATTTCCCGTTAGTCAATATGATCGGCGAGATTGGCAGGTCACCCATTATTTTGCTGGTTCCGCTGTTTGTGTTATGCGAAATTGGGCTGCTGGCGAAGCATAAGCGGGTGATGCATGGCAGCATGCTGCAGAAGTATATATTCGGATTTATTTTATATTTGTGCTTTATCAGCATTGCCTATTTGCTTATTCAATTCATTCAAGGCAGCTATAGCTTTGGATCAGAGAGTTTGCTTGGCAAAGCGATAAAGGTACTTATTTATTTTGTGCTCATCCTGCTTTACATCAGGCATATGCAGCTCGTTTTTTCCAAAATTACAAGCTTTAAGACGCTGTATGGCTGCTTCCTTGCAATCGTTACGCTGCTGACGGTCATTATGATTTTGGAGCTTATGAGTATGCCGAACGCCTTCACGTATTTGCATGCAGGGAGCAACCCTTATTGGAGGGTTCGGATGTTGACCTCGGAGAGCAGCACGACGGGCTCCATCGTGGTCGTGTATGCATCCATTTTGGTATATCTGACAAAGTATTTGAACAGCTTTGGCAAGACGCTAACGATCGTTTATGCTTCAGGTTTTTTTCTGTTTTACTTATTTATTACAGGCTCCAAAGGGTTTATGATTATCAGCTTGTTCACGCTAGTCGTGACGATGATTAAGTTTTTGGATTTTCGGAAAAAGAAAAATTTTGTTTTGCTCATCTCAGTCGTTCTGGCCATGTATATGTTCATCACTAATTTTTCTGCGGGGCTGGTCAGCTCGTTCAGTAATGACATCGAAAACTACACATCTTCCTACACGCGTATGGGAACGATCATCATCGCGCTGATTACGGTGTTTCACAATCCGCTCGGGGTTGGCACAGGAGCATATCTCATGTATTTCGATAAGTATGTGAATGATTCGATCAGCATGATGTCTCATTTCTATTACAATACATTTGGCATCAGCCAAATTAATGCGGGGGAGCTGTTGCAATATTCGGGCTCGGACAAAAACTTAGGCGTCAAATCGGGCTTTTTCCAATGGATTATGTTTGGCGGGCTTTTCGCAGTCGTGTTCTTTTATCTGCTTGCCAAAAACCTGATCGTCAAAGTGAAATCCAGCTCTATACTATTTCTTGCTTTAGTTTTTATCTTATTTTCAATGCTTCTTGTTTCCTTGGAGATTAAATATGAGATATGGCTGCTATTTGCTTTTATTAGCCTTTATTTAGGGAAAAACGATATAGATCAACCAAAAAGGTCGGGGGTATCCAAATGAAGATGCTTGTGGTGTGCAGTGATTTTCCCTATCCCGCCGATCATGGCGGAAGGGTAGACACATGGGGGAGAATCAAGGTGCTGGCGGAGCTTGGCTGGAAAATCCACTTGCTCGTTTGCGGCAAGCAGATGCCATCTAAGAAAGAAATGGACACAGTATATAATTACGTGGAAGAGATTACGTTATGTGATCGAAGAAGCAAGCTGGCTGATCTGCTGCATGTTATTCCAATGCAGGTACAGTCGCGCAGTGAACTAAGTAATGTAGAGCTGGCAGGAGATTATGATTATGTACTGCTTGAAGGCGACTACGTGTATCCGGTTTTGCAAAATCCAAAGATCAAGCATGATACGGTTATCCTGCGGGTGCATAACGATGAAGCGGTCTATTTCAAGGCGCTAGCCAATAGCACCAAAAACGTCGTTCACAAAATGTATTACCACATGGAGAGCCGCAAATTCACGATTTTGCAAAAAAAAATGCTGGAGAAGGTGGATAAATACTTGTTTATATCGAGCAAGGAATTTGAAAGCTTCCGCAAACAGCATCCTGCTGCAAAAAGCTTGTTCCTTCCGCCTCCGGTTACGAAGGTCAATTTCGAAGCTAGTGATTTTCGCAGCAAGCATGTCGTGTTCATTGGTTCCCTATTTATGCCGAACAACCGAGAAGCGATTCAGTGGTATCTGGAGCATATCCACCCGCTGATGCTGAAGGAGCCGGACTATAAGTTCATCATAGCAGGGAACAGCAGAAAACAGAGTCTCAGCTGGCTCGACAGCTACAACCTAAAGAATGTCATTGTGCATGATACGCCAAAGAGTTTGGATGAAATATACCGAAGCGGCTATTTATTCGTTAACCCGATGCAGAACGGAGCAGGCGTCAAGCTGAAGACGATTGAAGCGATTCAGAACGGCTTGCCGGTTATCTCCACCTCCATCGGCTACGAGGGAACAGGACTTGTAGATAACGAGCATATCATGGTCGCTGATCGGCCGGAACAATTTTATGGGAAAATCAAGCAGCTATTCGATGATCCGCAAAGGGCAAAATCATTGCTGGAGTCATCGCAAAGCTTCTTGCGCATCCATTACAATCACAAAGAAGTATTGAAAACATATATGCAATCCTTGAACGTCAGTTATCCAGTAAAGCAGGTGCTCTAATATGAGTCGAAGTAAAACGAATGTGTTGTTTGTTACCCACGCGGATAAGAAGGGCGGCGCTGAGCAAAGCCTGATCCATCTCATCAATTATTTGGACACGTCAAAATATCGGATTTTCTTATTAAGCCCTCGCGATGCGTCGTATCTAAATGAAATTAGATCGGATTATGTTCATTTTCCGCTGCAGCTGGGCAGCATTAAGAAAAAACTAGGCTTAGGTTATATCGAAACGGTGCTTAAGATTCAGTCCTTTGTTCGTAAAAATCGCATCGACATCGTTCATGCCAATGGCTGGCGCGCACCTTGGTACACAGCTCCGCTAAAGTTTATGACGAAGTCAAAGCTGATCTGGCATCATCGCGACTATACCCATTTGCGTATGTTCAACCAAGTGCTGCCTAAATTTTTTGATCAGGTGATATGCATTTCGCATTTTGTAGCCAATTCGATTCAGGGCAGCAACAAGACGATCATTTATAACGGTGTTGATCCAGAGCTTGCTTTGACAAGAAAGAGCAGAGCTTTTATGGAGGATGATACGCTCGTCATCGGGACATTCGGCCGGATTGTGGAATGGAAAAGATACCATCTCATGATCGAGGCAGTAAAGAAACTAAGCGACAGCAATCGGAACAATTGGAAGCTGCTCATCGTGGGCGATGCATCCGTTGACGGGTCGGATGACTATTATAATGACATGATCCAAAAGGTGCTGTCCTACGGCTTGGAGCATCATGTGGTCTTCTATGGCTACAGCAAAAAGCCGCTAGATGTGATGAAGGAATGTGATTTAACGATAAACTTCTCCCTTAACGAGCCGTTTGGCAGAGTTATTATTGAATCGATGCTCGTTGAAACGCCAGTTATCGTTGCAGATTCGGGCGGAGCGCCAGAAATCATCCATCATACGAGAGGCGGCTTCATCGTGAAGGACGGCGACGTGGAAGAGCTATATCAGACGATGAGAAGCGTCTACGATGGGGAAGTTGATTATGAGGAACTATCTAGCCAAGGTTATGCAAGCGTAATGAGCGACTTTAATATGAGCTCCATAGCGAAGAAGGTGGAGTCGACATATCGTGAGCTGCTTGCGCCAAACTTAAAATCGGAAGCGGCAGGCGGGATGGTTAGATGAGCACCGTATATAATCGATTAAGCTTCGGCAAGCTCCTGGCTGTATTAAAGGGGGCTGCCATACTGCGAGTCAAGACGAGTTCAGCTGGCAGGCTTGGCCGTATTTCCGGAAAGCTGACCTTGCGAAACAAAGGGCGGTTCATCGTTGGGAAAAATGTTTCTTTCCATGCGAAGCCGCTGCCTTCTTCCGTTACCGTAGAGAAGCAGGCGGAGCTTTGGGTAGGTGATAATGTGTTTTTTAATTATGGCCTCGATATTGGCTGTACGAAATCAATCCGAATTGGCAGCAACACGATTATCGGTCCGATGGTGAACATTATCGATACGAACTTCCACCCTGTAGATATGAAAGACCGAGCTGGCAGCAAGGACATCGTCATTTCGGACAATGTGTGGATTGGACGCGGAGCTGTTATTTTGCCTGGCGTAACGATTGGCAGCGGTTCAGTCATTGCTGCAGGCAGCATCGTAACGCGGGATATTCCGGATAATGTGCTGGCAGGCGGTGCACCCGCAAAGATTATTCGCGAGCTCCAAATTACGAAGGAATGGGTTCGCAGATATAACTAAAGGGAGCGTACGGCGATGAAAGTATGGATGTGGCCAAAATCAAGCGAATTGAACTTTTACAATGATTTATTGACCGATTCACTCAGCAGTGCAGGCATGGAAGTAAAGGATTTGCAGCATGGCAAGCTAGCGCTTCAGGTCGGGCAAGCGAAAGCTGGCGACATCGTCCATATTCACTGGATGCATCATGCCTATCAGAATGATAATCTGCTGTTGTTCATGGTGAAATCGATCATATTTATAATGACGATGCTTTATTTGAAGCTGCGAAAAGTGCAGCTGGTTTGGACGATTCATAATCTGTATCCGCATCAGGTGAAGTATAAGCGGCTGGAGCGTTACATGCGAACGATCATTTGCAAATTTTGCAGCAAGCTGCTGGTTGCTTCGGAGTCGATCAAACGTAAGGTTATGATGGAATTCGGAGTGCCGGCTAGCAAGCTTTTTGTCGTAAAGCATGGTCATTATCTTGGCGTTTATAAGCCTGCAGGCTTCAACTTCAGAGCGTCTTATGGCATCAGCGAGGAAGCTGATGTTTATTTGTTTTTAGGGGCAATCAAAGCGTATAAGGGTGTCGAGGATTTAATTGAAGCGTTTAATGCATTCAAGACTCGAAACACCTATCTGATCATTGCGGGCAAAGCGGACAAGCAAATGGAATCCTATTTGAAGCGGGTAGAGGATAAGGAAAACATTATTTTGGACCTGCGCTTTATTCCCAATGAAGCAGTCGCTGACTTGATTAGCGCCGTTGATGTGATGGTGATGCCGTACAAGGAAATTACGACCTCCGGCTCTGCGATACTTGGCCTCTCGTTCAGGAAGCTGATCGTCATGCCGGACAATGATTTTATCGATGAGTATTTTATGGAGGATATGGTCGTGAGCTACAACCCAAGCGATTATAACGGTCTCGAAAATGCAATGAAAGCCGCGTTAAATGTGAAGAGAGAGCATAAGACGCCTAAGTACGAAGAAGTGCTTAAGGAGCTCGACTGGAGCGCGATCGCACAGAGGATAAAAAATGTTTACCAAGGATGGGGATAAAGGATGAAGGTAACGGTGGCCATCTGCACCCATAACCGGGCGAAGGATACGGGAGAGGCAATAGAGAGCGTAATTGCTCAAAGCTTTGAGCGGGAACAAATCGAGATTGTTGTAATCGACAACAGATCAACAGACAATACGGCTGAAGTGGTAGGCAAGCTTGCGTATCGGTATGGCCCAAGCATTCGGTATATTTTTGAGAACAAGCTTGGTTTGTCGGTAGCCCGCAATCGAGCGATTAAGGAAGCAAACGGTGAATTCATTTTATTTTTGGATGATGATGCGTTGGCTTCGCGGGACTGGGTGCAGCATATTGTGAACGTGTTCGAAAGCGATCCGGCGATTGGCTGCGTAGGCGGCAAAATTGATCCGATTTGGGAAGCGGCTGAGCCGGACTGGATTCCAGAGGAGCATCGCTCGGTATTCACGATTCTTGATTATGCAAACGTGGTGAAGGAAATGCCTGCACCGTCCATTCCATATGGCGCTAACGTAGCATTTCGGGCAAGCGTCTTTCATAAGTATAAGCCGTTCCGAGAGGATCTTGGGCGGGTAGGCACAAATCTGCTCTCAAGTGAGGAAAGTGAGCTCATCGCACGGATTCGTGAAAGCTACAAAGTATTTTATACGCCATATGGATCCGTTCAACACAAAATTGCCAAGGAGAGAACGACAAAAAAATGGTTTTTGAAGCGGATCTTCTGGCAAGGCGTGAGCGATGCGGTTAAGCGACAGGATCGAAGCCTCTTTGCTATCGTAAAACATGTGATCCGAATGATTCAGGCGATTGGAACATCCTTGCTGTCGATTTTTCATTTTAAGAAATTCATCAGTCAGATCGTGAAAATATGTTATCGCAACGGGTCATTAGTCGGCATTCTGCGCTATAACGGTAGGGGTTGACGGAAAGTTATGGCACAGCTCGCAATCTCTAAAGCGTGGAGAGGCAACGGCCTCGTTCAAACGATTATGCGCACGAGTGCAACGAACCTGCTAGTCATGGTCATCAGCACGCTGACTTCCATCGTGACGGCGCGCATGTTCGGCGTTGTTGGCAAGGGCGAATTTTCAGCCATTTTGTTTTGGCCAACGCTTCTCGCGGGTCTTGTTGGCTTCGGCCTGCCGACCTCTCTTATTTATAATATGAAGCAAAACAAAGGCAGCGGCAGCGATTTTGTTAGAGCGGGTTTTCTATTTCAAATTCCGGTTAGCATCATCATTGGCGTGGTCGCGTGGATATGGCTGCCAGTTTGGCTTGGCAATTACCCAGCTGACATCATTCAAATTACGAGATGGTATACGGTACTCATGCTGCCGATTCTGCTCGCTATTAATTTAATATCGGCGCTGGCGCAAAGTACGGGCAAGTTTAACATTTATAACGGTCTGCGCTTACTGGTTCCGCTGTGCAATCTAGTTGGGCTCTTGGGGTTATGGGTAATTGGCGATTTAAGCCTGCATAATGCATCGCTTGTATTTCTCGTAACCAGCGTGCTTGTCGTTTCATGGTCGCTCTATAGTTTAAGAGAAACGCTTCAGATGAACTGGTTGAAGGGCCTCGGCAATCGGCTGGCAGCGAAAGCGTTATTCGGCTATGGCAGCAAAGTGTTCGGAGTGGAACTGCTCGGCACACTGTACACGCAGTTTGACAAGCTTATCATTCTATCGATGCTGACAGCTAGAGAACTGGGGTTGTATACGGTCGTTTATGCGCTGTCCCGCGTATTCAATGTCGTACAGATGGCGATTACGAATGTTGTGTTTCCGAAGGTTACCGGCATGGAGAAGTCAGCCATCATCGCAACGGTAGGCAGGGCGTTTCGGTTATCGATGCTGCTGATGACGATCGTCGTTATCCCGAGCATGTTCATTGGGCGTTATCTGATGGGCATCCTGTTCGGAGCGCCGTTCCTTGAAGCAAGCGGGGCCTTCTATCTGCTGTCGTTCGAATGCATTCTCGGCGGGGGCTCATGGATTTTGGCATCCTCGTTTAATGCGATGGGTCGTCCAGGGCTGGTACTTGTCCGCCAGCTTATTGCCCTAGCGGCAACCATCGGATTGTTTTTTCTGTTTACACCCTTGTATGGGCTTAATGGAATTGCACTTGCTTTATTAATCGGCGCAGTCATTCGTTTAGTAGTGACGTTGGCGTCTATGAGAATTATTTTCCAAGTAAAACTATCAGGGATGCTGTTTGATAAAAATGATTTCCGTTTTTTAATCGAGCGTTTGAAAGACAAAAAACAACGTAAAGGAGCGCGTTGATATGCAAGTTGAAGCACAGGTACATCCGATGGAGGGCCTCAAAAAAATGCTTCTCCGAATTACAAAGGTAATACCACCGGGTTCAAGCATTTATTATATCGATTATCCCGTTTACAACAATGGCGGCGATTTGCTCATTATGAAGGGTGCAGAGGCGTTTTTTAAAGACAATCATATCCGCGTGGCCGCGCGTTATAGCGTTCTTGATTTTCCAGACAAGCTGACCATTCCAAATGATCAAATTATCGTGCTTCAAGGCGGAGGCAACTTTGGTGATTTGTACCCGGTTCATCAGAAGCTGCGGGAGAAAATTGTAAAGGATTATCCTAATCACCGAATTGTACTGCTGCCGCAGACGATTTTCTTCGAGAAGGAAGCGGAGTATGATCGCACGGCGCGTATTTTTAACGCACATAAGGATGTTCATCTTTTTGTGCGGGATACGCTGTCCTATGGGATAGCAGCTCAAAAATTTGATAAATGCTGCGTATACTTATCGCCGGATATGGCACATCAACTGTGGCCGATTTTGCCCAAAAGCAGCCCCGGCAAGGAGCTGCTCTGCTTCTTCCGTACCGACATCGAGAAGACAAGCGAGCAGGCGAGCTTTGAACTGGCAGGGAGAGGCGATTATTTGGACTGGGCTTCCCTATACAATCGCGTCGAGAAAAAATCAATTAAGATGATCGGGCAGATGATGACGAAAAGCGGTGTCCCTCTGCCGATGCAGGCGATATGGGGCAAGTACTCCGACTATCTCGTAGACAAAGCGGTCAAGCGCTTCAGCGGCTATCGCATCGTGCAAACCTCCAGGCTGCACGGGCATATATTATCCTGCTTGATGGACAAGCCTAATACGCTGCTCGATAACTCATATGGCAAAAACTCGAACTATTACAATACATGGACCAGCGGGATCAAGTCAGCGCAGCTGGTGGTGAAGAACGAAGCATAATAACCCCGGTATATCGAAGAGAGTAAGTGCGAATCGAATCACCGTATCATAAAAACGATTAGGAGGAATCAACATGAAGATTGTTCTTCTATCCGGAGGCTCGGGCAAGCGGCTGTGGCCGTTGTCGAACGAATCGAGATCCAAGCAGTTTTTGAAGGTGCTAAAAGACGAGAGCGGCGAGCGTGAATCGATGGTTCAGCGCGTGTGGGGACAAATCACGAAGGCGGGTTTACGCGAGCATGCCTATATCGCAACAAGCAAGCCGCAGGTAGATATGATTCACAGCCAGCTCGGAAGCGAGATTGAAGTGATCGTCGAGCCGGAAAGAAGGGATACCTTCCCTGCTATCGCGCTCGCAGCAACCTATTTATATTCGGTGCAAGGTGTAAGCTTGAATGAAACAGTCGTTGTCATGCCAGTTGATCCCTACGTGGAGCAATCGTTTTTCCATAAGACGAAGGAGCTTGAGCTGGTTTTGAATGAATCGGGAGCAGACTTAGCGCTTATGGGCGTGAAGCCAACGTATCCTTCGGAAAAATACGGCTATATCGTTCCTGAGCTTGCAGCTGAGGCGAACAATTATGTCAATGTAAACAGCTTTAGAGAAAAACCCCGCGAAGAAGAAGCGGCAGCCATGATTGAGCAGGCTGCACTTTGGAACTGCGGGGTTTTTGCATTCAAGCTTGATTTTCTCATTAACATTCTGATTGCTAATGAACTGCCGATTCAATACGACGAGATGCTGAAGCAATACGGGAAGATGCCGAAAAACAGCTTTGACTATGAAATCGTAGAAAAGTCCAATCATATCGTAGCCTTGCCTTATGAGGGCGATTGGAAAGACCTTGGAACTTGGAACACCTTGACCGAGGAAATCGAAACGCCGCTTATTGGGAAAGGGATTATTTCGGGAGATTCAACGAACACGCATGTCATCAATGAGCTCGACATCCCGATTACGCTGCTGAATGTATCGAATGTCATTGTAGCGGCGAGTCCGGACGGAATTTTGGTATCGGATAAAGCCGCTAGTCCTATGATCAAGGAGGTCATGAAGCATTCCGACCAGCGTCCGATGTATGAGGAGCGTCGTTGGGGCCGCTATCGTGTGCTTGATTATTTGAAATATCCCGACGGCAAGGAAGTGCTGACTAAACGAATATGCGTTGCGCCAGGACGGAACTTAAGCTATCAATATCATTTGCTGAGAGATGAGGTATGGACGATTGTTGCCGGACATGGCGTCATGGTACTGAATGGTCGAAGCTTTGAAGTGAAATCAGGCGATGTGCTAACGATATCGAAAGAAAGCCTTCATAGTCTGCGCGCAGAAACGGAAATGGACATTATCGAAATTCAGACAGGGACGGAGCTTATTGAAGAGGACATCGTCCGGCTTGCCTTCGATTGGAATGAGATTATGCAAATATGCACCGTATAAATAAATCATTCAATGAAGGAGCGAATAGCATGAACATCACGGTTATTGGAACGGGCTACGTGGGGCTCGTGTCGGGCATTTGTTATGCGGAGCTTGGCAATCGCGTCATCTGCGTAGACAAGGACCCGCGCAAAATTGAGACACTAAACGCTGGCGGCATTCCGATCTATGAGCCAGGCCTCAAGGAGCTAGCAGCGTCGAACCGAGCTGCAGGAATGCTCACCTTCACGACTGATTTGCGAAGCGCGGTACAGCAATCGGACATTATTATTTTGGCGGTAGGAACACCGCCGCTGCCAAATGGCGAGGCTAATCTATCTTACATTGACCAAGCAGCCATAGAGATTGCTAAGGCGATGAACGGTTATAAAATCATAGCGGTAAAAAGCACCGTACCCGTTGGAACGAATGAACGCCTAGCAACCGTTATCGCCTCCCACACGAGTGAGTTGTTTGACAGTATCTCGCTGCCAGAGTTTTTGCGCGAGGGCTCGGCGATACAAGATACGCTGCATCCCGATCGCATTATTATCGGAGCCAGCTCACAAAGCGCAGCAGAAATTATGAAGCTGCTTCATATTCCTTTAACGGAACAAATCGTTATTACAGATATTCGCAGCGCTGAAATGATTAAATATGCGTCCAATGCATTTCTAGCTACCAAAATATCATTTATCAATGAAATCGCTAATATTTGCGAGAAGGTAGGCGCAGATGTAACGAAGGTAGCTGAAGGAATGGGTTATGACAAGCGAATTGGCCCATCGTTCCTAAAAGCGGGAATCGGCTACGGGGGCTCTTGTTTTCCAAAGGATACAAGCGCCTTAATTCAAATTGCCGGACATGTTGATTATGAGTTCAAGCTGCTGCGCTCGGTAGTAGAGGTCAATCAGGATCAACGCTTCAACGTCATTCGCAAGCTGGAGACAATATTCCAAGGTGAGCTTTCAGGCAAGACGATTGCAGTATGGGGGCTTGCGTTCAAGCCGAATACCGATGATGTGCGGGATTCGCCGGCATCGGAAATTATTCAACATTTGGTGGACAACGGCGTTAAGGTCAAGGCTTATGACCCTATTGCGACTGACAACTTCCGCACTTTATATGAAATTAGCGGTGTTGAATGGTGTGAGGACGCGATGGAAGCGGCAAAAGATGCGGATGCGCTTTGCTTGCTGACAGAGTGGGAGGAGTTCTCGCATGTTGACCTTGGACTGCTTCAACAAGTATTAAAAAGTCCGATTCTGATTGACGGCCGCAATGTTTTCGAAGAGGAGCATTTGGTTGGTACTGAATTTGTTTATTACTCCGTAGGCCGCCCTAGCCTTAATCAAGGCGTAAAGCAGCAAATACCTGTATTACAATTTTAAACCAAACTAATGACCAGAGGTGAATGAAATGACGTTTCGAAAAAAAGTAACCTTATCCGCGCTGGCGATCTCCATGCTTACAGCATCGCTAGGCGGATTGCCGCTCAGCCAGAAAGGGCTGACGGAGAAGCTGGGATTTGTTCAAGCGGCGAGTGCCGCAGAAGCTGCGCTGCCTTCAAGCGTGTTTTTGGAGCGTATGCAGGCTCTATATGCTGCACTAGCAGCTGGGGACAAGAAGGACATGCAAGAGGTTAAAAATTTGCGAGATGAAATTGCCGGTCTGGATGAGGCAACAAATCAGCAGCTGATCGATCCGATTTGGACAAAAATTAGCGAGAAGCTTCCTGAGTCTGCCGATAAAGCGGAACTTAAAGCGAGCCTGTTCCGGTTGATCAAGGCTGTAGGCTCCTTCCGTTACGACCCTGAAGCCTCTGATTTGGAGGCTATTCGCACGAATCCAGAGTTTCGTGCAACGTTAAAGACGATTGCAGCTGCCGGCGGTGACGAGAACATCCGATTGGAAGACTTTCTTGTCTTTATGTTTGGCGATGGCAGCAGCCGTAAAGGCGTGGAAGGAACGATTGGCAGCCTGATCGCGCAGAAGTCTCCGGAGGAGCTGATTTTGCTGCTTGGCAATAAGCAGGGCATTGTAACGGTTCTTCTTCAAGCGATGGAGAAGCTGATGGGTGAGACAAAGGAGTACAAGTTCAGCTCTATTTTGAAAAATTTAGGCGTGACGCCGCAGGATGTAAGAGCGACCGTACAAAACTTCCAGGTGAAGCTTCAGAAGGACGAGCCTGCGATCAGCGCGATGACTGTGGCGTATATTCGTTCAAGCGTGAAGTCAAGCGTGAAAATAGACTACACCGGTCGTGTGCATTCGTATAGCCTAAATGTGTTCGGCGTATATCTTTTCCCTCAAGTTCTGCAGTGGTCAAAGGTATCCGGCGATTCTAATGTAAAGGTATTGCCTACGGGTGTCGTTACTATACCGGATGCTGCGAAAACCGGCACAGCTGTTATTCAGGCTAAGCTGATTAATCCATACGGTGGCTCGGCGAAAGTCATATTTGAGCAAGAGGTTACTTTAAACGCTGCAATTTCGCATGAGACCGAGTTTCCTGTGGAGTCATTCCTTGCGCGGATGAATAAGCTGCATTCTGCTCTAGCAGCAGGAGATCCAGCAGATATTGGGGCCGTTCGCAATTTGCGTGATGAGCTTGCCGGGCTGGACTTTGCTAAGGATCACAATTTAATCGACCCGATTTGGAAGAAGATTGCAGCTAAGCTGCCCGCAGAAGCAGACCAAGCAAAGCTGAAGGCTGTTTTATTCAATATGGTTAAGGACATTAGCTTGATTCCATATGACCCGCAGGCTGCAAGTTTAGAGGCGATTCGCAAAAATCCTGAATATCGTGCTGTGTTAGCTGAGCTTGGAGCAGCCGGAGGCGGTGAAACTAGCTTTGTAATAGACGATATTCTCATGTTTTTATTTGGCGATGGTGGCGTTAACCCAGGTATAGATGGCGCTATAAGGCAGAAGCTTGCCAGCCTGTCACCGACTCAGCTGCTGCAGTTGATTGGAGATAAGCAAGCGATTTCCACACTGCTGCTCCAGAAGACAGAGGAGCTGCTAAGTGAAACCGGCAATTATAAGTTGAGCTCCGTTTTAAGCCAGTTGGGTGTAACGGCGGAGGAGTCTGCTGCGACCATGCTTAACTTCCAAGCTCGATTGAAGATGGATGAGCCAGCAATTCAAGCGCTAATTATCGCTCATATGCGCTCTGAAGCTGTCGAGGCTGTTAAAATCAGTGAAGACGGCCGTGAGCAAAAATTCAGCTTGAAGGTGTTCGGCGTGGATGTTCCGCCGCTTGCGCTAAGGTGGAGCAAAGTATCTGGAAGCAAAGATGTGAAAGTATCTACTGGCGGTACGGTTACGCTTCCGCGAGGCGTTGCCAGCGGATCGGCGGTTGTTCAAGCGACATTGATTAACCCATATGGTGGACAAGCTAAAGTTATATTTGAGAAAGAGGTTACGTTAACAGCTACAAATGGAGAGGGAGAACACTTCCCGGCAGAAGAATTCCTTGAGAGAATGAATAAGCTTCACGCGGCACTGCTTGCTGGAGATCCTTCGGATGTGCAGGATGTACGCAATTTGCGCGATGAGATCGCCAAGCTTGATTTCGCCAAGGATCAATCCCTTATTGATCCTGTGTGGGTCAAAATTGCTCCTAAGCTTCCCGCAACGGTTAACCAAGCGGAGCTGAAGAAGACTGTGTTCCAGATCATTCAGTCTGTAGGCTCCCTGCAATATGATCCAGAAGCGAAGGGACTTGAAGCGATTCGAACGAATCCAGAGTTCCGAGCTGCACTGAAGACGATTGCCGCAGCAGGCGGGGTAACAAGCCTCAGCATGGATGATTTCCTCGTTCTGTTGTTCGGTGACGGAGCTGACCGCCTAGGTGTTGAAGGGACCGTTCGCAAAATTATCTCGGATATGAAGCCTCAGGAGATCGCTCAGCTGCTCGGCAACAAGGAAAAAATAAATGCGGTTATTATGGAAGCCATGGGTGAAATTTTATCCAAAAAGGATGATTATGCATTAAGCGAGGCGCTGAACAACTTAGGTGTTAAATCGGCTGATGTACGACTATCTGTTTTTAAATTCCAACTAAAGCTGAAATATGATGAGCGGGCCCTTAACGCATTAACAGTTGCTTATATCCGTTCAGAAGTTATTTCGGCGGTGAAGATTACGGCTAGCGGTAGGCAGCATGAATACAGCTTGAAGCTGCTTGGCACTGTTTTGCCATCCTCGTTCTTGAAATGGAAGAAAGTATCGGGAAGCAAAGATGTCACGGTCGATTCACGAGGGAAAGTAACGATTCCGAAAAAGGTTGCTAATGGTACGGCTGTTATTCAAGCGACGTTAGTGAATCCATACGGCGGCTCTGCTAAAGTGATTTTCCAGCAAGAAGTGACGCTCGTTAATGAAGATGTCGAAATTGATCCTAAGGCAGAGTTTAAGAGAATAGCTGAAGAATTGGATAGCAAGCTGAACGAGGTTAAGAAAAAGCTGAAAGCAGCGACTAACGATGAGCAGAAGGCACAACTGATCATGGATGTTGTACAGGCTAGAAATGTAGCTGTTGATGAGATCAATAAAGTAAAAACAACGAATGCGCTGAAAAATAAGGCGATAAATGAAACGAAAAGCAAGGTCAACAAATTGCTTACTACTATTATTACGGAAATCATGCGATCTTAACAAAAAGCAGCCAGTCTTCCTTCTCGCCTAAGAGAAAGGAGACTGGCTGCTTTCTATTCAAAACGGAAGGTGGTATGAGCATAATATGAGTAAGCATCATGCAAGGAAGAAACGGCGTCCGCGGCTTCAGAGACCGGATACGATTAATATTATTTTAGGCTCATTAACGCTTATTCTGTTATTTGTGTGGGGCGGTCTCTATTGGAATGAATCCTCACAACAATCACTTATTGTGAATGCGAATGGCGCAGCATTAAACGAGCAAGCACAGCTGAGTGAGGAAGAACTGTATGGGACAGCGCCTGAGAAAACGAGTCCAACTGTAGATGGCGTACCGCCAACAACTGACAAAACCGGCAAACCAGTGGAACAGGTAGCGGGTAAGCCTGCTGGAAGTGGAGGGGAAGCTGTACTGCCGGAGAAAGAGGCGGATAAGCCGGCTGGGGAAAATGAAAATCCTTTGCCCGTTCAGACGACGAAGCCATCAAGTACATCTAAACCGAACAAAGGGACAGAGACGAAGCCGAATGATGGTTCAACGTCAACGCCAACGACAAAACCAAAGCCAACGCCTTCGCCTGATCAGCCAAATGTGCCGGAAACGGAAGCTCCAATTACGTCAACAGAAAAGTATGAGCAGCAGATTGTTCAGATTCAAGCTAAGTGTACGCAGGATATGAATGATGTATTGGCAGGGGCGGAATCAAGTGTTGCACAATTGGATATGTCTGATCCTTACGCGTTTCAGGAGTTAAGCCAGAAATGGATGGACGGGCTTTCGAAGGTGGAAGCGACATGCAGTACAAAAATGCAAGGAATTATTGCACAAGCAGAAAAGGATAATGTAGAGGCAGAAATTACGGATAAGTGGGAGCAAACGTTCAGCGATCTCATGCTGCAGCTTGAAGGGCAATTCGAGGCGAAGCTGCTGCAATTGATGGGCGGTTGAAGCTAAGAACGTTTGGAGTTCCTTATTTTAATCAAATATAGATATAGTGGATAGATCATTCATCCTTTGGCAAGGTGCGATCGCGGAGTACACGTTCGAGCAAGTTGCGAATTAAATCCAGGTCGTCCTTTTCCAAAGGAACCCCATCCCAGTGCAGCTGATCATAATTCAAATATTCCTTCGCATTATGATTAAGCTCGATTGGCGGCTCAGGATAATCAGTAAGCCCAAGAAGATAATCAGCGGAAGTGCGCAGCTTGCGTGAAATGGTTTGAATGGATTCAAGAGTCGGCTGTCGATAGCCGGATTCATAACCTGCATAGGTGCTTTTCGCAACTCCTAAATAATCAGCAACTTCCTGCATCGTTAATTTCCTCGATTTACGCAGCTGTTTAAGGCGCTTCGCAAACATCAATATCCCCCTCTCCAACGTCACAATGTCTATTTAAAATGATCATATTGCTTGCAAGGTAAATGCACACATAATTATATCATGTTTTCCAATTGCATGTACAAATCAGAACACTAGCTTGTTGTAAGCAACCTTACAGCCGCCAAAAGTCCCGCTCCGACTCCGAATTGACTCCATAAGCACATCTATGTGCTTATAACCACCAAACTCATGATACTTCAAGGCTCTAAGAACATATACGTTCTAATAGCCACCATAAATCCCCACTCCAACGGCCCACCTAACTCTATAAGCGCATATATGTACCTACAGCTACCAAACTAACATAACTTTAAAGCTTTTAGAACACCGACTTGCTTACAGTCACCTTCACTAATCAACAGCCCTGTATGCCGCCGCCGAAGTCTGTCGTATTTGCAAAAGCTGCCTAAATACACGGATATTTGAACAATCATTATGGTTTTTTCTAATGAAAGCGCATTCTTTATAAGAGTACTATTAAGAGGTAAATATTTCTTGCAAAAAATTTTGCGTGATTGCTAGAAACGTTTACAGCTTATTTTAGCCCATTTATGAAAGGGGAACAAATGCTGAATGAGTAAGCGATTGAAACGGAGCATGTCGTTAGTGTTGGCAGTAGTTATGGTTTTCTGCACGGTTTTTGCAGGATTTACAAATGAGCAAGCAGAGGCCGCGCAAACTGCACAGCCGCAGATGTGGAAGTTTGATTTTGGTTCAGCGCCAGCACCTGCTGGAAGTACAGGCGGTCCTGTTGCGGATGGTTATATCGGAATTACTGGAACGACGCTTTATACACCTGAGAAGGGCTATGGTTTGGATATGAATCTTGCTTCTCGTTTTCGAGGGGCAGAATCACCGGATAACGTAATTAACGATTTTGTTTTGGGAGGAACCAATGTTCCTTTTGTATTCAAAGCGGACATACCTAATGGCAACTATAAGGTCACGCTTTATTCCGGTGATCTTCTTCAAACGACTTCTACCTACAAAACGAAGGTAACGATTGAGGATGTAGCCGGGGAATCTATCAACTCTCGCAGAGCTGTAGAGAGCAAGGTTTATCATGCTTCAGTCGCAGATGGACAACTAAATATTCAACTGACAGGCGATGGAACATTCAGTGTTTTGAACGCTGTCATCATCGAGCAAGTACTTCCTTCTGCGCCAGAAGGACTCATGCTGACGAGTATAAGCGCAAGCGGAGTTTCAATGAAATGGACAGCTGTTACGGATGCGGTTTACTACCATGTATATCGTACAACTGGCGGCAGTGAGCCAAGTGCGCCGATTGCTGAGCAAATCAAAGAAACGAGCTATTCCGATGCTAATGTAAGTGTTGGGGATAGCTATACGTATTATGTTTCGTCCGTCAATGCCTTTGGCCAGCAATCGCCTTTAAGCACTGCTAGCGAGGCTGCCTCGATTCCGATGCCGCAGTCTCCTGTTGTTCCCACCAATCTAGCAGTTACCGAAGTGAATGCCGCCTCTACTCGGCTTGCTTGGGGCGCTTCTGCCGGAGCGGCGGACTATGTGGTATATCGTTCGGATGCAGTGGATGGGACGTATGCTGAGATTGGCCAATCAGCAGCATTGTCTTATATCGATCAAACAGCGAATACCGCTATCGTACAATATTACAAAATAAAAGCACGGAATGGACAAGTCACGTCGGACTTCTCGGCTTACGCGGCAAGCACCGTTTATGTGCCGCCGGTCGTCTTGCCGGATGGAGTCGTGAAACGTTTTGATTTTGGAAAAGGTTCTACAGCCGATGGTTATGTTTCCGTTTCCTCTGCTGTTGCTTATTCCGCGGAGCGAAAATACGGATTTGGCGATCCGGCAAAGGTAAGCTTCGTCGACAGCGGCACAGCGGATGCGCTGCGCTCGGATTTCAGCATCATAAAAGACACATCCTTTATTGTGGATCTGCCGAATGCAGATTACACCGTGTCTCTTATTGCTGGGGATCTGAATGACGTAACGGATATTTCAATTACGGTCGAGAACATTGAAAAGGTAAAACGACTGGACGGCAATGCGGTTAGGCCAGCAGGTCAATTTCTTGAAATGAACTTTGATATTGCGCTCGTAGACGGGCAGCTGAACTTCGAGTTTACGGGGACTGCTCCAAAAATCAACGCGCTCGTCATTACGAAAAAAGCGGAGCGTACACCAGGCGAGCTGCCTACTATTTATCTAGCAGGTGACTCTACAGTACAAACGTACGATCCGTACTGGCTTCCACAAGCGGGCTGGGGACAAATGATTCCAAGCTTTTTCTCTGAAAATGTTATTTTCAAAAATCATGCAATCGGCGGTCGTAGCACCAAAAACTTTATATCCGAAGGCCGCTTGGACGAGGTGCTGAGAGCTATTAAGCCGGGCGATTATTTCCTCGTGCAATTTGGTCATAATGATGCAACGATTAGCGTACCGGATCGTTATGCATCTCCAGCTGATTACAAAAACTATTTGAAAACGTATGTAAACGGCGCGAAGCAGCGCGGAGCAACGCCAATTCTTGTGACACCGATGGGCAGGCGCAGCTTCAACGCCGAGACTGGAAAGTTTAACGTCAGCTTCCCAGAATACGTGCAAGCGATGAAGGAAGTTGGGCAGGAGCTTGACGTTAATGTGGTCGATTTGAGCACGCTGAGTATTGCGTATTATGATTCAATCGGTCCAGCAGCAACGTTATCGGTGTTCCTTCATACGCCAGCTGGTGTATACGGAGCATTCCCGAATGGCTCCGCTGATGATACGCATTTCCAAGAATATGGCGCCATCCAGCTTGCGCGTATGCTCTCGGCAGCGATTAAGCAGCTGGATTTGCCTCTGGCTCAATCCGTAAAAGAAATTGAATTGCCAGCAAACGTCCCAGCTAAGCCGACCAGCCTTATCGCTGGAAGCATAAGCAATGCAGGAGCATTGCTCAAATGGGACAAAACAGCAACGGCAGACATTTATAAAATCTATCGCAAGCTTTCCTCAGAGCAGGATAGCGCGTATGCCATGATTGGTACCTCTACACTTCCGACGCTGAATATGGGCGGCCTAGTTGAAGGGAACAGCTATCATGTTTATGTGACAGCAGTGAATGGCAAAGGAGAGTCTGCGCCATCCGATCCCATCTTTATTCAAACGAAATCGGCATTGTACAAATATGATTTCGGAACGATTGGCGGTGTAGTTGAGGCCGGATATACCGAGGTTACTCGCAATACGATCTACACCGCTGAACGCGGGTATGGCATAACAGACAGTACAGGTATGATAGATCGCGACCGCGGAGCGGGTACGGATGCGCTCAGACGAGACTTTGTTGCTTATTTTGGCAATAGCTATGAATTCAAAGTCGACCTGCCAAACGGTTATTACTCAGTCAAAACCTATACGGGGGACTGGATCGGGTCAACGAAAACGAATATTAATATTGAAAATAAGGATTATGGCACGGTATCATCGGGCAAGGAAAATATTGCTGAACGGGTGTTCAACATGATTGCCGTTAAGGACGGACAGCTGAACATGATCCTCAGCGGTCAGACTGCTCATTTGAATGGGGTCGAAATAACGCCGCTGCTTCTAGCGCCTACGAAGCTAGAGCTAAACGATCTTGATTTGAGCAGCAATCCAATTAAGGCGGAGCTTTCATGGACGGGAGTAGCAGATGCTGTAAAATATCATGTTTATCGCAAGGCTACTGTCGCAAGCAGCGCCGAGCTGCTAGGCGTGACGACGCAACCAACGTTTATTGATACAAGCGCGGATGTTGGCCTAGAATACGTATATTCGGTGTCGGCAATAGACAATACCGGATTCGAGTCAGTGACCTCTAATTTCCTACAGGTGTCCATGATTGATCCGAATGTGGAGAAAGCAGCGATTCCAACAGGCCTTGCGCTTGCTTCCATTCACAAAAACGATATCAGCTTCACTTGGGATGCCGTTCCACAGGCAAGAATGTACAATGTATATCGCGCCAAAGAAGCGAATGGCCCTTATACGTTGATTGGAAAGTCTTCTACGGCAGCTTATACCGACACCACCGTTTTGACGACGATTCCTTATTACTATAAAGTGGCCTCTGTCAATGAGGGCGGTATTTCTGAGCTGTCGGATGCTTTGGAGACACAGGCAATTACAACGCTAGTTCGTGCAATGGAGTATCTGGATCGTTCGCCTGTCGCCATTAAGACGGAGAACGGCAACTATTTGGGATGGCGTATGTTAGGACTTGATCCAGAGTCAATCGGCTTCAATGTTTATCGTGACGGCGTCAAGCTTAACGATGAGCTAATCACGAAGAGCACGAACTATGTGGATACGGCGGGTACAGACACATCCTCGTACCATATTACATCGGTGCTGAGCGGTGTTGAGCAGGCGGCGACCAGCAGCTTCGGCGTTTGGCAAAAGCAGTACAAATCAGTGCCGCTGCAGAAGCCAGCTGATGATTATACGAAGGACGGACAGCCGTACACGTATTCAGCGGGTGACGCTAGCGTAGGGGATCTGGACGGTGACGGTAAATATGAGATTGTCATGTTATGGTCGCCATCCAACAGCAAAGACAATTCCCAAGCCGGTTACACAGGCATTGTATATATGGACGCTTATAAGCTTGACGGCACGCGGCTATGGCGCATTAATCTCGGACCAAATATTCGAGCAGGAGCGCATTATACGCAGTTTATGGTTTATGACTTGGATGGTGATGGACGTGCGGAAGTAACGTTCAAGACAGCGGATGGTACGATTGACGGAACGGGCAAAGCCATCGGTGATCCTAGCAAGGATTATCGCAACAGTACCGGATATGTTTTGTTAGGCAATGAATATTTAACCGTATTCGAAGGCTCAACTGGAAAAGCGCTTGCCACAACAGAATATGATCCGCCTCGCGGTGATGTTGCAGCGTGGGGAGATGCTTACGGCAATCGGGTAGACCGTTTTCTAGCAGCGGTCGCGTATCTTGACGGCGAGAAGCCGAGCTTGGTTTTTAGCAGAGGGTATTATACGCGTACGGTGCTTGCTGCTTATGACTATCGCAATGGTCAGCTGACGAAGCGGTGGGTATTTGACTCTAACGATGAAGGAAACGGCTCCTTTGCAGGCCAAGGGAATCACAATTTATCGATAGGCGATTCGGACGGCGACGGCAAAGACGAGATTCATTTTGGCGCGATGGGTATTGATGACGATGGCAAGCCGCTCTACAATACGGGACTTGGTCATGGTGATGCGATGCACTTTGGCGACCTCGACCCTGAACGTCCGGGACTGGAAATATTCGCTGTACAAGAGCATAGCGACTCCCCATATGGGATGGATTTGAAGGATGCGCGTACAGGCGAAATTATTTGGGGTATTCATACCGGCGTAGATACGGGCCGCGGGATGTCAGCGGATCTCGATCCAAGATATTTGGGTGAAGAGATGTGGAGCGCCAATATTGTAAGTAGCGAGCATATCCCGGTTACAGGCTTGTATAGCGCCAAAGGCGAGAAAATAACGACGAGCATCCCAAGCTCGACAAACTTTGGCGTATGGTGGGATGGCGATCTGCTGCGCGAGCTGCAGGATTATAATCGCATCGATAAGTGGGATTATATGAATGCAAAAACGGTTAATTTATTGACCGCAGTTGGCTCCGCTACAAATAACTCGACGAAAGCGAACTCTAGCTTGCAGGCTGATTTGTTCGGCGACTGGCGCGAGGAGATCATGTGGCGTTCAGAAGACAGCAGCGAATTTAGAATCTACTCTACTGTGGATGAAACTGAATATCGCATTCGCACGCTGATGCATGATCCGAACTATCGTTTAGGAGTAGCTTGGCAAAATGTTGCTTATAACCAGCCGCCGCATCCAAGCTTCTATTTAGGAGACGGAATGGCGATGCCAGCAGCTCCAAGTATTCAATATATTCAAGCGCTAGTTACTTCGATAACGGTAACAGCGGCAGGGCAAGCCGATTCTGTTAAGGTGGGCAGCACGCTCCAGATGAATGCAGAGGTTCATATGGATACTGCGGCTAACAAAAATGTTGTTTGGTCAGTTGTGAATGAGGATAGCAGCACTACTACTCTGGCAGCAATCGGAACAGATGGCCTGCTACATGCGACAGCGGAAGGAAAGGTAACCGTCGTAGCGACGGCTGCGGATGGATCGGGTGTAAAAGGGGAGAAAGTAATTACCCTGCTTGCGAATCCAGTCGTTTCACCAAGTCCATCACCGACACCAACTCCAAGTCCAACACCGGATTCACCGCCTGGTGGTACAGCGCCAACTCCAGCACCTGCTGGCAATCAAGTAACGGTTGAAGCAGTGACAGTGAACGGAAAAGCGACAGCGGTGGTAGAAGCTGCAGATCTCCAAAAAGCGATCGAAGCAGCAACGAAATCGCTCGCCATTAAGGTGAATGCGGTAGGGTCTGCCAAATCAGTAGAGATCAGCATTCGTGGCGGTGCGTTTGCGGGCTTGAATACGAAGGATGAATTATCTTTAACCATTGATACGGGCTCGGCAAAAGTAACCCTTTCGAACAAAGCACTTAAGGGTGCGCTTGGCGCAGGTACAGAAACGCTTAAACTATCAATCGATAGGATGGATGCTTCTGGTCTCTCCGAGACTATTCGAGAGAAAGTTGGCGATGCAGCCGTCTATGATTTCAATCTATATGTAGGCGATAAGAAAATTAGTGAATTCGCGGGCGGCAAGCATGCACTTGAGATAAGTGTTCCTTATGTGCTTAAGCCAGGTGAGAAGCCGGGCAATGTGGTCGTTTATTATATCGCAGACGATGGCAAATTCAAAATCGTTCGCAATGGAAAGTATGATGCAAAAACAGGGACGATCACCTTCAATACGAATCATTTCAGCTATTATTCTAGCCTATATGCGGCATCTGCATTCACGGATCTGAATCAAGCTTTATGGGCAATCGATCCGATTGAAGCATTGGCAGCGCGCAGCATTGTTAATGGCTATGGAGATAGCAGCTTCCAGCCAAATGGCGAGGTGACACGAGGAGCATTTGTGAAAATGCTGATGCTAGCATTAGAGCTAGAAGACAGCGAAGGCGTAAGCAGCTTTAGCGACGTGAAAGCAGGCGCATGGTACGCCAGCACAATTGCCGCAGCTGAGAAGCTTGGCATAATAAAAGGCAAGTCTGACGGAACCTTTGGCGTCAACGAGCTTATCTCACGGCAGGATATGGCCGTTATGGCCCACCGTGCAGCTGAGGCGGCTGGCTTGAAGCTTGTGAGTGGAAGCGCGATTGCTTTCACCGATCAGAAGGAGATTGCCGATTATGCAGTCAAGGCTGTTCAGGAAATGCAGTCGACAGGCATTCTGAACGGCATGTCGGGTAATACATTTATGCCAAATGGATGGAGTACAAGAGCACAGGCAGCAAAAGTCATTTACTCGATGATGAGCATGCTCGAATAAAATATTTCAACTGAACAAATCCCTATAGCGAAGGAAAGCCGAGTGATTCGGATTCCGCAGCTATAGGGATTTTTTTATTCAATAATATCTTGAATATGCCACGGGGACTTAGAGGTTTCTCGTTTGAACATAAAGGTATAGACGCTGCTTCGGCGAGGCTTATTCAGCTGATGGATGGATACAGGTAATCTTATTTGGGTCGTTAAAGCATCACCAAGCTCATCGGTGTGGATCTGGCCTTTGGATTTTGGCGGGATTTGCTCTCGTATGGAAACGAGTGACTCCATAACATGTAAGATGGAAGCGAGCTTTTCCTTTGGCATTTCTTTGGCGAGCGGAAGCAACAATTCATGGTCTTGATGATACATCGCTTCAACGAAGCTTCTAGCTAGAACGCTTGGCTGAACAGATTCAAAATAAGGTTTGATTTGACCAGCAGCCTTATGTACCATCATTTGGTGCGCGGGGTCTGGTGTATCTGATTTATGGGTGGAGCTGCCTAGAAAGTGAATGCAAAAGTGACCAGAGAAGCCATTCTCCGGAATGCCGTCACCGCCATGCGGCATGCCATTCATAGAAGCAGCGATCCAGGTGTCGCCGGAGTGGACGAGTATGGCTTTTCTTTTCCAGCTCCATTTGTCATTATAAATTTGCTTCATAACACGGGAATCCTCTTTCGTTAACGGCTGAACATCTGCATGATCGCTGCCAGCGCGCCGCTGTACATGGAAGGTTAATCCCGTCTCCAGCTCCGTCACGGAAAACATGCTTTTTTTAGGCAAAAGCTCCGTTGCTTGCTGCCATGTCAACAATTTCCCGTAATGCTGTGTCCGCAAACCCTCGGCTAATCGAACCAGCTTCTTAGCTAGCTTGTCAGGCAAAATTATTTTTTCTGCTTTTGCTTCGTTCCAGAGCTGTCCAGAGCGATCCAAGCGATAATGTACCGTTTCAGCAGACTTTAGTGCGATGTCTATATCGGAGTAATAGTCTATTTCTGCTTCAGGAACATGCTTGGATTGACGCAAAGCGGCATCCATTTCTTGGCTTTCAATTTGCAGCTCGCTCATAAATGAGGATTGTTGACCAGAGCGGACAGTCATAATCATTATAAGTTGCTGCTGCTCATTTGATTTTTTGGGCTTCAACATCATCGTCTGCGCAGCGGCATCGTTGGCTTGTAAGGTTAACAGCGATATAAGAACGAATATAACAACAGCTGCTTGTCTCCAGATCCGGGTCATAAGTTGTCCTCCTCCAATCCCAATTGTCGTTATCTTTATATTCAGCCAATTTCCCGTTAATTATGTGGTCACCGCGTATGCATGCTTCTGCCTAAAATGATTCATACTAGCACGGATACTACCGTATAGGGGTGATTAACGACAATGGGATTGCCTTGGATTCTGGCCATATTGTTTTTGTTCCAGCAAGGAGCATATTCTGATTCTTTAGTTATCGAGCATGAAGGCCATGCGATTTCGGAAATGAAACGTGCACAGTATAGCGATTCGATGACTGGCATTCCGCTCGTTAATCAAGAGAAGCTTGATAAATTTATGGATGAGCTTGATAAACGAGTGCAGAAGCCTCCTATTAACGCAGCGCTGGATGGAGCGGGGAGAATCATGTCCGAGCAGACAGGAAGTAAGCTTAATCGTAAAGCGTTCGAGGAGCTGTTTTACAGCTTTATTTATGAAGGGGAATTATTAAAGCTTGAGGCTCCTATGCTAACGACTTATCCGAAAGTAGACAGCGAGCTGCTCTCGAACATCAAGACCAAAAAAATTGGACTCTATGCTACATACTACAACTCACGCAACAAAAACCGTTCTCATAATGTTGAATTAGCTGCGAAAGCAATTAATAACCATGTCGTTTTCCCGGATGAACGGTTTTCTTTTAATGAGGTTGTTGGCATGCGGACAAGGGAAAAAGGGTATTTGCGTGCTCCAGTCATTGTGAGGGGAGAAGTTTCGGAAGACGTCGGCGGCGGTATTTGTCAAATTTCATCTACCCTCTTTAATGCGGTGGACCGGGCAGGACTCAAAATTGTTGAGCGCTACTCACACAGCCGGCATGTCAAATATGTTCCTCCAGGACGTGATGCGACGGTAAGCTGGTATGGGCCGGACTTTGTGTTTCAAAATAAATATGATCAGCCTATACTCATTCGTGCTTATGCGCAGGGAGGACAGGTTAGCATCGTTATTTGCTCTTCGGAAGACGTTAATGCAAAAACGAGACAAGTGCCCAGCGCTTCGAAAAAATTGCCTGAGGAAATTAAGCTGGAGATGGATGCTGGCGGCTCGGAGCCACAAAAATAAACATAAAAGATTAGATTAGGGACTGCCAGTTGGCAGTCTTTTTATGATGTAATTTATTGCTAGATCTCAATTGCAAAGGTAAAGTAAAGCAAGGGAGAGATGCTTATGGATTACAAAATTGTTTTTTTCGATGTAGATGGAACGATTACGCACCATGAGGATGGCAGCATTTCAAATCAAACAAAAAAAGCGATAAAGGCGCTAATTGACAAAGGAATCAAGGTCGTTGCTGCAACAGGCAGGCCGTTATCCATGTGCGATGAAATTAATCCTTGCTTCATTACCCAGCGGCAAATCCTTTGATTTATGAACAAGAGGTTTATTTAATGTGCTTGTTTGCTGATGAAGAAACAGCCCAGAAATACAGGGAGCAGTTTCCTCATTTAACCTTTAGAAGATGGCATCCTTTTGTCCTCAATGTATTGCAGGAGGAGGTATCCAAGTCGCTGGCGATCATCAAGGTTTTGCAGTATTTTAACCTTGATAAATCAGAAGCGGTTGCCTTTGGCGATGGCGAGAACGACATAGATATGCTCGAATTTGTAGGGCTAGGCATTGCAATGGGCAATGGGAGTGAACGGCTAAAAGAAGCAGCTGATTTTGTTACCAAAAAGTCGAGCGAGGACGGAATTGAGTTTGCGCTCAAAAAGTATGGGATTATATAACCCTTTCCTTCTTATACGAAAGTGATCGGCTTTTTTTGATGATGGTTTGGTACGTAAGGGTTGACACCGCTAAGCGATTTCGTGATGATGGAGTAGAGCATGTAGCGGAAGGAGCTGACCTAAGATGAATTTAATAGTGGAACAACCAGCAGCTCGCTGGTACAAAAAAGAAATGGGTCTTTCCGATGGTGAAGCGATTCGTATTTACGTTCGCCTGGGCGGCTGCGGCAGCGTTCATCCAGGACTTTCACTTGGCATTATGAAGGATGAGCCCAAGACAGCGGGACTTCGTGATGTCGTAGAAGGTATTACCTATTTTATAGAAGATGATAATCTGTGGTATTTGGATAATAAGACGCTTCGCATTTCTTTTGACGAGAAGTATGAAGAAATTAAAATGGTTGTGGAATAACCACATGGCATAGCAGGACAACAAAAAAGGAGCAGCTCCATAGGTCATAAACCTTAAGGAGCTGCTCCTTTTTTGCGTGTTGGCGCTTATTTGTTACTTATCATGATGCGATTCTGCTTTAGTTTTGTCCTGGCATGAGCTTTTTGAGCAATTGCAGCATTTGCCGTTATGACGATGACCAGCTGCCTTGTCTTTATCATGTGGTGCTCCGTTTTCTGTATTCTCCTTGTTATCCTCATTTATAGATGCTTGTATGTCCATTTTGTTTACCGCCATCCTCTCATTTACCGATCACTTATTTCTATTATAAAAGAATGATCATGGAGGCCACATCGGGGAACCTCCCTATTTGCTAAGCAGCTTTCGCATAGAAACCCTTAGCTATAGTTCAGGGAGTTCCCCGACATACAAATGGAAGAGAATCCCCTAAACTAAAGGTGTAGCAAACGAAAGCGAGCACAGCATAAACGATTAACACCACACATTAGGAGGATTTCATATGGAGCATGCTCCTTTGAGAAGGGTTGAACAGCTTGCTTTGAAGAAGCAAAAGGTGTTTTTGACAAGCAAGCTGAGATATATATTGCGAGCCATGTTAGCGAGTATGTTTATCGGATTTGGCGTAATCGTAGCGTTTAAGACAGGCAGCTTTTTCTATGAGTCACATAGTCCGCTAACCTATCCAATGGCGGCGATAACGTTTGGAGCAGCAATCATTCTAATCGCCTATGGCGGAGGAGATCTTTTTACAGGAAACACCTTCTATTTCACCTTTGCAGCTCTTAGGGGCAAAATGCGCTGGCTAAACGTTGTAAAGCTATGGTGTGCAAGCTACGCAGGCAACTTTCTTGGTGCAGTTGCTTTCGCCCTTCTCATATGGGCAACCGGATTGTTCAGCGATGCGTCCGTTAATGGATTTTTACTCAGTGTCGTAGAGAAGAAGCTTCACGCACCGGTATGGGAATTGTTTTTCCGGGGTGTATTGTGTAACTGGCTGGTCTGCTTAGCATTTTTTGTTCCGATGTCACTGCGCGGAGATGGGCCAAAGTTGTTCGCTATGATGCTATTCGTATTCTGCTTCTTTATTTCAGGCTACGAGCACAGCATCGCTAATCTTTGCACCTTCGCCATTGCGCTTGTGCTGAATCATCCGGGAACCATTTCACTAGAAGGCATGATTCATAATCTTGTACCTGTAACACTAGGTAATTTAATTGGTGGCTCCGTCCTTATGGGCGTTATGTATTATTTCGTAAACAAACCATTTGAAGAGGTGGAATAACAATGAAAAAATCAAAAGTTGTCGTTATTGGTGTAGGAGCAGTAGGATCCACAACAGCCTATACGCTGCTGCTTCGCAGCCGGATGGATGAGCTTGTGTTAATAGATGCGAATGCAGGCAAAGCAGTTGGGGATGCGCTTGATATGAATCACGGGATGCCATTCCTTGGTCAGACTAAAGTATGGGCAGGAACTTACGAGGACTGTAAGGATGCGGATATCGTCATCATTACAGCTGGAGCAGCACAGAAGCCTGGGGAGCCAAGGCTGAATCTATTAAAGCGCAACATTGCCATCTATGAAAGCATCGTATCCGAAGTATTGAAATACAATGATGACGGCATTCTATTAATCGCTACGAATCCGGTAGATATTATGAGTTACTTCTGCCAGAAAAAGTCGGGCTGGCCAACTCACCGTGTAATCGGTTCAGGCACATTGCTCGATAGTGCTCGTTTCCGCTATCTAATCGGCGAGCGATTGCAGCTTGACCCGCGCAGCGTACATGCCCATATCATTGGGGAGCATGGGGATTCCGAGCTTCCATTATGGAGCCTCGCAAACGTAGCTGGTTCGTCCATCTCGCTTAGCGAGGAAGAAAAGTCAGACATCTTTACGCATACGAGAGATGCGGCCTACGAAATCATAGAAGCGAAAGGTGCCACTTATTACGCTATTGCGTTAGCACTGGATCGTATTGTAACTGCGATATTGTCCAATGAGTCGGCTGTACTCAATGTATCCACGTTAGTTGAAAACTACCACGGCATATCGGATGTATACATGGGTGTTCCGTGCGTCGTTGATCGCAATGGAGTAAGAGAGGTGCTGGACATTCCGATTACAGAGGAAGAAAAAGCGCTGCTGCACCGTTCGGCGAACAAACTGAAGGAACTGATTGAAACGATCTCGGTTTAGACAAAAATAAGAGGAGCTGATCGTCATGGTAACCAAATGGCTAAGCGAAAACAAATATGCAGCGGGCTTAATGCTTGTGCTGCGGGTGTATTTGGGATGGCAATGGCTGAGCGCTGGATGGCATAAGCTGGGCGGATTTGATGCCAG
Organism: Pristimantibacillus sp. Z349TD_6; assembly: GCF_056173205.1. Taxonomy (NCBI): domain Bacteria; kingdom Bacillati; phylum Bacillota; class Bacilli; order Caryophanales; family Paenibacillaceae; genus Pristimantibacillus (SeqCode); species Pristimantibacillus sp. Z349TD_6. Next base: position 6,428,376 of record NZ_CM149662.1, on the reverse strand, counting down.
CGGATTTTTAAAAGGAGCTATTGGCAACCCAGTAATGGATAAAGCGACAAACGAATTAGTTTATCCGACGTTCACTGCATTTCTAGAACATGTTGCTCTTCCGAATGCAGGCATCATTAACTTCCTCATTCCCGTTGGTGAATGTTTGGTAGGGCTTGGACTTATCGTTGGCGCACTTACGACAGCTGCAGCATTTTTCGGATTATTAATGAACTTCATGTTTATGTTTGCAGGTACGGTATCGACTAACCCTTGGATGCTGCTAATCGGAATTATCGTATTCATCGCTGGCACGAACGCAGGTAAATTCGGTATTGATTACTTTGCCCTTCCTTATCTGCGCAAATTATTTAAGAAAGGCAACCGCAGCGATAGCGGGTATGCGGACAACAATACAATCCCTCGTTAGAGCGGAACGAATGTAAAGAATAAGGGTTGCTCCACAAGTAGGTATCTACTTTTGGGGCAACCCGTTTTTTTTGGTCGATTGACATGAACTCCTTAGTTTGTTACTTTAATTATATATATTCGTATTGGTTTAGTTGGATTTAAGTAAGTGGAGGTGTGTCAAATCAACATTGAGAATATAGAAGCATTCGTCTATGTCATCCATTGTGGAAGCTTTAATAAAGCAGCTGACGCGTTGTATTTGTCTCAGCCTTCTGTAACAGCAAGAATTAAGTCCCTTGAGCAGGAGCTCGACTGCAAGCTGTTCGATCGAAATGGCAAACAGATTCAAATAACGGAAGACGGTAAACGATTTCTCCCTTATGCCCAGCAGCTGCTGCTCATCTATCAGAAGGGCAAGCAGCATATTAATCAGAAGAAGTCTTTGCCGAACGAGTTCCGAATTGGCTGTACCGTGTCTGTCTCCAATTATATTATTCCTGACTTATTACCTCGCTTAAAGAAGAAATTCCCACACACTCACTATAAAATCGTCACAAGCACCACGGATGAGATTGTGAATAAAGTGCTGAGCAAGGAAGTGGATATTGGCTTTGTTCGCAAGGTGAATCATCCTAACCTGCAGTCGACCAAGTTCTATGAAGATCCAATACGGCTGCATGTGTATCATGGGCATCCGTTCTTAACAACGGATAAGCTGACGGTTGAGGCGATCGCTGAGCAGCCGCTCGTTTTTTTTGAATGCGGCTCATTGGATTGGCTTCGCATTCATCGTATATTCGAGAATTTGGAGCTGCCGCCCAACATTCAAATTCAGACGGATAATTCTGAGATGGCCAAAAAGCTTGTCATTCAGAAAGCAGGCATCGCGTTTCTTCCAGGCTTATGCGCCCAGCAGGAGCTGCAGGATGGGAAGCTTTATCCGATACGCGTCCCCGAGACGGAAGGCATTTTTTTACAGACGAACCTCATTTCGCATCATGGAGAGCATTTGGAATTTGTACATGCCATTACCGAAATAGGCAAGCAATTAGCAGATGCGGAGCTAAGCTTATCAGCAAATATAAATCTGTAATACAAAAACTCTATTATTCGAAAAGCGATGGGTATGGTACATTCATAATTACAGTTAAGCCGATATGAAAAGTGCACTTAATCACATTCGTCCGCTGCTCCTACTGAAGCAGCGGACGTTTTTTGTTGATAAAAGCATCATTGGATTATTCAATTTTCTTATAGAAGATCTCTATAAGCTAGAGGATTGACGAAGCTGGCAGTCCGGTGGTAAAGTGAATTCAACATAATCCTTACTTAACAGGTAGGAATTATAAGGATTTAAACATTTAGGGGGAAAAGAAAATGAAAAAACGATTCGTTTTATCGATTGCACTCGTCCTTGCCCTTACAGTTGCTGGCTGCGGAAGCAATAAAAACAACACCGGCGGCAGTGCGGAAACAGGAAGCGGAGAGGCTTCCAAATCCGTAACAAAAATTGTTGTTGGCACAGGAACACAATTCCCTAAAGTTTGCTTTATAGATGAGAATGGCAAGCTTACTGGTTTCGATGTAGAGCTTGTAAGAGAAATTGATAAACGTCTTCCAGATTATGAATTTGACATTCAAACGCTTGAATTTACGAACCTGCTGTTAAGCTTGGAAACGAAAAAAATTGACATGATTGCACATGAGATGGAGCAAAATCCGGAACGCGTACAGAAGTACCTCTTTAATAAAGAGCCTTATGCGCACTGGAGAAACAAGATCATTGTTGACAAGGACAATAATTCAGTTCAAACGTTGGCTGATCTAAAAGGTAAAAAAGTGCTAACAACGGCAACAAGCGCAGCGGCAACGATTCTTGAAAATTACAACAAGGAAAACGGAAACGCGCTTGAGCTTGTGTATCAAAATGGCGGCGCAAACGACAACGTATCGCAAGTAACCTCGGGCCGAGTGGATGCCTTCCTCGCTGCTGACTTTACTTTATCGTTAGTTGATCCGAAGAAAGAGCTTAAAGCAGTAGGACCGGCACTGAGCGAAGCAGACATCTTGTTCATGTTCCGCAAGGACGATCCGGAGCAGCAAAAGCTTTCTGATGCAGTTGATGTAGTAATCAAAGAACTGAAAGCAGACGGTACGCTGGCTAAGCTTAGCTCAGAATGGCTGGGCGATGATTTTACTTCCCAAGAAAAATAAACCCAATTGAAAGGTGAGATGGCTAAGGTGGGAGAACCTTTTGATATCAGCTACGTGTTCGAGTATCTAATAAAGCTGCTGCCTACCTTGAAAGTCACTCTTCTTATTGTGGTGAGTTCCATCGTACTTGGGGTTGGCGTCGGATTTATCGTCGCCTTTCCCCAGCTTTATAAGATTCCGGTTCTAAGACGGTTTTCACAGGTGTATTTATCTTTTTTTAGAGGGACGCCTATACTCATTCAGCTATTTCTGTTTTATTACGGCTTGCCTGAGGTTTTGAAGCTTTTTCATTTGGATGTAGCTAAAGTGCCGGCATTATATTTTGTCATCCTTACTTATGCGCTGCACAGCGGAGCCTATATAGCGGAGATGATTCGCGCGGCTGTCGGGGCAGTGGATAGGGGCCAGGTTGAAGCAGCTTATGCGGTAGGAATGACGGGTTTCCAAGCTTTTACCCGAATTGTACTACCTCAAGCCGTTTCGATTGCATTGCCGGTATTCTCTAATCTTGTTATCGCAAATTTGAAGGATACATCACTCGCCTTTTCGTTAGGTATTATGGAATTAACAGGAAAATCACAAACACTGGCTGTTATGTCGAGGCATTTCCTTGAAACGTATGTTTCGCTCGCGATTATCTACTTTATTTTGAGCTTTGGGCTTGAGAAGCTGTTCCATTTGATCGAACGCAGGTTATTGAAGCACGAGCGCCGCATCGCGGTAGAAGACAAAGAACCTCTTATCAAAAAAGATAAATCAAGGCGGTTTGCAGCCGGAATAGGCTTTGGCAGAGGAGGAAGGGAAAATGAAGCTTGATTTCGCATTCATATGGACGGCTTTTGTTCAGCTTTTGAGCGCGGTGCCTACGGCTTTGGCGATTACGTTCGTTTCTGTTTTTTGCGGCTTTATCATTGGCACATCTGTAGCCGTCATTAGACTTTATAAGATTCCAGTCCTTTATCCTATCGCCGTTTCCTATGTTACCGTCATCCGCGGAACTCCTATGCTAACGCATTTATTGCTTATTTATTTCGGTTTGCCGATTATCGTTGATGGTATAGCTGAGGCGTTAGGCTTGTCGTTCCGTTCGGTTTCAATTCCCATGATAGGATTCGCTTATATTTCTTTCTCGATTACGGCTGGCGCATACATGTCTGAGGTTGTCAGATCGGGACTGCTTGCGGTTAACCGAGGACAAATGGAAGCAGCGTATTCCATTGGAATGACGACCTCGCAAGCGATGCGCCGAATTATTTTGCCCCAAGCCTTTGCTGCCAGCTTGCCTAACTTATCGAACTCGGTAATTGGCATGCTGCACGGATCAACGCTGGCTTTTACAGTGTCCGTCGTTGACATTAATGCTAAAGCGCAAATCGTTGCTTCAACAAACTGGAAGTTTTTTGAGGCATACCTTGCCGCAGCTCTTATTTTCTGGGGATTAACCTTTTTCATCGAGCGACTGACCGCGTTAGCCGAGAAGCGCTTTAACCTGTACAACAGAGGCGGTGTCTCATGATTAAGCTGACGCAAATTAGGAAGAGCTTCGGACGCAATGAAGTGCTCAAAGGAATCGATCTTACAGTCAATAAAGGCGAGGTCGTTGCGATACTCGGGCCAAGCGGCTCCGGGAAAACAACGCTGCTGCGCTGCATCAATTATTTAGAGAAGCCAAGCGACGGTCAAATTTCGATTGGTGATTTCACCGTTAATTGCAAACGTCCCGATAAAAAAGGAATTCATGCGCTTCGGCAAAAGAGCGCAATGGTTTTCCAGCAATATAATTTATTTAAGCATAAGACGGCAATTGAAAATGTAATGGAAGGTCTCCTCATCGTTAAGAAGCTCCCGAAGGAAGAGGCGCGGCAAAAAAGCGAGGAGCTGCTTGAAAAGGTTGGTCTTGGCAATAAGCTGCATGCTTATCCGAGCGAGCTGTCTGGCGGACAACAGCAGCGTGTGGGCATCGCTCGTGCGCTGGCGCTGAACCCAGAAGTTATTTTGTTCGATGAGCCGACTTCGGCGCTTGATCCAGAGCTGGTTGGCGAGGTGCTTAGCGTAATTCGCAAAATCGCAAAAGAAGGCATTACGATGATTATCGTGACCCATGAAATGAGCTTTGCGCAGGATGTTGCCAGCCATGTTGTCTTTATGGACGGCGGAGCGATCGTTGAAGAGGGCAGGCCTAACGATATTTTCACCAATCCGAAAGAAGAACGAACCAAACAATTTTTGAAACGGATCACACCTGAGGGTGTCTATTCCATCTAACACATAGAGGAGCGAATCAATATGTCACTCAAAATTGGCATTCTGGATCAAAGTATTATTTTTCCCGGTCAAACTGCTGCTGAAGCCTTGGCGAATACCGTGAGGCTGGCGCAATTGGCAGAAACGCTTGGTTTCGAGCGCTTCTGGGTATCAGAGCATCATGATTCTCCCGGGATGGCGGGGTCCTCGCCAGAGGTGCTTATTGCTTATTTGCTGGCTCAAACATCATCCATTCGCATTGGTTCAGGCGGCGTAATGCTCCAGCATTACAGCCCTTATAAAGTGGCAGAAAATTTTAATGTGCTTGCTTCACTCGCGCCAGGAAGAGTTGAGCTGGGCATCGGGCGAGCGCCAGGCGGATTGCCGCGTTCTACGAAAGCTTTGCAGAAGGGCGTAGCGGAAGTCGACACTTTAGCTGAGAAGCTGACAGAGCTGGAGCAGCTGCTCCATGATAAGACTGGCGAAGAGCATCCGCTGGCTGGGCTTGTTGCAAGTCCGCTGCCGAAGCAGCCTGCTGACATTTTTTTGCTTGGCACAAGCTTATCAAGCGCGGAGCTGGCTGCGGAGAAGGGTTATCCGTATGCTTTTGCATTATTCATTAATAACGATCCAGATACGGCTCAAAAGGCGATAAATACGTATCGGAATAAATTTAATCGGTCGTTTGGCGGAGAGCCTAAAGCGATTCTAGCATTGTCAGTAATAGCATCCGATTCGGAAGAAGAAGCGAATGAGCTGGCAGGTCATTTTAAAAATGTGAGAGTTACACTGGCAAGCGGCAAGACTGTAAACGTAGGCACGCTGGAACAAGCGAAGGAATTTGCTAGGCAGGCGGGAGAGACATTTACAGCAGAGGAAAGGGATGCGGATATTACCCGCGGCACCAAGGAGACGGTTCGCAAACGACTGCTTGAAATTGGGGAGCAGTATGGCGTGGATGAGTTTATTTTTACGACGATTATTCCTGATTTCGCCAAGCGTGTACGATCCTTCGAGCTGCTTAAGGAAGCCTTTGAAGGAGAGTTGGTATGAGCGATTTCTCAGCTGAATTCATAGAGGAGAAGTTGATAGCCATTCGAAGGCAGCTGCATCAGCATCCTGAGCTTTCTCATGAGGAGTTCGAGACGACGGCTTCCATACGCGGCTGGTTAACGGAGGCGGGCATTCGAGTTGTTGATTATGGACTTCAAACCGGTGTCATTGCAGAGATTGGTGGATTGCACGGCGGCCCGATTGTCGCGGTTCGCGCGGATATAGACGCACTGCCGATACAGGAGGAGACGGGTCTTGCATTTGCTTCAACAATTCCGGGTAAAATGCATGCCTGCGGACATGATTTCCACACGGCGTCGATTATAGGAACTGCTCTTTTGCTCAAGGAACGGGAGCAGGAGCTGCAAGGAACGGTGCGCTTGTTGTTCCAGCCTGCGGAAGAAAAAGCAAAGGGTGCTCAGAGGCTTATTGCAAGCGGAGCTTTGGAAGGCGTGAGCGCGGTGTTCGGCATGCATAACAAGCCGGATCTCCCAGTTGGAACGATTGGAATTACAGGCGGGCCAATCATGGCGGCAGCTGATGGTTTTGTCGTTGAAGTGGAAGGCCGCGGCAGTCATGCCGCAGTACCTGAAGCGGGTCTTGATCCGATCGTAACCGCGGCGCATATGATTACGGCGCTGCAATCGATCGTAAGCCGCAGCGTAAGTGCGCTGGACAGTGCGGTTGTTAGTGTGACAAGGCTTCATGCGGGAACCGCTTGGAATATTATTTCGGACAAAGCGGTATTTGACGGTACGCTGCGTACGTTTGAAGAGCATGTCCGCATGAAAGTGCGCGAGCGCTTTGATCAGGTCGTAAATGGTGTAGCATCGGCGTTTGCAACGAGTGCGAAAGTGAAGTGGCTGGAAGGGCCGCCAGCAGTTGTCAATGATCAGAAGTGGGCCGATCAAGCTTCGATAACAGCGAATGCTCTTGGCCTTGCAGTGGTGAAGCCGACGCCTTCTCCGGCAGGCGAGGATTTTGCGTTTTATTTGAAGGAAACCGAAGGGGTGTTTGTGTTTTTTGGCACAGCCGGCTCACAGGAATGGCATCATCCAGCCTTTGATTTAGATGAAAAAGCATTGCCGATTGCTGCTTCTTTTTTTGCTTCCCTTGCTGTGGATGCTCTGCGCAAGCTGGCGGGCGAGAATGCGCCGGGAGGACGACAACATTCCGAAATCATATGATGTGATCATCGTTGGGGCAGGCTCCATGGGGATGAGCGCAGGTTATGAGCTCGCAGCCCGCGGAGCAAGGACTTTACTCATTGATGCTTTTGATCCGCCGCATAATATGGGAAGCCATCACGGCGAGCCGCGTCTAATCCGGCATGCTTATCATGGCGGCGATACTTATGTGAAGATGGCGCTTCGTGCTGATGAGAGGTGGCTGGCACTCGAGAAAGCAACGGGGGAAAAGCTGCTGGAGCGATCGGGCGTGCTCAATATGGCAGAATCGAGCTTTTACAATTATGAAGGCAGATTAGGCGATGCTATGGCCAACGGCGTTCAAGTGGAGCTGCTGCGAGCGGAAGAAATTAATCGGCGTTTTCCAGGTGTTCAATTGGCTGACTCCTTCCAAGGGATGTACGAGCCGAATGCGGGTTACTTATACAGTGAAAAATGTGTAGCTGCTTATAAGCAGCAAGCTATAGCAGCCGGAGCAGAGCTTCTGGTAAACAGCTTCGTTACAGATATTCAGGCGAGTGCTTCAAGCGTCACCGTTCATACGAAAGAAGCTGCTTATACCGCACAGCAAATCATTATTACCGCCGGCGCATGGTTTGGCATGCTCGCGAAGCATGTTAAGCTTCCCATTCGTGCAGTTCGCAAGGTAGTAGGGTGGTTTGAAACGCGTTCACCCGCTTTTGATGCAGGCGTATTTCCCGGCTTCACTTGGGGCGGCGCGCTGGGAGGCTACTACGGCTTTCCGAGCATCGGCGGCGCTGGAATTAAAATTGGCAGACACGATACAGGCGTGGAGTGGCAGCCAGGTGAGCCGATTGCTCCATTTGGTGCTTATCCAGAAGACGAAGAGGATCTTCGCCGCGCGCTTGCCGCTTTTGTTCCGGATGCGGCCGGCAAGCTTTTGCGGGGGGCAGTATGCAAATACGAGTTTACGCCTGATGAGGATTTCATTATTGATGCTCATCCTGAGCATCATAATGTGCTGCTTGCTGGCGGTTTTTCCGGTCATGGCTTTAAATTTGCGAGCGTGGTTGGCGAGATTTTGGCTGACAAAATACAAAAAAAGAATACAGGGTACGATTTACGATTATTTGAGCTTGATCGTTTTAGCAGGGCATAACACAATTTACTTTTGTTATTCACGAGGAGGATTTTAAATGAGCGAACCCATTGTCGATATTCATGCATTTGTGAACGTATATGATCAAATTGAGCAGGAATTGGAAGGGCTGTCGGATCACCAGCTGAAATGGAAGGCTGCCCCTGAGTCATGGAGTGTGACCGAGGTGCTCGCTCATCTCATTGATCACAGCATTATCGTATCCTTTCGCATTCGTGAAATCTTGTCTGGCTCCGAGACAAGGCTGCCTTCCTTTAAACAGGATGCTTGGGTGTCTGGCCAAAGGGCAAATGAAGGCGATGCTAAAGATATTTTGCTTGCGGCACGTTCACTTGTTCAATATAACAGCCTGTTGTTTAATCGTTTGACCGAGGAAGAATGGAGCAAGACCGGCATTAACTTTAAAGGTGAGCCCGTATCAATAGCTGTGATCGTACCGGCATTTGTGAAACACGTGCAAGGTCACTTAGGTCAAATTCGTCGAATCAAGCAGGGAGAGCTGGACTCTCGCAATTAGATTGATGCCATTTTAAAAGGTATAGCCATTGTAATCATATAAAGGGAGAGCAGGTGAAGAAGCATGTCTGATACAGCTGTCATTATTCGTAATGCTGAGCTTGAGGATCTAGATGCTACACGGGAAGTACTTATTGATGCTTATGGCCAATATGAGCAAGTGCTGCCTGAAGCGGCATGGAATCAATATAAAGAAAGCATACTGGAATCTGTTGAAGGCGCAGCAACGAAGGCGCGTTTAGTCGCGGTGCTCGGCGGGAAGATCGTTGGAAGTGTGTTCTTGTTTGATTCCTCTGAAGCGGCCTATGGACGGCCGGAGCTTCAAATTCATTCACCGATTATTCGCCTGCTCGCTGTATCGCAGACAGCACGCGGCTTCGGCGTAGCGACGGAGCTTATCCGTGCCAGTGCAAAGCTTGCAAAGGAATGGGGAGCGGAGACGCTGCATCTTCATACTTCAGACATGATGGATTCAGCTGTAAGGCTGTACGAGCGCCTTGGCTTCGAGCGCGCATTCGATAAGGATTTAATGAATGGGGAAACGCTCGTTAAGAGCTACCGGCTTCAATTAAAGGAAGCGTCGTTATTGCAGGTAACTTAGCAGGACTGCTGCTTTTGCTGTCAGAAGATCAATCATACTATGTTTATTAGGAGGCTGTTTATTATGGCGAACCGCAAGCAACTTAAGTTTGGCGCATTGATTCATGGTGTGGGAGGCAATATCTCGGCATGGCGGCATCCGGAAGTGCCGGCTGATGCGAGCGTGAACTTTAAATTTTATACGGAGCAAGCACAGACTGCTGAAGCGGGTAAGTTTGATCTAGTCTTTATCGCTGACGGTCTATATATAAACGAAAAATCGATTCCGCATTTTTTAAACCGCTTTGAGCCGATTACGATATTGTCCGCGCTGGCAGCTGTTACGTCCAAAATTGGATTGGTTGGCACATTATCGAGCTCATATAGTGAGCCGTTTACGGTTGCAAGACAATTTGGCTCTTTAGATCATATTAGCGGCGGTCGTGCTGGATGGAATGTTGTTACATCTCCGCTTGAGGGCTCGGCAAGCAATTTCAGCAAAACGGATCATCCGACACATGATGAGCGCTACAAAATTGCCGAAGAGTATTTGGAAGTGACACGCGGTTTGTGGGATTCTTGGGAGGACGATGCTTTCGTCAGAGACAAAGAGTCAGGTGTGTTCTTTGATCCGTCTAAGCTGCACCGTCTAGATCATAAAGGCGAGTATTTCTCCGTTCAAGGTCCGCTTAATATTGCTCGCTCGAAGCAAGGTCATCCGGTTATTTTTCAAGCGGGCTCTTCTGAGAGCGGCAAGAAGCTGGCTGGCAAAGCAGCAGATGCGGTATTCACAGGCCATGACAATATCGAAGATGCCAAAGCATTTTATAAAGACGTGAAGGATCGTACGGTGGCTGAAGGCCGTTCGGTGGATGATATCGTTATTCTTCCTGGCATTGGTCCGATTATTGGACGCACGGAAGAGGAAGCTGAGCGCAAGTACCAAGAGCTGGCAGAGTTAGTGACGATCGAGAATGCTTTGAACTATTTAGGGCGTTTCTTCGAGCATCATGACTTCTCTCAATATCAGCTTGATGAGCAGTTCCCAGAGCTTGGCGACCTCGGTCAAAACAGCTTCCGCAGCGGAACGGACAAAATTAAAAAAGTAGCGAAAGAGAAAAATCTTACGCTGCGCCAGGTTGCGCTTCAATCCGCGACTCCGCGTCCGCAATTCATCGGTACACCTGAGAAAATTGCAGATCTGATTGAGGAGTGGCATGAAGAGGGAGCAGCAGACGGCTTCATTATTCATTCTTCGATTCCAAGCGGCTTGAATGATTTTGTTGAGCTGGTTGTTCCAATTCTCCAAGAGCGCGGCATTTATCGCACTGATTATGAATCGGATACGCTGCGCGGCAATCTCGGCTTACAGATTCCAGCGAATCGCTATACCAAAGAGAAAGTGAATAGCTAATTAATTTAAAAATGTATAGTCCTTCCTTCCATGTTGTGATAATGACAAGTCTTGAGAGGGTATAGAGATGGTCGCTTGGGTAGACTTGTATTGAGCGCTCTGTTAAATGGAGGTGCAATACGATGAAATACGAACTGGGCAATTGCCTGCTGGAGCAGCGATTAAGCGAACGCGGGTTATCGCAGGCGCAGCTTGCAGATGCACTGATGGTGAGACCCGAGAGGATCGGCGACTATATCGACAACAAACGAATCATGCCGCTTAAGGTGGCGATTTCGATAGCTGCAACGATTAAATGTGATGTACCCGAACTCTATGAGTTGCGGACATCCAATGAAGTAGAATAATAATTCAAAGAAAAATAGCCCTGTAGGTCTTCTACGACCTGCCGGGCTATTTCGCTGAAAATATTGGACGTGCAGGAAGCCGACCTGTACAGAGCATAAGCCTTAAAAAATAACGCTGTCCAGCTCCCTGGGCGGCGTTTTTCTTGCTGTCGCACTCTCCATTTAATAGCGAAGGTTCGCATATGCAATATGTTCATTAATTCGTATGGCCAAACTTGTTCAATCCTTTTTCTTGCTATAACATTATGAAATAAGATAGACCTTGTACAGGAGTGGAGTCATAGTGAGACGAGGGAGTGGAATGTATGAAGCTAACGGAGCCCGAAATCGAAAAAAGCTTGGCGGCATGTGAAGGCTGGAAGCGGGAGGAGGGTAAATGGATGATCAAAAAATATCGCTTTAAATCGTTTCCAAGCGCTATCGCTTTCGTAAACGAGGTTGCGCAAGCATCCGAGCGTCTGAACCATCATCCATTCATAGCTATCGATTATAAAATGGTAACGCTCCGAATGACGACATGGCATGATGGCGGCCTTACGGAGCTGGATTTTACAGCAGCAGCAGCTTTTGACCTTGCTTATGCCAGCGCTTGACTATACCCTTGATTAAGCTGAATTTTCTAAGCAAATGTATGGGAAAAGGTTAGCAGGCTGCCCCAGACGATAAGTTCATTAGGCAGCCTGCTATTTTTTATGAAAAACTAAACACCTGAATAGGCTAAAAAACCGCCGTCAACTGGAATCGTTGTACCAGTGACAAAACCTGCCGTTGTCTCGTCAGCGAGCCATAATAGAGTGCCCAGCAAATCTTCGGGTTTGCCGAATCGGCGCATTGGAGTATGGGAAATAATTTTGCCCGAGCGTTCGGTTAAATGACCATTCTCGTCCAATAGCAGCTTTCTGTTCTGTTCAGTTAGGAAAAATCCAGGAGCAATAGCGTTAACTCGAATGCCGGATTCAGCTAGATGAACGGCCAGCCACTGCGTGAAATTGACGATAGCTGCTTTGGCTGCACTATAGGCAGGTACTTTGGTCATCGGCGATGGAGCGCTCATCGATGAAATATTTATGATCGTTGCGCCCTGACGGCCAAGCATTTGTTCTGTAAAGATTTGCGTTGGAATAAGTGTGCCGATAAAGTTGAGATCCATGACGCTGCGGAATCCTTCAATGCTCAAATTAAACAGCGTCGTTATATTTTCTGCGTGAAGATGCTCCGGCTTAAAGGTCTCGTTCGTCGTATTCGCGCTAGGATGATTGCCGCCTGCACCATTAATTAATATATCGCATGGACCAAGCTTATCGAGCACAGCCGCTGCTGCTGCTTTCGTGCTCTCAGCGCTCGTGACATCACATGCGACAGCGATGGCGATCCCGCCGGCAGCCTGTATCTCCTCAGCCACGGCAATCCCTTTCTCAGCGGTGCGATTGAGAATGGCGATTTTGGCACCTTGCCTAGCAAGCTCAAGCGCCATGACTCGGCAAAGTACGCCCGCACCGCCAGTGATGACAGCGACCTTGCCTTCAAATGACTCATGCTTAGGCAGCTGTGTCATGATTTGCCCTCCGAACCTGCAGTCGTAGTGGCTGCAAGCTGATACGCATCCCAAAGCCCCCATAAATACATAATGCCCAGCGCGCGATCGTATAGGCCATATCCCGGTCTGCACTGCTCATCGAAGATATGACGCCCATGATCAGGCCTTGCATATCCTGTGTAGCCAACCTCGTGATAAGCCCTCACAATGCCGGCGATATCAACGGTTCCATCTTCTGTACGGTGAGAAGTCTCGATAAAATCTCCGTTCTCATACACGCGGACGTTGCGGATATGGGCGAATGGGATACGGTCTGCAAACTCATGAATCATAGAAATAATATCATTGTTAGGATTTGCGCCGAGCGAGCCGCTGCAAAGCGTGATTCCGTTAAAAGGACTATCATACAGCTTGAGGAAAGTTCTGAAGTTTTCCTGACAAGTCATAATACGCGGCAATCCGAACACAGACCATGGCGGATCATCCGGATGAATGGCCATTCGAATGCCGTTGCGTGCTGCCACAGGTATAATTTCATTTAAGAAGTAACGAAGATTTTCCCATAGATGCTCTTCGGTCACGCCTTGATAAGCCTCAAACAGCTTCGTCAAATGCTGAAGCCGCTCAGGCTCCCAACCCGGCATAGTTAACGCTGAGTTCGCGTTAATCTCTTCAACAAATTGGAATGGATCGGCATCAGCTATTCGGCTATTTTCATAAAATAAAGCGGTTGCACCATTGCCCATCGGCTTGTGCAAATCGGTGCGCAGCCAGTCGAAGATGGGCATGAAGTTATAGCAAATAACTTTAACGCCAACGCTGCCTAGCTTCTCAATTGTTTTCTTATAATTGTCTATGTATAAATCACGAGACGGCAAACCAAGCTTAATGTCCTCGTGCACGTTAACGCTTTCAACGACATCGATATGCAAACCGTATTGCTCTGCTTGCTGCTTTACCTCCAAAATTCGCTCCAGCGGCCATTCCTCTCCTGCCGCAACATCATGAAGCGACCAGACGATACCGTCTGTACCGGGAATTTGTTTAATATAGCTAAGGGGAACCGTATCGTTGCCTTCTCCGAACCATCTAAAAGTCATTTTCATGCGTATCAATCCTCCCGTTTTATTTGTAGTAATGAGGATACTTTTCCTTAAGCACGGCCTGATCGGATATGTTCTGAGTAAGATGCTCCGTCATGAGCCGTTCAGCAGTATCCGCATCTTGAGCTTCTACAGCTTCTGCCATCATGCGATGCTGCGCATAAAGATTTTCCCAGTGGAGATCATCCACTAGACGCAGCATACGGCTTCGATTGAGATGCCCATTCATTTGCTGCATATTCGACCAGGTGTTGCTCTTGCTGCAGCCTTCAAATAAGATGCGATGAAAGGCTTCGTCAAGCGAAAACATACTTTGGTTATCTTTGTTGTGAATGCTTTCCTGCTGAAGGTGAAGGTTGTTCTGAAGCTCGAGAAGGTAGGGCGCTGGAAAATGGCTGCACGCTAACCGAATGACAGCCCTCTCTAGATGCTCTCGCATAAATCTTGCTTCCTCTACGAGTGCAGTGTCGATTAATGAAACGAGTGTTCCCCGCTGTGGAAGCACTTGAACAAGACCCTCTTGAGCGAGTCTAAGGAAGCTTTCCCTCACGGGAGTACGGCTGACCTTGAACAAAATGGAAGTCTCATTCTCTGAAAGAGCTGTTCCAGGCGGCAGTTCCAGCTTCAAAATCTGTTCTCTTAGCTGCATATAAACGGAGTCTCTAGTGGATAGGGGCTGTTGACGTACATGGTAATCCATCGGCTCATTCCTTTCATCTTCACACTACCATACTACCATACAAGTATACAAGTGCGTAAGCATAAATTTAAAATGCCAGAAGGGCTGCCCCAAAAGTAGATAAACTACTTCTGAGACAGCCCTTCAATATGGTTCCATACGTTTATTTTGCGCTAATCGGCATTACTCCAAGTTGTTTCATTACCGCTAATAGGACAAGCAGGGAATTTTTCTCCCTTTTGGAGCTTATCTTTCTTGCCTGATTCTGAAATGTAGTTCCCAGCATGCTTAACAATTTCTCCCGTTCGATAAGAAGTATTCGTACTACTCATAGTAACTAGCACCTCCAGTTATTTTGTAGCAGGTAGATAGGGGGTTACCTGCTTATTCTTATTTACCCCGCTTAGCATGATATGAAACAGTTTGTAGTGAAAAAAGATAACTTAGCTGCTTGCGGCATTTTCCGTTTTTGCTTCAGTTCTCGTTTTCTCACGCTCTAATAGCGTTTTCAAATACGTCGACATCACTCTCGCTAGCTGATCGGATACTTCCATAAGACTCATATGTCCGACATCCTCGAATGTTGTCTCCAGAATATGAGGGTATTTGAACGTCGTTTCAGGTTGATCCAGACTCGTAACCGTGAACGTATCATTAGGTTTAATGACACCATCCTCTGCGCCTGCTACTAGCAAAATAGGGTATTTGGCTTCTGCCAGCACATGGCTGCGGTCGGGACGCATCTTCATCCCCTCTAATGTAGCGATAGCAGCGTGCGCCTCCATTTCCTGACCTACTCCAATTAGCTGATTGACCTCGTCGCGCATTTCTCCGACTTTATCATCGGTAAATAGATTAGGAATGATGCTGTACAAATATTTTGAAATGCCTTTTTCGTGAATCGCTTCAATATCTGTATCACGTTTCTCCTTTGTAACCTCGGAGTCGGGAAGCACAGTCGAATGGATAAGGGCAAAACCTGCGAGCTTGTCCGGATATTTCTCTGCAAAGGCAGCTGTTACATAACCGCCCAAGGAATGACCGAACATAACAACCTTCTCAATTGCAAGTGCTTCCAAAAGTGCTGCAATATCCTCGGCCATAGTCTCCATTGTATACGGGCCCTCAGGAGCAGATGAACCGCCGTGACCGCGGAGATCAGGGATGATGACGCGATATTGATCACCTAATACAGGACAGATTTTTTGCCAGTATTGAGATGAGCCGCAAAAGCCGTGGAGCAATACAATGACGTCTCCTTTACTACTGCCACATTCTTCATAGACTAAATCGATGCCATTAACGTGTATACGCTGCTTTTCCATCGATCATCACCAGCCTTTTCTATTATCGATTTGTTTTGGTGTAGTCTCTTAACCTATTCCAGAGCTTCTGAAACATTTGAAAAAACGGATTATTTATTTCTTCATTAATAGCCCTATTTTCAATTCGGAAGTCTGAGAATGGGTTGTTTCAAAGGTCAATAGGCTGGTTAATAACATGACAAGTTAACAAATTAACCAATCAACAAAAACACAGCTTCAAAGGAAGGATGATTCCGATGTTAGGATGGGCATTATTATTTTTCATCTTTGCCATTGTCGCAGGCATTTTCGGATTTCTAGGCATTGCCTCCGCATTAGCCGGGATAGCAAAAATATTATTCGTCGTATTCGTTATTCTCTTTATTGTTTCTCTCATCGTTGGTAGAAGACGAGTCAGTTAACTTCATCTAACAAAGTAGAACAACACTAATTTAAACAAAACGATTCCAAACAAAAACTGAGGAGGAATTTATTATGAACCATTTATCCAATACGAAGGTACACACGGTAAACAACGCTGTCGAGGTGCAAGAGCAGGTTTATAAATTTCAAACGGAAGGTTATGCGAAGGACAAAATTTTTGTACTGACGCATGACAAGGACCGGACAAATCGTATTGCTGACAACACGGACGCTGAGAAAATCGGCATTTCCGAAGAAGGTCTAGGATCGGCGATCGCAAACATTTTCCGCTCGACCGGAGATGAGCTGCGGGCGAAGATGAGATCACTTGGTATTTCGGAGCAAGAGTCACAGCGTCTTGAGCGCGAGATGGATCAGGATAAAATCTTGGTCATCGCATGGGGCGGTAAAGAATATACAGGTGAAGAATTTGACCCTGCCGTATACTACTACCCTCAATACATGGGTTAACAACAGGCACCACAACTACCAAGAATTCAATCAGGGCCTATCCGCGAGGGTAGGCCCTTTATTAGAAAGCTAAGTTTCAATTTTATAAGTAAGCTTATAAGTTAATATGCTGCTTGGTAATTTTACTTATAAAAATTTGACTCTACTACCGCTTACGCTCAGAATATAAGTAGTAGTTATTGGAGCTAAAGGAGCCTGCATATGAGTATTATAATTGTAGATGATAATGCTACTAACCAGATTATTATTAAAGCTATTTTAAATAAAGAAGGTTATAAAAATTTGAAGATCGCGTCCTCGGCAAAAGAGCTTTATACGATGCTGGACATTGATTGTACGTTATCGACTGAATCAAACGTAGATTTGATTTTGATGGATATGATGATGCCGGAGATCGATGGCTTAGAAGCTTGCAAACGAATATTGCAGGTGGAGCGCTATAAGGATGTTCCGATTATTTTTGTTACTGCGCTTGGCGATTCCAGCAAGATGGCGGAAGCGCTTGATGCCGGTGCCAGTGATTACGTGATGAAGCCGATTAACAAGATGGAGCTGCTCGCTAGGATTCGTTCTGCTTTAAGGCTCAAGCGTGAAATTGATTGGCACAAAGAAAGAGACAGGCAGATTAAAGCAAAGCTGGAGCTAGCCAAAAAGGTGCAACGAAATGTATTAAGCCAGCCGATCAACGATGATCATGTGGCGATAAGTGCTGTATATCAGCCTTCTTCGGAGCTTGCGGGCGATTTCTACGCATGGTACCCGATTGATGAGAATCGTTACGGTGTTATTTTGCTGGATATGATGGGACATGGCATTTCTTCTTCATTGGTTTGCATGTATATCTCCTCGGTTCTTAAGGATACAATTACGCATATTACCGATCCAAGTCTTGTTATGCGCGAGCTGAATCGGTATATGAACCAGCTGTATAAGAAGGAAGAACTGCTTAATTATTATTTTACCGCCATTTATTTAGTACTGGATACGAATAAGCGGGTCATTGAATATGTAAATGCCGGACATCCTCCGGGAAAAGTACTAATTGGCGACGAGACAACCTTGTTGACTGCAGGCTGCTGTGCGATTGGGCTGTTTGAAAATATCGACATCCATAAGGGCAGCATCTCTTACGAGGATCATATGAAGATCGTTCTTTATACGGATGGATTAAGTGAATCTCTTGGAGATAAAGAAGAGGATAAGCTTAATATGCTTGTCGAACAGCTAATAAAAGAAGATGCGAGTGAGCATGCGGAAATGGTCAGTGCATTTTTATCGGAGCATGCGAGTGTCAGCCAGAAGGACGATATATGCTTAGTCATGATTGAAACCAAATAAATTTCCGGCTTGGAGATATCATTATATTTTAAAAATATCTGTTTAACCTGTTTCAAAGCAATCCGAACGGTTTATATGTAAGTATAAGCAAAAGGAAGCTCGACAATCCCGCATAGGAGGGAGATAATTATGAGGACGTTTATTCTTATTGGTTGTTTAATCGGAGGTATATTCGCATACACGGGAGATATTGGACAGGTCACCGCAACGTATTCGCCAGTGACTGCTTCAAGCCCAGTGAAGGCGATAAAGGCTGAGGAAGCAACTCATGAAATTGTAATCGCTTCTGCATCTCCCTCTACTGTAACCGAAGTTACCTATGCAGCAGAATCAACACCGGTTGTGAAGGCAAAGAAACCAAAATTTACGCTTCAAACGGTTAACGGCATCACGCTTTATGATGATCCAAGCCTTGTGATTCAGAAGCTGGGTAAACCAAAAAGCAAAACGGCGGACCCGGATTTAACCGATCTGATCACCTATGAATACCCGAATATGAATGTCATTTTTAGCGGTGAGTTCATACAATCTGTTGAAATGGCGGAGAATACCAAAACGCTGCTGATTGATGGAAGTGAAGTTGCAGCGACAGTAGATGCTGTAAAGGATGCGTTAGGGGAACCCGATTATGTGACGGAGGACGGTATCGTATTCGAGCGAGATGAAGCCTTATTAAAGCTTTTCATTGATGCGGATACGCAGAAGCTGACGTCCATTCATTACTTCCACAGCTTCTCTATGTAATAATTCACTTGTACAGCTTGTACAAGGAGAAGGATCTTGATACTATTTATTAAACAAAAGTGAGCGGAGTGAATGGAATGAAAGCTGAGCAATTTCAAGTCAAGCAAGAAGAGACACAAAATCAAATTATTCTTCATGTAAGCGGAGAGTTGGACTTATCTGTAGTGCCGCAGCTGCGGGCAGCTCTGGAACCGGTTATGAACCGCGAAGATAAAGCATTGATTCTAAATCTTAAACATTTAAAATATATCGACAGTACCGGAATCGGCATTATCGTTTCGGTGCTAAAACTTCGTGATGAGCTAAAAGCGCCGTTTTTCGTGCGGGATATTCCTTCCGCGGTTAAGCGTCTGTTTGACATCACAGGCATTTCAAGATATTTAATAGAAGGGACAGAGGCCCAAGCATGAATGCCATTCGTTTACAAATACCGGCCCATGCGGACTATATCGATCTGGTCAGAATCTGTCTATTCGGAATTGCCTCAAAGATGAGTTATGCATATGAAGATATGGAAGATATGAAGGTGGCTGTTTCTGAAGCCTGCAACAACGCAGTTATTCATGGCGTTCAGAACTCCGCTCAGGAGGTTATCGACGTTTCCTTTGAACCAACTGAAACGGGATTAACGATCAAAGTAAAGAATAGTGGATCAGCTTTCCCTTTATCGGATGCACTCGATAAAGCAGCTCCGCTCCCTGAAGCCGACGTTAGCGGGCTTCGTGTCGGAGGCCTAGGCATTTATTTAATGCAGGCGCTGATGGACGAGGTAGAAGTTCATCCATTGGAGAATGGTACGGAAGTCGTCCTAACCAAATATTTGGATGCAGCAGCAGAGGATTAGTGTGATTAAGGTTACAAAAACATAAAAAAAGCGGTGCAGGAATTTTTCCTGCACCGCTTTTTTTAATTTCGATCCAGGGTTACTGGTTGTAAGCATGAGAAAGCAAAACGCGGCCTAGGCATACTATTAGCAGCTGCGAAGCAGAAATAGCTTGAATTCCTGCTTATTTTTTTCCTGCTCATATTCACTGTGGGTTTTAGTCAAACTTCTGAGCGACAGCAAATAACGTTCCTCGCTGCATCACTTTTTTTCACTTGTTATTTGCAGCTTATATCCCTCAGAATGACTCGAATTTCTGATCTCATCCCATTCAGGCAACCTCTGTTTATGGAAAAGGACTAAGCAATGATCCACATCCACACAAGCTCGCTTATCTAACGAACTGTAATGTGCTTATAATGCTGAAAACTAAGGTTCTGAAGTTTTAACGAATCCTATTGGCGTTATTTCATGCTTTATAGGGTGTCATAAGCTATTTTCCTCGAAATAACAATTCTGGAGTTCGTTAAAAGTATAATTCATTACTAATGGATGAGATAAGAGCTGCTGGGTTCGTTAGCTATATATCCAATAAGATAACGATCCGCTCGGAGATTCATTCTGCCTAATGTCTACTAAATAAAAAAGGAGGCGCTATTTCCAGTGTAGCTGTATCCACTGTTGGGAAAGCCCTTCTTTTTTATTGTCTAATTTCCCATTGACTTCCAAGTGTATTACATGCATAATACGCTTATGAAGTGTATTACGCGTGTAATACACATTTGCGATGAATGTGAGGTATGACTATGAACACGATAGAAGGCTGGACGGAAGTTGCGTTCAATAATCGGGACCCTGTTTATTTGCAGGTGGTCCGTCATTTTAAAGAACGAATCGCAACGGGCAAGCTTGCCGCTGGCCAGGAAACTCCCTCCAGAAGGGAGCTGGGCACGCTTATGAAAATTAATCCAAATACGGTACAGAAAGCGTATAAGGAAATGGAGGAGCAGCAATTGATTATTACGGAAGGAAACTCACCTAGCCGAATTACGAATGATAAAGAACTGCTGAATCAAATAAGATCGGAGCTCATTGGCGAGGCGGTAGGTGCTTTTGTGGCGTCGGTGCGCAAAATTGATGTACCTATCGAAGAGCTGCTGCAGCTGGTAAAGAACAAATATGAGGAAGGTGAGCCGGAGCATGATTGAGGTAAAAGATATACATAAGCGGTATCGACGCCGCGATGTTCTGAGTGGCGTTTCTTTTACCGTACAAAAGGGAGAAATCGCTTGCCTTATCGGCGTGAATGGAGCTGGTAAGTCAACGATTCTGAAGGCAATCATGGGACTGACTCCAGTATCGGCAGGCTCGATCCTTATTGATGAACAACTTTTAAGTCCAAGCTTGTATGAGAAAATAGCGTTCGTGCCCGATCATTTGACGATGCCAACCAGCATGAAAATATCCGATGCAATCAAGTTTATGGCTGACTTTTATGAAAGCTGGAATCCAAAACGCGCAAGTGAGCTCATGCAGTTTTTTAAGCTGGAGTATTCGGATAAAATCGGGAACCTGTCGAAAGGAACTGCCGCTAAATTCAATCTCATGCTGGGATTAGGACAAGATGCTGATTATATCTTAATGGACGAACCGTTTTCGGGCATCGACTTGTTCAGCAGAGAAACGATAGTGGACGTGTTTACGAGTGAATTGATTGAGGGGCGTGGCGTTTTGCTAACAACGCATGAAATCGGAGAGATGGAGCAGCTCATTGATAAAGCTATTTTATTGCAGAACGGTAAAATAAACAAATCGTTTTACTGCGAAGAAATGCGCAGCGAGCAAGGGAAATCAGTCATTGATGTGATGAGAGAGGTGTACCGAGGATGAACCGTTATTTGAAGCTTGTTCATATGGAAGTACATCGTTTTCGCTGGGTGCTCGCTATTCTAATGGCAATTGTTGCGATTACCCAATTTGCTTCGCTCATTTGGGCGACGACCAAAGAATTGTCATTTCGAGAAAAGCTGTTGTTAGAGACTGTAGACAAGAGTCTCCTGGGTGGTTTTTCTCCTCAATATTTATCGTTTGAATGGGCCATTTTCAGCTCGCAGATGGGTTATATTTTGCCGATGTTCCTTTGTATGGGTGTACTTGCCTTATATGTTTTTGTTATCTGGTACCGTGATTGGTTTGGCCGTTCTACTTTTGTATATCGATTGCTTATGCTGCCAACGGCTAGAAGGAATCTTTATTTAGCCAAAATATCGGCATTTCTCCTGTTCGTTCTTGCGTTTATTTCGTTTCAATTACTATTGCTCAAGGTTCAGCATATCGTATTCAACCTCATCGTTCCGGCTGATCAGCGAATAGACTCCCATATCGTTGAAGCAATCATCAGCAATCAAGCACTTGTATGGCTTATTCCGCAGCAGTTTGAACAGTTTGTTTATTTATACGGCTTTGGAGCCATCGTTGTAGTCGCTGTGTTTACTGCTATTTTGCTGGAGCGAAGCTATCGCCGTTTAGGCATTTTGTATGGCGTGCTTTATTTGGTCGGTTGTGTGTTCGTTGTGGCAGCTCCATTTTTATTTTTGTATATGGATCAGTACTATAGTTATTTGTATCCCTATGAAATATTTACGCTTGGGCTAACCCTGTGCATTCTTGTGCTCGGCATTTCGGTGTGGCTCGGCATGCGGCTGATGGCCAAAAAGATTACGGTGTAAGGAGAATGTTCATGAGACGTTATTGGTTATCGATCTTAATGGTTGTGCTCGTTGTAAGCGGAATAGCCATTTATTATTCATATGGCAGATTAGATTTTTTGCCTGATTATAAGCTGGAAACGATACAAGGCGATGCCAAGGAAGGCGCTGTTATCGAATTATCAGGCTCTCAATATTTAGAGAGACGCTCCGAAGCTCTAAATATTAATTCCAAAGGAAGCGAATATTACAGGTCGAATGAAAATATGCGTAAAAATGTGCTTAGCGGAGACTCGTGGTTCTATAAGCAGCCTGACATTAAGCAAATGATAAAAGACCATAAGTCATTTATGCGGGGTAAACTTAATGCTCAAGGCTTTTACAGGGACGAGGAGTGGGTCATTTATGCAGAAGTCAAAGCAGAAAAAAAGGGCTCAGAAGCCGCAATGGCGGTATTTCAGCTGCAGCTGCTTGAAGAATCAACAGACAAAGTATCGAAGCTTAAAGTGACTTATGAGCTGCCGAGAGCTGTGAAAACGACAAGAGTGAACAATTTCAGCAATAATTATATGAATTTAGTGGATGTTCAAAAGGTAGATGAAGAGATTCATTTGCTCGTCAGTACATATGATTACGACAACGAGAGCAGCAGGTACGAGATATTTGTCATCGATATGAAAAGCGGGAAGCTGCGGCGTAATACGAATATCGAGTCACTGGGCATCAAGTCCACAAGCAATAAAAAAAATGTTCAAATCCAAATTGGACATATGGGGGATTCAAGTGGCCAATACAGTACTCCTCTCGAGAAAGTACTCTTTATTGTAAGGGAAGAGAAAATTAGCCAACAAGATCGAGAAGCGAACAAGGTGCCAGAAACGCTAAGCGAGAAATATTATGCCTATTCCTACCGTACGGGCTTAATGACTGAATTGACTAATTTAGTTATTAAGGAAGCGTGGACGAGTCTGCAGGGCGATGAATATTATGTAGCAGAAAGTGGACCTGAACACATCACCTTATCGCGTTATCATTTATCAACGAATAAATTCGAGCAAGCTTATGCCAAATTATCCGCAGACCAGTTGAACGTAGACGAGATCAAATTCCCGTTGATTAAATCAAATCGTGTATACGTTATGACCAATCATGCAGATGTTGCCGGAGCATCTGTACTCGATCTTGCAACAGGGGAGTTGCTCTACACTGGCCGTGTTGTTGAAATCGGTAATGACAAGCAAACACCAGAAGAATTAAAGGAGAATTTACATTTAAACAATTTGGAAATCGTCGGAAAAATAAATTGATGAGGAAATGTTATGAGCAGAGCCATTCTAACACCTTGCAAGCTCCAGCAGCTAAAAGGGATTGAGCAATACGCCTATCAGGTTGCTCACTTTATTTTGCAAGATGCATATCTCGCAGAAGAGGCAGCAAAAGCTGCTTTATTGCAATTATGCCTTGCTCACAAGCCATTCGAGGGAACGGCGGAGGAGCTGCAAGGCCTAGCGAAAAAACTAACGATTAGTGCCTCAATTAAAGCAGCAGGTTCGGTTTCGATTAGCCGATAGGAGACAAACGAAATCATCCATACGTTAAAACGGAAAGAGCCAAAATCCTTAGGAAAGGATTTTGGCTCTTATTTGTTTCGTGAGCTGAAGCAGCTTTAGCTAATTACTTATTTTGCGGAAAATTCGTTCTGACTGATTAAAATCCTCGTATTTGATTTTATGAACCGAGATTAGTGATTCCATATTGCCTAGTGCCAAGAAGCCTTGTAGAGCGAGGCTTTCAAAAAACAAAGTATGAACACGGCTTTGCAGATCCGGGTCAAAATAAATGAGAACGTTCCGGCACAAAATAACATGAAACTCATTGAAAGAACGATCCGTTGCCAAGTTATGCTGGGCAAACATCAAATTTTCTTTGATATAAGGATGGAATAAAGCATGCTCATAATCGGTCGTATAATAAGAGGAAAATTCTTTTGTACCGCCAGCCTGCAAGTAATTTTTGGTGAATCCTTGCATTCGTTTGAGTGGGAACTTCCCTTGCTTTGCACTCTCGATAACATGCTCATTCATATCCGTCGCATAAATCTTCGCTTTATCCAGCAAGCCTTCTTCTTGGAGCAGGATAGCCATCGAATAAACTTCTTCTCCAGTCGCACAGCCCGCATGCCAAATGCGAATTTCAGGAAGGTTCCTAAGAAAAGGAATAACATCCTTGCGGAACGCAGCAAAGAAATTTGGATCACGGAACATTTCCGTTACTCGTATGGAGAAATCATTAAGCAATATATGAATAAATCCAGGCTCATGGAGCACCTTCTCTAGGAGAGAGGTGATCGTAGGCAAGCCTTCAAGATTCATTCGATGCGTAATGCGTCTGCGAAGCGATGAACGCAAGTAATTGCGGAAGTCATAACCATAGACGCGGTAAATGCCATCCAATAATAAATCGATTTCGATTCGTTCCAGATCATCGAGCGTTAATTCATTATAATCTACAGCTTCTTCATTTCCTTGACTGGTCAATTGCCCACCTGCTTCGTCAACCATACCCGCATCAGCGAGAAAAGCTGGTCCATATTTAGAGGTTTGCTAATATAATCGGAAGCGCCGGCTTCCAAACATTTGTCGCGATCGCTTTTCATCGCTTTCGCCGTAAGCGCAATAATTGGCGTATCCTTCATTTCAGTATCCTGACGTATGATTTGCATCGTTTCAAATCCATCCATAATTGGCATCATAATGTCCATGAGCACAATATCGAAGTCGGATTGTTCTTTTATAATGTCCAAACATTGTCTACCATTGCTTGCCACGGTTACGTTAAATGCTTTGTTCTCAAGCGCTTTGACGAGAGCGAATACATTACGGGAATCATCCTCGACAAGCAGCACCTTTTTCCCTTTAAATAGAGTGCATTCATCTTCCGATAAGTCAGAAATGTTATGATCGGCAATATCAGGCGCGGTATCGCTGACCACAGTTTCTGAAGCTGCTGCAACCTCTTGATTAAGGGATACAAGCTGTTCTTTCTCCATATCAGGCAGACTTGGTACGTAGAGAGTAAAAGTACTCCCTTTTTTTGGCGAGCTTTCAAGGACGATACTGCCGCCCAGAAGCTTAGTAAATTCATTGCAAATGGATAAACCTAATCCTGTTCCGCCATATTGTCGATTCGTTTCGCCATCGACCTGCTGGAACGCTTCAAATATAAGCTGCTGTTTATCCAGTGGAATGCCTATTCCGGTGTCGGTTACAGATATGGCCAAAACGTCTTTATTTATATGTGCTGGTACAAGTTTTTGTACTTCATGCGAGCCAGCCTTTTGGATGCTCAGAGTAACTGATCCTTTTTCCGTAAATTTAAAAGCATTGGACAGTAGATTTTTCAAAATTTGCTGCAGCCGCTGACCATCTGTATAAAGCAATTGAGGTACATTAGCATTGACGTTAATATGGAAAGCTATCTCTTTCTGCTCAGCGACAGGTTGGAATAGCAGCTTCATATGTTCAGGAATTTCACTTACGTTTACCTCATCCATCGTCAAGATGAGCTTTCCTGCCTCGACTTTAGACAGATCAAGAATGTCATCTATTAGCGTTAATAGATCATTACCGGAAGTATTAATGACTTTAGCATACCCTTCTTCATCTGAATTAAGCGTATGGTTCTCATTTTCCGCAAGGAGCTGAGAGAGAATTAAGATGCTGTTTAATGGAGTACGAAGCTCATGAGACATATTAGCCAAGAAATTGGATTTGTACTGCGAGCTTTGTTTAAGCTGCTCCGAATAGGCCTCAAGCTCTTCTTTTGCTTTTTCCAATTCCTTTGTTTTCTGCTCAGCAAATAGATTCTGTTCCTCTAGATGCTCGGTAGTCATGCGCATTTCCTCTTGCTGCATCTGAAGCTCTTCAGACTGTGTCTGCAGCTCCTCGGTTTGCGTTTGAAGCTCCTCCGTCATTACTTGCGATTCGCTAAGCAGCCTCTCGATTTCCATTCGGCCAACAACGCTGTTAATCGCAACGCCAAAATGAGTATCGATTTGTTCAAGCAGCTTTAGGTGCTGAGAAGTGAACGACTCGGTGGAAGCAAATTCAACGACAGCTACTACTTTGCCTTCATACTCGAAAGGCACGATCAGGATGCTCTTAGGCTGAAGCGTTCCAAGACCTGAGGTTAAGTTAATAGGATGCTCTGGAGCCGTGTTCAACAAAAACGTACGTTTTTCAAGCGCTGCTTGACCGACAAGGCCTTCGCCCAACCGGAAGCTTTCTAGTCCAGACTGGTCGCCATGGGCTGCATAGGAAGCCATTTTCACAAGTCTCTGCTGCTCGCCTGCACCTTGGCGGAGATAAAATAAGCCATAGGCAGCACCTAGAATTGGAGCAAGCTTCGTGAGAAACGAATCGGCTAGCGTTGAGGTATCATTAATGCCTTGATTCATCGTTGCCACTTCGGCAACTTTTGTTTTGATCCAATCTTGATCGTTTATATTATCAAGCAAACTGTTGGTTGCTTCGGCGAGATCTTTAATTTCATCTCGTGTATTTACTTTAATACGAGTGGATAAATCCCCTCCGGAGGATGCGATATCGTTTATCGTCTTCACAACCTGTTGGATCGTTTTGACGATTGCGCCGGAAACAAATGAAACGATAATGAAAGCAACAACGGACACGATAAGCAGCATGAGATACAAGCTAATAATGAGTATGTCATTTCGGTTTTCCAATTCAGCAATGTGCTCTTTCGTTGAAGTGATCTCATTTTGTCGCAAGGTTTCTAACTGTATCCGAAGCGAATCAATATGGTCTTTTCCAATGTCGTCATTAAAGAAATCAATAATGCCTTGCGTATCGTTATTTTTGCGCATGGTTAGAGTAGGCTCACCGGCAATTTCGATCCAATTTTGTATGGTCAGTTTTATTTCTTCCATACTTTTGAGTGTAGTTGGATTGTCGGATAAATACTGGTACAGTGCGTTATAGTTGGCTTCCCATTCGCTTTTTCCACGAATATAGGGCTCTAAATAAAGGTCATTGCCCGTAATCACATAACCGCGCTGGCTAGTCTCCATGCTTACGACATTATAGCGAATACTGGTAATCAAATTATGAACTTCGATGTCTCGACTTGTAATGGACTCAATTTCTGTTTGTAAGGATGATATTCTCTCGCTGACGACAAGGATAGAAACGCCCAAGCAGAGTATGATCAGAAAATAGCCGAGTAAAATCTTTGAGCGGATTTTGAAACGTAAATTACCCAATAGAATAAACTCCTTTATATGAAAGAATTCTAGTAACAGTCTCTCTTTATTATAGCATGAATGAGTGCATAGAATATTCCTACCTCTATTATGAGAAAAACCGCTTTTTGTTTCAAAGAATGAAATTACGGGTATGTAATGAAAAAAAGGAAGTGATGACCGATGGATCTACTTATGCAAATCAGTATTGCGGTTATAGCGATTGCTTTTCTTGTTCTCTTGTATTCACTAATTCAAACGTTGAAAGTATTGCGAGGTGCACTCGATGAAATGAGGCAAACCGTTGGCTCGCTGCGAACCGAAGTGACTCAAATTAGTGTTGAGGTGAAGGAGGCCATTCATAATACGAATGCAATGACACTAGATGTACGAACGAAGCTAAGCTCGCTCGATGTGTTGTTCGCATCTGTCAATGATCTTGGTCACGCCTTGCACTCATTTACTGGAGCGGCTAAGGAATCGGCAGCAAGCGTAGTTGCTTCCATTAAAGGTGAAGGCAAGAAGAAACCAGCGTCAGAACCTAGCTTAATAAGTACGATATACGATGGTGCGATTTCCACAATAAGGATATGGAATAAAGTTAAGAAAATATAAGCTATAATAGGAACATAGAAGAGAGGACAGAAGCGACTATGAACTCATTCATTCGTTTATCGATTCCGGCGAGAGCAGAATTTATTGATATTGTTAGACTTACATTATTTGGCGTTGCGAACAAAGCAGGTTTCTCCTATGAGGAAATTGAAGATATGAAGGTTGCTGTAACCGAGGCTTGTACGAACGTTGTACTCCATGCGTACAGCAACAGCCAGCCTGGTGTAGTGGATATTAGCTTCGAACTTGAGGAAGAAGGGCTTTCTATTCGCATCAAGGACGAGGGTACGAGCTTTAAATATGAGCCATCCGCAAGTAAAACCGAGTCTCTGCACAATAAAGAACTAAGTGAAGTAACGGCTGGTGGACTTGGGCTGTTTATGATGCATGCATTGATGGATAAAGTGGAAGTGTTTTCTGAGAGAGGCACCGAGGTAATTTTGACCAAGCTATTTGGTAGGAAAGAGGAGATGGCATGAACGCAAATTCATCCTTCCTGGATCCAGAACATATGATTGAAAAAATAAAATTGTATCAGCAATCGAATTGTAATGAAGTTGCAACCGTATTGCTGCAGCATTTTGAGCCTATTGTGAAGATGGCCGCTGCAAAGATGTCGCGCAGCAGACCAGATCTCTATGAGGATTTATACCAAGTCGGTCAGCTGTCTATGCTGCGTTTATTTAGGCAGTATGACAGCTCGCGTGAAATCCCATTTGAGGGATATGCAATGAAGAGCATTATCGGGCATTTGAAAAACTATTTGCGAGACAAGTCTTGGTATATCCAGGTGCCGAGACGGATTAAAGAAAAAGGCTTGCTGATTCAGCAAGCCATCGATCACTTAACCGTCGAGCTCGGCCACTCGCCCAAAATGGAAGAAATTGCGGTTCATTTGGGGCTTTCGGTGGAAGAAACGATAGAGATACTCTCTTGCCGCGAATCCTATCATTATGTATCGCTTGATACTCCATTATCAAGCGAAGGGGAAAGCGCTGCTACTATAGGCGATCTAATTGGCTCAGACAAGGACGATTATCAGAATGTTGATAATCGTCTAGACTTGGAGGAGGCGATGGATCAACTGAAAGAAGAGGAGAAGAAGGTACTCATTCTTGCATATCACAATGGTCAATCTCAGCGTGATATAGCCGATCAGCTTGGCGTATCGCAGATGAGCGTTTCTCGTATACAAAAGCGGGCGATTGAGAAACTGAAGGTACTCTTAGCAGATCATAGCGCTGAATTTGGAACGTAAAAGCACTTTTATTATTTTTTTAATATATTAAAAACCCCCTTTCCATCTTGATGGAAAGGGGGTTTTTGTTATAAGCCTTATTGTTATTGAACCGGATCGGGTACCATGCCATTCTCAATGACTTGCGCATTGGTTTCCATGTTCTCCATATCCTCGCCAAGCTTAATCATCTCTTCTTCTGTAGGTGCCATTGAATTTGTAGTTGATTCAAGCTCGTCCTCGTCTTTCATTTTATTACCTCCCGGTTGTTGCAAGTCCATCCTTGACATCATCTTTAGCAGAGGAAATGGAATCCATAATATGCTGATTTGATTTTTTGGCGTGATCTACCAAGTCGCCAGCTTCCTCTTTGATATTAGTTGCTATATCCTTCGTGTTTTGTCCAACGGTAGCAGCTAAATCCTTTGTATTATTTCCCACCGTAGTGGCAATTTCCTTTGTCTTCTCGCTAATCGTCTTGAACTTGTTGGAGAGATCCTCCCGCAGGTTTGCACCTGTTTTTGGTGCGAACAGCAGAGCTGAAATAGCACCGATAGCACCTCCTACGATTGCGCCAATCAATACGCCGTTACTAGAGTTTTCTCGTGACATTTGTCATCTCTCCTCGATTTGTATTTGTCGATCAAGTTGATCAACGTTGTTTGAATTTCTTAATTATATATAAACGAAAACAAACGTTTTGAAACAAAACAATAAGGAAACTATTGACAATTAAAGGGAGACGATGCTACGATTTGTTTCGATTTCTCACTTACTTGCTAGGAATTATGTGATATGAACGGTTGAGTAATCGAAAGCATGGAATAATTTATATAAAAAGATTGAGAAGGAGGGCGTTTATATTTAGTAAGAAGAAAAATTGGAAGAAGCTTTAGAAAAGTTTTTAAAATTAATATATTTATTCTCTTAAATTGGTTAATTATTGAGTTAATTATTCCGATAAAAAAATTGCCTGCCTATTTCACCTATGTAGAAACTCGCAAAAATAGAGAGATAGAGGAGAGAAATCATGTTTAAACGAGTGGAGAATGAGCTGGAGCTGGCTATGTTTAACGGCATTTGGACAACCGTCTGGATGGAGAAAGGTTTTGAACTTGAATTTTCTGAACACACTCTTGAGAGATTCGTCATTGTGACAGAGGAAGGACATTATGTAGGGACATCTGAAATTAAGCCCTATTCCTTGACTTCAAGCTCCATTAACGATGCAGGTCCGTTTCAAACGCATCCGAAAATTATTGAAGCAGGCGACGCTGTAGCTGAAATTGACAAAATTGCACTGCTCCGATCCTATAGAGGAAGGCATATCTCAGATTTGCTCTCGTCGGCAGTCTACATAGCAGAGAAGCTGCAGCTGAAATATTTTGTCTCTTTGCTTGAGCCGAAATTTATGAGGGCACTTCGTATTTCATATCAAGTACCATTAGAAAAAGTAGGAGAGAAGGTGTTCTATAAGGGAGATGACGTCATTCCCGTATTGTTCGATATGGAAAAGATGTATCGCAACAAAAATAGTTATGAATGGCTCGTCTATCCGCAAGAAGCGGTTTTGGCTGCAAACGGTGCAGGAGGAACTGGACGTACCGTTTAAACGTATGAAAACATGAGTTAACTCAGAAAAGGCGGAAATGTCATGAAAAAAGAATTAACAGAACTAGACAAACGGAATCGATTGTTAATAAAAATCCTGTGGAGTTTGCTTGCTCTCGGGATCGTTACAGATCTTGCTATTGGGCTTGATGCAAAGATGGTTCTTCTTCTTGCGGGAGTCGGTATATTTTTGTGCGGTGCAGCTACTTTCATGACATACCGTGGCATTTTTACACAATCTATTAAATTTTTTGTACCCTTTATATTGACCATTATCGTTACTTTATTAATTGTATCGGATCCGAATCCTATTGTGAGCACGTACTTTTTAGTTTATGTAAATCTTGCAATCATTACTCTTTACGCAGACTATAGACCGATTATTTTGACAGGTGTTTTGGGAGCGGCAGTAAGCACATATTTATTCTTTGATCCTGTGCTGCAGCCTAAGCTATTCCCTAACGAATCGCTTGTTTATTTATTTTTGTATCTCTTATTTGCTACCGTTGCACTCGCATTCTCAGCTGGCTTCAGCGGCAAATTGCAGCGGCAGGTAACAGACAAGCAGCGGGAAGCTTTAGCTTCTAAGGATATGGCAGAGGCGCTGCTCGCTAAACTAAACTCTTCTATTATTGTGTTAACGGAGTTCAGCAGCAGCCAGCAGCTGACGGTTCGTTCCACTGGAGAAATATCGAAAGAGGTAACGGCAACGTTCTCCGAAATGTCGGCTGCGATCGAGAAGCAGACAGGGACTATTATGAACATTAGTGAATCCTCGCAGGTCATTGATACTTCGGTTAAAACGCTTTTGGAAGGTACGGAGCAGCTGAAGCAATTTTCTACGGTTAATGCAGATTTGACGGAGAACAATCGGGAGAAAATGGCTGTGTTATCGTCAGAGGTAGAAAGCGTTCGCTCTATCATTACACATACCGTGGACATGATGATTGAACTCAATGAGCAAAATGATCGTGTAAGCTCAATTGTAGAAACGATTAGTACGATTGCTGAGCAGACGAATCTACTTGCGCTTAATGCTGCGATTGAAGCAGCTCGCGCAGGAGAGCACGGCAGAGGTTTTGCTGTCGTATCAGGCGAGGTGCGCAAGCTTGCAGATAATGCGAGAGCGGCGACGAATGAAATATCTGAAATTTTGACAGGTATTCGTTCACAAATCAGTGCTGTACATGCGCAAGTTGAAAGTGGCCAAGCGGCAGTGACAACGAGCAGAGATGTATCTTTGCAGGTTGAGAAGCTTATTGATCAGATAAACGAGAATACGGAGCTTGTAAAAAGGCATTCCGATTCAGTTGGCAGCTCTGCCAATGAATTGCATGAGCGTTATGCGAGCATGTCGAGTGAAATGCTCAATATCGCAGCTACGACGGAACAAAATATGGCTTCTGTTGAAGAGGTCCATGCCAGCATGGAAACACAGGATATGAAGATTCATACGATGGTAGAAGAATATGCTCAGCTTGATCAATTGCTTTCAGAGCTTAAGCAAATGGCGGCGAAGCATTAAGCTGATTTGTTATAAGTTTTATTGAAAACGCCAATAGAAGGAGTACTGCTTACCGCGAATGGGGTTGGCGGCTCCTGAAATGGCGTTTTTTTGTTAGTTTTATATGAATATGCATGAATAATTTACGCGCAAATATGGAATCACAAACCTCTGTTATCGTTGAGCAGATAATGGAGTGATTTTGTGTACTAAATGATTTCTAAATGTTTATTACTTAGGTTCACGGCATGATAGCCATTATAATGACAAGAACAATGAAAATAGTGGTTAGAGCCGTTGAAGGGGATAAGATATGATTGATTTTTTTCGTTTTGATACAGATGAGAATAGGATATCACTGCTAGCTCGAGCGAGAAAAGTTGCATTATCGGCACTGCTGGAGTATGACTTGGAATGGGTGAGCATTCAATTTGTTCAGCTATCCGACACGATCACATATAAAATTGAGACAGGTACAGCGGAAAAATATTTGCTTCGAATTCATTCGGATCGACTCAGCATAGAGGAAATTCGTTCAGAGCTTGCTTTGCTTCAGGCCTTAAATAAATCGGAAGATTTGTATGTGCCAGAAGCACTGGCAAGCTGCAGCGGCGCTTATGTTTTGCAGATCGATACGGAAGCGGGCTATCATCGTCCGTATGTTACTCTGATGCGATGGGTAGATGGGGAGCACGCTAGCGTGGAGTTTTCGGATCATACGGTTCAGCTTATGGGTGCCATGATGGGAAGGCTTCACAAAGCGGCTGCAAATTTTGTCCCAACTTCTGATTTTGTTCGTCCTGTTTGGGGAGCAGAGAGCTTTAGTCGTCAAATGGCTAAGCTGGAACAGTATTATGGATGTTTTTTATCGGGTGAGGCATGGAGCTCGTATCAAGCAGCGGCTGAGAAAATCATATCGGAACTGGCTGCAATGGAACGAAGCGGAGATAACTACGGACTCATTCATGCGGATTTGCATAGCGGCAACATCGTTTTTAACGAGGATCTGCCGTATCCCATTGATTTTGGCAGATGCGGTTTTGGTTATTTTCTGTACGATATGGCAGGCTCGCTATTAGAGCTTTATCCGAAGCATCGCTGGCTGTTTATTCAAGGCTACGAGAGCGTAAGAAAGCTGGAAACGGACTATGTTAAGAGGCTTGAATGTTTTTTCGTCATGTTCATGATCGAGAATTATTGCCATCATGCCTCAGACCCAAGAGAAACAGCCAGTTTAATTGCAGAACAGCCGTATGCTCAGGCGTATATAAGAGATTATTTAAACGATACACGGTTTTTATTCCAAGTTATCGAACCTGTGGAAATCGATAGAACAGCAATTTTAGGGAGGAAGGATAATGGAAAGTGAAGCTTCCTTAAAGAAACAGCTGCTTGAACTCGAGAATGAGTTGTTAAAGCCGGAAACTCGTACATCCCGCGGAGCATTGTTAAAGCTGCTTGCAGATGATTTTTTTGAATTTGGCAGCTCAGGTATCGTTTGGCGCAGGAGCGATGGTATTGGTGAAGAGGGAATTGGTATCGTAAACATGACGCTGGAGGATTTTGAAATTCATAAACTAGCTAATGATACTGTGTTAACTACATACCGAATATTCAATCACGTAAAAGTGCAGTATACGCTGCGCAGCTCAATCTGGAAGTTTAGAGATGGAAACTGGCAAATGTTTTTCCATCAAGGTACACCTGTATAACGAGGGTTGATAGGTGAAAAATATGATTTTAGTTCCACAAAGGCTGATCGTTGTTAAGTCCGTGCGCTGCGCGGGCTTTTTTGTGTATGGAGCGAAGCATCTAAATAATAAAACAGATGAGGCAATTGTGAAACATTGTAAATTAAATAAACGTTTAATACTTATCTAAGCAAACAAGGCGGTGTTTAATTGGAGATAGTCAAACATTTTTTTCTTTGGATTTTTATGATTATATTGTTTGTTGCGGCAGCGGTGGTCTTGGAATTATTCGAGGGGAGCAAAATTATGACAACCGAATATTATGGTCTCCGTAATATCGGGCTGACGTTCGTTTTGCTGATGGTTGTTTACGCCTTCTTTCTTTATCCGATTACATTGCTGCCCATCTCTTTGGTTGTTCATAAGCTGGTGAAATCACTAATGATTAAGGCTTCAATCTAAATCCTGTTTGGTGGATTGGTGGGAGTATATATGTTTCATTATTTATATGATAATTTTGTCTCGGGATACGAGTTGAATAGAAATAGCTCTATTATAATATTTGCGGTTGTGGGCTTGTTATATGCCCTAGCAGAAAATATGCTGCACCGCCGAATGAGGGAATGATATGGAAACATCTTTTTTGTTGTCTGGGAAACCGCGAGTGGGCAAATCGACTGCCATTATACAGCTCATTAACCGAATAGGCGCTGAGCATGTTGGAGGATTTTATACGGAAGAAATACGAAATGAGACGGATCGTATTGGATTTAACTGCGTAACATTGGATGGAGAAAGCGTAAGAATAGCAAGTGTAGATAGTACAAGTTCCATAAGAATAGGAAGATATGGCGTTGAATTAGAAGCTTTTGAGAATTTAGCTCTGACGTCAATTAGACAATCCTTGAAGACGAAGAAGGTAACGGTTATTGATGAAATTGGCTACATGCAAATGTTATCGGTACCTTTTCGGAAAATGGTCTTTGACCTAGTTTCAAGCTCTCAGCATCTCATCATAGGCACGATTTGCTTGGATAGCCATCCCGAAATTGACAAGATAAAGGAACTGCCAGGCATTAAGCTTTACGTTATGAATGAAGAAAATAGAGAATTAACGATAGAGGCGTTGGAGAACGATCTTTTTAGGTTATTGTAGGTGGTTTATTGTACGATAAAGAAGCTTCCTAATCCACGTTCTAAGTGGGTGGGGAGGCTTTTTTTGAATGGGCAGATTTGCTCGATAATGAGTATGTGTGAGGTTAATCGTGTTTTGAGTAATCGATCTACTAACAGGAAAAACTCCTGTTAATTTCTCAGTTTATACGTCAAATGCTCAATTAACAGGAAAATCTCCCGTTAATTTCGCGAAATTAGCTCTAATTGAGGAATAAGAAGAAATTTAACGGGAGAATTTCCATGTAATTAGTTGAATTAGCCCCTTTTTGATGAATTAACAGGAGAAATTCCCGTTAGCGTAGGGATTCTCGTAACAATTGAAGGGATTTACGTGTGAAGAATCGATTTAGTAAAGGGTTTGGGTAACATTTGCGTGAATCCCGCGTAAAAATCGAGTTAGCGTAGGGATTCTCGTACCAATTGAGAGGAAATCCCGTATGAAGAATCGAGTTAGTATAGGGAGTTGCGTATCATGGGGAAATTCATACGAAGAATCCAGTCAGTATAAGGATTTAGGTAATAAATTAGTGAATTGAGTGTGTGAATCTTCAGTTGGCGTAGAGAGCTCAGTAGCAAGTGGCGAAGCAAGCTTGGCCTTTGCAGCAGCGAAAGCATGGTGCTAATTTGTAAAAAAGAGTCGTATAAATTAGTCCGATAAGTGTTGACGGATGGAAAACATCATGTTAAATTTAATTTATCCTATTGAATTAGTCGGAAATGAATAATGACACTTGCATCGTCATTCATGGCAATGGTTTCGCTGTATTTGATTGCAAGTCGCGCTCGCTAGAAAACTGGAGGCGCATGCCAACCGAATGCCGAATCGGTTGTCGTGCGCCTTCTTTTTATTCAAAGGAAGAGGAGATGGGGATAGTGAGTCATGTTGGTTTTGGAGCTAATGCTCAGTCACTTGAGCAGCAATACAGTAAAGAGGTTGCCGATGCAAGAAGCCCTGATTATCCTGTACACCCGCTTATTCTGAATCGATGGTCGCCACGATCTTACTCGGAGCAGCTTGTGAGCGATGAAGAGCTTTATACGGTTTTGGAAGCTGCAAGATGGGCGCCATCGTCCAGCAACTTGCAGCCATGGAGATTTTACGTCGCAAGGGAAGAAGCCGAGCATGAGCAGTTCCGCAAGTTCATCGTGCCTGGCAACCGCTTGTGGACAGATCGCGCACCCGTGCTGCTGCTTCTAGCTTCTGAAGCGGTTAAGCAAGATGGCAATCCGAATGTGTCGCATGCTTTCGATACAGGAGCTGCTTGGGCAACTTTGGCGCTGCAAGCGAGGCTGCTTGGTCTATCGACTCGTGCCGTTGGAGGATTTGACCGAGCGGAAGCACGCAAGATTTTAGAAGTACCCGAACATATTGCACTGCATGCCGTCATTGCACTCGGTCATCGTGGAGGACTTGATACGCTCGATGAAAAGTTTCGCGATAAAGAAATTCCGAATGGGCGACGCCCCTTGGCTGAGAGTCTATTGGAGATTAAGGTAGATTAAACGGCTAATCGCATTTCTGGAAACCCGTGTGACCATGCATTTGGTTTGATGGCACTTATACATTTAGTTTGAAAACACTTATAAATTTGGAGAGGATGTTGAATATGTCCAGAACGGTTGAGGTTGCTGATGAATGGTTGAAGCGAATACAGGATCAATTGGCAGGCGTTCAATATGGCATCGTTCAAATTACGATTCATAATGGTCAAATTGTACAAATTGATCGGACGGAGCGCAGCCGTTACGAGGTGGAGAAGCTGCCATCTGCTGCTCGCAAGCAAAGATAACCGTTTATAAGTGGAGAGGATGCGTATGAAGAACGATAGGAGCTCCAGTTTATATGAATGGCCAGATCTTGCCTTTCATCATTACTGCTTGCAAATGTATCGGCTGAACCGTGGTGTCTACAATACCATTGATCAATGGCTGTATGACAACGGTTATGCTGGAATCAAAGGCCGGCGGAAGATGATTATTCAGTTTCTAGATCACATGATCAAGCTGCAGGCGGAAGAAGGCCATAAGTATTTATCTTTTGGCAAAGGGAATTTGGTCGCTCAGCTTAGCCAATTTGCTGCTGAACACGAAGTTCCGGTAATAAGAGCCTTGGCCGCATACTAATAATGAATATATTCGACCGGAAAACCGGAGACATTTTGCAAATGCAAAACCTGTCTCCGGTTTTTTTTGTACAAAATTTGAGGAGGATATCGAACATGGAATATCGTAAATTGGGAAGAACAGGATTAAAAGTATCTGAGGTGAGCTTAGGTACGATGGCGTTTGGAAGATGGATTGATGAGGATGCATCTGCTGCGATTTTGGATGCCGCGCTGGATCATGGCATTAACCTCGTTGACACTGCTAATGTATACGGGGAAGGCGAGTCGGAACGTATACTGGGCAATTTGTTAAAAGAAAGGCGCCACCAAATTGTGCTGGCAACCAAAGTTCATGGCCGCGTAGGCGAAGGGATAAATGATTCTGGGCAAAGCCGCTATCATATTTACAAAGCTGTTGAAGACAGCTTAAAAAGGTTGAAAACCGATTATTTGGATCTGTATCAGGTACATCGATTTGATTCTAATACCCCCCTTGAAGAAACGCTTCGAGCTTTAGATGATCTGGTGCGTCAAGGGAAAGTAAGATACATAGGCGCTTCTAATTTTGCTGCATGGCAGCTTGCGAAGGCTCACGGTATAAGCGCGCTGCATAGCCTGCATCGCTTTGAAAGTCTCCAACCGGAATACAGCATCATTTCGCGTGAAATTGAGAAGGAAATTATACCTTTTGTGCAATCGGAGCAAGTTGGCGTTATCGTTTATAGTCCGCTTGGCAGAGGAATACTCTCTGGCAAGTATCGGGTTGGAGAAGCGCCGCCTGAAGGATCACGGCTTGCGGCAGGCGAGCAAAGGCTGGAGGAGCTTTTGAAAAAAAATGCAATTCCAGTTGCTGAGGCGATTAGACCTTTGGCGGAAGAAAAAGGCCTTACTCAAGCGCAATACGCATTGTCTTGGGTACTGAGTCGTCCTGGCATTACGTCGGCGATTCTAGGCGCTTCGAAACTTGAGCATATTACGGAAGCTGCAAAAAGCTGGGATGTTAAACTAAGCGCTGAGGAACTAGCGAAGGCCGATGAAGCAACCTCCAATTTGGAGCCGGCAAAAGAAGCCATTCCGAGCTAATTCTATAATTAAATACATTCTACCGTATCAATGGAGGATATCAGAGCAGTGCGTGATATCCTCATTTTTTTATCAAGTTCGGATGGGAGGCGGTAAGCATGGCGGGAGTAACGATTAATCATCTATACAAAAGATATGGCAAAGACAAACACGCGGTTGTGCAGGATTTCCAGCTGGAAATTAAAGATAAAGAATTTATCGTTTTTGTCGGTCCTTCCGGCTGCGGCAAATCGACGACATTAAGAATGATTGCGGGGCTTGAAGAGATCTCCGAAGGCGAGATTTATATTGGAGAGCAGCTCGTCAATAAGCTACCTCCGAAGGACCGTGATATTTCGATGGTTTTCCAGAACTATGCCCTCTACCCCAATCTAAGTGTATACGAGAATATTGCGTTTGGACTGAGGATGCGCAAGCTTCCGAAGCATGAGATCGATTTGGCGGTAAAAAATGCTAGCCGAATTCTGGAGATTGAGCCGTATTTAAATCGCAAGCCAAAGGAGCTGTCAGGCGGTCAGCGCCAGCGGGTGGCGCTTGGCAGAGCTATCGTGCGTGACCCGAAGCTGTTTTTGATGGATGAGCCGTTGTCTAACTTAGATGCCAAGCTTAGAGTAACGATGCGAATGGAAATAACGAAGCTGCACAAAAAATTAGGCACAACCTTTATATTCGTTACCCATGATCAGGTCGAAGCGATGACGATGGCGGACCGTATTGTCGTGATGAAGGGCGGCGTCATTCAACAATGTGATACGCCGGAGCTGATCTACTCCAAACCTTCGAATACGTTTGTTGCGAGCTTCATAGGTTCTCCTCAAATCAATTTCATTCATGGACGCGTGCAGGAGAATCCGCAGGGGCGATTAGAGTTTCATACGAATCGTTTTCAACTGAAGTTAAATGAAGTGATGGAGGATATTTTACGCAAAAATAACCAACTAAACAAATCGGTAATATTAGGTATAAGGCCGGAAAATGTGAAGCTGGAAGGCTTGTTCTCGGAGACGATCATTACCGGAACCTATAAGGACAATGAACTTATGGGCGCTGATCGTTTTCTTTATTTAGACATCGGACAGGAGAAGCTGCTTATTGCACGCGTCGATCCCGATAATCGTTTTGCTGAAAATGAGAAAGTGAAGGTAGAGCTTGATCTATCGAAGGCTCATTTCTTTCATAAGGATACGGGTGAAAGATTTACAGAATGATCGGTATTTGCGAAGGAGGGAGGCGGCTTAACCTTTATGAATAAAAAACGGAAATGGCTTGTCTATGGTGCCAGTATTGTCATAGCAGCATGGCTGCTTAATGCTGGAGCGGCAGTAAACTCAGAATCTGGAGACAAAACCGATACGGTCCAATATGACAAGCTCGTAACTACATTTAATTATGAGGTTGACCCTTATTTTAGCGATGCGCTGGCAGCATGGCAGGAGAAGGGGCTGAGCAATGCAACAACTTCAATTCAGCTGGATGCAGCGAAGCCATCTCGTGTATCGAATGAAGAGGAGATCAAAGCAGGCGATTACGACGGTAAATCAAACATACTGATTTGGAATACAAGGAACACAGGATGGGTTGAATATCAAGTTGACGTTGCAGAGAGTGCGCTGTATGAAATCCACGTTTCTTATAACCCTCTGAAGGATGGAAGAAAGGGACCGATCGGGTGGGAGGTAACGATAGATGGCCAAAGACCGTTTAGGGAAGCCTCTTCCATATCCTTATATCGGACATGGGAGGATGTGCGTCCTATTCTGAAAAACTCAGACGGCGATGAAATTCGTCCTCGTTCGATTGATGTGTCGGGCTGGAGCGAGAAGCCGTTAACGGATTCAGGAGGGGCATATGCGCAGCCTTTGCAATGGCATTTCGAACAAGGAACGCATACCATTCGATTGCAAGGGTTTGACCCTGTTGCGCTTGAGCGAATTAAGCTTGTTCCGAGCAAGCAAATACCAGATTATGCTGAAGTTAAGGCTGCGTATGCCGATACGCCTTCTCTTGCAGGCGATGTATTGACGATTCAAGCGGAGGATTTCACGAGCAAAAATGATACGGCAATTAAGCTATTTTCGGATAAAAACTCACGCACGCTGCCGCGGTATATGGGAAGAATTATTTACAATACGGTTGGCGGTCCGCGCTGGCTTGAACAAAATCAGGAAATCTCATGGTCGTTTGAGGTGCCGGAGAGCGGCTTGTACAAAATAGGCTTTCGCGCTCTGCAAAATACGATAGCTCAGAAAACCTCCTACCGGGTCGTTCGAGTGGATGGAGAGGTACCGTTTAAGCAATTTTTAGCGTATGGATTTCCTTATTCTACTGGTTGGAACGGAATGATTTTGCAGGACGAAAAAAATAATCCGTATTTGCTTAAGCTTGAGAAAGGAAAGCATACGTTGTCGCTAGCCGTCACACAATCGCCTATCAAGTCAATTGTTGTGGATGTCGAGAAGCTGATCGCTCATTTGGATGCGATTGACTGGGATTTGCGTACGATTACAGGTTCGAGCTCGAAGAAGACCATTGACCGCAATCGTACGTGGAACATGGAGCAGGACTTCCCGGGGATGACTGACAAGATGGCGCTGGCAGCGGATGTCATGGAGTCACTGTCGAAGCGGGTAGTGAAAGCAAACGGCAACAAGGATTCAATCAGTCAAGGACTCGATACATCAGCGAAGGATTTGCGTGCATTGCTTAAGAAGCCTGAAGAAATTCCTTATCAGGTCGAAGAGATTTCTTCGATGAGAGAGAAATTCGGTACTTTTATCGATACACTGCTCAAGCAATCGCTGCAGCTGGATGAGGTTTATATTATTCCCGAGAAGACGGATGCTCCGAAAATGGAAGCTGGTTTTTTTGGCCGGCTATGGGGCAGCGCTCAAAACTTTATTTACTCTTTCGATGCGAGGGACAGCCTTAACGATTTGGACGACAAGAAGCTGAACATTTGGGTTCAGCGCGGCAGGGATTATGTGGATCAGCTGCAGCAGCTTGCAGATGAGTCGTTCACGCCAGAAACAGGCATTGAGGTAAAGGTGAACCTGCTTCCAAATGCTGAGCTGTTGCTTATGTCTAATGC
Source organism: Pristimantibacillus sp. Z349TD_6 (assembly GCF_056173205.1). Lineage (NCBI taxonomy): Bacteria > Bacillati > Bacillota > Bacilli > Caryophanales > Paenibacillaceae > Pristimantibacillus (SeqCode) > Pristimantibacillus sp. Z349TD_6. Next base: position 6,386,812 of record NZ_CM149662.1, on the reverse strand, counting down.
AGCTGGCGTGCAGCCGGATATTGCCCTTGGCTTGACGCAGGATTTGCCGGTCGATTATGCCATTCGCGGTACACTGCAGGATTTAAGCGAGTTTGAAGACTTTGATCAGCTGTATCCGAAGTTCAGTCCGGGATCATGGCTGCCGCTGCACTACGATGGCGGTTATTATGGCGTACCGGAAACGCAGTCGTTTCAAGTTCTCTATTATCGCAAGGATATTTTGAAGCGCATAGGAGCTGAAATTCCCGAGACATGGGAGGACGTTTATCAGTTATTGCCTACGCTGCAGCAAAACTTTATGAACTTCTACGTAAATCCGAAGGAGTTTACGCATTTTTTCTATCAAAACGGCGTGGAGTTTTATGAACCGGGCGGTGTGAAATCAGGTCTCGATGGTCCAGAAGCTTATCGTTCCTTCAAGCAGTGGACGGATCTATTTAATACGTACGCTGTGGAGCGGGAGGTGCCGAGCTTCTATCAGCATTTCCGCAGCGGAACGATGCCAATCGGCATATCGGATTACAACATGTATGTGCAGCTTTCGGCTGCTGCGCCTGAGCTGAATGGCCGCTGGGGTATCGCGCTTATTCCCGGTACGAAGCAGGCGGACGGATCGATAAGCCGCTGGGCTGGCGGGGGGCAGCGTACGGGTGTCATTTTTGACAAGTCCAATAAAAAAGCAGAGGCATGGCAATTCCTGAAGTGGTGGTTGTCAGCCGAGGTGCAGGAGCAATATGGCTCTGACTTGGAAGCGGTCAATGGCGTCGCTTTCCGCTGGAATACGTCCAACGTGGAAGCCTTCACGCATCTGCCGTGGAAAAAGGAGGATGCTGAAATTATTTTGAACCAGTGGAAATGGTATAAGGATATTCCGAATGTGCCCGGCGGATATTTCTTGGAACGCGAGATTCATAATGCATGGAATCGATCCGTTGTTGGAACGGCGAATTATATGTCCTCCTTGGAGCAAGCCGTTCGGGACATTAACCGTGAGCTTCTAAGGAAGCAGCAGGAATTTGGCTACATTAATGAGCGAGGCGAACAGGTGAATAAGTTGGACATTCCTATTGTCGATCAGCCTTGGGAAGGGATTGATCGTTATGTGGAGTAGATTATGGTCGTATCGCATTTCGTATTTGTTTATCGCGCCGTTTCTTATATGTTTCGCTCTGTTTATCGTTATTCCGATTCTTGCGGCGGTAGGCTTAAGCTTTACCTATTACAACGGGATTGAGCCTCCTCGCTTTATTGGCTGGAGCAACTTTCAGTATTTGATCGCGCAGGATCTGCTGTTCCTAAAATATGCGCTGCCCAATACATTTAAGTTTGCTGTCATTGTTGGTCCCGGCGGTTATGCTGCCGCCTTCCTGCTCGCATGGCTTATTTCACGGCTGAGCGGCGGCGTTCGCAAGTGGGTGGCGCTTGCGATGTATACGCCATCGCTTACCGTTGGCATAGCGATGACGATTATCTGGCTTCCCTTGCTGTCGGGCGATCGCATTGGCTATTTGAACAGCTTTCTATTAAAAGCAGGCCTTATCGACGTGCCAAAGTTATGGGTGACAAGTCCAGAGTTTCTTATGAACTCGATGATCGTCGTCACGTTGTGGTCGAGCATGGGTGTAGGCTTCCTAGCGATGCTCGCGGGTATTCTTAACGTGGATACGATACTTTATGAGGCTGGAAGAATCGACGGCATCAAAAACAATATACAGGAGCTATGGTATATTACGATTCCGTCCATGAAGCCGCAAATGCTGTTTGGCGCCGTAATGGCGATCGTTACGACCTTTAAGACCGGATCCATTGGTGTTGAGCTCTCCGGTCAAAACCCGACGCCGGAATATGCCGGGCATTTGATCGTGAACCATATTAACGATTATGGTCTCATCCGTTTTGAAATGGGTTATGCGGCGACGGTTTCGGTGTTTCTTCTTATATTTATGTATTTCGCGAACAAGCTCAGCTGGGGATTGTTCGGTACGAAGGAGGAATAACAGCTGAAACAATCAAGCCTTGGTATAAAAATAAGCTTTAATCTGTTCATGCTCATCATATCCGTCATCATGATCTTGCCGATCATTTATATTTTTAATCATGCCTTCAAGCCTTATCATGAATTGTTCGTCTATCCGCCGAGCTTCTTTGTGAAGGAGCCGAACATTCAGAATTTTGTTGAGCTCTTTTGGGTAACGTCCAATTCAATCGTTCCGGTATCGCGCTATTTGTTCAATAGCTTGTTCATTTCGGCTGCGAGTGTTGTTGGCGTGACGACGGTGAGTGCGCTTTGCGCTTATCCGCTGTCAAAACATCCTTTTCCGGGCCGCGCATTCATCTTTGCTACGATTATTCTGATGCTGATGTTTACGCCGGAGGTAATTCAAATTCCGAGGTATTTGGTCGTCAGCCACCTTGGCATTATGAATACGTATTGGGGGCATTTGCTGCCCGTACTTGCTTTGCCGGTGGGCGTGTTCCTGCTCAAGCAATTCGTGGATCAGATTCCTGATTCACTGCTGGAGGCTGCACGAATAGACGGGGCAAACGAATTTATCGTATTTGCTCGAATCGTCATTCCGATGTGTATGCCGGCCATCGCGACCGTTGCGATCCTCGCCTTTCAGAACTCTTGGGGCAACGTGGAGACATCGATGCTGTTTATGCAGGACGATGAAATGAAAAACTTTCCGTTTTTCCTATCGACATTGACCAATAACTTGGCGAACAATGTGGCGCGTCAAGGTGCCGCTGCTGTAGCAGCGCTTATTATGCTCGTTCCGAATTTAATTTTCTTTGTTATTTTGCAAAGCAAGGTCATTTCGACAATGGCGCATTCCGGTATTAAATAAGGGGGAAATCGTTTGAAGAACAGGAGGCTGCGGATTCGTCCGATCATTATAATCCTGATTACGGCGATTTACATAGCTTGGCCCATCTCACCGGCCACAGCCTCGCAGTTACCGTACGAAACCTACTATAAGGATGGATTCGGACAGCTGGTGAAGACGCAAGCGGCTTACATTCCTGCTGGCATTATTGGCACGAATGTTGAGATTACGGAAGCAAACCAAGCTGCGGGAGCCGAAGGGAAAACAAAGCTGCAGCTTAATCAGCCCAAGGATCTATTTGTGGATGATAAGGACCATATCTACATTGCAGACACGGGCAATAATCGAATCGTACACTTGAATGAGCACGGCCAATATATTCGTGAAATCAAAGTAACAGAAAGCCCGCTCAAGAAGCCAAGCGGCATTTATGTCGATGAAGCTGGAGAGATTTACGTTGCAGATACGGGCAACAACCGGGTCGTAAGGCTCGATCAAGAAGGCAAGCTGCTAAAAGCATTTGGCCGTCCGGAGTCCAGCTATTTGCCGCCGGCTTTCAAGTATGACCCGGTTAACCTCATTGTAGATAAGCGCGGTTTTATTTATGTAACGACGCTTGGCGCTTTTCAAGGCTTGGTGCAGCTAGATCCAGAGGGCAATTTCATTAGTTTTTTTGGGCCGAATCGTGTAAGCTTCTCTTTGTTTGACGCATTTAAGCGATTTGTATATACGCGGGAAATGTATCAAAGGGAGCTGAAGAAGCTGCCTGGAGCTATTGCGGGCTCAACGATAGACAAGAACGGATTTATTTATACGGTGACGAAGGAAATTAGCTCGGATCAGGTGAAGAAGCTTAACATCGCGGGTCTCGACCAGCTGGTAGGCAAAGGGGAATTCGCCGCCTTGCAGCCAGTGCGTTCTTACGGAGAGGTATTTCACAGAACTAGGCAAAGTGTAAGTCCTCAGCTCAATGATATTACGGTGGATGCTGCCGGCAACTTTACTGTGATCGACTCTGTAGGCAATATGATTAGCCAATATGATTCGAATGGCAATCTGTTGTTTTTCTGGGGCGGGGATGTCATTACCGCTACGTCCAAGACAGGAATCGTCAAAGCGCCAGCAGCTATTGCGAGCAATTCCAAGGGTGAACTGCTCGTGCTGGACAGCGTTAATAATTTCATTCAAGTACTGCGGCTGTCTGAGTTCGGCCATCTCGTCCATGAAGCGAATCAATTAACGCAGGAAGGGAGATACGAGCAAAGCGAGCCGCTCTGGAGCGAGGTTCATCGTTTAAATGCACAATATACACCGGCACTGATCGGTTTGGCGAAGGCCGCTTACAAAAAAGAGGAGTATGCAAGGTCGGAGCAGCTGTTTTATCAGGCGGGCGTAGTAGGCGGCTATTCAGAATCCTTTTGGCAAAATCGGTTGACATGGTTTCAGAAGCACTTTGGCGTCCTCATGAATGTGGCGCTCGTGCTCGGCGTCGTGTATCTTCTATGGAATGCTTTATCCAAAAAGCTTCGCTTAAAAGGCAAATCGTCAGCTAAACGCAGTGCTAGGCATCCGATACTTGAACAGCTGCAGCATATGTTCTATTTAATAAAACATCCTGTAGACGGCTTCTATGCTATTCGGTACGAAAACAAGGCAGGTTGGTTAAGCAGCATACTGATACTTATATTTGCACTAGCATCGTACGGATATATACAGGCGGGAACAGGCTTTGTCTTTAACCCTGCTGTGCATGTCGGTATTGATCTGTTTCCCATTACGATTCAATTTGTTGGGATTTGGCTCGGCTTTGTCGTCTCCAACTATTTAATCAGCTCGCTTCTTAGAGGTGAGGGACGGTTCCGAGACGTATTTTATGGCAGCTGCTACGCCTTATTTCCGATTATTCTCATCGGTATACCTGTAACTCTGCTCTCCAATGTGCTGACCTTAAACGAGCTGGCGATCTTTAAGTTTTTGAAGCTGTTTATCGTTTTATGGGTAGTCTTCCTGTTCATATGGATGGTGCAGGGCATACACAACTACACCTTTATTGAAGCTATTTTTATTATTCTACTATCGTTACTTGCGCTTGCTATTATTGTCATTCTCATTTTCATCTTAATTAGCTTAAGCATAGAATTGGTCAACTTTATTAATTCCTTATATCAGGAGGTGATCATCCGATGACTGTGCGCAAAATAAACATAAAGCTCGTTATGAAGCTGCTGCTCTCTGCTGTTTTGCTGATCGGTATAGGATGGTTTGCTCTTGTGGCGGTTGGGTTATGGGGCAAGCCCGCTGATGTGGCCGTAGTTGCTGGAAATCCATTTGAAATGAAAGGAACCGTTCCCTATAAGGCGGGATTGCCAGTTGAAGCAAATTTTGAGCAAATCGCAGAATCAGACCAATTAAAGCTACTTGTAGATAAGGCATCTGCTCACTTCCAAGTAATCGATAAAGCAACAGGGAAGATATGGCGTTCTTATCCAGAGCCGAAGTATTGGGAGGAAGAAACGGTTCCGAATACGTGGAAAAATAATTTAACTTCTCCTGTCATTATTGAATACGTAAATGCAAAAAACTACAAATCCTCCTCTGTAACTGCCGGATTAATCGAGAACCAAGGTTACTTGGAAAATTTCCAGGCTGCGGAAAATGGATTCACAGTGACCTTCGCGCTGCCGAAGGTGCAGTTGAAAATTCCGATTGAGGTGCGTCTGCACAAGGATTATGTAGAGACGAGAATTTTGGATGAGGGAATCGTCGAAGGGGCTTTAAGCTTATTGAATATTAAGCTTTACCCTTTGTTTGGGGCCCAGCCGTCTGCTGGGCAGGAGGGTTACCTTTTGCTGCCGGACGGCTCCGGTTCGTTGATCCATTTTGAGGCAGATCGCTTGATGCAGCAGTTGACCTATAATGAAAGTGTTTATGGGCAGGATCTATCCTATTACAACGAAAATACAGGCAGACAGGGGATTACGATGCCTGTATTCGGCCTAAAGTCAGGGGATCAGGCGTTTGTTGCGATTATCTCTGAAGGGGAGTCGTTCGCGAATGTTTATGCAGCGCCGTCAGGCGCGGTGGGCCGCTCGAACTGGGTGACGACCGAATGGCAGTATCGGAAGAAGTTTTTCCAAAGTGTAAGCAAGAGCACGGGTGAAGGCTTCTATACATACAGCGGCGATAAGTTTATAACGAATGCTCGCGCAACACGTTATTATCCACTACTCCCTAATAAAAGTGATTATGCTGGCATGGCGGAGGTTTATCGCAATTATTTGATTCAAGAGCAGGGTGTAAAACCGCTGGAAACAAATAAAAAGGACATTCCGCTGTTTGTGGACATTGTAGGCGCAGACATCGAGAAGGGGCTTTTTGCAGATTCATATTTAAAAGCGACCACGACAGAAGAGGCGACCGAGCTTGTTCGTTCGATTTATGACAGCGGGATTCAGCATCTGCAAATTCAATTCTCAGGGTGGCAGCAGGACGGTTACAGCACGCATGGCGGCTACTTTCCTGTAGATAAGCGCTTAGGTGGAAACAAAGGGATGAAAAGCTTTATCTCCTTCGCTCATACCTTGGATATTCCGGTTTATTTGACGGCGAATTATACGCTCAATACGAATGGCGACGATCGGTTCTGGTGGAGACGCGACGGCTTGCGCAATTTGGCAGGAACGGTGCTGGAGGAAAGGGGAAATGAGGACCAGGACGCAGCGAAGTTTGTAAGCCCGAGGTTTTATGAGAAGGTGGTCTCGGCCGATTTGAACAGCTATAAGAGCTTGGGAGCAGACGGCATCTATTTCGAGGATGGCATCGGCAAGCAGGTCAATACGGATTTCAACAGCCGATACTCGGCGAGCAGGGCAGAGGTTGTCGATGTACAGCGCAGCATTTTGAACAAAAGCAAGGAAGCACTCGGGTCGCTTGCGGCGAATAACGTGAATTTCTATGCGCTAGCCCAAATCGATCATGTCCACCGCCTAACCGCTGATTATTCGTATGATGTCTTCATCAGTGAAGCGATTCCTTTTGCCCAAATCGTTCTCCATGGCTTGCGCACGTATTCGCTGGAATGGTCTAATTTGCGCGATGAGTTCGATGATGAGCTGCTCCGCAGCATTGAATATGGGGCATACCCTGCGTATGTGCTTAGCGGCGACAAGGCAGCTGATTTGAAAAATTCCTATTCCTACTGGTATTACAGCTTGAACTATAAGGATTGGATCGATCATTTACGAGCTGAATATGCCAAAACAAATGAGGCGCTTGCAGCTGTGCAGGAGCAGTTTATTACGGGACATCGTACGCTTGCTCCAAATGTGAAGGAAACAGAGTATGGCAGCGATTATCGTATCATCGTCAATTATAATCAGACCGATTACAGCAAGGATGGCATTATCGTTCCAGCAAAAGACTTTGTCGTCATAAAAGGAGGAACGAAGCCATGAGATGGAGTCGCAAGCTGGAAAATACGACAGTTAGGAAGCTCGAAGGCTCCCTATTTATCGCGCCATGGGTGTTTGGCTTCCTCGTTTTTGTGGCGTTCCCGCTCGGCTATTCGCTGTATATGAGCTTTCATCAGGTGAAAATTACGGTGAGCAGCGTCAACTATACGTTTATTGGACTCAGCCATTACCGGGAAATATTGATCGCGAACGGAAGCTTGCTCTATGAGGAGCTGTTCCCGTTTCTAAGGGAGTCAGCCATGATGATTCCGATCATTCTTGTCTTTTCCCTGTTTGTCGCCATCTTGCTTAATTTGCGTTTTCCAGGCAGAACGCTGTTTCGGGTTATCTTCTTTTTGCCTGTTATTTTCTCCTCCGGACAGATCGTGCAGGAGTTTATTGCGCAGGGAGAAGGCTCCCTCAGCATTATGGAGACGCTGCGTATCGACTATTATTTGCGTGAATATGTTCCGGGTTCATGGGCGGCTCCGATTCAAAAGGTTATGAGCTCATTTGTGCTTGTCCTTTGGTATTCAGGAGTGCAAATTCTAATTTTCCTTGCTGGACGCCAGACACTTCCGGCATCTGTGTACGAGGCTTCCCGTATTGACGGCTCGGGACCTTGGAATACGTTTTGGAAAATAACGCTGCCCGGACTTGTCCCTTATATTTTCTTGAACTTAATGTACACGGTAGTCGATTTATTCACCTTCCCTTCCAATCCGATTGTCAGCCGAGTGAATACGAGCAATTATGGCAGCTCCAGCGCTTTGGCATGGATCTATTTCTTAATCATCCTAACTTTCGTACTCTTGACCTTATTGCTATACAGCCGAGTGGATAAGTCGCTTTCAGGAAAACGATAAGCGGGAAAGAGAGGTGAGCGTTCATGAAAATTGTGAAAAAAGGAAATGAGATTGCGACTAATCTATATAGCGATGAAAAGCTGCGAAGAAGCTTGATTGGTCTCAGGTATCGGCTGCTTGGAGCTGAAATAGATAAGGGCATTCTCTTCAAGCTGTTTGTTTATATTATTCTGATCAATGTCGCCTTCATCTATATGAAGCCGATTCTATACATGGTGACGACGATGGTGAAGGATGCGAGAAATATTCTTGACCCTACCGTTATTTGGGTGCCGCGGTCCATATTTTTGGGGCATCTGCAGCAGGCGAGTGAAATGCTGAATTACACGAAGAGTTTCCTCATCAGCGTCTCGCTGGCTTCTTCCGTAGCGGTGCTGCAGGTATTTTCCTGTGCAATTGCCGGTTATGCGTTCGCAAGGCTGGAGTTCCCCTTCAAAAAAGTATGGGGAGCTCTGCTGTTGTTTACGTTTATTATGCCGCCGCAAATTACGATTTTGCCATCGATTATGCTCTTTAAAGAGTTCGGCTGGCTAAACACGTTTTTGCCGATGGTTGTCCCCGCTTTATTTGGCCATGGCTTGAAAGGAGCGATGTTCGTAATCATCTATCGATCCTTCTATTCCACATTGCCCAAAGAGCTGGACGAGGCTGCGCGTATGGACGGCGCAGGCCCTTTCCGCCTGTTCTTTCGCGTCATGTTTCCGCTGTCGAGGTCGGCTACCGTTGTGGTCGTACTATTTTCCTTCGTCTGGAACTGGAATGATTTTTACTTTCCGTCACTCTTTATGTTTACTGCGGAGAACGTACCTCTCTCCATTACGCTGGCAAGAATGGCTGGCGAGATGAAGCTTGCAGAAGGAGCGGGGGAGATTACCGTTTATGCCGAAGCGATCAAGATGGCGGCTTCATTCCTAATTATTATGCCGCTGCTTGTCGTGTATTTGTTCGCTCAGCGATGGTTCATTGAAGGGGTAGAACGGACAGGATTGGTAGAATAGTAGATCAAAAAAAACGTTGACATTACGAAGTTGAGATGATAAATTCTTACCACTTACTATAATCCTTATAAAACCAATTGATTTAATTGGAAATAATCGACCGGATAGCCGGAGATTGCCTTAGGGCAGCTCTGGCTATTTTTTTTGGGGAATTGAACAAAGTTATTTCATTCGAAAATGACTTAAGGGGAGTCGTGCGATGAGTGGATTGGAAAGAAAACTAAATCTTAATGCGTTTCTGGCCGCATCAGGCCATCATGAAGCATCGTGGCGGCATGCGGATACGCAGCCGGAGCGAGGTGTTGATATTAAACACTACTTAAAGCTGACTCAAATTGCCGAACGCGGCTTGCTCGATTCTGTATTTCTGGCGGATGGCTACTGGGCGGGATCGGGATCGCTTGAACCGTTCACCATGCTGTCAGCATTAGCAGCAGCAACCAAACATATCGGCTTAATTGCAACGGTAGAAACGACCTATAATCAACCGTTTCATATCGCAAGGAAGTTTGCTTCCTTAGACCATATTAGCAAGGGTCGTGCAGGCTGGAATATCGTGACCGGAGCGGGACCTGCTGCAGAACAGTTCAGCAGGGAGCAGCATCCGGAGCATCATGATCGTTATGAATCAGCGGAGGAATTTGTAGAAATCGTCAAGCAGCTGTGGGACAGCTGGGAGGATGACGCGCTGCCAAATGACAAGATAAGCGGCATCCTGATCGATGAAGCCAAGGTTCATACGATTGATTATGATGGAAAATATTTCAAAGTAAAGGGACCGCTGAATATCGCGCGGCCGCCGCAAGGTTATCCTGTACTCGTCCAAGCGGGCTCATCTGAGACGGGCAAGGAATTTGCCGCTAAGCTGGCGGAGGTTATTTTTACTGCTCAACTAACCTTCGAGGAGGCAGCAGCCTTTTATAAAGACGTGAAGTCACGTTTGGCGAAGTATGGCAGGACGGCGGATCAGCTGAAAATATTGCCTGGACTTAGTCCGATATTGGCGGATACAGAAGCAGAGGCGCAGGATCTGGAAAATGAGCTGTTTGAGCTTATCGATCATGAAGGAGCGATTAAGCGGTTATCGGGCCGCTTAGGCGTTGATTTGTCTAATCATTCGCTTGATGACCTTGTCAATCTGGATGGCGCACAAACGACAGATCAGGTAAGCGGCATGAAGAGTCGCCACCAGCTTATTTTGGATTTAGTAGAACGCGAACAGCCGACGCTCAGGCAATTGATCAATCGCTTAGCAGGGGCAAGAGGGCATTTTACTTTTACGGGTACACCGCTGCAGCTGGCCGATGTCATTGAAAAGTGGTTCAAGAATGGGGCGGCTGATGGCTTTAATGTGATGCCACAGGTGTATCCGAGCGGGCTGGAGCGCTTTGTCGACAAAGTTATCCCTGAGCTGCAAAATCGCGGATTGTTCCGTACCTCCTATGAAGAGCAAACGCTGCGCGGAAATCTAGGTTTAGCGAGACCTACAAATAGCTGGCAGGCCAAAAAAAAGGAAGAAGAGGTGCATTCCTAATGAGTGAAGCGAGTCGAAAGGTTCATTTGAACGTTTTTTTGAGAGCGACAGGCCATCATGCGGGAGCTTGGCGGCATCCAGATGCTCGTCCGGATTTGGAGCTGGACATTGATTACTTAGGGCAGCTTGCTCGAATCGCTGAGCGTGGCAAGCTGGATTCCGTATTTTTAGCAGATGGATATGCAGGCGGCGGCAGCAAGCTGGAGCCGTTCACGCTGCTCGCAGCACTTGCTTCTGTAACGGAGCATATCGGCTTGATTGCGACAGTCGGGACCGTATATAACGATCCGTTCCATGTCGCAAGGCAATTCGCCTCGCTGGATCATATAAGCGGAGGCAGAGCTGGCTGGAATATCGTGACGGGTGCGGGCTCAGCTGCCCATAACTTCAGCAGAGACGAACACCCAGAGCATGCGCAGCGCTACGAGACGGGCGAGGAGTTCGTGGAAGTGGTGAAGCAGCTATGGGACAGCTGGGAAGACGACGCCCTTATTTTCGATAAAAAAGCGGGTAAATTGCTGGATGCAAATAAGGTGCACGAGATCAACTTCAAAGGACATACCTATTCGGTGAAGGGACCGCTCAATATTCCGCGTCCGCCGCAAGGATATCCGGTGCTCGTGCAAGCAGGCTCCTCCGAGCAAGGCAAGGAGCTGGCAGCGAAAACGGCGGAGGTTATTTTTACGGCGCAGCAAACGTTCGATGCAGGCCGTGCCTTCTACTACGATGTGAAATCACGTTTGGCGAAGTATGGGAGAACGGTTGATGAGCTCGTTATTTTGCCAGGGCTCGCTCCGATTGTGGCTGATACGGAAGCGGAAGCGCGCGAGATCGAGGAAGAGCTGCATGCTTTTGTAGATACAAGGCGTGCACTTGATAGCTTATCGGAGCGATTCACGGTGAATTTGAATGATTATCCGCTGGATGCGCCGGTACCGCTCGAGAAAGCCAAACCTGCTGAGGAGTTCAACGGCATTCGCAGCAGGCAGGAGGTTATTATCGATGCGGCGCGCAGAGAAAGCTTTACGATTCGCCAGCTTCTTTATCGCAGCAATGGAGGACATGGGCATATCACGTTTACCGGGTCTGTGCTTCAAACCGCAGATTTTATTGAAAAATGGTTTAAAAACCATGCGGCTGATGGCTTCAACGTGCTGCCGCAGCTCTTTCCTACAGGGCTTGAAACCTTTGTAGACAAGGTCATTCCAGAGCTGCAAAACCGTGGTTTATTCCGCACCGAATATGAAGGTAAGACGCTACGTGACAGCTTAGGTCTTCAGCGCCCCGCCAATACGCGCCATCTTCAGCAAATATAAATAAATAATAGAAATGAGAGGATATCGGATGAAGAAACTAGGGGTTATTATCGTCATATTTGTTCTTGCAGCATCGATCTCCGCATGCGGGGGAGACAATATCGCACCTGCAAAGCAGAATGATGCATCAGGCAAGAAGGAGGCAACGAACAGTGCGACCGAAACGGCTGATTTCAAGAAGCTTGGGGATGAGCCGCTAAAATTATCGTTTTATTCCACTGGCGCTACCTTTACGGACGTGGAATTTGAAGCAATGATTGCAGGTCCCATTCATGCGAAGTATCCGAATGTAACGATTGAACGAATAACGCCAGCAGCGACGACGACTCCGGAGGAGGTGCTGTCCACACATGTGCCGGACATTATATTTGGCAGTGTGCAGCAGCGGGTTATTCGGACGGGTGTATATCAGGATTTAAGAGAATTAATCAAAAAACATCATTTTGACGAGAGCCGTCTCAAACCGATTGGCTACGATTATATCAAGGACATAACGAAGGGCAAAGGAGATGCGGTTCTCGCGCTACCTTTCAATATCAATCAGCATGTTTTGTATTATAACAAAGATATTTTTGATAAATTCGGCGTTCCTTATCCAACCGAGAAGCAGTTGACATGGGACGAAGCGGTGGAGCTTGGCACGAAGCTGACCAGAACAGAAAACGGCATTCAATATATCGGGCTAGTTGTAGACAATTTAACTGGTTTGGGTAAATCGCTGGGTATTCCTTACTTGGACCGCGAGACGGGGCAGGCTGCGCTCGATACGCCGGAATGGCTTCGTGTATTCGAACTGCAGAAGAAGATTTTTGAAATACCAGGTTATGTAGCGCAGGACGGCACATGGAACTGGACTCGTGACCATTTCATGAAGGATCAAAACATTGCCATTCGGGTTTCTTGGCTTGCCAATATGGTTGGTCCGCTTGAGGAGCTGCGCCAACAAGGTGTGGAATTCAACTGGGATATTGCGCCGGCGCCAAACTTCAGCGATCAGCTTGGCAATACGAGAGAAGCGCAAATCCACTCTATTGCGATCAACAGCCAAAGCCCGCATCAAGATGAGGCGTTTCAAGTAATCGCAGAAATTTTATCGGATGAGGGGCAGCGGATTATTGCTAAGAACGGACGTGTTCCAGCTATTATCAATCCGGAACTGGAGAAGGATTACGGCTTAGAAATACCGGTGCTGCAAGGCAAAACCGTTCAGAATGTTTTTATTGGGAAGCCCATTCAAGAGCATTTCATTCATCCTTATGAATCGAGCATTACGATACGGCTTACCGAAGCAGCTGAGGATCTTGCTATCCATGGTCTAGATGTTAACTCGGCTATACGCAAAGCAACGGATGCGATTAATAAAGATGTAGAGACTTTAAAAACGACGATCGGTCAATAAGCAGACGATGGAGAGGGGATTAAATATGGGAGAATCGGAGCGCAAATTAAATCTCAACGCCTTTTTGTTCGGGACCGGCCATCATGAAGCTTCATGGCGGCTGCCGGAGGCGGAGCCGAGCCGCAACCTTGATTTCGAGCATGTGCTGCAAATCGTTCAGACGGCTGAAAGAGGACTAATGGATTCCGTATTTTTGGCTGATGGCTATATCGGACGCTCCAATAAGCTCGAGCCATTCACGGAGCTGGCTGCGCTGGCAAGCAGGACGAAGCATATCGGTTTAATTGCTACGGTTGGCACTACGTATAATGAACCTTTTCATGTGGCGCGGAAGTTTGCCTCTCTAGACCACATAAGCAAAGGCAGAGCGGGCTGGAATATTGTTACAGGTGCTGGATCGGCCGCACATAATTTCGGCAGGGAGGATCATCCTGATCATGCGCTGCGTTACGAGGAAGCAGATGAATTCGTAGAAATCGCCAAACAGCTGTGGGACAGCTGGGAGGATGAGGCGGTCATTAATGATAAAACGGTAGGAACCCGTATTCATAAAGACAAAGTCCATACGATTGATTTTAAAGGAAAATATTATTCGGTGAAGGGACCTCTAAATATCGCAAGGCCGCCGCAGGGTTATCCTGTGCTGGTGCAGGCGGGTTCCTCGGAGAGCGGCAAGGAATTTGCGGCAAAGGTAGCGGAAGTTATTTTTACCGCGCATCAAAGCATTGAAAGTGCTCAGCAGTTTTATAAGGATGTGAAATCAAGACTGCCGAAGTATGGAAGAGAGGCTGACCAGCTGAAGATTTTGCCGGGTATTAGCCCGATATTGGCAGACACGGTGGAGGAAGCGAGAGAAATCGAGAGCGAATTATTCAATTATGTAAATAAAGATGGTGCAATTAAACAGCTATCGGAGCGATTAGGCATTGATTTATCCGAGTATCCGCTGGATGAGCCGCTTTCATTGGAGGGTGTGCGTGAAACGGATGAGGTTAATGGCAATAAGAGCAGACATCAGCTCATACTGGATCTCGTCCGCCATGAGCAGTTAACGCTGAAGCAATTGATCAATCGGCTAGCAGGAGCGAGAGGGCATTTTACATTTACGGGTACACCTCTTCAGCTTGCAGATGTGATTGAAAATTGGTTTGTTAACGGCGCTGCTGATGGGTTCAATGTTATGCCACAGATTTTCCCGAGCGGCCTTACGCAATTTGTAGATAAGGTGATTCCAGAGCTGCAAAATCGCGGATTGTTTCGGACGGAATATTCGGGAACGAGCTTGCGAGAGCAGCTTGGATTGAAGCGGCCGGCGAATATTCGTTATGAGAGCAAAGCTGTACTTTAAAAGACTAGGTGAGAGCTTGTTGGCTATTAAACGACACAGCTGTACCTCATGATAGAGGAGAGAGAGTTTAATCATGAAAAAACTTACGATAGGCGTAGTTATTTTAATGTTGTTTGCTTTATTGGGGGCTTGTGCCAGTAAGGATAATACACCGGCCAATAAGGCTGGGAGCAATGCAAATAAGCAGCAAGAAACGAACGCAGCTGAAAAGGAAGAAGCGGATTTCAAAAAGCTTGGTGACGAGCCGCTTACGTTAACCCTTTTCAGCACGAGCGGTACTTTTCCAGACGTGGAATTTAATACGCTCATAGCGGACCCCATTAAGAAAAAATTTCCAAATGTAACCATCGAAAGAATAACGCCTGCGGCAACAACTACAAATGAAGAAGTGCTTTCCACACATGTTCCGGACATTATTTATTCCTCCTCTTCCTCCCATCAGCGCATTATTCGAACGGGCGCCTATGAGGATTTGAGAGAGCTGATTAAACGCCATCATTTTGATGAGAGCCGGATCAAACCCATTTTGTATGACTACATCAAAGATATAACGAAAGACAAGGGAGGCGAAATCTATGCGATTCCGTTTAACTCCAATCAGCATATCCTCTACTATAATAAAGATATTTTTGATAAGTTTGGTGTTCCGTATCCTACAGAAAAACAGCTGACCTGGGATGAGGTGCTGGATATTGCTGCAAAGCTGACTCGTACGGAGAATGGCGTGCAGTATATCGGTCTATCGGTTGATAACCTAACGGGGCTAGCCAAAGGGCTGGGGCTGCCGTACGTCGATCATGATACGGGAAATGCTGCACTCGATACGCCCGACTGGCTGCGCGTGTTTGAGCTTAACAAGCGCATCTTTGAAATTCCTGGTTACGTAACGCCAGACCATACATGGAACTGGGGACGCGATCAATTTATGAAGGATCAAATTATCGGCATGCGGGTAACTTGGCTGGCAAATATGATCGGTCCGCTGGAGGAGCTGCGTCAGCAGGGCGTTGAGTTTAATTGGGATTTCGCTCCGGCACCAAACTTTAGCGACCAATTGGGCAAAACAAGAGAGGCGCAAATTCATTCGCTTTCGGTGAACAGCCAGAGCAAGCATAAGGATGAAGCTTTCCAAGTCATTGCTGAAATTTTATCGGATGAGGGCCAGCGGATTTTATCGAGAAATGGCCGAGTTCCGGCTGTTATTAATCCAGAGCTGGAGAAGGAATATGGGCTGGATATTCCAGTGCTGCAGGGGAAAGCGGTGCAAAATGTGTTTATTGGCGAGCCGCTGCAGGAGCATTACGTTCATCCCTACGAGCTAGAAATAACGACAAGATTGACTGAGGCGGCTGAGGATTTAGCCATCAACGGGTTGGATGTAAACTCTGCGATTCGCAAAGCAACGGAGGCCATCAATAAAGACGTTGAAACGCTCCGAACGACAATAGGAGATAAGTAGATTAGAGAGCCAAAGCAAAGGTGCAGCGTTAAATGCGGCCCCTTTGTTTTGTGCTGTTCATTTAAGCAGATTGGAATAGGATAAGGAAGGAAAGCGAAGGAGCAAGTGAATGTTACATTCATTTGCCCCTGCTTTTATTACGTATGCTGCTGGATATGAGGAATAATGGATCGGCATGCTTGGCGCAAGCCAGCAACGAAGCCGAAAGCGGGACCATGTGTATAGGTCGCTAGTGGGCCGGCAAAGTAAAGTCCAGGTATGCTGCTTTCAAATTGCGCGCTTAGCAGAGGGAATTTTGCATTAGAATACGGCTCTCGCTCGATAAGCTGCAACACATGGGACGGCAGAAAAGGTACTTGGTCAAGATTGATCTGATAGCCGGTAGCGGCAATAACATGATCGACGAGGCGAGTTTCATTGTTTCCAAGCTGAAGCAGCACCTTGCCATCAATCGTAGCTTCTGCATGCGCAATGGCTGCGCCGCCAGTCATCGTCACTTTCCCTTCTACGTAGGGCTTTAAGAAAGGAGCAACACTGCTTTTACGCGGTGTATTTCGCCGCTCCTCCTTGAGCTGGTCGGACTGTAGATAGAACTGTTCAGCGGAGTCGATGAGCTTCTGGCCAGATTCGACATTATCCTCGCTTGCATACTGAACGGCGTCACGCCGGAACAAAAGCTCAACCTCGCTTCCAGCCATATGAAGCAGTGCGGCAGCTTCCCAAGCGCTTTGGCCGCTGCCGATAACAGCTACCTTCTTGTTTGCGTAGGGCTTAAAATCAAGATGAGCGAAGGTGTGGGAGATGAGCTGAGGCGGCAACGAGCTTAGTACTGGAGGGATGTAGCTATAATGCTGCAAACCTGTAGCTATGACCACATGTTTGGCTTGATATTGCTTACCTTCGTGAGTGATCACGCTGAAGCCTGAGGATGAATAATGAAGCTCTGATACATGCTCCGATGTGAAGGAGATATCGGTTTGTTTGGCAAACCAAAAGGCATAATCAACAAAATGAGGACGAGGAAAGGGAGGCTGCAGTTCTATGCCGGTTTCGCAGCTGAATCGTTCAATGGTGAATTCATCATTCTTATCGGAGAGACTGATGTAGCGGGGATGGGTGCGAATGAACATATTTTGCGGCATTTGCTGCTTCCAGAAAAACATAGGTTTGCCCAGAAGGACATAGGACATTTGGCTTGCGGCTGCATGAGCGGCAAGTGAAATTCCGTAGGGGCCTGCGCCAATAATGATGAGATCAACCACAGATTTCACCTCCATTTGAGTTGTTTTGATTTTATGCCGAGTATTATACTAAGAATAATATGTTTTGCAATACACTTTTTTCTAAAAGGTACGATAGATCGTATTGCGTACAACAATGATGATTGACAAAAGATTTATTACGTGATAAATTTTCAGTACATTTTTCGCACTAAAACAGTTTGAATAATCGGAATTATAGTTCTACCGGAAAACCGGAGACAACAGTTGATCTGTGTCTTCGGTTTTTTTGTTTCAAGAGCACTTATTCATGTAGAGGAGGTATAGCAATGAACGAAGTAATTGCTTTATTAAAAAACCATCGCTCCATCCGCAAATATAAAGACTCGCCCATTCCTGAGCAGCATTTGGAACAAATCATATTGGCAGGGCAAGCAGCCTCCACCTCATCTAATATCCAAGCTTACAGCGTAATTGCGGTAAAGGACTCTGGGCGGAAACGAAAGCTTGCGGAGCTTGCTGGCCATCAGCAGCAAATAGTGGTAAGTCCGGTGTTTCTCATCTGGTGTGCCGATCTAAATAAAGTCAGATTGGCAGCAAGGCTGCATGAGGATGTAGAGCTTCGTCAGAACGTGGAGCTGTTTCTGCTCGGAACGATTGACGCGACACTGGCTGCTCAAAATGCGGCAATCGCTGCGGAGTCACTTGGTTATGGGATCGTTTATATCGGTGGAATTCGCAATAATCCTAAAGAAGTAACGGAATTGCTTGAACTGCCTGAGCTTGTCTATCCAGTGTTTGGCATGTGCGTAGGCGTTTCTGATCAAGAGCCTGATCTTCGTCCAAGATTGCCGCTCGCAGCTGTCTATCATCAAGAAACGTATAAGCAGAGCGGGTTGGAGGATGAAATTATTGCTTACGATTCGATCACTCGGGAGTATTATGCTACGCGCAAAGGCGGAGGCAAAGGCGGAGAGCAGGAAACAAGGTGGTCTCGTGAAATGTTAAGAAGGTTTAAGTCGGACCGGCTGCGTGATCATTTGCATGACTTCCTTGTAGGTCAAGGGTTCAAGCTGAAATGAATTTATTTATAAAAGGCACAATCCATACCATACGACCGGACCACCGGAGATTTAGCTAACGATAAGCTAAGTCTCTTTTTATTTAGTTAGACTCATTTTATTTGGAATCTTATTTTGTTTTTTAAACTAACGGGAAAAACTCCAGCTATTTTTGCGAATTCATCAGATGGGTGCCATTTAACAGGAAAAGCTCCTGTTAAATGGGCGGAAATAAGCGGTTTTATCAGCAAATGTTTAAATTAACAGGAGAAATTCCTGTTAACTCTCTTTTCTATTCGAATTCCGCTGAATGAACAGGAGAAATTCCTGTTAAGTACTCAAGTGGCACCGAATAGCGTGGTGAAGAAACGATGCCTGAGAATCAACATTAAACTTAAAGTGTTTTCATATTGAACTTAAAGTGTTTTCATAATGAATCGAAAATGAGGGATGGCAAATGAGCGAGAATAAGCGGGACAAGAAGGCGCATTTCAACGTGTTTTTGCGTGGAGCGGGTCATCATTCTGCCGCGTGGAAACATCCGGATTCGAATCCAAAGGAAGATTTGGATTTGGAGTATTATGCGAACATAGCAAAGATTGCGGAAAGAGGGCTGTTTGATTCGTTGTTTACAGCCGACAACTATTCCGGACTTGGCAGGAGACTGGAGCCATTTACGCTTCTCTCTGGGCTTGCTGCGCTGACTAAGCATGTTGGACTTATCGCAACCGTCAGTACAACTTATAACGATCCTTACCATGTAGCGCGGAAATTCGCTTCGCTGGATCATATCAGCAAAGGGCGGGCTGCTTGGAATATCGTAACGGGGCATTCGCAAGATGATGCTGAAAACTTTAATAAGACGGAACATCCAGACGTGCAAAAGCGCTACGAAATCGGCGATGAATTTGTTGAGGTGACGAAGCAGCTTTGGGATAGCTGGGAAGAGGATGCGCTGATCTATGACAGAGCTGCAGATGTCTCGTTGGACAAAAGCAAAGTGTACGAAATTAACTTTAAGGGCAAATATCACACGGTAAAAGGACCGCTTAACATCCCTCGGCCTCCGCAGGGATATCCGGTTCTAGTGCAAGCGGGCTCCTCGGAAAACGGCAAGGAGCTGGCAGCCAAAACAGCGGATGTTATTTTTACAGCACAGCAAACATTAGGTGCTGCTCAGGCGTTTTATGCGGATGTGAAGGGGAGATTGCAGAAGCATGGAAGGACGCCGGAGCAGCTGCTCATTATGCCAGGGCTTAGTCCAATTGTGGCCGATACGGAAGCAGAAGCCCGCGATATCGAGGATGAGTTTAACGAACTGCTGAATACGAAGCAAGCGTTAAAGCGGCTTTCAAACTATTTTACAGTCGATTTGTCAGAATATCCGCTTGATAGTCTTGTTCCCGTCGATAAAGCAAAGCCATACGGAACGATAACGACAGGCATTACAAGCCGGCAGGAGGTAGTCGTGGATGCCGCGGTACGAGACAAAATGACGATTCGTCAGTTTCTTGCTCGAAGCGCAGCCGGTCATGGTCATGTATCGTTTACGGGTTCTGTACTGCAAACGGCGGATTTCATTGAAAGCTGGATTAGAAATAACGGCGCGGACGGCTTTAATATTTTGCCGCATATTTATTACAGCGGGTTGGAGACGTTTGTTGATAAGGTCATTCCTGAGCTGCAAAATCGCGGACTCTTCCGAACGGCCTATGAGGGTAAAACGCTGCGCGAGAATTTAGGGCTGGAAAAGCCGGAAAATAAACATAAAGCGATATGGGCTTTAAGCAAAGAAGCAGAAAAGATAAACGGCTGATTTCCATAACGAGGCAGTAGCTTTCATTCCGCTGCCGCAGCAGAAAACTAACGTTTGTATACATTTGAGGAGGTTGTTCATATGGCGATTCAATATCGAAATTTAGGCGCAAGCGGATTAAAGGTTAGTGAGATTAGTCTCGGGAGCTGGCTGACGTATGGTGGTTATGTCGAGCGTGAAAATGCAGTGAAGTCGATTCAAACGGCGTATGATCTCGGCATTAATTTTTTTGATACAGCTAATGTGTATGCGAAAGGCGAAGCCGAGAAAGTAGTCGGAGAAACGCTACGTGCTTATCCCCGAGAATCCTATGTGCTGGCGACCAAGGTCTATGGAAAAATTGGCGATGGACCGAATGATCGCGGGCTCTCTCGCAAACATGTCATTGAATCAGCAAATGCAAGCTTGAAGAGGCTTGGACTTGAATACGTAGATGTGTTCTACAGCCATCGCTTTGATCAGGAGACGTCGCTTGAAGAAACGCTGCGCGCCTTTGAGGATTTGGTCCGTCAAGGCAAGGTGCATTATGTCGGCGTCAGCGAATGGACGGCTGCTCAAATAACCGAAGCGTTCGCCAT
This sequence comes from Pristimantibacillus sp. Z349TD_6, assembly GCF_056173205.1. Classification (NCBI taxonomy): domain Bacteria; kingdom Bacillati; phylum Bacillota; class Bacilli; order Caryophanales; family Paenibacillaceae; genus Pristimantibacillus (SeqCode); species Pristimantibacillus sp. Z349TD_6. The sequence continues at coordinate 6,365,938 of NZ_CM149662.1, read as the reverse complement.
CGCAGACAAATATTTACTCGATCGTATTGTCGTGAATCAGCCTATCTATAATTTGTTTGAGCGCTATATCGAGAAGGAGATTATACCGCTAGGCATTAAAAAGGGCTTCGGGCAGGTCGTGTTCTCGCCGCTTGCGCAGGGGCTGCTCACAGGGAAGTACTCATCCAATCAACAAGTGCCCGATGAGTCGCGAGCCGCGAAGCAAGAAAATTTTAAAAACCGCATAACGGAGGAAAAGCTGGCGAAGGTTGAGCTGCTGAAGGAAATCGCATCCGAATTGGAGCTGACGGTGGGTCAGCTGTCGCTCGCATGGATTTTGCGCCAGCCGAACGTATCCAGCGCTTTGATTGGTGCAAGCCGTCCCGATCAGGTCGAAGAAAACGTGAAGGCATCAGGTATTGAACTTGATCATGAGACACTAGAACGTATTGCAGCGGTTATCGATAACGGCCCTGTATCTACACGAGGTTCATTCTAATCATCTCTGGCCAAAAATGAGCAAAGTCCAGTAAAGAGCATCTCGTTACTGGACTTTGTCATGAAATCGCAAGAAGTAATTGCCAGTTAACGATATATCGTATAGTATGTAAATTAATACGATATATCGTTAACGAAGGAGATTACACAATGACGAAAGAATGGCAGCCAGAGGAACAATTGTTTTTACATCATGCGAATGAAAGGGAGGGACACGGCTCGGGCAGACGTTTTTTCAGCCGCGGCGGAGTTAAATATGCTTTGCTGGCACTGCTAGAACAGGAGGGCATGCACGGCTACCAAATGATGAAGGCGCTTGAGGAGCAATCAGGAGGCACCTATAAACCAAGTGCTGGCTCCATTTATCCCACGCTCCAGATGCTGCGGGATCAAGGATTTGTAGAGTCTTCCAAGCAAGACGGCAAAAAGGTGTTCGAGATTACTGAGGAAGGCAGAGCTTATTTGCTGGAGGAGAACGATAATGCTGGAACGGGAATGGAACGCCCTGAGCAGAGTGAACCCGAAGACGAAGGCGCTCCCTTTGAGAGAAGAAAGCCGAACCGTCGATTAACGCCTGCTGGCAAGGAGCTGCTGCATTTGCTGAAGGCTGCAGAACGAGCGGCTGTCACTGATCCGAGCAAAGCTGCGCAGCTGCGCGTCATCCTGGATGACCTTCGAGTATCGCTTCGCCAAATCACAACAGAAACCGACTGTGACAGCAAAGAAGGCGGCGCGATATGAGAGAGCAGCACAATTCAGCGCCGGCATTTCGAGGCGGGGCAGGAATGGGCGGCATGAGAAAATTCGGAACAGGCGAGAAAGTAAAGCCTGCCAGCATTTACAGCATGTTTATACGAATATATGCGCATGCGCGGACGCAATTGCCCGCATTGATTGCAGCAGTTGCCTGCGTTATCGCCATATCGCTGCTTGAATTCATCGTTCCGCAGCTAACGAGACTGACGATTGACCACATCATTCCGAATAAGCTTTTTAATAAACTGCTGCTTATCGGCGGTGGCGTCATGGGAGCAGCTGTTGCGCTCGGTGCTTTGCGCTATATTAGCACTTCTCTTATGGCGTCTATCGGTCAAAGGGTACTTTACAATTTGCGAAACGACTTGTATCGCCATATGCAAAGCCTTGATATTTCTTTCTTCGATCGCAATCGTACCGGTGATTTAATGTCTCGGGTCACGAATGACGTAAGCATCCTACAGCAAATGATTTCCTCCAGCATGATGCAGTTGTTTACCGATTTTTTCACCTTTACGGCCATTGCGGTTTATATGCTGTGGATCGATTGGAAGCTGACGTTAATGCTGCTTGCAACCTTCCCTTTTATGATTTTGACAACTAGATTTTTCAGCAAAAGAATGCGCTCCTCGTTCCGAACGGTACAGGAATCGGTGGCTGATGTAAGCGATCATCTGCAAAATACGTTAACCGGCATCCGCCTTATTAAAGCGTTTACTGCCGAGAATTACGAGTCTGAACGATTCTCCGAGCGAACACAGAAAAATATGGATGCGAATATTCAGGTGACTCGCCTGCGAGCCGCTTATGAACCTATTATTGATTTTCTAAATTTTCTTGGCCTTGCAATCGTCCTTGTTTTTGGCGCATGGCTTGCAATGAAAGAACAAATGACAGTGGGTACAATCGTTGCTTTTATAGCTTATCTCAGACTGCTGCAAAACCCGATTCGTCATTTTAGCCGCATTATTAATACGATTCAGCAATCGGCCGCCGCTTATGAACGCATTATGGAGGTTATGAACACGAAGGCTGAAATTATTGAGAAGAAAGGAGCTGTGAAGCTTCCGCCAGTGAGCGGGCATATTGTTTTTGATCATATTGATTTTGCGTATTCAAAGGATTCGACTGTGTTAAACGATTTCCAATTGGAGCTTGCGGCAGGCAAGGTGACAGCGCTTGTTGGATCTTCGGGCTCTGGCAAAACAACCATTGCACATCTTATCGCTAGATTTTATGAACCTCAGTCTGGCGACATCACGATTGATGGTTATTCCTTAAAGGATATAACGATCGCGTCTCTTAGGGAGCAAATCGGCATCGTATCACAGGATATCGTGCTGTTCAATGGCTCTATTGAAGAGAATATTCGGTATGGCAATCTGCATGCGACAGATCAGGAAGTTATTGCAGCGGCAAAAGCGGCAAATGCTGCCGGCTTTATAGAATCGTTCCTGCAGGGCTATGAGACGCAAATTGGCGAGCGCGGCGTGAAGCTGTCAGGCGGGCAGAAGCAGCGGCTTTCCATTGCGCGGGCGATTTTAAAAAATCCGCGGATTATTATTTTGGATGAGGCTACTGCATCACTTGATACCGAATCAGAGCAGCATATTCAAGACGCGCTCGCACAATTATTGCAAGGCCGGACTTGTCTCGTCATCGCGCATCGTCTGTCTACGATTCAGAAGGCGGATCGGATTTACGTGCTGGAGCAAGGTGAAATCGTCGAGCATGGAACGCATGATGAACTGCTCAATCATCAAGGCCGGTACAGTCAGCTCTATGAGCTGCAATTCCCGCAAAAGGATGTTTCGGAACAATAATTTTGAAAAATAGGAAGTGGTCGCTTCTTGAGATCAAAAAGGCTGTTGGCCGATTTTTTTCGGAGTACGTGGCATATTTACCTGTTCTCTCTCTTTTTCCATTTGATTTCTAACCTGATCAACGTTTTTTTTCCAAAGGTACTGGGACAATTCACGGATAAGCTGCAAATTGGCGGATTAACAAGCAAGCTTATTGTGGATTACAGCTTATTGCTGCTGCTTATTGGCGTTGGACAGGTGCTGTTTAACGGCATCGCAATGTATTTGGTTATGTATGTAGGAAGAAAATTTGAATTTGTTGTTCGAAGAGGGCTATTCAAGCATTTTACACAAATGGGCGAACGGTTTTATTCGAAAAATGGTGTAGGCAAGCTGCTCAGCTACTTTATGAATGACGTTACAGCTGTAAGGGAATCGATCTCGATGGGGGTCAATTCAACAGCGAATGCGTCGATGCTGCTCGTGGCTTCTATAACGATGATGCTTGTCAGCCATATTCCTTATTATTTGATATTGGCTTCGATATTTCCACTGCTGCTTATCCCTTTTATCGTCGTATATCTCGGACCTATTATTAGAAAAAGGTCGCTTGAGGTGCAGGAATCTCTAGGCCTCATGACAGAGACGGCAGAGGAGCAATTCGGCGGCATCCGTGTAACGAAAAAATTTGCGGTAGAAGACATTATGAATGAACGCTTCGGCAAAACGGTCGACCAGATCAGGCTGAAGCAATTGCGGCTAGTGCGCGTTTCTTCTTTTTTCCAAGCGTTGATTCCGTTTCTAGGAGCAATTTCTTTAATCGTCGCGCTTGCTTTTGGCGGTTACATGACGATCACGAAGCAAATTACGCTGGGCAACTTCGTTGCATTGACGCTCTATATTAGAATGCTGATGAATCCACTCCAGCAGATCGGCAATGTCATTAATTCCATTCAACGTTCTCGCGCTTCACTTGAGCGTCTAAACGGCTTATTGTCGCAGCAAACCGAAATTATGGAGCTTCCTAATGCGAAAGAAGTGAATTTGACAGACGCGGGCATTACGATTCGTAATCTATCCTTTTCATACGATCCATTGTCTAGTCCAGTACTGAAAAATATTAACCTGAACGTTAAACCAGGCTCAACACTTGGCATCATCGGGCGTACAGGGAGCGGCAAGACAACATTAATGAAGCTGCTGCTTCGCACCTACGACCCGCCTCCAGAGACGGTCTGGTATGGAGAAACAGATATAAGAGAAATGACGCTTGAGAGCTTGCGAACTCAAGTTGCCTACGTCCCGCAGGACGGCTTTTTGTTCAGTACAACAATTAGAGAAAATATTGCTTTCTCTAACCGAGAGCTTGAGCTTGAAGCGGTTGAGCAAGCCGCGAAGCAAGCTCAAATTTATAATAATATTGCTGAGCTGCCTGATCAGTTTGAAACGAGGCTCGGCGAGCGCGGATTAACCTTATCCGGCGGTCAGCGTCAGCGCACAAGCTTGGCCCGCGGAATGATTAAGAATGCTCCGATTATGATTTTGGACGATAGTGTCAGTGCCGTAGATGCGGTGACAGAGAAGGATATTATAGAAGCGATTCAAACGGAAAGAGACAGCAAAACGACGATCATTATTGCGCACCGAATTAGTGCAATCAAGCATGCGGATGAAATCATTGTGATGGATGACGGCTTGATTGTGCAGCGGGGCACTCATATAGAGCTGCTCTCGCAGCAAGGACTCTATGCGACGCTTCATGCGATACAGGAGGAGGGAAGTCAACATGCGACCGGCACAAGCCATTCATAATTGGCAGGCAGATCAGAAGGCTGATCCGAATCAACCGGAGCAGAAACCGGAATATGTCTCGGCCTTCCGCACATTGTTCGGGTATGCGAGACCTCATCTATGGGCTTTTATTGGTGTTTTTTGTTGTACGTTAATCGCGATTTTATCTGATTTGTTCCAGCCTTTTTTAATGAAAATAGCGATTGATGACAATTTATTATCCGGCAAAAATGACTACAAAGGGTTGCTAACCATTTGTTTCATCTATTTGGGCTTATCCATGTCCAGTTTGCTGTTTAGCTATTTGCAAAACAATCTGCTTCAAAATATTGGGCAAAGCATCGTGTCGCGCATTCGCAAGCAGTTGTTTGGTCATATTTTGAAGCAGTCTATGCGGTATTTCGATCGGATGTCGAGCGGCAGCTTAATTACGCATGTCTCAAGCGATACAGAGGCGCTGAACCAGTTTTTTAATCAGGTGCTGCTGAGCTTGTTTAGGGATGGGCTTACACTCATTTTTATTATGGTGATGATGTTTCAATTAGACACGGAGCTGGCGCTTTATTGCTTGATTTTATTGCCGATCATATGGGCGATTGCAATCGCCTTCCGCTCCTTTATGCGCACGACCTATCAGCTTGCTAGAACGAGGCTATCTCGGCTTGTAGCGTTTGTTGCCGAGAACCTGTCGGGGATGAACCTTGTACAGGTGTTTCATCAGCAGAAGGAGCAAGAGAAGCAATTCAACGAGAGAAACAGCTTATATTTTAAAGCAAATCTTCGGGAAATTCGGACGAATGTTGTGTTTGGCCGAACCTTTGATATTTTGAGCAATTTATCGATTGCCTTTGTGACATGGATTGGCGGGAATGCTGTTCTTGGCCACCAGCTGGAATTCGGCGTATTGTATGCGTTTATTACGTATATCCGCCAGTTTTTTCAACCGATTAATACGATTACGCAGCAGTGGAATACGTTGCAGTCTGCTACCGTTGCCATTACGAGAATTTGGGGCGTTTTCGCGAATAAGCCTGACATTACAGATCGCGAGCTTGAATCGATCGAGCTGCATAAGACGGATAGCGATGAAGAGGCGGATGAACGTCAAGCGTCTATATCCAATTTGAGCTTGGAGCAGGTGAAGGGCCAAATTGATTTTAATCGGATCTCCTTCTCCTATGAGGAAGGAATTCCGATCATAAAAGATTTGGATTTGCATATCCATTCGGGTGAGCTGATTGGCGTCGTAGGTACAACAGGTGCGGGCAAAAGCTCGCTGATCAGCTTATTATGCAGATTCTATGATGTGAAGGAAGGCAGCATAAGAATAGATGAAATTGATGTCAGGGATATCCCGCAAGCAACTTTGCATCGACTAGTCGGCTTGGTTCAGCAGGAGCCTTATCTGTATTCGGGTAGCATTATCGAGAATATAAGAATGTTCGACGAATCCATTTCTCGCGAGGAGGTTATTCGTGCCTGTGAATTTGTAGGCGCGGATACGATTATTCATAAGCTGAGGGATGGCTACGATACAATGCTGTCAGAACGCGGCAGCGGTTTATCCGCAGGTGAGCGGCAGCTGATTTCTTTTGCGAGAATTATTGTGTTCAAACCTAAAGTGCTTATTTTGGATGAAGCGAGCGCTAACTTGGATTCTCATACGGAACAATTGATTCAAAATGCGCTTCAGGTCGTATCACAGGATCGAACAACCATTGTAATTGCGCATCGCTTGTCGACGATCATGCAGGCGGATCGGATTATTGTAATGAGTCACGGTGAAATCGTGGAGCAAGGCAATCATCAGGAACTGCTGGAGCATGATGGACATTATAAGGAGCTGTATGAGCATTCGCAAGGCAATATTGCTGTATAAAACTCTTTTTGCGCCATATTTACTTTTTTCGGCACGAGCCGCTAGGCCATTCATCATATAGGAGGCAGATTAGATGAGTCATGTTGTCAATCATATTACGGATTTGATAGGAAACACGCCTTTGGTTCGTTTGAACAGGGTCGTGCCGGACGGAAGTGCAGAAATTTATTTGAAGCTGGAGTTTTTTAATCCGGGCAGCAGCGTAAAGGACCGGATTGCCATCAGCATTATTGAAGAGGCGGAGCGGGAAGGGAAGCTGAAGCCGGGCGATACGATCATTGAAGCGACGAGCGGCAATACGGGCATTGGCATTGCATTGGTAGCCGCAGCTAGAGGCTATAAAGCGGTGCTTGTTATGCCGGAGACGATGAGCTTGGAGCGCCGCAATCTGCTGCGGGCATACGGTGCGGAACTGGTGCTTACGCCCGGAGCTGAGGGAATGAAGGGAGCGATTCGCACCGCGAAGGAGCTGCAAGAGAAACATCCCGATTATTTCCCTGCGCTGCAATTCGATAATCCGGCAAATGTGAAAATTCACCGGGAAACGACTGGCCCTGAAATCGTAAGAGCAGTGGAGTCGCTTGATGGCAAGCTGGACGGTTTTGTAGCAGGTGTGGGCACAGGGGGTACGATTACGGGCGCTGGCGAAGTACTGCGCGATCGTTTCCCCGATATCCATATTGTAGCTGTTGAGCCGTCCTCATCACCGGTTTTATCGGGAGGTGCTCCTGGCCTGCACAAAATTCAAGGCATTGGCGCGGGTTTTGTACCTTCAATATTGGATGCCGATATTTATAACGAGATTATTCAAGTGAGCAATGACGATGCATTTGAGACAGCTAGAAGAGTGGCTAAGGAGGAAGGGATCTTAGGCGGCATTTCCTCAGGAGCAGCTATATATGCCGCTATTCAATTGGCGCAGAAGCTGGGCACCGGCAAGCGGGTAGTTGCTGTTATCCCAAGCAACGGCGAGCGCTACTTGTCAACGGTGCTGTATCAACAGGAGCAGCAGCTTTAAAGGTTTGGTCATAGTAGAAGGAGAGACAGCCAGAGGCGATATAGCCAATGGCTGTCTTTTATTTGCTGCTGCGGATGGTGGGAGCGTAAGGCAGTAACAGGCTCAGACTGTTTTGGAGTGAGCGGTTAGGTTAACGTGTTTGGTTAATTGACTAAGTGATTGTTTGCTTTGTTGAATGTTGTGTCCATATGGGGGGAGTCTAGCTTTTAGACTAATTTGCACGTATCAAGCTGGATTGGTGGGAATAGATCTATTTTTTAGTTCTATTTTTGCTGATTTGTTGCTTAGACGAGGATAGTGTGGCGATTTATTTATAGATAAGACTAGTCTTTAGTCTTATATGCACGAAACCAGCTAATTTGATGGAAATAGAAATAGTTTCTAGCTCTATTTCTGCTGATTTAATACTTTGGTGGGGATAGTGGAGCGATTTACTTACGGATAAGACTAGTTACTAGTCTTATTTGCACGAAATAAGCTAATTTGATGGGAATAGAACTAGAAACTAGTTCTATTTATGTTGATTCGCCGATTAGATGAGGATACTGGGGCGATTTACATTAGGTTAAGTCTAGTTTCTAGTCTTATTCCCACGAAACAAACAAATTTAGTGGAAATAGAACTAATTTCTAGATCTATTTTTGCTGATTTGCTACTTAGACGGATATATTCGGTCGATTTAATTATGGATAAGACTTGTTTTTAGTCTTATATGAACGAAATAAGCTAATTTGATGGAAATAGAACTAGTTTCTAATTCTATTTCTGTTAATTCGCCGATTAGATGATGATATTGGGACGATTTTCATTAGGATAAGTCTAGTTTCTAGTCTTATTCGCACGAAATAAGCTAATTTGATGGAAATAGAACTAGTTTCTAGCTCTATTTCTGCTGATTTGGTACTTTGAGGGGGATATGGGGCGATTTACTTACGGATAAGACTAGTTATTAGTCTTATTTGCACGAAACCAGCTAATTTAATGGAAATAGAGCTAGTTTCTAGTTCTATTTTTGGTGATTTGATACTTTGGCGAGGATAGTGGGGCGATTTACTTACGGATAAGACTAGTTCATAGTCTTATTCGCACGAAACAAGTTGATATTTTGGAAATAGATCTAGTTTTTAGTTCTATTTTTGGTGATTTGATACTTTGGCGAGGATATGGGGCGATTTACTTACGGATAAGACTAGTTATTAGTCTTATTTGCACGAAACCAGCTAATTTAATGGAAATAGAGCTAGTTTCTAATTCTATTTCTGTTGATTCGCCGATTAGATGAGGATAGTGGGGCGATTTACTTACGGATAAGACTAGTTCATAGTCTTATTCGCACGAAACAAGCTGATATTATGGAAATAGATCTAGTTTTTAGTTCTATTTTTGCTGATTTGGTGTTTTGACGTGTATAGTGGGAAATTTACATCAGGATAAGACTAGTTTCTAGATCTATTTCAGCCGATTCACGGCTTAGAGGGAAGATGGGCTGATTCGCCGCATGGATGTGTATGTGAATTGATTTGTAGTATCGCACATCACAACAACTCACAGCAACTCACTGAAGACCAAACGCTTTATCACAATAGCCAGTCCCACATGAATGCTTGCCTTATCAAGCATGAACCTATTAAAATGAGGAAGCAATCTTAGTCGCAGTCATGGCCATTTCCGACACTATCATTTTTCACACTATATAATAGAAAGAAGCAGATGCAGCGATGAATATTTTCTTTCACATTTTAATGACAAACGTGCTTCCGATGGTCATCATGATTGGGCTTGGCATTATTATTCAAAGAGCGTTCAAGCTGGATATTAAAACGTTATCGAAGCTGAATTTTTATTTATTTTCACCGGCTATTATGTTCGACCTCCTATATAAAACGGACATTTCTGCCCAAGTAGTAGGGAGAATTTTATTATTTTTTGTGCTGTTTATGGTTACGCAATATATTATCGTTGAGCTGGTTATTAGAATAAGAGGGTATCAGCCAAGCATGAAGAGCGCGATGCGCAACAGCGTCTTATTCTATAACAGCGCAAATTACGGCATTCCGCTCAATCAGCTGGCTTTTGCAGGAAACGAGAAAACACTCGCTATTCAGATATTAATTATGATGATGCAATCTCTTATACCGAACACGTATGGCATATACAACGTCAACGCGCACAAAGCCGATATGCGGGCGATTTGGCGGACAATTATCTCAATGCCGATTATATATGTCATCCCGCTTGCCTTCCTGCTCAGAGGGTTCGACGTTCCCATCCCGCAGCCTATAGCTACACCGATCGGTTACTTATCAGCAGCGTTTATCGGTACAGCGCTTATTACGCTGGGCGTACAGCTGGGCAATATGGAGTGGAAAATAAAGCGGTCACTTCTCATTGATGTCAGCATATCGGGCATACTCAGACTGATTGCCGGTCCTTTGCTCGCGTGGCTGATCGTCTGGCTGATGGGACTCGACAAGATGACGGCAGCTGCACTCATCGTTTCATCAGCTGTCCCTACTTCACTCAGCAGTGTGCTTCTCGCTGTAGAGTTTGACAACGAGCCAGAGTTTGCCTCGCAATCTGTTTTTGTTTCTACTATTTTAAGTATAGTCACGGTTACCGCAGTCATTTTTTTCTTAAATCTTGATATCTAGAAACTAGTAAACCTATCAACCTCTTAATTTTGAGTTTGTTAGGTTTTTTATTTCTTGTACAACAAGATGGACAAGGTTAAAATGGAAAAAGATACAAGGGTAATCGATTTATTGGAAATGGAGGTCTATTACTAGATGCTGCCTATCACGCATGATATTATTCATGCAAGCGCTTTAAAAAGAACATTTGGACGTGGAAACGGTGCAGTTACCGTACTAAAAGGTGTCGATTTGTCGATACCATCCGGCAAGCTTATTGCATTTAAAGGGAGATCAGGTTCTGGCAAAACGACGCTTATTAATTTGTTAAGCGCACTGGATCGTCCGACCGAAGGGAATATTACGTTTGCTGGACGCGATCTGACGGCGATGTCGAATCAAGAGAGAGATATGGTACGCCGCAAGGAAATGGGGCTTATTTTTCAATCCTTTGCACTCATTCCTCTAATGTCCGCCTATGAGAACGTGGAGTTTATATTAAGAGTTTCAGGTATGGCGGCAAACGGCCGCAAGGAAGCAGCGATTAACGCTTTAGAGCAGGTTGGCTTAAAAAGCCGCATGCATCATCGGCCATTCGAGCTATCGGGCGGAGAGCAGCAGCGAACAGCTATAGCACGGGCAATTGCCCATAAGCCGAAGCTTCTTTTGGCAGACGAGCCTACAGCTGAACTGGATAGCCGCACAGGCTTGCAAATTATGAAAGTGTTTCGTGATTTGGTAGAAATGGCAGGAATGACAATCATCATGACGACACATGATCCTGCAATAATGGAAATTGTTGACCATGTTTATGAATTGGAGGATGGACAAATTGTCGCAAAAGCTTAAGCCGATACTCGGCTGGTCATTCGCGCTGCTTCTTAGCGCTTCACTAACAGGGTGCTCCTTGCTTCCTGCCGAGGAGGCTGCCTTAAAACCTCCTCTTGTTAAGCCGGCACAAGAAAATTACCGCACGGTAACGGTCGAGAAGGGGACAATTACACAAGAAATTAAAGGAAGCGGAAGCCTGGAGTCGACGCAATCAGAGATTGCGCAGTTTAAAGGACAAGGCGGCCGTATTGCGAAGATGATGGTTACCTCGGGAGCGCAGGTGAAGAAAGGAGATGTCTTGGTTCAGCTTAATGTAGATGGACTGGACATTCAATTAAAGGAACAGCAGCTCGCCCATGCCAAAGCTAAGCTTTCATTTAAACAGGCTAAATTAGGCGGAGACAATGATGCGATTGATATCGCTAAGCTGCAAATGGATATTGAGCAGTTAAAGCTGGATCGTTTGACCGCGACCTTTAACAGCAAGCAGCTTGTTGCCGAAATGAACGGCCAAGTAACTTTCGTTGAGGATCTGAAGGAAGGCGATTTTGTTGAGGCTTATCAAACGCTTGTTGTCATATCCGATCCATCACAGCTGCGCCTGGCGCTGCGAGTTGAATCAGGTGCGGAAATTAGCAGCGTTGATGTTGGTTTCCCAGCAATGGTTACCTTCGGGTCTGAAGAAGTGAACGGGAAAGTCGTACAGACACCATCATCGGCTCCTTCAACGCTGAACCAGCAGCTTCAAGATCGTTACTCCAAAACATTATTTATTGAAGTGCCGAAAGTGCCTGGGAACGCCACAATCGGAGCGTTTGCCGATGTCAAAATTATTTTGCAGCAGCGTGATGATGTACTCAAAATCCCACGCAGCGGCGTGCGCAGCTTCCTTGGCAGAACATTCGTAAGAACGCTTGAGGATGGCAATAAAATTCGTGAGATTGATGTCGAAACGGGCATAAAAGGCTCGACGGAAATTGAAATTACGAAGGGCTTGGAAGAAGGCGCGATTGTTGTACTTCAATAATGAGTCTGTATAGAACGATTGATAACCATCAACTAGCTTCATAGGAAAGGTTATGAGCCGTTTACGCTTGGGAGGTTTTGAAGTGGCTTTGTTTATTATGATTATTCGTAAAATGGTGCAAAATAAGTGGTTGGTCGGGAGCTTGTTTATTGGCTTAGTCATGTCCGTAGCCTTGGTAAGCAGCATGCCGATTTATTCGGAAGCCATTTTATCGAGGATGCTGGTCAAGGATTTAGAGACTATGCAGAGCGAGCGGGGGATATATCCCGGCAATCAATACAATAAACTTTTTTACACGAAAGAAACACCGGAGCAAGTTAATAAGATTTATACAAAAGTAGATCGCTACATACGTGAGCAAGCACAATCCAACTTTGGCATACCGGTGCAGGAGCTTATCGTTGATTTTCAATCCAGATCAATGAAGATCAGACCGGAGAATGATCCTGAGCCCGATACGAAAAAAAATCTCAAGACGATGTCGCTTCGCTCCTTCAGTGATCTTGAAGAGCATATTACGCTGACGGACGGCAGAATGCCGGCTGAGCAGCAGCCAGTTGATGGCGTTTATGAGGTGCTTGTTACAGAACGAAGCCTGGTTCAGTTCAAAACAGTACTGGATTCAAAGTTTTATGTGAACGACGATAAAATTGCCGGGGAAATAGCATTTAAGCCGGTAGGCGTGTTCAAGAAAAAGCAGGATGACGATCCCTATTTTAGAGATACGGATCTAAGTGAGCTAAGCTCGAGCTTTGTCATTAGTGATAAACTCGCTAAGCAGCAGCTCATGCAGGAAAGCCGGATTCCGGTAGCGTCCGTTGGTTGGTTTTTTGTATTGGATTATTCTAAGCTTGAGCTAAGCTTGGTAGATGGCTTCATACAGACAACGAATAAAATTCGCAACGTTATGCTTAATAATGTAACGATGTATCAAGCCGTCTCGGAAACACCGGCTCTGGATACGATTTCGAAATACATGGTACGGGCAGAACAGCTGAAGACGCTCATGTGGTCGCTTAATGTTCCTGTTTTGATTATGCTCGGGTTCTACATGTTCATGGTATCCAATCTAATTGCGGATCGGCAAAAAAATGAGATTGCTGTTCTGCGAAGCAGAGGAGCTGCACGTTGGCAGGTTATTAGCTCTTATGCCGTGGAAGGCATTATTTTATGCGGCATCGCCTTTGGTGTGGGTCCTTTGCTTGGCGTCATGCTGACCGAGATGCTTGGTGCATCCAATGGTTTCCTTGAATTTGTACAGCGCGTTCGGCTGCCTGTCAAACTTACGGACGAGTCTTTCCGTTATGGAGCGATTGCCTCCGGCGTTTGTTTTGTCATTATGATGATTCCTATCATTATGGCTACTCGCGTCTCTATTGTTGGTCATAAGCAGCAGCTGGCTAGACTTTTGAAATCACCGTTATGGCACAAAATGTTCCTTGATGTGATTGCATTAGCGTTGGCTATTTATGGCTTATATACATTCCGGAAAAGGCTTGCTGATTTGCAGAGCTTAGGTTTAAATGCGGATGATCTGAACATCGATCCGCTGCAATTTGTTGTTCCTGCTTTGTTTATTATGGGTGCAGGTTTGCTCTTGCTTCGTTTGTACCCGTGGGTTCTTAGACTCATCTATTGGATCGGCAAGAAATGGTGGCCGCCTTCCGTATATGCCACATTAATTCAGGTTGGACGCTCCAGTTCGCAATATCAGTTTTTAATGATTTTTCTTATTATGACGATTGCTACCGGCGTATTTAGCGCTTCAGCGGCAAGAACGATCAACAATAACACAGAGGATCGAATCAGGTATGGCAATGGCGCAGAGGTCGTATTGACTACACAATGGATGAACGATGCACCGCCGCCTCCGCCTCCGGGAGCACCGTCGACGCCAGCGCAGGATTTAGCTATGCTCGCGCCTGTTCATTACTTGGAGCCGGCATTCGAGCCCTTTAAAGCACTCAAAGGTGTAGAGCATGCAGCTAAAGTATTCAAGAAAGAAGTCGCCTTTAGCGTAAATGAAAGCAATGGCCCTGCAACGTTAATTGGTATTGATTCCGATGAGTTTGGAGAAACAACGTGGTTCCGTGACAGCTTGCTTGACTATCCGCTTAATGATTATTTGAACCTGCTTGCAGCAGATCCGCAGGCTGTTCTCATATCGCGGACGTTAGCCGATCAGAACAAAGTGAAGCCTGGCGACACGATTTGGGTAGGCTGGAGCGATGTACCGCAGCAGCCGTTCAAGGTGTATGGCATCATTAATTATTTCCCAACCTTTAATCCGAACCCTGCTGTAGGCAGCGTAAATGTTAGCGAAGATAAAGATACATCGGGTGGCCGAGCACCGATGCTGATCGTTGGCCATTTGCCGCGTATTCAAGTTCAGCTTGCACTTGAGCCTTACGACGTATGGCTTAAATTAAAGCCTGAGGTGAGCACTTCCGAGTTTTATGAGGGGCTTAAGGAATCGAAGCTTCCGATTACGAATATTGTCAATACAAGAGAGAAGCTGGTGACTGCCAAAAACGATCCGTTCCTTATGGCACTAAACGGTATTTTGACTTTAGGTTTCGTCTTGTCGATTCTTGTTAGCTTTATCGGGTTTTTATTATACTGGGTATTATCACTCCGAGGCCGGACCTTGCAAAATGGTATTTTGCGCGCGATCGGTCTATCGCTGAGACAGCTCATCGGCATGCTTGGGGTTGAGCAGCTGTTAACTTCGGGCGTTGCTGTTCTTATTGGAATAGGTGTCGGAAATATTGCCAGTCGATTGTATGTGCCTAACTTCCAAATTGCGTTCAATCCAAGCAGCCTTGTACCGCCTTTCAAGGTTATGTTCGATGCGACGGATTTAATACGGATCTATGTGCTTGTCGGCTTTATGTTGGTCATCGGACTTGGCATATTAGCTTATATGCTATCGAAGCTGCGTATTCATCAAGCGATCAAGCTAGGGGAGGATTGACGGATGATTCATTGCGAAGGGCTTGTCAAAATATACAAAACAGCCGACCTAGAGGTATTCGCCCTGCAAGGCCTCGATCTTCAAATTGAAAGCGGCGAGCTGATGGCCATTATTGGCAACAGCGGCAGCGGCAAATCAACGCTGCTGAATATGCTTGGCGGACTGGACCGTCCGACGGCAGGCAAGCTGACCGTTGACGGAAGAGACATGCTGAAGTTTAAGGAGCGCGACTTCGTTCGGTATAAGCGAGAGAGCGTAGGTTTCGTCTGGCAAAATAATGCGAGAAACTTGATCCCTTATTTAACCGCGCTTGAAAATGTAGAGCTGCCTATTTTGCTAACAGGCAGTCGCAAGCGCTGGAGAGCGAAGGAGCTGCTTGACGCCGTTGGCCTAAGCCACCGTGCTTCAAATAAGCTATATGAATTATCAGGGGGAGAACAGCAGCGGGTGGCAATCGCCATTGCGCTCGCCAATCATCCTAAGCTGCTGCTTGCGGATGAGCCTACTGGGTCGGTAGACTCGCGAATGGCTAATCAGATTTTGGACTTATTCCGTGAACTGAATCGTACGATTGGCATTACCGTTGTTATCGTTACGCATGATCCAGAGCTTGCGAAGAAGGTAGATCGTGTAGCAGCCATCCGAGACGGCAAGATTTCATCCGAAATGCTGCGCAAACGTTCATATGCGGAAGAGCTGGCGGAGCTTGAGCAGGAGGATGAGGAAGGCACGCATGTAGAATATGCGGTGCTTGATAAAGCGGGTCGATTGCAGGTGCCTTCCAACTATTTGGAATCCATCGGTGTGAAAAACTCGAATAAGCTGCGCGTAGAGCTTGGAGAAGGCAAGATTATCCTGCTGCCTCCTGAGGAGAAAGAAAAAGCCGAGTAAAATATTGGGTGGCAAAAAGAGCTGTGCTTGGTCTGCAATGACCGTTGCACAGCTCTTTTTCTTGCAAGCTTACGAGTTAGATAAGCTAGAGAATGAGGCGTTCGATTGGCTCACTTCGGTAAACTCATCGTTGCCCCATTCATCCCAAGAGCCTTCATAGGGGCGAATATGAGGATAGCCCATTAGTCGTAAAGTAAAATAAGTATGCGCTCCGCGTTGATTTGTTTGGCAATAAGGCACGATTGTTTTTGCAGGGTCAATGCCAAGAGCATCAAATTGCTGCTTTAAATCTCGATAAGCTTGGAAACGCACGACGCCATTTTGATCTGCCCCTTCTAGGGAATCGTTCCACTCTCGATGAACTGCGCCAGAAATATGCCCGCCCTTTCGATTCGAGCGTTGATCAGCTCCGGTGTATTCTAAAGCGGAACGTGTATCGACAAGAAGACAATTCTCGAGCCCAGCTTGGATAGATGCTTTCGTGGCAACCAGCTCTGAATGAGCGGATAACGTCAGTGTACCTTTAGAGGCTGGCGGCAAATCAGTTGTTGTCTCATAACTCGCCGTAGTCCACGCTGCGAAACCGCCATTCAATAGCTTCACTTGATCCTTCAGACCATAATACTCCAGCACATAAAAGACGCGCGCCGCTAACACTCCGCCTCCATCATCATAGACGATAATTGTTGAATCATTGCTGACGCCAACATTTTCAAACAAATAAGCAAGAGCATCCGCGGCAGCAAAAGTGCAGCGTGAGCTATCCTTTAATGCTTTGGCGTCCAGCCAGTACGCCCCTGGAATGTGACCTGATTCATATCCGCGGGCTCTGACATCTAATAAAACGATGTTCTGCTCTTGGTAATGGTTTTTAAGCCAATGCACCTCTGCCAGCAGATGTTCATTAGGGTAATGTAAATCGCTCGTATTCGTTATGTTAGCAGCCTCCTCATCTTAATAAGTTACAACGGACTGAAGCCGAGGTTTTCACGCAAATTTTGTCCAGCATACTCGCTAGGAAATAATCCTCGCCTTTGCAGCTCAGGAACGACTAGTTCCAGAAAGGCGTCAATACCGCCAAATGCCAGCTGAGGCATAACGCTAAAGCCATCAGCAGCACCATTTACGAACCAATGCTCCATAATATCAGCTACTTGGTTAGGTGTTCCAGCAATGCTTAGCTGACCGTTGCCTACCCAATATTTCTCGAGCAGCTCCCGGAGTGTCAGCTGTTCATTATCAACAATCTTTTTGACCATCTGATAGAAGGTTTGATACGCATTAACTTGGCCTATATCAGGAAGCTTCGGAAAAGGATCATCCAGTGCATATCCCGAAAAATCGATGCCAAGCAAATTGGAAAGAGACATGACCGAACGTTCTATTGAACCGAGCTGCTGCAGCTCTCTCGCAATGTCACGAGCTTCAGCCTCCGTTTCACCAACAATAACATGAATGCCCGGCAATACTTTAATATCATGCGCGGAACGTCCGGCTTTGACAGTTCTTTCTTTGATGTCTTGATAAAACAGCTGCGCGTCTTCAAATGAGTTTTGGACGGTGAATATAAGCTCGGCATATTGAGCAGCTAAATTTCTGCCATCCTCTGAGGCTCCGGCTTGGATAAGCAGAGGTCTTCCTTGCGGTGGACGCATCATGTTAAGCGCACCGCGTACGGAATAATAATCCCCCTGATGCTGTATATCATGAACCTTGTTGACGTCGGCATACACACCGGATGTTTTGTCTTGGACGAGCGCATCGGCTTCCCAGCTGCTCCACAATTTGAGCACGACCTCTGTGAATTCCCGCGCTCGCTCGTAACGTTCTGCATGAGCTGGCAATTGCTCCAGCCCAAAGTTGAAGGCGGTACGTTCTACGCCAGTGGTTACAATGTTCCAACCAGCTCGCCCGCCGCTTATATGATCAAGCGAGGCGAATATTCTAGCTGTGTTATAGGGCTCGGTGAAGCTTGTAGAAACGGTAGCAATAAGGCCGATTCGCTCCGTTACGGTCGCAATGGCAGATAACAATGTCAGTGGTTCGAAGCCGAAGATCGGACCATGCTGGACTGCTTTTGCCTCAATCGACAGACCGTCCGCGATAAATAGGGAGTCTATCCGGGCGGCTTCCGCTTTTTTGGCGATCCGCAGGAAATGACTGACGTCATGAATTTCATCCAGCTTCGTGCTTGCATGACGCCAAGCTCCTTTGTGAGCACCCGCATTGTGTAGAAACAAATTTAAAATCATTCTGCGATTAGGCTCGCTCATCTGGATCACCTCCTGTTTATTTCATGCCGCTAAGCGCAATTCCACGAATGATTTGCTTCTGGAAAATAAGAAAAATAACAATAAGCGGAGCGATTGATATCGTTGTTCCTGCCATAATTAAGATCCAATTGCTCGTATCCTTCAGCTCGCTGGAAAAATAAACAATCCCGACGGGCAGTGTGAATTTCTCCTCCGTTTGCAGCACGATGAGCGGCCAGATGAACTGGTTCCAGTTCCCGATAAAGGTAAGAATAATCAAAGTGATTATAGCTGGCTTCACTAGTGGGATGGCGATATGCAGCAGAATACGCCATTCATTAAGTCCATCAATGCGAGCCGCATCCAGCAAATCGGAAGGAATGGAGTCCATAAACTGCCTCATAAGAAAGATGCCGAAGGCCGTAATAATGCCGGGAAACAGCACGCCCCAATAAGTGTCGGACCAGCCTAATTCATTCGCAATTAAATACCACGGGATGATGAGCATCTCTGTTGGAACCATTAAGGTGCTGATTATGAGCAGAAAAATGAGCTGTTTGCCGACGAAAGAAAATTTGGCGAGCACATACCCCGCCGCTGTATCGAAGATTAGAACAGTAGAGGTTGCAATCAGAGAGATGATGAGCGTATTTTTGATCCATTGTGCGAAAGGAGCCTTCTTGAATATGGCAGCGTAGTTGTCAAAGGTTATCGTCTCAGGAATTAAGCGTAGATTGTAAACGTCCTGAGGAAGCTTGAAGGAGGTAGCGACCATCCATAAGAACGGAAACAGCATGATGCCGACGCCAAGCGTTAGCAGCAAATAAATGACAAGCGTGCGCAGCCTCTCTGCGGGGGACTTTGCGTTTTTCTGTGTTTTGTAAACGCTTTGTGTGCTCACTGATTCGTCCTCCCATCAATATTCTACTTTTTTGTTCAACACTTTTAATTGAAGCAGCGTAAGCACCAAAATGACGACGAACAAAATAACTGTAGCAGCTGCGGCGCTGCCCATCTTAAACTGCTGAAACGCTAAATTGTAAATATGGAGCACCATCGTCGTTGTCGCATTCAGCGGTCCTCCATTTGTCATGCTCAGCACCTGTCCGAACGATTGCAAATAAGAGATGACGCCAATGACAGCCGAAAAAACGATGACGGGATTAAGCAGCGGAAGCGTAATATGACGGAATTTCCGCCATGCGCTTGCACCATCGATAGCTGCCGCTTCATAATACATGCGCGGTATCGCTTCAAGCCCTGTCATAAAGATAAGCATTTGAAAGCCAGTGCTTTGCCATATCATCGTTAATGTAATGAGAATAAGCGCCTGACGCGGCGATTGCAGAAACAATTGCGGTTCTAGACCGAGATTTAATAACATCTCGTTTAACCAGCCGTTGCGCATGAGAATCCACCGGAATACCCAGCTTACTGCGACGATGCTTGTGACGTAAGGGATGAAGTACACGGTACGGAACAAGCCGCGCAGCCGCTTGATATTGTGAAGCAGCAATGCGACAAATAGCCCAACGATCAGCTGTCCGGGAACACCAATAACAACAAATTTGAACGTATTGGCAATCGACTTGAGGAAGAATTCATCTGTGAACAGCGTCTTGAAATTCGCCAGTCCAACATAAGGTTTGCTCGGGGACAATAAATCCCATTCACGAACGCTCACATTGAAGGCATACAAGATGGGGAGCAACCGCGTGCTGAGGAAATAAAGCAGAGGAATTCCGAGCGTAATATAAATAAACAAATAACGCTGCGTGCGGTAGGATAAACGTGTGAGGAACAGTTCTCGGCTTTTGCGTACGGTTAGCTTTAAGGCATGTGCAATCATAATGGAACTCACCTCCATTTCATCAAAAGAAAGGCGCTCGCTCTAGGCCGAGCGCCTTTTAGATTACTTTTTGTCTGCAGCAGCCCAATAGTCGTCATAGAGCTTTTGCGTTTTGGCTACAAGGTCTTGGAAGGCCTTCTCGACCGGAACTTTATTAAGCAGCACTTCATTTGTCGCATCAACAAACAATGTTTTTTCTTGGGTTTCGTCGATGAAGAAATGCGCGCGGCTATCGTCCAATTGGGAAATAAATGGCCCTAGCTTCTCGTCGTTTACGTATTTATCCTGCGTCGCAACAGCTTTCTGTGCTGGAAGCTCTCCGATTTGCTCTACCCATTTCTCCTGAACCTCTTTGCTCGTTAGAAATTCCAAAAATTCAGAAGCAGCCTTCAGCTTGTCGCCTTCTACATTTTTGGGAATGGCGTTCGCCCAGAAGGAGGACGGAGCTGATTTGGTTTTGTAGGACGGAAGAGGTGCAACGCCATAATTTAAATCTGGAAAGTCCTTCTTAATGGAGCCAAGCCGGAAGGAACCGTCGATATTAATAGCCGCATGACCGGTCATAAAGGCATTGCTGTCATTCTCATAAAATCCGTTAATCCCAACCTTATGCTTCACGGCAAAATCGATTAAATATTGAAATGCCTCCAAACCTGCAGGTGTTTCTGCCCATAATATTTTGCGACGATCATCACTTAAGTCTTGACCGCCTGCTTGATGCAGCAGACCATCTCGATACCAGTGATGCAGCTGCGCGCCGGGCTCCCATGCGAAACCTTCAGTGACAAACTGCCCTTTGGCATCTGTTTCTGTCAGTTTCTTGGATACGTCTACCAGCTGCTCCCATGTTGTAGGAAGCTCAGTAATATTGGCTTTGGACAATAGATCCTTATTGTAGAACAAGGCGAGTGTGCGTACGGCAGTAGGAATAGCGTAATAGGAGCCATTAATTTTTGCGGCGCTCACTAATGGGTAAAAATTGCTTTCAATTTCCGCAGTTGGAAAATGATCCTCAGGCAGCGGCTGCAAATAACCGGATGAGACGTATTTCGGCAGCCAGCCATAGTAGAGGTTAATAACATCTGGGCCTTTGCCGGCTGGCACGAGCGTAGCAACCTTCTGATTGTATTGATCATAAGGGAAGTTGGTTTGTTTTACGGTAATGTTCGGATGTAAGGTTTGGAATTCTTTTATGAGTTCGTTGATCAGTTCAACCTTGGCTGGAAATTCATATTGCCAATATTCAATCGTCACTTTTTTATCTGTTTCTTTGTCTGTTTCTTTGTTTGTTGCTTTATCGGTTGGTTTTTCCGTTGCTTTATTTTGTTCTGTGCTGTTTGCTTGATTGTTGCTGCCGCAGCCTGCTAGAGCAAGTGCGATGATAAGTGATCCTGTAACGATAGAAACTAAGCTTTTGTTCTTCAATGGTATCCACTCCTTTTTTTATAGAAAAACGATGCTTATGCTTGGCTTGCGATGTCGGATTTCTTGGAAATCGTGTTAGGCGGCAGCTCAAGACCGAGCAGGCGCCTAGCGTTATTGCCGAATATATTCTCGATATCTTCCTCTCCGAATCGCAGCTCGCGGCAGGCGCGAACTTGATCCTGCAGGTAACGATAAGGGTAACCTCGAGGAAATCCGCTGGCGTCCGTTCCAAAAATAATACGTTCAGGCCCGATCAGCTCATAGGTTTTGCGAAGCGCGTATTCCAAGGTGAGCTCATAGGGCATCCAGCGCATCCATTGATTGGAGCCGGAAGTATCGACATATACATTCGGGCAGCTCCAGCACAGATGAAGCAGCTCTTGGAAATAACCTGCGCCAAAGTGAGGAATGATGAACGGAATGTCCGGAAATTCTCTTGCCGTGTTGAAAATTGCTAGAGGACTTATATTCGGATGATGGGCAATTCCTCCCGCATGGCCGAGTAAACCGAAGTGGATCAACACAGGAAGCTTCTTCTCTGCGAGAAAGGTCCATACGGGCGTGAGGGACGGATCATCAAAAGGAATGGAAGTCAGCGGGCCGAACAGCTTATAACCTTTAAGCCCTAACTCATTAACTGCCCTTCGAAGTTCTTCCTCTGCGCCAGCATCCTCGATGGCGTGATGGGCAAAGCCGGTAAAACGATCAGGATGACTGGCCAGATGATCGGCCAAATTGTCATTATCAAGCGCGGTGAGGAAGTTGAGTCCTCCGATCCCGTACTTATCAAGCTCCTTCACCCATCGGTCAATTAACGGCGTGTTTTCATTTTCACTATCGTTGTCTGCAATCGTTGCATCTGGAAAATCCCAAGTGAGCCGCATTCGCTCGCTTCTCTCTGCACCATAGCGAGCAACAGATTCATGTCGTTTGTTATTTCCTAGCACTAATCGGTAAGGAAGATGTCCATGTACATCAAATACTTTAAATTGGCTGCGAAACATAGCTTCACTCCATTCATAATTCCTTGATGATCCAATCAGTCAAAATCAAATCAATATCGGCAGCGCCAGCTGCCAATCGTGATTCTCGTTCCTCCAGCCATAGCGCAAGCTCGGATAATCTATCTTGCTGAACGGTAAGTGCCCGGTTCATCTCGGCAGGGCTAGGACCGCCCCGGAGCCTGCGTATATTTACAAAATGCGCAGGCTCCAACGCTTGCTTTAATTGCTCCTCAGTCAGCCCAAGCGGGATGCCAATGGTTTGGATCGCAGCTTCATTTAATGCTTCAAGGTTCAAGTCAGCTATCTTGTTGCCATGCTGAACGGCATGCGTGACGAGCTTGCTTACGATTGAATGTGCTTTATGAAAAGATAATCCTTCATCTCTGACGATCGTATCAGCAAGTTCGGTAACAGTAGCGAAGCTTGCAGCAGTGCGCTGCCTCAGAACATCCTCGTTTAGCTGCAAGGTGGAGATGACCTTGGACAACAATCGGTATACAACTTCAAGCGTCTCTAGGCTGCGCCAAGCATAGGGCTGCATATCGTCTTCGGTATCCACAATATCGCCAAAAGGCGTATTGTGAATCATTGTAAGGACGGTCTGAGCATTGCCTGCAATGCTGGATAAGAGTGAACGGATATGCTCAACAGAAACGGGATTTCTTTTTTGCGGCATAATGGAGCTGATCTGGACGTATGGGGCGGCTATTTGAATGACTCCAAATTCCTGTGTGCACCACAGCAGCAGCTCCTGCGTAAATCGTCCAAGATTAATCGCTGCGAGCGAGATTCCAGCGGCGATTTCACCTACATAATCTGCTCCGCTTACAGCGTCATATGAGTTTTCAATTAACCCGTCAAAAGCAAGCAGCTCGGCAACGCGTTCCCGGCTAATGGCAAAACCCGACGTTGTCAGAGCGGCAGCTCCCATGCTGCTTAAATTACAATTTGCGTAGGCCGCTTGCAATCTGCGTATATCCCTTGCGAGCGAGTCGGTTACCGCTGCAATGTAGTGGGCGATTGTCGTCGGCTGTGCTTGCTGGGTATGCGTATGAGCGATAAAGATCGTTTCTGTATGCTTCTGGGCGAAAGCAAGCAGTTCAGTGTGCAGCTTCAGGGCAGACGAGATCGTTTTAAGCAGTTTTTCTCGTAAAGTGATTCGGTATATGGCGATACCCATGTCATTGCGGCTTCGAGCCAAATGAAGGCTGCCGGAGGCTTCATCCGATAATTTAAGCAGCTGGTGTTCCACTTCAAAAAACAAATCCTCAAATTGGCCGGTATAGGTACCGCTGTTTAACTGCGCCAAATCAACAGAAAATAATGATTTGGCGATTTTATGGCCTTCTTCCTTGCTGAGCAGCCCTTGCTCAAGCAGCATGATGAGATGCGCTTTATGCACGGAGATCATTGGAAGCAGAAGCTCCTTCTTGGCTTGGTCATAGGCAGGCGCAAGTACCGCTTCAGCATAGGTTCTGCCAGGGAACGAGCTGCCTTCCGCTGTGTCGCTCCGTCTAATCGTCATCGTGTACGCCCTCCTTCGTAAAATAACTTTTTATTTGGCAGATGTTGAGATTGCATGAGAATATAAAAACAGCCGGAGCTATCGCATAAAGCGATTTCTCCGGCTGTCCGGTCGTTTTCCATATTATTCCTAGTGGAATTGTATGATTAGAATAGTATCACGGTTTTATTTGGAGCGCAACTCTTTTTATTGTCCGTTAGATCTTCGACATTTCATCGCTTGGTACAGGCAGGAGCTCGCTCGAGTCAAGAGGTGTATACGAAAGTAAAGACTAGTATATGGATCAACATTGCTCACCTTTCTATACTAGAACTAAGAAGGAAAGCTGCATAAAAGCAGCCGCATTATTATTATGAAGACCATGTGGAGGGGTAGTATGAAGAAGAAAAGGAAGGCGCTTTTGAGTATCGCATTGGTTCTTAGCTTGGCCGTAGCTGGATGTGGCAAAAACACGAATGAACCGGAAAAATCGACTAACACGCCTGTTGAAAAAGGAAATGAAGTAATTGAAGTATCGACGGTTTCGCCAAGCGATCAATATTTGAAGTTTGATGAGGGCGAGAGTTTCGAGAAAAATTCCGTATACGATGCCTATGAGAAAGACATTGGCGTCAAGATTACGAACAAGTGGGTAGCCGATACGAGCCAATTCAAGGAAAAGGTAAAGATTACGATCGCATCCGACGATCTTCCCGATTTCCTCTTAGTTAATGCAACGCAATTGAAAGAGCTGACTGAAGCGGATATGATTATGGATTTGACCAAAGTGTATGACGAGAATGCCACAGAGGAAACGAAAAAGTTTTTGACGATGGATGGCGGCATGCAGATGAAAACAGCGATGTTTGACAACAAACTGATGGGTATTCCGAGCTCATACAATCCGTACCAATATCAGTTTTTGTATGTGCGTACAGACTGGCTGAAGGAGCTGAATTTGCCTGAGCCGAAGACGATGGCAGATTTCATGGCGATTGCTGAAGCTTTCAAAGCCAAAGATCCAGGCGGCACAGGCACATCATACGGGCTTGCCGTAAGTAAAAATCCATTCAGTATGGATACAGGAGTAACGGGACTACGTGCATTCCTCAATGGTTATCATGCCTATGAAAATATTTGGATTGAAGATGGCAAAGGCGGCTTGGTTAACAGCGACATTCAGCCGCAAGTAAAGGATGCGCTTGCTGCACTGCAGGATATGTTCAAAAAAGGGCTGATTGATCCTGAGTTCGCTGTAAAAGATGTGGAGAAAGCGGCAGAACTCGTTTACAACAATAGCATTGGCATGGTTTACGGTGCATCTTGGACACCAGCTCAGCTTGTGAAAGGTGCTGTGAAGGACGGAAAAGTGGTTCAGGAGTGGGGAGCATTCCCGATTCCAACGGTAGACAGCAGCCCTGCATTGTCCCAAATCGGGCTGGGTGTTGATGAATATTATGTCATCTCCAAGAAGGCGAAGCATCCAGAAGGCGTTATTAAGCTGTTGAACCAGTGGATTGCCGTCGATAATCATCCAACCGATGAGCAAAAGGTATATGAATTCGGTAAAGACTTGAAAGAGAAGGGCAACAACTACTGGCTGCTTAGTCCGCTGCGCGTAGGTAAACAACTGGATAACAACGGCGAAATACTGCCAAAAGCGATTGCCAATAAAGACACTAGCATTTTGGTAACGAAGGATCATAAAACGCGGTATGAGCGGGCAATGAAGTATGTTGACGGTGATACGAGCATGTGGTGGGAGTATTTGATCTCAGGCCCAGGCGGCGCGTTCTCTCATGTACCGGAAATCCAGAAGAATAAGCAATATTTGCAAAATAAATTTTACGGAGCGCCAACTCCAACTATGGTAGACCGACAAGAAATTTTGCTCAAAAAGCGGGATGAAGTTTTCTTCAAAATCATCATGAATCAAGTATCGGTGGATGAATTCGATAAATTCGTCGTGGAATGGAAAAAGCTTGGCGGCGATGAAATTACAAAAGAAGTAAACGAGTTTTACGCTGCTCTGAAATAATTGCAAAACGAATGAGTAGAGGGATTGGTTGAAGCAATCCCTCTTTTTATTAACCTTAAACAACGAGGTGAATGGCTTGAATGTACTGACACGGATGTGGAAGAGGGAATGGCCTCTTCATCTGATGCTGCTACCGGGAATCGTTTTGGTTTTGATTTTTAGCTATGTCCCAATGGTCGGCATCATGATGGCTTTTCAGAAATATGTACCAAACAAAGGGTTATTCGGGTCCCCCTTCATTGGACTGAAAAACTTTCAGCTATTGATTGATTACCCTGATATCGGGCGTATTTTCTTTAATACGGTCTATATCGCCGTGATGAAAATCATAGTAGGTCTCATTGTACCGATCACGATTGCGATATTGCTTAATGAGCTGCGGAGAGAATGGATAAAACGGACGTTTCAGACGCTCGTTTACTTGCCTCATTTTCTATCATGGGTACTGCTAAGCGGAATTATCGTTGATGTTTTTTCTCCATCCTCAGGCGTTTTCAATCAAATATTAGGCTTGTTCGGGATAAAGCCTATTTTTTTCTTAGGGAGCAATGATTGGTTTCCATATGTTATGGTCGCCTCGGATGTATGGAAGGAGTTTGGATTTGGCACAATTGTGTATTTGGCTGCGCTGACGGGCATCAATCCCTCGCTTTATGAAGCAGCCGAAATTGACGGTGCAGGGCGTATCAAACAGACCTTCCATGTCACACTGCCTGGAATGATGCCGATTATCGTGCTTATGTTTACGCTTAATATCGGGAATGTACTGAACGCAGGCTTCGAACAAATCTTTAATTTGTATAGTCCGCCTGTCTATGAAAGCGCAGATATTATTGACACCTTTGTCTATCGAATGGGTGTGCAGCAAGCGCAATTCGGTTTCGCCACGGCAGTAGGCTTATTGAAATCTATCGTTTCTTTTATATTCATTTCTCTTTCTTATCTATTAGCTTATCGTGTAGCGAATTACCGCATTTTTTAACGATGCGTTCGTAATTCAGAAGGGAGACATTACGTGATTACAAACCGATCATTTAGCAGACGGCTATTTGTAGCGTGCAACTTTACTTTTCTCATGCTGACATCCTTCTTATGCCTCATGCCTATCATTCATATTTTGGCGATCTCATTCAGCTCTGGAGCTGCCGCGGCTGCTGGGAAGGTTATTTTATGGCCGGTTGAATTCACGACTGCGGCTTATGATAATGTATTTGGAAAACCGGAATATTTGCGTGCGTTCTGGGTATCGATTCAGCGCGTTGTTCTAGGAACCTCCATTAGTATGGTTTTGATGATTATAACCGCTTATCCATTATCCAAAGATCCCCGTCAATTTCGGCTTAGAACCTTATATGCATGGTTATTCGTGTTTACGATTTTGTTCAGCGGCGGTCTGATTCCTTCTTATTTGACTGTAAAATCGCTAGGTTTAATCGATACGATGTGGGCGCTCGTCCTGCCAACGGCTATTCCGGTGTTTAATGTTATTTTATTGCTTAACTTCTATCGTAATTTGCCTAAAGAACTAGAGGAATCCTCGCGTATAGATGGTGCAGGTCATTTCACTACATTATGGAAAATATATGTACCGCTATCGTTACCAGCTTTGGCAACGACGGGACTTCTTACGATGGTGGGGCATTGGAATAGTTGGTTTGACGGCATGCTGTATATGAATCATACTGAGAATTATCCGCTTCAGACGTTTCTGCAGACGGTCATTATCAAGATGGATTTCCGCTTTATTAAAGCGGAGAATGCCGAATTGATGCTTAAGCTGTCTGATCGCACAAGCCGAGCGGCACAAATTTTTGTCGCAGCATTTCCGATTCTGATTGTGTATCCTTTTTTACAGAGGTTTTTCATCAAAGGAATCGTAATGGGGAGCGTAAAAGAATAGTGCCGGAATGGTCTACTACTACGAGCAGGAGTAAAAACGATGAAAAACCTATTCTTTTTGCATGATTCCTCCATATTCAAAAAAATTATGGCTGCCTTTTTGGCGGCCTTGCTGCCGCTGATGGCTATTACTTGGATGATTATAGAGAAGGGCTCGGAAAATATTCGCAGCGAGATCTCAGAATCGATACTGAATACGACTAGGTTTTATATGGACTCTCTCGACAAGGAAGCGGATCGAATTAGCCGTTACTTGCCGAACTATGTGATGGACAAAGATTTGATGGAAATTGCTACAACGGGCAATGACATGAGCTCATATGAGCGTTCGCGCAAAATATTGGATATCCAGCGAAGGCTTGAGCTTATGAAAAATTCAAGTCCGTTTATTAAAGAAGCAAAGGCGTATATTCCATTAATCAAGCGCACGATTCTGAGCAATGATTTTGAGACCTCTTTGAATGAATCGGAGTATACCGCGATGCAGGCTAATGTGAAATTGTATGAAGAGCCCTTTATTTATTGGGAAAACCGATTGTTTATAACGATGCAATATCCTATTATTTCAGTTAAAAATCCGTTGTATATTGTAGGGGTTGAGCTCTCAACGAGCAAAATAAAGGACACGTTATCGCAAATTGGCGGAACGCGAGACGGACACAGCGTGCTGCTTAATTTGGAACGCGGCTGGGAAATTGAAAGCGGGGTAGACCCGGCTTTACTGGGGCAAATGAAAGCTTTAGCTGTAAAAAAGCAGGAATCAAAGTCCAATGAAGGTTACGAAACGGTTATCTACAATGGTAAGCGCTTTCTTACAGTATATAAATATTCTACGCTTTGGAATTCCTATTCGATTACCTGTATTCCCGAAGAGAAGGTTCTTGGATCATTGCAAATGTACAGAACATTATTTTTATGGGCTTGTGCTCTTTCGGTAGGTATCGTCTTGTTTTTCACCTATTTCCTATTGCGCTTTATTTACCGGCCTCTTATGAAGCTGGTGCAAGCTTTCCGCCGTGTTCAGCAGAATAGGCTGGAGCCGATTGTGATTGACCGTGGAGGAGATGAATTCGGATATTTGTACAAAGCCTTTAATGACACGGTACGATCGCTCAATACGTTAATTAAGGAAAATTACGAGCAGCAAATTCGGAATCAGCGCTCGGAGCTGAAACGACTGCAATCGCAAATTAATCCTCATTTTTTATATAACTGTTTTTTTGTTCTATGCCGATTAATTAAATTGGACAGTCAGAAGGAGAAGGCCTATCAATTTTGTTTATACATTGGGCAATACTTTCAGTTTATTACTCGCGATGATGAGGATGAGATCCCTCTCGAGCTTGAGGTAGAGCATTCGCGTACTTATGTTGACATGCAATCGATCTGTTACGGGGAACGGATACAGGTTTCTTTTGCAGGAGATGTCCCAGCTATTCACGTACCAAGACTGATTTTGCAGCCTATTATTGAGAATGCCTATAAGCATGCTTTAGGCAATATGGTACAGCGCGGCGAATTGAAGGTACACAGTGACCAAACGGAAAATGAATTCACGATTTATGTGGAGGATAATGGCCAGAGCATTACGGATAAAGAGATTGAACAGCTTCAGAAGAAGCTGCGGCATTCAACCAATCATATCGAGGAAACAACAGGAATTATTAATGTGCATCGTAGAATTCAACTGCGTTACGGAGAGGATTACGGCATTGCGCTGTCACGATCTGATTTAGGCGGATTGATGGTCACAATCAAACTGAGTGCAAGCTAGAGGAGGAAACACCATGTACAGACTGCTCATTGTAGATGACCTGCCCATTATTGTAGATGGTTTAGTAGAGCTGTTCGAGCAGACAGAGCATTTGCAGCTCGAAGTGATGAAAGCTTATTCAGGGGAAGAAGCATTGGAGGTATTATCCCAGCATCGCATGGATATCGTCGTATCCGACATTAAAATGCCGGGAATAGAAGGAATCGAGCTGTTGCAGGAAATAAAGGCACAGTGGCCTGCCTGCAAAGTTATTTTTCTAACGGGATATAACGATTTTCAATATGCAAGAAACGCCATTACTTACGGTGGTTTTGATTATATTCTGAAAATAGAAAGCGACGAGAAAATCATCCAGTCTGTCGAACGAGCTATCGAGAAAATAGAAGAGGAACAGGATCAAGTACAGATGATTACGAGAGCCCAAACCAGTATGAGGCTGGCATTGCCCTCATTGCAAAAAGAGTATATATGGGGGCTTCTGCAGGGCAAGCATGCAGCGGAGAATCAGTTAAAGCAGGCCTTCAATGAGTTAAATATTCCGCTCGATGCTGCCCTGCCGGTTTATGTGCTCATTGCCAGAATCGATGTATGGAAGGAAATGTTCACTGCGCCTGATAAAGCTTTATTAACTTATGCACTGCAAAATATTGGCGACGAATATTTGTCTGCACAGGTAAAAAGCTATTCCGTTGTATTTGAGCTGTCAAAGATCGTCTGGTTGATTCAACCGAAAAGCTCTGATGAGTTATCTGCTGATACCAGTTCCAGCAATTTGGATTTTGTTAGAGCCTATCGCTATACGAGCGGCATATTGGAAACGATTCAAGGCACATGCAAGAGGCTGCTGGGAACGACCGTTTCTTTTCTCCTTGGCAGCGAAGTGACGGAATGGAATGATCTATCGGATCGTTTTCATGCGAACAAATATGGTTTGGTGCAAGGGCATGGATTGTTTAATGAGGTCATTATGACCGACAAGGACATTCAGAACCAAGAGACAGACGATAAAGCCGGCGGCATTCATGATAGCTTTTACCATGCTCGGGTGCAATTGCTGATGAGCTGTCTAGAAAATAACAATCGGGAGCAGTTCAATAAATTGTATGTGGAGCTTACTGCAATTTGGAATGTCCCTGGAACGCCAAATGAGCGCAAAATAGAAATGTATCATTCCCTCTCGGCAGTGTTTCTTTACTATATACACAAAAACCGGGACATTCGGGATTACATGAATACACAGCTCGACTTGGAGAAGTTATACCGCTACGGGGACTCTACCTCATGGACGGAACTGATTCAGTATTATAGGCAAATGGCGGACTGTTTTTTTGAATGGAATACGCTGCGCGGCTCGCAATTGCCGACTGAGGTAGTAAATAAAGTACATCGCTATATCGAAGAGAATTTGTCTACCGATATTTCCTTAACCGCTTTAGCGGATTACGTAAGCTTAAATCCTTCTTATTTGTCCAGACTTTATAAGCAAATAACGGGCATAGGCTTATCAAAATACGTGAACGACTATCGGAATTTGGTTGCCAAAGACATGCTTCTGAACACATCCATGAAAGTTAATGAAATTGCGGCTGCGCTCGGATACAATTCCGCGCTTGCCTTTATTCGCTTTTTCAAGAAGCAGAACGAGACGACGCCGCAGGATTTCCGCATGGCAAGGTGCCAGTCGCAAATGCAAGGTCAACAATAGTATATGGATTGTAAACAACGATCTCTGTCTCCTCCTGAACGCTCCCCTTACAATTGATGTATAGATAGCGCACAAGAGGAGGAGAAATTTTGAGAACATTAACAGCCGTATTACTAGGCGCAGGCAGCAGAGGGAGATACATTTACGGGCCGTATGCGGAGAAATTTCCGAATGAATTAAAAATGGTTGCTGTAGCTGAACCAAATGAAGAACGCAGAAATCGGTTTGCAGAAATCCATCAAATCAACCAAGAGCATGTGTATGACAGCTGGGAGAAAGTATTTGAGCAAGGGCGTATAGCAGATGTCATGATCATCTGTACACTCGATCGGATGCATTATATACCGGCGATGAAGGCCATGGAGCTCGGTTATCACGTCCTGCTTGAGAAGCCGATGTCGCCTTCACTTACGGAATGCATTCAGCTTGAGCAGGCGTCACTGCGGCATAAAAGGCTGCTTGTTGTTACGCATGTGCTTCGGTATTCACCATTTTGGTCTGGGATTAAAAAATGTATCGAGGACGGCGAGCTTGGCACGGTGGGTACGATTCAATTAACGGAGAATGTTGGTTATCAGCATATGACGCATAGTTATGTGCGCGGCAATTGGCGGAATTCAGAGGAGACTAGTCCAATGATTTTGGCCAAATCGTGCCACGATCTGGATATCATCTCCTGGCTTATGGATCAGCCTTGTACAAGCGTTAGCTCGTACGGCTCTTTATTGCATTTCAAATCGGAGAATGCTCCGGATGGTTCAGCGGAACGCTGCATTGATGGCTGCGCCGTCGAGAAGGATTGTGCTTTCTCAGCGATAAAGATGTATATGCAGGCGCCGGATCACGCTTGGGCGAGATATATGACGAATGATTTGTCACAAGAGGGTATTCTGAAAGCACTGAAGGAAGGACCGTTTGGACGTTGTGTATACCGCTGCGATAACAATGTCGTTGACCATCAGGTTGTGAATATGCAATTCGAGAATGGAGCGAATGCATCGTTCATTATGTCAGGATTGACGCAAAGCGGTACACGCCGTGTTCAAATGATGGGCACAAAAGGTGAAATTATTGGCGATATGGAGAAAGGTTCTTTTACGCTGTATCGTTATGCAACAGGAGAACAGCTTGAAATTCGCTGCAGCGTCCAAGGGGATGGCCACGGAGGCGGAGATGATCGGATGGTCAGCTCGTTCCTGCGAAACGTTTGCCAGTTCGACAGCAATCCTTCACATGGCTTGACCTCTGCAACGGCGTCGCTGCAAAGCCATCTGATCGCATTTGCGTCGGAGCATTCGAGGCTGCATGAGGGGCTTGCGATCAAACTGTCGGATATGCTTGAGAAGCAAGAGCTGCCTGCATAAGGTAAACAGACAGGTTGAGATAAGGTGTCTCAATAGTGGATAGTACCCTTTTGTGTTTAATCGTTGTGCCGCTGTCAGCGGCGTACAACATGTTAAGATCACTTCTCTAACGAACTGTATTAAGCTTATTGTACAGAAAAATACCTGTTTTAAGTTTTAACGAACCTTATTGTCGTTATTCCAAGTTTTATAAGGTGTTATGCCTCATTTACCTCGAATTAACGATTCTGTAGTTCGTTAGAATTTCAAAACGATACGAATAGTCTAAATAAGAGCTGCTAGGTTCGTTAGCGATATATGCTTTAACGATGACCGCTAGCAACAGAGCATTTTGAGCGTCAACAGTTGAGGCGGATTGTGTGAATACGCCTAAATGCGAAAGTAGACTGCGTTGTAAAATCAAACCTATCGCTCCCATGCAAGCTGTGTCTCAAAAGAGATAAACTCTCTGGAGAGATAGCTCAATTTCATTAATAATCATGCAGCTGATGAAAAAATGGCGTCACAGAAATTTATTTCTGTGACGCCATTCCCTATTTGGGTCTATTTATTTTTGAGATAGGCCCATTTATTTGTCCATGACAAGGTCAATCTGGGCGGTGAAATGAGACAAGTAAACAAATGTATATCAAAGTCATAAGTTATCTCTTTGAAAGTCGGGTCAAGTTTCTTAAAGTAACAGTAAGAACATGGCTGCAAGCTTCTATATCGGTTGCGATGGAATCTTAGGAAGGGGGATTGAGTGCTGCAAAAGACTTAAAGCAGGCTTGAAATGAAACCTATTGTATTGCATGTTTAGTAGTCTTTTTATTTGAGAATAGAAAGGGAGCTGTCATTAATGAAAAGAAGTAAAAGCTGGATAGCTATCGCATTGATAAGTGCCCTGTTATTGACACTGATTCCGGCAGTACAAGCGGAAGAGGGACAAGATCAGGGACAGTCTGCATTCCGTAATCTTGCTGCGGGGCTTGGATATGAATGGTCCGAAGCGCCGGAGGCTAAGTACCCGGATGATCATAATAAGCTGACGGATGGCATTTATGGCAAGTTGGATATGTCGGACCCGGCTTGGGTAGGACATGTGAAGAAGATGACTCGCGAGGTTGTGTTTGATTTAGGCGAGAAGAAATCTATCTCGAGCATTAAAGCGCGATTTTTGCAGGATTGGCCTGACAACACGATGCTTGTGCCGTTGACGGTCTCAATGTACGTATCCGACGACAAAGAAAATTGGGGAACGCTTTCACACAATTCAACCAAGCTGCTTTGGGGGGATGGTCCGCCAAGAGAAGAGGTATATGACTGGAATGGAAGCAGAGATGGCATCAAAAGCGGGAATTCTGATGCGGAGATGGCTTATGCCCGTTATGTGAAAGTAACCTTCTCGATGCATACGAGAGCTTGGACCTTCATTGATGAAATCGAAATTTGGGGCGCAGATGGTAAAGTGGAAGGAGCGGAAGAAGTTGCCGCTGAGCAGCCGAGCTACTTAGAGCCGGGAGAAGCAACGGCTGGCATTCGTAATCTTGGATTGCTCTATAACGGACAATATGCGAATGATAAGGGTACTTGGACGAAGGATCGGATTATTCCTAATATCAGTTACGTAGATGGGGCCGGAGAACCAGTGGATTGGCTTTTTGACGGCGTTCTTTATCTCGGACTTACATCGCCGGCCGGAAATGCGTTTGGCGGAGGAGCTACACTGGAGGACTGGAAATGGTACCTGAACAAAACATTTGCAGAAACAGGCGATATGCAGCAGCTAAACGAAGCGGCAATGGAAGTTGGAAGCAAGCTGAATCAGCCTGATCATAAGGTCAAGGTTGTTTTAATGATTCCAGACCCAGGTGAGTATGTGAACGATTTCGGAGATATTGACGGTGATGGTATATCTGAAAGCTTCAATGCTTCTGAAGTCGGAGAAATGAAAGCGTATGCAAATAGAGAGAAAGCGATACAGTGGTGGTTAAATGAAGCGGAACAAAAATGGGCATTAAACCACTACTCTCATCTTGAGCTTGCCGGCATGTACTGGCTGGAGGAACAAATCAGTACAAGCGCGACAGGGCCGGATTTAATTCGTTCGACGAGTAATAAAGTGCATGCTCAGAACTTGAAGCTTTTCTGGATACCGCACTTCTTAGCTTACAAAAGCCATATGTGGAAGGATGTTGGGATAGATGCAGTAGCCTTCCAGCCAAACTACTTTTTCGAGCCATTGGATGAGGATCGTCTGGAAGACGCCACGAACATAGCGAAGCAGTATGGGATGGGCGTTGAGCTCGAGTTTGATGATCGTATGGTGACTGATGGCGTGTTTAGGGAGCGATATGTTGATTATTTAAACAGCGGCGTCCAAACCGGCTTTATGCAATCAGCCTTTAAAGCCTACTACCAAGGTAATAATGCTGTATTTGATACGGCGGTAAGTGCTGATCCTGCAACACGCATTTTGTACGATTGGCTCTATCAATTTATAAATGGAACGTATCAAGCGAACAACGCTGCCCCTCCAAAGGCAGAAGTACAAATGAATGGCCAAGTGCTTCAAAGCGGAGTGGCTATTTCGGAAAGAGAACCCGTTTCGTTTACATGGAAATTAATCAATGATGATGGAAGCGGATTGAATAAAGTAACTGCTACCTTTAATGGCAAGCCTTACACAGAAGGAACGGTTGTAAATTTGGCAGGCAAGCCAGGAAAACATGAGCTTGTCATTACCGTAGCAGCAGGCAAATCGGAGAAAACATTTTATGTGATTGAAGCGGGTACCAGCGCATCCGATTTGAAAACATTAATTGAAAGCTACAAGGAAACCAAACAAATCACGAATGACGAAGCAGCTCGCTCGCTGAACAATTATTTGGAGATGATGAGCCGGTTCGAAGGAAACGACAAGACGAAGTTTACCAAGTACTTAAAAGGCTTTAATGCGAAGCTGGAGCTTCTGAAAAAAGAGCATATGATTACAGACGGGGCGTACAGCACGCTGAAGGAAGACGTCTATTACCTGCTTGGAAATTTGGCACAGAATAAGGCCGCGGAAGCATCTACAGTAGAAGCTGATAATCCAAATTATGCTCCGGGGAGAGCAGTTGATGGATTCCCTTCAACAAGATGGGCAAGTGAACTGCTGAACAATACATGGTTCCAGGTCGATCTCGGAGAAGTGACGGAGATGGACACTGTAACGATTGATTGGGAATACGCTCGCGCAAAAACCTATAAATTACTCGTCTCCGATGATAAGCAAAATTGGAAGAGTGTGATCAAGGAAAATGCTGGCGTAATTACGGCGAAAGACGGCAAAGAAACGGTTCATTTTGACCCTATCAAGGCTAGATACATTAAATTTGAAGGGATAGAAAGAGCAACATTTTACGGATATTCGTTCTATGAATTTGGCGTTTATCACTTATCGGGAGCAGAGGAAGCCAAGCCTATTGAAGGCATTAAAACTACGGTAGATGCGGCATCCAAAAAAGTAACTTTAGACGGTCTAGTGATGAATGGCGATCTTGCAAACGTAAGTTTGAAAGTCGTCGATCCACAAGGAAAAGTTCAATATGAAGCGAAGAAGATGAGTGAAGCTGCCGGAAACTTCCAATTCGACTTTACACTTACAGGTGAACTAGAGGGTACCTATGAGGCCTATCTAGCAACAGATGATATGAGTGAGCCGGAGAAGATTACTTTTGAATACAAAAAAGAGATTGAGCTTATTAAGACGATAGAAGGACTTAAAGCAGGACTAGATACTGCGGCAAAAAAGGTAACAATTGATGGGTTAGTGGTGAATGGCGATCATACAAAAGTAAGCTTGAAGGTGCTTGATCCACAAGGCAAGGTGAATTACACAGCTGAGACGACGAGTACAGAAGCTGGAAACTTTCAATTCGCCTTTACATTGACAGGTGATGCAGAGGGTATCTATGAGGCGTATCTAGCATTAGATGATATGAGCGAGCCTAAGTGGGTTACTTTTGAATACAAGAAAGCATCGACTGGCGGAGGAGGCGGGGACTCGGTTATTTCCATTCCTGACTTGTTCCAGCTGCAAGCAGATGGTTCTGTCAAAGCGGAAATGAGCACTAAGCTTGATCCGAGCGGAACGATGGCTGTCGGTGTGGTCAGTGAACAAGACCTGCAGAAGGCGATAGCTCGGGCGAAAGCAGATAAAGACGGAAAGCTGAAAGCAACGATTGTGCTTAAGAAAAACGGTGAGGCAGCGAAATATGCCTTGGATCTTCCTGTATCCTTCTTGTCTGATCATCCTAACTTGTTTATTGAAGTAACGACGCCTAAAGCAACGATTTTGCTATCTGGACAGATGCTGGTGAAGTCTTCAGAGCTTGGCAGGGAGCTGCGTCTTATTATTGGCGAGCGGGACATTAAGACGTTGAAGCAGGATGTACAGATCCAGGTAGGTGAAAGAGCAGTCGTTGAGCTTTCGGCGCTATTGGACGGAAAGGCTTATACATGGAACAATGCAAAAGCACCGATTACCGTTACGGTTCCGTATTTGTTAACAGGCAGCGAGACAGCGTCAAGAATCGGTATTTTGTCCATTAATGAACAAGGAACAGCATCAGCAATTGCGGCAGCAGCCTATTCCGACTCAGATAAACATATCAGGTTCCAAACAGACCGTATGGGCATCTATGCAGTATTTTATAAACAGCCTACAGCAGCCTTTACAGATCTCGGCAAATACTCTTGGGCGCAGGAAGCGGTTGAGAAGTTGGCTGCCTTAGGTATCGTAAAAGGAACATCGGCTGCAACCTTCAGCCCGGCTGTACAGGTAAGCCGAGCAGACTTTATTCTAATGCTTGTAAGAGCGCTAGGCTTGAAAGCGGAGGCAAGCGATACATTTACAGATGTTCAGCCACAGGATTATTATTATGATGCAGTGGCTATTGCCAAGAAGCTAGGTATCGTTACCGGCATGGAAGGTGGACGATTTGAGCCGAAAGCAAAGATGACAAGGCAAGATATGATGGTTATGGCAGCGCGGACATTAAAGGCAGCGGAAGCGTTAGAGCTACCTAGCGATATTGCATCGCTCAGCAGCTTCAAGGATGCAGATAAGGTGCCGGATTATGCAGCCGGCAGCATAGCAGGCATGATTGAGCTTGGGCTCATTCAAGGCGATGGCGGCATGATCAAGCCAAGCAGTCATACTACCCGTGCTGAAACAGCAGTTTTTCTTTACCGAATATTGAATTTGCTATCAGAGAAAGAATAGATTAACGAGGCAGTATGACAGGAAGCAGCTTAATCAAGATAAAGAAGAGGAGCCCCATGCGGGGCTCCTCTTCTTTTCTTCGTATTTAGCAGATTAGACGGTTATCCGATCCTCTTGCGCCAGCTTCGTATAGTACAGCTTGAAAATGAGATCCTGATTATAGTTTCCGAAACCAGAGCCGAATAAAGTAAAGCCGCCAATATGCTCAGCATCCTCCAAAATCGCAATGCGGAACGTCCAGTGACTGTTGCTAATATCAATCTGGTCGAGACTTACATCCGAGAGCCTAAGGCCGTCCATGTAAGTACCATCCTTCTTAATAATCAACCGCTTCAATAAACCGAATTGGTTGACATCATCAAACCACCAAGGTGGGTTAAGCTTGCCTTTTCCTCCATAATCGGCAGGGCTCGTCCACATGCCAACATTTACACCATTAAAGAAAAACGTAAGATCCGAAGGCCAGTTCATATTGGTGAGAGGCGCTTCAGACGAAATTTCCATCGAAATTTCGAGCTCGTCTGGACTCTCGCTCGTTAATAGGAAGTTAGGAATTTTGTATTCGATATAGCCTTGCGAGAACCATAATATTTTGGCGTTCACGCGATCGGGATCAAGAAAGTAGCGGGGGTCGTCGAAAATTCCGATAACCTTTTCCGTCGTGCAAATGCCGCATGTAGGAACGATGTTGAGATCGGTATAGTGTCCGATGGAAACCTCGGTTCTTCTTGACTCGCGCTGTACGACGTCCTTGCGGGGGAATGCTATTTCAAGTCCATCCATGCTAAGCGAGCACACCTTCTGAGCGGCACCGCCTTTGCCAGGAGTCATTTCGGATTTGATGATTCCGGCCTTCTCCAGCTTTTTTACGTGCATTGTCATGATTGCACTGCTTAAGCCTAAAGCCTCTGCCAGCTCGCGAATGTTCATTGATTTTTTGGAGAGCAGGTGAATCATTTGAATACGTACATTACTCGATATAGCCTCAAATATAGGCAGGCTTTGCTCTGATAGCTCGATTTTCAAGGGTTACCTCCGAATAAGAGTTATTATTAATACATATGTGAATGTTTAGAGTAGGCTATAGTCTGTAATATACATGAAAATAGTCGAAATCACAAGGAATATTGCTTGAAATAGCCGCTGAAAGCCACGAAGAAGATAACCATATTGTAAATTAATTCGCCGTATCGTTTACTTGTGTGTACAAATTCATTTTTTTTGGATAAGCTTTATAAAATGAATATTTTTTGGTAGCATAATTATTAGCAAATGATCTAACAAATCTGTTTCCATAAAGAAAGGTGACCTTATTCATGCAAATTGATCTTTCTAATAAAACAGCTTTAATCACAGGAGCTACTGGCGATTTAGGACGGGTTATGGCACGTACACTGGCAAGCTGCGGCGCTAACATCGTTCTGCACTACAATAATAACGAAGCAAAGGCCAAAGAATTGCAGACGGAAATTACAGCTATGGGCAGAAAAGCGATGATCGTACAGGCAGACGTAACGAATGAACAGCATATTAATGAAATGAAAGCTAAGGTAACAGAGGAGCTCGGCCATGTAGACATCGTTGTCGCTAACGCGGTCATTCAGTACCAATGGACAAGCATACTAGAACAGCCTGTTGCTGATTATGTCAGCCAATTCGAATCCTGCGTATTGCAAAGCGTCTTTTTAGCAAAAGCTTTTGTGCCGGCGATGATCGAGCGGGGCGGCGGTAGAGTCATTGGCATCAACACCGAATGCGCGATGCAAAATTTTGCGGGACAATCAGCCTATACAGCTGGGAAACGCGGGATGGATGGCGTCTATCGTGTGTTAGCCAAAGAAGCTGGGGAGCATCAAATTACGGTTAATCAGGTGGCGCCAGGGTGGACCATCAGCGATCGCGATCGTGCCACCGGTACGGAGGAGAACCTTGATTATTCACAAAACGTTCCGCTTAAACGCAGAGGAACGGACCAAGAGATTGCCAATACGGTCGCTTTTCTAGCATCGGATCTAGCAAGCTTTATAACTGGCGCTTACATTCCTGTAAACGGCGGAAACGTTATGCCTGCCATCTAGAATAAGGGAGAGTTAAGAGGATGAGCCCCAGAAAACGATTGTGGCGCATATGGGCAGCTTTAGGCAGCATGAGAATGGAGGGGAAGCTTTTTATCGTTTTCCTGCTTCTAATCACGCTGCCGTTATCGTTTATAGGCTACATCTCATATAGCAATTACTCGCGTTCGATTGAGGAGAAAACGATTGTTTATTCGACCAAGATGCTTGAGAACATGATGGTTCGTGTTGACGATTATATCGAGGATATGATTCGTATTTCCTCTATTCCTGCGTACCAGAACGATATCAAACAAAACCTGATTCTCTCGAACAGCTATTACGAGAAAAGGCAGCAAACGTCGATCGATAATAGCAATCAGGTGCCTGACGATTTTGACCTTCTGCTCTTGATTCAGCGAGGCATTGAGGGAAATATTTCGTTCATCAATACGATAAAACGCGGCGCCAACTCGGTTTATATATTTGATCAGTTCGGCAATGGCTATTATTCTACAGCAGGCGGCGGCATTCGGCTGAACGTGAAGGAGAGCTATGAGAAATGGCGAGAGCTCATCAATACTTCCGGCGGTGAAGCGAGGCTGTTCAGCACGCAAAAATATACGAGCAATTTGCAGAGCATCAAATATGCGTTTACCGTCGTTCGCAAGGTGATTGATAAATCGCTTAAGCCTATCGGCATGATTGCGGTGGATGCGAATATTAGCGTCATTGAGGATCAAATGAGTGAGCTCGACAAGGTGACAAATGGAAAATCGGTCATTATC
This sequence comes from Pristimantibacillus sp. Z349TD_6, assembly GCF_056173205.1. NCBI lineage: Bacteria > Bacillati > Bacillota > Bacilli > Caryophanales > Paenibacillaceae > Pristimantibacillus (SeqCode) > Pristimantibacillus sp. Z349TD_6. Next base: position 6,324,958 of record NZ_CM149662.1, on the reverse strand, counting down.
GATGAGCTTGGCAATGTCGTTTATGACAGCGACAAGCAGCGAATGGCCACAAACATTATGAGTGATCCTACGGTAGCCCAAGCAAAGGGCACGAAGGGGAGCTTTTATTTTGAGCGTGACGGTGTTAATCGTTTATACATTTATACGACCTCGCCCAATACGAAATGGAAGGTAATGACCTCCATTCCGGATAGTGAGCTGACGAAAGATGCCGTTGTCATTCGCAACGTAACTTGGATTGCTACGATTATTACGATTATCGTCGCGCTTTTCATATCGGTTGTGTTTTCCTTTGCACTAACGAATCCGCTCCGCAAAATGATGCGATTGATGAAGAACGTGCAGGAGGGTGACTTTAACGTTCAGTTTCAAGTGAAATATCGGGACGAGGTAGGCCAGCTAGGCAATCAGTTCAACCGAATGATTGTCCGAATTGATCACCTCATTCAGGATATTTATTTGATGGAGACAAAGAAGAAGGAAGCTGAACTGCACGCGCTGCAAAGCCAGATTAATCCGCATTTCATGTATAATACGCTCGAATCGATACGAATGGCGGCTGAGCTGAACGACGATCAGATCGCAGCAGACATGATTGCCATACTCGGGAAGCTGCTGCGATACAGCATAAGCGATTTGCATGAGGAAGTAACGCTGGAGAATGAGGTTCTGCATATGCGCAACTATGTGGAAATGCTTAATTATCGTTATCCGAACCGCTTCCATTTAGAAACGCATATAACCGAGGACATGCTGAAGTATCCTATGATTAAGCTTGTGCTGCAGCCCATTGTCGAGAATGCAATTTATCACGGCATGGATGACAATAAGGCCTCGATGAGAATTGTGATGAGCAGCGAGCGTACACCGCATGGTGTACTTCTTCGCATAAAAGATGATGGGCTTGGCATGGATGAGGATACATTAGATCGCTTAAACCGTTCACTTGCAGGATCGGAGGAAGCGGTCGTCAAGCGCAAATCAGGCGGAATCGGCTTGAAAAATGTAAACGAGCGTATCAAGCTCCACTACGGAAACGCGTATGGCTTGAAGGTGACCAGTGAACGGGGGAAAGGCACCGAGGTTATTTTACAGTTTCCACTATAATGAGGGAGAGACGCTGCATGAACAAATACATTTGTATGCTGCTGCTTATTGTTCTTTTGTCCAGCATAGGTTTGACGGGATGCCAGAAGGCACAAGTCAACAGCGAGAAGGAAAAGGAGCCTGTTAGCAAAGGGGAACAAGTTGGTCAAAATGTGACGATTAACGTAATGACCAATCGCGTTGATCTGATGGAGAATGGCGTGTTTCAAAAATATGCCGATCAATTTGCACAGCTGAATCCTGGCGTAACGGTCAAGTTTGAGGGCATAACCAATTATGCCAGCGATATTATGCTGCGCTTATCCACTCGCAGCTTAGGCGATGTGCTGCTGCTTCCGAACAATATTAAAAATGAAGACTTGCCTGATTATTTTGAGCCGCTAAGCGACAGCTTGTTTGAGCATATTCATTTTGCAGACTTTAAAGCATATGCTGGACAACGCTTTGGTATTGCTACGGGCGCTTCCACGACAGGGATCGTATATAATAAGCAAGCTTTCAAAAAGGCAGGCATTACACAAATTCCAACGACCTTGGAGCAGTTTTATGCAGCATGCGAGAAGCTAAAGAAAGCCGGCATTGTGCCTGTCTATCTGAACTATGGCGCTCAGTGGCCGCTTATGACTTGGGGAGAGGATTTAGTCAGCTATATGACTGGCAATGCCGACTATTTAAATAATATGGTCAACACGGACGAGCCGTGGACTATTGATAATGCATGGGGACAGTCAATTTCCATCGTCAAAACATTAATATCAAAAGGTTATGTGGAAAACCAATTGCTCACGAATCAATGGGAAACATCCAAAAAAGAGCTTGCTGACGGTAGAGCCGCCATGTATTTAATGGGTAACTGGGTCATTAATCAAGTTATTGCAGCGGGTGCGAAATCGGAAGATATCGGATTTTTCCCATTCCCTTACGACAACAGCGAGAAGCGCTTCTCGCCGCTAAGCCCGGATTGGTTTGTGGGCGTAAGCAAATTTAGCGAGAATAAAGAGCTTGCCGAGGCGTGGGTCAAATTTTTTGTAAACGAATCTGGTTATGTTGATGATTCGGGTTTCTTGCCTGTGATTGAGGATAAGCAGCCTTCCTTGCCGCAATTTCAACAGTTTTTATCGTTCAACATCGAATTTCTGGAGCGAAGAGTGCCAGACGACCTCTTGCTTGAAATTGCGAATACAGCTCAAATTGCATTTTGGTCCGGCGATTATATTCAAGAGTGGATTGCCTCTCCAGATTTGCAGAAGGTGTTTACCGAATACAATAGGCGCTGGAAAGAAGCGCGAACCATTACTGAAAGCTAAGGTGGACTACCGATGTCAAACAAGGTTACAATGCAGCAAATTGCTGATTATTTAAGCGTATCAAAGTTTGTTGTCTCGAAGGCGCTCTCTGGCAAAGGCGGCGTCAGTGAGGCAACACAGGAGCGGGTTATTCAAGCGGCATCGCAGCTGGGTTATTTTACGCAAAAGAATGCTTATGTGAAAACAATGAAGCTTGAGCAGCTTCCCAAAACGCCTGCCGCCCACAAACAATCGGTGCTTGTGCTTATGCCTAATATTCGCTTCCAAACGAAGGAGTCTCTGTATTGGGGAAGAATCCTCGATGGGATTGCTTCGCGATTGGAGGAAGATGGTTATGGCATGGTCATTGTGTCAGAGCAAAGCGTCGATCATTTCCTTCATTTCTTGAACCCGAATGGCATATTGGGGCTTATCGGCGTGGGAGAAATTTCAACTCCGCTGCTGCTAGAGGTGCATCGCATCGGCTTGCCAATGGTGCTCGTGGATCATGAGGATATGTTGATTCCTAGTGATACGGTGTTTACGAACAATTATGATTCAATGTATCGCTTGACGAAACATTTGATTGGTAAAGGACATACGCAGCTGTGCTTTATTGGGGATATGAATTATTCGCGGAGCTTTAAGGATCGGTTTCTTGGGTTCCGAAGTGTATTGGAGGAGCAGGCTCTGGTAGAGCCTAAGTTTCAAATGAGCAATGACTGTTATCTTCCCGTTGAAGGTTTTGAGCATGAGCAGTTTCAAGAGCCGATAAAACAGTGGGCAATCAAAAGGCTCAAGGCAAAGACGATGCCAACGGCGCTTCTTTGTGCAAATGACATGATCGGTATCGGTGCAATTGACGCCATGAAGGAGCTAGGTATTGCGGTGCCGGAAGAGGTGTCTATTACAGGCTATGACAACATTGACGATTCCTATCGCATGACACCTTCTTTGTCGACGGTGCATGTGCCTAAGGAAGCGCTTGGCAAGCGGGCGGTAGAGAGGCTGATTAGCAGAATAGCGAACAAGCAGGAGCCGATGGAGAAGCTGCTTGTAGCTGGAGAGATCTTGTACCGAGAGTCAACAGCGCAGGTGAAAGCATGACTTAGGACATAGGTTGATGCATGAACAATGAGGTTTAAATGGATAAATTGCGTATGATTTGTCATATTGATAACGATTTCGAATACATTTAAAAATATATATTGTATATATTATATATACAAAATTCGCGATATTCGACAAGAAAAGTGGTTAAAAACGCCCGATGTATAGGAAAAAAGCTATAAATTAGCGTTTTCCTTAGTTCCAAAGAAGGGTGATTTACTTCATTCGACAAAGATGTAGGTATTGCCTAAAAAGAGGCTAACCTATATTATATATTACAAATATTAATATGGAGCTTGGTGATAGCAAATGAATTCAACAGTCCGTACGCCGCTTTACCAGAAAATCCAGGATTATATCCGCGAGTTGATTGCTACGGAAGGCTTGAAGGCGGGGGACCGCATTCCGACCGAAAAAGATCTAATGAAGTTGTTTAACGTCAGTAAAATAACTGTAGTGAATGCGATGGTCGGACTTGCGAACGATGGAATCATTTCAAGGGTACCAGGAAAGGGCAGCTTCGTCAGCAATGATGGGCCGGTAGAAGTTGATGAGATTGTGCCGGCTGCGCCGACAGTTGGTTTAGAAAGAGCGGCAACCCAGAATAAAACGCGTATGATTGGTCTCGTTATGCCATCTATTTATGATTATTTTGCCATCCGTTTAGTTGAGGGAGTGCAGAGGGCGCTAAGAGAAAAGGGCTACCGAAGCATGATTTTGCTGTCTGAGGGCGATGTGGATAAAGAGAAAGAAGCGTTTAAGAGTCTCAAGGAATTTGGTACGGATGGTTTGCTTGTATTTCCCGTAGATGAAGAGAATTATAACGAAGAAATATTAAATATGAAGTTCAATGGCTACCCCTTTGTACTTATCGATCGTTTCCTGCCTGGCGTAGAAACCAATTATATCGCTGCGGATGGAAGGCTTGGAACAAGCCTTGCAGTCGAATATATGTGGGAGCTTGGGCACCGGGAAATTGCGATTTGCTCAGATTCTCCGCTGCAAACGGTTACGGTACAGGAGCGGATTGAAGGTTATATGGACGCTTTGAAAAACAAAGGCGCACTCATTAATCCGGCTCATATTATTACCGATTTTAATGTTAGTAGTCTTGAGGATGCGGAGAAGCACCCGTTATACCGCTATATTCGCAACCGAATGGCTACTGCTTATATTACGCTTAACGGAAGGCTGGCTGTTCGAATTTATCAAATGGCTAGGCAAGCGGGGCTTCGCGTGCCTGAGGATTTGTCTATCATCAGCTTCGATGACCCGACATCTATCGTAGATGAGTTCAGCTTATTTACACATATCAATCAGTTTGAGCATGATATGGGTTATCGTGCAGCAAGCACGCTGATCAACATTATTGAGAATGGGGTAGACCCAAACAATAGATATAGCAAAACGCTGCTTAATCCTGAGCTGGTTATCCGCCAAACGACTGGACCAAGACCTGTTCAATAATTGAATAAGCGATAAAATTGAGAATCTTTTCCGCTAAGGAAAAGATTTTTTTATTTATATATTGAATATATTGAATCTATATATTATATTATGAATAAGACGAATGTTTATAAAGCTTGATTGCAAAAGTCATATAGCGAAGTTTTGAATAGATTCACGAGTACGATCTGAAAACGCTAACAATTTGAAGTCGATAGGCATGTATGGGAAAAAGCCTGTATGAAATATAGAACTGGATGATAAAGGAGACCTACAAATGCCATACGAAAAAGTGAGAACGGAGCAGTTGAAGTCGCTGTTAGATCGGTTGAAGGAACAAATCTACAAGCCGCTTACGGATTTGAAAGTAACCGCTTGGGTTACTGAGGAGCCGGTTTCTTACGAGGATAGGGAGTCAGGCCGGAAGATTGAACTCGCTGCGGGAGACCGTTGGGGAAATCTTTGGGACTGCGCTTGGTTTCACTTTAGCGGAAAAGTACCGCAAGAGGCGAAGGGCTCCAAAATTGTACTTCTTATCGATGTGAATGGTGAGCTTTGTTTAGTAGATGAAGAGGGAACACCTACTCAGGGTTTAACGAATATTAATTCTGAGTTTGATTATAGCCTTGGCCTTCCTGGCAAACGTGTAGTACACATTAGTGAAAGCGCGCAGGGAGATGAAGAAATTGATTTGTGGGGCGACGCAGGCTGCAATGATTTGTTCGGTCGCTTCCGCAGCGGCACTTTGAAGGAAGCCCAAGTCGCAATCTGCCACGAGAACATCCATCAGCTTTATTATGACGCTGAGGTACTGCTGGAGACGGCGGATCGTTTGCCTGAAGGTTCAGCACGCAGAGCACGCATTTTGCAGTCTTTGTATGAAGCCTCTCATATCCTTACATCTTTGAGTGAAGAAAGAGTAGCTAAGGCATCGAAACTGCTGCGCGAGCAGCTTGATAAACGCGGCGGAGATCCAGTGCTTACTATTAGTGCCGTCGGTCACGCGCATATGGATCTGGCTTGGTTATGGCCTATCCGTGAAACGATCCGTAAGGGAGCACGCACATTTTCAACGGTGCTGCGGATGATGGAACGTTACCCTGACTACATCTTTGGAGCAAGCCAGCCACAGCTTTATGATTGGATGAAAATTCATTATCCGAAGCTGTATGCAAGCATCAAAGAGCGTGTACAAGAAGGGCGCTGGGAGCTGCAAGGCGCAATGTGGGTTGAATCGGATACAAACGTGCCTAGCGGGGAAGCGCTGATTCGTCAAATCCTTTACGGAAAACGGTATTTCCAAGCAGAGTTTGGTCAAGAGATGAAGTCGCTTTGGATGCCGGATGTATTTGGATACACAGCGAGCCTGCCTCAAATTTTGAAAAAATCAGGCGTTGATTACATGATGACGCAGAAGCTGTCATGGAGCATTTACAACCGTCATCCCCACCATACGTTCCATTGGGAAGGAATCGACGGCTCGCGTGTCCTGACTCATATGCCGCCTGAGGATACGTATAACAGCCCGGCTGCACCTCGTTCCATTGTGAAGGCAGAGAATGAATATATGGACAAAAACGTATCGGAGAATTGTCTCATGTTGTTCGGAATTGGCGATGGCGGAGGCGGTCCTGGCGAGGAGCATCTCGAGAGATTGCAACGGGAGAAAAATTTACTTGGCCTTAGCCCAGTTGTTCAAGAGCATTCTTCACAATTTTTTGAGAAGCTTGCAGTTGGTTCAGATCGTTATCAAGTGTGGTCCGGCGAGCTTTATCTGGAGCGCCATCAAGGAACGCTGACGAGTCAAGCACGCAATAAACGGTATAACCGAAAGCTTGAGAAAGCATTGCGCGAGCTAGAATATGCAGCTGTCTTGGCTGAAAGAACAAAGGGCAAACCTTATCCTGCGCAGGAGCTGGAAACGATATGGAAAGAAGTACTGCTCTATCAATTCCATGATATATTGCCAGGCTCCTCTATCAAGCGCGTATATGATGAATCGCTGGAGAGATACGCTATACTGCTGGACCGTGTCGAGCAATTAATTTCCGAAGCGTACGAAGCGGTTGCACAATCCGTAACTGCCGAGAAAGGCTCTGAAGTAATCTTTAACTCCCTGTCATGGGATCGGGAAGAATGGATTGAAAACAATGGCACATGGCAGCGGGTTCGTATTCCTGCTATGGGATATGCCGTTGCAAATGGTTCACTAGCGCTTGCTGAAACGGCAGCAGCTGAAGCAGGAATTGCAGCTGCCCGGACGCAAGAAAAAACAGCGGCAAATAACCTCTTTCCTGATATGAGGTCATCGGCTATCGATCGGATAATGGAAAATGATTTGTTATCGGTTACGTTCGCTGAAGACTTCACGATTATATCCATCATTGATAAAGAGCTTGGACGGGAAATCATCCCGCATGGCCAGAAGGCGAATGAACTCAGCCTGTATCATGATGAGGGCGATGCATGGGATATTAAACAAGATTATCGCCTCTCGGGAGGAGTGCCGCTTGAGCCATCTGAATCATCAGCTTTCCAAGATGGTCCAACGGTAGGCTTGCTGCTTGTATATCAGTTTGGTCAATCAACAATGACGCAGAAGGTCATCCTGACACAAGGCAGCCGCCGCATCGATTTCGTTACGGACGTTGATTGGAAAGAATCAGCGAAGATGCTGCGTACATCCTTCCCTGTCAATATTCGTTCGGACAGCGCGAGCTGTGAAATTCAGTTCGGCTACTTGAAACGCCCTACACATCGCAATACGCTGTGGGATTATGCGAAGGATGAAATTTGCGCTCATCAATGGATCGATCTTTCGGAGTCGGATTATGGCGTCGCACTTCTCAATGATTGCAAATACGGACACCGTGCTTGGCAGAATGTGCTGGATTTGAATCTTTTGCGCAGTACATCGTATCCAGATCCAGAAGCCGATCAAGCAGAGCATCAGTTTACGTACTCCTTGTACCCGCACAAGGGTGATCATGTTCAGGCAGAGGTTTATAAGCGTGGATATGAGCTTAACGTACCACTGCGTTCGGTAAGCATGCCAGCAAGCGACGAGGCACAGTATCTGCCAGCAGCAAAATCATTTTTCAGCGTTGACCATTCCAATGTAATGGTTGAAACGGTGAAGCAGGCAGAGGACGGAGATGATCTCATCATCCGTTTATATGAAACCGCAGGAACACATCTTAAGGCAAAACTCATTGCAGCTATGAACGAAGCGGATGCTTGGCTTACTGATTTGATGGAAACACCCATCGATAGAATCCATGCGGAGGAAGGGGCATACCACCTGGCCTTTACTCCATTTGAAATAAAAACGATCCGTTTGGCAAGGAGGTAGAGCATATGACAGAGTCAGTATTGTGGAAACGAATTTGGCGGCACAAACTATTTTATTTGTTTATGCTGCCCGGCATCATCTGGTTTTTCCTCTTTTCCTACGTTCCACTTTTTGGCGTACAAGTGGCATTTCGTGATTTCATGTTCTCTGGGGGCTTCACTGGAAGCCCCTGGGCAGGACTGAAATACTTCCAGCAGTTTTTCTCCTATTATCAGTCATTCGAGTTGATCCGCAACACGATTATCATCAGTCTCATGAAGCTTCTTATCGGATTTGCAATGCCTATATGTCTCGCAATCCTATTGAACGAGGTTCGAAACATTAAATTCAAGAAAACCGTGCAAACGCTTTCTTATTTACCGTATTTCGTTTCATGGATTGTAGTTGTTACGCTGATGCAGCGTCTTCTTACTCCATCTGGAGGTCCAATCAATGAATTGCTTGGTGTGTTTGGTGTAGAACCGATTCAGTTCTTGAACAATACAACATGGTTTTATCAAATTGTTGTAGGCTCAGATATTTGGAAAAACATCGGGTGGAACTCGATCATCTATATGGCAGCAATCGCCGGCATTGACCAGCAGCTTTACGAGGCGGCTAAGATCGACGGCGCTGGGCGCACTCGCCAAATGTGGCATGTAACGCTTCCTGGTATTCGCAACATTGCCGTTATTTTGTTCATACTCTCGGCCGGCAGCTTAATGAGCGCTGGTTATGAGCAGCTGCTCCTGCTGAACGGTCCGGCTACCGCCGCAATCGGCAGCGTACTCGATGTGCATGTTATCAGCTCCGGTATAGGTGAAGGCCGATTAAGTTATGCGGCTGCTGTAGGATTATTCCAGAGTGTCATTGCACTCATTCTCATCGTGACTGTCAACCGAATTGCTCGCAAGGTTAGCGACGTATCCCTGTTTTAAGGAGTGGTTTGATATGGCGAAAAGCCGATTTTCTATATTTAGCATTTGTAATTATATTTTCTTAACATTGTTCGGATTGTCGATGATCTACCCGTTTATTTACATTCTGGTCTACTCGCTCAACGACGGAAAAGATTCGATGATGGGTGCGCTTTATTTCTTCCCTCGTAAATTTACACTCGACAATTACGTAGAGGTTTTTGATAATGCCCGCATTTGGCAGGCCTACAAAATTACGCTGCTCCGAACGGTGCTCGGCACATTCCTGCACGTAGGGCTTTGTACGCTGATGGCTTATGCGCTTTCCAAAAAATCGCTGCCAGGAAGAACATTTTTTACGTATTACATCTTTTTGCCAACGATATTCAGCGCTGGATTCATTCCGTATTTCATCACTTTGCAGAAGCTGCATCTGATCAACAGTTTTTGGGTATATGTCATTCCGATGTTATTCAATTTCATGCATATCGTCATTCTTCGAACGTTCCTGCAAGGCATACCGGAGGAGCTTGAGGAATCGGCACGAATTGACGGCTACGGTGACTTTCAAATATTCCTTAAAATCATTTTACCGTTATCGGGTCCAGTTCTTGCGACTATCGCTTTGTTTATCGGGGTTTCACATTGGAACGACTGGTTTACAGGCGCCTATTATGTGTCGGATAAAAATCTGATACCCGTTCAAACGCTGCTGCAAGAATTGCTGACCGAAGCGGAAGCGCTATCATCCTCCATGCAAAGAGCGGCGCAGCAAGGCGGTCAGACCGTCAGCGTCAATGTGGCTGGGGCAACACCGGAATCGCTTCGAATGGCTTTGCTCGTTATCACGGTGTTTCCGATCTTGTGTATTTACCCGTTTTTGCAGCGTTACTTCGTCAAGGGCGTTATGATTGGCTCGGTCAAAGGATAATCGTCCGCATTCGGGACTTTATCATATTTCATTACAGTTCACGGGAGGGTTTTTATGAAGAACAAAAGAGCAAAAAGCACTTCGTTGTTACTCGCAGTAACTCTGATGGCGGTTACGCTGTTTGGCTGCAGCAACAACAACGGTGGCGCCGTCAATAAGCCTTCGGACAACGCAGGCACAACTAACAGCGGTACAGAGCAAAAAGAGGTGAAACTCAAAGTTCTTCACAACTGGAACGGCTCCAGCGGCAGTGACACAGACACGACGGCGATCGAGAAGGTTATTAAAGAAAAAACGGGGATTACGATCGAGTGGGAATATACAAAGGGCAGTGAAGTTGAGAAAGTGAACACCATTTTTGCAACTCAAGATATGCCTGATATTTACACAGGTCCAGCTTGGGGCGGAGAGCTAGATGGCATTATAAAAGCAGCGAAGGAAGACCAATTGGTCGATCTTTCGGATAAGCTGGACAAATATCCAAATCTAGCAAAAGCGATTCAGAAAGACAATGTTCCGCCAGCGCTTTATGAGAAAGCTTTTGATGTGTACGGTGGCAAGCAGTTCTTGCTTTATCAGAACCACCCTGCAACACCAGAGGATGCAATGGATTGGCTTTATGGCTTCTACGTCCGCAAGGATATTGCTGAGAAGGTTGGAGTAGATCCACAATCCGTGCGTACAAAGGAAGAGCTTTACAGCTTCCTGAAAAAAATCAAGGACGCTGACCTGAAGGAAAATGGCATGTCTGTTATTCCTCTCGGAGGCTTCCATAACGGCTGGGCTGTTGGTATTGGTAATACGATGTTCTATGGCTCTGGTTATGTAGATAAAGGTGATGGAACGCTGGAAAACAGCTTCTTCTCGAAACAATACGAGGATTATACGCTGTATTACCGCAAGCTGATCTCCGAAGGTCTACTTGATCTTGAAGCGTTTACGCAAACCGATCCAATCGCGAATGAGAAAATCAAGCAAGGCCGTATTGCAGTGCTGGCAGCTCACTATCCAGCGATTCTCGATGCTTCCAAAGACTATGTGAAAGCGCATCCAGGCAGTGATTATATTCCAGTTGGCCCGCTTGAGCGTGCTGGCGCTGCTGCAGACCGTCCTGCTGACCTTTCTATTCAAGGAAACAACGTAACCGTTATTCCGAAAAAATCGAAAAACGTAGATGCAGCGCTTCGCTTGCTGGATTATCTTGCTTCTGATGAAGGTTTCCTTCTCGTACGTTACGGCATTCAAGGCGAACATTGGGATATGGAAAACGGCAAGCCTGTAGCCAAAAAAGAATGGTTTGATAAATTCTCAGCGGACACAACGGGCAAGATGAAGAAAAACGAAGGCATGGGTATTGGCCTTGAGAGCATGTCTGGCCAAGACCGCATCAACTCTGTTGGCGCTGGAGACATCTGGTCTGATCAGGATCGTCTGGCAGCAATGGATAATGCGCGTAAAATTTTACGTCCAAACGGTATTAGTGTTATTTCGGCATACAATCCTGGCGACGTTATGATTAAGTCTCCACAGTGGGAAATGCTGAAGCCATCCATGGACAAAATAGGCGACGTCTGGAAAGAAGCGATTTATGCGAAATCGGATGAAGCGGCACTGAAAATCATTAATGATCTTCGTGGACAGATGAATAAAACAGGCTATAAAGAAGCAATGCAGTTTACTAATGACAACTTGAAAGGCAAGGAAGTTGCTTTGTTTGGAATGGCAAACTAAAGGAGGCTTCTCGCTTTGACGAAGGGTTTGGGACAACGAGCAGAGTGGACCGGTTTTCAGGAATCAAGGCCGTATGGCCCGAAGTATGATTTGCGGACCGATTTTGTCATGGTATACGGAATATCTGATGATTTGCCTGAGCGGATCGAAGGCTGGAGAAATGCCGGCTATAAGATTCATTTGATGACAGGTGTATCTTGGGGGGAGTATCAGGACTACTTGTATGGTCGATTCGACGGACGGGAGCACTGGGATGAAGCTCAAATGGACCGCAGCGGAAATCATCTGCTTCATGGCAAGGATGTTCCTTATATGGTTCCGACCATTGCCTTCGCTGAATATTTGGCTTCTCATATTAAACGGGCAATCGACTCTGGCGCAGAAGCGATTCATTTGGAGGAGCCGGAATTTTGGGCAGCATCGGGTTATTCTGATGCGTTCAAGCGGGAGTGGCTGAACTATTACGGGGAGGATTGGATTCCTCCCCACTCCTCGCCGGACGCTCAGTACAGAGCATCCAAGCTGAAGGCGGCAATGTACTATCGTGCGCTTGACCGGCTTTGCAGTCAAATGAAGGAATATTCGTTAGTAACCTACGGTAGAACGGTGCGTTTCTATGTCCCAACTCACAGCTTGATCAATTATACGCAGTGGCGAATTATTAGTCCTGAGGCGCTGCTCGTGTCGATGCCTGGCTGTGACGGTTTCATTGCTCAGATCTGGACGGGAACGGCTCGTACTCCGAACGTTTATAAGGGACTGCGCAGAGAGCGAACCTTCGAGACGGCATATTTGGAATATGGAATTATGCAGGAGCTCACGCGGGGGACGGGGCGTGAAATGTGGTTCCTTCACGATCCGATTGAGGATAACCCTAGATACAGCTGGAGCGATTATCGTAAAAACTATCGTTCTACTGTTGTTGCTTCCCTGCTGCATCCTGAGGTGAAGCAATACGAGGTATGCCCATGGCCGCGCCGTGTATTCGAGGGCAGCTATCCGACTGAGGACGGGAAAGGAAAAGAAATGATCCCGGGTGACTATGCGACCGTACTTCTGACGGTCATGAATGTGCTGCGCGACATGCATAACCATGATGAGGTTGCTGGAGACGACGCCTACACAGCTGGCATTGGCCTTTGCTTATCCAACTCCGCGATGTATCAACGCGGGGACGTTATCCGTGAAGGCGAGCAGGAAGGCGAAGCTGCCAAATATGACGGAACGAGTTCAGCTGAAGAGCTGAGTGCAGAGCAGAAGGAGCTTCTTGACTGGTCATCCTTTTACGGACTCGCGCTTCCGCTCGTGAAGGTAGGCATTCCGCTAAGACCGGTACAGCTGGACAATATTTTGACCTTCCCAGGATATTTGGATCATTACCGAGTGCTGCTGCTCAGCTACGAATTTATGAAGCCGGAGCATCCGGGCATTCATCAAGCTATCGGACAATGGGTGAGGGAGGGCGGCATACTCATCTATGTCGGTGACGGATCGGACCCCTATCATGAAGTGCGGGAATGGTGGAACCGTGAGAACAGCCGCCGCTCTTACATGCGTCCGGAAGAACATTTATTCGAGTCGCTTGGCTTAGGTAGAAACCCGGAGCAAGGAGAGTTTACGGTAGGCAGCGGTGCTGTTTTATTTTACCGTGAGAATCCGGCGGAGTTGTCCCGCTCTGAAGCGGGTGCAGCTCTTATACGGAGTGCTGTAAAAAGGTCGCTCGAGATCCGCGGAGAAATGGCTGACTATAAGGAAAGCACCTCGCTGCATATTAGACGGGGGCCTTATGTCATTACTCATGTGCTGGATGAGAGGGAAGCGGATGATTCAATCGTTCTGGAGGGTCAGTTCGTTGATTTGTTCGAAGCGAGCATGCCTGTGAAACATTCCGTGGAAATCAAATCGGGCGAGGACAGCTTGTTGTTTGATTTGAACTACTCTGATAACCAGCAAGGGGAAACAAGTATTCTTGTTAGTTCATCTCGCATTCGTGAGGAGCTGTCGGCTGAAAACCGAATTTCCTTTGTTTCAGAGTCACCGCTGGACATCACGGTTAGTACGCGCTTGCGTATTCCAAGTGAGCCTAGCAGCGTCACAGCTGGTGATCAAGCGGCATCATACGAGTATGATGGAGAGTCAGGAACGGTACTTCTTCGCTATCCGGGCGTTCCCGAAGGAATTGCAGTAAGCGTGGAATGGTAATGCGATAATAACCGAACGATTGAAGGGGCTGTCCCAAAGTGATGATCTCACTGGAGAGATAGCTCGATATGAATATTGAAAAAATGGCGTCACAGAGATTTATTCCTGTGACGCCTTTTTTCTATTTTGGTCTATTGATGTTTGCTTAAGCAAATGATGGACAAGCGAATCTTGGCGTATGATCGAGGTAGGAAATGGAGCAATAAGCACATATATGCGCTTATAGAGTAGCGGCGGCGTATGATCGAGGTAAGAAATTGAGCAATAAGCACGTATATGTTCTTACAGCGAGAGAAAGGGCTAGTTTTGTGGTCTGTAAGCACAAATATGCGCTTATAGAGTAGCTGCGGCGTATGATCGAGGTGGGAAATGGAGCTGGAGCTCAGACAGAGTGAACGTTTTCGGACCTATTACTTACGAACCTAGCAGCTCTTATTTTAATCAAAAGTAATAGATTAAAAGTGTAACGAACTCCAGAATCGCTATTTCGAGAATAATAGCTTATGACACCCAATTCAGCATGCTATAACGTTCATGAGGTTCGTTAAAACTTAAATAAGCTATTTTCATCACAATAAGAATAATACAGTTCGTTAGAGAATTGATCTTGGGATGTCTTGGGATGCCTTGATATGTTATGCGCAGAAATGGCTGAAAAAAGTTTGAGCAGTGGATGGGTACAAATTGCTGAGAAACGGTTATACTTAAGCACTTGAACAACACGGAAGCCATATTATTATACGATTAGGAAGCGATTTGATGATAAAAACCCATTCCAAGCTCAGTCGGCAAAATGTGTTTACTGGTATATTATCTGCGATGCTGGCATGTACAGGCGGAGCCGTACTCATCGTGAGCAGCGCTGAAAAAGCAGGTTTTTCAACCTTAGAGCTCGTCGCGTGGCTGTTCGCCGTTTATTTTTTTGGCGGACTGCTGAACATAGCTTTGACGTTGATATATAAAATTCCGTTTGGCGGCGCGCATTCGATAACCGCCGTTGCTTTCTTAAGCACTTCTGCGACACAGTTTACCGTGCAGGAGTTAGCTGGTGCGAGCATTATTTCCGGGATTATTATCGCTGTATTTGGTTTATCTGGTCTGTCCGATAAGCTGCTGGCTTTCCTGCCCAAGCCGTTGATGGACGCGATGCTTGCCGGTTTAATATTCAACCATATTGTAAAAATCGTTCCCGCGGTCAAGGATGCTCCCTTTGTCGGGTTCATGGCATTGGTCGGTTTTTTCTTATTTCCCCGTTTATTCAAGGGCTTTCCGCCTGTGCTCGGCGTCGTTTGTATGGGGCTGCTTGCTCTATGGATTGGCTACGATTTGCCTCCTATGGAGGTGCTGCCGTTTGCGCTGCCGCATGTGGTGAACCCTGAGTTTTCGATTAATGGGCTGTTATCGTTAGCTATCCCTTTGTCGATACTCGTGCTTAGCAACGATTTGTTTGTAGCTTTGGCAGCACTTCGCAAAAATGGCTATGAGCCATCCGCTTCCAAGACGATTACGATAACTGGTTTTGCCACGACTGCTGTAGCGTTTCTTGGCGGTCATAGCGTAAATGTTGGCGGAATGATGAGTATGCTGTGCAGCAGCGAAGAAGCTGGTGCAAAGGAATCTCGTCCTTATGCAGCGATTGTCTCGGGCGCATTAGTGGCGCTGTTTGGATTATTTGCTTGGAAGGTTATTGCCTTTATTAATATTCTGCCGTCTTCATTTATTTGGCTTCTAACGGGTTTTTCATTGATGGGGGTATTCATTCAAAGCCTTCAATCAGCTTTTTCGGAATCTGCCTACCGCTACTCAACGGCCTTTACATTTGCGATTGCGGTAGCGAACGTCGCCTTTCTCGGCGTTTCTGCGCCTGTTTGGTGCTTGGCAATCGGCATGGTTACGATGAAATTGCTGGGCGAGGGAACGCGCAGCAATAGCAATGATGCCGTTCGTCAAAATAAACTGTAATAAAAGGGGACGATTATTCCCACGGAAACTTCGTCAGCAAAAAGTCAGCAAACTTTTTGCTCTCTTCTCTGCGCTGCTTCCTCATTGCCGTGCGATGCTCGGCCGTTTCATATAATTTAATTTCTTCTTCCGTTTCAGGGACAATACGAGGTACAAGTATTGTCTTATTTTGTTCATCTAAGGCAACGAAAGTAAGAAAAGAGGTTGCTGCTATTTTTCGCTCGCCGCTTCTTAAATCTTCTCGTATCACTTTCACAAAAACCTCGATTGAACTTTTGCCTGTCCAAGTAACGAAGGACTCTAGGGAAACGGAATCTGTTGGCCGGATTGGATGCAAGAAATCAACGGAATCCGTCGAAGCGGTTACCGCGGTAACTCTGCATAATTTGGAAGCGGATATCGAAGCAATATCATCGATATAAGACATAAGTTTGCCGCCGAACAACGTATTATGATTGTTTACATCGGTTGGGAATACTCTCGAAACCTTAAAGGATCGCGTTTCTTTGACATATTTATTTTCCAAAGCATTCACACAACTTTCTAGAAAGTGGCTGATCTTTGGGTATTTTCTCCCCTTTATGGATAGGTTATGCTTCTAAAATAAAACTTAAAAGGGTTCCACATATAAAGCTTGATTAGTATGTGGAACCCTTTATATATAGTTACTCTTGGCTGAGCTTTAACAACTGATCATTAACATTTTCGGTACTTAATCCCCCGTGATAACAAACGACGGATGCAATATCGAGGTCTACGTATTTTTTCAAAGAGAGACGAGCCTCTTTTATATAATATTTTTTTTCGCAAAATGAACTTTAATAGCCTCTGTGATCTCTTATCTATGAAAGGGGTGAGAACATGAATGTAAGCCGTCTTGTCAGACAAGCTCAAAAAGGCAACAAAGAAGCTTTATTACAACTAATCATAGCCGATCGGGACGCTTATTATCGTCTTGCCTACAGCTATTTGAGAAATGAGCATGACGCGATGGATGCCATGGCAGATATGATTGTTACGCTTTATGAAAAGCTGGATCAATTGCAAAAGAGTGAAGCCTTCTACAGCTGGAGCAAAACCATTCTCGTCAATCGTTGCAAAAAACTGCTCCGCCAAAAAGAACGATTTGTTCCACTGGGAGACGAGGGAGAATCATCCTTTGCTGGATTAACTGAAGATAACCCTTATCGCAACACGGAGTCTGAGATGAACATGCAGGTGCTGCTTTCTAATCTAAATGCACAGCAGCGGGAAGCTATCGAGCTTCGTTACGTACATGATCTTCCGTATCAGACGATTGCGGACATGACCTGTTCGCCGATTGGAACAATCAAATCAAGAATTTCGCAAGGCATACAAAAACTGAAAGCGATGATCGGAGGGGATCGTAATGAAAACGATCGAGGAGAGATTACAGGAGCACAAACAGAGCTTGAATATCGTGCAGGCACCGTCAGGACTTGAGGACAGACTTCGAAATGCACTTGAGCATGTTCCTGCTAAGAAAAGAAAGTTAAATAGAGCGATGACATGGGTTGTCGCATCAGCTGCAGCACTCCTATTAATTGTAGGCACTTATCAATATCCTGCATTTGCTTTTTACGGAGGCAAGTTGTTTAACAAAATCGAGCTGAACTCTCTTAGCTTCTCCGAAGTGGCGGAGCAAGGCTACGGACAATCGGTCAACAAAAGCAAAACGCTAGAGGACGGTACTGTCATTACCATCAACGGGGTTATTGCGGACGATAACGCTTTGCTTATGTATTATAGCATTGATAGAACCGAAGGCTCTGTATTTACTGACAATAGTTCACTGCGTTATAACGTGGGTCAAATGGAAGGATTCTTGACGGATTCCGATCCCAAAGAAGGAAGCGGCAATTATAGCAAAGACGAGACCCAGTACGAGGGTGTCTATAAATTTGAATCGGTTAGTCCATTCTCTAGAACATTAACCGTTACATTTAGTGAGTGGCTAGAAAATGGAGAACGGGCATCTTACCCAATCTCCTTCAAGTTTGAAGCGAATAAAGCGATGAAAAGCATGCTTAAAGAGGAGATCTCAAAATCCGTTTCGGTCGATGAGGGATCGGTCCACTATGACGCCATCACAGCTTCACCTACTTCTACAATCGTAAAGGGACATTATGAAATGAATGATGGGGGATACCCGAGGTTCTCAGGAAAAACAAAGCTTTATGTGAATGGAACAGAAGTGAAATCATGGGGAATGCAGTCGGATCATTCCGGTGAAAAGGGCAAAGCAGCATTTGAACTTGAATTTGATGTGCTGCCGACAGACAAGCTGGAAACCATTGAGCTCGTACTTGAAAATTTTGCTGGCTATCAGAAAATAGAAGAACCGATCTCCCTAGCTTCACCATCAGATCTGTCCATAGAGATTGGGAATGAAAAGTTATGGATTCGCAGCGTCACAAAAACCGATACAGGTTATGATATCGTTATCGCCAGAAAACAATTTACAATCTTGGAAACGGAAAACTTATCTGTTCAATCGGGTGATAGTGTAGTTCCTATCTCATCCATTTCCTCATCACGCCCGTGGGATTTGAAAAATGGCAATATCTTGTGGGAGCAGACGTTTTCTTTTAACACGGAAGAGGAACCGGAACAGCTGCTGCTTAACGGATTTTCCTATATTAAAACCTACGATAAGACAATCTCTATTCCTATGGATATCAAAAAGTAATTTGTATCAAACCATAAATGAAAAAGGGCTTCCCAAAAGCAGAAATGCTGCTCTCTGGGAAGCTCTTTCTTTTAGGCTGGAAAGACTAAAGGTCCTTGCTATGGCGAAGCGGATTATAGCTGCAAGTTGCGATCAATTAAAGCGATGCGCTGCTCTACACATGCGTAGGAACGAAGCGGATCTTCCGGTGTGTTTAAGCAATAGTCGAGCAGTTGATCGACGGTCGTTGCAGCAACGTGACAGCGTGTGTCGGAGGAAGCATAGTAAATATACACGTCACCGTTATCCTGTGCGATAACACCATTGCAGAAAGCTACGTTCGATACGTCGCCGACGCGTTCAATGCCCTCTGGCGCAAGCAAGTGGCCGCCCGGACGATGCGTTACTTTGTTAGGCTCCTGCAAGTCGGATAGGAATGCATAGAGTACATAACGCAAGCCAGCCGCAGTGTTGCGAACGCCGTGAGCAATATGAATCCAGCCTTTGTCCGTCTTAATTGGAGCGGGACCTTGACCGTTCTTCACTTCTTTAATTGTATGATAATGGCGTTCATCAATAATGATCTCACGCTCTACAACAGCGTTCTCGATCGTATCAGATAGTCCCCAGCCAATACCGCCGCCTGAGCCCGTATCGATAAAGCCGTCTTGCGGTCGAGTATAAAAGGCGTATTTGCCGTCAACAAATTCAGGGTGAAGCACGACGTTGCGCTGTTGGTTGGACGCTGTTTTTAGATCAGCAAGGCGCTCCCATTGCTTCAAATCCTTTGTTCTTACGATACCGCATTGTGCAATCGCGCTCGACAGATCTCCTTTTGGAGCGGAAGGATCTTTCCTCTCTGTGCAGAACAGACCATAAATCCAGCCGTCCTCATGTTGAACGAGGCGCATATCATAGACGTTAATATCGGGATCGCTTGTTTCTGGAAGCAAGATAGGGTGGTTCCAGAAGCGGAAACCATCAACGGGGCTGTCACTCTCTGCAATGGCGAAAAATGATTTGCGATCATTGCCTTCAACGCGCGCTACGAGATGGAATTTGCCATTTAAGAAGATTGCGCCTGGATTGAATACGCAATGAACGCCGAGGCGCTCCAAGAAATAAGGATTCGTCTCAGGATTAAAATCATATTTCCAAATCAGCGGAGCGTGTTCTGCTGTTAGAACAGGGTGCACGTAACGATCAAAAACACCGTTGCTAACTTCTGCTGGCTCGTTTTTACGCTGTACGAGCGCCTCATAACGGTCTGTTAGCATTTGCTTGCGTTCATTAAATTTACTCATTGTATAAACCTCCATTAGTGTGAAATTGCTTTACCAGACAAGCGTTCGATCATTTCAAAGCATGCACGACCATTATGATAAGGGCATTTCCAAGGACTAACCTTTTGTAAATTGTCGCTTGGAGCTCCATCGCGAGTTACGCTCCAGTACCATTCGCCAAACTGTTTGTCGACGATAAAATTTTCAATGAATTGCCAAGATTTCAAAGCAGCCTTAAGGTATTTCTCATCGCCTGTCATTTGATAAGCATTATAGAAACCAACAACAGCTTCTGCTTGCGGCCACCAATCCTTGTGCGAATCGATGATCCCATCAGGACCTGCCTCATTAAGAAGACCGCCGTCCTCGTCAACGCCTTCATTCAGCGTCGCTTCTGCCATTCGAATGGCGACGGCTTTGGCTTCAGCCAGCAATGCTGCATCTCCAAGCACCTCAGCGGCCTCGACCAGCAGCCAGCTGCCCTCAATATCATGACCGTAAGAAATATGCTCGGATCTGCCGTTCCATTTTTCATCGAAGAAAAGGATAAAGTGCGCGTTATCTGGGTTAATAATATGTTTTATTGTGATTTCGATTAGTTCTCTCAGCTTGGCATACAGCTCATCTGATTTCCATACCCGGTAAAGGTTCGTATAACCCTCCATGATGTGGAGATGAGTATTCATAGATTTCTTCTCGTTCAAATCCTTTTCACTCAGGCTATTATCGTCGGTTTCCAGCCACTCGCGTGTAAGAGCCTCGAAGTAACCTTTATATTGCTCATCGTAGCTATATTTCTCAAGCGTATGAAATAGTGAGATCGCTTTCTGAAGCGCAGCTTCATTACCGGTAGCGCGGTAATACTCGGAGTAAGCATAAATAGCAAAGGCTTGGCCGTATACCTGCTTTTTCGTTTCGGCTGGGCTGCCAGCTGCGTCGACCATCCAGTATAATCCGCCGTATTCTTGATCTACAAAGTATTTATTTACATATCGATAGGCACGATCAGCCATTTCGAGATAAGCTTCATTGCCAGTCATGCGATAAGCGGAGGCAAAGGTCCACAAGATACGTGTGTTAAGCACCAAGCTTTTGCCAGCTTCATCGTTAACGGTTAAATCTCTGCTGATATTGCCGTAGAAACCGCCTTTTTGCTCATCGATCGTATGCTTCATCCAAAAGCCGAGAATGTTAGATTCCAGCTCCTGCTTGATGCTTGCTAGCCACTGCTCGTTATTTACGTTCATTCGCCCAAACCTCCGTCACTCGATTCAGCTATTTTGGCTGCATAATATTGACGAACGGTTTGTTCTGCTTGCTTGCCATACATACAATAATCGTCGTTAGCACTCGCATCGGCCTCTTCATATAGTCTCGCCGGCCAATCCCAAAGCATAAAGCCGCCAACCCAATCACGCTTGTCCGTATGGGAGAACATCGTCTCGTAGAACTGACGCTGAACCTCTTCGCTAGGCGCGCCGGCAAGTCCCCAATCGTTCGGAATATACTGCGAGCCTTCGCGGCTAGGGCAGCCTGCTTCCATGAAGAAAAAAGGCTTGTCGTATTCGGATACGACCTTTTCAATCCGGTTCAGCTGCTCTTCCCAAGCATCGATAGGGTAGTAGCCGCTGGAAGAAATGACATCAACAGCATCCCACCATTTAATTTGGCCTTCTTGATATTTGTCGCAGTTGTACGTAACGATGCCCGAATAAACTTTGCGAACCTCTGCGATGAGCTCACGCCATTCCGTTTCTCTGCGATCGGTTTGAACCATTTCGCATCCAACACAAAACATTTCACAACCTGTTTCTTCGGCAATTTTGGCATAGTGCAAAATGAATGTGGTATACGAAGCGAACCAGTCAGACCATTTTGGCTCGCAAGGCACATCGAGATCAAAGAAATTAATATGAGCACGCCATGTGCCATCCGCACAATTGACGACCGGCTTCAAACAAACGTTAAGGCCTAGTTCTTTCGCTTTGTGAATGGCACTAAGAACTTCCTCATCGGTAACCGTAGGCGCCTCGCGAAACTTAATTTCGGTGGAGTGGGCATGATCTTGAAGTGCGCCAAGTGCAATAGCTGTCCAGTTCACACTTAACCGCTCGGCCATCAGTTCCATCGAACGATCCGCTTTTTCGCCAGTCCATGTGCCTCGAATGCCTGTCCAGCCCCATGTCATTCCGCCTATATAGGCTGCTTTAGTTGTCATTGGAGTCGCCTCACTTTGTATTTGATATTTTTGTTATTGCTAATAATATTTTTGTTATATAACAAGTAAACATGATTCTAGTCTTGTTTGCAATACCTTTCTTGAACAGCAAGCAACCTTATAAAATTGCTTCATTTAATAACACGGAAAGCGGCATGTGTATGCACAATAATGAGTGAAAATGCGTAAAAAAGCGTTTTCACAAAATGACAGTTGAAGACTATAAATCATATTTTAAACCATTTTAGAACCACATTTTATGAGGTATTATCGAAATGTAAGCGGAATCAAAACGAGCTGAGGGGGATTTAGAAAATGAAAAAAGTCATTTCGTTAGCACTTGTTTCTGTAGTTATGCTAACATCGTTAGCTGCGTGTGGTGGAAATAACGCAAGCACGAATACACCTACGAACAAGCCGAGCACGGATAACACCGCAACAAACAAACCGGAAAACGGTGGAACAGAAGAAGCATCAACGATAAAAGGTGAAGTCGTATTCTTAACAAACCGTACCGACATGATTAACAAACAGTACGTCGATTACGAAAAACGTTTTGAAGACAAATACCCTGGTGTCGATCTTAAATTTGAAGCCATAACAGACTATGATAAAACGTTGAAAATCCGCATCGCTTCCGGAGACTTCCCAGATGTCGTATTTGTACCAACCATTCCAAACGCAGAGCTGCCTAATTATTTCGCTCCGCTTGACGACATTGCATTCTCAGGTGAAATTCACTTCAAGGATTTGAAGGCGCAAGAAGGCAAAATGTATGGTGTATCCTCTGGCGGATCGACAGTCGGTATCGTATACAACAAGAAAGCTTTCGAGAAAGCAGGCATTACAGCTCTTCCAAAAACGTACGACGAATTTCTAGCTGCATCGCAAAAGCTTAAAGACGCAGGCATCGTGCCGCTTGCATCAAACTTCAAAGATAAATGGCCGCTTGATACTTGGGTATACGATGTTCCAACGCTAATCGGCGGAGCTTCTGACCACCAAAACAAACGTGCTGAATCTGAAACACCGTACACGCTTGATAATGCATACGGCAAATCATGGGGAATTCTTCGTGAGTTGTACACAAAAGGTTTCCTAGAAACAGACGTGAACTCGACGAACTGGGAGCAATCGAAAAAATACGTAGCAACCGGCAAATTCGGTATGTATCTGCTTGGCAACTGGGTAATTAACCAAGTAATCGAAAACGGCGCTCCTGCAGAAGACATTGGCTTCTTCCCATTCCCAGTCGATAACACAGGCGAAGCTAAAGCACCGCTTAACCCGGATTTCTTCTATGCAGTTAACAAAAACGGCAATGTTGAAGCAGGCAAAGCATTCGTACAATGGATGATCGAAGAATCCGGTTATGATGATTTCGCAGGTTTCATTCCTACTTTGAAAGCGAAAGAATCGAAGCTTCCACAGCTTTCGGAATTCAACAGCTTTACCCCTAAATTTTTCGAGCCGGCTGCACCTGTAGATGCAGCGACAGAAATTCAAAACAAAGCGCAGCTTGATCAAGCTGCAGTTGTACAAGAATTCGTCTTAGCGAAAGACCCGCAAAAGGTATTGGATAAAGTGAACACAGCGTGGGCGAAAGCGAAAAAAGATTTAGGATTGTAAGGGCTGCGTGCAGGATGGATAACCTTTAACGGATGTCTATCCTGCACCTTCCAATTAGAAAGACGCAGGGAGGATGGGGTTGTCTCATGTTTAGCAGATTGCCTTTTAAAACACAGAAGAACTATGTCATTATTGGCTTCGTCGCATTGCCGCTGCTGCTGCTGCTGACATTCGCCTATTATCCGGCAATGGAACTCATTCGATTAAGCTTTACGAGCTGGGACGGCTTAAGTCAAAACAAACCATGGATCGGTTGGTCGAACTACAAAGAAGTATTTTCAAATCCAGCTATATTTGGCGTCTTCAAACATAACTTTGCCTATTTCGCTGTTGGAATCGTACAAAATATCGCCGCGATTTATTTCGCAGTGGTGCTGAACAGCAAGCTGAAGGGGAAAAACTTTTTCAGGCTGCTGCTTTTTTTACCGTACATCCTAAATGGCGTTGCTGTAGCATACTTATTCGGTTACGTATTCGATACGACAAACGGATCATTAAACTATTTGCTAGGACAGCTCGGCTTTGATGCACTCTCCAAAACAAGCTGGCTCGGCAGTGGTTCTTTTGTAAACTATACGCTTGCTTCTATTGGCTTCTGGCGCTTTATGGGCTTCAATATGGTCATTTATTTGGCGGCGCTTCAATCGATTCCAAGTGATATTTACGAAGCGGCATCGATTGACGGGGCAAACGGCTGGCAAAAATTTATTAGCATCACGCTGCCGAACATTTACAAAATTATCGAGCTCAATTTGTTCCTAACGGTCACCGGCGCTTTAGAGGTGTTTGATCTGCCTTATATTTTAACCAAGGGCGGGCCGGCAGGATCGAGTGAAACCTTCGTTATGAAAATTGTTGAGACCGCCTTTCAGTTCAACAACTATGGCTTGGCATCCGCAATGAGCGTCGTCTTGTTACTCTTTGTTGTCATCGTATTATCGATTCAGCGGTTTTTGTTGAAAGGAAAGGGGGAATAATCGATGAATAAATCCAATAAGCTTTGGGACACAATCAAGTATTTAAGCCTTCTATTGGCTGCGTTTGCGATTTTGTTCCCGCCTTATATCATCGTCGTCAATGCCTTTAAGACGAAGGATGAATTTCACACGAAATCGACGATCGCTATGCCGGATAGCTTTCTCTATTTTAAAAACTTTGCGCAAGCCTTCAAGCAGGCGGATATGCTCCATGCGTTCGGGAATACGCTGTTTATTATCGCGATCACGCTAATTTTGAACATATTGATCGGATCGGCGTTCTGTTATGCCGTTGGGCGCTTCAATTTCAAATTTAAAGGCCCGTTAGTCGGCTTGTTCCTATTCGCCACGATTATTCCAGCGATTACAACGCAAGTCGTCAATTACAAAACGATTCAGGCGCTTGGCTTAACGAATAATTTGATGGGACCTGTACTAATCTACGTAGGCGCAGATATTTTGCAAATCTACATTTATCTGCAATTCATTAGAAATATCCCTTATGAACTAGATGAAAGCGCGATGATCGAAGGTGCTTCATTGATTCGTATTTTCCGCTCCATCATCTTCCCGCTGCTTGCGCCAGCGACAGCGACAATCATTATTTTGAAAACAATCAGCATCTATAATGACATGTTTATTCCGCTCCTGTATCTGCCTAGGGCCGAACATGTTGTCGTATCAACGTCACTCATGCGCTTCTTCGGGGTCAACAGCGGGGACTGGCAAATGATATCCTCAGCCATTCTTATCATTATGATTCCTACCGCTATTCTTTATGTGTTCTTGCAAAAATATATTTTCGCGGGTGTGACAAGCGGTGCGGTTAAATAAACCGTCCGCTTTCTTTTCATTGCAGATGTACCGATTTTAGCACAAACTAGATGAGGAACACGCGGGGAGGAGCGAGCAGGATTGTTGAACATTATGATCGCGGATGATGAAGAATTCATAAGGCTGGGTCTAGAAAAAATATTAACGAAAATGGATTTGGACATCAAAGTTATCGGCTCCTACAGCAACGGAATGGACGCTTGGGCGCAAATTTCGAAGCTTAGTGAAGGCGAGCTGGATGTGCTGATTACCGATATAAAGATGCCGATGATGGACGGTTTGCGTCTTATTGAGCACTTGCGCGATAAGTCGATTGATACGATTGTGCTCAGTGGATTTAGTGAATTTGAATATGCGCGCAAGGCTCTTCGCTCGGGTGTGCGGGATTATTTGCTCAAGCCGGTGGACAAGGCGAACTTGTACGACATACTGGTTAAGATTGAGCAGGAGCGCAATGAAAACGGGCAAACATCGGAATCAGCGGTATCTGCTCCAGCTCAAGAGACGATCTCGAAGGAAAAAGAGCATCATGTTATTGAGCAAATGAAAACGATTTTGGAGCAAGAATACGGCAAAAACTTCGAAATGGAGCGTATCGCTGACACCGTCGGCATGAGCGCCAATTATTTGAGCCGTTTATTTAAGCAGGAGACGGGCATGACGCTGACAGACTATTTGATCGATATTCGGATAGAGAAGGCAAAGCAATTTTTGAGCGATCATCCAAATTTGAAAAATTACGAAATATCACAGCTGGTCGGCTATAGTGATCCTGTTTACTTTAATAAGCTTTTTAAGAAAATGGTTGGAGAAACTCCTAAGGATTATAAAGCCAAGCACCACTAGTATTGAAGAGCAAAATTGAATATAAGAAGTGCAATATCGCACATTTACAGGAAGGTGGAATGAGCGTAAGATGATGCGGTAGCTTGCCGAATTAAGAATGGTTGGACAGCATGCAGAGCTGCAGAAGGATGGAGAGAGAAATGTCAGAGAGGGTTGTAAAAACTCAGCTTGGTGCTGCAAAAGGACTAGCGAGCACATTTGAAAACGCGGCACTAGAGGAAAATGCCAGCCCGTTGAAGTTTTTATTGTCATTATACAAAGGCAACTTTGCCAATCTATTGATTTCATTATTATTTTTGTTCATCAAAAGCGCGCCCATTTATGTGCTGCCAATTGTAACAGCTAATATTATCAACATTGCGACGAATCCAGCAAAATATCCGCTAAGCGGCATTTGGATTAACTTTGTTATTATTTTGATCGTCATCCTGCAGAACATACCAACCCACGCCGCTTACATATCTTTTTTGAGCCGTGCAGTAAGATATGTAGAAGCGGGACTTCGCAGCGCGCTTGTGCGCAAGCTGCAGCAGTTGTCCATTAATCAACATAGGGAGCTGCCTGCCGGCAAGCTGCAATCGAAGGTGCTGCGCGATGTCGAAGCGGTTGAGATGATGTCAAAGCAGTTCATGATTGCTTTGGCGCCGGCTGTCGTTAACATTATCGTATCGTTTATTATAACGCTGAACAGCAGCTGGATTGTGTCGTTGTTTTTTATACTGACCATTCCAATGTCTATAACAATCGTAACGATTTTCAGGCGTAAAATCCGTAAGTCGAACAAGGAATTCCGTAAAGAAATAGAATACATGTCCTCTCGCGTGTCAGAGATGGTCGAGATGATTCCGATTACGCGCGCACACGGTCTGGAGAAGGTTGAGATCGCACGTATTGACAAGACGCTGAGCAACATTCAAGGCAAAGGGTATCGGCTGGATTTGGTGGAGGCGTATTTTGGCTCAACAAACTGGGTGACGTTTCAAATTTTTCAGGTGCTTTGCTTAATTTTTACGGCATACTTAGCTTACAATGGGCAAATTCAGGTTGGCGACGTCGTTATGTACCAAGGTTTTTTTGCGATGATTTTGGCTTCCGTTACCGGTCTTATTAACATTTATCCGCAAATTGCCAAAGGTCTTGAATCGATTCATTCCATTAAAGAGATTTTGGTATCGACCGATATTGAAAATAATAGCGGCAAAAGAAAAGTTGCCGATGTACGAGGCGAATTTTCTTTCGAGGGTGTAGAGCTTTCATATCCGGGCAGTGAACATCATGTGCTTGAGGATGTTACCCTCGAAGTTGAAGCAGGCGAATGCATTGCATTTGTTGGCGCATCCGGCGCAGGCAAATCAACAGTGCTCAATCTAGTTATCGGCTTCCTGCAGCCAACGGGCGGGAAAGTAATGATGGACGGCATTGATCTGGCGGACATTGACCTGCGCAGCTATCGCAAGCATTTGGCGGTCGTGCCGCAAACGAATATTTTGTTCTCAGGTACGATTCGAGACAATATTACGTATGGCCTTCGCGATATTACCGATGAGCAAGTGAATCGTGTTGTTGAGATGGCTAACCTATCCGAGTTTATCGGGCAGCTTCCGGATGGCCTTGATACAATGGTTGGCGAACATGGCGGCAAGCTGTCTGGCGGCCAGCGTCAGCGGATTGCGATTGCACGTGCGCTTGTACGCGAGCCAAAAATTATTATTTTGGATGAAGCCACCTCCGCACTGGATAATGAGTCAGAATTTCATGTTCAGAAGGCGATGCAGGAGCTGATTAAGGGCCGGACGACATTCATTGTCGCTCACCGCCTGTCTACGATTCGTGATGCAGATCGTATTGTCGTCATGAAGCATGGACGTATTGTTGAGGTCGGCACCTTCGATGAGCTGATGGCAAGCAAAGGCGAGTTTTATAATTTGAAGCAGCTGCAGCTCTAGAAGAGGCGGGTCTGCTTCTAGATATGGCGGTTAAGGCTGATCGGGTGTTTTTATCTCGGTCAGCCTTTTTTTGCTTTACGCTTCCAATCACGAGCACCGTTTGAATCGTAATGTTCATATTTTTATAGAAGATATGAAAATTGTTTTATGATATCAGAAATAGCAATGCCTTATAATGTGAATATCATATCCAATAATAGTGATGAGGTGCTTGATTTTATGCGAAAAAAGCTAGTCTATACGCCGCCGGCCAACGGTTACCCGGAGTGGAACAATAACCCTGAAATTTATCGTTTGAACCGTATGGATGCGCATGCTTCGTTAATGCCCTTCGATACGATAGAGGAGGCATGGGATGGCGATCATAATAAGTCTTCGAATTATTTATCGCTGAACGGCCAGTGGAAATTTGCGTTTGCAGCGAATGCCGAATCACGAATAGTCAACTTTTATGAAGCTGATTATGATCATAGCCAGTGGGACAGCATTACGGTACCCGCGCATTGGCAGCTGCAGGGCTATGATTATCCGCAATATACGAATGTCAGATATCCTTGGGATGGCAACGAGGACATAAAGCCGCCGTTTGCCCCTACTGCATATAATCCAGTTGGATCATATGCTCGTACTTTTACAGTACCATCCGAGTGGGATGGTAAACCTGTATTTATCAGCTTCCAAGGTGTGGAGTCGGCTTTCTACGTATGGCTTAACGGTGAGCTTGTTGGTTTTAGCCAAGATACGTTTACCCCATCCGAGTTCGATCTAACGCCTTACCTTGTAGACGGAGAGAATAAGCTGGCCGTAGAGGTTTATCGTTGGAGTGACGCAAGCTGGCTGGAGGATCAGGATTTTTGGCGAATGAGCGGTATTTTCCGAGATGTCTACTTGTACTCCACTCCAGAGGCGCATATCTATGACTATTTTGTACATACAGAGCTTGATGAGCAGTGCCTTGACGCAGAGCTGATTGTTGATGCGAAGCTGCTTAACTATTTTGTCAGGCCAATTGGCAAAATAACGTTGGAGACAGCGCTATATGACGCGAATCGAGCTGCCGTATTTCCAAGCCCGCTGACGATCCAGACGCAGGTGAAAGGCGAGGAGCTCACTTCTGTTCAACTGCGCGCCGCTGTTTCAAATCCGCTCAAATGGAGTGCTGAGCAGCCGAATTTATATACGCTAATACTTAGCTTGAAATCAGAGGACGGCACGCTGCTTGAAGCGATAAGCTGCAAGGTCGGCTTCCGCAAGTTTGAGATCAAAGATGGCCTGATGCAAATCAATGGACGCCGGATCATGTTCAAAGGGGTAAATCGTCATGAATTCTCATGCGATACAGGCCGTGCGATTAATGTAGCGGATATGCGCAAAGATATTGAACTGATGAAGCAATATAATATCAATGCCGTCCGCACCTCACATTATCCGAACAACTCGCTCTGGTACGAGCTTTGTGATGAATATGGACTTTATGTCATTGATGAAACGAATCTGGAAACCCATGGTTCTTGGACTTATGGACAGAAGGAGCTTGGCACTACGGTGCCTGGAAGCAGACCGGAATGGACAGGGGCTGTGCTCGATCGCTGCAATTCGATGATGCAAAGAGACAAAAACCATGCATCTATCGTCATCTGGTCGCTTGGAAATGAATCATTCGGCGGAGACAATTTCATAAAAATGCATGATTTTTTGCGTGAAGCTGACCCGTCGCGCGTCGTTCATTATGAGGGAGCGTTTCACTACCGCGAATCGGATGCTGCTTCTGATATCGAAAGCCATATGTACACCAGCCCTCAGGGCGTTGAACAGTATGCGAGAAGCAACCCGCAAAAACCTTATATTTTATGCGAATACAGTCATGCAATGGGCAATTCCTGCGGGGGCTTGCATGTGTATTGGGAGGTTTTTGAGAAGTATCCTGTGTTGCAGGGCGGATTCATATGGGATTGGATCGATCAAGCCATTCGAGTAAGAGATGAGAGCGGCACAGTGAAAATGATGTATGGAGGCGACTTTGGCGAATCGCCGCATGATGGCAATTTCTGCGGCAACGGCCTTATTTTCGCAGATCGTACAGTGTCGCCTAAGCTTCAAGAGGTGAAGAAGGTATACCAAAATGCTAAGTTTGAAGCGATTGATCTGAAGAATGGCACCATTAAGGTGACCAATCGTCATTTATTCAGTGCTTTAAATAGCTTTACGCTTGCTTGGCAAGTAGCGATTAACGGTGTTTCTGTGGAAGCAGGCACGGTAGAAGCGGCCGCACAACCTGAGAGTGAGGAAACGATAACGATTCCTTATACGCTGCCTAAGCTTTCTTCCATTTCAGAAGAGGCTGTACTAACGGTACAGCTGCGGCTGAAGGAGCAAACCCTTTGGGCCGAAGCGGGTCATGAAATCGCGTTTGAGCAATTTGTACTGCCTGCGCCTATTGAGCCGATTATTGGTCTTGTACCAGCTAAGCCTGCTGTTCATGCTGAACTGTCGGCAACGGCGCTGCTCGTAAGCGGTGAAAGCTTCACTGCGCAATTTGATCTAGCAAATGGCAGCCTTGCTTCCTACGTGTGGAATGGCTCAGAGCGGTTATTGCAAGGATTGACTCCGAATTTCTGGCGTGCATACACGGATAATGATCGCGGCAATCAGCAGCATTTGCGCTGTGCAACATGGCGTGAAGCGGGGACAGAGCGCGTTCTGCAAGCGATGACTTGGGAGCTTGAGGCAAGCAGTGCAACAATTCATGTGCAGTATAGCTTGCCTACTTCAACGGAATCGATGCTGTCGTTAATTTACAAAGTAAATGCAGATGGTGAGATCAATGTATACGAGAAGCTGCAGCCTGGAGCGGATTTACCGGAAATTCCGGAAATCGGCATGCTCTTCCAGATGCCAGCATCATTTGATCAAGTAAGCTGGTATGGCAAAGGTCCAGACGAGACGTATTGGGATCGCCAGACGGGAGGTAAGCTTGGGCTTTACGCTGGCAGCGTTCAGGATCAGCTCGTACCGTATATCAGGCCACAGGAATGCGGCAATAAGATGGACGTTCGCCATGCTGCGGTTACGAATGCAAAGGGCGAGGGTATCGTGCTGAAGGGCGCGCCACATTTTGAACTAAATGTACTGCCTTATACGCCATTGGAGCTGGAGGCGCATGATCATATTCATCTGCTGCCACCAAGCAACAAAACGGTTGTACGCGTCAACCATAAGCAAACTGGCGTGGGTGGACATGACAGCTGGGGACAGCTTCCGGAGAAGGAATACATTTTGTTTGCGAACCAAGCATACTCCCATCAGTTTTCAATTAAAGGGCTTTAAAATAAAAAGAGGCTTGTCTTCCGTCTGCTGACGGTCGGCTGGCCTCTGTTTTATTTGATATAGATGCCGCCAAACGGCAGCACTTCGCGAAGAATTCTTTTGATAAAGCCGCCGTTTTGCAGCTGCTCCTCCAGTTCGGCATCGCGGGAGCCTGTTTGGATAAGTACTGGGCCGGTGCCGCGAATTTCCCACTGCACATTCATATGCTGGCTTGCGAGCTTGTTGCCGTAAACAGACAGCTGGATGGAAGCATGCTCTGGATATGCGACGAGTGCTCCAGTCTCAACATACAAAGGACGATCCGGATGGAGCTGAATGGATTTCACATCACCAGCGGTAATGATTCCGAGCAAGCCCGGCCCGGAAAATCGCATTCGCACAAATTCCTTCGTAATCCATGCGTTTTTGAGCTTCTGCACGACAGACTTTAGCTTCATGCCGTCCGAGAAAAAGATAATATGCCTGAAATCAAACAGCAAGTCGCTTTTCTCGTCGATGTGCAGCGTTTCGAGCGAGCAGCCTGCAGGCAAGCCGACAATGAATTCGGCCGGTCCAGAAATAAGGGAGCGAATCCAGCGTTTCTTGCGATACATGCCTGCCAAATCCATGAAACGATCCTCGCGATTTTGTGGATCACCTTGGAAAGCGATGATTGATTTTGGATGCAGAACATGAAGCTTGTCCGCAGTATCAAGGGTGAGATGCACATGGCCGACTTGGGCAGGAACGGTTATTTTCATCCGCTAATTCCTCTGCTGCCTTTGCTGCCTCTGCTGTCTCTACTGCTTGTGCTGCGCTGCTTGCGCCATACGACATAACGCCAAACTCTCAGAGATACGATATAAGCAACAAAAACAGCTGCGATTATAATGACAGTATTAATAAGCTTGCTGATAAACGATTGTTTGTCCTGCTTCATGCGATCCATCTCTTCTTGCAGCTCGGCATTTTGCGCGATAAGCTGATTGTTTTGTTCAAGCAGCTCCTGTTGCTTCATTGCATACGCTGCCGCAGCCTTTGCGGATTCCTCAAGCTGCTGCTGCTGCTTAGCGAGCGCTTCTGTAGCTTCAATATACTGCTCCTGGAGCTCGCTTATTTTCTCAGGTGTATTGTAAATGTCTTTGATTCGATCAATTAAACCTGCGTGGACAGTTGATTGTGGAATGATGATGAGAATAAAGGATAAGAAGCTTGTAATGACAAGTGCTTTCCATAATGATTGCCGCATCATATTCTCCCTTCAGTTTTCGACATAAGAGGGGCTGATGCTTACATTTTACAGCCTTTCTCGACAATAGTCACTCCTGTCCTGTATTTGGATGGAAAAAATGATTCGGCTTCGTTAAAAATCTATTTCTACATAAAAAAAAGGATAGCAGCGAAATTGCTGCTATCCTTTGACCAGTTCCTATTTTCTTACGTACAAGCGGCTCGTTTCTTCCCAAATGCCGCCTGGCTCAAGTGAGACAAGCCCGATTTGCTCAGCTGGCAAGTTCACATTTGGCGCATTGACGAGATTCAGCTGCGGCTCCGGACAGAAGAAGCCTGGCGTAGCGTTGTTGTTCCAAATCATCCACTGCTTGTAAGCTGTTCCAATATCGTAGACTAGCGTTACGCCATTGCGTGTATCAGTCAGCTCCATCGCGTTGCGGCCGTTTTGCGGCTCGGTTGTGTAGTGATTATCCATCGGCTCCCAGAATGGGGAGATGCCTGTTGTTTTCATGGCTTCCTCGTCAGCAACTAGCGTCTGATAATTGCCTGTCGGCAGCATCCGCTCGTTAAGCTCCCAGCGCTTGCCGGTTGTAAGCGTGAAGCGGTAATCATCTGCTGTACTATTTGATGCGAACGGTGCATTGATCGTTGTATGGAAAGCGATCAAGCAAGGCATAGCGTCCGTTCCTTCATTATGTACCGATACATGCTGCAGCAGACCAGTATCATTTAAAGCATAACGAAGCTTAATCGTGAAGCGATGCGGCAAATACGTGTAGATCGGGTGGCTTTCATCGATTGAAATTTTGAGCGATACGTAGCTTTCCGTTTTGTTTGTGCCAAAATCCTCGACACTCCAAGCTGCTGTATGGAAAAACCCGTGCAAATGGTTGCCCGTTTTTGCTTCGTTAACTGGAAAGTTATACGTTCTGCCGTTCCATGTAAAAGTACCATCTTCATAACGGTTTGGGGGGAACAGAACGGGGATGCCGTGAATGCCCGGATTCTCTCTGAAGCTGTCCATTTCCTCTAGGGATGGTTCGCGAAGGAAGGTATAGTTGTTTGCTTTATCGCGAAACGCAATAAGATTTGCACCAACTGCTGGCAATACAGCTGCTTCATAAGCGCCCCATTGCAGCCATACAGCTTGCTCATCATGAAATAATTTCTCAAATGCTTGTCCTTGCGTAGACATGGTAGTCCTCCTAAAAGTGATTAATAATTGACTTCATTTGTGCGAAAAATATAATAATATTC
Source organism: Pristimantibacillus sp. Z349TD_6 (assembly GCF_056173205.1). NCBI lineage: Bacteria > Bacillati > Bacillota > Bacilli > Caryophanales > Paenibacillaceae > Pristimantibacillus (SeqCode) > Pristimantibacillus sp. Z349TD_6. The sequence continues at coordinate 6,290,717 of NZ_CM149662.1, read as the reverse complement.
AACTTTAGAATAGCAGGACAGTAGACAACAAACAACCGCCCTATTCCGATAATAGCGGAAAATGGGGCGGTTGTATGTACAACTATTTTGTTATCCGATATTCTTTGCTTGAAGCACGCTGTGAAAACAGCTGTTGGATGACGAACTGCTTGCGGCGATTTACGGTTACTTGCTTAGAGTCTGTTATTTCGGAGTCAAAATAAATCGTACCAGCATCAATCGTCTTGATTTTTCCGATATTGATGTAGCAATTAGAGCTGACTTGATAGAAGCTGCGTTCGTTAGTCAACTGGCTAATCTGTTCGGCAGTCATTCGTCTCTTTATATTATAGTTTCTGCCATGGAAGCTTACGAGTCCTTGCATACCGAGCTTGAAATAGAGCACGTCTGTCTCCAACTCGAAATCCTCATACACATTCCGTTCGCTCATTACAACATTCATCATCTCAATTCCCCCTTTAGAAATGTGAATCGCTGAATTTGTTAGCGCTTACATTGTAACATGTCACAATAGTATTTGTGAAGTCTTTTATAAAAAAAAGACATTGTTTGATGAAGCCGCTTATGCTATGGTCACTGTAAAGCCAAAAAGTCAGAGAGGTAGGGTATAAAATGAGCAATCAAAATGGATTATCGACATCCAGCAGCATCCTTTATATCGGTTCATATGGAACAGCAGAGGAATCAACGATTCATGTATGTACGTTCGACGACACGACAGGTGAGTTAACGATATTGCAGCGTCTTAGCGGGCTCGAAAACGCTTCTTATTTGACTTTAAATCTAAGTGGCGGCAGCTTATATGCAGCTAGTGAAACTGAAGTAACTGGTGATGCCAGCGGCGGTTCAGTCGCTTCATTTGAGATTGATAAAGCAACGGGCTTGCTGAAGCCTACAGGCAACCGCCTGCTTACATATGGCGCTCATCCTTGCTACATCAGCACCGACAAAGCGGGGCAGGTGCTCTTAGCTGCCAATTATACAGGTGGAAACGTTGCATTATTACCGATTAAGGCTGATGGCGGGCTGGAGGAGGCAACATCTGTTCAGCAAAATGCCGGTGAGCTCGGTCCAAACGCAGCAAGGCAGGATGCACCGCATGCCCATTGCATCATTCCGTTTGGTTCTTCTTATGTATGTGCAGTTGATTTGGGTATCGATGCGATCGTTATTTATCGCTTTGATGAGGAACGGCGCTCGCTTATTCCTCATGGGATTAGCAAGGTTCATCGCGGTGCTGGTCCACGTCACTTGATTTTCCATCCTCATTTAAAAACAGGCTACGTGATGAATGAGCTGGATTCGACGATTACACAATTTGATGTGGATGCGGAACTGGGCGCATTAACAGCAAACCAGGTGATATCAGCTTTGCCAGCGGACTACAATGGATATAACGATTCAGCGGATATTCATTTAGGAGTTTCGGGACGTTATTTGTACAGCTCTAACCGTGGTCATAATAGTATTGCTGTATTTGCAGTGGATCAAGGAAACGGACAGCTCACGCTTATTCAGCATATCGATTGCGGCGGAGAGTCGCCGCGAAATTTCGTCATTACGCCAAGCGGCGATCATTTGCTCGTTGCGAATCAGAAGACAGGCAATATTGCTGTATTCTCGGTAGATGCGGAGAGCGGACTGCTGTCAAAGCTGGATTCGGAGCTTGAGCTGCCTAGTCCTGTTTGCATGAAGTTTGCAATAGCTTAGCTTCCGAGGTTTTTTCCATAAGAGAGGCAGGTCCTGCTAAACATGTCTGCACCGCAAGGCACCAGAACATTGAATAAAGAAGCGATAAAATCTGCTACTGTATACTCGATTCTCATTTGTATCAGCTCCGTTCATCTCATGAATGATATGATGCAATCGGTTGTATCCGCGCTGTTTCCCGTATTGGAGCAATCTCTGCGGTTAAGCTTGGCACAAATCGGCTGGATTGCTTTTACACTCAATATGACTTCATCCGTTATGCAGCCTGTTGTGGGCTTGATCTCGGATAAGAGGCCTGCGCCTTGGATGCTTCTTGTCGGTATGTGTGCCAGCATGCTTGGGATGGTTGGCTTAGCCTTCGCACCGAACTTCTACTTGGTGCTGCTCGCGGTTGTGTTTGTGGGGCTTGGCTCAGCCGTGTTCCATCCAGAGGGCTCTCGGGTTGTTCATTTGGCCGCAGGCAATCGCAGAGCTTTCTCCCAGTCGATCTATCAGGTTGGCGGTAATTTTGGTCAAATGCTCGGTCCGTTGATGACGATGCTGATCTTCCTGCCGTTTGGACAGAAGGGCGCTATATGGGGGACATTGCTTGCTGCTACTGCCATTATTATTTTGACGAAAGTCGTTCCTTGGTATAAGACGCAGTTAGCTGTACATGATGGCAACATGCAGCGCAAAGCGGCAGGCAGCGCGAAGCCCGCTCTTGCACCCAAGGTTGTTGCGTTTGCACTTGCTATCTTGTTCGTGATCGTATTTGCACGATCCTGGTATGCGGCAGCGATCGGCAACTTTTATCAGTTTTATGTGGTGGAAGCCTATCATCTGACGATTAAGCAAGCACAGATTCCATTATTTCTATTTATGGCAGCCGGTGTTGCCGGCACCTTTCTTGGCGGTATATTGGCGGATCGGATCGGACGCAAAAAAATGATGCTGATTTCCATTCTAGGTGCAGCACCATTTGCTCTGATTCTGCCGCATCTGCCTCTAGCCTGGGTATATCCAGTAATCGTAGTGCTTGGTTTTGTTTTGCAATCCGGCTTCTCGGTCAGCGTCGTGTATGCGCAGGAGCTAATGCCGAGCAAGGTAGGGACGGCTTCAGGGCTTATAACGGGTCTTGCTTTTGGAATGGGTGGTCTTGGTGCGGTTGTTCTCGGATATTTGGCGGATGCCCGTTCACTCAGCTTTGTTATGGTCGCTTGCAGCGTGTTGCCGCTGATGGGCTTGCTGGCGCTTATGCTGCCAAAGGATAGGAAAGAAATGGTTTAACTCGAATAGGAATGGCAGAATAGTCGCTTTAAGGATAATTCCTTAAGGCGACTTTTTTTTGTTAGAAAAATTATTTGATAAAAACCAAACATAATTATATAATGTTTATAAAATAAGTAGACGTTATTGAGAGGTGTTTGGATAAATGGTTGATGAAGAACGTTTTTGGTCGGCATCGGTAGAAGAATTGAAGCAGGGTTATGTATATGAGGAAGCCGAAGGATTTTATTATTGCCTTATTTGCGGAGAACGTTTTGAGGACGGAGAGATTTTTCGGGATGAGCAGTCTGGACGCTGGTATGAGGCGCGTAAATATGCAGCCTATCATGTGCAGCAGGAGCATGGCTCCATGCTTGATTATTTACTTGAGCTGGATAAGCGGCAGACGGGTCTGACCGACTTGCAAAAGGAGCTTATTCAAGGTTTTGCCGATCAGCTGACTGACAACGTAATGATGAGCCGTACTGGAATAGGCAGCGCTTCGACCATTCGAAATCATCGTTTCGTGCTGAAGGAAAAGGCCAAGCAGGCAAAGCTGCTGCTCGCGATTATTGAAATGATGGATCATGGCAACACTGCGGCTCCGCGATTCGTGCCTGTACATCGGACGGCTACACAAATCGATGAACGTTATGCAATTACAGAGGATGAATACGCAGATCTTTTAAAGCAATATTTTCCGGATGGTCCTGAAGGTCCGCTCGCCTCATTTCCGCGCAAGGAGAAACGTAAAGTAGCAGTGCTGCGTCATATCGCCTCTTATTTCAAAAGCGGAGTCCGCTATACCGAGAAAGAAGTGAATGAGCGGTTAATGTCTTTTTGGGAAGAGGATTATGCAACACTGCGCCGCTATCTGATCGATTATGGCTACTTGGATCGTAAAGATGATGGCAAAGTGTATTGGGTGAAGGGTTCAGGAGTTAAGAAAAATGAGCTTGAACAGAGTGGGTCGACCGAGCAGGTTGAGCAAATGACAGCCCCAAAGAAATCTGCTAAAGGCAAGCAAGGAAAAACGGATAAACAGAAAGCTCAGGCCAAAGTGCAGGAGCAAGAGGAAGAACGAAAGGGTGAGCCAAAAATGGATAAGGCAAAGAGGAAGCAGCTGACAGCTGAATACCAAGAGCGTGAGCGGCAGATGGGTGTTTTTCAGATCAAAAATAATGTGAACGGAAAAATTTATTTAGGAAGCTCCACTAATTTAGATGCCCTTTGGGGAAAAGAACAGTTTGTACTGAATATGAATGGTCATGCGAATAAGGCGCTGCAGAAGGAATGGAAGCAATTTGGCGGCGAAAACTTTTCTTTTCTCGTTCTAGAGACCGTTAAATTGGAACAAAAGATTCGTTATGATTATAAAGACGTATTGGACCCGGAAGGCCGTCAACCCGTTGACATGGTGCGACAATACAACAGAGAAGTCAACGATTTAAAGGAGATATGGGCCCAAAAGCTGCAGCCTTATGGTGAAAAGGGTTATCATGGCCCAGCCGAGAAGGTGGAGAAATAAATCATTTTTTGGTTGAGGGAGAGTGCTGATTGAAATGTCTGCTAAAGAAGTAACAGGAGCGGGAGAAAGTTTGCTTCGGAACAAGTTTTTTCAAACGATTATATTTTCAAACGTATTGCTTCAAATTGGAATTTGGGTAAGGAACTTCGCTATTCTGATGTATGTGACAGACAAGACGAACGAGGACCCGTTTGCGATTAGTTTGATGGGCTTCGTGGAATTTTTACCGATTTTCGTATTCTCGTTTATCGGAGGAACGTTTGCAGATCGCTGGAAGCCGCGGCTCACGATGATTTGGTGTGACTTTTTATCAGCGTTATCTGTGTTTGTTGTACTGATTACATTGCTTTACGGTTCGTGGCATATGGTGTATTTTGCAACGTTTGTATCGGCAATCCTATCGCAATTTTCACAGCCCTCTGCTATGAAGCTGTTTAAGCAGCATATTCCGGCAGAGCAATTGCAATCGGCGATGGCGATGTTCCAATCGCTTATGGCGATATTCATGGTGCTTGGTCCGTCACTTGGTGTCATATCGTATCAAAAATTCGGCATCGAAGTTTCCATTGGAGTCATGGGTGTAGCGTTCTTGCTGTCCGCTGTCGTGTTGTTCAGAATTCCGCGTGATCGTGAAGTGGAGAAAACAGACGCTGCATTGGAGAGACATTTCTGGAAAGAGTTCAAGGATGGATTCAAGTATGTATGGCGCAGTCCAGTCTTGAAAGCACTTGGAGGTACGTTTGCATTAGCGGGTACGGCGGTAGGAATTGCCCAGACGCTTGGCTTGTTCATCGTGCTTGAACGTCTCGGTCAGCCTAAGGAATTTTTGCAATATATTCTGATGGTTAACGGGATAGCGATGCTGGTTGGCGGCGGGGCTGTCATGGTTATAGCCAAAAAAGTAGCTCCGCAAAAGCTGCTAGCAATCGGCCTATTGATGAGCTCGCTTTGTATGATTGGTGTAGGCTTATCAACAAGCATACCCATTACATTAGTGCTGCAATTTATTAGCGGCTTAGGCTTCCCGATGATTCAGATCGGTATTAGCACAATGATTTTGCAATATTCAGAGGAGTCCTATACGGGACGGGTCAATGGCGTGCTTACCCCGATGTTTATGGGGATGATGGTTATTATGACGCTTGTTGCCGGACAGCTCAAAACGGTGTTTCCGCTCGTCGGCATTTATTGCGTCGCAGGATCGATTATGTTTTTGGGAATGCTGCTCCTAGTTCCGTTGTTCAAGCATAAACCGCTTGTTGTTCAGTCTAGTTCTTAGTTGGAGAGAAAGTTTATTCATAATGAATAGGGATACAGAGCATGGATGGGGAATAAACCTCAATGCTCTGTATTTTTTTGTTAAAGCAAAAATGTGCGTGCGCAAAATAGATTTCGGAAAACACTAAATCTATTTTCGTTGTTGATTGGTAAGTTGATTGTTAATCTATAAAAGATGATGTGAATTTCAAAGCGTTAAATTTATCTTTTGAACTTGTAGGGGGAGGTCTGTATATGAAGGTGGATCGACTATTGCTCGTATTTGGGATTCCACTAGCAGTCATCTTTGGAGGCGGCGGCTTAATTAGTACGGACAATCCTGATTACTATATGTATATCGGGTTATTAGGATCGGTTTTCGTTATTGTATCTTTTATTATGAAATATTATAAAAAGAATCAAAAGCAGTAGAATATAATAAAATCAAAAAATAGTAACGATAAAAGTGATTAAACCTATATATTGACAGATTCTCCGGTGTGAAGTAACATTTGCTGTAGTTGATATGTAGGATAGCGAAGCACGCTTATTCCCTCGGTAGAGGGAGGGGCGTGCTTTTTTGCGTTGCTTCAGCGGTGTTTCTTGGGAGAGTGGCCTGCTGATGGGGGGAAGGAATGCTGTCGAAATACGGGAAATATTGGAGGGAAAGGGGATAAGAAAAGAAGGGAAAAGAGACAGGCAAGAAGAATGATTATGAAGCTGCTGTAAAAAAATGTGTTAAAAATGTTATTTAGATCGTTGGTGAATTTATATCATCCTAATAAATGGAGTGGTTAAATATGCGGAAAATAGGACAAATCATGCTCGCAATTACGTTATTGGTGACGATTCTGATAAATACGGAGACAGCTGCGGCAACGGTTGCTTTTACAGATACAAAAACGCATTGGGCAAAGGATGAAATTGCGACGGCGGTTAATCAAGGATGGATTAATGGTTATGATGCAAAAACATTTAAGCCAAATGCGAACATGACACGCGCAGAGTTTTTGAAGTCGATTGTGATGGCGATGAAGTTGAAAGTGGAAGATACAGATACTCCTTTTGTTGATGATACCGGTTGGTTCCGCTCATACATTGCAACAGGATTGAAGCAATCCATTATTAAGGTTGGGGACTATCCAGAAAATACATTTGAACCAAATCGTATGATTACGAGAGAAGAGATCGCGCGCATGACGATCCGTGCGCTAGGCAAAGATGCCGAAGGCGTAAATTCGGGTTATTTGGCTGTGGCAAAGAAGCTTGAAATTATGAAGGGTTATCCCGATGGTTCGATGGGCGGGGAGAAGAATGCAACTCGTGCTGAGGCAGTGGTGATGATTACTAATACACTGACTGTGAAGAATCCTCCAGCACCAGTTACGTCATATCCCAAGACAAAAGAACAACTTAATACAATGATTAAGTCATTATCAGGTTTTAAAGGGAATACGACTTTTGGTCATAATGGAATTGTATTGATTAACTCAAAAGGATCAGATGAGTATTTTGATAATACACTAGCCATTGAATACGTAAGTGAATTAAAAAAAACATCAATTATAATTTCAGAATCCACGTCTGAAAACCAAAGCATTGTTAAAGAATTATTAAAATATTATTATCCAAAATCTTTTGAAAAGGCTTATGCGAGCTATATCAAGGTTAATGGTTTAGATTCTACTAATTCAAATAGTGTGTTCGAGTCTAAATACGATAATCGCACTTTTAAAGTTTATAAGGGGAATGATAACAAAACAGTAATGATCCGGATTGGAGAATGATGTACTTGTACAAGAAACTACGAAAAAATATAATATTGACTTTGATATTTTTACTATTAGTAACCTCTATCCCATTTAATGTTGAAGCAGCAGGTAGCCAAGATTGCCCTCTACCATCATCTTATGATTCAGAGGCGATAATTCTAATTGAGCAGTACAACCTTCCTACTTCTATAGAAACTGGAAAGGGAAAAAAAGCATTAAACGGAAACTTTCTTTCAAATAAGTGCGGTATGGGTGGGAAGTTGGTTGTATACGGATCTCCTCTTCACATCTCTACAGCAGAGGGAAATACGTTTGATCAAGGACAATGGCGTTACCTTGGTTGGGATATTAACGGAAATCTTTATCGTAACTGGCTATTTCGTAGTGATTCAAGAGCTACCTTAAATGTAGCTAAAAATTGGGTGAAAACACCTTGGAATACATCGGTAGGAGAAAGTAAGCAAATTACCCCAACTCCATTATTAACATCCCATCCTGATGCGAAAAAATGGTTAGAATCTATTATAGATCCCTATAAAGAATCTCCGACATTTATTCAGAGTTATAATAAACGAACAAATAAAGGATGGACGGGAGATACGCTTAAAGACTATGTGATTATCCAACAAGTACCAACAGGCTACACTCCTGGAATTGTGCAAATGTGGAATATTTGGCAACCTGACGGATCTTGGTGGTACGAGATGTTTTATATACCACCATTAAACAAGCTAGAGGTTAAGAAACAGCCTGACCTCATTATTAGTGAATTAATTAGTCCTGCTGATTCATGGGTTGGAGACTCGGTACCGATAAAGATAACAACTAAGAATCAAGGAATAGAAAATAGCGGTGCTTTTACAGTCGGCATAGTTGGTACTACCATTAAATCAGAAGTTATTTCAAATCTTCCTCCCGGACAAACCAAAACAGTTACCGTCAATGTATCCTCTACAACAAGCGGATTTAAGACCTTCACAGCGAAGACTGACTTTGGTGAAGCAGTCATCGAATCAAACGAAAATAACAACACCAAAGATTTTAAAATTGCATTCAATAAAAAGAACGAACCCACTACTCCAATAGCTATCATCTCTCATAAAGAGGGAGACCATCGAACAACCCCCGAAATAACCATGAAGCCGGCAACAGAGCCGATGCTTGATGACAAACTCTCCTATTCGCCAGGCAAGGAATCAATCACCATTCGAGAATGGAAATATAAAAACCCAACTGGTAAAACGGTTGCGACAAAACCAACAGAAAAAGATTTTGCTGCTGAAGGGAAATACCTAATTGAGCTGCGTGTCACCAATAGCGCAAAAAAAGTTTCGGAATGGGCGCAGCTGATAATAAACGTGGCAAATAAAGCAACGCCTAATCCAAGCGCAAGCCCTACGCCAACTCCTGAGCCAACACCTACACCTAAGCCTGATTTGAAAGCGGATATAGAATTTGATCCCCCTAGTATCATTGCAGGGGAAAAGTCCTCGCTTATAAATCGGTCAAAAGGATTGAACGGCTATACATGGACATTTACGAACAACTTGAGCGCTGTACTACCCAATAATACAGACTTTGAGTTTCTGTACAAAACGTATTCAAATCCTGGATTTTATACGGCTGAAATTACCGTAACCGATGAATTTGGCGGATCGCAAAAGGATACTGCATTGCTTCGGGTTGTCGATCCCAAACCAGTAGCCATTGTATCGGGAATAACGCGTGTAATACAAGGAAGACCGTTAGAGCGGCCTTACAATCTTTTAAACTCGTATACACCATTAGAGGATAGAGGCGAAAAAATAGATTTTAGCAAGTCGGAGATGCGCTATAAAAAAGTAGGGGATGCAGCCTATACAAATGGTTGGTTCACCGTAACGCCTGCTAATTTAGGCGAATATCGTATCGAAGGAAAGGTTTATGACACGACTGGAAGAGTTAGTGATTGGGATGATTTGATTATGGAGGTTATACCTGATGCACCACCTACAGTTGAAGTGATAGCACCTGAAGAATCATATCGAGGTAACGGATTCATGCTTTATATCGATGCTGAGAGTCCTGACGGCGATATTCTAAATCATCTTTTTCTCGAAGAGCGATATGACCAAGATGGTGATGAAAACTTTGAGGAAGAAGCGTGGAAACCCTTATATGATGGAGTTTTTAAGACAACACATTCGCTCAATTACTCCAAAGTTGGGAAGAGGCAATATCGTGCTACCGTGACAGAAGACTATGGGTTAAAAGGCAATTCGGGCATTGCCACTACTGATATTCTGAACTACGCGCCGTCTGCAAACTTCAACGTGTTTGGAACTACACAGCAGCCAGGACAGGGAGAAGACAGCGGCCCACCAGTTACGAACTACTCAACACAATCAATTTTCCGTTCATGGACGGCTAAGACGCCATACAAAGGCGGAAATGCTCAAATAGCGGCATGGAAAGCGGATGCTACTACACTATCGACAAAAAATGGAGTATACGCAAACTTTTCTGTTGGATACCCGAACTCAGGAAATGGAGCGAACTCGCGAACCAAATATCAGCTTGCTGCTGATATTGTTGCTAAACCCACTTGGACTGTGCCGGTTAATGAAATATTATTTAACAAGGTTTTCGGTGGAAACCGTCTATATTCTTATAATCAAAATTATAGCTTGCCTAACTATCCCTATACTTTTTATGAACGTAATTCAATTACAGGTGAGCTTTTGAGGACGGTTAATTTTGATACCCCAGGTGGCTTCACACTTATGGAAATTGACGGAGATGAAACATTTTACTTTGCAGATAGAAGTCAAAATGCAGCCAACCCGTATTTAGTGGTCATTGCCAGGTACGATAAAAATGGTGTATATCTTGATTCCATTCATTTGCAATCTAGTTTAACATCACCTAGCGGACTAGGCAGCGGAATTGGACCGGCTCTTGTTCAAATATCATCTAATGGTGAGTATATGTATGTAGCTAGTAAATTCTCGTATGATGTACCAGAGCAATATAATTATAATTACAATAATCAATTGCGAATTTTCAAATACTCCTTAAAAACGAAAAGCTTAGTGTGGGAAGCACCAGGAGAGAACTTGGATCGTGGATTTATTACAAACATCAACTTGACCGAAGATGATAACGGAGATGCGTACTTTACGTATAATTTTGAAGATCGCTATTCTTCTGGATTAGGAGGAGTGAGAGGTCTCGTTGTACAAGTGAAAAAAAATGGTGTAGCTCGTACCGTTACTGTAGGGGGTGCAATTGGACTATCTGCGGCTTCCATATCAGATTCAAAAAGATATGTATATGTAAATTATGTGTCCATGGGTAGCAGTAAAACAGGTACTACTATGTTTGAGGCAATTGAGAGCGGTACTAACTATTACGGTGAAGAAATATTTAAGAGTGCTTTTGGAAGAAGGGTTGTCAGTTACGAAAGTTCACATCCATTAGGTTATTCAGATGTAGCACCCAATGCAAATCCAATCGTATTTTCCAATTTATTGACGTATTCCCAAGGCAGAACGCACGAATCGTATAATGCATTTTTTAATTACTATGGAGACCAACACGGCAGTTTTCAAGGTGTAGATTATGGTGCAAACCTTGGTAAAATATTTATCAATCAATACGATCAGATTATTTATCCAGTGTTTATGGGTGTGGGAAGCTCTTGGGGTGATGCCGATGCACCTAAAAAAATATGGGCCACGTTGTATAACGCAACAACCAATAGTGTCATTGCCCAGACACCATATTCCGGACCAGAACCAGGAAATAATCAGAAGCAATCAGGAACATCAACACCTATTTTACCGGATGGCTCCATTTATGTTTTTTACGATAAAAATGTCATGCCGTTTGTTTCAGCTAACGCAAATGGAACATTAAAGGAAATAGATGCAAATACCGTTGAAATTACGAGCGACGATTGGGGCGGACTGCTCTATGATGCAGGAAGCTCTATGAAAAACTATGCTTTAGAATTTCATGTAAATGTAAGTGATATAAGAAACGACAAGGTTATCGGAGCTGCTTTTCAGATTCAGAATGAAAAGAATATGTATGCAATGGAGTGGAGCAAGAACACCCTGTCGCTATTCCGTGTAGTCAATGGTGCGAAAAGATTATTGAAATCTGCACCTATGACACGGACTGCGTTTAACACGTATCCGATTAAAGTAGAATCGGTTAATGGCATTCAGCGCGTATACGTGAATTATGCAAAAGTACTGGAGGTTGCCGATGGTACGTATACAAGAGGCTACGCGGGATTAATGTCACTTGGGCAATCCAACGCTGTATTCTCTAATGTAAAGAAAACGAACTATGGTGACACTTACATCGAACAAACCTATGATTCTGTTCTCGTCAATGATCCGATCTCTTATGAGAAACTGTTCAATGACGTTGAAAAAGACCCAATGGGAGCAGAAGAGTGGAGCTACAGCCATAATCCAAACTTTTTTGAAAATCCAGAAGGATTGAGCATTTATAGCGGAAAAACGTATGGATCAACTATAAACGCGCTAGAGAAGCCTGGGGTATATGAAATCACCTTTCGTGCTAAAGACAATCCTGGTCTTTCTGCTTATAGCAAATGGTCAGAGCCAGTGAAAAAGCTGCTCTATGTGCATCGACGACCGGTCGCACAGCCTGATGTTAGGTTTACAGGCAAAGTTTTTGCAGAAGGTGAAGCACTGGATTATGAAACCTTTGATACCTCTTATGATCCTGATATTGCTCATATTTTATCAGACAAGTTATTCCGTACACGGTGGGCTGATCAAAGCACATGGACAGTCGGGAAACGAGAGTACTATAATCGCCCTGGAGTGGAGCTGATTGTACAGGAGCAAGTTCGAGATATACACGGAGCATGGTCTTATTGGGGGCAATCGATAGTCTATAAGGACGGAATACCGCCAGTTAACCAAACGAAGCCTGTTATGACCATTACGGTTCCAGCTGGAACAACTCAAACAACACCAACAGTGCTGATAAAAGAACCGACGATTCGATGGACGTATTATGATAAGGAGAATGATCCGCAAGAAAGTTATCGTTTAACACTAACCTATGTCGATAACAATGAAACGGCCTTGTATATTGAGCATGAAGGAAATGCACTTACGTATCCTATGCTTGCGGAAAGCATCGTTCCAGGTCGCGTCGTTAAGGTGCAAGGGCAGGTTTACTCAGCTGGGGTATGGTCAAATTTAAGTAATATTAAATATTTTGTGCTGGATCTCCCGCCGCAAACCTATTTACTTTCATTTAACGGGCTTGATGCCAATAATCCTATTTATACAAACTCAAATCGTCCACAGCTGCACGCGTTTACGATTGATCCAGAGAACCACCCCATTAAAGCGATAGACTATGAGGTGTTCAAAGCATCGAGCGGTGTTATGGTAGTGGACACGAACTCTGCTTTGGCTGCTGCTAATTACACAACACCTGTATTAGCTGAGGGGCTGCATTACTGGAGAGCGAGAGCGAATGACAGCTTTTTATGGGGACCGTATTCAAGCAACGGGTTTTTCTTTGTCGATACGGTTAAACCTGCAGATGTGAAAGAACAGCTTACTGTTGAACCTACGGCCGTAACGGTTCAGTTCAATACCTTCTATGATGCCGAGCCTTCCTCGGGACATGCTGCTCGCACCTTCTATTTGCAAAAAGTGAACGCGGACGGCAGTGTGACGAATATTGATTTAAATGGTGACGGTAAAACGGAATACAGCATTCCTTTAGCACTTTCTAAGCAATCATACAAAGTTGCTGGGTTGATTTCTGGACAAGCATATCGTCTTACCGTAATCGATTATGACGTTGCCGGCAATGAAGGGCATTATGAATATATTTATTTCGTTACCAATCGACCTCCGACGGCTGACTTTGATTGGACGCCCAAACCTGTATATGAAGGAGATATGACAACTTTTCTATCCAATGTGACAGATGCTGATGGCAATACGCTTACGATTGCTTATGAGCTGACAAGTCCGCTTGGTGTGAAGAGCAGCTATTACTATACCGTTAATGGTCCAAACTATCCGGTAAAAGGGCCTTCACTAAGGTTAACAACGGTCGGACTTTGGAGTATGAAGCTCACGGTTAGCGACGGTATAGCTGAGCCGGTTAGCGTGACCAAAACGCTGCAGGTGCTGCCGCTTCAAGTCAATGGTTATGTACGACATACGGAGCTATGGGATAAGCATCGTAAGGCTTTTAATTTAAAACATTCAGGAGATGAGAATTCGCCGCGCGGTTATTCGGTATTTTGGGCAGGAGAGAAATTTATACTGGAGGCAGATACAACCCTTACAGGTACGGCTACAAAAGCGGATCGGGTAGAGGTGCATATGCGTAATTACGAAACGTCTCTAACTGCGTTAAACACAGGGCAAACCAGCTGGCAGGGTGAGCTTTGGGATGCCTCATTCACAAAGCTTGCTAAAGGCACCTTAACATTCACATTTTCTGCTTACTACAATAATGGCACAGTGAAAACGAAGTCAGTAGACATAACGATAGATGGGCAAACATTAGATATTGTTGGCGTACATCGCGTTCAATAGTGGAGCGGGTTACTAGGTCATTTGTAAGTAGAAAAGCTATAAAAACAGGCATGCTGCCATCGCAGCATGCCTGTTTTTTGTTTGAGATTAATGAGCACTAATCCTCGATAGCGGCTTTTTTGCTGTTGATCGCTTTAATTCGTTCAACATCAAACTTCGGTTGTCGATCGTAAGTATAAAGCCCATTCACTTCTTGTTCCACGTCATAAAGCTGTGTATAACAGAACCCGAACATATTAGGATTCTCAAGAAGAGTACTGGTCAAGCCGTCATATCTTTCAATAAATTGCTCGACGCTTTGTGGACGATCCCCGTAGCCCCAGCTTTTCTCGTCGGACTGATTAGGATTCCACCAAATTCCGCCATACTCACTGACGAAATAAGGTTGGCCGTTATAGCTTTGTCTGTCGGGGAAGGATACCCACGCCTCGCCTTTCTCGGCAAACGGCTGATAACGTTCCCTGAATGTAACAGGATTCTGATCATAATCGTGGACGTCAAAAATGTCCGTTACAACATGGAAGTTGCCGCTTGTATCGATGACCGGACGCGTTGGATCAATAGCTTTAGTCGTCTCATAAACGACGCGAAGTACGTCATTATCTTGACGAGTGCCGCGTGATGAGTCCCAAGTTTCATTAAATGGGCACCATCCGATCAAGCTTGGATGGTTGAAGTCTCGTTCCACACCCTCAATCCATTCCGGTAGAAATTGAGCAAGGCTGGCAGCTGTTGATATATCGAGACCCCAGTTAGCATGCTCTCCCCATACCAAATATCCAAGCTTATCTGCCCAATATAGGAATCTAGGCTCGAACATTTTCTCATGCAATCTTGCACCGTTGAAACCAAGTGCGAGTGACATTTCAATATCTTGTTTTAGATCATCGTCAGTAGGTGCTGTATAAATGCCTTCAGGATAAAAGCCTTGATCAAGAACGAGCCGTTGGAATACGGATTTGCCATTAATACGGAACGCCTTGCCATCCAATTGAATGGAACGCAAACCGAAATATGAAGATGCTGAGTCCAATACTTCGCCATCACGAATGAGTTCAAGCTCCAGATCATAAAGAACAGGTGAATCGGTGTTCCATAATTTGATTTGGGAGAGGGGCAGCGTTAATGAAACGGACATCGAGCCGGCGTTTGCCGTTTGTTTTCCTACCAACAGGCCATCGAGCAGCGCATTACAGCGGAACTCTACATCTTTTGTGTTTCCAGACAGCTTGGCAGTTACGTGCAGGCAGCTGTTCTCCGGGTCTGGAACGAAACGGCAGGATTCTATATATGTTTCCGACACATGCTCAAGCCAAACCGTTTGCCATATGCCAGTCGTGCGGGTATAGTCGCAGCCTTGTGAATGGTAGGTACCGCTCTGCTTGCCGCGTGGCTGTAAGCCAGAGCGAGTATCATCCTCGGCATATACGGTAACCACATTGTCACCTTGATGCAGGGCATCTGTAATATTGAATGAGAAAGAGCTGTAACCGCCTCGATGCTTGCCTACATGTTTGCCATTAACCCACACCTGAGCCTCATAGTCTACCGCTCCAAAATGCATTAATGTATGTCCGCCGTTCCAGTTGTCAGGAAGCTTGAAGCTTCGTTTGTACCAAACGGCTGGAATGAAATCTGTATGCCCAATGCCTGACAGCCGGCTTTCTGGACAAAAGGGGACGATGATGCGTTGAGTTAGCTTTTGCTCGTCTTGGTTTAATCCGCGCGAGATACCGCTTTTTCCAGGGTCCATTTCGAATTGCCATTCACCATTTAAATTGAGCCATGAATTTCGAGTGAACTGGGGTCTTGGGTATTCAGGGCGAGGGATTAGCTGCTGTTCCATTTTTTATTCCTCCATTATATTAATTTAAAAGTTAATAATAAGTTCTTATATTATTGATTTTAATGAATATTTGACCGAATTGTCAATAAATAATTAATTTTAATCTTTTGTAATTAACTTATAAATTAATTACAAAATCTATTTAAAACACCAATCTAAAAGAAGATGGTATTAAATCGATACTATTAACTGATTAACGAAACTTAATAAAAATACTTAATAAAAATACTTAATAAAAATACTTAATAAAAATACTTAATAAAAATACTTAATAAAAATACTTAATAAAAATACTGAATAATAATACTGATCAATACTACTGAGTAACATTACTGAGTAACATTACTGATTAAAAATACTAATCATAGTTACAGCCGTACAATAACCTAGGTAGCCGTATTAAACATAAATGTGAGCACTTCATATTTTCCAAGAGGTATCGTGAAAAGAGAAATAAAGAGGGGGAAAAGGAGCTGATCATGCCGGATGAATATTATTTTAACGCAGTCCTGTTAATAAAAGCCTGCATCAGAGTTGATCTGCTGCAAGCTTGTAGAAAAAACTTTTTGTTTAGCAATGTTTAGCAATGCATAACGATGCTACTGCCCGCTCTTAATCTTCGTGAAAAACGTGCTAATCGCGTAATATGCCGCGCCGCGCACAGCAGACTGCTCTTGAAGCTCTGCAAACAAGATTCGCATACGTTCGCGATGATACGAAAGTGTGCGCTGATCGACGGCAGCTTGTACGGCTGGCTGCAGCCACTGAGCAGCACGGCTCATACGGTTGCCAATAATGACAACGTCAGGATTAAATACGTTGACGATATTAGCAATGCCTGCGCCTAAATAATCGCCAATCGAGCGTATATGCGCGATAACGCGTTCATCTCCAGCTGTTGCAGCAAGCAGCAGATCCTCCAAGCTCTCAAAGCCTAACGATGCTGTACTCTCAAGCAAAGCGTTCTCCGAAGCATATAGCTCCCAACAGCCCCGATTGCCGCAGCTGCAAGGCTTGCCGTCATACTCAATCGAGAGATGGCCGAGCTCACCTGAGAATCCTGACGCGCCCTTATATAATTCCTTGTTCAAAATAATGCCTGTTCCAATACCAATCCCGACGCTGACATAAATTTGGTTGGCGATGCCTCGTCCTGCCCCGTATTTCTGCTCTCCTTGCGCGCCCGCATTCGCTTCATTGTCTATCGTAACGGGAAGGTTGAAACGCTCTTCGAGCTGCTGCTGCAGCTCAACTTGTCGCCATTTTAAGTTTGGGGCAAAAAGAATCGTGCCATTGTCATCCACGATACCTGGTACACCGACGCCGATTCCGACAATTCCGTATGAGCTCTCCGGCGCATCATTAATAAGCAGCTCAATACATGAAATTAACTGCCCAATTACATGATCGGCATCCTGCTGCTTCAGACTGCGCTGCTGCTCTGCAATCACATTGCCTTCGAGGTCTACGAGCAGGCCGCGAATATAATTGACACCCAGATCGATGCCGACAGCATAACCGGCCGTACCATTAAAGAGCAGCATGACAGGTTTGCGCCCGCCGCTGGATAGCCCGGGACCATTCTCAACGACGAGATGGGTGTCGATCAAATCCTGAACGAGACTGGAAACGGTTGCCTTATTTAATCCCGTGAACTCCGATATTTGAGCTCGAGAGAGCGGGGCATAACCAAGCACCGCTTCAAGCACGATGGCTGTATTTATTTTTTTGATGAGCGCTAAGTCGCCTGTTGGTTTCCTTTTCAAAAAAGAATGCCTCCGTCCAAATAAAAATATTTATTATTGTATCATGAAAAGCTTAATCTAGAGCCTACTAGATGGGGATGTGGATTTTGAGACATCTAAGCCAAATAAGTACTGCATTTATTTTAACACAAAAACTTAGTTTGTTTAATAGACAAACTAAGTAGAGGCATGTTATTCTTTATGTAAGCACTATCATAAACTTCTAATCCATGAAGGAGGATTTTGATTACGATGACTTATTTTAAAAATATTAACACAATCCAATTTGAAGGTAAGGGCTCAGACAATCCGCTTGCATTCAAACATTACGATCCAAACCAAGTTATTATGGGCAAAACGATGGAAGAGCATCTTCGCTTCGCAGTTGCTTACTGGCATACATTTAATGCGAATGGTTCGGACCCATTCGGATCAGCTACTATGGTTCGCGGCTGGGATCAATATACAGGCCTTGACCGCTCGAAAGCGCGTGTTGAAGCTAACTTTGAATTCATGACTAAATTGAATATTCCTTTCTTTGCATTCCACGATGTGGACATTGCACCTGAAGGCGAAACGCTGCAAGAAACGAACAAAAATCTTGATGTCATCGTAGCTTTATTGAAGGACAACATGAAATCCTCCGGTAAAAAGCTGCTTTGGAACACTGTTAATATGTTCACGAATCCGCGCTTTGTTCATGGCGCTGGCACAACTTGCAATGCGGACGTTTATGCTTATGCTGGTGCGCAGCTGAAAAAAGGTCTTGAAGTGGGTAAAGAGCTTGGAGCGGAAAACTATGTTTTCTGGGGCGGCCGCGAAGGTTACGAAACACTTCTTAACACGGACATGGGCTTTGAGCTTGATAACCTAGCACGCTTGTATCATATGGCAATCGCTTACGCGAAGGAAATTGGCTTCGACGCACAATTCCTGATCGAGCCGAAACCAAAAGAGCCTACTAAGCATCAGTACGACTATGACGCAGCAACAACGATTTCATTCCTGCAAAAATACGGCTTGAAGGATCATTTCAAACTTAACCTTGAAGCGAACCATGCTACGCTTGCTGGCCATACGTTCGAGCACGAGATTCGTACGGCAGCAATTAACGGCATGCTTGGATCGCTTGATGCGAACCAAGGCGACCTGCTTCTTGGCTGGGATACAGATGAATTCCCAACTGATCTATATTCAACTACACTAACGATGTTTGAAGTATTGAAAGCTGGCGGCATTGGCCGCGGCGGCGTTAACTTCGATGCGAAGGTTCGCCGTGCATCATTCGAAACGGATGATCTGTTCCTTGCTCACATCGCTGGTATGGACAGCTTCGCTTGGGGCTTGAAAGCAGCTGCCAAATTGACGGAAGAGAAAATTCTCGACAACATCGTTGACAACCGTTACCGCAGCTTTAAAGAGGGCATCGGCGCGGATATCGTTTCCGGCAAAGCAACGCTTGCTTCACTTGAGCAATATGCGCTTCAAAACAATCCAATTAAAAATGAGTCCGGACGTCAAGAACGAATCCGCCTTATCTTGAGCGAAGTTATTTTCAGCGTTTAAGTCGGGAGGACTCTGACAAATGAGCTATGTAATCGGTATAGATTTAGGAACGAGCGCCGTTAAAGTGCTGCTTGTTGACCGTGATGGCACGGTAGCTGGGGAAGTCTCCCGCAGCTACCCGCTGTTTCATGCTTACTCCGGGTGGAGCGAACAGCGGGCAGATGATTGGGTAGAAGGTACAGTTGAGGCTTTGCGTGAATTGACATCAACAGCAGGCATCGATGCCCAGTCAATTGAAGGGATTAGCTTCTCCGGCCAAATGCATGGACTTGTACTGCTGGACGGTGAAGGAAACCCTGTTCGCAACGCTATCTTATGGAATGATACGCGTACAACGGGGCAATGCCGTGAAATCGAACGCACGCTTGGAGACAAGCTGCTTAGCATTACTCGCAATCCAGCTTTGGAGGGCTTTACGCTTCCAAAAATTTTATGGGTTCGCGAGAACGAGCCGGATGCCTTCGCCAAGGCAAAGCTGTTCCTTCTGCCGAAGGATTATCTTCGCTACCGCTTAACAGGCGAGCTTCATATGGATTACTCCGATGCGGCGGGAACGCTTCTTCTTGATGTGGCTGGCAAAGCATGGAGCGAAGAAGTGCTTGAAGCGTTTGGAATTCCGGCACAATTTTGTCCACCGCTTGTTGAGTCGCATGATCTCGTAGGTACGCTGCTGCCGCAGTATGCTGACAGCACGGGGCTGCCAAACACAACGAAGGTGTTCGCGGGTGGAGCGGATAATGCATGCGGGGCGATTGGCTCAGGTATTTTATCCGAAGGGTTAACGCTTTGCAGCATTGGTACTTCCGGCGTTATTCTCTCTTATGAGAATGACAAGACAAAGGATTTTGCAGGCAAGGTGCATTTCTTTAATCACGGCAAAGAGGACTCGTTTTATGCAATGGGAGTTACACTTGCTGCTGGCTACAGCTTAAGCTGGTTTAAGAAAACATTCGCTCCGAATGAATCCTTTGATCAGTTGCTCGAAGGTGTAGGTGCAGTGAAGCCGGGAGCTGGCGGACTAGTGTTCACGCCATATCTCGTTGGCGAACGCACCCCACATGCAGATCCGCTCATTCGTGCAAGCTTTATCGGTGTTGACGGCTCACATGAACGCATTCATTTTGCTCGTGCGGTGATGGAAGGCATTACTTTCTCCCTCAATGAGTCAGTCGATATGTTTAGACGCGCCGGCAAGACGGTCGATACGATCATTTCGATCGGCGGCGGCGCGCAGAACCCAGTATGGCTGCAAATGCAGGCTGATATTTTCGATGCTAAGGTTGTCGCGTTAGAGAATGAGCAAGGACCTGGTTTAGGCGCTGCGATGCTAGCTGCATATGGTGCAGGCTGGTTCGACAGCTTGGAGTCCTGTGCAAATAAATTCGTTAAACATGCAGATTCGTATTCGCCGCAGCCTGAAGCGGTTGCTGCTTATGCAGGCATTTTCAAAGTGTACCAGCAGGTTTATGAACAAACAAAAGGCTTAAATGAGGCGCTAGCGCCTTATCGCGGCTAGTCGTACACAATAGAAGGGACTGTTATCCTCGATTTGAGGGTGACGGTCCTTTCTTTTTTTTGACCAATGCTTCAGAAAAGTGCCTTTTATTAAAACATTTAAACTAACATTCATGAATGAGAGCAATGGTTCTTTAGTTGAAGGGAATGAGTCTTTAAGCCCTATTACAATAAAAAAATAAATCTTTAGTCCTATTACCATTATAAGTTATACTATTTTGTAAAGATTGATAGATTAGTGATTGCCAACTCTTGAGGAGGATATCCCTATGAAACGAAGCATGCGCATGACCGTAAGCAGAAAGTTAACCGTTTCCTTCTTGAGTATTTTAATTATTTTGTTATTAAATGGGTTATTAGTATTTAGTATGACTGAGAATATGAATAAGCAAGCAGCGGTGATATCCGAAACATGGATGCCCAATATTGAAACGATCCATCGAATCAATTATTTAACAGAGCATTTATTTACGTTGCAGCTTAAAGCTGCGACGACCGAAGAGCCGCTTAAGAAGGAAATGCTGGCAGCCGATGGGGAAGTTACGATCAGCTCCATCGACGAGCTGTTCAAGACATATAGCGCAAACCGTTCCAAGGAAGAGGATATGAACTTTTCACAATCGTTGAATAACGAATGGAAGTCATATATCGAAATCTACAAAAAAGTGATGCTCGCAGCTGCGCAGCCGAGCAATGAAGAAATTTTAGATGCAGCTTTGGCAGAGTCCGAGCAGTCGTTCAAGGCGATGCAGACCTTTACAGATACGCTCATTCGGCTTAATCGTGAAGGAGCAGATAGAGCGGTAATCGTTAGCGGGGATATACATAAACAGAACAACATTGAGATCATTAGCGGTCTTGCAGCGGCAACGGTACTTGTCGGATTTCTTATCTGGTACGTTCGCAGAGCGATCTCCATTCCGATTCAGAAAACGGCGCAAGTCCTTTCGGAGGTAGCTCAAGGAAATTTATCCGCTATTGTCCCGAAAGTGAAAAATCGTGATGAAATTGGAGATATGGTCAGTGCTTCCGCTGAAATGCTTGCCTCTCTCCGTTCTGCCATTACGAGCGTACAGCATGCTTCGATGAACATAACCGCTTCATCAGAAGAGATGCTGGCTATTTCAGAGCAAAATCGCAACTCGGCGCAGCATGCAATGAACAGTTTTCGAGAGGTAGCCGCAGGCTCGCAGGAGCAGCTGCATAGCTTTCTAGATATAAGCCGCGCCTCAGAAGAAATGGCTCTTGGTGTACAGCAGATTGCAGCAGCAAGTTCCTATGTATCTGAACTGTCAGTCGCTGCGGTAGATCGTTCACGGACGGGCGGCGAGTTAATTGAGACGGTGGTTAACAAGATGACGTTGATTGATATGGCAGTACGCCAGTCAGCTGAGCAAGTACAGCAGCTCGCAGCGCATACCCGAAATATTGGAGCCATATCTGAGCTGATTGGAAATATTTCAAAGCAGACAAATCTGCTGGCGCTGAACGCTGCGATTGAGGCGGCAAGAGCGGGAGAGCATGGAAGGGGCTTCGCGGTTGTAGCGGAAGAAGTGCGCAAGCTCTCTACACAGTCAGCGGAATCTGTTGTAAAAATTCAGGATTTGATCAATGAAATTCAGAATGATACAGAAACTGCCGTGAAGGCGATGAGAATGAGTGAAGCTGAATCGATAGAAGGACTGGCGAGCATAACAGATGCAGGAGATGCATTCATTCAAATCGCACATGCTTCAAGAGATGTGCTTGAAAAAATTCAGGAGGCAGCGTCCTCCTCGGAGCAGCTGGCAGCAAGTGCGCGGGAGGTCAATTCATCCATTTCCCAAATGACAGGAATTGCCTCTAGAACCTCCGCTATTGCCGGCGAAGTTTCTGCATCCTCGGAAGTGCAGTATGCCTCAGCAGAGGAAATATCATCATCAGCTAACGGCTTGAGTGTAATTGCAATGGAAATGAACGAAGTGGCTCAAAAATTCAAGCTGTAAATAAAACGTGGAGCAGCTATTATCGTTTATAGCTGCTCCATATCATTTCGGGTCTAACACCCAGCTCTCCGGCGATCAATTCTGCCGTTAGACGCTGGGGCTTTTTTATTTTCCCATTGCGTATTTTGGAAATGGTCGTAAGAGAGATAAGCGTTGACTGAGCGAGAGAAGTGACGGATATATTTTTACTGAGCATAAGCATACGAAGCTTGTAGGAGGGGTCCTCATCCTGATTATTCATATGAAGGCTGGTTAATATGACAACAAAGTTTTTTAAGGTCCGATTGCCATTGTAAAACGGTTGAACAACCGCATCAGCATTATAGCAACGATCCCCAAGCTTAAGATGGAAGTCCACGGATTCAGCCGTTCGGTTGTTTTTCGCATATTCTAATACTCGCTTAAGCTTGCTTCGTTCATGGTCTGGAACAAGCTCAAATATGGATTTGTTTAAATAGGAAGAGGACGGCTGCTGCACTGGAGCGTAATAATGCTTAAAGCTCATAATGTTATAGCGCTCATTCACAACGGTAGATACCATTATTTTATGATGCAAAATATATTCGTCAATCCATTTGGCTTCCCGTAAATCCTTGCAAATGATGACATAAACAATGCGGTCTTCGAGCTGGAGCTTGCGGCAGGACAAACGTATATCTGCAGGAGTCGATGACTTCGTGACAAGCTTGCATTCAAGAAGCGGTGATAGGGCTTGCTCATCAGCAAGTTGATGTACGGCTTCATCAAAGGAGAGAGCTGTCTCATCCGTTGATATAATAGTAGATGGATCGAGGAGCATAAGATCTGATTTCTTAAAACCGGAAAAAGCTGCAAAAGCTTGATTGACGTCTACAATAGACCAACGGGATTCGTCCCACTCGACGATAAGCATAGGATCTGAAAGTAAATAAAATAAATGGTTCATCGATGACATCCTCCTTATCAATAGCCTAGCTGCACACTTATGTAATGATTATGTCATAAAACATAACATAATAAAATAGTTATTTGTAATTATATATCATGACGCCTTTCCGTATTCTTTTTTTACATGATTTTGTATGAATAGGGTATGTTAAACAAAACGTTAGAAAGGATGATCGCTATTGTCTACGAACTCAGCCTTATTGTTTGATTTTAACGATGCTCAAAGTGCAGCTCTTGCTTGCGAGACGCTGAGGGAGCTCGGATATGAGACGGTTCTTCATGAAGGAAGCAGCATGCATGTTCATTTAGAAGGAAGCGATCTAACTTCAGCACTCGAAATTGCACAATCACATGGGGGGCAGCTCGTCGAGCAAGCGAATATCGATGCGAACGCAGTTACCGGTACTGCATACTCGCTTGATGCGATTGCAATTCCGGCACATCTTGTGAATGAGGACTGGGCTGCAACCGATGGACAAGGCAATGATGCTGAGGAGCTGCACAATCGGGATGAAGCTGCGGATTATTCCGAGGAATTTCTTCCTGATCCCGGGACGTATGATCATTTTTCAGGTGATGTTCGAATTTAGACGTACTTCATGTACATAATTGCATTAAAAAAGGCTGTCTCAACGTTTAACGACGTTTGACAGCCTTTTTATATCCTTACTGAATGACAGCATGAAGTCCTGCCGTATAACCTGTGGAGAAAGCCGCAGTAATGTTGTAGCCTCCGGTGTAGCCATGAATATCCAATATTTCTCCGCAAAAAAACAAACCGCTCATGAGCTTGGATTGCATCGTCTTTGGATCGACTTCTTTTAACTGAATGCCTCCGCCGGTTACGAAAGCATCTTCAATGGATAAGGAGCCATACACTCTAATCGGAAAATGTTTGATCAGCAGCGAAAGGGCTATCCAGTCCTGTTTTGGAATATTGTCATAAGTAAGGCTATCCGGCAATCCGGCCTTTTGAAGCAAGATTGGTATCATTTTTTCCGGCAAATAACCTTTAAGGACATTTTTAATCGTTTTTTTCGGTTCAAGCTCGGAGAGTTTCAATGTTTCCTTATAGACCTCGTCTTTGCTTTTATCAGGCACTAAGTCAATCGCAACCTCAATATTGCCCGTCTTAAATTGCTTAAGAGCTTTCACTACAAATTGACTGCATCTTAGCACAATAGGTCCGGAAATACCGAAATGCGTAAATAGCATATCGCCTTGATGCTCAATAATCTGTTTCCCTTTCGGGTTCCAAACCGACAGCGCAACGTCCCTTAGAGATAGCCCTTGCAGCTCCTTGCTTACAATGAAGGGCTCATTTGACGTAAGCGGAACCTCAGTTGGAAAAAGCTCAGTTATCGTATGTCCAGCTTTTTCTGCCCATGCATAACCGTCGCCGGTTGAACCGGTCTGGGGCACGGACTTGCCGCCGGAAGCTACGATGACACTGCGGGCACGGAATGTTTCACCAGCTTTTGTACGCACGCCTGTGACCCTTCCATTGTCATACATGATATGATCGACAGGAGCGTTCAGTATGATTTTGACACCTTGTTTGCGTACTTGGTTAACAAGCGTATCTACCACCGTTTTAGCTCTATCTGATACGGGAAACATGCGCCCGTTATCCTCTTCCTTTAAAGCAATGCCAAGGTTCTCAAAAAAGGCGATAATATCCTTGTTGTTGAAATTAGAGAATGTACTGTGAAGAAAACGCCCATTACCGGGAATATGCTTGATCAGCTCATCCAGTTCTTTATTATTCGTTACATTGCATCGGCCGCCGCCGGATATGCCGAGTTTGCGTCCTAATTTATCGCCTTTGTCTAGGAGAAGCACTTTAGCGCCTTCCTTGCTTGCAGCAATACCCGCCATTAGTCCCGCGGAGCCTCCACCAATTACAATTGCATCATATTGCATCGCTTTCCACCTGCTATATTATTAGTAGTATTATAATACCACAAAAGAAAGGCGGCGTTTGAATGCTGCGAGATGAATGGGTCATAACTGGCGCTAAGGGGTCGCAAATATTTTTGCGGGAATGGACGTCAGAAACGTTAGAGACAAAAGCTGTCGTCTGTCTCGTACACGGGATGGGGGAGCATGGCGATCGTTATGGACATGTAGCTGCTCAGCTTACTGCTGCTGGCTTTGTACTTATAGCGCTGGATCAGCAAGGCCATGGCCGCTCTTCAGGCAAACGGGGGCATCTGCATTCACTTGGCGCAGCTGTAAGCGATGCAGCGCTTATGATTGAAGAGGCTGGCAAACGGCACCCTGGAACGCCGATCTTCTTATACGGCCACAGTATGGGAGGCAATGTGGCGCTTAATTGTGCGCTGCGACTTCAGCCTCCAATTCGTGGACTCATACTGACAAGCCCTTGGCTTAGGCTTGCATTCAAACCGCATCCAGCTGTTGAGTGGTTTGGACGCAAATTGGCAGCGTTTGTCCCGACGATGCACCAATCTACAGGCTTAAATCCTGCCGATTTATTTCGTCCTGGCTATGACCTTGCTGCGCCAATCGTGGAAGATCCTTTATGTCATACCAAAATTACACTCCAAACCTATATGGAGATTACCGCTGCCGGCGAGTGGGCGATCGCTCATGCATCCAGCCTGCAGGTCCCGCTGCTGCTTATGCACGGCACTTCAGATCGCGTAACATCCTTTGAAGCAAGCGCGCTTGTTGCTGAGCGAATCGGAGACCAATGTTATTTTAGACGCTGGGATGGCGGGTATCATGAGTTGCACAATGACGTGGAGGGGAAAGAGGCTGTTCAAGAGCTAATTGATTGGTTAGAAGAACAATTGTAAATAGAGGTATTTTATGTTTTAATCGGATTAATAGATGGATTCAAATACAAAGCTATTTTACGTAAAAAACATAATATGGAATAGATTCAGAGCGTAGTAGGGGGATCGGACGTGACGTCTGTGTTAAAGGAATTGCTCTTACAATTCATTGTGTCCTTATTGCCTGTTTTCGCCTTTCAGCTTTGGTACGACAAAGACCAAAGATGGAAGGGAATACCTATTTTTATGAGCCTATTTTGCGGTGGATCGATGGTATTGTGTATGGTGACTGCTCCTGATTTATTAGGTTATGAAGTCGATTTTCGTCTCATTCCTTATGTAATAGGTTCTCTCTATGGAGGCGTGCCTACATTAGCCGTCTTAACTGTCATCTACATTGCAGTAAGAGTATCTATGCTCGAAGGCAGCTTGGAAGTCATTAACTTTATTATTTTTGTCATTGGTTTTGTCCCGCTGATGTTGTATGCGATTCCATCTTTCCAGCGTACCTCTGTTTTAGGCAAAGAACAGAAAAAACGCAGGGGCTTAGTGATCATGTCCATTTTGATTCTATACTACATTATTTCCGTTACTGGAATTATGTTATTTAATGGTATTTGGTGGTCGAATGTGATGATTTACGTGCAGTTGATCTCTGTTTGTGCATCATTAATGGCAACCTGGCTCTCTATCTTTATGATCGAAAATGTTAAAGAGAAGCAGCAGCTCTATGATGAAGTGAAACGAATGTCGGTTAATTATAGCAATGAAGTGGAGAAGCTTCAGCAATTTATAGATGAGACTTCATTTGGGGTAGTCATTGTTGATCGTGAAGGGAAAATCACACATTTTAATGATATAGCCAAAACAGTTCTCAGTCTTCCTTCAAAGGATTCGGAAGTGAAGGATTTGCTAGGCGTCGCCTTCCCGCTTATTTTTCAGGACGGACATGGCGATGTCTGCATAAATCTGCTTTCTCAGGCGTTAAACGGCAGGAAGAACACTCTCGTTCCGTACGTTAGCGGCGATAAAATGCTGCTCTTGTCAACTATTTCGATGCGTACATCGGTTAATGCTGAAAATGCAGGCGCATCACTTATCGTTCAGGATGTAACGGAGCTTCGTCAACTTCAGAGTGAGGTTGGGCGAATGGAACGATTAAGCCTGATAGGTCAAATGGCAGCAAGCATCACTCATGAAATACGCAATCCGATGGCGGTTATTCGCGGCTTTGTCCAATTGATTCAGGAGCGCAGTCCAAAAAATCAAGAGGAATACTTTCAGATTGTGATCGATGAGCTGGATCGTGCGAATATGATTATTAGTGATTTTCTATCGCTTGCTCAAAATAGGGAACTAGCCATGGAGCTGACTTCGCTGCATGATGTTGTTAATGAACTTATACCGCTGCTTAGTGCGGATGCGAATTTGCGAGGCCAATCTATTGAAGTGAGCCTTTGCGAAGATATTCCTTTAATTATGATGAACGACAGAGAGATTAAGCAGCTTTTTCTTAATATTGCCCGTAACGGAATGGAAGCTATGGACAATAAAGGCTCATTACATATTAGTACTCGTAATAATGGGAATAAAATTGAGCTGCGGATTGCCGATCAGGGTGTCGGTATACCTCCAGAGCAAATGCAGCATTTGTTCGAGCCTTTTTTCTCGACGAAGACGCAAGGAACGGGCCTTGGCCTTCCGTTATGCTTAAGCATCGCTGAGCGCCATAATGGCCGAATTGACGTAGAGTCGAAGGAAGGTGAAGGTACAGCATTTATCGTTACTTTCACAGTGCCGGAGGAACGCGCGAGTTGAATGAAGGAGCATATTAGAGTGGAAATGGAAATACGTAAGTTGTTAGCAAACGAACTACCCCCAATGGAACTGCTCTTGTTAGCAGATCCTTCGATTAAGCTCGTAGAAGAATACATAAAACGCGGGGAAGTTTTTGTAGGTGTTATAAGCAATGAAATTATTGCAGTATTTGTACTGCTGCCAACCAGGCCAGAGACGATCGAGATCGTAAATGTAGCAGTAGCGGAGCCAGAGCAAGGTCAAGGGCTTGGAAAGCAAATGGTACTTTATGCGATTTCATATGCAAAGCTTCTAGGCTACAAAACGATTGAAATTGGAACGGGCAATTCAGGGGTCAGCCAGCTTGCATTGTATCAGAAATGCGGCTTTCGAATGACGAGTATTGACCGTGACTTCTTTGTTAGACATTATCCGGAAGCGATTTATGAGAACGGAATACAGGTTGTTGATATGGTTCGTTTATCACAGGATTTATAAGGAAAGCGCCAGCTGAGCATACTACCTCTGAAAGATAACCGGCAATTGCGGTTACATTTTATGACGAGAGGAGCGCTCACAATGACGCAGCATAATGAGGAAAAAGATCGTTCGACTGAGCAAGCGAAGCAGGCTAAAAATAATACGGCTGCTGACAGCAAATCACCCGAATCCGCTGGTTTTGACAAAAAGCTTGATGGACCTAATCGTCCTTCAATTTAGCGCGGAGGTGTTCATATGCCAGATCATGAGCACAAGAATGAAGATGAAATGCTTAAAGATGATCCCGCATTAGATCCTTTTGAAATCGAATTTCTGCCTCAGTTTCGCGAAGGGCGAGGAAGCCGTGCGCCGTTTGTGAACTCACACGGCATCGTTATAGGCGATCATGAATATGAGTCTCCGGATTCACCATTGTCGCAGTGGAGCGAGGAAACAGATCCAGCTGTGATGGCTGGCGATGAATGGGTGCATCCTTTTAAGGATGTAGGTTTTTTAACCGCTGAAAATCGGGATATTTTTGAGGAGGGCCTTCAGCCGCAAGGAGGCATATTTACTCATCCTGACAAAAATGCGTCATATGGTTTGGACAAGCCGAAAGACGCTCCTGTTTAAGCTGAAAAAGAACAGCCGGAGTGCGAGCGCTCCGGTTGCTTTATTTTGACTACGGAAGGTATAATAGTAGCTAAAATAAAGTAATTAAAGGAGTGTGTTTCGATGTCGATGTCATTCGAACGATACATGTTAGATATGGTGCAGCCTATGAGAGACGATCTTACTCGAATTGGTATTCAGGAGCTTCGCACACCTGAAGAAGTAGAAGAAAAATTGCCAAATGCAAAAGGTACGGCGCTTGTTGTTATCAATTCCGTTTGCGGATGTGCAGCAGGTCAATGTCGTCCAGGCGTGGCTGATGCGCTTCAACACGATATTACTCCTGATCATTTATACACTGTATTTGCAGGACAAGATAAAGAAGCAACAGCAAAAGCTCGTGAGTTTTTCGCTCCATATCCGCCATCTTCCCCTTCAATCGCTTTGTTGAAGGATGGAGAGCTAGTACACTTTATCGAGCGCCACCAGATCGAAAATCGTTCCGCATCGGATATTGCAGCCGATCTGACAGACGCTTTCGATCGGTTTTGCCGCTAATTAGGAAGGTAACTATGAGCTTACAACAATCCATTATTCAAAGACTTGGCGTTAAGCCGCAAATCGATCCGGAGCAGGAAATTCGCAAACGGGTTGATTTCTTGAAGGAATACGTAACGAACTCGGGAACAACGGGTTTGCTTATTGCGATTAGCGGCGGAATTGACAGCGCAGTCGCAGCGGGTCTTTGCAAGCGGGCAACAGATGAGCTTAGCGCTGAAACAGGCCGCGAGTATATGACGCTTGGCGTATTTCAGCCTTATGGCGAGCAATCCGATATTGCGGATAGTTATGCAGTAGCGGAAGCGTTCCAGCTAAAGCACCGCGCGGAGACGAATATTGAAGAAGCTGTGGATGAAATCGCGATTGAAGTAGAGCATAGCTTTAAGTCGTTAGGCATTCCGCGTCATTTGAGCCGCGGCGGCAAAGGCAACGTGAAAGCAAGAACGCGGATGGTTATGCAATACGCGCTTGCATTCGACCTTAATCTGTTAGTCGTTGGTACAGATCATGCATCTGAAGCGATTACAGGCTTTTACACGAAATGGGGCGACGGAGCGGTAGATGTTACTCCGCTTAGTACGCTTAACAAACGGCAGGTTCGTGAGCTGGCCTCTCATATCGGCGTACCGCAAAGCGTGCTCGACAAAGCGCCAACGGCAGGCCTATGGGACGGACAAACCGACGAGGGCGAGCTAGGCATCACTTACGGTGATAACAGTGACTATCTTGAAGGCAAGTCCATTAGCGAAGAGGCTCGCGAGAAGCTTGAAAAGCAATATTTGAAAACCGAGCATAAGCGCTCCCCGATTCCGGGTATTTAATGAGCTGCCTTAAGCTTCGAGCAATACAAAGACTGTCCCTTGAACCGAGAAATCGGCAGGGGACAGTCTTTTTTTGTTGCAGTGGACTAGCATTTGAATAGCTAAGCGGACGCCAATGATGGAGGAGAAACGGATGGGAGATAGAATATAGTAGTTGTGAAAGGAGCTGAATGCCATGAATAATACGAAGTTAATCCTTGTTGAAGGATTGCCCGGATCAGGAAAAACGAGTACGGCACGTTATATAAAACAGCTATTAGATGAACAGAATATTGCCAATCGCTTGTTTTTGGAGGGGGATTTGGAGCACCCAGCCGATTATGATTCCGCCGCTTATTTTACAGAAGAACAATATAAGCAAATGCTGCAAAAGTATACGGAGCAACAGCAGTTAATCATTAAGCATTCCGAAGCTAAGGCTGACGGGTATATCGTATATTACGGGAAGCTGCTAAAGGAAACAGATTCGATTAATAGTGAATATTTCGGGGATTATGATGTATATAACCTCCCTTTGGAGAGGCATCAGCAGCTCATTTTTGAAAAGTGGAGCGATTTTTCGAGACAGGCTATTAACGAAGATGAAGTGTACATATTGGAATGCTGTTTTTTGCAAAATCCGTTAACCGTCATGCTTGTACGAGACAATTGTTCCGAGGTTGAAATAACGACCTACATTCATGAACTGAACCGCTTGATTAAGCAGCTAAATCCGGTGTTGTTCTATTTGTATCAGGATGACTTTAAACATGCATTTCCTGCAATAATTGCTGAACGGCCAACAGAATGGCTAAACTTTATTACTTGGTATTACACGGAGCAGGGCTACGGCAAAAGTAAAGGGCTCAAGGGAACTCAAGGTCTTCTCGAGGTGCTTGAGCTGCGAAAGGCTTATGAATTAGCGATACTAAACGAGCTGCCGATCGATAAAATGCTGTTTAATAAAAGCAGCTTGGACTGGGTCAAGATCCACAGCCAAATCCAAAGCGATCTGCAAAATCGTTTAAGCAGGTGATTTTCAAATGAAACCGAGAATACGATACGCGATTGCGGTTGTTATAACGATGGTGCTTGGCTACAGTTCAAGGAGCTTTGCAGATTCGCTGCCTGAGTTTGCTGCAGAGCATTTTGGCGATGCGCTTTGGGCATGTATGATTTATTATGGCTTCCGTACTATAGTTGTGCACAAAAACTTGTTTTGGGCTGCTGGCGCTAGCCTCATCTTTTGTTTTGGCATCGAGTTTAGTCAGCTCTACCAGGCAGATTGGATCAATGAGATTCGCAGGACATTTATTGGAGCTTTAGTGCTCGGGAGCGGTTTTTTGACCGTGGATTTGATCAGGTACAGCGTGGGCATTATGTTTGCCATAGTTGTTGATCGATATTTTATTTTTAAAAAATAAGAAGACCCTTCCACCGAAATGCGGCGGAAGGGTTTTTGATTTATGATTCAACTTGACGTACAACTGTCCAGCTCTCAGCAGCAGGCTTTAGCACAAATTTAAATAGGTGTTCTCCAGATTTCTCAATAACAACCATAATACCATCTTGAACAGGTACGATATGATGAATTTCTCCACCCGGTACAAGTTCGGCTGCCAGCGGCGTCAAGATAGGAATGAGAGCTTCCTCCAGCCAGCACCTTTCTTGATACCATTGTGGCGGTGATAAATCTGAAGGATAACCATCAATAGGTGCTTCAAGCTCAAGAGCCATTTTTAGGGGATCGGTGGAAAGCTTACGGCCGGCACCTATCGCTGCTACGAATCGCAAGCACAGCTCAATGGTACGAAGAATTTCTTCATCACACACCGAGCCATTTGCATAACGAATTTCCACCGTGCCTATATCAAACCAAGCCGCTGTGTTTATTCCACAACGATGAGATTGCGGACGACCTTCATGGAGAACGGCTTCATCGCTTGGATTTTTAATATAGCTCTCTCGCATGTCCGGAGTAACGGGCGGGCAGAACAGCAGTCGGTGCTCGCTCGTATTCAATAACGCTTGGATCGTTTGTTGATATTCCAGTGCGGCGTCTATAAGCGGGAGGACAGCATCTTCTCCCCACGGTTCGAGACCGATATGAACATGGAGTCCGCAGCTCCAATTAGCTGTTGCTCCTTGTTCCCTCAGCCTGTTTAACATGATTTGAATTTGCTCACGCTCTTCCCACAAGATCGGAGGAGGCTTAAGCTCACTGCCTGATTCCATACCTTCTGCATCAATTTGCCGCTCATCCAAAGAAATAACCCAACCAGGCAGCAGCTCCAAGCTTTCTGGATTTCCGCCTACAAACTCAATTTCCACGCCAAAGCGCAGCTCTTTCCAATCAACGATTTTTGGCCACATTGCCATCATCCTCTCCATTTATATAAGCTGGATAGTTTAAAGAGAGGAAGCGAGGCGGACCACGAGATTAACGAGGGATTTTTTTTCTGAACATAAAATGTCCTCCTTATTCGAAAAAATGATTGTAGTTTTGAACTAAAAAAATAATGAAGTGGTATCTCTTATTATTCAAATTATATATGATTAGAAGAAAAAAGGTAAATTGAGGAGATTCGTATAATGAGCTTTACAGCTAAGCAAAAAGAGATTATTCAAAAAATAGCAATTGCAGCCCATAACCAGCCATTATTAAGCAGCGGTTTATGGTTCCACCACGATTTACGCGATAACTTTTATTATGCTTCCTATTTGTTTGCAGCTGCAGTTGATGAATCAGAGCAGCTGCCGTTTGAAAGAGAGGCTGCTAAACGAACTGCGGGATCTGTGCTCCTAGAGGTGCTCGCGCTGCAAGATCAGGCTGTAGAAAGCGATACTTATGGACATTGGCCGCTTAGACTAGAGGATGTTCCGAAGGACTCCAAGCCAAATACGTTGCCCGTGGAGCTGATGGGGAGCTTGATGGCATTTTTTGCGAGCCGCTATAGGACGTTTTTTGACGAACAGCTAGTCCAAGCATTTGATACTGCCTTTATCCATATTTATCGAAGCGGCTTCTTCCATCATAAAAATGTATTTGGTCATCATGATGCAAAATATACAGCTGCAAAGCTGATTTTTGGACAGATGTTTGCCGATGCTGATTTGCTGGAGGATGGTCGCAGCAATCTTCAGCTTACATTAGCCCATATCCGCAAGTATGGCATGTCCGAATACAACAGCTTGCCTTGGTTCTGGCATTGGGTGCAGGCATTCACTTGTGCTTGGTACGAAATAGAGGACGCAGCCATTAAACAAGAGCTCGCCGATATGCTTGATTTTCTCTGGAATGAGCGAGCTGCATTCTACTTGAAAGGCGCCTTTGTCGGAGCTCATTGCCGCGGTCAGAAGCATGACATTCCGCTTGATAGCAATGTTCTGCATGATTATGTGCAATTCGGTGATTTCGAGCTTCCAGAGCAAATGCCGCGGACGGAGTATGCAGGATTTTTATTTTACGAGGCGCCTGAAACAGCTCGTCGTACGGCGCTTAATCGAAGTGAGCCAACTGAGGTGAAAAAGGCGATTACGAAGCTTACGGATGAAGGAGCAAGCATGCTTCACAGCTATGCTTACATTACTTCGGATTTTGCAGCGGGCGGAATGTGGGAGCGATTCTCGGAGTTTGACAATGAGCAGCATCGCTGGGATATTTCTTTGCCATTGGGACTGCAAAACGGCGTGAATCAACTCTACTTCTTCCATCCGGCAGAGGCGAATGCGGTTGAAGATTTGCGGCATCAAACCGAGTTTACGGAAGTTCTCTATTATAAAAACACAATAATGGCTTTATATCCGATTCCATCTGACAAAGACAATACGATTATCGGGTTATTGCCATGTATGGATTGGCTGCAAGAGCCGGGCATGCTTGTTGGTCAGACAGAGAATGTGTTTTTGGCGATTTATGTCATGCAGCCTTATGAT
Source organism: Pristimantibacillus sp. Z349TD_6 (assembly GCF_056173205.1). Classification (NCBI taxonomy): domain Bacteria; kingdom Bacillati; phylum Bacillota; class Bacilli; order Caryophanales; family Paenibacillaceae; genus Pristimantibacillus (SeqCode); species Pristimantibacillus sp. Z349TD_6. The sequence goes on along the minus strand of NZ_CM149662.1, from coordinate 6,256,041 downwards.
CTGGAACATCGTTCGGATCGCTCTATCGTGACAAGCAAAGGCTCAGAAAACGGCGTAATTGTCGAAGTAATCAGCCGTTACGATGCGTTGAAGAAAGGCATAAGCAGCTATGAGGCATTTGTGGAACAGGCAAAAAACAATAGGCCAGCTTGGTCTGCTGAGGAAAGGCTTAGTGTGAAGTATGTGAGCCATGATAAAAGCGTACTTGAGCTAAATGTGGATGGAACAGGCAGCATTGAAAAATTGATCAATGGCCTTTCGGTTGATTTTAGTGAATATAGAATTTAAACGAGTTGCGTATTGTTAAAGACGGAAGGCAAGCTTCATTTTCCATAATTGCATAGTCATGATTCACATATCTTTCACCACTATATAGCTCTAACGAGTCATGTGATACAGCTCCCCCATTGATACAATTTGGACAGTGAATCCAAATCGATGGGGGTATTTTTATGAAGCTTAAGAAAAAAATCGCAGGTGTCGCACTGGCAGCTGTGTTGACATTAGGAGCGGCGGCTCCAGTATTCGCGCATGACGGTTGGTCTCAGACGAGTGCACCAATCGTAGCGCCGGGTCAAGTTTCCTATGTTGAGCTTATGTATGGAAACCACTCCAACGAGCACAAGAGCTACCGCTTGGAAGGACAGTGGGGCAGCACTTCAAAAGTATATGTGACTACGCCGGCAGGGCAAAAGTCAGATATTACAGGCACTCGTTTCTATACTGGAGAGCCGGCTACGGAAACAACGCCAGCGCTAAATAATTACTTTGTTGCGTCATTTAAATCAAATGTTCCAGGCGCGTACATTATATCAACCGAAGCAGACAGCGTGTACAAAGGTGCAGACGCTGCTACTCGTACGCTGCGCAGTGCCAAATCATTCGTAGCGATTAGCGATATTCCTGTCATTGAGCGGGTTAAAGCACTTACAGGTTTCTCTAAGGAAGTAAGCCCGGATAGAGCGGAGCTCATCCCTTTGTTCAATCCTGCTGCAGTTACACCGGGTGAAAAAGTGTCGATTGAGCTGCTTCTAAAGGGAAAACCGCTTACCAACACATCGGTTGATATTATTCGTCGAAGCAATTCTGAAGCAGTGGAGCTGAAGACCGATGATAAGGGCGTGGTTTCATTTACGACGGGTGCTGCCGATTATTACTTAGTACGTGCGAAGCCAAGCACTACGGAAGCTAAGGAAGGCGAATACAGCGCAACCAATTACGAAGCTACAATGACTTTCACGGTTCAAAATAAATCAGTGAAGCTCCCAGGCAGCGCCGTGTCTGCTAAACCACATATTTACGTAAACGGAAACGTAGTAGCTGTAAGCAGTTTGACCGTTTCAAATGGTACGACGAAAGTAGATGCAGCGTTTATTAAGCAATACGTAGACGCAGCATATAAAGGCACAGGTGCAGTAACCCTTCGTTCCGCAGCTGAGGCAGCTGGTGCTTCTGTTGAATACTTCCCTGCCGTAGGCGGTAATCAAGCAGCTGTCGCCATTTACACGAAATAAGGATTGCAGATGAAAAAAATAAGATTGATAGTTGCAATAGTAATAATATGGGCATGCCTGCCGAGCTTCGTCTCGGCGCATGCCTATATTGCGCAATCGACACCTTATGGGGATGCGGAGCTGGCGGAAGCTCCGCCCGCCATTCGAATAAAATTTACAGAGAAAATCGATACGAAGCTAAGTAATATTTCACTAAAAAGCAGTAGCGGCACTGACATTACTGGCAAGTTAAGCAGTGATGATGATCTTACGCTTGTTTATACCATTCCTAAGCTGGATAAGGGCATTTATGAAGTAAGCTGGCAGGTGTTATCGCTTGATTCTCATATAACAGACGGTTCCTTTAAATTTGCGGTAGGCGTGAAGCTTGAGGCTGTGAAACCGGATGATACGGTTTCACTGGACGGTGCTTCTGCTGGTAATACAGGGAACAGCTCTGGAAATGAAGCAAAAGTGACTGACAAACCAGTAATTACAAAGAGTCCAGAGTCCACAAATAAACCTAAGCCTACAAAGAAGCCGGATATAACGCCTACGCCATCTACATCGCCCACTCCGACTGCAAAGTCTATAGAAGTCAGTGAAGGGACGGTCGCTACCCCGTCTCCCACGATTTCAAGCAGTGAAGAGGTGGTGACAGCGGAGCCGGATTCAAATACAAATACAAAAGATGTTGATGCGGATGCTGTGGAAGATGATAATGCTGCCCCGCTGATCGAACAGGATACGGCTAATGATCACAGCAGCCATAGCAATCACAGCGGCGACAGCAGCGCTGGAGAGGCCGAGCACGATCATGCAGGTGGCCAAGGCTTCATGGTGCTGATGCGCATACTCGATATTTTGACGGCGGTTGTTCTCGCTGGAATACTGTTCTTCCGATATGCCATCTGGAGAGATGATGAATCTAAGGCACCCTTTGGTTTCTCCGTCCGAGCCGAGAGACTAGTGATGGGAGCTGCGGCGCTTATTTGGCTGGTTTCCGGATTGCTTCGCTTGTCGATGCTTGCAGACCAATTCGGCGGTGTATCCATCTATGCACTAGCTAATGGAACAATGATCGGAAAGATAGCGACGTTAAGGGTTGGGCTTGCTTTAATCGCTCTTCTTCTCGCATTTGCCCCTATTCGGGAGAGACGATGGGCGAATATGATTAAATGGATAGCTGCAGCGGCATTGATAGTGAGCTTCCCGCTCACAGGCCATGCGAATGCTGCTTTAACCGATGTCGTATTTGGAATAGTGACCCATACAGTCCATATGTCTGCTGCCGCAATATGGTTTGGCGGCCTTGCGGGTTTGCTGTCATTAACTTTCGATAGAAATGCTGTGGAGCACTTGAACCAAGCGGCTGTGCGTTTCGCAAAGTGGGCGCTGCCAAGCATGATCGTTATTTTGATTAGCGGAATCTGGCTTTCGGCTGCTAGGCTCTCAGAATGGGGACAATTGTTCACTACAGCGTATGGCAAGCTAATCCTCGCCAAAACCATTCTCATGCTGCTTGTCGTCGTCATTGCAGCACTTCATAAGCTCGTATTCATGCCGCAAATCGCGAAAGCGAGCGCAGCAAGAGGTTTGCTGGTTGGCATCCGAATTGAGATGCTGCTTGCTGTTGCTCTATTCGTGCTGGCAGGCTGGTTGTCTACAACTTCTCCGCCGGAAGCGCGCGTGGAGTCGAAGCTGGCTGAACCGATTTATTGGCATGTGATGGGTGAGCAGGCGCATATGAGTTTGCGTATTTCGGAGAATGATCAGACTGGGGATCAGGCTGTACGCCTTGATTTGTGGCTTCCTGAAGATCAGGGAACGCCTTTATCCGCGGAAGTAGCTGTTAAGATAGACTCGAATCAAGCGGAAGCGGAAAAGGAAACCGAGCAAGGAAACCAAATCGTGATTCCGTTGGAATTGCAGCCGATGGGGGAAGAGATGTTTGAATTTCCAGGCTTTACGAAATATACGTATCGTTCATCAGGTGAGTTTATCGATAATCAGAAAAAAGGGTTAATTACAGTAGATGTAAAAGACGAGAAAGGAAACAACTTCCATTATGAGCGAGCGATAGGCGACTCTCTGACGGAATAGTTGTTACGTCAAAATAAGTGTGAAAGTCACGTCCATGCTTGACTTCGCTTCATGCTTCTGCTAATCTCACCATCAGGGAAAAGGCGGGTGTTAGCATGATCATCGGCATCGGACATGATTTATCAGATATTACAAGAATCGCGAAAATAGTGGATGGCCGCACAGGCAGAAGGTTTTTGGAGCGGGTGCTGTCTGCGGGCGAGCGAGAGCTGGCTTCGGAGTATACAGGCGAGCGGCTTTATCAGTTTACGGCTGGCCGGTTCGCTGCGAAGGAAGCGGTTGTGAAAGCTTTTGGCTGTGGAATAGGGAATATATTAGGATTCACAGACATTGAAATATTGCGAGGAAGCTGCGGCAAACCCGAGTGCAACTTAACGGTGGCAGCTTGGAATCGTCTAGGCTTTAGCCCTGAGGCTGTTCGAGTTCATGTTACGATTACGCATGAGCGAAAGCTTGCTTCAGCTTTTGCTGTTGCGGAACGGATATCGGAGTAACCTTTTGACTATACTTGGAATGTAATATACCAAGTTAGCTAGTCGAGAGGGGATGTCGACAATGAAGGAGCAGCGGCTGCAAAAAACGAAGCGTCGTTTTAAAACCGGACAATGGGTTGAATTCGACGGGTTGTATTCAGACGATTGGGGCGGAGATCTAGTGCTTGTACAGGGTGATCTTTTTCCGATGCATCCCCAAATGGGTGAAACGCATTGGACCTACGCCGGCCAAGCGGCACTTCATTTCATGAGCTCTCCAAAAATAAACGGCCATCATATCGGCTATTAAGCGATCGTGAACAAGAAAAAAAGGATGCTTGAGCAGCATAATCTGCTCAGGCATCCTTTTTTTTCGCTAAGCCTTTGTTATTTTTTGCTTGCCAACCAATTAACGAGCCCAGCAATTTCTTCAGCAGTCAGACGCTCTTTGAAAGCAGGCATCGAGCCTTCGCCCTCTTCAATCTGTTTCGTAATATCAGCAGCACTCATGCGCTCTCCAACTTTTTGGAGATTTGTTGCCGGGCCTACTCTGCCTTGAAGCCCGGTTCCGTGACAGCTGACGCAATTGGCCTTATAAACCGAAATCACTTCCTCCGGCCCAATCAGCGCGTTGGTTTTCTCAGTCGAGCTGTTCTCCTTGCCTCCACAGCCCGCTAGCAGTATTACAGCTAAAAAGAATGTTATTGCGATAGAAAAACCTCGGTTTCGATTCATATATAGCAATCCTTTCATTAATTGTTTATTATAGAAGATTCGGTCTTGTTCAGGGTCTTCATAAGACTTCCATATGAATTTGAATCGTTAGTTCGTATAATAGAGAAGATGTTAACCACTAGAGAGAAGATATAACTATTATATCTCAGTTTTACTTATAGGAGAATTCATGAAACCGACAATAGAAAGTATTTTGCAAAATCAGTTGAACAACATTCAAGCCGAGGTTATTATGACTGCCTATAACGAATTTGAACCGGGCTGGTTCGAGCAGAAAACCGAGCCGGATTTTTTCCGTTTCGGTTATACAGTCAAGGGAGAAGCCCGGCTTAACATACAAAATGACACTTATTTCGTACAGCCGGGCACTCTCTATTTTTTGCCGGCGGGTACAAAACAATCTTTTGGTACAGAGGGAAATGAAAAGCTTGGGCTTTATTGGTGCCATTTCCGTTTGGAGCTTAGCGATTTTCAAGTTATAAATGCGCTGCAGCTTCCGCCATTTGTTTATGTGAAAGACAAAGAAATGATGAAGAACCTTTTTATAAAAATGAACGAATATCAGCATCGTAAATCGATTACACGAGAGCTGCGGTTAAAGTCGGTGCTGCTGGAGCTGCTTGCCTATTATTTAGAAGAAAGCCATGTGCAGAGAACAACATTCCAGCAATCGGATTTTGAGGTAAAATGGAATGAAGTGCTCGCCTATATTGAAGCAAATTTGCATCAGAATATACAAATTGAGGAGCTAGCTAAGTTTGCTTTTCTTCATCCAAACTATTTCATTACATCCTTCAAAAACATCATGGGCTGTTCGCCGATCCAATATGTGACGAATCGCCGCATCGCGATCGCTAAGCAGCTGCTTATGGAAACGGAGCTTCCTGTAGCGGTTGTTGCGAAGCAGGTTGGCATGCAAAATCATTATTTATCTCGGCTGTTCAAAAGATATACAGGCATCACGCCGGTTCAGTATAGACGGATTGGAAAAAATACCGGAACCAATCGAAAGACGCTTACAACAAGAATGAACGAGGAGAAAAGCTAATGGGAGAAATAGATGTAAAGACATATTTTAGTACAGAGCTGCTAAATTGGTATCGGCTTATCAAACGCGATTTGCCATGGCGGATTAATAAAGATCCTTACCGGGTATGGGTATCCGAAATTATGCTGCAGCAGACGAGGGTAGACACTGTCATTCCATATTACAACCAATTTATGAGTAAATTCCCCACCGTGCGAGCGCTTGCTGAAGCTCCTGAGGAGGAAGTGCTCAAAAGCTGGGAAGGACTCGGCTACTACTCGCGTGCCCGCAATTTGCAGGCAGGTGCCAAAGAGGTCGCTCAGCGTTATGGGGGAATTGTCCCAGATGATAAAGCGTCCGTTGCTGGATTGAAGGGCGTTGGCCCTTATACTAGCGGAGCTATTATGAGCATCGCATTTAATCGTCCAGAGCCGGCAGTGGATGGTAATGTGATGCGTGTGCTCTCGCGATTTTTTTGCTTGGAGGATGATATCGCAAAAGCTTCTACGCGAGTAGGCATTGAGAAGCTGGCTGCTTCGCTGATTCCTGAAGGTGCTGCTGGTGACTTCAATCAAGCGCTGATGGAGCTTGGTGCTCTCGTATGTACGCCCAAATCGCCAAGCTGTTTGCCTTGCCCTGTCATGGAGCATTGTGAGGCGAGGCTAGCAGGCAGAGAGATAGAATTGCCGATCAAGACGAAGGCTAAGCCTCCTCGTCCAGAGTTTAGGGCGGCAGCGATCGTTGTTGGCAGCGGAGAAAATGCCGGCAAAGTGCTCGTAAGGCAGCGTCCAGCTACAGGCCTTCTAGCCCAAATGTGGGAGCTTCCTCATTTGCTGCTGCCGCCGGATAAGGTGAACTGGCTGGATGAAACAGCGCCGAAGGAGCAGGGCGAGCTCGCCGAGATGATCAGCCGCATGCTTGATGAGGACACAGGACTTCTTATTCGTCCGCGCAGCTGGTTTACAGATGCTGATCATATTTTTAGTCATATTCATTGGAAAATGCGTTTTTATTTAGCCGATTTGGGTGAAACATCTTATTCAGCTGTAGACGCAGACATCGCAGTTGCATCGGACAACGCAGCTATTGCTGCGGAGGCAGCGTCCTCTTATGAAGTGAATCAAAAGGCGGCAGCTATAGATGTTTCTACTGAGGAACATAAGGAGCAGCCGGGCACTTACCGATGGATTTCAAAGGAAGATATGGACACGCTGCCGTTTCCGAATTTATTTTTGCGCATTTTAAAGCAATTTTGGGAATAAATGATTATAAGAGTCGGAGGAGAAGCAAATGAGCAATATGCTGGAGCTGCTCTTGCAGCACAAAATCGTAGCCATTTTACGAGGAATTGAAGATCGGCATGCAGATGATACAGCGCAGGCTTTAATAGATGGCGGCATTCATATGATGGAGATTACGATGAACACGGACGGAGCAGTGGCTATGATAGAGCGTTGGCGTTCGAAGTTTGATGGAAAGGCTGCAGTAGGCGCCGGCACAGTAACGGATGTAGACCTTGCTAAGGAGGCTGTGGCGGCAGGTGCCCAATATCTCATATCGCCTAATCTAGATGAGGAAGTTATTGAATATGGCCGCGAGCACGGCCTCTCCGTATGGCCCGGTGTTATGACACCGACTGAAATTGTGAAAGCTTGGAAGGCAGGAGCGGATGCTGTGAAAATTTTTCCAATGGGCACGCTCGGCATAGGTTACTTGCAGGAAATTCGCGGACCATTAAACGATATTCCGATGATCGCTACTGGCGGAGTGGATTTACATAATATTGCAGATTATTTTAAAGCAGGAGCAAATGCTGTTGGAATGGGCAGCAAGCTCGTTAATTTGGAATGGGTTCGCGAGGGGAAATTCGCTCAAGTAACGGAACGAGCGCGGCAATTCGTAGATATCGTAAGCAAGTTATAGAGCAAGGAGGTTATCTCATGGACGTTGTCTTATGGATCGTTATCATCTTCTTTATTATTGTTTTGCTGCTTGCTGCGCTAATCTGGCAAATGGGCGCGCGCAGCCAGAAGCCTCGAAAGATTATGAATGCGGAGACTCCTATTGTCGACACGCAGTGGCAATCCTTAACGTTCACTAATTATGGCTCTAAGCTGGAAGGCTGGCTCCTTCAGCCTGCTTCCAACAACTTGTTAAAGGATGGACTTGCGCCTCTTATTATTATTGCGCATGGCTGGGGATCGAATCGGACGAGAGTGCTTAGGTATACGCGTCCGATTTATGAAGCAGGGTTCGCTATATTGATGTATGATGCACGCAGCCACGGCAACAGCGATTCGATTTCTGCGCCTTCCGCGCTCATGTTTCGGGATGATGTGCTCGCTGCTCTTGAAACAGCCAAAAGTTTGCCAGGTGTTGATCCAGACCGAATTGCCATACTAGGTCATTCCCTTGGCGGATTTGGAGCGCTGCTTGCCCTTGATCAAGGTATGAAGGTGAGAGCGGTCGTAACGGATTCAATGCCCGTCCATTTCGATACGATGATGAAATCGGAATTGCGACGCAAAAAACTGCCGCTTTTCCCGCTAGCCTATCTGATTCCTATGATATGGCTTATTCGTTCACGCATATCGTGGTCGCAGTTTAAAGAGGCCAGCATTCCTGCTGTAATAGCTAAACATGCCGGCAGTTCCGACATTGGCCGTACACCGATTATGATGGTTCATTCGAATGGTGATGAGTTTATTAGTGCGGAGGATCTGAAGCAGCTGAAAGAGCAATTGCCAGATCATCTGATTCAAACACTGTTCGTATCGACCAAAGGACATAGCACTTCCGAGCAAGATTCTAGCTTTTGGGAGAAGGTTATCCCTTTTTTGCTGGAATCCATGGAGTATGCTTCTATCAAAAAGGAAGCCCGCGGCACGAGGCTGCAGGCTTCAAGAGAGAATATATAATAAAGGGGGGTCATGAATTTATTATATAAGCATAAGATGAAACCAAGATGAGAGAAATATTACAGTTTGATTACAAGGCTGCTAGCTTTAAGCGGGCATCCCTTTTAGTTGAAAATATAAATGTGAAGAAGTTTCCGATAAATGGTTGCTTTCTTTCACTTATTGTTAAGGAGGTTCGAATGCGTAGAGTAGCTTCTAAATTGTTGGTGGTTGTCGTTATCGTAGTAGCTGCATTTTGTCTTGACCTCAAGCTGGATTTATTTCCGGCGGCAGCAGAGTCGGAGGAGGTGGCCGCCTTGGATGAAACGAATAAGATGGAGCGCTTGGAGCTCGAGCTTGCTAAACATTTCAAAGCCAGGTCTGAGCGGTTTTCAGTGACATACACGGGGGACAAGCAGGAACTATCGAAGAAAATGACAGAGGTCATTCGTGCTGCTTTAAAGCATGATGATTATTCAGCCTACATTCTTGAATCCTACATCTACACCATTCGCAGCTGGGGAAATAAATCGACGATTGCTCTGGAAGCCAGATACCGCGAGACACTGGAACAAACGGCAGTTGTAGATCGCACCGTTGCAAAGGCGCTCCAATCTATAATAGAGCCGGGAATGAATGAGCATGAGAAAATAAAAGCCATTCACGACTGGGTCGTTAGCCATGTGGAGTATGATAAAACATTGAAGCATTACACTGCTTATGATGCGGTGACACTCGGAGAAACCGTGTGTCAAGGATACTCATTGCTAGGCTATAAAATGCTGAAGCAAGCGGGACTGACGGTTCTAATCGCAGAGGGTACTGTGAATACGGGCGAGCATGCATGGAATATGGTGCAAGTAGACGGTGTTTGGTACCATTTGGATCTAACCTGGGATGATCCGGTCGCAGCAGCATCAGCAGGCAGCCAAAATACGGTACAAAAAGTTTCGCCAAGCGAGAGTACGATTCGCTATAACTATTATTTGAGAACGGATGAGGAACTGCGCGTTGATCACCAGTGGACTAGAACTTATCCTGCTGCAAACGTCTCCTATGCCGATACGATTCGTGAGCTGGAGAAGCAAGGGGCGCAAACGGAGCGCAGCCGCTTCAGCAGGCTGAAGATCGCGCTTGGCTTGCACTGGCTAGAACCGGAATATACAGTATCAAGCTCAGCGCAGCTGAATCAAGTTATACAATCGGCGCTTGATTCCAAGGCAGGGAGCTTATCATTCCGATATGAGCAAGGTGATCAATTCCCAGCAGCTTTAAAGGCTGCCTTCAAACGTATAAACGTAGCAGTTGGTTATCGGGCAAGCTATGAGCCTTATGCTGGCGATCAATCACTTCTTGTTAATCTTCAGCTGGAATATGCGAAATAATAGGATGAGGTGCAGAGGGCTGCACCTCATTTTGTTCAAATAGGAAAGGGGGTGCATCTCTGCACCCCCTTTCCTATTTGAGTAAGTCAATTATTGCTCATTTTTTCTCGCCGCGGTCATTTGCTGCCATACAGAGCCGGCTGCTTCTTCACCGCGTTCAATACGTTCAAGCGCCATTTTGGCCTGAAGCTGAATTTCAAATTCATTATCGTTAGCAGCTTCGCGCAGCGCATCGATCGCAGATTCATCTCCTGCTTCATAGAGGAAGCGTGCCGCGCGCCAGCGGACAAGCTTGTTTTTGTCACGGAGCGATTCAATCATCGGTCCAACCGCAGCGGGATCACCAAGATCAGACAGCGTATCGCCAGCCGTCCTTCTAACGGAAGTTGAGGAATCACGCAGCGCCATAAACAAATACGGCAGCGCTTCAGGCGCTCGCAGATCGCCAAGATAGATAACGGCAAGACGACGAATGGATGTGTTCTCATCCTGTATCGCTTGTGCAAGCAAAGGCAAACCTTCTATAGCGGAAACATATCGCTCCAATGCTGCGTAACGAACCTGCCAATTCGATGAGGTGAACTGCTCTTGCGCTTGTTCAAAAGTTAGCGGAGCTGGCCTTACGACAGCTGGAGCTTCGCCTTGAGCACCAGCATTCCCTTGCTCAATAGCTGCTTGTACAAGAGTATCCAATCTCTCACTCGAATAGGAAGCTTCCAGCTCGCGTACAATTTCAGCTGCAATCTCCTCGGGTTCTCCGTATCGAACGCCAAACTCTTCCAGCTTGCGCTCGCGAATCATGCCTGAGCCAGCGGCAAGGTTAACCGCCTCGCCAAACTGTGGCGGAAGCGCTGAACGTGCCTCGATGTCTCCCATTCTTACGCGCACCTGCATCGGAATGCCGCGATACATTTGAACGAGCACCTGCGCTTCGCCAAAGCTAGTTGAAGGCCCGCTCCCGCTGCCCTCGCCGTTGTCGCCATCAGCAACCTTCTGCAGCAATTGTCCTGCTTCAGCGAGTATAGCAGCCCAATCTGCTCCGGGCTTGCGGTCAAGCGCAATAAAGTCAGCTGTACGGAATAAGCTTTTCACTCCGTTTATTTGCAAAAGCTGCTGAAGCAGCTCAGGAGCGTCGCTAGCTTCACTCGTTTTGTAGGTGAGTCTGCGTCCGCGAGGGAGCATCTCATCGACGTTCAGCTTCATGGAATTAGGACTCGGCGTTGGTTCTATTGAAATTAGTTTCATAAGGAAACCTCCTGGGCTAATTGATATTTAGACGCTCATCTGCTTCATTTATGTAACAAATGCTGCGTCGAAAGCGTAATCTTATGTGTAAATGCTTTATAACCAAGTGTAACTGATTTTATGTTAGGATGCGAACGATGAAACGAGAGATTGTCTCTAATTCACATTTCTGGATAGACTGTCATACGAGTGCGTGGATGATTTCGCATAAATAACATATTTGCATTGAGTACCGCTGGCTTGGTATCTTAATAAAACAACAAATGAATGCGAAGGAGGGATGGACGGTTGAAGTTAAAACGATTTGCTAATATAGATCCTATCGAGCAGCACACTTCAATGAAGCAGTTCAAAAGATGGCGTCAGGAACGCATTCGCAAGCTGAGAATGAAAGATTATTCATTCACCGTTCCGAATGTTGAACCTGACATCGCATACTTGGAAAATAACCGAAAATGGCCTTCTATTACTTGGGTAGGGCATTCCACTTTTTTTATTCAGTTCGGCGGATTAAACATTATTACAGACCCTGTGTGGTCGACTCAAATGGCATTTCAAAAAAGACTTTCAGCGCCAGGTATCAAGGTAGAGGACGTTCCGCCTATTGATATCGTGCTAATATCGCATTCTCATTATGATCATTTAAATATAAATTCGCTGCGCAGACTGGTTGGCGCTAGACAATTGCTTGTGCCTGCAGGACTTGGTGCCAAGCTTCGCAAGAAGGGCTTTCTTAGAATTAAGGAGCTGCACTGGTGGGAATCCGTTATGTATAACGGCGTAAAATTCACATTCGTTCCTTCGCAGCATTCGACTCGCCGCAATCCATGGGATACGAATAGCTCGCATTGGGGAGGCTTTGTCATTGAGCGTCCAGCATCACGCAGCGAAAAGCTTGTAAGCCATGTTCGTGATACTTTTGCGGCTGGTAACGGAATGGAATCAGCTGCAGAGTCGCGAGCGCAAATCGCAAGCGCGTCCGAGCCGGCAGCTGCTCGGAGTTGTCCGTTTTTTAGCGGTGCAGCATCCGTCGAGCGGCCAGTCCTATCTGATTTTCCGACTATTTATTTCGCAGGGGACAGCGGTTATTTTCAAGGCTTTAAGGAGATCGGCCGCCGCTTCCCGGTTGATGTAGCGTTATTGCCGATTGGAGCGTATGAGCCGGAATGGTTCATGGCGCCGCAGCATATTACGCCGGAGCAAGCGCTTCAAGCCTTCGATGATTTGGATGCCAAGTGGTTTATTCCTATGCACTATGGTGCGTTTAAGCTTGCGGATGATACGCCTCGTGAAGCGCTCGATCGCTTGGAAGCTGAACGCAGAAAACGATGTATTTCTGACGAGCGAATTCTAGTTCTGCCGCATGGCGAGACATGGCGTATGTCCGGGAAATAACAAACGAGGACAAAGGTTTGCCAAATTCGAGCAATGACGAAGGTAAGCGAAACCGTTATACTTGCTAAGTATAAGTATGCATAGTGGAATAATTTTAGGGAGCTTAGGTTTGCATGCGCAAATCTAAGCTTATCTTACGAAGCAAGGTACCTATAAGGAGGAGCAAGGAATGATTCATGCAAACATTCGTCTAGGCGTTATCGGTGCAGGTGCAATCGGTAGCATACATATGCAGACATTCAATAAAGTCGAAGGTATCGATGTTGTTGCTGTAACGGACGCTTACCTTCCGCTTGCTGAGCAGCGTGCTGCTGAGTACGGTATTGAAACGGTTCATCCTAGTCCACAATCACTGCTAGAGGATTCATCGATCGATGCAGTTGTTATTGGTGTGCCTAACCAATTTCATGCCGAGCTTGCTATTGAAGCACTGAAGCAAGGCAAGCATGTTCTGCTGGAGAAACCGATGGCCATTGATTCCGAAGCAGCGCGGTTAATCGTAGAGGAAGCTGAGAAATCAGGTAAAATACTAATGATGTCGCATCAAATGCGCTGGACTGGACTAAGCCGCGCACTTAAGCAGCGAATTGATAACGGCGATGTAGGCCATATCTATAATGCCAAAGCTGGCTGGTTCCGCAAAAAAGGCATTCCCGGCTGGGGCTCGTGGTTCACTCGCAAAGACCAAGCAGGCGGCGGCCCGCTTATTGACATCGGCGTTCATATGCTTGATCTTTCGCTTTATCTCATGGGCAATCCGAAGCCTGTTTCCGTATACGGCTCGACCTATGCTGAATTTGGACCTAACCGTCTCGGTACTGGGACATGGGGCACGCCAAATTGGGACGGGTATTATGACGTTGAGGACCTTGCCTCGGCGCTTATTAAACTTGATAATGGAGCGACCTTGTCGCTTGAGGTTAGCTGGGCTGCACATTCAGCCTTCCTGCCGGAAGATCCGTTTATTCATTTGATGGGAACAGAGGGCGGCGTAGCGATCATTGGCAATAACGGCAAGTATGTTACGCATGAGAACAATGAAGTCGTTGAAAGCGACATCACTCCGCTAGAGGGTGAAGAGGATCGGATTCTAATGAGCCGCCATTTTGTCGATTGCATTCGCGAAGGCAGGCAGCCGATTACATCTGCACTTTCGGGTTATACAAATAACCGTATTCTTGATGCAATATATGAATCATCCCGCACGGGCAATGAAGTTAAGCTGAAGTGGGATTAATCTTTTAATAAAAGACTTCACTGCTTCATATCGTAATACTAAAAACCTTCCCTAATGCGACAACTGTATCAAAGTCGCATGGAGGAAGGTTTTTTTATCGTGAGATCTATGAATTAAAAGTAATCCTCGTTGCTGGATTGTCTATCCAAATGCTAAGGCAAAGGCAAAAGAAGGTTCGGTTTCCTTGCATACTGTGGTATAATAGATCAAGATAAAGTGATTTTGTAGTGAAGGACGGGATTAAACGAATGATTAGTACAAGTGGCATAACGCTCCGTTACGGGAAGCGGGCGCTTTTTGAAGATGTTAGCATTAAGTTCACGCCAGGCAACTGTTATGGCTTGATCGGCGCTAACGGCGCGGGCAAATCGACATTTTTGAAAATATTATCCGGTGAAGTTGAGCAATCGCACGGAGAAGTGCATATAACGCCGGGTGAACGGCTAGCCGTTCTAAAGCAGAACCATTATGAATACGATGAGTCCGTTGTACTTGAGACGGTAATGATGGGTCACAAGCGTCTTTATGAAGTAATGAAGGAGAAGGACGCTTTGTATGCAAAAGCAGACTTCACTGATGAAGACGGGATGCGAGCAGGTGAGCTTGAAGCTGACTTCGCAGACATGAACGGCTGGGAAGCTGAGTCTGAAGCAGCAGAGATGCTAAATGGACTTGGTATTACTCCTGACCTGCATGATAAGAAAATGGCTGAGCTAAGCGGCAATGAGAAAGTCCGCGTATTGCTGGCTCAAGCATTGTTTGGCACACCGAACATTCTATTGCTCGATGAGCCTACCAACCACTTGGACATTGAGTCCATTCGCTGGTTGGAAGATTTCCTTGCCGATTACCAAGGAACTGTTGTCGTAGTCAGCCATGACAGGCACTTCCTGAATACGGTATGTACACATATTGCGGATATCGACTTTGGCAAAATCCAAATGTATGTCGGCAACTATGACTTCTGGTACGAATCCAGCCAACTTGCTTTGCAGTTGATGCGCGGTGAGAACAAGAAGAAGGAAGACAAGATCAAGGAATTGCAGGCGTTTATTCAACGCTTTAGTGCGAACAAATCGAAAGCGAAACAAGCAACTTCGAGACAGAAGCTTCTTGAGAAAATTTCGCTTGATGATATTCGTCCATCTAACCGTAAATATCCGTTTATCCTCTTCAAAGGTGAGCGTGAAGCGGGCAAGCAGCTCCTGCTTGTTGATGGCTTGACCAAAACGATCGACGGCGAGAAAGTGATCGACAATCTGACGATCGCTCTTAATAAAGGCGATAAAGTTGCATTTGTTGGACCGAACAGCTTGCCTAAGACTTTGCTTTTCCAATTGCTTGTTGGTGAAGTTGAAGCGGATGCTGGCAGCTACTCATGGGGTGTAACAACATCGCAGGCTTATTTCCCGAAAGACAACTCACCATATTTTGATGGTGTTGATTTGAACCTTGTGGAATGGCTTCGTCAATATTCGAAAGATCCGGATGAAACCTTTATTCGCGGATTCCTTGGCCGTATGCTCTTCTCGGGCGATGATGCAATGAAGAAAGCAAGCGTGTTGTCCGGAGGCGAGAAAGTTCGCTGCATGCTCTCCAAGATGATGCTTGAGGGCGCGAACGTATTTATTTTGGATGAGCCAACGAATCACTTGGATCTTGAATCCATTACGGCTCTGAATAATGGTCTGACCGATACGGATTGTACGATTTTGTTCACTTCGCATGACCATCAGTTCGTACAAACGATCGCTAACCGCATCGTTGAAATTACGCCGAACGGTGTAATCGACCGGATGATGACTTATGACGAGTACCTTGAAAGTGCTGAGGTTAAAGCGCTTCGTGAACGTATGTACGCTGTTTAATTTACTATAGAGCGTCAATCAGTGAGGATAGTCTCGCTGATTGACGCTTTTTTTTGACTATATAAGGTTATGAAATTTAGTTTAAAATTCTAGCCACTTGCTTACGATAAACAGCATGAAGCTTCACATTATTAAGCTCGAAAGCAGCAGTCTTATCTAAAGTTGTGCAACAATTGGCATAAATAAAGTGGACAAACATGCAAAATTTTAGGTTGATTTATGCGTAAAAGGGAGTTATACTACGTTTGAAAAGGTTTTCAGAAAAGCTTTTCAGAAAGCACTTTCATTAATGTGAAACATGACTCATCATAATAAAATGCAAACAAGCGCATGTTACATGATTCTTACTCATCAAGAAAGGCGTGCCATTATGAAATCGACTATACGCGATGTAGCAAAATACGCTAACGTGTCCATAAGCACCGTATCCCGGGTCATGAATGCGCCGGAAACCGTAGTGGAGGAGAAACGTATCAAGGTGCTGGAAGCTATTGAGGCGCTTCAATACCAGCCGAATGGATTTGCCAGAGGGTTGATTTACAAAAAATCAGACACGCTTGGCGTTATGATTCCGGATATAGAAAATCCGTATTATGCCGGCTTAATACGCGGAATGCAGGATGCGGCTGTTATGCTGAACCATAGTCTGATGATCTGTAATACAGACCGCGACAAGCAGCGGACGATCTCTTATGTGCAAAGCTTTTTTGAGAAGCAGGTAGATGGCATCATATTTACGAGTGATTCTTTGCATGAAGAATATTATGAGGAGATGCAGCGCTATCGTCTGCCATTCGTTCTAGCTTCTACCAATGCTCCGGAGTATGATATTCCGTCCGTTGATATTGATGATGAGCAGGGTGCGTATGATGCGGTCAAACATTTAATTGAAGCAGGACATCGCCGCATAGGTATGATTGGTTTTCCTTTAGGAATCACAATCTCCGGTGAGCCGCGATATACGGGCTTTAAGAAGGCGCTTCTGGAATATAACCTCTCAGAAAACGAGAATTGCATTGAATTTGCAATACATCGATTTGAGCATGCTTATGATGCAGCTGAACGACTGTTCACTCGTTGTCCCGATTTAACGGCCGTTTTTGCAGCTTCAGATGAATTCGCGATGGGTGCGATTTCATATTTGCGCGACAATGGCAAGTCCGTACCTGAGCAAATGTCCGTCGTAGGTTTTGACAATATCCGAATGGCTCAGATGTTTATACCTAAGCTAACGACGATAGACCAGCCAACCTATGATATTGGGTATCGATCCGTTGAGAAGCTGCATGAGCTGATTACAACAGGGAAAGTTGAAGTACTCAGAGAGAAGCTTCCACATCATTTAATTGTACGGGAGTCAACCAAGTCCTATTTATCATAGTCGTGAAATAACAATGCTTAGATTGCGAATATTAATAGCGAAACGGCTTTGCCTCTAAATTTTGGCTTTGGTCGTTCGCTTTAACTCTTCTCTGAAAAGCTTTTCAGAGTAATGGAAGCGTTATCTATTTAAAAGATTTTGTTTTCGATACCTGTTGAGCATAAAAACAACCTACATTGGCACTTTAAAGGAGGTGAGGCAACAACTTGTTATCTGACGTTAATTTAACGTTTCAAAAGGGCCGAGTAAGTGTAATTTAATTACTGATTACTTAAACATGAAAGGATGAGGTCTATGTACACGAGAAAAACAAAAAAAGCATCGACTGTCTTTATTCTAACGCTAGCGCTTGTTATGACGATTACGGCTTGCGGAGGAAAAAATAATAATACAACGAACCAACCGACAGAGAAGCCAGCAGAGGGCGGAACGAACGCAGGAGCAGGGGCGGGCGACAGTGCGCTAGCTAAAGCATTGAACGGCGATTTTAAAGGTAAAAAGGTTACGATGTTCGGTCCGTTTACGGATGCGGATGAAGTGAAATTTAACGAAAGCATTAAAGCGTTCGAAGACAAGACTGGAATTGACATCGCGTATGAAGGCTCTAAAGAGTTCGAAGCAACGATTTCGGTACGTGTAAACGGCGGAAATGCTCCTGATATTGCGGATTTCCCGCAGCCGGGTTTGCTGAAGGGCTTTGTGAACTCTGGCAAGGTAATTGATGTAAAATCATTCCTTAGCGATGAGTATTTGAAGAAACAATACAACCAAAGCTGGCTCGACATGGCTACGATGAAAGGTACTGGCGGAGACGTAATGTCTGGCATCTGGGCACGCAGCAGCGTAAAAAGCTTAGTATGGTACAACAAAAAAGCATTTGCAGAAGCAGGTTATACCGTTCCAAAAACATGGACAGAGCTTATGGCGCTGACTGATCAAATCGCAAAAGACGGCGATCCAGCTTGGAGCATCGGCATCGAGAGCGGTACAGCAACTGGCTGGCCGGCTACAGACTGGATGGAGGATATTATGCTCCGCACGACTACGCCTGAAAATTATGACAAATGGGTATCGGGTGAGCTTCCATTCACAGACCCTGTAGTCAAAAATGCAGCAGAAAAAATGGCTGAAATCTGGTTCAACGAGGACTATGTATACGGTGGAAAAAAATCAATCGCTACAACATCGTTTGGTGATGCAGTTAAGCCGCTATTCGATAATCCGCCAAAAGCATGGCTTCACCGTCAAGCTGGCTTTATTACAAGCTTCTTCCCAGAAGGCTTGACAGCTGATGATTATGATTGGTTCCCACTTCCAGCCATTGATGAGAAATATGGTCAACCAGCTCTAATCTCAGGAGATATTTATGCTATGTTTAATGATCGTCCAGAGGTTCGCGCTGTCATGGAATTCTTCACAACGGGCGAGTCGCTTAAAGCTTGGATTCAAACAGGCGGCGTAACGGCTCCTATGAATGATGCTGATCCATCATGGTACCCGAACGATCAAGAACGCAGAATGGCAGAATTCGTGAAAACAGCGGAAACGATTCGTTTTGACGGTTCTGACCTTATGCCAGGCGCAGTTGGCGCAGGTACATTCTGGAAAGGTATGACGGACTGGGTAAGTGGAACAGTAGATTTGGATACAGCACTAAAAGAAATTCAAGCAGGCTGGAAAAAATAATTGACTGCTGCTTGAGTGATTCGGGGGCTTCTCGCCGCAAGGCGAAAGCCCCTCTATAATCAGCGCAGATAATGGTGGCTTTTACGAAGAAAGGTTTGTTTTACAAACCTAAGTTTATGCTTACGAAGATAGGTTTGCTACGCAAACCTAAGTTTACTCTTACGAAGAAAGGTTTGTTTTACAAACCTTGGAGGAGGATTCATATGGAATTACAGGCTAGGAAAGGCAATGCTCTGCGGCTACTGTTGTTATCCATACTCGTGCCAGTTATCAATATTGTCATTCACGGGGGCATATTTATACTTTTTCGCGACTCCAACCTTCCGCCTATCCTCAATGCGGTGTTTGCAGTCATATGGGGAGCAGTTGGCATTTATTCGATTTACTATTCGTTTAACTGGGTAGTTGAAAAGTATCCGGATCAATGGAAGCGGAGAATATTGCCTTTTGTATTTGTTGGCCCAGCGGTGCTGCTGCTTGGTTGGCTGCTTGTCTTTCCGACATTGCGGACGCTATACTTAAGCTTTTTTGATGCCGGCTCGGTCAATTTTGTCGGTTTCGCCAACTACGTAGCTGTATTTACGGACCGCTTGCTCATTATGGCGCTACGCAACAACTTGCTTTGGGTGTTCTTTGGCACACTGGCTTGTGTTGGCTTAGGTCTTTTAATTGCGATACTTGCCGATCGAAGCAGCTTCGAGAAGCTGGCTAAGGGTCTTATATTTATGCCGATGGCGATCTCGTTCGTAGCGGCAGGCGTTATCTGGAAATTTATTTATTACTATCAGCCAGGCCAAGAGCAAATTGGACTGCTCAATGCGATCGTAGTGAAATTTGGCGGGGAACCGCAGGCATGGCTCAGTATGATTCAGCCGTGGAATAACCTGTTCCTTATCGTTATTCTCATTTGGATGCAAACAGGTTTTGCAATGGTTATATTCTCAGCTGCAATTAAGAGCATCCCAGAGGATATGCTGGAGGCCGCTCGTATGGATGGCGCAGGCGAGGTTCGTATTTTTTTCAAAATCATGATTCCTTACATTGCGGGAACTTTGTTATCCGTTACAACAACGATTATTGTGTTTACACTAAAAATCTTCGATGTTGTTATGATCATGACAGGCGGACAATATGAGACGGACGTTGTGGCAACACAGTTCTATCGCCAGCTGTTTATGTACCAAAATGCAGGTTATGGTTCAACCTTAGCCATTGTGCTTCTCGTTGCCGTCATTCCAGTCATCATAATCAATCTGCGGCAGTTCCGTAGAGAAGGAGGGTTCTAATATGAGCAGGAATAAAAAATCCCGTAAGTCCAAGTGGCTCGTGAATACAGTGCTAGCTGTCATATGTCTCATTTGGACAATCCCGACGCTCGGTCTGCTCGTTTCCTCTTTCCGGCCTGCAGCAGATATATTATCTACAGGCTGGTGGAATATACTGCCTCATCGAGATTGGAGCACAACAGAGCAAATTCAGCTGCCCAAGGACACCGATCTTCGTGAGCCCATTAAGGTGAATGGAACAACGTTTACCGATGATCAGCTGCGTGCGGGTGTGGAGCTTAACGGTGAACGAATGATTTGGGAAAACCGGAGAGCTAGACTTCTGAATGTACAGGATAAGCAGTGGACGATCATTTCTAATTTTACAACTCAGAACTATGAGACGGTGCTGGGTGGAAAAACGTATTCCATCACGATGCCAGATGGTACGACCAAGACAGAGAAGGGCAGCGGTATGTCGCGTTCCTTCTGGAATACGATTGCGGTTACAGTACCAGCTACCGTAATTCCGATTTTCATCGCCTCCTTTGCTGCTTATGCTTTTGCTTGGCTCAAGTTCCCAGGGAGAAAGACGTTGTTTGTTATTGTCATCGCTTTGCTTGTCGTGCCTTTGCAGGTAGCGCTCATTCCGATTTTGCGTGATTATACGTCGCTTGGACTGAATGGCACATACTTTGGGATCTGGCTTGCGCATACGGCGTTTGGTTTGCCATTGATCACATATTTCATGTACACATCAATTAGTCAGCTGCCCAAGGATTTGTTCGAATCGGCATTTATGGACGGGGCTACGAACTTTACGATTTTCAGCAGGCTCATCCTGCCGCTATCCGTCCCTGCACTAGCATCGATCAGCATATTCCAATTTTTATGGGTATGGAATGATTATTTGATATCCCTTATATTTCTCGGAAGCCAGCCTGAAGTGCAGGTATTGTCAATGAATATT
This sequence comes from Pristimantibacillus sp. Z349TD_6, assembly GCF_056173205.1. Taxonomy (NCBI): domain Bacteria; kingdom Bacillati; phylum Bacillota; class Bacilli; order Caryophanales; family Paenibacillaceae; genus Pristimantibacillus (SeqCode); species Pristimantibacillus sp. Z349TD_6. The sequence goes on along the minus strand of NZ_CM149662.1, from coordinate 6,234,881 downwards.
GCAAACATGGTAGGCTCCAGAGGCAATGACTGGCATTTGCTTACAGCAGCAGCATTTGTTTCGATGCTCATGCCGCTCACCGTATTTTTTGCACTTCAAAAATACTTTGTTCGCGGGATGCTTGGCGGTTCCATCAAAGGGTAACAGCAGCAAAAGAATGGCGCAGCGTCTGGACACGGTGTCCTCTCGCGCGCCATTTGTTTGTATAGAGAGAAGGAGAGATTAGAATGCAGATAAAACCAGCTTGGTGGAAGGAATCAGTTGTTTATCAGGTTTATTGGCGCAGCTTTAAAGATACAAACGGGGATGGCATTGGTGATCTTCGAGGTGTTATTGAAAAGCTGGATTATATTCAATCGTTAGGTGTGACAATGGTCTGGATTAATCCATTTAATGAATCCCCAGACAAGGACAATGGTTACGATGTGTCCGACTATTATACGGTAATGAAAAAAGCAGGTACGATGGAGGACTTTGATCAGCTCGTTGCGGAGACGCATGCAAGGGGCATGAAGCTGATGATGGACGTCGTCGTTAATCATACATCCAATCATCATCCTTGGTTCATCGAATCTCGTTCCTCGATCAATAATCCGAAGCGAGATTGGTATATTTGGCAGGATGGTAGAGAGGGCGAGCCGCCTACCAACTGGCGTTCTTATTTTAACCCTTCAAGCTGGGAATTTGATGAGACGACAAAGCAATATTATATGCATTCCTTTGCGATCGAGCAGCCGGATTTAAACTGGGCAAACAAAGAAATGAGAATGGAAATCTACAGCATGCTGCGTTTCTGGCTGGATAAAGGAGTAGACGGGCTGCGGCTCGACGCTCTGGCGTTGCTGGCTAAGCCAAACAGCTTCAGCGATGTAGAAGATCCACATGACATCAGGTATTTAACACATAATCCGGGACTGCATGACTATTTGCAGGAAATGAACCGTGAGGTTTTCCGGCATTACGATATGATGACCGTTGGCGAAATCGCGTTCGCAACACCGGAGACAGGTCCTTTGTTCGTTGAAGAGGAGCGTATGGAGCTGAATACGCTGTTCCATTTTGAAGTTGCGGATGAAATGCCGGAATGGGATATGGTTCGTTACAAGCGCATCCAGAGGCAGTGGGCGGAGGCTTTGGCTGGCCGAGGCTTTGGCTCGCAGTTTTTAAATAACCATGATCATACGCGGCAAGTATCTCGTTATGGGAATGACAAGGAATTCCGCGAGGAATCAGCTAAGCTGCTTGCTACGATGGTCCATACGCTTCCAGGCATTCCATACATTTATCAAGGCGAAGAAATTGGTATGACAGGCGTAAGGTATGAAACGATCGGCGATTATAAAGATATTGCGATGATTAACAGATATGTGGAGGAAGTCGGCAAAGGCAAAGATCCTGCCGCAGTGTTTCGTTCATTGCAGGCGCTTAGCCGGGATAACTCCAGAACGCCAATGCAATGGAATACGGAGCTTAATGCAGGTTTTGGCAGCGCCGAGCCATGGATAAAGGTTAATCCAAATTATGAAGAGATTAATGTAGAGCAAGCGGAAAAAGATCCAAATTCGGTATTAGCTTTTTATCGGAAGCTCATTGCGCTTAGAAAGAGCAATCCAGTCATGGTTTATGGCGACTTTACCGATATAAGTGAAGATGATCCGAATCTATATGTTTATGTTCGAGAGCTGGAGGGAACCGAATGGGTTGTGCTTTTGAATCACGGAGAAGAAGCCCGAACCTTTACGTTTTCGGATTCGTTTTTTGGAGAGGAAGCTTTGAAGCTGAAGCTGGTGCTTGGTACGTATGAGAATACATTAAGCACTTGGGATGACGAAGGGCGAAGCATTGAGCTGAGGCAATTTGAAGCGCGAATCTATGAAGTAATCACCTAACTCAGCGTGAGCGTGCGATTATAAAGAAATGGTGGAGCAGAGAAAAAACTGCCCCACCATTTTTTTTGTTATGCGCTTAACGCATGCTTTCTTGCTTTAATGGCAGCTTGCGGCCTTTCCCGTAAGGGATGCAAAGGGGAGTGCCAAATATGGGATCTGCTGTGATTTGGCATTCCATATCAAACACGGTGCGTATAAGCTGTTCGTTCATAATGGCTTCCGGTTTGCCTTGCGCATGTATTTGGCCGTCTTTCACAGCTACAATATGGTCAGCATAACGGCAAGCTAGGTTAATGTCATGCAGCACCATCACAATCGTACGATTCTCCTGCTCGTTTAAATCAAAAAGCAAATCAAGAATTTCGATCTGATGGGCCATATCCAAATAGGTTGTTGGCTCATCAAGCAAAATAGTCGGCGTGTTTTGGGCTAGCGTCATTGCTATCCAAGCACGTTGGCGTTGACCGCCGGATAGCGAGTCCAGTGAGCGCGAGGACAGCTCGTCCATATGCGTCACTTCAAGCGCCTTTTTGACCATCTTCTCGTCTTCATGCGACCATTGCTGCAGCCAGCTTTGATAAGGATAACGGCCTTGCTTGACGAGCTGATGGACGGTTAAGCCTTCCGGCGCGATTGGACCTTGCGGCAAGATCGCTAGGCGCCTTGCGATTTCCTTGCTCGAGAGTTTGGCAATCTCATAGCCATCAATAAGAATAGAGCCTTCTTGCGGCTTTAAAAGGCGGGCAAGGGAACGGAGCAGCGTTGACTTGCCGCAGCCGTTGCTGCCAATGAATACCGTGATCTTGCCGGGAGGGATCAGCAAATCAAGATTATTGAAAATCGCTTTTTGTCCGTAGGATAACGTAAGATTTTTCGCTTGAATGGAGGACACGATAATCTCTCCCCTTTGCTTATTATTGTTTAATTATAAACGCGCAGTGCGTTATGATCGGTTGCGATGGCGATACAATAAATAGATAAAGAACGGTGCGCCTATCGCTGCAGTGAAGACACCTGCTGGAATATCTAGCGGAAGGAATGCAGTTCTTGCGATAAGGTCAGAGAGCAGCAATACGAGCGACCCTATTAAAGCGGACACAGGTATTACGCCACCATAAGACGGGCCTACAAGCTTCCGGGCAATATGAGGCGCCATAAGCCCGATGAAATTAATGGCACCACCTATAGCAACCGCAACACCCGCGAGCGCAACGCTGATGATGAGCAGTATCGTTCTTTTGATTTGAACGGAGCTGCCTACGCTTGTAGCAACCTCATCGCCAAGCTCCTGGACATTAAGATGCCGAGCGTAGATAAGCGCAATTGGAAACAAAACGACAAGCCAAGGAAGCAAAGTCCAAAAGTCTCTGTCCCATGATACGCCGTAGATGCTGCCAGTCATAAAAGTAAAGGCTTTGACGGCTACCGCAGTAGGCGTGAAGGATGACGTAAGGATAAGCATGTAGGTAACCGCAGTTAGTGCGGTAGCCATTCCGATACCGATTAGGACGAGCCTGAGCGGCGTGATTCCTTTTCGGTAAGCAAATAAATAAATGAGAAACGCAGCGGCAAAAGCTCCAATAACAGCACTGATCGGCATGAATCGGATGCTTATATGCGAAAAATACAAAATGAATATAACGGTGCCAAGAGAGGCTCCGCCCGTGATACCGATAATGTCGGGAGATGTTAAAGGATTGCGCACAATACCTTGCAGCAGCGCCCCTGAAACGGCGAGTGCTGAGCCTACCATTACGGCAATCAACACGCGTGGCAGACGAAGTGAAAAAATAATCATCGCATCTGACGAATCACCTTGTCCCACAAAAGTAAGTAAGACATCGATAGGATTAATGGTTTTGCTGCCAAGCCCAACACAAATGACGACTGCTGCAAAATTGGCAATTAGCAACATAACGATCACCATTAACGTTCGGCGGTCAAGTTGAAAGGAGTGTTTGCGGCCCCTGAGTGTGATCCATTTATTCATATTAGGATTGGCCTCCTCTTCTAGCGATAAACACGAAGAAAGGAACACCAATAATCGCTGTCATGATTCCCACGGGAACTTCCTTCGGAAATGAAATATATCTTGATCCGATATCAGCAGCAAGCAGCAATATGCCGCCAAACACTGCGCAGTATGGAATAACCCAACGATAGTCAATACCAACTAAATAACGCATTAGATGAGGAATAATAATGCCAACGAAAGCTATAGGACCAGCCATAGAGACCGAGCCGCCTGCTAGAAGGACAATAATGATTCCAGCTGCTAATTTGATATAGACGGTTTTTTGACCTAATCCAACAGCAACATCTTCTCCAAGCGCCAGCACGTTCATATGTCTTGCAAGCACGATGGCCGCTATCAAGGCAATACCCATATATGGAGCAGCGGCTGTAAAGATGTTCATGTCGCGTCCTGAGACGGAGCCGACAAACCAATAAAGCACCTGATCAAACGTCTGGCCGCTTGTAAGCAATACACCCAGCGTGAGTGAAGAGAAAAAAGCAGTCATAGCTGCGCCGGCAAGCGTAACCTTGAGCGGTGTCAAACCATCGTTGCCGATCGAGCCAAGCGAGTAAACGAGAGTCACTGTAAAGGCTGCTCCTACAAACGCCAGAGTTGCAAAAGTCGTCATGCCGCTAGCTCCGAAAAAGGCAGAGCCGATGACGATGAAGAAAGCGGCTCCTGAATTCACGCCGAATATGCTTGGAGAAGCAAGCTGATTGCGGGTAATTCCCTGCATGAGCGAGCCTGCTACAGCTAGACTCGCTCCGACTGCGGCTGCGATAAACGCGCGCGGCACTCTTGCCGTTTGAATGATGAGTTGCTCCTGAGAGCCATCAAATGCGGTAAATGAAGCTAAAATCGTGCGCCAGCTAATATTCGTTACTCCAAAAGCGATGCTGCAAACGATACCAGCAGCAAAGAGGAGCAAGCCGGTTATCAGCCCTATTATTTTCTGGGCTCGTGTATGTAATAATGTACTCATAATTTCCTCTTTCCTTGGTGTCAATTGTGAAGGGTATTCATGATTTAGGACTACTAAAACATTTTAGGGGATCATGTACATAGTGTCAATGAAGTTGAAAATCATTATCAACAGTTATTGACATTGTTTTATATGGCTGGTATAGTTTCGTTTGTAATAAAACTGAGAATGATTTTCAACATGAAGGGGAGAAAAAAATGTCTTATGTATTAAAGAAGAAATTTACTTGGACAGCATCCGCCCTATTGCTTGCACTAGCCGTAATTGTTTCGGGATGCGGCCAATCCGGTTCAAAAAATAACGAAGGCAATTCATCGGCAACAGAAGGAACGAACGCGTCGAAGACAGCAGACACGAGAGTAATTACGCATGCAATGGGCGAGACAAAAATAGAAGGTAATCCAACTCGTATCGTCGTATTATCTAACGAAGGAACAGAAGCGTTGCTGGCACTTGGCATTAAACCGGTAGGCGCAGTGAAATCTTGGACAGGCGACCCATGGTATGACCACATAAAAGCGGATATGGAAGGTGTTACCGTTGTAGGTGAAGAGAGTCAGCCTAACATCGAGCTGATTGCAAGCCTAAAACCTGATCTTATTATTGGTAATAAACTGCGCCAAGAGAAAGTTTATGATCAGCTTAAGGCTATTGCACCTACTGTGTTTTCTGAAACGCTTCGTGGTGCTTGGCAGTCTAATTTCATGCTATATGCTGATGCGATCGGCAAAAAAGCTGATGGTGAAAAAATCATTGCCGACTATGACAACCGTGCAGCAGACTTTAAAAGTAAAGCTGGCGACAAGCTCAACCAGAAGGTGTCAGTCGTTCGGTTTATGGCAGGCAAAACGCGTATTTACTTAGAGGATACTTTTACAGGGATTGCATTCTCGAAGCTTGGAATTACACGTCCAGACAATCAAAAATATAAAGATACATTCGTTGAGGAAATTACGAAAGAACGTTTGCCGGAAGTAGATGCTGATATGCTGTTCTACTTCACTTATGAAACAGGTGATGGCAAAGGAACGAAGATGGAAGAAGAGATGTTGAAGGATCCATTGTGGCAAAGCCTTCAAGTTGTAAAAAATAATAAAGCGATTAGAGTGAGCGATGCAATCTGGAATACAGCCGGCGGCGTCATTGCAGCTAATCTAATGCTTGATGAACTTTATAAGATTTATGAAATTAACTAAATAGTCGCTTTTTAAAGCAGCCGGTTCTTATACCGGCTGTTTTTTTCTTATAATAACGGGTAAGTTAATTAGGATATGATCGTTCGAATATGATACCGATAGGTTATTTGGATGGTTTTAAAATACATACTTTTATTGCTTGGGGGTATTTAAGCTGAATCAGTATGATGAGATAAAACAGGGCGAGAAGGGTGCTTGGGTCAGTATCGGCGCCTATTTGGGGTTATCCGCCATCAAACTCGGAGCAGGCTACTGGTTCGTATCGGGAGCACTCGTTGCAGACGGCTATAACAATCTTACGGATATTGTTGCATCAGTAGCTGTACTGATTGGATTGCGAATTTCACAGAAGCCGCCGGATAAGGATCATCCATACGGACATTTTCGAGCGGAGACCATTGCAGCACTTATCGCTTCGTTCATTATGGCGACGGTGGGCATCCAAGTATTGATCAGTGCAGTAAAATCCTTGTTTGCTGCTAATCATCATATACCTAATCTAATGACAGCATGGATTGCTTTGTTTGCAGCGGCATGTATGGGCGGGGTTTATATTTATAATCGAAGGCTGGCCCTCCGAATTAACAATCAAGCTTTATTAGCGGCGGCTAAGGATAACTTGTCAGATGCACTTGTGAGCATAGGGGCAGCTATCGGTATTATAGGATCACAATTTGGCTTGCCATGGCTTGATCCTGTAGCGGCAATAGCTGTAGGTATTATCATATGTAAAACGGCTTGGGAAATCTTTTATAGCTCCACGCACGCGCTTACGGACGGCTTTGATGAGAATGAGCTGTCCTCTCTACGTTCAACAATTGCCAAAACGAAAGGTGTTAAATCGATTAAGGATATTAAAGCTAGAGTACATGGCAGTCATGTACTTGTCGATGTAATCGTTCAGGTTGATCCCGAGCTTACATTGATCGAAAGCCATCAAATAAGTGACGAAATCGAGCGTCGAATGAGCAGGAAGCATAACATAATGAGCATACATGTTCACGTTGAGCCCGATGAGTTAATCGAGAATACAGGGGCAAACAAGCCGGAAAATCATTAAATCCAATCGGTAATTGTTGCCAAATGAGTTCAAAACCAAAATTCATGGTTCAAATGGCATGAAAGGCTGATTCTACCAAAAGACCTACTCTTTACATGAAAATCATACAATTTAGTTGCAGTGATGGAGTAAATTTCAAGTATAACTAGGTACTAAGGCATCCTCTAAATTAGGATGTCTTTTTTTTGTGTACATACGACGAATTTATGGTTCTTAAAACCTATTACAAAGAGGGGTTAAATAGGCTTTTTGGTCGATACTTGTCTAATCTAATCGAATTTACAATGAAGCAGAACCGTGAAACTTAAACTGTTTACACACCAAGGAGGCGTAAGGATTGCAACACAGCATGAAAAAAAGGATGGCAACAGCAACGTTAACGGCAGCATTATTGTTTAGTTCACTTTCAGTTCCAGCAGCGCTGGCGGCTCAGACAACACAAGCAGCAGAGGTACAATCAAGCGTAAATATGCGCACATCACCTTCCACATCAGCATCCATTATTCGCAGTTTAAAGAAAGGCGAACAAATTACGGTGATGGATAAGGTTAATTCATATTGGTATAAAGTAGCAGATTCTTCAGGTAAGCAAGGTTACATATCTACCTCATCACAGTATATTGAGCTTCAAGCCTCGGTTCCTGCACAAGACGGCAATGCAGTCGCTCTATCGTCTGTTTCCTTCCGAAAGGCGGCATCGACATCGGGTGAACGCATTCGATATTTGAAGAAAGGCGAGCAGGTAACTATCGTAGCAAAGACAAACAGCTATTGGTATGAAGTGAAGGATGGCAACGGTGTTCGCGGCTATGTAAGCACAGATTCTTCCTACTTGAAAGTTACTGGTACTATTCCTGGTGGGAATACTGGTGGGAACACGGGCGGCAATGGCGGCGGATCAGTTACGAATCCTGATGTTTCAAAAGATAAGCAGATTGAGAAAATCATAGCTGCAGGGATGAAGTATTTAGGCACCCCTTATGAATACAGCTCTGATCGCAACACGACGACAACTTTTGATTGCTCTGATTTCGTGAGACAAGCCTTTCTTGATGGCGTCTCACTGAAGCTCCCGGCTGACTCTCGTCAGCAAGGCCAGTACGTAAAGGATAAAGGTTCGATTACGACCAACTGGAAGCAGTTGAAACGCGGTGATATCGTATTCTTTATGTCCTATAAAGGAACGAAGGCATCAGCCTATAATGGAATTGATAAATCTAAAGCTACGATTACTCATGACGGTATTTATTTGGGAGACGGCAAAGTATTGCATACGTATTCGAAAGAGGGGGGCGGCGTTACCGTCAGCAGTATTGAAGGTACACATTGGGAGTATCGGATTCTGTTTGGCGGAAGCGCGTTGTAACCTCAAAAAAGCCAGTTAGGATTTAATCCTAACTGGCTTTTTTACATCTGTATGAAATTGCTTAAGAATCTATTTGAATTTTCGCATTATCGTTATGTTTAATTTGTTCGTTCTGGACTGCTTCAGCTTCTTTGTCTTCGAGCGCTTTCTTCTTGTTACGTCTCTTGCGAAGTAAAAGATAAACAATGAGAATAGGCACGGCTCCTAAAAAAATATACAAGGAAACATCCTTAACCATGCTTTCCGCAGCGCGTCCGTAGAAATAAAATAATGATCCAACAATATAGAACTTTAAGCCCCGGCCAATTGCTGCGTAACCGATTAATCTCCAAAGAGGGAAATTTAAGCAACCAGACAATATTGTAAATACTTTGAATGGAATAGGTGTGAAAGAGCCAATAAGAATGGCTGCTTCGCCATTTTTCTGAAATTTATCCGTAGCGGCATCGATCCATTCTTTTTTTAGAAATTTATATAGAACGGATTTGCCCATAATCTTTCCCAAATAATACCCGACAGGTGTACCTAGGAGGCAGGCGATATAGCCCACAGTGGCCAGCCATAATGCTGTAGATGGATTGAGTATGCTCAATGAGACTTGAAGAAAAAAAGCAGGAATGGGAAATATAACTGCGTCTAGAAACGAATGAATAAACAATCCGAGTGGACCGAAATCCTTTAAAAAATCGACTACGGCTTGAAACATTACCAGGCTCCCTTTCCATCAACTAACCTGCACATAAAGCCTGCTTTTACGAAATATACCGTGTGTAAATTCCACTTATGCTAACATATGCTGCAGCTTGTTGAAAAAGCGCTTTAGCGCTTGATATTTTAATTATAGCATAATTTTTTCCCTTAAGAAGATGATACTTGTCATGTGTTTCATTTCCGCTTCTCTAGTTCCTCTAGACCAAGTGCTTAAGAACGAATACGTGATAACCTGCTTACAGGTTTCAACGTCTTTTTCAGAATATTCCCCCCCAAGCATTTTCAATTCTTATGCATATTGATTACTTAGAGACATTTAAGTTGTTAGAAATAAAAAAAGCTCGTTACGGGGTCCGTAAACGAGCGGAAATGACTACAAAGAATAGAGCGGCAGCAGCTACTCCCGAATTTGACGGCGAGAGACACCGCTTTGCTGTGCAGCCTGTATGACGCGTCGCCGTACTTCCTCAACCACTCTCGTGTTGAAGACGCTAGGAACGATATACATAGGGCTCAGCTCTTCATCACTGATAACGGAGGCAATGGCTTCTGCTGCCGCAAGCTTCATTTCTTCATTAATCGTAGCAGCGCGGCTATCGAGCGCTCCACGGAAAATTCCCGGAAAGCAGAGAACATTGTTAATCTGATTAGGATAATCCGATCTCCCCGTAGCAAAAACAGCAACGATATCCTCAGCTAGTTCAGGGCGTATTTCGGGCTCTGGATTCGCCATTGCGAAAACGATTGGATCTTTTGCCATCGTTGTAATATGCTCTCGCGTCAATATGCCGCCGGCCGAAACGCCTATAAAAACATCAGCGCCGTTTAGCGCTTCAGCTAAACCGCCTGTGATTCGCTCTTCATTCGTATGATTAGCATACCACTGCCACATCGGGTTGTCATAAACACAGTCAGCGGACAATATCCCAGCCCGGTCCACACCTATAATATGTTTTGCTCCCCCGGCGATCAGCATTTTTGTACAAGCGGTTCCTGCTGCCCCGATTCCACAAATAACGATGCGAGCCTCTTGGAGGCTGCGATTTGTCAGCTTCAGCGCATTTAGCAGCCCTGCGTATAATACGACTGCAGTACCATGCTGATCATCATGAAAGACAGGGATATCAAGCTCCTGCTTTAACCGTTGTTCGATTTCAAAGCAGCGAGGGGAGGAAATATCCTCTAAGTTAATGCCGCCAAAGGCAGGAGCAATATTTTTGATCGTAGCAATGATGGTTTCGGTATCCTGCGTGTCAAGGCAGATCGGGAACGCATCGACATCGGCAAATTGCTTGAACAGCATCGCTTTGCCTTCCATGACTGGCATAGCTGCATACGGACCGATATTGCCGAGACCAAGCACCGCGCTCCCGTCGGAAACGACGGCAACCATATTTCTTTTTATGGTAAGCGTATAAGCTTTGGATGGTTCTTCAGCAATCGCTTGGCATACTCTAGCCACATCCGGCGTATAGACACGGGACAAGTCATCGCGGTTTTGGATCGGCGTTTTCGGCTGAATTGAAATTTTTCCTCCAAGATGAAGCAGGAAGGTACGGTCGGATATATGAACGAGCCGAATGCCTTCCAATGATTTCAGCGCTGTCGTAAGCCGTTCTGCTGCGCCATGCTCCGATATTTTCACAGTTAAATCGCGCAAGCTTTTATTTTTGTCTGTATGTATGACGTCTATGGCGATAATATCGCCTTTGGCTTGTTCGATTGCTGTAGCTGCTCGGCCAAACTGCGCAAGATTCGTATCAATTTCCAACCTCAAAATAATCGTTTTTCCGTCTGTCATCTTCGAACTCATTATAAACAGCTCCCTTCATCAGTTATACTATTTGGATAAGGGCATACAATTTATGCTTCATTCTTATTTTAAAAAGAAAACCGTCACTGCATCAGTCGCAGGACGGCGTTCGGACAACTCGTGGGGTCGTATTGTTGATTGCGTTTGGTAAGCAGGCTGTCTCTAAACTGACCTGAAGCGTAGGGCTCATGGATAAGCTTGAACCACTTATCGACAGTATCGTTCGAATCGAGCATTTCACCAAATCCGTTATTGATGAAATATTCGCAGTTCTCTTCTTCTTGTCCAGGAATCGGCTCATAAAACAGCATTGGAATTCCTTTGCTCATTCCTTCTGTGCAGGTCATGCCGCCAGGCTTCGTAATTAGAAGATCGGAGACATCCATCAGCTTGTTCACCTCGCGAGTGAAGCCAAGTATACGAATGTTCGGATGCTGAAAAAGGGGATCGGCAAGCATTTTTTCCTTCATCTTCTCGTTTGAGCCAACGCAGTAAATGAGCTGTGTGCTTTCGCGCCATTTGGTCATATATTCAAGGGCATTGTCCTCGTATAAAATTCCCCATCCGCCGCCCATTATGAGTACGGTCGGCATGTTTTTTAAATCAAATTGCTCTCTAATCTCTTCTTTCTCGTATGTATGCCAGAAGTTGGGGTGAACAGGAATTCCTGTTACTTCAATTCGGTCTGTTGTAACCCCTTTTTCCATGAGCCGCTCTTTCACAAGCTCGCTTGAAACGAGGTATTTATTGACTTCTTGGTTTACCCATGACCCATGTGCATCATAGTCTGTAATAAGCGTATATAACCGTATGTCTAGTCCTAGACGTTTAAGCCGAGCAACGACAGCATTCGGTACAGGATGGGTGCATACGATTAGTTCTGGCTTCAGCTGGGATATGACCTGTGACGTTTGGGTATAAAACACACGATGAAGCGCAAGCTGTGTAAAGCGGTTAAGCGACTTCTTATAGTTGCTGCGGTACATAAGACCGACCATCTTTGGTTGTTTGCTTACCGTTTTGCGATATGCAGATATAATCCACGGACCAAGCACCGGATTAAGGAAATTTCCTAACTCGATGACGCGGGTCTGAATCCCCGGACTTAATTGCTTGAGTCCGACAGCGAGCGCATAGGCAGCTTGGGTATGACCAGAGCCAAAGCCTTCAGAGAGCAGAAGCACTCTTTTCTTACGCATTCATTCCACCTACTTTTCTAATTCCATATTACGATGCAAGTGCGACTAACACAAGTTTTATCCGCTAGGGTTGCGAATAATGTGGTGGATAAATTATCCTAGAATGAAGATGTACACATTATTATTATATGTAACTAAGTAGTCAACTATATTTACATATATTTTACAAGCAAATATAACATAATAAAGTGAGGATGGTTCGATATGGAACGAAATAACCAGGTTGACGATAGTTTGAAAATAGGGGATAACGTTAGAGCTGAAATCCGCTCCGGTCATTATCTAGGCGAGCTTGTTGAAATTAACGGGCCTCGTGCTCTCGTAAAGGTATTAGCTGTGTTAAAGCATCCTGAGCAAGGAGACCTGCATAATCCTTATAATCCAGACGTGCCTATGTTTCATGAGCGTCGTGCACTAAGCTTTACAGAAAAAACAAATGTTTTGCTGCGTGACGTAAAGCGGCATACAGGCATTATTCCAGAGTATAACGATTCTTTAAGAGCAGCCGCAGAAGCCGAAATTGCTTCACTGGATCGACTGCAGCGCTGGGCGGCTAAAGGCTTAGAGCAAATGCAGCAGCTCTTAAAAGAATATAAATAGCTTTATATTATTTATTAATGAAGACGGTTTTTAGAGTACCGCGATAAATCACTTGGAATTGCAATCCTTCTGATAATGCGGCAAGCGGAACATATAACGTACTTGCTTTGCCAACGGTATGGATAAAAGCAGGCGGTGCATTTAGTGCTTTAACTGCACCGTTTTCACGGAAAGAGGATTGTCCTACCGTTATATCCACCGCTCGATCGGCAACTTTTATAGTTGCCGTCTGAGCAGCGGCGTTCCATTTGGTGGTAGCGCCTAATGCGTCTGCAATGCTCCGAAGCGGTACGAAGGTGCGATTTTGAACAACCATTGGTTTATTTGCGCTAATCATTTCTTTTCCATTAACGACAATAGCAAGAGCAGCCTCACTATCTTTTGCACTTGGCTTAACAACACGATAATCTCCCCAAATGGCTTTCGAAAAGGATTTCCCCATTGCAGCATAACCCACCCTGCTAGGATGTATGTCCCCTTTTGCAATTGAAGTATAGCTAAGCTCATTATCTATGAAGGAAGATGAGACATTTGCGATTTTAACATTAAATCCTTCTTTCACAAGCCGATCGATTATCTGATTTAAGCGTTCCCGCAGCTGCTTGATGCTATCCTTCAGAAACAACCGGTCAGCCTCAGGGTATAGAGGAAAGATGAGCGACCCTACCTTTAATGGAGGAGGTATTGGCAGATATTGATCTGCGATAATGATTTGGGCATTTGGCTGCTGAGAAAGCAGCAATCTTAGAGCAGGCTCAAGCTCCGTCTCGTAAGTGTCCAAAGCCTTGTCCAGCACAGCTATCGTCTCGGCATGATCGGCACCCTTATTTAGCTTGTCGAGAACAGCATACAAGTCGTTTCCGCCTATTGTCATTACGATTAGATCAGCTTCACTTAAGGCAGAGCGGAGCAGCGATGTTTCAGCAAAAATTCGCTCTGCGCGTGGATCTGGCAGTCCGCTCTGAATATCAGAGCTTTTTACGCTGACACCGCTCACAACGGCATCAATCCATCGATTTAATCCTGATGTTCGGAGCCCTAGAACCCCATAATTGATGTACTCTGCACGAAGTCCATGGAATAGAGCTTGTTCGTATACATGCTCTACGAAGCCATATGGAATGGATTGTTCGGTAAAGCCATATTCGTAGCCGGCAGTTAATGAATCACCAACCGCGACGATGCGGTAAGTGTGATCATCTTTCTTTTTGTCAACTACAGAGGCAGCGTGAGCAGTAGGAGCGTTATTCCCGGCAGTGCTTATACTTAGTGGAGAGAAAATACCGGTTGTAAGCACGATAGCGATCATTACTGACGATGCAGCGCGAAACGCCGCTTTCCTAAACTTGCTATACAATAAGTACACACTCCTCTGTTAAAATAAAAGGAAATAAAAACTGCAGGGTATGCTATGATGATACTCCGCAGAGAATCGAAGCTAACGCCTTCCAAAACCATGTTCGATAATTGAATTTGTAGTAAAATAGTGCAAACTATTATGAAAATATTAAATTGATTCCGCTTTGGCCTAATGATAAAATAACAGGATAATCGCTATGACGCGGTAAAGGCCGGGTGTGGTCAATTAAACGTTAACGCTCTATAAGAGACGTTTCCGTTTAGCTTAGGAATGTCAAGGAGCAGGCCGGTGTGCCTCGCTGACTACCATTCTATGATAAAACAAGCCAAAAATGAAGCGTAATGCGTATTCATCGGTGCTTAATTTCAACACGTTCACGCTTACCCAAAAATCTTCTCATAGAAAGGTTGCTCACAATGAAAGAACATATTTTGGGATTGCCGCCGAAGCAGGGGCTCTATGATCCGCAGTTTGAGAAAGATGCATGCGGCATGGGCTTTGTGGCCAACATCAAGGGAATCAAGTCACACAAGGTCATTCGCCAAGCGCTGATGCTGCTCGAGAATATGGAGCATCGCGGCGGTCAAGGCAGCGAACCGAATACGGGAGATGGAGCAGGTATTTTACTTCAAATTCCTCATACATTTTTTGCGGCTGAATTAAAGAAGCAAGAAATTGTACTTCCCGCCGAAGGACACTATGCCGTAGGTATGATTTTTATGCCGCAGGATGAAGAAGCTCGCCGTGCAATTGAGCGTGAAGTGGAAACGATCGTTCAAGAGGAGAACCAATCGGTTATCGGTTGGCGTACGGTTCCAACGGATGATAAGAAACTGGGTGAATCCGCATTAGCTGTTAAGCCTTATGTTCGTCAATTGTTTATCGGCATGAACGACAGTCTGAAGGACAATATGGCATTTGAACGCAAATTATATGTTATTCGTAAGCGCGCTGAGCTTGCGATTCGTTATGCCGGCAAAGAAGGCGGCAATATGTTTTACTTCTCAAGCCTATCCTCCAGAAAAATCGTATATAAAGGAATGCTTACGACAGAGCAGGTGCGTTCGTTCTATACCGAGCTGAACGATGAATCCGTTGTCTCGGCAATGGCGCTTGTACATTCCCGTTTTAGTACGAATACATTCCCAAGCTGGGAACGCGCTCATCCTTTCCATTATATGATTCATAACGGAGAAATTAATACCCTTCGCGGCAATGTGAACTGGATGCATGCCCGTCAAACCTTGTTTGCCTCTGAATTGTTCGGTGATGATATCGAGAAAATCAAACCTGTTATTAACCCAGATGGATCGGATACAGCAATGTTCGACAACACGCTGGAGTTCCTATTCTTGTCCGGCCGTTCGATGGCACATGCCGCGATGATGATGGTGCCAGAGCCTTGGTCCAATCATGAGAGCATGAGCGACGAGCGCAAAGCATTTTATGAATATCACAGCACATTGATGGAGCCATGGGATGGCCCAGCTGCGCTTGGTTTTACTGACGGCGTAAAAATCGGTGCGGTGCTTGACCGCAATGGTCTTCGTCCAGCTCGTTATTACGTAACGAAGGACGATCATATTATTCTCGGCTCCGAGGCTGGAACCGTGGAGATTCCGCCAGAGGATATTTTGTACAAAGACCGCTTGCGTCCAGGACGCATGCTGCTTGTAGATACAGAGCAAGGCCGCATCATTTCTGATGAAGAAGTGAAAGCGGAAATCGAGACCGAGCATCCATATCGCGAATGGCTGAATGAGCATCTTGTTGATTTGGAAGATTTGCCGGAAGCTCCTGAGCTGCCAGAACCAAACCATGCTACTGTTCAAATGAGACAGCAAGCGTTCGGATATACTTTTGAGGACATTCGCAAAGTGCTTGAGCCGATGGCTGGCAGCGGCATGGAGCCTATCGCTTCGATGGGTTATGATGCACCGCTGGCGGTGTTGTCAGAGCGCCCGCAGCGTCTGTACAATTACTTCAAGCAGTTGTTTGCACAAGTTACGAATCCGCCTATTGATGCGATTCGTGAGGAGATTATTACGGCGACAGGTACAACGATTGGTCCAGAACGCAATCTGCTTAATCCAGAGCCAGAGAGCTGCCGACACATCAAATTGGATACGCCTATTTTGTCTAATGAGCAATTCGCCAAGCTGCGCCATGTGCGCCGTCCTGGCTTCCGTTCCATTACACTCCCGATCTTCTTCCCTGCAAATGAAGGTGAGACGGGCTTGCGAGCTGCGCTTACACAAATGTGTGAAGCGGCTGATCGTGTTATTGCGAAGGGACATAATCTGCTTATTCTTTCCGATCGCGGCGTCGACAAGGAAAATGCTGCAATTCCAGCTTTGCTGGCAGTAGCGGCACTGCATCATCATCTTATTCGCCAAGGTACACGGACGAAGGTTGCTATTTTGCTGGAATCCGGCGAACCTCGTGAAGTGCATCACTATGCATTGCTGCTTGGTTACGGCGTAAGCGCAGTTAACCCTTATCTTGCATTTGAATCGCTTGACGACATGATTAAGCAAGGTTTGCTTCGCGGCGTATCGCATGATAAAGCAGTGAAAAACTATATTAAAGCAGCCACTAAAGGCGTTATCAAAATATTGTCCAAAATGGGTATCTCGACCATTCAATCCTACCGTGGTGCTCAAATTTTTGAAGCGCTCGGCTTGAAAGAAGATGTGATCAACGAGTACTTCACATGGACACCGTCCCGCATCGGGGGCATCGGTCTAGATGTTATTGCCGAAGAGACGTTGAAGCACCATAACCGCGCATTCGCTGAGCAAGAAGGCGGAGAGAAAGAGCTTGACTCTGGCGGTGATTACCAGTGGCGTAAAGATGGCGAAGACCATTTGTTCACGCCGCAAACGATTCATACGCTACAAATGGCTTCTCGTGCAAATGACTACAAGCTTTACAAAAAGTTCTCTGCGCTTGTACAGGGCGAGGACAAAAAACATCTTACGCTTCGTTCTTTGCTCAAGTTTAAGGAAGGTCGTCAAGCCGTTCCGCTTGAGGAAGTTGAATCACTTGAATCCATCGTAAAACGCTTCAAAACAGGTGCGATGTCATTTGGTTCAATCAGTAAAGAAGCTCATGAGAGTCTGGCTATTGCGATGAACCGTCTAGGCGGCAAATCGAATACGGGCGAAGGTGGAGAAGATCCAGCACGCTTTATACCAGATGCGAATGGCGACTCCAGACGCAGCGCGATTAAACAAGTAGCATCGGGACGTTTTGGCGTAACGAGCAACTACTTGGTTAATGCAGATGAGATTCAAATTAAAATGGCTCAAGGCGCTAAGCCTGGTGAAGGCGGTCAACTGCCTGGCCTTAAAGTATATCCTTGGGTAGCTGAGGTTCGTGGTTCCACGCCTGGCGTAGGACTGATCTCGCCGCCGCCGCATCACGATATTTATTCTATTGAGGATTTGGCAGAGCTTGTTCATGATTTGAAAAATGCTAATCCACGCGCAAGAATCAATGTAAAGCTGGTATCTGGTGTCGGCGTTGGTACGATTGCGACTGGCGTTGCGAAAGGCCGCGCAGATGTTATTATGGTCAGCGGTTATGATGGCGGAACTGGAGCTTCTCCAATGGGCTCGATTCGTCACGCAGGTTTGCCGTGGGAGCTTGGTCTTGCAGAAACACATCAAACGCTAATGCTAAATAAATTGCGTGACCGTGTCGTTCTTGAAACAGATGGCAAAATGATGAATGGCCGTGACGTTGCGATTGCTGTACTGCTTGGAGCAGAAGAATATGGCTTCTCGACGGCTCCGCTTATCGTGCTAGGCTGCATCATGATGCGTGTATGCCAATTGGATACTTGTCCAGTAGGCGTTGCAACACAAAATCCTGAGCTTCGCAAAAAATTTATGGGCGATCCTAGCCATGTTGTTAACTACCTGCGCTTCATTGCTGAAGAGCTGCGTGAAATTATGGCAGAGCTCGGTTTCCGTACCATTCAAGAAATGGTTGGACGCGTCGATATTTTGGAAACGAAGCAGCTGCTTGAGCATTACAAAGCAAAAGGTATTGATCTCTCTGGCTTGCTGTACGAAGCTGATCTACCACAGGATGCAGTTCGCTACAATGTTCAAGAGCAAAACCATGGTCTTGAATTGTCGCTTGATATGCAGCAGCTCGTTCCACTTGCAAAGGCTGCGATAGAGAATGGCGAGCGCGTGCGCGGAACATTCCCTATTTTGAACACGAACCGTGTTGTTGGTACGATTCTTGGCAGCGAAGTTACGCGTAAATACGGTGCAGCAGGTTTGCCGGAAGATACGATTTCTTACCATTTTGTCGGTACGGCTGGCCAAAGCTTTGGTGCATTCGTGCCAAAAGGAATCACGTTGTCAATCGAAGGCGATTCGAATGACTATGTAGGAAAAGGGCTATCCGGCGGTAAAATCATTGTAGCACCGTCACCAAAGGCAACTTTTGTGGCTGAGGACAATGTTATTATCGGTAACACAGCGCTGTATGGTGCTACTAGCGGTCAAGCCTATATCCGCGGTGCAGCTGGCGAACGCTTCGCTGTTCGGAACAGCGGCGCAAATGTAGTTGTAGAAGGTGTCGGCGATCATGGCTGTGAGTATATGACAGGCGGGCGCGTCGTTATTCTTGGTCTCACAGGTCGCAACTTTGCGGCAGGCATGTCTGGCGGAGTCGCTTATATCTACGATGAGAAAGGCGATTTCTACAATCATTGCAATCTGGAGATGGTATTGCTGGAGCGCCTAGAGGACTCTGTAGATGTTGCTGAACTTCGTGGTTTGATTGAATCACATGTTAAGTATACAGAGAGTGCGATTGGTACCCGTCTAATGAATGATTGGGAAGCATCGCTTTCGAAATTCGTTAAAGTTATTCCTAAGGACTACAAGCGTATGCTTGAACAGATCCGCAAGGTTGAAGACACAGGTTTAGTGGGCGAAGCGGCACTTCTTGCAGCGTTCGAAGCGAACAAGAAAGAGCTTGCACGCGCAGGCGGCAAGTAATTCAGACTTATTTTATAAATCGTATATACGAGTCAAGGGACTGTCCCTGAAGTAGCTTCATTACTTCAGACGACAGTCCCTTTTGTTTTTCGACAAAATGCCACCAAATTAGAAGAAAGCCGCGCCCATTAACCGACATATTCCATCCGCGGACTCGGGTATAATGATGTTAATATATCTATCATTATTAGTAATTTATATGTAGTTGGTCAGAGGTTAAGAGATAAAGTAGAGATGGATAGCGGAGAGGGAGCTTGGGACGCAGCCGTCACTGTACTTGAAATAGATTTCTTGCTAGAGGAATAGGCATTAATAGAAATGGAGTCCAGTATTTGAGCTGTAACAAGGATTGTTATTGCTATTAGGTATGATGGAGGAATTAAGCATGGCGACGAATTCAAATGATGCCTCGCGCAACCACATTAGGCTACGCTTCACAGAGGGCGTTAAGGCAGAGCTGCGGCTAATTAGTAAAGATGGACAATTGTTGACGCCGTCTACGACTACAGTACTTCTACTTAATTTAAGCCAAAATGGTTTATGCTTCTTATCCGGCTTGCAATTACCGATTCAATCCAATTATCTTGTTGAATTTCGAATGACGATTTCGAATGTACAGATTATGATTCGCGGTCGGATCGTTTGGAATTTGAAACAAGATAATCAATTCGCTCATGGCGTGTTATTTGAATGCTCGAATACACTTCGCTCTCTTATTATTGGTGTCATGAACCAAGAAATATTAGAAAGTCAGCCACAGCAGAAAAAAATTCATTATTTATACAGCAGATTATTGAATACAAAACGGCTGTATTACAGTAGTTAACGATCTGATAGGAAGTAGAATTCAATAACAACTTAGAAGGGGGACATGCTTTGAAAATTATTTTGTTATCAGGCGGATCTGGAAAGAGATTATGGCCTTTGTCGAATAGTAGTCGAGCAAAACAATATTTAACTGTACTGGAGAGTCCAAACGGCGGCATGGAATCAATGCTGCAGCGTATATGGCGCCAGTTGGAAGAGTCGGATTTGCAGGAGCATACTCGCATTTCGACTTGCCGTGAGCAGGTGGAGATTTTACAAAGACAGGTTGGTGTAAAAGCACCGCTTATCATTGAGCCTGAGCAGCGTGACACGTTTCCTGCGATAGCGTTATCCGCTGCTTATTTGTATTCAATCGCGGGCGTATCTTTAAATGAAACGGTCATTGTCATACCAGTTGATGCTTATGTAAGCTGTGATTTTTTCTCATGTATAAGAGGACTTCCAAAGTTGATCAGAGAAAGCAAATCTGAGCTGCTTATGGTTGGGACTAAGCCAAGTTATCCGTCAGAGCAATATGGATATATCGTTCCAGAAGCCAATCGGCACAGCAATGATGATGATAGCTATGAACGTAGAGTACATTCATTCAAAGAGAAACCGTATGAGGCTGAAGCTAATCAATTAATAAAAGGCGGAGCGTTATGGAATAGCGGTATTTACGCTTTCAAGCTTGATTATATGATTACTTTGCTCATGAATCGCAGGCTGCCTATCCATTATGACGAATTATATAAACAATATACGAAAATTCCTAAATCAAGTTTCGAAATTGAAGTATCGCAAAAAGAAACCTCTCGTTCAGTTATCTGTTACGACGGTGAGTGGAAAGATCTTGGCACATGGAAAACATTATCCGAGGAGCTGGCCTTTGAACGACTAGGCATGGGCGAAATATCGGATGACAGTGAGCAATCCCAGCTCATCAATGAGCTGGACATTCCTATCTCCATTATTGGGCTTACGAATGTGATTGTTGCGGCAAGTCCCGACGGCATTTTGGTTACTAGCAAAAATGCGAGTAATGAGCTCGATGCGAAGCTTAAGCTCATGAATGAGCGTCCAAAGTATGAGGAGCGCAGGTGGGGGCATTCCAAGATTGTTGATTCCGTTGTCTTGTCATCAGGAACTCATTGTGTTACTAAGCGGGTTTTTGTTGCAGCTGGCCAAAATATAAGCTATCAAATGCATTTTAAGCGAAGAGAAGCGTGGACCATTATCTCAGGAGAGGGAGTGCTAATTCTGGATGATCTGTACCGTCACGTTGAGCCAGGCGATACCGTATCGATTCCGGAGAGAACGAGGCACAGCCTGCGGGCAATTACGGACGTTGAGCTAATTGAGGTTCAGACAGGCAAACAGATTAATGAGGATGACATTATAAGGCTTGGAACGACATGGGATGAAATCACTAGTCAATTAAATAGTGTATAATATGCTGTTAAAGCATGTTTGGGATGGATTGCAATCGACGTTATGATAGAACTTCTGCCATTTAACGCTTAATGCCGTTTTTAATGTTGAGGTTGATACAATCATTACGAAAGAGAGAGGGAGCGATCTATCGAATGATATGTTCAAAGGACCGTTTTTATTGTGTTAGTTGCGGGGAGATGCTTTTAAGTCCTGAAGCAGATATTTTGTTTCGAACAGGATTTTTCCGAGTGGTACATCCAATGGGTTATTGCTTAACATGCAGCGTGGAGCAGGATAGGCTGGATGCTATAGTAGGATCGCCGGGTAAGACCAGTAACTACGACTATAAAATGTTCCTTCGTGCAGATGCGAAAGTTGCCGAACATGTTATACAGCCCTATCGCACAAATGATAATGAGAGCCTCTGCCCTACAGTTTAACTGTAGAGTGGAGGTGTATTTTTTTGTAAACTACCAATTGTTTCCTTAATCGTTTATAATGAATAGGATTTGGATTTTTGAAGGAGGAGCACAAATATGGATCAGCCTATTGTTAAATTAAAAAATGTAACCAAAAAAATCGGCGGCAGAACGATTATTGATCGCTTAACGCTTGATATCCCGCTTGGGGAAGTATTTGGTTTCCTTGGTCCCAACGGCTCGGGTAAAACCACTACAATTCGAATGATGGTTGGCTTAATGTCGCTCACAGATGGTGAAATCACTATTGGAGGACATAGCATTACGAAGGAATACGAAAAGGCAATTCGCCATGTTGGAGCGATTGTTGAGAATCCTGAAATGTACAAATACTTGAGCGGCTATGATAATTTAATTCATTATGCACGAATGATTCCAGGCATCACAGAACATCGTGTTCATGAGGTTGTTAAGCTTGTTGGTCTTGAAGGACGAATTCGGGATAAGGTGAAAACCTATTCGCTCGGCATGCGGCAGCGGCTTGGCGTAGCACAGGCTATTTTGCATAAGCCTCAGCTGCTTATTTTGGATGAACCTACGAATGGCTTGGATCCGGCAGGGATAAGAGAGCTTCGTGATTATTTGCGCATGCTTTCCAAAGAAGAAGGTATTGCTGTATTTGTTTCGAGCCACTTATTATCTGAAATGGAGCTTATGTGTGATCGTGTTGCGATCATTCAAAATGGCAAGCTCATAGACGTGCGAACCATTAAGGGTGAGCATGCAGCTAAAGTACATAACCGTGTTGTTATTGAAGTGGACAGTCAGCAGGCAGCGATGGATGTGCTGTTCACATCTGGCTTTACTGCTGTGCTTGAAGGCAAAGATGCCATAGCGGTTGAAACAGATAAGGAAAACACAGCTGCCATTAATGCATCTCTCGTTCATGCTGGAATCAAGGTTTATGGCATTCGCGTACAGGTTAAGACACTTGAAGACCAATTTTTAGAAGTGACAGGAGGGGAACGAATTGGGTAATTTTTTGCCGCTTATTCAAAATGAGAATATGAAAATTTACCGTCGTCCTCGCACATGGGTGATGACCGGCATATTGATTTTGTTAGTACTGGCTATTTCTATTTTATGGGTAATATTCGGCGGTAGAGATGCTTCGATGTGGGATGTTGCTTTTATGGAATCCTCCATTTTGTTTCTGCTCGTTACGATCTTTACCGTTGTAATCGCTGCTGGCGGCGTTGCAGAGGAATTTACGAGCGGTACCATCAAGCTTCTCCTAATCAGACCTTGGTCACGCTCAAAAATATTGTTGTCAAAATATATTTCGATCATGATATTCGCTCTTTTGCTTGCTATTGTACTGTTTGCTGTGACGATATTTGTGAACTGGATTTGCTTCGGCATTAATGCGTCGCCGGATATAAAGCCAACCTTCGTTGGAGATGAAGGAACGAATCCATTTTCGTATATGCTTAAGTATTATGGCTTAACGTTAATTTCGCTTGTTGTTACCGTAACGCTTGCGTTCATGCTCTCTACTGTATTCCGCAGCAGCGGTTTAGCGATTGGTATGGCATTGTTTCTTCTTCTAGGCGTGAACAGCTTTATTGGTTTAGTTGCAATGCTCGATTACAAATGGATCGATTATCTATTGTTTATTCATTTGAATCTAACGCAATACTTGGATGGAAATCCGATGAGAGAGGGCATGACCTTAGGCTTTTCGCTTGTGGTGCTCGGTGTTTATTATGCTCTTTTCATCGCCATTACATGGTATACCTTTAAGAAACGCGATGTTGCAGCTTAGACTTTAGATGAATTTAAAAAGCCGTTTCTATACATGCCGCTTCTTCGGAAGACATGCATGTGTAGAACGGCTTTTTTGCTGTACTATCCTGCTTGGCGAGATTTTTCTTTGGATTCTTTAATTACTGTTTCTTTAACGTTGATGTGAGGCGGATCGGATTCTAATGGCACACGATTTTTGCTGTCAGCTGTTTGCTCCATGTGGCAGTTGCCATTCAGCTTGCCGCCATCTTGAATGATAAGTGTTTGAGTTGTAATTGCCCCGGTTAACGTGCCGGAAGAAGTAATGATTAGCCTTCCCTTGGTGACGATATCTCCGAAAACCTTTCCGGCAATGGTAATATCACGCGCCGTAATATTTGAGCGAGCAAGGCCGCATTCTCCAATAATGACGTCAGCTTTGCATTCGATATCGCCTCGGTGTTCCCCTTCAATGCGAAGACTTGCTTCACAAATTAGCCGTCCCTCGCTTATCGTGCCTTGGCCAATTAATGTATCAGTGGCTGCCAGCCGCTTATGGTCCTTGAACATAAACATTAATCCTCCTTTATTAATGACAAAAATGGTAAAGGGTTAACAGGCTCGTTTTTCTGCATAATTTGGAAATGCAAATGCGGGCCAGTGCTTCTGCCGCTCGATCCGAGTAAACCAATCTTTTCGCCTCGAACGACGATGTCGCCTTCTTTCGCTTCGATTTCCTTCAAGTGCATATAGGCGCTCTGCAGGCCTCCGAGATGATCAATGATTATATACTTGCCCAATGAGTTATTGAAGCCAGTGTCCGATACAGTGCCGTCTGCTGCGCTAAATATAGGATCTCCTAGCTTGCCAGTGATGTCTAGTCCAGCGTGGAAAGCCGTTCGTCCAGTAAAAGGATCTCTTCGATAACCGAATCCAGAAGTCAGCATTTTGGAGCGTGTCGGCCAGCCGGAAGGATAAGCATCAACGGAGACTCTTGTCGCTTGTGCGAGCTGCAGCGTCAACGTTAATGAATCCTCCATCGTCTCAACCATCCGCTGCAAATCGGCGAGATGAAGTCCTGTTTCTTGTGCGAGCAAAACAAACTGTTTGCTTTGCTTCGAATCGTTAAAGCTCCGATTTCCTGATGAGGGAGTATCGGATAGAATTTTTACAGCTGTCTCACTTTTGTCTATCGGCGTCAGATAGGTAGAGGTTTCAAGTTTACTGCCATAGTTTGCGATAAACTGCTTTAGCTTCAGCTCGAGCTGCTGCAGATCATCGATTTTCTCTTTCATTTCATTTGCTTGCTCTGACAATCCGATTATCTCTTGCTGCAGCGAGACAATAGCTTCGTTTTTATCGGAAACGGTTTGTGCAAATAGTTCGTCTTGTTGTGACATCTGTTCTTCCAGTTGGTTCATTTCATAGGCCGACTTTATTTGAAGCCCAGCAATACAGCCCGTAACCGCTATTACTACCGCCGTTGGAGCGGCAAAGACCGATCGCTTTGAAACGTGAAACTGTTTAACGGTTTTGTCAGCGCCGCGCAGCACGACAAAAGACCATTTTGGCTTCTGGACTCGTTTCAATAGACTTCTCCTTCCTACTTAAGATTGGCTATAAACGATCAGAACGTTCTATTGCTATTTATTCTTAAACGAAGTAAAACATGCCATAAAACTTGCGTGAAACTTGTATGAAACGAGAAAGACTGCCCGTCGCACATGAATTGTGCAAGCGGGCAGTCTTTGTAATACGAGATCATGACAACACTTTATTGTGCCGAAGCAAGCTCGATTTGGGCTACTGCTTCCTCTATACCTGGTGTCATTGCAAATGTACGTCCTTGCTGCTGCTCGGCTGGAAGTGAAGCTAGCTGACCGATTCTTCTTTTAACTTCGTTAGAGAGATCGACAACTTGCTGAGCATATTCTTTTGCTTTAGCTTCATCCTTGCCCGTCAGTGCAGTTTGATTTGCTTTGGCGTATGAGGTTATCGCAGCTTCATATAGATTGATGTCCCAAGGGAATTTTTTGACACCTTCATTAATTGTTGCGAGCGATTCTTCAAAAAGTCCCTTTTCTTGCAGAAAACGATATTCCGACATTAGAAGGCTTCGATTATAAGGATCATATTTTCTGCCTTCCTTAACTGTACTAAGTGCCTGATCAAGGAATGTAGCGGTGTTCGTTTGCTTATAAGCCTGCTCCAGCCAGTCAGCTTTCGTTAGCTTATAATAAGGCTGTGTTGGTGAAGACTTAATGGCACGATCAAGAATAGGCAGAAGTTGTTCTAAAGAAGTTTGCTGCCCAACTGCCAAATCGATAGCTTTATTATAGTTACTAGTTGCGTTAGTTTCTCGAATGGCAATGACGAGAAGGAATATAGACAATAACGCCATAACCGCTGGATATGCGATTTTTGGCCAAGATTTATTAAGCTTGCCATTCATACGTTCGATTATTAGCTTGTGGCTATATGGAGCTAGCATACAACCGAGAGAAATAAAGACGAGAGAGATAATATAAATATAGCTCATATCAAAATCGATCACACTGTGGACTAGCAGCGCCAAAGAAAAAATGAAAAAGACAAAATGGCTGCCTCTAAGCTCGGGATAACGAATAAAGGATCGGATGTATAAAAAATATACAAACGCCAGCAGTCCGACGATTGCTAGTAAACCAAGCCAACCGCTCTCCACAAGAACTTGTACAAAGAAGCTATGTGCTTGTCTGCTCCAGTAAGGGTTATTCTGATATTGCTCAAACATGGCTTGCCAAGCGCCGCCGCCGCCCCCAAGCAGAGGGTAATCCTCAGCTACACGAAGACCGTCTTTGTAAAAGGTTAAACGTTCCAAAACGCTGTGCTGTTGGAGGTTAATATTTTCAAAGCGTGCAGCAATTTTGTCAGGAAGCAAGCCGCGAATAGCACTGCTGCCAAGAAGGCTGACCGCTGCTATAGCAGTAAGCACGATTGTAATGACAGGCACAGCCGCAAAAGACCACTTGTACGAAGAAAGCTTGGTAAGCTTCGTTTCTAGGAATGCAGCAGCTTTGGCATGATAAAGCATGATAAGGCCAGTAACAATGAGCAGGCCTAGCACAAGTAATCCCCAGCCCTGCATAGGCAGTGAGCTGAACAAGGAAATTGTACTTGGCGCTTTCGTTTCAGTAGGTTGAACTAGTGTTGCTATTTTATCAGCAATCGTTGTTAGTTTTCCAAGGACAGCCATGGAAACCACTACAGATATGCCCATAAACACGATGTATGTAATTTGCTTCGTTAAGCGTAAGAAAGGCAGTACAATAAGCAGCATAACCGGAATAATAACAATTGCACCGCGGGAATAAGTGAGCATGAATGAAATCCAAATCGGTACAAGCATGGCAGCATGAATGATTCTTGCAGATGGACGCACGCAGTGAACTGCATAATACAAACTAACTAGAAATAAAGCGACTAGGAAGCCGGCGTATGAGTTTGAGTATTGGAATACCGATGAAAGCCGGTAGCCGTCATGTGCAAGCCATAGCGCATCCTTATAATAGATTTGACCAAAAAGGTTGAGTAAACCAAATAGTACAATTAAATAGGAGGAGAGCATAATCGCGTATTCGATCGTTTTGCGCGTAAGCTTATTTTCTGCAAAATACAGAGCGCCTATGAATAAAGCAGCAAGTAAGAAAAATACGAGAGTCATAAACTTCGCGTAATAGGTTGAAACCGCCTGTAATGATGACAACCAATAAATGAATGGAAGCAGCATGACGGCAATCGACAAAATTCCACGATAACTGTTCATCTGTGAGTTGCGATACACATAAAATGCAGTAAAGGCAAGCATCACGTAACCGAAGATGAGTGCCCCATAAATAGGGCCTTCAAAGCTTAATTCGTAGCCGTTAAACAATGCTCTCTCATAGGGGAAGATGACTAGAAATAGAGCGATTCCAATAGCCCCAATCCACCTCAAAAGCGCAAAATCAGCATTTAAAGTGTTCGTATTCCTTTTTGATTTGTTCCGTGCACCCATTCGTATGTACTCCTCATCCATCGTTATGTAGATATGAAACATTTAGCTTTATTTGTATTTTAACAAATGGGGGAGTAGATTACTATATTAGGAGAAGCGATTTGTATGTAGTTTACAAATTTGTAGAATATGAGGTTTTGTCGAAATAGAGATGAAATCGGAAAAATTCTACAATTTATTCGGTGTAAAGGTAGAATAAGGTGTTAATGTGGGAGGAATTTTGGTAAGATAGCAGGGGTAGATTAGTCAAGATTTTCGTTTAAAGAAATGAGGATATTAAGGATGGTTTTAAGCTTTCTTAGAGATTTTAAGAATATACAAAAGTTTATCTGGGAATTCTCAATACGCGATTTTAAAGCTAGATATTTAGGATCTTTTTTAGGAGTTCTGTGGGCATTTATACAACCAACCATTCAAATTATTATATATTGGTTTATTTTTCAGGTTGGATTTAAATCGGTGCCAATTGATAATTTTCCATTTATATTGTGGCTAGTAAGTGCAATGGTCCCATGGTTCTTTGTGTCTGATAGTATACAAAACTCAACAAATTCGATAGTTGATAATAGTTATTTGGTGAAGAAGGTAGTCTTTAGAGTAAGTATTCTTCCCATAGTTAAAGTATATTCAGCTTTGTATATACATTTATTTTTCTTGATATTTATGATTGTAATGTTTGCGTTATACGGTTACTTTCCCTCGATCTATTCTTTACAGGTAATCTATTATTTAGCATCAGCAATTATTCTAGTAATAGGACTCTCATGGATTACTTCATCATTAGTTATATTTCTAAAGGATGTAGGTCAGATTATATCAGTGATGATACAATTCGGTTTTTGGCTAACTCCCATTTTCTATTCTTTGAAAATGGTTCCTGAAAGATTTCATTTCTTTTTTAAGTTAAATCCCTTTTATTATATTGTACAAGGATATCGGGATTCTTTTATCTATCATAAATGGTTTTGGGAGTATCCTAATCTTACAATATATTATTGGTGTTTTACTTTAATTGTTTTAGTTGTAGGTACAGTTGTCTTTAAAAAACTTCGTCCGCATTTTGCAGATGTTTTGTAATAGAAAGGAACATGTAAATGAGCGATGAGTTTGTAATTGAAGTCCGTAATCTAACTAAAAAGTATAAATTGTATGACAAACCTTCGGATCGATTAAAAGAAGCATTAAATCCTGTGAAGAAAAAATATCATAAAGACTTTGGAGCTTTAAAAGATGTAAGCTTTTCATTGAAAAAAGGAGAAGCGCTTGGAATTATCGGTAAAAACGGATCTGGGAAGTCCACTTTGTTGAAGATAATTACAGGTGTTCTTACTCCTACTTCAGGAAGCGTAAATGTAAATGGAAGAATTTCGGCCTTATTGGAGCTAGGGGCTGGTTTTAACCCTGAGTATACTGGTCTGGAGAATATCTATTTAAATGCAACAATCATGGGAATTAGTAATGAAGAAGTGGATGCAAGATTAGATGATATTTTATCTTTCGCCGATATCGGAGAGTTTATAAATCAACCTGTCAAATCATATTCAAGCGGTATGTTTGCCAGATTAGCTTTTGCCGTTGCGATAAATGTTGATCCTGATATTTTAATTGTAGATGAGGCATTAGCAGTAGGTGACATTCATTTTCAAGCGAAGTGTTATCGTAAGTTTGATGAGTTTAAAGAGCAAGGCAAGACAATTTTATTTGTGACTCACTCATTAGACAGTATTATAAGATACTGTACTTCAGCTATTGTCTTGAATGAAGGAGAACTGATTAATCAAGGATCTCCTAAAGAAATGGTAGATATTTTCAAAAAAATTATAACTAAGAGTACAACACGTAATAATGTTAAAGACATAACGAAAGAATCCAATTCTAATTGGAAAGATGAGATGGAGATACATCCTCATCGATTGGAATATGGCGACAAACAAATTGAAATTGTAGACTATGGCATATTCAATGAAGCAAATGAATTAAATACAACGTTACAAAGTGACGAAATGACTACATTTAAAATGAAAATCCATTTTCATCAAGATATTTCAAACCCAATCTTTGCGTATACGATTAAAGATGTAAAAGGTCTTGAAATAGCAGGTAGTAATTCTTGGTATGACAGTGTTCTGACTGGAGATTATAGACAAGGTGATGAAGTAATTGTTACTTTTGTTCATCAATTAAATTTGCAGCATGGAGACTATATGCTGTCATTAGGCTGTACAGGATATGTTGGGGATGAACTGGTTGTTTATCATCGATTATATGACGTTATTTTTTTTAGAGTTGTTTTATTTAAATCCATTGTTGGCATAACAAATTTAAATACCAATATTCATATCGAACGTTTGGGTTAGGGAAGAGGTTACTATGGAGCGAAATAGTGTGAAGTTAAACCTAATATACTATAGTGGCAGTGATTATTATAGTGATGGTGACGTTGAAAATGAATTGCTAGAAATCGTTCAAAAATATGATTCATATGAAAGTATTCTTCAAGATAATAAGAGATGGCCCATACTTTATCACTTGTCTCCATTAAGGTGGAATTTATTGCAATGGTATCCATTTGAAAAAGAGTCATCTTTATTGGAAATTGGAGCAGGCTGCGGTGCTTTAACGGGTCTATTTTGTAAACAGGTACATGATGTTACAGCGGTAGAATTGTCGAAAAAAAGAGCCGAAATCATTTCGCACAGATGTAAAAAGCAAGAGAATCTAGAGATTATAGTTGGTAATATCGAGGATATACATTTTGAAAAAAAATTCGATTATATAACTTTAATAGGTGTATTAGAATACGCTGGAAAATATATAGACGGTGTACAGCCACACAAAAAATTTCTGGAATTAGTTAGATCCTTACTTAAACCGAATGGAACGTTAATAGTAGCCATCGAAAATAAATTTGGGTTAAAATACTGGGCTGGTGCTAGAGAAGATCATTCTGGAAAACTGTTCGAGAGTGTTGAAGGATATCTACAAAATGATGGTGTTAAAACATTCAGTAGAAATGAGTTAGAAGAACTTCTTTATGAATCCGGCTTATTGAGCAATCGGTTTTATTATCCGCTACCTGATTACAAGTTACCTAACAAAATATATTCAGATCACTATCTTCCTAAGCCGGGCGATATTAGAACGACACCTAACTATGATCGGGACCGCTATCTATTATTTAATGAACAAAGCACATTTAACAATATTGTTGATAATAATCAATTTCCGTTTTTCGCAAATTCTTTTTTAACTTTTTCTAGGCAAGGTGATGAATGATGGATATATTGTTTACGAAATATAATAGAGAACGCTTGCCTGAATTCCAGACAGAAACGATTATTTATAGAAAATCAGGTGTTTTTTTTACTCGTAAAAAAGCATTAAACCCTGAAGCGTTTCATCATATTAACCTAATGTTTGATAATTATAATACTTTAAAACATACAATGAAAGCAGTTCAGATAGCGAATTCTGAGCTGGATGGAGATTCCATTACTTTTGAATACTCAGATTCTCCATTATTAGAAAGCTATTTATATAAATCAATGTTAAATAATAATAAAAAATTATTTTTAAATTATCTTGGCATCTACAAGCAAATGATTCATAAACAAGATACGGTCTTTTTCGAAAACTATGAATCAGATCAATTGTTTGAAAATGTGTTCAAAAAGAAAGTGAATCTTCGGAATGTGTTATGTCTTAAGCCCATTAATATTGATTTAACATTCGATAATTTAACTTTTGACGGTGAACGATTGACAGTAATAGATTATGAGTGGGTATTCAAATTTTACTTACCTGTAGAATTCGTAATGTTTAGAAGTGTTACAGAGTTTTTGAGCAAGTATGAGAAAAATTTAGTTGGTTTTGTTAGCATTTCTGAAATATATACATATTTGGGCATAAAAGAGGAACACATTGAACATTTTAAGGAGATGGAAATTGGTTTTCAAAATTTTGTATTTGGAGAATCAAGACATTTCTCAAATGCATCAAAGGTGCAAAATAATGTTATTTCTTTAGCTGATCTTGAGAATATCAACTTAAAACTGAAGCAAGATATTGAGCATAAAAACATTGAATTATTTAATAAAAATAGTGAATTAGAAGAAAGCTTTGTTTTAGTTGGAAATATACGTTCAAGAGCCGAAAGACTTGAGAAAACAATAGATGAGCAAATAGACCAAATCAAGGCATTGGAACTATTCATAACTGAGAAAAATCAAACTATTCTTAATAAAGAGGGACATATCCAACAACTGCTTATTCAAGAACGAGAATTAGAAAACATTTATAAATCAAGTGGTTGGCGATTATTAAAAACATATTATAAAACTCGGGACTCGGTTATACCCACTAATAGTAAAGCTAGATTGGCTGTAAAACTTTTTTCGAGGTTTTTAAGAAATCCCAAATTGCTAATTAATAATTTAAATAAATCAAATTTAAAGAAGCTGAAATATTACTTAAGTTCAGAAGATGCTAGTCTAGTTGAGCATCGGATTGATAGCTTTATGAATAGGCATCAAATTTCGAGTGAACCACAAATGCCAATTCAGTTGTTTAATAACTCTGAGTATTCAAAACTGGAATTTGATTTTCAAGCAGATCCAGAGGTATCAATTATTATTCCAGTTTACAATCAGTTTAGTTATACTTACGCCTGCTTGGCATCTATATTAGAGAACACAAAAGGATTATCATACGAAATCATAATTGCAGATGATATGTCTACAGATGAGACTATTAACATAGAGACCTATATTAAAAATATTACTGTAATTCGGGATGGCGTTAATCGCGGTTTCCTACTGAACTGCAATAATGCTGCAAAACATGCAAAAGGGAAGTATATCTTCTTTCTAAATAATGATACAAATGTTCAAGATCAGTGGTTAGATTATTTACTGAGATTAATTGAATCAGACGATACCATTGGCATGGTGGGGTCGAAACTTATTTATCCAGATGGCAGACAGCAAGAAGCAGGGGGAATCATTTGGAATGATGCTAGCGGCTGGAATTTCGGAAGATTAGATGATCCAGATAAATCGGAATATAGTTATGTGAAAGAGGTCGACTATATCTCTGGTGCGGCTATTTTGGTTAGACATGATTTATGGCTTAAACTTGGCGGGTTTGATGAACAATATGTTCCTGCATACTTTGAGGACACAGATTTGGCTTTCGCAATAAGAAGTCTAGGTTATAAAGTTATGTTGCAGCCTAAGTCAGTAATTGTTCATTTTGAAGGTATTTCTCACGGTACTGATACAGGTAGTGGCATAAAAAGTTATCAGGTTACTAACAAAGAAAAGTTTCTTCAAAAGTGGAAGGCCGATTTGGAGAAAAATCAATTTCCAAATGCAGAGCATGTGTTTTTAGCCCGTGACAGATCAAGATACAAAAAGACAATTGTAGTAGTCGATCATTATGTTCCTCATTATGATAAGGATGCGGGAGGCCGCTGCACAAATTTGTATATGAAGCTTATGGTTTCAATGGGTTACCATGTAATATTTATTGGTGACAATTTTTATAGACATGAACCCTATACGAGTGAGCTTCAGCAGATTGGCATAGAAGTCATATATGGAAATTGGTACGCGAAAAATATTAACCAATGGATTAAAACAAATGGAAAATACATTGATTATGTTTATTTGAATCGACCTCATATATCAATTAAGTATATTGACATCTTTAAAATGCATACAAAGGCTAAAATTATTTATTTCGGTCACGATCTTCATTATCTTCGTGAAATGCGGAATTACGAAATAACAAAAAATCCTAGCCTATTAAAATCATCTATGGAATGGAAAGAAGTAGAGTTTAAATTATTTCATTCCGTAGATGTTATTCATGTTGTAGGTTCCTATGAACAAAAAGTGCTTCAGGAGCAAATTTCGGATAAATCGATTCGGAATATTCCTTTATTTCCTTATGACAGCTTATATTCTACCAATAATCTTGTTCCTGGATTTGATATTCGAAAAGATCTGCTTTTTGTCGGAGGATTTAATCATAAGCCCAATTTTGATGGTATTGTGTGGTTCATTGATCATATCCTACCTCTTATTAAGTTAAACATCCCTGATATTAAGTTGTATATCGTAGGCTCCAACCCTCCTGATGATCTGCTCCAAAAGCAATCTGAAAATATTATTATTACAGGATATGTTACTGATAATGAATTAGAAAAATATTATGCTACTTCTAGAATTGTTGTTGTGCCGTTGCGTTATGGTGCTGGAGTCAAAGGGAAAGTTGTTGAAGCAATGTATTATCAGGTCCCTGTTATAACAACCTCGATTGGAGCTGAAGGCTTGCAGGAGGTCGATGGAGTCTTAACTGTCAAAGATCAAGAGCAAGAGTTCTCCGATGCTGTTATCAGGCTATATAACGATGCTGCCATATGGGATGCAAATTCCGTGGCATCAGTAAATTATGTTGATAAATATTTCACGGTAGAAGCTGCAAAGGAAATTTTATCTTTAGACATTACAAATCAGGAGAATTCCTAATGATAAATGTAGTTTTGTGCGGAGGAAACGGGACCAGATTATGGCCCGTTTCTAGAACGCTTTACCCAAAACAATTTAATAAATTTATGTCTAATCGTTCATTGTTTCAACTGACAGTAGAACGTAATCATTCAATTTGCGATCATACATTAATTGTTTCGAATGAAGAGCAATATTTCTTAGCTCTAGATCACTTAGATGAGCTTCAAATGAAAGAAGCTAAGTTCTTACTTGAACCAATAGGGAGAAACACTGCTCCAGCTATAGCTCTTGCGAGCTTATCAGTCGATGAAGAAGAATTGTTACTTATTACGCCTTCTGATCATATTGTTAAAAATAATGAATATTATCATTCCTGTATACAAAAAGCAAAGCTGTTGGCAGAAGAGGGAAGTCTTGTTACTTTTGGCGTTACGCCAGATTATCCTGAGACAGGTTATGGTTATATTGAAGCAAATGGCAGTACGGTACTTTCCTTTAAGGAGAAGCCAGATCAAAAGCTAGCTGAGAAGTACATACAACAAGGCAATTTTTATTGGAACAGCGGTATTTTTATGTTTAAAGCGGGGGCTTTTCTGAGAGAATTGCAGAGGCATGCTCCTGATATTTACGCAGCTTCACTTACTGCATTTGAGAAAGCGTATAAACATAATGAAATTTATAGAATACATACTAGTGACATGAAATCTATTCCTGCTGACAGCATTGATTATGCTGTGATGGAAAAGAGCAGCATTGTGAAGGTTGTTGCCTCAGATTTCGCATGGTCGGACCTTGGAAGTTTTGAAGCGCTTTATGAAGAGCTTCCGAAAAATAAAGAAGGGAATACAATTACAGATCAGCATATTGGTATCGATTCATCACGAAACTTAATCGTCACTAACCAGCGGATGATTGCTACAGTAGATGTAGATGATCTCGTAATCGTTGACACAGCAGACGCATTATTGATCTCCAAACAAGGTTCTTCACAGAAAGTTAAACAAATTGTAGAAGAATTGAAGAATAGAAGATCTAATTTAAGCGACAATCATGTAACAGCATATAGACCGTGGGGCAATCACACTGTGTTAGATAAGTCCCAAAATTACAAAATAAAAAAAGTGATTGTTAAACCGGGTCAGAAGTTAAGTATTCAAAAACACTTTCATCGGAATGAACACTGGATCGTCGTTAGTGGAACAGCACTTATTACCGTAAATGGTGAGCAGTCTTTACTTCGTACAAATGAATCAACGTTTATTAGAATGGGTGATGAACATTTTGTGGAAAATCCAGGGAAAATTGATCTTCATCTGATTGAGGTACAAGCAGGGGAGTATGTGGAGGAAGACGATGTGGTTCGGTTAAAGAAATAATCTGAAATAGGGAGTTAATATGAAAGAGTCAATTGAAATAGATGGGATTAGTAATACTAAATCTTTGAATGATTTACTAAAGGGAAGAGATAATTATTTTGATTTAATCAGATTGATAGCAGCTCTGCTAGTTATCTTTTCTCATGCCTATCCTCTATCAGGAACAGGAAAAGCGGAACCTTTGTACCACATTACAAATGGTCAAACCACTTTTGGAAATCTAGCTGTAATTATATTTTTTATTATAAGTGGTTTGCTAATAACACAAAGTTTTTTGTATTCCAATAATTTAATTACTTTCTTGAAAAATAGAGTATTAAGAATTTTTCCGGGATTATTGGGAGTATTGTTATTTTCTGCTTTCATATTAGGACCTATGGTTACTTCTTTCTCCGTTAGTGAATATATTTCTAATTATGGTGTAATTCAATATTTAAAAGCTATATTTCTTTTCCCGATGCAGTGGAATTTACCAGGAGTATTTGAGGAGAACGCATATAAAGGCGCTGTGAATGGGTCATTGTGGACGATACCTTTTGAATTTTTGTGTTATCTTCTAATAGGTGCGTTAGGATTTCTAGGGTTACTAAAACACAAGTACTTGGTGTTGTTAGTAACTGCGGGACTTTTTTATTATTACTTGTTTAACGAGAAAATATCGCCAACTGGCGCGGGGCATATTTTTGGATTAGAAATAAAGACATTAGTTGAATTATTATTGTTTTTTCTTATGGGAACTCTAGCCTGTTTATTTAAAGAAATAATTTACTTAGATAAAAAACTTGTTATGATAGGAATATTTATTCTATTTATTTCAATATTT
Source organism: Pristimantibacillus sp. Z349TD_6 (assembly GCF_056173205.1). Taxonomy (NCBI): domain Bacteria; kingdom Bacillati; phylum Bacillota; class Bacilli; order Caryophanales; family Paenibacillaceae; genus Pristimantibacillus (SeqCode); species Pristimantibacillus sp. Z349TD_6. The sequence goes on along the minus strand of NZ_CM149662.1, from coordinate 6,198,475 downwards.
TATGGAGGCTTCAAGCCACTTTTCGCTATCTTTGGTACTTACATTATCCTTTATATTGCGTTTTTACCAAAAACCAAGGTTGCATTAATAACTAAGTACGGTGATTTTTCTTATGGTATATATTTATATGCCTTTCCTATTCAGCAGGCTATAACTCATTGGTATGGAGGTAAGACAAGCCTGTTAGCAAACTTTCTTATTGCAACACCGTTGACAATATTATTTGCAATAGCTTCATGGTTCATAATAGAGAAGAATTTTCTTAAATTGAAAAAGCTCAAGATTGTAGGAGAAACCTTCAAAACTGAAAGTTTTGCTAAACCTATTAAAAAAATGTGTGAGGATTTTAAAACTCTTCTTAAATACCTTCTTAGCATAAGTTGGATGAAATTCTCTATTTATTTTATTATATTTGTTCTGCTATTTTTAAATTTCAATTCGAAGCCGAATGTAATTGAGTTTCCTTATTTGAAGGGTGAGAATATTTTTTATGATGGTTGGCTACCGCAGAATAAAGATGAGAATTATCGATGGATTGCTAATAAGGCTAGTGTTGAGCTAGACGCCTCTATTAATTCTGTATTGATTATTAATGGATTTGTACCAGAGTCCTTTACTGAGGTTAATAAGGTTATCATATATTCAGATAATATGATGGTTGGAGAGAGTAATCTTATAGCAGGTGAAGGTTTCTTTTTAAATTTCCCGATAAAATCGAAGAGTAATAGCACTGTAGTGACTATAGAGTTTAATGCAGCGCACATTCCTGCGGATAATGATGTCGATCAAAGATTATTGAGCGCTTTAATAAGTAAAATTGAGATAAAAAACTGAAATAGTATTACCTTACTATTTCACTAGATGATACAGGGATCGGGAGGGCATTATGAAATTGAAGCTAGAGTTGAGAAAGAAAAGTTTAATATTCTGCTTAATAATTATTTCAATATGCTCAGTTTTATTTCAATTTTCCGCATTGAAGAACATATTGTATAAGGTTTATAAATGGCAATTAGCACAACCCGAATCAATTAATGGATTGCTAGAATTATTTATTGTTGCAATTATTTTTTGCGTAATAATTTTTATTATTAAGTCTAGATGGTCTACACTACTGATTATTATTGTTTGTGGAATTTTCCTGCAAATTCACGGAGTTTTGTTATCTGCTATGTTGTGCTTAATTTACTTTGAATCAATCATGTCAATTGGTAGATCTAGCATATCTTTTTTATTTAAAAAGAAAGAAAGAAATTCAGAATATCTATCTTATTTCTTAGTTGGTTTATTGATATGGAGTTTTGTAAGTATTGTGAGTTCTTTATTTGGTTTTGGGGGTATCAATGATTTAAGAATAGTAACAATAATTCTAGTATTGATAAGTTTTATTAACGGATTTAATACACCTTTCGTTGTACATATCTTCAAAAAATACAAAACCTTAACGAAGTATGAGAAGTTACCTGCGTCATTTTTGTTGTTATTAATATTAATTCAATTCGCTAAATCAAACACACTTTTAGCAAATGAATTTGATTCAGTGTGGTATGGATTGAGGCCAGAAGCTGTGCTAGTTGGGGGGGATTCTTTTTTTGACAATTTAGGTTTTTTGAGCTTTGTCCATTTTTATCCTAAGTTATTCGAGTTATTCTTGCTCCCAATGAGCAATTTAGGAAGTTATAAGTATATTCTATCTGTAAATGTGATGATATTATCCCTTTTGATGTATTTAATGATTTATTTTTTCAAAGAAATGAAAATTAATAAAGTAGTCTCCTTGTTTTATACGTGTTTGATAGCAAGTACCCCAGTTATTTCAAACATGGCTTCTACTGCAAAATCAGATATATCCTCTACTTTTTTATTGGTTCTTGGGGTATATTACATTTGGAATTGGATATTGGAAATATCTAAACCGAACGTAAATATAAAAAGCGAGTATTTGTGGTTTGCTACCATAGCATTTGTTTTGTCACTTGGTGGTAAGCCTACTAGTATAGTGTATGTTCCATTTATAATTCTTGGTTTAGCGTTATATATAATTATTAATAAAAAAGAATTCAAACATAATAATTTAATTAATATTGTTGGTTTTAATTTGAGAGTTTTTGTGCTTTTTGTTTTATCATTGTTGGTATATTTAGGAGTTTGTTATAGAACGTATAAGATTACAGGGTTTCCAATCTACCCAACTCTAGGTAACCTTTGGTCACATCTGGGTTTTGAAGGGAAATATCCACATATTCTAAAAAATGTAGGTGAATTTGCGGCCTCTTTTGAAATAAGGAGTTTCGTAACCCGTTGGTATCACATGTTCTTTGATCCTCAACCATTTGGGCATGTAATTATGCTTTGGATTGGTAATTTGAGTTTCTTATTAGTGGGATTATTTATATTGATTTTCGGTTTTAAAATTAAATCTATAGAAAAAAACAATTTTCTGTTTCTAGTTTCTCCAATATGTCTCCTTGGTATCTATTATGCGACCATTATTCCAAATGGAGGAGACGGTAATACCTATATGGTTCCTCTAATATTAGGAATGATTGGTCTATTGACGTTCATGAATTCTTTACTATTTCAATATAAAAAGATGCTATTGATTTCCTTGTTATTATTTATACCTATCCAGACATTAGTAATGTTTGTTTCACATCCATCATGGAGTTATGGTATGTCTCCCGTGAACTTCACTTACAAGGATGTCAATAATACAAAAGAAATCAAAAATAAAATGTTTGAATATCACGGTTTATCAGAAATTGAAAAATACTTAAATAATACAGGAAGCATGGATAGATGTATAGGGTATGGGGACGATTATTTATTAAATCAGCTCGCGTGTGGGATGGAGACTGTTAATGCTTCTGGAAATGATTATTTAGGCAATTCAAAAATATTTTCTGATCTTAAAAGTTTAAATGAATATATTACTTGGAGTAAAGTTAAATATATTATATTGCCAAATACAGTTGAAGAAAGTAAAGACCCTATTTATATACTCTTAGATGAATTTAGGAAAACCAGTAATCAGAATGGTCAGGTCCTATCTGGAGAAAAGTATGATCTAATACTCATTGATACAAAAGAACAATGAGTAATAGTGTGAATTTGGATGTATTGTTAGAATTTCTACAGATCCGTTATCTGAAAGGAAGAATTATATGCATGTTTCAATTGTGACAACACTCTACAAATCAGAGAAATATTTAGAGGAATTTTATACTCGAATAAAAAATACATTGAAGTCTATGAACCTAACCCATGAAATTATTATGGTTAACGATGGCTCGCCGGATAATTCATTGGATATAGCTACTAAAATTCAGAATATTGATACTTCAGTTAAAGTTATAGATTTATCAAAGAATTTTGGACATCATAAAGCTATTCTTACAGGACTATCTTACGTATCAGGTAATATTGTTTTTTTAATTGATTGTGATTTAGAAGAGGAACCTGAATTATTATCACAATTTTATAAAGAATGGATAGAAAATGAAGAAGTGTATGATGTAATGTATGGAATTCAAGAAAATAGAAGTGGAACCTTCTATAGACGTATTGCAGGGGCGATGTTCTACAAGTTATTCAACTATTTATCTGATGTTCAAATTTCTGAAAATATATGTACTGTGCGCTTAATGACTAAAAGGTACGTTGATAGTTTATTGGGCTTCAAAGATAAAAATGTTTTTTTAGCTGCATTATTTGAGAAGACGGGTTTTAAACAAAAATCTATTAGGATAAACAAAAACTACAAGGGTAGCTCCTCTTATAATACATTTAAGAAGATTGCGTTAATGACTGATGCAATAACGTCATTTAGTAGTAAACCTTTATTGGTTATTATGATGACTGGATTAATGATCTCTTCAATTTCATTTCTATATGCTTTTTTTCTAATTGTTCGTAAAATTTTCAATATATCCATGATTAGTGGTTGGACAAGTTTAATGGTTTCTGTATGGTTTCTAAGTGGGATTATTTTATTTTCTATTGGGACTTTAGGAATTTATATTTCGAAAATTTATACTGAGACTAAGGATAGACCTATTACTGTAATAAAAAAAATATACGAATATGAAGATGGAGAATTTTAATGAGCAATGTGATAATTTATGGTTCGCAACAATTTTCGCAATATGTGAGAGACCTTGTAATTGAATGTGGTCATAGCTTTGTCGGCTTTATAGATGATTTTAATGATCAAGGTGAAAATATTCTAGGGTCTTTTAACAAAGTGAAAGAGACCTTTAAAAAAGAAGACTATGATATTGTTATTGCAATTGGATACTCCGACTTGAAAACAAGATGGGATGTCTATGAAAGAGTTGTGGAGAGTGGTTATAAAGTTATTTCATTAATTCATCCAAAAGCAAATATACATAAATCATCTATTATTGGTAATGGAACGATAATATCCATAGGAGCAATTTTAGACTATAACACAAAGGTTGGAGAAGTTACTTTTATATGGCCTGGAGTAATAGTGAACCATGATTCTAATATTGGTTCAAATTGTTTCTTATCTCCACAGGTTAATATTTGCGGTTTTGTTAATATAGGAGATCATTGTTTTGTAGGTGCTTCGGCTGTTGTGGTAAATGGTAACAATATTCCAGATAACTCATTTGTTAAAGCTGGGGTAGTTTATCACAGGAAAGGAGGTACAGAATGAAAAAAGTAGCAATAATTCAATCGAACTACATACCATGGAAAGGTTATTTTGACATTATTAACGATGTTGACCTTTTTGTGTTTTATGATGATGTTCAATATACTAAGAATGATTGGAGAAATCGTAACAAAATTAAATCGTCGACAGGCTCTCAGTGGATAACAATACCTGTAAATGCATCAAATGATTTATTGATATGTGATGTTGTTTTGTCAAATTCCAATCTTTTAGCCAAGCACTTCAAAACATTAAATGCTCTGTACTCAAAGGCAGCTTATTATAAACTGTATAAGCCATTTCTTGAATACGTATATTTAGAACTGAAGTGGTCTAATCTCTCAGAATTAAATCAATATTTAATTAAATATATATCAAGGGAATTTTTAGGCATTACTACTGAGTTTAAAGACTCGCGTGAGTTTGTTAGTACGGGAAAAAAATTGGATAGATTAATTGATATTTTGAAAAAAACAGAGGCAAAAGAGTATATCTCAGGACCTGCGGCAAGTGATTATATTGATCCATCTCGATTTCATGTAGAGGGGATTGAACTAGTCTATAAGGATTATAAGGATTACCCAGAGTATGAACAGTTTCATCCTCCCTTTGATCATTACGTATCAATACTAGATTTATTGTTTCATGCTGGTCCTGAATCCGCATATTTAATATGGGGCTGGAGGCAAGAGAAGCATGCAGTCAAAGGTTAATTACTTATATTTGATATTGAGTATATTTTTTCAATCAGTTTCTTTTATATTTTCAAAAATAGCTTCATTAGAAATGGAATCTAATAATTTCATAGGGACAATGCTAAATATCTATTACTTATTGTCATTATTTCTTTTAGTCCTACAAGCAGGATTTTGGCAATTAACGCTCAGAAAAGTTGAACTATCAGTAGCATACCCATTAACAGCTTTTAATAATGTCTTTATTCTAATATTCAGCTTTTATATATTTGGTGAACAAATCACTACTAATAATATTTTAGGAGTAATAATAATTATGATAGGGATAGTAGTTCTGAACTTAAAGAGTGTGACTAAATGACATTAGCACTCATTTTCATATTGGTTTTGATTAATAGTTTTGCTCAAATATTATTAAAAATTGGGGCTACCAAAGTAGGTAAGAAAGTATTTTTTTTGAGAATCAGTCCCGAAACAATATTTGGATATTTATTGTTTTTTATTGCAACACTATTATCAGTCTACCTTCTGAAATTTATTGAATTTAAGAGTTTAACTTTAGTTATAGCGCTAAATTATGTTGGTACATTAGTGTTTTCCAATTTAATACTGAAGGAAAAGTACACCAAGATAAAAGTGATTTCAACAATATTAATTATTGCGGGAGTGATTGTTTTTAATATATGAACATAAAAAGGTTTTTGTTCAGCCTCTATTCGTATTTATTCAATTTGTTTTTTATTTTATTAGAAGTTCTCCCTCCAATTATTCGAGGACTCATGTTCAAGATAGTATTTAAAAATTTTGGTACAAATAATAATATTGATTATAAGACGTATTTTAGATACCCAACGAAAATCTCAATCGGTAATAATGTGTGGATTAATAGAGGTTGTCAATTATACGGTTCTTATTATATTAAAGATGCGGAAATTGTTCTAGGTAATAATATTGCTTTAGGACCGAATGTGATTATATTCTCGGCTTCTCATGATTATCGGTATTTAAATCTTCCTGATACAGCAGGTTCTGTCATAATTAACAATAATGTATGGGTTGGTGGGAACACTATTATCTTGCCTGGTGTAGTTATTGGTGAAGGGGCTGTAGTTGGTGCTGGCTCTATCGTAACAAAAAATATTCCACCATATTCTATAGCAATTGGAAGCCCAGCAGTAGTTATTAAAAGGAGAGAGATTATTAATGATACTGTTTAATATCCCTACAATAACTGGTAAGGAACAAACTTATATTCAAAAGGCGATTTTAGGGGGAAAACTTTCAGGAGATGGTGAATACACTAAGTTAAGTAATCAGTGGATGGAGAACAGATTTGATACTCTCAAAGTATTATTAACAACATCGTGTACGCATGCTCTAGAAATGGCAGCGATTTTAGCTAACATTAAAGAAGGCGATGAAATTATAATGCCTTCTTATACATTTGTTTCTACTGCAAACGCATTTGTATTGAGAGGTGCCAAAATTGTTTTCGTGGATATTCGTCCAGATACGATGAACATAGATGAAACATTAATTGAGGAAGCGATTACCTCAAAAACAAAAGCAATTGTACCTGTTCATTATGCAGGCGTATCTTGTGAAATGGATAAAATTATGGAACTGGCTCTGAAGTATAATCTATTAGTAATTGAGGATGCTGCACAAGGAGTAATGAGTCAGTACAAGGGCAGGCATCTAGGGACTTTAGGTCATATAGGAGCCTATAGTTTTCATGAAACTAAAAATTATAATTGTGGTGAGGGCGGAGCTCTACTATTGAATCTTAATGGATATATAGAGCGGTCGGAAATTATTCGTGAAAAAGGAACAAATCGATCAAGGTTTTTTAGAGGTCAGGTAGATAAGTATTCTTGGGTTGATATAGGTTCCTCTTACTTGCCTAGTGAAATCAATGCAGCATTTTTATATGCGCAATTAGAGAATGCTGAGGCAATAAATAATAATCGATTAGAAACTTGGAATAGCTATTATTTAGGATTGTCTCAGCTCAAGGATGATGGATTTATTGAATTACCTCATATTCCAGATGAGTGTGCTCATAATGCACATATGTTTTATTTAAAATGTAAGTCTCTTCACGAGAGAACAAGATTAATGAGTTATCTGAAGGAATGTGACATCCAATCGGTATTTCATTATGTTCCATTACATTCATCTGAAGCTGGTATTAAATATGGAAGGTTTAATGGTGAAGATAGATTTACAACAACGGAAAGCGAAAAGCTATTAAGGCTACCAATGTATTATAATTTATCGAAAAGTGATGTTGAGAAAGTAGTAGACTGCATCAATAAGTTTTATAAATCATAATTGGGAAGTGACAAGATGAAGGGTATCATTTTAGCCGGGGGAACGGGTTCAAGATTATTTCCCCTTACAAAAGTAACTAATAAACATTTATTGCCTGTAGGTAAATATCCGATGATTTTTCATTCTATACATAAACTAAAAGAAGCGGATATAGTTGATATATTAATCGTTACTGGTAAGGATCATATGGGGGATGTTGTTAACCTTCTTGGTAGTGGTTATGAATTTGGGGTAAACTTTACATATAAAGTGCAAGATGAAGCAGGTGGAATAGCGCAAGCACTGGGCCTAGCAGAGAGCTTCGTGAACGGTGATCAGATGGTTGTGATCCTTGGTGATAATGTCTTCGAAGATGGTATTTCACCATTCGTTAGTAGTTTTAAACAGCAGAGTAAAGGTGCTAGAATCATAATTCAAGAGGTTCATGACCCTCAGAGATATGGTGTGGCTGAGCTTCAAGGTAATAATATTATTTCTATTGAAGAAAAACCGAAGAAACCAAAAAGCAATTATGCAGTTACTGGGATTTATATGTTTGATTCCAAAGTATTTGATATTGTTAAAAAATTAAAACCTTCAGGCCGCGGTGAATTGGAAATCACTGATGTTAATAATGCATATATTAAGGATATGCAATTATCATTTGATATATTACCAGGTTGGTGGACAGATGCAGGTACACATGACTCATTTGCAAAAGCTAATGAATTGGCGAAAGAAACGACTTTTGGTGAAGAGTTTGGAAAATTAAAATTATAAAAAGTAGGTGACGTATGAAGGTAATAGATACGAATCTACCAGGCGTAAAGCTCCTGGAGCCTGCAGTTTTTGGTGATCACAGAGGCTTTTTTATGGAAAGCTATAATGAAAAGGTTGCAAATGAAAATGGAATTACAAGTGTATTTATTCAAGATAATCATTCACTATCAGTTGAGGTAGGTGTACTTCGTGGATTGCATTACCAATTAAATCCGAGAGCACAAACAAAATTATTACGTGTTACGGCAGGTTCAATCTATGATGTTGTAGTTGATATTCGCCATGGCTCTCCTACTTTTGGACAGTGGCAAGGTTTTACTCTTAGTGCAGCTAATAAAAAGCAGTTACTTGTTCCCAAAGGTTTTGCTCATGGATTTTGTACACTTGATATAAACAGTGAAGTGCAATATAAAGTAGATGAATTATATTCACCAGAAAATGACCGTGGTATCGCTTGGAACGATCCAGCTCTAGCAATAGATTGGCCTATATCGATTCCGATTTTGTCTGATAAAGACAAGAAACACCCGTTACTTGCAGAAGCGGAAATTAATTTTGTATACGAAAGGTGAGCTAATACCGTGAAATTACTCATAACCGGCGGTGCCGGATTTATTGGTAGCAACTTTGTTTTATATATGCTTAATAATTATCCAAGCTATGAAATCATTAATGTTGACGCACTTACTTATGCTGGCAATCTAGAAAACTTACGTTCAATAGAGAATCTACCGAATTATAAATTTGTCAAAGCAGATATTACTGAACGCACAGAGTTGGAGCCATTATTTGCGTATGGCATAGATGCAGTTATTAACTTTGCAGCGGAGTCTCATGTTGATCGGAGTATATTGCAACCAGATGTATTTGTACGAACCAATATACTTGGTACTCAAACTCTTCTTGACCTTACGAAGCAATATGATGTTAATAAATTTGTACAAGTCTCTACAGATGAGGTATATGGGACATTGGGTGAGACTGGTCTCTTTACGGAAGAGACTCCTCTTGCAGCTAATAGTCCATACTCAGCAAGTAAAGCAGGAGCAGATTTGCTTGTAAGAGCTTATCATGAAACATTTGGAATGAATGTAAATATTACTCGGTGTTCAAACAACTATGGTCCTTACCAATTCCCCGAGAAGCTTATTCCTTTGATGATTCAAAACGCTTTACAAGACAAACTCCTGCCTATTTACGGTAATGGATTGAATGTTCGTGACTGGCTATATGTTGAAGACCACTGCAGTGCTATCGATCTGGTACTTCAAAAAGGACGTAGTGGTGAAGTTTACAACATCGGAGGTCGAAATGAACGCAACAATTTAGAGGTTGTTCGTACAATTCTCGCAGAACTAGGTAAACCAGAATCACTAATTACATTTGTAAAAGATCGTCTTGGCCATGACCGCCGCTATGCAATTGATGCAGATAAAATCCGCAATGAACTAGGCTGGCAGCCAAAGTTTAACTATGAGAACGGAATTAAGGAAACAATTCACTGGTATCTAAATAATAAAGAATGGATGGAACAAATTACGTCAGGCTCTTATCAACAATACTACGATACTCAATACAAGGAGCGTTTGGAGGCGAAAAAATAAATGTCTAGACTAAAAATAGTTGTAACGGGTGCTAATGGGCAACTGGGAAAAGAGTTATCACAGTGGTCGAACATATCCGCCGATATTATTGGACTTAGTCGAGATATCCTTGATATTAAGAGTTTATCAGCTTGTCGCCAAATATTTTCACTTCACAGTCCCGACATCGTCATTCATTGTGCCGCATATACAGCAGTGGATCAAGCTGAATCTGAATCAGATGAAGCTTTTCGAGTAAATGCTGTTGGTACGCGTAATGTCGCTATTGCTGCTAGGGAGATAGGTGCCAAGCTCTGCTACATCAGTACAGACTATGTGTTTGATGGGTTTGGAGTCACCCCTTATCAGGAGTATGACATTACCAACCCGAAGACGGTATATGGTAAGTCAAAATTAGCAGGCGAGCGTCTAGTACAAACATTACATGATCGATATTATATTGTGCGTACATCATGGGTTTATGGTAAGTTTGGAAATAACTTCGTTAATACCATGTTAAAGCTGGCTGAAGAAAAAAGTGAACTTAAAGTGGTTTCGGATCAGCTTGGATCACCAACCTATACGTATGATTTAGCAGAATTCTTAATAGAATTGGTACAGACCGATTATTTTGGAATTTATCATGCGTCTAATACTGGAGTTTGTTCGTGGTTTGATTTTGCAAAAGCAATTTTTGAAGAAAGCGGACATAAAACAATCGTTACTGCTTGTAGTACAGAGGAATTTCCTCGTCCAGCTCCAAGACCAGCTTATTCGGTTATGGAACATAGCGGTATAAGAATTAATGGTTTAAAACTGCTTCGACCATGGAGAGAAGCACTTAATCATTATTTAAATAGTTAATATTAATTAATGATATCGGGGAGGTCGAGGAAGTAAACACTGTCCAAGGCCCCCTTTTTTATATTCTTATATGATAGTTCTGATATTTTGTAATATATGTCTTTTGAGGTATTTAAACATATTAAAGATTTTGATAAACTGTTACTAGATCGAATTTTAAAGAAACGTAGGTGAACTCAGCAAAATGCTTCGACAAAACCAACGGTTTCTGACGCAATTATACATGATGGCAGATCTTATATGCGCTTTGCTTGTATTTTTATTTGCGTATTGGTTAAAGTTTTATATATTGCCTAATATTAAATCACTACCATTTTCTACTTATTTGTTATGGGGAACAGTTTATTCTTTCTCGGCAGTATTAATTGGTTTTTATCTGCAGTTTTATTCCCCTAAGCGTCGAAAAAGATATTCTTATGACATTTGGAAGATTTTTCAGATTCAAACCATTAGTTTTCTTGGTCTGTTAGGCATGTTATATTTCACCCGTGAAGTACATATCTCTCGTGAATTTCTAGCCATTTTCTTTTTCATGAATTTTATCGCCATTGCGTCATACCGATATTGGGTCAAATCGATCCTCGCTTCATTTCGTCGCAAAGGCTTTAATAAACGTTTTGTGCTTATCGTTGGGGCTGGTTCGGTGGGACGCAGTTTCTATACGAATCTGCAGCAGCACCCGGATCTTGGTTATGAGGTAGTCGGCTTTTTGGATGATTATCAAGATGAGCATGCGACTGAGCATCAGTATATGAAGCCGATTATCGGAAGGCTAGATGCTTTGAAGCAAAAGCTGGATATGATGCCTATTGATGAAGTCATCATTGCACTGCCGCTTGAAGCGCATGCGAAGTATGCGGAAATTATTGAAATGTGTGAACGAACGGGCGTGAAGACGCTAATTATTCCTGACTTCTTTGATTTGCTGCCGGCTCGGCCATTTTTTGATAATTTTGCAGGCATCCCACTTATTAATGTAAGGGATATTCCGCTCGATGAGCTGAGCAATCGGATATTAAAGCGCTGGTTTGATATCGCCTTCTCATTAGTAGCGATTGTTATAACGTCTCCAATCATGTTGTTCGCTGTCATAGGGCTAAAGCTTACATCGCCTGGACCGGTATTGTTTAAGCAGGAGCGGATGGGACTCGATCGCAAAACGTTCCATATGTTTAAATTCCGCTCGATGCGTGTATCGACGGATAAAGTATCGGATACACAGTGGACGGTAGAGAACGATCCAAGGCGCACCAAGTTTGGCAGCTTCCTTCGTCGCACGAGTCTGGATGAGCTGCCGCAGTTTTTTAATGTTCTGCTCGGCCATATGAGCGTGGTTGGTCCGCGGCCAGAACGTCCCTATTTCGTGAATCAGTTCAAAGAGGAAATTCCAAAATATATGGTTAAGCATCAGATTAGACCTGGGATAACAGGCTGGGCACAGACCAATGGCTTAAGAGGCGACACTTCCATACAAGACCGTATTATGTTTGATATTTTTTATATTGAAAACTGGACTTTTTTCTTTGATATCAAAATTATTTTCAAAACGGTACTGAAGGGCTTGATTAACAAAAATGCTTACTAACAGCGATTCAGCATGCCGAGTATCGATTATTATTCCTACATTAAATGCAGGGCCAGAGCTGGAAGAGCTATTAGAGCGATTGAAGCATCAGTCGCTTCCTCCATATGAAATCATCATTATGGATTCCTGCTCGGACGACGGAACGCAGGAGCGAGCGCTCATGGCTGGCGCCCAAGTGATGCGCGTTGAACGTCGTGACTTCGATCACGGTGGTACGCGCAACGTTGCAGCGATGCAAGCGCGCGGCGATATTTTGCTATTTATGACGCAGGATGCTCTCCCTTGCAACGATAAGCTTATTGAAGAGCTGACTCGCCCACTTTTTTCTGGAAATAATGTGGCATATGCCTATGCAAGGCAGCTGCCGAGACCAGAAGCTAATGTGCTGGAAAGACTGGCAAGGGAACATAACTATCCGGCACAGTCGCAATTGAAAGCTTATGAGGATATTGAGCAGCTTGGGATAAAAACATTTTTTTGCTCCAACGTATGCTCAGCGATTTGGCGTGAGACGTTTGAGACAATGGGACGGTTTCAGGAGCCAGTCATCTTTAATGAGGACTTGTTTATGGCTGCCAAATGCATTTTGACTGGCTATAAGGTTGCTTACTGCGCAGAGGCTCTTGTTTTTCATTCGCATGACTATTCGATAAAGCAGCAATTCAAGCGTTACTTCGATAATGGAATATCTATGCGATGCAATACATGGATCACGCCTTACAGCGCGGTTGGCAAGGCAGGCTCAAAGCTCGTTAAGCTGCAGCTGAATGAGCTCAATCGAACCCGCAAATGGCATCTGATTCCAAAGCTGATCGCTGAATCAGCAGCAAAGCTGATTGGCTATAAGCTAGGCATGAATTACCGTTTACTGCCGCAGTTTATAACAAGAAGGCTTAGCATGCATCGCCTTATCCTTACTCATATCGAAAATAATAATGCCGGCGTGACATTGAAGCAATAATCCACTCACAAGATTTAGTCATTAATCTGCAATATTTCAAGTTCTAAAGCTCGTCCGATTAATAATAATCGGACGAGCTTTTTTTCATGTTATAAGATTTTATAAGAATAGGTATGTAAGCATGCGTTCAAACTAGAGGGACTTGTAAGACTATGTACGGTAAGGAGAAAACGAGGTGTTATTTTAACTATGGGGTTCATTTGGCTGTCGGCAATATTAATCGTATATATTATTCAGCTCGCTGCGGTATTTGTGATGGAGCATCGTCGTCAAGCACAGTTGACTGCATGGCTTCTCATTACATTTATGTTCCCGTTCATAGGCTTTATAGCCTATATCATGCTTGGGAAAGACTTTGTCAGACGCAGGCGTTTGGAACGATTTAAGCAGGAGAATATACGCTATGCGAATCAATTATCCCAGCAGGTTACAGAGGCAGCGGATATGGAAAATGAGCAGGTTGAGACACAAAAGAAGCTGTTTGCCATGCTTACCGGCTTAGCTCCGTTTCCGATTACCCGTAATAATGAAGCATTCGTTCTGAATAACGGTGATGACACATACGAGGAGATATTGAGAGAGCTGAGGCGAGCGACCCATCATATACATATGGATTATTACACGATTAGAGATGATGAAATTGGCCAACGTTTTTTGCAGGTGTTAACGAGTAAGGCGAGAGAAGGAGTCCAGGTCCGAGTCGTATATGATGGGATAGGAAGCCTGCATTTAAGTGATAAGTATATCGAAGAGCTTCACCTTGCAGGAGTTCGGACAAGCTGCTTTTTACCGCCGCGTATCGCCTTTTTTGACAGAAAATTAAATTATCGCAATCATCGCAAAATCGTTGTAGTAGATGGGACCGTAGGATTTATCGGTGGTATCAATATCGGTGATGAATACTTAGGAAAGGATCCGAAGCTGGGCTTCTGGAGGGATACTCATTTGCGTCTGAAAGGGGACTCCGTATATTACCTGCAGGAGCTGTTCATGAACGACTGGGCCTTCGCGGCAAAAGAAGAGCTGGATGGTAAAGCGTATATGACGCAGCATCATTGCCTAGGAAATGAAAGGGTGCTGATGGTCTCAAGTAAACCAGGACAGCATGCTCATAAGATCGACGAGGTCATGTTTGCTGCGATAACAGCGGCTTTGACGAGGATATATATAACGACGCCTTATTTTATACCTGATTCCAGCCTGCTTATGGGTCTCAGAACGGCAGCACTCAGCGGGGTAGATGTGAGGTTGATTATACCGGGCATTGCAGACTCCAAGCTCGTGCTGCTTGCCACACTATCCTATATGCAAGAGATGCTGGATGCGGGAGTGAAGGTTTATCGTTATGAGAAAGGATTTATTCACTCGAAGGTGATGATTGTAGATCATATGCTGGCCACTGTTGGAACAGCAAATGTTGATATGCGCAGCTTGCTAAGTAATTTTGAGCTGAACGCAGTGCTTTTTGACGAAGGGACGATTAAGAAGCTGGAAACGGATTTTATGGAGGATATGAAGCATAGCCGAGAATTGGACAAAAAGACCTTTATGAATCGACCGAATCGACAAAAGGCAGCAGAAGCATTACTGCGCATGTTATCGCCGCTGCTGTGAACGATGCATGCTTGACTGCGTTTTCGGGCATATTTTTCGAAGGTGGATAAACCATGTTATTACCGCCGCGAATGCGAAATCGGGCCTACACGGTATACGTATTCGCCAAAACAAATGGGAGGGTGTAACTATGACAGATACTAACGACGAGCAAAAACAAGAGGCGGCAGATCCGAAGCATGAGGGTCGAGAGGATTATTTTATGGATATCGACAGGATGGTAAATGAAGGATTGGGCGGCGGCAATGTAACGCTGCAAAACGGCCTTATTGACGAATCAACAACAGATACGATGGAACGTGAATCCAGATAGCAATAGTTCGATGAATTTATAAAAAAGGA
Source organism: Pristimantibacillus sp. Z349TD_6 (assembly GCF_056173205.1). NCBI lineage: Bacteria > Bacillati > Bacillota > Bacilli > Caryophanales > Paenibacillaceae > Pristimantibacillus (SeqCode) > Pristimantibacillus sp. Z349TD_6. The sequence goes on along the minus strand of NZ_CM149662.1, from coordinate 6,183,060 downwards.
GGGGAGACAGTATGGACGTAGCACGCGCGAAGCAAATATACGAATCTGAACAGACAGTTAAAGTTAATCTGGATGAGGATTCGGTCTGGATTGAAAATGTCGACGAGGCGAATGGGATGGCGACCGTTATGGTCGGCAACAATCCTGTGAACACAAAAACGGTATCCTGTGACCGATTGAAGGAAGAAAGTTAATCGTTACAAGCTAAGCAACAAGCAGCTGTACAGAAAAAGAGGCAATCCCAATAATAAATGGGAAAGCCTCTTTTTTTGTTTACCCAATAACCATCTTAACCGCCAAAAGCTTCTCTAAACGCGATACAAAGCTGGTTTCGATCGACTTCCCATAACTCGGCAATTTCAGCGCTGACATTCTCTTCCCACCAGTCGCATTGGACCTTCCGATTGTCTTTATTTTCGTGAACCCAGATCAGGTTGACAATAACCTTTTTAAAATAAAGTTTTTCAGCTTGCTCGATTTTCTCTTTGGATACCCAAACTTTCATGCGCTTCACGGTGCGGTATAGCTCGTTGCTGCAGGCTCTGCGAATTTTACGCGCAGTCGGTAAGCCGGCTGTATGTTTTGGCGCGTTAGCTTTCATTATAGACCGACTCCTCTCTACCCCATATGTATGCGCCCGGAGAGAAGGAGGTCACTCGTTACAGCTGTTTGCCTGCTAATCTACTGTGATATAACCAACCATTGGTCCGCCGTGGCGCATATCAGTATGGGTCAAGCATAAAATAGGATAAGTCCCCTCTTTTTTGGCAGTGAATCGTACAACCGTCGTTTTGCCTTTTAGCACTTCTCCCTTAATGCCAAGCCCTTCAATGACAAAGGGATGGCTTGCCCCACTTACACCACTAATATGCAGCTCAGTTAGTTCATCCTTTTGGACAACAATTTGACCCGGATCCCAGCGATACATTTCATGCTCTTTGCCGTCAGCGGTTTGTGACTTGTATTCAACCGTAACAATCTGGAAAATTCGCGGCTCTGACGGTTGTCCATCTACCTCTTTTGATCTGTCCCAGCTTAAGTAAACGCCGGTGAATACGATAAGGACTGCAACTACAATAAACAGTTGAATTTGTCGTTTACTTACAATAAAGACCTTTGACATGAAACGCTCACCTCATCCATTCGTATCATTTAAGGCTAGTCTATGCAGGGGCTTGTCAGCACATGACAAAAGTGGAAGGTTGTCTGTATCGTATGTTAGAATAGCTTCAGCGCAGTAAAAGCAAGTGAAAGCCATATTTTATGCAGGAAGGCGGATTGAGAACAGGAATGGATTTTATTCATGAAGTATTGGACAATGTATTGCAATGGGTAGAGAGTCTAGGGTACTTTGGTATTTTGATCGGACTATTAATTGAAGTTATACCAAGTGAAATTGTGCTCGGCTTTGGAGGTTATCTCGTATACAAAGGGGATATTTCCTTCTGGGGGGCAGTGTTGTTCGGTACGTTAGGAGCAATTGGGCAAAACTGGATTTTATATTGGATTGGCAGATATGGCGGACGGCCAATCGTCGAGAAATACGGTAAATATATAAAGATCAAACAAAAACATGTAGATATTTCTGAAAATTGGTTTAACAAGTATGGCGTAGGCATCGTGTTCACTGCACGTTTTGTCCCAGTAATGAGACAGGTTATTTCCATTCCAGCCGGTATGGCAAGGATGAATTTTGGATTATTTACATTGCTGACTGCACTTGCATCGCTTCCATGGTCTATATTGTTTATTTATCTGGGCAAATCGCTTGGCGAGAACTGGGACAAAATCGATGAGAAAGCTGCGCCTTATGTACAGCCTGCTATTCTTATCGCAATTGCACTGCTTATTATTTATGTCCTTTTCAAATTTGTACGCTCACGCCGCAAATCGGTATAATAGAACAGTCAACCTTGCATTTTTTTTCTGATGAGCATCCATTAAATAGACGAAAGAGGGATTCATATGAGCAAAAGCATTGCAGATAAACTGGGCAAAGGGATTAGCCCGCAACAATTTATTGACGGCATGACCAAAAATAAAGAGCAGTTTTTGGATTGGTCGGAAAAGTTCGTTTGGACTGACGAAAGCGACAAGGAATATTTTGAATCGCTTAACAATCGTGATGATCTTCGTGTATTGATCCTGATGGCTGATTGGTGTGGCGATGTTGTACGCAACATTCCTGTTGTATTCAAAGCGCTAGAGAACAGCGGCGTTCCGATTGACGTGCTCATTATGGAAGAGCATCTCGACACGATGGATCAATTTTTGACACTTGGCGGCCGTTCTGTTCCTGTCGTTATTGTTGCGGATACAGGCGGAGCAGTGCTAGGCAAGTGGGGACCGCGTCCTACTCATGTTCAGGAAGCAATGCTCGCGTTCAAAAAAGAAAATCCAGACCGTGAAGCAGCCGACTATCAAGAGAAGCTGGCGATTACAAGACAGGAAATTGGCCGTCGTTATGGAGAAGGAACTGCATATCAATCCGTTATTGTGAAAGAGCTCCGCAATTTGTTGGAGTCATTTTAAACGAATATGAGTGAGAATATGAAGATTGAAACTTTTACATTAGGTCCCCTGCAAACGAATGCTTATCTCATTACGGTGAAGGAGCCTGCAACGGCAAGTGGTGAAGAGGGGCAGGAACGCGGCATCGTGATTGATCCAGGAATGAATCCGCGCAAGCTGATCGAGCGCCTTAAAGGTGTGAAGGTGGAGGCAATTTTATTGACTCACGCTCATTTCGATCATATGGGCGGCGTGGATGAAGTGCGAAAGCTCGCTGACTGTCCTGTGTACATCCATGACTTGGAGGCAGACTGGCTAACGGATCCGCGTAAAAATGGTTCAATGAGATGGCAGGATGTAACGCCTCCGCTCTCAACGGACCCCGCTGAATATGCGCTCGCGGAAGGTCAAACCTTATCGCTGCTTGGATTATCTTTCCGAGTCATGCATACACCGGGGCATTCTCCCGGCAGCGTAAGCTTCCTGCACGGCAACCATCTGTTCTCAGGCGATGTGCTATTCAAAATGTCAGTTGGCCGAACGGACCTGCCAGGCGGACGTGAACGTGATTTATATGACTCCATTCGCTTGAAGCTGTACAAACTAAACCCAGAAGTCATTGTATATCCAGGACATGGCGGACGTACGACGATTGGTTTTGAAATGGCGAACAACCCATATACGGGTGCATGAAGCATGAGGAAGGGGCATGACGTTTGGCGGATACAAAGGTACAGCATTTTACAGATGATGTAGAAGAAAATGCGGGAAAATCGAAATTGACAGTGGAACAGAAAGCTGCCGAAAGTCAGCGAATTATTACTGGAATAGCTGCACAGTTATCGATCCCGGTAACAAAAGTGAAATCTGCAGTAGGCTTGCTCGATGAGGGCAACACCATTCCATTTATCGCGCGTTATCGCAAAGAGATGACGGGTGAGCTGGATGAGAATGATCTAAGAGCAATCGAAGAGAAGCTGCAATATATGCGGAACCTGGAAGAGCGCAAGCGTGAGGTTATTCGTCTAATTGATGAGCAAGGCAAGCTGACTGAAGAGCTGCGTACTTCGATTACCCAATCGGTTAAGCTGCAAGAGATAGAAGATCTATACCGGCCATATCGGCAAAAGCGTAAGACTCGTGCGAGCGTCGCGAAGGAAAGAGGACTGGAGCCACTGTCAGAATGGCTGTGGTCACAGCCGCGCAGCGGAGACCCGCTTGTTGAAGCTGCTCGTTATGTGAACGAGGAAAAAGGTGTACCGACCGCTCAGGATGCTTTAAATGGAGCTTCGGACATCATTGCCGAAAATATTGCCGATGATGCATCTATTCGCGCTTGGGTTCGCAAATTTACATTTGATCAAGCGCTAATCAAGACAGAAGCAAAAAATGCTGCTGAGGAAACGGTATACGAAATGTATTACAGCTATCAGGAGCCGGTTCGAAAACTTCCTCCACATCGTGTTCTTGCGATTAATCGTGCTGAACGCGAGGATGTGCTGCGTGTTGCCTTTGATGTTCCTACGGAACGCATTCATGAGCATATCCAGAGAAAGCTGCTTAGAAACGGGACTGCGCAATCTGTACGCGATGTGCTTATATCGGTTATTGAAGACTCGTATAAGCGTCTTATCTCGCCATCCATTGAGCGTGAAGTTCGTGGCGAGCTGACAGAAAAGGCAGAGGAGCATGCCATCTCCATTTTCTCTGAAAACTTGCGCAATCTGCTGCTTCAGCCGCCTGTTCGCGGCAATATCGTGCTTGGAGTTGATCCGGCTTTCCGTACCGGGTGCAAACTAGCAGTCATTGATGATATTGGCAAGCTGCTGGAGGTCGCGGTATCCTATCCCACTCCTCCGAACAACAAAGTGGCTGAAGCTGAGAAGCTTATCAATGGTTTAATTGATAAATACAAAGTAGAATTGATCGTCATAGGCAATGGAACAGCCTCACGTGAGACGGAGCAATTTATTGCTGACTTAATAGGCAAGCGCAAAGCGACCGGAGCGGGTGGTGCTGAGCTTAAGTACATAATTGTCAACGAAGCAGGCGCAAGCGTTTATTCGGCCTCTAAGCTCGCTCAGGAGGAGTTTCCGGCGCTAGACGTCGCAGAGCGCAGCGCAGTGTCGATTGCCCGCAGATTGCAAGACCCGCTTGCAGAGCTCGTCAAAATCGAGCCTAAAGCAATCGGAGTTGGACAATATCAGCATGACGTTAGTCAGAAGCGCCTTGATGAGACGCTTGGCGGTGTAGTTGAATCGGCAGTTAACCATGTTGGCGTCGATGTGAACACAGCATCAGCATCTTTGTTGTCCTACGTGGCAGGCATTAATGCTACGATCGCTAAAAATATCGTGAAATACCGTGATGAAAACGGACGCTTCATTAAACGAAACCAGCTGCAGAAGGTACCGCGTCTTGGCGCAAAATCTTATGAGCAATGTATTGGTTTCTTGAGAATTGCTGAACCAGTCAATCCTCTAGACAGCACGCCGATTCATCCGGAGTCTTATGATGTTGTAGACAAGCTGTTTAGTGAGATGGGCCTTAGCCTTAAGCAGTTAGGCTCAGAAGAGCTAAGAACGAAGCTTGCGGAGCTAGACGCAGATCGTATCGCACCAACGCTTGGCGTGGGCGTACCAACTTTGCGGGACATCATGGATAGCTTGCTTCGTCCGGGTCGCGACCCGCGTGAAGAGCTTCCTCCTCCGATTTTCCATACTGATGTACTGAATATCGAGGATCTGGCTCCAGGAATGGAGCTTCACGGGACGGTGCGGAATGTCATCGATTTTGGTGCTTTTGTCGATATCGGCATCAAAAATGATGGACTCGTTCATATTTCACAGCTTAGCGATAAATTCGTTAAACGTCCGATGGATGTTGTATCTGTCGGTGATACGGTGACGGTATGGGTGCTTAGTGTCGATTCGAAAAAAGGCCGAGTAAGCTTGACGATGCGCAAGCCTAACTAACGGTTTCCATATATAAAGGGCTTGCCTGTTAGGAGGCAAGCCCTTTATAATTTAACAAGTGCATGGGCATCGCCTACTACCCTACAAAAGGAGTGAGATGACTATGAAGACAGAAAAGGTAAGCGGATCGACCCATTCAAAATGGTTTGGACTCGCTTTGCAGGCACTCGTTATTTTATCGCACAAATCAGAATGTTATCCAAGTGCGGCTATTGCAGGCTGCTTGAACTCGGAAGCAACACAATTGCGGAAAGTGCTGGCTAAGCTGGCTGCTGGGCAGTTGATTGAAACAAGAGAAGGCCGTGATGGAGGTTATAGGCTGAAACGCCCTCCAGAGGCGATATCGCTCGCTGAGGTGTACATTGCTCTCAAAGTAGGAGAACCTCTCTGCAGTGGCATGCTGGATACAATCAGCCTGCATGATGCTGGATTGAATATGAAATCAGCATTCATGGATATTGCAAATGAGATTGAACAAAATACGATCGAAACACTGCAGCAGTCTACAATTGCGCAGCTTGCTCAAAAAACATTGCCTAATTCTTCTTAAAAAGTAATTAAATTTACTAAAGTTAGTCGATTGACAAAAGTATCGACACGACCTATACTGTGTATATAAATGTTACAGTTTATCTTTCATTAACTGTGCCGTACGAAGCACAGTATATTCGCGAGATTAACTGAGTAGAATCTTGCACAGATAAAAAATTTTCCTTTGGAGGGAACCATATGACAACAACTCAAAGCAATTCACAAGAAACTCAAACGAATGAACAATTGAATGCAACTTTCTTTGATGTTTTAAATAGCCGTCGTTCTGTACGTGAATACGACAGCAGTGCAGTAATTTCTGAGGAAGAAATCAGAGACATTCTTGCAACTGCGATCAAAGCGCCATCTTCATCGAATATGCAGCCTTGGCGTTTTCTCGTTGTAACTGATCCTGAACTGAAGCAAAAGCTGCTTCCAATCGCATTTAACCAAAAGCAGGTAGCTGCTGCATCAGCCATTGTTATTGTTCTTGCTGATTTGGAAATGTACACGTTGTCCGAAAAAATTTATGGATCTGCGATTGAAGCAGGTTTCATGACTGAAGAAGTGGGCAACAACTTTATTGCGAATTCTACGAAAATGTACTCAGCTTTGCCAGCAGAGCGCTTGAAAGAAATCGTTGTATTTGACACAGGCCTAGTGGCGATGCAGCTTATGCTGACAGCTCGTGCTAAAGGGTATGATTCCGTTCCTATGGGCGGATATAACCGTGATCAAGTGATGGAACTGTTTAATATTTCAGATCGTTATTTGCCGACATTGATGCTTCCAATCGGCAAAGCAGCAGTAGAAGGCCGTGAAACGACTCGTCTATCGGTTGATGATGTTACATTTTTTAATAAATTTTAATTTATCGATAACCAAACAATAACAAAAAAAGCGACCCTCAGATAATGGGGGTCGCTTTTGTTATTCTAACGATAAGTAATTAGGAGTTCGCCTTTACATTCTGCATTAATTCACCGTTTAAACGAGCTAATCCCTTAAGAGTATGGCAGCAGCCGTATACGGTTATGTGGTTGGGCAGTGATTCATTACTGAAATTCGGTGAATTCGGTTCCGGTGCCATCTTCCTTTGAACCTTGTTTGTTGCGGTAAAAATACCAGCAGTCATTAAGCAGCTTAATTTGTCTGCGGTCTTTTTTTTGAAATGCACGCATCATTTGATTGCACAGCCACTGTGGCATACCTATCGTACTCCTTCCCCAGGCCTAACTTGTTGTAATACTACAATATGGGGAAGGGCGTGTGTCCGTGCAGGTCCTACCTATATACTCTGTTCTTCTTCATACTCTTCGTACCACTGTTCAAGCTGAGCTTGCAGGGCGCGAATTTCTGTTAGAAGCGAAATAAGCGGATAGGACTTCTCTTGTACGCCGGCAAAATCCTTCTCAAGGCTGTTAATGTAATCCAGGCCTGAGATGATTTTAATGGAAGTATCATGAAGCTCAACATCGTTGCACTCTGCTACAGCATAAGGCAATACTGGAACATGCTCTGCCGTTAGCTTGTCAATTTCTTTATGAAGCCGGAGGTTAAGCGCGCTTAGCTGATAAGCGTGCGATTCAGGCATTTCCACGAAAAAGATGATGTCATTTTGTTTCAATAGGACGTAGCGCATAGTTGCCATAATAATTATTGATCTCCCCTTTAGTTTGTTACCGTACATATACTGTAAATTTTCTGCACATTTAATAATTCCTACTTGACAGTGTAGCCTATGCCAGCTTTAAAATTCAAGTAGTTGGGGGAGAATAATGAATGAATAATGAGGCGCTTCAGCAATGGGTTGAGCATATTTCGATAACCTTTTTTAATCGTCCGTTTTTACATCAAGCTACATTCAACAGCCGACTTAAAGCAACAGGAGGACGCTACTTTACAAGGTCCCATAATATTGAGATCAGTCCTCATCAGCTTTCGGCTTTCGGGCATGAAGAAACAGAGAAAATTATTAAGCATGAGCTTTGCCATTATCACTTGCATATATTGAAGCGGGGATACCAGCATCGTGATATTGAATTCAAACAGCTGCTGGCTAAGGTAGGCGGCTCACGCTATTGTCAGTCGTTGCCTGAACGCTCGCAGCGTAAGCAGCAGCCATTTCGGTACAAGCTTGTTTGTACCAAATGCGGGATGGAGTATCTGCGCAAAAGGAAGATTGATCCGGCTAAATACGCTTGTGGAAAATGTCGCGGAAAATTAGTGTTAAAAGTGATTGACAATCAAAGTAGTACATGATATATTATTACTTGTCACTTTTACTTTTCCCTGATAGCTCAGTTGGTAGAGCACTCGACTGTTAATCGAGTTGTCACAGGTTCGAGTCCTGTTCGGGGAGCCAGATTTGGAGAGATACCCAAGTGGCTCAAGGGGACCCTCTGCTAAGGGGTTAGACTGCGTAAGTGGTGCGAGGGTTCGAATCCCTCTCTCTCCGCCACATTTTTCTCACAAGTGTTTGCAACGGGAAGACCGTTCATCCGGTCTTTTTTATTTGCCACAGTGGTTGCAGCATCGTGGAAATCTCATTTGAAGTGTTCTGTATGGCCCGTTGGTCAAGTGGTTAAGACACCTCCCTTTCACGGAGGTAACAGGGGTTCGAGTCCCCTACGGGTCACCAATTATTCACACAAAAAAAATGTACTAGCTCTTCGGAGCTCGTTTACAATTACAGCGAGAGCCATTAGCTCAGTTGGTAGAGCACCTGACTTTTAATCAGGGTGTCGAAGGTTCGAGTCCTTCATGGCTCACCATTTTCTTGATTAAGAAGATGCGAGCGATGAACGTTCGACTTATAAATGTGCGGTAGTGGTGGAACGGCAGACACGCTATCTTGAGGGGGTAGTGTCCCATGGACGTGCAGGTTCAAATCCTGTCTACCGCACCATAACTTACTCTTTGCCGATGTATATAGGTGAACTTAGAAGGTGTCATTTTGCATGCACTTTTCTGATAGATGATGCCACTTTATATTCAGATCATAAATCTGACTAGAGAGTGGTTTTTTCGTTATAAGTTGCTCGAGCCGTGAAAACAGATGCATCATTAGAGATGAGGAGCTGTAAACATGAAAATAAACTTAAACTTTACGAACAAGGGACAAGCAGCGATTAGCAAATTTAACAACGAGGAATTGCTTGAGATTTTCGCACGGTACAGCAATACCTTAATGAAAAAATACTCAATCGAAGTAACTGTACCAGCAGAAGGCAATGAAGCGATTATTGAAAGAGGCAAATTATCCGTATTTGTGGACAAAATCGAATGTGACGTTGAAACCTTCTTCAAAGAATTGGGAAGAGACGTTAAGGTGCCGCTTAAGAAAAGACTTACGCCTGAAGACAAGTTAGACAATGTATTTAAGGCTGAAACGATTGAATCGTAAGGCTAAAATTATATTTTAAAAAACTTGAGAAAAAATGCTTGAACTTCTGATGATAAGCTGATATAATCATTTTTGTTGTCTCAAGCATATTTGTTCTCTTAGTTCCAGACGGCCCGTTGGTCAAGTGGTTAAGACACCTCCCTTTCACGGAGGTAACAGGGGTTCGAGTCCCCTACGGGTCACCATTAATCCTCAAAGTGTACCAGCTCTATGGAGCTCGTTGCAATCACACGAGAGCCATTAGCTCAGTTGGTAGAGCACCTGACTTTTAATCAGGGTGTCGAAGGTTCGAGTCCTTCATGGCTCACCATTTTCTTGATCAAGAAGATGTGAGGGAAGGATCGTACAATTTACAATGTGCGGTAGTGGTGGAACGGCAGACACGCTATCTTGAGGGGGTAGTGTCCCATGGACGTGCAGGTTCAAATCCTGTCTACCGCACCAAAGTATATAAATCGTACGGCTCTAGTGATAGAGCCGTTTTTTTGTGTGTTCTAACCAAAAAAAGATATCCTACTTATGGTTATATTGAAAAAATGGGAATACTAGAGGTTGGAATGGTTGATTATATAGTTAGACCGTTATATATTTAGCGAAGTGGGGGTGTACAAATGCCGGGGGTTCATAGTAATTTAAAAGAAATCATGAGAGCTAAAGATCCAAACCTATCGATTAGGCAGCTTGCCAAAGATATTGACTATCATTTTGATTCTGTTCGGAAGATGTATAAGGATGAGATGGTTCAGTATCCGCGGGATCTGATATGGAGGTTATGCAAATATTTTGATGTCAGTCCTGGACAGTTTATTGTAGTCGTTCATGACGATAAAGATATAGATCCGGATAAATAAAAGGGAACCCTGTACATTTTGTATAGGGTTCCCTTTTCTAATTATATGATAATTATGCGGAAGCGACTATTTCTTCGGCTTGTGCCTGCGAGATTTTAACTAACATATCACCAGGATCGGACAAAACTTCGATACCTTCATGGAAGGAGAGGTCAGACACTAGTAAATGATCTCCTATTTTAAGGCCGCTAATATCTACCTCGAATGCGCTGAGCAGATTGTCTGGCATGCAGCGAACCTCTACTTCGTACATCTCGACTTGAAGCATTCCGCCTTCTTTGACACCTGCTGGTTCTCCGGAGAAGTGAATCGTTACTTTCGAATCTAAACTTACATTCATATTCAATTGATAGAAATCAACGTGAACAATTTTATTGCTTAACGGATCTCTTTGTATATTTTGAATTAATACTGGCTTATTCCCTTTTTCCGGAATAGCTGCATTTAAAATGGCGCGCGGGTTGTGCTTTATGACTGATAATATTTCTTTCTCAGCGACGATAACAGAAATGCTGCCGACATCCTTGCCGTATACAATAGCTGGTACCTGTCCTTGCTTTCTTAATAGATTAATCTTAGATTTGCTTAAATCGACCCGTTCGTTTAACTGGATAGTATTGCTCATCATTTGTTGCCTCCTAATCGAATGGGGTACTGTCAAACCGACAATAAAAAAGACTGATTAGCAATAGAATGTCTAATCAGCCCGCTAACGACCATATTTTCTTGTCATATGTTAATTTTATCACAAGTTCTCTGCTTGTCAAATCCGTACAAATCCGGCTCGATTGACAAGAAAATATGGTCGTGTTAAGGTTTAAACAGCAGATAGGAGCGGAATTGCAAGAAATGGCAGCAACTGAAAGCTGTTAAGCAGTAACACTGGGATAGCTAAAAACCAAAAGCATATCGTTTAATCTCGGAAATAAAGTCATCTTTATTTCTTTTTTTTATTGTCATTTGTAAATATTTTTAAAATAAGGGAGTGATTTCATTGAAAAAAGTTTTAATCAAGCGGAATATAGCATTTTTGGGAACGAGCTTGCCTAGAGAATGCGGATTAGCTACTTTTTCTCAGGATCTGATGAATGAGATCGAACAAATTCAAGATTTTAATGCACCACGCATGATTGCGGTTAACAACAATAAGTCCTATGCGTACGGTAATCAGGTGATGGCTCAGATTGGACAGCACAATCGTGCAGATTATAGCAAAATAGCAATGGATCTTAATCAATCCAATATAGATATGTTAGTCATTCAGCATGAGTTCGGCATTTACGGCGGGGAAAGCGGAGAATACGTTTTGGATTTGGCAGCGAAGCTCAAAATCCCGTTTATCGTTATTTTTCATACCGTATTGTCCGAACCGAGCGAGAAGCAGCGTTTAATTATGAAGCAGCTGGCGGATTTAAGCTATAAGGTCATTACGATGGCCCATACCAAAATACAGGATTTGCATGAGGTTTACGGCATAACACTTGAAAAGATAGAGATGTTCCATCATGGGGTTCCGGTAGTTGCAACCGAATCTAGAATTGAGCTTAAAGAAAGGTTCGGGTATACGAATCGGCAAATCATTTCAACATTCGGTTTTTTAAGCCCAGGCAAAGGGATTGAATATGCCATAGAGGCCATGAGCGGCGTAGTGAAGAAGCACCCGGAAGCACTTTATATGATTCTCGGCAAAACGCATCCTGTTGTGAAACAAGAGGTTGGAGAAGTGTACAGACAGAAGCTGACAGACCTAGTGGAAAAGCTTGGCCTTCAGCATCATGTTACGTTTGTTGATAAGCATCTGACGCAGGAGGAGGTTGTTCAATCTCTTGTATTGTCGGATATTTATGTGACGCCTTATCTTGGCAAGGATCAAGCTGTAAGTGGAACACTAGCATTCGGAATTGGTTACGGCAGGGTGATTATCTCGACTCCGTATCGCTACGCTGTTGAGATGCTGGCTGACGGAAGAGGATTGCTCGCGGATTTCCACAACTCCGCATCATTAGAAAATCATATTGTAACGATATTGGACGATCCGAATCTAAAAGCGGAGAAGGAGAGCAAGACGCTCGCTTTAGGCAGTACAATGATGTGGAATGAAGTCGCCAAATCTTACGCGGTACTTTTCCGTGAAACGATGGCACATCATTATGTGTTAAAAGGGAGTGCGGTTTAATGGGAGTAAGTATGATCAAGCCGTTATCAACGAATTATTTGCGCTCATTAACAGATGATACAGGCATCTTCCAGCATACTAAATTCGGTATTCCCGACCGTTCCAAAGGTTATACCTCCGATGATAATGCAAGGGCCTTGATTGCGGCAGTTATGCTCAATAAGCGCATTAGAGATAAGGAATCCTTGAATCTTATAAATACGTATTTGGCCTTTATTCATCATGCTCAAAATGAAGACGGCAGCTTTCGAAACTTTATGGACTACAACCGTTTGTTCATAGAAAAAACAGGCTCTGAGGATTGTCTGGGGCGCTGTTTGTGGGCGCTCGGATTTACACTTTCGGAGCCCTCCGTCCCGCATAATGTGCAAAATACATGTAAATATATGATCAATCAGGCGCTGCCGCATGTGCGGAGCTTGAGATCGCCAAGAGCGATGGCTTATGCAATTATCGGCTTAACTTCCATGATGCAGACCGAGAACGCGCTCCGTTATAAGTTCCCATACCCGAATATGGAAAGCGATGATCCAGCCTTTCTTCCAGAAGCTCAAATCGTTTCGTTAATTGAGGAATTAGCGATGAGACTGCATACACAGTATCAAAGCAATAAAGGAGAGGTCTGGCAGTGGTTTGAGGATCGTATTACTTACGGCAATGCGATGCTGCCTTGGGCGCTTTTCAAAGCATCACATTTTTCGAATAAAGAAACATTCAGACAAACCGCTAAAGAAAGTATGGACTTTCTAGCCTCAATAACTTTTGCAAAAGAAGGTTATTTCAAACCAGTGGGCAGTCATGGCTGGCTTGATAGAGGCGGAGAAGCAGCGTTATATGACGAGCAGCCGATAGAAGCTTGCGAGATGCTGTTAGCCTGCTTAGAGGCGTACAAGACGTTAGGGAAGGAAACCTATCGCGAGCAAGCTTCCTTATGCTATGAATGGTTTCATGGGCGAAACTCCCGTAAAGAATCGTTAATAGATGCAGAGACCGGCGGCTGTTATGATGGCATACATGCAAGCGGCCTGAATTTAAATCAAGGCTCGGAAAACATTGTTTCATACTGCATGGCTCATGAGGTGATGCATAATGAATAAATTTGCTACGATTCTCGCAGGCGGAGGCGGAACACGTTTTTGGCCTTTATCCCGGCAGGAGCTGCCAAAGCAGCTGATCAATATAAGCGGCACTGACATTATGCTCAATGATACGATTGAACGCTTTAACGGCGTTATTCCGATGGAAAACACAATCGTAGTAACGAATCGAACCCAAGCGGCGCTGCTCGAGAGGATCATGCATAAGAGTGTTCAGCACGTTAACATTCTGGTAGAGCCTGTTGCCAAAAATACGGCGGCGAGCATACTCCTTGCAGCTTTATTTATTGAGAAAAACCATGGTGATTCTCTGATGGTCGTATTTCCATCCGATCATCATATTACCGAAACGGATAACTTTAAGAAAACATTGAATGATGCTTGCATCGTAGCTATGGAGACAAACAAGATTGTTACGATTGGCATCAAGCCTACCTTTCCTTCAACTGGCTATGGCTATATTTCTTGCAAGAAAGACTCTTTCATCAAGGAGCCTTGTCCTGTTTATGAGGCAGCCGAATTTGTCGAAAAGCCTAATTTTGCGAAAGCACAATCTTATCTTCAGTCCGGTCATTATTTGTGGAACAGCGGTATGTTTATTTGGAAAACCTCCTGCATCATTGATAATTTCAAAAGGTTTCTTCCGAGGCTCTTCAAAACAATGCTTCCTTTAATTGCGTACATGGGCACGGAGCGCGAAGAAGAAATGATTAATGAGATTTATCCTTTGCTGCAAAACATTTCAATCGACTATGGTATTTTAGAACGCAGTGACGAGGTTGTCGTTATTGAAGGCGATTTTGGATGGAATGATATTGGAAGCTGGGATGCGCTCGGCGCGATATTTCCTCCAGATGAGCATGGAAACATTGTCAAAGCGAACTACGTAGGCATCGACACACAGAACTCCATCATCTACGGCGATGACCGGCTCATTACTACAATTGGAATTGATGGTCTGATTATTGCGGATACCAAGGATGCGCTGCTGATATGTGCCAAAGACAAAGCGCAAGAGGTAAAGGAAATCGTTCGAATATTGAAGGATAAGGGAATGCACGAATACGCCTAAGAAAGGCTTACATTCAAATGAACCCCATGATGAAGCTCGAATGGATAACGAAAACATGCAAAGAGCTGCTGCTAGAATATGAGCCTGCTCAAAAACAAGGCACGAAGCTTCATTTTGCTGGCGTTGGGGACCGCGATGTTTACAATATTACTGCTCCATTCTTGAATGCGGGGGAGCTTTATATTGCCGGCCGTGTAGAAGATCGTCATTCGGAGGAATCCGAGATTATCTTTTTTACATGCAGAGATGGAATCTGGACTCCGCAGCTGGATTTGCCTAAGTTTCAGCTGCAGGATCCGTTTATTACGAAAATTAACGGCGAGTGGGTGTTCGGCGGGGTCCATCTTTATTTTGACTCTGAAACATCGAGGTCGATTATAGGCTGGAAAACCGTGCTTTACCGAGGAAAAAATTTGCATGAGCTTGTACATGCTGCAACAGGCCCTTGGAACATGAAGGATATTCGCTTAACACAATTATCTGATGGGAAAATCGGTATTTTTTCGAGACCATTTGGGATTGAAGGCACGAGAGCTGTAATCGGCTTCAGCATTATTGATTCCTTTGAGGAGTTGTCCGAAACAGCTATTATTAACGCTCCATTGTTTCGTGATCAATTTCTAAAGGATGAATGGGGAGGGGCCAATGAAATTCATTTGCTCAAAAATGGGTATCTCGGCGTATTAGGCCACATCTCTTATACGGATGAGGAGTCCAATCTTCATTATCATGCGATGTCATTTGTTCTCAATCCTTGGACGAGAGAGAAGTCACCGGTCAAAATCATAGCAACAAGAAGCGACTTCCCTGAGGGTCCGGCTAAACGCCCGAATCTAGTTGATGTAATCTTCAGCGGTGGACTGGTCCGCAAGGCTAACAACCGAGCGGAGCTCTATGTGGGCGCTAGCGACACGGAGGCGCATTACATCGATATTGCAGACCCGTTCACGGAGTACGAAGCGATGAAGCAAGATGAAGCTGGCTGCTAGGCTAAGGGCGAATGGTAACACGAGTGCCAATAGGCACTATTTTGGACAAGGCGAGTACATCATCGTTAAACATTCGGATGCAGCCGTGTGAGACAATATGTCCGATGGAAGAAGGGTCGTTGGTGCCATGGATGCCATAATGCGGCTTCGAGAGTCCCATCCAAAAGGCGCCGAACGGTCCGCCGGGATTGGGCTGTTTATTAATAATCGTAAATTCACCTGTAGGCGTTTGAGTTACCATTTTGCCGATGCCAACGGGAAAAGCTTGAGTGACGACGTCGCCGTCCAGCAGATAGAGCTGACGATCGGAAAGATCGATGATAATACGGTAGTCGGGCATTGGGGACTCACTCCTTTTCTCCTATGTTATGTAGAGCGGCGGCGGTTTGCTTCAAGGATTTAGGCACGGCGTAAAATGAGAGCCCTAAGGATGTGTCCTAGGGCTCTTTGGTCATTTTATTTTATAGTAAATAACTCTAGCAATATTCTGCCTCGCCCTCGTTTTCCCTCACATTGTTTATGTGCTTGTTTTACATCTGCTAGAGAATAGACAGTGTTGATCTCTGCTTTGATCGTTCCATCTGCAAGGAGTTGAGCAAGCTGTTCAAGGTTAGCATGAGTAGGGAACTTTGTGTTGAATGTAGCTGTTACATTAAATTCCTTGGCTTTTTCTTTGGAGGGAAGCTGCGTTAGTGCGACCAATTTGCCGCCTTGTTTAATAACAGACCATGAACGATCTTCTGTAGTTCCGCCGACTGCATCAACGACAAGATCAACATCATGAACTACGCTCTCAAAAACTGTAGTCGTATAATCAATGGCTTGGTCTGCACCAAGCGACTGAATATAGTCTATATTTCCTGTGGATGCCGTTCCGATGACAGTCGCGCCTCTCCATTTGGCCAACTGCACTGCGAAATGCCCCACACCGCCAGCAGCAGCATGGATAAGTACGGTCTGTCCTGCGCCTAGCTCTCCTTCTGAAAATAAAGCTTTCCAAGCGGTGTCAGCTCCGCCTCTAATGGTAGCAGCCTCTTTCAGCGAGAGTCTGTCTGGCATATGCACCAGCTCTTTTGGCTCAGCAATCGCATACTCTGCATAAGCTCCTTTTACCGAACCAAATACGCGGTCACCTGCTTTAAACTCGCTTACAGCGGAACCGACAGTGTCTATGACACCGGACATGATTGTGCCTGGGATATAGGGAAAGGTTTGCGGAAATCTGGCATGCATCCAGCCATTTCGGATTTTGTAATCTACAGGAACAATTCCCGCATAATGAACACGTATGAGAACCTCATTATCTTTTGGAACAGGAACGGGGATGCTCTCAAGCTGCAGCACCTCTTCATTGCCATATTGATATACTCTTATTGCTTGCATCGTTTGATCCGACATAGGGAAGCAGCTCCTTTAAATTTTTTTATATCGTTCAAATGCTCGGCTATTTGTATATGAGTTAAATGTACCTTGATGCTATTAAGGAAGCAAGCAGACACTTTTTTCTGATCGAAACGATTCCTTAAGATTAGCTTGCTCAGCTTCTATGGTACAATAAAAGTAATAGATGAATGAACATCATGATTTTCTTAAAGAGGTGCAGTTTATGATCCTAGTAAGCTCTTGTTTAGCAGGGTATGAGGTAAGATATAATGCAACGCATAGTGTAAATGAAATCATTCAACAATTGGTGCAGCAAAAGAAAGCCGTTGCTGTATGTCCTGAATTGCTGGGCGGCTTCTCTACTCCAAGAGAGTCAGCCGAAATTGTTGGCGGCGACGGCGATGATGTGTTAAACGGTACAGCTAGAGTAGTAGAGAAATCGGGCAGGGACGTAACGGCGATGTATGTGGAAGGTGCACACATTACTCTCAAAAAAGCGAAGGAAGTAAATGCGGAAGTGATTGTACTTAAGGAATACAGCCCTTCTTGCGGCAGCGCGATGATTTATAATGGTGAGTTTAAAGGCAATAAGAGGACTGGAAATGGGGTCACGACTGCCCTGCTTAGAAGAAATGGCATAAGAGTGATATCCGAAGAGCAGCTTGGGGAATTTTTGGTGGAAATGAGTTTCTAGCAGAAATAAATTCAAGAAAATAATAGAATCATAAATAAAAAGAGCCTCCTAGGAGGCCCCGTCTTTCGTGTTTAGTGACCTGATGCTTCGTGGTCGTTGGATAGCTTAAGTACGTCAAATACTTTGAACAATAGACTAAGTATAATAGCTACTACGGTTGCAAGCGCCATCCCAGTAAGCGAGAAGTCTCCGATTGTAAGCTTTACACCGCTAAGTCCAGTCACAAGAACGACGGTTGTCAAAAACAGGTTGGTCGGTTTGCTGTAATCCACTTTGGACTCAACGAGCATCCGGAAGCCGGAAGCAGCGATAACACCGAACAGCAGCAAGGACACACCGCCCATAACTGGCGTTGGAATACCGGAAATAAGTGCAGAGAATTTACCAGAGAAGGAAAGGACGATCGCAATGACAGCCGCGCCGCCAATGACAAAGGTGGAGTAAACCTTTGTGATCGCTAGAACACCAATATTTTCACCGTAGGTCGTGTTCGGCGTAGAGCCTACAAAACCCGATAGAATGGTGGAAATACCGTTGCCCAGCATGGAGCGGTGCAGACCTGGGTCCTTCGATAGATCTTTGTCTACGATATTGCCCGTAACAACCAAATGCCCAATATGCTCGGCAATGACGACAAGCGACGCAGGTGCAATCGCAATAATCGCCGACCAGTGGAACTCAGGGAAAGTGAAATGCGGCAATTGAACAAAGCTATTCTCAGCGAGCTTGCTGAAATCAGTGAAGCCCATGAAATGAGCGAGTACATAACCTGTAGTAATACCGATCAGAATCGGAATAATGCGCATGAATCCGCGGAATAAGACGGAACCTAGCACCGTAACGGCAAGGGTGACGGTAGATAAGATTACGATTTTTGGATCCGGGCTCCATACGACGGCAGGATCGGCATCAGTCGGAATAATCCAGCCTGCCATCCGAGCAGCAACTGGAATGAGCTCTAAACCGATAATCGCGACGATTGCCCCCATCGCTGCTGGAGGAAATACAACATTAATCCAGCCGGTGCCTGCTGCTTGAATGATGAGAGCGACAATCGTAAAGATAACGCCTGAAATAATAAATCCGCCTAATGCAGCGGCATAACTGCCTCCGCCCACTTGATCGCCGATTACGGCGCCTGCTGGTGCGAGGAATGCAAAGCTGGAACCGAGATATGCTGGAATCTTATTGTTGCATATCCAGAGATAAAGAAGTGTTCCGATTCCGTTCATAAGCAAACAAATTGCCGGATCAACACCGAGTATATTCGGTACGAGCACGGTAGAGCCGAACATAGCAAACAAATGCTGCAAGCTTAGCAGTGCGCTTTGCAGGGCAGGCGGTCTTTCATGAACGCCAATTGCTTTTTTCATGAGAATAAGCTCCTTCAATTTAATAGGTTGTCTATTTTTGACCCTTGTTGATTCTACATAGTGAAGCGAGGTTTGACAAGTGTTTTCTTATCATACGCTGGTCATATACGAATACATTAATGAAGAAGGGGAGGTGAAAGGATGGAATTGTGGGTGATATATCTTATTCTCGCTGGCATACTGATCGTCGTGGAAATGCTGACGCTTACATTTTATTTGCTTTGGCTTGCGATTGGTGCCATAGTCGCTGCTGTCATTGATTGGTTTTGGCCGGGCTCATTTGTCGTGGAGCTGGTGGCTGGATGTATCATTGTCCTTATCTTGACTATCTTCACTGGTCCAATTACTCGTCGTTTCCATTCCTCAAAAGGTTTTAAGGATGCCGTGGACGAGCTCGTCGGCAAACAAGGAATTGTGCTTGAGGATATTGCGGCAGATGTACCCGGTATCGTCAAGGTGGGAAATGAAACGTGGAGTGCAGCATCGAATGACCGGTTATTGAAAGGTGATACAGTTAGGGTTGTCAGTCGCGGCAGTGCAGTGCTTCAAGTTGAGAAATGGGGAGGCTAACTAGATATGGGTTATATTATTGCTATTATTTTATTGATTATCGTTGTCGTTTTTGTATCATTATCGATCAAAATCGTACCGCAGCAAAGGATAGGCGTTGTCGAGCGTCTAGGAAAGTTTAATCGGCTGCTTACGCCGGGGGTTAATATTCTAATTCCGATTATTGATCATGTACGAACGTATCATGATTTGCGTATTCAGCAGGCAAACGTTCCGCCGCAAACGGTCATAACGAAGGATAACGTACAGGTCAAAATCGATACGATTATTTTTTATCAAGTGACCGGCCCAGAACAGGCTACATATGGCATATCTGATTATGTATATGGGGTGCGAAATATAAGCACAGCTACGATGAGGCAAATTATTGGTAAAATGGAGCTTGATGAAACATTATCAGGCCGCGAGAAAATATCGACCGACATTCGGATCGCGCTGGATGAAGCGACAGAGAAGTGGGGCGTGCGCATCGAGCGCGTAGAGGTTATTGATATTCAGCCGCCAGCGGACATCCAAGATGCAATGGATAAGCAAATGAAGGCGGAGCGAAGCAAACGAGCAATGGTGCTTGATGCAGAGGCAGCGAAGCAGGATATGATCTTGCGGGCAGAGGGTGACAAGCAAAGTAAAATACTGAAGGCTGAAGGCGATAAGGAAGCCAGAATCCGTCAAGCGGAGGGTCAGCGCCATGCGCAGGAGCTGGAAGCGCTTGGTGAAGCGAAGGCCATTCAATCCATCGCTGAAGCTGAGAAAAATCGAATTGAGCTTATACGCTCTGCGGGTCTAGATGAGAATGTGCTGACGTACCGCTCACTCGAGGCGTTATCCGATATCGCTCAGGGAGCTGCGAATAAAGTTTTCATTCCAACACGGGCAGTCGATACACTTGGCAGCATTGGAGCCATTGGGGAAATGCTTAAAGCGAGCAAATAAATAAAGTGATTGCAAAAAATGTCTCAGGAGCAGCGTATTCTGCTTTTGGGATATTTTTTTTGCCATCCGATATTATATTTTTCTAAAGTCAGTGGGTTTGCAGTACGAATCATAACATTCTTGGATAGTTCAACATGAGATTCCCCCTTAAACTTAAAAAGAAAGCGCTTTATATTAAACGCGTAAGAGGAGGAAATAATGTTGAGTAGATTTAAATTCAAGAAAGGTTGGTCCATTATTTTTGCATTGCTTGTGTTATTCCAAACGGCGGTCGGTGCGAATACGACAGTTGCTGAGGCGCAGACGCCGGTTGCTGCTGTAAACAGCCAATCCTATGAGGCTGAGGCAGCCATTAATCAGCTTAGCGGTAAAGCAGAGGTTAAGGACTGCGAGCTTGCGGTGGGCTGCTCAGGCAATAAGCTGGTAGGCAGTCTGTGGGGCGGTTCTGCTTTACAGTTCAACGCTGTGAATGTGGATACTAAAGGGATCTATACGATGACGGTGCATTACATATCGGGCGATCCGAGATCGTTAGCCGTCAGTGTGAACGGCGGGGGAACCGATCATTATGATTTGCCGAAAACGGCAGATTGGAGCACGCGAGGAACTTACGAGATCCAGCTGGAGCTTCGTCAAGGCGAGAACGTCATTCGTTTCGATGATGAGGGCGGATACGCGCCGGATATCGACAAGATCGAGCTGAAATTGCTGAATGCTGGTCCGGGCACAGATCCGAATGAACCGCCTGCTGGAAGCGGACAAGTGTATGAAGCGGAAGGACCGGACAATAAGCTAGCCGGCAATTCTGCTGTAAAATCCTGCAAAGCGGAAACGGAATGCTCCGGTGGAAAAAAGGTAGGCGACATTTGGGGCGGATCAACGCTGCTTTTCCAAAAGGTTGCTGCAAAAGCAGAGGGGATCTATACCTTAAAGGTGAGCTATATTTCCGGCGATCCTCGTTCATTTTCCATTCGTGTGAACAATAACGAGAAAGAGACCTATTCCCCGCCTGCGACTGCGAACTGGGATACGGTTGGCGTGTTCAGTATTGAGGTACAGCTGCAAGCGGGCAGCAATACCATTTTATTTGATGATGACGGCGGATGGTCGCCGGATATTGATAAAATCGAGATCATGAGCTCGCAGGCACCGGGTGAAAATCCGGGTGATGTGGATGGGATCGGCAATATTGGCAAGCAAATCGATTCCAGCAAATTTGGCTCGATTAAAGTGGAGCAGCATAAGTCAGGCGTCACTTTATCAAACGGTGTCTACAAAATCATTTATAACACAGAGTCTGGACTTTCAGCGTTCGAATGGAACAACAAGACGATCGCCAAAGGGTTGTACAGCAGTATCCAATTGGACAAGCAGCTCGACAGCAAAAACTACGCTGAGCATTTGTTCTCCATGAAAAAAGTTGAAAAGATAAATGACGGTCATGGCAAAGGCATTCGGGTAACGATTGAGAATCGTGAGTCCGGCCTGCCGACAATGAAGCAAATTTATCAAATCTATGAGCGTTTGCCTTATTTTCTAATTAGTCAACAAGTAACGGGTAAAGACACGCTCAGCACGAATGATATGGCTCCTCTTGTCCTTAATGCCAAGGGTGGAATCGATATTGGAAGCTACTCGGATAATAGGGTGCTGGTCGCTCCGTTCGATAATGACGCGTGGTCTAGATACCAAGCGCGGACGATAAATACAAGTCTGAACAACAATAATTATGTCAGCTCAGAATTGACAGCTATTTATGATAATACTAGCCGAAATGGATTGGTTATTGGTTCAGTCACACATGATAAATGGAAAACAGGAATTTATTGGAGCGGTTCTAATGATCGTTTAAACAAGCTCAAGGTATACGGCGGTTTCTCTTCCCCTACCTCGACGCATGATACGATTCCACATGGAAAGGTAACGGGAACGACGATTACTTCGCCGCAAATTCTCGTTGGCTACTATTCCGACTACCGCCTAGGCCTTGAGAGCTTCGGTCAAGCGAACGCTGCAGTTGCGCCGCCGCTTGCATTTAAGCACGGCGTGCCAAAGGGTGTGCCTGTGGGCTGGAACAGTTGGGGCGCATATGAAAGTGATTTAAGCTACGATAAAGTAGTCGCTGTGTCTGATTTCTTCAAGAAAAATTTGCAGAAAAATTCCTTCTCGAACAAAGGCAATGTTTATATTAATTTGGACTCCTATTGGGATAATCTGTCCGAGGAGCAGTTGAAGCAAGCAGTCAAGGTTATTAACAAAAACGGGCAAAAAGCCGGTATTTATTATGGCCCTTTTGTTTATTGGGGCGACAACATGAGTCAGGTCGTAGAGGGTACAGACGGGAAATACACGTATGGAGATATTATTTTGCGGGATCAAAGCGGAAACCCGCTGCCGAAAGTAGACGGCGCCTACGCGATCGATCCGACTCATCCGGGCTCTAAGCAGCGGATCGAATATTATTTCAAACGCTTTCTTGATTACGGATATGAGTATATTAAAATCGATTTCCTAAGCCATGGCTCTTTTGAGGGCAAACATTATGACCCTAATGTTCAAACGGGCATTCAGGCTTACAATCAAGGCATGGCTCATATCAATAAGGTGCTTGGCGGAAAAATGTTCATCAGCGCCTCTATTGCTCCTTTATTTCCGAGTCAATACGCCCACGCAAGACGGATCTCATGTGATATTGACGGCTCACTGAGCCGCACGGAATATCAGCTGAACAACCTTACCTATGGCTGGTGGCAGAACGGAACGATCTATCCGTATACCGATCCAGATTATATGACGCTTGTGAAGGGCGGTTCGTTTGATGCTGCGCAGTCTCGGGTCAATTCAGCGGCTATTTCCGGTACTGTATTTCTAAGCTCAGACGATGTCAGCAATCCGGCAGCACAAGAATTGATGAAGAAGCTGCTCACTAACAAGCAAGTGAATGAGGTGGCACTTAAAGGTCAGGCGTTCAAGCCAGTAGAGGGCAACACAGGTACAGGGGCTGCGGATACATTCATCATGCAAGAAGGGAAAGATTATTATCTTGCTGTATTTAACTATACGAATACCCCTGTGTCGAATACGGTAGATTTTGCGCGTGTTGGCATTCCATCGTCCTCCAAAGTAAAAGTTACGGACCTATGGACGAATGCATCCAGTCAGGCAGCAAATCAACTAAAGGTGGACTTGAATGGCGCGCAATCGAAGCTTTACAAAATTACCGTAAAATAAACCAGCAGCAAAAATCATGACTAAGCAGCTATGACTGTGAAACCGAAAAATCCCTCAAGCAATAGTGCTTGAGAGATTTTTATTGTCTAGCATTTTAACGTCCAGGAATTCTTATCGTGACCGTCGTGCCAATTCCGAGCCTGCTGTAAATAGAGACGCCATATGATTCGCCGTACAAAAGTTTAATTCGATTGTCGACGTTGCGAATGCCATAACCAGACAAGTTGTCGCTGCTAACCGGCAGCTCTTCTCCGCTATGGCCGCGCATATGCATGCCCATGCCGTCATCGATGACTTTGAGAATGATATCATGGCCATCGCGATAAGCCTTTATCATAATGTTTATTCCGAGCGTGTCGTCCCAAATGGCATGGTTCATTGCGTTTTCAACGAATGGCTGTAGTGTTAGCTTTACGATTGGGCAGGGCAGCACAGATTCTTCGATTTGATAATGCACGCGAATGAGTTCGCCGAATCTTACCTGCTGGATGGCAACGTAGTAGCGGGTAAGCTGAATTTCTTCATGGATTGAAAGTTTGTTTTTCCCTTTGTTGAGCGAGATCCGGTAAAACTTTGCTAGATCCGTAACCATTTTGTTCATTCGCTGATCAGAATTTCGAATGGCAAGCGACGATATGGAGGCGAGTGTATTGTACAAAAAATGCGGATTAATTTGCGCTTGCAGCACATTCATCTCGGCTTCTCGCTTATCGATTTCTTTCTTGTATACGTCGGAAATTAAATTGCTGAGCCGCTGCGCCATCTTCCGCAGCACATTTCCGATTTGGCCAATTTCATCGCGTCCAAGCGGCCTCATATCGAAGAGATCGAACTCCTCTCTTTCGATGCGCCGGATCATGCCGACTAAATAATCGACGCGTTTCGTAAATTGTCTGGCTGTGGCGTAGATGAACAGCGTCATAAGCCCAAAGCTGATTAACGCAAAAATTAAAATCCGCTTGGCTGTTTTATTCGCCTTGGTAAGGAAGCTGCTGTAAGGGACGAGCGAGATGCTTTTCCAACCGAATTTGGTCGTATTATAGACGACAAGCATTTTCTCTCCATTAAAGCTGCTGTCGAATCTTCCTTCTCTGGCGCTCGGAAATTTCTCCTTCACAAATTGATTAAGCGGACGATTTAACATGTTTTTGTCCTTAGCGGACATAATAAGGCCGCTATCATTAACGATTAATATCGTTTTCTCTGAAGTCTCTTTCTCCATCAAACGGAAAATATCCGATTCCAAAATGTTGATGGTCAAAATCCCATAGGCATTGTCTAGATTGCTAATATTAAGCATGCGTGTCAGCGTAAACATGGAAGGCTGGTCAACAACAGGGGGCGTTGCTACAAACCGAACATTTCCGTAGCTGTTAAGCAATGAGCGGTACGTAGTCGACCTTTTGAACGCATCATCCATTCGTTTAATGTAAATGCCGTCAGCTGGCAGCGAATCGTTATTAATATAAATAGACATGGAATGAATATCTGGATTTGTAGTCAGCATATTCGAAAAGGTGTTATTAATGTATTGATAGGCATCAACAAAAAGAGAGGGCTCCTCTGTATAGTTATTCGTTAAGTAAGCGCGCAGCGAATTGTTTAAATAAAGATTTGCTGAAAGCTTTGTGTACGTATCCAGCTTATTTTCTAAATTTGAATTGATTTGAGCAACAGACGCAACGGAGTTCGTGTACATTTGGTCAGAAAGCTCGCTCTTAATCGTCTGATAAGAATATAAAACAAAAAATACTAAAGGAATAATGGCCCCGAGTAAAAACATGACAAACAGCTTTTCTCTTAGCCGCAAATTGTTAAAAGGCCTCGTCAGCCAGCCTGTTACCTTTTTCATGCGCTCTCACTCCAGCCTATAGATACATTTTCCGAAACTCATTAGGTGTACTGCCTTTGTGCCTATGGAAGATGGAGCAAAAATAAGAGACGTTCTCATACCCGACGCTGTGAGCGACCTCACGCACCTTAAGGGATTTGTCCTTTAACAAGTCAGCTGCCTGGTTCATACGAACCTTCGTTATATAATCAAGAATCGTCTCACCCATTTTTTCTTTGAAAATGCTTCGAATATAGTTGGGTGATAAGTAGACCTCCTTGGCGATCTCCTCGACCGTAAGCGGCAA
This sequence comes from Pristimantibacillus sp. Z349TD_6, assembly GCF_056173205.1. Classification (NCBI taxonomy): domain Bacteria; kingdom Bacillati; phylum Bacillota; class Bacilli; order Caryophanales; family Paenibacillaceae; genus Pristimantibacillus (SeqCode); species Pristimantibacillus sp. Z349TD_6. The sequence goes on along the minus strand of NZ_CM149662.1, from coordinate 6,157,130 downwards.
ATGATACCGCTCGCTAATAAGCTTAACGATTTGGTCGGCTACGGCTTGATTGCGGTCAACATCTCTTTCGCTTAATGCCTTTCTTATTTCTTCGCAGAAGTGCATGACATAAGCTTGAATCTGTGAGGATGAGCTCATCGACGAAATTTCCTTCCAATGGTCCACAAGCAGCAAGTCCTTGAGCGAGCCTGCAAGCAGCATGGAGAAATGCTGCTCTAATGCAGCCATTAGCCGAATAATGGCTCGGATAGTGAAATTTCGATGGATACGTTCTACGCGAATCGTTGAGAAGAGCGCTTCTAACTGCATGGTTACCTGCTTGGCGTCTCCTGACTGCAAGGCGGCAGCAAGCCGAGCTGCAAGCTGCTCGCCATCATCATCCGTTTGTTTGGTAGGCAATAAATCATCCGGCGTTATGACGGCTCCGCCGAGCCTGAAAAACTTCTCCTCATTGCAAGCGCGCGCCTGCAAGTAGGCATCCCAAATAAGATGAAACCCGGTATGCGGCGCGGACAATCCTATCGTAATTTGTGCGCCGAAGGAGAGGGAGAGCTCCTCTCGGAACTTTTCCCAGAAATCCGTTGTAGATTGTGCGGCTCTCTGCTCATTTCGCCATTGAAAGAGAACGAATAAAGCATGCGGCTCGCTTTCAACAACAATAAAGGAATCGAGATACTGCCGGGCAATAGTCCGCATGAGCTCCACTCTGTCGGGAGAGGCTTCGCTTGCTGGCTGTGCAGAAATCGGATAGTCTGCCGGCGCATCAATCGTTGCATAAAAGGCTGCAAACTCCCTGTTTGCACTGAAATCAGATGAGCTAAGCTCCCATTTCCGAATCCAATCCTTCCGCTTCTCTTCATTCGGCTCGCGTATAATACGGGTCATCCATTTTTCACGCAGCCATTCTCCGCCCTGATCTGATATCTGTTCCTCCTCGCATTTTTTCTTTACCTTCTCAATTAACGCGATCAGCTCCTCCATATCTATCGGTTTTAACAAGTAGCCAGTCGCCTCAATGTTCAGCGCTGCCTTAATATACTGAAACTCGTTATGTCCGCTCAAAAATATGATTTTTACGTTCTTATCGATTTGCTTTGCTCTTCTTCCGAATTCCAGCCCGTCCATAATGGGCATGCGGACATCTGTCAAAATAATGTCAGGCTTTAATTCAGCCAGCTTACTAAGCGCTTCCTTGCCATTTCGCGCCGTTCCCGCGACCGTAATGCCGATTTTGTCCCATGGCACATAATGCTCCATCGTTTCGAGCTCAATGGCTTCATCATCCACTATCAAAATGCTGTACATGCTTGTTCCCACCTTTTATCATGTATCTGTTTTTGAATGTTTATTTAGTTTATCTGCAATACCGCATTTCAACAATGGAGCATATGGAAGTGTGTCGTTTTGCGTTACAAATCGGTAAATGCTTGTATAGAATGGGCAGGGCGGCCGACCTATAATGAAGTCACTAAGCAACGCAAGATTGGCAGGAGGTTATTAAATGGAATCCATAATGAAAGCGGAATCAAGTAAATCTGTTCCACCCAAAAAGAAGCGCAGCATTGGAAATTCAAATGTGTGGGGCAGATTGAAGGAACAGCGGCTATTATTTGTGCTCATGCTTCCGGCTTTAATCGTCACACTCATATTTTCTTACGTTCCCATGTTTGGCTTATACATGGCTTTCATTAATTACTCGCCAGGCGGGGGATCGTTTTTTGGTCAGTTTTTTACAACAGAGTTTGTAGGGCTGGAGTGGTTTAACTACTTCTTTACGAATGGCGATTTCGTCAGAGTAATGCGCAATACGCTGGCACAAAGCTTTCTATCTCTGTTATTCGGTTTCCCCATGCCGATTATTCTTGCCTTAATGATTAATGAAATGCGCAATGGCTGGTTCAAACGGACGTTTCAAACGGTATCTTACATGCCTCATTTTATTTCGTGGGTCATTGCCGCAAATATTATTATCACGGTACTTTCTTCAAGCGGTGTCATCAACAATTTGTTGACGGGGCTTGGAATCATCGATGAGCCGATTCAATTTATGCAAAACGGTCCGCTGTTCTGGTGGATTATCGCTTTCTCCAACACATGGAAGGACATGGGCTTTAATGCCATTATGTATTTGGCCGCTATCTCAGCTATTAACCCAGAGCTGTATGAGGTGGCGAAGGTAGACGGGGCAAGCCGATTAAAGCAAATGCTGCATATCACGCTGCCGTCTATTAAACCGACTATTATCATTCTTGCCATTTTAGCAGTTGGCGGAATATTGAATGCAGGTTTTGATCAGCAATTTTTGATGCAAAATAATACCGTGCTCCAATATTCGGAAGTTATTGACACGTACACGTACAAATATGGTTTACAAAACGGAATGTTCTCTTACGGAGCAGCTGTTGGATTATTCAAATCGGTCGTCGCGTTTATCCTTGTTCTAAGCGTCAATAAGATGGCCAAAAAAATGAATGAACAGTCGTTGTTCTAGGACAAACAAGAAAAGGAGAACACTTCATGGCAAAATTTAAAAATGATTTTCTGTTTATGTCGATCGTCTACTTATTCATCATCGCGGTTTTTATCGTAACCTTTTATCCTTTCTGGAACATCTTTATCATTTCGTTCAATAGTGCTGAAGATACGCTGCGAGGAAATCTGTATTTGTGGCCAAGGGATTTCAGCCTAGCCAGCTATAAGCAAATTTTATCCGATAGCGAGATTTGGACGGCTATTAAAGTTACGGTGCTGCGGACGCTAATCGGAACGCCACTCGCGGTTATTGTCATTAGTATGCTTTCCTATTCACTAAGTAAACGCGAGCTCGTTGGAAATCGGTTCTGGTCACTGTATTTTGTGTTCACGATGTATTTTGGCGGCGGACTCATTCCTTATTATATGGTGCTCAAAAGCTTACACCTCATTGACAGCTTTATGGTGTTTATTTTACCGGGCATGATGAACGTCTTTTATATGATTATTGTTCGAACCTTCATGCAGCAGCTTCCGCAGGAGCTGGACGAATCAGCAAAAATAGACGGCGCTAATTACATGCAAATTTTCTTCAAAATTATACTGCCGCTAACGACACCAGTGCTCGCGACGATCGGCATGTTTACGGCTATTGGCCACTGGAACGCTTGGTTCGATTCCTACGTGTTCACGTATAACTCTGATCTTAAGACGCTTCAGGCCGTACTCGTAAAAATCTTGAATCAGTATCAAACCAGCTCCATGGTTGGCGATGCGCAGCAGCTCGCTGATGCTTCGAAACGACTGGCCGTGTCTCCGGATACGATTCGGATGGCGGCAACTATGGTAGCAACGCTTCCGATATTAATGGTTTATCCATTTTTACAAAAATATTTTGTTAAAGGCATGACCCTTGGCGCAGTAAAAAGCTAAAGAAGCGGAAACTTTGTTGGAGGTGATGCCGATCACGCTTAAATAGGGATGAAAATGTACTATAATAGAATCACTTACGAGGGGGATTTATACTATGCGTACTAAAAAATGGATCGTATTATTTTTAAGCATGATCGTTGTCATTTCCGTATTATCAGCTTGCGGCTCCAATAATGCTAAAGAAAACGGCAACTCGAGTGCTGGCGAGAATAGCGCTGGAAATGACAAGTCTAACGAACCACTGACCATAACCTTTTTCGATAAAAATACGGGAGATAAATTCAGCAACGCGGTAGCGGCGGAAATTACGAAGCGGACAGGAATTACAGTAGAAATTCAGCAGCCAACCGGAAATCCAGCGGAGAAGCTGAATCTGATGCTTGCAAGTGATGATCTGCCGGATCTCATCATGTTCGAGAGAAGCAGTGATTTGGTTAACAAATACATTGAGTCGGGTGCTATCATTCCACTAAATGATTTGATTGAAAAAAACGGCCCGGATGTAGCAAAAATGTATGGCGATGTGCTTAACAAAACGCGTTATAAAGACGGTAAAAACTATTACCTTTCCAACTGGTATGGGTTTGAGAATGAGCCCGTATTTGGCTTCAATATGCGTAAAGATATTTTGAAGGAGCTGGCTCCTGATAAAGCAGAAGGCGGAGTGCCTTTCACGGAAACTGAATTCAAGCAGCTATTGCTTGATTTTAAAGCGAAATATCCTACGATGGACGGTAAAGAAACGATCGCACTATCGATGGATGGAGAGAACTTTGGCGGTACGCTAGGCACTTTCAAAGGTATGTTCGGTATGCTGCCTTTCTACGATGAGAATGGTGAGCTGAAGTTTGATGTGAAAGACCCGCAATACCGCAAAATGATTATGTACATGAATGATTTGTACAACACAGGCCTGATCGATAAGGAATGGGCAATTAACAAAAAGCAAGCTTGGGAACAAAAATTGGCGACAGGTTCTGTATTTGCTTCAACAGGCGCGTATTGGGATGCTGGAGGAGCAAACACGATTCTGAAGAAGGATCGTGGTGAAGAATCACAGCTGTTCCCTTACAAGGTTGTAGCAGATGGCATAGATCCTGCAAAAACGACATACGGCGGACGCAGCTCACTTGGCTGGGATGCGATTACGATTACGAAAAAAAATAAAAACCCGGAACGCACGATGAAATTTATGAACTTCCTCGCGAGCGAAGAAGGACAATATTTGTTGATGTGGGGAATTGAAGGCCAGCACTGGGATATGAAGGATGGCAAGCATACGCCGCGTCCAGAAGTGCTGCAAAGCTTTAAAGACGATTGGAATGCCTATACAAAGGAATCAGGCATTCGCAAATGGACTTGGTTTATCAAAAACGGCAATGGTTCCGACGGAACACCTTATGACTTAGCGGGCCGCTTCGAACGTGGCGCTGTCGATAAGATGGCACTCAAAAACTTGTCTGACTCGGTGTATGACTCCGTACTCTACGATGGTCTTGGACCGCAGGGAGGAACGCCAGAAGCACTGAATGAGCAGAAGGTTAATGATATTGTGAAGCAGGGGCTGACGAAAGCGATTATGGCGAAGTCTCCTGAAGAAGCAAACAGCATTTTTGATAAAATGCTTAGTGACATGAAGGCTGCTGGAGATGCAAAGGTTGAAGCGATTTATACAACCAATTACAAAAATCGTGTTGAACTTTGGAAATAAACATAATGCAAGCATAATGGAGGCCGGCGCTGCCGGCCTTCTCCATTATAAAAGAGGAGCGGATGAGAGATGAAGATTGGACAATTCGAGCTGGAGCAGCGCATGGAGGAATATGTTGTTGATAACGGAGTCATTCAGGCAACTGTACATTTGACGGATGGGCATGTATCGCTGAAGTGGAGCAGCGGCGCCGCGCTGGTTGGCCTTTATGCCGAAGCGCGTTATGGTTTGGAGCAGCTTCGCTCCACTTTCTACAGCAAGCATGTTGTAAACGAAACGTCTACCCACGCCATTGAGGATGGGTTTGGCAAAGGAGTGCACTGGAGCTTTGAGCATGAAGAGCTTGGCAAGCCATTAATGCGTCAGCATTTCCGTATGTACGAGCAGCTGCCTTATTTGTTGATGGAGCTTGAAGTGGAAAGCGAGCTCGAATGGGAGACGAATGAAATCACGCCGCTAGCCGCATATTTAAATGATGGAAGTATTGCACAATTTGGGGCAGATGCAGGTGCCAGCGAGGAAATCAGGGCGTTATTCGTTCCATTCGATAATGACAAATGGGTTCGTTTTGCCTCGCATGCTATTCCTTGCAGCGTACACAGCTATGAGACAACCGCCATTTATCGCGCGCAAAGCAGAAACGGATTTGTTATTGGATCAGTCACACATGATACTTGGAAAACAGGGGTTGTTGTGGAAGGGACGTTCCCTGAGGATCTGGGCAGGCTGCGCGTTTATGGCGGAGCCGCCGATATGCAGACGAGAGATACAGTCGCACACGGAACAATTCGCGGTAAAAGCATTGTATCTCCGACGATTTTTGTAGGCGCGTTCTCGGATTACCGCGATGGGCTTGAAGTGTATGGCAAGGCGAATGCCGTATTGACACCAGCACTTCCTTGGGAAGGCGGCGTACCGATGGGCTGGAACAGCTGGTCAGCCGTCATGGGCAAGCTTGATTATGATGTGTATACGTATACATCTGATTTCTTCTCCAAACAATTGCAGCAAAACAGCTTTGCTGACGATCAGGGAAGCCTTTACGTGAACTTCGACTCCTTCTGGGACAATTTATCGGAAGAGCAGCTAAAGGACGCACTAAGACGGGTAAAAGCAAACGGTCAAAAGCCGGGCACTTATTATACGCCATTCGCTTTCTGGGGCAACGATCCGGATACGCCCGTAGAAGGAACAGATGGGGCAGTGCTTTACCGTGAGATATTGATCAAGGATGCAGCTGGACAGCCGCTGCCGAAGCTGGATGGCGCATTTGCGATAGATCCATCGCATCCAGTCGCGCTGGAGCGAATTAGAAAAAGGCTGGAGAGCTTTATAGAGCAGGGCTTTGATTATGTTAAGCTGGATTTTCTGACGCATGGCGCGATGGAAGGCGTTTTCTATGACCCCGATATAAGAACAGGAATACAGGCGTACAACAAAGGTATGGCTTGTGTGCGTGAGACACTGAATCCTGAGAAAATTGGCAGACCGTTCTTAATTAATCTGTCTATTGCACCGTTATTTCCGCATGGCTATGCACACAGCCGCCGTGTATCCTGCGATGCATTCGGAACGATTAATGATACCGAATATATGCTTAACGCGTTAACGTACGGCTGGTGGATTAACGATAGCTTGTATCGTTTCAACGACCCCGATCATGTTGTCCTCTATAAAAGCGACAACCAGCGTGCGATTAGCGAGCATGAAGGGAGAAGCCGTTTGAACAGTGCGGTGATTGCAGGTACGTCGCTTCTGCTCGGCGATGATTACCGAATGGAGGAGGCAGCGCGGCGAGCCAAGGAATGGATGACAAATCCAGAAATTATGGCGTTAGCTAAACGAGGTGTGACCTTCCGTCCGGTTGAGTGCAGCAGTGGGAACAAAAGTGAAAATCTGTTCATGATGTGTGCAGATGAAGGGACTTATGTCGCTGCTTTTAATTTCGAAGTGGAGAAGGAAAGCTTGTTGCACGCATCATTTGCAAGAATGGGCATAGATTCCTCTAAGGGGATAGTCGTTCGGGATTTGTGGAGTGGACAGGAGGGTCAAGCCGTGACAGAGGGTGACGGACATCGTATTGAGTTGGCACCATCGGAGTCTAAGCTGCTTCTCTATGTACAGGCGCAATAGCGACTAAAATGGATTAATAGCAAGTAAAATGCAGGAAACGAGCTATTTAATACGAAAGCTAAGAAAAATATGACAAAATCGGTTACTTTTTCATCGTTTTCGCGTATTATCCCCTATAGCCATATAAAAGATGCTTGGAAGGGGAGATTTCTTTGAGCTTTACAGATCAAAATCAGAACCTAGGCGAGAATCACAGTATGAGCGGTCGAAGGCCGCCAGAGCTAAAGCCAAGTACGGTTAAAAAAATCGTATTCGGTATCGTCGCCGCAGTTATCGTCATTTATTTAGGAACAACCTCCTTTTACACAGTACAGGAGCAGGAACGGGCAGCCATTTTAACCTTTGGCAAGTATTCGAATGAAACTTCAGCAGGTTTGCATTTTAAATGGCCTTATCCGATTCAAGATGTCAAAATTGTAAAAGCGGAGCTGACTCAGCGGATTCATATCGGTTATCGTCAAGTGGGCTCTGAAGCCGTTCCAAATGATGATGAAGCGATGATGATCACGGGTGATGAAAACATCGTTTCCGCGGATGCGGTTGTACAATGGAAGATAAGCAACATTCATGATTACTTATACAATATTTCTGATGCGGAACAGTTTCTGCGAAATGCAGCAAGCTCCTCGATTCGTGCAGTAATCGGCTCGGAGAAGCTTGATTACGCCATTACTGACGGTAAGACAGTCATCCAAGACAAGGTTCGGGAGAAGCTGATTGAGCTGCAGTCCAAGTACAAAACCGGCATACAAATCATTGACATTAAGTTCCAGGATATCGAGCCGCCAAGCGGTCAAGTGGCTGAGGCCTTCCGTGAGGTAACGAATGCTCGCGAGGAGAAAAACACCAAAATTAATAACGCTGCGAAGTACGAGAATGACCGTATTCCGAAAGCGCGCGGTGAGGCGCAAGCGCTTCTTGAAAATGCCGAAGGACAGAAGAAATCTCGGATTCTGAACGCCGAGGGTGACGTTGCCAAGTTTAATGCAATATTCGGCGAGTACAAAAAAAATCCGAATGTTACCCAAAGTCGTTTGGTGCTGGAGACCCTTGAAAAAATATTGCCAAACGCGAAAATCTTTATTACGAATTCGAACAGCGATACCGTAAATTATTTGCCGCTAAATGAATTGCTGCGCAGCGGTAGCGGCAGCACGACGACTCCGCCGGTAACAACGCCGCCGCCAGCCGCAGAAGCTCCGCAAGGAGGTGACGCACAATGAAAAGAAACCAATGGTTAACAATTATAGTTGTGCTGGTTGTTGTCATATTGGGCTCAGGCTCGATGTATATCGTGAAGGAAGGCGAATATAAGGTTGTGCTTCGATTTGGTGAAGCGATGAGAGCTGTGCCAGAGCCGGGCCTTAAATTTAAGCTTCCGTTCATTGAGAACGTATCGACGCTGCCGAAATATCAAATGACATATGAAAGCACGCCGACGACGATTCTAACAAAGGATCAGAAGCCGATCGTAGTAGACAACTATACGGTATGGCGCATCACGAATGCATCACAGTTTTTAAGAACGGTGCAGTCGGTCAGCGGCGGTATACAGCGGATAGATGAGGCCGTGTACAACTCTGTTCGCCGTAAGCTATCAGAGGTTAATTACGATAATATCATTAGTGAGAACACAGCGCGCGGCAATATTAACGATGAGATTACGAAGGATGTTGTGTCGGCGTTGACACGTGATAATTATGGTATTGAAGTTATCGATGTTCGCATTAAACGTACCGATTTGCCGGAAGAAAACAAGCAAAGCGTATACAACCGGATGATTTCAGATCGTCAATCGATCGCTGCACGCTACTTGTCCGAAGGTGATGAGGAGTCGCGAAAAATTACTTCCAAAGCAGATCGTACAGCTACGGAGCTCTTAGCGCAAGCGCAAGCTGATGCCAAAAAAATCGTCGCTGAAGGCGAGCGTGAAGCAGCCGTTATTTATAACAAAGCATACGGCAGCGACCCGCAGTTCTACAATTTCTATCGGACGTTGGAGAGCTATGCAACGACGTTGAAAAACGAACCAGTCATTATGATGCCAATCGATTCACCTTATGCAAAAATATTATTAGGTCAATAACCGGAAATCCCCTTCGCCTCAGCGTTGGGGATTTCTTTTTGTAAAGGCCAGCTAACGGCATTTTGAGAGTGAAAACTCGAAATGCTGTTTTTTTGTATAGAAAAGGCTATCAAACCTGCATAAATATTGCATTTGTACTGCTTGTAGTATACTTCAAATCCTTTAAAGTTAAAGAGGTAATATCTCATAAAGCGATTTTCATTGCCATAAATGACAGCGCTTTATTTGGTTCGTGTTTGACGCAGGGGATCGATAACAGGGATGAAGGGGTGAACCAAGTGAGTAGAAGAAGCAGTAAAAAGGGCATTAGTATTTTTGTTATATTTTGTGTCGTATTGGGTTTGTTTACAGGTGTTCATAGGCCTGTAGTTTATGCAGCAGGCACGCCGGTTATTGTGCCAAACGGAAGCTTTGAGAGTGATCTTGCTTCGTGGAATACATCGTTTACACCGGCTGAAGGAACGACGCCGATAACGATTCAAGGAAGCTGGATTCCAACCGGAGGCGGTACCAAACGATTGGATTACTGGAGTGCGTCAGATTATACGGCTAACACGCATCAGACCATTACTGGTTTGAAAAATGGTTCCTACACGTTATCCGCATGGGTAGAGCGCGGAGCAGGATTTAATGAGAGCTATATGTATGCCAAAGACATGGGACTTGCTGAAGTAAAAGTAAATGTGCCGGAGAGCGGCGCATGGGTACAAATCAGCATGCCATTAGTCGTTGCAAACAACCAGCTGACATTAGGTTTTTATGCGGATGGCAATGCAAACAACTTTATGGGCGTTGATTTGATTACACTCGTCTTGGATGAAGCTGATCCGGCAAGAGCTCTTGAAAATACGAGCTTTGAAAATGATTTAACAGGATGGGAGACGAGCTTTGGGCCAGAAGGCAGCGAGACGCCTATCTCTATTAAAGATTGGACTCCTGAGAATGGCGGCACGAAGCGTCTGAACTACTGGAGCGCTAACGCTTACACAGCGGATACGTTCCAGACCGCAACGGGGCTTGAGAACGGTACCTATACGTTATCGGCTTGGGTTGCAAGAGGCGATGGCTTCACACAAAGCTATATGTACGCGAAAAACACGGGAAGAGCAGAGGTGAAGGTAAATATTCCGGTCAGCTCATCCTCGTGGACCAAAATTAGCTTGCCAGTCGTTATTGAAAACAATCAGGTTACGATCGGCTTTTATGCAGACGGAGCTGCAGACAAATGGCTTGGTGTCGATCTGATTTCACTGGTTAAAGAAGAGGAAGCCCAGCTGGAGCCTGTTGGCGTAGCGATTGGCAATCAGGGCTTCGAAGCGGAAGAACCTGCTCAGGTCATCAGCTCCTGGTCAGAGGAAGGCGATATGGACGCTTCTTATACGGAAGCACCGGGCTATTTAAGCAGCTATGGCTTAACGCATTATTCTGATCACGATTATAAGGTGACTACCTCCCAGACGATTACGGGACTAGAGAACGGATATTACACGCTGACAGCATGGGCGCAAAATGGCGGTGGCCAGCAAGCGGGCTACATATTCGCCCGTGACCATGGCACCTCGGAGGCGAGAGCTGCGGTACCGATCGGCAGCACATGGACAAAGGTGTATTTGCGCGGTATTCAGGTTACGAATGGAACAGCGACGATCGGTTTATTCTCAGATGCAAAAGCAGGCAACTGGACGAAGCTTGATTTTGTCGAGCTGGTGAAGGATGACCAGCCGTACAAATTTCTCAAAGGCGGCGATGTCTCAGAGCTTACTTATGTAGAATCGCAAGGCGGCAAATTTTACGACAGCAAAGGGAATGAGAAGGATTTATTTCAGCTGTTGAAAGAAAACGGCCACGATATCGTACGTCTGCGCGTCTATAACGAACCGGGCAAAGGCCATGGCGACGGCAGCTATTACCGTCCAGCAGGCATTATGGATAAGGCGGACATTCTGAAGCTTGCCAAACGTGCAAAAGCTGCTGGTTTGCAAATTCAATTGTCCTTCCACTATAGCGATTACTGGACGAACGGCGCTACGCATAATATCCCTAACGCATGGCAAACGGCGATTAAGGATTTGGCAGATGATGCTGCAAAGGTGACTAAGCTGGAGGAGCTTTTGCGAGCATATACGTTAGACGTTATGGAAGCAATGGTAGACCAAGGCACGACGCCGGAGTTCGTGTCGTTAGGCAATGAAATGCAATCGGGTATTTTGTTTCCTTACGGCAGAGCATCTGGAGGGAGCTGGGCTAATCTAGCAAGGTTCCTTAAAGCCGGAGCGGAAGAGGTTAAGAAGGCTTCTCCGACCTCAAAGGTCATTCTGCATCTGGATGACGCAGGCAACACGAGCAAATATGAAAACTTTTTTGATGAGATAGAGGCAAGAGAGGTCCCTTATGACATTATCGGACCGTCCTATTATCCGTTCTGGACGGATGACACGATTGAACAAATCGTTGCGTTTTGTAATTATTTCAGCAAAAAATATGATAAAGATATTATGATTATGGAGACTGGATATAACTGGAATCCCACGCTGCCAAATGGCACAATTGGCCAGCTAAACGATAACGGACCCTACCCAGCAGATACGAGCTCTCCGCAAGGGCAAAAAGAATTTATGATTAATTTATTCAACGGTCTGAAGAGCGTAGATAATGGCAGAGTTATCGGCGATCTATATTGGGACCCGATTATGATTGCAGTGCCGGGTGTAGGCTGGGCGATTAAAGAAATTGACGATCAACCCGATTTGAACGTGGTGTCAAATACGACTTTGTTTGATTTTGATGGCAAAGCATTGCCCGCTCATGATGCCTACAAGCAAAATACGGAAGGGTCGACGCTTGGACATATTTCGGGTGTTGTGCGAGGCGCGCTTGGCAAGAGCATCGCTCATGCGACGATAGCTGTTGATGTAAATGGTACGATGTTGACGACAAAATCGGATGCAGCTGGGAACTATTTCATTCCGGATTTGCCAATCGGCCAAGTCTATACGATTACAGCTGCAAAAAGCGGCTATGAAGGCGGAAATATTTCCGTTAACCTCTTGGAAGCGGGTACGTTCACGTCGAATCAGAATATTGCAATGATCGGCGGCGCTATTACGGGAGCCGTTAAGGATCAAAACGATAATGCGGTTATTGATGCGAAGGTTAGTGCGATGATTGATGGCGTTGTATACAGCGTAGTTACGGATAGCTCAGGGCAGTATACGCTTGCAGATTTGCCTGCTGCTACAAATGTGACTGTGACGGCTGCTAAAGAAGGTTATGTTAGCGAGGGAGCTGTCAACGCTTCGGTAGCAATTGGGTCGACGACTTCGTCGATTGATTTATCTTTAGCATTAAATTCAGGCACGATAACAGGTACAATCATTGGAAGTGACAAAGCACCAATCGATAAAGCGCAGGTTAGCGTTGCTGCAGCAGGAAAAGTGTATTCCGCATTGACCAATGCAGCTGGTGAATATCGACTAGTGAACATACCTGCGGGAAGCAACTATAAGGTCATTGCTATTAAATCAGGTTATTTAAATGCGGAGTCATCCCCTGTTTCGGTTAAAGTTGGCGAAACGACTAGTGATGTTCATTTGACGCTATTGAATAATCTTGGAGCGATAACAGGTATCGTATTAGACAGCTCATACTCGCCTGTTGAAGATGCGACGGTCATTGCAGTTAAGGGTGAGAAAACCTATACAGCAAAGACGAATGCAGCGGGACAATATGTACTTGCTGATGTATTAGGCGGCAATGGTTACGCCGTTTCGGCAAGCAAAGAAGGATATTTAAACGGCTCGGCCTCAGCGGTTGATGTTGCGACTCGTCAGACAATAAAAGCTGGCAACATCATTTTAGCTGCGAAAATACCGTTAATCAATGCTGGTTTTGAGCAGCAGGGTGCCGATAAATACACTCTTCCAGGATGGAACACAACGGGAACAGCAAATGCAACCTTTGCTTCGAAAGATAATCCAAAGGATGGAAGTTATGTACTAAATCTTTGGCATGCGGGAGCCTATGAATCGGATGCTAATCAGACGATTACAGGGCTTGCAAATGGTTATTATACGGTTTCAGCATGGTTCTATAATGGCGGTGAGCAGAAGGAATATTATATGTACGCCAAGGACTCGAACGGTGAACTGGCACGTCTAAATATTCCGAAAACAAATGCGATGACGCCATTCAGCATGGTTGTGAAAGTAGAGCACGGGGAGCTGACATTTGGCTTCTATGCAAACGCGAATGCAGGAAACTGGGCTTTAGTTGATGCGGTTGCAGTTGGTTTTCTAGGTGAAGGAACCGGTGCGATCAGCGGAGAAGTGCAGGATGCAGAAGGCAACAAGCTGGCGGATGCTGCCGTAAAAACTGTCATTAAAGGAGTAGAATATGCAGCGGTTACAAGTGCTGCGGGCGAGTTCACCTTGTCAGATATACCGCAAGGATCGGGTTATTCTATTGCTGTGAGTAAAGCAGGCTATATCACGAGCTCAGTAACTGAGGTGGCTGTTACCGATAAGCAGGTGACAACTGGAGTAACGATTGTGCTGGCAGCAGAAGCGGGACCGTCACCAACACCGACGACACCAGTGGAGCCAGAACCAACACCAACGACGCCGGTGGAGCCAACACCGACACCGGCCACACCAGCGACACCGCAGCCTACACCAACTGTGCAGGCGGTGAATGTTGATTTGAGGCAAGGGCTGAAGAATGATAAGGATCATTCAATCACAGTAACCACGATGCCGACAACGGGAGCCTTAGGCATCATTGCGAATATGGCTGCAAAGCAGATGACAGAGTTAGCAAATGAAGGACTGCAAGCGGTTATTTTCAAAACCGGCTTTGCAACGATCTCGTTCGCACCTGACCTGTTCAAGGATGTAATCAACCCAGCATCAAACAACGTACAATTTTCAGCTGCTAAAGTGGATGCTTCAGCCTTATCCAATCAAGTGAAGAAGGCTGTAGGCGACCATACGGTTTATGATTTTAATCTTACCGTCGATGGGGTGAAAGTTCCTCATTTTGATAAGAACAAGGTCATAATCGAACTTCCGTATACGTTGCGTCAAGGAGAAGAGCCTCATAACGTTGTTATTTTTTACATCAACGAGGATGGTAAGCTGGAAATAGTGAAAAACGCGATATATGATGCTGCGAAGGCGACAATCACTTTTAGTCCATCGCATTTCAGTAAATATGCAGCGGTTTATAAGGCTGTTTCATTTACCGATCTAGCTAAGGCCGGATGGGCACAGCAGAGTATCGAGTTCCTTGCGGCAAGAGGCATCATAAGCGGATTTGAGGATCAAACCTTTAAACCGACAGATGCCGTAACAAGAGGACAATTTCTGCAAATGTTAATGGGGATTTTGGATACAGCAGCTAAGGGAGATGGACCAGGCTTCTCGGATGTTAAAGAAGGAGCATGGTATGCAGAAGCGATCATAAACGCTCAAAAGCTCGGTATTGTGAAGGGCAAAGATGATGGCAGCTTCGGTGTGCATGATGTCATAAGCCGTGAAGAAATGGCTGTTATGATGTACCGTGCTGTAAAAGCAGTCAACGTAAAGCTGAGTAATCTAACAAACGTGGAAGCTTTTGCTGATCAAGCGCAAATAGCTGATTATGCCGCAGAAGCTATTCAACAGATGCAGCAAGCCGGTTTAGTCAACGGAGTCGGGCAGGGTGTATTTGCACCGAAAGGCCATGCGACAAGAGCACAGGCTGCTGTTATTTTAGAAAGATTGTTTCAAATGATGTATTCTGTACATTAATGAGTTAGACAACAAACAGGGTATATCCTTAGACGGATATGCCCTGTTTGTATTAAAAAACCTTTTGTACGTTCACTCAACATGCCTAATTATGCGTATGGTTAAAAAAGCAACCAATATGTTGTGAATATGCCCTGTATGGCGTGGAATCGGTTTGATACGATAGCAAAGAACGATTACGAATGAAATCGGAGGTATATGATGCATTTTTCTTTTGAGACAAACCAAAGGGCGGACTGGAGCTTGTTTTCTAACGGCAATCAAGACGCTGAAGGCATCCAGCAGGATCATCCGTCGTCTACTGAGTATATCATGCTTCAACATACTTCTTCTTATTGCTCAGCGGCGTCTAGGACTATTGAAAAGCTTGAGAACGGCTATTATACATTGACAGCATTGACGCAAAACAGCGGAGGGCAACAAACCTGCTATATTTTCGCGGAGGCTGTAACTGGTGAGACTCGGATAACAAGCCTTCCAGTATCATCGGAGTGGATACCTGTTATTATACGAGGC
Source organism: Pristimantibacillus sp. Z349TD_6 (assembly GCF_056173205.1). Lineage (NCBI taxonomy): Bacteria > Bacillati > Bacillota > Bacilli > Caryophanales > Paenibacillaceae > Pristimantibacillus (SeqCode) > Pristimantibacillus sp. Z349TD_6. Next base: position 6,141,493 of record NZ_CM149662.1, on the reverse strand, counting down.
ATAGAAGTAAGGGATGGAAAGTGCACCATTGGTCTCTTTACCGAAGGGAACGGCGGAAGTTGGTGTAAGGTGAAATCGTTTGAGCTTGTGAAAAGTGATGAGTCCTATGAGCTGCTGAAGGGCGGGGACATCTCCGAGATGCCGCGGATTGAGGAAAACGGCGGTATTTATAAGGATAATCATGAACCGATGGACGGCCTTGAAATATTGAAAGCTTATGGGCATAACATTGTTCGGATTCGACTATATAATGATCCTGGAAACAAAGACTACTGGCCTTCGAATCAGCTGGATGCTAGAGGTTATCAGAACGAGGAAAGAACGCTCGCTTTAGTAAAAAGAGCGAAGGATATGGGATTCCAAATTCAATTCTCTTTCCATTACAGTGATTACTGGACAAACGGTTTGGCTCAGCACAAGCCCCATAACTGGGAAGGACTTTCTTTTGCGGAGCTGAGAGAAGCCTTATATCAATATACACGAGCCTTTATGACGCGTTTGGTCGAGCAAGGCACAGCTCCTGAGTATGTATCGCTTGGCAATGAAATACAAGGCGGCATGTGTTATCCCGATGGTGCTATTGCGAATTGGCCGCAGCTGGCTGAGCTTCTAAAGGCAGGTTATCAAGCGGTGAAGGAAGTATCTGAAACGAGCAAGGTCGTTATTCATTTGGACGGCGCGACTGAGGATGAGAAATACGAGCAGTTTTTTGGCAATTGCGAGCGGTATGACGTTCCCTATGACATTATCGGACCATCCTATTATCCGTTCTGGACACAGGCATCGGTTCAGCAGCTAGTGGCCTTTTGCAATAAGCTGGTTGCCAGATTTGATAAGGATATTTTGCTCATGGAAGCGGGTTTTAACTGGAGCGCGTTTACGGGGGCTGGCATGCGAGGTCAGCTTGAGAACAATGGGCCCGAGCCGTACGAGAGTACGCCAGAGGGTCAACGTGATTTCATGTATTCTCTGATGAACGGCATTAAGCAGGTAGATGGGGGAAGATGCCTAGGCGTGCTCTACTGGGACCCCGTCATGATTTATGTACCAGGCGTAGGCTGGCAGAAGGACGCTCCTAATGTGGTTGATAACACGACGCTGTTTGATTTTGAAGGAAATGCGCTGCCCTCCATGCTTGCGTACAAATATAACAATTAACGTAAACGTAAGAACTGGGATATCGGAGTAAAAACCGATATTCTGGTTCTTTTTTTGAAAGAATAGAAATGTTGTGCGATAAAGTAGTTGTAAAAACATAACATACATTTCGATTTTACGGGTTGAATTGAATGGAATGTCCACGTATGGTGAAGAGGAAGAAAATGATTATTAAGCAGCAGCCCAAATGACATCCAGCAGAGGTGCAAAGCAATATGCCTAAAATTAATTTATTTACTAAAATCGTCGCTCTAATCATCATTATGCTGGTTCCGATTATGCTGCTCTATTTCTACTCTAATAAGACTAGCACCGACATTCTTGGCGAGGAGCTTAACAAGTCGAACACGAATCAGCTCCTATTCTTTCAGAATCAAGTCAATACAAGCATCGATTCGATGGCCCTTTGGCCTGACTTATTGATACAGGACCCCGATATTTCGTCGCTTCGCGATATTTTTACGGAAATGCCGGAGCTGAGTCTGGGCATGATTACTTTGATCAAAAGAATTCAAACGAAGCTGGCCATTCAGCAAAATTCATCGAAGTGGCGAAGCAGTCTTCATATCTATTCACCGATTCTCCATAGAGATATTTCGGATAATGACGTTGTGCTTTATGACGACGCCGATTTGAAAAAAAGATTAAAGCCTGGCTGGCAAGTGAAGGCCGCTGAAAATAATGAATTTGTTTTCTCTCGTTATGCGGTAACACCGTATTCTAGTTACTTGGACCCAAGCAGCTCGAACCTGGTCATTGAGGTGCAGTTCGACAGCTCGAACATTAAAGATATGTTGGACAAGTTCAAGAGCGATGGCCGCCGAGAACCCTTTTATTATTTGGAAGGCGTCGGCGTTATTTATAATCGCTCGGCAGATAAGGAACTGACGAACAACGTAATCCATTTGTTGAAGCAGCAGCCGCTTCAGGACTTGGAAAGCCGTACGATCGATTTGGGCGGGGAAAAATATTTGGTCAATATTGTGAAGTCAGAAACGATTGGTTGGCATTTGATCGATTATATTCCGATTTCCGAAATCATTCGGCCTATTCAAAAGACCAATCAATTATTTTATGTATCTTTGGCAGGCTTGCTGCTGTTATGCTGCATCGCTGCTTATCTTTTATATGCGCAGGTACAGGTTCCTATTAAGCATCTCATCGTTGGGTTTCAAAAGCTGAAAAATGGTGATTATTCGGTTCGAATGAAGCCGCGCGGCAGGAGCGAGTTTGGTTTTCTTTATACGCGCTTCAACTTGATGGTCGCTCAAATTCAAGAGCTGTTTGAAACGGTGTATTTGGAAAAAATTCATGTGCGGGAAGCACGTTTAAAACAGCTGCAATCACAAATTAATCCGCATTTCTTTTATAATTGTTTCTCGTTCATCTCAAGCATGGCCAAGCTTGAAAAGAATGAAGCAGTCGTTGCCATGTCGCATCATTTGTCCAACTATTACCGTTATACGACAAGGCAAGAACGCGATCTTGTTGCGATGTCAGAGGAAATTAATTTTGTGACCAGCTATTTGGAAATTCAAAAAATGCGCATGCCGCGACTACAGTATTCAATCAGCTTGCCTGCGGATATGCGCCATCTTGAAATTCCGCCGCTGATGCTGCAGCCGCTCGTTGAGAATGCAGTTATTCATGGTATTGAGGCATGGACTGATGCATCGATTATTCAAATAACGGGAGAGTGGCATGAAGAGGGAGCACGGCTTGTCGTAGAGGATGACGGCAAGGGGATGAGCATGGAGGATATTCTTATTCTTCAGCACAAAATGCAGAACCAAATGGATGAGCAAATGGGCTGCGGGTTATGGAATGTTCATCAGCGCATGCACTTACGATTTCGCGGATCAGCAGGGGTTAGCTTCTCATCCTCAAATCTTGGAGGTCTAAAAGTCACGATTACTTGGTCACCAAGCTAGATAAAAAAAGGGGTTTTCAAATGATTGAAATTTTATTGATTGATGATGAGTCGTATGTTACGGGAAGCTTGGAGAAGACCATTCCTTGGCTCTCGATTGGCGTGAAAAGCGTGTATCAAGCGACATCTGCCTTTGAGGCGTTGGAGCTTCTTGAAGAAAACTCGATAGATATTGTCGTTACCGATATTGCGATGCCGGAAATGAACGGGCTTGAGCTCGTTCAAGAGATCAGCCAGCGCTGGCCTAATATCAAATGCATTTTGCTTACAGGGCATTCTGATTTTCAATACGCCAAAAAGGCCGTTCAGCTGCAAGCATTTGATTATATATTAAAGCCTGTAAATGACGATGAATTTGTGAAAACGATATCAGGAGCAATCGAAGCGCTAAAGGATGAATGGGAGCAGGCAGAGAAATATCAGCAGCTGCTGTATGATCGCAAATCTGATTTCAAGGTGCTGCGCGCCAATTTTATGGTCGACTTGGTATTAGGCAGACAGCTTTCGCCAAAGACGATTAAAGAGAAGCTGACGCAATACGAAATTTCTCTTGAGATAGAACGTCCAACCGTCATGATGCTCGTCCAACTGGGCAAACAATTTTCACATCTGGATTATAGCTCTTCCTCACTTATGGAGTTTGCCGTAGGGAATATTGCGGAGGAGTCGTTTGCTCAGCATTTCCATGTATGGCATTGCAAAGCTCCGCATGAATATTTGCTTATTATGGCGCAGCCTAAAACGGAAGCCGGCGAGAAATCAGAATTTAGTATGGAAAGCCGCAATTTACGTAAAACGATACTTGCCGAAGCAACCAAGAAGCTTCGTACAAATGTGAGCAACTATCTCAAAGGAGATATCTCCATTGTCGTTACGGATTGGTTCGAGTTTCCTAGTGCGATTACGACAGCGTATCGTTCTGGCCTAGGAGCGATGTTCATGATTGCAAATGAAGAGCAGCACTCTATTCATTATTTGGAGGATCGCTCGGGCAAGGACAACACTTTTGTTAAATCTATGGAAAGCTTATATAAGCCGCCTACGATGATAACATTGCTGGAGTCGAAGCGCTGGGATGCGGTAGAGCAGAAAATTAAAGATGTTTTTGCCGATTTGAAAAATACCCGATTCTCAAGAGAGCATCTATACGAGGTATACTTAGCGCTTACCAATGCTTTTATGTATATTACGCATAGACAGGGCCAATACGTATCCCAAATCAATGAGCTGGGTATCGATTTTATTTTGGATCAAACGGTTGTACTATCGCCTGATCGGCTGGAGGATTGGTCAATTGGCGTATTGCATAAGCTGCAAAGCGTGCTTTCAGTGAAAGAGGAGAGCTCCAAAAGCTTTATCGTTAAGCAGGTGCAGGAAATTGTTGCGAACAACCTCAGCTTAGATACGACTGTAAAAACGATTGCTGATCGCGTGTTTCTTCACCCGGTCTATCTCTCGAAAGTATTTAAAGCGGAAACGGGAGAAAGCTTAAGTGAATGGATCATCGGAATGAAGATGGAGCGGGCGCTTTATTTGCTGAAAAATACGAACAAAAAAATATATGAAATTACGAGTGAGCTTGGTTATCAGAATCCGCAATATTTTAGCAAAACGTTCAAAAAATATTATGGTATGACACCTCAGGAGTTTCGCGAACAGTAAAGTGGTTGTAAAAGGTGCTGATATGTTCGCTTTGTGTCATAGGCTGAAATTGCCCCTAAGCCTATAATTAAGCATGTAGAACATAATCATGAGGGGGATTACAATGAATATGAAAACAAAGAAACGGTTCACGTTCATGCTTTGTATGCTTCTAATCGTATCAGCCATCATTGGCTGCTCGAACAGCGGCAGCAAGGCAGAGCCGTCGAATAAGCCAAGCGACAACACTTCCGCGGGCAATGAGGAAAACCCTTACAAAGAGAAATACGATCCGCCGGTTACGATTTCCACGGTATGGGGAGTAGACCCTGCGCTAACCTTCCGTGAGGGAGAAACGATTGAAAACAACGTGGCAACAAAATGGGCGCTCGATACGCTTGGTATTAAAGTAGATTCCCTTTGGTCAGTGACAGATACAAATGGAGCATTTGCAACAAAAATGCGCCTTGCGATGTCTTCAGGACAAAAAATGCCGGATGTTGCTGTCGTTGGCGACAAGCTGCTGGCACAAGATCTAATTGACTCCGGCATGTTCCAAGACGCAGGCGAGCTGTTCGATAAATATGCCGGCGAGAAATGGAAAGCGGCAATGAATCTTGATACCAGCGTATGGAATGCTTATATGCGTGATGGAAAACGAATCGGTATTCCATTACTTGATTATGCTTACAACAACGACTACGTGCTCTGGATTCGTCAAGACTGGATGGATAAGCTTAATTTGAAAGCTCCAAAAACGATTGCTGAGCTGGAAACGGTAATGGAAGCTTTTAAAAACAATAATCCACAAGGATTGTCGCCAGAAAAAGTTGTTCCACTAAGCGTTGGCTTTAAAACGTCGATGAACACTTGGATGGGTGATCCATCATGGGTATTTGGCGCATATGGCACACTTCCAGCACAATGGAATGAGGCAGCGGATGGAACTTTGGAATACGGTTCTACGAACGCAGGCATGAAGCAAGGTCTTATTAAGCTTAAAGAGTGGCGCGACAAAGGTTATATTCCGAAAGAAGCAGCACTGTGGGATGAGAATAAAACGTCTGAACCAGCTGTAGCTGGAACAGCAGGCATTATTCCTGGACCTTACTGGATGAGCGGCTGGCCGCTATTGGATACAGCAAAAAATGCTGAAGGCGCAGTATGGAAGCCTTATGCGATTCCAACTGGTGAAGACGGTAAAGCAATGCGTCACGGCACTTCCTTTGTAAATGGCGTTATTCTGATCAATAAAGATATGAAAAATCCAGAAGCTTTCTTCACTTACGAGAACTATCTATTCGACAACCTAGCTGACCCGCAAGAAGGAAGCCCGTTCGAGCTAGGCGCTTTTGAAGGTTATGATTACGCTCTTGATGCTAGCGGCAAACCGCTGTACCTGGATGATGTTCCAGGCGGTGCCATTACGGCTCCACTACGTTACTTCATTGTACGCGACGGTGCGCGTATTCCTGATGCACAGTTTAAAGCATTGCTTAACCTAGCTGAAGGCAAAGAAGCAAAAACCTATCGCGAGAAGGAAGTTGTTGCGCAGTACGGACCGGAAACGGCGCTTGCTGCAACTGTCGTTATGGAGCAAGATGCGATTTCCAAGAAGGATATGTTTGTAGGACCTCCTACCAAAACAATGAAATCACGCATGGACTATTTGAAAAAAATTGAAGCTCAAACGTTTAACGAAATCATTTATGGCGCTAAACCTGCTGAAGCTTTTGATGAATTCGTGAAAAGCTGGAAGTCATCCGGCGGCGACGATATGACGAAAGAAGTTAATGAGTGGTATGCTAGTTTAACGAAATAAGCTTGACGAAATGCGGTCCCTGAGGGGCCGTATTTTTTTGTGTTATACAGCAAGCTAAATTCACATGTTGGATTGCAAAAGTGGTTGCATTTGTGCCATGAATGTTGGGTTTGTTAGCTACTTCAATTTTTCCGTCGCTGATATAATTTTTATATAAGGAACGCAATGCATACGTGCCGTGACAGGCTGATTGCGTTCTGCATCTCATCCAGCGGGAGGAACAAAACATGTCTCAGCAGCAAACAATTCAACAAGATGACATTTCGGTATCTGTTGTCAAATCAAAAGGAAAACCGCTGTTTTATTACCTCATAAAGCAATGGCCATTCCATCTTATGGTGCTTCCATCCCTCGTCTTTCTAATCATCTTCGCATACTTGCCAATGGGTGGACTTGTAATGGCTTTTCAGGATTATAAACCATGGCTAGGCCTGACAGGCTCGGAATGGGTTGGACTGGATCAGTTCCGCTATTTGTTCGAGAGGCAAGACAGCCTGCAGGTAATCTGGAACACGCTAATCATCGCCATTTTCAAAATGGTACTGAATCTTTTTGCTCCATTCGTATTCGCTATTCTTTTAAATGAAATTAGAAAACAGCTTGTTAAACGTTTTGTACAGACGCTAGTCTATTTGCCGCATTTTTTATCTTGGGTTATCTTGGGCGGCATTCTTACAGATCTTCTATCGACGGAAGGCGGGCTGGTGAACCGTCTCCTAACAGGAATATTCGGAATCGAGCCGATCTTCTTCCTAGGTGATGGCGATTGGTTCCGCTTCACCGTTATCCTCTCTGATGTATGGAAAGAGTTTGGATTCGGTACCGTCGTATTCCTTGCAGCGCTTGCCAACGTTAACCCATCGCTTTATGAGGCGGCAGAGGTGGATGGCGCAAGCCGCTGGAAGCAAACGCTTCATATTACGGTTCCGTCGATGATTCCCATTGCGATTGTAGTCGGTACACTGGCGCTCGGAAACGTGCTGAATGCGGGCTTCGATCAAATTTTCAACCTTTATAATTCATTGGTTTACGCGAAGGGCGATATTATTGATACGTTTGTATACCGCACAGCTATTTTAAGCGGCGAAATGGGCTTTGGTACGGCAATCGGATTGTTTAAATCGGTGATCAGCTTTGTCTTAGTCGTTATCTCTTATCGCCTTGCTTACAAACTAGCCAATTACAGAATTTTTTAAAAAATATAAGCAAGATCGCGAAACGAGTTAGCCGTCTGAGGACGCGACGGCCGTTTACGCTAGCCAAAGGAGGACCTGCCGAATGTATCATAAATCACCATCCTATCGCGTTTTCAACACGTTCAATACGATCCTATTGATCGTTCTTGCCCTGCTATGTGTGATTCCGCTGCTGCATGTGCTTGCCGTATCGCTAAGTGCAAAGGCGGCAGCGGATGCCAATATCGTCGGTCTATGGCCGGTAGATTTCACGTTGGATGCTTACCGAAAAACGACAAGCAATCCGATCTTTCTAAACTCGATGTGGATCGCCGTTCAGAGGACGGTAATCGGTACGCTGTTGACTTTGTTGTTAGCCTTCTTGGCAGCTTATCCGCTATCCAAAGAAAACACCGCATTCCGCGGCAGAAATATTTATGCTTGGCTGTTCGTATTCACGATGCTCTTCAACGGGGGACTTGTCCCGTTTTATATGGTCATTCAAAAGATTGGCCTTATGGACAACTTTTGGGTGCTCGTGCTTCCAGGAGCGGTTAATGTCTTCTTAACGATCCTTATGCTCAACTTTTTCCGCGGAGTACCCAAGGAGCTGGAGGAAGCAGCGCTTATTGATGGAGCAGGACATTTCCGTACATTGTTCAGCATCTATCTACCCGTTTCTTTACCGGCCATTGCAACGCTCGCTTTGTTCAGCATGGTCTTTCATTGGAATTCATGGTTTGACGGTCTGCTTTATATCGGAGATCCAAAGCGTTATCCGCTGGCCACATTCCTTCAAACGGTTATCATCCAGCGCGATATGAGCTCGATGAGCATGAACCCAGCTGATTTAGCGCTAATCTCACAAAAAACAGTAAAATCAGCGCAAATTTTCATCGGCGCTCTCCCGATACTTATCGTATATCCATTCCTCCAAAAGTTTTTTGTCAAAGGTCTGGTAATGGGTTCGGTCAAAGAGTAATCGAGTAAACACAACACACACTCACATCCCACCAAAAAACAGGGGCTGTTCCAAACGTAGATTTATCTACGCTAGGAACAGCCCCTCTGTATTTCTGGGTTTTATCACTGTATTTCTGGGTTTTATCACTGTATTTCTGGGTTTTATCACTGTATTTCTGGGTTTTATGGATGAAGTTTAAGCAGAGCGACGCAATTGCCAACTCTAACGAACCCAGCAGCTCTTATTCAAACGTTTCGTCCTGGATTAATAATCTAACGAACCCCAGAATCGTTATTTCGGGAAAAGTAGCACATATCACCCCAAATAACATGAGATAACGTCCCTAGGATTCGTTAGAACTTTAACAAAGTAGTTTTCAGCAAAATAAGCATCATACAGTTCCTTATAGAAGTAATCAGCGGGTTATGCACCCAAAGTAAAGCGTGTCCCAAAGGGACGAAAGCGTTCCAACGCAAACGCAGCAAACGAGCGCATGGTTAGCTTTAACATTAGTCCAATTGCGGGTGTCCAGAGGGCGCAGCCCTTGGGGCCCTCCCTTGGAAGGGAGGGTTTGGGTGGGTTCGAAACGCCTTTGAAGGTTTGGTTATTGTATTTAAGTAATCAGCGGGTTATGCACCCAAAGTAAAGCGTGTCCCAAAGGGACGAAAGCGTTCCAACGCAAACGCAGCAAACGAGCGCATGGCTAGCTCTGACGTTAGTCCAATTGCGGGTGTCCAGAGGGCGCAGCCCTTGAGGCCCTCCCTTGGAAGGGAGGGTTTGGGTGGGTTCGAAATGCCTTTGAAGGTTTGGTTATTGTATTTAAGTAATCAGCGGGTTATGCACCCAAAGTAAAGCGTGTCCCAAAGGGACGAAAGCGTTCCAACGCAAACGCAGCAAAAGAGTGCATGGTTAGCTTTAACGTTAGTCCAATTGCGGGTGTCCAGAGGGCGCAGCCCTTGGGGCCCTCCTTTGGAAGGGAGGGTTTAGGTGGGTTCGAAACGCCTTTGAAGGTTTGGTTATTGTATTTAAGTAATCAGCGGATTATGCACCCAAAGTAAAGCGTGTCCCATAGGGACGAAAGCGTTCCAACGCAAACGCAGCAAAAGAGCACATGGTTAGCTTTAACGTTAGTCCAATTGCGGGTGTCCAGAGGGCGCAGTCCTTGGGGCCCTCCCTTGGAAGGGAGGGTTTGGGTGGGTTCGAAACGCCTTTGAAGTTGGGTTAACAAGTAATCAGCGGGTTATGCACCCAAAGTAAAGCGTGTCCCAAAGGGACGAAAGCGTTCCAACACAAACGTAGCAAACGAGGGCATGGTTAGCTTTAGCGTTAGTCCAATTGCGGGTGTCCAGAGGGCGCAGCCCTTGGGGCCCTCCCTTGGAAGGGAGGGTTTGGGAGGGTTCGAAACGCCTTTGAAGTAATCATTAAAGGGTTCGAAACGCTTTTGAAGGTCTGGTAGTAATCCTATAAGGTTTGGAAAAGCCTTTGAAGGTCCGGTAGAAGCCTCTAAAGGTTTGGTTCCTCCCTCTAATGATTTGATTGTCTCAAAGAACTTCTCTTCTTCGAACGCACAGCTTCAACTAGCTCATGAATGAGATAGGCTGCATATATCGTGATAAACGCCATAATGAAGTAACCGTATCGTTCAAACGTAATAAATGGCAGCGAAGTAAAAATGAAATATAAAATGGTTATTATCAATATGGATAGTTCTTTGCGTTTGCTTTTAAAAATAACGGTCATGATCAATCCAATTACTCCGAGCAATAGCAGCACGTAGTGATATACGCCCACGATGGGTTTCGAAATATGAAGTACGGGCTTCCAATAATAAGGTACTTTGACCATATCGACTACCCGATCAACGGTGTAATGTTTAATATAACGATTGCGATCCGTTTCAAATCCATAATTTCTAATTTTTTTGGCAAGCTCAGCTTGAATTTCATTGGATTCGATAGCATCCTTTGCCTCGCCTAACCGCTTAAAGTCCTCACTGAATTTCTCTTCTGCACCAGCAGGATATCTCCAATCGATCATAGCTCCTAATACAGATGGATTGCCGGACGAGAGCGTGAGCGGAATAAATTTATCAAATACGACAGCATTTCTTATCCACCAAGGGGAAATGCAAATTAATATTACAGCAGATACAACAATAGCTGGTTTAATAATCTCTTTTATTTTATATCCTCTAACTAGCATGTAGATTAAAAATACGACCGGAAGGAGTGCAAAGTTTGGCCTTGCATATATCCCGATACTTAAACATACTGCTGCAATGGCGAACCAACTCAATTTCTTTTTATCTACAGCTATAATTCCGGTATAAATAAACAGCCATAAAAACAACTGCCCAAAGGCTTCCGTTAAAATCAAATTTGCTGCCATATAGTTAGGTGCATATAGCGCGAACAGCATGATTGCTATTACACCGATTCGTTCATGAAAAAATCGTCGACAAACTTGATAAAGAAGAATCATCGTACCTGCCATCATTAAAACTTGAAGAATGCGGAATGCAGTAATACCTTGCCAATATCCAAATATCTTCATACAAAATGCCAACACCATCGTAAGGGCAGGCATAATAAATACGGTCGAATCTTCTACTTTGTGATAAGTAAATGTACCTTCATTAAGCAATGTCTCGGCACTTCGTATATATTTTACATCATCGTTATTATATTCTTCGAAATTGCCTAAATACATATCGCTGCCTTGCTGAAACGTGATGAATGTTCCTATTGCAATGAAAAACACAACAACAGCTGCTAAAATAATACGGTATAAAAGTGCTTCATTGTCTACTTTTTGAAAAATTTTCATTTCATTGCCCCGCTTTTCATGATTTATAACTCTTATAAATAATAGTGTGACCTTAAGCTTTGTGTCTAATGGGTCTATTTGGGTTAAACGAGTTCTTTCAAGCTACAACGATTTCTATCAGTCCTAGTTTTTATTCTGCTGCTCACCTTTCACTTATAATAACTCCATTATAACGTGTATCATATGAAAAATGTTCCAATCGGTTGGAAGAAAAATGGATTAGTATATTTGCTGTCTATAAACGTTCGTACAGTTGCACTTGTTCAGCCTGTCATAAAGTAAGCTGAGGTGAACTTTTGTGTATAAGAAAAAGTATGCAAGTCGCAATATAAGAGGAAAACTGCGGGTCTGCAAATACTTATGTGCGAATAAAAAATTGAAGCGGTATGTACCGAATACGGTATCATTCAGCCGTGAGCACTTGCAGATGATGCTAAACCGTCATGACACCGTTTATGTCAAGCCAGATATTGGCTCACTCGGTTTGGGCATATTTAAGCTGAAACGGGTGAATTCAGGTTATGAGCTTTATTCAATCGTTAAGAAAAAACAAATACAAAAATTTTATAATTCCGTTTCCGAAGCTTATTCGCAAATAAAAAAAATGAAATCGAGTAAGCTTATTATTCAAAAAGGAATATCATTAGATCGCGTGGATGGATGTCCCTACGATATTCGAGCGATGGTTCAGCGGAAGCCGGAAGGCAAGTGGGTTTGTACGGGTTTAATGGTAAAGGTAGGAGCTCGCCATAAAATCGTAACGAACTATTATCAAGGCGGAGCAATCTATTCGATGAAAAAACTCGGAAAAAGGCAAGGACTTTCTATTGAAGCAACGGATAAGCGGATCAGCAGACTAAGCAAGGTGGCCTTGCGAATATCACGGACATTAAGCAAAAAACGATCGGGTATGCACGAGCTTGGCATCGACTTTGCATATGATCAGAAGCAGCAGTTATGGGTTCTTGAGGTGAATTCCAATCATCCGCAATTTCATCCCCTTAAAAAGCTTGATCCTTCGGCCTATAAAAAAATGAAACATTTTGCTGCCAGCTACGGAAGGCGCGATGCAAAATGAAAAAAAATGTAAAGCAGATCGAGACGATTTCTCGATCTGCTTTTTTATACTTATTAATGATTGCGCTTACTCCAATGATTGAAAAGTATCATTTTTAGTTGTTCAGATAGCTATTAGTGCGTTTATGATCGCGATAGAATACTAGTAGAACAACTAGAGCAAGGGGGATTGAGTAGTGGCGCAACTATCCGTTAATGAAGAACTATTAAAAAAACCAAAACCTAAAACTAAAAATGCGTTTCTGCGTTTCGCAAAACAATGGGACATTCAAATGATGGTATTGCCGGCATTGTTACTAATCATCGTGTTTAGTTACATCCCAATGTACGGTATATTGATGGCATTTCAAGACTACAGCATCTTCAAAGGTTTTATGGCAAGCGAATGGGTTGGATTAAAACATTTTGACATGTTCTTCAGCTCCCCGGAGTTTTTCAAGGTCATGCGAAATACGGTTATTATCAGCTTGTTGAAATTTTTCATTGGATTCCCGGCACCGATTTTGCTGGCGCTTATGCTTAACGAAGTGAAAAACTTAATGTTTAAGCGGCTGGTTCAAACGGTAAGTTACCTGCCTCACTTTATGTCATGGGTAATCGTTGCGGGACTGATTATGTCGATGCTGTCTACGGACAATGGAAGCATTAACATCGTACTTGAGAAAATGAACTTTATCGATGAACCGATCAACTTCCTATCACTTCCAGAACTATTCTGGTCCATCCTCGTTTCGACTGGGGTTTGGAAGGAAATTGGATTTGGCTCCATCGTATATCTAGCAGCAATAGCAAGTATTGATCCTAGCATGTATGAAGCAGCATCTATGGATGGCGCGAGTAAGTTCAAACAAATCTTTTTGATCACATTGCCTTCGATCATGCCGGTTGTCCTTATCTTCATGATTCTGGCGATTGGCAATCTACTCAATGCAGGTTTCGAAGACATTCTATTGCTTGCTGTAAACCCTGTACTCAGGGACGTGTCAGATGTTATCGATACGTACGTTTATCGAGTCGGGATACAAAGCTCTAGATACTCATACGCAACAGCGGTTGGATTGTTCAAAGCCGTTATCAGCGTAGGACTTTTGACAATGGCGAACTTTCTGGCACGCAGGGCCGGCAGCAGCTTGTGGTAAACTATACAATTAGCCCGGAAAGGCGGATGATGCAGTGATCAGGCTCAGTTTTGGAGACCGCGTGATGACGGTGACCATCTACATTTTACTAACGTTATTAGCTTTTATGACCTTTTATCCATTCTGGAATGCACTTGTCATATCCTTCAACAGCGGAATAGACACCTCCATGGGGGGCGTAACCTTTTGGCCGCGTGATTGGACTTTGGAAAACTACGGTATCGTATTCAAGGATGAACGATTGGTAACTGCGTTTCTGGTTTCGATCAGTCGGACAGTTGTCGGTACAATCGCATCCATTTTTATAACGGCATTATTCGCCTATGGCCTCTCGAAGAAAGAATTGATGGGCCGCAAGTTTTACATGATCTTGTGTATCATTACGATGTACTTCAGTGGTGGACTTATTCCTTCTTTCTTGCTCATTCGTGAGCTTCACCTCATGAATACATTCTGGGTATTCATTATTCCAACACTAGTCAGCGTTTGGAACATGATCATCTTCCGCACATTCTTCCAAGGCTTGCCAGCAGGGCTTGAGGAATCGGCGAAAATCGATGGAAGCGGCAACTGGGGTATCTTCTTCCGCATTGTTGTTCCACTCTCTGGTCCCGTTATTGCAACGTTGTCGCTTTTCACGGCTGTTTTTCATTGGAATGATTGGTTTGGTCCAAGTATTTACATCACCAATGAGAAGCTGCTTCCTATACAAACGATGCTTAAGCAGATTTTGAACTCTAATATCGTATCCGATCAAATGTCACAGCTAGACTCTGCTGCGCAAGGGCAGTTAGCCAAAATGAGAACGGTAACGAGCAAATCGTTGTCTATGGCAACGATGATGGTTGCCACGATTCCTATCATTATGGTGTATCCATTCGTTCAGAAATATTTCGTTAAAGGTGTTCTTGTTGGATCATTGAAAGAGTAGCAGGCAGTTTAAGACATGTGGTTTAGAGCGAAAGCTTTGAACATATAAAAATGAGCTTGAAAGGGGATAATAAACAGATGAAAAAAAGAAAACTACTCGTCCCAATCGTCTCTGCATTTATGGCCGTTTCTTTAATGGCAGGCTGTAGCGGTAATTCCGGTAAAACAGAAAACGGAGAAACAGGAAGCAAGCCGGAGGAAAATAGCGGCAATAAGCCGGCATCGGTTTATGAACTTGGCAAGGAGCAGCTTGATTTCACCCTTTATGGCCATTATGACTGGTACACTATGCCAGCATGGGGCGGCGACATTACGAGTACTTGGATTAGAGATACAAAGAAAGTAAACGTAAAACCAATCCACTCCGGTGGTGCGGCTCCACAAAAGCTGAATACGATGATTGCGACTGGCGAGCTTCCTGATGCGATCTGGCTAGAGCGCGTTGATGTTGAGAAATTGCGCACAGCGGATCTGCTTGTTCCATTCGATGACTATCTTGATAAATATCCGAACTTGAAAAAATGGTTGGGCGATGAAGGCATCAACATGCTTCGTTCAGAAGATGGCAAGCTTTATCAATTCCCTAACTGGTATACAAAACAACCTAACGGAAACTCTGGTTATGTTGTAAACAAAAAGATTTACACAGAGCTTGGTTCACCTAAGCTTGAAACAACAGATGATCTGTACAGCTACTTGAAGCTGGTTAAAGAAAAATATCCGAATGTTGTTCCTTACGAGCCGCATTTAGCAAAAGATGGACAAGGCCTTGATGTATTGTACTCTGCATTCAAAGAAAACGATCAGAAGTTCCCAGGTATGCGTGCTGTGCCTAACGGCGACAAGTTGACTTCGATCTTCCTTGATCCTGAGTACCGTGAAGCAATGCAGTACACTTCCAAGCTGTTCCGTGAAAAATTGATTACGCAAGATGCAATGACGCAAACCGTTGACCAAATTACTGAAAAAGTAATGACTGGCCGTGTAGCAGTATTTGCATCAGCAAGCCCGACTGAAATTGCAATGCAAGCACATGCTGAGCTTACGAAAAACGATCCGGAAGCTGGATATTTCATGATCTGGCCGATTCACAAAGAAGGCGTTGACAAAAACAAAGTATTCCCTGGTACGTATGGTATGTTAGGCTGGAACGTAACGGTTATTACGAAAAGCGCTAAAAACCCAGAAGCAATCTTCGCTTTCTATGACTGGTTGACTGGTCCAGAAGGACAAAGCGCTTTGATGTGGGGACCTCCAGGAATCTATTGGGATGGCGTAGAAGCTGACGGCGAAACTCCGAAGTTCACAGAAAAATACACTTCAGATGCAGGCGGTCTTGGTAAGCTTCAAGCGATTACAACGAACCTTAACTGGGTTGGTAACACAGTATTCCTAGATACTACAAAAGCTAAATTTGAAGAGTCGTTGCCAGTTGAGCAACAAAACTGGTCTACTCGTTACCAACGTGAAATTACGTGGAAAACGCAATCCAATGCAACAGAATTCATTAACATCGATCCACAACCGGATACAGAAGAAGGTATCATCCGTCAACGTATCGAGGACTTGTTCCTAGAAGTTAGAGCAAAAGCATTGTTCGCGAAAAATGATGCTGAAGTACTAGCTGTTCTTGATAAAGGCGAAAAAGACGCTCAAGCTGCTGGTTATGACAAATTGCTAGCATTCAAAACAGAAAAATGGCAAGCTAACCTTGCAAAAATGAAAGCTGAATAAGCCATAGCTTTTCGTAAAAACGACGGGTATACTAAGATATTTAGTGTACCCGAGTTTTTTCGTTTTAATAGAACGATGAAATGTTCGATGAACGTAAAGCCTTTGCCTAATTGGAGCTGATAACATCATGTATAAAGTATTGCTGGCGGACGACGAAAAGCTAGATTTGGAAGGTATGCGTGCTTTTATTCCTTGGACAGATCTCGGTATGGAAATCGTAGCGGGTGTGATGAACGGATTTGATGCTTGTAAGGTGCTGGATACGGAAAAAATAGATATTCTTGTAACTGACGTCCGTATGCCTAATATGACGGGGCTTGAGCTGGCTAGACGCGCACTCGAGATGTCGAAGGATATTAAAATTATTTTCGTAAGCGGATATCAGGATTTCAGCTATGTTAAGCAGGCATTGTCGCTTAATGCTGTCAATTATGTTTTAAAGCCGATGGATGATCAGGAGCTGATTGATTCCCTGCTTAAGGTTCGAGATGTTTTGGACCATGAGCAAGAGCGGCAAAATACATATGGACAAATGGTTCCGATCGTAAAAAATGAATATATGCTGCAATTGCTTGAAGGAACGAGCGATGACAAAACCATTGAGGTATTGAGTCAAGAATATGAGATGAATCGTTTTCTCTATCCTGGCTTAGTAGCCGTAATTGAAGTCGATGATTTGTCTTGGAAACTGAACGATGAGACGCGGGCAGAGCAGGATGAGATTCAACAAGTGGTATCGATCTGTAAGGAGTTTGGCATTTCGCATATTTGTAAAATTAGCAAATTCCGGGTTGCGATTCTCATTGAGCAATCGGATAAAGATGTTTTGCCACTCAAGATCGTTAATCGAGTCAACGAACAGCATACCTTCTCCATTACCGCAGGCGTAGGTGAATTATGTGATTCGATCAACGAATTCCCGGCCTCTTATCGTCAGGCCGTTGAAGCTTTGGATTTGAAAATGTTTTATGGCAAAGGAAAGGTCATTGGCCACGGCGAGGTTAGGCCGGCAGAGAAAGAGGATGTTAAGCATCTCGATGCGAAGCTGGAAGCCTTGTTTGTTGCGATGTCGGGTTATGAGCTCGTTCGCATTCATGATGAGCTGGATGACTTATTTCAGGTTGCCAAAAACTTAAAGTCAAAGTTTACGCTGCGCAACTATGCGCTTTATATCGTAATGAAGCTTGATAATTATTTGCAAAGAACGAATGAAAATGTATTTCAGCTGCTTGGCATGGAGCTGAATAATTACGATATTATTATGCAGTTTGAGACGATCAACGATATTCATGTGTGGCTGAGACGCAGGGTTTACGAAATATCCGAAACTTTGCAGGCAAACAAGCACAAAAAAAATTGGAAGCTTATTAAACAAATGATTGATTATATGAAAGAACGTACACATGATAACATTACATTGCGCGATTTGGCGGAGCAATTTTCATTATCGCCGAACTACCTTGGCCTTATTTTTAAAGAGGAGACAGGTAAAAACTTCAGCGAATATTTTATTCAGCTGCGCATGGAGAAATCGTGTGAGCTGCTCAAAACAACAAATATGAAAATTTATGAGATAGCAGATCAGGTAGGCTATCGTCACTTGCCATATTTCAGCAAGCAATTTAAAGAAATGTACGGTATGACGCCGTTGGAGTTTAGACGAAAATGACCAAACATAAGAAGGAGCACCGTTATATTCCGTTTGGGATCAAAATTATGCTCACCTACAGCTTGTTTATCATGGTGCCGGTGATCCTAATTGGCTATGCAGCGAATGTTATTTTTACAAGCTCCATTCAAGAGCGAACCCGCGAGATTAATCTTGGTACGCTGGCTCAGATGAAGGATAATATTATGTACAAAATGGAGGATGTGTCACGTATATCCGGCATGCTTTATTTTGACAGTAATCTTGCATCCTATTTGCGTCATTATGAAGAAGGCTGGGTTAGCTACGAAGCCACGACGAAGCAGCTCCTTCCAAAAATGCAAACAACGGTGGAGGCAGCAAGCAACAAAATGCGTCTTGCAGTCTATCTACATAACAATACATTGCCGGAAATTTATCACAATTATAATAATACCGATCCGCTGAACGCGGAGGGGCCTTTATTTGATTTGTACCATATTTCTAGAATTAAGGACAGGGCATGGTATATAGATTACCCCGTGGAGCGGTATGGCGAGACCATGCAGTGGAAGCAGGTTGAAGGGGATACAAAATTCGGGCATATTTCCTTGCTCAGAAGACTTGTTAATATGAATGATCCCATTACGCTTGAGGAAATTGGTTTCGTTCGTATTAGCCTGAGACTTACCGATCTGCTCGAGAGCGTTGATTCTGAGAAAATCGGTAAAGGAACGAAAATATTTGCACTCAACGAGAATGGAAGAATTATGTTCTCCTCCGGTGATACCCATTTTAATATTGGTGAATCGCTGAGTGAAGCGGAAATGGCGAACTATTGGGCCGTAGAGGAAAAGATACCACAGCTGAATTGGAAGCTGCTCGCACTCGTTCCAACCGATATTATGGAGAAGGCTACTGACAAGGTAAAGCTTTGGACCTTCTTAATTTGCTTGGCTTGCTTTGTTGTATTTTCACTTGCAGGCTTGTATATTTCTCGCTTTTATTCCCGTAAGGTTATCAAGATCGTTCGTGTGCTGGATGCCTTTCAAGAAGGGAATTTCAAGAAAAAGATTCATTTTAAAGGGAAGGATGAATTTACGCGCATTTCCTTTGCTTTAAACGATATGGGTCATAATATTGACGGATTAATTCAAGAAGTCTATATGACAAACATGAAGAAAAAAGAAGCGGAGTTGGAATCGCTGCAAGCGCAAATCAATCCGCATTTCTTATATAACACATTGTCCTCGATCAGTAGATTGGCTAAGTTTGGACAGGTAGATAAGCTGCAGCGAATGGTGCTTGATTTAGCGAAATTTTACCGGCTATCTCTGAATGAAGGTAGAACCGTTATTCCGATTCGGAATGAGCTGGAGCAGATTAATGCCTATATCAATATTCAGAAGACGAAATTCGAGGACGGTATGCAAATCTGGTTTGACATTGATCCTGATATTTTAAGATTTACGACCGTAAAGCTTATTTTGCAGCCTTTTATCGAAAATGCGCTTGAGCATGCTTGGTATGGAGCACAGATTAATATTCGAATCGTAGGCAAGATGGAGGGAGATTTAATAACCTTCCAAGTCATTGATGACGGCGTTGGCATTAATCCTGAGATTTTACGCCAAATGTCCGATCCTATTGAGAGAGTGAATGTGGGCTACGGGGTTCGGAATGTGGACGAGCGGATCAAGCTTCATTTTGGAGCAGAATACGGCGTTCGTATCGTGAGCAAAAGAGGAATGGGCACATCCATTTCGATCACTATTCCAGCTAGAAAAAAAGATATAGAACCAGAACGTCCTATTTAGAATAGGACGTTTTTTTTATGCATTTAGTTTTTGCCAAGCGGCTAAGGCAGCATCTCCAAAAATCGTTTGGATGCTGCGGATTGCGGCACTCCGCGAAGCGTTGCGATACCGATGCTGCGTGCCGGGATGGGCGGGAGCAGCGGAATTTCGACGAGCTCGCCTGAAGCAAGCTCATCAGCAGCATAGCTGCGAACGAGGAAGGCCAGCCCAAAGCCGCTTCGTGCGAACTTTGCAAGCAAATCCATGCTGCCAAGCTCAAGCTCTGGCGTGAGCTTTGTACCATGCGCTGCGGCATACTCGTCAAGGAACTCTCGTGTGCCCGCCCCTTTTTCTAGAAGCAATAACGGGTACTTGCTAATATCCTCAAGCTCGATGGCGGTATCACCAAGAGATGAATAAGCGGGACCACCGACGAGTATATCTTGCAAGGGCACGCTTAACCGAAAGTCTAACTGACTGTCCGAAGCAGGCATATGTACGATGCCAAAATCAATTTTTCCTTCCTTTAGAAGCTGGATGGTTTCAGGGGTTGTTCGATTCGTCACACGAATGCGAATCTCTGGATATTCCGTATGAAACTGCTCCAAATATGGCATCAAATAATGCTTGCATAACGTGTCGCTTGCACCGATACTAATTTCACCGCTTTGCAGGTTGTGCATTTCTGCGAGCATTTTTTCCCCAGTTTCAATAAAGCTATACGCTTGCTCAATATATCGAAAGAGTACCTCGCCTTCAGTCGTAAGCTTAACCCCCTTGGCCATACGGAAAAAAAGCTGGCCGCCTAGCTTTGCCTCTAATTGCTTAATCGTATGCGTCACGGCTGGCTGCGTAATATAAAGCTGTTCTGCAGCGCGCGATAAGCTTCCTGTCTTAGCCGTCCAATAAAAGACGCGATACCACTCCATGTTTACGATCACAGATATAATCCCACCTAATATGAAGTATTAGTTATATCAATTATTTTAATGTCACATGATTCATTATAATAAACCTTAAAGGGCATTAACAACATTAGGAGGCGATTGAATTGACGGTAACCGCTATAGTGGGAGCGAATTGGGGAGATGAAGGCAAGGGGAAAATGACAGATGCGTTAGCTGCCAAATCCTCATTTGTCGTACGTTATCAAGGAGGCAGCAATGCAGGGCATACGATTATTAACAGCTACGGTAAATTCGCGATGAATATGCTGCCGTCTGGCGTCTTTTATCCAGAGATTACGAACGTCATTGGCCCAGGCACAGCTCTTGATATTGAAGTGCTGCTGCGGGAGAGGACTGAGCTAATAGCACGAGGAGTACCGGAGCCGCAAATTCGAATATCCGAACGAGCACAGGTTGTACTGCCTATTCACCGCTTATTTGACGAGCTGGAGGAGGAAAGGCTTGGCTCAAACGGCTTCGGATCGACGAAAAGAGGCATTGCTCCTTTTTATTCAGATAAATATGCAAAGCTTGGCGTACAAGTTGCGGATCTGTATGATGAGCAGCGATTGCTGCAGCGTTTAGAGCAATCCTTGGCAGCCAAGAATGTACTGCTTGAGCAGTTGTACAATAGAAAGCCGATCAAAGCGGAGGAGCTTCTGACCGTGCTGCTCGAGCAAGCGGAGAAGCTGCGGCCTTTCGTTTGTGATACAACGAAGCTGTTAAATGATGCGTATCGAGCTGGAGAGTCGATATTGCTGGAAGGACAGCTTGGGGCGCTGCGTGATCCGGATCACGGCATCTATCCTTATTCCACATCATCATCTACGCTGGCGGGTTTTGCGCCAGTAGGCGCGGGTCTTCCACCCTATGCAATTACGAGAATTATTGCGGTAGTTAAGGCATATTCCAGCTGTGTTGGAGCCGGACCGTTCGTCAGTGAGCTGACAGGTGCGGAGGCGGATGAGCTTCGCCGTTTGGGAGGCGACGCAGGAGAATTTGGCGTGAATACAGGGCGCCCGCGCCGAATGGGGTGGTTTGATGCGGTGGCTACGCGTTATGGCTGCATGCTGCAAGGGGCTACGGAGGTTGCGCTGACCAATCTTGATGTTTTAGGATACTTAGATGAAATTCCAGTATGCATAGGTTATGAATTGGGTGGACAAATCATTAAGGATTCATTCCCAGTGACAGCAGCGCTTGCATCCGCTAAGCCACTGCTAAAGCGCTTGCCAGGCTGGAACTGCGATATTTCGCAAGCTACAACTTTTGAGCAGTTGCCTGAAGCAGCGCAGAAATACGTTCAGTTTGTGGAAGAAGCGATTGGCGTAAAAGTTGCAAGCGTATCGGTAGGACCGCGTCGTGAGCAGCTAATCACACGATAATTTAGTAAATGAAAAGCAGAATCCTAATTGGATTCTGCTTTTTTGGTGCGTGGCCATAGGCTATAGCTAAAGCTGACGACAAAATCAATGACGAGTATAATCGACCATAAACGAAGCGTGTTAAATAAAACCTCCGTTCGCACCGCATCGCCAACCATTAAAATCATGCCATACAAAATGGCAGCGCCTATCACCCATGCGAGCAAGTGATGCAGCCAGCCATTTCGCTCGTAGCGAGCATGATCTTTGCCATATTTGGGCTTCCGAGCAGGAGCAGGTCCGCCGGCAAAGCGATGAGCGAACCTTTCATCGGCCCATTTGATCATTCGATGACCCCAAGCGATGGAAACCCCGATATATATTGCAGCCAAGCTATGCGCGAAGGTAGCTGTTGCGCCGCCGCGAAGATCATAAATAGTAGCAATAACTAGTGCCAAATCGATGAGGGGTGTTGCAATCAAGAATATAGCGCCAAGCTTTTTTAAACGGAAAATATAGCGGCATAATAAGCCGATAAGTACAAATAACCAAAATCCTATCTCGCAGCCGATAATAAAAGCGGTAATCATGTGAAGATCTACTCCTTCTGTTAAAATAGGTACATGCATTCAAAAGAATGAACTGAATCGTTAATTAGGGAAGGGTATGAACAAATTATGAAAAAAATACTCGTTGTTGGAAGCATAAATATGGATATCGTTAGTCAGGTCGAAAAATTCCCGCTCCCGGGTGAAACAATCTCTAGTGCAGCCACCTCGTTTTTTCCGGGCGGTAAAGGGGCGAATCAAGCGGTTGCAGCGGCTCGCGCAGGTGCGGAATGTGTGATGATCGGCGCAGTTGGCGAGGATCCTTTTGCTCAGACATTGATTACATCATTACAAGATAATGGAATTTCCACTAGTCAAGTATTACGCAAGCAAGGAACATCAGGTTTCGCTATTATTACTGTGAATGGTGAAGGCGAAAACCATATTGTTTTATCTGAGGGTGCGAATGGTCAACTGACAGACAAGGATGCAGCAGCGGGTTATGGAGAGTGGTCGGATATTTATGCCGTGCTGCTTCAAAATGAAATACCGTGGGAGACGACGCTATCCGTCATGAATAGTGCTAGCAGCAGCGGCAGTAAAGTATTTTATAACCCTGCCCCGGCACAGGCTATTCCTGAGCATGTTTTTCCGCTTATTGATACTCTTATTATAAATGAAACCGAGGCGGCTGTTGTTACGGGCTTAACGGTAAACGATGCTTCCTCAGCTCAAGCGGCTGCAGAAGTAGTCATGGGCAAAGGAACAAGAAACGTCATTATAACTTTAGGGGAGAAAGGCTGTTTCTATCAAAATAAGCAAGGCGACACAGCTACCATTCCTGCGTTCAAAGTAAAACCTGTTGATACGACGGCAGCGGGCGATACTTTCTTCGGTGCATTCGCCGCTGCAAGCGCCGATGGCTGCCAGGCTGAGCAGGCTTTAATCTTTGCAGCAGCAGCAGCGGCACTAGCCGTTACGAAGGAAGGTGCCCAAGCATCAATTCCCACTAAAGCAGAAATTGAAGCTTTTCTTCAAAGCGAACAGAAAAATTAAAAATAGGCTTGCTAAAACTAATGGTATTAGTTTATTATAAAACTAATATCATTAGTTTTTGTTGAGGAGGCCATTTGAAATGAGAATGACACGCGAGAAAACGGTTGTACAACTGACCTATTTACCTAAGGTATTTCCAGTAAATTGTTACTTGGTGGAGGAGGCGGAAGGATTGACGTTAGTGGATGCTGCACTTCCAAACAACGTCAATGCCATTCTGAGGGCAGCGGAGCAGCTAGGCAAGCCGATTACCCGCATTGTTTTGACTCATGCTCATGCGGATCACATCGGTTCGCTCGACGGGCTAAAAGAAAGGCTTCCAAATGCACAGGTGTTTATATCCAAGAGAGATGCAAGACTGCTTAGCGGTGATCATACGTTAGATCCTAATGAGAGCAGCTTGCCCATACGAGGCGGTTTGCCTAAAAACGTTCGAACAAAACCTGATGTTTTGCTGGTGGATGGTGATCGCGTGGGCTCTTTGCTTGCGGTAGCTGCACCGGGACACACGCCTGGTTCGATGGCATTTTTAGATACGAGGAATGATATTCTCATCGTAGGGGATGCTTTTCAAACTAGAGCAGGCGTTGCAGTATCAGGACAGATAAAGCTGCTGTTTCCTTTTCCAGCAATGGCTACTTGGGATAAACAAACGAGCTTGGAGACGGCTCGAAGGTTAAGAGATTTGAAACCATCGTTGCTCGCTGCTGGCCATGGCAACATGGTGCTGCAGCCTAAACGTTTATTGGATAAGGCGATTGCCACAGCGGAACGTTCTTTAGTTAAATAAATAGGAGAGGGGGGATTGTATGTCACCTAGAAGAGGGCTTGATTTGGCGACTATCGTAGAGGAAGCAGCTGCCATAGCAGATGAGCTAGGCATCGAAGAGGTTACGCTGGCGACGCTCGCCAAGAAGCTTGGAGTGCGTTCTCCTTCATTATATAACCATGTGGATGGATTAAACGCTTTGCGCATACAGCTGGCTATCTACGGTTTACAGAAGCTGCTTGCAGCGATAAATGAATCGTTACAAAATAAAGAAGGCGATGAAGCGGTTCATGCTATTGCTTCTGCCTACATTTCTTTTGCCAGAAAACATCCAGGCGTCTATGAGCTGACGCTGCGCTCGCCAGATGCGGATGAAGCAGAATACGCAGCAATTGGAGAGCAGCTTGTGGATTTGCTCGTTAAGACGCTAAGCCATTATGAACTTGGGTATGAGAAGGCCATTCACAGTGTACGGGGATTGCGCAGCTTGCTGCACGGATTCGCTTCGATTGAACAAAAGGGTGGATTTGGCATGCCTCAGGCTATCGACGAAAGCTTAAAAATTGTCATCCAAACGTATTTGAACGGTCTTCGTGTTAAATCATGATAGAAAAGAAGCAGGAGCCAGAGATGCTAAATAGATTGGCTTGGATCCCGCTTCGATAGTAATTTAAGGTTTGTTAGCTTTCCAAATATATTTGTATTCTTTTACGCCCAGTTTTCCATTTATTTGATTCTCTTCAACTTTGGCGTCGAAATCCTTGCTTAATAAAGGATCAGTATAGTCAGGATTTCCGGGAATGCCTGTGAGAAACTTAGCAAATTCATTTGTGTCTGGAAAATAGAAAACAGCTTGATTAAACTCTTCAATTTGAATATTTATAAAACCATTACTGTTTAATCTTTCTTTGACCAATTCGAGAGCGCCTGAATGTATACCAAATATCGTACCTCCCGAGCGTAGTATTCTGCTATGATTCAAAATGGACGTTGGTCCGCGCCTATCGTAAATGAGATCAAATTGTCCGTCGGTAAATGGCAAATCGGTTTTTGTAGTCGCGTAAATAAACGATATATTATGAGCTTGGCTCTCATCTTTCATGGAGTTGGCAATCTTAATCATTTCCATTGAATTATCAAATCCAACAATCGACTTAGTATGAAGTGACATCTTTAGTGTAAAATCGCCGTGTCCGCAACCCGCATCAAGAACCGTATCAAATGCAGGCAGCATTTCAACTAATTTTTCTTCAAATAATTGCTCTGCTGAAATACCTTCGATCGTAAATACCGCATTGCTTCGATATCCGCCATTTTTTCGTGCAATTCGATCGTACCATTCTATTCCCATCCGTTTATCCTCCTAGACTATCCGAATATGTTCTCACTGGCTCTCTCCTTAAGTACATAGAAGCGATATGATGGCAGGCTCAATAGCGATGGGCTCTATCGTCGATTCGAATCTTTCTTGAACATATCCGTCGCGATTAATTAAAAACTTGGAAAAATTCCACTTGATCCCGTCCCCAGCAGATATTTCTGGGTATTTCTCCTGCAGGAAGTGCTGCATCCATTGTCCGCTCGCCGTCTCTGTGTCGAAGCCTTGGAACGGAGCTTGCTGCGTCAGATATTGAAATAATGGATGAGATGATGCTCCTATCACATTCGTTTTCTCAAACAGCGGGAACGTAACTTTGAAGTTGACCTCGCAAAATTGCTTCACTTCCGAATTGCTGCCTGGCTCTTTCTCGTTGAATTGGTTGCAAGGAAAAGCGAGAATTTCGAATCCTTGTTCCTGATATTTTTCGTATAACACCTGCAGATCATTGAATTGACGTGAATAACTGCATTTGCTTGCCGTGTTGACGATCAAGATAACTTTTCCGCGGTAGGATGACAGTTTTACTGTTTCTCCGAAAATGGAGATTGCTTGAAAATCATAAATCGACATGTGGTTAACCTCCTTTGTGTTACTGATTTATTTTTTCAATTTGTATGATTCAATCTATCATATAGCCAAATATTCTATTGGTATAATATATAAAGAAAATAATGGTTATAGGTAAATGCAATAAACAGTCGATGCCATTAGCAAAAATTATAAAGCTAATTTATTATGCAGGAAAGAAAAATCCACATCCTCGTGAGGTTGTGGATTAGAAATCAACTTAATTTTTTGATTACAACAGAAGCATTTACATTTGTTTGAGTGCCACCGGTCAGAGTTTGCAGCGTAACGGCAGCAGTTGAACTATGATTTCGCAGTGTGAGAATACTTCCAGCCGCTAGAGCCATAATAGACTGCCCATTATTTTGCTGAGTACCAGCTCCTGAACCATATATGGTTCCTGTAACTAGCGTTCCATTTGAAAATAAGGCGAATTGATTCGGTTCTACTCCCGGCACTGAAAAAGTAACTTCGTAATTTCCAGTGGTGGAAACGGTAATCTGACTGGTTCCAGGGGAATGCGTAATACCGGGTGTGAAAATAATACTTGTATCAAAAATAGTATCTGCCTCCACCGGAACCGTTTGAGCGCTGATATTATAAATATATCCAGAACCTATTGGGGGAGAGATAGGGTAAATGAACGGCATTCATATTCAACTCCTTATTTATAATTAGAAGCTATGTAAGGAATTAATAACCTCTAATGAAAAACAATGCCGACAATAAAAAAAGAAGTATTGTCGGCACCAAGTCAACAAATTAGGTTAGTTTACAACAAATTCGATTACAATTGGAGTCAAAGGATCGAGTGTATCACCGTCTGGTATGGTAATTGCAGTAGTCGTAACGGTTGATGTATCTGCAGTTTGAATCTGTGCATTAATATATAGATTGTAGTAAGCAGGAGCAGTTGGAAATGCAGTTGCAGCTGTACCGGTGTCATTCGTTGTTGCTGTTGCAAGAATATTATACGCAGCACCTACTCCAGTTCCGTCCCCTGCTGTGGCACTAAATCTTCTGGCAGCCATGAATGGTTTTGTAATTGGCATTTATATCACCTCTCTTCTCTCTACTAACTTATGCTAGTATTCGAAAAAGGGAAGGTCTGAATCGCGGAGTTTAATAGATTGAACTAAGGAACAACTGTAGCTGAGAATGTAACGGTTTCGAGAATGATTGGCGTACCCGAATAAATCGTTTGATTATCGAGACTAATGTTCAAATTATTTTCATTAATGATATACAAACTGCCTGCTTGCAATATTCCATTGATATAAAGATTGCTATAGCTATTTGGACCATTGCCTGTAAAAGCAGTTATGAAAGCTCCTTCATCGTTTGTAAAATCATCGGCTGGAATAGTGAATTGGGATTCTGCATCTGAGGTCATCTTATAAAAAAATCTTTGGGCAGCTGGTAAAATGATAATAGAAGGGACGATAATAGATCCCGATTCGCCTTGGGGCCCTTGAGGTCCTTGAGGTCCTTGTGGTCCTTGAGGTCCTTGAGGTCCTTGAGGCCCTTGAAGCCCTTGAAGCCCTTGAAGACCTTGTGTACCTTGAGGACCTGGAGACCCTTGCGAACCTTGTAGCCCTCGAATTTCTTGTGAGTTATGTTGATTGACAGCATGAGGCCTCTTCTTGAAATTAATGATCTTTTTGTGCTTTTTCTTTCTTTTTATTGGGCATATACGAATTGTTTTCTTCTTTGTTGCGAGTGGATTTCCCAAGCTCATTCATACCTCCCTAAATATTAAACTATATAGGGTATGATATGACGCCATCGAACAGCGGTATGGACTAAACGTCCATTACAATTAGGCTGCAAACTATTTAAATGAAAATAGGTAACGGAGAGACCAAGTATCCAAATATAACTCTATTCATTCATCACGCAAAAAAGGAGCTGCTGTACAAGGCTTATAGCCTCGAACAGCAGCTCCTTTTATATTATATTTTCAACCGCTTAGTAAGCTTGTTGAATTAATGCGGCAGCGCCGATTAGTCCAGCGTCCTGCTGAAGCTTCGCAGGTACGATAGCCGTTTCCCTGCCTGACGGGTTAAGCGCGTTTTTGGATACATAGTCTCTGACCGCTGCAAATAGTGGTTCGCCTACTTGTGAGACGCCGCCGCCGATAACGATTTTGTTCGGATCAAGAATATTGATTAGCGATACGCAGCCCATGCCGATTGTTTTGAATACACGATTAACCAGCTCAGACATTTGGGGGTCGCCTTGCGCCGCCAGCTCAAATGCTTCTTTGGAAGAAACGTCTCGGCCGAGCAGCTCCGTCGCTTGACGGGCAACGGCTGTACCGGAAGCGACGACTTCCCATGGCGTACCGGCTTGATCCATAATCATAAAGCCAGCATCGCCGGCATTTCCTGTTGACCCAGTAAGCAGCTTGCCATGCATAAAGATGCCTGCGCCAATGCCTGTGCTTATCGTAATAAAGATGAAATGCTCGGAATCCTGTGCAGCGCCGACCCATTTCTCAGCAAGGGCAGCAGCGGTTGCATCATTCTCCATCTTAATCGGAAGCGGCAGATGGGCTTGCAATGCCTCAACAACGGGGAAACCCCACCAGCTTTTTAAGTTTGGAGGGCAAGTCAGCTCACCCTTTATCGTATTAAGCGGTCCGGGTGCACCTACGCCAACACCTTTAAGCGTCTCTAGCGCTAGCCCATTTTGCTCTGCCAGCTGCTTTACCGCGTCTGCAACCTGCGCAAGCATGTCTGCGGGCGTGATCTGTAGATTAGTTTTTAATGAACCTTTCGCAATAACGTTTCCTTGCTCGTCTACGAAGCCAAATGCTATTTTTGTTCCACCAATATCAATTCCTACTGCAATACTCACGTAAATACCCTCCAATGAAATGAAAATGACTGTGAACCTTTGAGAAAAAGTCTATCATACTACTGGAATATTAGAAAGAACCGAACGTATCAGTGCCTTTTGGAAGCGTATGCTTTTTTAATCAACTAATGCTGTACAAAAAGTAAGGAGTGTAGTAATATCCAATCGAATGAAGTGCTTGAGAGAGGATCCTTTGCGGCGCAAAGGGTCCTCCGTGCGTATATCATCAACCTAGAGAAGAAGGTAGCTGCCCAAATGGAATCCGAGGCCAAGGAAAGTTCGCGAATCATGAAGTTCGGTATGCCAATGACTGCAAATGTATGGAGAAATGCCCGCATCGATTTAGGTGCATCCTGTCTTTTCAGCTTATTTAATGTCGTCATGAACCAGTTCTATGTAGCTTTCGCGATTCAACAAGGAGCAAGCAATTTTCAAGTTGGATTATTGTCAGCAGCACCTGCCGTTGGTTTATTGTTTTCGCCATTTTGGGCGTCTTGGATTGAGAAAGCGAATAATCCCAAGCCGTTCGTCGTCATTCCTAATGCCATCGGCAGATTGCTCCTGCTGTTGCCGGCTTTTTTCGCTTATCCATCCTTGTATGTAGTGGCTGCGCTTGTATTTCAGCTGTTAATGGGCGTGCAGGCTCCTGCGTATGCGGCATTAGTATCGCGTATGTATCCTTCTGATTTGCGTGGAAGACTAATGGGGTATGTGCGGGTGGCAATGGGGATTATTATGATCCCGCTTGCTTACTTTGTTGGCAGCTGGTCGGATGCCTTTGGGCCGTCAGGTCCACTCATTGCAGCTTCCATTGCGGGTTTTCTCTCTATAAGTCTATTTAATACACTGAAGCTGCCTGTACAGAAGGCTCCTGATAAACCTGCTTCTCTGAAAAAAACGAGCCGGTTCCCGCTTCAGGAGCAGTGGAAGCTTATTAAAGAAAATCGAACGTTAGCTGTTTTTTTAGCTGCGACTACACTTACCGGGTTTGGCAATATGTTTGCAAATCCGTTGTATCAAATTATACAGGTAGATGTGCTTCAGCTTTCCAATTTGCAAATTGGTTATGCTCGTGTCGCTTATTTTACAGCGCTGCTGCTTACGTTCTGGATAGCGGGCTGGATGATTGATCGCATCGATATTAAATATACGCTGTTATGCGGCATTGCAGCTTACGCTATAGTGCCGATGTTATATGGACTTTGGGGCAGCTATGCCGCGGTTATAACCGGCAATGCGATACAAGGAATCGGGGAAGCGATTTGGGATATCGGCATATTGGCATTTGTCTTCCGACTGGCGCCTGGCCGGGAAGCAATGGTTTTCGGGCTGCATTTGATGCTTTTTGGCGTTCGAGGAACGATTGGGCCGACTTTAAGCACATCGCTTTCGCATAGTGTATCTTTGTCATTGCTGCTGGTTATTGCTTCTATATGCGGATGGATCGGTACGTTTCTATTTATATCAGGCAATTGGAAGCGGAATCCGCTTACTCAAAGAGGTTAATTTTCGCTTCAGTTTCCGTTCATCTCATGTTCATAATCGAATGCTAGAATGTTATGAATAGAAGCTATTCATTACATATTCGTAGGAGATGAACGATATGAACAAATGGAAAGTGATGCTTAGCGCTGTGGTTATCGCTGCTGCTTTGGCAGGCTGCGGAGCTCAGGACGAACAGGTTTCATCCGATCAGCAAGTGGATGCTCAGGGCAAAGTACAGCGGAATGGAGCCAGAGCGGGCATGGGGCAGATGGGGGCTCAAGCGGATTTGATGGGTAAAGTGAAATCGGTGGATGGCCAAACGATTACCCTCTACAAATCGGCTATGGGACAAGGCGGTCCGCCGCAAGGGGATTTAACGGACAATATGCCTGGAGCGGGCGAGGGGCAGCAGGCTCCAGAAGGCGCTGAAATGCCAGCAGAAGGTGAGGCTCCGCAGCCCCCCGTTGGTGATGGAACGGCTCCTGAGGGCGGCGGCAGGATGAATATGGACGCTATGTTCTCAGAGGAGACGGTGGACATTCAAGTGACAGATACGACCAAAATTATGACAGTCACCTTCGAGAATGAACAAATGGCAGAGAAAGAAATAACGCTGGCAGATCTAAAAGCTGATGATATTTTGTCTATTATGCTAACTGACGATACGCAGATTGCAGAATCCATTACTGTTCGTACGGGAGGTTTCGGTGGTTTTGGCGGAGGCGCTGGCGGCGGCAGACAGCCAAGGCAGCAGGAGCAGCAGACTACGACGCAATAGCTATCTGTCCTCGTATCCGCCTGCGGCGGTACGAATAACACAAGTAGCAAAGCATCAACTAATGCACCCTCCGAAAGCGAAGCACCTGCAGCGATAATGCTACTTTAGTCGTCTCAACATCCTATGCACATTAGAAGTAGGCATTCTCAAAAGCAATCTGTTCGCTGGTTGCTCTAACGAACTGTAGTATGCTTATGATGCAGAAGACCGTTCTTCTTTCATTTTAACGAACCGTATTCACGTTATATCATGATTTGCATGGTCTCATGAGCTGCATTCCTCGTAATAACGATTCTAGAGTTCGTTATAATGTTAATTCATTAAGAATGCTTTAAATAAGGCCTACTAGGTTCGTAAGCTATAAGTGTGATAAGGAGAGGACATCATCGTTCTTCTTTCTAAGCTCTATCAATAAAAAGCAGGGGCTGTTCCAAACGTAGATAAATCTACTACTGGGGCAGCTCCTTTGTATGATTAGGTCAACCAGAGCTTACTGGTTGGCCTTTTTTTACGTTGTATACACATTCGGTAACTAGAGCTATCCAAAAATATGTCCATATCATCTATAAATGCGGCATATGTTTGCTTTGCCCCTCCGCTTATGATGAAACCACGGAAGACACCAAGTCTATCCAATATCATTTTTAGGGGGACAAAAAAATGAGTAAAGCACGCAATAAGTTTTCAATGCTGCTTCTAATGGTCACGATCATTGCGCTGGTTGCAGCTGGCTGCAGCGGCAACAAGGATGGCGGAGAGAAGCCAGCAGACGGCGGTAAAAGCGCCGGCAGCGGCAAAAAGACAGAAATTTTGTTCTGGTCACCATTCTCTGGTTCGGATGGCCCGTTCATGAAAAAAATCGTAGACAAATATAACGGCTCGCAAGATCAATATAAAGTGAATTTCGTTATTCAGCCAAACGGCGAATATTACAAGCAATTGGACGTAGCGCTAAGCACAGGCAAAGAAAGCCCGGACATGATGATTATGCACGTTGATCAAGTACCAACCTACGCTAGCAAAGATCAATTGCAGCCGATCGATGAGATTGCAGCGGGCGCAGGCATCAATAAAGCGGACTTTGCAGATGCAGCAACGACGTATTCGACGCTCGATGGCAAGTGGTATTCCATTCCGCTTGATATCCATCCGCTTGTGATGTATTACAACAAAGATTTGTTCGATAAAGCGGGCATTTCTGCAGCTCCAACGAACCGTACAGAGTTTGATGATGCCGTTCAGAAGCTGACGGACAAAGAGAAAGGCGTTTACGGTTATGTTGTTCCAACCTTATGGCCACAGCAGTTCATTTTCCCAACACTAGTATGGCAAAATGGCGGCGAGCTTTGGAACGGAACAGACGTAGCCTACAACTCTCCGGAAGCGGTTGAAATGGTTCAATGGCTGCGCGGCATGGTGGATAACGGCGTTTCACCTGGGAATGTTCAACAAGACGGCGAAAACACATTGTTCCTGCAAGGAAAAAATGCGATCCAATTCAACGGCCCGTGGATGAAGTCACAATTTGATGAAGCAGGATTAAATTATGGCGTTGCGCCTGTTCCACAAATCGGTAAAGCGAAGCAAGCGGTATTCGCAGGCTCCCATGGCTTCGTTATTCCAAAAAGCGTAACGGATGCAGCCAAAACAGCAGGTATCGGCGATTTCTTGAAATACGTATCTACAAATTCCATGGACTGGGCGGAATCCGGTCAAGCGCTGGCATCGAAACCAATGCTTGAGAGTGATGCGTTTAAAGCGCTAACGTTCCAAAACAATGTAGCATCGGCATTTTCTTATGTACAATTTGCGCCAAATGTATTGAACTGGGGCACGATCTCTGAGCCAATCTGGGGCGAGCTGAACAATGCATTGCTTGGCAAAAAAGATGCACAAAAGGCTCTTGATGATGCGGCGGCCAAATCGAAGCAAGCAATGAAAAAATAAATATTTGTAAGCAGCGAGGAGGATGGGAATAGCAGAGTCCGTTCCCATCTTCTAAAGCTGCGATTGCTTGTGCTGGAAAATATGGAAAGCGTCAGGGGGACTCCGTTTGAAAACGACATTTGCGTCACGATTCACTTCTTTTTTATTCGTACTGCCATACTTAGCAGCGTTCAGTATTTTTTTGCTGTTCCCGATTCTTTACGGCGTATATATCAGCCTTCAAAATTTCGAGCTGCTATCGAAGGAACATGAATTTGTTGGACTTGCCAACTACATCAAAATTTTTACGCCAGGCACGTATCTCAACGATATTTTCTTTAGAGGGTTGTGGGTAACCGCTCAGTTTGTCTTATTTTCCGTTCCACTCTTAATCATTGTTGGGTTGTCATTAGCGATGCTTGTTAATGCGCTGCCTGCCAAAATACGCGGTTTGTTTCGTACCTTTTATTTTCTTCCGTACGCGTTGTCAGCTTCCGTTATGGCGGTCATTTGGCTGATGATGTTCGATACGAATGCCGGTTTTCTTAATAGTATGCTTGCGAAGCTTGGCATCAGCAGCATTCCTTGGCTAACGGATACGCCATGGGCGTGGATCTCGCTTATTGTGACGACGCTTTGGTGGACAATTGGCTTCAATATGATTATTTTTATAAATGCACTAAATGAAGTGCCAGAGGATTTCTATGAAGCTGCTTCGATTGATGGGGCAAACGCATGGAATAAATTTACGAAAATAACGCTACCGTCGATTCGTCCGGTTATGCTGTTCATTATGATTACATCGACGATTGCTTCCTTTAATATTTATGCGCAGCCTTATTTATTAACACGCGGCGGACCCGGCGATACGACGAAGGTGCTGCTCATCAATGTGCTGGATCAAGCCTTTTTACGCAAAGAAGTAGGTTCAGCTTCAGCGATGGCGATCGTTATGGCACTGCTCATTATTATTATATCCATCGTACAGTTCAAGCTGACGAGCGGCAGAAAGGGAGAGGTTTAAATGGTAAAGACAAAAAAGTTATGGCTTATCGTGCTTGCCATAATCATTGCGGTATTTTTCCTCCTCCCGCTCGTTTGGATGATTTCAACATCGTTTAAAAATGATTTCGAAGCATTGTCTGGGAAAATGAACTTTTTTCCGATAAAACCAACGCTCGATAACTTCGTACAAGGCTTGACTGGTGAATTAATGAACGTACCCATTACGCGCTGGATTGTAAACTCCTTGTCGGTTGGGCTCATTGGCACCATTCTCGTACTCATTATCGATTCTATGGCTGCTTACGCATTGGCGAGATTAAACGATTTGCCGCTTCGCAGAATTATGCTTTCCTTATTTATCGCATCACTTATGATTCCTGGCGTTCTCACGTTTCTGCCCATGTATTTGGAATTTAATGCACTCAATTTAATTAATACGTATCCCGCACTGATTTTGCCGGCAACAGCGGGGGCGTTTGGCGTCTTTTTGCTCTATCAGTTTTTCGCTTCCTTTCCAAAGGAAATCGAAGAAGCGGCGCGTATTGACGGAGCGAACAAGTGGCAGATATATGCTCGTATTTTATTGCCATCCGCCGTTTCTATTATGGTGACATTAGCCATCTTCACTTTTATGGGGATCTATAACGATTTTGTATGGCCGCTGTATGCGACAACATCACCCGAGATGCGCACGATCACGGCGGGCATAGCGATGATGGCAACAGGAAGCTATACCCAAAGCTACGGCAAGCTTATGGCGATGACGACAGTCGCAACGCTTCCAGTCGTTATTGTATTCATTCTTGGACAGCGCTCCTTTGTGAGAGCTATTACACAATCGGCAGTGAAATAATCAATGATTACACCGATATGGCAAGGAGAAGAGACCGATAAGGTCTCTTTCTGTCCATGTTGGCGAGTAAGCGGAGGGAATGGCATGAAACTTAATCGTAAGCGTATAACTCTGATCACATCTATGATTGCGGTAATTATTATTATTTTGGGGGCTTGGATCGTGAATAAAATGAATCATGACACTACGGCTGCGGGAGCTTATAATGGGCATGGTGGAACGTTCAAAAATACATTAGCATCTATGGATACACCAGATCCGAGCATCATTTACGTCAATGGATTTTATTATATGACGTTTACGCATAACGGAACGGATATTATGATTATGAAATCGCGATCGCTCGACTTCAATCAAGCAGAGCGGAAGGTGGTATGGTACCCGCCTGTGGATACGATGTATTCGGCAAATTTGTGGGCGCCGGAAATTCAATATATTCAAGGAAAGTTTTATATTTATTTTGCAGCAGATAACGGTGAAAATGAAAACCATCGCATGTATGCGCTCGAAGCGGAGACCAGCGATCCGATGGGCAGCTATGCGTTTAAAGGTCAAGTGACGGATTCGACAAACAAATGGGCTATTGACGGCCTCGCGCTTGAGCATGAGGGGCAGCTGTATTTTGTATGGTCGGGCTGGGAAGGCGATTTAAATGTACAACAAAATACGTACATTGCACCGATGAGCAATCCATACACGATTAGCGGACCGCGAGTATTGCTTAGCGAGCCGGATTTGGAATGGGAGAGAGCAGGCGGACCTCCGTTCATAAATGAAGGCCAAGCGATTTTGAAAAAAGACGGCCGTGTATGGATTGCTTATTCTGGTGCGGGAAGCTGGACACCGTTCTATAGCATTGGATTATTGTCACTAGAGCTGGGAGCAGATCCGCTTGATCCGGCGAAATGGACAAAGGCTGAGCAGCCGCTTATGCAAATGGATGGAGACGCTGAGGTTTACGGTCCTGGTCACAATACGTTTGTTGCCTCGCCAGATGGAACCGAGGAGTGGATCGTCTATCATGCGACAAGCGGTCAAGGGGACGGCTGGAATAATCGGAAGGCGCGTGCTCAGCGGATTGAATGGCAGAAGGATGGTTTGCCTGTCTTTGGTTCTCCATTATCGCTTGCTACAGCAATTGAAGTACCAGCGGGCACAGGATTAATACGTGCAGAGCATGCAGCAGCTGCTGACAAAGATAACTTAGATTTCAGCGGGATATCCTCGTCACTTAATACGGATGCCCCATTATTAGTCCATTACACAAACGATGCGGAAACAGAGCAGCGTATTCAGGTCAATGTGAATGATGCGGCTGGTGCAGAAATTATACTTCTACCTACTAAGCCAAATGAAGTGGGATATGTATATGCTTCAATTGCGCTGAACGAAGGGCAAAACAACCTTTCTTTTATTGGAAATCAGGCAGCTGATCTGATCTCGGCGATTGAAATTCCACGTTTTGAAGCGGAGTACGCGCAGTTCTCATCAGACAGTGAGCTTATTGAAAGCTCGACAAAATCGAATGGCCGTTCTGTTCAATTGGCAGAGGGTGATAAGGACGCGATTCGTTTTGATCATGTTAGAGTTCCGATGGGTGGGAAATATGCTTTACATTTAAGTGTGGCTAATGGGACAGGAAGCAAGCAGATGCTGGAGCTGAAGGTTAATAGCGGACGTGTACAAAAGATAAGCATTCCCGCAAGTGAGGCAGATGCAGAGCAGCAGATAACCGTAAGCGTAAACCTGAAAATGGATGACAATACTTTGCAATTTGGAAATGCGACCGGGCCGCTTGAAATCGATTATATCGATATTGTATCCGATAGAAACTAACTAACAACTCAGGCTACGGAGGCGCTAGACATGAATATAAAAAAATGGAGCGCGCAGTGGGTCTCCTATACACTAATTGGTCTCCTGGTCATTGCCTTGACAAGCTGCGCCTCCGAGCAAGAAGCAGATCAGAAGAATGAAGAGACGAAGCCTGAGGCTATAAGGCTTGAGTACTGGACGCCGTTTAGCGGCGGCGACAATCAGTTTATGACGGAAATGGTCACACGATTTAATGAAGAGAATCCGACGATTAACGTTGTGCAAGTAAACTCTCGATTGGATGACTATTACACGAGGCTAAAAACGGCGATAATGTCTGGCAATGCGCCGGAGCTTGCGATTTTGCATCAGACAAGCTTGCCGCAGTTCGTTCAGAACGGCTATATCGAGAATCTGACAGAGCCTGCTAAGCAGATCGGGCTGGACTGGTCGGGCTTTAATCGCAATATTCTCGATTCTACCATGTATGACGGAATCCCTTACGCTGTGCCGCTTGATACGCATGCGCTTGTTATGTTTTACAATAAAACCTATTTGCGTAAAGCAGGTCTAATTGATGAGGCGGATAAGCCATTGATCGGGGCAGGAGCTGCGGGATTTGAAGCTTTCCTGCAGAAGCTTAAGTCTTCGATACCAGCCGACATTGCGCCGATGGCTCAGCCGAGTACTCGGATTGATTCCGTATGGCTTTGGTGGAGTCTTTATAACCAAATAGACGGCGGGGGCAGCTTTTATAATGAGGATGCAACTGCTGCCGTATTCAACAATCCGCAAGCGCTGCAAGCGCTAAGCTATATGAATGATTTGTACAAGAAAGGGCTTATTCCGCCTGATATTAATGATGCATTCAAGCTTTTTTATGATGGAAAAGCTGCGGTGCTAATTACAGGGATGTGGGGAACGGGGGCATTTGAGAAAGCAAAAAATTTGGACTTTGGCGTAATTCCAATGCCTGCGTTGTTCGACCGGGCTGCGGTATGGGGGGATTCGCACACCATTGCCATACCGACCAAGCATGGGATGACAGATGAGAAGAAGCGAGCGGCGCTTACTTTTGTCAAATGGTGTGTAGAAAACGGTGCGATGTGGGCGGAAGCGGGCCATGTGCCAAGCATGACAAAGGTCGTTGCCAGCGAACCGTTTAACAGCTTGAATTACAGAAGCTCCTATGCAGCTTCCGCAAACTATGTAGCCTATTGGCCGCGTCATGTCCGGCAATGGTCGATCGTTGAAATTTTAATTCAAGAATTTGAAAAAATGAATTATTCGGAGCAAACGCCTGAGGAAACGCTGCAAGCAGCCGTGAAAAGGGTGAACATCGAGCTGAGGAAGTAAGGAGATAGCTATGAAGCGGGTACTCGCGGTGATTGGGTGGTTCAAAAATCAGGAGCTGGCACGAAAGCTCATCCTCATAAACTTTATACTCATCGTGCTTCCACTCAGCGTTATGGGGTATTTCGCCTTCACTCGGTTTGCTTCGACGCTTGAGCAGAAGGTCGGCGACTATCAACTGCAGACGATGAAGCAGCTGACGCTAAATCTGGATACTTATATGGCAGAATTAGATCGTTTGACGCTTATGCCCTATCAATATGAACAAATCACAGCTTTTCTAGAGAGCAAGCGTGAGCAGGGTCAGGCTTTAACACTGGAAGAGATTAAGCAATTAAACAGCTTTGTCTCCCAAGTATTTCTGAACGGCCGCATCGATATTGTGGGTGTCTCGTTATTTGGGGAAAGCGGCGCATCCTATGTTGTACTGCCGGAAAGCCAATATGTCACGACGTATCGACTAGATGAGAATGCGCAATGGCTCCAAAACGAGAAGGGCGGCAACGGACAATCCATTTTTATTACAACCCACAATATTCAGTCTACCAGCGGAACGGTATACCCCGTGTTCTCTATTGCAAGGGAGCTGCGCAGCTTTGATAGCGGGAAAAAGCTTGGATATATCGTTATTGATGTAGATCCAACGGTCATTCATAAGATGATATCGCAGGTTACGCTCGGAACGAAGGAAGCTTTATATATTATGGATCAAGACAGTGGAGTCGTTGTCGGTAAAAATCGAGCGATGCCGCAAGAGGCTTTGGGAGGCCTTTATAAGGATAAAGCACCGGAAGGGGTTACACACGCTGCACTTAACGGAGAGCGGCAGCTCGTTTCTTACGTGACGTCATCGATCACCAATTGGACGACAGTTGGAGTCGTTCCGGTGTCGGAGCTGATGAAGGACAGTTTAATTATGCGGAATTCGATTATTCTGTTTGGTGTCATCTGTATGGGCCTTGCTATGCTTATGTCGGTATTCCTTGCGTTTCGAATAACAGAGCCGCTGCGAGGTTTAATTAGGCTCATGCGCAAGGTGGAACGCGGCGATCTTCTCGTATCCTTTCCCGTCAAGCAATGGGATGAAGTTGGCCATTTGGGCAAAGCGTTCAATACGATGGTATCCAAGCTAAGCGAGCTTGGTTACTTGCTTTATGAGACAGAGATTCGCGAGAAGGATGCGCAGATTGCGGCTTTGCAAAGCAAAATCAATCCGCATTTTTTGTATAATACGCTTGGATCGATCAGTATGTATGCAGAAGTCGACGGCAATCAAGAGGTTGTCAAAATGACGAACAATTTAAGCAGGCTGCTGCGTTACAGCTTGAGCAGCCAGAAAGAACATGTCAACCTTGAGGATGAGCTGGGACATGTCTTGGGTTACATGACGATTCAAAAAATGCGCTATGAGGATCGGATCGATTTTCGATTAGACCGAGAAGAGGCTTCTTTGACCTGTATGGTCATTCCCTTAATTATTCAACCGATTGTCGAGAACGCCATTAACCACGGCATCGATCAGGGTGTGGGCAACGGGCGAATTACATTAACCTGCAAAATAGAAGAAAACGTGCTGCGTATTATCATTGAAGACGATGGTATTGGGATGACGGAGGAGCAGCTCGCGGATATTCGCCGTCGACTTCAGCATTCGAAGGATTTAGGTGGCAGCTCCGGCAATGGATTATTAAATGTCCATCGCAGAATTGTTCTTCATTATGGTGAATCGTATGGTTTAATGCTGGAGAGCATGCCATATCAAGGCTTGAAAGTTACGATGACTTTTCCTGCTGTATTTGAGAAGCCTGATCAAATGAAAGGGGATGCTCATGCCTAGAATCGTTATTGTAGATGATGAATCGATATTTAGAAAAGGCTTGCGCAAAATGATAATAGAACTCGACCCGGAATGGGAGGTCGTTGGTGAAGCGCGGGATGGTTATGAAGCATTGCAGCTGGTGGAGGAACTTGAGCCAGAAGCTATTCTGACGGATATTCGGATGCCTCGCATGGATGGCATTCAATTGCAGCAGATGATGAAGGAGCGTTTTCCGCATGTGTTATGTGTCGTTATTAGCGGGTTTGATGATTTTGTCTATATTCAGCAATCGATGAGGCAAGGCGCGAAGGATTATATGATGAAGCCGATTGAGCGCGAAGAGCTGGATAAGGTGCTTCAAATGCTTAAAGAGAAAGTACAGCTTAGCCAAGCGGTTCCGGTTAGCAATCCCCATCGTGATGAGCATCGGATTAGGCAGCATGTCAGTGAACATCTGTTAACTGGCCTTCTGAAGGGCAGCGTGAATGAAGCGGATTTGGAGCTGCTTCGGACCATTGGGATCGACTTTCATCAACCTTACTTCACCTGCATGGTTGTGAAATTAGACAAAAATTCAATCGGCAGTGAGCGGTATAATCAAGCTGATCCTTCTTTGTTTCAATTGTATATTCAACAGCTCGTGCAAGAAGTGCTGAGCAGGAGAACAAATGGCTTTTGCTTTATCATGTCGGAGACGGAAGTAGCGGCGCTGCTAAATATTGAGGATAGTGACCAAGCGATGGCTGCCGTGCGGGAAATAGGCGAGACGATTCGCAGACAAATTACAAGCTTATCGAATATGACGGTCACGATCGGCATAGGCCAGGTGGCAAAGGGCTTTAAATCGATATCCGATGCGTACAACGAAGCGGAAATTGCTTTGCTTCACAGGCTCATCGTTGGCGGAGATAAAGTGTTAGTCTACAGTGATTTAGGCACGGAAGATCGTTTCAAAGGTGAACTGAAAAAATGGTCGTGGGAGAAGCTGGATCTGGCCATGAATGAGGGGAAGCTGGAACAGGTCACGGCGGCAGCCCATGCTTTCGTTAGTGAGCTTTGCCTTGATGCCAAAACGCCGGAAACCGTGCATCAGCAGCTATGCAAGCTGCTCATTCATTATTATGAAGCAGCAGGGCGGCTGCGGCTAACGAAGCAGTGGCTGGGCATGAAGGATATGAAAACCGTTCTATTTGATATTTGCTCGATCTCTTCCAGAGAAGAGCTGATGGATGCATGCTCACAGCTGCTCGTTCGTTTAGCCGTATGTATCGCTGAGAGTACGGCGCAGCCTGAGCATGATCCCATTGAAAAATCGATTCGATATATTGAACAGCATTATTCCAAAGCGCTGACGCTTAAAGAGGTAGCCGATTCCGTCTATTTAAATGCAGCATATTTCAGCACCTTGTTCAAGAAGCAAACCGGGAAATCCTTCGTTGAGCGGCTTACTGAGATTCGAATCTTTGAAGCGAAGCGGCAAATGGTTCAAACCGATAATAAAATTGCTACGATAGCTGAACATACGGGCTTCACGAATATTCGCCATTTTAACCGTGTGTTTCGCAATGAAACCGGTATGTCGCCAAAGGAATACCGTGAAGATATTCATATCAAACCGAATGTTATGCAGAACTAGCTGCTGCTAGTAGGCGACGTAAACTTGAATGTCCTGATCATAATTTCCGAATTGCTTGCCGAACATGCTTAACCCTCCGCTGTGGGTTGCCGTCTCCGGCGCGCATATGCGGAATCTGATGTCGTCGCCAAAGCCAACATCAAGATCCGTTATCGTCCGGTCAGACATCCGAATGCCATCGATGAAGGAGCCTCCTGAGTCGATGGTTATTTGTTTCAGCAAGCCATGCTGAGTCCCCAAATCCCACCAGCTCGGCGTATACACGCCCTTTACTGCACCGAAGTCTCCTGGGCAAGTCCATACTCCGAGCAAGATGTCATTAATATAAAAGGAAAGATCGGAAGGCCAGTTCTCGTTGTAGTGCGGTGCTTCCGAGCATATTTCAAGCGATATGGAAATGCTTTTTGCCGATTGTTTTCCTACTAAATAATTAGGAATGCGATATTCAATATAGCCGCTTCCGAACCACAGATGGCATGCCTTCACATGCTCAGGATCGGAGAAGTAGCGCGGGTCATCCACCATGCCGATAATTTTGGTATCCGATGTCAATCCGCAAGTAGGTTTTACTTCATAAGAGGAATATTGACCAATTGGAATGGATACGGCATACCTATTTTGAATGGCTTGCTCCTTCACACGAAATTGCAGCGTAGCAGAATCGAGTGTGAGATGGCACACCTTCTGACGGCCTCTCGTGCTGGGCACACTTTCTGTCGTAATAATGGATGCTTCTTCAAGCTTCTGAATATGCTTAGTCACGATGGCTGACGAAATGCCTAGCGCTTCAGCTATTTCTTTAATATTCATTGGTTTAATATTTAATAATTCAATGATCTTCACTCTTGTGTCCGATGCAAAGCATTCAAGAAATTTGATATTGCGGCTGTTAACCTCTATGTTCATCGATTGATCCTCATTCCGTTATGTTTGCTAACATTATATAATTCGAAAGTTAATTACACAACTCAAATGTTTACTAATTAAAGCGTTTGAACGTTGTAAATAAAAGAAGAGGGTGTCCTGATGGCCTGTATAGACCAAAAGGATCACCCTCTTCGTATTTCGGTATATGGGAAGTCTAGATTAATATAGGGAAATGGTTAGAGTGTCACGTTCGAAATAAGAATGAAGCGTTGCCTCACTGCCTACAATTTCTACGCTAATAAGCGATTTGATACATGTTTTAAGTGCGTTTTTGCCTGTTGTCAGTTTACGATTAAGTACTGCGGTCAATTTCTCAATGGCTTGCTTATTTGTATCTGTTAAATAGACAGGTATCGTTTTATTTTGGAACATCAGCATCGTTTTCATAGTATGGACCTCCATCCCGCGAAGGATTTTTTTTTATAGTGTAACGTACAATTATTAAATAATTCTTAAAATTCGGTGAGTATTTGGTTACAAAGCTGTAACTTTTGAGTAAATGACCAAATCATACACGTTTTTTCTTATTATGGACGACGATCCGACGATTCAAGCTGTTTTTTGCGAAACTGGGAAGGCGTGCATTTCATCATTTTGCGAAATACTTTGACGAAATAACTAATATGATCGAATCCGACATCAAGCGCTACAGCTGCTATTTTGAGCTCTGGCTTCAGAAGCAGCTCCGTTGCTTGTCTAATTCGATAAGCATTCAAATACTCAATTGGCGTTTGTCTGGTCATCGTCTTGAAGAATCGGCAAAACTGACCTTCGCTCATCGGAATTTGATCAGCAATTTCTGCGATCCGTATAGGGCGCTGGAAATGATTTTGCATATAAACAATAGCGGTCTTCAGTCTGTCAATTTTTGTAGAGTCGGCATTGCTTGTTTCACTTCTGTTGCAAAACTTGCTTTGCGCGGCAATTTCATGAAGCATTAAATAAAAGTGACCCTTCACCGCGGTCTCATGACCAGGCTTCTGACTTTGACATACGTTCATAATGCATTGCAAATGCTGAAGCAGCGCGATTTCCCATTCTGTTTTTGGCTGAATATGTCTAGGAAACGTCTTTTTCTTGTCCTGAAGCGGTGAAATAAATCGTTCCTGTACGGCATCATAGCTGGCACTGGCGAGCAAATGAGTATCGAACACGATGGCGCAAAAAGAACAGGCAGTATCGCCTTGTGCATGACCAGCATGAATGTCGCCACCGTCTATAAAAACAGCTTCGCCTGCTTTTACAATGAAATAATCGGTATCAACCTGGAACAGCACTTCACCTTCAAGCACATAAAAAAACTCTGCTTCAGCATGCCAATGACAATCCAGAACGGGGACGCCAGCCTCTTCATGTTCAATCCAGTA
Source organism: Pristimantibacillus sp. Z349TD_6 (assembly GCF_056173205.1). NCBI lineage: Bacteria > Bacillati > Bacillota > Bacilli > Caryophanales > Paenibacillaceae > Pristimantibacillus (SeqCode) > Pristimantibacillus sp. Z349TD_6. The sequence goes on along the minus strand of NZ_CM149662.1, from coordinate 6,097,219 downwards.
GGCGGCAAGCGGGAACATATTGTCGCCATGCAGCCGGTCTTCTTTTAAGGCGTGCCTAGTTGTTTGATCCATTTTGAGAGGCCTCCTGTGCTTGATGCGAGTTAGTTACCATTCCATAGAGGCATATCGTCAAAATAGTGCTATAGATGAGCAGTATTCTGTTAGAATTATTCGATTAATTATCAGTATAATGCAATTATATAGGATTGCAAATAAAACTAAACAGGAAGGTTGGTTCAGTCGATGAAATTTACAGACGGCAACTGGCTCATTCGTGATGAATACAAAGTATTAGGGGCTGTACAAGTCCATGATTTCGAGCAAAAGGATGGCAAACTAACTGCTTATGCTTCGCCACAACCTATCTATAATCGCTCTAATATGCTGGATACGATGTTGTTAACGGTCCATTTTCATTCTCCGCTGCCAGGCATTATTGGCGTTAAGCTTGTGCATCATGCAGGCGTTCGGGAGCGTGGCCCAGTGTTCGAGTTGTCCTCGCAAACTGGCGACCATGTTGTAATCGAAGAAAATGATGAGCGGGCTGTTCTAACAAGCGGCAGCCTCAGCGTCCATATCCGTAAAGGAGCCGTATGGGCGGTGGATTTCTATCGCGCGGGCGAGCGGATTACGGGAAGTACGCAAAAATCGATGGCCTACATTAAAGAAGACAACGGCAATACGTTTATGCGCGAAGAATTGGATGTTGGTGTTGGCGAGTGGGTATATGGCCTTGGCGAGCGCTTCACGCCTTTCGTAAGAAACGGACAAGTCGTCGACCTCTGGAACAAAGACGGGGGCACAAGCTCGGAGCAATCGTACAAAAATATTCCTTTCTACATGACCAATAAGGGATATGGCGTATTCGTCAATCATCCAGAGCTGGTATCATTCGAGATCGCTTCGGAAAAAGTGAAAAAAGTGCAATTCAGTGTGTCAGGAGAATCACTCGAATATTTCATTATCGATGGTCCGAGCATGAAGGATGTTCTTCATAAATATACGGATTTGACTGGCAAGCCAGCGCTGCCGCCGGCATGGACATTTGGATTATGGCTTACCACTTCATTTACGACTAACTATGATGAAGCAACAGTTAATTCATTCGTCGATGGCATGGCAGAACGTGATCTTCCATTGCATGTGTTCCACTTCGATTGTTTCTGGATGCGTGAGTTTCATTGGACCGATTTCAAGTGGGATGAGCGGGTATTCCCAGACCCTGTCGGCATGCTGTCGCGGCTCAAAGAAAAAGGGCTTAAAATTTGCGTGTGGATCAATCCTTACATTGCTCAGCGCTCGCGTTTGTTCGAGGAAGGCAAACAAAATGGCTATTTGGTGAAAAAGCCAAACGGCGATGTATGGCAATGGGATTTGTGGCAGCCAGGCATGGCGCTCGTTGATTTCACAAACCCAGCAGCATGCAAGTGGTACGCAAATTATCTGCGTGAGCTTGTCGATATGGGTGTGGACAGCTTTAAAACCGACTTCGGTGAGCGTATTCCGACCGATGTCGCTTATTTTGACGGCTCCGATCCGATGAAAATGCACAATTACTATACTCAGCTTTATAACAAAGTCGTATTTGAAGTGCTTGAAGAGAAGCTTGGCCGAAACGAAGCCGCTTTGTTTGCCCGTTCAGCTACGGCAGGCGGACAGAAATTCCCCGTACATTGGGGCGGTGACTGTTATGCGGATTATGAGTCCATGGCGGAGAGCTTGCGCGGCGGTTTATCGCTTGGGATGTCGGGCTTCGGCTTCTGGAGCCACGATATTGGCGGATTCGAGAACACTGCGCCAGAGCATGTATTCAAACGTTGGTTAGCCTTTGGTCTGCTGTCCAGCCATAGCCGCCTGCATGGAAGCAAATCGTATAGAGTGCCTTGGGCATACGATACGGAAGCGGTAGATGTTACTCGCTTCTTCACGAAGCTGAAATGCCGGATCATGCCTTACTTATTTAATACAGCTGTTCAAGCAACTGAGCTGGGCTTGCCTTCGATGCGTGCCATGGTGCTTGAGTTCCCAGAAGATCCGACCAGCGAAATGCTGGACCGCCAATACATGCTGGGCGACTCTATACTGGTAGCTCCAATTTTCAACGAGCAGGGCCATGTCACTTATTATTTGCCAGCTGGAAAATGGACGCATTTGTTATCCGGAGAAATTGTAGAAGGCGGCTCATGGCGCAAAGAGAAATATGATTTCTTTAGCCTTCCACTATTCGTTCGTCCTAATTCCATTATTGCGCTTGGAGCGAATGAGGTTAAACCAGATTATGATTATGCGGATGGCGTCCAGTTTGAGCTTCATAATCTGGAAGACGGAAAAACAGCTGCAACGGCTGTACGCAATACCAAAGGCGATACAGAATTGACGATCTCGGCAACACGCCAAGGCGAAGCGATCACTCTTCAATTAGAGGGCAGCGGGAAAGCATTCTCATTGGCACTGAAGGGGTTCGGTCCAATTCGTTCTGTCGAAGGGGTAAAAGCTGATGTGAAGGATACAGTTCTGCACATTGCTGCAGGCTCGAAGCAGCTGGCGTTTACGATTCATATCTAAACAAATAAGAGGCAGCTATGTCCCAGCCGTATGCAGGCTAGGGCGAAGCTGCCCCTTTTATAGTGCCATTGTACGAGCATTGACCAAAATCGCATAAGAAAAGACTAATAATACAACTGGTTTTCGCATAGGACTGTCGATATAATAAAGATCAGAAAACAAAATCAAATACATCAAATAATAAATATAAGGGAGTGCAGCTCACATGTCACGAATGAATATTGGTTTGCAATTGTACACGCTAAGAGACGCTACCGCACAAGATTTTGAAGGTACGCTTCGCAAGGTTGCAGCAATGGGTTATGAGGGCGTAGAATTTGCAGGATACGGTGATATCAAAGCTGAAGACATGCGCGATCTGCTACAAGAATTGAATTTGAAAGCAATCGGCAGCCACGTCGGCTTGCATCTGCTTGAAGGCAATCTTGATGAGGAAATTGCTTATCTTCAAACCATTGGAGCTAAATATGCTATTTGTCCTTGGTTGCCGGTAGATGCTCGTGATACAGAAGCATGGCGTGGACATCTCGTGAAATTTGAAGAGTATGGTAAGCGTTTCCGTGAAGCAGGCATTTCTTTTGCTTACCACAACCATGAATTTGAATTTGAAGTTGAAATCGACGGCCAAATCGTATTTGACGCTTTGTATGAGCGGATTGATCCGCAATATCTGCAAGTTGAAATGGATATCGGCTGGGTACAATACTCCGGTGTAGATCCGCTTGCTTACATTGCAAAATACGCAGGACGTCTGCCACTTCTTCATTTGAAGGACTTCCGCGCTGGTGAGAAGGGTGGGCAAATCGATACAGTAGAGCTTGGCCGTGGCGATTTGCCGCTTCTTCCTATTATTGATGCTGCCTCGAAAGCATCTGTTGAATGGATTATTGTTGAGCAGGACACTTGTGCGAATCCTCCGATTGAGGCTGTTGCAGAAAGCATGGAATGGTTGAAAACTAATTTTTTGAACAAATAATAATCTAATTGATAATAGATAGGGGAAAATATTCATGTCTAAAGTACGTGTAGCAGTTATAGGTTGTGGATCGATTTCGAAATACCGTCATATCCCGGAATATGCAGCTCATGAGAATGTTGAGCTTGTTGCATTCGTAGATCCAATTATCGAGCGCGCAGAACACTATGCGAATTTGCATGGCGGCAAAGCGTTTGCTGATTTCGAAACGATGCTTGCAGAAATCAAACCTGATGCAGTAAGCGTATGTACGCCAAATGCATTGCATGCTTCAATGTCAATTACTGCAGCTAATGCGGGCGCTCATGTTCTTGTTGAGAAGCCAATGGCTGTAACCGATGAAGAAGCGGAAGCGATGATTGAAGCAGCTAAGAAAAACGGCGTTCACTTGATGGTTGGCCACAACCAACGCTTCATGCCGCCGCATGTTAAAGCGAAGCAAGTATTGCAGTCCGGCATTCTAGGCAAAGTACTTACATTCCGTACATCGTTTGGTCACCCTGGTCCAGATGGCTGGAGCATCGATGGCGCAGAAAGCTGGTTCTTCCGTAAGCCAGAAGCTATTATGGGCGCAATGGGCGATCTTGGCGTTCATAAATCCGATCTTATTCGCTGGATGCTTGACGACGAAGTTTCAGAAGTAGCTGGTTTTGTTGGCACGCTTGATAAGGATACCGATGTTGATGATAACGCATCATGCTTGCTTCGTATGAAGAGCGGTGCAATCGGCACGCTTGTAGCAAGCTGGACTTACTATAAGGGTGAGGACAACAGCACTATTTTGTGGTGCGAGAACGGCGTTATGAAAATCGGTACGCATCCTGACGATCAAGTAATCGTAGAGCTGCGCAACGGCACAGTTGAGAAGCATAAAGTAGGCGCAATCTCAACTAACGAAAAGCAAGAGACAAGCGGTGTAGTCAATGCTTTCTTGGAAAGCATTCTTACGAACACAACACCTGCTGTAAGCGGTGAAGACGGCCGTGCTTCTTTGAAAGTTATCTTGTGTGCATTTGAGTCACAAGCAACAGGCAAATTCATTAGCGTAAACTAAGCAATGTACAGGAATGCCTTCAACCGACGTGCGCAAGCCGTGAGGTTGGAGGTATTCTTTTTTGCACACTATCTTGCATTGTAGAATAGCATGTGGTAAATTATACAAAAGACGGAATTGCTGTACGATGCTATACTGTATTGATTAATAGTAAGTTATGCTTAGTATCTTTCCACATACAGTACCGAAGAATTAGAACTTCAATGATGGAGGACACGAAATGAACATTCAATTTAAAAAGGGCGTGCTTGAAATATGCGTTCTTGTGCTTGCGACAAGGGGAGACCGATATGGCTATGAGCTGGCTGTTAAAATTTCCGAAAAGTTTGAAGTAGCAGTCGGAAGCGTATATCCATTACTAAGCAGATTGACACAGGACGGCTATTTCTCAACCTATTTGAAGGAATCAACTGAAGGCCCGCCTCGGAAATATTATCAATTAACAGCAGAGGGCTGGAGTCATATGCGCAAATTAATTGCAGAATGGGAAAGTTTCACGCAATCCGTAAATGAAATTGTAGAGGAAGGTTTAAGACCATGACGACAAGAGATCGATATATGTTGGAGCTTGAGAGCATGCTCAAAGTCATTCCAGAGCCGCAGCGTAAGGAATGGCTGTACGATTATTATCTTCATTTTCAGCAAGCGGTAGAGAATGGTCAAACCGAGGAGCAAGCAGCAAGCGAGCTGGGAGATCCAAGAATGATTGCGAACGAGATGCTGCTTGGATACCGAGTTAATCAGGCAGAGACGAACAAGGGCTTCGGAAAGCTCTCTAAGGCTGTATTTGCAACAGCAAGCCTTGGTTTATTCAATATTATATTCGTTCTAGGACCCTATCTGGCTCTGGCGTCGGTCATTGTTGCTTTATGGGCGTCAGCTTTGGGAATAGGCGTAGGCGGTATCGGAATCATGGTAGAGAGCTTATGGAACGGCACATTTACTATGCCGCAGGCATTGACGATAGGCTTGATTACAAGCTCAATTACGATTTTACTCATCATCGGCTTAAAGGCACTTACAACTTCCTTCTATAAGATGACCTTAAAATATTTGAAATTCAACACAAGAATTGTAAAGGGGAATAACAAATGAAAAAACTAGCCGCATTCGCTTTAATTTTGCTTGGTATAGGAGTACTTTGCGCGTTTTTTGTATTCGATAAAGATGAACTTGTAACGAAATTTCAGGGCGAACCTTTTTTGCAGGAAAAAACGATTGATGCATCGTCCATTCGCTCGATCCATGCGGAGACGGATACGTTTAATATCACTTTCGTTCCCGGCACAGCAGATGATATTAAAGTGAGACTTGAAGGAGATGTAAGTGAAAAGCTTGCTGGAGACGTCATTCTAACGGCAGCTCCTAAAGGGGATACGCTTAATATTGAGGCAAATACGAAGGATCGTTTTACATTCGGTATTTCTATCGTTAACTTGAAGCTGACGATTGAGGTTCCTGAAAAGTTATGGAGCTCGATCGATATCGAAAGCGATACAGGAAACATTGTCGTTGATCAGATGGAAGCTGACAAAATGAAATTAAAATCAGAAACCGGCAATATCAAATTAACGAATTATGCGGCACAGGAGCTTGAATTAAAAACAGATACTGGAAACATTAATATTGCGGACGGAAAAGGCATTCTAAAAGCAGAATCTGAGACGGGAAATGTACGAGTTGAAGCAGACGAATTGCGCAGCGATCTTTCAATTAAGACGGATACCGGGAATATTATCGTTAATGCAGATAAACAGCCTGCTTCGGCTACTATTCGTATCAAGAAGGATACCGGAAACAGCAAGGTGGATTGGGATGGTTTCTCGGTTAACAAGGAGACAGAAAATAATATTGAAGGTGTAATCGGCAGCGGTGATATCAAAATAAGCATGGAGTCGGAGACGGGCAACATCAAACTCGGCACTCGATAAGCAAAAATAGATTTATAAAAACAAGAAGCAGGTCGTGGAATATATCCATGGCTTGCTTTTTTTATGTGTTTGCCGTCTCGATTCATTCATGTATCGCATAAAATATAGCAATTGTTTATCGAGAGGATGCGATGCGTAATGGTCGTAGAGCGCAAATATTTTCAAAGGTTTACTTTTGCGGAGTATGTTGAGTATTTGAAACCATTCGTATCAAAAGTGAAGTTTTCGCAGATTCATGTGCATGGAACATGGAAGCCGACTATTGTGGATTACCGGAGAGCTGCGGATAAAATGAAAATCATTCAAGGGATGTGGCGGTTTCATGCAATTACCCAAAATTGGGGTGATATCGCCCAGCATGCAACGATCGACCCTGACGGCTATATATGGGAGGGGCGTTCTCTTCTGGAAGCGCCGGCCTCTGCTGTTGGCTACAACGACCCTGATCCAGATCGCATACATCCGTTTATGTTCGAGATGATCGGTAATTTTGATGTTGGAGCGGAGAAGCTGGAAGGTGCTCAGCTTGCTTCAGCCGTTAAGCTGACAAGTCAAATTGCTGCCATGTGGAAGCTGCCAGACAGTCAAATTTTGTTTCATCGCGAAATGAATCCAGCGAAAACATGTCCAGGAAGTTCAGTTAACAAAGCGGCTTTCTTAGAGCTTGTTCGCGACTGGAGGGATGTTGATATGAACGCATCAGATGCTAACAAAATTATCTCTACTTGGCTCTCTCCAGCATGGTTTGCAGCAACCACAAAAGCGGAGAAAGATGAAATTCATCGGCTCGCAAACGAGCTTCGAAAAGCTAGCGGTCAGCTCTAAAAGCAGCAAAAAACGGTGATGAGCATATTCTCATAAAGCAGTAATGGTGCTGTTTTGCTAGCTATTTTCACGCGATTACCAGTTTTTGTGTCATGAAACACCAAAAACCCCATGGTAAGATAAGTGGCGTCAGGAAGAACGATGCGCAAACAAAACGAATGCGCAGCTGAAAAAGCTTCAGTCGTCAGACGCTTTTTTACAAAAACTTATCTTATTAGGAGGATTCATTCATGAAGATGCAACCAATACGTGTAGGTGTCGCTGGCATAATCGCAGCAACGGTGATCGGCGCAGGTTTTACGGCTCCAACGGCAGGTGCAGCACCGGCTGTGAAAACTTTCTCCACGATTCAACAACCATGCCTCATTAGCCAAGATACGATCAAACAGATCGGTGATAAATATGGAATAGATTTTAGCAAGCTTTTGAATGGCAGCTTCATTCAATGGCCTACGACAGGCGGTAACACAGGAACAGTAACAAAACCGGGAACAGGTACTGGAACAGTAACTAATCCGGGAACAGGCACTGGAACAGTAACAAAACCAGGAACAGGTACTGGAACAGTAACTAAGCCAGGAACAGGTACTGGAACAGTAACAAAACCAGGAACTGGTACAGGAACAGTAACAAAACCAGGAACTGGTACAGGAACAGTAACAAAACCAGGAACAGGCACTGGGACTGGTACAGGAACTGAAACAAAACCAGGCACAGGTACTGACACAGGAGCTTCCAATTTGAGTGCTTATCAATCACAAGTTGTCGACTTAGTTAATAAGGAACGTGCTAAAGTGGGCTTGTCCGCTTTGAAGAGCGATACGCTTCTTACGAAAGTAGCATCAGAGAAAGCAAGAGATATGGACGTTAACAATTACTTCAGCCACACATCGCCGACTTACGGATCTCCATTTGATATGATGCGTTCTTTCGGAGTGACTTATTCTTATGCTGGTGAGAACATTGCTTCTGGTCAAAAAACACCACAAGATGTTATGACTGCTTGGATGAACAGCCCAGGTCACAAAGCAAACATTCTTAGCGGCAACTTTACTAAAATCGGCGTTGGTTATGTAAACGGCGAATGGGTTCAAATGTTTATCGGCTAGTCTTTCCTTAAACCTTAGACAACAGCAATACGTTAAGGGCGGACAACCGCCCTTAACAAGATTTATAATCACGTGATCGAAGTTGTGAAACTTCGGGAACGCACAGGAGGATTTACCCCATGTTTAAAAAACGTACATTAGCAGCAGCAGTAGTAGGATTATCGGTTATGATGGCAGCAGGAACAGTAAGTGCAGCTTCGAAAACACATACAGCGAATGACAATGATACATTCTGGAAGCTATCCAAGCAGTACAGTGTACCTTTGGATACACTAATGGAAGCTAATCCTAAGATAGATCCGCTTAACCTATATAAAGGTTTAAAGCTTACTATACCTTCCACAGAAGCTTCTGTAGAGAAGAAACCGGCAACGATGAATTCAGCAGCTGACGACTCCTCAAAAACAGTTAAAGCTATGAATGGTAAAGAATACGCTTACTCGAAAGCGCTTCTCGTACAAGCTACAGCTTATACAGCAGCAGCATCTGAGAATGGCAAGTGGGGAGCAGTCGACTACTTTGGAGACAAGCTCCAGGTTGGTACGATTGCCGTAGATCCGAAAATGATACCTCTTGGCACTAAGCTTTATGTGACAGGGTATTCCTATAATGGTTTGCCGCAAGGCGGAATGATTGCAACAGCAACAGATATTGGCGGTTCGATTAAAGGCAATCGCGTTGATATTTTTGTACCAGGCTCAACAAGCCAAGCCATGTCTTTTGGTATTCAAAACGTGAAAGTATTCGTTCTTGAATAAAAATATAGATGGAAAAGGCAATCCACTCTTCATGAGGGATTGCCTTTTTTTTGTACATAAACTCAACGGGCTGCGGATTGTCCGACGAGCTCAGGCAATGTAACGAGCTCATACCCTTTGCTTTCCAGCAATTGGATGAGCTTCGGGAGTGCAGCAACCGTGCCGGATAAGTTTTGGCCGACTCCTCCGCCTGCGTGCTGTAAAATTATCGATCCAGGTTGAAGTGTTCTTTTTATATTTTGCAGCACCAATGCGCTGCTAGGATTGTTTTTCCAATCTACGGAATCCACATCCCAGTTGACGATAGCAAAACCAGCCTGCTTGCTCCATCTTACTTGCTGAGGCAGCAGTTCACCGTATGGCGGTCGTATAAAGTGAGGAGAATATCCGACTATATTTTTTATTATGGTGTCCGTTCGCCAAATTTGCTTCTGATACTTCGTTAAAGTAAGCTTTGAAAAAATGGCATGGTCATAAGAGTGATTACCAATGACATGTCCTTCGTTATGTATCCGCTTTACTAATGCAGGGTATTTGGCAGCACGGTTCCCTACAATAAAAAAGGTAGCGCAAACATCATGCTCCGCTAATATATCCAAAATAGCTGGTGTATATCTTGGATCGGGAACATCATCAAACGTTAGCGCGACTCTTTTCTTATTACGAGGCCCATTAAGGAGAAAGGTATTGGGAAATTGCCTATGAAGCCTATCCCAAGACACGACAGCAGTTTTTCGTTTTTTTGATTCTTTTGCAGGTTTGAACTGAGCTATTTGCTGCTTATCGGCAGCTGAAGCATAGGAATCGGTTGATAGGTTAAGCAGCATACAACCGATTAAAGCAATGCCCGCCACGGTCTTCCCTATTTTATGTGGTGTTTTCCACATTTGCATCAGTCCCCATGATTGATTGTAAACAAGCCGTGCCGCTATTTTACCCATGCTGCATACTTTCATGCGCTTTACTTTAAAAAAAGAGAGGCTTAAACTAAATATAGTTCACCAATTCATGGCAGGGAGGTTATCTTTTATGAAGTTATTGCAGTTTAAGCAATCTGATCAACTAAGACTCGGCGTGCAGGTTGACTTAGGAATTATTGATATTAAAATGGCCTCTCAAGCTCTGGATATTCCAGCTCCGCTTTCTATAGAAGAAGTTATAAGAGGCGGTAAAACAGCATTAGCGGAACTTCAAGCGGTTATTGAGGCTGTCGTTGCAAATAACAACCACATGTATGTGCTACAGGATACAACTTTCGCTTACGCACCGGTCGTTTCGAGCCCGCAAAAAATGATTTGCGTCGGTTTAAATTACCGCAAGCATGCAGAGGAGACGAAAGCTGAAATTCCGACCTCCCCTATTTTGTTTAATAAATTTGCCAATGCCCTGAGTGCACATGGTGATGAGGTGGAGCTGCCGCTTACGAGCAATGAGGTGGATTATGAAGCTGAGCTTGCGATCATTATAGGAAAAACGGCAAAAAACATCGAAGAAGCGGATGCGCTTGATTATGTTTTTGGCTATAGCTGCGCTAACGATTTGTCAGCGAGGAACCTGCAGCGCCGAACATCCCAGTGGATGCTTGGCAAAAGCTGCGACGGATTTGCACCAATTGGTCCTTATATTGTAACGGCAGATGAAGTAAATGATCCGGATAAGCTCACTATTTCTTGCCGCGTAAACGGTGTTCAAAAGCAGCATTCGAATACGGAAGATATGATTTTTTCTTGCCGATCTATCATTAGTTATATTTCTAAGCATATGACACTCGTACCTGGCGATATCATATTAACAGGGACTCCGGAAGGGGTAGTAATCGGATACCCGAGAGATCAAAGGGTGTATTTAAAATCAGGTGATGTGGTAACCGTGGAAATCGAGCAGCTTGGTGAGTTAACTGTCACAATGAGATAATGAAATGCAATTGATAATCATTTTCGTCCGTTGTATAATAAATCGTATCGTTTATTATTGTACATTCATGTTATGGAAGGACGAGAACATCAATGAATGAAGCGTTGTTTGCGATGTTGGAGGACAGCTATGATTTAACGGTAAATAAACGAGAAAATCTTCTGTTTACCTGCCCTGCAATAGAGCTGTTGGATGAGCACAAATTGAAGCAATTATTAGCTTTCTATACACCGCTAGTTAAAGGCATGGACCCTTCCGTAGGGGAAGTGTACATGGCAGGTTGGTTTCGCGGGCCTATGCTGGGCTTGCTCTATACGTTGTCGGTATTGAAACAAGCGCCGGATTTATCACTTAACAATTTAACGGTTCAAATATACAAGGCTGAATATAACAATCATGAATATATTGCTGTCAGCTTTTACTTACATAACTCTGAATTTGTAGCGGCACCACTACCTTTAGATGAACAAGACATGTGGGTTAAGGATAAAATCAGCTCTTTTTTTGAGCATACGATACGTCCTGTATTTGACATGATTGCAAAGGTAGGAACATTGAAAGTAGGCATGCTCTGGAGCCAGCTTCCTACCTCGCTTGAATATGGGTATGACAGGATGCTGAGTGCCGAAGTAGATGAACAGGCAAAGCAAAGCATTGTGACCTATTTCAATATGGTCAAATCGCTTGATGGCGAGGTTTTTGGCAGAAGCAAAAATCCGCTTGATGTGAAATTCCGTATGACAGAGTCATTGGGAGACAAAGATAAGCAGGTTCGGCTGAAAGCAGCATGCTGCTTGTATTACCTAGTTGATGGCGGCTATTATTGTTATACTTGCCCAAGGGTTAAAGAAAGCGTTCGTGCAGAACAGCGTGAAGAATATCGCTGCAAGCAGCAGGCGTAAAATAAGAAAGACCATAATCATCCATGTTGAATGGAAGGATTATGGTCTTTTTTTGTTGCGTGATAAACAATCAAAAACTTGATTATTTCATTTTGAAAACATTGATGGTTCTGAGCAGCTGAGCCGCCATTGTACGCATGCGTTCGGTTTCTTCTACCACCGCTTGTACAGATGCAATCTGCTCATTCATAGATGCGGAAACTTGCTCAGTGCCAGCAGCCGACTGCTGCGTAATCGCGGATATATTTTGGATGGCTCCGGAAATTTTGCGGGCACTCTCAAGCATAGCGTCGCTTTCTTGGGAGAAAACATAAATTTTATCCGTAATAAATTGAACACTTTGAACAATTTCTGAGAATACGACTTCGGATTCCTTAATATGCTCGGTTTGCAGCTTAACGACCTCTTCGTTTGTTTTCATATTGCTGATCGTTTGCTTGATACCCTCATCAATACTTTTCACTAGGTTGAATACTTGTTTAGTTGAAGCGCTGGATTCCTCAGCAAGCTTGCGGACTTCCTGTGCAACAACGGCAAAACCTCGTCCGTGCTCGCCTGCTCTTGCAGCCTCGATAGAGGCATTCAATGAAAGCAGGTTAGTTTGTTCAGCCAAATCGGAAATAGTCGTCGTAATTGCACTAATGCCTCTTGCTTTGCGGGCTAGATCTTCAATTGTAGCAGACACCTTCTCGGTTGCCTCAACGTTGCGGCGCATGCCGTCGGCTTGAATATCAAGAGCCTTCATGCCTTTATCTACGAGCTGAAGCGTTTGCTCAGAGCGTGTGTTCATTTCCTTTGTTGAGGTAGCGTAATCGGAAACTTTCTCTTCAATCTCGGTAATGGATTCGCTCATCTCCGAAACGTCCTCGGAAATTTCGTTTGCGCCAGTAGCAAGCTCGTTTGCGGAAGCAGCAACCTGCTGCATCGCGATTTGAATATTATTATTTTTGTCAAAAATGCTGTGACTTGTATCGGACACATGACGGATGATGTTCGTCGTTTCCGTAAGAATGTCACGAAGTTTATCAATCATACTGTTAAACGAATGTCCAAGCTCGCCTAAAGCTGATGAAGACGTTGTGTCGATTTTTTGAGTGAAATCACCTTTGGAAATACGAAGCGCGGTTCCTTTAATTTCATCAAATGAATTATTGATGGATCTCTCGATGAAGGAAACGAGTGGAAGCGTAGCGATTGCCATAATGATTGTGAAAACAATTCCAGCGATAAGCGAGCCGCCTGATACTGATAATATGACAAGCATAATGAGGGCAAACACTGCTAAATTTAGGTAAGAAGTAATCAGCAGCTTATTGCGCACGGAAAGCGAATAGTACCATTGGATCATTATGTAAGCGCTCCTTTTAATAGAATATCCATATTATAGCACCAGCTGCGAAATTGGTCTATAATTGTCGATTCATAAAAAATAGATAAATAATGACCGCATGCGGCACTTCGGAAAATACTAAATACGTTTTCGGTGTAACAATAAATAGAAAATGATACCATTATCGGTAATTAGAAATCATTTTTATTATTAATTGATGGTTTAGATTGCATGGTACATAACTCCTAAGTAAGAAAGAAAAACATCTTGAAATTAGAATTGAAAAATAAATTAAAAAATATTATTTTAGTTCGCAAGGTTCATTTTATTAAGATGTAAAAAAAGGTCTTTCTTTAATTATGTAAAAATAAGTTATATAACCAGTAAATAAAGGTCGAATAATATCGAATAAATAAAAATAATGTTGTTTAGTATATTGATAATGATAGAAATGGACTATATAATATGCGTTGAGACCTAAGTGGAAACTCATGCCTAATAAATCATAAAGGAGGATAATAAGTATGCAAACGGAATCTGCAGCTCTCGCTCGTCAAGTTGAATTTGTGTTTCGTCAGCTTGAAAGTGAACTGACAAATGCTACGGCTGGTACAGTATTAATACATATTCGAAACAATGCGGTGGGTAAATTTGGGGTTAGGCACCATCCAATCGAATGCAAAAATGGAAAGTTCGAGAGTGTCGATAAAGGACTGACAGCTGTTCAGGTACAGGCATTTAAACAAATGGCCATTGAATCGCTTAAGTTTAGGAAAGACTGGTCGCATGGCGAAATTTTATATGATTTTTCCGTTCGTTCAAGCGCTAATTCTTGGTCGGCAAGCATACTTTTTGAATCTAATTACAATATGGCCAATTGGAATTCTCGCTATTATCCGAAAAGAAATGATTTATGGGATTCACAATAAATAAAATTACGTAAAGAAAAAAAAGAGCTGACGGCACCCGTCAGCTCCTCATTTTATTGTCCGAAATCTAGATCAGGATACACATAAGGTGATTCCGGCACCTTGGTTCGTTCAAGCCGCTGGGCTTCTAAAGTCATGACAACATGATTCATATAAGTTGATGTCGTTAACCTTCCTGTCACCGTCACCCATTCATCGTCGGCGTAATCCATCGCTTTTGGCCAAGATACCATAAGTCCATAAGGCATAGCGTCGGCCGAACAACAATTCATTGCAAATCTACTGACCGCAAATCGCCCCTTGCCCATCTCGTCCTCGTGGTAAATAAACCCCGAAATTTCAACTTCTTTACCGATTAGTTTCTCTCGAAAGAGATCAAATGTCGTCAACGTCTCAATAAATTGAGTATCAGGTACACGGATAAGTGGTTGGCTGTACAGTTTCTTCGCGTATGCTGTATGTGCTTCCATATAGCCATCGAAAGGATAAAAGGCATCGACTCCGGCACCATTTTCTTCAGTTGTTGAAATTCCAGATAAGCTGATCCCTTTTTTTGAAGCAATATCGCTCCCAAGCGTCCCGGTCGGGACGAGAAAACCGAGCAGCAGCGGAAAAATAAACAACCCATAAATGATGATGTTTTTGAACACGGATGGAGATGGCTCGTGCTCGCAATCACAGCTTGGCGTTTGATTTTCGATACGTTTCTGTAAAGCGGCATAGACTTGATAAATAGCTGCTGCATAGAGGCCTAACGCTGACAGCTTTACGTATACCTCCATTTTTGGAGCGATATAAAGAGCCATTTCACCCGTTCGATCCAAGTAGAGAATAAACAGAGCAAATCCAGTAAGAATTGCGGCACGCAAAAGATGATGAATCATAGCAGCGCCTCCGTTATCCAAGCGCCGATGAAGGTTAGCGCCGCGGTTAGTACAATGAGAATAAATACGAATTTAATACGGAATGTCGTTAGCAGCATTAACGTATTTTTAAGATCGATCATTGGGCCGAATACAAGAAAAGCAAGCAGCGGTCCAAAATCAAACATGCCGCTGAACGATGAAGCAATGAAAGCATCCGAAGTGGAGCAGATTGATAATATAAAAGCAAAGCCCATCATGAAAAGGTATGAAAATAAAGGCTGATCAGCAAATGCCTCAAAGGTGCTGCGATCAATAACCGTTTGAATAATGGCGGTCAACATTGCTCCGAAAATAAAATATTTGCCCATTTCAAAAAACTCGTTTGAAGCATGTGATAGGGTTGAGGCGGCTCTTCCTCGGAATCCAGTACCGCTTGTCCCATGCTCATGATTATGGGTGTGATTGTGGCTGTGTGTATGACCCTGTTTAATTAAATGAAACGGTTGAGCTAATTTGAGCGGACTGCTTCGCATAAATTTATAAAGGAGCAAGCCGATGATAACAGCAATGACAAAGGCTAATATCATTCGTGCGTAAGCCATTTCTGGCGTCGTTCGAAATGCAGCAAAGGTTGATGCAAAAACGATTGGATTAACGATGGGTCCTGCCAATAAATAAACGATTCCGATATAAGCAGGCATGCCTTTGCGAATAAGCCGCCTGACAACCGGTATCATTCCGCATTCACATAATGGGAATAAAATGCCCAGCAGCGCCCCAAAAAGAACGCCTAATACCGGGTTTTTGGGCATGAATTTTTGAATGAGCTCGTCCGAAACGAAGACTTGCAAAAGTGCAGAAAAGATTACACCGAGCAGGATAAATGGAAATGCTTCTAAAATAATGCTTATAAATAATATTTTGAAGGATTGCAAATTAGCGATACTAAAAAGATGTGTGGGAAGCTCTCGATTGGTTACGATAAGGGCGAGCATGATCAAGCAGCCTACTCCGAGCAATGGCGTGCAGATGCGGTAAAGAAATTTTGCCATAGTGCAATATCCTTTCTTTATGTAAGGATTACGATTATGACTATAGCTTATGCGGTATCGATGCGGGATAGGACAACTTTCGTATCGCTTGACATTAACGATTACAGATGTATAATCGTTTTAAATGCAATGATGGGAATAAGTAAGCTCGATTGGATTGCGTACAGAGAGCCGGTGGTTGCTGCGAACCGGTGCAAACAACGATGCTGAATGGGCCCCGGAGCCTATGAACGGAAACTGGCTGCACGAGCAGCCGAAGATGTTTGTACGGACGTTCCCCGTTACGGAGCAACAAGGCTTGTGGGATAATAATACGCTTCGATTGTATAACAAAGCGTACCATAAGCGAATTAGGGTGGCACCACGGTCCCTCGTCCCTTGCGGCGGGGGATTTTTTGCGTTTTTTTTTAGACTGAAATTAACAAGAAAGAGGTTGAAGCATTATGAAAAAAGTACTCTCCGGTATTCAGCCAAGCGGTCAGCTCACACTTGGAAACTACATTGGCGCCATGCAAAACTTCGTAAAGCTGCAGCATACGGAAGAATGTTTTTTTATGATTGTTGATTTGCATGCGATTTCGGTTCCACAGGAGCCGGCTGCCTTAAGAGAACAAACGGAAGCGGTAGCCGCATTATTTATTGCTGCAGGCATAGATCCGCTCAAAGCGAATGTATTTGTACAATCGCATGTTCGCGCGCATGCTGAGCTTGGATGGTTGTTTACGACGCTTGCCAATATGGGCGAGCTGGAAAGAATGACGCAATTCAAAGATAAATCTGCAGGAAAAGATTCTGTTGGGGCGGGGTTGTTCGTCTATCCGACGCTGATGGCTGCCGATATATTGGTTTATAATGCGGATCTTGTACCAGTTGGCGACGATCAGAAGCAGCATTTGGAGCTTACTCGTGATTTGGCGCATCGCTTCAATACAAGGTTTGGCAAATACTTTACGATACCGGAGCCTTATATTCCGAAAGTAGGCGCAAGGGTCATGTCGCTTGATGATGCCAGCAAAAAAATGAGCAAAAGCAATCCAAACGTAGGAAGCTTCATTGCGCTGCTTGATTCTCCAGATGTGATTCGCAAAAAAATTAGCAGAGCGACAACAGATTCAGGCCGCGAAGTGAAATACGATCCAGCAAATAAACCTGAGATTAGCAATCTAATGAGTATTTATGCTCATTGTGCAAATATGAGCATTGAAGATATCGAGGCTCGTTATGATGGGCAAGGTTATGGACCTTTCAAGAAGGATCTTGCGGAGCAGGTGGTTGCGGTTATAGAACCGCTGCAAGCTCGATATAATGAAATTCGCAGTTCGGGCGAAATTCATCAAATCTTGAAGCAAGGCGCAGAAAAGGCTTCCTTGGTCGCAGATCGTACACTTGCAGACGTGAAAGAGCTTATGGGTTTTCTGCCGCCTCGCGGCTAATCTTTTAGGTACTTACAAGGCTGACGCCATAGCGTCAGCCTTGTTTTTTTCTGCGCAAGCGAGCTTTTGTAATAAAGCCGGCTCCTATAGTGAAAAGGCTCAACAAACCAAACAATAATACAAACCAGCCATTATAGCTGATGGAGATAGCCATAGCGCTCATAAATACGATAGCTAGTACGGAAAAGAACAAAGAAAGCGGTTTGGACATCTTGTTTTCTCTCCTTAATAAATCGTCAATATATTTTAAAGGTTTAAGAATAGATTCTTTGATGGTGCACATAATAAGCTTGCAAGCTTGCAACACACATCAAAGTGCAGAGGACGAAAGGAGAAATACATTATGGCAGGAAGCAGAAATCAACTTGTTGTTCCACAAGCAACTGCAGCATTACAACAAATGAAACTTGAGGCAGCGCAAGAACTGGGCGTACAAATTCCTCAAGATGGCTACTACGGTAATGTTTCAACTCGTGATGCAGGCTCCCTAGGTGGTTATATTACGAAAAAGCTTGTTCAAATTGCTGAACAACAATTGTCAGGCGGCTCCCGTTAATCGCTTCTAATACACAGTGATGAAATGAAGCCCAAGGGTAATCCTTGGGCTTTTTATTATGGTAACCATCATTTTAGCACAGGGCTCATCGACTTTCTTCTATAATATAAAACAAAAAAAAGAAAGCCCCCTCTATTTTGAAGCAAAGGGCTTTCGAACGTCAATACTAAAAAGTATCCATGCGCAATCTTTTCAATAAACGTTCATCGCTAAGCCAGCCGACATAAGAGCCAATGGTCTCATCCTTTTTATTCATAAGCAGAACACCAACGAATGGGTATTGCTTGCGATGGCGATAACGTACGTCGCACCATCTGACCTCATAGCCCCATGTATGCTCCCGAACGTCTGCGCATGCAAAGCTGGTGAAATATAAAAAGGATCGAATGGCGGGATCGTTTTTGGATTTGGCGACTGCCGGGTGATCAGAGCATTCCACATAATCAATCCATACTAAATTGTTATTTCGTAAATTTCCGATAGCGAATCCGCCATTTTTAACTTGCTTGACTACATTCCATATCGTTAGAGAAATCGTTGGAATGACGATATAAGCATCGCCTTCATGATATTCAGTGTCCAGCGTCTTCATCCGTTGCAGCGTACTTCTGGAGGTAACTGTTCGCCATACAAAATAAACGGCTAGAAACAAGTACATAAGCGGGAATATTGAAGCTGGATTTACGAATCCGCCTGCCCACAGTAAAATAGCTATGACATGCGTTGTGAAAATGATGGGATCAAATATGTGTATAATATTCCAAGAGATCCATTTGTCCGTGAAGGGTCGCATCGCTTGAGTGCCGTAAGTATTAAATAAATCGGTGAATACATGCACGCATACGGCGAGCAGCACCCAGCCTCCAATATGCAGCCAAGGCAGCGAGCCGCGGTAAAATAATTGGAGGAGGCCGGTAATTAGCGCAGTCCAAATGGCGATAGCCGGCAAGGAGTGAGAGATGCCGCGATGATTGCGAATGTAAATCGCATTGCCTTTTAAACGAAGTAGGCCATCTAAATCGGGCGCTTGCGATCCGATAACTGTGCCGAGCAATACAGCGGTGTGAATGGCTGGATTTGCTGCTACCACGGGATCTATTGCGGCAAGTCCCCCTAAACCGATGCC
Organism: Pristimantibacillus sp. Z349TD_6; assembly: GCF_056173205.1. Taxonomy (NCBI): domain Bacteria; kingdom Bacillati; phylum Bacillota; class Bacilli; order Caryophanales; family Paenibacillaceae; genus Pristimantibacillus (SeqCode); species Pristimantibacillus sp. Z349TD_6. The sequence continues at coordinate 6,077,893 of NZ_CM149662.1, read as the reverse complement.
CATGATAAGATGTGTGCCTGTGTCCATGACAAGTCCTCCCCAATCGATAATTAGATGTAGTATCGGCGGAGGGGAGCAACTTTATCAATATAATCTAAAGGAGACTGAAGGCAAATGTACATATGTTTTGCAGAATATCGTGTTTCACCAGAATTTCGGGCACAATATCTTGAATACACAGCTTCGCTGCTAAAGGAAGGATACGATGTGCAATTATATGAAGGAACAGATCAGCCGGGTTTATTTGTAGAGGTTTGGAACGCAGCTACCTGCGAGCAAGCGGAGCAAATCAAAAAAGAACGCTGCAGTGAGCGTTCCTCTTGGATGCATATATCGAGCTTTATTGTTGGGGGAGCTGCGAAAATGCACATTTGGACCTTTAAGCCAGCACATCTAAAGGGCGAAGCAGCGATTAACGGCTAGAATTTGCTGTGCCGAGAGTAGCCATGCCAAGTGGAGTGGAAGAGCTTACTACTCCGCCTTGGAATGGATATTCATAAGCAATCGGCTCATCGAATGTTACATAATCAAGATTAAGCGTCAAAAGTAAGTAGCGCATACCAGTCGTTGGATCGCTAATAACGATGTGATCACGTCCAGCAGCTTCGATGATTCCTTTGAAAATTTTGGCGTTCCACTCGCGATTGTTTTCGTAAGTCATATAAAAAGTTGCCATTTTGCCGCGGTTCAGACGCAAAATGTTTTCTACATAGGATTCTTCAACGGAAGGCATCGAAACGATGGTGCCGCCTTGTGGCGTAATAAACGATCCGCTTGGCACATTTGGCGGAATGACTTGTGCTTGTTGGGTTTGAAAGTTGGCTGGGAGCGTAGTTGGCTGTTGCATGCCCATCCCCATCGGCTGCTGCATCCCCATTGGAAACTGGTATTGACCATAACCGCCGTAGCCGAATCCTTGAACAGGACCTGTATTTGCGGGGCTTACTTGATTTTTGTAACCATAACCATTAGACATTTAGAATTTCCTCACTTTCATACTTTAGAAATAGTTTTAATAAACGGCCGGACAATCCTCTGGCGTTGGAACGAAGAAGCAATGTTTCTTATACCTTCCGCTATTGGCCTGATCCCACCACGTATCAGGGCAGCTGCCTGCTGGGCGGAAAAACCATAATGCATTAGAAGCCGGGTGCTGACGCTCGCCGTTAATGACCCGCTTTGCTAATCGAATATCTTTATCACGAGCGCTTTGATAAAAGTAGCTTTTGGTGATTGCTTCGAAACCGCCAGGACTTTGATAGACCATGTCTGGGATGGAACGAAGATTTCTAAAGTCGATACAATTTCCTAGTACACGGTTTACGCCAACGTTGCCTACCATAAGCATGCCGAGCTCGCCCTCGCCCTCTGCTTCCGCTCGCATGAGTCTAGCGAGCATCTTCGTATCTTCGGAATTGGTTTTGATGACAGCCATGGAATTGACAGATCACTTCCTTTCGTAGACTTTAGGACGGTTTGATTTGCTGTTCGGCATAGGCATCAAACTACATAGTTATTGTATTGTGCACCCGCCCATTTGGTTACTAAATGATTTGTCACAATTTACGTGGCAAAATGATGAACAAAACCGTCGAACGTTGTCATCGTGTTCTTTTTTCGGTATGATTAAAAACGATTCATCAATGGATGATAGACGCCATCAGCGTCTTGTCGCATAACTTGGGAGGCTAGCTTCGTGCTTAAAGACTGGATTGCATTGACAAAACCGCGGCTACTTCGACTTAATGTATTTGCTGCGATAGGTGGTTTCATGGTTGCTTCCAAATGGGACATTAACGTTCTATTGCTTATATGGGCGATTATTGGCTCAACGTTGACGATAGCGTCAGCAACCGTGATTAATAATTATTGGGATCGGGAACTTGATTTGAAAATGGAACGTACGAAGGATCGCGCGCTTCCTACCGGTCGAATGACGCCAGGCTCTGTTCTGGCCTATGGTATTATTTTGGGGGTTGTTGGACTAGCTGTTCTCTTCCTGCTCGTTAATCCTTTATCAGGCTGGCTTGGACTGCTAGGGTGGGGTGTTTACATTGTGGTTTACACGATGTGGCTCAAGCGTACTTCAACTTGGAGTACATCGGTTGGAGGCATCTCTGGCGCGATGCCGCCGGTTATCGGTTATTGCGCGGTAACAGGTGAAATCGATGCGGGTGCTTGGATATTGTTTGCTCTGATGTTCCTATGGCAGCCTGCTCATTTCTGGTCGCTTGCCATTAGAAGGGTAGAAGAATATCGCGCAGCAGGTTTTCCATTGCTGCCTGTCGTGAAAGGAATCAAACGTACAAAGTTTCAAATGATTCCTTACATCGTATTGCTTTTGCCAACGGGCATATTGTTTTATTCCTACGGTTACGTTGGTATTTTCTTCTTGGTCATATCCGTTGCAGGCGGCTTAATCTGGCTTATCCATACGTTGAAGGGGCCAAAAGCCAAGGATACCGACAAATGGGCAAAAACCAATTTTCTTATCTCGGTCAATTATTTAATGGTTATATTTATCGTTATGATTCTTAATACGACGGGATCATAATTATCGTCTTAAGGAGTGACTGGCGTGGATTTTGTCAAAAAGCATAGCTTCAAAATTGCAGTACTTGCGCTTTGCGCAGCAATGGGAATTTATTTATTTATTACGTACGGCATGCCGGAGAAGCAGACTCTTCCAATCGAGAAGGCTGCGCCAGCGTTTGAGCTGACGGATCTGGATGATCAGAAGGTAACGCTCGCTTCAACAAATGGTAAGGCGCGAATTGTATATTTCTATTTCGCTAATTGTCCAGATGTTTGTCCGCCAACTACCTTCTTGTTGTCGCAAGTACAGGAGCAGCTTAAAGAGGAAGGCAAGCTCGGCACTAAAGCAGAGCTCATCTCGATTACGTTTGATCCGGTACGGGATACACCTGAAGTGATTCGTGATTTTGCAAAGCGGAATTTTGCTGATCTTAATGGTTGGCGTTTCCTGCGGGGCGATGAGTCAAACACGATGCAAATTGCTAGAGATTTTGGCATTGGCGTCATTAAAAATGAGGATGGCTCCTTCTCTCACTCCAATGTCATTACGATTGTGGATAAGGACGGTCAAATTCGCAAATGGATTGATGGCAGCAAAGAAGATTTGACGGCTGAGGAAATTGTAAATCAATTAAACAAGGTGCTTTAAAATTCATCTTTGCTCCAAATAGAAGCGGGACTCTGCGCAGGGTACAGGATATGCGCATCGAGGCCCGCTTTTTCTAATTGCTCAATTAAATATTCCTCTGGCGTATGCTCAACGCCCGAATAACCTCTGCGGGTATAAATATGCTCAGCATCTGGAAATACGTCGCGCAATAAGAAGCGAATCCGTTTTCCAGAGGAATCATTGTCGGTGAAAATATAAGCTTGGCTTTTGCCAATTTGTTTTCTAAGCTTGTCCAATTGCTCGGAACCGGGCGTGCCGAAGGTGCAGAAAATCGGTACATCTTGATGAAGGACGCGTTTAAGTCTTGCCTTGTCATTTTTTCCTTCTACGATAATGGCTATATCCATGGAAGTCACCTCGCGTAGTGAATGTAGAGCAGGGTCATGAAGCATATGTATAGTTTACCACCAAAAATCGATTTTACCGAGAACGGGAAATGATCGGTTTTTTCGTTTGAAAATGAATAAACGGTCTGCAGTTTGCAGACCGTTTATTATTTTACTAGTAGAGACAAGTGCAAGCTATGATTACGAGCAGGATAAACAATACAAGGATAATGCCAAGGTTTGAGAAACCGCCGTGGCCATAACCACGATTTTCTGAACTTACATTTGCAGACATATATGGGGTCACCTCGTTTCCGTAGTGTTAGAAGGATGAATGCAAACAGCTGAGCTTAGCTGTTCTAACTAGTCACCTGTCATAGTACAGCATATGACATGATGGGGAATTAGCCCTGTGCATTTACCTATGCCTACGAAAAATGGGTGCGGGAAGAAAGTGAACGGGAAATTCGCAGCGGGAGCAGAGCGACTGCTATCATCAATGCAATAAACGCGATGTAGTAAGGCGATATATAGTTGCGAAGCTGTCCTGCCGCCATCGGTCCGATAAACGCACCGATGGAGAAGGCGATGGATAATACGGAAAAAGTACGGCCGTAACGTGCTCCGCCGCTAAGCTCAATTAATAAGGTGGACAGCGCGGGCAAAATGACTCCTTTCGCCATACCGACAAACAGCAGCATCAATGTTAGAGGTGCCGGTATATCGGATGCAATGCCAAAATAAATAATGGCAAGAATGAGCGAGCCCCACAAAGTTCGCAGATACGCAGATACGCGGTTCAGAAACAGCATGCTTAATGTGACGAGTGCGCCGATACTGATAACGGAAAATAAAAGTCCGGTCGTCATCATCGCTTCCTGCGTTTTGGCAAGCAGTGGCAGCTCGAACGATAGGATACCCTGCGCGCAGCTTATTGCAACAGGCAGCAGGTAGACGAGCCAAGGAATAGGCACTGCAGGTTCAAGCGGCAGCTTCGTTTTCTTTTTTCCGTCGTTGCCCTCAGCTTCCGTTTGCTCTACCTTCTGGCGAACTTCTTTAATAAAGAACAGAGCGCAGACAGATGTTACGATCAGAACCCATCCAAGCAGCGTAAAAGCGGTTGAAAATCCAATTTTTGCAACGAGATACGCTCCTGCTGCTGGAGATACGACTGATGCTAGCGTATGAACTAGTCCATTGCCAGCCATAAGCTTTCCTTGCTCCGTTCGATCGCTCGTTATTCTTGCAAGCAGGGACAAGCAAGCCGGAGACAGAAATGCAAGCACAAAACCGCTGATGGAGCGGAGCGCGAGCAGCTGCCAAGGATTAGTTACATGCGATTGAAACAGGAGAACAATGCCGGCTGCCATAAGACTGAAGACGATAAACAATCTGCTGCCATAACGGTCAACGCCAAAGCCTGCAATGAGATTTCCAGGCAAATGCGTAATGGAGTACATGCCCATCATGAGTCCGATGAAGGAAGGCGCTGCACCTAAAGAGATGGCAAAAGGTGTTAAAATGGGGTATTGCGCATGCAAATCAAAAAAGGCGATAAACAAAAATAAGTACAGCCAAACCGCGGTTTTCACAGAGCTGACCCTCCTTGCCAATTACATTCTTATATACTTGTACGTCTAATTGGGACAGGATATGTCTGCATAAAAAGGAAACGAGCGTTTACGCCCTATATTCCGTAGGTTATAATATTTTGTAATGGGATTTTGTACGAGGTATAATGGAGGGGATCGCAATTGGATTTTTTGAATTTTTCGACCTATGATTGGGACACTTGGACAGCTTTTCTTAAAGAACATTGGCTTGTGCTGGTTATTGCGCTTATCTTACTATTAATTATTATCCGCATCGTGAAAACTGTAGTTAAATGGGCACTCGTGGTGGCAATCGTGCTTGGTATTGTCGTATATAGCGGCTACACTATGGATGATTTGAAAGAGATTGGCACTAAGGTTGCAGATACAGTAAAACAGGAAGCCGTTAATGCAATGGTAGGCGAAGCAAAGGATGCTACTTTCGTGAATAACGGGGATGGAACCTTTACAGTGAAAACTAAAAATGTAGAGCTTACCGGAGAGCCTGGTGCGAATGAGGTTGCCATTTCATTCCGCGGAACGGCGCTCGGCAAGTGGGAGCTCGATAATACGATACAAACCTTCATCGACCAAGCGAAGCAGAACGGGTAATGCCGATGACAAGCTGGGATCAATTATTTAGAGAGCCGGAGCCCATTGCTATCATTGTGCTTCTATTGCTAATTGGCTCTCTTATACAGGGGATGAGGAGAGGCGCATCGGGATCTGCGAGGCGTCTTTTCTTTTTTGTTTGGGAAGGTTTAGCAGTTATCGTATGTTTGGTACTGGCAGCACAGCTTACGAATACATTGTCGCCAGCTGTAGCGAAGTGGCTGACTAGCAAGGTGAAGGTTCCTCTTCATGACCTCAGCGGGGTGGAGCAAGCATGGTACACGCTGCTTACGAGTTTGAGGGATTTTGCATTGCTGCGCTATGGCGTCTTGTTCCTGCTCGGTTATTTACTGCTGCGGGCATTGGCAGCTTCTATTGAGCCTTTGCTGGAAAGAGCAGTAGAAGGCGTTCTGAGGAGCGGCAAGGAAGAGCCTATGGCTCACTTGCAAGGCAGGCGAAGTGCTAGCCGTGCCATAGGGGCTTTAATTGGTGCTGCTCACGGAGCGGGTCGTTCATTTGTATTCGTCGTTCTTTTATTCGTTTATGTGTCCCTTGTGCCAAATGGCTGGTATGTCGACAAAATTTCCGAATCGCCGGTTTATACCAAAGCGGCTTCGTGGCTGAGTCCAGTTGCCGGAGACGTTCTAGCAGGGCAAGGACCCGTGCTCGCCCAAGCGGTTGAAGCGCAGTTCAAACAAATTTTACAACGAAAATATGAGATTATTGATTACGCCATCCCAGCTGAGATTGAGAAAGCTGCTCTTTATGTGACCAAGGATGCGCAAACGAATGAGGATAAGGCGAGAAAGCTATATGACTTTCTTGGAACAAGAATTGCTTACGATTGGGACAAAGCTCGGAATTATGAAGAGCAGGGAATTTGGAAGGAACAGACACCTCCCGAAACATTTGATACGCGCAAAGGCGTATGTATAGATATAGCTCGTTTATATGCTGTAATGGCTAGGTCAGCAGGTCTAGAGGTACGGGTTGTAACTGGAATGGGAGCTAACGGCAAGGGAGGCTTCGGTCCCCATGCTTGGAATGAGGTGCGAATCAGCGAAGGGGATAATGGCTGGATTCCACTGGATGCTACTTGGGCAAATACCGGGAATTGGTTTAATCCGCCGGCATTTGACGATACTCACATACGTGATGCATAGCTTAAAATGAGAAGGTTATGAGGTGATTAGACGTGCAAGATGATCCGCAGAAACGGGAAATTATAAATCGACGTCATTTTTCGTTTCGATTGAACTTATTTTTCTTTATTACGTTCGCATTATTTAGTGTTTTGATTGTAAGGCTAGCCATTTTACAGTTTGTAGAAGGGCCGACGTTAAGTGCTGAAGGGATCGGCAAAAGTACACGCAGCGTGAAGATTCCGCCGATTAGGGGCAACATTTACGACTCTACGGGTCATGCAATTGCCTATTCGACTTCGACCCAATCCATCTATTTCACGATTCAGCCTGAGCTTAAGCTGGAGAAAGCGACTGCAAGTGCTAAAGAGATGGCGCAGAAGCTTTATGAAATATTTACAAAGCTTGGCGATCCTGCCAAGGCGATGACGGTTGACGATATTATTCGCCAGATGGATCTTGATTTTAAGCGGAATAATATCTCGACCCCGCGGCGGATTAAATCCGGCCTCACGAATAAAGAAGTTGCTTATTTCATGGAAAATCGCACGGCGTTCAAAGGTGTAGATATCATGGAGGAAAGCGTTCGGAATTATGACAAAGATTCGATTTCGGTGCAGCTTGTCGGGTATTTGAAGAAGTTTAATACCGTTCGCGAAAACGTAGACTTCTACAAGGAAAAGACGACAGAGGAAGATCCTACGCTGAGATACTTGGATGAAGAGGACGTTGGCTTCGACGGTCTTGAGCGGATGTATCAGGACGTGCTGCGCGGCAAAAATGGGTTGAAAACCTATCCCGTTAACAATGCGGAGCGTATTATCGGGCCTATGGAAATAACGAACCCTACGAAGGGGTCGGATCTTTATTTAACCATAAACAAAAACGTGCAGTTAACGACGGAAACAGCCATTATGGATCAGCTCAAAAAAATATCAACGTCTACAAACAAATATGAGCGTGCCAAATATGCACAAACCGGATTCGCAGTAGCGATGGAAGTTGATACAGGTAAAATCGTGGCGATGGCGAGTATGCCGGATTATGATCCCAATATTTGGTCAGGCGGCCGTATTAGCAAAGAGGATTACGAGAACTTCCAGAATATCTTATCGAACGGTACGATTCGAACGGTCTATGGCAAATATTCCGAAGAGGAGCGCAATGAGCATCCTTCTTCTATCCTTCCTTCGGGTTCTGTATTGAAGCCATTATCCGTTCTTGTTGGATTAAATGAGAAATTGTTTAAGACGTCAAGTACTTATTTAGATAATGGGAGATTCTCGTATGGTAGAACAGGGTACGAGACATATATCCGTAACTCCCAATTCAAATCTTATGGCTACATTGATGGAGCCCAAGCTATTCAGCATTCTTCCAATACGTTTATGGCAGCTATGGTTGGGGATAAGCTTTATAGAAGAGACTCGCAAAATGGCAAGAACGGCGTAGAAATTTGGGACGAATACATGAAGCAATTTGGTCTTGGCGTCCTGACGGAAAGCGATTTGCCTAACGAAACGAAGGGCGTTATTGAGTACTTTAACGAGGCGAAAAATGCCAGTTCGCAATCAGCGCTCGTTCAAGCCTCCTTCGGTCAGCAAGGGCGGTATACAACGTTGCAGCTCGCGCAATATACTGCAATGCTTGCTAATCGCGGCAAACGAATGAAGCCGCAATTTGTAAACGAAATTAAGGATGCAGATGGAAATATTATTCAAGGTTATACGCCTGTCATTTTGAATGAAGTAAATTACCCGATTGAATACTGGAAAGAAGTTGAGCTAGGCATGTCGAAGGTTAGCTCGCAAGGCTTTGAAGGCGTGGATTACACCTATAACCGTAAGACAGGTACGTCACAGCAATCAGTAAAAGGGCGGACTGCAGAAAATGCGGTATTTATCGCCTATGCACCTGCCGATAAACCGAAGCTTGCTGTAGCTGTTGTTGTACCTGATGGTGGATTCGGGAGTTATGGGGCCTCTCCAATTGCTCGTAAGATTTTTGATGCTTATGACGAGGAAATTGGTTTGTACGGCGTGCCGAAGAAGAAGGCGCCAGCTACAAATGATGCTGCTGGAAATACGGCTAATAATACAGCGGATAATGCTAATACAGGAACTGATACAGGAACAGGAACAAACGAATAGTGGTCTAAAAACATCAAAAAGGCAGGTCGGAGCATCAACTCCGATCTGCCTTTTTTGCTATGCAAATCGCCCATTTTAAAATAAATGTTGCACGAGTGAAACATTTTTGTGTATTATTAAAAAAAAGGCATTAGGTAAACTAAGATTCATAAGGGCAAACTTTAGAGCATATAAAAAATGACAGGGATGGAGGAGGTAGCACAATGCGTAAAACGTACAAAACAAATTCTGCTCTTCGGAGATTTATTATGGTTATCGCTTTTCTGGCGATGACGGCAATGGTAACCTCAGCTTGCGGTCAGCAAGGAACGAGCGATGGGAAATTGAAAATTACGACAACAACAGGAATGATCACAGACGTAGTGCAGCAGGTAGGCGGTGAGTATGTCGATGTTAGCGGATTGATGGGGGCAGGGATTGACCCCCATCTATACAAGGCATCTCAAGGAGACGTGCGGAAGCTGGATAATGCGGACATTATTTTTTATAACGGCTTGCACTTAGAGGGCAAGATGGCCGAGATGTTCGAGAAATTGGAGAAGCGCAAGCCGACGGTAGCCGTCTCCAAATATTTGACGGAAGATCAGCTGCACTCTGCCCCAGGGCAAGGGGCGGGCATGCATGATCCGCATATTTGGTTTAATGTGAAGCTTTGGATTTCTACAACAGAGGTGATCCGCGACACGCTAATGGAGAAGGATGCGGTCCACGCTGAGTACTACAAAGAGCATGCAGCAGCCTACATCAAGCAGTTGGAGGATCTGGATAATTACGCGAGAGAGCAAATTGCACTTATTCCTGAGGCAGACCGCATTTTAGTAACAGCACACGATGCATTTGGATATTTTGGCGAAGCGTATGGTCTAACTGTCACGGGTTTGCAAGGGATGAATACGATGTCGGAGTACGGCTCAAAGGATGTTAGCAAGCTGCGCGACTACTTAGTTGAGAAAAAAATAAAAGCTGTTTTTATCGAATCCAGCGTTCCGAAAAAATCAATTGAATCGGTCATAGAAGGGGCAAAAAGCTTAGGCCATGAGGTGAAGATTGGCGGCGAGCTTTACTCCGACGCAATGGGAGATGCCGGTACGTTTGAAGGCACTTATATCGGAATGGTGAAGCATAACGTGGATACGATTGTAGCCGCTTTGAAATAGCACATAACAAAGGCAAGGAAAGTGAGTGATAAATATGAACCAATCTACAACAGCAGCCAAGCAAAATACGAAACAAATTGCACCGCTTACGATTAAGGGACTAAGCGTTGCTTATCAGAAGAAGCCAGTGCTTCGGAACGTATCGTTTGAAGTAAGCGAGGGTGAGCTCGTCGGGGTAATCGGGCCCAATGGCGCAGGTAAGTCAACACTGATGAAGGCGGCTCTTGGCCTCATACCGAGTATTGGCGGAGAAGTGTTAGTATATGGCAAGCCTTATAAGCAGCAGCGGAAAATGATCGGATATGTCCCGCAGCGAGAATCGGTGGATTGGGATTTTCCAACGAATGCGCTTGATGTTGTACTTATGGGCCGTTATGGTCATTTAGGCTGGTTCCGCCGCCCAAGCGCGAAGGATAAGGCGATTGCGCTGGAGTGCCTGAACAAGGTTGGAATGGCCGATTATGCAGGCAGGCAAATCAGTCAGCTCTCTGGCGGACAGCAGCAGCGCGTGTTTCTAGCGCGTGCACTGGCGCAGGACGCGAAGCTGTACTTTATGGATGAACCATTTGCAGGCGTGGATGCAGCGACAGAGAAAGCCATTATCACATTGCTGCAGGAGCTGAAGCTGCAAGGGAAAACGGTCATCGTTGTCCATCATGATCTAGCGACTGTGCAAGATTATTTTGACTCGGTACTGCTTCTGAATGTAGAGCTTCAGGCATTCGGCAAAACAGAACAAACCTTTACGCAGGAGAAATTACAGCGTACTTACGGCGGCAGACTGGCGTTTCTTGATCGCAGCATGCAGTCTCCGTCACGTTTTGACGGAAAGGGTGAGTAATTCATGGATAAAATATGGTTGATGCTGACCGATCCGAATATGCAATGGATTTTTCTAGGCTGTACGCTGCTTGGCTTAAGCAGCGGTGTGATCGGCTGCTTCTCGTATCTTCGAAAACAAAGCTTAATGGGCGATACGTTAGCCCATGCGGCATTGCCGGGCATATGCATTGCATTCATGCTTACTGGCGTTAAATCGATTGGACTGTTTCTCATAGGAGCAGGCATATCTGGTCTTATCGCAACGTTCGGTATTGGATATATTACTCGAAACTCTAAGCTTAAACAGGATGCAGCGATGGGGATCGTCTTGTCAGGATTTTTTGGCCTAGGTATCGTACTGCTTACACTTATCCAGCATGGCAGCTATGGCAATCAAGCCGGATTGGATAAATTCCTGTTTGGGCAGGCGGCATCCATGATTGCATCTGATGTTATTACGATGACGGTCGTATGTGTGTCTCTTATTACGGTTTGCACGCTGCTCTTTAAACAGTTTAAAATTATTTCTTTTGATCCCGGGTTTGCTAGAGGCATCGGTTATCCCGTAGCCTTTCTTGAGCAGCTGCTTATGCTTCTAATCGTCGTTGCTGTAGTAGCGGGCATTCAAGCGGTAGGTGTCGTACTCGTAGCTGCGCTGCTTATAACACCGGCCGTATCGGCTAGATACTGGACGGATCGCCTTGGGCTTATGGTTGTATTATCAGGCATATTCGGTGCAGTTAGCGGTGCGGCAGGCACTTGGATTAGCGCATCGGTGTCTAACTTGCCAACGGGACCTGTTACGGTGCTGGCAGCAACCTTACTCTTCTGCATTTCCATTCTATTTGGTCCACAGCGCGGATTACTTGCAAAAAGACTGGTGCGCCAAAGAGTGAAGCAAAGCTATAATCGTGACTCCGAAATGCTGCTTGAGGGCAAAGTGAAGAAGGAGGCGGCATTATGAGCGACTTCTGGATCTTGCTTACAGGTGCACTAGTAGCAAGCTGCTGCGGTATTCTAGGTGTATTTCTCGTTTTGCGCAAAATGGCGATGATCGGCGATGCGATTAGCCACTCCGTCATGCCCGGTATCGTTATCGCGTTTCTGCTCAGCGGCTCACGCGATTCGCTGCTGATGATGTTCGCAGCACTATTATGCGGATTGCTGACGACCTTTCTTATTCAAATGTTTCAGCAAAGCGGCATTCAATCCGATGCTTCGATCGGCGTTGTCTTTACAGCATTATTCGCCATTGGCGTCGTTCTTGTAAGCTTGTATGCTCGTCAGGTGCATTTGGACCAGGATGCGATTTTGTACGGTGAGATTGCGTATGTACACTGGAATATTTGGGAGCTTGGCGGCGTAAATATGGGCCCGAAAGCCGTTTGGCTGCTCGGTACAACGCTGCTGATTATAACGTCAGTTATCGTTTTGTTCTATAAACAATTCAAGTTATGCGCGTTTGATCCCGCCCTAGCGGCTGCAATCGGCATACCTGTAGCTATCTTTCATTATTTGTTAATGGGTCTCGTATCGATGGCTACCGTCAGCTCCTTTGAAAGCGTAGGAGCGATACTCGTTGTAGGACTGCTGATTATCCCGGCATCTACCGCTTATTTACTGACAGATCGGCTCGGCCTGATGATCGTTTTGAGTGTAGCAGCCGGCGTAGCTAGTACATTCATCGGGTATGGTGCAGCTGTTTTATTGGATGCTTCAATTGCTGGCTGTATGGTCTGCGCAGCTGCATTATTGTTCGTTATCGCATTTTTGTTCTCGCCCTCACATGGCATTGTAATCAAGAAACTGCGTCTAAGAAAGTTAGCATAATAATTGCGAAAAGCATCCTTAATGGATGCTTTTTTCATATTTATTTCAAAAAAAGGTGTATAACTGCAACTTATATCCAAAAAGAAACGTAATGTAATTGGTACATATTAGGAGGAAACTGAAGAGGAGAGAAAATTGAACATGAAAGTGTTGTCAAAATTCGTCATACCGCTAGTAGTTTTTACATTATTGGTAACCGGTTGCAGCTTTGGGGGCAAAAACGAACAAAAAGAAAATGAACAGTCAACGCTGAAAATTATGTATTACGATGAAGGTTCTTTCTTTCAGGAGTATGGCATGGTGTTCTCGGCATTATATCCAAATATCGAAATTCAAGTCGTAGAAAATAGGAAAATGTATCAAAGTGAAAACAAGGATATGGATGCTGCTCTCGAAAAGTTTATTACGGAGGAGCAGCCAGATATTTTGATGCTTGATACCGATCAATACAAAAAGCTGGCACTCGATGGCAAGCTTTATGATCTTGATCCGGTTATGGAGAAGGAAAAGTATAATACAGAGGGCTTGATTCCCGGCATGCTTGATTATTTGAGAGAAAATGGCGGCGGACAGGTTTTTGGCATGACGCCAAGCTTCTATAGTCAAGTTATGTTCTACAACAAGGATTTGTTTGAGAAATACCAAATCGAGCCGCCAACCAATCGCATGAGCTGGGACCAGACGATACAATTGGCACGCCGCTTCCCTACGGATGGCGACAAAAAGGAACGGATTTACGGGCTGAAAATGGGCTACAGCGAAGATTTATTTGAAATGGCAAGCATTCTTGCTAATTCAGAAAACGTTAATTATGTGAATGCTTCGCAAAAACAAATGACGATAAACACAGATTCATGGAAAAATGCATTTAAGCAAGCAATTGACGCATTGGATTCGAACGCGCTTTATTTTGATAGCATGCGTAATCAAGGTGGCGACGAAGCGATGGCGCAAACCTATGAGGACTATTTGTTAAGCGATCCCTTCATAGCGGGCCGATTGGCGATGACGATGGGCGATATTAATTTCATCAATCAAATTAAGCAAGCGGCTGAGAATGAGAAAGTAAAAGATAAGATCGTGAAAAACTGGGATATTGTAACGGTTCCGGTTGGACAACAAAATCCGGATCAATCAAGCATGATGTCTTTCAACAATATTTTCTCTATTCGCTCGGAATCGCCGAGTAAGGACGCTGCGTGGAAATTCCTTAGCTATGTAACGAGTGAGGACTTTGCAAGAGTAAAGTCAAAGTCGAACAATTATAATGGATTGCCTGTCCGCACTAAATATATTACGGATACAGAAGGGCATAATTTTGCAGCATTTTATGATTTGAAGCCAAGTACATTTAATAGCTATAAAGATTTTGACAAGCTGCCACAAAGCTTCTGGGGAGAATTTAGAGGCGCAGCCAGCCAAGAGCTTGAAAAAGTGAAGAAAAAAGAACAGGAACTCGATGCGGCGCTTGACATTTTGCAGGTGAAAGGCCAAGAAATGCTGTTGAAGGAAGATCCTGTACCTACTGAAGGTGCTGAAGGAGCTGGAACTTCGGAAAGCAGCGGATCTGTTACGACAATTGAAACAACGGAGTAAGTTAAAAGATGGGGAGCATGCTTACGCAAATTAGCGGAGGCTGCTCCTTTTTTCTGAGCAAGTATGATGAATTCGTGTTTTTTAGAGTGACTTTCATTTGGAATCTGTCGTAAATGTGCTAAAATAATTTACTAGTTAGGTACAACAACGATACGGCATTTACGAGGAGGCACAATATTGGGAGATTATAAATTGCTTGCGCTTGATATGGACGGAACATTGCTAAATGAACAGAGTGAAATTAGTACGGAAAATGCAGAATGGATTCAAAAAGCACTTGATGCTGGAGTTATTGTCAGCTTCTCAACGGGAAGAGGTTTTCGCAGTGCATTGCCTTACGCTGAGCAATTGAAGCTGGAAACACCTATGATCACAGTAAACGGCAGTGAGATCTGGCATCGTCCGCATGTGCTTCATAAACGTACTCATCTAAGCCACGTTTACGTGCAAAGGCTGCATGAGCTTGCTCTCGCACATGGCGAGCCGTGGTTCTGGGCGTATACAGCTGATGAAATTTACAATAAAGAGAAATGGATTACGCCTGCTGATGATTATGCATCACATCACTGGTTGAAATTCGGCTATTACACAGAGGATGACAGCATCAGGGAGAAGCTGCTCGCTGAAGTACAAAGCTGGGGAGCGCTTGAGATTACGAATTCATCTCCATTTAATTTGGAGCTTAATCCGCTCGGCGTTTCAAAGGCAAGCGCTCTTCAAGAGCTTTGCGGCTTGCTTAACATCGAGATGTCGCAAGTCATTGCTGTAGGCGATAGCTTGAACGATATTGCGGCGATTCGCGAAGCTGGCTTAGGCGTAGCGATGGGCAATGCGCAGGAAACGGTCAAGGAAGCTGCAGACTTCATTACTTTTACGAATAATGAGCATGGAGTTGCAGAAGTGATTAGACGTTACCTTCTGAAGGGATGAGAAACGTATGGATATTTTAGGCTGGACATTAGTTATTCTATTATTTGTAGTAGGGATGGCAGGAGCTATTTATCCGATTCTTCCGGGAGCTCTTGCCATTTATGGCGCATTTTTTGTTTATGGCTTATTTTTCTCGTTTAGTGAATTTGGTTTTTGGTTCTGGTTCATTCAGACGGTAACTTTAATCGTGCTGTTTGTCGCCGATTATGCGGTTAGCGCCTGGGGCGTCAAACGATTTGGAGGCTCGCGAGCCTCAGTGATCGGCAGTACAATTGGTCTTATCTTTGGTCCTTTCGTTATTCCAGCACTTGGTCTTATTATCGGTCCTTTTGTTGGTGCCGTCATTGGTGAGATGATTATCGGAACACGTTTTGACAAATCGCTCAAGGTTGGTTTAGGTTCAGTTGTAGGATTGTTTTCAAGCGTAGTCGTGAAGGTAATTTTGCAGCTGGCGATGATCGTGGTGTTTGTCCTATGGCTCGTCTTTTAATGAAATGAATAAAAGGTGGATAGCTCAATGATTAAAGTAACCGTATGGAATGAGTTTTTGCATGAGAAGATTCATGAGGAAGTCAAAAATGTATATCCAGATGGCATTCATCAAGCTTTAGCCAAAGGGATCGCAAGTGGAGATATCGAAGTAGCGACAGCAACGCTTGAAGAGCCGGAGCATGGCCTTACAGAAGTGCGTCTAGCCAATACGGATGTTCTAATATGGTGGGGACATATGGGGCATGACCAGGTGGATGACGCTATTGTAGATCGTGTTCAACAGCGCGTACTCGCAGGAATGGGCTTAATCGTGCTGCACTCGGGTCACTTCTCAAAAATTTTCAAGAAGCTGATGGGCACAGGTTGTGATCTCAAATGGCGTGAAGTGGGCGAGAAGGAAAGAATTTGGGTCGTAAATCCAGCGCATCCAATAGCAGCTGGCTTGCCGGAATACATTACGCTGGAGCATGAGGAAATGTATGGTGAGCATTTTGATATCCCAGCGCCGGATGAGCTTGTTTTTGTGAGCTGGTTTGAAGGCGGCGAGGTGTTCCGCAGCGGCTGTACCTTTAACCGCGGCCAAGGCAAAATCTTTTACTTCCGTCCGGGGCATGAGACTTATCCAACTTACTATAACCCGCAAGTGCTGCAAGTGATTCAAAATGGTGTGCGTTGGGCTTCTCCATCTCATGCAGCAGTGCCCGTACGCGGCAATCATCAGCCGCTGGAGCCCATTGGAAATAAAGGATAGGGAGACTTTGACAGACCATTATGCTAAAAAAAGACTCATTAATTAAAGGCACAATTATACTGGCTGCCGCAGCGCTGGTCGTCCGGTTTCTCGGCTTGTTCCAGCGGATTCCGCTCGAATACATGCTGGGAGCTGCCGGACAGGCGGCATTCAACTCAGCGAATACGATTTACTTATTACTGCTAACGATTGCGACGGGCGGCATACCGCTATCGATTAGTCGAATGATTTCACAGCGCTATGCGCTTGGCCGGCCCGATGAAGCCAAACGAATTTATCGAGCGGCATTAATGTTTGGAGCAGTGACAGGAATATTGCTTGCCACTGCGATGTTTGTTTTTGCACCAGCTTATGAACGGTTCTCGAAGGTGCCGGATGCAGCTTTATCGCTGCAAGCTATAGCGCCTGCGCTGCTGCTATTTCCTATTATTGCAATGATGCGAGGTTACTTCCAAGGCCGGCAGATCATGTCCGCAGGCGGTATTTCTCAAATCATGGAACAAATTTTGCGGCTCATCGGTGGAATTGGACTAGCCCTGATCGTTCTCGGCTGGGGCTGGGGAGATAAGTACGGCGCTGCAGCTATTGCGTTTGGTTCTGTGCTCGGAAGTATTGGTGCATTTTCGGTTATGATGTGGTTTTGGCGTAAGCTGAAAAAACAAGATCAATCGGAGCATGCCAAATCTGCTATAAATGTGAAGGATAAGTCGGTAAAGACAAGCTCCAACCTGCCTTATCGGACCATTTATAAAGAAATATTCGGCACTTCCATTCCTGCTGTCGTAACGGCGATGACGGTACAGCTTTTGTACTTTTTTGATATAACGATATTTATGCGATTGACGGAATCCTTTTATAATGAAAATTCAGCAACAAAAGCGTTGGCGGATTACTCCACGAAGGCGATGGGGATAGCAGGCATACCTCCGATTCTTGCGATTGCGCTCGGCGCTTCGATTATTCCGATCATTTCCTCGGCATTTGCCTTGAATAATATGAAGGAAGTACAGCGTCAATCCTCGCTCGTCATGCGGATTGTGTTGTTTACAGGCGTACCGGTTGCGCTGCTGCTGGCAGTAGCCTCTTATTCTGTAACTGGACTGCTATTTACGACTCCAAGCGGAAGCGGGACGGTAGCGATGCTTACAGCCGGAGCGATCTTCCAAATTACAATGATGATTTCGAATTCGATCCTATACGGACTCAACAAACCTAAGCTGCCGATGAACCATACGTTTATTGGTTTGGCGCTTAAAGTGGTGTTCAGTCTGGCGCTTGCTCCTTTGCTTGGCGTCTATGGATTTATTATTGGATCTACGATTTGTTTCGTTGTCATTACGTATTTGAACTTAAGAAGCATTAACAAGGACGTTAACTTGAACGTGCTAGGCGGCAAATGGATTGCCTATTTGATCGCAATTGCTGTACCTGCCCTTGCAGGCTGGGGAGCTGAGTACGGGGTGCTGGCTATTACGGGTGCATGGGCAGATAAGCTTTCCTATTTCTTGGCAGCTGCTGTTGCATCTGTTGTTGTAGGCTCACTTTATCTGATATTGCTCGCTGCGCTTCGCGTTATCACTCCAGAGGATGTGCGCTCGTTCCCGGGGCCGCTCCGCAAAATACTCGGGATTGTTTTAAAGCCATTTTACAAAAAAGCGGTATAATCATAAGTTTTCATGGAAGAAAGGACACAGCCCTTATAGGGGGATGTGTCCTTTTTTTCGTTAGAGCTCCCTTGCTGCTTCGAAAACTTTGAAAAACTTAAGCATTCATTAAGCTATTGTTAAGAAATAGCAGAGAGAATTAGTAAGTTTTTTCCTCTAGACTATTTATGAATAGGATATGGATACATATTAGGGATATGCGGAGAGGGAGAGAAACGAAAGATGAAAGCATGGTCGAGGTTTGTTTTATCAGTCGTTGTTTTGGCATTAGTGGCAACTGGCTGCAGCTTTGGAGGTGACAATAAGGACAGTAATAAAATGAAGCAGTCGTCACTGAAGGTCATGTATTACGATGAAGGCATGTTCTTTCAAGATTATGGTATGGTGTTCTCGGCATTATATCCGAATGTTGAAATTGAAGTCATTAGCAATCAGTCGATGTACAGTGAAGAAAATACAGACTACGATACTGCGTTTAACAAATTTATAGAAGAAAAACAGCCTGATATTTTAATGCTGGATGGAGAGAGGTACCAAAAGCTGTCACAAGAAGGCAAGCTTTATGATCTCGATGCTGTTATGGAAAAGGAAAAGTACGAAACCGAGGGATTGATTCCCGGTATGCTTGACTATTTGAAAGAGCAGGGCGGCGGCAAAGTATACGGTTTAGCGCCTAGCTTCTACAGCCAGGTTATTTACTACAACAAGGATTTATTTGAAAAATACAAAATTGAGCTTCCGCGAAGCCGAATGAGCTGGAATGAAACGATACAATTGGCGAGGCGTTTCCCTACGGACGGTGATAGGAAGGAACGGGTATACGGTTTAAAGATGGGATATCGCGAGGAGCTGTTTGATTTGGCCATCATGCTTGCAGAGTCTGAAAAAGTTAGCTATGTGAATGCTGGGCAAAAGCAAATGACCATACATACGGATTCGTGGAAAAATGTATTTCAGCAGGCGCTGGATGCAGTAGAATCAAACGCGCTTTATTTTGAAAGTATGAGCAGCCAAGAGGGAGCGATGTCACAGTCCTATGAGGACTACCTGTTATCAGATCCTTTCCTGTCCGGTCGTTTGGCGATGACGATTCAAGACGTTGGTTACACGAACCAAATCAAGCAGGCAAGCGATTATCCAAGCCTAAAAAATAAGATCGTAAAAAATTGGGACATTGTGACAGCTCCAATCGGACAGCAAAGTCCAGATGAATCGAATCTGATGTCATTTAATAATTTGTTTGCAATTCGAGCAGACTCTCCAAACAAGGAGGTCGCATGGGATTTTCTCAAGTATGTGACAAGCGATGATTATGCAAGAGTAAAATCCAAGTCGAACAACTACAATGGTTTGCCGGTTCGCACCAAATATATTACGGATGTTGAAGGACATAATTATGCTGCATTCTATGAGTTAAAGCCAAGTCCTTTTAATGGCTACAAAAATTTTAACAAGCTGCCTGACAACTTCTATGAGGAATTCACAAAGGCGGTTAAGGAAGAGATGAAAAAGGTGAAGGAAGACACACAGGATCTAAACTCGGCACTTAGTATTTTGCAGGTTAAAGGCCAAGAAATGCTTAAAGAAGATCCAGCACGGGCGGATGGCTCAGCTGCAGGTGAAAGCAGCGAAGCATCGTCCAAAACGGAGTAAGGAATCAATTATAAAGGGGAGCTTGCTTGCGCCATCAAGCGAAGTCTGCTCCTTTTTTTATTTGCGGCGCCACTCTCTAACATACATAAATGAACCAATGGATACAGATCATGTTATATTTAATGAGTAGCACACCGCAGGAGGGAGTACAGAGACATGAATAGAGAAACGATACTAATGGTAGATGATGAGAAGGAAATACTAAGCCTAATGGAAATTTATTTTAAAAATGAAGGATTTACGATGCTAAAGGCATCCAATGGGCTTGAAGCGCTGGAGAAGCTTAATACGCATAAGGTGGATCTTATTATACTTGATGTGATGATGCCTGTTATGGACGGGCTTGAAGCGTGCATGAAAATTCGGGAGCAAAACCATATTCCAATTATTATGCTGTCCGCAAAATCGCAGGATATTGATAAAATATCGGGTCTTAGCCTCGGGGCGGACGAATATGTGACGAAGCCATTCAGCCCGCTGGTACTGCTTGCCAGCGTCAAATCGCATATCCGCAGAGCAAAGCAATTTCATTCGAAAGCGAGTCATAATGATAATGAAATCATCATCGATGATCTCATTATAAATACAGCTACGCACACGGTAACCGTTGATCGGCAGGAAATTAAACTAACGCCTCGTGAATTTTCTATTCTTAACCTGCTGGCTGTCAATCGCGGTATTGTCCTCAGTATGGACAAAATATATGAGAACGCATGGAACGAGCCTTTTATGGAATCCAAAAACACCGTTATGGTTCACATCCGTAAAATTCGAGAGAAAATTGAGAAGGACGCCCAAAATCCGAGATTTATCAAAACCGTTTGGGGAATAGGCTATAAAATGGATGCGCTATAGGCATCGTGTAAACCACGTCTTCCACCTGCCTATTTAGATGCAAACCTCGCAAATGAAGGTGCTGAAATGATGAAGAAAAAGAACAAATTCAACTTAAAGGCAGCTGCAGCAAGTTTAGGAGCAGCGGTGCTGTTTGCTGTGATTGGCTGGATGCTGCTGTGGTTTATGTTAGATATAAACCCATACGACAAGACAATCAAATGGGCAATTGAGAACATCGGATCAACGCCAATCGCAGCTGCTGCGGGTTTATTGATCTTTGTAATTTGCTACAGGAAGCTTGACCAGCGTGGGGCGAGTGATAATCCGAAAGGCTATAAGTTTTTCCGTACCATTCGTTTATCCTTTATCATTGCTTTCTTGCAAAGCTTAGGTCTTATGTTATGCTGCGTCATTGCAGGGCATTTGCTTGCCTATTTTCTTATACAATACACATCGTATAATCGTACATTAATTTGGATCGTAAACAATATCGGTTCTGCCCCTGTCATTGCTATTTTTGGATGTCTGCTTTTTCTAGCTTTATTTTTCTGGACAAGCAGGAACATGATTAACTATTTGAAGGAAATACGATTTGGCCTGCAGCAGCTGGGCGCTGGGGAGCTTGATTATGTTATTCCTGTCAAAGCGTCGGATGAGCTTGGAGAAATTGCAAGCAGCATAAATGGATTAGGCAAGCAGTTCAATCAGCTGCTGCAGGATGAGCGAAATGCCGAGAAATCAAAAAATGATTTAATTACGGGTGTATCTCATGATCTGCGCACACCGCTTACGTCCATTTTAGGATTCCTTGAACTGATCGATCAGGATCGTTATCAGGATGAGGTAGAGCTTCGATATTTCGTTAACATCGCCTATGAGAAATCGAAGCATCTGAAACGATTGATCGATGATCTGTTTGAATACACAAAGCTAAACAACGGCATGCCGCTGGAGCTTGATGAACTAGACATTGTCGGCTTCGCACTTCAGCTTACGGAGGAGTTCGTTCCAAGCCTAGAGAAGGCCAAGATGACCTGCAATATTCAAACAAAGGAAAACACATTGTTCATTATGGCGGACGGGAATATGCTGGCGCGCGCCTTCGATAATTTAATGACGAACGCCATGCAATATGGCAGCACAGGCAAAATTATCGATTTGCAGATCGAGAATATAGAAGATCGAGCTGTCATTCGAGTTATTAATTACGGCGAGCAAATTCCGGCACAAGATGTTCCTTTTATTTTTGACCGCTTCTACCGTGTTGACCGATCACGATCTTCTGAATCGGGGTCTGGAGGAACGGGCCTTGGACTCGCGATTACCAAAAGTATTATCGAAGCGCAAAATGGACGAATATCGGTTAGCAGTTCCACTAAGGAAACGATATTCGAGATGAGCTTCCCGTTGGCGCATCTTGAAACTTAAGATTTCTTTAAGCATATGTTAAGCGGCTATAAACGCAGTCGATAAGATTTCTCCTCTACACTATCCATTAGTTGGGTAGTTGAGGGGGAAATCATAATGGATCAAAAGAAAAAAGCAGCGCTAGCAATCGTCATTGCTGTCGCTATGATGGTTGGATGGCTGCTGACAGGATGTTCAAATGAGAACAAGGTAAACAGCGTTCAATTGATAGTAAATGGTACAAAGCTAGAGGGCGAGGCGCCTGCTATGATTCAAAACGACCGCTTGATGGTATCGGCGCAATATTTGGAGCAAGCGTTTGACGAGCAGTTTGATTTATTCAGTATGTCTTCCAGTAAAAAGAGTGTTTATTATTCAGAGCAGGTCGCCGTCCTTATGTATCATGATATCGCAATAAAACCTCAGTCTGATGGCATTATTGCTGTGGAGCGATTTAAAAAACAAATGCAGCTTGTGAAGCAAAACGGCTTTCAAGTTATTACTATTGAACAATATATTAACTTCATGCAAGGAAAAGGCCATGTGCCGGACAATGCGCTGTTGATTACATTTGATGACGGCTATGAAAGCTTTTATAAGCTTGCTTATCCGATTCTGAAGGAATACGGTTATCCTGCTGTCAACTTTGTAATCGTCTCGACGATCGATGACCGTACGAAGCCGGGAACGCCAAAGCTGACTTGGGATCAGATGAGGGAAATGCAGCAAGCGGGAATGAGCTTTATGAGCCACACTTTTGATATGCATCGTTATGGAGCAGTGAACGAACACGGTAATGAAGCGCCTGTCATGTCCAAGCTTAATTATGATAAACAAAAGAAAAAGATGGAAACAAAGGCGGAGTACGTTGAACGGTTGAAAAAAGATTTGCTTAGGGCTGAGGATCGGCTGAAGAGTGAACTCAGCAATAAGGTGAGTGCGCTTGCGTTTCCATATGGTGCTTATAGTGAAGCTGTTTTGGAGCTGACCAAAGCGGTAGGTATACCTATTACGTTTACGACGAAAGAAGGCATTAACGCTAAGCTTCATCACAATGGCTTCCGAATCAATGGGGCAAGAGCAGGTGAAACCGAAGAAGAGCTTATCCGTAAGTTGAAGGGCGATCATTCTGCTAAGCTGCTTATAGACGAGAAAGAGGTTCCTGACATCCATTTCTCCGAGAAATCTGGTACTGAGGTGCAAATGATTGCGTTGCGAGACATTGCAACTTATTATGATTGGAAAATCAATTGGCGTCGTGATACAAAGCAAGTGGAAATCCAAACAAAACAGTCGTAATGGCTGCTTGTAAAAGGCTTGAAAATTCGACAAAACTAGTGCTTTCCATACATTTACAACAAATAGAGTCTCCTGTACAATGAGTAGAGTTTGTGAATAACAATAACCTGCTTATTGATGTTCGATAACAAAGGAGACGAGTGAATGAAATCATTTTTTGCAAGACCAAGCAAGTTATTGATTCTTTTATTAGCTTTAACACTTATTTTCGTTGCCGGTTGTCAAGCGGTTTCCAATCTTGATTTTAATACGGCGCTCAAAAACTCGCTTAAAGTTACCTCAAGTGAAAGCAAGCAATCGCTAGAATTTAAGCTCTTGCTAGATGAGGAAGCCTATGAAGGTGCTCCTGAAGAAGAACTTGCCATTATGAAGCTGGTTTCCAATATGAAGCTTCAACTGGATCATGTTAAAGCGCAGGACAGCTCAAATATCTCCATGGATGGAAGCCTCGTTTTTGGAGAAACGGCAAGCATTAAATTCTCATTGAAAATGTCTGACAAACTTGCTGTGATGGAGCTTGAGGGAGCGAAGCATCCTTTTGTGCTTGATCTGACGAGCGAGGGTTTGCTTGGTTTGACTGGGGTATCAGATTTGACGGGCTTGCCAGCGGGAGCAGCATCTGCTGAAGCTCCGGCAGTTGATGAAGCGGCGCTAACTGCGCTTGGCCACCAGATGCTGGATACCATTGGCTCGTATGTTATACATAACCTGCCAAATCCAGAACGAATTGAAGTGAAGCCAGTAAATGAATCCATTAATGGTTCACCGACTTCATTGATGAAAGTGCATGTTGACCTCGATGGTCCTGAAATTTGGGCATGGGTGAAAAAATATGTTGATGCACTTGTTGCTGATCGTGCTGGTTTAGACAAGATGATAACAGGCGTGTTTGAGATTCTTCAGAGCAATCCAAATGTGTGGGCAGCTGCAGGTACGATTAACCCGTTTGAAGGCAGCGGATTAGATGCCGAGGATCCTAAGGAAGCGATCAAGGAAGCAACGGACGCTATCGCTCTTCTCTTAACGGAGCTGCAGGGCGAGCTGAAGCTGCTTGAGGAAGAGCCGGATGAAACATTAGACGAAATTTTCAGCAAGGACTTAACCATCAAAGCAGATGTTTATTTCGATAATAAGCTAGATATTCGGAAACAAGCCTATGAGCTTTCTTATGTTCCAGCTGTGGACCTAGAATATGGTATTTTGCCGGTTAAAGGGCTGACAATCAAGGTTGAGAGCGAAACTTGGAATGTAAACGGCGCTGTAAAGGCAGATGCGCCTGTAGCATCCAAGACGGATATTTCTTTAGATAAGCTTCTTGGCATGCAAGGTTATCAAGTTTTGAAGCAATTTGATGAAAAATCATTTGCTTATGATTTATTGAAAAATAAATTGCATATCGGCAAGCAGAACATCACATGGTATCCTTCTGATTATTATAATCCAGTGATTTTGACTGCCGACAATATTACAATTATTCCTCTCCGCGATACGGTTGAGCAGTTGGGTGCTACTCTGACGTATGACGCAAAAACGAAAAGCTTAAAAGTTAATGATGGAGCTACAAATACGACCATTGTTTTAAAAAATGGCAGCGATACAGCCGTCGTTAACGGTAAAAATGTAAAATGGGCGTTCCCGGTAACCGTTATTAACGGTACGACTTATGTTCCAGCGCGTAATTTGGCTGCAGCATTAAAAGCAAAGATTGGCTGGATCGACATGGGCGATGACATGAGAATATTTACGCTGGATCGGGAAGTATAAGCAGCATAAGATCAAGTTAAATACAACGATGTGCAGAGGTGCGAGATGAAAAAGTTAACGACAGATGAGGCTTTCCGCGAAGCAGTGGCAAGCGAAGGGCTCACGATTGCAGTATTTAAGACGACTTGGTGCAAGGATTGCCATTTTATCGATCCGTTTATGCCGGATTTAGAACGTCATTATGAAGGCAAGGTTACTTTCATCGAGCTGGATCGCGACGATCTACCTGATCTTTGCTCCGAACTGAACATACTGGGCATACCGAGCTTTATCGCTTTCCGTGAAAGCAAGGAGCTAGTTAGATTCGTTAGCAAGCTGCGCAAATCACGCGAGGAAATCGAGGAATTCGTCGATCGTGCCATCCAAGTCAGCGACGCGCTGGCTCAAAAGTAATCGTTAGTCCGCGCCTTAGAGAATTCATTCTCTCAGCGCGGGCTTTCCTTTTTTTCAGTGCTTCTACTTGAAGTGTCACATTTTCAACATGGCTTTTGCCTTTTTTTATGGCTATAATTGAACTGTTATTAAAACATGAAATAAGGTGATTTTATTATGGTAACCGGGCGTTTTCGCGCGTTAGCTCTCGCTGCGTGCATCGGAATGCTTCTTGTACTGCTCGGCGGAGCATTAGTGACGAATACGGATTCTGGACGAGGCTGCGGTGATGACTGGCCTTTGTGTCATGGCAAATTTATTCCTGCTTATACAATTGAATCCATGATTGAATATTCACATCGGCTTGTGACAGGCTTTGAAGGTCTTCTTGTTCTCGCTACTGCCGTTGCAATGTTCCGTAAATTTAGGCAAAACCGAAACAGCTACAAAGAGCCATTTTTTTATGCTGGCGGTGCATTGTTATTCACAATCATCCAAGCGTTAATGGGGGCAGCCGCCGTCATGTGGCCTCAATCGCCACCTATTATGGCCATACATTTTGGTATTTCATTAATCGCTTTTGCAGCAACACTGTTGTTAGTCATTTGGACGTTTAGAGCGAAAGACGGACCGCCAGTGGAGTTTAAAGTACCGCGTTCTATTTTCCCTCGCGTCCTGCTTACGGCTATCTTTTGTTACGTTGTTGTATATTTGGGAGCATTCATTCGGCATACGGAGTCTGGCGGCGGATGTCTGGGCTGGCCGCTTTGTAACGGTGAAGTGATTCCAGAGATTAGCGGAGCAACAGGAGCGGTATTTATCCACCGTGTGGCTGCTTTGCTGCTTGGTATCAGCCTTGCAGGATTGTATCTCCATATTCGTAAGGTCAGCCATGGCGGAGCTGGTTTAACGAAGCCTGCTGCGTGGACGCTCGGACTTGTCATTACTCAAATTTTCAGCGGCGCGCTTTTGACAGCTACGATTACAAACTCAGAGTGGTTTCTGTTCACCAATTTATTGCACAATCTGATTGTAACCGGATTGTTTGGATTATTAATGGACATATTAATTCGTTCATGGCGCCTCAGAGAAGGGCGCAAAGGATAGTAAAAGCATTTGAAATGATCAAAGTCAGCAATAGGCATGTTAATGTAGAAGGGACTGTTCGATGATGCTGCGTTTCCTGTTTGATGAACCCTTAAGAAAAGCGGAAGGAACCCTTGCAGAAACGTATCGTTTCATGGATCAGTTCATCTCCATTTTGTCCAAAAAAATGGCTGAGAGCGGAGCTGACGTTCAAAAGCTGCGCAAATATGAGATTTGGACGCTTGGACTTCGTTCTTCTTTGGACGAGCTAGAGCAAAGCCATTATGTCGCCCTTCATTTTCAACATAAAATTACTTCCTCATCTCTCAAACAAATGACAGATGAGGAACGTATCCATTATAATCGTTATATCTACTTTGATAAAAACGCTTTTATCCGTGTATTTTCTTTGCTGGATAAGCTTGGTACGTTCCTTAATGAACTTCTCGATATGAGAACGGAGCGGATAAAGCCGCATTTTTCCTATTTCACCGTTTTGCGCAACATGCGGGAGAAGAAAGCTCATCCAGGGCTTACTTGGAAGCTGAATGATGTGAAGGAGAAATACAAGGAATCAACAACAAGGATGCGCAAGCGCAGAAACACCGAGATTCATTTTATGAACTCGGAGATGCAGGATGATCTTATTCAAAGCAGCCGTATGTACGGTGAAGAGATCAAGCTGGAAAATGTAGCAGAGCAATCCGCTGATTTGACGCAGGGTCTATATTTAGCGATGGAATCGCTGCTGCTCACGTATCAATACGCATGCGGATTGATGCGAAACAAGCAACCATAATCCCGAGGGGGGAAAACTCGTGGGACTCAAAGGGAAAACAGCATTAGTAACAGGCAGCGCTAAGGGACTCGGCAAACGAACGGCGCTCCAGCTTGCTGAGCAAGGCTGCAATGTTGTCATTAACTACTACGAGAGCGAGCTTGAAGCACAGCAGGTAAAGGCACAGATCGAGCAGCTTGGTGTAAAGGCAATTACCGTGCAAGCTGATATTGCTACGACTGAGGGCGTTGAGCGGCTTGCTGACGAGGCTGAGCGTTCATT
This sequence comes from Pristimantibacillus sp. Z349TD_6, assembly GCF_056173205.1. Lineage (NCBI taxonomy): Bacteria > Bacillati > Bacillota > Bacilli > Caryophanales > Paenibacillaceae > Pristimantibacillus (SeqCode) > Pristimantibacillus sp. Z349TD_6. The sequence continues at coordinate 6,050,146 of NZ_CM149662.1, read as the reverse complement.
TGGCGGCGTAGATATACTGGTCAACAACGCAGGCCCATTTGTCCGCAAGCGGCGTCTATTCAGCGAATATGATGAAGAGACTATTATTAGACTGCTCCACGGCAATTTGTTAGGCGTTATGCTGCTGGATCATCGCCTGCTGCCTGGCATGCGAGAGCGCAAATGGGGACGTATCGTTCACTTTGGCTTCGGACATGCAGGAGAAGCGCGGGCTTGGCCGCATCGAGCGGTATATGCCGCTGCGAAGACAGGACTTGTCTCGTTTACGAAGTCGTTAGCAGTCGAAGAAGCACCGCATGGCATTACCGTTAATTTAATTGGGCCTGGAGATATCCGGGGCGTCAACAAGGAACGATCTATTGCTGAGGTTGAGGAAGACTACGATAAAGAATCGCCGATCGGACGTCCAGGTACTGGCGAGGATGTAGCGCGTGTGGTGCTGTTTCTATGTGACCGGCAATCGAATTTCTTAACGGGCAATGTAATTGATGTCACGGGCGGCTTTGATCCAATCGTCGCCAATATTAAAGGGATGTTCTGATCTTATAGGATTTTAAAAAAAAGAGTCTTATCGTTAAGCTTCGGAGCTTGCTCCTATGCTGTCGATAAGACTCTTCATCATTTGTCATGCCTAGAGCAATCATGATTCGTTCTTATATTTTTAGAATACTTGAACGACTTCGATTACACCTTCAACTTCTTCAAGAAGTGCGCGTTCGATACCCGCTTTAAGCGTGATCGTCGAGCTTGGGCAGCTTCCGCATGCACCCATTAGGCGAAGCTTGATGATGCCGCCTTCAACATCGACTAGTTCAACATCGCCGCCGTCGCGCTGCAAAAACGGACGAAGCTTATCGAGTACGTCCAATACTTCATCGTACATCGTGTCTTGTACTTGTTCACTCATTGCAATCATCTCCTTTCTCCCCTATTATAGTACAAAGTGAAGCAATTGAAAATGGATAGTAACTTAGTAAAGTTAGGTGAGGCCTCATGTTTAAAACAATGATTGAGTTTTGTGCCAGTAATATGCACCACGGCACTGATCGTATAATGCAATTATTTGAGCAAAATGATGAATACGAAGTAACCGAATATGGCTGCTTAGGCAACTGCGGCGAATGTTATTTAAACCCATTTGCGTTAGTTGAGGGTGCAATCGTATCCGCAGACTCGGTAGACGAGCTGCACGACAATATTTTGAAAGCCATTGAGCAGCAAAAGGCAGATCAAGATGCGCTGGATAAGCTGCTCGATGATTTGTAATACGTTGTACTAGCCTAGGTGACGTTTAGATCTCCAAAGCACTCCACTCTTAACAAGGCGTGGCACACGGCCCATAATAGCGGTTCCGCCCATCAAGCCGAAGCCGCTTTTTTTGCCGAGTGAACCGAGAACGCCTTTTAGCTTGATTTTGCCAAGACGAGGTGTCTTATCATGCCAGATAGCCTGCAGTACCTCGGCAATTTGCTTGCCTTGGGCACCTGCGGCTTGACCGCTTGGCGACAGCGGCAGTGCTGCGCAGTCACCAACGATAAATACATCGGTATGATCGGGCAATTGATGGTATTCATTAATGATAAGTCTGCCTTGATTATCCTTCGGCAATTCCATTCGCTGCACGAGCGGTACAGGCTGGATGCCTGCTGTCCATACCGTTACATCTGTATAAATAGGTGTTGAAGAATTGCCATCATGCAAAATGCCGCCTTCGACTTTTGTAAGTCCGACATGGCCGCGCATTTCAACATGATGCTCTCCGAACCACTCCGCTACAAAGGATTGCAGCTTGCTCGGGAAAGCCGAAAGCACCTTAGGCCCGCGATCCAAAATACGAATGTTAAGATCAGGACGACTCTCGCGCAGTTCCGCTGCAACCTCGACACCGCTTAGCCCGCCGCCTACAATGGACACTTGGCCATAAGGTTTAACGTCATTGAGATGAGCGTAGGTTTGTCTAGCGGCTGAGAAGGTCTGAATGCTCGTAGAATACTGCTCAGCGCCTTCAATCCCATGATATTTGTCCGTACAACCTAGGCCAATAACAAGCCATTCATACTCCATCGATTCTTGACCTTCGATATGAACAAGCTTCAGCTCCATATCCACATCGGAGACCTCGCCGTAAGCGAGTGAAATTCTTGGATCAACCGGAAACTTTACGCGAAGCTCCAGGTCTGAGACGGTTCCAGCAGCAAGCGCGTAATATTCCGTTTTTAAGCCTTGAAAAGGCATTCGGTCAATCAGTACGATGGAAACATCGATCGGCAACTGTTTTTCTAAGAGCTCGTTAGCTATGGCAAGACCGCCATAACCTCCGCCCAAAATAATAAGTTTTCTCATATGATTTCCAACTCCACGTTTCTTGATGATGGTCTATTTTGTGCGTTCGTGTTGTAGATTACTCACTCGTAAACTTTAATTTCATTGTAAAAAGTATCGCGTTCCACCGGAATTCGTCCTGCGCCTTTAATGAGCCAAATGAGATCTTCGCGCGTTATGCCTTCAGGAGTTAGGGCACCTGCAGCATGGCTGATTTTTTCCTTCACAATCGTGCCATGCGCATCCGATGCTCCCATCGTTAATGCAACTTGAGTAAGCTGTACACCAATGTTAATAAAGTAAGCTTTAATATGCTGAAAGTTGTCGAGCATCAAACGGCTGATTGCAATCGTCTTAAGATCCTCGAATGCTGAATTACGTCTGCGAATGCCGGCTCTTGGATTAATCGGCTGCATAGAAAGCGGAATAAATACTTGGAAGCCGTTTGTTTCGTCTTGAAGATCACGAATATGCATCATGTGGCGGATGCGGTCTTCTTTCGTTTCAATTGAACCATACAGCATGGTTGTGTGCGTGCGCAGGCCTAGTTCATGAGCAGTCCGGTGAACCTGCAAATATTGGGTAACGTCGGCTTTGTCTACACGCATTTTTTTGCGGTAATGATCTGATAATATTTCTGCGCCTCCGCCTGTTAGCGACTTCAGGCCGGCTTTCATGAGCTCCTCAAGCACCTCGCGGTAAGTCAAGCCGCTGATTCGGGAGAAAAAGTCGATCTCCGCTGCTGTATAAGCCTTAAGAGTTACGTCGGGATAACGCTCATTTAATGCTTTCAAAGAATCTACATAATATTGGAAAGGAACATTCGGATTATGACCGCCTACGATATGGAATTCCCGAACGCCAGGGTGGAAATGCTGTTCTACATATTCAATCATTTGCTCGCCGCTAAGCGTGTAGGAGCCTTCCTCGCCTTCATCCTTGCGGAAGTTGCAAAATGCACAATGGGCTTCACAAACGTTCGTAAAGTAAAGACTCATGTTCTCAATAAAATAAACCTTCTTGCCGTTTTTGCGCAGGGCAACTTCATTTGCGAGCTGTCCAATTGTAAGCAGATCGTCTGATTGATATAAGAAAACACCATCTTCAAGCGTTAAACGCTGCCCATGACGCACTTTTTCAATAATGTGCTGCATCTTTGTATCCTCTGTCGGTATTATAACGTTCATGGCTAAGCCTCCTGATTTAAGTAGTTTGTGAAAAAAATAACTTTCTTTTCCGATTAAAGAAGCTGTAACTATTATAAACCTCATACGTAGCAGGGGCAATAAGAAAAGTATTGGCATTTACACAAATTGTAAATTTCATTTGTGGGCATGCTTCTATTGAGCAACTGAACAAACTGGAGTATACTACAAATAAGTAAGTGAAAAGTAAACAGCAATTAAAACGAATGATGGATAAACGGAGGGATGTAGCATGATCACAATCAGTGATACAGCATCTGACAAAATAAAAGAAATGCTTGCTGAAGAGGGCGGCCCTGAGATGTTCTTGCGCATAGGCGTAAAAGAAGGCGGCTGCAGTGGTTTTTCTTACGGCATGGGCTTTGACGATGAAGAGCATGAAGGCGATAAGGCTCTAGATATGGAAGGCCTTAAAGTGGTTGTAGATGGAGACAGCGTTAAATACTTAAATGGTCTTGTTATCGATTTTAAGGAATCGGCAATGGGCGGCGGCTTTACGATCGAGAACCCGAATGCAAGTGCAACTTGCGGCTGCGGTTCATCGTTCCGCACAGCGAAGGATGCAGGAAAACCAGCTGCAGCAGGCGAGTGCTAATAACGAGCGGTGAATGTTATCTTCCGAAATGCGTATGAAATTCATATGCATTCCGGAAGTTTTTTTTGTTGTCGGTTTGGCTTTAAGTCTATAAATCGATCATCTTGGGGGATAACAGCGCATGAAATTTATTCGTGATTATAGACAGTTTATTGAGGTAGGCTGCACATCATGCAATAGAAAGCATACAGTTCAAACAGACAACTATACGATTTCCTCAGAAGGCTATGCGTTCCATTCACCGATCCAATGTGCTTGCGGTCACCTGGCGAGCACGGCAATAAAGGACAAGAGAACATGGACAACCATGAAAACAGAAAAAAATGAAATGATGAAAAGAAATAAAGCGACGACGATTAAGCTAATGTTAGTCATTGGTTTTACGATCGTATTTTTTGCCGGCGAAATGTTCTATTTGCTAAGCAAAAATGAAGCGGAGCAGAAGAGCGCTCAACACGATGCAGAGAAAGAGTCATCCAGCCTTATTGTTGTTCAAACGCAGGAGAACTTCTAATCATTATGGGATGAATGCAGGCATAAAAAAATTTTCAAAACAGGTATAAGGCAGTAAAATGATGTGCATATTAGATTTGACGGTGTGAAGAGAGGTGTGGTTCCGTTGGACCTTTTGGTGCTAGGGCTGCAGGAGGAACTTATTTAATCACTAAGCTTTTATGAAAGCGAGGGGTTGTGTCGCAGAGCATCTCTGAACACACACGCTAAGCGCAATCCATTAAAACGGAATGTGTACAAGCGGTGCCCAAGTAATCTTAACAATGTGAAGTGTTAGATGTGAAGACTCGTACGATCAAACACCGTCGAAGAAGGAGCCTGTAAAAGGGCTCCTTTTTTCTATGCCGAAATCGCGGTGCACTTAAGGCAATGATGGTTTGGATGGCATTAATTCAGGGAATTCCCTGACATACAAAGCATTTTCTTAGCTTTATAATAAGGTTAGAGATTGCTTGTATTTCCTGAAGGAGGAATGAGGATGAAGACGATAGAAGCGGAAATCGCTGCATACATCGAGCGATTGAAGAGGGAGACAGGCAGCGATTTCGCTATACTCGGCTTGATCGATACGGGCAAACGTAAGCTGCGCTGGTCCAAGGCGTCAGGCAGCATAAGTGAGCGCACACCGCTAGTTGAGCAGAAGTCGTCTGCGGGTTTGTCCGGTACGGCGATACGCTCCGGCAGAACCGCAAGCACAAGCTCGGCTATGACCGATACGGTGCGGTTCAAGTTAGGAGAGCCGATTCTGCTGACGGAGCAGCTGCGCATTGCTGCAAGCGTACCCATTCAAACGCCTAAAGGCATCTGCGGCGTTCTGCTTATCGGTAGACGCTCGGAGAAGACCTATGTCGCCGAAGAGCTGGAGAAGGCTTCACATATTACAGTAGAGCTTTCATCAATGCTCGTTTGATGATGGCTTTTTTTGACTATAAATACAATTCACTGCCTAATGTAAGCTATACTAGTATAGATAATAGAAATGATAGACTCATATCGACAGAGGTATCATTCCAGTGAGGGGAGAACAAGATGATTAAGCTGCTTATTTGTGATGATCATGCCATGGTCAGATCGGGTCTAGCAATGCTGCTGCACGGCAAGCATGATATCGAGGTAGTAGGGGAAGCCTCGGAAGGGGACGAAGCCATTCAGATGGCACAGCAATTAGTGCCGGATGTCGTATTGATGGATCTTAGTATGCCGCATGGCAAAGACGGGATGACAGCAACGACGGAGCTGAAGAAGCTGCTGCCTGAGACGGCGGTTCTTATTTTGACGATGCATGACGATGACGAATATTTGTTCCGTGCGATTCATATCGGAGCTTCAGGCTATATTTTGAAAAATGCGCCTCATGATGAGCTCATATCAGCTATCCAGTCGGTAGCGCAAGGAAATGCGTATCTTTATCCTACGGCTACCAAGCGGTTGATGAGCGAATATCTCGTCAAGCTGAAGCAAGGCGGGGAGGACAACAGCCCTTACAATACGTTATCTGAGCGCGAAAAGGAGATTTTGGGCTGGATCGCCAAAGGGTACTCAAATAAGGAAATAGCAGAAAGTTTAATTATTAGCGTAAAGACAGTCGAGACTCACAAAAGCCATGTGATGGATAAGCTCGGGCTTAGAACAAGGCCGGAGCTCATTAAGTTTGCGCTAGAGAAGGGGCTGCTGCATTTTGATTAAGCATGGCGGTAACAACTTTCGGCGAATGATTGGATCAGACGTCGATTATCTTCTATCCGTTCTGGAGGATGAGATTGACGATAAGTCGATGCTTATGCAAGTTAATCAATCTCTTAAGCAGCTTGCAGATGTGAAGTTTGCACTGGATGAATCGTCAATCGTTGCGGTAACGGATCATAAAGGCCGCATTGAATATGTAAACGATAAGTTTTGTGAAATTTCTAAGTACAGCCGTGAAGAGTTAATTGGCAAGGATCATCGGATTATTAACTCCGGATTTCATGGGCGCGATTTCTTCCGCAAGCTGTGGGAAGTTATTTCAAGCGGCGAAGTATGGCGTGGCGAAATTAAAAATCGTGCCAAGGACGGAAGCTACTACTGGGTTAACACGACGATTGTTCCCTTCGTTGATGAAGCGGGCAACCCTTATCAATATTTAGCCATTCGCAGTGAAGTGACGCAGCGGAAGCGGGCTGAGCAAGAGCTGAAGGAAATGATGGTTAAGGTGATTGAAATTCAAGAGGAAGAGCGAAAACGAATATCGAGAGAGCTGCATGACGGGATTGGCCAAAGTCTCTTTTCGCTGCTTATTCAGCTTGACCGCATCATTGGAGATCACGATGATATTCCTGAACTGGGCACGCTTCGCAGCGATGTATCAGGCGTGATGGAGGATATTCGTGGTCTGGCTTGGGAGCTGAGGCCATCAGTTCTCGATGATTTAGGTGTCGTTCCGGCAATAAGAACTTATGTGGACAATTATTCACAGCATTTTGGCATTCGATTGACGCTCACATGCAATTTAAAGAGCAGGCTGGGCATTATGAAGGAAACAGCTATTTATCGTGTCATTCAAGAAGCATTAACGAATATCGCGAAGTATGCCGATGTAGGCGAGGCTGAAGTGGTGGTTGAGGAGCTGGAGGAAGAGGTCGTCGTCAGCGTAACAGATCAAGGGCTCGGTTTCAGTCCTGATCGCATCGGCCACGGTGTAGGCTTATTCAGCATGGAGGAGAGAGCTCGCAGCATCGGCGGTTATTTGGATATTGTTTCGGAGCCTGGCAAAGGAGCAAAGGTAAAGCTAATTGTTCCTAAAGATAAGAATTCGGAAGGAAAAGGCGTAAACCTATAGGAGGAATTTCATGTATCGAGTTTTCATCATAGAGGACGACGATAAGATTGCTTCAATTCTCAAAAAAAATATGGATAAATACGGATTTGAGGCAGCCGTTGTTACACAGTTTCGTGAAATTATGCCGGAGCTGGAGGCTTTTGATCCGCATGTCATTTTGCTCGATATTAATTTGCCTTACTATGATGGATATTATTGGTGCAGACAAATTCGAACACGTTCAAGCCTCCCTATTATTTTTATTTCTGCCCGTGCTGGCGAGATGGATCAAGTTATGGCTATAGAGAACGGCGGCGATGATTATATTACAAAGCCTATCCATTTGGATTTATTAATGGCAAAGGTGAAGAGTGTACTAAGGCGAGCTTACGGGGAATATGCGGCATCCGGGTCTGCAGCAGCAGAAACGGGCGTTGCCTCGCAAACAGGGGAGCTGTCAGCTGGCGATCTCCGTCTTTACTTGAACCGTAATGAGCTTGAATGGAGAGACTTTCGCATTGAGCTGACAAAAAACGAGCAGCTGCTGGCTGAATGCTTGATGAAGCGGCAAGGCATGGTTGTTTCGCGGGAGCAGCTGCTTGAAGCGCTTTGGGATGATGTGCAATTCGTCGATGATAATACGCTTACGGTCAATGTGACCAGACTTCGGAAAAAGCTGGAGGAGCTTGGGCTTCCTAAAGCGATAGAAACGGTGCGGGGACAGGGCTATAAGCTCGTAATCGAAAATGCAGTAGGAGAAACGTCACGATGAGAGGCTTATCGCTGGCGTTATTTTTACGTGATCGTCTGTTATTTATATTTATGGCTTGTTTAATTATTTTACTCGCCGTCACCTTGCTTCTCCTTGAGCGTGAGCGATACCCAGGGTTAGTCGAGCTGGGTACGATTTATTATTTTATTGTTATTGCTTTATTTTTGCTAGGGACGTGGCTGGTCGTTGATTATTTGCGGCAGCGCACGTACTTTAAGCAAATGTTAGAGGCGATTGCACGGTCTGAAGAACTGCAAGCTTCAACAATCGTACAAGCTACAGTGACACAGGAGCAGAAGCTTGTCGCTAAAATGCTGGAGGAGCAGAGCAGGGCTTATTTGAACGAGCTTGGCAAATATCGAAGGCAGCAGGAAATACATAATCATTTTGTGCTGCAATGGGTGCATCATATGAAGACGCCTGTATCTGTCATCGATTTGCTCGCACAGGAGGTTTTGCAGCAGAACTCGTCCTCGCAGCAGGAACAGCAGCAGCTGGCGCTAAGTATGCAGGAGGAATCCGATCGGATGACGCGGGGGCTTGAGATGATGCTGTATACAGCTCGTCTGGATAAGTTTGAAATCGACCTGCATGTCAAGCAGGTAGCGCTTCATGAGCTTGTGCGCTCGGTCATCAACGCCCATAAGAAGCTTTGCATCCGTTACTCCATTTTCCCTCGTGTCGAGGGGGAAGCATTCGTGGAAACCGATGAGAAATGGATGACCTTTGTGCTTAATCAGTTCATTAGCAACGCAATCAAATATAGTAAAAGCAAAGAAGGCGGCAAAAAACTGCTCTTTCAATTGGAGGCGTTCAGTGGCGGAGGAGGCAGGCTGCAGGTGACTGATGAAGGCATTGGTATTGCGCCGCATGATCTTCCACGCATCTTTGATCCTTTCTTCACAGGTGAGAATGGACGAACGGCGGGCGAGTCAACAGGAATGGGGCTTTATTTGGCTAAGCAGGTATGCAATCGGTTAGGTCATGAGATGACCGTTTCCTCGGTTCTCGGAGAAAGTACGACGGTCAGTGTCGCATTCAAACCGCGCGGCATTCATATTATGGGCAGCGGAGGTAACGGAAGCTCAGGTTAGGTGACAAATTTGTAAGGTTGGCAGGGTGTGAATGAAAGGGAAATCGATGGGTTTAACCTCTTCCCCTCGTCTATACTAACGGTAATGAAGCACATTACAGATAGATCTGGGGAGGAACAAAGCAATGAGCGTACTAAAAGCAGAAGGGCTTGGCAAAATATACAGCAGTAAAGGCAACGTCGCTTACAAAGCGCTTGAGGATATAGAGCTTCAAGTGGAAGCGGGAGAATTCGTAGGGGTAATGGGGCCCTCAGGCAGCGGAAAAACAACTCTGCTGAATTTATTGTCCACGATCGATCGTCCAACCTCTGGTCAAATTGAAATCAACGGCGTAAACCCAAGTAAGCTAACCGATAAGAAGCTGGCCTTATTCCGCCGCCGCGAGCTTGGTTTCGTCTTTCAGGATTTTAACTTGCTAGACACATTATCAATCAAGGAAAACATCATTTTGCCGCTCGTAATGGAGGGCATGGCACCGAAGCTAATTGAACAAAAACTGGATTCGCTCGCTGAATTGCTGCAAATCAAACAAATCTTGAATAAGCGGACGTATGAGGTGTCTGGCGGCCAGAAGCAGCGCGCAGCAATCGCCCGTGCTATTATTCATCAGCCTTCGCTCGTGCTTGCAGATGAGTTGACGGGCAATCTCGATTCCAAATCAGCGAAGGATGTTATGGATTCACTGAAGGATATGAATGAGCGTTTTAAGGCGACCGTATTGATGGTAACGCATGATCCATTCTCTGCGAGCTACTGTCAGCGCATCGTATTCATCAAAGACGGCAAGTTTTTCTCGGAAATTCGCCGCGGCTCGAACAGGCAAGCGTTTTTCCAACAAATATTAGATGCGCTCAGCGTGCTGGGAGGTAATTTTGATGACGTTCCGTTCGCTCGCGCTTAGTAACATTCGGGGCAACTGGCGGTCGTACAGCGCATTTTTCCTGAGCAGCGTCTTTTCTGTTATGATCTTTTATATTTATGCAGCGTTTCTATACCATCCAGAAGTAACGAGCGGCCACATTATGGCGGCATCAAAAATTCGTACAGGCATGGTGTTTTGTGAATATATTATTGTCATCTTCTCGTTCTTGTTTGTACTCTATTCTAATTCAGCATTTCTCAAAACGAGGCAGCAGGAATTTGGTTTGTTCTCTTTATTCGGGATGACAAAAGCTCAGCTACGAAAGCTTGTTATTTATGAAAATGCGGCGATCGCTGCGCTGGCCATCGCTGTAGGCATCGGTCTTGGCATGCTGTTCAGCAAGTTGTTTTTTATGGCTCTAACGGTGCTTCTTAATTTGCAGGAAGCGATATCTTTTGCGGCTCCAATCAAAGCCATTGGCTTAACGGCAGGCGGTTTTTTTGTTCTGTTCATGCTGATCTCCATTTGGACAGCGCTTCGCATTGGACGAACTGAAATTATTGATTTGCTGAAAGCGGCTCGCAAGCCAAAAGGACAGCTCGTATTCTCGCCTTGGCTGGTTGCTGTGTCTGTCGTTTGCTTATCGGCTGCATATGGCATGGCTCTGGTTATGAACGATGGAAATTTCATGCTCCTAGCCTTGCCAATACTAATTACTGTCGTTATCGGGACGTACTTTCTCTTTACTCAGCTGAGCATTTTGCTGCTCCGCTATATTCAAAAAAGATCATCGATATATTATAAACGGACCAATATGATCGTGTTTGCACAGCTCGGCTATAAGATAAAGGATAATGCGCGTATTTTATTTATTGTATCTATTCTAAGCGCAATCGTTATGACTGCCCTTGGGACGGTATATGTGATGAACATCGGTGCCAAAAAAAATATGATAGAATACTCTCCTTTCTCGCTAGCTTATAGTGAAAAAGGCTTGAATACACATGAGGTTATTGACCCAGGTAAGCTTAGACAAGTAGTCAAAGAGGACGGCTACAAAATTGTGCGTGAAGCAAAGGCAGCTGGCGTACTGTTGAATCGCTTTTCGGTTAAATGGGGAGACGAAAAGGCGCGTGATTATGATTATGCTGCTTTGGTTATTTCAGCTACCGACTACAACAAGCTTGCAGCATTGACGGGTCAGCCGAGCATTCAGCCTGAGAATGGCAAGCTAACGCTTATAAAGTCCTATTTATCAAAAGGAAGAGAACAAGCAGGTACTGTAAAAGGCAGCATTAACGGTAAGGAAACGGCATTCGATATAAGCGGCTCGGTACAAGCGCATGTAATGAATTATCTCGATAGCAACTATTTTACTTTCGTAATGGATGATTTTTCCTACATGCAGCTGCTAACGATTGTGCCGGAAGATGAGCTTTATGTGATGTACGGCTATGAATTAAGCAATTGGGAGAAAACAGCAGCTACGGTTGAGAAGCTTAGCAAGCTTGTGCCAGAACAATTTCAATCCCAAACTGATTTTAGCCGTGTAAAAACGCTGCAAGAAATGAATCAAACGGTTTCTTTGACTTTATTCATCGGTATGTTCATTAGTTTGCTATTCTTCATTGCATCGGGAAGCATGATTTATTTCAAGCTATTCACCGAGCTGCAAGAAGACCAAGCCCAGTTTAAAGCTTTAGTCCGCATCGGCATGACGAAGGGCGAGATTCGCAAAATTGTTGTAACGCAGGTCGGCATCGTCTTCTTTGTTCCTGTCATTGTTGGCATTTGTCACGCCTTGTTCGCGATGAAAGCACTCGACAACATTATGGAATCATCTAACTGGATTTACTCTTTTGTCGTTATCGGCATTTATATCGTGATGCAGACGTTGTACTTCATAACCGCATGCAGCAGCTACATGAAGAGTATGCTTCGCGGGGCAAAAGCATAATGAAATTAAAAAAACGGCTTTTTCCTCAGAAAATGAGGAGAAGTCGTTTTTTTTATGTTCATATGAACATTTAGAAGCAAGTGAAAGAGCTGATTCTCCGTAAATCTATACCGGTGTAACCCCATGATCTTCCGAACCAACGGAAACCGGAGACAGATGTACGTCCAACAAATACAGGGAAAAACCAGAAACCATGACCATTATCCAACCATACGTAAGTGTTGCGGAACAAACAGCCGGAAATAGCGCCTGGATCAACTGCAAATGACGAAACAGCTGGCTGCGGCGGCGTGAATTGTGGTGGCGGAGCGGTCGGACCCGACATACCTGGTTGACCTTGTTGTCCTGGTCCCATCGGTCCTTGTGGACCTTGTGGACCTTGCGGTCCAAATGGTCCGAAAGGCCCCATCGGTCCCATTGGCCCCTGAGGGCCTATTGGAGGCATAAATGCCATGCAAAATCACTCCTTATCAATTGGGCTAATGCATGTTATGCAGAAATACCTAGCAACGATTGGGCGAACGATCATTGTCAGCGATTCAATCTGAAAAAATTTAAAAATGTGATTGGAGCGGAGTACCGATTATAGCGACGTTTAATCTAGAGGAATCAAATCTGTTTCCATTCCATGTCAGCAGATTCTCTACATAACCGAGCGTATCAGCGTTTGTAGGTCCAATGATGCGCTGAAGAGCCTGCAGATCGAAGGATGCCCGGTTCTCGGCAGTTATGATTGGATTTAATGCTGCGATAGCCAGCACTTCGCCTTGCAGAGGCTGCTTCAGCATTCCGTTTTCGTTGTAATAAGTGGCTAAATAAGCGGCCCCTTTGCTGCTTATATCAATGATAAACAGCAAATCAAGCTGAGCACTTGATACCGATACTTTGTACATATCTTCATACTGGACGCGAAACTTGTATTGTTGATTGTAGCTGTCTGAATCAAACAGCTTGTGAAGCGCATGGTGAGCGAAGGAGTAAATGTAAAAAATGCCGTAACCGCCGCTTCCTCCGGAATCGATACTGATCAAAATGTCAGGTATTTGATTTTTATCAAAGTCGCCGAGCAGCAGGACAGCATTATAACCGGCATTGTTTTGTAAAGGAACGACTGTGCGCTGCTGTGAATATCCATCTTGAATGACTAGCGTAATATGATCTGCGAATATACCGGATGGTCCATCCGGTTTATGACCAATTAAATAAATCTGATCAGGTATGCCGTCACCAGTTACATCTCCTTGTTTCATGTCAAGCAAATATTCGTCTGTTGCTAACCGATCTGGCTGGTACCTATGTGTATGGAAAGACGAGTGCATAACTATTCCTCCAAGCCTAAAATACATGGTTTCTGTCTATACCTATGCCAATTCCTTGCGATTGGACTGTGCGAATGCCTAGATGCGGGCAAACAAACCAAAGCAAGCTTTCGCTTGAAAAGAGAGCATTCAGGCATTACATATTGCAAGATGATTAGGCAACACTAATGCTGACTGATGTCTATATACTTACGGAGGTGCAGCCTTTTTATGAAGCACTTAATCGTCTATTGTCATCCTAATCCAGACAGCTTCAATAACGCCATTGTGGATGCTTTTATTGGATCATTAAAGGAGCAAGGCCATGAGGTCGTCGTCCGAGATTTGTACGCGATGCGATTTGACCCTGTGCTCAAAGCCAGCGATTTTGAGGCGCTGCGCGAAGGCAACACACCTATGGATATTAAAACGGAGCAAGAGCATGTGAAATGGGCGGATGCGTTTACGATGGTATATCCTATTTGGTGGACGGGGCTGCCTGCACTTATTAAAGGCTACATTGATCGGGTATTCTCGTATGGTTTCGCTTATGCCTATGGTGAGGATGGAACGATCAGCAAGCTGCTTGCAGGCAAGAAGGGGCTTATTATTAATACACATGGAACGCCTTCGGAAATTTACAGCCAGACTGGCATGTACGACGGGCTGAAAAAAACTTCGGATACGGGTATTTATGAATTTTGCGGCATCAAGTCAGTTGGCCATATCTTTTTTGGCAGCGTGCCGCAAATTGATGATGCAGCCCGAAAGAAGATGCTTGAAGAAGTGCGGGGCAAGGCAGTCAGCTTATTCGAATAGAAAGCCAAGAAAAGCTGGTCGCAACGATGCGATCAGCTTTTCCTTTTTTTAAAGCATGCTTGTCCTGTCCGAGGTTGAGGAGTATCATATAGTCCAAAAGCCTAAATGTATAGAATTGGAGATTTGGAATGAGAATCGGCATTCGCACCAAGATATTCACAAGCTTCTCTGTAGTAATCATTGTTTCGCTGACGATAGTTAGCGTGTTGTGGTACAACAAATATTATGATAGCCAGCGCGAAGCGGCTGAGAGCTTTATGTCCCGAACCATTCTGGATGCGAATAAAAGCTTCGAGCTTACGCTCAAGGACATCGATTATATTAGTACGATCATTTCTCTCAACCGGCCCAACGTGATTGATGTGCTTTTGCCTGATCCCTCTGAAAGTTTAATTAATCGACTCGAGAAGGATCGTAAGCTTGATAACTTCATTTCTAGTTTATATGGCTACAAATATTACATATCGAGCATACAAGTAGCGAGTTTGGGAGGCCGCAGCTACTCGCAGGGGGCCACGGTTCCAACCAATGAATTTATGGAGTCGAGCTGGTTCGAGCAGCTGCTCGAGCAAAGAGGAAACAAAATATTTATTACGACTCATTCCAATAAAAAACTTAATTATGTGTCTTCCTATGTGAACCAAAACGTCGTCTCTATTGCGAGGGCAATCATGGACGGCTCGGAGGCTGCAGGTTACGTCATGGTTGATTTCAGTTATGAGGTTGTTGAGCGCATTTTCAATACCCCTCTGCCTAATAAAAGTCAGCTGTTTCTGATTGATGAAAAAGGGAATTTTGTCTACTCGCCGCGCAACAAGGATATTAATCAGCCGATTTCAAATACAGCTTATGCAGATGTACTCCCTGAGCTGAAGGGCAGCTCGGGCAAGCTGAGCATGAACATAAACGGAGAGAAGCATCTTGTTATTTATCATACTTCCGATTTTACAAATTGGACGACAGTGGGGCTAATTCCACAGGGTGAGCTGCTTGCAGAGAGCAGAAAAGCAGCCAATACGATTATGATTATTCCTATGGTGACCCTCATTGTTGCCCTTTTTGTTGCTACGATTTTGTCCAATCAAATTACGATTAATATCGGCCGTTTAAGGCAGGCCATGAAGAAGGTCAGTGAGGGCAATTTATCTGATCCTATTGCCATTTCATCAGGCGATGAGGTGGAGGAGCTGAGCCATGGCTTTAACGCGATGGTTACCAACTTGCGGCTGCTGCTAGATGATGTGAAGCAAACGGAGGAGCAGAAACGGATTCTTGAGTTTAAAGCGCTTCAGGCGCAGATCAATCCTCATTTTTTATTCAATACATTAAATCAAATCAAATGGCTGGCAGATGTACAGAAAGCCGACAATATTAAGCAGCTTGTTACCTCTCTCGTTACACTCCTGCATAGCAGCATGGGCAAAGGCGGAGAGTATGTTACCGTTCAAGAGGAGCAGCAATATTTGGAGCATTATTTGAATATTCAGCAGTTTCGTTATTACGATAAGTTTGTCGCTGTATTCGACATCGAGGAAGAGATTTTGCAGGTGCGTATGTTGAAGTTTTTGCTGCAGCCTATCGTTGAGAATGCCCTCATTCATGGCTTAGAGCCGCTTAAGGGAAGAGGACAGCTCACGGTTAAAGGATATGAGGATGATGGACATATCGTAATACAGGTGTCAGACAATGGTGTAGGCATCGAGCAAGAGCGATTGAAAACTATTTTTAATAAAGTCACTGAAAAAAATCGGTCTAGATTTAGCGGTATTGGGCTTGTAAATGTACAGGAGAGAATGAAGCTCCATTATGGAATAGGCTATGGCCTGCAAATCGAGAGCGTGCCCGGTTTATTCACGACGGTAACCGTGCGTATTCCGATTGAAGTGAAGGGAGACAAAAAGCATGATTAATGTTTTGCTGGTCGATGACGATCTGCCTATGTTGAGCAAGCTGAAAAACATCATGAACTGGGAAGCGGGCAGCTTTCATTTATGCGGAGAAGCCAGCGGCGGCTATGCAGCGATCAAGCTTTTGGATGAACGAAAGCCTGAAATCGTCATTACGGACATGAGTATGCCGGGAATGGATGGTTTAGAGCTGATCAGTTATATGGAGGAGCATTATCCGCATATTCAAGTGATAGCGATCAGCAGCTACAGCGATGTTCATTATGTGAAGAACAGTATGAAAAAGGGCGCTGTCGACTATATTTTGAAGCATGAGCTGGATGCAGAAACATTGGCTGCTGCCCTTGCAAGCGCACGGGAGCGGTTTGCGATAGAGCAGGAGGAGCAGGCGAAGACGCTGGATTTGCAGCGGCAAATTCAGCAGAATCAAACGACGCTGATCAGGGGGGGCATTCGAAGTCTTGTTCAGTACACGTACAATAGCGAAGAAGAGCTTCTCGTGCAGATGGACAAGCTTGATTTAGCTCTGAACCTAAGGATGCTCACCGTCGTCGTTGCTGAGTGGGATAGCCGGGGCATGCTTCATGATAAATATAACGCCAAAGAGCTTGACTATATTATGGGCACTTTTATGGATATTACAGACAATATCCTTGCAGATACAGGAAACGCTTATATGACGCCGATTGAAAATGGGAAGTTTGCCATTTTATTTTCATTTGATACAAACAGCAAATTTATTTGGCACACGATTATATCGGAAGCGCTCTCCCGAATTAGATTAAGCGCAAAACGGCAGCTTAACCTCATGTTAAGCTTCAGCGTAAGTGAAATGTGCAGCAAAGTGAATGTGCTGCATGAATACTTCAATGAGGCGGATAAAGCGCTGCAGGAGAGGTTTTATGAAGGCGGCGATGTCGTCATTTGGCCGGGGATACAGCGAAAGGCAGGGGCTGACTCTGGTGCAAGCTTCTCCGTTGATGTGAAGCTGGAGCGAACATTGCTGTCGCTTCTCGCAGCATCCAATGAAAAGGATCTGGTCATCAAAATCGAAGAGCTGTTTACTCGAATGAATGAAGCGCGCGCACCGCATAAAATGGCTCAAATGGTTGCGGTAGAACTCATTCATCTTGTTAATCGCAAGGCGAAGGAAGCGGGCATTGCAGACAAGGATTTGTTCGAGGGCGACCAGAATCCTTATCTGGCGATTGGTAAATTTGATACGCTCTCCGATCTGAAGGAATGGATTGTTGGGGTGTATAAGAAGCTTGTCGAGGCGCTTCGTCCATATGTGCATGACAATCTTTATTCTGAAAATACCCGCCGTACTATGGAGTGGGTTCGGAAAAAATTCTCAGAGCCAATCACTTTGCAGGAGGCCGCAGATGTCATTGGAGTCAATTCCTCTTATTTGAGCCGAATGTTCAAGGAGGAATGCGGTCAAGGCTTCGCTGATTATGTCAACCATGTGCGAGTGGAACAAGCTAAGCTGCTGATCAGGTCAGGCGATGTTGATTTAAAGGATGTTGTGAAGCAGGTTGGCTTTAACAATTACAATTATTTCTTTACGGTATTCAAAAAAATTACTGGAAACACGCCAATCGAGTATGAAAAACAACAAAAATAAAATTATTTGAGTGAAAAGTAAAAAAGATAGAGTAAATGTAAAAATAATGGAGTCCACGTGTGGGCTCTTCTTTTCTATGATGAAGAGGCAAGATGACAAACATACATCTAAGGGGAGATGGAACAATGAAAAAATTATCTTTTAGATTTGCGCTTGTATTGGCATTATCCATTTGTTTAACATTGACGGCTGCTGCTTGCGGCAGCAAAAACACAGACACAAACAACGGCAAGAATAGTGGATCAACTTCTACGGAACAGCAAACGGTTACTTTCTGGTCTTGGGTTCCTACGGATGTTCAAGCGGAGAAAGCGATTGCGGCATTCGAAGCAGCTAACCCGAACATTAAAGTAGATTACTGGCGCGGCGAGCAAACAGACTTTCAGAAGAAGCTTCAAGTAGCGATGGCTGCCAACGAAGGTCCGGATCTACTTGGTATGCAAGTTGGAGGCATGCTGAACCAATATGCCAACACGCTAGAGCCTATCGAAGCGCTTGCGGATACGAACTGGGGTACTGGCTGGCAGGACAAGTTCGTTAAAGCTTCTATCGATCAAGTAAGAGCAAAAGACGGCACAATGGTTGCACTGCCGCTTAACTTGACTGGCCAAGAATTTGTTCTTTACAACAAAACGATTTTTGATAAATTGGGCATTACAAAAGTGCCGACAACGTATGAAGAGTGGTTGTCTGTAAATGCGACTATTCGTGAGAAAGGCAACGGCATCGTGCCAGTAGCTTTCGGAGCGAAGGACATTTGGCATGACGTTGATATGTTCGTAGCGCTTAGCAATCAATTCGCGCCAGGCAAAATCTATGAAGCAGAGCAAGGCAAAGCAGCTTGGACCGATCAAGCTTTCGTTGACACGATGACAGCATGGAGCAAGCTATTCACTGATAAAGTGATGCAAGACGGAGCTTTGGGCTTGTCTACTTACCCAGATGCTCGTGACCAATACTTCTATTCTGGTAAAGCAGCGATGTTCTTGACTGGTTCTTGGCATGCAGGCTTCAGCCTTCCAGGCGGAGAGAAAGACGGAACAGCGATTGAAAACGATGAAACGGGCATTTTCTTGCTTCCGCAAATCGGACCAAACGAATCCAAAGCGGTTGCCAGCGTAGATACAGCACTTTCAATCAACAAAAACTCCAAAAACAAGGAAGCGGCTTGGAAGCTGCTTGAGTTTATGACACAAGGCGAAGGCCAACAAATTATGGCTGATTTCATTCAAGGATCACCAGCTAAGATTGGCATTGAAATTCAATCGCTTGATCAATTTAAATTCGAATCCGAGCGTGAAGCGATCAAAACGGTAAACGATGCAATCGAAAATGCAGTAGGCAAACGTCTGCTTGATTACCCTGAGCTTACGAATGCGATTGGTGTAGCGATGCAGGATGTTGCAGCAGGTAAAAGCATTGAAACCTCGCTTAAAGATATCCAGAAGGTTTCTGACGGGATCGACCGCAAGTAGATTCGAATTTTAGCAAGCAATAAGATTTAGAGCAGATAAAGAGCATGGATATGCGTGTTGGTATTCATGCTCTTTCTTATACTCAAAACCTTATATTTGATAGGTAAATGAAGGGGTGATACACCATGAACGGCAATCGTTCTGTTCTTTCCGGATGGAGAGCTTATTTATATATTTTACCAATTCTTATCGTATCGGGTTTATTTTTGTACTATTGCATAGGATTTACGGTTTATACGAGCTTTCATTCTTGGAACGGCATTGACTCGGAGATGAAATATATCGGCTTTGATAACTATATCAAGCTGTTTGACGATAAGTCTTACCATATCGCACTGCGGAATAATCTCGTGTTCTTTATTTTTACAGTGGGCATTCAAGCGGCGCTTGGGTTAATGCTGGCGATACTGCTTCGCGCGAAGCTGCGGGGTCATTCTATCTTCAGATCGGTCTATTTCATACCGACCATTATGGCACCGATCATTATTGCAGCTATATTCCGTATCATTATGGATACAAACTTCGGAAGTCTGAATGAAGGATTGCGAGCTATAGGACTTGATTTTCTAGCTGTATCCTGGCTTGGCGATCCCAAATATGCACTCATGTCGATTATTATCGTCAATATTTTTGAATGGATGGGCTTTAGTATGACGCTATATTATTCAGCGCTTCTAGCCATTCCAGATGAAATCTATGAATCAGCAAAAATTGACGGTTCCGGCTTCTGGAGGACGCTGTTCAAAATTACGGTTCCGCTCGTTGGCGGCACAACGTCTACACTCGTCATTCTTGGTATTGTCGGCTCGCTCAAAACGTTCGACATCGTATCGCTGCTTACTGGCGGCGGACCGGGGCGCTCGACAGAGTTTCTGACTACGTATGTGTATAAGAAGGCGATTGAGGAGTTTAATGGCGGGATGTCCGCTGCTGCAGGAGTTACCATTCTCATCATCGCTCTCATACTTGCCGTGCTGCAAATTCAGTATACGAACCGTCAACAACGTGATTTATAACCGTAAGGGGTGAGCTCAAATGTTTATTAATTTACGCAAATTAGATAAATGGATCATTCAAGCCGTGTTAGCCATAGTTGCGATCGTTTGGTTGTATCCGCTTGTACAATCCGTCATTAAATCGCTCGGCATCAATGGGTTTGGCAATTATCTTGCCGTTATCAATCACCCAAAGGTCAATTATTTCCTAGTCGTTTTCAATAGCTTTTTTATTGCGGTATGCACAACTCTCGCAGTAGGTTTGCTAGCTACACTGGCTGCTTATGCCTTCTCAAAAATGCAATTCAAGATGAAAAACGTCCTGTTTTATTCGCTGGTTGCCTGCTTGGCTATTCCTGCGACAGCGGTTATGTCACCGCTCTTTTTTACAGCAAAAACACTTGGCATTATGAATAGCTATTCAGGCGTCATTTTGCCATTGGTCGCATTCAACGCACCTTTCATGCTTCTTATTCTCAAAAACTATTTCGATTCCATTCCGAATGCGATTCTGGAAGCGGGCATGATTGATGGCTGCACATCCTTCCGAATGTACAGAACGATCATGATCCCGCTTGGCATACCTGCTATTATTAATATTGCAGTGCTTACATTTATCTACTCATGGAATGACTATATCATTCCGCTGCTCCTCATTCGTGATGAAAAGATGTATACCGTTACGCTGGCTACGCAATTTTTTACGGGTACAACAAATCAGACGCCAGAAATGGTCGCACAGCTTTATGCAGCGCTTATTTTGATGACTATTCCTTCCATTATTGTTTATATGTTCGGTCAGAATGCAATGAAATCAGGCTTAACGGCGGGCGCAGTAAAAAGCTAATTAATGAGCTATTAGATAAGTTAGAGGAGGACTATTATTTTGGATAAAAACATCGGACTGCCGCATCATGGCGGCGCATCGTATTTGAATCCGCTGAAGATCGGAGCGGGCGCAGGGCAACAGGAGCCGCTGACGCTCGTGCATCCCGATCCTTACCTTTTGAAATTTAACGGTCGTTATTATACCTATGCAACCGCGAAAGCTGGCGTAGTTGTGCTTCGCTCTAGTGATCTTGTAAGCTGGGAGCACTTAGGCTATGGATTTCAATTGGAAGGGCATAAGGAATATTGGGCGCCAGCCGCTGTATATGAGAATGGCCGCTTTTACTTATACGTATCATCCATGCCGATTACGGAAGAAGATGTGCATGAAGAGCGATTGATGGTTGCCGTTTCAGATACGCCGGAAGGCCCATTCGAATACGTGCGAACATTTTATGACACGTTTTCATTGGATGCGCATGTTGTGAAGGACGAGCAAGGCGATTATTATATGTTTTACTCCAATAATGAATATTCGGGCGTGGATCGTGATCGTGCGGGCACAGTCATCCTGGTCGATACAATGCTGGATATGGTTACGCCAGCCGGTGAGCCGCAAATTGTCGTATTGCCTACTATTGATGAGGAAATCTATGAGGAAAATCGGTTTGGCGACGGCCGTGACTGGCATACGATCGAGGGTGCTTTTTATTTGAAGCGCGGCTCGAAGCATTACATGATGTACAGTGGAAATGCTTATGTACGCCCAAATTATTTCCTAGGGTATTCGGTGGCAGACGGCAGCAAAGGCCAGCCGCTTCATGAGCTGGAATGGAATAAGTATCCTTCCGATGATCAATACGAGCCGCTTCTTCGCAAAAATGATGGTGTCGAGGGCGTAGGCCACAATTCCGTCGTGAGAGCTCCAAACAACGTGGATTCATGGGTATTTTACCATGGCCGGAATGCTGACGATGTTCTTGACATGGACCGTGAGCAGCGGACGATGCGAGCAGATCCTCTGCTTTGGAGCGGTGATCGCCTCTATATTGCCGGCCCGACTTATACGCCGCAGACAGCGCCGGCGCAGCCAACATTCCGTGATCTGTTTGACGGCAGGGAAGAAGGTCTTGGCGAGTTGTGGCAAGCAGCTGCGGGCAGCTGGACAAGAGCAAATGGCGAAGCCCTTCAGACGAACCGTGCTGTTATCGCCGGGGCGGTCACGAAGTCTGCATACAGCCACTATGTTCTTGAAGCAAGCGTGAAATGGTCGAAGGATCATACCGGCGGTTTATATGGCATTTATGCCGCATATCAGGACGAAAGCAATTACGTGTCGGTCTTATTGGATGTCGGACGTAGAGTACTACGTGCTCATGCCGTCTATAAAGGCGTTCAGCATGAAGCTATCGAGCATGCTTTGCCAGAGAGCTTTAACTTCGCCGTATACCATTTGCTGCGTGTGGAGAAAACAGGAGACAACTATCGTATTCAGCTTGATGAGGTTACGGTAATAGATAAGCGATTCCCGATTACCAGTGGCAGCGTAGGTTTACAAACGCGTTATACAGCTGCTTCCTTTGCAGGGTTTGAGGTTACGCGCCATTTGGCGTTAACGGATGCGAGCAGCACCGCATTTGCTGAGCAGCTAGAGCGGACAAGCGGCGATGGCATCTGCCGTGTTAGCGGCGGCGAGCTTCACTGCCGCAGCAAGCAAGGGCTGCGTACAGCTTGGTTATTGGATTCTTTAAGCGATGGAGCCTCAGGCGAGGCTTACCGTTTTGATACCGATATTCTCGTGAAGCGCGGTTCCGAATATGGCGTCTATGCCGCTTATACGGATGAGCGAAATTCGGTAGAAGCGGTATTGAATCGTACAGCCGGTTCCGTAACCGTATCGTCATGTATTGATGGGGAGGCATCTGTTTTATCCAGCGTTACTTTAGATGCGGCAAACTTCGATTGGACGGTCTGGCATACGCTTTCGAGTACGGTCGTTAACGGCTGCTTGACCATTCGACTGGACGATCAAGTCGTATTTGCAGGAGCTGTATCCAGCCTTGCAGGCTTGCCTGGTCTGGTGGGCGCAGGTGAAGCCTCATTCCGTGAAACGCGGTATACGATGCTTAATAAGTAAATGTTATCATGCTGGTTTATGAAATATTGAGTCTGTTTCTCTAGGTCGCCAATGACCTAGAGGGACGGGCTCTTCTTTTTTTATAGCAAATCTACTAATTTTTTGTGAGTTTTAATAGCAAGGAGATTATTTTGGCTGCGACTGGGAAAGAATAGAGGAGAAGGTCATTAATAGAACGATGGGAATGATCGATATGATGAATGTTCATTGGCGCCTTGCTGAGCTGTGGCTGCTGCAGGAGAAACGGAGCTTAACGGAGCAAGAAAGCTCAGAGCTAAACGCCTGCATGAAATTGAATGCCAAGTATGCACAAAGACTTGCCGAACAATATAATTTTGGCTATATGGCGAGCATGACAGGTGATGAGGTTTGGCTTCAGGAAATCGCAGTCGAAATTGACAAGCTGGAGAGAACTCATGAATGCAAGCGTCCTTTGTTTTTTGAAGGCAAAACGGAAAAGTAAGCAAGAAACGGCTTATTAATGAGCGTGTATTGGTATGAAAAAAGAAATCGTCAAACGATCATTCACTAGTAATAAAGCTAGAATGTAGGTTATTATGATAGTGACGAATCACATGTAGGGCATTCTAATTAAGAGGTGATAGGTTATGGCTTTTCAGTCCGCAAACATCTTTGTGAATTTACCGATTAAAGATTTGAATAAGACAGTCGATTTTTTTACTAAATTAGGGTTTGAGTTCAACCCCCAATTTACGGATGAGAAAGCTACCTGTATGATCATCGGACCTAATATTTTTGCTATGCTGCTGGTTGAGCAATACTTCCAAACGTTTATTGATAAAGAAATTGCAGATCCATCGAAAACAGCTGAGGTCATATTGACATTATCCGCCGAAAGCAAAGAGCAAGTGGATGAGATTGTGAATAAGGCTTTGGAAGCTGGCGGTAAACCTGCTAAAGATCCAATTGACCATGGATTTATGTATAACTGGAGCTTTCAAGATATAAATAATCATCTATGGGAACTAGTGTATATGGACCCAAGTGTGATTGAACAAGGGTAAGCGGAATAATGCAGGGGCTGTCTTAAACGTAGATTTATGTGCGTTTTGGACAGCCCCTGCTTTGTTTTGTTAATGGAGCTTAGACTGCGTGAATCCCTAAGCGTTGCTCTGCCGGCGATGCGCTCACTACTCACTACTCACTACCATCTGGATTGCACCACTATTTTCAGTTAACGAACCCAGCAGCTCTTATTTAAACCATTTGTCTTGAATTAAAAGTGTAGCGAACTCCAGCGTCCTTATTTCGAGAAAAACAGTTCAGAACATCCTATAAAACATGCGATAACGTCAATAAGGTTCGTTAGTATTCAAAACATGGGATTTTGTTCACAATAAGCATGATTCAGTTCGTTAGAGTTGTGATCTGGGGAGGATTAGCCAGCATCTCGTTCCCAGTTTGTAAGAATAAGACCCCTTGAAGATGACATCAACCTCTGGTTATTAGTTATGACGTGAAAACAGTTCCCATAAAAGCTCACGCCGGCTGTTTACTCCGGTTTTTGTGAAAATCGACTTTAAATGGTCTTGAACGGTATAAGCAGAAATATGAAGAGACTTAGCAATTTCTTTAGTAGAAAATGCTTTGATGATCCGCTCTATAACCTCCTTCTCGCGAGAAGAGAGGGCGTATGCCTCTGATATGAGCGGAACAATATCGGATGGTTTAGCCTGCTCGATAAAGACCGCAAGCTGGGTCAAACCATTTGTCCCATCCAGCCTGCTCGCATGCAAGGATAAATAATGACCGCTCGGCATCCGAATACATACTTTTGCTGACTTTGTTTCATCCGCTGAAGAGGTTGGCTTCGCCAGCGACCGAGAGCAAACAGCTCTGATTGGTCTTGGCAGTGTATCGCCTTCTATTTGCTCTAAGCCTCTTAAGGCGGAAAGCCAGCGGCGGGCAGCATCATTGGAGGAATTTAATTGAAGCTGCTCGGACAGCACCAAGAAGCCAGGCTCCTCTAAGCCTGCAACGCCCTCGGTCGACGGAAGCTCCAAAGCGTATTTTTTTAATGTTTTGGCTAAAATCGGAGCGACAGCGACGATAGACAAAATTTCCGACTCAAGGAATAAAGGCTCCCCTGACTTACGGAACAACGTCAAATATCCCCAGCATGAACCTTCACAAAGCAAAGCAGCACGCAGCTCGTCTCCGAATCCAGCAGGCAGTAGAACCTCTTGGTAACGACCGCTGCGCCCCAAGTGGCCCTCAGTGGCTTCGCTTAAGGAGGCTGCTGCCATTTCAGCCTGGGCTAACTGCTCATAGCTGTTGTAATCCTCATGCAAATATTCATATTCAAATAAATGATGATGAATTGCCTCAACGGACTCATCTGTTGTCGCCCCGATTGAGAGCAGAGTCATCGGATCAACAGAGGTGCAGCAGGCTCCTGCATAAGGCACGGCTTCTCTGATGATGGATAAGGCCGCTTCGCGATAAGCCTGTGATGTTATTGAAGCAACGGACAACTTATTTAATCGCTGCTTGACCGTATCTATAGTTAAAGACATACGCAGTCTCCTTCATTTCTGTATTCGGAATCCCACATTTATGGGATGGTCGTTTATTTTATCTCCACTATAATTGAGAATAATTCTTAATTCATTTTACATAATGGATGAGACGATGAACAGCTTTGCTGCTGCTTATATAGTAGACGGCTATGTTGATTTAAGAGAGGATAAGGGGACAGCTATGAAAACAGACATCATTGTAGTAGGCGGCTACGGCCATGTGGGCGGGAAAATATGCAATCAGCTTGCGATTCATTATCCAGGCAACGTGTATGCGGCAGGCAGAAGTTTAGCGCGAGCTGAGCAATTTTGCCAGAGTGGTGGCGGGAAGGTAAAGCCGCTTCGCATTTCAGTGGAAGAACCGCTTAAGAAACAACAGCTTGAACGAGTAAAGCTTGTTGTGATGTGTTTGGATCAGATGGATACTGCCTTTGCGGAAGCTTGTTTGCTCGCTGGCGCGGACTATGTAGACGTTTCGGCGAATGGTGCTTTTTTTGCAGCGATGGAGCAATTGAATAAAAGAGTGAACGATCAGCAAGGTACTGCTGTATTAAGCGTCGGGCTGGCGCCAGGCCTGACGAATTTGCTGGCGCTTAAAGCCGTGCAGTCGATGGATGAAGTGCAACGGATTGATATTGGCATTATGCTGGGTCTTGGAGACGCGCATGGCAAAGCGGCAATCGAATGGACAGTCGATAGTCTCTCACGGTCATTTCATATTACTGAATCAGGCAGTGAACGAAGTGTCAGCAGCTTTACGGAAGGGCTTAAAACAGATTTTGGCGCTGATTTAAAAGTCCGAACAGCCTATCGCTTCCCATTTTCCGACCAAGAAACACTACCTCATACATTAGGCGTACCATCAGTATCTACGAGGTTATGCTTTGATTCGCGGATCGTCACCAGCGCGATAGCACTCTTTAAGGGATTAGAATTCGATCGTCTGCTGCGATTAAAACCGATGAGAAGTTTGGCGATTCAACTGCTTGGTAAGCTTCGAGTCGGTTCTGCTCGTTACGCGGTAAAGATAACAGGTTACGGTGTTAAATCAGGAGTAGAGACGTTAATCGAATTTGGACTGCAGGGTACAGAGGAGGCAGAAATTACAGCACAAACGGCAATTGCGGTTGCCATGGCTGTATACAGCTCAAATCTGCCAAAAGGAGTTTTTCATATTGAGCAATTATTTGAGCTCGATCTGTATGAAACAAAGCTTGAGCTGCGTTTAAAAGAGGACGAGAACAAGCTTTCAATCGCTGCCATCTCGAATATCGAGAGCTGGACGAGGATGAATATGTAGTTTTTCAGATGATTCATTTGGTATAATTAGCATTAAATGCCTAAAATACTGAATCGGATTTAAGATAGGGAGATGGAGCTGAGCATGGATAAACAATCGATGATTGCTTTCATTTTGGAAGAATATGCGTTCGTAAAGGAGGATAACCGCGCACAGTTTGATGCGATTATTTTGCGTTTATCCGGTCATAAGGGCGGTATATCGTTGGAGAGCTTGTCGACGTGGGAAGAAGATGACCTTACGCAGCTGTACCAAATTCTATCCGGCCATAAAATGACTCGTGAATACGTACCGGATATTATTCAAGCTTATGCCAGCATCGATAGGGCGAATTTGCCATCGAAAATATCGTTTGGGCCTATCATTGAAACTGAACAAAAATGGGATAAGCCGCGTATTCATCGGCAATATGGCAACTACGAGGTGCCGCAGGCGATTAATCAGCTGTACGAGCTGGAGACTGAGCTCGGAAGAGCAATGGATCTAGAGCTGGGGCTTATTATGCAAAAATATGACTTTCGCTATCCATGTACGCCGCCCGATTTTATTCCTTTCGCCAGCTCTGGTAGTGATGGCATTCATTATTGTTTTGTAACGGATTTTGGAGCTGTCAAAGATTTGGAGCAAGCTTATATAGCTGTCGTATCGCCAATGGATTTTGACTCGGAAATATGGCTTGTTGCCAAAAATATTAAGGATTTCCTTCGTCTTATTATTACGGATAGAAGTCTACTGTATAATAATCCTGCGTCATTTGATGATTTCTTTAAAAAGACGCGAGAGCAGAAAAATGAAAGCTTGGCGGAGGAGCAGTCAGCGGCGCTGCAAAGGCTGAAAGAGCTTTTTGGACTGCGTGAAATTACTGACTTGGAACAGTATATCCAAAGTGTACGTGAGGAAAGGGCGCAAGCAATTTGTATGCAAACGCTGGATTCGATTGGCGTTGTACCGCTTTCGGGTCAGGCTGATTATACCGCTGAGGGGCCGCTTTCTATTAATTGGGATGATAGGCGGGCGCTCGATGCTATTGTTGAAGATGCGAGCGCAGAGAGAAAGCTTGCTTTCCTTCGTGATGCGCAGCACAAGAAGTTAATTTTGGATGACAGACTGATGCTCAGACGATGCAAGCGCGTATTGTCGGAGCTGGAGTTATATCATGAGCTGAGTAATTTGCTTGAACTGGTTGATCAATAAATTAAATATCAATGAGGAGTGTGTTCTCGATAAATCTATTATTTGTATGCAGCAGAAACAAGTGGCGAAGCTTGACTGCGGAAACGATTTTTCAAGGTGTTGGCGGCCATGAGGTGAGGTCTGCTGGTACGGAAGAGAATGCTCGGATTAAGGTGACAGCAGGTCATATTGGCTGGGCTGATTATATTTTTGCAATGGAGAAAAAACATATTCGAAGGCTGCAAAGCAAGTTTGGCCATGAGCTTTCGGGCAAGCAGTTAATCTGTCTTCATGTACCAGATGAATTCGAATATATGAACGAAGATTTAATCGATCTGCTTCGATCAAGTGCAGCTTTCTATGTCAGCGATCTGGCATAATGATTAATGTTTTTGTTCGATGACGAGCAGAAGCTTATACAAAGAATGGGCTCCGAGCAGTTGGTTTCTATTGACTCGATTTAGAAATTGCATCGATTCACGCGCTATTTTTATCGCATTTTCTACCTGGTTATCGTTAACCTCTTTCAGCACCTGCTGAATGATCTCAAGCGACCATACCGCCGCCTTGAAGGTGCGAATAATTAAGATTTGACGCAGATTTGCTGGACTGAAGATGCGGTAACCATTTTCCTTGTTGCGATTAACAATAAGGAGACCCATCTTCTCCCAGTGACGAATAGCGGAGCTAGGTATGGTTGTTGCCTCGGATACTTCCCCAATGGTCATCCCATTTCTTTTCCTTGCTTTATGCAGCAAATGAATTTCATCGGTCTCCAGCGCAAGAATCGTTTTATCGGCGATCGTTTTGTCACGGTGAAGCTCTGCCTGTGCACTGTTTACAAGCCATAACGCCTCATCAATCTCGCCATCGATCAGTTTAATCATTACTTCTTTGGTAAGCGTCATTCCAAAACCTTCATTCATCGCTCTTATGCACTCAAAGTAAGCGACGTGTTCTGCTGTATATATGCGATAACCGTTTGTCCCTCGTTTAACCGGTGGAATGATGCCCCAATCCTCGTAGTGCCTCAACGCGTTAGTACTAATATTTAATCTCCTGGCAATATCAATCGGCCGAATCATCACAAAAAACACCTCCGAACATTTTCTAAAAACATTAAACAACCATGAGAACCTTTTTGTCAACGAAACGGGTTAAATAGGGTGTTTATTTGCGTAACTTTCTCACTTGCATCAATGTAGTATGCTGGAATAAATGCTGGAAAAGAGCTCTAAATAGGCGAAGCGTTGCTTACCCCAAAAATTTATTGTCAATGAGGAGGACATGCATGAACGATACGATAGTCATCACAGGAGCACGCGAAAATAACTTGAAAAACATTTCACTCTCAATCCCCAAATACAAATTGGTTGTGTTGACAGGACCTTCAGGCTCCGGCAAATCAACGCTTGCCATGGACACGCTGCAAAGGGAATGTCAGAGGCAGTATATGGAGTCAATGGGGATGGTATCGGATTCCATAAGCAAGCCGAAGGTGGAATCGATAGCTGGACTTTCTCCTTCCATCAGCATCGGTCAGCACGTCACCAATCGCAATCCGCGTTCTACGGTTGGTACGGTTACAGATATTTATACGTATTTGCGTTTTGTCTACTCCAGGCTTAGCAGCCGTGTATGCAGCAGCTGCGGTACAACTATACCGCCTGTATTCGATGAAGAGAATGATATCGCAGCTGCAGAGGAAGAGGAGGGACGCCAGACGATCGTATGCCCGGGCTGCAAGAAGGAACATGAGAAGCTCGGAATGGCTCATTTTTCTTTCAATAAGCCGGAGGGAGCCTGCGAAATCTGCAGTGGGTTAGGACATGTTGCCACGCTTGACTTAGAAGCAGTATTCAATCAAGAGCTGAGTTTCCGCGGCGGCTGTGTGACTTACCTGTACGAAGTACAACTCGAATATTATGCTGTCATTTTAAAGGCTGCAGGAGACCATTATGGATTTACATTTGATCTCAACCTGCCATTAAAGAATTATACGGAAATCCAGCGTGATCTGCTTTATTACGGCGTGGAGAGCGATGCATTCATGAGGCATTTTCCTCTTGCCGTGCCGCCAAAAACAGTCGGAAAAGGCAAGTTTGAAGGCATTGTAACTGGTATGTGGAGAAGGTATAAAGAGAAGGAAAGCGAGCAAGGGGCAGCAGAAAAGGAAAACGATTATTTTAAGCAAGATGGGTGTACGGATTGCAAGGGCATGCGTCTAAAAAAAGAAAGCCGGTCAGCTTTAGTGGCAGGAGCTTCGATATCAGAAGTATCCACTTGGTCATTGGAGGATTTGCTTATTTGGACCAAGCAGCTTCAGGATGCTATGCCTCCTCAGGGACGGCCGCTGCTTGCGCCTGTCATGACCGATATGCCGATACGTTTAGAGAGAATCATCGATGTTGGCCTAAGTTATTTATCTCTGGATCGACAGACCGTCTCCCTGTCAGGCGGGGAAGCTCAGCGTCTGCGATTAGCGTCACTCCTTGGGTCTGGACTTACTGGTGTGCTCTATATATTGGATGAGCCAACAACAGGTCTACATCCGCGTGATACAGCAGGTTTGCTTCGCGTTCTCATGCAGCTGCGTGATTTGGGCAACACGGTACTCGTTATTGAGCATGATATTGAGGTCATGAGAGCTGCAGATCATATTATTGATATCGGTCCAGGAGCGGGATATTTGGGTGGTACGGTCGTTGGCGAAGGCAGCTTGGAGGAGCTGATCGCAAGTGAGAGTTCCGTTACAGGTACCTATTTACGTCAGGAAAGATTGCCAGCGGCAGTACGGACAAGAAGGTCAGGCGACGGTAAACAGCTGTCGATCGTCCATGCACATGCTCGTAATTTGAAAGGGTTTGACGTTGCTTTTCCACTTGGCTGTCTCATCTCGGTGACGGGAGTGTCTGGCTCAGGCAAATCGACCTTGTTATTTGATTTGCTTGCGGAGGGAGGGCAGGGGAAACCGCGTATTGCGGGTTGCGACAGCATTACGGGCTTTGAGCATATCGGAAATCAAATTACGGTCGATCAGTCACCATTAGGTCGTATGCAGCGCTCAAATATTGCAACTTATACAGAAGTATTTACACAGCTGCGAAATTTATATGCAGGGCTGCCAGAGGCGAAGCGCAATCAGCTTACCTCGAAGCATTTTTCATTCAATACACCAGGGGGACGCTGCGAGACTTGCCAAGGACTTGGCGTATTATCGATAGACATGAGTTTTCTCCCTAATCTCGAAATTCGCTGCACGGCTTGCAAAGGAAAACGATTTAAAGATGAAGTGCTGCGAGTCACCTACGAGGGTTATTCGATATCGGATTTGCTTGATATGACGGTCCAAGAGAGCCGAGCTGTGTTTAAAAATAAAGCAAAAATTGCCAGCATGACCGAGCTGCTGTGTGAAGTGGGGTTAGGTTATCTGCAGTGGGGACAGTCGGTAAAAACGTTGTCAGGCGGAGAAGGTCAGCGAATTAAGCTGGCTAAGGAGCTGAACAAGAGATCGAACAAGCATACCCTTTATTTGCTGGATGAGCCAACAACGGGCTTGCATCCAACAGATGTTGAACAGCTGCTTGCTCTACTCAATAAATTAGTGGATGCCGGCAATACGGTCATTCTGGTTGAGCATAGCTTGGAACTTATCCGGGAATCCGATTGGGTCATCGATATAGGGCCCGAAGGCGGTGCTGAAGGCGGCAATCTTGTCGCAGCAGGAACGCCAGAGCAAGTAGCGGGTATTGCTGCTTCCTATACAGGACAGTTTTTGAAAAAAGCGCTGGCTGGCGGATTATAGAAATATATAAAGGGGAGCTGTCAACGTCGATTGCGTTGGCAGCTCCCTTATTCGCTATTCGGCAGCGAGCTCTAAAATCCGCTCATTCACATGATCAGAATATAACCCGCCATGGTAGCAGATGACTGTGTTTATGTCGTATTGCGTTAATTTTTTGATGGATTTTTTTGCGGTATCCGGGTCGAGACAATAATGTGGTGTCGGACCTAGCAGCTTGTCGTTTTCAACGATCAGGGCATCAGCTGCAATCAACGTTTTGCTAGCGGTGTGATAAAGGCTAAGATGTCCGGGCGTATGCCCAGGAGTGCCAATGACGATAATTCCTCCGCAATACGGCAATTGCTGCCCGTCCGTAATGATAACATCGACATTCGCTTTAGGCGGATTTTCAAGCGTCTTCCTGAATGCGGCTCGCCATTCCTCAGGCACCTCAGCCGGCAAGGCTTTGACAGCTTGCTCAATCGATTCTGGTGTAACTTTGAGCAAATGTGCTTCACCTTGAATGTAAGGAGCTTCTACTTTGTCCGCAAGAACCTCCGCCTTATGAGGCAATTCCTGCAAAATCGCAGGCAAGCTTCCAATGTGGTCAAGGTCTTGATGGGTAATAATGATTTTGTTAAGCCGCTCAAACGCAAGTCCAGCACGCTCCATTTGCTCCTTTATTAATGGCAGCTGCCCCGGATAGCCAGTATCCACCAAGATCACGGTGTCGTTATCCCAAATTAAAGTGGGATAAATCGTTTCCATTCGACCCATCATGACCGCTGATATCGGCATCATATTAACTCCGCTTGCAATGTTCATTTTAACCCTCCGCTACTGTTTAGAAGTTTTTGCTGCAGGTGAGTTGCTCATTTCAAGTAACATCGTACCAGTAGTTAAAATGTATGTAAATAGTAAAATATTATATTATACCATAAAAATAATTATTTGT
Organism: Pristimantibacillus sp. Z349TD_6; assembly: GCF_056173205.1. Lineage (NCBI taxonomy): Bacteria > Bacillati > Bacillota > Bacilli > Caryophanales > Paenibacillaceae > Pristimantibacillus (SeqCode) > Pristimantibacillus sp. Z349TD_6. The sequence goes on along the minus strand of NZ_CM149662.1, from coordinate 6,017,191 downwards.
CAATATGCATTCGTAGCGTTTTTGATGAAATAACGTTTCATCTCACGAATCATATATTCACGCCCAATGGGGCCCCAAGGGTCCCATTCTCTAGAATCAGGATAATACACTCGGTTTGCCTTCACAGCGCGGAGATTTTGCCACAATGGATTTGCAGCAAGAGCATTCACTTCCGTCTCTTCACTCCAAATGATTAAGATGTTTTCGGGATTCAGCTCAATCAGATGCTCAAGCGCATTGTTTTTATAAATGGGATGCGTGATGCGCTCATCACATTGGAACTGCAAGCGATCGTAAAATAACTCCGTAAAAGTATGTTCACCATTTCCATAAAGGCGACAATTATTTGGCAGCAGTCTTATGATTACCCATTTTCCTTGTTTTGTAACCGAAGCAAGCTTTTTTCTTGCGTCCTGCTCGGCCATGATCATTTGCCGAATGATGCGTTCAGCTTCACGTTCCTTATTAACTCGCGCGGCAATGGTTCTTAAATATTGCTCCCAGCTGGTGGAATGATCGATGAAAATCGTGTTTTTATTGGCATTCCACAAATTGTCGTTCGGATTTTCTTGGAATTCTGTCTTAAGAATCATATCTGGAGATAAGCGCATCACATCGCTGGACATTATCGTTCGCTCCGCGTTAAGCGGCGTTGTGCTTGCTAATCTTTCGTGGAGGTAGCTGGGAAAGCCGGATAATGTCTTGTAATAATTCGGAAAGCTCGGAGCTGCAATAGGCAAAATCCCGAGTGCGAGCAAATGGTCCTGCAGTAAAAAACGGCTGACTACCGCGATTTTCTTATCGCTTCTTTTCAGGTAAACAGATGGCGAGATTCCCTCCATCTTCTTAAATACTCGGCTGAAATAGAGCTCGTCTTGAAAGCCAACACTGATTGCGATATCGCGCAAAGCAGCACCTTGCTCGGTCATTAGCTCTTTGGCGCGGATCATGCGCAGCCTTGTTAAATAGTTACCGGGCGTGAGGCCGGTTATTTTCTTGAAGGCACGGCAATAGGAGCTAGGCGTCATGCCTGCCAGCGCCGGCAGTTCACTTATTTGAATCGCTTTGGCATATTTATTTTCCATATAGGCGATGGTTTGCTGGATGGATTCGTTAACCGTCAAGCTCTGAACCTGCTGCCGAGTATGTAAATGCAGCAGCATTTCGCTGAATACAAGTTGTTTTTTGAGATCGCTAACCATGCCCTTTTCCTCGAAAGCCTGCTGAAGTTGTGTAATAAACCCATCCGTTACTGTAGGCAAAGTATTGCGAACTGGCATGGCTTCGAAGAGCATACGGGGAGGATGCGAAGCAGCTGCGCATAACTCATCAGCATAGCTGGATGTTATGCTGCGGTAATGAAGCAGCTGAAGCTTCAGATTGCTGTTAGAATCATTCATAAATAGGATGCGCATCGAAGGCTGAACAAAAAAACAAGTGCCAGCTTGGAGTGGATAACGATTTCCATCCAGATATAAACTTGCACTGCCGCTCTGTATGATGCCGATTGATGTGCGCCTTATTTTAATGCTTTTGGAGCGAAAGCCGGGATTATATTCATGAGTCTTCATGGAGAGCGGGAAGTAGGATACAAATATTTGCTCGGTATTCAACAGTAAACATCCTTTATATAGATGTGATATAGTACGCGAAACCTGTGAGAACCATTATCAATTATAGTTTAACAAAAAAGTAATTTGAAAAACACTCATTTTTCAAGAGAGGGAATCAAAATGACTTTTTTGTCCATATGAATCAGACAATTTCGTGTATACATTTTGTAAATGGTCATCTGTAGAATAGTGATGAAAATGATTATCATTTACATAGAGGGAGGATGCGGAACAATTCGTTACATCATCTTTTTGCGCAGGGTATGGAAAGAGAGACGCTGGAGCTTGCAGCTTGCTTGCGTGATGTGTTTCATTCTCCTATTTAGCGGTTGCAGCTCTTCTGAAAGCGGAAGCACTGCAGGGAGCAATGGAAACAAAGCTGACAGCAGTGAAACTGTAGAATTAAGCGACCCATTTGCCAATATTCCGCCTGCAGAAATTACAGATACGCAAACAGGCATTTCAGATATGAGCAGCTTAATCAAGTCGCTAAAGCAAGCGGTGGAAGCAGATGAAACAGCTGAAGCCAAAGCGCTTGTGGAGCAGATGGCGGGATTGTGGAATGCGGTTAAGGCTGATATTGAGGCAGTCGATGAAGTAAAGTTTCAAGCACTGCAGGATGACTTAGGGAAGCTCATCCAAGCAACGAAAGCGAGCAAATGGGACAAAGAACCGCTCATCCAGCTCGACTATAAGCTTTATCAAAGCTTTCGAGATTTGAAGCAAGAACTGCAAGGCCAATAAAAAAAGGATAGGTGATCTTTAAAATGTCTTTAGTCAAAAAAAGATTGTTTAGTTTTTTACTCGCAATTGCACTTGTCATTACAGTGATTCCTGCTACTGCTGCGACAGCGGCTGCTGCTCCTATTAACGTAACCGTAGACGGCAAAAAACTTTCATTTGGTGTAGCTCCGCAATCCATCAACGGGCGCACGCTAGTCCCGTACAGAACGATCGCTGAGACACTCGGCGGAACGGTAAAATATGATGAAAAAGCAAAACGGGCGACAATTACAAAAGGCAGCCGCAAGGTTGAATTGACGATTGGCAGCAAAACAGCAAAAATCGACGGAACATCCGTAGCTTTGGATACGGCGCCTGTTAATGTGAAAGGCAGCGTGCTCGTACCGCTTCGTTTCGTTGGAGAATCGCTTGGCGTATGGGTGAACTGGAACGGCAAAACATCAACTGCCGTGCTGGAAACAAAAAAGACGATCAAGCACGCGCTTGGCAGCACTACGCTGAACAGCGTTCCAAAACGTGTTGTTATTCTCTTTAACGGCGGTGTAGACATTTCCGTTCTCCTGGGTGTTAAACCGGTAGGCGCGGTTGAATCCTATGTTCAACAGCCTTTTTACGAGTATATCCGCTCCAGCTTAATCGGCACCAAAACGCTCGGTGACGAAACACAACCAAACGTTGAAGCTATTGTTGGATTGAAGCCGGACGTTATTATTGCAACGAAGGTTCGTCATGAGAAAATTTACGATCAGCTTAAAGCGATCGCTCCTACGATTGTAACGGAGGATTTGGCGGATTGGCAGGATAACCTGAACGTAACGGCTCAGGTGCTTAATAAAGAAGATACAGCTGCAAAATTTATAGCGGACTGGAAAGTTAGAGTGGCTGACTTTAAGAGCAAGCTGTCAGCTAAAGATAAAGGCGCAGAAATTTCGGTCATTCGCATAAATCCTAATGGCAGCGCACGAGCTTACAACACAGGGTTTGCTTATAAAATTTTTCAAGAGCTTGGATTTACAACGCCAAAGGCACAGCTGGCAACGAAGCAAGAAATCATCAATGTAACCTCGAAAGAGCAAGTGAGCTTGCTCGATGGCGACTATATTTTCGACTTTACGACGGATTGGGACGGGGACGGTGCGATCTTCAAGTTCCAGAAGGAATGGATTGACAGCCCGCTTTGGAAAAATTTGAGTGCAGTAAAAAATAAAAAATATTATAAGGTAAATGCCGTTACTTGGAATTTGTCAGGCGGTGCTTTAGCTGCAAAGCTGATGCTTGATGATTTGTATTTCTACTTTGATCTTGAATAGTAGTTATGACAGTTAGTTTATAAGCACGAGCAAAAAAGAATGGGCGAAAACGCTCATTCTTTTATGTGCGTATATAGGACTTGATACGATATGGGAGCGTTAATAGAAATGAAAAATGGAGCTAAAAGTTTTGCAATGAAATTAGCCGGGTTAGTAATATGCGCTATTCTCATGTTCTGCTGCTTCGTTGCGAGCGTCAGGTTCGGTTTTACTACAATAAAATGGAGTCATTTGTTTGCGGCGCTTATTAATTATGACGAGAGCTCGATGGAGCAGGTTGTCGTCATGACAACTAGGGTGCCGCGCGCGCTCATTGCGGCCGCCATTGGTGCAAGCCTTGCTATGGCAGGTGCAATCATGCAAGCGGTGACGAGGAATCCTCTAGCATCGCCCAGCGTGATGGGGATTAATGCGGGCGCGAGCGTTGGCATTGTTGCCGCCATAACGATATTTAAGATTACACAGATGAGTGTTCTAGTGTGGGTTTCTTTCGGCGGAGCGGCACTGGCTGCAGCTGCGGTATATATGCTTGGATCACTTGGCAGAGATGGGTTATCTCCTTTGAAAATAATAATGGCAGGCTCGGCGATGACCGCCTTGTTTGTGTCTATAACGCAAGGCATGCTCGTTCACAATGAGAATGGACTGCAGGATGTGATGTTCTGGCTTGCCGGGTCAATTGCTGGAAGAGATTTAAATGTGCTGCTGGCCGTACTGCCCTATCTCAGCATCGGCTGGGCTGCTGCTTTGCTGCTGTCGAGACAATTAAACATTATAGTGATGGGCGACGAAGCAGCAAAAGGGCTTGGGCAGCGCACGGTTTGGATCAAGCTCGCAGCTGGAATGATCGTCGTTGTGCTTGCTGGCGGGGCGGTGTCGGTAGCTGGCCCAATCGGATTGATCGGCATTGTTGTTCCGCATATCGCACGTTACATTGCAGGAATGGATTATCGCTGGCTTCTGCCATACAGCGCTTTGCTTGGAGCGATACTGCTGCTTTCTGCCGATGTTATTGCGAGATTCATCATTTTGCCGGAAGAGGTTCCAGTCGGTATTATGACAGCAGCGCTCGGTGCGCCTTTCTTTATCTACATCGCGCGTAAGGAGCTGTTAACGAGATGAAGAGAACTACAATTACGTTAAAAGCAGGCAGTCGCTACTACCCTTTTCATCGTAAAACGGTATTTTCCGCCTTGCTGCTTATTCTAGCAGCTATATTCGTTATTGCAGCTAACCTAGCTATGGGGGAGCAGGTCATTAAACCGAGCAGTGTATGGCATGCTTTGTTTGGAAGGGGCAATCCCGATCATGTTCTGATCGTGCAATCCTTGAGGGCACCAAGAGTTATCGTTGCTTTTTTGGTCGGTGCATCGCTTGCTGTGTCCGGCGCAATACTGCAAAGCGTCATCCGCAATCCGCTCGCAGCGCCTGATGTTGTAGGAATTACGGGAGGGGCTTCCGTAGGCGCGGTTGCTTTTATTACGTATATGCCGGCTGCAGTCAGTATTCATTTCTTGCCTGTAGCTGCTATTGCAGGGGCTTTTTGCGCCTTTTTTCTTGTTTATTTAATTGCTTGGAAAAAGGGGGTAAATCCCTTTCGCCTCGTATTAGTCGGAATAGGTGTGGCTTCCTTATTGTCGGCAATGACGACATTTATGCTTGTGTTCAGCCCAGCCTATTCAGCTAGCTCCTCCTATATTTGGCTTACCGGAACAGTTTATGGCACAACCTGGACCTATGTATGGAACCTTTTACCATGGACCTTCGTCTTAATGGTTATCGCACTCCTTTATACGCGGCAAATGAGTATTCAGCTGCTCGGAGACGAGCTTGCGATTGGTTTAGGCAGCCCTGTGCAGCGGCATCGCTTCATTCTAATCCTTATTAGCGTGGGACTTGCTGGATCTGCAGTTTCCATTGGCGGTGTGATCGGCTTTATCGGCTTGATAGCTCCACATGCAGCCCGCCGATTAGTAGGTCCTTTTGCAAGCAGGCTGCTCCCGATTTCAGCCTTATTTGGCGGAATCATTGTAGCATTGGCGGATTTGATTGCAAGAACGGCTTTTATGCCGCTGGATATACCAGTTGGCGTCTTTACCTCCGGTATTGGAGCACCTTTCTTTATCTATTTACTATATCGGACACGAAATAACAGGTAGCAACGGGTGAAATTTTTTGGAGAAAGGAAGTGTGCATTTGAAGCGTGGCTACATCATTCTGGTTGGCGTCGTAGTTGTGGCTGCTGCAATTTTGATGTTTTTGTTTCGGGTAAATGAGAATCAGGTTACCGTCCAGCGCATGCTTGATTTCGAGCAGGCAGAGCCGACCTCGCAAGTGGTGTGGGAGGATCGAGAGTCCATTCGAGCATTCGAATATGCGTTCCGATTTGGAAAGCAAATGAAGGGTAAGGTCGATATCGCGGCACCACCCTATTCTGTAATCTTAGGGGACTCGCGTTACCTGCTTTGGATATCGAAGAGCAGCGAGCATGGGAATTTCATGAAGCCGGGTGACACGGGAACGCTTTATCGATTAGGGAAATCATCCACGAAGAAGATTTGGACTTTGCTGGATGATGCGTATTCGGTGAGTGGTTCTAGCAAAGAAGGAGCAGACGAGATAGTAGAAGGTGAACAGCAGATTACGCAGAGCATGTCGCCATCACCTATAATCGAGTCTCCAACTCCCATTCCTATGCAGTCGTCTGAGTCGCCGAATAACGAAGCACTAGAGCCAGCGTATTTGGAAAGCTCAGCTTTCACGGAAGAAGAGAAGCCACTTATCGAGCTAATTAATTTGCGAATAAAGTATTTGCATGAGAAAAAATGGGATGATTTTTTAAGCTTATACACGGAAAGTGCACGCAAGTCACGCGAAGATTCAAGCGACTTTACCGGATTCACCATTACAAGCATAAAGGTCGAACAACCCATAGCTATAAAAGAGCAAAAGTCGTTGTTTGAGGCTGTCGTTCAAGTTTCGGAGATCAGGAACAATGAAGATAACGGTGGAAGCTCAGTGTATGTGTTTCGAAAGAGCAAGGAAAAAGGTGCTGAATGGCGCATAGCTGATGTAGATTAATCGTTAATTAGCGGATTCACACCGTTATAGACGCAACACAGAGTCTAAAATAAAGATATAAAAATAGCGGCAGCAAATGTGTTTATACCCTCGTCATAGGCTTGATAGCCGGAAATGAGAGTGGTTTACATCATTGCTGCCGCTATTTTCGTCAACCTTTTAGACGGTTGTGAATTCTACCTCGATATGAATAACCTCAGACCGGCTGCCAATTCGTACCGGCGGTCCCCAAGTTCCGAAGCCTGATGATACGATGGCATGCAGTCCGCCTTTTTTTAAATAACCCCAATCGAGCTCAAACAGCTTTCTCGTAATCAGATGATTAGGCATCATCTGGCCGCGATGGGTGTGGCCAGATACGGAGATGTCGATGCCGTTATCCGCTGCACTTGCGATGTCGGAAGGCTGATGATCGAGCATGATCAGCGGTCTAGATTGATCTAGAGGAGCGACAAGCTCCTGAATAGGGAGCCTTCCTTTGCCGCTGAATCCCGCAGCCGCCTTATCTTTACGGCCGATGACATAGAAGCTGTCAGCAATGAGCGCCGTCTCGTCCATAAGGACACGAATGCCGATTGCATCCATTGCCGCAATAAATTCCGGCACTTTCCGGCCAATGTATTCGTGATTTCCAGTCACGGCGTAAACGCCTAGTGGCGCTTTAAGCTTGCCAAGCACAGTTGACATGTTTTTGCGAAGAAAAGGCTCAATATCATCATCAAGAATATCGCCAGGAAGCAGGATAAGATCCGGCTTAATTTCTTCAACCTTATTTACCAGCCTAACCAAATGCCGATTGCCTACGATTGTACCCAAATGAAGATCAGAAGCCATGGCGATGCGCAGCTTTTTCAATTTTCCAGCAGGTTTTGGCACTTGAACGTGATAGGTTCGAACAATTGGGCTCCATGCATTCCATGAACCGCGGATAAGGAGTACAGCCATAATAAACAAGGCAAGCCCGCCTACACCGACAATATAGATTGATTTTTCAGCGCCAGCTGCTTTTAAGATAAGGGCAACAACATTGGCAGGCGGCAAAATGATTACGGCGTATTCCAATACGGCAAACCAGTAGGAACCAATCAGCTTCAGTACCTCGGCAACTGGTTTAAAAGGCGCACGGTAAGCGAGCCGGCCGATAATGTACGAAAATGCAATGATACTAGCAATGATCGTATACACTGTCGCATTTTCCAAATGAAATAAATGAGATAAGAACAGCCACCCATTCCAGCCAATATAGAAGGAAATGCCGCTGTATAAGAGCAAAACACCAAAAACAATAGCAACAACACGCAGCTTCATCCATCAACGCTCCCTAGCTCTTAATCTTCTTTCTTATAAGCTGAACCTACTATATCACACCGAGAATATAGCAGTAAAATTCACAAGAATAGCAGGAATAGATTGCTAATCGCCAAGTGTTTCAATACGATAGGAAGGATGCGAAATCGATGCAAAAACGTTTTACAGCATGCTGGGAGTTAAGGCTGCAGGCGTTGCGCAGGCTGCGAGCCTATGGTATCGTTTCGTCATAATGATTGATGCGAATGAGGCATCTAAATGGAATGGAGCGAATAATCCGAATGAAATCGCTTGTACTGGCAGAAAAACCGAGTGTGGCGAAGGAAATAGCCCGTGTACTCGGCTGCGGACAGAAACATAAAGGCTACATGGAAGGCCCTAAATATGTTGTAACTTGGGCGCTGGGACATTTGGTGACACTGGCTGAACCTGAGGATTACGATCCGAAATATAAAACTTGGAATTTGGAAGATTTGCCGCTGCTTCCGCCAAAAATGAATTTAAAAATTATGAAGGAAACATCACAGCAATATCGTACAGTAGCTCAGCTTTGTAAACGGCAAGATATCAGTGAGCTTATCATCGCTACGGATGCTGGCCGAGAAGGCGAGTTAGTCGCTCGTTGGATTATGGAGCTTGTTCATTGGCGCAAGCCGTTTAAGCGTCTTTGGATTTCATCTCAGACGGACAAAGCGATAAAGGACGGCTTCAACACCTTGAAGCCAGGCAAGGACTATAACAATTTGTATGCTTCGGCCGTTTGCCGAGCAGAAGCGGATTGGTTGATTGGATTAAACGTGACGAGAGCATTAACGACCAAATACAATGCACAGCTAGCAGCTGGGCGCGTGCAAACGCCAACGCTTGCCATGCTGATGGAGCGGGAACAAGAAATACAATCGTTTCAATCGCAGCCATATTGGAATGTGTCCGCTGATTTTGGCTCATTCTCTGCGCATTGGCGGGAGCAGGATGCACATGATGGAAGAGTATGGAGCCGCACTGATGCTGATGCGATCGCCGCTCGTATCAAGCAGGGAACTGCAAAGGTAAGCAAGCTTCGCACCTTGGAGAAATCGGAGCCGCATCCTCAGGCCTATGACCTTACAGAGCTGCAGCGAGATGCCAATAAACGTCTGGGCTTCTCAGCCAAACAAACGTCCAATGTGCTTCAGAAGCTTTACGAGCAGCATAAGCTGGTTACGTATCCGCGTACAGATTCCAGATATTTGTCGAGCGATATGGTTCCAACCTTAAAGGGACGTTTAGAGAGCATCGCTGTTGGGCCTTACACACAGCTGGCTCGCAAGCTTGTCAGAATGCAGCTTCCGATAACGAAGCGGATTGTAGACGACAGTAAAGTAACAGATCATCATGCTATTATTCCTACAGAACAATTCGTGAATTTGTCTGCTCTAAGCAATGATGAGCGCCGATTATACGATTTAATCGTAAAACGGTTTATTTCATTATTTTATGGACCTTATCGCTACGATGAGACGAGTGTCGTTCTTGCTGTAGGCAAAGATATGTTATATGCAAAAGGGAAGATCGAGAAAGAAAAGGGCTGGAAGGAAATTTATCAATCAGATGCTTATTCTTCCGTTCAAGATGAGGATGACGACGACGGAGCGGGCTCAGGTCAAGGGAAGTCCGACGGACAGCCTGCTCAGCTGCTTCCGCCGCTATCCATCGGACAATCGCTCCCTGTAAAGCAGGAAAAGGTACGCGAGCTTCGCACAATGCCGCCAGCACGCTATACAGAAGCGACACTGCTTACTCGCATGGAGAAGCACAGTCTTGGAACACCGGCAACAAGAGCTGATATTATTGAAAAGCTGCTCGGAACAGATACGATAACTCGGATGCAAAACAAGCTGATGCCAACGGGTAAAGGAAAGCAGCTGATTGAACTCGTAGTAAACGAGCTTAGAAGTCCTGATTTAACAGCAAAGTGGGAGCAGGAGCTGGAGCGCATTGCGAAAGGTAAAGGCGACCCGGCTGCCTTTATGAAAAATGTTAGACAGCAGGCATCGAAATGGGTTTCTGAGGTTATTGCTGAGACGAAGGAATATAAACCGCATAATTTGACCCATTCACGCTGTCCTGAATGCGAGAAGCCGTTGCTCGAAATTAACGGAAAACGAGGCAAATCGCTCGTCTGCTCAGATCGTGAATGCGGCTATCGCCGTTCAGCAGAGCCAATGCTCTCCAATAAGCGCTGCCCGCAATGCCATAAGAAAATGGAGATTAAAGACGGCAAAGCAGGGAAATTTGCACAATGCAAACCATGCAATGTCATCGAAATGCTTGGCGATAAGCAAAGCGGCAAAGTGAATCGCAAGCAAAACCAGAAACTGATTGAACAGTATAGCGACAATACGTCGATGTCCAATAGCTTGGCAGATAAGCTTAAGGCAGCACTTGAGAAACAATCAGGCAAATAATTAGAGATAACCGGCAAGCAACCCTTAAAGGGCTGCTTGCCGGTTTTTTTTGTGAAAAGAAAAAATAGAATGCTACTTTACAAACCGACCAACGGTCTGTATGATAAAGATATCGACAAACCGACCGACGGTCTGTAATTATTCTGAATAAGTTATCGTCGATTGCAACTCATTTTAAACAATTAATAATAAAGGAGGCTGCTTATGGTAGATTACACTGCAAATGCGAGTTATAAATTATTGTTGGAAACAGCAGAGCAGCTCATTCAGGAAAAAGGCTGCCGAAATACCACATTGCAGCAAATTATGCTTAGTACCGGATTGTCCAAAGGTGCCATCTATCATTATGTAAAAAGCAAAGAAGAGCTTTTTGGACTTATATTGGCTTCGCAAGTGGAGCTCATTAATGATTCCTTCCTGCTAACGATAGAGAAAAGCTGCAGTCTTGCAGCTCCATTGCTTGCTATTACCGAGGGGCTTGATCGGCTTCAGCAGAAGGATAGTGTGGCTAATCAAATCTTAACTTATCTGCTTAGTCAGAAGGATAAGCCAGGTATTGCAAATGTGCTGCAGCAATTTCACGAGCGTTCAACAGCGACCTTGCTCGAGTGGATAGAAAGCGGACAAAAAGAGGGTCTCATTGCTCAAACCGTGGATGCGCGTAAAGCAGCAGAGCAAGGCGTAATGCTGTCATACGGCATGTGCGTTCGGAACATTATGTTAGCCGACACGCTTTCATCACCAGCTCGTGCATTCGAGAAAGAAGATTTTTATCAATTTATGCTGCTCATATTACAAGACGGAACTTCTGAATAGTGTCAAAGAGAATCGCGACAAGGATAAGTACCGATGAGTAGATTTCTTACAATTATTTTAGTAACAGAAACGGTGGTGGAGCCAAAGTGAGCTCAAACAAAAAAATACTTATCATTCAAGGAAATCCCAACCCTACCAGCTATTGCAGCTCTTTGGCCAAGGCTTATGCTGACGGCGCGGTGCAGGGCGGCGCAGAGGTTCGAATCATACTTCTGCATGAGCTAAGCTTTAATCCTAATCTTGCCTTCGGCTATGCGAAGCGTACAGAGCTTGAACCGGATTTGCTAGAAGCCCAAGCATCGATCAAGTGGGCGGATCATCTTGTCTTCATTTATCCGACTTGGTGGGGGACGCAGCCGGCTTTGCTCAAAGGTTTTTTGGATCGGGTGCTGCTGCCAGGCTTTGCTTTTAAATATCGCGAAGGCTCTATATTGTGGGATAAGCTGTTGTCTGGCAAAACAGCTCGCTTGATCGTTACACTGGATACGCCAGTATGGTACAACCGCTTTGTATACGGTCAGCCAGGGCATCGCGCAATGAAGAATGCGACACTTCAATTTTGTGGAATTAAACCAGTACGGATTACGAATATTGGTCCAGTAAAAGGTTCTACGGATACGAAAAGAGGCAAATGGCTAGCGATTGTTGGTAAGCTTGGTAATAAAGGCTCCTAACCTATGTCATTCATCCAAGAGACAGATAGTGTTCTGTCATATGCTATGGATGAAGAGGTAGGAGAGGGGATAGATTTCATTGGGTGATAATCAGGGTAGGCAATTAGCTAGCAAATGGGCTAAGACGGCAATACTGCTTTCTCATTCCAGCATCGCACCGCATATTCCTCCAACTAGGAGATTTACGGCCAATAACCTCAGAAGCATGTTGGATACACATCAAATGGTTGTTGTTAAGCCAGTAGTCGGTGCTGGCGGACACGGCGTTATTAAGGTTACGCGAGACGGCGATGGGTATACCTATACTTATTATTCGCAGACGAAACGATTCGCTAGTTTTGCGGCTTTAGTAGGATCGCTTAACAATCAACGTAAAGGCCGTGCTTATATTATTCAAAAAGGGATATATTTAGCCACGGTGGACGGTAGGCCTATTGATTACCGAGTAAAATATGTGAAGACGGAGAGCGGCTGGGTCTATCGTGCAATTGTAGGGCGAATTGCTAGAAAAGGGCTGTTCGTAACTAATTTATGCCGAGGCGGCACATTGGTTTCAGCAGCAGACGGGATTAGCAGATCCCTATCTTCAGCACAGGTAGGGGAAAAGAAGCGGAAGATGCGTGAGCTTACCGTATTATCGACAAATGTGCTTGAAGCCAAATACCCCGGAATTGGCCAGCTAGGGTTTGATTACGGCATCGATAAACAAGGTAAAATATGGATATTTGAAGTGAATACAAGGCCGCAATAACGGGCAAACAAAAGGATGCGTAGAAGTGGAAATCACTTCTTAGCATCCTTTTGTTCAATAGAAGAAAGAAGATCATTTTCTCATCCTTATCTTATTTTTCTCCGTCAAAGCGGCTTCAGCATCCAGAGGGCGCCGAAGCCGTTTTTGCTTGATTCATAGGCTAGAGATCGGCCTTGGTCTCATTTTGACGAAAAAACTCTCCGTTACGAAGCCCATCGACGAATTGCTGAAGCCAGCTGTAATACTCAATCCCATGTCGCAGTTTGTTCAAGTCCTTTAGGCATAGGAGCCGCTCCTCAGCCTCCGTATCAATATCTAAGATGATTTCAGATAACGGAGGTATAACCTCATTTATTGCCCCGAGCATGACATCGATCTCGCGCTGCAGCTTAGCAGCAAAGAAGTTTTGGAAGGCTTGGAAAAAGTCAGTCTCCGCTACATATAAGTCTTTTCGTTCCAGTTTTTCATCCAATTTCATTATCATCTTTGAATCCATCAAGGATCGAACGGCATAGCTCATATTGCTTTTGCTCATATTCATTTGCTGTTTCATTTCTTCAAGTGTCATCGGTTTATCTTCAAAAAACATGATGCCGTAAAGCTGCCCGAATGAATAATTAGCACCATATAAATCCATCGTCTGGGCAATAGCGTCTATTATTTTTCCTCTTATTTGCTCCTGAGTCGTGGGCAAACTATTCTGATCGCTGGTGGAAGCTCTTTTCACAACATCACCTACAAGATTAAGATTTTATGATTCATTATACAGCAACAATATTAGTTGAAAGTGAATCTTTCAGGAAAACAACTCTTTTACAAGATCTTTATCAGACGTTAACGTTCAGATAATGTGGCTGTTCTAAACTGAGTGTACAATAATTTTTGAACAATAGAGGTGAAAATGAGTTATTAATGATAATTATAGCAAACATTAAGAAAAAATTGTACGATATACAGGAGATGATAAAACGCGATATGGCTAAGGAATGGAAGGCTCTATTGTTCACGCTGCCGGCTATGATTCCATTGATTGTATTTTGGTTGATCCCGCTGGGAACTATTTTTTATTTGAGCTTTACGGATTGGGATTTTATGAGTCCCGTTAAAACATTTGTAGGTTTTGAAAACTATATTTATTTGTTCAATAATTCAGCATTCTATCAATCCCTTGGCGTAACCCTCCTCTTTTGCCTTGGAAGCGTGCTTCCGGTGATGGCTTTTGGACTTGCGCTTGCGTTGTTGCTAAACCGGAAGATGAAGGGCTCGGTTATTTACCGGACGTTATTGTTCTCTCCTTGGGTTACACCAACGGTTGCTGTATCTATTGTATGGTCTTGGATATTCGAACCTAAGGTAGGAATGGCCAATACGGTGCTGAGATGGTTCGGCTTTGACGGAATTGGCTGGCTTCAAGATACGAGATGGGCGCTTGCAGGGGTGCTGATCGTTACCATCTGGAAGCTGATGGGCTGGTCGATGGTGTTTTTCTTAGTCGCCTTGCAAAATTTGCCGCGAGAGCTATTGCAGGCTGGAGAGCTGGACGGGGCGGGAAGATGGAGCAAGCTTCGATATATTACGATTCCGCTCATATCGCCAACGACTTTTTTTCTTTTTATTGTACAAACGATATCGGCGCTGCAAGCTTATGACCAAATTAACGTGTTAACGCAGGGTGGCCCGGCCGGTTCAACAAGAACGCTTCTATATATGTATTATCAATCGGCTTTTGAGTCGTTTGATATCGGGGAAGCTTCCTCTGTGGCGGTTGTGCTCGTAGCTATCTGTATGGTGCTGTCGATCGTATCCTTTGCCATCAGCCGTAAAACCGTTCATTACAGCTCATAATCGTCAACCGCATGGGGAGGAGAAAGATTGTTATGCAAGCTCAAAATGTTTTTCGACGTACGATCAGGCATTTGCTATTGCTGCTCTTCAGTGCCGTTATGGCCTTTCCATTCTATTGGATGATTACAAGCGCGCTCAAAACAAATGATGAAATATGGCAATTCCCGCCCACCTTTTGGCCAAGTTCTCCTCAGTGGAGCAATTTTTTGGCGGCTTGGCTAGAAGCGCCTTTCTGGCGGTATTTAACGAATAGCATTCTCGTAGCTTCAGTTATTGTTCTGCTGCAGGCACTGAATTCTGCAATGATGGCTTATGCTTTGACGCATATGCGATTTCGTTTGAAGAAAGCCATCACTGCAATCATAATGCTTGGTTATATGATTCCTAGCACAGCGGTTTACTTGCCGAGCTATATGATTTTGGCCAAGCTCCACCTGCTCGATTCCTATGCTGGCCTCATTTTATCCAACTGCGTCAGCGTCTTTTCCATTTTTTTGATCAGACAAGCTTTTTTACAGGTGTCGCATGAACTGGTAGAAGCAGGACAAATCGATGGTGCGTCATCAATGCGGATTTTATGGTCGATTCTTATTCCGGTGACGCGTTCCTCCTTCATTGTGCTCGCTCTTATTACGTTCATTGAACATTATAATAACTATTTTTGGCCGATGCTGATCACGAAAAATCCGAATCTGCAGCTAGTCTCGGCCGGCCTTAGAAGCTTCTTTGTGGAAGGAGGAGCCTATGGCTTGAAGTGGCCGCTTATTATGGCGGCAAGTTCCTTTACGATTATCCCGCTGCTTGTGCTGTTTCTTTTTGCGCAGAAGACGATTATGAAAAGCTTCAATATGTCAGTTGGCGTGAACAAAGGGTAGAAAATAGGCATTGCTTGTTGTTTTATACAAATCGAGTGGAGGAATCAATTACAATGTTGAAAATGAAGCAAGGTTTAGCTCTGATGATGGTAACCAGTTTTGCGGTACTGGCAGCATGTGGACAAACAGCAGGAAATACGAAAACGAATAATGGAGCTACTGTAGATCCAACCAATGAGGCAAGCGAAGCACCTGCTCCTAAAGAGCCAGTTACGATTGAGTTCTGGTATGGGCTTGGCGGCAAGCTTGGCGAAACGATGAAGGAAAAAATCGACTTATTCAACAACTCGCAGCAGGAGGTAATCGTGAAAGGCATTGCCCAAGCGGATTACTCCGAAACCGAGCAGAAGCTTCAAGCTGCGATTGCAGCGAAGCAAGCGCCTGCTGCCGTTCTTTCCTCTAATATGAACTGGGCAAAAAAAGGGTTATTCGCTGACATGAGCGAATTAATTGGTGCTGACTCTTCTTTCAATAAAGAAGACTTTGTACAAACCTTTCTTGAGCAAGGACAGCTGGACGGCAAACAATATTTCCTTCCGATGTATGGCACGACGCAGGTCATGTATTATCGCAAGGACGCACTTGAGAAGAGCGGACTTACAACTGAAGATTTTAAGACATGGGAAAGCCTAGCTGCTTCGGCATCGAAGATGGCGGTTAAAGCGAATGGAAAAACAAGCTTCTACGGCTGGGAGCCGATGTGGGGCATGGAAAATATGATGGATGCAGTATTAGGCAAAGGCGGATCTGTTCTAAGTGATGATGGCAAAACCGTGTTGATTGACTCTCCGGAATGGGTTGAGACATGGGAGATGTTCCGCAAATGGATTCATGAAGATAAAGTGATGACGATCCACTCCGGCGGCCAAGGGTGGGAATATTGGTACAAAACGATCGACGATGTTATGAAGGGACAAGCTGCAGGCTATACGGGCTCAAGCGGCGATCAAGGTGATCTTGATTTCAATATCGTTGGGGCAATGGAGCAACCGGGCTGGGACGGCATAGGTGCAGGCAAACCTGTTGCAAGTGCAATTATGGCAGGCATTCCAGCTGGCGTTAGTGAAGAACAAAAAGAGGCGGCATACAAATGGCTTACGTTCTTCTCTGAAACGAAAAATACCGCATCATGGTCGATTGGTACGGGCTATATCGCAGTTCGCTCATCCGCACTTGAGGACGAGGAATACAAAGCATTCAGCGAGAAAAACCCTCAAATTAAAGTGCCGCTTATGCAAGCAGCTCATGCATCTGCGCCATTCCAGGACCCGACAGGCGGCAAAATAAACGATGCGCTTAAAATTGCAGCTGATAAAGTGCAAATCGGGAATGTTTCTGCTGAGAAAGCGCTCAAGGAAGCGAAGGAAGCAGCACAGAAGGAGCTCGACAGATTAAAATAGGAGGAATGGCGAATATGCCTGACTTAATAATAAATAATCGAGCATACAAGGTGTCAGGCATCTTGTTTGACAAGGATGGTACGCTGCTGGATTTCATCGGGATGTGGGGTAGCTGGAGCGAGTTCATATTCATTGAGCTAAAGAATCAGTTAGAGCACCGTGGAATTCCCTTTCAGCTTGACCTGATTCCTAGCCTTTGGGGCACGAAACATGATGCTGACAACAAGATCATCGATTATGATCGAAATGGCCCGCTTGCTATGGGCACGATGAATGACTTGTATGCAGTGATTGCTTGGCAGTTGTACAGCCAGGGCGTATCGTGGGCCGAAGCGATGGAGCTTGTTCAGCATTGCAAGAAGCAAGCGGATATTGAGCTGGAGCTCTCGCGCCCAGCTCTCCCGCTGCCTGGAAGCATTGATTTTCTGGATAGCTGCAGAGAGCATGGCATTAGGCTTGGCGTTGTCACTGCTGATGAAACGGAGGCTGCAAATAAACATTTGGAGTGGCTTGGAATTCGCAATTATTTTGATGTCGTAATCGGCACTGATTTGGCTCAGCGAGGCAAGCCGTTTCCGGATATGATGCAGCTGGCCTGCCAGAAGCTTGGAATTGATTGTTCGGAGGCTGCGATTATAGGCGACACTAATGGAGATATGCGGATGGGACTTGCGTCTGGAGCTTGTGTAAAAGTTGGTATCGCAGATGTTGCCGACGGCTCTCGCGTCCACAAGGCGCTTCCTAATGCAGATGAAGTTATTGCTTCTTATAGCGAACTAACGATTAGGAGACGAGTGAATGAAGAGTGAAATGGGCTGGGGATGGACATTTCTTCTTCTCGCTATCGTATTAGAGCTGTCGGGAACCGTTTCTATGAAATATTCAGCGGGCTTTTCACGATTTTGGCCCTCTGTACTCATGTTTTTATTTTATGGTGTCAGCTTCACGATGCTAAACTTCGCTCTATCTTATATGAATGTGAGCGTTGCCTATGCGATCTGGTCAGGTATTGGCATTATTCTCATTACGATTGTCAGCGTTACGATTTTTCATGAAAAGCTGCCTATTACCTCATTGCTCTGGATCGCTGTTATCGTTGTTGGAGTAGTGGGCTTGAATATGAGTGTAAAAAACCATTAAACGCAAGCAGAAAGGGAGAGGAATAAAATGCTGTCTCCAATTATTAGTTTTCAAGTCATTACGGACACCCATGTTACGAATGACCGGGAGCATATTCACAATAAGCATTTCGAGCAAGCGCTGCTTGATATTGCGTCACATGCCTCTAACAGTATAGGCATAATGCATGTTGGAGACGTGACGGATCATGGACTCAGACCTGAATATGAGGAGTTTGCCCGCATTTGGGAAGCAAACAAAGCAGGACTGCCAGAGATGCTGCTTACGTATGGCAATCATGATATTTTTTTAGGTGAATGGAGCAATCAGCTTAAACTCTATGAATCTAGCACCGGCATGAAAGGTCCATATTATGATAAATGGCTGGAGGGCTATCATTTTATTTTTCTAGGCTCGGAGCAAGGATTAAAGGATTTCGCCTATTTGAGTACAGAGCAGCTCGACTGGCTTGATGAGCGTCTTGGTGAGCAGGCATCAGCATCAAAGCCGGTATTTTTGTTCCTGCATCAGCCGCTGAAGGATACGGTTGCCGGCTCGCTCGAGGAGCAGGGTTGGTATGGTGTAACTCAGGACAAAGAATTGAAAGCAATACTGAAAAAGCATCCTCAGACAATCATGTTTAACGGACATACGCATTGGGAGCTCGAAGCGGGACATACCTGCTTTGAAGGAAAAGGTGAAACGGCGACCATATTTAATACGGCTTCGGTCGCTTATTTATGGACGAATGAGGATGAGTACAAAGAGGGCAGCCAAGGTTATCAGGTTGACGTGTACGCAAATAAGATTATTGTGCGCGGCAGAGACTATACGACTTCCTCATGGATCGAAAATGAGCAGTATGAATTGAATTGGTAAGGAATCATTTCTCATATGAGCCCCAATTGGGGCTTTTTTTTTAATATAAGAATTTATAAGTTTGTTAGCTTATAAAGGGCTTATATTTCTCCGTCAAAGCTGCTTCAGCATCCAGAGGACGCCGAAGTCGTTTTTGCTTGTGTGATTGTATATAGATAGGCTAGTGTAGGAAATAGGGAGAGGTTTCAATATATTCCATTAATAGATTCATATAAAGCGATTAAAGTTTTTTATTGAGAGGATGTAAAAAAGACCTGTGGATAACTCTATCCACATTATCCACCTTGATAATGCTAAAAATTCGACGTATATACACATGCTATTCACATCGTATCCACAACATCTTGTGTATAACCGGGACTGTTGTCCTTCTAATAGTGCCATGCTACTATGAAAAAGTAGTAACCAAAGTATGGAAGAAAGGGTGTGTAGTATGGAGCTACTGTCTGACGAAATGTTAGTAGACACTTATTATGCAGCTGTGCAGTTTGAATTGGAACCCGAGTTTATTCGAATGTTAGCCATCGAAATGACACGCAGACGACTCAAACCAGAAAACATCAAAATTACAGCATAAAAAGTCGCGATTCTTCAAGATAGCAAAGCGACTACATTTCCTTCACCCAAACCTCGGCAGTATGCTTGCAGGCCTGACAATATACAAGATGCTTGCAAGATAAAGAGTTTTGCACATGCACACTATTTATGAGCGGCTCGTCTTCGATCTGTTCATAGGGAGCGTAAGGGCTCGTAAGATCAGATACACGACCGCAATCGATAACTGCGCTATCGCAAGAGGAGCAGCGAACATGCAAATATTGAAAGCCATTACAAACAGGACAAAACATAAGGGTATCCTCCTAGGCTCACCGTGCATATGAATGCAATAGGTGTATGAATGAGCTAAGCCAAGGTTAGGATACCCTTATGTTTATTTTTTTACCGTTATGATCAATATAAATGCGCTAAAGCTTCATGTTGCTGCTATGTCCAGGTGACAGCTTTGCTCCGGGATCAACATAAACCTTAGCGTTGTTAATAGCAGTAGGGGCTTCTCCGAAACCAACAGCGATCAGCTTAAGCTTACCGGGATAAGTAGTCACATCGCCGGCTGCAAAGATTCCAGCAATATTCGTTTCCATACGGGTATCAACGATAATCGACCCGCCTTGAATTTGAATACCCCAATCAGCAATCGGACCGAGTGAGGAAATAAAACCAAAGTTGACGATGACGGCATCGACTTCAAGTTCAATTGTCTCTAATGTTTTGACGTCGGATAACGTGACTTTCGTAATGCTCTCCTCACCATGAAGCGCTGTAATTTCTTTTGGTGTAAGGATGTTAACTTTCGAATTCATTAAATTCTCAACGCTATGCTCATGCGCTCTGAATTTGTCACGACGATGAATTAGCGTAACGCTCTCAGCAATGGGCTCCAGCATGAGCGACCAGTCAACAGCTGAGTCGCCGCCGCCGCTTATCAACACCTTTTTCCCCTGAAAACGCTGCAAATCACCCACAAAATAATGAAGGTTTTTCTTCTCAAATCCAGCGGCCTCAGGCAATTCAAGCCTCCGCGGCTCAAATGCACCAACACCGGCAGTAATAATGACCGCTTTAGCATAATGTTTTGTTTTGTCTGTTATAATTTCAAAGAGACGTTCATCAAGCTTGTTTACATTTAATACCTTTTCCTCAAGGCAGATTTCCTGCTGAAAATGAGTAAGCTGCTCTCGTAGACGGTCAACTAGTTCTTGTGCCGTTACCTTAGGAAATCCAGCAACATCATAAATGTATTTTTCAGGATAAAGCGCTGCAAGCTGACCGCCTAGCTGGGGCATGCTTTCGATGAGCTTAACTGAAGCTTGGCGCATACCGCCATAGAAAGCAGCAAACATTCCTGCAGGCCCGCCTCCGATGATTAAAATATCGACGGGATCTACTGCTGATTCAGGGTTTGACATTGTAGCCACCTCCACGTTATAAGCTTTACGACTTCAATTATAAACTTTCCAGATATAAGAAGGAAATATTTAATTTGTATAGAGTTCTAAACAATTTCGTATATTTTGCCCTTGAACTTTGCCCGAAAACTCTGTAGAATTTCTGATGTATGTTATGCATGGGAGTGGTTGCATAAAACGTCGAAAGTTGTCGGTTTAATGCCATAGGCTCATTGATAAAAGCACTTTAATTAGAACACACTGAACTCATCATTATAAATATTCGGTTTAGCATGTGTAATTTTTCACAAAGTATAAATACAAAGATAAATAAGGAATGGATGGGATTAAACGATGAGTAACATACCTAAAATCGTTATTCTTGGCGCAGGGTACGGCGGCATTTTGACCGCACTTCGACTGCAAAAAGAATTAAATTACAATGAAGCTGACGTTACGTTAGTTAATAAACATGATTACCACTATATTACAACGCATCTTCATATGCCAGCGGCAGGCACGGATAATCCGGAAAATGCACGGGTGAGCATTTCGAAATTGATCGATGAATTTAAAATCGACTTCGTGAAATCAACGGTCGTTCAAATTCGTCCGCAAGATAAAAAAGTGATTCTTGAAGACGGTACTTTGTCTTATGATTATTTGGTCATTGGTCTTGGAGGCGAGCCTGAGACTTTCGGAATTCCAGGCTTAGGCGAACATGCAATGAATATTCGCAGCATCAACTCTGTTCGTTTGATTCGCGAGCATATCGAGTACCAATTCGCGCGCTTCAAACGTGAGCCGCATCGTACGGATTATTTGACGTTTGTTGTTGGCGGTGCAGGCTTTACGGGAATCGAATTTGTTGGAGAACTCTCCGACCGTATTCCTGAGCTGTGCAAGCAATTTGACGTAGATCCTGCGCTTGTAAAAATCTACAACATCGAAGCAGCACCAACGGCGCTGCCAGGCTTTGATCCTGAGCTCGTAGAGTATGGGATGGATGTGTTGACCAAGAAGGGTGTAACGTTCCGTATTGGCACAGCCATTAAGGAGTGCTCGCCAGAGGGTGTAATCGTTGGCGAAGGCGAAGAAATCAAGTCGGCAACCGTGATCTGGACTGGCGGTATTCGCGGCAATCGTCTTATTGAGGAAGCTGGCTTTGAAACGATGCGCGGACGCGTGAAGGTGGATGAATTCCTTCGCTCCCCAAGCAATGAGAACATTTATATCGTTGGCGACAACTCGCTGATGTTTAATCCAGAAGGCCGTCCTTATCCGCCGACTGCTCAAATTGCAATGCAGCAAGGTGTCGTATGCGCACATAACCTTGTTGCTTCCATTCGCAATCAACCGCCGAAGAGCTTCACGTTCAGCAACAAAGGAACGGTAGCCTCACTTGGCAAAGGCGAAGCAATCGGAGTAGCTTTTGGCAAAAAATATAAAGGCCGGGTAGCCGCTTGGCTGAAAAAAGCGATCGACCTTCGTTACCTGTTCATCATCGGCGGCATTTCGCTTGTCCTTCGCAAAGGGAAGTTTCTATAATGAGACATTGCAGCGTACAAGTCCGCGGATTGCTGACCAGAGATGAGCTGGATCGTTACAATGCATTGATGGAAGTCGGCTCCTTCTTAGAATCGCAAACACGATACGACTTGGCCTATACGGTGCAAAAGGAAGTTGACCTCCTTATTCAGCCGGCGATCGAGCGGTTGAAGGACAAAGGCCGCGCTCGTGACCGAGCTACGCAAGAGTATTTGGAAGCGAAGCGGCTTGGGCTTGAAAATAATGACGAAGATGACGACGATAATTAAAATAAAGGCTTTCGCTCATTGGAGCAGCAACGAAACTGCTCCAAGGCGGAAGCCTTTTTCATTCAAATGATCTTCACGAAAAAAAGAAGCCCAAGCCATTTGAAGAAAAGGCTTGGGCTTCTTTCTATTATATTTTCAGCAAAGCTTGGAATTTTTCTGCATTCAAGAAATTGCCGACATAAAAATCGCCGAAGTCAGCGTAACGAGCGCTCACTTCATCAAAGCGCATTTCATAAATCAGCTTCTTGAATTGCAACGCATCATCGGCGAACAGTGTAACGCCCCATTCCCAGTTGTCGAAGCCGACAGAGCCGGTAATGATTTGTTTAACTTTTCCAGCGTATTGACGACCGATCATCCCGTGGCTGCGCATCAACGTTTTACGCTCGTCCATTGCGAGCATGTACCAGTTGTCTTGTCCATCCCTGCGCTTGTTCATCGGATAGAAGCAGATGTGGTTTGCTTTTGGCAGCGTCGGTTTCAATCGAGCGATAATATCCGGGTTTTGCATCGGATCAGAGCCCGGTTGTGCCATGTAGTTGCTCAGCTCTACAATGCTGACATATGAAAATACCGGATATGTAAAGCTTGCGAACGTTGTTTTGTTAAACGCCGTTTCAAGTTCGTTAAGCTCCTCTAGTGTTTCACGCAAATGCATGAATACGAAGTCTGCTTTTTGACCAACGATGGAATAAACGGCTGTACTGCCTTCTTTATTTTCCTCCACTGTGGTCCATTGCTGCAAAAACGTTTGCAGCTCGTCCAGCGCGCGGCTGCGTTCACTTTCATCGGCTAAGCGCCAAGCGGTCCAATCCACACTGCGGAAATCATGCAGCGCGTACCAGCCTTCTAATGTTTGTGCTGCTTCACTCATCGTATAAATGCTCCCTTCAAGCTCCATAATGATGCTCTAATCATTGTATCGTAAGGAGGGCGGAGTGAGCAAATGGCGGTCTTGTGACATTTGTCCTCATATAATTGACTTCCATCTAACCATTAATTAAACTAATAAACGAGAGTGTGAAAGGGGAAGTTTGGATGCTTCAATTAATTATTGCTACCGTGCTGTTTTTAGTTATGATGTTCGGTATTGGCTTTATTTTGAATATGTTGTTAAAAACAACGTGGTTCCCGATATATTTATTTGTTATCGCATTAATTGTATTAGGTATTTGGGCTCCTTGGGATCAGTCGGCATCAACGACGATTGAAAACTTTGCTCACTACACGGTTTTTGATTACATACCGGTAATTGGAGCGCTAATCGGCGCATACGTAAGCGGATGGGCGATTCAGGCGCTGCGCAAGGGCGGCTACAAAATGTTTTAAGCCAAGCAAAAACGCCTTCAGCGTCCTCTGGATGCTGAAGCAGCTTTGACGGAGAAATATAAGCCCTTGATAAGCTAACAAACTTATAAATTCTTATATTTCAAGCAAAAACGCCTTCAGCGTCCACTGGATACTGAAGCAGCTTTGACGGAGAAATATAAGCCCTTGATAAGCTAACAAACTTATAAATTCTTATATTTCAAGCAAAAACGCCTTCAGCGTCCACTGGATGCTGAAGTAGCTTTGACGGAGAAATATAAGATAAGCAGAAGGATCTAATGATATGCCTTCTTATATTTGAAAAAAAAATCCCTCCTTCGGGGGATTTTTCTATTTTCCGACTCGTCCTGAACATCGGTTTTTATGTTAAAATAATAGAATGTTAGTTAAGGATGGAGCTGATGCTGTGCGCATCAATAATATATTGCAGTACACGGAACACCACCGATATTACATTTTTCGCGATTTTTCGCTAAGCAGCCTCGACTACAAAATGCTGTCGCTAATCTATCAGCCGATGATTGGCGCATTTGCCGTCGCATTTTACCAGCAGCTGTATCATGGCATTGCCGAAGGCACCTCGGGCTACTCTTCGATTGAGCCGCAGCGCAAGCTGTTTCTTGGTTTAGGGCTGGAGATGAACGAGCGCGGACGCAAGCATCTTATCGAGCAGGCTTCGAAGCTGGAGGCTGTTGGATTGCTGCAAACGTCACGATTAGGCGTTCCAGATAATGCAGATGTTATTTATGAATATGAAATGTCGCAGCCGTTGTCGCCAGTCGAATTTTTTCGCAACATGCATTTAACGATGCTCTTGCGCGATAAGGTTGGCAAGTATGCGGTAATCTCGCTTCGAGAATCATTTGGCGCTAATGAACCGGATGAGCTGGCAGGAGCGAAATTAACGAAAGAAAATATATCAGTGCCTTTCTATGAGCTGTTTAAGCTTAATATGCAGTCCGTAGATAATGAGCTTGAGCAAGCGTTGACGGAGGTTGCGCCATCGCGGCAATCAGCCGCTAGGCCGGCACAAGCAACAGCAGGCATACCTTATGGAGAAATTATTTTGCGTTTTCCTCGTAATTCCGCAAATCGGCGGTTCGTGGAGCGGCTGCGAAGTGATGAAGAACAACTCTCGCAGGTAAACTATGTAGCTTACAAATATAATTTGGCTGTAGTGGATATATGTCGTTTGCTTGATGAGGATGGCATTTTTGGAGAGAGCGGCACACTGAATGTTGACGAGCTTCAACTGCGGGCTAATCAATTTTATAGGCAGGACAAGAAGCGGGAAGGCGAACGGCAGCGAGCGCTGTCACGCACGCAAGTTGTTGCGGACGAGGAGACGGTTGATCCTGATGAATTGACCGAGGAATACGAAGTGCAAGAGCAGCATTATTTGCAAGTTCCGAATCAGCTTAGCGGCCGCTGTGATGTTCAGCAGTATAATATGCTGATGCGAAATGAACCACATACACGGTTTCTTCAGCGCTTTTTCCCCGGAGCAGTACCGGATTGGATTGAACGTGTGTTTGAACGCATCGACCTCAATTATAAATTAGCTGCCCCCGTTATAAACGTACTTATACATTATGTTATAGGAGCTAACGATGCGCAGCGGGTGACAAAAACATTTTTGGACGCCGTAGCATCGAACATGCTTGTGAAACAAATCGATACATTCGAGAAAGCAGTGCTTTATGTGCGAGAGCAAGCGCAGGTGGAGCAGGATAAGGAGCGCCGCAAGGAAGCTGCGACCAGTTACGCTGGCGGAGGCTATAACGGCTCCAAAGGCGGTTCAAGAAGCGGAGGCAGCAGCAGGGGCACATCCCGTAAGCCTTCTATTCCAATCGTACAGGAGGATCAATCGACTTCGGCAGTTTCGGCCGATGAGCTTGAAGAGCTGTTGAAGCTGGCTCGGAAATTAGACGGTAAATGATAAAGGCGGTGTAAGCAGATGATGGAGTCGATGGGCGAATTGCTGAAGGCTTGGCCTTCTGGCAAAGCCTTTACGGAAAAGGCGGAGCATAAGCTGACTGAGCTGCTTGCAGAACCGCTTGTTGAGAAGCTTCGCGTTAAATATCCGGATTTGGATGAGCAGACAATCCGTCTTAATTTGAATCGGGTTTATCAATATGTGACGGAATACAGGAACTGTACCAATTGTCCGGGCTTAGACAATTGCCCGAATGATTTTGAAGGCCACTATACGCTGCTTAGTTCTGATACGGTGAATGGTCTAACGCAGTTATATGACCGTAAGGTAGCATGCAAGAAATTTAACGCTCGTCAGAATGAGGATCAGATTAGAAGCCGGATCAGAAGCTTCTACATAGACGAGAAGGCGCTGCAGCGCGGCTACTCGTCAGCTGA
The DNA here is from genome assembly GCF_056173205.1 of Pristimantibacillus sp. Z349TD_6. Classification (NCBI taxonomy): domain Bacteria; kingdom Bacillati; phylum Bacillota; class Bacilli; order Caryophanales; family Paenibacillaceae; genus Pristimantibacillus (SeqCode); species Pristimantibacillus sp. Z349TD_6. The sequence continues at coordinate 5,990,864 of NZ_CM149662.1, read as the reverse complement.
GATTATTACGAGAGATCTTGAGCGTGCAAAGGCGGTAGGGCAGGTTCAGAAATATATCGATCGCACGAAAGAGCATGGCTTGCAGGAGGAAGGCTTGTATTTGGCAGGCCGCTTTGGTACAGGCAAAACATTTTTAATGTGTTATTTGCTTCATGAGCTTGCGAAGGCTGGATATTCCGGTGTGATCGTCTACATGCCTGACTTTGTAGAAGATCTGAAGACGCTCATGCATGAGCCCGGCAAGCTGAAGGAAACGGTCGAGATGATGAAGGAAACTGACCTGCTTATCTTTGATGATATGGGTGCAGAAAATTTAAATCCATGGGTTCGCGATCATGTACTAGGCGCGATCTTGAATTATCGGATGCAGCGCAAGCCAACGTTCTACACCTCCAACTACGAGCTGGAGGCGCTGGAGAGGCATTTTAGCTTCACGAGCAAGGATGGCGATGAGCTGCATAAGGGACAGCGTATAATGGACCGTATACGGCCTTACGTTGAAGTTGTCATGGTTACTGGTGAAAACAAGCGTGGACAAAAATAATCGGTTAAAGCTTTGGTTTACGGATTCCTATTTAAGGAATTTGTTGACCAAAGCTTTTATTTTGTTTAAGGCTATCAGCAGCATCAAGCTTTATCTCAGTATGGTTGAAAGCGTATTCAGAATGAGTGCTGTTTTTATACTGAGTCGTTCGTTCTGCTAGCATATAAAGCTTTCTTATAGGACTTATCAATTATTTGAAATTAAGTATTGACAGAAAGTGGGGCTCGCTGGTAAGATTCTCCCATAACCAACTAAGCAGGTAGGAATAATGTTTTCCGACCGGACGAACCGGAGTAAACACCTATCCAGGAGAAACATCCTCACAGGAAGTAAACTTCATAAATGTTTCTGAAAGCCTGTTAATTTAAAAAAGGGGTGTATGGAAAGATGAAGAAAATTACTCATGTTCGTTCCGTTGTTATTCTATTGGCATTAGTGCTTGTACTTGCTGCTTGCGGTCAAGGCGGCAACAACAAAACAAACAAAGAAACGAATAAGCCTACTAATGAGGCAACTAATACAGCTGCAACAGACGCACCTACGGATAAACCAAAACCGCCAGTTGAGCTTTTGAATGTATCCTACGATCCTACTCGTGAGCTTTATGTAGCATTTAACGCGGCATTCTCGAAACATTGGAAAGCGGAAACAGGTCAAGACGTGACGATTAAACAATCGCATGGCGGGTCTGGTAAACAAGGCCGCGCAGTTATTGATGGCCTGAAGGCGGATGTTGTAACGCTTGCACTTGGTTATGACATCGATGCAATCGTTGAGCCAGGGCTAATTAATGCGGATTGGCAATCAAAGTTTGAGCACAACAGCGCTCCCTATACATCAACAATCGTATTTCTAGTTCGTAAAGGAAATCCAAAAGGCATTAAGGATTGGAACGATCTAATCAAGGACAAAGTTGAAGTTATTACTCCAAATCCTAAAACATCTGGCGGAGCTCGCTGGAACTATCTTGCTGCATGGGGTTATGCGCTTAAGCAAAATGGAAATGACGAAGCGAAAGCACAGGAGTTTGTTACACAATTATTTAAGCATGTACCTGTACTGGATTCCGGCGCACGCGGATCAACAACAACGTTTGTAGAACGCGGCATTGGCGATGTACTGCTTGCTTGGGAGAATGAGGCTTTCCTATCGATCAATGAGCTTGGTCCAGACAAATTCGAAATCGTATATCCTTCTTTAAGTATTCTTGCTGAACCTCCAGTTGCTGTAGTTGATAAAGTGGTAGACGAGCGCGGAACTCGTGAAGTAGCGGAGGCTTACTTGAAATACCTTTACACAGAAGAAGGCCAAGAAATTGCAGCTAAAAACTACTACCGTCCAATTTCGGAGACTGTTGCTGCAAAGTATGCAGATCAATTCAAAACTCTAGAATTGCTCACGATTGATAAAGATTTTGGCGGCTGGAAAGAAGCGCAAACCAAACACTTTGCAGACGGCGGCATTTTCGACAAAATTTACACACCAGGCTCATAATGCAAAGCATAAACAAGATTGGAGCTGACTTCACATGAAAGGTTCCAAGCCCCGTAACGTACTGCCGGGTTTTGGTTTGTCGCTTGGATTCACATTGTTTTACCTCAGCATTATTGTATTGATTCCGCTGACTGCCGTTTTTTTCAAAACGGCAGAGCTCAGCTGGTCTGAATTCTGGAGCACGGTTACGAATGCTCGCGTCGTTGCATCTTATCGAGTCAGCTTTCTAACCGCATTTTTTGCCGGACTTGTTAATGCGGTATTTGGCCTATTAATTGCATGGGTGCTCGTTCGTTATCAGTTTCCAGGCAAAAAAATCGTTGACAGTTTAGTGGATCTGCCATTTGCACTGCCAACTGCAGTGGCTGGCATTGCTTTAACTGCGATCTATGCACCGAATGGTTGGATTGGCTCATTGCTCGAACCGCTCGGCGTCAAGGTTGCTTACTCCCCGCTCGGTATTACCATCGCACTAATATTTATTGGACTTCCGTTTGTTGTTCGTACGGTACAGCCGGTGCTGCAGGATATGGAGAAAGAAACGGAAGAAGCGGCAGTTATGCTCGGAGCCTATCGTTTGAGAACCTTTTGGAAGGTCATCTTGCCTGAGCTGTTGCCAGCACTATTAACTGGTTTTGCTCTAGCCTTTGCAAGAGGTATCGGAGAATATGGCTCGGTCGTGTTCATATCGGGCAATATGCCGCTGAAAACAGAAATAACTCCACTGCTCATCATGACGAAGCTGGAGCAATACGATTACGCTGGCGCTACTGCCATTGCACTTGTAATGCTCGTTGTATCCTTCCTGATGCTGCTAGTCATTAATTTACTGCAGTGGCGAATGAATCGCCGCACAGTATCAGACTAAGAAGGGAGCCCATATAAATGGCTGGAGCAATTACAGTACACACGAATGCAGAAGCTTCCAAACGTCCGAGGCATATTACAGAGTCAGGTCCCGTCAAATGGCTGCTTATTATCATTGCGATGCTGTTTCTTGGATTAGTTGTCCTGCTGCCGCTGGCATCGGTATTTGTTGAAGCATTAAAAAAAGGTGTAGGCGTATACATTGATTCGATTACGGAGCCGGATGCTTTGTCAGCGCTTAAACTCACGCTTATCGTTGCATTAATCGCAGTTCCTGTGAATACGGTATTTGGTATTGCTGCGGCCTGGGCTATCAGTAAATTTCGCTTTCGCGGTAAAAATATTTTAATTACGTTAATCGATTTGCCGTTTGCTGTGTCGCCAGTCATTTCTGGATTGATCTATGTGCTGTTATTTGGCGCACAGGGCTTTTTGGGTCCTTGGCTCGATGAGCGTGGCATCCAAATTATATTTGCAGTTCCGGGAATCGTGCTTGCAACCGTGTTTGTTACGGTCCCCTTTGTTGCTCGCGAGCTTATTCCATTGATGCAGGCGCAAGGTGTCCAAGAGGAGGAAGCAGCTGCAAGCTTAGGCGCTAAAGGCTGGCAAATCTTTTGGAAGGTTACTTTGCCAAACATCAAGTGGGGATTATTGTATGGCGTTATTTTATGTAATGCACGAGCAATGGGCGAGTTCGGCGCTGTATCTGTCGTATCCGGCCATATCCGCGGAGAAACGAATACGCTGCCGCTGCACATTGAGATTTTGTACAACGAATATCAATTTTCGGCCTCATTCGCTGTTGCTTCTTTGCTCGTCATGCTAGCGGTCGTAACGATGATCGTGAAGAGCATTGTAGAATGGAAGTCTGGCACGCAGAAGCCGGCGGAGAAAGCTGAATAAATGACAATAATGGAGGGGTTTGAAATGGCAAAACCGCTAGAGTTAGATGCGCAATGGCTGGAGCGTATTTCTGAACAAGTAACGGGTCTTAATTATGGGCATGTAACGATCACTGTTCATGATGGAAGAATTGTACAGATCGACCGGACGGAAAGAACACGTTATGATGGTCCCTCTCAGAAGCAGCAGGTTCCGTCCGAATCTTCACAGCAATCGAAGCAGCGGGACAATTCATCAACGGGCGAAGCGCTTAGAATTGTGCAGTAGTTCCTAATAGATTCGATAAATATACAACAAACCCAATGCCGCGCAGGCATTGGGTTTGTTGTATACTGGAAGAAAAGTATCCATAAGGAGAATATTAATGCCGGATTGGTCCTATCAGTCCTTGTTTCGACCACTTTTATTCAGGCTTCCTTCTAGGCTCAGCAGAACACTGACTCTAAAAGCAATGGGAACGCTGAGCAGCATCCCGGGCGGTACTTTTGTCATTCGTACACTTGGGCATATGGAGCCATCACCTCACTTGGAGCAGAAGCTAGCAGGCATTGCCTTAACTACAAGCGTGGGATTGTCAGGCGGTCTAGATCCGCAAGGAGTGGCGCATAAAGCGCTTGCTCAGTTTGGAATTGGTTTTATCGAGTATGGTCCAATCACCGTCAAGCAAATTAAGAGTGATAAGCCTATAACGAATGACATCCTAAATGAAACCATTCGATATCCAGATTATTATGAAAACGACGGTGTAGAGCAGTATGCTGAGCGTATGGGAAAGCCCGGACATTCGTTGCCGCAGCTGGCGAGAATTGCTCCAATGCCGCATGCTTCTTGCGAGCAGGCTCTAATCGAACTTAAAAGCATGATGGTACAGTTAAATGCAGCAGGTGCGGCTGGTTTTTATGTTGATGTCCTGCATTCTTCAAGGAGCCTCGAAGAAGCCCTCACTATTTTGAAAGGAATAGCCGGATACGCTTCCGCACAACCGCATGCTAATAAACCTTTGTTTATTTATGTTCCGCCTGACTTTTCTAATGACAGCTTAATCTCCCTGATCCACGCAGCAGAGGGAGTTTGGAGAGGCGTGGTCATTGGAGAAGCAATTTGCGAAGTTAACAACGAGGGCTATGCCGCAAGCGTGGGTAAAGAGGCTAAGGCACTTACGTTGGCAAAAATAAAGCTGCTGCGAAAGGAATGCTGTTCCCACTTGCTAATCAAAGCGGGCGGGGGCGTGCATGAGCCGCAGGATGCGTTAGATTTGCTGAAAGCAGGCGCTAACGCCGTTCTACTTCACAGCGGACTGATTTATGCAGGGCCTGGTCTGCCAAAACGGATTAATGAAGCTGTCATTTATGAGCAGGTGCGAGATCACCCTGCGCAAGTGACACCATCATTCTGGAAGCATTGGGGCTGGATGCTCCTGCTTGGAATCGGCATGATTATTGGCGGGATATTGTCATGGATTATTGCTGCGACTACGGTACTGCTATCCTATGACTTGAATTTTATAGACATGACGTTGGACGAGCTGAAGCAAATCAACCATCATCTGCTGCATTTTATGTCTCATGACCGAATTACGCTTTCCGGAACGATGATTACAATCGGCATATTGTATGTTCAGCTGGCTAGACATGGATTAAAGCATAGTCTGCACTGGGCTAAAACGGCTTTGATGACGTCTGGTATTGTTGGGTTTTTAAGCTTTTTCTTATTTCTTGGCTACGGTTATTTCGACCCGCTGCATGCGCTAGCTGCTGCGGTTTTGTTCCCGATGTTTCTGCTATCCATGCGCAGAAATCCGGATCAGCCCTATCGCTTGCCTGTTAATGTTCGCAATGATCGATTATGGCGTTTGGCGATGTATGGACAATTTTGTTTTGTTGTTTTGGGCTTTGCGCTGGCTGTAGGCGGTTTAACGATCGCAGGCGTTGGGATTACAGAGGTGTTCGTACAGTCGGATTTGGTTTATTTGAATACGACGCATAACGAGCTGAATGGGGCGAACTTGAAACTCATCCCGTTGATAGCCCATGATAGAGCAGGATTTGGCGGAGCGTTGTTCTGTGCTGCGCTGGCCATTCTTATTATTGCGCTATGGGGAATCCAGCAAGGATTGCGCTGGATATGGTGGACGCTGCTGCTTGGCGGAGCACCGGGCTTCTATGCGGGCTTAAGTGTTCATCTATCTATCGGTTATATCGATTTTTTGCATCTTTCACCTGCGTTGTTTGCGTTATTGCTTTATATACTGGGACTTATTTTCTTATATCCTTATTTAATGAGAAAGCAACAAGCATAGCGGAATTATATCTGATTAATCAGCTGCGTATCGTTGATAGGCAACAAAAAAAAGGAGCAGCTCGCTGCTCCTTTTTCTTATGAAATGATGAATTTCACGATTACAGCAACAGCGAAAATGACGGTCATTAAACCGAGCATGCCGCCAAAGCCGAACACGACGTCCATCAAGTCATGGCGAGGCTCTTCGTTAAAATGCTCGCGCGGGTCTCTTACGTTTTCCATCGTTGACGTCCTCCTTGAAAAAGACCGATTGCGTAAGTAACAACCAATTTACGGTCGTCTTTATGTAGTATCGGTTTATTCAACTTATATTAGTATACTCAAACAGATAAACAGTTGTAAAGCCAGAACCGGTGACAATTGTAAAACAAAGTATAGCCGAGTTATGATAAAATATGAACAGAATCATTTGGCAGTCGGAGGCGAGAGCATGGATCATCAGCAAACGGATCGGGAGCAGGCAGAGCAGCAGCTTGCAGAGGCAAAAGAGACGATACGGAACAAACTAGCTTTGCTCCCGGATCAATCAGGCTGTTACCTCATGAAAAACAGCGAAGGCGTTATCATTTATGTTGGCAAGGCAAAAGTACTCAAAAATCGCGTGCGTTCTTATTTTAACGGCAGCCACAACGGCAAGACGCAGCGGCTCGTATCAGAAATTCGTGATTTTGAATTCATTGTAACCTCTAGCAATATGGAAGCACTCATTTTAGAATGCAACTTAATTAAACAATACCATCCAAGATATAACGTCCTGTTAAAGGATGATAAAACGTTCCCCTATATCAAAATTACGAACGAGAAACATCCGAAGCTCGAGGTCACAAGACGTATCATTAAAGACAAGGGCAAGTACTTTGGCCCTTACCCGAATGCTTATGCCGCTCAGCAGACAAAGAAGCTTCTGGACCGGCTGTATCCGCTTCGCAAGTGCAAGACACTCCCAGATAAGGTGTGCTTGTATTATCATCTAGGACAATGTATTGCACCGTGTGAATTTGATGTGCAGCAGAGCGAATATGATCGGATGATTCAAGAAATTTCAAAGTTTTTGAACGGCGGTCAAGATGTCGTGAAAAATGAGCTGCAGCGCAAGATGGAGGAAGCAGCTGAGAAACTTGAATTTGAACGGGCGAAGGAGCTGCGAGATCAGCTGATTGCAATCGATGCGGTCATGGAGAAGCAGAAGATTACGATGTCCGATGCGCTTGACCGTGATATTTTTGGTTTTGCAGTAGATAAGGGCTGGATGTGCGTTCAAATATTGTACATGCGCCAAGGGAAGCTCATTGAGCGGCACGGCACAACTTTTCCTTATTACGGGGAAGAGTATGATGATTTCATGACATTCGTTACGCAGTATTATAGCGATAATCCAGCATTGCCTAAGCAAATCCTGCTGCCAATACCGCCTGAGCTGGAAGCGGTGGAATCAGCGGGCGGTGTGGCAGCAGTTGATGAGGCAGCCGTTACGCATGCTGACGATGTCATTGCATCCTTGCACAGCTGGCTGAAGGTTAAGGTGCTTATGCCGCAGCGCGGACGCAAGAGCGAGGTCGTAACGATGGCTATCGATAATGCAAGGGTGATGCTGGACGAGAAATTCAGGCTCATCGAACGAGATGAGGAACGAAGCGTCAAAGCGTCAGAGTCGCTTGCAGGCTGGCTAGGACTGGATGAAGTACGCCGAATTGAGGCATTTGATAACTCCAATATTCAAGGTACGAATCCAGTTTCGGCTATGGTTGTCTTTACGGACGGCAAGCCAGACCGCAAGGAGTACCGTAAATACAAGGTTAAGACAGTACAAGGTCCAGATGATTACGAAACGATGCGCGAGGTCATACGGCGCCGCTATGAGCGTGTAGTGAAAGAGGAATTAGCTCCGCCGGATCTGATTGTAGTCGATGGGGGCAAAGGGCAAATATCTGCGGCGCTCGACGTGCTTGAGAATGAGCTTGGCTTATACATCCCAGTTTGCGGTCTTGTGAAGGATGCGAAGCATAAGACAGCGCAGCTTATGACTGGAGATCCTGCGGAGATTGTTCCTTTGCCAAGGGACAGCCAGGAGTTTTATTTGCTGCAGCGCATTCAAGATGAGGTGCATCGCTTTGCGATTACATTCCACCGCGAGCAGCGCGCCAAGTCCATGGTGGAGTCGAAGCTCGATTCGATCCCAGGCATCGGCGAGAAACGACGCAAGCTGCTGCTCAAGCATTTTGGCTCGATCAAAAAAATAAAAGAGGCCTCAGTCGAAGACTTCCGGCCTCTATCTATTGGTGATAAATTAGCTTCGCAAATTATAGCTGCTCTAGGGGAGGAGTCGTCGTCATAGACGGCTTCTTCTCTTTTTTGTGACTTAAATATTTTAGAACAAATGCAATCAGTACCGGCAGCACGGAGAAGAAAATAGCCGAGATTATGTTCGGTGCTGTTCCAATAGTAAGCAAGGATAGGCCAACTGCAACGCTGTTGAAGATGGCATGGGTGAACATGGCTGTAATGAAGCCGTATCTAACGAAGATAAAGCTGAACAACAGCCCAATAATCATCAGCTCAAACAATCTCGTTGTGGACGGATAAAAAGGATACATCACATGGCCGAGCGCCCAGAAGAAGGTAGGCAGCAGTGCTGCGGCAAACGTGTTTTTAAACCACCTGCGAAATAGTCCAATACCGAAGAAGCGGAATACGGCTTCTTCGCCAATTGCGGCAGCCCAAGCAAGCACGGGCATTAGCCAAAGAATACCCATATTGTATGGGGATTGTGAGGCATCTGATGTTTCCCAAGTGCCAATGGACAGCTTCAAGGCGATAAAGATAACCGATTGAATTGCGAATAAGATGATCGCGAATAAATAGGACAAGCCCACGCTGCGCCAAACATAATCGCCATACCCTCTCTGACCAAAGCGCGGCCATAAAGCGCGGCCCTGCGCCTTCCAGAGGCCGTCTCCGGCAACGATGGATACATAAATGGAACCTGCCATTGGAATCGCCAGCAGAACACTTACGATGGCAGTGATCGAAACGGTAGCGCCTGCCATATCCGTCTCGCCGAGCGTAGCCCGGATACCATCCAGAACGTTTAAATTCATGATCGTATAAGTAATTAAATAAATGATCGTTAATACGATTCCGTATTTAAAGGATGTATGTTTTCGATACAAAACGGAGTAAATAATAGCTAAGACGAATAAAACGAAGCTCATGAACAAATAACCGATAGATGTAAGGTATCCAGCTATTTTATCTTGTTTCTCTACATAGTTTATGTAATCGGATGGTGCCTCGAATATCGGTTTATATTTAGTAATGATCGTACGGTCATTCACGACAAGAGCGTTAACCAATACGTTAAGATGAGCATTTTTAATGGAATAACCTGCAGGAGGCGTAGGCTGCCAATCGCCATTAGGCAATATTTGACCGCCTATGAATTCAGTACCGCTGAAATTTCCTGCGGTTAGGAAGGCAATAGCTTCTTTTGCTTTATCTGCATCTGATAGCTGTTCTCCCTCAAGCTTCAAGTTCCAAGCTACGACTTTCCCGCTATGCATATGTAGATAAACATATCCGCTGCCGCCGCCTATGAACTTAAGATCAACTTGAAACGTATCTGTAGGAAACCTAGGGTCATATTTATCCGTATATGCTTTGACTAGCTCATATTTAGATAAGTAGCCATTCATAATTTTATCGGTTTGATGTACGGCTTTAGCTGATTTCACCTTCAAGCCTGTTTCTTTTTCAACAAATGCAGACGCCTTATCCTCCGCCGCTGATTTCGTAATGACCTTGGTATTCATTTCGCCAGATGAGATAGCTGTAATCATTGGAACGATTTGTACGGCTCCATAAATAATAAAGCAAGCAACTGCTGCCCATATAAATCGTTTCCATTCATTGGGTTTAATAGAATCAATCATAGTTTCACCTCAACTGTCTTCATAATAAATAGCTCATTTTATTACCTTAACATATGAATCCCTAAATTATCCAATGAAAATGACCGTTTGTTTTCAAAAAAATGCGAAATAACGATGTCCAGCAAGCTAGCTATGTGCTGGTTCGTCCCATTGCCCTAATTTGAGCTAATATCGTCCTGTTTGTCATAAACGTCACCTTTATATCAGGAGTGCTTAGGGATTATAATCGTTATCGTCATACTAATTGCATAGCATAGCCGAATTTCCTAAGGAAATCGGGGGAACCATAAAGTTGTCTAAATGGATGAACCTGCTGAAAGCAAAGCAGTTCAACATTAGATAGCATGGGGTGAATTTTAGCGGTGAAGCATCGTCTTCTTCCGCTGAATAGGGCTGCCTGTCCAGGCCCGAATCCGTCAGCTAACCTCGAAGGCGTATTGGAACAGGACTCATCGCACGAGCACTTGAGTTTCCAGTGCTTTTTTTTATGCTTAAAAACAATAAATGACGATATGACATAATCAAAAAGAAGGGAAATGAATGAAGGTTAATTGGAACGTTTTGAAGTGGTCACCCCCGCGAATTTTGGTAAGTGGATTCGCTCTTATTATATTGCTGGGTGCCTTATTATTATCCATGCCTTTTGCATCGGTAAGCGGTGAGAGATTGCCTTTTATAGATGCGCTGTTTACTGCAACTTCGGCAACCTGTGTAACAGGGTTAGTTGTCGTTGATACCGGAACTTATTTCTCTATATGGGGTCAAATCATATTAATGTGCCTGTTCCAGCTTGGCGGACTCGGATTTATGACGATGGCAACGCTGGTAGCGCTCGTACTTCGCAAGAGGATTTCGCTGCGTGAGCGGCTTTTGCTGCAGGAATCCATGAACCAGTCGAGCATGGAAGGCATCGTGCGTTTGATTAGACGCGTTATTGTGTATTCATTGACAATAGAGCTTATTGGCGCTGCGTTGTTTGCTTCGAGGTTTGCATTTGATATGCCGCTGGGCAAAGCGATTTATTTTGGAGCCTTTCATGCGGTTTCATTGTTTAACAATGCTGGTTTTGATATTTTTGGGAACTATCGCAGCTTGACCTTATACGTTTCTGATCCAGTCGTCAATATTGCAGCTATGATGCTGATCATTTCGGGCGGACTTGGCTTTGTCGTTATGTCGGACCTGATGGAGTTCCGCAAAAACCGCAAGCTGTCGCTGCACAGCAAGGTTGTGCTATCTATGACAGGAACACTTATTGCAGTAGGGACACTCGTCATATTTATTTTTGAATTCTCGAATTCGAAGACACTGGGCTCTCTGGACTGGGGCGGGAAAATTTTGTCCTCGTTCTTCCAGTCGGTAACACCGCGGACGGCAGGAGCCAATACGCTTGATTATACGGCTATCCGGCAAGCGACGATGTTTTTCACCATTATATTAATGTTTATTGGCGCCTCGCCCGGCTCGACGGGCGGCGGCATCAAAACAACAACCTTTGCAACGCTGGTCGGCGCTGTATTTGCAATGATTAGAGGACGAGAGGACATCGTTCTTTTCCGTTACAGATTAGGCAAAGACAGAATTTTTAAAGCACTCACGATTACTTTGATCTCTTTATCGCTTGTCATTATTGTAACGATGATCTTGTCGATGACGGAGGATCAAGCTTTTATAAAGCTGTTGTTTGAAGCGACATCAGCATTTGGAACAGTAGGATTATCCGTTGGTGTTACGCCAGAGCTGAGTCTTGTTGGGAAAATAGTCATTGCATTAACCATGTTTGCCGGAAGACTTGGACCCCTGACGCTCGCATACGCGCTTGGGCCTCGTACAGAGAAAGAGCTTTATCGGCATCCAGAAGGCAAAATTACGATTGGATAGGAGACTTTGCAAGTGGGAATTAAAAAGAAACAATTTGTCATCATCGGCTTAGGAAGATTTGGTTCGAGCTTAGGGCGCGAACTCGTCCAGCTTGGCCATGAGGTGCTTGGAATAGATAAGGATGAGGAAGCCGTTCAGGACATGAGCGGTATTCTAACCTATGCTGTATCAGCTGATTGTACGGATGAAGAAGCGCTGCGCTCCTTGGGTGTAAGAAACTTTGATTGCGGAGTTGTCGCGATTGGCGATGACATTCAATCCAGCATTTTGACAACCATACTGCTTAAGGATTTGGAAGTGAAGCAAGTTGTAGCGAAAGCTTTGACTGAACTGCATGGCCGGGTGCTTGAGAAAATCGGTGTCGACCGCGTGGTCTATCCTGAGCGCGATATGGGTATTCGAGTTGCGCATCAGCTTGTATCCCCAAATCTATTAGATTATATCGAGCTTTCCAAAGAGTATACGATCGCCGAACTTGCCGTACCGCAATGCTTGGATGGCAAGTCATTGCATGACCTTAATCCGCGAGCAAGATTTGGATGCAGCATCGTAGCCATAAATAAGCCAAATGGCATCATCATCGCTCCGACAGCAACGGATGTCCTTTCACTTCGTGATGTCATGGTTATTATAGGAACAAATGAGCAAATAGAAGACTTTGAAGCATCGGTTATCCGTTAATTTTTTTATGTAGTGGAAGAGGCTTATATTTGGACAAGGCAGATTAGGCTGAAATGGATTTGGAAGTGCAATATTGGAAATGCTGAAGGACAGCAGCTATTTTAAAAGCTGCTGTCCTTTTTGCTGGGGAAGCCTGCTGCAAGCTCATTGATCCATAGACGAACGGACGGGCTGAGGGCGGCCGAATCCGCATGAATGAGCGAGGTGGTGCGCTTTGTATCCTCAAGTTCTCGAATGGGAATGACGGTAAGATCATTGTCTTCAAGCAGCTGATTGCGCATATACGATTGAGGCAGGAGCGTCGCAGCACGGCAAGTATGCAGCAGCCGAAGTATAGCTTCAAACGAATCAATTTCCATTCGCACATCCGGCTGAAGATGATATTTGTCAAACAGCTCGTCGGTCAACAACCTGTACCAAGTGCCTTTGGAGAACAAGATCATCGGCATGCCGGTCACATCCTGTATACCTAGCGTACCTTTATCGGTAATGACTTGGTTGCGAGGCACCACGAGCGATAGATGATCTTCAAACAGCGGAATGCACCGCAGCGTTGAATCCTCAATACTAGAGGCGACAATGCCGATATCGGCTTTGTGATCTCGTACGAGCGATACGATTTCGTGCGTCTTGCCGGTAATCGCTTTAATGTCGATCTCGGGATGGGTAGAAGTTAAGCTTTGAATGAGATCGGGCAAAGTCGTTTGAAGCGTCGTCAAGCTTGCGCCAATGGTCAGGGTCGTATGCCCAGCCGAGGTGAACTCAGAGACGGTTTGCAAATATTTGCGATGAAGCTGGCGAAGCTCCAAAGCATATTCATAGGTCAATTGCCCAATTCGAGTAAGCTCCAGCCGCTTTCCGATGCGATGAAACAAAGGAGAGCCCAGGTCCTGCTCAAGCTTGGCAATTTTGCGAGAAAGTGCAGGCTGAGACAGGTTTAGCAAGGCGGAAGCCTTGTTCATACTGGACTGTTCCACAATAACGGTGAAGACATGCATCTCTTCATTCATGAATGAAACCCCTTATGTCATTTTGTTATAAGAAATTATAAAAAATAAGCAATTCCATTATAAGCTTAAAAGGAGTAGGATGGGAAGTGTGGCTAATATGTGTCGAGTTTTGTTGACGGACATACATGCTGGGGTTACAATGTAGAATGATTTGCCAAGCGTAAACTGCTGATGACAACCATTGGCTGCACAGCACCTCGTTTGCGCTGGAATATAAGCAATGTATAAAGGGGAAACCGATACATTCTTATATTTTAAGAAAAAGCATGCTAGCACTCACAGTTTTGAAAGGAGAAGGAATGACATGAAAGGAAATTCGTATTTCTCGCGCAAGCTTCACTCGCTTCTCGGGATCATTCCACTCGGCGGATTTATCGTCGTGCATGGTCTGACTAACTACCAGGCGTTTGAACGCGGGCCTGAAGGCTTTGACAAAGGCGTAACTCTCATTAACAGCATGCCCGTGCTGCCGCTGCTCGAGATTTTCGGCATTTACCTCCCGCTATTGTTTCATGGTATTTACGGCTTGTATGTCGCTTACCAATCGAACACGAATACGGGACGTTTTAAGTACGGCCGGAACTGGGCGTTTACCGCACAACGGATTACAGGGGTAATTACTTTTGTATTCGTTTTCTGGCACGTATTCCAAACTCGGGTTCAAGTTTATCTCGGCAACATCACGCATGAGGAACTTGGATCAACGATGAATCAGATTGCGAGCAACCCTACTTATTTTGTACTTTATGTTATTGGTGTATTAGCAGCTGTTTTCCACTTCAGCAACGGCCTTTGGGCGTTTCTGATCAGTTGGGGCATTACGATCGGCCCGAAAGCTCAACGCATCTCTTCATATATTTGCATGGGCGTTTTTGTAGTCGTATCAGCATTGTTCATTCTTTCGCTTATCGCATTCAGCGGAGATCAATTCAAAGAAGCTGCAAGTGCTGCATTGGCACTTACGAATATCGGTTAGTTTGTAGACAAGGAGCGAAACGTTATGGCTAAAAATAAAATTATCATCGTAGGCGGCGGTCTTGCAGGCTTGATGGCTACCATCAAAGCAGCAGAAGCTGGCGTTCACGTTGATCTGTTTTCACTAGTACCGGTCAAACGTTCCCACTCAGTATGTGCACAGGGCGGCATCAATGGCGCTGTTAATACAAAAGGAGAAGGCGATTCTCCATGGGAGCATTTCGACGATACCGTATACGGCGGAGATTTCCTCGCCAACCAACCGCCGGTTAAAGCAATGTGTGATGCGGCACCAGGCATTATTCACTTGATGGACCGGATGGGCGTTATGTTCAGCCGTACATCTGAAGGCTTGCTGGATTTCCGTCGCTTCGGCGGCACGAAGCATTCCCGTACAGCATTTGCAGGCGCAACGACAGGTCAACAGCTGCTTTATGCACTGGATGAGCAAGTTCGCCGCTGGGAAGCAGCTGGACTAGTTAACAAATTCGAGCACTGGGAATTCCTTGGCGCTGTTGTTGACGATGACGGCATTTGCCGCGGTGTTTCGGCACAGGATCTTCGCTCGATGGAGGTTCACACGGTTCGTGCAGATGCAGTTATTCTTGCATCAGGCGGTCCTGGTATTATTTTCGGCAAAACAACGAACTCTGTTATCAACACCGGCACAGCTGCCAGCGCAGTTTACCAGCAGGGCGTTAACTACGCAAACGGCGAGTTCATTCAAATTCACCCAACCGCTATTCCAGGCGATGACAAGCTCCGCTTGATGTCGGAATCAGCGCGCGGTGAAGGCGGACGAATTTGGACGTACAAAGACGGTAAGCCTTGGTACTTCCTAGAAGAAAAATACCCAGCTTACGGAAACCTTGTTCCTCGTGATATTGCGACTCGTGAAATTTTCAGCGTGTGCGTAGACCAGAAGCTTGGTATCAACCAAGAAAACATGGTTTATCTTGATTTGTCTCACAAAGATCCGAAGGAGCTTGATGTTAAGCTCGGCGGTATCATTGAAATCTATGAGAAATTCATGGGCGATGATCCACGGAAAATCCCGATGAAAATCTTCCCAGCGGTTCACTATTCCATGGGCGGCATGTGGGTTGACTACAATCAAATGACAAACATTCCTGGTCTGTTTGCAGCCGGTGAGTGCGAGTATCAATACCATGGTGCGAATCGACTTGGCGCGAACTCTTTGCTATCCGCTATTTACGGCGGTATGGTAGCTGGACCAAAAGCTGTTGAGTATATCAAAGGCTTGAAGAAATCAGCTGAAGATGTAGCTTCCTCCGTATTTGACCGCGAGAACAAGCGTCAAACGGACAAGTACAACAGCATCGTTAATATGAAGGGTACTGAAAATGCATATGTCATTCACAAAGAGCTAGGCGAATGGATGACGAACAATATGACGGTAGTTCGCTTTAATGACAAGCTGGAGCAAACGATCCACAAGATCAAAGAGCTGAAGCAGCGTTATGCGAATATCAACATTAACGATACAGCGCAATGGAACAATGCAGGCGTTGCCTTTACTCGTCAGCTTTGGAACATGCTTGAGCTTTCTGAAGCGATGACGCTAGGCGCATTGCTGCGCAACGAAAGCCGCGGCGCTCATTATAAACCAGACTTCCAAGAACGCGACGACGAGCATTTCATGAAATCGACGATTGCGAAATGGACGAAGGAAGGTCCACAAATTTCTTACGAGGATATCGACGTAAGCTTGATCAAGCCGCGTAAACGTGATTACTCGAGCGACAAGAAGAAAGGAGAATAATGATGGCTGAAACGACTGTAGCTACAAAATCGGTTAAGTTTATCATCACTCGCCAAGATACTCCTGATTCCAAACCATATACGGAAGAGTTTGAAATTCCTTACCGCGCTAATATGAACGTAATTAGCGGCTTGATGGAAATTCAACGTAATCCGAAAAAGGCAGACGGCGCAAGCACGGCTCCTGTATGCTGGGATTCCAACTGCTTGGAAGAAGTATGCGGCGCATGCTCAATGGTTATCAACGGCAAGCCTCGTCAAGCGTGCAGCGCTTTGATCGATAAGCTTGAACAGCCGATTCGTCTTGAACCAATGAAAACATTCCCAGTAGTTCGTGACCTTGTTATTAACCGTGAGCGCATGTTTGGCGCCTTGAAACGCGTTAAGGCATGGATTCCAATCGACGGAACGTATGATCTGGGTCCTGGACCGCGGATGGCAGAAACGAAGCGTCAATGGGCTTATGAGCTTTCCAAATGTATGACTTGCGGTGTTTGCCTTGAAGCGTGCCCGAACGTAAATGATCGGAACAGCTTCATCGGTCCTGCTGCAATTTCACAGGTTCGTTTGTTTAATGCTCATCCAACAGGTGAGATGAACAAGGAAGAACGTCTGGATGCACTGATGACAGATGGCGGCATCGAAGGCTGCGGCAACTCGCAAAACTGTGTTCGCGCATGTCCGAAGGGCATTCCGCTTACGACTTCAATCGCAGCAATCAATAAAGATACAACCAAACATCTATTCAAAAAATGGCTTGGCATGTAGTCCAATTGATTTATAGGAAACCCTCGATCTGATCGGGGGTTTTTTATTTACATATTGTGATATTGATTATTATTATCAATGATAGTAGATAAATAATCCTTTGTCAATTCCAGATAAAAGAAGAGAAGGCAATAAAAAAAACCGCCTAAGCGGTTTTTTATCTTACATCCATTGTTCGCCCCAAGTTTGAATGGACTCAATGACTGGCTGAAGCTCCCTGCCTTTGTCGGTTAGCTCATATTCAATACGTACAGGCATTTCTGGATACACTTGACGTTTAATAATCGTTAATGTTTCAAGCTCTTTCATCCGGTCCGTTAGCATTTTGTCGCTCATTTCGGGAATTTGTTCCTTAATCTCTTTGAACCTCTTTGGTCCTCCAAGCAATACCCGAATAATTCTGCCAGTCCACTTCTTGCCTAAAATGTCGGCTGCGGCTTCATACTTTGGGCACATTGTCGAATAATCCAACCGTATCACCCCGCTTTTTGTAATACTATTGTACCATACGAACAAACTAAAAGTAAGTTAATTTCAGTGGGAATGCGATTGTTTGATCGTATATTATATTTACTATATTAAAGTTAGGGAAATACAGGAAAAGCGTTCGCGAATTACAATCGTATAACAATCAACCCAAGAATGGTACAAGCAAAGGCTGTCCACTGCAGGATCGTCAACTTCTCTTTATAAAATATAATAGCGCCAGCTGCTACGACAAGACTGTTCGTAGCAAAGATAGGCGCTGCAAGATTCGCTTGTCCGGTAGCAATCGCGACTGCATATAGCTGCAATCCTCCGTATGAGAACAGACCCGCAACAATGCCGAGCCAAAGCCCAGTTCGCTCTGAGGAACGTGCAGCGGTCGTTTTGACCGGGATGAGAAACCAGCAGAGCGAGAGGGCATAAGCAATGAATAGGATCGGGGCGCTAGGAAGATCCAATTCATCGGTGACCTTTAATCCGCCATTGCGCAGCGCAAATAGCACGACTGCCAAAAAGACGAGAATGAACCATCTTTTTTCTGTAATCGTGAGCGGTTCCTTTCGTTTATGAGCAATAAAGACGACAGCAAGCAGAAGCAGAGTTATGCCAATTGCCTCCGAAGCGCTGAGCGGCTCGTTGTACCACAAGGTCGCTAAAGCGACAACTAAGATAATGTTCATATTCGTTAGGGGAGAGGTCAAGCTGGCGGGTCCAAAGTGCAGTGCTTTCATAAACAAAGCGTTTCCCCACGCTGAGCCTGCTCCTATTATGATGCCTGCAATCCATACCCTCGGATCAGCAAGAAAGAACAACGTTCCTTCAAGCGCCGCATGTACCCCAAAACCTAATGTTCCAGAAGCATACAATCCGAGCAGCAGCGTTCTTGTAGAGCCGCCCCGCATTTGTGATACTTTCATCCACCAGCCTGCTAGTCCAAATAAAATAGCGCTGCTGATGGCTGTAATGAGCCACATCGTTTTCCAACCCCTCAAATTTGTTACACAAATGAAATAGTTCTGTTATCGTCTCATTACATTAGTGGGCTATTATAATAAACAAGACCCCCTTTTTAATATATCCTTTTGGGACCTGCGACGTGCAGGTCCACTTTTTTTTGTCTAAAGCCCCTCATGAGCTCTTATATCGGTACAATAACTTGCTGGCGCTTGCGATAAAAAACCCACTGCGAGAAGCCAATTTCCTTCAGCCTTTTCTGCACGAGCTCCCAATCTTCGCCAACTCTGCTTGGCTTATGCGCATCCGAACCAAACGTCACATTTACGCCAAAATGAAGTGCTCGCTCTAAAATCGCATCCGACGGATACCATCCGCCTACATCTTTGGTGCTGCCTGATGTATTAATCTCTATGGAAACGCCGCATTCGGCAATCGTCTGCAAAGCATCATCAATTTCCTTATTAGCAGGTATATCGGAGAAAGCAGGGTAATACCCCTTCATCGCGTCGATATGTCCCAAAATATCAAACATGCCGCTGCGTGCAGATTGTTTAATAAGATCATAGTAGTTTTGCTTCACTTCAATATGCTGCTGTTCATTTAAGTTTTTAAAGCGATTACGATTGAATATGCTGACGTCGCCAACTTGATGAACAGAACCAATGATATAATCGAAGGGCACGCCGTCATAGGCTTTTTTGTAGCTGTCCACATATTTAGGGAAGAAATCCGATTCTACTCCAAGCATAACCTCGATTTTGCCTGCGTATTTCTCCTTCAACCGCAATACTTCATTAACATAATTGGTGAATTCGCTTCTTGCCATTGCAATGCCTGGCGAAGGCTGATCATTCTCATGATAAAAGAAAGGGGAGTGATCCGAGATGCCGATAACCTGAAGCCCGGCTTCAATTCCGGCTAAAATATAATCCTCGATATTGCCGTCGGCATGGCCGCATCTAAAATGATGGGTATGTAAGTCGAATTTCATTTTTTATCTCTCCTAGTTGTTTGTCTAGTGGAAGCTTCTTGTCGACTATTCGCTGCTAATGAATTGATGCTCAGGCATGCCTTTTAAATCACTTAAAAATTGCTTCAGTGCGGTATTGATGTAACGGCCTGATTTATAAACCACTCCAACGGGATGACTTATTTCAAGCTCGTTGACCTTTATCATTTTTAGTGTACCCATACGGAGTTCGTTTGCTATCGAAAGTTTGGATACGACTGCGGCGCCTAGATTAATTTCAACCATGCGCTTCACTTCCTCGCTGCTGGAAACCTCCATTACGATATTGGGTTGAATATTGTATTTGCGAAAAATTTGATCGACAAATCGCCTGCCAAGCGTGTCTGGAGCAAGCATAATCATTGGAATGTCCTTGAGCGTATCAACTGTCGTATGCGTCAACCTGCTCATGGGATGGGAAGGAGGGACGACGAGCTCGAATGTATCATAATAAAGGACGGAGGAGGAAACGTTCGGATTTTTTTCAGAAAGATATGTAATCCCTATATCGACTGACCCGTTCTCGACACTGGCCATAACTTGGGATGAGGGCATGGAATGAATCGTTGTTTTAATAAAAGGAAATTGGTTTTGAAAATAGGATAGCACGCGCGGTAAAATCTGAATCGCTATTGAAGCCGTAGTTCCGAGTAATATGTGTCCTTGCGGCGTAAGGTTCATATCGGAAAGCTTCTGCTTCAATTCTTCCACGATCGAAAGAACTTGCTCCGCATGCTCCAAAAAAACTTGTCCGTGTTCCGTTAATGTAACTGGCTGATTGCGATTAATGAGAATCGTTTTGAATTCATCCTCAAGGCTTTTGATTTGTGCCGAAACAGCAGGCTGTGTGAGATTCAGCAGCTCGCCAGCTTTCCGGAAGCTCATCGTTTTGGATATCGTAAGGAGTGTTTCAAGCTGACTAATATTCACGTCAATCCCCCTCTCATAGGTACTTAATGCTCAAACTCATATTCTACTATTATAAAGGATAGCGGCCATTACAGCAAAAAGGCTGCAGCTCGTTCGGCATAAATTGCCCGTACGAGTGCAGCTCTGTAATGAATATGGCACAGGTCTCTAGAGCCATTCTTTTTTGCGGAAAATATAAAACATGCTTATGCCAAGCAGCAGCATGATACCAAGTAAAATGTATGATCCTAAGCGAAGGTGAAGGCCTGGAATGAAATCAAAATTCATCCCATAGATGCCGGTTATAAAGGTCAGCGGCATGAATATAGTCGTAATTGCTGTAAATACGCGCATGATTTCATTGGCACGGTTGGATACGCTGGACTGATAAGCTTCGCGTAAGTTGCCCATGAGATCGCGGTACGTATCGAAGGACTCGGCAATTTTCAAGGCGTTCTCGTATATATCGCTGAAATATTTTTGCAGCTGATCGTCAATGAGCTTTAGATCTTTTTTGTTAAGCGTTGCAATGACGTCGCGTTGTGGACCGAGCACTTTCCTCAGCCACAATATTTCACCGCGGAGCCCGATGATTTCGTTCAAATGCGATTTCTTCGTATGCATTAGTATATCTTCTTCAAGCGCTTCGATGCGCGTATCAATACGGTCGCCAACGAGGAAATAATTATCGACAACAATGTCGACGAGATGATACAAGAAATAATCGGGCCGGCTAACCTCTTGTTCCCACAGCACAGGCTTTAGAGAACGAAGCTCGTTAATTTTTTGCTTGGTGACCGTAATAATGAAGTGGCGGCCAAGGAAAATATTGAGTGCCCTTAAGAAGATTTCTTCGTCATCAAATCGTATACTGTTGATTACGATAAAATAATGGCTTTCGTAAATTTCAATTTTTGGACGCTGCTCCTCTTCACTGAGGCAATCCTCAACTGCCAGATCGTGCATGCTGAATAGGGGCTGTAAAATAGCAAGATCCTCCACATCAGCGTCAATCCAGTAAAATCCTTCTTTTGAGGGAATAAGTGTTTCGTTAATATCTTCAATAGTGGTGAACATGCCATTGCTAACAAGGCGGATTTTCATCCGGAGTCACTCCTTTCTTTCTTCAGAGGAAACTGCCGGCTGAATCGGACTTGGCCGGCAGTAACCGTATTCGATAGTTTTCAGGCTTCGGTCGGTCGCCTTCCATGTCCATATGCACCCCTTTATAAGTCAAATAAATGAAATAATTCTTGTCTAGTATACTCCCGCGTCAGCTTTACATTCAAGCCTAAAAACAATCGTTTTTTCATCCAAATGTCAAGGATATGAATAGAGGATCTTGACGCAATTGTCAGAATGCATTAAAGTGAAGGTGAAATGAAACCGCGGAAAATTGAATAGACTACTTTCTTATCAAGAGCAGGCGGAGGGACTAGCCCGATGAAGCCCGGCAACCGGCGTGTAAAACGCACGGTGCTAATTCTTGCGGAAACTTTAATGTTTCTGAGAGATGAGAGAGGCGGATGGCTTATTTACTGAGCATACGACCTTTTCTCACAGCAGAAAGGGTCTTTTTCATGTTCAAGCGGTCATACTGCTTCTAGAGGAGTGATACCTATGCCAATTAAAGTGCCTGACAATTTACCAGCCAAAGAGGTATTGAACAACGAGAACATTTTCGTCATGGATGAGAGCATCGCCTACCATCAGGATATTAGGCCGCTCAGAATTGCGATTTTGAACTTAATGCCTACCAAGGAAACAACCGAAACGCAGCTGCTTAGACTTATCGGCAATACGCCGCTACAAGTTGAGGTTGTACTGCTGCATCCAAGAACACATACATCAAAGAACACCTCAGCCGATCATTTGGAATCCTTCTATAAAACATTCGATGAAATTTCGGATGAATATTATGATGGCCTCATCATTACAGGCGCGCCGGTAGAGCATATGCCTTTCGAGGATGTAAACTACTGGGAAGAGCTGAAAGAAATTATGGATTGGAGCGCAAGGCGCGTAACTTCAACTTTCCATATTTGTTGGGCTGCACAAGCCGGGCTTTATCATCACTTTAATGTTCCCAAATACAGCTTGGACAGCAAAATGTTTGGTGTGTTCCCGCACACAATTGAAAAACGCAATGTTAATTTGCTGAGAGGCTTTGATGAAATGTTTTTTGTTCCGCAGTCTCGTCATACAGAGGTACGCCGCGAGGACATCGAGAAGCTTGATACACTCGATATTTTATCGGAATCAGCGGATTCGGGCGTATACATCGTGGCTTCAAAAGACGGCAGACAAATTTTCGTTACAGGCCACTCCGAATATGATCCAACTTCACTTAAATATGAATATGATCGCGATCAAGCCAAAGGCCACCAAATAGATGTACCAAAAAATTATTTCCCAGGTGATAACCCAGCTAACCCGCCGTTATCAACATGGCGTGCGCATGCCAACCTATTATTCTCGAACTGGCTTAATTATTATGTTTACCAGCAAACACCGTATGATTTGGGTGGAGGCATTTAAAACCATATAATAAGGGAGCGCTATATAAAGATGAAGATAGAGAGCCATTTAGCACAGATTGGATCTATTAAAGAGCCTGTAACTGGAGCGGTAAGTTTTCCAGTGTACCAATCAACAGCATTTCGTCATCCTAAGCTGGGACAGAGTACAGGATTTGATTATGCGCGTACCAAAAGCCCAACCAGAGCGGTACTAGAAGAAGCGGCTGCACAATTAGAAGCAGGCGATGCGGCATTTGCCTGTAGCTCCGGCATGGCTGCGCTGCAAACGATATTCGCCTTATTTAGTCAGGGCGATCATTTGATCGTATCTCTTGATCTGTATGGCGGTACTTATCGCTTGTTGGAGCGGATCATGTCGAGATTTGGTGTGACGGCATCTTATGTGGATACCAACGATATTGATGCGATGGCGGCATTATGGACGCCGAACACAAAAGCGGTACTTATCGAAACACCAACTAACCCGCTTATGATGATTACGGATATTGAGAAAGTAACTGCGTGGGCAAAGTCAAAAGGCTTGCTTACTATTGTAGACAATACGCTGCTTACGCCTTTCTTCCAACGTCCTATAGAACTTGGTGCTGACATTATCATTCATAGCGCAACCAAATATTTAGGCGGTCACAATGACGTTCTTGCTGGTCTAATTGTAACCAAAGGCAAGGAGCTCTCCGATGAGATGGCCTTCCTGCACAATTCAATTGGAGCGGTGCTCGGGCCTCAGGATTCATGGCTTCTAATGAGGGGAATGAAGACGCTCGCTCTCCGTATGGAGCGCCACCAATTTAATGCTACCGCAATTGCTAATTATTTGCTTGAGCATTCAGCCGTTGAGGATGTTTATTATCCGGCATTGCCTCACCATCCAGGCCATGAAATTCAGAACAAACAGTCTTCCGGCAATACTGGCATTTTCTCATTCCGATTAAAGGACGCTCGTTATGTGGAGCCAATTCTTCGTCATATTAAGCTCATTGCATTTGCTGAGAGTTTGGGCGGAGTTGAATCCTTGATGACCTACCCAGCGGTTCAGACGCATGCTGATATTCCACTTGAAATTCGTCAAGCGATTGGCGTTGACGACCGTCTGCTTCGTTTCTCTGTTGGAATTGAGCATGCGGATGATTTGATCAGTGACTTGGCGCAAGCACTCGAAGCTGCCAAACGCGAAATCGAGGAGGTTAACAACTAATGGGCAACGACAACAAAATTCAACCTCAAGATCGCCGGTTTGCAACGAAGCTGCTGCATTTCGGAGCAGAAATTGACGAGCATACAGGAGCTTCAAGCGTACCAATTTATCAAGCTTCAACGTTCCATCATCATGATATTTTCAACCCGCCGCAATATGATTACAGCCGCTCGGGCAATCCTACACGCCAAGCGCTAGAGGATTATATCGCTTTGCTAGAGGGCGGTGCTCGCGGCTTCGCTTTTGCATCAGGCATGGCTGCAATTTCGACAACGTTTTTGCTGCTTTCTGCGGGTGAGCATGTCATCGTTACAGAGGATGTATACGGCGGAACTTACCGCTTGCTAACGACGATTTTGGATCGACTGGGCATTGAGTCTACTTTTGTAGATATGACGGATTTTGAAGCGGTTAAGGCGGCGCTTAAACCAAATACGAAAGCAGTATTTATGGAGACGCCTTCTAATCCGACACTCAAAATTACAGATATTGCAGAGACGACAGCATGGGCGAAAGAGCATGGCTTGCTTACGATACTTGATAATACGTTTATGACCCCTTATCATCAGCGTCCAATCGAGCATGGCGTCGATATCGTCTTGCACAGTGCGACAAAGTTTCTAGGCGGCCACAGCGATGTGCTGGCTGGGCTTGCAGTTACCGCAGATGAAGGATTAGGCAAACGCTTGAAACAGCTTCAAAACGGAATGGGAACGGTTCTGAGCGCCCAAGAATCATGGCTGTTGATGCGCGGCATGAAAACTTTGAAAGCTCGGATGGAATATAGCGAACAAAGCGCTCGCAGACTAGCTGAATGGTTGTCGGAGCATAAGGAAGTAACAGCGGTTTATTATCCTGGTTTAGAGAATCACCCCGGCCGGGCGATACATGAGAAGCAGTCGCTTGGGTATGGAGCTGTTGTATCTTTCGATGTTGGAAGTGGAGAACGTGCCAAATCTTTGCTGAGCAAGGTTCAAATTCCTTTAGTAGCTGTCAGCTTAGGTGCAGTAGAGAGCATTCTTTCTTACCCAGCTATGATGTCGCATGCAGCAATGCCAAGAGAAGTGCGTCATGCACGCGGCATAACGGACGGCTTGGTGCGTTACTCAGTTGGTCTAGAGGATATTGAGGATCTTATTGAAGATTTGGATAATGCGCTTCGTGCCTAAATGGGACTAAAAGAAAGGAAAGCACGGATGTTCTAACGAACATGCCGTGTTTTTCCTTATTTCAGGGCGAGATGCCATCATACGGCGGGTGACTTGCACTAGAGATCTATGTTAGGATGAAGTGATGGTTAGCATAAATAGAACGGAAATAAGGAGGTCTTGCGGAATGGGAACGTTGGACCATATTTTGGATAAAGCGTTGCGCGGCGAGCGTGTTTCGCTCGAAGAAGGCATGGAATTATTAGCTTCGGATCAGATTGAAAAGATGGGGCATGTAGCTAATCAAATTATGCTCAAGCATCATCCAGATCCAATAACGACTTTTGTTGTTGGTCGAAATGTAAACTACACGAACGTATGTGATGTTTATTGCCGTTTTTGCGCGTTTTATCGCGCTCCAGGCTCTAAAGAGGGTTATGTACTGCCTGACGATACGATTTTGAGCAAAATTCAAGAAACGATCGATGTGGGTGGAACTGAAATTTTGATGCAGGGCGGTACGAATCCAGATTTGCCGTTTACGTATTATTTGGATCTGCTTCGCAAAATTAAACAGCATTTCCCGGGCATAACGATGCATTCGTTCTCTCCAGCGGAAATTCAGAAGATGAAGGTTGTATCAGATGGCCTCTCCCTCGATGAAGTGATTAGACAACTGCATGATGCTGGACTTGATTCTTTGCCTGGCGGCGGCGCTGAAATTTTGGACGATCGCACACGCCGCAAGATCAGCCGCATGAAGGGCTCTTGGACGGACTGGATGGATGTGATGAAGTCTGCACACCGTCATGGTATGAATACGACTGCAACGATGGTTTATGGTCTAGGTGAGACCGTTGAAGAGCGCGCATTACATATGCTGCGCATCCGTGATGCTCAAGATGAGTGCATTGCGAACAAATATGATTCGACGGGGTTCTTGGCGTTTATTTCATGGCCTTTCCAGCCGGACAATACAAACCTGAAGCTTGAGAAAGCAAAGCCAGAGGAATATTTGCGTATTGTTGCAGCTAGCCGAATCATGCTTGATAATATTCCGAATTTCCAATCCTCTTGGGTGACGATGGGGCCTGAGATGGGCAAGTTATCTCTTTCCTATGGCTGCAATGACTTCGGAAGCACCATGATTGAGGAAAATGTCGTTTCAGCAGCTGGAACAACACATAAAGTGAACATTGAACTTATCCTTCAGCTTATTCGCGAGTGCGGCAAAATTCCGGCTCAACGCGATACAAAATATAATATTTTGAAGGTTTACAATGAATCCGATAAAGCAGATCTCGATTTTGTTATGCAAAATTAATGCTTTTTAGACCGATATAAGCAGTATCAATACGTTTGTTGAACTTCTCGCTCCAAAGTGGGAAGTTCGGCAAACGTTTTTTTGTATGCTTGCTTCCCTTACATTCCAATGTCTTCATCGTATATCCCCGAACGCGTCACCATATACTGATAAGGAAAGAAAGGGGTGAGCTGATGGAGCTATTCACGGTATCGTTACCTGCAAGTCTCCAAAAGTCGGTTAATAAACTAACTCAATTGTTGAAGGAACAAGCGCTTGTCGATTTACATATTGGCTCAAAAACGGAGCAAACAGCCGTCATCGAGTTTCAGCAGGTATCGGATCAAAATATAAGCTGTCTAGCGCTGTTGCCACATTTTCAGTTAAAAACGCATGGTCACATCGTATATAAAGCGGCGTCACTAGCTATAGCTGAATTTGTGGTAAGTGAGATGGAGCCAGGTATGCTTGCTGCTATTATTCGCAGAAAGTATCGCCATAACAGTTCAGCCGATACAGCTGCTATTGAGCGGTATTGTCATGATTTACTGCATGGGAAAGAATGGGATAGCCTTGGTACGAGATTTTTGGATGCGGATCGCCTAAGAAGGAAAAGCAAAGTGGCTGCAGAGGTCGAGCTTTTTTTGCAGGATAACACGGAGCTTAATGTGAAGGGGTTTACAACCTTCAGGCTTGAGCCCTATCGTAAAGAACTAGCCGAAGTTGTGGAATACGCATTAGATGAGTATGTGCTCGATAAACAATATCAGGAGTTTATTTCCCTGTTAAAATATTTTGTATTTCTTCAAGATACAAAGCTGCCTATGGTGCATTTGCTGCATAAGGGCGGTCATGAATTCATGCTCTATGACGAAAAGTTTCAACCGCTTGATCCGAACCCTCCAACCGATCGTATCGTAGCCGAAATGCTTGAAACGGAAATGAACATCGAAGACATGGTAATCAGCTCGCTGATTGCTGTATCTCCAAAGCATATTACGATTCATACGAGGCAGCAGGATATGCAAGTGATTCGAACGATTCAAACGATTTTTGACCAGCGTGTCACGCTTTGCACACAATGCGCATCCTGCAGCAGCAGCCTTGATGAACTCGTTCAGCCATAGGCGAATTAACGAAATTACTGTCTATTTGAAGCTTATAGCCTTGACCAAACGCGCAAGTCGAGCTATAATGACACACATATACGATGTAATCGGCAATGAAAAAGACATGTGTCTGTTTATGATATTTGGTCCAGAGAGAGGAAACTTGGCTGTAATTTCCTTCCACAATGTCCACAGGCGTACCCCTTTGAAGCTGTATGGCCCAACCTATAGCTGGTTTCTTATGAAGCTGAGTGCTATAGCAGTATGCTGTACCGGAAATCTCCGTTACCAGATAATACGAGGACTGCTGCGATAGGAATAAAGAGCAGTCGAAGTAGGGTGGAACCACGAGCACACAAGCACTCGTCCCTTTTTTAGGGATGCGTGCTTTTTTTGTGCTCTTTTTTTGCTTGAAATGATGAATGGAAGCGTAATTCGCTTACGGACAAAATGGAGGATGAACCAAAATGACAATTCAAATCACTTTGCCAGATGGCGCGGTAAGAGAATATGCGGCTGGCACAACTATTGAAGAAGTAGCAGGCTCGATCAGCTCGGGTTTGCGTAAAAATGCGATTGCCGGAAAAATCGATGGCAAAGTAGTCGATGTATACACACCTATCGAGAACAATGCTGCAATTGAAATCGTTACAGTAGATTCGGCAGACGGCCTTGAGGTATACCGCCATAGTACAGCCCACTTGCTGGCACAAGCGATCAAACGCATATACGGCAATGCTAATGTTAAGCTTGGAATTGGCCCGGTAATCGAAGATGGCTTCTACTATGATATTGATATGGAGCAATCGTTGACGCCTGAGGATCTTGTAAAGATCGAGAAGGAAATGGAAAAAATCGTTCAGCAAAACATCGACATTCGTCGTCGTGTAGTTAGCAGAGACGAGGCGCTTGCGATTTTCACTGAGCTTGATGATAACTTGAAGCTGGAGCTTATTCGTGATCTTCCTGCTGATTCGGTTATTACGATGTATGACCAAGGGGAGTTCTTCGATCTATGCCGTGGACCGCATTTGCCATCTACCGGCCGTATTAAAGCCTTTAAACTGCTTAGCGTAGCAGGTGCCTACTGGCGCGGAGATTCGAAAAATAAAATGCTGCAGCGTATTTACGGAACAGCTTTCCCTAAGAAAGCACAATTGGATGAGCATCTTCACTTCCTCGAGGAAGCTAAAAAACGCGATCACCGTAAACTAGGCCGCGAGCTAAAAATGTTTACATTCTCACGTGAGGTTGGCCAAGGCTTGCCGCTATGGCTGCCGAATGGCGCGAAGCTTCGCAGAACGATGGAGCGTTATATCGTGGATCTTGAGGAAAGACTGGGCTATGAGCATGTTTATACGCCGGTGCTTGCAAATGTGGAGCTTTATAAAACCTCCGGTCACTGGGAGCACTACAGCGAGGATATGTTCCCAAAAATGATTATGGACAACGAAGAGCTTGTTCTTCGTCCAATGAACTGTCCACACCATATGATGGTGTTCAAAAGCGACATGCGCAGCTACCGCGACCTGCCTGTTAGGATTGCTGAGCTTGGCACAATGCACCGCTATGAAATGTCAGGCGCGCTTACAGGCTTGCACCGCGTACGTGCCATGACGCTAAATGATGCGCATATCTTCTGTCGTCCGGATCAAATCAAAGAAGAATTTGCACGCGTGGTTAACTTGATCCGCAAAGTGTATGAAGATTTCGGAATTAAAGAGTATCGTTTCCGCTTATCTTATCGTGATCCTAAGGATACAGAGAAGTATTTCCAAAATGATGAGATGTGGGAAATGTCACAGCGCATGCTGCGTGAAGTGGTTGAGGAGCTGGAGCTTCCATTCTTTGAGGCTGAAGGCGAAGCTGCCTTTTACGGTCCTAAGCTTGACGTTCAAATTAAAACGGCGCTTGGCAAAGAAGAAACGTTGTCGACTGCACAGCTTGATTTCTTGCTTCCTGAACGTTTCGAGCTTGAATATGTCGGCGATGATGGCAAGAAGCACCGTCCGGTCGTTATCCACCGCGGCATTATAAGCACAATGGAAAGAATGACAGCTTTCTTGCTTGAGAACTTTGCTGGCGCGCTTCCATTGTGGTTGTCGCCAGTACAGGCGAAGGTTATTCCGGTATCGACTGCCTATGAGGAGTATGCCCGTAAAGTTGCCGAGCAGCTGCAAGAAAACGGCATTCGTGTAGAAAGTGATTTGCGCAATGAGAAGCTGGGCTACAAAATTCGTGAGGCCCAGCTGGAGAAAGCGCCTTACATGCTCGTAGTGGGCGAAAATGAAATGCAAGCTGAAGCCGTCTCCGTAAGGAAACGCGGTGAAGGCGATCTTGGCGCTATTCCAGTTGCAGAGCTGATTTCGCAGCTGCAAAAGCAGATCGCAAACAAAGAACAATAATAAGTTACGCATAAAGCTTGAGCCATCGGGGCATTATTCTTCTGAGGAGGAAGTACCCAGATGGCTACAAGCTTTTTTTATATTCAAAAAGGATTAACGGCATTGCTGCTCCTAACTGTTATCGTAATCGGTTTAGATACAAAGGGCGGCGATACGGTTCATGCTGAAGCATCAGCACCTGAGCAAAGCCCTGTTGCAAGCAAAAGCGACAACCTCGGCAAGTCAGAGGCAGCTGAGCGCACGAAGCCGAAAAAGGTTGAAGTTGTTGCTACAGGCTACACAGCTGGCGTAGAATCGACCGGTAAACGGCCTGGGCATCCACAATACGGAATCACCTATTCGGGCGTAAAGGTACGCAGGGATCAAGTCTCAACGATTGCGGCGGATACGAGGCTGTTTCCCATTGGGACGCTGCTCTATATACCTGGCTATGGCTATGGCGTGGTGGCTGATACGGGTTCAGCAATTAAGGGAAAACGCATCGACTTGTATTTTGAAACGATCAAGCAGGTGTATGAGCAGTGGGGCAAACGCACCGTTCATGTAGAGGTGCTGCGCATGGGAACGGGCAAGCTTTCGCAGGCATGGC
This sequence comes from Pristimantibacillus sp. Z349TD_6, assembly GCF_056173205.1. Lineage (NCBI taxonomy): Bacteria > Bacillati > Bacillota > Bacilli > Caryophanales > Paenibacillaceae > Pristimantibacillus (SeqCode) > Pristimantibacillus sp. Z349TD_6. The sequence goes on along the minus strand of NZ_CM149662.1, from coordinate 5,960,079 downwards.
TGAACAAAATAAACTTGGCTATAGAGGCCGGAAAGCCTATTCCGCAGACGTATTTAGAATCGTAAATGAGTCGTATAATAAGCGGCAAGAATGCCATACTATCAATGAAACGGGGAGGTGAATACAATGGCTAAAAACAAAAACAACAAAGCCCAAAACAATCAATACAATGCAGAATTCGCAGAAGAGTTTAACCAAAATAACGCTGCTAACAAACAAGCGGCAAACAATGCTCAGCAAAAAGCTGAGAAGTAATATTTTTTTGCTATGCCATGAGAAGGAAACTAAGGGGAACCGTTATCGGTTCCTCTTTTTATTTGTCCTCTGCTCATCGCAACGTTATTTTGATCTAAAAAAAAACAGTTTTCAAATGACTTCGGTTTGTTGTATGATTACATATGTAAGAAATAATAACATGACAAGACAGGTGAATACTCATGACAGATCCGATCATTCATTCAGGCTTTGTAATTGCTGCCCATCATCGTAAAGCGGGCGAGGTTTTACCTTTTATTGATGCTTACGTTGCTAAGAAAGAGCAGGAAATAGCTGAAATTGAACAGATGGTTGAGCGTTATGAGAAAAGAAGGCTGATGGAAGACCGCGCGTATCAATCGATGTCTACACTTCGAAGAATGCTGACTGGCAGGAAGCCTGATCATCATCTGGCCGTTGAATATATTCATTTTGTAAGAAAACCGATGGAAAAGGTTCGTGCGCTCCGTCTGGAAATCGAAAGTGCTCGCTCCATCAAAAACGTATCGGCTCCAAGCGATATTGTAACGGTATCCTATGAGCTGGCCAATGAGATGAACGATTAATGGAATGATCATTCTAAATAATAGCAAAGAACCGTCCAGGCCATTCCGGCTTGGGCGGTTCTTTATGTTTATTTGCTGTTTTTTAAGCGATCATAATCGAGGAAATCATGCTCCTGGCTGTATGCGGGAACACCGTGAATGCCAACATCGAGGCCGATGAGCTCCTCATCCTTGGAGACACGGACGGGCATAATTTTGCGGATCAGCCATAGTGCGCCCCAAGTTAAAGCGAAGCCCCATAAGGAAACTATTACGAGCCCTAATGCTTGAACGCCGAGCAAGTTGAAGCCTCCGCCATAAAATAAACCGTAGTAGCCCTTGCCTACGCCCTCTGCTAGCTCGGGAAGTGCGAATAAGCCGACTGCAATTGTTCCGATGCTGCCGCTGACGCCATGTACGGCAAAGGCGCCGACTGGATCGTCGATCTGCCTGCGTTCGAGCCATTCAGTGACCAGCACCATCGCGATGCCGGATACTGCGCCGATCCCAATTGCAGCGATGTCGGATACGAATGCGCAGCCTGCAGTAATACCTACGAGGCCGGCGAGTGAACCATTGATGACCATTGGCGGATCTGCTTTCTTGTAGCGGAACATTGTAAACAGAATACATGTTGCGCCGCCGGCAGCTGCCGAGAGCATCGTTGTAATCGCAATATGTCCGATTGAGCCGTTTGTAGCGCTAAGAGTACTGCCTGCATTAAACCCGAACCAGCCAAACCATAGAATGAATGCACCTACAGAAGCAAGCGGCAAGTTGGAAGGCGGAACGATATTGGCTTTGCCGTCTGGACTGAATTTACCGATTCTCGGACCAATGAAAATGGCTGCGGCGAGAGCGGAGAAACCTCCTAAAGCATGAATGACAGCAGAGCCTGCAAAATCGATCATGCCAAGCTTGCCAAGAAAGCCGCTGCTTGACCATACCCAGTGTCCGGCTAGCGGATAAATGAAGCCGGTCATTGCAATAGTGAGTAAAATATAAGCTCTGAAATTTATTCTTTCCGCTACTGCGCCCGACACGATTGAAATGACGGCTATAACGAATGCGCATTGGAATAACCAAAAGGTTTCGTGCGTAATATTTAGTTTTATGTGAGACAGGTCTCCGTTGATGAGAAAGCCGGTCGTTCCGATTATTCCGCCTGCGTCCTGCCCATACATGAGTGCGAAGCCAAAAAAGTAAAAAACGAGTGCGCCGAAAGCGATGTCGACAAAAACCTTCATGATGATGCTGACGGCATTCTTTTGCCTGACAAATCCTGCTTCAAGCAATGCGAAGCCGCCTTCCATGAGCAAGATCATGGCTGCTGTCAAAACGACCCAGATGGTATCTAGTCCTTTTGACAGTTCGATAACGTCCATTTCTTCATCTCCTATTCCTAATATTCATGCATAGCGGTCGCTATTTTCTTAATCCGTTCATCATTATAAATAGAAGACGTAAACAATGTCAACGCTCTGCGTTATGTTTCATGACGCATGTTAGGTTTAAAATGGATAGAATCAACAAAAGCTCAGTCTAGAGACTGACTAACAATTCAATCGGTCGTCCCTTTTTCTATTGCATGTTGTCCGTTATACTAAGAATATCAAACGACGATGGAATCGTAAGGAGCTGGTGCCGCATGAACGGAAACTTCGCAAACCGGTTATTCACCGGGTTAATCATCATTGCAGTTGGCGTCTTGTTTTTACTGAATCAAACGGGTCATGTGACCTTTGATATTGGAGATTTATTTTCTACCTATTGGCCTGTAATCATTATGATTGTAGGTATTCGCGGATTGTTGTCCAGCAGAACGTACGGCTCGGGTTCGAGCTGGTGGGGCGCGATTGTCCTATTAATCGGATGTGTATTTTTGGGACGCAATTTAAACTTGTTCTCATGGTCTATTGGCGACATCATTCCTTACATTTGGCCAATAGTTGTTATTTTAGTCGGAATCAATATTATTTGGAGACCAAGATCGAAACGCCAAACTCCGCCAACAGATGATTGGAAATCATACCGCCCTTACACAGATGAAGCGTCTGTTCCGCCAGCGCCGCCTCTTCACCCTGATCCAACGAAGCAGCCTGCGGACACGCACACGAAGGAAGAGAAGCAGGAAAGCGCATCAAACAAACCATATGATGACTTTACTGCCAGCAAGAAAGAGTATAAGGAATGGAAAAATCACCATAAATCAGAATACAAAAAAAATGAAAAAGAATGGAAACGAAATCATAAGGAGCATGTGGAATGGTGGAACCATAATGATTCCAATGTGCAGAATCGCTCCGGGTTTATAGGGGATATTCATATCGGTCATGATTATTGGGATTTAAAGCCGCTTAATATTTCCCATTTCATCGGTGATACCGTGCTTGATTTAACAAAAGCACAAGTATCCATGGGCGAAACCAAAATTCATGTATCTTCATTTATTGGCGATGTAAAAGTATACGTTCCGAATGATTATGAAGTAGGCGTACAGGTTGTATCAAGCGCCTTTATTGGCGATGTGAAGGTGCTTGGCCAGAAAGAAGGCGGATTGTTTACGAATATCAATATTCAATCGCCAACTTATCAGGAAGCTAACAAAAAAATTAAGCTGGTCGTCAGCACGTTTATCGGAGATGTTCGTGTTACAAAGGTAGGGTGATTCGAGTATGATGGTTCGGTTTTTGAGGAGCGGAAAGTGGGAGCTCATCGGAATGTTTGTCATCGCATCAACCGTGTCTCTAATACTTGGAGCGGTGGTCTGGAATGGACTCTTAGATGAAGTCAATAAGACGGAAGTGCGCCTAGGGGCTGCCTCCGTCTTCCTCCTTGTCAGCGTGGCGTTCGGTTACTGGGCGGCACAGCGCATTGGACGCCGAATTGATACGCTTCATTTATCGCTAAAGCAAGCTTCAAACGGCAACTATGGCGTTCGGATTACTGAGGGCGGTCATAATTCATTTAATGAGGTTTATCGCGAGTTTAATGAGCTCGCTCAGCAGATGGAAGAAAAGATGAAATGGCTGCAAGTACGCGGCGAAGAGTATGTGATGACGGAGTCTGCTTCTAATGAAGCGGCCGTGCTCGAGGAGCGCAAGCGTTTGGCTAGGGATTTGCATGATACGGTAAGCCAGCAGTTATTCGCTATCCATATGTGCGCTTCATCGCTTCCAAAGCTGCAGCAGGTTGATCGCGAACGAGCGGATTCTGTGCTCGAGCAGCTCGTCAATATGTCTAATTTGGCTCAGAAGCAAATGAGGAATTTCATCGCTCAACTGCGGCCTATGGAGCTTGAAGGTCGAACTTTATATGAAGCGCTTGATAAGTGGTTCCCTGATTATTGCCGCCAAAATAATTTGCAAGGTGAGCTGGAATGGCGCTTGAAGGAGCGTTTATCCGAAGCGAAGGAGCATCAGCTTTTTCTTATCGTCCAAGAAGCGATGGCGAATATCGTAAAGCATGCAAGCGCGAAGGGCTGCACGCTGACAATGGCAGATACGGAACGGCAGGTTAGCATGATTTTGCAGGATGATGGGGTTGGCTTCAAGGTAGATGAGGTGAGACGCGGTTCATATGGACTGTCTACGATGCAGGAGAGAGCGCAGAAGCTTGGCGGCGCGGCCGAAATTTGGAGCAAGTCTGGGAGCGGGACGAGGGTAAAGGTTACGATACCAAAAATGTAGCGGGGAGAGCATGAATAATGAATGCATCTGAACTAATAAAAGTAATGATCGTGGATGATCATGATATGGTAAGGACGGGCCTTCGAACTTATCTAATGCTGGAGCCAAAGCTTCATGTCATTGCAGAGGCGAGCAATGGACAATCAGCAATTGACTTGCTGAAGGCTAGCTCGGGTGAGAATAGACCTCATATTATTTTAATGGATCTGATGATGCCCGGCATGGATGGCATTGAAGCGACAAGGGCGATTATCTCGCATTTTCCTGATATGAAAATCGTAATGCTGACCAGCTTCCTCGAAGATGACAAAGTTTATGGCGCGATAGAGGCTGGCGCTGTCAGCTACGTGCTCAAAACCGTTTCTGCAGAAGAGCTTATTTATGCGATCAGCGGCGCATTCAAAGGAATGCCAGTCATGACTGCTGACGTATCGCAGGCGTTAACGAGAGGTTTAAGACAGAAGACCGCTCAGTCTGGCGATGAGGGGTTAACGGAACGTGAGAAGGAAGTTCTGCTGCTTATTGCAGATGGACAATCGAACAAAGAAATTGCAGAAGAGCTGCATATTAGTGTAAAAACAGTGAAAACACATGTCAGCAATTTATTGATGAAGTGTGAGCTTGACGACCGGACACAGCTTGCCGTGCTGGCCCATCGCAAGGGCTGGGCTAATCGCACATAAAGATGGAAATGGAAGGGTATACTACCTACTAGCAAAAAGAGATTAGAAATAAGCTAGTGCAAAGGAGACGCCTTCATGATACCCATTTCGTCCGTGCTGGAATCACGGGAGCAACATTTCTTAGAAACGAAAGAGCTGCTGGAGTCGCAGCAATTCACGCTTGGCGGCAACTGGGAGTACGCTGCTGGTTCCTTTGACCGCGCGCTTGATGATGCGAATAAGATTTGGCTTCGCATTCCTTTTGAAGTCATTGCTGGTCATATTGATGTTGGGGAAAAAGATAATGAAGCGAGGATTATACTCGGTACACCGTACGTGCTTAAGCATGAGTACAGAGAAGGAAATGATCCGGAAGCATCGGTTCGTGTAGTCGGAGCGCTGTTTGATCAATTCCAATCACCGTCGAATCCAGATGCTGAAGTAGAACCGCAGTGGATTGATCGCGCAAAAGAAACATTAAATGATATAGAGCAGCTTTTTCCGCATTGATTCACATCGTAAAAGCACTCAAAAAAACGCTGCCAAAATCATTTGGGAGCGTTTTTTTTATTTCTGTTTAAATTCCTTTTAAGTTTGTTTTAAGGTAGAATGTGCATGATAGAACTATATCAAATAACATGTTTCCGGATAGAATGCCAATTGGACGCATGATGCAATAAGATTCAAGGAGGAGAACGTACATGGACGATCAAAACAACAAAAAGGGATTTGACGACTTTTTCCGCAAAAATGAAGAGGGACATGGCTCAGCTGATAACAGCGAAAACGTAAATGACTCCGCGCAGCCTATTTCAAATGAGTCATCGGAGCAGCCGGCAAAGCCATCTTATTATTATTCGTATGGGCCGTATAAGGCGAATTCTCAAGAAGGCGGGAATCCTTCCGTTTCTGGCTACGGATCGGAAAAGCCTAAGCTGATTCAAGATCAGCCATACGGCAATACACATACACACGATACGCAAGCGCAGGCATCCAGTGCAGAAGAAGCGAATGTACAATCGGATTCAACAATGGAATCTGAACGGGCAAGATCACAATCGCCTATGCAATCCCAAATTCGAACGTTCACGCCGTCGCCGCAGTCCTCCAAAGGGCCATGGCAAGTAAGGGAACCGCGCCGGACTTCCTTTAAGGCTATTTTTTCATCGTTTCTAGCAGGTGTTCTTGTAGTAGGCAGCTTGATGTATACTGCGGACTTAAACAACTGGTTCACGAAAGAAGCCGCATTAACATCAAATACACAATCTAGCGGATCGGGTTCCACTGCTTCTGCGGGTACGACCAGCAATGGCGGTGCGGCTACAGTCGCAGATAGACCAGACAACATTGCTAAATTGTTCGAGACAGCAAGTCCAGCTGTAGTGAAAATCGAAACCTTCGTTAATACAGCAAAACGCAACAATAGCAACAACATGCTCGATGATTCGTTTTTCCGCCAATTTTTTGGCGATGATTACCCTGGAACGACACAGCCGGATGCAGGACAAAAGAATGAAGAAGGCAACATGCAGCAATCAGGCATCGGAACTGGGTTTTTCTTCGATTCAACAGGCTATATTTTAACGAATCAGCACGTAATCGGAGAATCAGATCAAATCAAAGTTATTGTTCAAGGCTATGATAAGCCATTCACGGCTGAATTGCTGGGTTCTAGCTATGACTTAGACTTAGCGGTACTTAAAGTAACAGGCGACAAAGCGTTCCCAACGCTTCCGCTTGGCAACTCGGATACGATTAATATCGGCGACTGGGTTGTTGCAATCGGTAACCCATACGGCTTCGATCATACGGTTACTGTTGGCGTATTAAGTGCCAAAGAACGTCCGATCGATATCCCTGACACACAGGGAGCGCGTAAATATGAGCATTTGCTGCAAACAGATGCTTCGATTAACCCAGGCAACTCTGGCGGACCGCTTCTGAATGTGAATGGTGAGGTCGTTGGCATTAATACGGCAGTAAGCTCGCAAGCCCAAGGCATTGGTTTCGCGATTCCGACGAGCACGATTCAAGATGTGCTGGAAAATCTTAAAAACAACAAGACGATTCCTAAGCCAGCCGCTCCATACATTGGCGCAGAGCTGCAGGATGTAACAGCGGATATTGCGAAGCAATTAGGCATGGATAAAGTAGAGGGCTCCATAGTGCGTAATGTATACTATAATTCACCAGCTTACTTGGCTGAATTGCAGCAGTTCGACGTCATCGTCGGCATTGACGGCAAGAAATACGCGAACACGCAAGCTCTTATCGATCAAATTAAAACCAAAAAAGTTGGCGATAAGATCGAGCTGAACATTTTGCGCAAAGGCAGTGCGATGAACTTGAAGGTTGAGATTGGTGATAAAAATACGTCAGGCGCTCAATAAAGCCTTAACTGATGGATAGAAACAAAAAGCGCAGAGAGACAGCAGGCTCTGTGCTTTTTGCTGCAAATAGAGGGGGACATGCCGTTGAGACAGCATATTGTAGTTGTAGATGATGATGATAAAATTATTTCTTTGCTTCGCAGAAGTCTAGCGTTTGAAGGTTATGAGGTAACTACCGCTTCGAATGGGATGGAAGGGCTGAAGGTGCTGCTTAAGACGGAGCCGGATCTGCTCATTCTTGATGTGATGATGCCTCAAGTGGATGGCTGGGAAGTTTGCCGCCGTGTGCGCGAGGGAGGCAGTACGGTGCCGATTATGATGCTGACGGCAAAGGATGATATCAATGACCGGGTCAAAGGGCTCGATCTTGGGGCTGACGATTATTTAGTTAAGCCGTTTGCGCTGGAGGAACTGCTTGCTCGGACACGCGCCTTGCTGCGCCGCAAAGCAGATAAAATCGAGCAATCAAGCAATCAGCTGCTTTATGAGGATTTGATTTTGGATATGGATGCCAGAGAAGCGATTCGCTCGGGTCGCCGTATTGAGCTAACGTCCAAGGAATACGATTTACTGCTGCTATTCATGGAAAATCCTCGGCGTGTACTTACGCGAGATGCAATTATGGAGAAGATTTGGGGTTATGACTTCAGCGGGGAGTCGAATGTGCTGGAGGTGTATATCGCGATGCTGCGCCAAAAGGTAGAGGACGGAGGCAAAAACCGACTCATTCAGACGGTTCGCGGCACCGGTTATGTGCTTCGCGGAGAGGCGGGTTAAGCTTATGTCCATTAGGCTCAGGCTAACGCTTTGGTATTCGGGTTTGCTTGCGGTAACGCTTCTTGTTTTTGGCGTTTCTATTTATGTTTTTTTAAATTGGAATACGTATTCTGATTTAAAGGAGCAATTAAAGAAACAGGATCAAAAACTTGTCGTTAGAGGTGGAACTACTTTTTGGGATCAATATGATTTGAATTTGGGACGAGAATCCCAAATTGAAGAGAAGGATATGTATATTCAAATCGTCAATTATATTGAAGGTGCAATAAGTCAGTCAAACAATTTAAATCAATTTGGAATCGTCCTCCCTTATCCTGAAGCATCGGATAAGCCTGAGCAGGGAGTAGTCGAAAAACGAGTGGAAATTAATAAGAAAAAGTACAATATGCTGATTCACCAACGCCCTATTTATACAAATGATGGAACCTTAGTTGGCCTTCTTCAGGTTGGTGCTATCCCATATAATGAAGAAAAATTTCTGCATAGTGTTCGTACGACGCTCATTTTCGCTTCTTTAATCGTTGTACTTATCGCCTTTACTATAGGTTTGCTAATTGCCCGTCAAGCCTTGCGTCCGATTGAGCGTGTTATTCGTGCAACAGAGCAAATTGAAAATGGTGCTGATCTCAGTGTGCGCATACCTGTCATGGGGCCGAAGGATGAAGTTGGAAGGCTTGTGAGTACGTTAAACGTGATGCTTGCGCGTTTGGAGATGGCATACAATGAGCTTGATGAAGCTTACAAGGCGCAGCGCAGGTTCGTATCTGACGCGTCTCATGAGCTTAGGACGCCTTTGACGACGATTCGAGGCAATATTGAGCTGCTTGAGCGGATGTGGACGCGAGTTCGAGAGACGAATAGAGACATCGATACGGGCGAGTGGCTGCCGCTGGATTCGGATCGATGGGATATGTCCAAAGAAGCGATGAGCGATATATCTGCCGAGGCGATTCGTATGAGTACGCTTGTTAATGATCTGCTTGCGCTTGCGAGAGCAGATGCGGGTTATACGATGGAGAAGACGCCGCTTGACCTGCTGCCGCTTACAGAGGAGGTTGTGCGAAGAGCACAGCTGCTCCCGCGTACAGCTGAATGGAAGCTTGGCGATCTATCGGCATTGGATGGGGTACGCGTCAATGCCAATCACAATTATTTGCAGCAGCTGTTGTTTATTTTTATTGAGAATGCATTCAAATATACGTCGGAGGGTACGGTTGAGCTGAGTGCGGTCAGAACGGATTTACAAATCGGCTTCGTGATCCAAGATACAGGGATTGGGATGAATCCAGATGAAATCCCGCATATTTTCGATCGCTTCTATCGAGCGGACGAATCACGGGGGGTTACCGTCGGTACAGGTCTTGGATTATCCATAGCAAAATGGATTATTGATGAGCATAAAGGCTCTGTAGAAGTGCTCACCAGCGAGGGAAATGGAACGAAGTTTACGATTTGGCTTCCAATTAGCTTTTCTGACACGTCTCATTCGTCTATAATAGTAGCAACGGATGAAATGAAGGATTCATAGCTGTTACGCATATCCGGTCAGAAAGCAGGTGCAATAAATGGAAATCGTTAGAATATCACCGCGTGGTTATTGCTATGGCGTCGTCGACGCGATGGTACTGGCTTTGCAAACGGTCAAAAACTTGGAGCTGCCGCGACCTATTTATATATTAGGTATGATTGTCCATAATGCCCATGTTACAGAAGCATTCGAGCAGGAGGGTGTCATTACGCTTGATGGTGCCAACCGACTCGACATTTTGGATCAAATCGAACAAGGCACCGTTATATTTACAGCGCATGGCGTCTCGCCAGAAGTGCGTCAGCGTGCTCGTGACAAGGGGCTTTCCGTTGTGGATGCGACATGTCCTGACGTTACGAGAACTCATGATCTCATTCGCGATAAATCGGCGGAAGGCTATCATATTATTTATATTGGCAAGAAGGGCCATCCTGAGCCCGAAGGAGCGATCGGCGTAGCGCCGGAGCAGGTTCACCTCATCGAAAAGGAAGAGGAAATTGCTGCGCTTAATGTGCCGGAAGGGCGCATTCTTATAACGAACCAAACGACGATGTCGCAATGGGATATTCGTCATGTGATTAGCAAGCTCCTTGAGCGTTATCCTACTGCAGAGGTTCATAATGAAATCTGCATGGCCACTCAGGTTCGTCAAGAGGCGGTTGCAGAGCAAGCAGGCGAAGCGCAGCTTACGATCGTAGTTGGCGATCCGCGAAGCAACAACTCGAATCGTCTAGCACAAGTATCCGAGGAGATCGCAGGAGTGAAAGCTTACCGCGTTTCCGATGTGTCAGAGATTGAACAGGAATGGCTGAAAGGCATCGATCGTGTCGCAGTTACGTCTGGTGCGTCTACGCCGACGCCGCTTACGAAAGAGGTCATTACTTATTTAGAGCAGTACGATCATAATAATCCGGAGACATGGGAGATCCGTCGTACGGTCAATATGAATAAGCTGCTGCCTAATGTTCGAGTGAAGTCGACGCCAGCGGCAACGGCAACCGCAGAGAAACCTGAATAAATAGCTAACATGAAGAGTGAGATGAGACTGGTGATTGATGCAGAAAAAGCATCATGAATGAGTTTCATCTCCTTTTTTATTATGACAGGGGTTGACGAAAATAAGTTTCTCTTGTATATTTACTTTAGCGGTTAAAAGCGTAGAAGCTTAAAAGCTACGAAGCATAAAAGCCATAAAGTGGATATCCAATGAGATATGAAAAAATGAGGCGCGCTTCGTGCGATGCCATGCATTTATTAAGTAAAAGTTTGTACATTTTTTTTGCCCAAATCCCACAATAAATTTAGGAGTGATCCCTATGATCGTTATCACGAATTCAAATATTGCAGAAGAACGCATTACAGAAATTGTTGCTCATATTGAAAGAGCAGGAGTTCAAGCACATGTATCAAGAGGTACGGATCGCACAGTAATTGGAATTATTGGCAAAGCAGAACCTACGCTTGCTGAGCATTTGCGTCAAATGAAAGGTGTGGAGAACGTTATTAAAATTTCGAAATCATACAAGCTAGCAAGCCGCGACTTTCATCCGGATGATACAGTTATTGACATAAAAGGCGTGAAAATCGGCGGAAGCAATCTTGTTATAATGGGCGGACCTTGTGCTGTTGAAACACCGGAGCAAATCGACGAGATTGCTCGTTTAGTAAAAGCGGCTGGCGGACAGGTGCTGCGAGGAGGCGCCTTCAAGCCGCGCACAGGGCCTTACAGCTTCCAAGGCGTAGGTGTGGAAGGGCTTGTTATGATGGCGGAAGCGGGTAAGAAGCACGGCCTTCTGACGATTACAGAGGTCATGACGCCAGAATACGTGGATGTATGCGCAGAATATGCTGACATTCTTCAAGTAGGTACACGCAATATGCAAAACTTCGATTTGCTGCGCAAGCTTGGAACGATTCAAACGCCTGTACTGCTTAAACGTGGATTCAGCTCAACCTATGACGAGTTTTTGAATGCCGCGGAGTATATTTTGGCAGGCGGCAATCCAAATGTCATGTTGTGTGAACGCGGAATCCGAACATTCGAAACTTACACTCGCAATACGCTTGATTTATCTGCAATTCCAGTTCTTCAATCTCTCAGCCATCTGCCAGTTATTTCTGACCCGAGCCATGGAACAGGCCGTCGTGAGCTGGTTGAGCCTATGTCGAAAGCTTCAGTAGCGGCTGGCGCGAATGGATTGATCGTTGAAATGCATACCGATCCAGATAACTCGATGACTGGCGATGGGGTACAATCCTTGTTCCCGGACCAATTCGCTAACTTATTGAAGGACCTAGAGAAGCTGGCACCTATCGTAGGCAAACAGTTTGATACGCCAAAAGCACCAGCAGAAGCTTTTGTAGAGTGGAAAATCTAACATAACATCAAACCAAACTTTGTCATCTTAGGATGGCAAAGTTTTTTGTTTTTTGTGTAACCGTTCTCAAAAAGCCTTATAAATCAAAGGATCTCAGCTTTTTTTATTGAGGATTTGTGAACAAACGTACAAACTTGTAAGTATACCTAACATGAGTTCAAAAAATACCTTACATAGCTATTGACGGAGATTGAGGGCTAGTTTTATAATAACCACATGGATTTGGAGCAATAATTGAACAATACTTGTTCAACACTACGCTAATGTTCGGAAATGGAGGAAATTATAATGTCAGTTCAAAATGTTTTGGACAATATTAAAGAAAACAGCATTATGTTTGTAGATTTCCGCTTCGTGGATCTTCTAGGTAAGGCTCACCACATCACGCTTCCTGCTGCTGAGGTTGATGCTGATACTTTTGTAAACGGAGTAGCTTTTGATGGATCATCAATCCACGGTTTCCGCGGTATCGAAAATTCCGATATGGTTATGATGCCGGATACAGAATCCGTATTTATTGATCCTTTCACTGATCATCCTACACTGAACGTTATGTGTAATATTCATACACCTGAAGGCGATCGTTATGACCGTGACCCACGTAGCATCGCTCAAAAGGCTGAAGAGTATCTTCAAACTACGGGTATTGGTACGACAGCATTTTTTGCACCAGAACCTGAATTCTTTATTTTCGACGAAGTTCGCTATGAAAGCACAATGAACGCATCCTCTTATGTTGTTGAATCCGAGGAAGCTGGCTGGAACACGAACCGTAAAGAAGAGGGCGGAAACCTTGGTTCGAAAATTCCAGTTAAAGGCGGCTATGTTCCTGTAGCTCCAATCGACTCCCAACAAGACATCCGCAGCGAAATGGTTCGCCTATTGCAGGAATCAGGCCTTCGCGTAGAACGTCATCACCATGAAGTTGCAACTGCTGGTCAAGCAGAGATCAACTTCCGTTTTGACACATTGACAAAAACAGCCGACAATCTTATGAAATTCAAATATATTATTCACAACACAGCTCGCCAATATGGCAAAACGGCTACTTTCATGCCGAAGCCACTATTCGGTGACAACGGTAGCGGTATGCACGTTCATGCTTCTATCTTCAACGGCGATACTCCTTTGTTCTATGACAAAGGCGCTTACGCTAACCTAAGCGAAATGGCTATGCACTACATCGGCGGCGTACTTTACCACGCTCCGGCTTTGATCGCAATCACTAACCCAAGCACGAACTCATTCAAACGTCTTGTGCCTGGTTACGAAGCGCCGGTTAACCTTGTATTCTCAAAAGGTAACCGTTCTGCAGCCGTTCGTATTCCGATTGCAGCTGTAACGCCTAAAGGCTGTCGTATTGAATTCCGTACGCCGGACAACACAGCTAACCCTTACCTTGCATTTGCAGCGATGCTGCTTGCAGGTCTGGACGGCATCAAGCGCAAGCTTGATCCAGTAGCTCTTGGTTACGGTCCTTTCGACAAAAACATCTACGAATTGCCAGAAGAAGAGAAAAAAGAAATCCGCAGCGTTCCTGGAACGCTTGACGAGGCGCTTAATGCCCTTGAAGCAGATTCCGATTTCTTGACTGAAGGCGGCGTATTCTCCAAAGACTTCATTGACAACTACGTTGCAGTAAAACGTCAAGAAGCTAAAGCTGTTGCAATCCGTATTCATCCGCATGAGTTCAGCCTTTACTACGATTGCTAATCAATCGTTCAAGAAATATAAGAAACGGGTCCCTCAGGGACCCGTTTTTTTATGGTTTGTAAAGATAAAATGAACGAAATCCGAATGTTTATTGACAGTATTGCGTCATACGTTCGACTTTTAATTTATTTAATATGCGGAATACACTTGATGCAGCCCTTCAAAATTGCTATCATATCCATATCATAAATAAAGAAACAGAGGTGGGTATCCGAAGATGACACGAGCATTTAATTTTAATGCAGGACCAGCCGCAATACCACTTGAGGTGCTGAAGCAAGCCCAAGAGCAATTTGTTGATTATCAGGGCGCAGGGATGTCCATTATGGAAATGTCTCACCGCAGCAAAATGTATGAAGAAGTGAACAATCAATCGCAAGCCCTGCTTCGTGAATTGTTCGGAATTCCAGAAAACTATGAAGTTTTATTGCTGCAAGGCGGCGCGAGCACACAGTTTGCTATGCTTCCTCTGAATCTTCTGCAGCCTGGCAAGCCAGGCGCTTACGTCATGACAGGAGCTTGGGCTGACAAAGCGCTTAAAGAAGCGAAACTTGTCGGAGAAACGGTTATTGCCGCTTCGACTGAAGCTGACAAATTTATGCGTATGCCGACTTTGTCAGAAATTGAAGTACCGGGCAATGCTTCCTATGTACATTTAACATCAAATGAAACGATCGGCGGAACGCAGTTCCAAGAATTCCCTGATACTGGTGATGTGCCACTTATAGCGGATATGTCCAGTGATATTTTGAGCAGACCGATTGATGTAAGCAAATTTGGCGTCATTTATGCCGGCGCACAAAAAAATCTAGGTCCATCAGGCGTTACCGTTGTCATCATTCGTAAGGATCTTATCGAGAGCAGCAACAAAACGATTCCAACGATGTTCCGTTACAGCACGCATGCGAAGAGCGGCTCGTTGTACAATACACCGCCGTCTTTCTCGGTATATATGGTGAAGCTGGTTCTGGAGTGGATCAAGGCAAAAGGCGGAGTTTCTCAGCTTGAACAGTACAACCGCGACAAAACGAAGCTGATCTATGACGCTATCGATCAAAGCAGCGGCTTCTACACGGGCTGTGCTCAGCCGCAAAGCCGTTCGCTTATGAATATTACTTTCCGTATTCAAACGGAGGAGCTTGAGGCTCTGTTCGTTAAGGAGTCGTTGAAAGAAGGTTTTGAAGGCTTGAAGGGTCATCGCGATGTTGGCGGCCTAAGAGCTTCAACGTACAATGCGGTTCCGCTTGAGAGCTGTCAGGCGCTTGCACAATTCATGGCTGACTTCCAAAAACGGAACGGTTAATAAGTAGTTTTGATTTCACGCCTATTATTGCTAGAATAGAAACAGCCTGCTTCTAATATAGAAGCAGGCTGTTTTTTTGGGTATAGACGTTATAAGTTCATTAAGCTTGGGCAAGACTGCTCTCAGCAATATGAGGACCGTTTAATTTATAACCGACATTGCGGACGGTCATAATATATTCCGGCGTCCGTGCGTTTTTCTCGATCTTGTCGCGCAGATGGCTAATATGAACGTCGACGATTCGTGTGTCACCGAGGAAATGGTAATCCCATACGCCGTGCAGCAGCTGCTGGCGACTAAGCACTTTTCCTTTGTGGCGGCATAGGAACAATAGCAGTTCAAATTCCTTTGGCGTAAGCTCAACGGATTTGCCGTCTATGAATACTTCACGCTGTTCAACCTGAACCTTCAAGCGGCCAATGTTGAACGTTGTATCATCAGCAGTGCCTGGAAGCGATTGAACTCGGCGGAATATAGCTTGAATACGAGAAACAAGCTCTTGCGGGCTAAAAGGTTTAGTCATATAGTCATCGGCACCATTATCAAGCCCAGCTATTTTATCGGTTACGTCTTGAAGTGCAGTCAGCATAACGATGGGTACTGCATTGCTTTGCTTGCGCAGCTCGCGGCAAACTTGGAGTCCATCCATTTTTGGCAGCATGAGATCTAGAACAATTAAGTCGGGACGGAAAGGCTTAAGCATTTCGAATACAGCTTCACCATCACCTACACAACGTACATCATAACCTGCCAGCTTTAAGTTAAATTCAATCAACATTGAAATAGATGGTTCGTCATCCACGATCAAAATTTTTTTTCGCATGATTCAGCTCTCCTCCATGTGTTTCCGCCTATTATGGTTCTATTATGAAGGTTGAAATTATGCTTGAGATTAACGGTACGTAAAGTGGGTGTAAAAATATTCGTCATTTTCGTGTATAATAGGCAAAATGAGAGGTGAGAAACAAAACTATGCCATTTCATATTGTTTTGGTAGAACCAGAAATTCCTGCAAATACAGGTAATATTTCTCGTACATGCGCTGCAACCGGCACTATTTTGCATTTGGTAAGACCACTTGGCTTTGATACGGACGATCGTACCTTGAAGAGGGCGGGACTCGATTATTGGCACTCGGTACATATCGAGTATCATGATTCCTTCGATGAGGTGCTCGCAAGTTATCCGCAAGGCCGATTCTTCTACGCAAGTACAAAAGCGAAGAAGACGTATTCACAGTTCGAGTATCAGGATGGCGATTTCTTTGTATTCGGAAAAGAAACAAAGGGCTTGCCACAGGAGCTTATAGATGCGAATATAGAAACTTGCATTAGATTGCCGATGACGGATAAAGTGCGATCACTTAATCTGTCCAATTCTGCAGCAATTATCGTGTATGAAGCGCTTAGACAAAATCATTTTCCAGGACTCGATTAAAAATGTTGATTTATTTCTCATTTTTTGGAATTTTTTTGCTCTAATAAAAAGAATTATTGCAGGATATTAAGAAATTATTAAATTAGGAAGGAAATACTGAAGTGCCATCGAAAGACTATAACGCAGAGGTTTCTCAAAAATAGCTTGCGAAACCAGACACAGAAGAGGTGAAAGTGATGAAACCAGCAGGTGTAGTAAGAAAAGTGGACCAACTCGGACGTATTGTACTTCCAAAATCATTACGTAAACGTTATTTGATGAACGAGGGCGATCCCGTTGAAATTTTCGTCCAAGGTGACCATATCATTTTGGAGCGTTACCGTCCAAAGTGTGTTTTTTGCGGTTCAATGGTTGAAGTTCGTGATTTCAAGGATCGCTATGTTTGTGGTGTATGCATGGAAGAAATGGCAGTTCTGCAACGCTAATCAGCGTTTTTGCATGCTGTATAACGAAATGAAGCTTCCCGAGAAGAGTATTGATGCTCTTCGGGAAGCTTCATTTTTTTGTTGCGCTGGCTATAAGCGGATAAAGCAGGCTTATAGTCCTTTTGTTTTGTCATCATTGTAAGAGCTGGTAAGCATCGCCGTAATGAACAATGCAAACACAGTCATAACGATAATAAAGTTCATCTGTGGGACACCTCCAAGTATGCTGTCTTTATTATAACCAACGATGGCAAAAAAGAAAACTTTAAAAGTTGTGAACACATTGTTAACATAGAGAGTATAAGCATAGCAATATAGCTTGCGAGGAGGAGCAATCAATATGAATTATCGTTTTTCATCTAGAGTATCAGAGCTTAAATCTTCAGCGGTCAGGGATATACTTAAGCTGACGCAAGGAAAGGAAATGATCTCATTTGCTGGAGGACTTCCAGCTGAGGAGCTGTTCCCCGTACAAGCCGTGCGCGAAGCAGCAGACCGTGTATTTACAGCTGGAGCAAGCGCATTGCAGTATGGTTTGACAGCTGGGTATTTGCCACTGCGGGAGCAGCTTTGTGAGCGAATGGCAGTTAAGCAAATGCATGTTAATCCAGATCAGATGATTCTGACGACAGGATCGCAGCAGGCGATTGATTTGCTCGTTGGCGTACTTACAGAGCCTGGAGATGTAATCTTGGTAGAGAAGCCTACTTACTTGGCAAGCTTGCAAGTATTTGCTCTTCATGGTTTAAAGGTAGTGGCAGCGGAGAGTGATGAGCATGGAATCATTCCTGAGGATGCAGAGCGTCTTATTCGCGAGCATCGTCCGAAACTGCTTTATGCTGTACCGACATTCGGCAATCCTACGGGACGTGTATGGAGCGTTGAGCGAAGGAAGAAAATACTTGCTCTCTGCAAGCAAAACGAAATGCCAATTATTGAAGATGATCCTTATGGTGACATAAAATTTGATGAGAGCGAGCAATTCCCTTCACTGTTCTCATTAGAAGGACAAGTAGAGGGCGGCGCGGTTTTTTATACGAGTACGTTTTCTAAAACGGTAGCTCCTGCGCTGCGGTCAGGTTGGGCTATTGGAGATAGCGAAGTAATCAACATGGTAGCCAAAGCTAAGCAAGCTGCCGATCTACACTCGAGTACGATCGATCAACAAATTTTAAGTCAATTGCTTAAAGGGTTTGATCTCGATGGTCATATCCGTCTTATCTCAAAGTCATACGGCGAGCGTATGCTTGAGATGCATGGGCTTCTTGAGCGTCAGGCAATAGAGGGCGTCACTTGGGTAAAACCAAAAGGCGGCATGTTCCTATGGCTGGAGCTGCCTGACGGTTTGGATGCAGAGGCGCTCCTGCGGTGTGCGGTTCAAAAAGGGGTTGCGTTTGTGCCGGGCAGCTCTTTCTATGCCGATCATCCACAGCGCAACACTGCAAGGTTGAATTACACGTATAATACAGGAGCGCGTACAGAACAAGGCGTATTGCGGTTTGTTGAAGCGATCGGCGAATTTACGGGGCGGAGCTAACCGTTGCCGACCATTCAGCGATAACATTGCTATATTCAGATAATGCAGCCGCGCCCTCAGGGCGCAGGCTGTATTTGCCGCGTTCAATGCGATCGAACCAGCCGTAATAATTGCTGCGCAGCGTTTCGCCGCTGCGTCTATAGCCTGTAATGGCTGCGACCTCGCGCGGAGCTAGTGGTCCCGAGGTGTGAAGCGCATAAGCACAGCGCAGAGCCTTCTCGCGGTATGCTGTAACAAGCTTGCGGCCTGTGCTGCCGCCGACGTTATAGTCGCCGCTGCGCTCCTTAAATTCGGTCAGCAATTGTGCTTGCTTCTTGCGTCTTACTCCGCGCAGCGGCGGATCGCCCGGCTGACATAACCAATCGATGACCGGCGGCTTTGTTTTATAGAAGGTGACGGTCATAAAGCCGAGCCCAAGCATTCGGCACAGTTCAGTCAAATCGCCAAAGCGCTGGTTGTGCGCTCCGCTTTTCGTTCGATTGCGTTCTACCGCCAGCACGACATGGCTATTTAATCGAAGACGTTCAACCCCTTGCAAAAGCAAGGAGAGATTGAATGTTTTTTTCATTTCGACAATTATCGTATCGGCTCGCTCAGGATGAATAGCGACCAAATCGCAATGAAGGACCTCGCTTTTTACTGCATATCCAAGCTGCTCATAATACTTTTTTATAGGTTTGTAGAGCTCTTCTTCGCGTGCTACTGCCACGTTTGCTAACTCCTCTCCATGTTCATTTCCATTGATGCTTATGAATCATTATAGCAAAGGATTTTGCGCACTTGTCGTTTTTTGATGGATGAAGGACAAAAATAGTGTGCAATTATCTCCTCGAATAAGCATAGGAATGTAATACCTCAATAAAAGTTGGCACCACTCGATAGAGCGTCTAGAGACAAATCCCGGGCGTAGAATGATAAGTGGAATGCGGAAGCGATGGGAGGAGGCACGGTATGGACATTTTCAAGCGAATATCGGAGTATCAGGCTGAGAGCGAGAAACTTGCTTGGACAGGAACATTCAAGGATTACGTTGATTTGTTAAGGAAGGACCCGTCCCCGGCCATGACAGCACATTCTCGCGTTTATGAAATGATTGAATCTCATGGGGTGGAAGATGTTGGCGGCAACAAGCAGTATAAATTTTTCGATCAAGAAATTTTTGGGCTGGATCGTGCGGTGGAGAAGCTGGTTGAAGAATATTTCCATTCATCAGCTCGCAGGCTGGAGGTTCGCAAACGGATTCTATTGTTAATGGGTCCGGTCAGCGGAGGAAAGTCCACGATCGTTACGATGCTCAAAAAAGGTCTTGAGAAATTTTCCAGAACTGAGCGTGGAGCCGTTTATGCGATTAAAGGCTGCCCGATGCATGAGGATCCGCTTCATCTTATTCCCCATGAGCTTCGGCTTGATATTGAAAAAGAGCTCAGTGTTCGAATTGAAGGGAATCTATGCCCTTCATGCCAAATGAGGCTTACGACGGAATACAGCGGCGATATTGAAAACGTACTCGTTGAGCGGGTGTTTATTTCTGAGGATAACCGTGTTGGTATTGGCACATTCAGTCCATCCGATCCGAAGTCACAAGATATTGCCGATCTTACAGGAAGCATCGATTTCTCAACGATAACGGAGTTTGGGTCAGAATCCGATCCTCGCGCCTATCGTTTTGACGGTGAGCTTAATAAGGCAAATCGCGGATTGATGGAGTTTCAAGAAATGCTCAAGTGTGATGAGAAGTTTTTATGGAACTTGCTCTCACTGACGCAGGAAGGCAACTTTAAAGCAGGCCGATTCGCTTTGATCAGCGCGGATGAGCTTATTATTGCTCATACGAATGAATCGGAGTACAAATCGTTCATAAGCAATAAGAAAAATGAGGCTTTGCACTCCAGGATGATCGTTATGCCGGTCCCTTACAATTTGCGAGTGTCCGACGAAGAAAAAATTTATAAGAAGCTAATCGCTCAAAGCGATATGCGCCATATCCATATCGCACCGCATGCGCTGCGTGCTGCTGCCATCTTCTCCATCTTAACGAGGCTGAAGGAAACGAAGAAGCAAGGCATGGATCTTGTGAAAAAAATGCGGATGTACGACGGCGAGGAAGTAGAAGGGTTCAAGGAAGCAGATTTGAAGGAAATGCAAAACGAATACTTAGAGGAAGGCATGACAGGTATTGATCCGCGCTACGTCATTAACCGAATTTCCAGCGCGCTTATTAAACAGGATACACAATGTATTAATGCGCTTGATGTTTTGCGTGCGCTTAAGGAAGGATTGGATCATCATCCTTCCATTACGAAGGATGAGCGTGAGCGCTACTTGAATTTCATCTCGGTGGCTCGTAAGGAATATGATCTGCTCGCGAAAAAAGAAATTCAGAAGGCATTCGTATATTCCTATGAGGAATCTGCCCGCACTTTATTTGAGAATTACTTGGATAACATTGAATCGTATTGCAACTGGGCAAAAATTAAAGATCCGCTGACAGGCGAAGAAATGGATCCGGATGAGCGCCTCATGCGTTCCATCGAGGAGCAAATTGGCGTCTCCGAAAATGCGAAAAAAGCGTTCCGCGAAGAGATTTTGATTCGAATCTCGTCTTATTCGCGGAAAGGGAAAAAGTTTGATTTTACAAGTCACGAGCGGTTGCGCGAAGCCGTTGAGAAGAAGCTGTTCGCTGATCTGAAAGATATTGTGAAAATAACGACGTCTACAAAAACACCGGATGAGAGTCAATTGAAGCGAATTAATGAAGTAACGAAACGTCTTATGGATGAGCACAGCTACTGCTCGGTATGTTCAAATGAATTGCTTCGTTATGTAGGAAGCTTGCTCAATCGATAAAAAATTGGCCTGAGTATTAGAGAAGCTGATAGACAATTGTCTATCGGCTTTTCTTTTCTTCCTCTAGGTTTAAAAAGAATTTGAGATGATCATACTGTTTCTTGAATATTTTCCGATATAATAGGTAATAGTGGTCTACTATATACCGAAGGAGTCGGGCTATTTTGATTAATTTATCAGCAGAGCGCAAGAAGCAGATTGAATACACGGGCATTACGGAGAAGGATCTCAAAATTTTAGCGGAATGCAAGCCCATTTTTCAAAATATTGTCCATGAAGTGGTCGACCGGTTTTATGAAAGTATTGGCCAGCAGCCGGAGCTTGTCGCTATTATTTCTAATGTAAGCACCATTGAACGTTTGAAGGAAACGCAGATATGGTATTACATGTCGCTTACCGAGGGGGTAATCGACCAAGCTTACATTGATAACCGCATTAAAATAGGCGCTGTTCATTCCCGAATTGGGTTGACAACGGACTGGTATTTGGGTACATATATGACTTATCTGGACATATCGACGAACGTACTGAAAAGAGTTCTTCCTGAACGCTGGAAGGATGTTGTGCATGCTTTGACGAAATTGTTTAATCTGGACTCGCAATTCGTGCTTGAAGCTTACAATCAGCATGAACAGAAAAAAATTCAAGAGCTGGCAGACAATCGTTCCATCATGCTGACGACTGTTACGAGTGCTGTGCAAGAGCTTGCTTCACTTATGTTTGAATTGGACGAGGGTGCACAATCGATTGCGGCAACTGCGATTTCGACTTCGCAATCTCAGGATAAGACGCATACACTATTAGGTGAGCTTCGTGAAGAGCTTGAAGGCATTAACGAAATGGGAACTTTGATTCGAGGCATATCGGATCAGACGCATTTGTTAGGTCTTAATGCTGCGATAGAAGCTGCGAGAGCTGGCGAAAATGGGAGAGGCTTCGAGGTTGTTGCGAATGAAGTGCGCAAGCTGGCCGCTTCATCAAGGAACGCACTTGAAGGGATACAGTCAAAGCTTGAGGAAATCGATAAGAAGCTATCCGCAGTGCGCCTTGAATCGGAGCAAACCTCGGTTGAGGCCCGTAATCAAGCAGCTCGATCCCAAGAACTGGCTTCATTCGTTAATATGGTTGATAAAGTTACAAAGGATTTGCAGCAATTAAACCAATCCGAATAGGAAATGCAGCTCAGAAAAAGCAGGAATTCTCTCATTTGAGGGTTCCTGCTTTCGTGTTATATAAGTTGACACAATATTCAGAATTTAGTATGATTATCCTAACATTCCGATACAATTATGGAATTAATGTTAAGTTTTTTAACGTTAAACCAACAAATTTGATCGATTTTTCACCAAGCTAGTACCAAACTGGTATAGCGGCCATCATGAAGGAGGCGGTTGTCATGTCGACGGCCAAACAGTCGCAATCGCAATATTACGATGCTCAGACCTTTTACGATGAAATGTTCGATAAGGACTTTTCTGTTCGTAACCACTACGAAAGCGTTCATCGATTATTCGGAAGAATGAATCCAACTGAGCTTGCAGTGAGGCAAAACGCGATTAATCAAAGAATGATGGAGGAGGGCATTACCTTCACGCTGTACAGCGGTGCGCAAAATGAGCCGCTTGAGCGAACGATTCCGTTCGATTATATCCCTCGCGTCATACCGAAGCATGAATGGGATGGCGTTGACCGAGGAGTAAGGCAGCGAATCAAAGCTTTGAATGCATTCCTTCATGATGTATATCACGGACAAAAAATTGTAGCAGACGGTATCATTCCTCGTAGAATGATTGTTTCAAATACTTATTTTCGCCCTGAAATGGCTGGTCTACATGTTCCAGGCGGTGTATATATTACAGCATCGGGCATTGATTTGATTCGTGATGAGAAGGGTCGATATTATGTGCTGGAGGATAATTTGCGATCTCCATCAGGCTTTTCTTATTTGTTTAAAGGCAGAACGTTAATGAATGAGCTATTTCATGATTTGTATTTATCAAGCTCAGTACAAAGTATTGACCGCAGCCTAAATTGTTTTCTAAGCTCACTTCGCGCGCTTTCTCCAAGCGGCAAGCGTGACCCCCTGATCGTGCTGCTCACTCCTGGTGCTTATAATTCAGCTTATTATGAACATACCTTTTTGGCGCAGCAGATGGGCATTCACCTCGTTGAAGGCAGGGACCTCGTATACAAAGACCACAAAATTTATTTGCGTGATTTGCGCGGACTTCGTCAAGTGGATGTTATTTATCGACGCATCGATGATGACTTTCTTGATCCGCTTGCTTTTCAGCCGGATTCCTTTCTTGGTGTACCTGGACTCATGAACGCTTATCGTGCCGGAAATGTAGCGATCGCTAATGCGCCGGGAACAGGCGTGGCGGACGATAAAGCCGTTTACGCGTATGTTCCAGACATGATTCGTTACTATTTGGGAGAAGAGCCTCTTTTGCATAACGTTCCAACGTACATTTTAACGCGCAAGGAGGAACGTGATTACGTGCTGGAACATTTGGATCAGCTCGTCGTAAAGGAGACATCGCTTTCGGGGGGCTATGGCATGTTGATTGGTCCAAGCGCTTCCCTGCCCGAGATTCATGCATTTGCTGAAGCTATTAAGCGGGAACCTGAGCGATACATCGCCCAGACGACGATGAAGCTCTCGCGAGCGCCGGTTATGGTGGATGGCGGCATGACGCCTCGGCATATTGATTTGCGCGCTTTTGCTTTGATGGGTGAAGAGACGCACGTCATTCCGGGCGGTTTAACACGTGTTGCGATGAAGGAAGGTTCACTTGTAGTCAACTCTTCTCAGGGCGGCGGAGTCAAGGATACGTGGGTCCTAAAACGATAATTAACAGGAGGGATTGCTATGCTGAACCGGAATGCAGAAGCGTTGTTTTGGATAGGCCGCTACATGGAGCGTGCTGAGAATCATGCTAGATTAATTGATGTTCATTACCACCTTCAGGTTGATGACGACACGCCAAGCCTAAAAGGAATGCTGGAGGGTGACGAAATAGTTTCTTATTCGAAATGGGCAAGAATCGTAGATGCTCTTGGCAGCCGAGAGGCTTATGAACAGCAATATAGCAGCTACAATGAACGTGATGTTCTGTTCTACACGACGCTTGATCGTGATAATCCGAACTCTTTAGTTTCTTGCGTCAGTCATGCTCGCGGCAATCTTCGTACATTGCGCGAGAAGGTGCCAAGTGAAATGTGGGATGCAACAAATGCTTTTTATTTGTGGCTGCGGGAGAAGCAGCCGGATGATTTGCTGCGTGAATCTCCGCATTTGTTTTTCGGGAGAATCAAGGAATGGACGGCGCTTTTTCAAGGGGTCAGCCAATCCGTCATGCCAAGGGAAAATGAATGGCATTTCATTGAATGCGGGCGATACTTGGAGCGCTCTGAGAATACGCTGCGCATCATTAAGGCAGTGGGCAACGCAGCTAGCGGCGAGGATTGGGACAATGCAAGGGCATATCCTTATTTGCAGGCCGTACTGCGCTCGGTTAGCGGCTATCAAGCGTTTCGTCGTTATTATGCTGATGGCATCTCTGTGGAGTCGATCGTTGAATTTGTTGTTCTTAATGGCGTGTTTCCGCGGTCTCTTCATTTTGCGCTGCATACCCTTGATGAGCATATGCGGCATATTGAACTGCAGGATAAACAGCTTCGCACTGCACATGAGAAAGTAATCCGCCAAGTGAGCAAGGTGAAAGCGGATTTGGCGTGTCTTGAGCGAGAGGATATGGTCATTGATCGGAATGGAACGATCGTTGCTCATTTGCTGGATGCTTGTCAGCAGCTTGGGATGGCTTTTGCCAAAACCTTTTTTCGTATGGGGGAGGCAAGCGCATGAAGCTCAGTATTTCACATGTCACGCAGTACGAGTATGCAGAGTCAGTGACGGACAGTGTCAATGAAATTAGACTAACGCCCAGCACCAATGAAAGACAGTCCTGTTACCAGCAAGCGATTTCGATTGAACCGAATGCCTCTTTGTTCACCTATGAGGACTATTTTGGCAATCGTGTTCATGCGTTCTCGGTTAATGGTCCCCATAAGCGGCTTACCATTCGAACATCTATGACCGTTGTTACGAAGCAGGCGCCAACGTCGGAGGAACGTGAACAATACTTAAGCAAGCGGCCGCCAGAGCAGGCATGGAACTGGTTAAGAACAGATGAAGCTGCCAACCGTTTCACCGAGTTTTTGCTTACGACCGAATATACAGCTGTAACGTCTGAGGTGGAGCAATTTGCTGGTGAAATTTTGAGCGCAAGCTCGAGCAGTCAAGCAAGCGTTCTCGATTGGCTAAGTGCGCTGTCTACAAAGATTAGGAGCGAGTTCATTTATGATCCTGAAGCGACAGATGTAAAGACGAAAACATCGGATATGTTTTTGAGCAAACGCGGCGTATGTCAGGATTTTGCGCATTTAATGATCGCAAGCTGCAGAGCGTTTGGCATCCCAGCCAGATACGTAAGCGGATATCACTTTGTTGGTGATTTGCAGGGAGGAAGCGCTGATTTCGAGCAAGCTTCGCATGCTTGGGTTGAAGCGTTTGTGCCCGGACTAGGCTGGTGCAGCTTTGATCCGACTAACGTTGATCCTGTTGGAGAGCGTTATGTAAAGCTTGGGCACGGGCGGGATTATAAAGATATTGTGCCGGTTAAAGGTGTATATAGAGGCACGGGCGAGCAAATATTGCATGTATCTGTAGATGTAAGAAACGTTGAGGATTAAACGATGGAAAATCAAATGTAGAGGGAACAGTTAACCGCTTATGTAGAATGCGGATACTGTTCCTTTTTTGCGTGCAAAAAAAACCATCCTTGCTTGGGAGGATTGGAAGCCTGTTATTTTAAGGACTGGAAGCTACTTTTACCATGTATGATTGCTGGTGCTTTGCAGACCTTATGACTATGGCCCTCCAGAGGATACAGCAAAAATTTGAGAACAGCTGAGTTCATTAGAAAGGAGCAAATCGACAAAATGAACATCATTTTTCGAATGACCTTCATGCTGAGCCTGGCTTTTCTAATACTTATAAGTTCCTCCTCTGTTTCGGCAAAGAGCTCTTCTGGTGTGTATAAGGATAAAGTCGCTGTTCTAATGTATCATCATGTTCACGATAAAGATTCAAGTTCTTCGACGATTTCGTCGATGCTCTTTCGAGATCAGCTAATTTATTTAAGGAGCAAGGGCTACCAGTTCATTAGACTGGAGGACTTTCATCATTTTTTGGCTGGCGGCGCCGTACCGAGCAATGCCGTATTGATTACGTTTGATGACGGATATGAAAGTTTTTACAAAGTGGCTTATCCGATCCTAAAAGAATTATCTATTCCAGCAGTTAATTTTACGATTACAAGCTATTTAGAGAAGCCATCTCAGACGATACCGCATTTGTCTTACGAGCAATTAAAACAAATGATGGCCAAATCAACAAGTATCGATTTTCAATGCCATACCAATCAATTGCATCAGAAGGTTGGGGAGAAAAGCGCATTAACTTATGTAAATAAAAAAGCCGGAGGGAAAAATGCACTGGAGCTTCATAAATCACGCGTCAAGCAGGACACTGCAGCATGCATAAACCTTCTGAGAAAAGCAGGGGTGAAAAATCCGGATTCGATCAGCTATCCTTTTGGCATCTATTCTAAGACTTTGTTTCCAACGATGCTGGGGGCAGGCGTTATTTATGGCTATACAACAAAACCTGGATTGGCCAAAAAAGGGATTAATAAATTGGAAATACCGCGCATTAATGCAGGCAGTCCCGATATTACGCCTGAGGTGCTTTATAAACGAATAAAAAGGTTATCTTAAATGCCGTTGCTGCTTGAAATATTTTTCCCATGTATGAATGATCACATTTAGCACAACTTATTATCATTAAACAGGAGGTGTTATGTAGTGAAAAAACATTTAAAACCGGTTCTTACTTCAGTTATGGTGCTTGCTATTGGATTTTCGATATCGGCATGTGGTCAAAACCATACGGTGAACCAAAAATCGATGAGAGTTAAAAACGACATGAATCGTATTGAATCAAAAATGGTTCCTCACGGCACTAATATGACGGATAGAAGATATAACAATTTGGATAATAGAGCATATGGTGTCGATCCTTTAGTGAATAATAACAATTCATATAGCGCCAATCCTTATAGTGCTAACCGCACCTACGGTATTGACGGTGATGGAATGAATGGAACCAACAGTCTCAATGGCACAAATCGAATGAATGGCACCGATGGAACGGTACATCGCCTCGGAATGGATCATAATAAAAGCGCTGGTCAATTAGCGAATCGTGCTAAGCAAGTTAGCGGTGTGAAAAAAGCAACAGTCGTCATTCATAATAAAGATGCAATCGTAGGCCTAGATGTTGATAACATCGGCAAAAAAGCAATTATTGAGAAACAAGTGCATGCTGCCTTAAAAGGTCAATATCCGGAGTACAACATTCATGTGACATCCGATCAAGGTATGCATAAGAAAATACAATCGATGAACACGAGCATGACTAACGGTCATCCATTGAAGACGTTAGCGAATGACGTGACCATCATGATTCGCGATATTGGCAATGCAATAACCGCTCCGCTCCGTTAATAAGATTTGATATCGGCAGCTCCTTATGGAGCTGCCGAATCCATCTCGTCATACATATCGATAAGCCGCTAGGAGGAAATCCGTTGTCCATTAGTAAGCGTGGCCTGCTATTGCTGCTCATGTTCGTTTTTTTGGTAGGTTTCTCAGCACCAATTAAAAAGGACCGTTTTTTTTATGAGAAGCGGGGGGAAATTGTGTGGGAGGTTCCTACGGAGGATAAGAAAATTGCTTTAACCTTTGACGATGGGCCATATCCGAAAACAACGGAAGTTATTCTCGATTTGTTGCAGAAATACAATGCGAAAGCAACCTTTTTTGTACTGGGCAACAAGGTGAAGCTTTACCCGGAAACAATTAAGCGAGAAATTGCAGAAGGGCATGAGGTAGCCAATCATACGTTTAATCATGTTTACTTCTTGAAATCGATAAGCCAAGCGACTATTCGAGATGAGATTGTAAAAACTGAAAATGCGTTAGAAGCCTTGACGGGGAAAAAGCCGCTTTTATTTCGCCCGCCCGGAGGCTATTACAATGAAAATTCAATTCAGGTTGCGAAAACATTAGGTTACACAACGATTTTGTGGTCGTGGCATCAAGATACAAATGATTGGCGAAGCCCTGGCGTGAACAAAATTGTAAACAAAGTTTTGAATAACGCAAGAAACGGTGACATTGTATTGCTGCATGATTACATTCCTGGTTCTCAGCAGACAGTCAAAGCCTTGGAGACGATACTGTACGAACTGGATAAACGGGGTTTTCAATTCGTGACCGTAACGGAGTTAATGAAATCAATGACAAGCGTAGAATCAAAGGTTGACGACGGCAGTGACGGAAGTATTTTGGAGTCGCCATAAGCATGACAAAAGCTAGGTTGCCATGCAGCAGCCTAGCTTTTTATAATTCGTTGTCATCTTATTTTATAGCCGCTTCGTATCGATTCGCTACAACATCCCATAACACGATATTCCAGAATGCTGAAATATAATCAGGGCGTTTGTTCTGGTAGTTCAGATAATAAGCATGCTCCCAAACATCGAGTCCTAAAATAGGAGTCAGATTATCCATAAGCGGACTATCTTGATTAGGCGTGCTCGAAACGAACAAATGGCCTTTATGATCTACGCTTAACCACGCCCACCCGCTGCCGAAACGAGTTGTAGCTGCTTTCGTAAACTGCTCCTTAAACGAGTCGAAGCCGCCTAATTCTTTATCGATAGCTTCTGCCAAGCGACCAACAGGCAATCCTCCGCCACTCGGTCCAATCGATTCCCAAAATAAAGAGTGGTTGGCGTGTCCGCCTCCATTGTTCTGTACGGCTGTCCGAATATCTAAAGGGACGCTTTTTAAATCTTGAAGCAGCTCATTTAAGCTTTTTTGCTGAAGCTCAGGATAGTTCGCCAAAGCGGCATTTAAGTTTGTTACATACGTATTATGATGGCGGTCATGATGAATCATCATCGTTTGCTCGTCGATATGCGGTTCCAAAGCATTGTTTGCATAAGGCAGTTCAGGTAATTGATGTGACATGGTTCATTCCTCCATAAGTTGATTTGGTAAGTTATACTTACAGCTTAATTGATATTTCATACTTAGTCAATATAAATGTATAATAAGTGTGATAAAAAAATGCCTCGTTCCGAATGGGAGGAGAGGGTTATTCATCGCATTTTTCGCGTTTGCCTTTGAAGGTCGCCGTACGAAAGCTAGCTCCGCAGCCGCAGGTTGCTTTGGCATTGGGATTATCAATCGTGAAGCCGCCAGTCATGCCTTGCTCCACATAATCAATTTTTAACCCGGCCAAATAAGGCTCGCTCTGAGTGTTCCACACCACGTTGATATGATCCGTTTGCAAAGAATGGTCATCATTTGTAATGGTATCATCCAATTTGATGTTATAGGATAATCCGCTGCAGCCGCCATCTTCAACGCCTACTCGCAAAAACGTACGATCGTTTCCTGAATCGATGACCATCTGATTAATAATGGACTCTGCTTTTTCGCTTATTTCTATCATCATGTATGCACCTCGCTTAGAATTGGAAAAAAGGATGGAGTTGAATTATTAAATTTATTATATATAATAGTATATAAAAGATCAAATCTAATTTTGATGATCCATTCCGATAAATGAAGATGAATAGCAGGATGAATTATTGCAGAGTGGAGACATTGATTTTAGAAAATGTTATTATTGCAGTATTCATTTCAGACATGAAATATTTTATATGACAATTATCGGAAGGTGATTAGGAATGACCAACATAGATCAAGGACAGCTTTCTACAAGAGAATATATTCTTCAGCTGCTGAAGACGAAGGGTAATTTAAGTACAAAGGATCTTACGGAAGAGCTGGGAATTACGGTAATGGCCGTTAGACGTCATATTCAATCGCTGGAGAGAGATAACCTTATCTCATCAAAGACCATAAGACAAGCGATGGGCAGACCAACAGCGGTTTATTGTTTAACGGAGCATGCAGACGGATTTTTCCCGCGCAAATATCATACCTTAACGCTTGAATTATTGGATGAGCTTACCGATCAGCTTGGCTCGTCGGCGGTAGATTCGTTATTTGAAGGCCGCAAAAACAAAATGACTAAAAAATACGAATCAAGCATGCAAAGCAAAGAGCTTGAGGATAGAGTGAAGGCACTCGCAGAAATTCAGAACGAGAATGGATATATGGTGGAATGGGAAAAGATCAACAACGAACAATTTATTTTGAAAGAAAATAATTGCCCAATTGAGCAAGTAGCGACCAAATATCAACATGCCTGCCAATGTGAATTGAAGCTGTTTGAAACGATGCTGGGCGATGTAGAGGTTTCGAGATCCGAGTGTCTTGCCAAAGGTGGACAAAGATGTACCTATTCCATAAAAAAGAGACAAAAACAAGAACAGTGAGATAGCATTTATATCTCACTGTTCTTGTTTTTTCTGTGGTTAAAGCTTCAGATTGCTGCTGTGGCCGGGCGAGAGTTTAGCGGTAGGGTCCAAATAAACCTTAGCGTTATTAATGGCAGTAGGAGCTTCTCCGAAACCAACGGCAATAAGCTTTATTTTGCCAGGATAGCTTGTAATGTCTCCAGCTGCAAAGATCCCTTTAATATTCGTTTCCATTCGAGTATCAACGACGATAGAGCCGTTCTCCACTTCTAATCCCCATTCCAAAATGGGACCAAGCGAGGAAACAAAACCAAAATTAACGATGAGCGCGTCGCATGCGAGTTCGCGTGTTTCTCCTGTTTTGCCAAACGTAATCGTTATTTTCTCGATCTGTTCATCCCCATGCAGCTCCGTAATCTCCGCTGGTGTAATGACATTCACTTTCGATTTTAGAAGATTTTCGACGCTGTGCTCGTGAGCGCGGAACTTGTCCCGCCTATGAATGAGCGTAACCTCTTCAGCAATCGGTTCAAGCATAAGCGCCCAGTCGACAGCGGAATCGCCGCCTCCGTTAATGATCACCCTTTTGCCGCTATACTGATTTAAGTCACTTATAAAATATTGCAAGTTTGTGTTTTCGAAAGGTTTGGCTTCTGGAAGCTCTAATCGACGCGGCTCAAATGCGCCTATGCCACCGGTAATAATGACGGATTTACTATAGTGTGTTCCTTTATCGGTGATAATTTCAAAATGATGCTCGTCCTTCTTAATCACCTGCTGAACCTTCTCTTCCAGGCAAACCTGCACAGGGAAATGATTCATTTGTTCTTGTAAATTATGAATAAGCTGCTGGGCTGTCACCTTAGGGAATCCAGCAACATCATATATATATTTCTCAGGGTATAGAGCGGCCAACTGCCCGCCGAGCTGAGGCATACTGTCCAAAATTTTCACGCTTGCATGCCGCATCCCAGCATAAAACGCAGCGAACATCCCTGTTGGACCGCCGCCAATAATCGTTATATCTGTAAATAGATCTGGTTGTTCATTGCTCACGAAAGGTTCTCTCCCTTTTTATTTATATATAGTATATCAAAATATATAATAAATGTATCTTATCTGTTAGATCATGTCAACGCTGTGGATATGGTCATTGACAAAGAACAAATGACCTCAATATAATATACATTATAGTTTAAAAAGTGTCTAATCAAAAACGGAATAAAAATCAATATAAAATTTGCGGGAGCGTGAAAAAGGATGAAATTGTTGGGCATTTCAGGTACTATTTTGGGATCAAAAACAGCTGCGGCTGTAGATGCGAGCTTAGACGTTGTCAGGAACAAATATCCGGATATTGAAGTGGATTTTCTGGATATGCGGCATTATAAAAACGTACAATTTTGCGACGGAAGCAATATATCCGATTACAATGAAGATACACAAAAGGTAATTGAGAAGATAACAGCTGCTGATTTCTATATTATCGGCACACCGATTTTTCAATCGTCGATTACCGGCGTATTAAAAAATCTATTTGATCTCGTTCCCGTTCCCAAAATATCGAACAAAGTAATGGGCTTTATCGCTACTGGAGGAACCAGTCATCATTACCTCGTAGTTGAAAATCAGCTGAAGCCGATAGCTGGTTATTTTAGAGCTTATGTAGCACCGGGCCATGTTTATATTCATGATGAACACTTTAATGAGCAGCAGCAAATTGCAAATGAGGAGATCATTGCGCGTATCGAGAAATTAGCCGATGAAGTAGTATTTATGCAGACTAGGCTAAAAGGTTAAGCAAAGTACAGCTCGTTGTTATAAAAGTATAAATTACAAATGATCTATGCATTGATCTTTGGATAAACTTCCGATATATGGTAACATTGAAAAGAGAGCTGATTCTGATCTTTGCTTGATTGGAGCGGTTCTCTTTTTTTTCATAACAGATCGGGAGGTTATCAGGTATGAAAAAAATATGTTTAATTGCGGGATCAACATTCCTTCTATCTGGAACTCTACTATTTGGTATTGTATATCTAGCCATTGCTAATTTTGCTGGAAAAATGACGGGATGGAGTGATCCGCCCGGTAAATTCGCAATAGCTATGGATGAGACGATGATGACAGCGCCTCATGTTATCAGCATTTTGTTCATGATTATAGGAATAATATTTTATGCTGTTGCTATTTATATGGCTTTACCTGTTAATAAGGCAGAGGATAGCAGCAATGAAATAAGTGTGCAGTGAATGCTTTTGTTCTCTTAGTAAAAGTCTATATGCATATTAAACCGTCGAGCTCAGCGCTCGAACGGTTTTTTTTATGCCTAAAAACTACGCTTCATCTGGCCGTATGCCAAATAACAGTTGGATAGTGCCATTTTATAATCGTTAAAGAGGAGAAAAGCATATTTTTTATTTGTAAAATTTAACCGTAAAGAACTTATTATTGCAAAATGCTTGCTGTGGGAATGACACGAATGTAAAGAATTTTTTTCATCTACTTAACGAAGTAAAACTAAGCTTTTACGTTGGGAGGTGGGGCCTCAGGTAACGGCAATTAGGATGGGTTAAAAATGGAGAAAAGCACAATTTATTATGGGAGGCTCATTTGTGAAACAAAATCTCAAATCCACGCTGCTAACATTCATAATCGCTGTTATGCTCTGCACAATGCCGGTTGCTGCTATGGCAGAGGAAGCTGAAGCACCAGAAGCTTTAGGTAAAACATTTATAGATTTGCTTGACCAGAAGGATTCGGATCGCTGGTATGCTTCTAACGGATGGTCCAATGGCGGAACCTTTCTGAGCGGCTGGAGAGATGATCATGTCATCTTTGAAGACGGGAAACTGAAATTGTTGATTGACGACAAGCCGTGTGCACAGGATAAAGCGCAATGCTCCGATAAACCGTATGCTTCAGGGGAATATTCTACGTCGCAGCGTTACGGATACGGTAAGTTTGAGGTTCGAATGAAAGCGGTTAAAGGCAATGGAGTCGTAACCGGTTTTTTCACCTATGGTGCTGATTCAGACGGTAAGGCTGACGAGATCGATATTGAGATTTTAGGTAAAAACACGACGCAGTTCGAAACGAATTATTTTACAAAAGGTGTTGGCATGCATTCGACGATCATTCCTCTAGGGTTTGATGCAGCGGATGATTTCCATGATTACGCCTTTGAATGGGCGCCGGATTCAATCAAGTGGTATGTAGACGGCAAGCTCGTTCATACGGAAACCGGCTCGAGAGGAGAGCTCCCTTCAGCACCTGGCTATATAATTGCGAACATGTGGCCGGCTACCAAAACCAATGGCTGGGCGAACGAGTATGTGTATCCAGGTAAAACCCAGATCGCTGAGGTGGATCGAATCGCTTATACGCTGCCAAAGCAGCAGCCTGAAACGAATGTAGATCCTTCAACACCTGTAAAACAAGGGAAATCAGTAGATCTGCTAGTTGAAGATGCACGAGAACTAAAAGTATTCAAAATCGGACAAACAGAAATGGCACCGCTTCGTTTTGTTATGGAAAGCTTACATGCAACAGTGAAATGGAATACAGCTAAACAAGAAATCATCGTCAATGACAAATTGTCCAAATCCGAAATGATCTTTAAGGTGAATTCAAACGTTGCTTTTATTAATGGAACAAAAAAAATGATGAAAAATCCAGTCATCCTGAATAATGGCCATGCTTACGTACCGCTGCTTGTTTTAACGGATGCGATTGGTGCTGACGTTATTCGGAAGGATGGAAAAGTAAGCATTAGCAGAGGAAACGAGTAAATTGAAAGCCTGTTTACCACTTTTTTTCGCAATACCAATCTGAGAAAGAGGTGTGTAATGATGAACATGGCAAGCAATAGCAAAAAAAGAATGATGGTATGGCTCTTATCCTGTATGCTGCTTCTCTCATTAATGATGCCGACTGTTACTTCTGCTGCTGATGTTGCGTTTGATGAACCGTTGAATGGGATTAACAATAATTTGTTCTATACGTCGGATGGCTGGGGCAATGGAGTGGACTTTGGCGTTGGCTGGCGGGCAGTAAACCAAGAGTTTAGTAATGGAATTATGGCGCTTCGTTTGGACAATACGGGTTGCCCTACCAATTGCGCAGGCAAAAATTATGCTTCCGGCGAATATGCAACGAATGTGAAGTATGGATACGGTCGTGTTGAAGCGCGCATTAAAGCGGCTAAGGGTACAGGGCTAGTGACAGCACTCTTTACCTATTCGGGTCAAGCGACAAACACGTCAAACGATGAAATTGACATTGAAATATTAGGCAAGGATACGACCAAGCTGGAAGCGAACTACTTCACAAACGGTGTAGGCCAGCATAGCACGATTATCGATCTTGGATTCGATTCTTCCTTGGCCTTCCATAACTATGCCTTCGAATGGTCTCCTACGAATATTAAGTGGTACGTTGATGGTAATTTGGTGCATACGGAGAACGGCTCGCGAGGCGCGCTTCCTACAAGTCCAGGTCATATTATGGCCAATTTATGGTCAGGTGCAGGACCTGCTGAAGTCTGGACTGGACCGTTTGTCTATCCAGGCACGCCAATTCGGGCGTATTACGATTGGATTAAATTTACGCCAGCAAGCGAGCTTCCTCCGGGAGAGGCTGAAGGAACGGGACTTACTGCCAATTACTTCAACAACATGGATTTCACCTCGTTAAAAGCGACTAGAACCGATGCAACTGTGAACTTCGATTGGGGTTTAGGGGCTCCTATGACTAGTATGGATGCAGATACCTTCTCCGTAAGATGGACGGGCAAAGTGAAGCCTCAATATACAGGAACCTATACTTTTTATACGAGTAGCGATGATGGGGTTCGACTATGGGTGAACAATCAGCTCATCATTAATAAGTGGGTGGATCAAGCAACGACCGAATGGTCTGGAACGATTCAATTAACAGCGGGGCAGAAGTATGATATTAAGCTTGAATATTACGACAATACGGAAGACGCCATCGCTAAGTTGTCTTGGTCGAGTCCGCTTCAAGCGAAACAAATCATCCCGCAAAATAGATTGTATTTGAATTAATGGCAGTATGATCCTCCGTGACGAAATCTGTTGCGGAGGATCTATTTTCAAAAGGGAGTAATGACAAAAGGAGAGATTTATTATGAACATGAAAAGGCCGGTATTTGTAACACTGCTCATCATGATATTATTGATCGTTGCTGCTTGCGGTTCAAATAATGGGAGTGCTGAGGCGGAAAAGCCAGCAGCTTCTGACACGCCATCCGCTGTGGCTAATGGACTAAAGGGAGAGTTTGAAATCCAATATTTTGTCGGGGGTTATGGGGATGCTTGGTGGATTGATGTTATTGATCAATTCCAGAAGCTAAACCCTGATCTGAAAATCAAGCAGTCGGCTGGCCCCAAAATTAACGATCAAATGAAACCGAGATGGATTCAAGGCAATCCCCCAGATCTTATTTACATAGATGGAGCTGGATCAAATCCGAGGCAGATGGTAGAAGACGACCAGCTTCTGGATCTATCGGATTGGATTCATGAAGCGAGCAACGTAGACGGAGAGAAAATTACTGATGTTATGATCGCAAGTCCTGAGCAATACGGCGGCAAAACCTACAATATTCCGCTTGTATTCGGCTCATATGGCACATTCTACGATGAAGCGTTGTTTGAGAAAAATGGATGGGCTGTTCCGACGGACTTTGATCGTTTCTTGGAGGTAAGCGAGAAAATAAAAGCTGCTGGTATTAGTCCCTATATTCATACAGGCGTATATCCGGATTACATTCTTGGCGGCTTCGTATATCCAGCGATTATATCGGCGAACGGTGATAATGGGCAAATTCTGAAAGACATGGGTGACATGAAAGAAGGTATTTTCAAAAGCGAGCCCGTTCTTAAAGCGCTTCGTCAATTAAGCGAGATTTCCGCTAAAGGTCTAATTGATAAAGGTGCTCCTGCGCTTAACCATACAGATTCGCAGATGCAATTTCTACAGCACAAGGCTGCTATGATTCCGAATGGGCTATGGCTGGAAAGCGAAATGAAAAATGATGCGCCATCTGATTTTAAGTATGGGTTCGTTCCTTCAATAACCCAAGCAAAGGGCGGGAAATTCATAGCGTTGCCGTACACAAGTACGATGGCGATTGCCAAAAAAGCGAAAAATCCTGAAGCTGCCAAAGCGTTCATCGAATTTATTTTCACCAAAAAAGCGTCGTTGAACTGGGCGGAGAAAACCGGTGCTCTCATGAACGTGAAAGTGGATTTGGAATCTTCCAATGCTGGAGATACGGCCAAAAATGCTATGAAATATTACAATAGCGACAATACGATTGTTGCACCTGTAGTTGTGTTTAATGCTGATGTATTCAAGGTGATGAGTGATGCAACGATAGCGTTAACGATCAACAAAATCACACCGGAAGAGTGGACGGAGCGGGTTGAGGCAGCAGCAGCCAAGGCTAGAAAGTAAGCGATGAGCAATCTAGTTATTTCAGGTAAAGGATGAGCGTCAATGTCGCGTCAAGCACAAAGAAAGCTATTCATTATTACATTCCTTATTCCAACGTTCCTCTTCTTCTGCCTTTTTGCACTCTTTCCCATTTCCAAAGGCATATACATCTCTTTGTTTGACTGGTCTGGCAGCTCTGAGCATATGACCTATATTGGTTTGGACAACTTTAAGGCGCTGATCCAGGATCCCATCATATGGAGAGCGATTGGCAATGATTATTTTCTAGTCATTGGGAAAGTAATTGGAATCATTCTGTTAGCTACTTTCTTCGCTGTTGCAGTTACTAGACTCAGAGTGCGGGGGCAGCAGTTTTTTAGATTAGTCTTTTTTCTTCCGAATTTGATCTCAATTGTGGTTATAGGTGTGTTATGGCGATTTGTTTATAATCCGAGCATCGGCTTTCTGAATTCGTTTCTTGGAATATTCACGAATGCCCATAACAATAGGCCTTGGTTAGGGGAAGAAGGAACGGCGTTGTGGTCGATCTTATGGCCCTCGATTTGGGCTGGGATAGGATTTTATTTTCTGCTGCTCGTTGCCAGCATTCTTAGCATACCTGCTTCTTTGTACGAGGCGGCTGAAATGGATGGAGCCTCGCCTACTCGACAGTTTTGGAGGATTACGCTTCCCTTGATCTGGGAGCAGGTTAAGGTCAGCATTCTTCATATTGTGATGACGACTTTAAACGGCTCCTTCGTGATGGTGTTATTGATGACGGAAGGGGGGCCAGATAATTCAACGCAAGTGCTTGGATCCTATTTGTACCAAATGGGATTCCGTCAATTTCATATGGGTTACGCTGCAGCACTTGGTGTATTGATCTTGATCTTATCTTTAGCAACAACGCTACTCTTACAGCGAGTGCTTCGACGCGATAGCATTGAATTTTCATAGAGGAGATGCATGTATGAGCTTCAGTCAGCCTTCACGAATATTTAGGACAGCAGCCATCCTCGTTCTTCTTCTGTGGACCTCGGCTGTGCTTTATCCGCTGCTTTGGACATTACTAAGTGCTTTAAAAAATAATCCGCAATTTTTAACGAACAAACCTTGGTCACTGCCTGAATTTCCGCTTTACTGGAGCAATTTTTCTTATGTGTGGAAAACCTATCATTTCGGCGACTATTTTTTAAATTCCGTATACGTTACTTTAATGAGCTCATGCTTATCCATTTTATTATCAGCGACGACTGCCTACGTTATAGCACGTTTCAAGTTCAGCGGCAGCCAGCTGATGTATATGGTCTATTTGTCCTCAATGATGATCCCTCTTATTTTGGGGCTGGTACCGTTGTTCTTTCTACTAAACGATTTGTACTTAATAAATAAACTAAACGGATTAGTACTTGTATATACAGCGTGGTCATTGCCGTTTGGCGTTTTTGTTTTGGTCAGTTTTTTCAAATCGCTGCCGAAGGAATTGGAGGAAGCCTCCTATATTGATGGGGCGGGGTATTTTAGAACCTTTTTTCAAATTATGCTGCCGATGGCTCGTTCCGGTATGATTCCCATTTTGATTATGAACGCTTTGAACAATTGGAATGAGTACATCATGGGGACGATCTTCGTGAATGAGCCTTCCAAGTACACACTGCCTGTTGGAATTGCGATCATGCAGGGGGAGATGCAGTACAGAACCGAATGGGGGCCATTGTTCGCAGGACTGCTAATTTCAATGGTGCCTGTTGTACTCGTCTATGCTTTTTTTCAAAGATATATTGTAGCTGGTATAACTGC
Source organism: Pristimantibacillus sp. Z349TD_6 (assembly GCF_056173205.1). NCBI lineage: Bacteria > Bacillati > Bacillota > Bacilli > Caryophanales > Paenibacillaceae > Pristimantibacillus (SeqCode) > Pristimantibacillus sp. Z349TD_6. The sequence goes on along the minus strand of NZ_CM149662.1, from coordinate 5,920,813 downwards.
TGGTGCGGTAAAATAATGAATATTTGCGACAAACAATCGGCTTTGGGCGAAACATTTTGCCTAGAGGCGGTTGTTTTTTTATATAAAGATGACATGTTTTTTAGGATTGAATCGTGTTCGTTATCTCATGTTTGGATAAAAAATTCGCATAAGAATGGACATTGTATCCCAAAACCGTAATGATATAATTGCTCATGAACGAAATGAGAATGATAATCAATGAAAACATTTCGTTACGACAATACATATACAGGAGTGGGTAAAATATGTTTCGGCATACAGGATCACGCAGCATTATCGTTAGGGGTCTCATTTCTCTACTGATTGTTTTCATCGCACTCACAGGATGCAGCACACCGCAAGAAGAGAAGAAAGAAGCAGCGAACAAAGGAAATGCTGTGAATACGCAAACAGACAAAGCTGCAGAGAATGGTAAAGAAGTGAAAACGAATGAGAACGAAACACGCGTAGTGAAGGATTTTTTTGGCGAGGTCGAAATTCCGGTTAAACCGAAGCGAATAGCAGCTATCTATTTGGAGGATTATCTAGTCACTCTTGGTGTGGAGCCTGTTGTACAGTGGTACCATCCAATGTGGGGCAAACAGGAATATTTGAATTTAGACGTTCCTCCATTTGATATAACAGGAAGCATTGAAGCACTGCTAGATGCTGAACCGGATCTTATTATTACAGATGGTTTTGTAGATGAAGCTATCTATGAAAAATACTCTAAGGTAGCACCAACCTTTCGGATGCCTGACGACATTTTGATGAGCAGTTCCTCCGATATTCTTCTTAAGATTGCTGATCTAATTGGTGAACAAGAGAAAGCCGAGAAGCTGGTGAAGGACTATGAGCAGAAAATCGCGGATACAAAAAGCAAGCTGAAAGCAGCGATTGGAGATGAATCAGTTGCTGTGTTGCGGCTTAATATCGGTGAGACTGACCTTAATCTTCTTGGAATTAAGAACAAATTTGTTGGTTCTATCCTTTACAAAGAATTAGGCTTAACTCCGCCAAAGATGGTTGCGGATATGGAAGCCTTTATAGAAACGATCTCCATGGAGAAGCTTCCTGATCTTAATGCAGACCATATCATTATTTTAACATCAAATGGATCTTGGTCATCGCCCGAGAATCAAGAATCCATTAAAAATCTATTCGATAGTCCCATTTGGCAAAGCGTTCCTGCTATAAAGAAAGGAAATGTTTATCAAGTGGATCGTACCTATTGGCAGACGGGCGCTTTCACGGCTAACCAACTTAAGATTAAAGATTTGGAAAAAGTTTTGCTGAAGTAACCTTCACGCTGCAAATACAATTTTATCGGAAGAGCATTTCAACGAACAGTTGAAGTGCTCTTCTTTATCGTTTATAGTAATTTTATTGATAATCATTCTCACGGAAAGGAGGGCTTATGAATCTATGCAAGAGATAAACGCCAATACGAATACATCTCCAAGCAAAATCTATCGCTTAATCGGAGTGAAATATAAGGAATCTGAACCTCATGAACAACAAAAAGCGAGAAAAAATGATTGCTATCGATTGTTTGTCATTATGGACGGGAGAGGGCGCCTCGTTCTAGATGGATGCGGTTATCAGCTCGAGCGCGGCAAATGTTTTATTTCCGAGCCAGGGGCAACCATTACAAATGAAGTCGGCAGCAGCGGACTCATTCATTATGAACTGAGCTTTGAGATTGTTTACATTGGAATAGATGGTCGGGACGCTTCGAATAGCAAATGGAGTACTTCATTTCCATGTACAGGAGAAGTGGTGTGCCACCCATTTTCCCAGTGCTTGGAGTGGATTGAGAGGTTATATAGCTTTAGCTTATCAGACACTAGTGATGAGCTGGACGATTTGGATCAACAAATATGTTTTCAACAATTGCTCCGACATATTCTCAAGCACAATCTGACCGTTTCTCATGCCCAGAGCAGTCGGAAAGCGGTTGAAGCTACAATTGATCGGCTATACCATGACTATCGCAACGAATGGTCGGTGGGCCAGCTGGCGAATTTGACCGATGTTGGCCGTACACACTATTCTCGTTTGTTCAAAGAGATAACGGGTCAGGTGCCGCTGCAGTACTTATCTGGCATTCGAATTAATCAAGCGAAGCACCTGCTGCAAGCAACCGATGATCGTTTGTCCGATATTGCTCAGAACGCCGGATTTGGCGATGAGTTTTATTTTAACCGCCGCTTCAAGAAGACGGTCGGCATATCGCCAGGGCAATACCGAAGACATTACCGAGAGGAGATTCGTGTATTTGCACCGTTTCTTGAAGATTTTCTGGTAACGCTTGGCGTTACGCCTATCCTGCAGTGCTCCATAACGAATTGGGGAAAACAGTCGTATTTGGGGCTTGAGCATATTCCCGCAATTGAGATTTCCGATAAATATGCTGCTCAGCTGCCGATAAAGCCGGACTTTATTTTGGTAGACAACGGATTTCCAGATAAATGGGACCATCATCTCTTGGAGCAACAGGCTCCGCTCTACAAAATGTCCAATGAGGGAGAAGATTGGCAGGAGACTTTGCGAATCATGGCAGATCTAATCGGTAGAGGAAAAAACGTAAAGGTCGTTGATATTATAGCGAAGTATGAACAAAAAGCAGAAGCTGCTCGGAAAAAGCTTCGCCCGATTCATCATCAAACGACCGTTTTTCTGCGAATTCAAGCCAATGGAATATTGCTGTATGGCGGTCCGGATAAGGGATACACGGGGCCCGTTCTCTATAGTGACCTGGGAATGACGCCTCATCCGCTTGTAAAGCAATTGACAAAGAGCACAAGGACAGCGGTGCTAACACCAGAATTGCTCGCGCAGATCGATGCCGATAATGTGTTCGTCACTTTTGAGATTTCAGAACAAGAAAAGAGGAAGCTTTACGCGACGCCCCATTGGCAATCGCTTCCGGCAGTACGTCATAACCGTGTATTCGAGGTTGATTTTCTGAGCTGGATGAATTACGGCGTCCTCGCCCATAGCCTGAAAATCGATGATGTCCTGCGGGCGCTTGGCTAGATAAGGAAGAGTGTGAAGGAGGCTGAAACGATTATAAAAAGTACAAAAAAACGGTGTTTAAACAAAAAATAAGCCAGCTTAAGGACTTCACATGAGTCCAATAAGCTGGCTTATTTTCAATTATTCGTCTTATAGATGAAGCTCGGCAGTCAAGACGGCAGTCCCTCGCGGCATTTTACCAAAAGCATCTGGTTCTTGGGTAATCGCGATTTGATCATAACCCTTCAAATTCTGGTCGAGTGTGAAGTACAAGCCGCCTTTTCCATCGACCGGGTAGAAGGTTCCTGCGTTTACGACGTCCTGGCCTTTCTTCATCAGCCATACCTGAAATGCTTCGTTTTGCTTGATTTGCGGAAGCTTCTCGGCCTGCACGAGCAGATGTGTTCCTTTGCTGTCAATGACGATGGTAGCGAGGCCTTGGGCAATAATATTTTGCGCCGCCGAGCTTAAGCTGACAGCTTGATTTGTCTGCAAGCCCTGTGGAGGCTCATTCATCTGGGCGAGCGTGAGCTCATTACTGAGGTCTGACACCTGATCTCTTAATGTGAAAATATACACGCACAATAGAAGCACCGCTGCCGCAAGCCCAATATTTAACCAGCTATTGTAGTTTCGACGCTTTGCATACGGAGCTAATGAAATTTTGGATCACTATTATTTCGAATTTTTTTTCGAATAACAAAAAGACGAACAAATGAGAAACCATTTGTCCGTCTTTTTTGTATCGATGGAGTTGTTTTGCAGCTGCTAAAATCAATCATTATCCATAGCCTGCTGATTGCGGTTGTTTGGAATGACAAACGACACGGCGGTTCCTTCCTTAGGCTTACTGATTATAGATAAGCCTTGACCATACATTTGAGTTAATCGTCGATTCGTATTGGCAATCCCTATTCCGCCTTTTCCTTTCATCGTTGGACTGAGCAGTTGAATGACCTGGTCTTCATTCATGCCTATGCCATTATCAATGACTTCAACTCGTATGAAGCTGTCCTGGCGATTGATTCGAATATGCAGCGTGCCGCCGTTGTTCTGACTAAGAAGCCCATGTTTGATCGCATTTTCAACCAGCGGCTGTATAGAAAGGGGCGGGATAAGCACGCTGATGTTGGCATCCACTTCCCATACGACAGTCAACCTGTCCTCGAAGCGTTCTTTTTCAATATACAAATAGGCTTCGACAAGCTCCAGCTCGTGAGAGAGCTCAACAAGCTCCCCTGTATTTAAGAAGTCAAAGCTAATCCGTAAAAAGGATACAAAAGAATCGCCCAGATTACGCATCTTGTCTGTATCAATATCGCTTAGCGCCATTAAGGAGTTAAGGGTATTGAACAGAAAATGCGGATGGATTTGTGCCTGAAGATAAGCGGCTTCTAAACGCAAACGTTCATTAATAGACTGCTTCAGCATAGTCAACGCCCTGATTCGGTATTTGAGTTCTAGAGCATCTACAGGCTTGGTAACATAATCATTCGCTCCAGACGAGAATCCGGTATAAATGTCAGCAGGCTGACTACGGGCAGTCAACAGCAAAATGGGGAGCTCCGATACAGAGTATTGCTCCCGTACCTTCTTCGTTAACTCGTAGCCGGACATCTGTGGCATCATAACATCGGCAACTAATAGATCCCACTGCCCACTGCCTAGCAACACTAACGCTTCACGTGCTGAATTGGCTGTTGTAATGTTATATGGCTCGGATGATAAAATGCCGACAAGCACATTCAGATTGACCGGGTCGTCATCCACTGCAAGAATATTCATTTTCCCATCATTCAGAAATGGCGGGTTAATTGAAGAGATTGCTATTTCGTCGATTGCGATGTCTGGAAAAATCAATCCACCATGGCTTTCTTCTGTTCCTTCCGTTGTCTGGTGTATAGGAAGCAAGGGCTGTGCTGAAGGTAGGCTGGACATATTGGAAAGCGGTAATTGAAAGCTGAAAACAGAACCTTTGCCAAGCGCAGAGCGAACGCTTAGCACTCCGCCATGCAATTCGACCAACTGCTTGCAAATGCTTAAACCAAGCCCAATTCCTCTTCCATCATTGATTCCATAAATCCCTTGTTCATAAGGAAGAAAGACGCGCGCCTGCGTTTCTTTATTCATGCCGACTCCGGTATCGGAGACATGAATGACAGCAATCCCATTCTGAATCTCCGCAGAAATCGTGATTGATCCTTCTTCCGTATATTTTAGAGCGTTGTGCAATAAGTTGTACAAAATTTGTACAAGCCTTTTCTCATCTGCCATGACCCAAGGCAGCGATTCAGCGATATTCACATGAAGTTGAATAGGTTTGCCTTCGATCATAAATTTCAGCATGCTAACGATGCCAGGCACGATGGATTGAATTTGTAAAGGCTCCTGCTGCAGCACGATTCGGTGTTCCTTCAGCCTTGCTACATCTAGAAGATCACCGAGCATATGCGACATACGGCTGCTTATTCTTATAAGCAGCTCCATATCATTAACGCTTTTTGTATTCATTTGCCCTTTCTCTTTCGTTACAACGGTTTGAGCAATGTTCATAATACCGTGCAGCGGCGTTCGCAGTTCGTGTGAAGTATTGGCAAGAAATTGGTCTTTCAGCTTGTCAGCCTTTTTTAACTGTTCGTTCAGCACTTTGTTTTCCTTCGTGTTACGGAAAAATTGCTTTAACCAGTACGTAGAAAAACCAATGATAGCTGCTATGATATCTATTGGATAATAGACAACCGAAACCTGGCTATTTGAATTGATTAAGCTCCAAAGGAAGCTAGACATAACGCCTGCCGCGGATAACAACAGGAAGACAACGTCGTTGTTGTCTGTTTGCTTCCTTAAGACCATCGTTCCTGTTGTATAAACAAACCAGGCAAAGGGCAATAGATAAAAAAATGAAAATATTTTTAATGCTACCGATCCATTTACAAGCTGTGCGCTTGCGACAATTAGAAACAAGGAATAAACAATGAGCGCTGCTGTAAATATTCGCAGCCATCGGTTCTTCGGAGGAGCCGAAGAAAGCCTTCTAAATAGTAGAAAAATAAAAAAAGAATGCCAAAGCAGAGAGAGCAGCCTGAGCTTCAGCGCCCATGTATAGTTAATTGGCAGCCATAGCAAGAGCAGGTTATCATGGCCGATGACGATCGTAATTCCGGTAGCGAGCGTTAACAAACCAACGATAAGCAAACTCTTTTCTTGAGGATTGAATAAGAAAAGGGTCGTAGCATACAAGCCGTGAAGCAGCAAAACGATAAATGTGACGAGCTGAAAGCCGATAGAATACCATCGCACATAATCAATCGCTGCTTGTGAGCCAAATTGAATGGAGTGTAAAATTCCCCCGTTGTAAGCATCGTCATAGTTAGCAACACGAATGAGCAGTTCAAGTTCTGTGGTGCCTTTTACAGAATAAGAAGCGGTGTAGGAGAATTTCTTGGGCTTGTACTCTTCAGCGTTGTCGGCTGGTTTTCCAAAGTCGTTCTCAACAAGCCCATTTAATTCTACGCCTGATGAGGCTTGTATTTTTTGCAGCCAAAATGCGACAGGCTGCTCAAGCGGATCGATTAGAATTCGCAATCGGTACGTTCCGTACCCGATAGAGGTGTCAGCCTTTTTGGTCAGTACGCTGCCCCAGTCACCCGGAACCTGAATATAGCGGAACTGATTTTGCAACGTCTGAACATCCTGTTGATGGATTAATTTTGCAGGGTAAAACTCCCATTGGCCATCCAAGGGAATGGTAGCTGAGTTGTTTATGTCCCATCCGCGAATGTCGAGTACGCCATTCACAGCACGAGGGTGCTCAGCAGTAGAAAATAGTTCAGACCATGCCCACCGCAGGGCAAGAAGAGCGCTAAGAAACAATAGAATAATAGCTACATATTTGAAGGTGGTTTTATTTTTCATTTGCATCATCATACATTGACATTCGACATAATACGCGTTTATCCTTTAACATTTATTGGTGATTGTTATGATTGAAGCGAGTAATGTATACGATTGGCAGATTGGAAAAATATCAATAAAAACAGCTGCAAAGTGCTTCTAGTTATGTTCATCAAGCTAATTAGTAGAATAAGTTCTCATAGGTAGTTAGTTTTGATATACTGTATGAGTAAATGAGAATCATTATCGATTAGAGGATGGATGTTATGGATACAGCAATAACAAATAAAAGCATCATTAATTTCAGTAATTTAGACGTGACAATCAAGTCAGTTGAGCTATATACGGGTGCTTCTGGCGAAATTTTGAAGCAGCATGTGACGAGATGGGGTACCTTAATTATTTCGCTTGCCGGCAGTGGGACGATGAGGCGAGAAGATGGATACACCACGCTTGAGCGTGATCACATTTATGCATGTCCGCCAGACAGTACTTTCGGCCTGACATCGGATCTGGGAGGGAACTTGTCCGTTGTTGTTATCCGCTTGAAACTAGCTGACTGGAATGAAGAAAGGGTAGATTTCCAGTTGGATGAGTCAGCGCTGCAAATTTTATTTTCTAACATAGATGGTTTGTCTTTAGGGCCAGCAGGCTACTTGTCTTCACAGGGCCGAACGATTTATGACGGCTTCGCAAGTGATGACGGCATAAAGAAGTGGAGGGCGAAGCTCGATTGCTCGGAGCTGTTGTATATGCTGATTACTTCGGGGAAAATGGCTTCCAAGGAAGGGACAAAGGAAGCGCTGGAGCGCGCCAGAGCTTTTATGAAAGAAAACTGCAATAAGGAAATGACCATAGAGCTGCTGGCCAACATGGCGGAGCTAATCCCTAAATATTTCGTGGATTTGTTCAAAAAAACATATGGCGTCAGTGCACTTGATTATTTGACGAGAGCCCGAATCGACCTTGCCAAATCGCTGATGCTGCGTACCGATCGGCTGCTGAAAGAAGTCGCGCATGAGGTAGGTTATGCAGACGAATTTTATTTCAGCCGGAAGTTCAAGCAGTTCGTCGGCATGTCCCCAACGGCCTATTTAAAGAAGCGCGGCAAGAGGATTGCAGTATACGGCTCCACTGCACTAATCGGTTACTTGCTTCCGCTCGACATTATTCCTTACGCGGCGCCGCTTCATCCGAAATGGAGCAAATATTATTGTGATCGTTATGGGCTTGAAATTCCTGTCCATCTGGATGCCTACCGCCAAAACCATTTTAAAGAAGCGAATATCGAAAGGCTGGAGACTACGAGCCCGGACTTCATTTTATGCGACCATGAGCTAGAGCCTTGGGAAAGAGCAAGATTATCCGAGGTGGCGCCTATTTTTGCTCTGCCTGATGATCGTATGGGCTGGCGGAAAAAGTTTGACGTATTGGCAGAAGCATTAGGAGCGCAAGCAGTAGCGAAGCAGTGGTTGGAGGAATTTGAACATAAAAAAGGGGAAATGGCAGAGAAAATACGGCTTATGCATCAATCACGACCTTTAGATGTAGCCGTCTTGAAGGTATTGAGAAATACGGTTTATATGTACAGTGACCTCGTTATAGATGATGTTATCTATCAAGGATTAGGGATATCTCCGCTGCATAAAGCAGAGGGACCGATATGGAATGTTCCTATGACTTTCAATGATCTGAAAAAATTGAACGCCGACTATGTGCTGCTGCTTGTCTGCCAAGAGTCGGAGACGCTTCAATATTGGACGCAGCTGCAGCAGTCAACGGAGTGGATGTCGCTTCCTTTTGTAAGGGAAAATCGAGTCAAAATGATTCCATCGGAGCCATGGAGGGAATATTCTCCCGTAGCGCTGAGTCGTATCGTGGATGAGACTGCGCTTTTATTAACAGGAAATCGTCCATAATGGTTCAGGATTATGTCCATGGTCGGGAAGCAGCTCTTAGCCTATAATTGCTAATGATATTCATTATCAATTAAAGAAAGAGTGAGAGGAGCTATACAGCATGAAGAAGAAAGGTTTTTTGAGCGTCATAATGGCAATAGCAATAGCAGTCATGATTACGGCATGCGGGGGTAATTCAAAGGAAGAGAAGGCGCCGGCAAACGGTAACGGTGCAGCAGCCAATACAGAGAAACAAGCTGGAGAAAGCAATAACGGAGCAAAAACAGAGAAGCCTGCCTCAGAGGAAGCAGCTACACGAAAAATCACTTACTTGGACCAAGAGTACGAGCTGCCGGCCAAGGTTGAACGCATTGTCATTGTTGGAGCGGTAGAAGCGATGGAGGATTCGATTATTCTGGATGTGAAACCGGTAGGGGCAATTAGCTTTGGGGGAGTATTCCCACCTATGTTCGAGTCCATTACAAAGGATGCAGTTTCGATTGGCGAGAAAATGGAGCCAAACTTTGAGGCGATTCTATCGCTTAAGCCGGACGTCATACTCGGTTCGACGAAATTCCCAGCCGAAGTATCAGAGAAGCTGGCTACCATTGCGCCAACGATTCTGTACTCGCACATCTCTACGAATTGGGAAGCGAATTTGAAGCTGCTCGGAGAGCTTGGCGGCAAGGAAGCGCAGGCAGAAGAAGCCATCGCAAAATATAAAGTGGATTTGGATGCGGCGAAAGCTTCTTTAGGCGATAAGCTAAAGGATCAGAAGGTTGTTGTCGTGCGTATCCGTCAGGGCCAAATGTTCGTATACCCGGAAAAAGTTTTCTTTAATCCGATTATTTATTCCGAACTTGGTTTAACAGCCCCTGCTGAAATTAAGGCGGCTAAAGCTCAGGAGGCATTGTCCGTTGAGAAGTTCGCAGAAATGAATCCGGATTATCTCTTTATTCAATTCTCGCAGGACGAGAACAAGGATACGCCAAATGCGCTGGAAGATCTGCAAGCTAACCCAATCATGAAAAATACGAAAGCCATTAAAGAAGGTAAGGCATTCGTCAACATCGTTGATCCGTTGGCTCAAGGCGGAACGGCTTACAGCAAGATCGTATTTCTTAAAGCAGTTGCCGAGCATCTAAACAAATAGATTTACCAAATAGAAACGAATAAGGCGTGTTCTTATGCGATTAAAACAAACCCTACCGGTGGCTATCCTCGTGATGGCGCCGGTAGTAGCTGTATGTATGATACTTATTTCCATATCCTTTGGGGCAAAAAATATTACGCCTGGAGATGTATGGGGGGCGATCGTACATTTTGACCCGAACAACGTAGATCACCAAATTATCCGGGTGTCTCGGCTTCCTAGAGTCATTGGCGCATTGCTCATCGGCGCATTTCTTGCGGTGTCGGGCGCACTAATGCAAGGGATGACGAGAAACTATCTAGCCTCCCCCTCGATGATGGGAGTATCCGATGGTTCGGTTTTTCTAGTAACACTGGCCATGGTATTCCTGCCAAGTGGAGGTTCCGTAAGTCTTATCACGCTGTCAATGATTGGCTCAGCGCTTGGCGCAGCGATCGTATTTGGCATTGCGTGGCTCATCCCAAACGGAATGTCTCCGGTACGGCTTGCCATTTTGGGCACCATAATAGGCACATTTCTAAGCGGGGTATCGGCAGCGGTGTCCAGTTATTTTCAAATCTCACAAGGGCTCAGCTTTTGGTACAATGCAAGGCTCCATCAAATGGACCCTCAGCTTATTAAGCTGTCCATACCGTTCGCGGTTGTCGGGCTGGCACTCGCGCTAGGTTTGTCCAAGTCAATTACGGTGCTGTCGCTGGGCGACGATGTGTCTGCGAGCTTAGGTCAGCGGACAACGGTGGTCCGCATTCTTACTATCGTATCTGTGGTCATTCTTACTGGTGTTTCTGTAGCGCTTGCCGGCAAGATTGCTTTTGTTGGGCTGATCGTGCCGCATATTGCTAGATTTCTGACTGGCGTCGATTACCGCTGGATTATCCCGGTGTCGGGAGTGCTGGGGGGATTATTTCTGGCCTTCTGCGATATATTGTCAAGGTTCGTGAACCAGCCGTTCGAGACGCCGATCGGAGTCGTGACGGCGTTATTTGGCGTTCCTTTTTTCCTTTATCTCATTAAGACGAGAGGAGGCGGCAAAAATGCCTGAGACTACGACTGTCCGCTTATGGTCGGTTATGGCGGGTGCGTTACTGGTGACGCTCATCGGCGCTTACCTGAGCCTAACGAACGGAATGTTCGATATTTCCATTCAAGATATTGTGAAGACACTGCTTCGAATCGACAGCAGCAGGGAACATGACTTAGTTGTCTTCCAGTTTAGGCTGCCGCGTATCGTGCTGGCGATCTTAGTAGGCAGCGCGCTTGGCATGGCGGGTGCTGTGATTCAAGGCGTCACACGTAATGGCCTTGCCGATCCTGGTATTCTTGGCATTAATGCAGGAGCGGGAATGGCGGTTGTTTTATTTTTGTTTCTGTTCCAAGGCCAAATGAAGCTTCCTGGCTGGGGAGCTGTCATGATGATGCCTGTGTTCGGGCTTGTCGGGGGGCTGCTCGCCACCGTGCTGATTTATTTGTTCGCTAGGGAGCAGGGGCGGCTTGATCCTCAGCGATTGCTGCTTGTTGGCATTGCAATCGCATCAGGATTCGGAGCGCTTACTTTATATGTATCTCTCAAAATGAATCCAAATGATTTTGAGACGGCAGCCGTTTGGCTCGCAGGCAGTATTTACAGTGCGAATTGGAAATTCGTTGCAACGATGCTGCCTTGGCTGCTCATTTTGCCACCCATCCTATGGTGGAAGGCGAGGTCTCTAGATTTGTTCCAGCTTGGGGAGCATAGCGCGACAGGACTTGGTGTACCTGTGGAGCGTGCGAAAAATCAATTGCTGATAGGCAGCATCGGTCTCGTCAGCGCAAGCGTCGCTGTCTCTGGCAGTATTGACTTCGTCGGGCTAATTGCTCCACATGTAGCACGGAGATTGGTAGGACTTCGGCATCGTTCTATTCTGCCGGTGAGCGCCTTAATCGGAGCGGCAATGGTGGTGTTTGGCGATTTTATTGGAAAGACAATTTTTGCCCCTGCTGAGCTGTCGGTGGGCATTGTTATTTCCATTATAGGTGTGCCTTATTTTGTATTCCTGCTCATTCGGTCCAAAAAATAGCCATTGCAGGGGGAAAGGTGATATTGTATGAATCATTTTCAAGAAACAACCGTGCAGAACCGTGAACTAACGATTTATCTTCCACCGTCGTATCAAAACGATACAAAGCGCAGATACCCCGCAGCATATGTTCAGGACGGTGGAGGGCTGTTTCAGCATGTAACCAACCAGTTGGAGCATCTCATGTTAACGGGGAAGCTGCCGGAAGTGATTATGATAGGTATAAAACCGCATGATCGAAATGATGAATATACGCCGTGGACAGCTCCCTCGCTGCTGGATAGCTATCCAGCGTTTGGGGGAAAAGGCCGGGCATACGTCGATGAATTGGCAGACGTTGTGAAACCGTACATCGACGAGCGTTACCGTACAAAAACGGAATCCGACCATACTGCCATTATAGGAGGTTCTTTCGGCGGGTTGATCTCATTATTTGCAGGATACTGGCGGCCGGATACGTTCGGGCGGTTAGGCTTGCTCTCGGCGTCGTTCTGGTTTCAAGATGTCCTGCCATTCATGAGGGAGCAGCCCGGTCTATCCGATCGGCTGCGTATTTACATGTCTGTTGGTGATTGCGAAGGCATTTACAAACAGAACATTCAGCGCAATATGGTTGATCAAACGATCGAGGCATCTACATTGCTTGTGGAAAAAGGTTTACCGGCGAACCTACTGCATTTCGAGCTTCAGCCTGGCGGAACGCACGATTCGTTATATATGTCGGAGAACTATTTGAAGGCGTTGAAATGGCTATTCTATGAGGAGGTGACAACCGCAAAGTCGTTAGCTGTTGAAGCCCTATCATATGCCAGATTGACGAAAGAGTTCACGATTCCGCATACTCGCCATCTCATTATGCGTTCAGTGCGAACGGGAAGAGAGTATCGTATTTTTGTTTGGCTGCCGCAGACAGAGCCTCCGGAAGTTGGGTTTTCTGTATTGTACGCTCTAGACGGAAATGCATCGTTCGGATCACTTGCGGAAGCGATGCGTCTTCAAGGACGCAAGCCGCATGGCATAGAACCTCAGGTCATCGTAGCAATCGGGTATGACTCGGATGAGCCGATTGTTTCGCCGGAGCGTTTTTATGATTACACCATAAAAGCTTCTTCAGAAGAGCTGCGACAACGACCGGACGGTTCCGAATGGCCGGAGACGGGCGGTGCTGATGATTTTATCGCATTTATAGAGGAACAGTTAAAACCGGAAATAGAACGAATCGTACCGATTAATCGGAATAGGCAATCTTTGTTCGGTCATTCCTTGGGCGGTTTTTTCGCACTTCATACGTTGTTCACCAAACCCGAGGCATTCAGCACCTATATAGCAGGCAGCCCTTCGATTTGGTGGAAGCAGCATGATTTGTTGCAGAGATGGCCGAGCGTGGAAGGACGATTGAAAGACAGCGAGCTTGAAGCAAATCTGTTAATCGTCGTTGGCGCGGAAGAGAAACGCGGAATGGTTGAGGATGCCAAACAGCTATACGAGCTGATGCTGCCTTATGCAGGAGATAGGTTTGTTGTTACGTACCGAGAGGTTGAAGGGGCGGGCCATATTTCCGTCTTGCCTCCGCTCATTAATGAATTGTTGAAATTTATTTGAAAATAAATCAATAAGTCGCTCAAAAATATGATTCCATTTCGGAAGAAAGATCGCGCAACCGTTCTTCATGAACGGGCAGCTGCGATCTTTTTTTTGCAGCATCGCTATGCTTGCATGCATGAGATCATTGTTTTCTTTTCTCATTAAACTTGCTACAATTTTAAATGATAACAATTATCAATTAGCGTGCTAAAGAATACGGATTCCCTTCAAAGGGGCATTGAGGTGCTTATTATGAATGTAATCAGCTGAATGATTTGCGCGAGTTTAAGATGTTAATAGAGATCAGCTTCAGAGAAGAAAGCCGTCAGACATGAGCTGGCGGCTTCTGTTTTTTTATGGAGGTTAAGGATAGGGGGATTACTGTTTATCGCAAACGTATATTCTAGTTTGCATTTTTTAATCTATAGTGATTTCTTAGTAACGTATTAAACCAGATATTTTAGATGAAGTGCAGCATCATACGGTATTATGCTGGTTCCGGACTTCAAACGCTGAACAAAATCAGGATTGGCAAGGAGCGGGCGCCCGAAAGCCGCTAGATCAATGGTACCGGCTTTTATAGCAGATGCAGCAGATTCATAATCTAAATTTCCTACTCCGATTATTGTACCATTCCAATGTTCGCGAACAGCTTGATGAAATGTCATTCCTTTGGTGAATATCTTAGTAAACTGGTTGGTTGAGGGGTGAAGAATCTTAAGGCCTAATGCTTTGAAAATTTGTATATAAGCAGCCAATGTTTGTTCGGGATTATCCCATCTGTAATTCGGTATATCATCTTTTATTTCTGAAAAACGAACGATAGTCCTTGGCGCGCCTATTTCTGTTACTACGGCAGTTAGCAGCTCTTTCATGAATGATAGACGCTGTGATAAGTCCCCGCCATATTTGTCCGTCCGAGCATTTGTAACCTCTGAATTAAACTGATCGATTAAATACCCGTGGGCTGCATGGATTTCAACCCCGTCAAAACCGGCAATTATCGCATTTCTCGCAGCAGCTGCATGCTGTTCAATCACTTCGGAAATTTCGTCCTGAGACATCGCCTCAGGCATCTCATAAGGTTTGCGTAACCGATGTACGAGTCCATTTGCTGCAATGCTAGATGGCGCTTGAGGAGGATGCCCTCCCGTTAATTCATGATGGGTCAGCCTGCCAACATGCCAAAGCTGCGCCACGATTGTTCCACCTTCCAAATGAACAGCATCAGTCACCTTTTTCCATGCTTGGATCTGCTCTTTGTTGTATAGCCCTGATATACCATAGGTTCCTTTGGCTCTTGGGCTTGGATTTATCCCCTCCGTAATGATCAGACCAATACCATCAGCAGCCCGTTTACGGTAATATTCTACGACATCTGGACCAACCACACCTGACTTATTGTCGGCAAAGGAACGAGTCATAGGCGCCATGACTACACGTGATTGAAGCGTCCAATTTTCAATCGTAACTTGTTCAAGCAATTTATTAGATTCCATCTTTATGCCTCCTCAGTGCTTAACAGTTGATTATGTATTAATGTTATAATGGAATCGTTCAATTTTACATAATAAATTCAAGGTATTGTATCATGATATCCTTTAAAATTGTTTTATTAGTGTTATTTGACATTGAAAATAAAGGAGTGACTAGTTTGGTCGATGGACTGGATAAAAACATTATTATGATTCTTCAAGATCAGGCAAGAATTTCAATGACGGAGTTAGGAAAAGCCGTTGCATTGTCGCAGCCAGCAGTAACAGAAAGAGTGCGGAGGTTGGAGGAAAAAGGCATTATTGATCATTATCGTGCTGTTGTTTCTCTTGAAAAATTAAACAAATCGATTGTTGCCTACTTATTATTTCATACGAAGAGCTGCGAAAGTTTTGTTGATCATTGCAAAAATTCGCTTGATGTGCTTGAAATGCATCGTATAAGTGGCCAGTACAATTTTTTGGTTAAGGTGATTAGCGAATCATTGCATTCCATGGAAAATGTTATTAATGAAATGGGAAAGTTTGGAGATTCGACAACTTTAATCGTCCTCTCCTCACCTATAGAGCATAGTAAGGTCGTTCCCAATATTCAGGATAAATAGATAGGAACCCATATATTCGTTTTGGATACATTTCCTGACACTAGCTTTAAATAAGCCAATATAAATTTGCGTTCACACTAAACATCAGGTACGATTTTATTATTAATTATCAATGAAGAGTAAGAGAGGGACGAATCTAATGCACTCAAACGAAACCATAAAGCTGACATCTTTATCTAGCAAGGGAGGATGCGGTTGCAAAATCGGTCCGGCTGATTTAAAAGAAGTCATAGGAAACCTCCCGCTAGCGGAACTTAATCCTAATTTGCTTGTGGGCATCGAAACAAGCGATGATGCAGGTGTATTTCGAATAAGCGATGATTTAGCATTAGTTCAAACCGTAGATTTTTTTACTCCAATCGTAGATGACCCTTATTCTTTCGGACAGATAGCAGCGGCTAACGCAATAAGCGATATTTATGCAATGGGCGGTAAGCCATTAACGGTATTAAACATTGTTGCTTTTCCCATCGCAACACTAGATAAGCACATTTTAACAGACATCTTACGCGGAGCAGCAGATAAGGTGAAAGAGGCTGGAGCTACCCTTGTAGGCGGACACTCCATTGACGATAAGGAACCTAAGTTTGGACTAGCAGTAACCGGTTTAATTCATCCCGATCAAATTAAAACCAATGCAGGTGCTAGACCTGGAGACAAGCTGATTTTGACGAAGCCAATTGGTGTGGGCATTATGACAACCTCGATTAAGAAGGAACAATTAAGTGCGGAGGAAATCGAGCGTGTTACTCGCGTCATGGCTACATTGAATAAGACGGCAGCAGAAATAATGAATAAATATGAAACGCATGCTTGTACTGACGTAACGGGTTTTGGCTTAATCGGACATGCACTGGAAATGGCTAAAGGCAGCGAAGTAGGAATAACGATTGTAAACGAAGCGGTACCCAAATTGCCTCGTGTCAGGGAACTGGGAACTTGCAGAAAATGGATTTGTACCAGGCGGCACGAAGAACAATTTTAAGCATGTTGAAAATGATGTTATTTTCCCACAAGCGATGGACCAAGTTGATCGATGGATTCTATGTGATGCGGTGACTTCAGGCGGTTTATTCATTGCGGTTGCGGCAGACCAGTCTGAGCAAATGCTGGATGAGCTTAAGCAAGCAGGTGTGGAAGCAAGTATAGTAGGAGAAGCAACAGAAAGTAATGCTGGCCAAATCGTGGTGCTTTAAGATAAACCATTAAGGAGTCATTAAACTATGTTTCAAGACATCACGATCGAGGAATGTTCAAAGCTTCGGAAACAGGGAGAACTTGTTCTTATAGATGTAAGATCCCCATCCGAATACAATGAAGCATCAATTCCTGGCAGTCTTAACATTCCCATATTTAACGATCAAGAACGGGCTGAAATTGGAACGCTGTACAAGCAAGTAAGTGTACAAGCTGCTAAAGAAAGAGGCTTGGAAATCGTATCAGCAAAGCTTCCAACTTTCATCAAAACGTTTGCTGGCATATCCGAAAATAAGGCTGTCTTTTGTTGGCGCGGTGGCATGAGAAGTAAAACAACAGCGACTGTATTGTCTCTTATGGGAATTAGAGTCCATCGAATAGCTGGAGGATATCGCGCATATCGTCAATATGTTGTTGAACGATTGAATGATATCTGCTACGAGCCTCAGTCATTCATCATACATGGAAATACAGGTAGTGGAAAAACCGCTATCCTGCATAAAATGAAACAAAATGGCCATCCTGTTTTGGATTTAGAAGGGCTGGCTGGTCATAGAGGGTCGATTTTTGGTGGAATAGGTTTAAAAGCGCATAACCAAAAAACGTTTGATTCGTTACTGCTTGATAATATACATGAGAATGAGAAATTTACCTATTTATTGTTTGAAGCGGAAAGCCGCCGAATTGGCAATATTACGGTTCCGGACCTCATGATGGAGTTGAGAGCAAAAGGGCATCACATTAGCTTGGAGATGCCTCTTGAAGCCCGTGTTAATCAAATTATCGATGACTACAAGCCATGGGAAAATATAGATGCGTGTGTGGGGGCATTCCGAAAGATTAAATCCCGTATTCATACCCCTGTTGCAGCGGAAATAGAAGCATGCTTGATGAGTGAAAAATATGATACTGCTGTCGAGCTGCTTCTCACTTATTACTATGACCCAAGGTATTCGCATTCGACGAGCGAACATGATGAACAAATCTCTTCTATTGTGAAGGCAGCAAATACGGCTGAGGCAACGATCAAGATTGAACAGATAGTAAATTCGTTAATGGAACGAAAATCGATGGAGCAATAGCAAATGAAAGGCTGCCGCAAATGATTGCAAGCGAGGGTGCAAAGGAGAAAGCTATGAACCAGATTTATTTGGACTACAACGCAAGTACGCCAATCGCTCCAGAAGTTCTTGCAGAAATGTATCCATATCTGCAGGGAAGCTACGGCAATCCATCGTCTAGTCATTGGGCGTCCGTTTCGACAAAGGAAGCTATTTTGGATGCTCGCATAAAAGTTGCTGCTTTACTCCGTTGTTTTCCAGACGAGGTGATCTTTACTAGCGGGGGAAGCGAATCCAATAATCATGCCTTAAAGGGCGTATTCTTTGCTCATAAAGAAAAGGGTAATCATATCATTACGACAACAGTTGAGCATCCAGCCATTTTGAATCCATGTTCATTTCTAGAGCGCTTGGGAGCAGAAGTTACCTATATAAACGTAGATGAAACTGGACGCATATTGCCGGAAGCTATCGAATCAGCCATTAACAAGCGTACTATTTTAATCTCGGTTATGCATGCGAATAATGAAGTTGGGACGATTCAGCCTCTTGGTGAAATAGCCGAAATAGCAAAAAAACATGGCGTATTGTTCCATACAGATGCTGCTCAATCCGTTGGCAAAATCCCGGTTTATGTTGATCAATTAGGTGTCGACTTGGTAACGCTAGCGGGACATAAACTATATGCTCCGAAAGGGATTGGGGCATTGTATGTGCGTAGGGGAACCAAAATAGAACCCTATAGTCATGGAGCCGGTCATGAACATGGCATGCGCGCAGGAACAGAAAATGTTCCTTACATCGTTGCATTGGGAAAGGCCGCAGAAATGGCAATGCTTATGCAAGATAACAATGAAATGAGTAGATTAAGCGAGTACTTCTTAGAGCGATTGGCTGCGAAATTTGGTCATCTTATCAAGCTGAATGGCCATCCGACTAACCGATTGCCTAACACCTTGAATATAAGCTTTATAGGTTTGGATGCTAATGAAATTCTGAACAAGATTCCCGAAATCGCAGCGTCCACTGGATCAGCCTGTCATGCCGGTATGACAACAATCTCCCCAGTATTAAAGGCAATGCAGATCGATGAAATTGTGGCCCGAGGCGCTATTAGATTTAGTCTAGGAAGGTATACGAATAAGATTGATATTGATCAAGCAATTATGCTATTGGAAGAAGTCATTATCGTCTAAGCTGATGCAGGAAATACTCTAAACACTTACTATCGTGCACAATCGCTTGACTTGGAGTTAACTCAAAGGAGTACACTACAGCTGAAGGAAACAATATCTATTTGAAAGTGAGGAACGATTAAATGGAATATGTGAAACTCGGTAATACAGGCTTGGATGTATCTCGGCTTTGTCTTGGCTGTATGAGCTTTGGTGTAGCGGAGCGGTGGGTGCATCCTTGGGTACTTAATGAAGCGAGCAGCCGTCCTATCATAAAAAAAGCATTGGATTTAGGCATCAACTTTTTTGATACTGCGAATGTATATTCAGACGGAACAAGCGAAGAAATTGTGGGTCAAGCTTTAAAGGATTATGCCAATCGAGATGAAATTGTTCTGGCGACAAAGGTTCATTTTCGAATGCAGCAAGGCCCAAACGGTGCTGGTCTTTCTCGAAAGGCAATCATGAGTGAAATAGATAAGAGCCTTAAGCGACTCGGAACGGATTATGTAGACCTTTATCAAATTCATCGCTGGGATTACAATACACCCATAGAAGAAACGATGGAAGCATTACATGATGTTGTGAAGGCTGGAAAGGCAAGATACATTGGCGCTTCAGCCATGTACGCATGGCAGTTTCTAAAGGCATTGCATGTAGCTGAAAAAAATGGGTGGACGCGGTTTGTATCGATGCAAAATCATTTAAACCTCATCTATCGTGAAGAAGAGAGAGAAATGCTTCCGCTTTGTAAGGAAGAAAAAATTGGCGTCATTCCTTATAGCCCGCTCGCATCAGGTAGATTGACACGTGATTGGTCAGAAACAACGCATCGTTTCGAAACCGACCAAGTTCAAAAATCTAAATACGATGCGACTGCAAATACTGACCGATTAATTGTAGAGCGGGTTGCAGCCATTGCCGAAAAACATGGCGTTCCCCGTGCTCAAATTGCATTAGCTTGGATATTGCATAAAGATCCTGTAACCGCACCAATTATTGGTGCTACAAAAATGTCGCATCTCGAAGATGCAGCAGCTGCTGTTTCCATTAAGCTAACACCAGAAGAAATTGTATCGCTGGAAGAGCCTTATGTTCCACATCCAGTCGTTGGGCCTATTACGATGTAATGAGTATTTAATATAAGGAACAACAAGAACGCCCGATTGTTTTTTCGGGCGTTCTTGATCTTAAATTAGGGAGTGAAATCTGCATGTTGATAGCCGAAGTAAGCGCGAAATTTGAATTATCACCGGACACGCTCCGCTATTATGAACGGGTCGGTCTTATTCCACGGGTGAACCGCAATAAAAGCGGAATCAGGGATTATACGGCGGAAGACTGCAGATGGGTTGAATATATCAAATGCATGCGTGGTGTAGGTCTTCCTATTGAGATTTTGATTGAATATGTTGCTTTGAATCAACAGGGTGATGAAACCATCGGGACTAGGAAAGAGCTTTTAATCGAGCAGCATAAACTGCTAGCCAAAAAAATGGAAGAGATGAAAAAAGGATTGGAACGTATGGATGATAAAATTGCAACATATGAACAGACAATATTAAAAAAAGAAAAAATGCTAAGTAGATCTAAGAATCAATAGTCCATCGGACCCCCTCGTTTTATTGACATTGATTCATGTAGGGCTTCACATAAATATTCGGTTAATAGAAAAATTCAGATGAATGTGATAATTTATTAATTATGACTTGCATTTGAAAAGGTGGTTTGAAAACGTTATGGAGCTCGTTTTTCCAAAGGTAGAGACTGTGGAAGAAGTCTCGGCTTTAGCGCAATTGGCATCGGAAATTTGGAATGAATATTTTGTAAGCATTATAACAAAAGAACAAATTGATTATATGGTGGATAAATTCCAATCGGATCATGCGATTACGAATCAAATTGAAAATCAAGGTTATGAATATTTTTTCATGAATATACATGGCCATAATATCGGCTACTTGGGGATAAAACAAGAAGAAGACAAGTTGTTTTTAAGCAAGTTTTATATACGCAAAGAGCATCGCGGAAAAGGTTATGCAAGTCAAGCTATGGCGTTCTTGGAAGCGATATGCAAAGTTCGAGGGTTAGGTATGATATGGCTCACGGTAAATCGCTATAATGATACAACGATTGCTGTGTATGAGAAAAAAGGGTTTAAATCAGTTCGTACTCAGGTGGCTGATATAGGAAATGGTTTTGTGATGGATGATTTTATAATGGAAAAAGAAATTGGATTGGAAGAAGTCGAGTAACAAGGGGGTTTTGGTGAATGGAGAAGTTTGAGTTCATGTTGAACAAATATGCTGAATTAGTCATTAAGGTTGGTGTGAACGTTCAAGTGGGGCAAGTGCTTATCGTACATGCTCCGATTGAAACGGCTGAACTAACCCGATTAATTGTAGCAAAAGCTTATGAGGCAGGAGCCAAATATGTCATTGTAGAGTGGGATGACGATGCGATTACTCGCGTTCGGTATGAGAAGGCATCAGATGATTCCTTCGATTATTATCCGCAGTGGCTTGCCGATAGCATGGTGCATTTTGCTGAAGAGGGCGGAGCTATACTGCATATCAAAGTGCCTAATCCAGAGTTGTTTCGCGGCATCCATTCTGCAAAAGTATCAGCTGCGGTCAAGTCCGCTGCTGTCGCGCGAGAAGAATACTCAAAGTATACGCGGAACAGCAAAATTAGCTGGTCGCTGATCAAGGCGCCAACTCGTGCATGGGCGGATAAAGTGTATGCCGATCTTCCGGAGGAGCAGCGCGTGGATGCGATGTGGGAAGCTATTTTCCACATGGTGCGAGTAAATACAGATGATCCTATTGCCACTTGGCGTGAGCACATTAATCATTTGAAAACAAGCCAGGATCTTCTTAATGCGAAACGCTATAAGAGTCTGCATTATCGCGCGCCGGGAACGGATCTGCGAGTACAACTGCCTGAAGGACATATTTGGCGTGGCGGCGGCGGTGAAAATGAGAAAGGTGTTTACTTTGTTGCGAATATGCCAACTGAAGAAGTGTACACCATGCCTCATCGTACCGGTGTGAACGGCACGGTAAAAAGCAAATTGCCTCTCAATTTGAACGGCAGGTTAGTTGAAGGAATCACGTTTACGTTCAAGGACGGCAAAGTGGTTGCTTATGATGCCGAATCGGGACTTGAACATTTAACTTCGTTGCTCGAAACGGATGAAGGTGCATCCTATCTCGGAGAGATGGCATTAGTGCCACATGATTCGCCAATATCGAACTTGAATAGAGTATTTTATAATACAGGCATTGACGAGAATGCTTCCTGTCATTTTGCACTGGGAAGTGCTTATCCTGTCAACCTGGAAGGTGGAACGAAGCTCTCCAAAGAGGAACTACTGGAGCGAGGCGCTAACGTAAGTCTTACACATGTTGACTTCATGATTGGTTGCGCCGATCTCGATATTGATGGAGAACTGCCTGACGGCACAATCGAGCCTGTCTTTCGTCAAGGGAATTGGGCTTACTAGATGTAAAGTGCGGGAAGTGACTGGTTCATGCGCTCTTAAAGCGCTATAGAGAAAGGTTAGCATATCAATTGATGTGCTAACCTTTTTTTGTTAATTACTGAGTTAACTTAGAATAAGAGGAAGCAGCAGCCCTCGCCTCTACCATGGAAAAACCCGACCATAAAAGCTCGGGTTTTTATTTGTTGTACGCCAAAAATTGGCGTGAACTATAGCATTTAAATTCAAAAGGTGACTCGCATGGTTGAACTATCTATTGCGTCTAAATAAAATCTTGGTATGATTCCTTTATGAATGTTAACGACAAAAGCCCTCTGTTAATAAGTTGAACAATCTGATCAGAGTCTCTGTTATTCTGGTTATATTAATTAGCATCGAGAAGTTTTCCTAGATGGTGAAGAAGGGGATATCCTATGAAATTGCAGGCTGCCGGCAAAGCGAAGTGGTTCGTCTATCAGAAAATTGTCATCGTATTTATCGTGTTTCTTGTTCCCCTCATTTCGATGAATATTTGGGTCAATTACAAGGGCATGTCGTTTTCGAAAAATACAATGCTGGATTCCGCCGAAGCGGGAGCTTCCTTTTACGCGAAGCAGCTGGACAAGGAAATGTATTTTATTCGCAATCAGCAATTAGGCTTTATTAACGGTGAAGATTTGCAAAAGCTAAGCTTCAGGGGAGGAAGTCTTGGGAAATATGATGAGGTTAGACTCATTGAGCAAGTGAAGGATCGATTGAGCTTTCTTATGAATTCGAGCGAGTACGTACTTAATGCAGGCGTTTATATTGCTTCAGAGGGGAAAACCATCTCGATTTCGAATGGCGTTACCAACACGCCAAATGATGAATACGAGCTTATTTCAAAGCTTATAGGCGTTTCGATTAAGCCCTCTTTTTACCTGGATGGTGATCGGATCTTCTTTATTGAGACGGCAAATAATGATGGCATTTGGTCATATATCGAAATCTCTAAAGTGAAGCTGCTGGAAGAGCTGCATACCATTACTACCCTTTATCAGGAGTCAGAGGTTTTGCTTGGGAGCGAGGGTTTGGGGAGTGTGTTTGCGACGACGCAAGATGAGCAAGCTATTTCTGTACAGCAACAGCTGGTTAAATTACCTAATGAGCAAGATGACAATATGTCCAAAATGGAGAAGGTAAACGGCATCCGTTATTTTGTTATCCATAATTTTGTAAGCTCTTTAAATCTGTCATTAATTATGTATGTGAATCAGAACGAGATCACTAGATCATTAAGCCAGTTTTATACGCTGTATTATCTGCTGTTCAGCATTACCATTATCATTCTTTTGCTTTATTCATTCTCCGTTAACGTCATGATCCATCGCCCATTGTCCAATCTAGGCAAGGCGTTTCGTATGATAGAAACAGATAATCTGAACTTAGTTATCGAATCCAAGACAAAGGATGAATTTCATTATTTATTTCAAAGTTTTAATCGGATGGCACATCGCTTGAAAGTTTCCATAAAGGAAAACTATGAACAAAAGATAGCGCTGCAGCACTCGGAATTAAAGCAGCTGCAATCTCAAATTAACCCTCATTTTTTATACAACAGCTTTTTTAACATTTATATGATGTGTAAGGTAGGCGATTCGGATAGTGCGGCGGAGCTCTCCCAAAAGCTGGGAAGCTATTATCAATACATTACAAGGAGCGGTTCTGATGAAGTGCTGCTTAACAAAGAATTTCAGCATGCGCTCGATTATTGTGAAATTCAATGTATTCGCTTTTCCAACCGCATTTCGTTTGAATACACGGAGATTTCGGATCAATTGCATACCGTTTACGTTCCAAGACTTATCATTCAGCCGATCGTAGAGAATGTATTTGATCATGCCTTTGAAGATGGTACGATGAACGGAGTTGTCTATATTGGAGCCAGCTATCAGGATGATATCGTACGCATCACCGTAGAGGACAACGGCAGTTTATTAACAGATGATAAAATTGAGCAGTTGCAGGAGCAGCTTGCAGTCAAAACGAAACAGATTGAGAAAACGGGATTAATTAACGTCAGCAATCGGCTAAAATTAATTTATGGAGCGGACAGCGGCTTATTTGTCTCCCGAAGCCAATACGGCGGATTAAAAGTGGAGCTTATCATACATCTTGAGAATAAGGGGGCACAATAATGTACCGATTGTTAATAGTAGATGACGAGCCTGTCATTGTGAATGGCCTAGTGCAGCTTTTTCAGGGAAACAAAGACTTTGAGCTGGATATATGCAAAGCCTATTCCTCTGGTGAGGCGCTTGAAATAGCAAAAAAAACGAAACTGGATATTTTGATCAGCGATATTCGTATGCCTCAGAAGAATGGCCTGCAATTGGTGGATGAGATGGTATACTATTGGCCCGCATGCCGAGTCATTTTTCTTACAGGGTATAGCGAATTTGATTATGTATACGAAGCGTTAAAGAAAAACGTAGAAAACTATATTTTGAAAACAGAAGGCATTGAGCCTATTTTCCAAGCGGTAAAAGAGGTAATAGGTAAGCTGGAAGAAGAGAAAAGCGTTAAGCTGCAGCAGGAGAAGGCGCAAAGACATATTCAAATCGCCGAGCCTTATCTCAAAAAAGAAATGATGGAAGCCATGCTTGACGGAGAGCCGCTTCCTTCTCTATTGACCGAGTCCATTTATGCAGAAGTGGAGTTTGGCATTGCTGCTGAGCGCCCCGCATTCTTCCTGGTAGGGCAAGTGGATCGGCTTGAGGTTGAAAATTTAAAGGTGCTGGAATCGGTGCAACGGATTTTTGACAATCATTTGCCGGCTTCCATAGCTAGAGAGAAAGCTATCTACAATGGCAGCTCACTTTTATGGATTCTTCAAGCGGATGAGGAATTATTGGAACGTTTTCGAGGGAATGGGCCAGATGAGAATACGAAGGAGCAAGGCATCGCATCCTATATGAAAGGCATTCTTGAGCTTGTACAAAATGAATGCGTTGAGGTTCTCTCGGCTTCAGTTTCATTTGGCATTTCTGGAAATTTGTTAGGAAAGTGGGATACACTCCATCTCCAAGTGGAAGCTGTTCGTGCAATGATTCAGAAAAGAGCGGCATTTGGTCAAAAAATGGTTATTGTTGATTACGAAAAATCGAATGCTTGTGAATCCGATATGAGCGGAGAGATGAAGCAAGAAGAATTTAAACAATTGCTTATCGAACAAATTCATCAATATGTTCATAACAATCTGTCCAAGGATGTGTCTCTGACAGCTATTGCGGACGAGGTGCATTTTAATCCATCCTATTTGTCTCGCTATTACAAGCAGATCACAGGACATAATCTATTAGAGTACATTCAATCTACAAAAATGACCGTTGCCATCGATCTGATGATGAATACTTCCTTGAAATTAAATGAAATTGCGAGTAAGGCGGGTTTTGACTCGGCTTCGTATTTTACGACTTTTTTCAAAAAAATGACAGGTCTTTCACCTCAAGAGTATCGAAATTCGCAATAAGTAAAAAATTCAAAAGCGATGTAAAAAAAGTGAAATTGAAACCGCTTTCCCTCTCGAAATATAATAAACACAGGGATCAGGGCTACTAACATTATCAAAAGGGGGAAGTGTTCCATATGAAAAATTATAAAACAATGAAGATGATTTTGTTGTTATCGCTGTCTGCTTCAGCCATTACAGCATGCTCCAGCCAAGGAAATGACAAAGGAAACACATCCACATCTAAACCGTCAACAGAGAACAACCAGACTGAAGCCACTCCGCCAGATCCATTCGGTAAATACGCTGAACCGGTTACGGTTACAGAAGTGCTTGGATTTAATCCGCCTGAGGATTCAAGAACGCCAAAAGGAATTACACCAGATCAAAATGCTTACTTTAAAGATTTAAAAGAGATGATGAACATTGAAGTGAAATATAAATGGACCGTGCCTTCCAGCCAATTTGAACAAAAGTTCTCACTTGCGATGGCATCGGGCGATCTGCCTGATATTTTGGAGCTGGACCCGAAAAACTTCGAGAAGCTGAAAAAGCAAGATATGCTCGCTGATCTGACAGAAGCATATGAGCAATATGCATCGCCAACACTTAAGAAATATATGGAATCGGATGGCGGCTTTGCAATGAAGACTTATAACGCAGACGGCAAACAGCTGGCCATTCCAGCTTTTGAAGATCCATTCCTATCCACGCAGCTGCTTTGGATTCGGAAGGATTGGCTGGATAATTTGAATTTGCAAGCGCCTACGACAATCGATGAGCTGGAGAAGGTTGCAGAAGCATTTGTGAAAAACGATCCAGATCAAAATAAGCAAAATGATACTTATGGTATTTCATTGCAAAAAACATTGTTTTTCTGGGGCTTTGATGTAAGAGGATTGTTTAACGGATTCGGAGCTTACCCATCCATTGGTGATGCTCAGACGGCTTGGATCAAAAATGGTGAAGATAAACTAATACCGGGCCTTATTCAACCTGAGGTGAAAACGGCGCTTAGCAAGCTGCAGTCTTGGTACCAAAATGGCATTCTCAATAAGGAGTTTGCGCTGAAGGATGAGAACAAAGCAGTAGAAGATCTTACTTCGGGCAAGGTAGGTATTTCCTACGGAGAATGGTGGTACCCGAACTGGCCGCTTAATTTAAATATTGACAAAGATCCAAAGGCTGAATGGATTGCTGTTCAAATTCCAGGGCTGGACGGTCCAGCAAAATCACTCGTTCCGAAAATTCGTGCTGGCAAGGTTTTCGCTGTAAACAAAAAAGCGAAAAATCCAGAAGCTGCAATTAAAATGATCAACTTCTATATCGAAATGGGCAACAAACAATATTTAGAGAAAAACAAAGCCGAGAATGGTTATGTATACAACTGGTTTAATCCACGTATCTACAACCCGGCTCAAATTGAAACCATCTATACAGAAGTGAACAAAGCGCTCGACGCTAAACAAACTGAAATTACGCTGGATGACGAGAACTACAAGAATGTAGCGGATGTATTCAAAGCAGGAACCGATTTCCTCGCAGGCAATACAAAAGATGCTTCCAAAGGCGTCAATTGGGGTCAATATTACAGCCGTGCAGCAAAAGATGGCGGCTGGGGAACAACGCGTAAAATTAAAGAAAGCGGAGCGTTTGTAAACAATGAGTTCTATGGCCTTCCTACAAAAACACAAGTAGAAAAAGGTGCTCAGCTTGATAAGCTTATGCAGGAATCCTTTACAAAAATCATTATGGGCGCTTCCATTGATGAATTTGATAAGTTCGTTTCAAGCTGGAAATCGCTAGGCGGCGATGATATTACAGCAGAAGTTAATGCATGGTACGGCGAGCAAGCGAAAAATTAAATCTTAAATTAATCAAAAGCGGGAGAGACGAGTCGAGGAGTCGACAACTCCTCCCGCTTTAAAATTAGCAGCTGGTTAGGAGGGTCATCTATGAGAACGCTGAAAAAAGAATATGTACTACATTTGATGTTACTGCCCGGTGTTATCGCTACTTTGATCTACGCATACGGTCCTATGGCTGGCCTAGTGATGGCTTTTCAACAATTTGAACCATTATCCGGTTTTTTTAAATCTGAATTCGTAGGCTTTGACAATTTCCGTTACGTATTTGCGTTGCCGGATTTCGGTCAAGTGCTTTGGAATACGATCATTATTGCGATTTTCAAAATGATCCTGTTTTTGCTAGTTCCTCTTATTCTTGCGTTATTGCTAAATGAAGTGACAAGAAAATGGTTCTCAGGTTTCATTCAATCTGCCATCTTCCTTCCGTTCTTTCTGTCATGGACTGTGCTTGGCGGAGTCGTCATTGAATTGTTCTCTCTGAGCGGACCTGTTAATGGCTTGTTAACCGAAATTGGATTTCAGCCGATTATGTTTATGCTCGACAATGACTGGTTCAGAGGCATCGTCATTGGATCAGATGTGTGGAAAGGCATGGGCTACAATATGATTGTTATGCTCGCCGCCATTGTAGGCATCAATGCAACGCTTTATGAAGCAGCAGAGGTTGATGGAGCAGGCAAGTGGAAGCAAGTGATGCACATTACGCTTCCAGGCATTTCCCCCATACTCATTTTGCTTGGCGTATTAAGCTTAGGCGGAATTCTAAATGCTGGCTTCGAACAAATTCTAATTATGTATAACCCGACCGTTTATGAAGGCGCAGATATCATTGATACATTCGTTTATCGACTAGGGATGTTCAGCCAGCAATTCGGACCGGCAGCAGCAATCGGCCTCTTTAAATCGGTCATTTCATTAGGGTTAGTATCCATTACCTACTATGCGGCTTATAAACTTAACAACTACAGAATATTCTAGAACGGAGGTAATACAGTGATACACAAACCATCAATCAGTAGAAAGCTTTTTGTCGTGTTCAATACGTTGTTGTTAACAGCGATCACGCTGCTTGGTATTATCCCGTTTATTCATTTACTCTCCATCTCACTTAGCTCGAATACGGCTGCGATGGCAGGAGAAGTTAAGCTTTGGCCTGTCGGCTTCTCCTTGGATGCCTATCAATACTTGGGGGAGAAGGTTGAGTTCTTCCGATCATTATGGGTATCCGTACAGCGGGTCGTGCTTGGGACGGTTGTTAATATGCTGCTTGTATTTATAACTGCTTTTCCGCTTGCGAAATCTAATCATCAGTTTAAATTTAGAACCCCTTATGTATGGTTCTTTGCGATAACGATGTTTTTCGGCGGCGGGTTGATTCCTACGTATATCATTGTCAAAGATACAGGCATCATTGATTCGATTTGGGCGCTCGTTTTGCCGGGTGCTTTGAATGTATGGAATATGGTGCTCATGCTGAATTTCTTCAGATCCATTCCAAGAGAACTGGATGAGGCAGCGACAATTGACGGCGCAGGACACTGGCGTGTACTTTGGCAAATTTATTTGCCTGTATCGCTTCCATCGATCGCAACGATTGGCTTGTTCACGATTGTTGGGCATTGGAACTCTTGGTTCGATGGCATTCTTTACTTGAATTCACCAGAAAAGTACCCATTGCAAACGTATCTGTCTACATTAATTATGTCGATTAATGCCCAAATGTCTTCCATGTCTATTGAGCAGCTTAAAGTGATGGACAACTTAAGCGAGAAGACACTTCGAAATGCGCAAATCTTTATGGGTGCTTTGCCCATTATGCTCGTATATCCGTTCTTGCAAAAGTATTTTGTTAAAGGCATGACCGTAGGAAGCGTCAAGGAATAGATAGACTTACAACATCGAGGAGAGATTAATTATGAAAAAAGTTACGGTTGCCATAATTGGAGCGGGCTTGCGGGGTGTCAACTATTTGGAATATGCTCTTGCTCATCCCAATGAGCTGCAAGTTGTAGCTGTTGCAGAGCCGGTTGCAGAGCGCAGGGAGAGCTTCCAAGCTAGACATAACATTGCAGATAATATGTGTTTTGAGAACTGGGATGATTTTTTCGCTATGCCAAAACTAGCGGATGCCGTACTCATCTGCACGCAAGATAAACAGCATTTCGATCCGACAATGAAAGCACTTGAAGCAGGTTATCATGTGCTGCTTGAGAAGCCGATGTCTCCCGATGCCAAAGAATGTTTACTTATGGGAGAAAAGGCATCTCAGTTAAACCGAGTGTTTTCGATTTGTCATGTGCTTCGTTATACGAATTTTTTCTCTACCATTAAAGAATTATTAGAAAAAGAAACAATTGGTAAATTAATGTCTATCACGCATAATGAAAATGTAGGGTTCTGGCATCAAGCGCATAGCTTCGTAAGAGGAAACTGGAGCCGGAAAGAGGATTCCAGTCCAATGATTCTAGCGAAGTCCTGTCATGATCTGGACATCTTGCTCTGGTTGGCTGGTTCGGAATGTGTTCGTGTATCCTCCTTCGGATCACTCTCCCATTTTACAGCCGATCAAGCGCCGGCAGGAGCGCCGTTACGCTGCTTAGACGGGTGTCCAGTGGCAGACGAATGTCTCTACTACGCGCCTAATTACTATTTAACAGAGGATACGAATTGGCCAACTTCGGCAATTAGTAATGATCTGAGCTATAGTGCGCGTTATAAGGCGCTTGAGGAAGGACCTTACGGCAGATGCGTCTATCATTGTGACAACGATGTTGTTGACCACCAGGTTGTGAATTTGGAGTTTGCGAATTCCGTCACAGCAGCATTTACGATGAGCGCATTTACTAGAGATGTCAGCCGCACAATCAAGCTTATGGGAACCAAAGGTGAAATCCGCGGCGCCATGGAGAAAAATGAAATTGAAGTGATTCATTTTGGCAGCGGCAAGATTGAACGAATCTCATTTGAAGACATGGGAGGTCATGTTGGCCACGGCGGCGGTGATATGGGTTTACTCAAGGATTTTTTAAAGCTGGTAAGAGAAGATGGCAAGAGTGAGGGGCTTACCTCGGCAAGTCAATCCGTTCAAAGCCATTTAATGGCCTTCGCGGCGGAGCAATCTAGAGTGGATGGAAACAGTATCAATCTCAAAGATTTTGCAGAAAGCATTCTAATTTAAAGAGGTGCAAGATGTATGAATAATCCAGTTCAATTTGAGACGAAGTTACTAAGCTCATTGACAAAAGTATTCGCAGATGAGACGCCAACCGAACAAGCCTTTCAAAGCGCTTCTGCGCTTTTCGGCGAAACCTATTCCTTCCAAGTCGCATACACCTCAGATACGCTCTTAAAAAATATAAATGTAAACATCGACTCCGACCTTGCAGACCGTATTTTGATTAGATCTGTTGGTCTGGCTCCTTCGGAGATGCCATGTTTCACAAATCCTGATGATAACGTCCTGCGCACGACACCGGGACTATATCCAGATCCATTGTATGAGCTGAATCAACAATCCGTTAATGCGGTTCCCGAGCAGTGGCGTTCCATTTGGGTGAGTGTGGAGCTTGATGAATCTGTCGCTGCGGGTGTTCATTCCATTCAATTCTCCTTCCAATCAGAGCAAGGGGAGTCCTTAGCGGTATCCGATGTATTTCAGTTGACAGTCATCCCTGCCGAATTGCCCGCGCAGCAGTTAATTCACACGGAATGGTTTCATGTGGATTGTATTGCAACACAGTATGGTGTCGAAGTCTTTAGTGAAGCGCATTGGACGCTTCTGGAACGTTATGTGGACGCAATGGTCAAGCACGGCATGAACATGGTATTGACGCCACTATTCACGCCGCCGCTCGATACCCTTGTTGGAGGAGAACGTCCAACTGTCCAACTGGTGAGAGTTGATGTGGAGGGAGATACTTATACATTTGGCTTTGATCAGCTTACGCGGTGGGTAACGATGTGCAAGAAGTTGGATGTGAAATACTTTGAGTTTTCACATTTGTTTACGCAATGGGGAGCAAAGTGCGCTCCGAAAATTATGGGAACGGTACAAGGAGAAGAGAAAAAGCTATTCGGCTGGGAGACGGATGCATCTTCAGAAGAATATCGCAGCTTCTTGGATCAATTCCTGCCGAGCCTTGATCGCTACTTGAAAGAAAATGGACTGGATGAGCAAAGCTGGTTCCATATTTCGGATGAGCCGGACCTCAGTCAATTGGAATCCTATCAAGCTGCCAGCCAAATCGTGCGTAAGCATTTGTCTGATTATCCTATTATGGACGCGCTGTCTGATTTGGATATGTATGAGCGGGGTCTAGTGCAAAGACCGATTCCGGGAAACAATCATATCGAACCGTTTCTGGAGTATGGCGTTCCGGATTTATGGACTTATTATTGCTGTGCGCAGCATCAAGAAGTATCCAATCGTTTTTTTAACATGCCTTCCTCTAGAAACCGGATTATTGGGCTTCAGTTGTATAAGTTTGGATTGAAGGGCTTCCTGCATTGGGGCTTTAATTTCTGGTATTCGCAGTACTCCATCGATCAGAAGCTGGATCCCTATCGGTCAACGGATGCAAAGCTTGCGTTTCCTTCGGGAGATTCCTTCTTGGTTTATCCTGGCGAAGAGGGTCCAATCGAGTCAATTCGCTTGGAAGTTCTCTATGAGGCGATGCAAGACTTGCGCGCACTCGAGCTGCTAGAGCAGAAGATTGGCAAAGAACAGACGATAAAGCTGTTGGAAGAGGGTTTGCAAGAACCATTGACGTTCTCTGTTTATCCAAAGGGCAGTGGGGAATGGCTGTTAGCGGCAAGAGAGAGAATCAATCAGGCTATAGCGAGTCATTATGCTTAATGATTTAACTATTTTATAAGGCGGGAAATAGATGACTACATTTAATTATTCTGGATCTTCATTTTATTATAATGATCAACCGATACGTCTTCTCTCAGGAGCTTTTCATTATTTTCGAACTGTACCTGAGCATTGGCAAGATCGACTTGCAAAATTAAAAGCCTGCGGTCTCAATACCGTGGAAACATATGTCCCATGGAATCTTCACGAGCCGAAGAAAGGCCAATTTTATTTTGAAGGCATGGCGGATATCGTTCGTTTTATTGAGCTGGCTGGAGAAATCGGGCTGCATGTGATTGTTCGCCCAGCGCCTTATATTTGTGCGGAATGGGAATTTGGCGGATTGCCAGCTTGGCTGCTGGCGGACCCTGATATGCGTCTGCGCTGCTACCATAAGCCGTTTCTAGATCATGTAGATGCTTATTATGATGTGCTGCTTCCGAAACTAAAACCGCTCCTATGCACGAGTGGCGGGCCGATCATCGCGATGCAGGTCGAGAATGAATATGGAAGCTTCAGCAATGACAAACGCTACTTGATTCATCAAAAAGAAAGCATGATTGCTCGTGGAATAGATGTTCTGCTATTCACTTCCGATGGACCAGAAGATGCGATGCTGCAAGGCGGTATGATCGATGGTGTTCTGGCAACGGTGAATTTTGGGTCTCGGCCAGCAGAAGCATTTGAGAAGCTTAAACAATATCAACCGGATGCGCCATTTATGTGTATGGAATATTGGAACGGTTGGTTTGATCATTGGGGGGAGGAGCATCATACCCGTCCCGCTGAGGATGTCGCGAGTGTGCTTGATGAAATGCTTAGTCTGAACGGATCCGTTAATTTCTATATGTTCCATGGCGGAACAAACTTTGGTTTCTACAACGGAGCGAACGGCCATACAGCGGATAGCTATGAACCTACAGTGACTAGCTATGATTATGATGCCTTGCTAAATGAATCCGGTGAACCGACCGCTAAATATTATGCGGTGCGCGATGTTATCTCCAAATATGTGGATGTACCTGCATGTGAATTGCCAGCTCCGATCGCTAAGAAAGCGTATGGACAAGTGAAAATGACTGAGCAAGCTTCATTAGCGGCTAATTTGGACAACATCTCTGCACCTATTTATACGGCATACCCTGAGACAATGGAAAAGCTGGGGCAGGATTACGGATTTATCCATTATCGTACGTTTATTAGCGGACCTCGTCCTAAAGATCAGTTTTTCTTGCAAGACGTGCATGACCGCGCACAAATTTTCATTAACGGACAGCCGGCTGGTGTTCTGGACCGCGTTCATACCGATGTGAAGATAGAATTTGAAGTGCCTGCTGAAGGAGTAGAGGTCTCTATCCTTGTTGAGAATTTAGGCCGGGTTAATTACGGACCTTATATGAAAGACCGGAAAGGGATTACCGAAGGGGTACGTTTTGGGCGCCAGTTCTTGTCGGATTGGACGACGTACACGTTACCTCTAACGGAATTATCGGGTCTGCAATTCGGGAGCATCACGGAACAAACAGGTCCGAGCTTCTTCCGAGGAACGTTAATTGTGGATGAGCCATGTGATACTTTCCTTAGTTTGGAAGGGTGGACCAAAGGGGTCGTGTTCATCAATGGTTTCAATCTGGGTCGTTATTGGGATATTGGACCGCAGAAGAGATTGTATGTGCCAGGTCCATTATTGAAGCAAGGCAATAATGAGATTATTATCTTTGAATTGCATGGAACGACGGATAGCACCGTTAGCTTCTTGGATCAACCTGATCTAGGCTCTTAAAATAAGACAACTTTAACTTGAATTGGATAACCAGTGTATATTGAACGGAAATAAATGACTTGGGCAAGGGTGTAGGCACAAATGTGCTTGCGCCCTTATTCATGTTTCAACTTGAATTAGGGGGAGAGTAAATGAATTCTAAATTAGGATATAAACAATCAGATCGATTATTAATTATTAATGCGGATGATTATGGAATAACATGGGAAATCAATGAGGCTATTCATACATTATTTCAACAGGCTGCCATTATCTCAACTTCAATAATGATTCCCTGCCGAGCAGCCAAAGAAGTTTTAAGCAGGGGTGATATTCAGACTATCGAGCACGCCGGAATTCATTTGACATTATCAAGTTCAGAGCATCAGGGATATAAGCTTGTGTATCATGAGAATTCGCTCCACAGCCTTGTTAATTCAGCTAATGAATTTTTTACAGATATCGCATTTTTAGAGTCCAATGCTGATCTGGATGAGGTTAGGCTTGAAATGCAAGCTCAAATTACATATGCGATTTCTCAAGGGATTGATCCCACTTATCTTGACAGTCATGCAGGGAGCATCTTTGGTCTAAACACAGGACGTGATTTTCTAGATATAGCACTAGATTTATGCCAAGAGTATCAACTGCCCTTTAATTTGCCTAGAAGAATTCTAATGCAGCCGTTTATAAACGAAGAGCAAAAGGAGAGGTTTTCCGAACGAATTTCTTCAGCGGACAGGCGCGGTATTTTCCTCATTGATGATATTATTTCCCTTCCCTATTGCCGTAGCACGAATGCAGAGTACGAGACGGTGAAGGCGCAGCTTGTATCCATGATCAAAAACCTAAAGTCTGGTATCACCCAGTTAACTGTTCATCCGTCTATCATTACTGATGAACTAAAGCAATTAACAAACTGTTGTATGGAAAGGGAAATTGAATTCCGCTTACTTTGTGATTGGGATTTAAAGCAGCTCTTCCAAAAGGAAAACATCAAGCTCATTTCGTGGAAGGACATTCGTGACATACAAAGTTCAATTAATGGGCAACAGCGTATTGTTTAACTCTGATCATTCCATAAATAAAGTTGAAGCCCGATAGCTTGGTTATAGACTCTATCGGGCCTCATAATGAGAATATTTACAGTGTTTACGAAGGAAGAAGAAGCAAACTAGATGCTGCTTATTTTAGTTTTGGCTGCGTTGTTTCTCCTGCATTTCCAAATAATTGCGCATCCGGCGCATATTTTCTGGTGCGTCCATAGGGTCAGCGGCTATCATTTCAATGATACAGAGTCTTCCTTTACATTCCCTCTCCGCTTGGATTATAGCCTGATCAAGCTCTCCATAGGTACGTACTGTCACGGCAAACGCATCGCCTCCAAACACTTCGGGAAGCTTAGTGTATGACCAGCGCGGAATTTTGTTATATTGCTGATTCTCTGTTTTGACATTTAAATATTTCTCGATGGTGTAGCCATCGTTATTCAAGATGAAGATAATAGGCTTGCATTCATAATAGAGCATGGTGCTGATCTCTTGGGCTGTCAACTGCAAGGAGCCGTCACCTGTAAATAACAAGACCCGCCGATCAGGTGCAGCGACATTGGCACCGTATGCGGAAGGTGTAGCATAACCGATCGCCTCCCAGCCACCTTGCGCAATGTATGTTGCATTGCGGGGTAGTCTCACCTGCGCCATCCCGTTGTAAAATGTGCCGGTCTCGGCGACCACAATGTCCCCTTCCCTCAGCAACTTCTGAAAACGCGGGTAATAATTGGCCGCAGTTAGTGGGTCACCGGCACTGCCAGTTATTTGGTCGTATGGGGATGTCGTTTTTCCCGCTAAACCTTGGCCTATGTATCCAATATTCTGCACCGCAAGTAGCATGTCGGCTGCGAACACATTCGGATATTCCGCTTCTGCGACCTTGACCATGTCCGGTTGAATATTGATTGTCACGAGCGGGTTTAGCTTCGCAGTGAAGTTCGCGGTATTATTGTCCGCCCATACCATGCCTACCGCAATGACACAGTCTGCATTTTCTACTGCGGTTTGGACTTCAGAACTTCCAAATAAACCTTCGTACATCCCAATATAATTCGGATGGGTTTCGTCAAATGCCCCCTTGCCGAACATCATTGTTGCAACAGGTACGTTCATCGCGTCGGCTAGCTGCCGAACTGCTGTTACAAGGTCGAAACGCATGGTTTTGACATCAACCAAAATGACCGGCCGATGGGCACGCCCCAGCAGTTGGCGGGCATGCTCCGTTGCTGCCTGAAGAGTTTTCACATTGGACATTGGACGCGGGGGGATCGGCTCACTTCGTGTAATGATCGGCATGGTCACTAAATCATCAGCCACAACGAGGTACACTGGCTTTTTCTTTTCCTTCGCAATACGAATGGCGGCTGGAATTTCAATCTCAGCGTTTTCCGGTGTCAGTACTGCAGTATAAGCCGTAATCTGCTTGTACACTTTATGGAAGACGTCAAAATCCCCATCCATTAGAGTGTGATGCATCAGCTTATGTTTCTTTTGATCCTTATCGGGAGGCGCACCTACGATATGAATTATCGGCACATGCTCGCTGTTAGCTCCCGCTATCGCATTGCAAGCACTAAGCTCTCCGACTCCGAAAGTCGTAATAAGAGCGGATATGCCTTTAACTCTTGCATAACCATCCGCCGCATAACCTGAGTTTAATTCGTTCCGTCCACTCATAAACCGTATGCCTTTATAGCGCTCCAGCGTATCCAATAGTGTAAAGTTATAGTCTCCAGCAACGCCAAAAATTTCGGTAATGCCCTCCAGCTGTAGACAATCGAACAAGTACTGGCCTACTGTTTTTTGAGTCGTGCCAGTTTGCAGGTTAGCACTGCCAGCCGCTGTCATCGTTTTCAATTTCCGCTCACTCCCATTTCTTTTCAGTCTGATCCTGCATAAGATTCCCATTTCATTGGACTGGTTATTCACTAAGGGTTGTTCTAATACGCTGGTACATCGTTATAATTAAAATAGTTAATAGCCTTATCAAAAAAATTCATATAAAATAAAATTACTCTTTTGAAAGTGAGCTGAAGACAGATGATGTGGTCACCACTCTTTGAAAACGATGTACCTGTAGTTATTCTTCCTTAACGGTAGAAAACTACAACTCCGTTAAGGACAGGAACTGTCTAGGAAAACGGAGGGTACAAAATGAAAAACACCTTATTAGGTTCTTTATATTTATCACTCGCTGCTAGCATTTGGGGCGGGATGTATGTGGTTGTAAAACATGTGGTAGACTTTGTTCCACCACTTGAATTAGTGTGGATTCGTTATGTAATTGCGATTTTAGCATTGCTATTTATTGGCGTTGTAACGAAACAATCATGGCGGATTGAAAAGCGTGATTTATTATTAGTTTTCTTCATTGGTCTTATTGGAAATACAATTTCTATCATTACCCAAGAAATAGGTACGATGCTTTCTACAGCACAAATGGGTGCTATTATTACTTCAACGACACCAGCATTCATGGTGCTATTTGCGCGTATCATTTTAAAAGAAAAGATTACGCTAAAAAAAGCAATTTCAATTATTTTAGCAACAATAGGGGTAAGCGTTATTGTCGGAAACGCCAATATCGATTCATCCCTTCAACTTGGTGGTGTATCATTGCTTATTGCCGCCCTTACTTGGGCGCTTATGTCTGTTCTTATTAAGCGGGTACCCAGGAACTATTCACAAATTGTTGTAACTTTTTATACAACCCTTGTAGCCATTGTTTTACTTACACCTTTCACCGTTACTCGATTGCCAGAGCTTGATTTTCAAGCATTGATGCATCCATCTATATGGGGCGGACTATTGTACTTGGGAATTATTTCGACAGCCTGTGCCTTTTTACTGTGGAATCGTGGGCTGCAAATGCTTAATGCTTCAAGTGGCGGATTATTTTTCTTTTTCCAACCTATAGTCGGTGCTTTTTTAGGCTGGCTATTGCTAGGTGAACAAATTGGTTTATCATTTTGGATAGGTACTATACTCATTTTTATTGGTGTGTTATTAGTCATTCGCGAACAATGAATCGAAAAAAGCTGATCAGCGCCATTGCTGATCAGCTTTTTTTTATTGTGAGAATTTCTTTTTTGTATTCGCAGGCAACCAAACTTTAGTTTATTTTAGACAATTGCAATTGGTTGGCCACACGCCGAAATTTGATAAACGAAAAAACTCTCCACGGAATGATATAACCGAAAGCTACTAGCATGAATAAAGCTGTTTTACCTTGAGGATCCAAGTCGGACAATTCTTGACGCAGAGCAAACCGTATGAACACAATACCTATGAAAGCTGCGATAAATCCCCAGTTTTTCTTGGAATAAATCAAATTGTCTTCTCTCACTTCGTAATTAGTCGTCCAAATCAATGGGATGGAAAATATAACGCCAAGTCCGAAGGCTATTCCAAATGCCCAAGCCGGTTCATTCACGTTCGGGTTAATAATTAAAGACAGGCCAGGGATTATGAATAATAAAGGAATCAGTAATCGAATCCCGTTCCCCCGTATTGGGCGGTACATGCTTCTCGTCCTTCTCCACAAAACTAAAACGGCTATAAAAGCGATCATCATATAAAAAGTGTTACCGTTCATTTTCTCGCTCACCTCATCGATTTGATACTTTTATCTTAATTGTTTTGGCATACCTTATTTAGTGATAAAGGTAATTTTCTTAATATGACGATAGTCATTTTTTGGGGCAGCCATTTGTAGTATATTTCTTATCTCAACGTGTGATGGTGTTTTATGGCTGTTTCTGGCTATTTTTCATCATCAGAAGTAAAAGCACTGCGAGAGAGCTAAACTACTGGATAAAGCGAAATTCCGATAGAAATCTCGGTTGAGAAACAGTTTTATAGAGCTCAAAGTAGTGGAATTTTGTTGTATTCATAGCCGTAATTAGTATGCTATAATGATTTGTCGATAATGAGAATCAATATCAATATAAATGGCGGAGGGAATACGATGCATCAAAGAAAGAGAACGGATTATGTAAGTCAGGGTGGCAATTGGAATCAAGGAAGGAATCAGAAATTCGCAGGGTTAATGATTATATTACTGTTGGCAGTAATGATCAGCGCTTGCGGCAATAACACGAATGTAGGTGAGAAGGCTAACTCTGGCAAAGCCACGGAGCCTGTACAAACGGACAGTCCTCAGTCTACCGCACAAACGGAGGAGAAAGAGCAGCAAACGATCAAGCACGCGTACGGAGAGACGAAAGTTCCGTCAAACCCAAAACGGATCGCTGTAATCGGACTTGAAGATATTACATTGTCATTGGGAGTTCCGATGGTATATGCGTATGGCTTCAACGGCTATTATTTAGAAGATCCGTTAAAAGAATTGAAAATCCCAATGTCTGGCAGTTCAGATACGAATCAGAATCTGGAGCAGATTCTGGAATCAAAGCCGGATCTAATCCTGCTTCAACAGTATTTTACCGATCAGGCGGGATACGATGAACTTAGTAAAATTGCTCCAACGCTTCCTTTTACTCCGGATGATTGGAAAACCAATATAACTGAAATCGGAAAAATATTGGGGCTGGAGGAAAAATCACAGGCGGTAATTCAGGCGTATGACGATAAAATAAATGAAGCTAAAGCAACGATATCTTCTGCTGTTGGAGCGGACAACAAGGTAGTCTTTATTCGTCCATCAGTCAAGGATCTGCAGGTGTTTTTCCCTAGCTTTAACAAACTGATCTATGAGCAATTGGGTTTAGTTCCTGACACGAGTATTGCAGCGTTTCAGAAGGAATCATCCGATGATTGGGGAATGAATACGTCGCTGGAGAAGCTGCCTACGATTACGGCAGATTACATATTTGCCATTTATGGTGGATCGATCGACACAGCGGAGGATTTCGCGAAAGAGGAAGCTGCTTCAGCGGAAGTTGAGAAGCTTAGTGTTTGGAAGTCGATGCCTGCTGTCAAGGAAAATCATGTGTTCAAAGTATCGGCTAGACATTGGATGTCTTCGGGACCAATTGCTGAGGGCAGAGCCATTGACGATGTAGTGGCTGCGGTGACGAATAAATAATAAAATGAGTCCCTCGAATCAAAGGTCGCTTAACTGAAGCGGCCTTTGATTTTGTTCAATTACATGACGTTATTATCAGCTGAAACATCATGTATTAGAGTTACTCTACACTTTTCCTCATATCCATGAATCTTATTCCTTGTTTGGAGCTGCCTGCTATTCTAGTTTCCAGTTTGACCCCCGGTTCTACAACCCCATAGCTTTATCCGTGCCGAGCATGCTAATTCTTGTCAGCTGAAGAGCCATGTAATTAGCGCTGTATTTCATTCCGTTGTCATACCACTTCTCTACTACCCCAATAATAGAAGAGCAGAGATAATCCAATAGAACGTCCATGGGAATAAGCATCTTTTGTTCGAGTTTGAAATGGGAGATGATAATGAACTGGCTTTCTCTAATGACCTCCAGCATACGGCTTCGAACTGCATTATCTTCGATTCGCTTGAACATGATCGTGTAAAATCCTGCATGGGTTTGAAGATGATCGAACAACGTGACGAAATAAGGATGAGGACTGTCTATCGTATTAGAAAGTACGGAATGGCTTACTCTAGAGGCTTCAAGCTCTTCGGATAACAAGGTTAGCTTCTCTTCAATAACGGCATGAAGGAGATCGAATTTATCTTTGTAATGGGCATAAAAGGTTGATCGATTAATTTCGGCATGTTCCGTTAAATCGGCTACAGAAATATCAGGAAATCCTTTTACTCTTAGAAGGGAAACGAAAGCTTCCGTTATGACCTTCCGTGATCGGATAATTCTCCGGTCTTCTTTCGATGGCTGCAGCATGTTTTTATCCTCCTTCAGATAACAAACAAAATGGTCATATATGTTGTTTAACCAACAAATAGAAATCCATGTTTAAGCGAGCAATTTCCATGGTTTTAAATCTTGCCAGTAATAAAAAGGTGGAATAGATATATTCTATTGTTGTTTGTTTTTGAGTAATCAAACATAGATCGTTGTTTTGTTGTTTAAAGGACATAAGAACTAAAACTGATGGTTGAAAACATTGAAGAAATTGGATAATATCACAACATGAATAAAAACATAGTATTCTTATCGGAAAAAGAAGTCAAGGAGAATCCGTTCAATGACAACGAGAGGTGAAAAGTTTCTAAAAAGCCTTAAGGATGGTCGAAAGGTTTGGCTTGAAGGCCAAGCGGTGGATGATTTGCCCACACACCCCGCGTTTCAAGGCACGCTCAAAACCATCACAGGATTATTTGATTTGCTGGATGATCCGCATCGCAGAGATGAAGTTGGATACTTGCAGCCATCATTAGGCCGATATGTTCACAGTTCGTTTCTAGTGCCTTATACGAAGGAAGATATTTTAACAAGAAGCAAAGCTTTTACCTGTTGGGCGAAAGAAACAAATGGCATTATGAGCCGTTTATCCGACTACGGAAGGTCCATGATTACGGGATGGTACGCGGATAGAGCGGAAATCAGCAAAAGGGATTCGGGATTCCAAGCGAAGATTGAGAAGTATTACGAATCGGCTAGAGATAACGACTTGTTCCTTACGACGGCTATACTGGACCCGCAGATTGATCGTTCCCGTGAACTGAGCGATGAGCGTATTTCAGAAAGATTCCTTCATGTCGTGAAGGAAACGAGCGAAGGCATTATTGTGCGCGGAGCGAAAATGATTGCGACAGGAGCGCCGTATACTCACG
Organism: Pristimantibacillus sp. Z349TD_6; assembly: GCF_056173205.1. Lineage (NCBI taxonomy): Bacteria > Bacillati > Bacillota > Bacilli > Caryophanales > Paenibacillaceae > Pristimantibacillus (SeqCode) > Pristimantibacillus sp. Z349TD_6. The sequence continues at coordinate 5,878,441 of NZ_CM149662.1, read as the reverse complement.
ATTTCATTATTTTCTCCTTTTTGCAGCTGAAGAAGGAGAACAAGGAGCATTCGCATGTACTCATTGTTCCGGCAAATTCAAAAGGGCTGCATATTGTATGCCGGGAATCGTTCGCAGATTCGAGAGAAAAGGAACATATTTTGAGCTCCCGATATGAGGAAATGGACGCCGTGCTGTTTTTCGACGATGTTCTGATTCCGTGGGAACGCGTATTGCTTTATGGCGACTCAGAATCTGTATTGAATCTGCGGAACAACAAAACGGCGAATTCGCTCGCTTTCCATCAAACGGTTGTGAGGTCCGTCGCAAAGCTTGAATTCGTAACAGGGCTTGCTTTCGCAATATCGGAATCCATTGGGGTAACTGGTTTTCTACACATTCAGGAGAAGCTTGGCGAGCTGCTGACGCAAGTCGATACGATGCGCGCGCTGGTGATCGCTTCTGAGACGAAGGCTGCGCAAAATGCTTCGGGAGTTTGGTTGCCTGAGATTTCCTTCATCGATACGGCAAGGAATATTGGAACGAAAATTTATCCGAGAGCGATTGAGATTCTGCAGCAAGTCGGAGGAGGAGGGTTCGTTCAAACCCCGTCCAGTATGGAAGACTTCTATGGTCCGATCTCCAAATTCATGCATCTGTATTTCGAAGGCGCCTCTGTCAGCTCGGAAAAAAAGGTAAAGTTGTTCAAGCTGGCATGGGATTTAATCGGCAGTCCGCTCGGCTCGCGCCATGAATTGTATGAACGTTTCTACGCGGGTGATCCCGTTCGCTCGTACGCGAATCAGTATTTGAACACAAATAAAAGCAGTTATATCGATCCGATATGGAAGCTATTACAGGAAACGAGCAAGGGATAGATGATCAACCTATATCAAAATACAAGCCGATTAGACCACTAAAGGCACCTTTCTCCAGCTACATGGGACAGGTGTCTTTTCTATTTGAGAGGAGATTGAATATTTTGGAAGTTTTCTGGTTTATTCCCACACACGGCGACGGACATTTTCTAGGCACTAGCGAAGGTGCTAGAGCGGTTAACTATGCATACACCAAACAAATCGCTCAAGCAGCTGACGAGCTGGGGTTTGGCGGCGTACTTCTTCCAACGGGCCGCTCATGCGAAGATGCATGGGTTGTCGCTTCAACGTTAGTTCCTGCTACGGAGAAGCTGAAGTTTTTAGTTGCAGTAAGACCGGGCTTGATGTCTCCTACTTTGGCGGCAAGAATGGCGGCAACGCTGGATCGCTTCTCCAATGGACGGCTGCTTATCAACGTTGTGACCGGCGGCGATAAGGCAGAGCTTGAAGGAGATGGCGTTTTCCTAGATCATTCGGATCGCTACGGCTTAACCGGTGAGTTCCTCGAAATATGGAAACGAGTGCTGCAAGGAGAAGAAGTGGATTTAGAGGGAGACCATCTGAGCGTGAAGGGCGGGAAAGTGCTTTATCCTCCGCTTCAAGCCCCTTATCCGCCACTTTATTTTGGGGGATCTTCGGATGCGGCAATGGAGATAGCGGCTGACCACATCGATGTTTATCTGACATGGGGTGAGCCTCTGGAGCAGGTTGCTGAGAAAATCACCAAAATGAAACGACTAGCGGAGGCTGCCGGAAGAACGATTAAGTTTGGAATAAGACTGCATGTTATTGTACGTAGAACAGAAGCAGAAGCATGGCAAGCGGCGGATGAACTTATTTCACATGTCGATGATGAAACCATTGCGAGGGCTCAGAGCTCTTTTGCCAAGATGGATTCGGAGGGACAACGCCGGATGGCTGAGCTGCATGGAGGGGACCGAAGCAAGCTTGTGGTAAGTCCTAACCTATGGGCTGGGGTCGGCTTGGTTCGCGGTGGAGCAGGCACTGCGCTTGTAGGAGATCCCGATCAGGTAGCCGCTCGCATGCTGGAGTATCAAGAGCTCGGAATTGAAACCTTCATTCTGTCTGGATACCCCCACTTGGAGGAGGCTTACCGGGTCGCGGAATTGTTGTTTCCGAAGCTTCCATTGCAAAAGAAGGAGCAGATGGATCAACCGCTCTTCATAAGTCCATTCGGCGAAATGATTGCCAATCAGATTATTCCGAAGAGTACAACGACCTCCTCGCGCTAAGCATGACCGCTCTTTCGAATCTGGAGAAAAGAAAATATCAAGGAGGGTAGAGCGTGGAACAAACTACTTTAGGCAGCCATCTGCAAATCAGGAATACGGCTAAACGGTACGGAAATAAGCAGGTTCTACAAGAGGTGGAGCTTGAAGGGAAACCTGGGGAATTCATTGCCATCGTAGGAAGGAGCGGCTGCGGGAAAAGCACTTTGCTTCGACTGGTGGCGGGTCTTGAGAAGGCATCAGAAGGCGGCGTATATATCGACAGCGAGGAAATCCGGTTTATACACCCGGATACTCGGGTTCTGTTCCAGGATGCTAGACTGCTCCCATGGAAAAGTGTACTGGAAAACGTCAGAGTCGGCGTCAAGGACGGAGTCATTCAGAAAGCGGAGAAAGCGCTCGAACAAGTGGGGCTAAGTAGTCGCGCATCCGAGTGGCCGGGCGTGTTGTCCGGTGGGCAGCGCCAAAGGGTGGCGCTGGCCCGCGCCTTAGCAGGGAATCCCAAGTTGCTGCTGCTTGACGAGCCGCTGGGCGCACTGGATGCCTTAACTAGAATCGAAATGCAGCAATTAATAGAGCGATTATGGACGGAGCAGAAATTTACGGCACTGCTGGTCACTCATGACGTTGCGGAAGCGGTGCAATTGGCGGATAGGGTTATTCTCATTGAGCACGGAAAGATCGCATTCGACGTTAGGATTACGTTGTCGCGACCGAGAGAGCATGACAGCGGCTTCGCCTATTACGAGAAATTGATTCTTGACCGCATTCTGACTAAAGAGAAACCCGAATCGCCAAGTGGAAATACAGGTAAAAACGATAACTATACCATTTAAGGGGATATGAACATGAGAATAGGAAAAGGCAAGCAAATCGCTTTCGCGATTGTTATGGTTTTGGCCATATTACAGTTGGCGGGCTGCGGCAACGGCACGTCGAAGGAAGCATCAGCAAGTGTTACGAAGATTAAGCTGGATTATGCTTATTATAATCCGGTAAGCCTTGTGCTGAAGGAGAAAGGTTTTCTCGAGGAGGCGCTTAAAGCAGATGGCATTCAAGTGGAATGGGTACTTAGCGCGGGAAGCAATAAGGCATTGGAGTATTTGAATAGCAAAAGCATAGATTTCGGCTCTACGGCAGGCGCCGCGGCATTATTGGGCAAAGCAAACGGAAATCCCATCAAGTCGATTTACGTTTATTCTACGCCGGAATGGACAGCTCTTGTCACAAAAGCTGATTCTGCGATTACCAAGGCTCAGGACTTGAAAGGCAAGAAAATCGCCGTTACTAAGGGGACGGACCCGTATATTTTCCTGCTGCGCATTCTGGATCAAGCGGGGTTGAGTGAAAAAGATGTAGAGCTCGTTCAACTGCAGCACGCGGATGGAAAAGCAGCTTTGGAAAAAGGTGAAGTCGATGCTTGGGCGGGATTAGATCCGTTTATGGCGCAGACCGAAGTCGAGCAGGGCTCTAAGCTCGTTATCCGCGACGCTTCCTTGAATACTTACGGGGTGCTTAATGTAAGAGAGTCGTTCGCGAGCGATAACCCGGAGTTGACGAAAAAAGTGATTGAAGCTTATGAACAAGCTCGGAAATGGGCCATCGGCAATGTAGAGGAATTCAAAAAAATCGTAAGCGAGCAATCCAAGCAGACGCTGCCAGTCGTAGAAAAGGTGATCGAAAGAACCGATCTTTCCAATCCTGTTATCGGCGATACACAGAAGAATGCCCTTAATGCAGCGGGTAGCGTCTTATTAAAGAGTGGAATTATTCCTGATAATACGGATGTTGCCAAAGTTGTAGATGAACTGATCGATTCGGAATACTTCACAAAGATCGCACAATAAACGGAGGTCATCGATTTGAAATTCACGGACAGTCGCATTTTTCAAATCGCTTTGGGATTCCTAGTTCCTATACTCCTACTCGGCGCATGGCAATATGCTTCCGTTACAGGATATGCAGCTCCCAATTTACTGCCGCCGCTTACCCGGATTTACGGCACCTTCACCGACCTGCTCGCATCGGGCGAGCTGGGTGATCATTTATTTATTACATTGTACCGGGTATTCGCTGGTTTTGTTGCAGGTTTGGCAGTCGCGTTGGTACTAGGCATTCTAAACGGATACTTTCGGTTTTTCCGTTATTTGTTTGATCCGATGCTTCAAGCACTCAGAAATATTCCCTCTATGGCATGGGTTCCGCTATTTATTTTGTGGCTCGGTATTTACGAGACGTCGAAGATCACTCTTATTGCCATTGGGGTATTTTTCCCCGTCTATTTGAATTTGCTGACAGGCATTATAAATGTAGATCGCAAGCTGATCGAGGTAGGGTGGGTACATGGGTACAAAGGCTTCCGATTAATCTGGCATTTTTTTCTGCCGGCTACGCTGCCTTCCTTGGTCGTTGGCATGAGAAGCGGGCTCAGCATGGGCTGGATGTTCGTCGTAGCAGCGGAAATTATGGGTGCCAGCAAAGGGCTCGGGTTTCTCATGACCGACGGTCAAACGACGGGACGTCCGGCAATTATAATGACAAGCTTAATTTTGTTTGCAATATTCGGCAAGCTAACCGATATGGGGATGGTTTGGATAGGTTCCAAGCTGCTGTATTGGCAAACCGATTTTGGGACAGGGAACGACAAAGCGCGTAATGGATGAGTTCATTGAAGGGCAGCTGAGAGCAGCTGTCCTTTTTTTAATTTGAGAGGCGGTTTGTGAAACTCAGGATTACTAATTTGATTTATCGTCAATATATAGTATATTAGACTATGGAAATTATCAATATATAGTTTGGAGATGGATATATGAAATCAATTTGTATTTTTGCTGGATCAAATTTAGGGGAGCATCACGATTATAAAGCGAAAGCTGCTGAACTTGGTCATTACATGGCTAAGAAAAATTATCGATTAATCTATGGCGGATCTAAAATAGGTTTAATGGGTGAAATCGCTAATGCTGTCATGACTGGTGGCGGTGAAGTGATCGGAGTTATGCCTAAAGGATTGTTTAGAGGAGAAGTGGTGCATAGAGAATTAACTCAGTTAATAGAAGTAGAAAATATGCATGAACGCAAGGCTAAAATGAGTGAACTAGCTGATGGTTTTATCGCTTTGCCCGGCGGTTTTGGGACATATGAGGAGCTTTTCGAGGTCTTGTGCTGGTCACAAATTGGCATACATAAAAAGCCTGTAGGTATTCTAAATATTAGAAATTATTTTAATCCTTTCGTTCAATTGATTAACCATAGCATTAAAGAAGGCTTCTCCAATGATTCACATCTCAGTCTTATCAATGTTTCCAGTGAACCATTAGAACTTTTACATCAATTGGAAAGCTATATTCCTCAAACGCTAGAACAAAAATGGAAGCAGCTTAACTAAAGGGAGGCGTCCGCCCTTCGAACCAGCTGTCTGGAAAATGGAAAACCCGATCCAATGAGATCGGGTTTTTTGACTTTTTCTCGGAAATGCAAAGACTAATTAATGTATATTTTATGCATTTTAGGAAGTCTATGCATCTGAAAAATCAACACTATTCAAATTTACAAATAATTTAAGCGCTTATACTTAAAATGATTAATGAATTCGTTTTTCTTATAGGAACGGGGAGGATAAGTGCGAAATAAGGAGAAAAATTTGAATTGGACAGGTGAATAACTACTAAATTCGTAGAAAAATCCTTGGAAGTGATTGACAGGGCTTTCCTTACAGGATAAACTCTTTTTTGAAGATTAAAGCGTTTAAACTTTTAGACAATGTAAATCGACCTGAAAGAGGGGGTGGAGCCAAGAGTGATTGTGAAAACCAAATATTTATGATAGCGCATTCAAAGAATTGGGCTTTTTGATCATTCGTTTTCATTATGGAAAAGAAAAGAGGTTAAGTATATGCATAGCAGAAACAAACGGAAAAAATCATTTCATGTAATGACTTGTATATTATTAACGTTCATCATGTTGACCACCACTTTCTCTAACTTTGTTGCTGCCGCGGATGAACCAGCAGCTGTGAGTAACGGAGCAGAGAAGGTTGCGGAATGGATATTTCCGAATGAAGGGGATAATGGCATCTCCATAGCAACAGGCGGTGCTTACGGAGCGGCTTCCTTGTTCCAAAATGTCGGTGGAACGTTTGAATACTATAGCGGGAGCAACAAGGATCTTAGTTATCAAGGCTGGAGCGGTGATTTTAGCCAAAAATATTGGCTTGCTACGATCTCGACCAAAGGCTTTAAAAATTTAACCTTGTCATCGGAGCAAACCTCTTCCGGCTCCGGACCGCGTGATTTTAAACTGCAGATGAGTACGGATCGGGCGACATGGACGGATGTGCCGAACGGTGCGGTTAAAATGACTAAAGGAGCATATAGTTGCCCGCCTAACGATGAATGCAAACTGAAGAACGTTGCGATTCCAAGTGAAGCGAATGATCAGGAGCTTCTGTATCTTCGCTGGGTCGTTAGCTCGGGACAGAACACAAATGGCAATAGTGATGGAATTGGAGGCGGAGGCTCCAGCAAAATCAGAAACATTCTGGTTCAAGGGGAGCGTATAGATAACTCGGCCATTCGTGTACCGACTATTGATCTGGTTAAGCTTCCAAAGGACAAGGCTGAAAATGTATCGGTGGATGCGCCGTTGACCGTCAAGTTTAATAAGGCCATCTCTTTAGACACCGCATCTGCTGTAAGCATTGTCGACAATGAGAATAAATCATTAGCCGGTGTTTCACTGGAAGTTGTTGGTGGAAACACGCTTAAGATTAATCATCCTGAGTTTAGTTATGGCAAAACGTATACGATCTCTGTTCCGAAATCATTAATCAAAGGTACAGACGAAGTGACTCAGATTCGTGATTTGACATGGAGCTTTAGCATACAACAATCGCCTTTCTTGCCGAAAATGATCAATATGACATTTAACGGTGATCCCAAGACGAGTATCGCTCTAGCATGGTATACCGATACGATGACAGACTCTGTCGTTCAAGTCGTTGAGGCTTCGAAAATGTTAGGGAATGTCTTCCCGGCAGATGGAGTAGTCAGCTATAAAGGAACGGCGGAGGAAATTGAAACCTTTATGACAGAAGCTGATCGTGATTCCAAAACCTTCACGAAATTCATCAGTCATAAAGCAATCGCAAGAGAGCTGAAACCAGGTACAGCTTATAAATTTCGAGTGGGCAATGGAGAAGAGGGCAGCTGGAGCATTATTGGCTCATTTACAACGGATACAGCAGCTAACCAACCTTTCCGCTTTATTGCAGGATCGGATTCGCAGGCTTCTAATAAGTCTGATTTTGAACCGTGGGCAGATACGTTCAGGAAAGCAGTCGATTATACTCTCGATCCTAAATTTCTGATCAGTGCGGGCGATTTGGTCGACAATGGAGATTTGGAGGAGCAATGGCAGTGGATGCTGGGCTTAGCACAGGATTCTCTCACAAATGTTCCTTATGTACCTGTACTTGGCGGTCATGAAGTGAATGATTATGACGGTGATGTAACGACGCCTAATAATAATTTCTATAACCACTTCAACTTGCCTAAGCAAACGGTAGCGGGTACGGATGAAGGTTCTGTTTATTCCTTCGAGTATGGCGACGCGCTCTTCATGGTATTCAATTCCCAATATGAAGGCGGACTTGCAGCGAATGGGAAAGATGTAGAATGGGCGGATAAAGAGTTCTGGGATCAAGTGAAATGGATGCAAAACACAGTCGCGAAAAGCGATAAGAAATGGAAGTTTGTCACTTTCCATAAAGGACCTTACGGAGCTGGCGACAATTCAGCGCAATGGGAAGATGAGCGGGTTCAATTTTACAAAAAGTATCTCATTCCTGAATTTGACGAAATGGGAATCGATATGGTGTTCGAAGCCCATGATCATATGTATATGAGATCATTCCAAATGTTAAATGATGAGATCATTAAAGACTTTAAAATCGATGAGGAAGGCAATGCTATCGATCCTAAAGGGACAGTCTACCTGATGTCTAATGCGTTCGGAAATAAATTTTACGAAAAAAATAATCAGCATTATATTGATGAAAATGGGGATGCGCAAGAAGTAAAGGATGAGAATGGAAATCCCATTCCTTATGATGATTACTTTGCTGAGATTGACACTCAACCATTCAAAAAAATGTTTACGGATGTGTCTATTTCGGATAAAGTACTTGCTTTTACCGCATTCACAGCAGCTGTTGCAGACGAAAAAGCTGAAAATACAGTTGGCAAGGGATTGAAGGCTTATGATGATTACGGAATCAGAAGAACGGACACGAAGCCGGAGAAAGTAGAGAACGTCAAGGTGAAGGTGGAAGGAGATAAAGCGATTTTATCTTGGAAGAAGCCTTCTACAGGAACAGAGCCGGTTAGAGGATTTAGAATCTACGAGAAGAACGACAAAGTAGCAGCACACTGGAGCGAATATATTTCAGCAACTGGCAATCAAACGGAATACAGCTTAGAAATTAAAGACATTAATCCTAATAAGAAATATGATTTTATCGTTAAGGCTGTTGGAACGAGAGACAACTCCGCTCCGGTGGAAGTCACAACGATTGAAAATGGTGCCGAGAATGAGCCGCCTTCAGCACCAACAAGCTTGACTGGAAAAGCCGTATCCCCGTATCAGAACGAATTGACTTGGGCGGCATCCTCTGGGAACATCATCGTGGCAGGCTATAATGTGTATCGTGATGGTGTGAAAGTTGGCGCAACATCAAGCTCGAAGCTAACCTATTCCGATACAGGTTTAGCTGCAAACAGCACTTATACGTATGAAGTGAAAGCAGTTAATCAAGAGGGACTCGAATCGCTTGCAAGTAATTCGATAAGTTTGAAGACGAAGCCAGCTGCTGCGGGTGAAGGCCCGCTTAAAGCATTCCCTCAGCATACCGCTTATGCGGACGGCACAATTAAGCCAAATCATATTACGCAAGCTGATATGGATAATACCGTATCGAGATTATATGACGAGTGGAAAACGAAATATTTGAAAGAGAATCCATATACGTCAGGCCAATATTATGTGTGGTATGCGGATGGAGACTGGTTTGAAGAGAATGAGATTACCGTTTCTGAAGCTCATGGTTATGGAATGCTGATCACCGCTTTAATGGCAGGCCATGATAAAGATGCGAAGAAGTATTTTGACGGCATGTATCGTTATTTCAGAGCACATCCAAGCGAAATTAATCCAGACCTCATGGCTTGGCAGCAAGCTGATAATGGCAAAGCAATTATTGATATTAACGGCGTGGATTCAGCTACGGATGGAGATTTGGATATTGCCTATGCGCTTCTTCTTGCGAGTGAGCAATGGGGAAATGATGGGGAAATTGATTATTTGGCTCAGGCTCGTAAAGTAATAAAAGCCATTATGGATAGTGAAGTCAACCAAAAGGATTGGGTATTAAGAATTGCCGATTGGGCAACTAGCGGCGAGTATGAAAATGCTACCCGTCCTTCGGATTTCATGCTGCAGCATATGAAGGATTTTGCTGTTGTTTCCGGCGATGGCCGTTGGAATCAGGTAGTCGACAAAACCTATAACGTGATGGAAAGCCTTTATAAAAATTTCAGTCCGAACGCTGGTCTGCTCCCAGACTTTGTCGTGAAGGATACGGACAGCGGAAGCTTTGTACCTGCACCGCCTTCCTTCCTAGAATCAGATACGGACGGTGATTACAGCTACAATTCATCCCGCACACCATGGCGGATAGGTACAGACTATCTCATTACAGGGGAAAAACGTGCAAAAGATCAGTTAAGTACATTAAATGAATGGATTCGTAAAAAGACGGATAACGATCCACAAAATATTTTGGCGGGCTATAAATTGGATGGCTCGGAAGCGATAGCTGATTATCAAGATATCACTTTCTCAGCTCCGCTAATGGTTAGTGCAATGATCGATTCATCCAATCAAGAATGGCTAAATAAGCTTTGGGATCATAATACGGCTGTTAAAACGGAAGATGATTTATATTTTGGCAATAACCTCCGTTTGCTCAGTATGATTGTCGTATCCGGCAACTGGTGGACACCAACTATCGTTGATACGGATGCGCCTACTGATCCATCGAATTTAAAAGCAGAAGCAGTTTCCAGCACTCAAATTAATTTGACATGGTCTGCTTCTACTGACAATTTGGGAGTAGCAGGCTACAAGGTTTTCCGCAATGGTATTGAGCTGGCGACAACAACAAGTACATCTTATAGTGATACAGGGTTAAGCTCGGAAACAGCTTACCAGTATTATGTCATCGCATTCGATCATGCGAATAATTTCTCCAAGGCAAGCAATGCGAGAAATATTACGACACCTAAAGCGCCAACTGGCGGTAATTCAGGCGGCGGTACTGGTATAACAGAGATTGTATCTACGAATGGAAAAGCAACAATACCGGCTGGTTACTCAGCAAAGGTGAGTTTAGGTGAGAAAATTAAAGTCACGATCCCAGCTGGAGCAACAGCTCAGGAAATTATGCTGACCATTGAAGAGCTGCTGGATACGGCTAAGCTTTTCTCGAAAGACGATATTTCTCTCAGCTCAGTCTTTGAAGTGTTGAAAAATAGTTCGGGTAAATTCAGCAAAAATGTTACACTCGTCTTTGAATTTAATTCATCGCTGCTTAAAGAGAATCAAACGGCAGCTGTATTCTACTTCGATGAGACGAGCAAGAAATGGGTATCCATTGGAGGCAAGATAAACAGTAATAAAATTGAAGTTGAAGTTGATCACTTTACGAAATTTGCTGTCATGGCAATAAATAAAAATCAACTGAACTTCAAGGATATTGATGGTCACTGGGCACAGCTGAATATCCAAAAGGCAGTGGCAGAAGGCTTTGTAAATGGTTATTCAGACGGTACATTTAAGCCGAATAGTTCGGTAACACGTGCGGAGTTTGCAGTGATGATGATGCAAATGCTGAAGCCGCAAACAAGCGGAAGCGAGCTGCAATTTAAAGATAAGTCTGCTATTGGCGCGTGGGCGGTAAAGGCAGTAGCTCAGGCTGTTGAGGCTGGTATTCTTACAGGTTATGAGGATGGCAGCTTCCGTCCAAATGCAAGCATATCAAGAGCCGAGATGGTTGCTATGATCGCAAAAGTTACAGGCCTTGATGCAGAGGCAACCGGTAAAACAGGCTTTGCTGATGACAGTGCTATACCTGCATGGGCGAAGAAGGCTGCAGAAACGGCGAAGAAGCAAGGAATTGTACAAGGACGCAGCGGTAACAAATTTGAACCAACTGGCGTTGCTACCCGTGCTGAAGCGGTTACTGTGCTGCTGAAATTGAAAGAAGTTTTGGGGAAATAATGTCTGAGCTTTACAGTCATTTATGCTTTGCAACGGAGCCGCCTTTTGAGGCCGCTCCGTTTTATTAAACAAACCTCCGATTTGTCTTCTTCCCATCACAGCTATGCTTGCTCATTCTCAGTAGTATTCTCCTGCTTACTTGTACTCTCGCCCGATCCACGAAACAGTAATATACCTAGAATGAACAGGGGGACAAAAATCGTGAAAATCGTAGCAAAGGGTGTCCAGTTTTTGGTGAGGAAATCATTGACGGAAATTGTATTTGTGTAACATAACAGCGCTAGAGCGATCAAGCCAAATCCCATCGGAATGACATATGGTTTCGGATCCTTCAATTTGAATAGCTGGCTGAACCCAATCAACGATGCATCAAACGTCAGCACAATCTTCATCACGATGGATAAAATCCAAATGAACATCATAATCCCTTCAATACGTTCAAGAAAATGGCCGATGTTAATATTTTTCGCCAGCACGTAGGCCGGAAATAATTGATTAGCGGTGACGGCAGCTCCCATTACGCCTATACATCCCACAGTAATGATGATCAGTACAATTCCACCGATTAGGGTTCCCCATACAAAGCCTCGTCCTCTTTTTGCTGATTTCGCTACGTAAGGATAAATCATGAGCAGCACAATCATTTCCTGAAATCCGGAAAAGGAGAAGCCAGCTTTTACAATGGGCTTAAAGCCATACTCCAGTATGGGTTCAAAGTCTAGAACTTCTATTTGAGGGAAGATAGGTATGATAAGAAAGCAGAGCATAAAAAATAGGATCGGAAAAAATATTTGTACCGCACGGGAATAAACGACCATGCCTGCTCGAACGGCAAATATAACAATAATGACAAAGATAATTAATAATATTTCAATCGGCGTTTCCGGCAAGGTTTGTGTGGTTAGAAAAAAACCGAGATCCCCAATCATTAGAGAGGTGAGCAAATAGAAAAAAGCGATAAAGCAAAGACCGAATACATTGCCGATCCACTTTCCAAAAGCAAGATGGCACATCTGGATGAGTGTTTTGTCCCCATATCGGTTACCGAGACTGACATAAATAAGGACGCTTAGAATGTTGAGTCCGATTCCTACAATGGCTGCGAGCCAAGCATCCTGTTTCGCTACCAAAGTAAGTCCTGCAGGCGTAATGAGGATGGAGGTGCCAATCATGAAGAAAATGACTAATATCGTGAATGTGCGAACACTTAAAGTATCTTGCTTCATCATCGGTCTTTTCCTTTCAGGACATCAAGGAGTAGATTGCACGAGCGTAAGGAGATATTATTTTTTCTATCCATTCCAAAGGGTTAGGCGGATTGTGCATATACATGAAAATCAGACTGCCAGAGGTTGCTGTTATCATAATGAATACAATCAGCAGAAGTTCTTTCATCCTGCGCTTGCCGAATAGGGGAGGGATTTCAACAATGGAAACCCACGTCCATGCACCGATTACACCTATCCATAACCACATAGCTGCCGCCACCTATTTTTTAATTGTGCTTCTAATAGACTGTACCGTAGTTCCAATTCGCCGAATAGTGCACTGAGATTGAACGGTGATATTCACATTTTCGAATATTTTATCCCAATCGTTAATGCCATGCCACATTTTCGGGTTGGAACGATGAAGTGCTGAACCAAAGCCAAATATATCTGCTTTAACTTGCTTTTGAAATTTGTGAATCGTGCGGCTCAGTATTTCTTCCAGTGTCTTATCGGCCAGCTTGTTTAATTTGGCTAACGTTTCCGGCTGAGTAATATCAAGCTCGCAGCTAATGTCTGTTATATCCTGCTCCGTTTTTAAAATGACTTCGAATGCAGGAGTTTCATTTTTCGTATTTACGCGTATATCCGTATGAGAATGGACGACTTGAAGACTTACATTCCCTTTGCTATCTGGACATGCAATCGTGCCAGTTGTTTTGACGATATTATTTTGAAGATAATTGAGCGCCTTTGTGTCGTTTTCATTCAGCCAGCCTACCATACGATCCCGTTTAAAAGCGGCCATACCGGTGTATTTGAGGATGACCTCTGGTTCAACATTTACAGCATCAGTTATTTTATCGCCTTTTGAAGGATTGCCTTCAATTTCTATAGCGGTTAAAGTCGCCCCTTTTCCTTGCTGGGATAAATCTTGAATCAGCTTGTCCAATGTGATTTTTCCGGTTGCAGCCCATAATCGGTCAGAGGTCTCCAGCTTGGTGTACAAGTTATTCGCAGGAATCGGATCAATAGGGCTGTACATGTTTAGGATTTCACTTGCTGTTGTTTTTTTAGCTACGATGAGATAAAAGTCTGTTCTCATCTCACGGTTTCTTGCGATAAAATCAAGCGGCTTACTGATTCCGCTGCGAGCCACATCCTCGCCTATAATTAATATCCGCAGGTGTGGGTAATATAGCTGTCGTGCTGCCTTAACCGTCATTCTGCTGAGTGCATCCGGTACTGAAACGCCTGTTGCTTCATAAGAGACTACTGGACTGAAGTTGTTTGATCCTGCTTGCTTATTGCTTACCTGACCTGGATTAACAATTTGTACGGTTACATTGTATTTGTCGCCTTTCTTATCGATAGCAAGCCCTACCACGATGCTAAGCTCGTTTAACTCATGTCTGCTCCAGCAAGCAGTCATGAGAATGGCGGAAATTAGAAGAACGATGACGACGAGAACTAGCCTGACAAATGACGTAGAACGTTTCATGATTTTTTCTGCCTCACTAGATTTTTTGGTTTAAGGCTTTTGGGGCGTGTAATCATGGAGCGCAAGGGCATACGGAATAGAGTATCTTTCTGATCTGTACTGTTGAAGGGAGCCAGCGGCGCCATATAAGGAACGCCAAATGACGTGAGGCTGCATAGATGAAAAATGATCCCAATGATACAGATAAATACGCCGTACAATCCAAAGGATGCTGCCATGATCATCAGCAAGAAACGGATAATCCGAGCCGCGATGCCTAGATTAAAAGCAGGGAGTACGAAATTCGAAATGGCCGTTATGGAAACGACAATCACCATGGCAGCGCTGACGAGGCCAGCTTCTACAGCGGCTTGTCCGACAACCAGTGTTCCTACGATGGAGATTGATTGTCCAATCGTTTTAGGCATTCGTACGCTGGCTTCACGGAGAATCTCAAAGGTAATCTCCATGACCAGCGCCTCGATAAAGGCAGGGAAAGGAACGCCCTCTCGCTGGCTGGCTAGATTATAGAGCAATGTCGTTGGAAGCAGCTCCTGGTGAAACGTTGTAATCGCAATATAGAAAGAGGGTGTAATGGTAGCTATAAGAAAACAAAAAAAGCGGAGCAAACGAATCAGCGTGCTGAAATCCGTCCGTTCGTAATAATCCTCGCTTGATTGGAAAAATTGCGTAAACAGTGCAGGAACCAGAAGTGCAAACGGAGTTCCATCGACCATAATAGCGACTCTTCCCTCCAGCAAACCAGCAGCTACCACATCGGGTCTCTCCGAATTAAATATGGTTGGAAAAGGTGAATATTTCTTATCTTGAATGTGTTCTTCTATATAATTACTTTCAAGAATGCCGTCGATATCGATTTTCTGCAATCGTTCTCTAACCATTTCAAGCACGCTATCAGAAACGAGATTTTCGATAAAAATGACCGAAACATCTGTCTTTGTGACACTTCCTATTTTATAGTTCTCAAACCATAGGTGCCGACTGTTAATTTTTCTGCGAATCATAGCGGTGTTCCAACTTAACACTTCAGTAAAACCTTCACGGGGACCGCGCACCACGGATTGAACGTTAGGTTCTTCAACCGAGCGAGCTCTAATATCTTTTGTGTCAACAGAAAGAGCTTGAGCACAATTATCAAGAAGAAGGATACTGTTTCCAGTAAGCAGCATATCAAATAATTCATTAAATGAAGTGAGTGTAAATACGGCTCCTTCAGGAATGACACTATTCTTGTAGTAATCCATTAATTCTGTCGGGGTAAAATATTGACTGCTCTCATGGTTTCCCATATAGACGGATTGAAGCATAGAGCTTGAGCTTGATAGCCCTTCAATATATACAATAGCTCCATGGATAGGCATATTATTTGCTGAATTCACTTGGAAATGACGTGAAACCAGGTCAGGGCTGTGCCCGAGATTATCCTGCAGCATTTTTAAATTCATCTTTAAATCCGATTGCAACGGCTGGTCATCAATGTTGTTTGTTGGATTAATCATCTGAGTACCTCTGATCTGATGGTTAATATGGTATCGTTTAGTTAGGATATCCTCATTTCCCATATAGATACATATTTGTTGTGGCAACAGCACGACAATGGAGTTTAAAATTGCAGTAACTGCTAAAATGAATGACGGCACAGTTCAAACATTTGATTCTATGACTAGCTTTAGTGATAATGAGAAGGTTAAAGCGAAATTCATACCTACTTTGCCTTTAGATATTTCAAAGATTGAAGCCATCACTATCGACGGTGTGGAAATCGATTTTTAATGATTGGTGTAAGATAAAGAGTTTTTTAAAAAGTAGATGATAAACGGGAGAGTGGAGCAATTGCTGCGGCAGTTGCTCCATTATTTATATTTGCCAGTAATCATCATGACGAAAATATGAGTTTTATGTTCAAAATATTCAATATGCACAAAATATTTGTAATTATTTACAGTTCGTCAAGTTGTTGGTACTATACTGTAGGAGGTGTTCGAAGCAGCGTACCGTTTTTTGTATCATTCAATCATAACTTATTAAGGAGATGAATTGATTTATGAGCACACGTTTGACTAAATTACTCACAAGCGCAGCTATGCTAGTTCTGCTAGCTTCAACTGTCGCTTATGCAGCACCAGCATCAAAATCCGAGAGCGAAGCACCGCATTGGAGCTATGAAGGCAGTACTGGACCGGAGCATTGGGCTCATCTTACAGCGGAATATGCGGCTTGCAGTGCTGGAGTGGAGCAATCACCAATCGATATCCATAGTGACGAAGCTAATAAAAACGGCAACAAAACGAAGGTGACCGTCCATTACAAACCAACCTCGTTTACCTTCGGCAATAGCGGACATACCATTCAAGCCAATACAGCTTCAGCTGCCAATCAGTTGACAATTGGCGATTCTAAGTACACATTGGCTCAATTTCATTTCCATACACCGAGTGAACATTTAATAGACGGAAAAGCATCCCCCTTGGAGCTGCACTTTGTACATAAGAACAAGACTGGAAATTTAGCTGTGCTAGGCGTACTTATTAAGGAGGGTAAAGGAAACCCGGCCTTGACTGAAATTTGGTCCAAGCTGCCAAAAACAAAGACTGCTGTTGATTTCGTTTTGAAAAACAAAATTGATCTCAGCAAGCTGCTTCCTAGTGATCTGGACGCTTATCGCTACCAAGGATCACTGACGACTCCTCCTTGCTCCGAGGGCGTGAAGTGGACTGTTCTAGAGAAGCCTATCGAAATGTCGAAAGCTCAAATAAAAGCATTTCAAGCGATATTCCCTGATAATCATCGTCCTGTTCAACCCCAAAATAAACGTACCATTGCTGAAATAGAAGTAAAAGCAATTTAACATAGGAGAACAATGCAAGTATCCTAATACGCTGCAATGACGAAAACAAATTTAGGTCTTTAAACACAAAAAATGGTAATATATACATCCTTGTATCATAAGCTTAGGTCGTTGGGGTTGGGTGCAAGACCTATTTTGAGCGTAAAAAATATTAGTTCTAAAATAGCAGTGCAAAATTATAACGTTTACATTATGATTGATTCATAGAACATTCCTCAGCTACAATCCGATTTTAGGGCCATTCATCTCCACCACACTTCGGTACAAACATCCGGAAAGTTTTGGCTTTTTACCAAACCTCACACCTTCCCATGAACCCAAACCATACCCATTTTGCTTTCACTGCTCATTTTTTAATGCGTGTATAAGCTCTTAGGAGTTTATATAAATTCGGATTTTAAAGGAGTTGGTTGCTTAAAGTGAACCTATCTTTATAGACGTCGCAGCTATGATGAGAGGGGGGAAATGATACTGATATCCGCATGCTGTTAGGAAATGGATGGATTCTAAAACCAGACCAAAAACCTAGGAGGTAATGTGATGATGAATCAGATTCATAGGAGTTCGAGTTTGAAAAAGCGTGTGTTGGCTGCTTGTCTCGGTCTGCTGCTCCTATTAACCAGTATGATTGCTTTCGTTAAGCCTGTTTCTGCTCATGGTTATATCGATAATCCTGCAAGTCGGGCGATACAATGTAAAAATGGACTGAATACGAACTGTGGAGCAATTATTTATGAGCCGCAAAGCCTCGAAGGATTAAAAGGTTTTCCAGCAGCTGGACCTGCAGATGGTAAAATCGCCAGTGCAGGCCTTGCTGCCTTCGCAAATCTTGACCAACAAACAGCTACACGCTGGAATAAGGTCAATATTAGCAGCGGTACCAATACATTTACTTGGAAGTTTACAGCGCGTCATGCGACGACAAGTTATCGCTATTTTATTACCAAGCAAGATTGGAATCCGAATGCTCCGCTTTCACGTGCACAGCTTGATCTGACACCGTTCTGTACGGTACAGGGAAACGGTCAACAGCCACCTGCAACATTGTCCCATACCTGTAGTGTACCAGAGAGAACTGGTTATCAAATCATCCTTGCCGTATGGGATATTTATGATACGCCAAACGCTTGGTATAACGTAATTGATGTTCAGTTTGGCGCTTCAGACAACGTTGCCCCAACTACTCCAACGAACCTTACAGCAGGTACAGTCGGGACAACAACAGCTTCACTTTCATGGGGAGCTTCAACGGACAATAATGGTGTCTCAGGTTATGAGCTTTATTCCGGCTCTAACACCTCGCCAATAGCTACCGTTCCGGGAAATCAATTAAATGTCAACCTGACGAATTTGATTGCCGGAACCACCTATAACTTAACCGTCAAAGCGTTTGATTCCTCCGGTAATCGATCTCCAGCCAGCAATAGCGTACAAATAACGACGGTTCAGATCCCGAACGATACGACTCCACCAACTAACCCATCTGGACTTCATGTCATGGGAGCGGCTGGCTCAAACTCACTTACATTGATGTGGAACGCCTCAACGGATGCTTCTGGCATCGCTGGTTACCGCATTTATGTCGGTTCAAATGTCGTTGCAACCGTAACGGGCACAGCTACTGAGAAGCTCGTTACCGGTCTTACTCCTAATACTTCCTATACGTTCACGGTTCGTGCTGTTGATCCATCTCAAAACGAATCCGGCAACAGCAACGCAGTTACCGCTACGACGGCTCAAGGGCCAAGCGCTACACCATGGGCTGCTAACACGGCATATGCAGCGAATGCTCTAGTCTCATACAATGGCGCGACGTATAAATGTATCCAACCGCACACTTCGTTAGCAGGCTGGGAGCCTAGCAACGTTCCCGCGTTGTGGCAGCTGCAGCCATAAACGAATTAAGCCCTCGGAGTTGAATGGGAGCTCCGGGGGGCTTTTTTGTTTTAGATGAAAATAGTACAAAAAACTAAAACTAGCTGCAACAAAATAATGGTTAGATTAGTTTTTTGAATTTTAGGTTAAAAAGTCCTAAATGTGTGGTCGATTTTGAGTATAATCAATCAATATTGATGTATAAATTTGTCGTAATCCAATGTCGAGGTTCAAAATCAGATGATTCTTGCTACCTATTCGAAGGGTATTCGCGAAATTATATTGAAAAATAGTGTAAATGATCTACTCTGTTTTCGTTGACAGATTCATGCTAGAGCATGATAATAATTGTAATTTATAGGAATTGGAGGGATAAACAAGAATTTTTTTATTTGGTTGGAATTTGTGAAAGTGAGGATTCGGATGCTCCTCATACATTAAACCTTTAAAGGAGTGTAGTAATGTTCGATAAAATCGCTGATATTTTGTGCACGATCAAAGAAGACCAGCCAGAACTTCGCCATTCCCTCTCCCCTGAAACGAATCTGAACAATGATATTGGCCTTGATTCTTTGCAAATGATCCAGTTTATGCTCCAAGTCGAGGATCAGTTGAATGTGGCCATTGACTATGACGAATTCGATTATGAGCATCTCCAGTCGATCGGAGCTTTTATTCAGTTTGTGAAAAGCTGCCAGCCGCAAGGCCAGCCGTTGTACGAAGATGCTAAGTCTTAAAGTCGACGTGATTGTGAAAATGGTTATGGGTACCTTCGACCCCGAAACGAGGTGGAGAGATCCTGATCTGGCCCGGCTACCTGCTATGCCGGACAAGGATAGTGAGTCCATTGTGCTGTGCATGGATGAGCTGCTCTTTCCGTTTTGCGGGCCTAATGATATCCTCTACAGCCGTTGCAAAATCAACCCAGCACTGCATGAGTATCTAAATGGGCTAGGTTTTTCGTTTGGAACTCGCTATCACTATGATTTGAATGATGAGAAGGATCCCTTGCCCGAACCGGACTTATTCAAATCTTGCATGTTCAGACTTACGGCTGATCAAGCAAGGCTCACCAAACCGGCAAACAAAGTGCTTCAGACAACCGGTTCCGGTTTCCCCGAAGGTGTGGTTTTGCAGCAGATGAAATCACATGGTGAAGAGAGGTTCTCAAGCGCTGTCAAAATGGTGTCCCCGTACGCCATAACATCGGATACGGAAGCGTACCTATACGCCGCCGAACTTAGCGGTTCCTTGCCAGATCTAGAGACGGTTGTACGTGTTAATTCAAAGCTGTATTCCAACAGGCTCTTGGTTAGAATAGGCGAGAAGTGTTACGGCATGGAGGCGAACAGCGCAGAAGAAATAGAGACGATCGGAAGTGCTCTATTGAAGCAGGGGCACTATTTATTAAAAGATCCCTTCGGCGTTGCTGGCAAAGGCAATATGCTCATTGACAGCGAATCCATGCAGCGAAGAATAACGGATCACTTGCATAAACAGGAGGAAAGAGGTTTGCGCTCTCAATTCCTTCTTGAGCCGTTGCTAAAGAAAAAGACCGACTTCAGCTCTCACTGGTTCATCAAGGAGAGTGGCGAGGCGGCGTTCATTTCAGTTCAGCGGATGATTAATCACCAGCAAAACTACAGCGGGTCTATCAAAGCGGATGAAGTTTTTATCAGCATGTTGGAGAACGCTGGCTATTTCAACGTGATGGAGAAGGCGCTCCGGCTGCTGGCGGGAGACGGCTACCACGGCTTTGTCTGCTTTGACTCCATGATATTGGAGGACGGAAAAGTCGTATCGATTGTAGAGATTAACGCCCGCAAGTCCATGGGTCTTATAAACGCGTATCTCGATCAATGTTGGGAAACGTACGGACATAGCGGCTGGCTTACATTTTTATCCCTCGGATTACCGGAAGGCTTCGAGTTTGGCACTCTACTGCACGCATTGCACGCATCTGAACTTCTGTTGACAACCCCCTCAGGGTACGGGGTTGTTCCTCTATCATCCAATACCGTAATGATAAATGAGATTCTGACTCGCCGCCGAATGGCGGAGGGAACGCAAAACAAACGAGGCATGCCGAAAGGAAGGCTTTATGTCTCGGTCGTAGGCCGAGATGATGAACACCGCAGCGAACTGATTAATAGCTTGCGACAGGTGCTCGCGGACTTATCCGTTAAAGTGTACAACTAAATTTGGAACGCGGGAGCTGAGCATGAATTCATCTTCAGTTATTTTGCTGGCGTCGGGTAATTCGCTCGGCGCGTACATTCCGGCTATGCATCTGCATACGTACCTGCAAAGCATAAGAGTCGAAACGGATATTTACGTTCTGGAGAGCTTGTATGACGAAAAAGTGCGAAGCAAGATCAGATCCACCAAAAAAGCATTTCATGCGGATTTCGCCGTTGCTCTTATGGGGCATAAGCTGGCCAAACCCGTTGATAATTCCTTGGACGAGGAAGAGGTTCAAATACTGCTGAACGCTTGGAAACAGGCCGATGTCACCCGTTTTGCGGTGTTTACGGGTTTCTGGCTGCCTATACTGGAGCGTTACAAGGCAGATTCTAACAAGCAATTGGACATCCGGCTGATCCGACTGGATGCGTGGGATACCCCATCGTTTAAGGTACATAAGCAGTTGTACCCCGTCTATAAGAACGTTTGGTTTTACGAGCTTCAAAAAATGTCTCCGGGCAGTTACATTGCTTCAGATGAAGCGGAGCCTTTGCCTTTCTGGCAGCGCGCCGGACGCATTCTGATCCATGGCGGTGGCTGGGGAATCGGCACCTACGCCAAGACGATCTCAGAGCTTCGAATGCTCGGACACCGTCTGGATGTCATTGTTTACGATCCTTCAGAGGTGGAGGAGGACGACGGGACCATGCGATATTTTGGGACGGAGGTCTCCTGGGACCCGTGGAGCAGGGACAAACAAGGGAGACATTCTTTCCCGCCTATGATTCAGTATATCCGTGAAAACGGAATTCTCAGGGAGTATCCCCTCAAGGATTACTCAGCTTACATCGAGCTGATGCGCAATTGCTGGGCGATCATCAGTAAGCCGGGGGGAGCGACACTGAACGACTCGTTGTCGTTTGGAATCCCATTTATCATGCTGGAGCCGTTCGGCGACCATGAGCTTCATAATTCAACCTATTGGGAATCTTGTGGACTCGGAATCCGCTTTACGGAGTGGAAAACTCAACGTTTTTCGGAGCATTTGCTCGAGGAGACTTGCAGACGATTGTTAGAGCAGCGGTCAAAAATTAACCATTTCGGGAGGATCACCTATGCAGCCGAAAACAGCAGTTACGTTTGACCAAATCACGTTTCGTAATATGAAAAGAACGCTGGTTCCGCTGGCGGAAACCGGAAGGAAGCGCAGAGATGATCCTACTTATGCAGCACCCGTGCCTTATGAGATAGGAATCAAGCTTAATAACGGCTGCAACCTACGCTGTACACACTGCTTCGAATGGAATCCGGATGGCTTTCATCACGGTTTTGCCAAAGAAGTGAAGAAAGATGAAATCGATATTCCCGTCGTGGAGAAGATTTTGGCTGAAACAAGAGCACGCAAATCACGTGTTTTCCTGTGGGGCGGCGAACCGTTATTTTACTCCAAATTCGATGAGCTGGCAGAGCTGCTATCCAAAGAAGAGCGGTACACGACGATTTGCACGAATGCGATTCTCATTGAGCAGAAGCTGGATTCCATTTTGAAAATGTCAGAAAATCTGGTTATGCTGGTCAGCCTTGAAGGCTTCGAGAAGGAAAATGACGCAATCCGAGGTAAAGGCACGTTTAAAAAAGTAATCCATGCAATCCAGTTGCTGCTAGATCTGAAAAAGCAGGGTATATATAAAGGCAAGGTTTCTGTGGCGTTGACGGTTAACGACCAGATGGTCGGCAAGCTTTACAGCTTTATGGAATTTTTTGAAGAGATGGGCGTAGATTCTGTCTATTTCTGCTTCCCCTGGTATATCCCTTCTGATACGGCGGATAGAATGGACACTTACTTCGATGCTCATTTCCCGCACCTTGCCTCCCGCTTTGCAGACGCTCACAAGAACAGTTGGCACTCCTTCACGTTTCACATCTCGCCAGACAATTTTGATATTTTGCTCGAAGAGCTTAAACGCGTAAATTCTCGAATTTGGAATGTGCGTGTCCGTTATCAGCCTGCACTGGAGCCCGAAGAGGTGGAAGGATTTATTCGGGGCAGCGAGAAACCGGCTATGAATCGTACGAAGTGCTTTTCGATCTCGAATCGGATGGATGTGATGCCGGACGGCAAAGTGAATCCATGCAAATTTTTCCCGGAATTCAGCGTCGGCAATTTGTATGAAGAAAGTGTAGCCGATGTTTTTCACGGTGAAGATCTTCGGAAACAGCGCGAAATTGTTGCCTGCGGTTTAATGCCGATATGCTCTAAGTGTGTGCTGCTGTACAACAATGGAGTTTAAGCCAGGAGGAACGGGGATGGACTATATCCGTGTGCGGGAGCTGCACAAATCGTTCGTGTACTACCGGAAAGCAGCGGGGCTTAAAAATTCGTTGAAAAATTTATTTGCTCGCAAGTCGCTGGTGAAGGAAGCGGTCAAATCTCTTTCTTTTGACATAGGCCCCGGCGAATGCGTCGGATTTCTCGGACCTAACGGGGCGGGTAAAACAACAACGCTCAAAATGCTGTCTGGCATTCTTTATCCGACAGGCGGAGAAGCCGATGTGTTTGGTTATGTGCCATGGGAGCGGAAGAATGAGTTCAAACGGCTTTTTTCCATTGTGATGGGGCAGAAAAATCAGCTCTGGTGGGACCTTCCAGCTAGTGAATCGATTTATTTGAACAAATGCATTTATGACGTCGAGGATGCTCTCTACCATCGGAGTCTTGCTGAGCTATCGGAAATGCTAGATGTGCAGGATCTTCTGAACGTGCAGGTGCGCAGGTTGTCGCTGGGCGAACGGATGAAAATGGAGCTGATCGCCGCACTTATCCACCGCCCTAGCCTGCTTTATCTCGATGAACCGACGATCGGGCTTGATTTCCCCTCCCAGAAGAAGGTTAGAGAGTTTCTGAAATACTACAATGAGCAGTTTGCTGCGACGATTTTGCTTACGAGCCATTACATGAAGGATGTGGAGGACCTCTGCAAGCGGACGATCATTATTAATGAAGGAAGCCTTCTGTACGATGGCGATCTTCACAAGATCAACGATCTGTTTGGCGAGCAGAAAATTATAAGGCTGCACTTCTCCGAACCTGTTGCCCAGCAGCGGCTGGCCAAATTCGGGAAAATGGTAAGCGGAGACGAATACAACGTTGTTCTAGAGCTGCCGAAGCATCGCTTGAAGGAAGTGTCGCGCGCCTTGCTTGATTCGTTTCCAATCATCGACTGGACGGTAGAAGACGTACCGATCGAGGAGAGCATTTCCATGCTCTATCGCAAGGAAGCCGTAGGATGAACAGACGCAGATTGTACATGGCAGTTTTTAGGGTAGGCGTCCAGCATTCGATGGAATACCGATTTCACTTCTTTCTTGGTCTTCTTGGGGCTGCTTTTCCGATTCTTGTTCAATATTTTATTTGGACGGCGGTGTACGAACATTCCGGCAAGGCGGCGTTGTTCTCGTATTCGTATGGTCAAATTATTTTGTATACGATCTTGGCAGGGCTGGTGTCCAAGCTGATTGCTACCCAGTTTGAGCATCAGATTGCCGACGATATTAAGAATGGCGGCCTTAACAAATATTTGATTAAGCCAGTCAGCTACTTCGGGTACCGGCTGATGTCTTTTTTCGGACAGAAGGCGATTTATTATGGCATTACTGCACTTTTGCTTATTTGTATTATCTGGATTTCAGCCGCTAGGGATGTGCTAGATATCCAGGTCGTTCGTATAATCTTGTTCGCTGTGACGCTTTGGGGCGCGCTTCTGCTCAACTTTTTGATCGCCTACTGCATTTGCGCCAGCGCGTTTTATTTGCATGAAATCTCATACTTTTTTGTGATTACAAGTTTGCTAGTCAATATTTTGAGCGGTGGCATGTTCCCCTTGGAAATTTTCGGGGAATCGGTTGTAAAGGCGCTTCAATATACTCCTTTTCCGTATACCATTTATTTTCCGGTGAATGTTCTGAGCGGTAAAACAGGGACGATGGCTATGTATCAGGGGCTGTTTATTCAAGGTGGATGGATATTGCTCTTTTTGTTCATTTCCCGTCTGACGTGGCGCGTATCCATAAAGAAATATTCGGCGGTCGGGGGGTAGCAGACGTTCCATATGTTTAAAATTGCGAGAAAATATTTGCGCCTGTACGGTATGTTCATCAAAAATTGTCTCATCGCTCAGATGGAGTTTCGGGGCAATTTTGTGATGAGCCTGCTTGTCGAATCTGTCTATCTGCTTGCCAAGCTTTTGTATGTGCTTGTCGTGTTCCGCACTGATCTGCATGTAGAAGGCATACCGCCCGAAGGGCTGCTTCTATTTATAGGCATGCACACCGTCGTTACGGGAATGTATGTCGGGTTGTTTTTTACAAATTTCATGAAAATTCCTGAGTATATTAAAGACGGCTCGCTTGATTTGATGATTACGAAGCCCGTTTCCCTGCAGTTCATGGCATCATTGCGATACGTCGATCTGGCGCTGCCAATTCCCGATATTTTGGTCGGTTTCACTATGATCGGTATCGGCTGGCATGCGATGGATATTCCGTTGTCATTCGTTCAACTTGCGGGATTTGCCTTAATGCTCCTGGTCTCCGTTGTCATCACGTATTGTCTAATGATTATCCCAGCGCTGCTTTCATTCTGGTTCGTCCAGACTGGGGCTATGTCGGAGATCGCCCATTCCGCTTGGGATGCCAACAATTTCCCTATGGCTATTTATCCTGTTTGGGTTCGCAGAATCGGGACCTTCGTTATTCCGCTGTTCCTTATTACTAATTTCGGACCGATGTTCTTGCTTGGACAGCTCAGCTGGTTATATGCAGGAATGGCGCTGATCGGATCGCTCCTGCTCTTCGCAGCTTTACGGCTGCTTTGGAAACAGGCTGTGAGGGGATATAGCAGCGCGAGCAGTTAAGATGGTTTTGCGATCATATGGAAATTACAAATATAAGATCTATATCCCATGCCTAGAAAAGGAAGTGTCATCGCATGCCGGACATGGCGACAACGCAAGGTCGTACCTCGATAAATTGCGTCTTTCAGGAGCCAGATCGAATTGAGCTTATAGAGGAACAGGTGCCGAAGCCAGGAAGAGGACAAATTTTATGTGCAGCCAAAAAATCACTAATAAGTACAGGAACGGAGCTGGCTTGTCTAAAGGGGCGTTTCGATGAAGGAACGGTCTGGTCATCTTGGGTTCGGTACCCATTCTATCCCGGTTACTCGATGGCGGCTGAGGTGCTGGAGACAGGCATTGGAGTGGAGGGAATAAAGCCCGGCGATCGGGTCATCTGCCCGGCTGGTCACCGACAATATTTCCTCGCAGACTATAAGGAAGCGGCAATTATACCAGATTCAATCCGTGACGAAGAGGCGGTTTTTACACAGATCGCGAAGGTTGCTCTTCTAGGGATTCTGCGCGCAGAAACCGCTTTTGGAGAAAGAGTGGGAGTTGTTGGACTCGGTCTTATCGGCCAGCTTGTCATTCAGTATCTGAATTCCAGTGGTGCAAGGCAGATTATTGCGATTGCTCCGGAAAGCTCCCGCCTGAACCAAGCCCACAGAAGCGGTGCGACCGATCTGCTGAATCTTACGGTAGCCGAAGCGTTCGGAGGCGTAGAACAACTTACCGATGGCAAAATGCTGGACACGATATATGATGTGACGGGTTCTTACGCGGTACTGCCCTACTGTACGCAGCTGACACGGGAGCTCGGCAAAGTCATTTTGCTAGGTGACTCGACAGAACCTTCAAAACAGACGATAGGGCCAAAAGTCGTTTTTAATTCGGTCAGCATATTAGGGATTCACGGCCGAATGATGGAAGGTTTTAATGGCTGGACGGAAGAGGATATGAACATGTTCATATTCGATTCTATCCGTCGTGGGAAACTAGATGTCGCAAGTCTCATAACGGAAGAAGCAAGCCCGCTCGAAGCTGTATCGGTTTATTCACGGCTCTCCGGGAGTAAGCCTGATTTGTTAGGCGTTTTATTCGATTGGACGCAATTGTAATGTCAGAGGAGGAATGCAGGTGAGAGCTTGTAGCCAGCTTACGATGAAAGAGAAAATTGGGCAGCTGCTTATGGTAGGCTTCGAGGGGCTTACGCCGGGTGCGAATATTGGCGACCTCTTGCAAAACCATTTCATCGGGGGAGTCGTGTTCTTTTCCCGTAATTTGGACAACCCCGAGCAGGCATTTGCTTTAACGAAAAAACTCCAACAAACGGCTGCGGGTGCAACAGGCATACCGCTATGGATCGGAACAGATCAGGAAGGTGGCATGGTCGTCCGATTAAGACAGGGAATTGCACAGCTACCTGCGGCGATGGCTTTGGGAGCGGCACGTGATCCTTTGCTGCTCTATGAAGCTGCAAAGGGAACGGCAATGGAGCTGAAGTTGCTGGGCATCAATATGAATTTCGCACCGGTGGTCGATATTAACGTCAATCCGCGAAATCCGATTATTGATGTCCGGGCATACGGCGACGAAGCTGAACTTGTCGCTGAGCTTGGGATCGCCGCAATGCTTGGCTTTCAGGATGGCGGCATTGTCTCTGTTATTAAGCATTTTCCAGGGCATGGCGACACGGAGGTAGATTCACACGCTGAGCTGCCGGTCGTAAGGCATTCACTTGATCGTCTGCGGTCTGTCGAGCTCGTACCGTTTCGGCGCTGTGCGCGGGCTGGGGCCGAAGCCGTAATGACTGCCCATGTCGGGATTCCATTGCTAAGCGGCGGTTTGTCTGTTCCAGCCACACATTCTCATGAAGTATTGACAGGTCTGCTCCGGGAAGAGCTGGATTTTAAGGGGCTTATCGTGACGGATTGCATGGAGATGAACGCTGTAACGCAAGGCATTGGCGTCGGGGAGGCAGTCGTAAGAGCCGTACTTGCTGGAGCAGATCTTCTTCTCGTCAGCCATACGTACGAAAGCCAGCTGGAGGCGGCAGCTGCACTGGAACATGCGGTAGCAGACGGGCGTCTATCTGAAGCTCGGATTGATGCTTCCGTGGAGCGCATTCTTCTCCTGAAGGAGCTCCGCATCGGAGCGCTGCGAGAACGCAGCTGGGAAGAAACGCGGACCTATCTCGATCATTCGCAAACCCTTCGGACGATCAAGCTGCTTCGCGAGAAAAGCATCACCTCGGTGAACCGTGAACCGAATTTTTGCCAGTTGTCTTCCGAAGTCGACACGCTTGTGCTTTGGCCGCAGATGGCGGCTGCTTGCAAGTCTGAGGACGAACCGATATACGATGATACCCTCGGCAGCTTTCTAAATCCTTTGATGAAAGCAAAGTTTATGGAGCGGTTGTATGGGACTGGTCCTAGTACGGATGAGATTGCGGACTTGGTCTCCGAAGCGGAAGGATATGGGCAGATCATCGTGGGAATATTCCATACGGCTTCTAATCACGGGCAGACCGTTTTGGTTCGCAAGCTTTTGGCAGGAGGGAACAAAGTCATTCCGATCTCCCTTCGCAACCCCGTTGATCTCGCGGCATTTCCAGAAGCTAAAGGTTTCCTAGCCTGTTATGAGCATCATCCGCTAACATTGCAGGCCCTTTCAAGCGTTTTACTGGGCAAGCTTGAGCCTGAAGGAACTTTACCAGTTACGCTTCCCGATTACTCATTAGAAGGAGGCGAATCATTTGAACGCGGTACAGCTTCCCGTGTTGAATCCGCCACTTAAAGGGTTTTTACGATGGGCTTACACCCTTTCAATCACCAGCGTCCACGAAGAAACGATCCCTTGGTATTACAGCAATTTTATCCAGTTATCCTGTACCACAAAATTTCTGGAGGACGGCAGGCAATATTTTATCGATTTTTTTCGGGGCAAGCCAAACGAGTTGAATTTCAATAATCCGTTTCTTCTAACATGCTCTGTAAATTATACGATTCTAGACAATTTGGCATTGGATGACTGGCCGAAATTTTTCGCGGATCAGATCCGCAGCGGCTATTATTGCATCGTGTTTGTGGACGAAGCCAAGCTGTCACCGGCAGCTTCTTATCAGAAGGAACCGTTCCCTCATCATCTTTTTCTGTACGGTTTTGATTGGGAGGAAAATAGGTTCGATGCCTCCATGTTCGATCATACAGGGGTGTACCGTAATGTGAAGATCCCATTCCAAGAGTTTCAGGATGCTGCAGGTTCTATGCGAAAGCTTTTGAAGGAGAAACTCACGTCTGATCATCATACGTATTTTTATAAATACGCACCGCATTCTGCCTATCCATTTGATAAAACGGCCGCGATCGACCAACTGCTCGATTATGTTAATGGCGAGACCCATTTAAACCGAATTAATTACAATCCAGACGAGGAAGCTTTCGGAATCAAGGTATATGACTATCTGCAAATGTACTTTGATGCTGTAGAGCAAAACGATTCTAGGCTCGGTGACCGCAACGATGCGAGACATCTTCACGTTCTCTGGGAACACAAAAAAATGATGAGCGAGCGAATCGGATATCTTGTAGAAGAGGGGATAATCCCTTATGACGAAGAGCTTGTGGAGGGATACAAGGATATAACAAAACGGGCGATGAAGCTGAGAGATCAATACATTCGCCATGTTATTCGCGAAGATAAGGAAGTATTTAAACGGTTGAAGCTCCGCTTTGACCAATTCCGAGAAGAAGAGCCTGTTCTTTTGCGTAAATTAATTAAAATTCTAGAAGAGCCATCGAAATCGGATAAGATTTATGCAGAAAGTAGATAGCTATCTAAAATGTTATAAGGATGAGCTAGTAGGAGGGAGCTGCCGCGAGGACAGCTCCTCTTTGATGTTCATTGTGGTTAAAAGCTTTTAATGTATAATTAATGTTAGTTGACTAACAATAATTGTGATAAAATAAAGAAAAGAGCTGGAGATGATAGGTAAAGGGGGGCGAAAATGAACAAGGATCGATCGGTTGCGCTCGAACTTAGAACGCTAAGAAATATGCTGCATAGACAGGTAAGCGGGTTTATGAGTCAAAAATATGGCGATCAATTGACTGGCATGCATGGATGGGTGCTGAGGTACTTTGTTGAGAACCAGCACAAGGAGATTTTTCAACGCGATTTCGAGAGCCAGTTCACGATTCGGCGTTCGACCGCGAGTAAGATTTTGCAATTGATGGAGAAAAATAATCTCATAACGAGAGAGTCTGTTCCTTATGATGCAAGACTAAAGAGGATTATTCTCACGCCAAAAGCTATTGAATACCATGAAGCCATTATTTTAAAATACGTTGAATTGGAGCGTGAAATTAAGAAGGGTCTATCGCAAGAGGAGATGGATACTTTTTTTAATGTGCTCGATAAAATCAAAAAGAATTTGGAGTAGTCGTCGAAGTTGTTAGAGCGGCTTTTATTATTGTAATATAGTTAGTAGGCTTACAGTTCTATGGCTAACAACATGGAGAAGGAGCGTTTGATAAATGCTTAAGATTTTGAAGTATTTCAATCCCAAAAATGTTTGGTTTATCGTCATCAGTACTGCATTTATCGTGTTCCAGGTATGGCTCGATCTCAAGCTTCCCGATTATTTGGCAGAAATCACAAAGCTGGTGCAGACGGAAGGCAGCTCCTTAAACGAGGTATGGGAGCCAGGCGCCTATATGATGCTGTGTGCCATTGGAAGCTTAATTGCATCCTTCATCGTTGTTTATTTGGTGGCGAAGAGCGCTGCTTCGCTCGCTAAGAGGCTTAGAAGCCTGCTCTTCGACAAGGTTGAATCATTCTCAATGGCCGAGATGAATCAATTTTCAACAGCAAGCCTCATTACGCGTTCCACGAACGATATTACGCAAGTACAAACGATCGTGGCGATGGGGCTGCAGGTCATGATTAAAGCGCCTATTCTGGCAGGCTGGGCAATTGTGAAAATTTCAAGCAAGAGCTGGCAATGGACGCTCTCGTCCGGTATTTCGGTTGCACTGCTTCTTCTCATGATCGCGATCGTTATTTTGTTCGCCATGCCGAAGTTCAGAATGATTCAAGGACTAACGGATCAACTGAACCGAGTAACGAGAGAAGGGCTTCAAGGCCTGCGTGTCATTCGTGCTTATAATGCTGGACCGAGCCAAGAAGCGAAGTTCGAGTACGCAAATCGGGAGTTGACTGATGCGAATCTGTTCACAAGCCGATTAATGGCATTAATGATGCCGGTCATGAGTCTAATCATGAGCGGATTAAGCTTGGCGATTTATTGGATCGGTGCGTATCTGATTAATGGAGCGGATACAGCAGCTAGATTAGGCTTGTTCAGCGACATGGTCATTTTCTCGTCCTATGCCATGCAGATTGTCATGGCCTTTATGATGCTGTCGATGGTTTTCTTCATGCTGCCGCGGGCGTCGGTTGCTGCCAAGCGTGTCATGGAAGTATTAAATACAGAACCAAGCATCAAGGATGGCAGATCGAAATCAACTAATGCAGCGAAAGCAGGAGAAATTGAATTCCGGAATGTTAGCTTCAAATATGCGGATTCGGATGAATATGTACTTAGAGATATCAGCTTCGTTGCACGCAGGGGAGAGACGGTTGCGTTTATCGGCTCCACGGGTAGCGGCAAGAGTACAATGATGAACTTAATTCCGAGATTTTACGATGTGACGGACGGCGAAGTGCTTGTTGCGGGAATGAATGTGAAGGATTACTCACTGAAAGATCTGCATAACAAGCTTGGTTATGTTCCTCAGAAAGCCGTATTGTTCAGCGGAACAGTGACGTCCAACGTCGCTTATGGTGATAATGGGCATGTGGCTGGCTCGGCGGACGATGTGAAGAAAGCGGTAGCGATCGCTAAGGGGCAAGAATTTGTCGAGAAGCTGGAAGGCGGGTATGAGGGCACGATCTCGCAAGGCGGCTCGAATTTGTCTGGCGGACAGAAGCAGCGGTTATCCATCGCTAGGGCTATCTACCGTAAGCCTGACATTTACATTTTTGACGACTCCTTCTCTGCACTTGATTACAAAACCGATCGCCAGCTGCGTTCTATGTTGAATCAAGAAACAGCTGGAGCTACCAACCTAATTGTGGGGCAGCGAATCGGAACGATCAAGGAAGCCGATCTCATACTCGTTCTTGACGAAGGCAAGATTGTAGGAAGGGGCACGCATCAAGAGCTGCTTCAGACCTGCGAGGTATATCGTCAGATCGCGAACTCTCAGTTATCGAAGGAGGAGCTTGAAATTGGCTAAACAACAGGTCGCTACCAAGCAAAACATCGATTTCAAAGGCACAATGGGCAAGCTCGTCGCCTATTGCAAGCCGTACATTCCTCTTATTGTCGTCGCTCTGCTGTTGTCCGTGGTCGGCACGATATTTACGATTGTCGGGCCAAGCAAGCTGAAGGATATGACGGATCATATTACCAAAGGGTTAATGGGCGAAATTGACATGGACGCGATTAGCAGCATTGGTATATTGCTTGCTGTTTTATATGGATTAAGCGTCATCTTCTCGTTCTTCCAAGGCTATATTATGGCTACGGTAACCCAGAAGGTATCAAAAAGCTTGCGTACGCGCATTTCCCAGAAGATCAATAAGCTTCCGCTCAAATATTTTGATTCCACGAGCAACGGCGACGTGCTGAGCCGCGTCACGAACGACATCGACACGATCGGGCAAACGATGAATCAGAGCGTCGGGATGCTGGTTACTTCCGTCACGATGCTGGTCGGCTCTTTGGTCATGATGTTCTATACGAACGTATGGATGACGTTGACGGCGATCATTTCGACGTTTCTAGGATTTGCCTTTATGACCGTGATGATCAAAAAATCACAAACGCATTTCGTCCACCAGCAGGCGAATCTTGGTGCGATGAATGGCCATGTCGAAGAAATATACTCAGGCTACGATGTGGTTAAGGTCTATAATGGAGAGCGGAAGGCGAAGGAAACTTTTAATCAAATAAACGATAAATTATATGAAAGCTCATGGAAGTCGCAATTTCTATCCGGCTTGACGATGCCGCTCATGATGTTTGTCGGAAACTTCGGTTATGTGTCGGTTTGTATTGTCGGCGGAGCATTAGCGATGAATGGTCATATTTCGTTTGGTGTCATCGTTGCATTCATGCTTTATGTTCGTTTGTTCACGCAGCCCTTGGGGCAAATTGCACAAGCCGCGACAAGTCTGCAATCAACTGCAGCTGCAGCCGCGCGCGTTTTTGAATTTTTGGAAGAGAAAGAGCTTGAGGACGAGAACCATAAATCGAAGGTGCTTAAGGATGTTAAGGGGCAGGTCGAATTCCGGAACGTTTCCTTCGGATATGATCCAAATAAGCTCATCATTCACGATTTCTCAGCCCGTGCTTTGCCTGGTCAGAAGATCGCCATCGTTGGACCGACGGGTGCAGGGAAGACGACGATCGTCAATTTGCTGATGCGATTCTATGAGCTGAATGGCGGGGAAATCGCTATCGATGGCGTTCCGATCCATGAGCTTCCTCGGGAAAATGTTCATGAACAATTCTGTATGGTGCTTCAGGATACATGGCTGTTCGAGGGAACGATCAAAGAAAATATCGTTTTCAACAAGCAAGGGGTTACCGATGCTGATGTGAAGGCCGTCTGCAAGGCTGTCGGTATTGATCATTTTATCCGAACCTTAACGAATGGCTACGATACGGTATTGAACGAGCAAGTGAACCTTTCCGCAGGTCAGAAACAGCTCATCACGATTGCAAGAGCGCTCATTGCGAACGCCCCTCTGCTCATCCTCGACGAGGCAACAAGCTCTGTCGATACGAGAACGGAGCTTCTCATTCAGGAAGCGATGGACCGGTTGATGGCAGGACGAACTTCTTTTGTTATCGCGCACAGGTTGTCTACGATCAAGAATGCCGATATTATTCTCGTCATGAAGGACGGCGATATTATCGAAAGCGGCAATCATTACGAGCTTCTTGCGGCAAACGGCTTCTATGCCGAATTGTACAATAGCCAGTTTGAGACTGCGGAAGCGGCTTTGTAAAGGGGGCATGTACTCCAAAAAAACTAAAAATCGTGGAATAGTCGTCAATCCATAGTGTAGAACTTAGAGAGGCGCTGGGGTAAGTACGATGAATTAATTCCGCGGAAATAGAAAACCCGATCGAATGAGATCGGGTTTTTTTGTATTTCCTACTCGCTTTTTTTCCATCACAGCTAAACTCGAAAGGACGATTGATTACAATTTTTGTGAATAAAAATAAAATTTCTTAATAGTTAAGGAGGTTTAATTTTACAATGCACTGTTATAGTTCTCATTGACTAACCATTTTACTAAGGGAGAAGGAAACGTAATGAGAGCAAAAGTATTACGCAAGACAATAGTCATTGCATCCATTATAACGTTGCTAGGAGGGGGACTACATACCGGCTTTGGTCAAAAAAACCATGTCTTTGCAGTAGATGAAGCATCGCCAAATATTATCGTTGAAGATTTTGAAGATGGAATCTCAGATGTGAAATTTAATCCTAAACGCATGTATGAGGCAACGCTGCACTTGGAGAACAACCAGAAGCATGTAAGAAATGGACAATATTCAGCTAGAATTGATTACGATATGATTGGCATCGTAGATAACCCTTCTCAAATTGAAGTCGGGTATAAAACAGGGAATATTCCAGTAACAGGCTACCCTACCAAAGTAGGCATGTGGGTTTATGGGAACAATGAAGGACATTTGCTAACGACAAAATTTAGAGATAAAGGCGGATCATCGTTTCAAGCAGAATTTTATGGTGAAAATCAGATGGGTGTAGACTGGTCTGGATGGAAATATATTGAGGCGGATGTGCCGCAGGGAAAACCAGGTCCGATCGTCCTTGAATTGTTTTTTCAATTGAAACAATCGAATATGAGCAAGAAAAATAAAGGCTCGATTTGGGTAGACGATATTACCTTTATCTATAAGGAACTTGATGAGGATAAAGAAGTTCCAACCATTAAACCTATAGCTCCTGCCCCAAATGAAGTATTAAACGCTCCGCTTGATGCATTGAAGGTGGAGCTGGACGATAACGGATCAGGTTTGGATCTGAATACATTATCTGTTCTTTTGGATGGAACGAATATAACGGATAAAGTGGATTATTCTGAAAATACAAAGGTATTAACCTATCCAGGTAATTATGTGGATGGCGGTTATCATGAGCTTGTGATTGAAGTGAAGGATAAGGTTGGTAACCCGGCAGGGAAAACATTCGCCTTCACAGTGAATGCAGGAGAACGATTGTTCATGACTGCTAACAAAGAAGCAACAAGCAACGAAATCTACTCTGTGCAAGTAGGTATCAAAGATTATTTGAATGCAGATCGTGCGGAATTTGCTTTAAATTATGATAAAGGTATCCTTCAAGTTGAAAGCATTACTCAGGCGACTGGAGTTGCCCTAACCTCAGATATTGATAATGAGCACGGGATGGTTAAAGTATCACTTAATAACGTAGCAGCAGCCCATAATGCCGTTACGGTAAACTTCAGAGTGAGCTCTCATGCTGCGCTGGAGCGTGGTGAAGCTTACAAGACCATAACCATGAGCAATACAAATCTAACAGCTGGCGAAGTTCAGACTAGCTCACCACTCGCTGCACCTATCCACTATACCATCGCATTTCCATATCAGCTGGAAATGACGGGAGTTGGTTTAGGCACGCCTTCTACATTTACAGTATTAGACCATGTGGGCAAGCCGTATGAAGGTGCGGACATTGTATTCATTGGATTATTAAAGCAAAGCTCAGTAGTTACCGTTAACACCGTAACGTCTAATGTATATGAGGATGACGATACGTCTTCTGAGGTATTAATGGTTGCAAAAGCTGGTGAACGTTACTATGCTTCTGCAAAAGCTGAAGATGGATTATTCGAAATTATTTTCGCAGATGGTCAAACAACAGGTTATATCTCTGAATCGGATGTTAGCAGTCAGTTATTGAACGGCAGCATTGGTAAAACAGATGCTAAAGGACAATTAATGACAGACCTAACTACATTGGCACTTGGAACCTATCAGGTTCAAGCGGTCAACGGTGATAAGAACAGTAAGGTTGTCAATTATGAAGTCGTGGAGCAATACGGTACAGATACACCTCAATATGTTCAAACCTATGTGGCAGAAGATATGTCTTCCGAGCTGAGCGCTGCTTGGCAAACCAAGCCAGACCAAACCATTACTTATCTTGAATACATTGAAGCGAGTGAATGGGGAACAGGAGAAAGCCCTGATATTAAACATGTAAAACAACATCAAGCTGAGAGTGAGCTTCAAGTGCTTAGTATGAAGGAAAATGGAACGAAGGGTGAAATCCGGTTTCATAATGCTCTGATTGAAGGTTTGAAAGCAGACACCGCCTATAAATATCGTGTAGGTTATGAGGGCAATTGGTCGGCATGGTATGAATATTCGACAGTGGATCAGAATAAAACAACACCGACCTCATTCTTGTTTATTACAGATTCTCATACGAATCAATCACAAGGCATACAAGCTTATCAAGAATTAATGACTAACGCTTTGAAACAACATCCATCAACACAGTTTATTATGCATGGCGGAGATATGGTTGATGTAGGCGGCGCTTTTGAAGAATGGCAAAAGTTCTGGCAAGCATCTGCGGTCTACGCAACAAAAATTCCAACGGCTCTAACATTGGGTAATCATGATGTGAAGAGTGAAGGGAAAGAAGTATTTACCAAAGGGGCGAATTTCCCAACGAACGGACCAGAATCTCAGCTTCAATATGCTTACTCTTATGAGGTTGATGATACTCATTTTGTCGTATTGAACTCAGAGGGTACAGAGGAACAAATGATAGATCAAGCAGCTTGGCTCGAAGAAGATTTAAATAAAAATGATAAAAAATGGACTATCGTTATGTTCCATCGTCCTGCTTACCATACAGAAAATGGTCGAGAAACCCTTGTTGAGTATACACAAACGTATTTTGCGCCTATTTTAGAAGAGAAAAAAGTTGATTTGGTTCTAGTAGGTCATGATCATGTGTATGCGCGTACCTATCCAATGCAAGATGGTAAGCCCAATAAGGATACAAATGAAGGTACCGTTTATCTTGATGGCGGTGCATCGGGCTGGAAATTTTATGATGGTACACAATATAATTATTTGAAACATATTTTTGATGAGGACGTGCCAGTATATTCCGCAATTGAAATTACTGAGGACGGGATTCATGTGGAAGCACGTACAAGTGCGGGTAATAAGATCGATGAGTTTACTGTCGTGAAAACAGCGGGAGTTGAGCCGACACCAACACCAACACCGACACCAACGCCAACGCCAACGCCAACACCAACACCGACACCGACACCGACGCCGACTTCAACATCAGCACCAATATCGACGCCAACATCAACACCAAAAGCAACGCCGGCGCCAACATCTACACCAACGATTACGAAACCAGTCTTCAACGACAAGATCGATGTGGATGTAGTTAAAGCTATCGTGGAAAAAGAAAAATCTGCTCCCGCTTTAAAATTTATGGACGTCCCGGCATCTTCGTGGAGTGCTTTAGCAGTGGAGCGTGCTGCTAAGATGGGGATTGTAAAAGGCTATAGTGATGGTTCTTATCATCCGAATGAAAATGTAACTCGCGCCGAGTTCGCCACGATGCTTGCAAAAGCTTTTGGTTTAACGAATTCAGACGGTGCTTCCTTCTCTGACACCAAAGGGCATTGGGCCTCAGAAGCGATTGCAGCATTACAGGCTAATGGGATAATTACAGGTTATAGTGATGGTTCTTTCCATCCTAATCAAAAAATTTCCCGTGCTGAAATCGTTGCAATGCTAGCTCGTTTGACGAACTATGTTCCTAGTACAACCAATCCGTTCTCGGATGTAGTCGCGAACTGGGCTTCTGAACCAATTAATGCTTTTGCTAGTGCAGGTATCGTAAGCGGTAAAGGCAACGGATTGTTCAAACCAAATGAATCTGCTTCCCGTGCCGAGTCAGTTGCGATGATTATTCGCTTGTTGGATAAATTGCTTGAACAATAAGTAAAGTTAATGGAATTGTAGTGTTGCATAACCAAGGTTCGCCATCAGCATGTGAAACCCCGACCTTAAGAGGTCGGGGTTTTTGTTTGTAGGAATGGAATGTATCTTTAATTGCTCCGCAATATAATCTCTTCAAACCTCTTTATTCAGTACTTTAATGATTGTGTTGAACGTTTACTGAATGACTTTGTTTCGATCGATTTCCTATCCATAATATAACTAATGAGGTTATTGCAAAAAATACGGATAACCCCAGAAGTATGACGAAAAAGGATTGATCAAAAGCTAAGCGCCCAGCCGCTTTCAACGCTTCGGAAGCCTGAACAGGCAACCCATCGGCAACCAACAGCGCTTCATCCAGGCTGTCTTTTACATTGGCAGGAACCTGAAGTCCCTCGGGGATATTCATAGCGAGCGTATACACTAGACCAGAAATGCTTCCGATGATTGCAATTCCGGACGCCCCTCCGACTTCATAGGCCACTTCCTCAATTGAAGCCGCCATCCCCGCTTTTTCAGGCGGTGCATAACTCATGATCGAGTGAGAAGCTGCCGTCATTCCTGCTCCCAAGCCTGCTCCGAGGAGTGTTAGTCCGATCATTTGTCCAGCAATGCCGGAATCAAATTGAAAGACATAAATCATCGTTCCCAAAGCGGCAGTTAGAAGAGCGAGGCCTTTGATATATATCACATTATAGCGATGCAATATTTTTCCGATCAGTGGACCTGCAATAAGAGCCGCTGCCGGTACGCTTAGCGTGATCAGACCCGCTTGCAGCGGACTCATTTCTACCACTAGTTGAAGTCGCTGAGTCACAATATACTGAACCCCGAGCTGTCCAAATAGACCGACTAAAGCTGTAATACATCCTGTCATAAAAGGAGATATTTTAAAGAGCGACAGGTCGAGCATCGGGTTTGGGCTTTTGAGCTGACGACGAATAAAGATAATCATTGCCACGATCCCGATAACGGCGGCAATTGCAGCAAGCATGGGGGACCCTTCGCGCTTTGCAAATTCTTTAATAGCAAAAACAATCGCCACCATGGAAATCATAATCTGAATGGAGCCGGTAAGATCCCACTTCGTATTCTTATTGCCTTCATGCTTCGGAACATATACCAGCGTCAAAACAAACGCTAAGATCGCGATTGGAACGTTGATCAAAAAGGCGGCACCCCACCAAAAATGCTCCATAAGCAGTCCGCCTACAAGGGGACCAATTCCTGCCCCTCCAGAAGCAATGGAACCCCAAATGCCGATCGCAAGTCCGAGCTCACGCGGGTCGGTAAATGTGACTCTAATGATGGATAATGTAGCAGGCATCATCATGGATGCCCCAACAGCAAGGAGTACTCGTCCTACGACCAATACAGACGGAGTTGGAGCAAAAGCCGCGAGGAGAGAAGTTGCCGTAAATACGAGCAATCCAAGGGCGAATATTTTTTTATGGCCGTAACGATCTCCTAGTGCCCCCATCGCCGGGAGCAGACCTGCCATAACAAGCGAATAACCGTTCAGAATCCATAGTTTTTCCGATGCCGAAGCACCTAGGTCGTAAGTTAAGCTTGGCATAGCCGTATAAAGGATCGTCGCATCCATTACAATGAGCAAAAGTGCGCTTGATACGACTGCCAGAACGATCCAACGATTGATACTGTTCATCTTGCTTTTCCCTCCATGTCATACAAAGCTAAAAATCTTCTGGACTTAACTCTAAACTACAGGGTTACCCTATTGTCAAAGCCAATTTCATTAGGTAAAATTTAGCGATAATCCTTGTATCGAATTATAAGATTTTCAGACTCGGAGGAATATTCAACATGTCCGATATTAACGGTCGCTATCTCACGATCAGCAAACTGGCGAGCATAAGCGGGGTTACAAAGCATACCCTTCTTCACTATGACGAGATCGGGCTTTTGAAGCCTGAATTTATACATGTAAATGGATACCGCTATTATTCTCATCGCCAATCCTATA
The DNA here is from genome assembly GCF_056173205.1 of Pristimantibacillus sp. Z349TD_6. Taxonomy (NCBI): domain Bacteria; kingdom Bacillati; phylum Bacillota; class Bacilli; order Caryophanales; family Paenibacillaceae; genus Pristimantibacillus (SeqCode); species Pristimantibacillus sp. Z349TD_6. The sequence continues at coordinate 5,838,394 of NZ_CM149662.1, read as the reverse complement.
TATTGGATATTATTAATGTGCTTAAGAAGGCTGGGAGTTCTCTTCAGGAAATCAAAGGTTTTATCCAGAACAGGAACACTTCGAGTCTCATCGAGCTGTTTAATCAAAAGCATCGTGAATTGGAATCAGAGCTGCTTCGAATCAAACGGATGCAGGATATTTTGCAAAATGCCATTCAAATGACGAAGACATCGATGGAGACGTTGCGGGACAATCCTTCTATAGAAGAATGTGAAATGGAGTATTTAATCGCGACGCCGCTCGAAAAAGGGGACGAAGAGGAATTTGCTGTTAAGTTAAGTGAACATCGCAATTATTGTGAAAAACATTTTATCAATCACGAATTTCCGATCTGGGCGCTTATAAGCAAAGAAAGTTATGAATCCAGCACCTTTTCTTGGAGCCATGTAGCAAATAGGATTAAAGCGCCGATTTTGGGAGACAGAATGCTTATCAAGCCCAAGGGCTTTTATGCGGTTATGGACCATAAAGGTTCTTACGAAAGCATTTCAGAGGCTTGCTCCATTATAAAAAAATACATTGAGCGCAAAGGAATGAAAGTATGCGGGAATGTATACGTAATGGATTTGATCAACTACTTCTCAGAGATGGATTCGGATAGTTATGTTGTTCGGGTCTCCGTTGAAGTTACTGATTAGAACATGCTTGCGAATTTTGCGCCTAATGACTTCTGGTTGATATATAGTAAAAAAATAGGCAACATTCTTTGAAGGATAGTATTTGATCTTGTCGAACTGCTTAAAATAAGGAGGGCGGCTTAATGCGGATCGATGATTTTATTGGACATGTAGTCGTTGTAGAGTTAGACTCAACAGTTACCTATGAGGGTGTTCTTCTTGATGTTAAAGATCCTGAATTCACAGATTACGTAAAAGTAATTAATGCACAAAGTACGGATTGGTTGCCGAGGCAAGAAATCTATAAAATTGTTCCGGTTTATCCAAAACGCTTTATATCTGAGGAATGAAATTAGAATGCAAATAATAAGCCATTTTAGCAATGTTAACGGGGCTAAGATGGCTTTTTTATATCCAGATTCATTAAAGTTTGAATAGTCGTTCGATTCCATATTATTTGGACTATCGTTCGTCAATGGCTTGAACAGCTAGTCTCAACGCTTTAAGTCTTCTTTCTAAGAGCGTTCTTTGTGGACTGCCAGGCTTCGACTTCATGTAACTGTTCTCAACGGAAGGGGTTAAACCCAAAAGAACATCGCGAGCTTCTACTAAATTTTCTTGTGTGTATAGATGAGGTTTTTGATTCCAGACATTCTCTAAAATAGCTAAGCCAATGCAAACAGCATTAAGTCGTTTCTTTACTAAGGTAGTATTTGCGCCACTCTGAGTCATCTGGGATAAGGCGTTCTCGAGTTTATTGATTGTAGATTGCAGAGATTTTATTGATTCGAACTTATCAGCATCAGATACATTTTCCATAGTTAACGTCCTTTCCTGATTCTGAATTGATATATTTGGTCCTGTCTCTAATAGCTCCTCTAGTAACATACTACAACATTAATGCAATTTCTAAAGTGTGTCTATCCTATCTCTTGATTGGAGGTATACAAGGGGAAAACGGAGCGCTACAACGGAATGAACCAGGACAATTTCTTAACATTTGATAATTGCACAACTATATTCTTCTGGACGACTTCCGTTTTTTTGACTGAAACTGTAACTTTAGTTCGTCTGATTCGTGATTAGGGCAGGGGGGAGAAAATGAAGGGAAACCATCTGGATGATATTTACCAGCTTTATGTGCAGGATGTCTATCGCTACTTGCGTTCCCTCTGCTACGACCATCATACGGCAGAAGATTTAATGCAGGAGACCTTTTACCGGGCATATCTTTATTTGGAAAATTGTCATGACGAGAAGATCAAGCCATGGTTATTCCGGGTTGCCTATAATGCTTATGTGGATTACAAGCGCAAGGAGAGCCGCACAACACTGCAGACCCCTGATTATTTTCAGCGTCTCGCAGATCATCATACCCCGGAGGATGAGCTGTTGCGTCAGGAGCGTTGGCACGAAATCGGGCGGTCTCTATCCGGATTGCCGGAAAATCAGCAGCAGGCGATGCTGCTCGTTGATTTTAACCAGCTTACGTATCAGGAGGCTGCAGACATTATGGATATCCGATTATCACATGTGAAGATTTTGCTGTTTCGAGCACGACAAGCGGTACGGGGGCAGGATAGAAAGGGGGAGGGATCAGAATGAGTGAGGATTTCAAACGGAAGTTACAGGATTATGCTGATGGCAAGCTCACTAATGAAGAGCGTGAGGAAGTAGAGCGTGAAATGGAGAAGATGGAGGCTTATCAAGCTTATTTGGAGGAAGTTGTCACACAGTCAGATCAGGAGCTTTCCCGTGAGGGGGAGGATGGACAGACGACGCGTAATCGCATACCTTCATTGAAAGAAGCCGTTATTATCCGACGTGGCAAATGGAAGGCACGGGTGATGAATGTCTTTACGGTACTATCAGTCCTACTCGTGCTGACTGTGATTAGTATGATTATTACTGGTGTATTTTACGGGAGCGGCACGCCGGACCGGATGAAGGCTTACCGGGATGTTGTGGAGTCAGCAGTCGCAGTTTCCCACCCCAATCTGAAGGTCAATATGAATGGAACAGGCAATGCTTTTTTTACAATGGACTTTACAGGTAAGCTGAATAAGAGAGTTGGTGACGAAGAGATTGCTGTAGCAGATTTTTCGATGCGGTTTCTGTTGAATCTAGCCTCGGCTCCGCAGATTACTTGGCAGGGGAACATTATAGGGGGCAATAGTATTTTCTATCATCCCGATTATAAACCAACAAATCAAAGCGAACAGCAGGAGACTAACCGCCGGGAAGAGGAGCGCTTTAACCATAATGAGTGGGTAAAGCTCGAGAAGCTCCCAGAGGGAACTGTGGCAGAAGCTTATCTATCATTGGACCGGTTATTCTCGACAGATGAGCTATTAAAGCAATTCGAGCATAAGAACATGGAGCCAGTCTGGTTCGCGGTGGATACCGGTCTTGATCCGAAGCAAGTGGATAGCGGTGGAGCCATTACAAATCCAGTGGGTTTTCCATATTTTCCGATCTGGCAATCAGATGATATGACGGTGGACTTTTACTCAGAAGAAAAGACGGGATGGTTCGGAAAAGTGGTGTCCAGTGGAGGATCTTATCCATCACTCGAATCCTATGGAGACGGGGAAAAGAGGAATGGCTACTTCAAGAAAACCTTATACATGCTACAGAAAAATAAAGGTATTTCAACCAAAGTAGCTCCTTTTCTAGAGTTAGATCACACAATCAATTATGTGGAAAAAAATGGTGTAAGGCTGTATGGAGCAGTTATTACCGGCCCGGTCAAAGAGCTGCTAAAGCTGCGTGAGGAGCCGTGGGTCAGAGATATAAGGGTTGGTGAAGTACAGCTATGGAACTGGCAATCGCGCGAGTAGGATAGGAGATGTTAAAAAAGCAAGAAAGGAGAAGAACGATGAACATCATCCAGTATCGTGAAGAGGATCACTACGGGTTTATTCACTAACATATGGGTGATATGAAGCCATAGGAATCTAACAAAAAGATTGAAGGCTCTGCCGGGAGTAAATACCTGTGGCAGAGCCTTTATGTATTATAAGCTTAGTTAACAGCTGTTAACGTTGTCTCATAGGCATAAAGAAGAGCGGCAAGCATTGGATGAAGCTGGGCAAATCAAGATCGAAATCCTTTGGATAAACGAGGTGGCCGCTGGTTCAGCGGACGGGCAAATGAGGCTGTTCGGACTAACATTCGCTGAATATTGAATCAATTCTTCTTCTTTTTGAAAAAACCAAATAACACTGCAAAAATAATGACAACAATTAAGAAACCACTCAATGATATCACTCCTTTTTTGGAATTATAGCACGATCTGCACGATTGATAGAAGTGAATAAAAGCCAAGATTGGATATTGGATGACTTGGGAGGAAGGGCTGCCTAATGGTAGGGCTGAGAATATTGCACTGTCCGACAGCAAGTGGAGCATGGAGTTATCCGTCCAGAACAGAAACTGGATAGCGGCTTCTTAGGGGCTTTGTGTTGTCATTTATTTGTTATCCATGAACATAGCAATGGTTAGAGTTGCATCTTTAACTAAATCGAAGAGGCTGTAAGGCAGTTTGAAACACTGCTTTATGGCCTCTTTGTGAATGCGGCTTTCTTAACTTATGTTTTAGCACTAATGCTAACAGAAGAACATTATAGGATATCGATAGGATCGTTGATTTTATTGTGTAAAAAACAAGGATTGACACCAAGAAAAATACATCATATCATATCAACATAAAGATATGATCATTAAAAAAATGGAGGTTTTCAAGGTGAAAATTACGGACGTAAAAGTATGGTTGGTTGAAGGCATCAAATACAATTGGACGATGATCAAAGTGTATACCGACGAAGGCCACACGGGGGTCGGGGAAGCGACGAACTGGCCGGGAAGCCCGATTGTCGAAGCTGCCGCTAGGCATGTGGGCGAACGAATCATCGGTCTTGATCCGATGAAAACCGATTTTATTTGGACGAAATTGTATCGCGATTTGAACTGGGTGGGACCATACGGAGCAAGCCTATGCGCGATTAGCGGAATTGACATGGCGCTGCTTGATTTAAAAGGAAAAGTACTTGGCGTTCCATGTTACGAGCTGCTCGGCGGAGCGTTCCGCACGGAGATTCCGCTTTATGCGAATTACTGGTTTACGGGCGGCGGCCATAATGCGGATGATTATGCGGCACAAGCTCTCAAAGTGAAAGAAGCTGGCTTCGGAGGGCTGAAGTTCGATCCTTTTGCTCACACCAACTATTTATACGGAGAGGACTTGTCCAGCAATCTTTCTTTGACACCAGAGCTTCAGCAGAGAGCATATGAAGTCACGAAAGCCGTTCGCGAAGCGGTAGGATACGAAATGGATATGATGATCGAAACACATGCCATGTTGAACTTTAAAACGGCAATCACGATGGCAGACAAGCTTGCGGAATTGGATATTACGTGGTATGAAGAGCCTGTAGGACCCGAAAGCGCCGAAACATTAAAGGCCGTGCGTGAAAGGCTAAATCCTCGGGTTTCGATTTGCGTAGGGGAACGCCACTATACCAGATACGGAATACGTCCGATTCTCGAGAAGCAATTGGTCGATATTATAATGCCGGACATTACGCGATGCGGCGGCCCATCCGAGATGAAACGAATGGCGACGATGGCGGAAGCTTACAATGTGCAATTGGCACCGCATAACCCTAACGGTCCACTCTCTACGCTGGCGAGCGCTCATGTCTGCGCTTCGGTTCCGAACTTCTTCAGGCAGGAATTTATGTTCAATGATGTTCCATGGAGAGACGAAGTGATCGATCATCCGATTGAAGTAAGGCAAGGACATCTTGTGCTATCGCGCCGTCCGGGACTTGGCGTTGATTTGGTCGAAGAAGCTATGGAAGCGCATCCGGGTGTTCGGGAAGCAAGACAAGGGTTCTATGTTTAAACGGAAATTCGGCTTATGAAATCTATGGACCTCATTACGTTCAGCGTTCATGGAGATAACGAAGGATCGCCAATGAATGAGGAAGTTGTGCGTTATATGGATAGAAGCCTGTCCGAGCGAGATGTAAATAGGTAGAAAGCGAAGGTACCGCAATGATAAAATCGGTTCAATTGCAGAAGCTCAAAGAATCGGGGATTGTCGCCGTTATTCGCCGTCCTAAGCCCCAAGATGCTCTGCATATCGCAAATGCATTGGTTGAAGGCGGCGTAGGCGCTTTGGAAATTACGGTAGACACGCCGTGCGTTTTCGATTTGATTGCCCTTTTGAAAGAAAAATTAGGAGAGCGCGCATTGGTGGGGGCCGGCACTGTTTTAGACGCGGATACAGCGAAACAGGCTATTCTTGCCGGCTCCGATTTCATATTCTCTCCCATCTTGGATATTGACACTATCCGGTTAACGAACAAATATGGTAAGATCTCGATCCCGGGAGTGATGACCCCAACCGAAATCGTAATGGCCCATAAAGCGGGGGCTGACTTGATCAAAGTATTTCCTGGCAATGCGCTTGGGGTCGATTATATCAAAGAGCTTCAAGGGCCTTTGGGACATATCCCGATGATGCCGACTGGAGGGGTGACGATGGATAATGTGGCGCAGTTCATACGAAACGGGGCCGTTGCCGTCGGGGTTGGTGGCCATTTAGTGAAAAAAGATGCTATTAAAGCCGGACGGTTCGAGGAGTTGAGAGATACGGCAAGAACGTTCGCGCAGCTAATTCAAGAAGCTAGAAGATAAGGAGATTACCAAATGACACTTAACATTGATTTGAGCGGCCAAGTCGCTATCGTGACGGGCGTATCCGGAGGTATCGGGTTAGGGGCGGCACGCATGCTAGCCAAGGCAGGGGCTACAATCGCAGGCTGCGCACGCAAGAGCAGCCCGGCATGGGAGCACTTCCAAAAGGAGCAGCATGAATCGGGGAAGCCAAGCCTGTTTTTGGAGGTAGACATCACCGTCGACGAGGCGGTTCGCCATTTCGTGAGGCAGACGGCTGAGGTACTTGGAGGAATTGATATTCTCGTTTCGAATGCCGGGGCTAACGTGTTTGCTAATGCGACGGACTGCAATGCGGATTTATGGCAGCATAATATGGATCTCAATCTGAGATCCCATTGGTTTATTAGCCAATGCTGCAAATCAAATCTGGAGCAAAGCAGAAACGGTGTGATCATCATTATGACGTCGAATCATGCCATTTTGACAATAGCTGGCTGCTTCCCTTACAATGTAGCCAAAACTGCGCTCACGGGACTCGTTCGCAGCCTTGCGATCGAGTGGGGACCTTCTGTTCGGACGGTTGGCCTCGCTCCCGGATTTATTGACACGCTTGGCAATGATTCATGGTTCCAATCCTTTCCCGACCCGCAAGCGGAACGGGCGGAGACGGAACGACGGCATCCCGTTGGGCGCCTCGGAACGACTGAGGAGATCGGTGCTTTCTGTGCGTTTCTTGCCAGTTCTTATGCGGCGTTTGCCTCGGGTACCACTTATGTAGTGGATGGCGGCCGTACGGCGCTGTTGCAAGATTAAGCTCATTAGTGGGGCTGCTCCACACACATTGAAGGAGGAAAATGAGCAATGGGGAAATCGATTTCGGGCATTGTACCGATCGCAGCCGCGACCTTTACCCACAACGGTCTTCTAGATGAAGACAGCTTTCAGCATTTAGTGCGGCATTTGCTTGGCACTGGTATTTCTGGATTGACTTTGTTCGGCTTGGCAACGGAATTTTATAAGCTGACCGATGAAGAGAAAAAAACGATGCAACGGATTCTGCTAGCGGAAACGTCAGTGCATCCGACTGTGGCTAGCATGATCTCCGTGACAGATCACTGCGCTGAAGTTGCGGAATACAGGGCGAAGCTAGCAGAGCAGCAGGGGGCGGATGCGCTTATGCTGCTGCCGCCATTTTTCCTCCAACCATCGGAGCATGCAATTATGGAACATATTCGTAGAGTCGTTAGCGCCGTCTCGATTCCGGTTATCGTTCAATACGCGCCGAGTCAGACAGGTGTAAGGCTGTCGCCTGATGTGTTCGTTCGGCTAAAGGAGCAGCACGATAATTTGCAGGCAATCAAAGTCGAAACGCAACCTCCGGGCCGTTACGTAGGGCAATTGCTGGAAAGCTCGAATGGAAGGCTTGGTGCTTTGGTTGGGTACGCCGGCGTACAAATGCCTGATGTGCTTATGCGGGGGGCAAGCGGCATCCAACCCGGATGTTCGTTCTCTGAGGTGTATGTGGAGCTGCTGCAACTCTATCAAGTGGACCATAAGGCGTTTTTGAGCTTGTTTCATCGATTGCTACCGTACATTTCTTACTGGATGCAAGGGGTAGAATTAATTATTAAAGCTGAAAAAATCATTTTGTACAGACGAGGGCTAATTGCCTCCGACTACTGCAGAACACCGGCATATGGAATGGATAAACAGGAGCTAGAACAAATCGATAGTTTTATGAATGAGTTCGGAGCCTACTGGAAGGCTTAGAATAGATAAGGACTCTTGGATGCATTGATCTTTCCACTGCCCGTACGGTATGATGGGGACAAAGTCAAGATGAATGAGGAGAAGAGTGCCACTTTGAAGAAACTTGCACATGAATCGATTCTCGAGCAGATGAAAGCACATATCGAATCGGGAGTCTGGAAACCGGGGACTCGTTTGCCTACACTGAAGGAGCTCGCCGAAGAATTTTCGCTTAGTGTGACGGCCGTGAGGGAAGCGCTTCGCATTCTTGAGAGCCAGAGAATTATTAGCATCGAACATGGAAGAGGCATATTCGTCAGCAACGAACCGGGGCTGCTCGGGGATGCTGGACATAAGTTGCGCGAGATGGGGAACAGCTCGTTGCTCCAACTGCTTGAAGCAAGATTAGTGTTGGAGCCCGAGCTCGCTTACTTCTGCGCGCATCGGGCGACTCCTTCGCAGGTGAAGCAGCTAAAGGAGCTTGCCGAGACAATGGAAGCGCAAATGATCGGAGGAGGAGACTTCTTTACAACCGATCTGCGATTTCATCAATTGATTGCGGAGGGTGCGGACAACCCGGTTCTTGCCCAAATGCTGGCAGCTGTCACCGATTTGTCTGCCGCCGGAAGGCGGGAGACGAACAAGCTTCCGAATATGAGAGGCAAAGCGGCGAGCTATCATAATCTAATTGCCATAGCCATGTTGGAACGTCAAGCCGAGCAGGCAAGAGAGATCATGAAGGCGCATATTGTGGATATGATGACGTCGGTGAAGGAACACGTGAAGATTCATTAAATCGCGGAATGAGCCCCAAGTGTGCGCCGGTATTCGGATGGCGTCTGTCCGACCATGGTCTTGAAAATCTCGTTAAAGTGGCGAAACGTCTTGTAGCCTACTAGCTCAGCTACCTCATAACTTTTGTAGTGTAGTTCGGCGAGCAATCCCTTACTTCGTTCGATCCGAACTATGTGGATTAAATGACTTAGGCTGTGACCTGTTTCCTCCTTAAATAATGTGCTGAAATAAGAAGAACTCAAATGAACGCGGCTAGCGATGTCGCGGACGGTGAGTTCTTTTTCGTAGTTGGCTTCAACAAATTGCACCGCCGACATGACCCAGGGGTTCGTGGACAGGATGCCGTATTTGGCACTATGCACTTCGCCGCCTGCACCAACTTCGGCGGAACTACCAGCTGCGGATACATTGTCGATGGCCTTCGAAGCGCGAGTCAGCGTTTCAATAATAATCACGGGGTCGCATGGCTTTAAAATATAATCCATAACGCCTGCTTTGATCGCCGAATAGGCATAATCGAATTCCGCGTGTCCAGTAAGCAGAATGACCTTTACGTGCGGCCACTTGCTTGTTATTTCACCGCATACCGCAATGCCATCCATTCCAGGCATCCGTATGTCGGAGAGAACGATGTCCGTGCTATTGGCATTCAGCCATTCCAGTGCTTCGCTCCCATCGGGGAATTCGGCCACAATCCGGAACAACGGCGATCGGTCGATGATGCGGCGCAAGCCTTGGCGGATATTGATTTCGTCGTCAATGAGGACAACTCTAGCAACGTTCATTGGCATTGGCTCCTTTCAAAATCGTGCAAGGGAACGTAATTGTTATTTTTGTGCCAACACCGAGCTCGCTTTTGATTTCTGCTCCATACGCTTCGCCATAGTGAAGCCGGAGCCGGTCATGTACGTTAAGCAATCCAAGCCCCTTTTCTGCCTGACGATCGTGCGTAATCCGCTTCTTTTTGAGCAGCGATCTCAGCTTCTCCTCCGGAATGCCCGCACCGTCATCGGAAATGACGATCGTCACGTTGTCCTGGCTTAGAAGGGCATCGATGCGAAGCTCCTTTGCCGATTTCTTCGGCTCAATGCCGTAAGTGATTGCATTCTCGATGAGAGGCTGAATGAGCAGCCGCGGAATAGTGCAATTAAGCAACTCCTTCGGGACGTTGAAATAGGTATGGAAACGCCCGGGGTATCGGTATTGAATGATCGAAATATACCGCTTAATATGGCTTAATTCCTCATCCAGCGTGGTCATAGAGGTGTTGGGATTAAGCGCATACCGTAGCATCTGTGATAAATCCAAAATGACCTGCGAGGTTTTCGATTTGCCCTCCGATTCCAATCCCCAAAAAATGTTATCGAGCGTGTTATAGAGAAAGTGGGGATTGACTTGTGCCTGCAGCGCCCGCAGCGTTGCTTTGCGCTCCAAGTCCTGCTTCTCGTACACCTCCTGCACTAAATATCGAAAGTTTTCAACCATGTATGTAAAGTTCTGGGCAAGCTGCTCACTCTCTTGATTGAAAAAGCGTTGTCGCTCTATCTTTACTTTAAAATTACCGAATGCAACTAGCTTCATCTTGCTGATGATGTTTCTTATAGGACGCGTAAGAAACGAAGCAAACAGAGTCGAAAAGACGATTGTAGCCAAGATGAGCAAGGCCCCCACCCAAAGGCTCGTATAATAAACCTTGCCCAAGCCTCGCGTCAATTCACTTTGCGGGGTAATTGCGACAAGAAGCCAACGTGTATTCGGAACTTCATAAGACGTGAACAAGTAGCCGTGATCCAAGTATCCGCTATGCTGTCGGAGGATATCTGGAAGGGTAGGCTGGCTTGCGAACAATGTTTTTATTTGTTCGCGATTTTTTTCGTGTAAATGATTTATGATAGCTTCGCCGCTGTCGCTAACCAATATCATCGACGTCAACTGCGATTCATTACCGCTTTGCAATATATCTATAATATCTTTCGAATCGATCGTGTAGGTTAGGTAGCCTAATACTTCGTTAGGCCTTTGCAGGTTCATCACTTCACGCGTTCCGCTAAGCGTAAACGGTGTACTGGCTTGACAAAGCGGTGTTTCGGTGACTGACCAATACGAGGCGCCGTCTAACGCTTCCGCGCCGAGTTTCAAGGTATCCGTAGTAATGGTTTGAAAACAAATGCCGGAGGCTACGGTTTCGTTCTGCAAGGAATGAAGCTCCATATACGAGACGACATTTGTATCCACGAACGCTACGTTAAGCAAATCTCGTATTGAGCTGAATTTAAGAGGATTGACTGAACCGGTACGTTTGGCATCAATTAATGCTTTCTGCAGCAGCTTATTTCCGACGGCGTTGTTCGTCGTATCATGGGCAAGCTGAAGGAACCGATTGAGATTTGAGCCGGTTTGATCAAGCGCAAGATTAATGTATTTATAGGAGTTGTGTTGAATCGTGCGGGTCGATTGCTGAATGGTTGCGTAGGTTAGGACAACCATGGACACGATTACGAGCGCGATGCCTCCCAACGATAGTTGGTGCTTTAATTGTTTCCATGGCAGACCTGATGATAACGACCTGGCTATGATACATCACCTGCTCTGCATTCGGATTGTGAAAGCGCCCTCATTATACCACTATCAACAAAATACGAGCAATACCTATACGTAAGAGCGTAAATTCAAGGATTTTTTCGAATATTTACGTCTCTTGTAGGAAATATACATCCATATTACGATGATAATAGACTTGACAACCTACCTGATTAAGTAACAAATGCTATTTTCAGGTTATTGTAGGGGTCGACCAAAATAGGGGAGTGAACAAGGAATGAGAACTAGAAAATGGGTGAAAGCAAACATTGTCTTCCTTCTTAGTTTAATGATCTTAGCAGGCTGCAGCAGCAACTCCAACCTTGTTACGGAATCAGAGGGTAATAAAGGAGCAAGCAAAGGGAATCCGGTCGTCATCAAAGCTTGGTATCACCAATACGGAGAGAAGGAGGCCGTCGATTTTCTCAACAGCTGGACGGAGGAATTTAATCAGAGCCAAAGCGGGATCAAGCTAGAGACGACGATCGTTGCGGGCGGCGTACAGGATTACTATTCCAAGCTGAGCACCGCGTTCGCGAGCGGAGACGGCCCGGATCTCTTCGAAATGGATGCCGCAGACTTTACCAAATACGTAACCTCGGGTATCGCCGCTCCGCTGGACGACCTGATCTCAGGAGAGGTACGCAAAGATTTCAACGAAAAGGCTTTGGCCGGTAATACCATCGACGGAAAACTGTACGGGGTGCCATTTGTCATCGATGCAATAGGATTGTATTACGATAAAGACGTATTGTCTGAGGTGAATATTCAGCCGCCAACGACATGGGCCGAACTTCGCGACGCTGCCCAAAAATTGACGACGCCGGAACGAAAAGGCTTAACAATCAGCCCGGTTCGCGGCGGTTATCAAAATTACGAGTTCTGGCCGTTCTTGTGGGCGGCAGGTGGCGATGTTCTTGATGAAAGCGGAACCAAGTCAGCTTATGACAGCGATGCTACCCGCAAAGCACTTCAATTATATCGTGATTTGGCGACTGACGGTTCCATCTATACAACGCTTCAAACCGATAGCTGGGATATCAACTATTTGCTCAGCGGCAAAACGGCTATGCAGCTTTGCGGCATTTGGGCGACTCCATCGATTGAAAAGTCGGGTAAAAACATCGGCTTGCTGCCATACCCCGCAGTAGACGCGCAAGGAAAACAGACGGCTACGTTAGGGGGTTGGAACATGATGGTCAATTCCAAAGGAAAGCTGGCAGAGGCTAAGGAAGTTATTAGCTGGTTCTGGCTCGAGGGGACGGACCGTATGGGTCAATTCAATACGGTTGGAGGCTTTCATCTTGCACCGCGCACAACGGTGCTGGAAGCGAAAAAGGACATTTACGAAAAACCGCTATACAAGGATTGGGTAGATTCGGTTGTACCGCTTGGACGAAAGGATCTGTCTTTACCGCCTGAAGTGGTGACAGCAACGAATGACGCTGTGCAGGAAGCGTTATTCTCTATGGACCGTGATATCGATTCAATCGTGAAAGACGCAAATAAAAAAGTTGAAGAAGCACTCGTCAAATAAATTTACAAAAAGGGCAAGCAAGCGCGGCAGCATGCCGCCGCGCTTGCACACAGAATAGAGGGATAGCATGAACAAACTCAAGAGATTCGGCAAGGAGCAATGGACGGCTTATTTATTTTTATTCCCTGCGATGCTTCTGCTGCTTGCGTTCGTCTTTTTACCGTCCATGTATGCATTTTTTGTTAGCTTGCACGATTGGAATCTGCTTGGCGGCAAGAAGTTTATCGGTCTCGGCAACTACATTCGGCTAGCGGAAGATGATTATTTCTGGAACTCGCTGAGGCGTTCGGTTTTTTATGCTTCCATCGCCGTGCCGCTCGTCTTTGTTTTTTCGTTCTGTCTCGCGCTGATCGTTCGCCATCTAGGCAGATGGAGCAACTTTTTCCGTACAGTGTTTTTTTTTCCGAACCTAATCTCGACGGTTATTAGCGTGCTTCTGTTCCGTTTCATTCTCGAATCGGCTCCGTCAGGGCTGATGAATTATGTTATTGGCTTCTTCGGCTTTGACCCCGTATCTTGGCTGGGGACGACAGAAGGTTCGTGGTTCGGTCTCATCAATGTTTTTTTCTGGACGTCGGTCGGTTTCTACATGCTTATTATGCTGTCTGGGCTGCTTGATATACCGGTCGATTACTACGAGGCGGCGTATATAGACGGGGCCAACCGCTGGCATTCGTTCTGGCGGATTACCGTGCCACAGATGAAAAATGCAATGGTTTTCGTTTTTATCGTCAATATCATTAATGCGTTCCAATTTTTTGACCTGTTCCTTCTGATGACGAAGGGCGGACCGGCAAGGTCGACCGAAATTACGGTGCTGTACATCTACAATCTTGGCTTTGGCGAATTGAGACTCGGATACGCTTCGGCAATATCGTTCCTACTGTTCCTGCTTGTTTTCTTGCTCACGATCTTGCAAGTCAAACTATTTCGGGTTAATCAATCAGTCAATCAATAGGAGAAGATAGATATGAGAACTAAACGACCTTTCTTGCTTCTGATAGCAATTGTATTTTCGATAGTTTCGCTTGTGCCTACTCTATGGATGGTGTCAGGATCGCTCAAGTCGCTTGACGACTTTAATCAGTATCCGCCTAATATTCTTCCACAACAGCTCCACTTTGATAATTTCGCGAGGTTGTTCAACTCTTTTAACTTCGACGTGTACTTGGTCAATACTTTATATGTAACTGTCGCTATTGTTTTCTTGTCCGTGCTCGTTAACGCGATGGCCGCCTACGCACTGGCAAGGCTGTACTTTCCGGGACGCAATATGATTTTTTTATTCGTCTTAGGTTCCATGATGATTCCGTTCGCGACGTTCATGATACCGTTGTTCATGATTATTCGGGAGCTTGGGCTCATTAACAATCTTTGGGGCATCATCGTCATCGCGATTGCCCATCCGTTTTCGATTTTCCTGCTGCGTCAATTTTATATGAATTTTCCGAAAGAGCTGGAAGAAGCCGGGAGAATCGACGGGCTTGGTTTAATCGGCATATTTTTCAGACTGATTGTGCCTACTTCGAAGCCGATTTTTACTACGGTTGGAATTCTCGTTTTTATCTGGAACTGGAACAATTACGTGTGGCCGCTTATCGTAACGAACGATAAATCGCTTTGGGTGCTGCAGCTCGGCATTACGAGTTTTATGAGCGAGCATTCTGCTGAATTCCAAATGGTAATGGCCGGTTCCGTCGTGGCGATCATGCCGGTTGTTATTTTGTTCTTTGCTTTGCAGCGTTACATCATCGAGGGGATATTATCATCGGGTATCAAAGGTTGATAAGCGAGCGATACTTGATTCGCATTGAAGGTAGGTGGAGACTTCAATTGCAAAGAGCTGAATCATTATAAACGGCCGACAGGGTGGTGGTTACCCCTTAAGGGGAGCTTAACCGCTTATCATGGATGAATATGAATCGGCCTGTGATCTGTTTTGTTCCATAGAAGAACAAAACAGATCACAGGCCGAACTTTTTTGAAAAATGAATCTATTAAATCCCATTTTTGTACCATAAATTCAAGAACTTATTTCAATAATTACGGGATGCCTTTCATCATGGCGAGAGGTATTTTGATTCGTTCGGAAGGGAGGTGAAAGCTCGCATTTGAAGTTTACATCAAGGGGAGAATCAAAATGAAGCTATTCTGAGGTCATTCAATAACCAAAGGAGAATCGTCATGAAAATAAAAAAAAGATTGAGTATTTCATTAATCGCTATCATGCTCTCTACATTCATCTTGCAACTTGCTCCTCAATCCGCAGAAGCCAACACAGTATGGCCGAGGTCGCAGATCGTTCCGATTCCGTCTTCGGTGACCGGTACCCAGAATCCAGTCATTAGTTTGAACGGAACCTGGAAATTCACCATGTCGAATCCGGCTAATTTTTGGGAAAAATCGGTTGATTCATCCTCGTGGGATGACATTCAGGTACCAGGCGAAGCTTATATGCAAAACTTTGATGTTGAACTGAATCATGAATACCCTTACAAAAAGGAGATTGACGTTCCTGCAGATTACGAAGGCAAAACGGTTATCCTTCGATTCGAAGGGGTATACAGCTATGCGAGAGTATGGGTTAATGGGGAACTTGTCAGAGAACATACCGGCGGCTTTACTGCCTGGGATGCGGATATTACCAAGTATGTGAAGGCCGGGGAAGCGAACACGATTACGGTGGGCGTCACGAGCAAGTCGGATGATATCTCCAATGAAAATCAATATGCCAAACATAATGTTTTAGGCATATTGCGAAATGTTAAGCTTATCGCTTTGCCTCAAAACTATGCAACCCGTCTTCATGCATCTACGGATTTTGATGCGACCTATAGAGACGCGACGCTGAAGGTTACGGGGGCGGTGAACTTTGGCGGCGCAAGCAGCGCCAAGCTCAATCTTAGCTTGAAGGATCCTCAAGGGAATGCCATTGCGCTAAGCCCTAGTACAATCGACCTTACAACTTCTAATGCCGAGGGTACCGTAGAAATTCCCGTGGCCGCCCCTAAGAAATGGGATGCGGAGCATCCCAATCTTTATATCCTGACGGCTGAGTTGGAGGTTGAGGGATCTACCCTACAGACCATGACGAAAAATATTGGATTCAGGGAAGTAGTTAAGAACGGAAATCAGGTATTCGTAAACGGCAAGGAGATCAAGCTGAGAGGCGTCAATGCGCATGATGTGCATCCATTATTGGGACGCGCTACAAACGATGAAATTGATGAAGCAACGGTAGCCAAATTTGCTGAAGCCAACATTAATCACATCAGAACCTCTCATTATCCAAAATCGGATGCTTTCCTTGATGCAACCGACAAGTATGGCATTTACGTGGAATCGGAAACCGCCGTCGTATGGCAGGGCGGAGAATGGGACGTGAATCCGAATTCAGTATCCGATCCGAACTACACAGATGAATATATGAACCAATTTTCCGAGATGATTGAAAAGGATAAGTCCCATCCGTCCATTATCATTTGGTCATTGGGCAATGAAACGAGTTGGGGAATCAATTTTGCAAAAGAACTTGAATATGTGAAAGCGGAAGATCCTACAAGACTGACCATCGTAAGCTGGGCGAACGGGGCTACTGATATTAGCAGCTCGCATTATCCTGCTTATAATGGCAATTTGGGGCCAACGACCACGCAACCTACATTGCACGACGAATTTGCCCATGTAAATAACTATAATACGGGTACCCAGCAACGAGATCCGAATGTCAGAAACTTCTGGGGAGAAAGCATCAAGCTATTCTGGGAAAACATGTTCACGAAGAAGGGGGCACTTGGAGGAGCGATATGGGCGTCTCCTGACGAAGTATTTATGTCGCCGGTTAAAAACTGGAGCGGTGGTTACGGAGGATGGGGAATCATTGACGGCTGGAGAAGGGAAAAGCCTGAATTCTGGCTGACCAAAAAAGCATACTCTCCAATACGCATAACGGATGCGGCTGTAGACAATCCGGGCAGCGGTCAAATGCTCAATATCCCAATAAAAAACTGGTTTGATCATACCAACTTGAATGAAGTTGCCTTTCATTGGCGTGTAGGCGAGGATTCAGGCAAAATTGCCGACCTAAACATAGAGCCGCATGGAAACGGTACGCTCGTCATACCGGCGCGCAACTGGAAAGTCGGCGAAATTTTGAATATTCAAGTCTATAATCAGTCATCTAAATTGATAGATGAATACAATTTGCCAATCGGGGGGTTGGATAAAACCTTCTCTACCGCTCAAGGCGCTGCTCCATCCGTATCCGAAGACGATTCAAACATTACGGTAACCGGCTCCAACTTCAGCATCGTATTCAACAAAACAACGGGCCAAATAACCAGCGGCTCTTACAACGAAGAAACCGTCATCGTAGGCGGACCAAGAATCAACCTGGCTCCAGTAGCTCTACCGAATTGGACTCTTTCGGACATCACCCATGCGGTACAAGGAAATGAGGCGGTTATCGGGATTTCCGGAGCATACGGCTCCATGGGCGTTACATTTTCGATCAAGATAGATGGTGCGGGACTTGTGACGACCGGGTACAAAATTACAAATCCGATTGCGGGGGCCAAAGAAACTGGTGTTATCTATGACGTATCGAGTTCAGTCGATCGATTGAGCTGGGATCGGAAGGGCTTATGGTCCGCTTATCCGTCCGACCATATCGGAAGAGCGACGGGAATCGCGAACAAAGTAAGCGGGAACGACGACACTTACAGGGTCAAGCCAACCTGGTCCTGGTCGCAGGATATGAAGGACTTCTTCCTCTACGGAAGCGACGATTTAGGCGATCGCGGAACAAATGATTTCAGAAGCCAGAAGGAATATATTTATTACGCTTCCGCTATTCTATCAGACTCTACTAGCCGAATAAGGGCAGAATCTGACGGTACGGCTGCCGTGAGGATGGAAATCAACAAAAAAATGGTTGACGATAGGGATGCTTCCATCACATATAGCGGAACATGGTCAAATTATGATGATGGTGGAGATTACGGAGGAACGGAAACATTCAGCAATTCGGCAGGCGCATACGCTGAATACAAGTTTACAGGAACGGGCATAAGCTTCATTGGACCTAAGAACAAAAATTTGGGTACGATCGATATCTATCTTGACGGAGATTTGGTTGAAGAAAATTTGAACCTGAATACGGCAAGCAAAAATTACCAGCAACTGCTGTATACAAAAACAGGGCTTTCAAACGGCGAGCATACGATCAAAGTCGTTGTGAAAAGCGATTATGTAGTCGTGGATGCGTTTATGCCTATTAGTGATGATACAAAAAGTATCGCGATGATGATTAATAACCAGTGGGCCTACGATGACGTGGATTGGGGCAATTATGAAACCTATATTACCGTTCCTTCGGGTTACAGCAATACAGTTAAGATGAGACTTACCGACAACGACAGCTACAAGGAGGATATCGTTGTCGAGGGTGAAAGAGCAGTGCTGAACGGAC
This sequence comes from Pristimantibacillus sp. Z349TD_6, assembly GCF_056173205.1. Taxonomy (NCBI): domain Bacteria; kingdom Bacillati; phylum Bacillota; class Bacilli; order Caryophanales; family Paenibacillaceae; genus Pristimantibacillus (SeqCode); species Pristimantibacillus sp. Z349TD_6. Next base: position 5,819,940 of record NZ_CM149662.1, on the reverse strand, counting down.
CGGATAAAGTGGAAAAAGGTCAATCATTTAAGATAGGGCTTGGCATGGAGAACATAGAGAAAGCAACTTACGCGCAAGACATCGTTATTGAATTCGACGCCGAAGCGTTCGAGTTTGTGAAGGCTGAATCGCTTCTCTCTGGCTTAAACATTGTGAAAACAGTCAGCGACGTTCCGGGACAGGTACGTATTTTGGCGGCTGCGGAAGGGGCTCAGCATGGCATTCAAGGCGATGCAACCATAATTGAACTTCAATTCGTCGCTAAGGATGTGGAGAAGAGCGGCAAGATTGGGGTCAAATCATTTACGTTCGCTGACGCCGAAGGTACAGAGTATGCAGCAGAGACGGATTCCTTAGAGGTTAAAGTAGAAGCGGGTATAGTCGTTACACATGGCGACTTGAACGGAGATGGCAAAGTTAGCATCGGCGACTTGTCTATCGTAGCGGCGAATTACGGTAAAGTCTCGACTGATCCAAATTGGAACGAGAAAGCGGATGTTAATAAGGACGGCAAAATCGATGTTGAAGATCTTGCAGAAATCGCACGACTTATTACAGGTTAAGTTCGGATTATGTTGTAGATAGGAAGTCTGTTTTTTGAGAGGATCGTTCTCCCCTTTGATATCTAAAAGCGGGGAACGATCTTATCAAGTTTGGAGCAGCCCCTTTAATATTGTGTTACAAATTGTATCTTTTTGTATGGAGAAAGGGCCATGGCAATTGGACTAACTCGAAAAGGACGATGACGATGATACGAAAATTTATGATGTATGGATTTGCGGTTTCCATCTGCTCGATGATCTGGTTAACTCCTGCCTCCGCGCAAAATGCCTTGGATTTTAAGCTGAAGGCATCGATGGTGGAGTCGGCAAATAGTCAGTTTACGATCACATTGTCCGGAGAGCAAATCGAAGATTTGTACGCGTACGAGGCAAAGTTGGCCTTTGACCCTGAGAGATTGGAGCTGGTCAAAGCGGAGACCGACATCGAAGGATTCTCTGTGTCACCAATCGTGAAAAATGGGGAAATAACGTTCGCGCATACCAAAATTGGTAAGGTCAAAGGGGAAAAAGGGAAGCTGGATATTACGACGATGACTTTCAAGGCCAAAAAGGCCGGCACTTCCCAGGTGAAGTGGACGGCCATGAAAATCGTCGATCAGAATTTAAAGAGTCAGACGCTCTCCCCAAATATCGCGACAAGGTTTATGAAGCTGTTCGCAGATATTTCTGGACATTGGGCGAAGGCCGACATCATGGAGATGGTGGATCGTGGCGTCGTTTCCGGCATGAGCATGGATAGGTTCGCGCCGAACGACAAGGTGACTAGAGCGCAATTCGCGATGATGCTAGCGGGTGCGCTTAAACTCAAGGAGGGCTCTGGCAATCCATTCAAGGATGTGAAAAAAGGAGCATGGTACGAGGATTCGGTAAAAAAAGCTTACGCAGCCGGTATCGTTAAGGGAGCTTCCGCCGAATCATTTGAACCGGAGAAGGAAATCACCCGTGAGGAGATGGCGGTTATGCTTGTCCGTGCAAATGCTTACGCTCTTGGCGTGAAGCCGGAAACGTTGAAAGAAGGAAAGCTGCCTTCATACTCCGATGACGGTTCCATCAGTGGATGGGCGAGGTCGTCCTTATCCGTAGCCGTGCAAGCGAAGTTAATGAAAGGCAGATCGGCTTACTTGCTTGCGCCCAAGGGACATACGACACGCGCCGAATCGGCTGTTGTGCTCAAGCGGCTGCTTGCAAGTTTGTAATATAGCCGAGCAGGGTCTGGAGGAAAAGAACGTTTTCTTCATAACGGTGGCGGATGGAAATGTAATCTATGAACGACACACGAGGAGGAAATAAATGTGTTAAGGATGAAAGTGATGATGCTTGGCTTCGTTTTGCTTTTGCTGCTGTCTGGCATTCCGATTGTAGCGGCAGAAGCCGAGAATAGTGAGACTGCCTATTACATCGATGACCTAAAGGGCTCAGATGAAAATGACGGCCGGAGTGAAAGCCAAGCATGGCAGTCACTGGGCAAAGTGAATGCGACGACCTTTAAACCGGGCGACCGGATCTTATTCAAAGCTGGAGGCAAATGGACGGGATCGCTAAGTCCCAAAGGATCGGGATTGGAAGGGAAATATATCGTCATCGGCAAATACGGCGTAGGCGATAGGCCATTAATCGAAGGCAAAGGCTTAGTAGAGAATGCTGTTTTCTTATATAACCAGCAGTATTGGGAAATCGGTCATTTGGAAATTACGAATAAAGGAGCCGCGCCTGCCGCTTCATCTCGGCGAGGCGTGCTCGTGTCGGGAGAAGACTTCGAGAAAGGCAGCGTAACGAATATCGAAGAAACGAAAACGCTGCGTGGCATCTTTATCCATGATCTGTACGTCCATGACGTGAACGGCGAGGATAAGAAAGACGTAAACGGTAGCTCCGGCATTCAAGTAAGCGTTAAAATTTCCGGTTTGGTGAATGGCGTTCCTGCAGCGGGTTCGGTTCATCAGCGCACTACGTTTGACGATGTCCGAATTATTAACAATGAGGTAAGAGATGTCTCGCGCTCTGGCATTATGATCTGGAACGACTGGAAGAACAGGCCGTTGCTTGGGGACGGCTTGGATTATGGGGAAAGCTCGCTGACGCCTTGGACACCGGTCACGAATGTCGTCATTCAAGGCAACAAGCTTTACAACATCGGTGGCGACGGCATCGTGCCGCATATGACCGATGGCGCTTTAGTCGAATACAACTTCCTGGATGGGTATAACCGTACTTCGACAGGTTACAACGCCGGCATGTGGACATGGGACGGCGATAATACGCTGTACCAGTTCAACGAAGTGACTGGCGGTTATTCGACGAGAGATGGACAGCCGTTCGACTTCGATCATGCCACCCAAGGCATTATTTATCAATACAACTATACGTACAACAACGACGGCGGCACGTTGCTCGTCTGCGCGGACGGCAGGGGTGGCGGAGTGAAGGGCGGAATTTACCGTTACAACATCAGCCAGAACGATAAGTACCAAACCTTCACGATTTGCGGCGGCAGCAATGTTGAGAATGTCCAAGTTTACAACAACGTGTTCTATGTGAAAGAAGGCATGAATACGAACATGCTCGTCGGCCAAGGCGGAGGGGTCGACGTGTCCCTATTCAACAATATTTTCATTAATCACGGAACGGGTAGATATACGGCCAAGCCGACCTGGACCTATCACAATAACGCGTTCATTGGCAATAATGTGCCGTCGAAGGAGCAAATTCCCGATCCGTTTATGTTGACGGGAGATCCTAAGCTGGCTGATCCGGGCAAAGCCGGCACGGTACTGAACAAAATCGGTCCGATCATTCCCGAGCAAGTCAGCTGGGCCGAGCTGAACGGCTATAAGCTGTCCGACGGCTCCCCGATGATTAACGCGGGACGATTCATCGGCGTTATGCATAATCCGGGAACGCGTGATTACTATAACAACCTGATTTATAACGGCATGCCCGACGTAGGCGTACATGAATTCGAAGCAGTAAAGTATCCTCATGTTGATCCGTACGAGCCAGTCATTCCCAAACCGCAAGCCATCGTTAAAAATGGGGATTTCGAGAATACGGCTGAGCATGGAAATTCGAATCCGTGGCAGTGGCAATGGAATGCAGGCATTCTCAATGATGGCAACGCGCATGGAGGCAGCTATGCCGGATATTTAAAGGAAGTGGCAGGCGGCGCTTCGATTGAGCAGCAAATTGCCATATCGCCAGATACGAAGTACCGCATCGGCGCATATGCCAAATCGGGAGGCACGGACCAAAAGCTATATTTGGGAGTGAAATGGACAGATTCGGCGACCGGAGATAAAAGCGTGCAAATTCCGGTAGAGTCGGCCGAATATGCCTTATACGAACTGGAGTTTACGACGGGAAGTCAAACGTCGGGCGTAACGATGTACTTCTGGAAGGAATCCGGTTCCGCGAAGAAGAGCTACATCGATGACGTGAGCATTGCAGAGGCCATGCTAGAAGAGTCGCCGTACACTTCGCTTAGCGGTCCAGCCACTGTTGAGGCGGGAAAACCGTTTACGGTTAAGCTCGGATTAAAGAACATCTCGGTGGAGGCATACGCACAAGATATTAGGATGAGCTACGATGCGAATGCAATGGAATTTTTGTCGGCTCAATCTGTGCAGGATGGGCTGAGCATCGTCGAGGCAAAGAATAGCGATGGTACGCTGCGTCTCATTATCGCCAGCGAAGGCGCAGCTCATGGCATAAAGGGAACGTTGGATGTTGCCGAACTGATCTTCAAGGCCAAATCCGTTTCGCAAGAAACTGTAGGCAAGATTACGGTAACGGATGCGACGCTTGGAGATGTCGTAGGTAATGAAACGAAAGCGGATGCTTCGTCTATCAGCATTAAAATAACGGCTTCTCCGGTAGGCATTCCAGGCGACGCCAATAACGACGGCAAGATCAGTGTCGGCGATTTGGCGATTGCGGCGGTGAACTACGGAAAAACGTCGCAAAGCTCCGATTGGGACCAAATCAAAATCGTGGATATGGATGCCAACGGCATTATCGACATTTCCGACCTTGCCTCAATCGCGAATAAAATAGTGAGCTAAGTAAGGAAGGGAAAGAGGCGCAGGCTTCTTTCCCTATACTAAGTTAGAGGTTACTTCTGGACAAAGAGCAGTAGCATATAAGATAGGGGAAATTGGACTCATTTAACCTGCATACAAATAGTGGACGAGGAAGGTGTAACAACCTAATGCTTCTCCTCGAGACCAGCAAAAATAAGCGAAACTTAATATTTTCTCAATAGCGCCGGAAGAACGAAAGCATTGATCGTCTCATGCAAATGCTCGCTTGTGACAGCTTCCGGGTGCTGGACCACATAGATACTCGCACTTTCTAACATACCGAGTAAGCAGGCAGCTGCGAGCTCGAAGTTCAGTTTGTTTAATTCTCCGTCATTATGACCCTGGCGGAGGACACCAGACAAGAAGACGATATAATTCTGCTTGATTACACCGATCCGCTCCAATATATCTGGCTCGATTCCGTTCGTAATCTCGTTAGAGATAATATGAATAAGCTCACCGTATTGTAAGAACAACTCGATATGCTTGCTAACGATTTTCCGGATTTGCTTATCGGCGGTCTCGTCTTCCTGCAGCACGTCTTCGATTTTCTCCATCAGCATTTGAAGTCCGTCAGTCACGATTCTCTCGAACAGCTCCCCTTTGCCCGAGAAATGATAGTAAAGCGTGCCCTTAGCTACGTTGGCTTCTTTGGCGATATCGTCCATGCTCGTCTTGTGATAACCGAATTCGGAAAAAAGTTTGATTGCGGCATCGATAATTTTATTTCTGCTCACCTTACTATCGGTCCCTTCCTAGGTATTGATTTTCCCTAGAGTATACCATATGTCGGGGAATTAACCGATTCTCAGCGTCCTTCTTCCTCCACCTGAATGCTGCAAGCAAAGATAACCCGCTGTCGATCCTTCTAAGCCAGACCATTCATATCCACTCTCAGCGGAGGTTAGCATCAAGTCTGCGGACTGCATGGCTTTGATATCCGGAAAATAGATTCTCGTCGGTACGTCGACGCCGGCATCCTCATCCCACTCCATCTCGAAACGGTTGTAATTGCGATCATAGGAGTAGCTTAAGATTTTCCCGGCGACGGCTGCAGGAAAGCCGCGGCACACGCCGTTAAAGGAGCTGAACTGATCCATCTCGGGGTACAAATAACACCAGTAAATATCACCGCATAACAATCGTTCAAAGTTTTTCTGAACATCAAGACACGCTTGTTCCGCCAAATGGGATTCGCCGTAAGCTCCCCATTCCCCGATGACCATCGGCATGTTCAGCCTGTTCTGGGTTTGTGCGTGATTGTCGAAAATAAAGTCTATACGACGGCTATTAGCAACGTGCACGTAATCGGAATCTGTAACCAAATCGTAGCCATGCGGCGCATACGCTTGCTGATCATCTGGTTGGCTGTTTGGCCCGACGACTGGTTGGATCGAACTGGTCACTCCCAGATTAGAAAAGTAATTCGTTTCAAGAAACAGAATTCGGTCAGGATCGGCTTCGCGAATGGCTTGGCCCGTCTTCTGGAAAAAGGGAGAGAGCACATCCCGTTCGAAAACGACCTGCGCAGGTGCAGTCGCATGCATGACTTGGCGGTAAACATCGATAGAATCCAGCAAACTTAGTGCCTGCAGCTTCTTCTCGGGATCGAGCCATACGCTCAGTAGCTCTTCCATGTTAGGGGGGAGCTGTCCCGTTAGTTTTGCTGCCTGTTCTCCGTATGCAGCAAACATGCCTTGAACCATTTCCTCGACTTTGGAGCCGATGAAGGGTTCGTTCATCATATCGTATCCGATGAGATTAGGCTCGGCGCGAAGCCTTTCGACGACGAAACGCCAAGCCGATACGTAATGATCCTGTAAGCCGATGCCATCGGAAGCAGGGGTGTTGTTCCAGAAGTGGTCGAATGCAGTTTGAACTGCCCGGTCGAACAGATACGCATCGCTCCAGAGATCGGTTCGGGCATACTCATGGTTGTCGATCAATGTGGCCCATGCAGGGGCGCCGTCCGCATATAGCGAGCTATACAAATCTTGGTGCATATCGAGAATGACGTAGAGGCCGTATTGATCAGCGAGCCGTATCATCTCCCGGACGTTATCTACGTATTGACCATTGAATTGTCCTGGCGACGGTTCGATTCCGTCCCAGATAATTCCCAGCCGGATGACGTTGAATCCCCATTGCTTTAATTTTAGAAAATCCGTCTGTGTCCAATCATCGATATATCCTTTTTCTTTGTCCTTACAAACCATGCTAATGCCGTGAAGAATGACTTGGCGTCCTTGAGCATCAATGAAACGAGAGCCTTTTGTTGTCATGCTTTTCATATGAATTCCTCCCTCATTTAAAATTGTACTGACTAGTCAGTTTAATCTTAAAGGGTGGATACCGGGAATGTCAATCTGAAATTGAAAGAAAGGTTATTCGTTATGGCTCGGCTTGGCGTTAATCGGCCTATTGAAGTTCTACTGATGAGAACGGCTCCTCGTTAGCCGGAATGATCGTATAGCTGTCCTTGTCTAGATCAATCTCGACGATTGTACCGTCTGCGTACGTGCTGCGTTGTTTGCGCCAATTGCTTCCTTCAATAAATTCGTGACTCATCATCTCAAGAACCCCTACTAGCTGATGAAGCCGAGCTAGCGTCCGGACGATCGGAATCTCTTTGTCTGAAGGCTGGATCGACAGATAAGGGACGCCGGCATTCAACAAACCATGAAGTGATCCGAGATCGGTTTCTGGGATTCCCCAGTCTCCTCTATTCAAAGACCAAGGCACAATGATCGCATCATGATAGACAAGGGAAAATAAAGGGGTTGAAACGCCAATGCTTCTACCGCCTCCAGGGTCCGGATCAAGCGCATAGGGAGCATGATGGACGAGATCCAGCGCAGGTAATGCCCAATCTGCGGGCTCCTCCGAACTGACCAGCATCCCTCTAGAGCGGATTTCCTCAAAACAGGAAGCACGGTAAGCCAAGCATTCTGTTCTGGTCATTCGATGCCCCGGATCATAGCATTCATCCCCAGGCACTACGGCGAAAACATCAATGTAAACGCCATCCGGGTGGATACCGTTTTCTTGCAGCAGATCGTGATTGCGCTCAACATAGCCTTTGGACAAACTTGTACAAAGCCAGCTATGGGCGCCTCCTGCCCAGTAGTCGGAAAATTCCTGCTTTCCATTCCTATCCTTAATCGTCAGATTAGGGTCGTAGGAAGCGGCATCATGATAGAAGTCGCGGTAATTGTCGTGCAGCGCAAGTAGAATCTGTTCCGCCCGGCAAACCTCTTGAAGTTTTCGGAATCCTACCCATCCGCCACCTTTAGGGGTTGGCGGGAGGACGTCAGGATGAAGATTGTCGTAGCCATTATGCCCCCACCCATCCACGTGGACATAGAGCTTGCCGGCATATTTTTGTTTGAGCGCTGTGAGCTGTCGGGCCCGCTCTTCGAAGGATACGGCATAGTCGTTCAGCTCGGGATTTTCCTTATCAAAATAATAAGAGTTCGGTGCAATGCGAGTATGCACGCTTGTGTGTACGACGGCCGAGCCAATTAATGCAGATAGTTGTGGATTCTGCACTTGCTTCTCTGTCAATGTGTGTAATTTTCCTAGGCTGCGTACATACTGGCGATACATCTTAGCCATAACGACATAGCTCATATCTTTCGCGAAACGGATGCGCAGTCTCCGCGCAGCGCTGAACCGCTCAAGCGAATGAATCCATACGACTTCGGCATGCGTGTGCACAAGTGGAATATGCTCTATGGACAATCGGGCGTCTGCCGGCGTTTCGATGATGGATAGATAGCCATTCCCATCTTTAACCTGCCCCCACCACGGCATATAGGCATCCCTGCTGAACATCATTCCTTGATGATATCTACGGATAGGCTGCGGCCAATTTCCCGGAATTAAGTAGCCTTGCATGGCTGGCACGGCCGTATAATCACTCTCGCGAGCACTGGCGTAATGGAAAGTACCGGGCCATACGACTTCGCATACGTCTTTACCTTCGCTAACTTCAAGCACTTCAAACACGAGTTCGCCGTGATGTGTGTTCATCAGAACGGTAACAACCGTTTGAATCCCGCTGGCAATTCCGTCTTCGGAAGAATGATTAAGCTGGATGCGGACGCCTTGGAAGTAGCCTGACACGATTGGTGAGAAACTTTTGTTCTCAGCCTGACTAAGAGGGATTTGAACTCGATCAGTATCCTCGAATCCTAATGCCATACTCGCGGCCTCGGGAACGGTTTCCCACGTGGTGTCTCCTGTATCCACGCGCAGACTTAGACTTCTCTTGTCTAGCGAAACCTTCATGCCGTTGTTTTCCATCATGAATAACTGCTCCGTATTTTGGATGGTCATATCACAGTTCCTTTCTAAAATAGATGGTGATGTCCCTTAATCTATCACTTAAAGGGGGAATCAACTATATCGCTTTATTAAGATCATTACGAAAAAATGGTGCTACAGGGTTGTTCGGTTAAAAATTTGAAAGGAATATGAATAATTGAATATCGTGCTTATGCATTTTCGAGTGCCAGATTAAATTATGAATGTTGTGTCTGAATATGCTCTTGATTAGCATGACAGTATGGGGAAATCAATCGTATATGGAGGTCGTTGGATGAGCTTGATATCAGGCAAGGAACCCCCCGTTGCACATGCATCGCAAAGCTGGGATGCCAGCACTCGGTCACTGAATTACGATTATAACGGCAGTCGCTTACTGTCGATGAGCATTCCAGAAGGGGTAAAGCCGTATTATCGGGAAGAATCGAACGGCAATATCCAAAGCAGCCCATTAGTCCAGCAGCTCTACTTGGCATTGGATAAGCCAGCTGCGATCAAAGTCATCGTTTATTTGAGTAAAGAAGCGATAAACATGAGGCCGAATCGTGCTATGAGAGGGCAAGCCATACTTGGACAGGTCGGCAAGCCGCTGCTCTCTGGGGTTAACGGCTTGTATGATGTTCTACAGGATTTGTTGATCGATTGGCACGGAGCAGGATGGCAGTGGACGAAATCGCGCTTAGAGCAGAACGAAGATGGGAACTGGCAAGCTGAACTCGAAATAGAAGGGGGCTTACGGCCTTGGATCGTCAACTTACGAATGCACTATTATCGGATGCATCTTCATTATGAGTACCATAAGCCTTGGCAATGGCGTCCGCAATTGCAGCCGATTACCGGCTGGAGTTCATGGGAGGCATTCGCACAACAGGTAACCGGGGAAGATATTGAACATACGGCTTCATTTTTGGAAACGCATTTCAAGCCCTATGGTCTGACTCACATGCAGATTGATGACGGGTTTCAGCGTGAGGCTATTCCGCCAGAGAGAGAGGGCATCGTTGCTGATGCCTGGCTACAGACGAACGAGCGCTTTCCTGACGGACATGATGGTATAATTTCCAGCATCGTGGGGAGAGATTTTCAGGCGGGCATATGGACGAGCGCGATGGTCACGAATCCTGAGTTCGTCGCTGCGCATCGCGACCGTTTCGAGCGGGATAGCAACGGCGATCCGCTATTTGGACAATGGATTGAATACGTAATCAAGGCAGTGCCAGAAACGCTTGCAGAGCAGGTTGCGCCACTGTACAAGGGATTGAAGGAAATAGGCTACAGCTATTTCAAAACAGATCAAATTCGTCACTATCTGTACGAAGGTTTGCACAAGGCTGTCCATGAAGGAAGTATTACGAGCGAAGAGGCATCTCACAGCTTGCGAGCGTATCTCCAATGTGCGCGAGAGCAGCTCGGGGAGGATGCATATTTCCTCGCATGCTGGGGTGTGTTAACGGAAGCGGTTGGAATCGTCGATGCTTGTAGAATTGCAGGAGATTCCAATGCGAGCTGGACAGCGATTTGCAAGCAAATGGTAGAGACAGCAAGGTGGTATCACACCCAGCGAATTTTGTTCTTGAACGATCCTGATTACATTTGCGTGCGAACAGAGAAAGACTGGGGGCAAACGCTTCTTTCGCTCGTCTCGCTAACAGGCGGCTTGATGATTATTAGCGATAATACAGACCTGTACGATAGCGAGAGGATTCGCTCCATTCAGCGCTGCATCCCTTCGCTGCCGACGATGACAGGGGAAACCGGCCCATTAGATATGACTTTTCCATTGGACTTATCATTTCCGCAGCAAAATGCTAGTCAGACGAGGGAAGAGTATGCGTATGCGATATTAGGTTTGAACGACGGAATGCGGGAACCGTATGTGACGGCATCGCTCTGGGCCATTCATTTCGACCTTCCATTTCGCCGCTGGTGCGTAGCTGGCCGATTCGCGATTGTTCCGCTAACTGAGGTTGAACTGGAGCTTGAAGCATTGGCATTGGATCCGAGTGACGCATATCATGCATTTGATTTCTGGAAGCAAAGCTATATGGGCAAGTTTTCTATAGCGATCGCATTAGAGCCATTAGAGCTTGGGGCTTGCCAAATTGTCGGGTTAAGTAAAGCCGAAAACCGACCACAATTTATCGGTTCTTCCCGCCACGTTAGCATGGATGCGGTTAGCGTGCTCGACGAATGCTGGGACAATAACCGCTTGCAGCTCGAGCTGTGTGGAGCGAGAGGCATGACAGAGCACTACTGGATAAAGGTACCGGCTTCGTACACGCTTGAGGAGCATTCCGGGATCGGACTCGCGATTACGATCGAAGACAGCGCTTGCGAAGAAGGTTGGTTGTTGACATTGTGCATCCGTTTCGAGGCAGAGCGTGGAAAAGTTTTTCTTAGCTTCAGAACATGATGCGGATTAGACCATCGCTGTCTTGTTAAGGCAATCAATTGCAAAGAAGGTTTGGGTATGTTGTGGATCGCTGTATCGTTGGTTCTCGTTTCAGGCACAATGAATGCTCTATGGAATCTATTCACTAAGAAAAGTAAGCATAAGCAAGCCTATCTCTCCCTCATTGTCATTGCGGCGAACGTGCTGCTTATTCCCTTATTACTGACACAATTGGTGAGCAGGAGCTATCCGCCGAAGGTTTATGTTCTATTGTTGATGTCCATGACAGCACAAGCGACCTATGCATGGATGTTATCCAAAGTGTACGCGTTAGGTGATTTGTCGCAGGTTTATCCGATTCAGCGTGGTACGGGAGTGCTGCTTATTCCTTTGATTAGCGTCATATTTATGGGCGAGCAATTATCTTTATGGGGATGGATTGGAGTCAGTATTATATTTATCGGCATATTGGGACTAAGTGAATGGAAGAGGGTCCCCTCAGCAGGTCATGCTTTCCAGATGAAGCCTATATTGACCGCTGTGGGAGTAGGGTTATGTATTACTTCTTATGTGCTCATTGATAAAATGACTTTGCAATACGTATCTCCTTTGATTCTGATTTCGGTTTCCAACTTTGGGTTCATGCTAGGAAATAGCCGAACGATGCTGAACGTACAAGTGTTATCAGGCGAGTGGCGAAGAAATAAACGAATGATTCTGCTCGGATCCATCCTGATGCCAGGTTCTTATTTCTTGTTCCTCGTTGCGATGGAATTAGCACCGGTGTCCCACCTGGCTCCGATTAGGGAAGTGGGTACGGTGATGGCTACTTTGCTGGGAATATGGATATTAAAAGAAAAAAGCGGGTTCAGAAGACTTGTGACAGCTTCCGCGATAACAGCCGGTATTATTGTAGTTGGAATGAGCGGATAACAAATAAAGGAGATGATTAACGTGAAGGAATTAACGAAGAGAGTAATTGTTATCGGCTTGGATGGCGCCGGAAATATGATCGATCAAGCACGTACTCCGAATATCGATCAAGCATTGGACGGCGGATTTATTACTTACGCTGCCCAGACAGTGAATCCGACCATTAGCGGGGAGTGTTGGGGATCTATGTTTCATGGGGTAAAGCCAGAGCTGCATGGCCTGACGAACGAAAGAGCCGAGAAGAGCAAGTATCCAGCCGATTCGCCTTATCCTTCTTTTATGAGACTCGTCAAGGAAGCCGATCCGTCTGCTGTAATCGCTTCGTTCAGCGCATGGAAGCCGATTAATGACGGAATTATTGAAGAGGGGGTTGCGACGTATATTGCAAACGTCCATGCCGATAAGCATCTGGTTCGAGAAGTTGCCGACTTTGCCGAAAAGCACTCGGACTTCAAGGTCATGTTCATCCAATTCGACGGAATTGATGGGGCGGGACATAACTTCGGTTATGGGTCGCCGCTATACTTGGAAGTCATTGAAGAGACGGACGAATTGGTGGGCAACATTCTTGATCTTCTTCGGAATAAGGACTTGTTGGAGGAAAGCCTAATTATATTTCTCGCGGATCATGGCGGGGGCGGCGAGGATCCGATGAATCACGGCAGCGATCATCCGAAGGATGTGACAATTTTCTGGGGCTGCGCAGGCCCGAACGTATCCACCCCTACCGAGGCGAGGCCGATTCGCATAGAAGATACTGCTGCTGTCGTCGCTGAAGCACTCGGTTTAGAGGCACCGAACACCTGGTCAGGCCAAGTTCCCGCAGGCTTGTTCAAGGAGGCAGTCGAGTGAAGCGCCTTAATCAGGACAGAGAAATGCCAGAGTATTTCCGTTCCGAGCTTTCGGCAGTCGCCCAAAAAGCAACGAAAGATCAGGGAGATGCGATCGTACGATTGCTCTTCTATACGGATCCGCATCATATGCCGGGAGGCAATCAGCTTCAAGCGGCCGCGGCCATCAGGCGATTGGCGCAATTGCTTCCACTTGATGCGATCGTGTGCGGCGGAGATTTCAGCGAGAACGGCCCGAAAGAGGAGGTCTTGCAATCGCAAAGAGAAATTCTTAATGCGCTTCAAGTACCAAAGTGTCCCATGTTCCCGGTGAAAGGCAACCATGACGATAATTCCATACATGACTTCTATCGAAAAACCGGAAGCGCAGGGCATGTGATCTTTCCGATTGAATCTTACGAGAATTGGCTTAAACCGTTGGAAGGCACGGTAACATTCGATAAAGGAAATGAATGCGGTCTTTATTACTACTATGATATCCCGGACAAAAAGACGCGTATCGCAATGTTGAACAGCATCGATATTCTCTACAAAATAAAAGCGGACGGGATGCTGCAGCAAAACGGGCAATGGGAATATGCCTTCTCGGACAGGCAGGTCGATTGGTTCGAACATAAGGTGTTCGATTTTACCGGTGTACCGGAAAGCGAAAACTGGAAAGTTGTCATATTCTCGCATCTGCCTATTATTCAACGTGGGGTTAAAGGGTACGTCGACGGAGAGGTTGAGAACGGTGAGAAGATTTGGAAAATCATTAAAACAAACCGTAAGCACGTCGTCGCTTGCCTGTTCGGACACGTTCATATTGATCAGGTGCTGTACCATGACGGTATTCCGATGATATCTACTCTTAATGCGGTCAGCTACAAAAATTATGACGAAAGCCCCGAAAGGACGGTCGGTACGGTGACTGAGACGGCGTTCGATCTCATCAGCATTGATTACGCGAAGGGAGAATTGCGCCTTATCCGGTTCGGAGCGGGAGTAGACAGGATCATAAAATTCGAGACATAAAGGCCCGGTACTGCCGGAGCGAAACAGTAAGGAGGCCGTTCAAAGCATCGGCCTCCTTACTAGTATCGTTTCCTGTTTATTTCTATTCCTGCTGTAACCTGACATGCTGCGTGGGCGTCGTCCCGGAGATTTTCTTGAAATGCCGAATGAACGTTCCGGCATTCGAGTATCCGACTTGTTCCGCGATATCCTTCATGGTCATATTCGGATGAGATTGGATAAGGCGGATTGCAGCTTGGATGCGAACAAGGTGCATGTAGTAGTTTAAGTTGTAGCCGGAGTGCTTCTTAAAATATGTCGATAAATACACGTGAGTGATAGCCAGATGATCGGCAATTAGCGTTAATGATAAGTCCGGATTGGCATAATGCTTGTCAATATATTGGTTGATCTGCTCCAGAAGAGGCGTAATCGGCAGGGCGGATCGCTTGGCCACGAGAAAATATCCCTCTTGGATTTGCCGGAATAAATACTGGAGATGGTACGTATGCGAAAATGCCGGCGGAACGTCCCACACCTCTTCGACGCTGATCTTCTTACTGTTCATGATGACAAGCAGCAGGTCGTGGAGGTAACGAAGCATGTTCCGGAACTGTTCAAAGGTTAGATTCTTGAACGTCTTTTGTATCGTTTTATCGAAAAATTGCTGTAGCGTTTCCGTATTTCCTTTGAGGGTATAGTTGACAAGTTCTTGCTCCTTATCGATGGATAAGTGAATGACCGCCGCTTGATCGCTGTTCCGATCTTGATAGAGAATGACGCTCTTTAAATGGGTTAGATTGGGGACATGCTTGTCAATCGCGTCAGTCGATTCACGAAGGGCTTTGCCGATGTCCTCTAGTCGCGTATGAACGGAGCTGATACCGCAGAAGACAAGCATATTGTCTACCGGATCGGGACAGCTGTCAAAGACGCGGGAAACCAGAGCTTCCAGTGCGTTCGTGTCGGAGCAGCTTGTAATAAATATAGATTTATCGCTATGGGCATGCAGTCGAATGTACGGTCGAGATTGACTTAACGCCGCTTCCAGTAATGGAGCATACAAGGTAACGGATTGGCCTTGGCTGCTTTCTTCAATGACGGTGAGTATGGCATAGGAATCATACTTCACGGACAGCATCCGGTTTATGTGGGGCTTCATAGTATAATTTTCGTCCGTTGACAGCCGAAGCAGCGCGTTATGCTCCAAGATGTCGGCTTGCTCCGTGATCTCCTGTTTCATGGAGACGGTGGCGGAATTTAGTTCTTTGAACGTATCCGAGAGAATCGCGAATTCATTTTTCGTAGCAGGGCCCGTCGTCCATTGATTGAATGTTCTTGCCATGAGCCTTAGCGGCCTGAACATGGACCAGTTGACGAACAGAAATCCCAAATTAACGGCGAAGAAAAGGGCAAACAAGACGAAGGTGTATCCGTTGGCCTTTTTAAGCTTTTCCTGCATCTGGCTTTCCGAGAACAAAACGGTGTATGTGAACAATGGGTCTGTTTGAGAAATAGGCGTATATTTATTTCCATTAATGATGAGCGGACCTTTAAACTCAGGAAGCCGTTGCTCGGCGATTGCTGGATCAAGTGTCGCTGTACTTACAAAAAGTTGATTTTCCCTATCGCTTATCACGATAACGTTATCAAGCAACATAGTCTGATTGTTCAGATAAGCGAGCAGCTCGGCCTTGGCGATTTGTACGAATATATAGCCTTCTGGGAATAGCCGGTATGAGAACACGATAGTATTGCGGAAATTATACAGATGCTCCAATTCGTTTTGCAGCAGACAACGGCAGGTTTCACCACCGTTTTTAACATCCAGATTCTTATAGAAGACGCTCAAACTACGGGTTCCGTCACTGCTGATCACCAAGTCCTGATTCGGGAAGTAAGTGGAAATCTGCGCCCGGAACGGAAGCTGCAGATTCGATTGCGTTATTTTGTTTTTGTATGCCATTAACGTTGGGTAATAAGAACGCGAATTTTTGGGATTGTTGGACAGGAGTTTCGTATCCAAGCTAACGCTGAAATTGTAAATCATGTTGCGAATCTCCAACCATTCACCAGACAAGTCCCCGGACAATTGCTTCAGGAAACCTTCATTCGTCCGCAGAACTTGTTCCTTGACGTTTGTTTTCAAATACGAGTAGTTGAACCCGAGCAGAGTGGTGAGCAGAATGATAAAAATCATGTTGACGATGAGCAGCTTAAACAGAACGCTGCTTCTGTGATATCGAGTGGAAACAGTTCGGAATAATCTGTTCAAGTTTGGAACCTCCCTTTTTTCTTTCTATAAGGTAGATCGCTTTCTAGTCTTTAAATTGTAACCGCTTGCATAAAGCGGGTTGCGCTTTCCATCATTATAAGGGGATAATTCTTGGCTGTCATGCGCAGCTGAAATTTTGAACAGCACATTAATAAATGACATTCCCATATTTCGTAACCAGGAGCGATTTTCGTTCTTTCACATACAATCAATTTTCGATCGAAATGAAATTATTCAAACGATATTAATAGTTGATAATTGCTTAAAATTCATCATCTCCCGTATGCTGAGGTCACCAAGAACGATGTGGGCTTGGTGAGATGATCAGCTGCATTTCGAAAGGGCTTACATTTTATTGACATTATGTATATGTGTACTGGAGGGGTGAAATTTGCAGAATCAACAGCTTGCGCACAATCTACAACTCACAAAAAAACAAAGCTTTCTGCGAAAATGTTGGAAGCAGCGCTACTTGATCCTAATGGTGCTGCCTGGATTTCTGGTTATTCTAGTTTTCAAATATTTACCCATGTATGGTATTACAATCGCCTTCAAAAGTTATGACGCATCGTTGGGCTTTTTGAGAAGCCCTTGGGTCGGCTTCGACCATTTTAAGGCGTTTTTTGATAGTCCAATGAGTTGGAGGATTACTAAAAACTCGCTATTGCTTGCTTTTTATTCTTTGATTTTCGGTTTTCCGGCTCCAATCCTATTCGCTTTATTATTGAATGAGCTTCGCAACAAATTTTTTAAGCGGGCTGTGCAAACGATTACTTATTTCCCGCATTTTCTATCCGCGGTAATCGTCGTCGGTTTTATTCATGAATTCACATCGGTAGAGGGTATTATCAACAATATTATGTCGTGGTTTGGGGCGGAACCAAAGACGCTGCTGTATATATCGAAAGCTTTCCGGCCGATTTACATTAGTGCGGGTATATGGCAGGAATTGGGCTACGGAGCCATCATCTATTTGGCAGCGCTGACCGGTGTCGATCCGGCGCAACACGAAGCAGCGGTCATAGACGGCGCGAATCGTTGGCAGAGGCTGAGATACGTCACTTGGCCTGCGATCATACCGGCGACAGCGGTGATGCTCATCTTGAAACTTGGAACGATTCTAAGCACGGATTACCAAAAGGTGCTTCTCATGTACAATCCGAAAATTTACGAAACGGCGGACGTTATCGAAACCTACGTCTATCGGGTTGGCGTGCAAGGCGGGCAATTTGAATATGGCGCCGCGGTAGGTTTGATGCTTTCTGTGATCAGCTTCATTTTGATTATATTTGCGAATTACTTTTCCAAGAAAGTATCCGACAACAGCTTATGGTAAGGAGTTGATAAAAGTTGAAGGTATATAATGAAGGGCTTGGGTCCAAAGTTTTCGATATTATTAATTACACGATTATGATCTTGCTATGTATTGTTATGCTTTATCCGCTGTTAAATACGTTTGCTGTTTCGATCAGCGATTCTACTTTGGTTGGTCAAGGCAAGATTACATTTTACCCGCAAGGTTTCGACTTTCACAGTTACCAATACATTTTTCAAGATAAAAATATTTTGAATGCTTATAAGAACACGCTTGTTTTTTTGGTCGTCGGCACTTTTCTACAGCTGCTGTTGACCTCCTTGTTCTCTTATCCGTTAGCGATCAGCGAATTCGTATTCCGCAAACCATTGGCCATTTTTGTAGTCATTATGATGGTATTTCAAGGCGGTCTTATTCCGCACTTCCTTCTCATAAGGGATCTGCATTTGTTCAACACGATATGGGCAGTCGTGCTGCCGGTCGCGATGACCGCATTCAATATCATCATTTTCCGCACGTTTTTCCAAGATGTCCCGAAGGAATTGCGGGAATCCGCATACCTAGACGGAGCGAATGATTTCGGCATTTTGTTTCGCATTTACGTGCCGTTGTCTAAGCCGCTTCTGGCGACATTCGCGCTATTCGGCGCGGTCATGTTCTGGAATATGTGGTTTGAACCGATGATTTTCCTCAACGACGAAAGTAGCCATCCCATCCAGTTGCTCTTGCGCAGGATGACGATCGAATTAAAGGATTATACAGATGTTGGCGGGCTGCAGAGATTCATTGACACTTACAATTTAAACCCCAAAAACATTAGGATGGCAGCTATCATGGTCACAATTTTACCGATTTTGTTCGTTTACCCGCTATTGCAGAGACATTTTGTGTCAGGTATGATGATCGGTTCGGTGAAAGGGTAACAAGGGTTGATCTGAAATTAAACATAGATTAACAAATATTATTCATGGAGGGGTTACGCTTTGAAGAAAAAAATGGTTCTAGTGCTTAGTTTTCTGCTCGTAGCGACAATTGTTTTCGTTGGTTGCAGCAAGAACAACAACAAGCCGTCAGAACAAGTAAACAACAGCAATTCCGGTGAGACTTCCAAGGCATCCGAACCAGCCGAGGAAACGATCAAGATTAATGCTTACATGTCTAGCTTCGGGGACGATCCAAAGGATACCGAGCTCTATAAGCTTTGGAAAGAAAAGATGGAAGCTTATATTGGCAAGAAGCTCGATATTAAGTGGAACTACGTGAATAGCGACGATTATCCGGAGAAGGTAAAGTTGACGCTGGCCAGCGGCGATACTCCGGACATTATGTCGGGCGTGAAGGACGCCGAGGTCATGTTCCAATTCGGCAACCAAGGTTCCCTCTTGGACATTGCTCCCTACTTGGACGAATATGCTCCAAACTATAAAGCATATTTAGAGTCTACAAAGTTTGCGGACAAGAGTATGTACACGCCTGAAGGCAAAATGTTCTTCTTCGGGGATGGGTTCCAGAATGATACAGGTTTGGCGGGTTCTGCTTACCCCGCATTATACCGGTTCGACGTTTTCCAAAAACATAATATCAAAGTTCCGGAAAACTGGGACGAATTCTATAATGCGGCCGTTAAGCTGAAAGAGCTGTATCCCGATTCCTATCCGGTCAATTCGCAGGAATGGCCAAAGTTCACAGACGCGTTAGCTCTCTCGAACCATACAAAAAGCGATATTTACTGGAACGGCGAGAAATACGTATATGGTCCAACTGAGGAGTCATTCAAAGAAGGTTTAATCTATATTCGCAAACTGTACGACGAGAAGCTGCTCGATCCCGAATTCCTAAGCCAGTCGCAAGACCAGTTGAAGGCGAAAGTAACTACAGGCAAGTCCTTTATGCTTCCGTTGGCGTGGGGAGGTTGGTGGGAGCAATATTCCGTTCCGGACCAAGGCGTCTCGTGGGGCGCAGCGGTCAATCCGAAAAACGAAAAGTACGGCGATCAGTGGGTGTTGGGGCCGGCTCTCTTGGGTAAAACCATCTATCCGAACTACGGCATCATGATTTCCAAAAACACAAAAAATCCTGAGCTTATCATCAAATTGCTCGATTACCAGTATTCACCTGAAATGATTGATTTGATGCATTGGGGTGTAGAAGGCAAAACCTTTGAAGTGATCGATGGCAAAAGGGAATTCATCAATAAAAACGGAGATTGGAAAGAAAACTCCGATTTTGGTCTCGGAAATCCTTGGACGCGTCAAGGCTTCGTGTACGCGCCGCAAAACTATTCGACGGACTATATTAAATACAAAAAAGTGCAATTTTTCGCCAAGGGCCAATTCGAGGAGATGCGTCCTCAAGAGGGAATGGGTAAATTCACAAGTTCGGAAACGTCTATTGCTCCGTATGAACAAGCACCGGTCGTTCGTCTGAGCAAAGATGACGAAGCGAAGAAAGCGCAAATCATGACCGCGGTGCAAACGTATTTGGACGAAAATATTTATAAATTCCTGCTTGGCGAGAGAGATCTCTCCGAATGGGATGCATTCAAGAAGGAGCTTTCGGATATCGGCGATTATCAATCGATCGTGGATATGATGAACGCTCAAGTATCCAAGTAAAAAGAAATGCGAAGCCTGACAGCGTCGATGTGTGGCGCTGTCAGGTTTCTTCATTAAAGAAAGGAAGAGGCCAGGATGACTAACTCAATAGATACTAATGAAGCGTGGAGATCCATTCCGGGAGATTATTACGATTGGCAAGCAACGATGCAGCCGGAGAGCCCTTACAATTTCGATTATAGTCAGACGCTGACGATGAAGCTAGGTATGGCGATTCCGGACGGTAAAGGCGGGTCGAAGGTGTTTTGTACGTTTGAACAGGCGCTTCGATATATTGTGGACATCGATCGGCTTACCAGAGGCATTCCGAAAATCATATACTTGGTCGGATGGCAGTATAATGGTCACGATGACAGATACCCCGCCTGGGATGAAGTGAATGTCCATTTGAAGAGGCCGCAGGATTCGACTGCGAGGGACAGCTATTTGTGGCTGGCGGATGCAGCCAAACGTTATAACACAACAGTCAGCGTTCATGTCAATATGACGGACGCCTACGATAATAGTCCGCATTGGGATCTTTACATGGACCATGATCTGATCTCGCGTAACGAAGATGGTTCTTTGCTGCAAATCGGTAGCTATAACAATATGGCTGCCTATCAAATTTTCTATAAGAAGGAATGGGAGAGCGGGATTATCGTCCAGCGAATCGAGAAGTTGATCTCGCTGCTGGAGCTTGATAAGGCCGGCACGGTACATCTGGACGCCTATTTTCCTAGAGCGAATGTTTTCCGAGGCGTCTCCCAGGAGGAGGAGTCCTCCTACATGCGCAGGACGATCCGCTATTTCCGAAGCCGCGGGATTGATGTGACAAGCGAAAACTTCGCCCATCATCGCAACGATCCATTCATCGGATTGCAACCGTGGTGCTGGTGGTTTGATCAGAACCAGGAGAAGCATTTTTTGGAGAGACCCGCCAAGCTGCTGAGCGGAGCTGCTATTCGAGATTACTCTATACCGGGCATTCCGCGCAGACATGATCTGGAGTTCTTGTTCGGCGCGGGCGTACATGGTGAGGATGTATTCTGGGATCTTGACAACGAAATTTCACGCGAGGATTGGCACGATATCTTCTTGGAGCAGATATGCACAAGAATGCTTCAATACCAGTATTTGAACTCGCTTGATCGCATTCGGATAGAGGGCGAGGGCGATAACAGGGTTGTTCATTATTCGGGAGGGCATTCCGTTCATCTAGCGGATCACTCCGTTCGTCGAGACAGCAAGCCGCTGCGCGTAGGAGACGACGTGCTGTTCCCTGCTTTATGGCAAGAGCGGCCGGAATTAATCGCATTCAGCAAGAGTGGTTACTCGAAGAAGGCTTGGTCGCTTCCGCCGGACTGGAACGAAGTAGCTGCCGTTGATATCTACCGGATTACGGCTGAAGGATTATCGGAAGCGCAGCTTGGTCAACGTATTGTGGGAGGGTTGCTGGAGCTTTCTCTAGCGCCGGGAATGGCGATATCAATTATTCCATCGCAACAATAAATAGAGAATGAGCGGACGAAGGAGACAAGGGTCACTCATTGCAGCTTCAACAATTGATTCAATAGCGTTCAAGCGCAGTTTATCGTAGGAAATGGGTGTAGTGAAAAGTCGATCATACTGGGAGATGAAGCATGCGAGGTCAAGCAAATGAGATAGGAAACGATCCAGCGCCCCGTCTGTTTCGGGTAACTGATTACGGAGCGATCCCGGATTCTGGCGAGGATGCGACTAGGGCCATACAAGCTGCGATCGATGCCGCTTCGGCCGAGGATGGGCCGACGGTGATCGAATTACCGCCAGGACGATATGATTTGTATGCCAATAACGCTAGCAAAGAACCTTACTACGTCTCGAATACGGCTAGCGAAAAGGAGCATCCCCATCCGATCAAAACGATAGGCCTCTGGTTCAAAGGGGCAAAACGAATTCATGTGGAAGGGAATGGCTCGCGACTGCTGTTTCATGGGAAGATGACGCCGATCGTTATGGACAGCTGCGTCGACGTGGAAATACGGAACCTGACGATCGATTTCGTCCGGCCGACTATATCCGAAATGCGAATCGTCGCGACTTGCGAAAGCTATTGGGAGGTGGAGGTTCATCCGGATTCATATTATTTGTTGATGGACGATAAGCTTTTTTGGACCGGTGAGGATTGGTCTTACCGCGGGGGCCCTGCCCAGGAATTTGACCCGGTGACCAACCGGACCTGGAGAGTTCCCAATCCGATCACGTTGGCCAGCCATGTCGAACAGATGGAGCTCGGTAAGCTTCGGATTTGGTTTATATCGCCTGTTCCGATCACTAAGGTTGGTCATGTGTTTCAAATGCGCGACGGTATTCGTGATCAGGTTGGTGCTCTGATTGTTGGCTGCCGGAATATTACCTTGCGTCATGTCTGGATGCAATATATGCATGGGCTTGGGATCGTCGGGCAATTCAGCGAAAACTTGACTTTCGAGGGCTTGCGATTGGCACCGGATCCTTCCCATGGACGAACAGCGGCGGCGTTCGCCGATTTTGTTCATCTTTCCGGGATGAAAGGAAAAATATCGATCAACGATTGCTTATTCGAGGGTGCGCACGATGATGCCATCAATATTCACGGTACTCATCTAAGAATCATTGGAGCCGAGGGCGAGAGACGCATTCGCGTGCGGTTTATGCATCCGCAAAGCTACGGATTCAGCGCCTTCCATCTGGGCGATGAGATTGATTTTATTTCCGCTAGCTCGTTGATACCTTATGCTACCCGTCATGTCGTCGACATCAAGCAGCGTAGTCTGCGTGAAGCCGAACTGACGCTGGATGCACCGGTACCGAGAATGATCGGGGACGAGGATGTTATCGAGAATGTTACATGGGCGCCCGAAGTATCCATATGCGGAAATGTCTTCAAGAGAATACCGACTCGTGGAATTTTAGTGACAACGCGCCGTAAAGTGACCATCGAGAATAATTTGTTCGAGAAGCTGAATATGAGCGCGATTCTCATCGCCAACGATGCGGTAAGCTGGTATGAATCGGGGATGGTTCGCGATGTCCAGATAAGGGGAAATCGGTTTGTCGCTTGTGGTAACGGTAATCAGCCGGTCATTCTGATTCAACCGGAGAACACGGTTGTATCAGTGGATGCTCCCGTGCACAGCAACGTTGTGATTAGGAATAACCTCTTTGAATTGGACGGTTCCCCATTATTGGATGCGAAGAGCACAAACGACTTAATTGTTGCGGATAACCAGATCTCAAGGAACGGCGATATGGGCGGAGAATACGCTGATTCGCAAGAAATCATTCGCTTACGGGCATGCAGCGGAGTTGAGATTCGCGGGAATACAATGGGAGACAAGGCAGTCGCAATCGTAAAGACGATATCAATGAAGGCAGAGCACCTTGCGATCGATAAGGGGCAAGCAGTTATTATTCGGAGGGATCACGAGGATGAAATCTAAAGTGAAAATCGGCTTAATCGGGCTTAGTGGTAGGGGAACGGGGCTTTTGGAAATCATATTGCTGAAAATGGAGGACGTTGAAGTCGTTGCCGTCTGTGACTTGCACGAGGATCGTCGCGAACAGGCAGCTAATATGATTGAGAAGGCAGGCTGCGGTCGACCTTTTGAAACTGCTGACTATAAGGAAGTTCTGGATAGAGAGGCAGTTGATGTCATCATGATCTGCACACCTTGGTCCACTCATATCCCTATCGCAATCGAAGCGATGGAGAAAGGGAAGTATGTCGCTTGCGAGGTCGGAGGAGCTTATTCCATGCAGGAATGCTGGAAGCTGGTAGAAGCTTATGAGCGAACGAGAGTTCCATGCATGATGCTGGAGAATTGCTGCTATGGCCGCGATGAGCTTATGGTATTAAATATGGTAAAGCGAGGTATTCTCGGGGAAATCGTCCATTGCTCAGGAGGTTATCTTCACGACCTGCGCTATGAAATCGCTAATGGCAAAGAAAACCGTCATTATCGACTGAACGAATATATTCATAGAAACTGTGATAATTATCCCACTCACGAGCTAGGTCCCATCGCCAGAATACTAGATATCAATAGAGGAAATCGCATGGTATCGCTAGTTTCTCTCGCCTCAAAGGCAGAAGGCATGCAGGAGTACATCACAAGCAAGAGGAAGGATAGCGAGCTTGCTCGTACTCGGTTTAAGCAAGGCGATATCGTAACGACTATCATCCAGTGCGCTCGCGGAGAAACGATTACACTCACATTGGATACTACATTGCCTAGATATTATTCAAGAGGTTTTACGGTAAGGGGAACAAAAGGCATGTATATGGAGGAGAACCACTCTCTATTCATTGATGGACAGCATAACCAGTATGAATCGAACTGGAAGACGCAATGGGGGAACGTCGAGCACCTTCGCGAGCATTATGAACATCCGCTGTGGGAGAGCTATTTGCAGGAAGGAGTTAAAGGAGGCCATGACGGGATGGATTGGCTTGTCTTCCGGGATTTCATCGAGAGTTTCAGGAACAAGGCGCAAACGCCGATTGATGTATATGACATGGCTTCATGGATGAGTATATCCTCATTAACCGAGGATTCGATTGCCATGGGCGGGCAGCCAGTAGCGATCCCCGATTTCACGAACGGGAAATGGATCGGCAAGTGACAAGTTCTCGATAGACTATCCCTTTCATGACAATGCACCGCTGGATGAAGATATTAACCGAAGAGAACAAAAGGTAGATTAGGAGGAACAACCGACGGCAGACATTCGAGCTGCCGTCGGTTTCATGTGCAAGGGAATTTTTAGCTGATAACAGTGAAGATAACCGTTTGCTTAGGTCCCTTGTTTCCTATCTTGTCTATCGCATACACTTCGATCTCGTAGGTTTGGATCGGTGCCTCATACGGAATTGGATAAGACCATGTGAACGATCCATCTTCTTCGCGTTTCATTGCATCGTAAATCCCATAATCCGAAATTCTTACGATCGATTTGTCGATCTCGACGCTATCCCCGAGATTGCCGTACTCCACTTTCAGTTTTGCCCAATCTCCGCGTTTTCCTTCATTCGGCGTAAAGATAGCTTTCAATTCGTACATTTCATGCATGAATATCAACTCCTTTTAATTTGTACTGACTAGTCAGTATTATCATATTCGGAACAACAGGCATTGTCAAACGATTATATCCATCATTGCTTCGAATATTAAGAAATGAGATTGACCTAAAAATCTAACTATATCTCTCCGTATTGAACTTGACCGTTCCGCTTGTTCAATCATAAGATCAGACAGTTATCTAAATATCTGACTACGAGATTAATATTTGAAGAGGGCAATTCGACGGATTTGGACAATGATCTTAAAAAATGCCCGTTGTTCAGGTAGGATTCCGAAATTATGATGGAAGTGAAATTTAGTTCAAGCGCTCGAATCCAGTGCTGCAGCTCGGATGGGTTGGAAGGACGCATACTCGGGGAGTGAAACAATGAAATACTTACTTGATGTCGGCAATCAACGAAAGCCAGTATTGATCGAAGGTCATCTAAAAATGGGAGGCACCAATCCGGCGGGAGAGGAAATCAATGTGAATAGCTTGCATCTCACCCGCGGAGGAAAGCCGTGGCTACCGGTTATGGGGGAGTTTCATTTCTCCAGGTTTCCTCATGGACAGTGGGAGGAAGAGCTACTTAAGATGAAAGCGGGTGGCATCCAGATCGTCGCTACTTATATATTCTGGATCTATCATGAAGAAACAGAGGGTCGCTTCGATTGGTCGGGGGACAAGGATCTTAGGAAATTCGTGCAGTTCTGTCAGAAGAACGAATTGGAGGTCCTTGTTCGCATAGGCCCATGGGCGCATGGCGAATGCCGTAATGGAGGTTTTCCGGATTGGATCTATGGAAGATGCGCATTACGGACAAACGATGATGACTATTTGCGGTATGTTAGAAGGTTTTACGGGGAAATTGCCAAACAGATCGAAGGGTTGTCCTTCCAAGATGGCGGCTCGATCGTCGGCATGCAATTCGACAACGAGTTGACGGATAACCCTGAGCATTTGCGAACCTTAAAGAGTATCGCGCGAGAATTGGGCATGAAAGCTCCTTTATATACGGTTACAGGTTGGGGAGGTCCTGGTGGAGCACGAATTCCGAAGGACGAAATGCTGCCGCTATTCGGAGGTTATCCGGATCATCCTTGGGATAAGCATACAAACCAACTGCCTCCCGGACCGCATTATTTCTTCCATTCGGTACGCAACGATCCGAGCATCGGCAGCGATCTGTTTGGCGAAAAAGCCGTCGATATTAAAGATTTGGAAGACATCGAACGTTATCCCGATGGCTCTTGCGAGCTTGGGGGCGGCGTGCAAATTACCTATCATCGGCGCCCCATCATACAGGCGGACGACGTTGGCGCGATGGCGATGATTAAGATTGCTAACGGGTGCAATCTGCTGGGCTATTATATGTATCATGGAGGAACCCAGCCTCTTGGAGAACTTTCAACGATGCAAGAATCCAATCCCCAAGGCAATCAGTTGCCCGTACGGAGCTACGATTTCCAGGCGCCGCTCGGAGAGTTCGGCGGAATCAGGGATTCTTATAGAAAACTAAAGCGGCTTCATTTATTTCTGCACGATTTCGGAGATAAGCTGGCGCCCATGGCTGTGGTTTTTCCGCAAGTTCGGCCTTCATCCTTGGAGGATAACGAGACGGTACGCGTCGTTGCGAGAGCGCAAGGAGATAGCGGCTTCCTGTTCTTCAACAACTACCAGAGACTGACGGAGATGAAAGACAAGGATGACGTACAGGTTGAATTGCGGTTACCCGGAGGCGAGCTGAACGTTCCTGCAACTGGATTTACGCTTAAGAAGGACGGTTACTTCTTCTGGCCATTCCATATGGATATGGACGGTGTACGTTTGAAATATGCGACTGCACAGCTGTTATGCATGCTTCGTGGAGATGGGGAGACGCTGTATGTATTCTTCGAGGTTTCTGGCGTTCGGCCCGAATTCTTCTTCGAATCGGATACCGTTTCCGATGTCGAATTGAAAGAGGGAACTTTGGTACGGGAGAAGGGTACGCTCGCCATTTCCGATCTGAAGCCGGGATCTGGCTGCGAATTCGCTGTTCGCTCTGTTGCCCGTCATGTCGTTAAGGTGCTGACAATAACCGAAGAGCAGTCGCTGCATCTGTGGAAGGGCCATGCATTTGGAGGTGAACGGTTAATTCTATGCGAAGGAAACGTCGTGTTTAAGGAGAAAGGATTGCGCATTAGCGGTACTGTAGCCGAACGGATGGCATTTGCTGTTTATCCTCCAGTTGAACATAGCATCGCTTGTCAGGGCGTTTCGTTGAAGTCTTCACCAAACAAAGAGGGGATATTCCAGGCGTTCAAGCCAATCCTGCAAACTCGTGAAGTCGAATTCTCATGGAAGCGGATCCGCGATTCTTCGCTAAACCGACACTTTTTCCAATATTTATTCGAAGATAAGGGGCAAGAAGGCACAGCACCTGAATGGGAGATTCGCATAGATGCTTCGGCATTCGGTGAAGCGAGCGAAATCACGTTGAGCGTCGATTTCGCAGGAGACGTAGCACAAGCCTATATTGCCGGACAATGCGTCGCAGATCAGTTCTATAACGGCGTCCCTTGGAAAATAGGCTTAAAGAGATTTCGTGATCAATTGGCGAGCCATTCGATTGTTCTGAAGATTTCTCCTCTATTAAAGGATAGAGACATCTACATGCCATCCAGACCACTGGAAGATCGCCAGCCAGAGATTTTGGCGCTTTCTGCGGAAGCGGAGTATACGATTAGTATAGACCATGACAATCGGAGGGTTTAAAGCATCTGAATGATACGAATGTGGGTCAGATTTTAAAGAATGTGCAGATAACTTAGCTCCAAACGTTTCGTTAAGTTATGCAAGCTCAGTCTAATAAGTAAAACTTTGAACATGGGATGCTGCTTGGCCGATACGGAGAACCAAACGAATAGCCCAACTGAAGCAAATTCCAAATCCCCTAATCACTTAGGGGTTTGGGATTTTTATGTTTTATGTACAGCACCTTAATATCGGATACCTAAGTGCTTATAAATGATCCGTATTCATTGAATGAAAACGTTTTTATAATTAAGCCTATAGAAAGGAGGCAAACATGAAAACGAATTCACAACCTGTTACAAAAACCTCTCTAACTAGTCCTTTACCAGACACATTCAGCAGACGTTTCAGAAAGCAGATCACGTTTCAAATATTTGTGTGGCTAGGACTAGCGTTCTTGTTAGTGTTCTCTTATATCCCAATGTTTGGAATATTGATGGCTTTCAAGGATTACAGCATTTCATCAGGCATTGCAGGCATTTTTACAAGCGAATGGGTGGGATTGCGTTATTTCGAAGAACTAGTTAATGATTACAACTTCCCAAGCTTGGTACGCAACACACTCTCGATCAGCATCCTTAAATTGATTTTCTCGTTCCCGGTTCCGATCCTGCTTGCCATCATGCTAACAGAGGTTCGAGGATCGTTCGTAAAAAGATTCGTACAAACGGCCAGTTACCTGCCGCATTTTATATCATGGGTAGTCGTATCTGGTATCGCTTTTGCATTCTTCTCCTCCGAGACGGGACTGATCAATGAAGGGCTGATGTCGCTTGGTCTCATTGACAAGCCGCTCGACATATTGACGAACCCGGATTCATTCTGGGGGCTGGCGGTGAGCACGGCCATTTGGAAGGAAGCCGGCTGGTGGACGATCATCTTCCTTGCCGCGATTGCCGGAATTGATCCTGGACAATATGAAGCTGCTGAAATAGATGGAGCTGGCAGGTTGAAACGCATTTGGTATGTGACACTTCCGAATATGAAGGGCTCCATTGTAATCGTATTGATTTTATCCATTGGCAGTATTTTAGGCGGCGGTTTGGTAGGGTCTAACTTCGAGCAGGTCATGCTGTTTGGCAATGTGCTTAATAATGAAAAATCACAAATTATTCAATCATATGCCTTTAATACCGGGCTTTCGCAAGGACGCTTTGCTTTTGCAACTGCTATTGATCTTATACAATCCATTATTTCTGTAGTGTTGATCGTCACCAGTAATGCGATAGCGAAACGCTTCTCAGGCTCTAGCCTCTATTAGACCGTTTAAAATGACATGAAAGGGGGAGATGCCCATGAGAATGAGTAGAACGACGGAGGACAGAGTTGTAGACACAGTAAATTATGTGTTGCTTGGTATCATTGCTATTCTGACATTGTATCCATTCTATTACGTTCTGATTGCCTCGTTTAATGTTGGCGAAGACACAGCTAGAGGCGGGCTCTACTTTCTGCCTAGGCAATTTACCTTTGATAATTACACCTATTTCTTTCAAGAACCGAAGTGGATTCGCGCGTTTGGGGTTACCGTTCTGCGTACCTTAATCGGTACTCTATTAAGTGTCTTATTTACTAGCATGGTAGCATACGGCTTGGCTAAGAAGGACCTTATTTTTCGCAAGGGCTATTACTTAATAGTAATCGTGGCAATGAATGTCACAGGCGGCTTGATTGCTTATTATGTTGTGCTGAAAAGTATAGGTTTGCTCAATACGTTTGGCGTTTACGTAATCCCAACTATGCTCAGTATCTTTTTCCTTATGATAGCCGTATCGTTTTTTCAGGAAATACCGTTGGAGCTTGGGGAATCGGCGCGAATTGATGGCGCAAGCGAGCTTCGAGTATTCCTTAAAATAGTACTGCCAGTATCGCTTCCTTTGATGGCAACGATGGGCTTGTTTCTTGGCTCTCAGCAGTGGAACTCTTGGCTCGATTCTGCCTATTTCGTTCAGAAGGATACGCTGCGAACGATTACGTATCGGATGATGGAGGTTATTAATCAAACGATGCTTCCCGGTGACGCGAATGCGGCGCAATATACGGCACAGCTTTCTGTGACGCAGTTTTCCGTACAGGTGACGGCAATGGTCATTTCGATATTCCCGATTATGTGCGTCTATCCATTTTTACAAAAATATTTTGTGCAAGGCATGATGTTGGGATCCGTAAAAGGTTGAAAAGTTGGAGCAAAGGCAGCGACGCTTCTTACGAGTTGCGATACGCTGTCTATTCCATATACAGTATAATAAGCATAAGGGGATGAACGGAAATGAAAAAGAAAGTGTCAAAAAAACCACTTGCTATAATGGTTGCGGTTACATTGTTTGCTGGATTGCTTGCCGCATGTGGCAGCAACAATGGAAATCAAGGAAACACGAGTACAGGTACTAATGTTAAGGACAATAACGGCAATACATCCAAAGAGGTTGTTACGCTTGATTTGTTTGTTGATCAAACCTGGTGGCCGCTTAAAGATTTCAAGGGCAAGATTCCAGATCAAATTACGCTTAAAACGGGAGTGAAATTGAATATTACGGTTGCAACCGATGAGAAGCAGCTTCCGCTCATGATCGCGTCAGGCGATCTTCCCGATCTCGTTGCAACAGGAACCGGCGCGCAAATCAAACGGTTGTCCGATCCAAAAATGTCCTATAGCTGGCAGGATCTAATTGATCAATATGCACCGGACTTCAAAATCGATCCGGAATATATCGCAGTGAACACAGAGGAAGACGGTAAGTATTATACGATCCGTAATAATTTCTCCACAGCAGCTGAGTGGAAAGCAAACGAAAAATATGCACTTACCGACGGAGCTGGTATAACCGTACGTTCCGACATTATGGAAGCGATTGGAAACCCCGAAATTAAAACAATGGAAGATTTTAATACGTTGTTAGGCATGGTGAAGACAAAATATCCAGATATGATCCCGCTGGTACTCAACCCAAACCCAGCATGGGCGAAAGGCTATATCGGCATGCAATTCGGTGCAATGAAAGATGGAATGGTGGAGAAAGATGGCAAGCTGGTTCATGCGCTTCGGACGCCGGAGCTTGAACAAATGTATCTGTACATGAACGAATTGTACCGCAACGGATATATTAAAGCGGAAAACTTTGCTTACAAAAATGAAGATCAAGCTAAGCAAATTATGACAAGCGGTAAAGGTTTCGCTTATGCATGGACGACAAGCGGCGCAAGCAGAATTGGTGCAGAAACAAAGGATACGAATTACAAATGGATGCAGCTGCCGGCCAAAATCAGTGAAAGCTTTAAAAGTGAGCGTTATGGAAGTGGATGGCAGGGCGTATTCATTACGAAGAAAAATAAGAACCCTGAAGCTGCGATTAAATTGATGCAATTTCTACTTTCTGATGAAGGACAGCGCTTGGCGCTTTGGGGCATTGAAGGAACAGATTATAATATGAGTGAAGACGGAGGGTATCCTATCTTTACTTATGACCGTGCAAGCGACGAAGTGAAAAATAGCATGGGAGTATACTGGTGGGGTCTATTAGCTGGCAATGCAGTTAATGAAGCACTCGGTACTTATGTGCCTGGTACAGAGACTACAAAAGCGAACCAAGAACTTAGCGCATTAACAACCTTCATGCCTGAGATTGGTCTCGTGCAGCCTGCGGCCGATTCGCAGGAGCAGGTAACGACGAACAATATCACGAACATGATTGATAACGAGGAAGCCAAAATTTACATGGCAACTTCGGAGGAAGCGGCTAAGAAAGCATTTGAAAATATGGTGAAGCAAGCCGATAAAATGGGTATGGATAAGCTGGAGCAATGGGCGAATACCAAATATGAAGAGGTAAAAGCAAACTTCAACAAATAGAATGATTTATGCATAGCGACTTATGTTTAGGAAAGCGGCGGGGTGGAAGCTCAAGCCGCTCCTATCTATTGAGTGGCATTTTATAATGGACGGAATAAAATCTAACCTGTGACAATGGAGCGGAGTACTATGCGAGTTATAAGCAAACAACTGGATAAAATTCGCCATATGCGCATCGTTCCAAAACTTATCATAGGTTATGTGATGCTTATTTGTGTTCCGTTTGTTGTATTTGGATATATTTTCTACCAGCAGATGTCGGACAATTTGTTGGATCAATATTTAGCCAGTAAGCAGCAGTTATTGGAACAAGCCTATGGGAATTTTGAACTGGAATTATCTAAAATCGAGTCCGCCTATCCGCTATTTCAAAACAATACGAACCTAACCGATTATTTGTCAGGGACATTTGTGAACGAGTGGGAGATGATTTATAACTATCGCAAGGAGATTGGGCCTGCCTTCACATTCATGTACTCTGGCAATCCAATCATTAATGCCATTACCATCTATAAAGACAATGATGCGGTCTTGAAATTACCGCCAGATATTATGAACAAGACTGACTTCTCTGATCCTTCCAATAAGGAATCGCTAAGTGCGCTCTCCCCTGACCGGGGATTGTGGGCTTACCAAGAGAAGGGACTGAACGAGTATCCAGTTATTCATTACACTCAGAAGCTTTATAATGAATCCTACACAAAAGAAATAGGATTGCTTAGAATTGTAGCGAATGACGGGTTATTAAACAGTTTTTTTCAAATGCTTAAGAACGGTGAAACTTCGTGGAAAATGGTCGTCGACACGGATGGGAAGCTGATTTTTGCTGAAGAAATATTAAATTGGAATCCGAATCGAATAACGAAAGCAATAGCTGGAATGCCGAAGAACGGTGTGCGAAGCTATTATATTGACCAGCACAGCTATTTAGTAAATGCCGTTCAATTGAAAAAAATAAATATGACATTAATTGAGATTAGCAAAGTAGGTCCTATGCTGGATTTGAAGACAAAGCAGCGTTGGACGATCACTGTCGGAGTATTGCTTCTAGCTGTACTTTCAGTGTTTTATTTCGGGATTGCATCGTCCATTACCTCGCGGATCATTCGTCTTTCGCGGCATATGAGGAGTGTTGAGGATCCGAAGCTAGC
Organism: Pristimantibacillus sp. Z349TD_6; assembly: GCF_056173205.1. Classification (NCBI taxonomy): domain Bacteria; kingdom Bacillati; phylum Bacillota; class Bacilli; order Caryophanales; family Paenibacillaceae; genus Pristimantibacillus (SeqCode); species Pristimantibacillus sp. Z349TD_6. The sequence goes on along the minus strand of NZ_CM149662.1, from coordinate 5,786,740 downwards.
TTTTTATCCAGGTCAAAGCGGAACGGATGAGGTTGGATTCCTTATCGGTGCTTATAATAAGATGATCACAAGAATGGATGAGCTTGGACATAAAGTCCATCGAACGGAGTTAATGAAGAAGGAAGCGGAAATTAAGATGCTTCAAGCACAAATAAAACCGCATTTCCTTTACAATACACTTGAAACGATGCGTATGATGGCCTTAATGAAGAATGAAACAGAAATCGCGGAAATCGCCTTTACGTTAGGCAATTTATTGCGCTACAGCCTATCTAAGGATAATGACGAGGCAACTCTACTTGAAGAACTCGAGAATGTACGCAACTATATTTCCATCCACCGCGTTCGAATAGGGGAGCGCTTACATTTCGAGGAGACCATCGAGGGCAATATTACCAATTTCCGTTGTCCAAGATTTATATTGCAGCCGATTATAGAAAATAGTATTTTGCATGGGCTTGGAAAGATGCGCGGTAACGGAACGATAGTTTTTAAAATTGAAGACAGGCCAGGTGAGGTTGTAATCCGAATATCTGATAACGGGGCGGGAATTAAACCAGACCGCTTGAGTATTATACAAGCAGTCCTTGCAGGTGAAATTCCGATGGACAAAATTCCGTTTACGGGCGGTATTGGATTATTTAACGTGAATGAGCGGATTAAAGCTTTTTTCGGAGGCAGTTCAGGTATTAAAGTTAGAATTGAAGAGAGGAAATGGACGACATTTGAATTAACACTCGAGAAAAGGAGTGAGGATTCATCATGCTAAAGCTGATGATTGTCGATGACGAGCCTGTTATACGAAACGGTTTGCAGTTTATGGTTACGAGCGAGAACACTTTATTTACCAATATCGTAGTCGCTTCAGACGGAATCGAAGCAATGAAGCTGATGGAACAATTCCGACCAGATCTTATGATAACCGATATCCAAATGCCGGAGATGGACGGCTTAGAGCTGATTCGCGAAGCGCAAAGAATGCATGTGAAGCGATTCGTCGTTTTGTCTGGATATGATTACTTCGAGTACGCTCAGAAGGCCATTCGTCTACAAGTAACTGATTATTTGCTAAAGCCGATTCATCAGAAGGAGCTTTCACTTATATTGGGACGTGTCACACTGGAAATAATGGAAGAAAAGCAGCGGGAAGAAGGCTTTGCACGGGGAGATGATGATACTGACGAGGACGATCAGCGCTCGCCTGGAGATAATAATATGAACATTCGTAAATTCAAGGATTTTTTACAGGACCATTTTATGCGTGACGTATCACTTGAAGAAGTGGCTGATCATCTTATGTTACACCCTAATTATGTATGTAATCTGCTAAAGAGGGAAACCGGAATGACATTCGTCTCCTATTTGCGTTCTATACGTATCGATAAAGCGAAAGCATTGCTGAGTAAAGAATCTGATTTCTCGATGGAGCAGATTGCGAAGGGTGTAGGCTATGATAATCCTCGTCATTTTTATAAAGTATTTAAACAATATGTTGGCGTTACCCCTGGCAGTTACCGAGAAACAGCGAAAAGGAGTGAATGTGAATGAATATGTATTTTGACAAGCCGGCAGATGTATGGACAGAGGCGCTGCCTGTTGGGAATGGGCATCTAGGGGCGATGATTTTCGGCGGTGTGGAAAGAGAACGATTACAACTAAACGAGGATACGCTTTGGTCTGGTCCCCCTAAGGGAGATAATAATCCGAATGCATTAGCGGTGTTGCCCGAAGTTAGGAAGCTGCTGCAAGAAGAGCGATATGAAGACGCAGACGAGTTAGCGAAGTCTATGTTGGGTCCCTATACACAATCCTACTTGCCATTAGGAGATCTCATACTCGATTTTTATCATGGCGATCTAGCTACCGAATACAAACGAAGCCTTGATTTGGCGACTGCTATTGCCCGTGTTGAGTTTAAGGTGGGAAATAACCGGATCATTCGTGAGACGTTCTGTTCTTACCCAGATAAGATACTTGTAATGAGATTAACTGCCAGCGAAGCTTCGTCGCTTAACTTCTCTGCTAGGATGCAGAGTCCGCTAAAATATCGAATGTCTGTGCGTGATGATAGTCTCGTCATGAATGGCCGCTGTCCGGATCATGTGGATCCAAGCTATTATTGTACCGATAACCCAATCGTATATAAAGAAGAAGTGGAAAGTGAGGCTATTCGCTTTGAAGCGGGGCTAACAGCAACAGCGGATGGTGGAATGATAGAGCTGGATGATAGCGGTCTGCATGTCAGTAAAGCCTCTTCGGTTATGCTTATATGGACTGCTGCATCTAGTTTTAACGGTTATGATAAGTCGCCTACTCATGAGGGGAAGAATCCGTCCGAGGAGGTTGCGAGACGATTATCGCTAGCGGCAGCACAGTCCTACGATGTGCTGAAGGATAAACATCTTGCCGACTACAAGCCTTTGTTTGATCGTGTCCAATTGCAACTAGATTCGGCTTCGTCGGAACATGAATCAGAGTTACCAATTAATAAACGGATTAGGATGCACGGGGCTGATGATCATGGACTCATAGAGCTATTGTTCCAATATGGACGATATTTGCTTATTGCCAGCTCTCGGAAAGGAAGTCAGCCGGCTAATCTTCAAGGGATATGGAACCGAGAAACGAGGGCGCCGTGGAGCAGCAATTGGACGCTGAATATTAATGCGCAAATGAATTATTGGCTTGCAGAGACTTGCGGATTGCCCGATTGTCACGACCCATTATTCGATTTGATTGACAGTTTGAAAATTAAAGGAAGTGAGACAGCCAAGGTGCATTATGGCATCAGAGGCTGGACAGCTCATCAAAATACTGATATTTGGGCACAAACAGCGCCTGTAGGCGACTATGGGCATGGCGATCCAGTCTGGGCACTATGGCCGATGGCGGGAGCATGGCTATGCAGTCATTTATGGGAGCATTATTTATTTGGCGGTAGTCTCCTATTTCTTAAAGAGCGCGCATATCCGATTATGAAGCAGGCGGCTCTGTTCATAAGTGATTATTTAACGGAGGATCATCAAGGCTCGTTAGTCACATCGCCTTCCACTTCTCCCGAGCATAAATTCAAAAATCCTGCGAATGGCAGCTTGGTTGGTGTGTCGACGGCAAGCGCTATGGATATGGAACTTATTTGGGAGCTGTTTACAAACTGCGTTGAAGCTGCAGAAGTGCTGCAGGTGGATGAGGAGTGGCAGAAGGAGCTGCTCAGCAAGAGAGATAAGTTAGCTCCGCTTCGAATCGGAAGAGGAGGCAGACTCCAAGAATGGTCTGTTGATTTCGATGAAGAGGATCCCCATCACCGCCATGTTTCTCATTTATATGGCGTTTATCCGGGCAGTCAATTTACGAAAGATCACGATAGTGACTTGTTCAAGGCAGCGCGCCGTTCTTTAGAAATTCGGGGCGATGAAGGAACAGGCTGGAGTCTCGCATGGAAAGTTGGACTATGGGCACGCTTTGGCGAAGGCAACCGTTCTCGTAAATTAATTAGTCATTTGCTGCGAATTGTTGATGAGAGGGACCCAGATAGAGGGCATGCTGGAGGAGTTTACCCGAATCTTTTCGATGCTCACCCTCCATTTCAGATTGATGGAAACTTTGGGGTAACGGCTGGCATTGCTGAAATGCTGCTGCAGTCGCATGCAGGGAAGCTGCAACTGCTGCCGGCTTTGCCGGATACTTGGCAGACGGGAAGCGTAACGGGCTTGCGTGCGCGCGGCGGATTCGAGATAGGGATCGAATGGGCAAGCGGCAGGCTTTCGCAGGCCAAGCTTGTTTCAAAGCTAGGACGAAATTGTACGATAGATGCTGAAGTAGAAGTTGAAGCTATCAATAATGGAGTAGTTATAGCTAAGTCGGAGCAGCATATTAAGGAAATTTCTTTTCCTACAGTTGCAGGTGAACAGTATATAATTAGACCAATTTCTGCTTTGTGATATCAAGCTTAATGATCAGACAATTTCCGGACTTTTTATGTATAAGGGTTTCGCAACAAAATGGATAGGAATAGCAAGTTAATCATTTAAACTTCTAAATAGGATGAAAAAAATCCCGCCCTCCTTGAATTTGAGGGTTGCCGAGCACAAACGAGTCACGATTTGAATAAAAGACATTGATGAGCAGGTGCTACGGTAACCTGCTCTATTTATTGAGCTAACGGAAGCTAGTATGAGGCAGCGCGTACGTGCCTTTTTTCTCAAAAATGTACGATCTCATGAGTGACTTTTTTAACATTTGATGTCCATTCCAGAAATTGCAGATAGGAAGTAGAAATATATGAGTGCGGTTTTAGCTTTTGACGATTTATCAAAGTTCCATCTTTTTATATAAAGGAGGGAGAGTGTGCTAGGCAAATGGGAGAACACTTAGAGTGGTGACTTTACTGCTGGGAATATTGAACTTTTGGGAGTTGAACTGATTATGAAAGCTTTAATTATTTCGGATATTCACAGCAACGTCTATGCATTGGAATCGATCCGCAAGGCAGAACAAGGCTGTGACCTGATTTATTGCGCGGGAGATCTCGTAGACTACGGGCCTTTCCCGCGGGAAGTTATCGAATGGGTGCATAAGAACGAAGCGATTTGCGTTCGCGGCAACCACGACGACATTATTATCGACCTATACCGAAACGGCAATAGAGGTCATGATGTGGCGGAGGATGGGATCAAGTGGGCACATTGCAATACAAGGCTGCTCGGTGAAGCGGAAATTTCCTTCCTAGAAAGCATACCAGTCACCCGCACATTCGAAATGGACGGCTATCGTTACACGATGCAGCATCTGTACGACAACTATTTGACGATTGACAGCTTGCCCAAGTACGACGCCTTCTGGGCGGAACGCTACGGCGAGACAACAGAGGCCACAGGAGATCGCCGCATGATATTCGGACATACGCATCGCAGATGCATTCATTATTTGAGCGATTCCAGTTTGTGGCTGAATCCGGGAAGCGTGTCCTACCGCCGTCGCGACGATCCGTCGAAAGAAGCGCACTATTTCACGATTACAGATGGCAAAATTGCAATGAAAAGTCTTGTCTATGACCGCACACCCCTGCTTGAAGCAGCACAAAAGTTGCTGTTGAAGGAAGAAGAGATGAAGGTTGCATACTTTTTTTTCGGTTAAGCGGGCTGGTAAACAGGCAACTGCAAAGGGGACGTATCCACGATTTGATATCGGGATACGTCCTTTCTTATGTTTTGTCCACCGGCAGGTTGCGATTTACAGGTTGCAAGGCGATTATTTTAGCTATTTTTGAGCCTCAGTTTACTTTTTTATGATTGTTTCATTTTTTCACACTATGGCATGGGAAACGTATCTTTCATAATAGAAGTTGTGAAGTTGCTGATATGATCCTGCAGAGGCTGCGGATCATATCAGCCTATTTAATAGGAAGCAGGTGGGAAGATGACTACTATTTATTGGGTGTCGAGCAGCGACGAGTTGGCGGCAGCCATGGGCCGGGCAGAACCTGGTTCCACGATCTTGCTCGCAGACGGCGTTTACGAGCGGAATGAAGACTATATCGTTGAAGGCAAAGTGGGATCGGACACCGCCATATTAAGCATTCGCGCTGTCAATAAAGGAAAAGCGACGATAGCTGGCGAATCAAGTATACGCATCTTGAACTCTGCTTATGTAGAGGTATGGGGACTGCTTTTCCAGGTCGAGCAGCGCGAATCTATCATTCTGGATGGTTCGCGGCATGTGAGGATTGCGCGGAATAGATTTGAGCCGCGACAGGTTGGGGCGGAGTATAGCCTGCTGTCTGTGGTGGGAAGCGGCAGCGGCTGGAACCGGATCGAACGCAACGAGTTCGGGCCAAAGGCCGACCTTGGTCCGCTCGTCATATTTGATGGCGATGGGGAACAAATTTCGCAGCATGATGTTATCGAATATAATTATTTTCATCATATAGGCCCACGAGTCGTCAACGGGTTAGAAGCGATCCGGCTTGGCTTGTCCGGAATCTCTCTCTCGAACGGTTATATTACGATTCAACACAATCTGTTTGAAAATTGCGACGGAGAGCCCGAGATTATTTCGGTAAAAAGCTGCTATAATACAATTCGGTACAACACATTCCAAAACTCCGCCGGCCAAGTGACAGCGCGGCACGGACATGGAAACCGTTTTCATAACAATGTGTTTATCGGTGATGGCATGAAGGAAGAGATGGGCGGGTTTCGCATTTACGGCAACGACCATCACATTTTTGATAATTATATGGAAAACTTAACGTTGGATGCGCTGCTCATTGACGGCGGTAACTACGATGGGGGTCCGGATGGCTATCCGGAGGCGCCGACGCAGCAGGAACTGAGGAAACATTGGCGCGTCTATCGCGCGCATGTCGTGAATAATACGATTGTGAATTGTCGTCATGGCATTACGCTGGGCAAGCGGGTTCCTTATGCGCCAGAGAATTGTGTAATCGCTTACAACCGTGTGTGCAGCAAGGAGCAACAGGCCATATATGAATACCGGCCGTCTCCGGCGGTATGTATCAACAATCAGAAAGCGGATGTCGAGGATATTCGTTGTCCGGCCATTCTAACAAGAATTGACGTCGGTCCCGACTCCGACTAAAGCTAACATGGAGGAGAACCTATGGCCCAAACTCGAAACCGGTGGACGATCTATCTGAAGCAGCTCCGGCACAAAAACCGCAGCGTATTTCTGACCTGGATGCTTTCATACATCTCGGTGCTGCTCGTGCCCATTCTGATCAGCGGCGTTATATACGGCGCGACGCTGAACGTTGTAAAGGCCGAAATTAACCGCGCCAACCAATCCATTCTTGTTCAGATGGAGCAAGCCATAGATAGCCAGTTCAAAGGAATCGAGAGCCTAAGCCTCGAGGTAAGCCTCAACAGGCGAATCGCATCATTTATTTCTGCCGATCCCATTTTGTCTGATTCAGATCACTACGAAATATACCAAATCGCCAATGATTTGCGCGTATATGAAATCGCTAACGATTTTCTTGAAGGCATTTATATTTACTACAAAAACAGCGATACGGTCATCGCCCGCAACAACCGTATGAACATCGAAGCGTTATACGACCATATCCGCCTTGAAGAGCAAATGCCGTTCCAGTCGTTTCAAAAATATTTTGACCAATGGTACATTAAAGGCTACCACTCGGTTGTTGTGTCTGAAGAGAATGAGTGGAGGCCTACGGTCATGTATGCCCAAAATGCGACATCAACGATCATGAATCAGCCGGGAGCTGTCTTGCTATTCATGATTGACCGGAGCAAGCTGCTGGAGCAAGCGTCGGTGCCTGAGGAAGGCACAATCTTTATTCTAGATGAAGACAACCGATTCATTGCGTCTACAGGCGAGTCGCTGGCGGAACCTGCTCTACACTACAGCGATATGCCGGAAGAATCAGGGCAACTGGAGATCGAAACTTCCGGCAGCAAGCTTGTTGCATCCTATACAACCTCTTCCATTACGGGATGGAAATATGTGATGACGCTTCCGGCGGGCGTATACCACCAGAAGATGAACGTAGTAGAGCAATTGACGATCGCAAGCATCTTGCTTTGCCTCATTATTGGCGGAGGCGTGACGTATTGGCTGCTCAAGCGGAATTACCTGCCGATTCATGCGCTCATTCAGAGCTTATCGTTCAAGGCTGGTGTGACATTCGATCGCGGCTCTAATGAATACTCCTTTCTGGAGCAGGCGCTGAGCAGCACCTTCCATGAGAAGGAGGAGCTTCATAACAAGCTGAATCAGCATAACAATACACTCAGATCGCATTTCCTGCAGCGGTTGCTGAAGGGGCAGCTTGACAGCCATATCCCGCTGCACGAATCGTTTTCAGCCTATGACCTGCGCTTCCCGCTGGGAGGATTTTCTGTTATCTTGCTGCGCATTGAGCATTTCGGCAAGTTCCATCGGAAGGATGAGGATCAGGTACATAACAAGCGGTTGCTGCACTTCTTGATCGCCAATGTGGTCGAGGAGGTTGCGCGTAAGTCCGTTAACGCCTATGCGGTAGAGCTGGACCAGGAGCTGCTCGCTTGCATCGTTAACCATCAGCTATCATCGCCGGAGGAGCAGCGGGGGGAGCTGGAGCACATCGCGGAAGAAACGTTGTCGTTCATCGCAAGTCATGCCGATGTCCAGTTGACCGCTGCCATCAGTGCACAGCAGGAGGGCGAATATGGCATCTTCCAGGCGTTTCAGGAAGCGGTCGAGGCGATGGAATACCGTATCATTGCAGGCAGCGGGGGCATTATTCATTATGCGGACCTGAGCGGCAGCGACAACCAGGGGGCTGCTCCGGGTGGTTATTTTTATCCTCTCAAGGCCGAGCAGCAATTGATCGTTATGGTTCGCGAAGGCCAGCTCGATAAGGCGAAAACGTTCGTCGGGGAGATTGTTCAGAAAAATGTTACGACAGAGCCGTATCCTTTCCATACAGCGAAATGTCTCATGTTCGATCTGATGGCTACGCTGCAAAAAGTAATCGGAGAAATCCGCATCGCGGGCAAGCCGGATATGCCTGACGGAGTGCGCGCCATCGAACGCCTGATGCAATGCCAGACGGTTGGGGAGATGCGCAGCCAGCTATACGATATGCTAGAGCTTTTGTGCGGCTACGTTAATAATAACCGCGAATACTGCAGCAATCCGCTAATCGATAAGGTCATGAAATATGTTAATGAGTATTACCAAGACGAGAACCTGAACATTTCGATGATTGGGGAAGCCTTCTCCATGACGCCGTCGTATGTTTCCAAACTGTTTAAGGATCTTGCGGGCGAATCTCTGCTCGACTATATAAACAAGACGCGGCTGGCGCAGGCCAAATTGCTGCTTACCAGTGAGAAATATAATGTCAGCGAAATATCGCTGATGGTCGGTTACAACGATGTGAATACCTTTCACCGGATATTCAAAAAATTCGAAGGCATTACGCCCGGGCGCTACAGGGAAGTTGAGTAGCTCTCGGGCTTTTTTTCAAGAAAAAGCGGTTAACTTGCGGTTTTGCTACCTTCTTTTTTGAGAAATTGCAGTATATTTGAGGTTTTGACAATGGTTTGTAGCACTGGATTAGCGTTACGATGAAAGCGTATTCACACCAACATATTCGATACGAAAAGAACGGAGGGGCACAATGGCGAAAAATCGTAACGGCAAGATGCACAAAGGGCTGAAGCTTACACTGGGGATCACAATGGTACTTTCATTGTTGTTAACCGCATGCACGAGTAATGGGGGCTCAGGCAACAAGGACAAGACAGAGCGAGCTCAAAGCGCCGTCAGCAATACGGGCGGCAATGACGAAAGCAAAGGCAACGAGGGAGCGAATAAGCCGGTTTATCCGCTGGATACCAAAGATACGTTCTCGTACTGGGCTCCAATCAACGGAAACCTGATTACTTTTACAACGAATCTGGCGGAAGCGCCAATCGGGAAGGCGATTGCAGAAGCTACCGGCGTGAAAGTAACCTACATCCACCCGACCGACGGCCAAGCGGAAGAGCAGTTTAATTTGTTGCTCGCTTCCAGCAAACTGCCGGATGTGCTGGAGTACGACTGGAGCATCTATCCAGGTGGACCAGAAAAGGCAATTGCAGACGGGGTTATCGTACCGCTCAACGATTTGATCGATAAATATGCGCCTAATCTAAAGAAGATGCTGGAAGCTGATCCGGATCTGGATAAAATGTTGAAAACCGACAGCGGCCAATATTACGCCTTCCCGATGGTACGCAACTCGGAAGGCGTAGTCTTCCGCGGACCAATGCTGCGCAAAGACTGGTTGGATGAGCTGGGGCTGCAATTGCCTGTCACGATAGATGATTGGCATAAGGTCTTGACGGCGTTCAAAGAGAAAAAGGGCGCCGCAGCACCGCTGACGGCACTATACGCGAACAAAATGAATTTACAGGATGCGTTTTTCGGCGCATACAAAACGTCGCACGGCTTCTATATTGACGATCAGGGCAAAGTGAAATACGGTCCGTTAGATCCGCAGTACAAAGATGTTTTGACGTTGTTCCGCCAGTGGTATTCCGAAGGTCTGATTGATAAAGACTTTCCAATCGTCGAGCGCAACACGCTGGATAAGCGGTTTCTGAACGGCGAGTCCGGCGCAACGGTTTACCTGCTGGGCGGCGGCATGGGCAAATGGCTGGAGTCCGGCAAAGCACAAAATCCGGATTTTAATCTAGCAGCGGCTCCTTATCCGGTATTGAAAGCAGGCGAAAAACCATTCACCGGACAGCGCGATTTCAAATATAACCCGAAAGCAAGCGCGGCCGTGACGACATCAGCGAAAGACCTGGAAACGATCGTAAAATGGCTGGATTTCGCATTTAGCGAGCAAGGAACCTTAATGTACAACTTCGGCGTTGAAGGCGAAAGCTACACGATGGACAACGGCGTCCCGAAATTTACCGATATGATCGTGAAAAACGAAAAGTACACTTCGCAGCAGATGCTGGCGCAATATACGGTTCCGAATGGCCCGTTCCCGATGCATGAGCAAAAAACGACCAACACGTTTCCGCAACAGGACGAGGCGGTCAAGGTTTGGTCGGAGACCGACGCGGAGAAACATATTTTGCCCGCGTTCATTACGCCTACTGTAGATGAGAGCAAGAAGGTAGCGCAGACGATGACGGCAATCAACACGTATTTGGAAGAAATGTTTATCAAATTTTTAATGGGCAACGAACCGCTCGACAAGTTCGACAGCTTCGTGAAGCAGCTGGAAGATATGGGCATTCGCGATGTAATCGACATCTATCAAGGTGCCTTGGAACGCTACAACAAAAGATAACTCCATGTATCGTCTTGCGGCAGGCTGCAGGCCGCCGTGGGGACAGGGGGTGGTGCAACCATCCCCTGCCGATGATGCTGCATGTGGACAGGAGGAGTATAGATGGCTCAGTTGAAGCTGGGACGCAGCAAAGTCGCGCATGCCGGGCGTCTGCCGCTTAATATCGCGAAAGACATAGTTAAGAACAAGTATTTGTACATCATGCTTACTCCTGTTTTGGCATATTTCATTATTTTTCAATATTTCCCGATGTACGGTGCGATTATTGCGTTCAAGGATTTTAATCCCAGGCTTGGAATTGGGGGCAGCGCGTGGGCTGGGCTTGAGCATTTCAGAGAGTTTTTTGGCGGAATGTATTTTTGGCGGGTGTTTAAAAACACTCTGATGATAAGCTTGTACGATCTCGTTTTCGGTTTTCCCGCTCCGCTTATTCTCGCCTTGCTGCTTAATGAGGTGAAAAATGCGCTGTTCAAGCGTTCGGTTCAGACGATCACTTATTTGCCGCATTTTATTTCGCTTGTCATTATTTGCGGCATGATCAAGGATTTTACGAGCAGTGACGGCGTCATTAACGATATTATCGCATTTTTCGGCGGCGAGCGGATCACGATGCTGCTGGAGCCGTCTTTTTTCCGGACGATCTTCGTTTCCTCGAATATCTGGCAGCATGTAGGCTGGGGTACAATTATTTATTTGGCCGCGCTGTCTGCGATTGATCCCGAGCAGTATGAAGCTTGCAAGATCGACGGCGGCGGACGCTGGAAGCAGATGCTTAATGTTACTCTACCGGGGCTGCTGCCCGTCTTCGTTATATTGCTCATCCTGGACATTGGCCGAATTATGAGCGTTGGCTTCGAGAAAGTTATTCTGCTGTACAACCCGACCACTTATGTGACAGCGGATGTTATTTCCTCGTATGTGTACCGAATCGGGCTTCAAGATTTTCAATTCAGTTTCAGCTCAGCAGTCGGATTGTTCAACTCCGTGATTAACTTCGCGCTCGTTATCGGCTCCAACTGGATAAGCCGGAAGTTGAACAATACGGGCTTGTGGTAGAGGAGGGTTCGCATGCGAGTAAGCTTGGGTGAACATATATTCAGGGTTTGCAATACGCTGTTTTTGTCCGTGCTCATGATTGCAACAATGTACCCCATTCTGTACGTGGCATTTGCTTCGTTCAGCGAACCGGCGCTGATGATGGCGCATAAGGGTATTCTTTGGAAGCCGCTGGGCTTCTCGCTTGAAACATACGGGGCGGTATTCAGCAACCCGATGATCCTGCTCGGCTATCGCAACACGTTATTTATTGTCATTGTAGGCGTGGCTCTAAATTTGCTGCTCACTTCCTTCGCGGCATACGCCTTGTCCAGAAAAATGCTGCAATATCGCAAGCAGCTTACGCTCTTTATCGTGTTTACGATGTTTTTCAGCGGTGGGTTAATTCCGTTCTACTTGCTGGTTAGAGGGCTAGGCATTACGAACTCACTGTGGGCGCTGATCCTGCCTACCGCAATAAGCGCGTTTAACCTCATTATTATGCGGACTTCGTTCGAGGCGGTGCCGGATGCGCTGGAAGAGTCGGCCAAGATCGATGGCGCCAACGACTTTGTCATTCTGTTCCGCATCTTCCTGCCGTTATGCAAGCCCGTGCTTGCAGTGGTGGGCCTGTATTACGGAGTAAGCCACTGGAACTCGTGGTTTAATGCCATGATCTTCCTTCAGGATCGGTCGATGTATCCATTGCAGTTAATCCTGCGAGAAATATTGATTATCGGCGAGGCGAGCTCCATGGCGGAGGGAGCATCCCAGGATGAGATCATCATACTCGGCGAGACATTGAAATACGCCACGATTATGGTAGCTACTCTTCCGATTTTTCTGGTATACCCGTTATTGCAAAAATATTTCGTGAAAGGCGCCTTGATCGGTGCCATCAAAGGTTAGGATAAGGAGTGGAATTTTGAAATGAGCAATGAAAATGTGAAGCTGAAACCATCCGAGCTGTCGGATTGGTGGGATAAAGTGAAGATTAAAGTTGATCATATGATCGAAGCGGGCTGGACAGAAGCGCCGCATGTTTCGGCAGCGGGCAAATATGACCAGATCAAAGTGGATCAGTGGATTTCGGGCTTTTGGCCGGGCATTCTGTGGATTCTGTACGATATGACCGGAGAGCGGCGTTATCGGGAGGAAGCAGAGCCTTGGGATGAACGCATGGAGCAATGTTACTTGCGGGACAACCATTTCCACCACGATGTTGGCTTTCAGTTTCTGCCGACATCGGTTATCCGCTACAAGCTGACCGGCGACCAGGACGCACGGCGGCGCGGGCTGTTCGCCGCCAACTATTTGGCAGGCCGGTACAACCCGGTCGGGCAGTTTATTAGAGCGTGGCCTCGCAACCAGACGGGATGGTCGATCATCGATTCGATGATGAATTTGCCGCTTCTGTTCTGGGCGAGCGAAGAAAGCGATGATCCGCGCTTCAAGCATATTGCGGTTGCTCATGCAGATATGGTGCTTCGCTCGTTTATCCGAGACGATGGCTCGGTGCATCATATCGTAATCTTCGATCCGGAGACGGGCGAAGTAGAGCGTTATGACGGCGGACAGGGCTTCGCGCCGCAATCGTCCTGGTCGCGTGGCCAAGCTTGGGCGCTCTACGGGATGAGCTGCGCATACCGCTATACGGGTGAAGCGCGTTACTTGAATGCGGCGAAGCGGGTGGCGCATTATTTCATCAGCGCCTTGGCGGAAGACGATGTGCCGCATTGGGATTTCCGTGCGGCGGCCGACTTGACGGACGAGCCGCGCGACACCTCGGCGGCAAGCTGCGCGGCATCTGGACTGATCGATATCGCGTCGCAGGTGCCTCCTGAGGAAGCCGCTTTATATCAGCGCGCGGCCATGCGCATTCTGCGCTCGTTGTCGAACAACTACAGTACGTTCGACCAGCCGGAGTATGAAGGCATTCTGCTCGGTGCAACCGGGCATAAGCCAGTCAATAGCAACATCAACGTATCGCTGATTTACGGCGATTACTATTATATTGAAGCTTTGGCGAAGAGCAAAGGCTGGAGCCAGCACATTTTTTAAGCAGGATCAAGAGCCGTAATCACGAAGCCGGGAGGACAGGAAGCACCTCCCGGCTTCCGTATTCTTGAGAGGAGGTGCGGACGGAACGAAGGGAATGATTCAATAACCATCAATTCATAACAGAAAGGATGAAGAATTATGGGAACCAAAAGTATGACATGTTTGATTTTGCTCTGTATGCTAGTTGCGTTAATGCCAGGAGCGGCGAGGGCGGCCGATGCGAAGTTCACAATTAGCAGCTCCAGTGTGACGGCGAGTGGAAATGACGGCAATGTTCCGGCCAACACGGTGGACGGCGATTTCGCCACGCGTTGGTCAGCGAATGGCGACGGGCAATGGATTCAGTACGATTTGGGCGTAAACCGTAAAGTGTCTTCCATTAAAATTGCTTTTTTGAATGGGGCAAGCCGCACCTCTACTTTTGATATTTTAACGTCTACGGATGGTTCCGCCTTCACGACCGTCAGCAGCGGACTTGTGAGCAGCCTTGTGGAAGGCCTGCAAACATTCGATTTCCCGGATGTCGATCCAGCCCGCTATGTGCGGGTCGTTGGGCACGGCAATTCCACTAACCTGTGGAACAGCTATACCGAAGTTGAACTGTACGGCACCGCGAGCGGCCCTTCGCCGGGTGCAAGCAAGCTGGCGGTTACCGTACCGCAGCTTATGGCTAGTGGAGATGACGGCAATATCGTCGCGAATACGATCGACGGCGATCTCGGCACGCGCTGGGCAGCGAGTGGCGACGGGGAGTGGGTTCAATACGGCCTTGGATCGAGCAAACGGGTGGAATACGTGAAGATCGCCTTCACCAACGGGGCGGAGCGAACTTTCAGCTTTGATATCCAGACTTCCTATGATGGCTACAACTTCAGCACAGCGCTTTCGGGAGCGGTCAGCAGTCTGAGCAACAGCTTGCAGACGTTTGATTTTACCGATGTTGCCCCTGTCCGCTACGTTCGTATTGTTGGCCACGGCAACTCGGTGAACGCATGGAACAGCTTTGCAGAGGTCGAAATTTATGGCAGCGAATCAAGCGGCAGCGGTAGCGAAGGGACGGTCGTCGAAGTTAGCACTTCCACGCAGCTCACTGCCGAGCTTGCAAATGCTACAGCGGGTAAAACGATTGTGCTGGCAAACGGCACGTATTCGCGTACAAGCCCGTTTGCTGTTCAGAACAAAAATGGCACCGCCAACGCGCCAATCGTTATTAAGGCGAAAAACCGCGGCCAAGCTATCATCTCGGGAGCGTCGGGCTTCCGCGTCGAGAACTCCTCGCATGTGGTGCTGGACGGATTAAAGTTTACGAACACAAGCAATAGCGCAGTGGTGCTTGAAGGCTCGCACCATGTGCGACTGACCCGTAATACGTTTGCGCTGCCAAGCTCAGGCGGTGGCCTGATGTGGCTGCAAGTGCGGGGCACGAACAGCCATCATAACCGTATCGACCGGAACGACTTCGGAATGAAGAGCGACACCGAACCGCTGATCGCTTACGAAGGACAGGATGGCTCAGGTCAAATTTCGCAATACGATATTATTGAATACAACTATTTCCATGATGTAGGCCCATGGGTAGCCAACGGCAAAGAGACCATCCGTCTCGGCTTGTCCGGTCTAACGCTCTCCCACGGCTATAATACGATACAATATAATGTATTTCAGAATTGCGACGGCGAGCCGGAAATTGTTTCGGTCAAGAGCAGCAGCAATACGGTGCGCTTCAATACATTCCTTACGTCCAAGGGCAGCCTGACGCTGCGGCACGGCCATAACAACAGCGTATATAGCAACTTCTTCCTCGGGGACGGCGTCGAGTCGGATCAGGAAGGCATCCGGATGTTCGGCAATGACCATAAGATTTATAACAACTACTTTGAGAATTTGACAGGCGAAGCAATCTACTTGCCAAACGGCGACTTCGATGGCGGTACTGGAGGCTCCCCTCCAAGCCCGACGGTCGAACAATTGCGCAAACAGTGGAAAGTTTACCGGGCGCTTATCGTCAACAATACGATTGTAAACAGTACAACCGGCATCGTCATTGGATCGGGCAAAGCGTATGCTCCGCAGGATTCCGTCGTGGCGAACAATATCGTGCGCAACAGCACCGGCACGCTTTATTACGAGGCGGCGACAACGAATACGCTGTTTCAGGGCAATATCGGGTATGGCAGCACCATTAGCAACATATCGCGCAGCTCGGGGCAGATCCGAAATATCAATCCGCTGCTGACCACGGTGAGCGGCATCCAGAAGCTGACCGCGAGCAGCCCGGCGATTGACGCCGCTGTAGGGACATACGCGTTCGTGCAGGCGGATATGGATGGCCAAATGCGGGCGACAACGGATGTGGGGGCGGATGAGTATTCCGGAGCGCCTCTGCTGAATCGCCCGCTAGCGGCCGACGATGTGGGGCTGAATACGCCTTAGGTTGATTGATGAGCAAGCATGCCGGCGGTCGGTCCGCCGGCATGGCTATGTCGATCCATAGCTGTGTGAAGAATGCCGGTTATACACTTCATTCGAAAGGATGAGAGACCATGGTTCGCAGCAATTATAGAGCAGTGGGAAAAGGCGAGGTGACACTACATGCATACTAACATAATGCTGCCGGCTCCGCGTGGCGGCGGCTTCCGAATGGAAGGTTATTGGATATGGTGTGGTTCAGTCGTGCAGGGCGAGGACGGCAAATTCCATATGTTTGCCTCGCGCTGGCCGAAGACTCTGCCGATGCACCCTGGCTGGATGACGGCTTCGGAGATTGTCAGGGCGGACTCGGATACGCCCGAGGGACCATACCAATTCCGCGAGGTGGCGCTCCCGGCGAGGGGAGCGCAATATTGGGACGGACGCTGCACGCACAACCCCCATATCGTTAAGCACAACAACAAATATTTACTTTATTATACGGGCTCGACCCATCCGCTGGGCGATCCGGATCCGCCCGAAAATTTCGGGTTAACCGATCCGCAATGCATCGTGGCGCGGGCGAACAAACGGGTAGGCCTGGCTATCGCGGACAGCGTATTCGGCCCTTGGCGCAGAGCAGATGAACCGATATTGCCAACACGTCCCGGCCGATTCGATAGCTTTCTGACCTCCAATCCGGCTCCGTGTGTCCGGGAGGACGGTTCCGTGCTGCTGATCTACAAGGCACGAAGCTACGAAGGCAACCTGCATGGCGGCATGACGATTGGCGTCGCGTATGCGGATCACTACGAGGGACCATACCGGGTGCTGAGCGGCGAGCCAGTGTTTCCTCCGGAGTCGTTCCATATCGAAGATCCGTTCATCTGGCAAACAGCGAAAGGATACCATTTGATCGCCAAAGATATGGAAGGGCGTCTATGTGGTGAAAAATACGGCGGCATCTACGCCGGGTCTCCAGACGGCCTGAAATGGAGCATGCATGGACAGCCGCAAAGCTATTCCCGGACGGTGCGCTGGGATGACGGCACGGTGCAGACGCTGGGCAATCTGGAGCGGCCGTTCCTGCTTTTCCAGAACGGCAAGCCGACTCATTTGTTCGCGGCCGTCTCGGATGGCAACGACGGTTTTATGGACGCTTCCGATACATGGAACATGGTTATACCTTTAAAGCAATGATACATGGGGGCTTTAATAATATCTCAGTTAACGGAGAAGTCATTACAACTACGGCAGAGTATCCTTGCTGGATCGTGGAAAAATGTGTTATGAATACACCAAACCCTACAACCACTACAACCAATACGGAATCTAGTATGTGACACCCCAGCAGGTTTTAATCGACAAATAAAAATGGCGGATCCTACCATGCACAGTTGAAAAGGGTATATTTTCTGCTTGTGGAGAGGCTGGCAGATACAACTATTCAGCTGTATAGCAGATTAAGGAAAACAAAATACCGCATGAATTGAGTGATAGGGAGAAGTGTTTCACCCAGGTTTGTCCGTGAATAATCAACCCTTGTTATAACTTCATGATCCACCTCGAGCTGGACCACTCCGTCTCTCTCCAACTCGCAATGATGCCAGAAACTATGTCTACATAAAAAAGAGAAGAGCCCTCCGAAGAGGGCTGCCTCGTTCATTCCATATGGTATTTTGCAAGAGATGCATCCCCAAGCCCAAAACGCTTCAACGTTACATCATGTCGGCCAATCCTGTTTTATCGGTTAGGGAAGAAAGGAAAAAGATAAATTTGCTGATTTGGAGCTCAGCTTTTGTCCTTTGGCTGACAAGAAGTAGACCTCAAGCCTAATGGTTTGGCTGTCGATACCGGCAGGCTTTAGGATGGGGATCGTGAATTTTCCTTCTTCGTTAATGGCATTCGGATAAGCTGTCCCGGCCTCAATCAAATAACCCCTCGTGTCAAACATTTGATAGCCTACCCAAGCTTGGTTTACTTTCTTCTTGGAGCTGCCGTGGATCTCGAACACATTCGTATTCAAGTTGTGAGTCAAGCGGTCAACCGAGAACAGCTTGCTGCTAAAATGGGTTAGCGGTTTTTCCAATAAACTATCCCCATCCGTTAATTCACCTTCCACCCGCCAGATGTCATACGTATATTCAGGAATCGTGCTTAAAGCTGTACCCGCAAGGCTAACCGTAAAATAAACCTCCGTTTTTGCTGGATTAGGAAGCGTGCCATAAGGCGTTCGAAGGAGCGCCGCATTATGGTTGCGCGGTTTCCCAGAGATGGCGCTGCTCAGCGCACCTTCGACCTTCCATGAGCCGCCGCCGCCCCAAACAAAGCTTCCCTCCATGCTAACGACCTGCAGGCTGGCACTGATGTAAGCCGGATTATCGCTCGGGAATGGGCGTTGATCGCGTACGGCGAAGAAGCGATCCCGCGTCGGATCATAGACCATGTCAAAGTTGTTTAGCCAGTCGGGATTGCCGTTGCTGTCGGTTAATCCGCTATTCGTCAATTGCAGCGGAGTGCCAATCACAGGCGCGCTCATGTCGCTTAAGTTCAATTGGACGCGGTAGCCTGCCGTGGCGCTCGGATCTCCTTTCGTATAAAACAGCAATAGCCCGCCTTGGCCGTCAATGCTTGTGGCAGAAGGCTGTCCGACTCCCCAATAGCCATCATTAGGGTACTCTATAATTGGCGAGGGATATTTCACCCATTCGCCTGATAAGTCATTCGAGAAAGCGACGCCAATCTGGTTATGGTAGCTGGCATTCACGTCATTCCCCAAATAAAACAACGCATAATCGTACATTACCCCTGAATAATAAAATTGGCCTGCAACGATAGCGGGATCGCACACATGATAGCTGTCCCAAGCGCCTTCTGGCCCAGCCTCAAGCACGGATTTGGATTCGACCACGCTGCCGTTTACGATTTTGGTATAAAAAATATGGTCCTTAATAACCCCATCTTGCGCATTATGGCAAGTCCACATATGCTCCGTACTGCCGTCGCGGATAACCGTCGGCGCATATGCGTAGGTGTTGCCGGTGGGATTGTATACCTCTGTTAACGTTGGTGAGTTCCACAAGACGGCTGCCTTAGCGGACTGAAGCGGCAATACTGCGAAAATAAGAACAAGAGCCAGCAAACCTAATGCTTTGAGCTTCCCCATACTATTTTCCCCCTGACAAGTGTGTACTGTGACCCTAGCTTAGGTCTGTTTAATCATAGCCATTTCACCGAAAAGTTAGCTACTTCGATATCTTGACTGTCTTTTGTTTACTTGCTAGGGAAGGAAGAGGTAAACAGAAGACAGAGGAGTAGTCTTCATGCTACAGAATAAGTAAAGGAGACCCTAATCGATAGGGCAAAGGGAAGCGAGTTGGCAGCGATGAGATTACGTTTTTTCAAAAAAATCCCGACCACAGGCATCAATCTGTTCCAGAAGCTGATTCTTGTTTTTTTGATAGCGATTATCCCTGTATTTATTGTTAGCGCGCTTATTAACCGTTCAGGTGAAGCAGCGATTTCAGGCGAGATAACGAATTCGCTGAAATCGAATGCCCATTTTTATTTAAATACATTCGAGCTGGAAATGGAAAGATTGATCCGGATGAAGCAGAAGTACATTCTGGACAGCTCTGTACAAAATTTAATGAGGTACCACACCATTTATTCAGACAGCGATGTTATCTATGCCAAACAGGATATTGAGCGAAGACTGCAGCAGTTCAAGGATTCCAGCTTGTTTGTCCATAAGATCAAGCTGATGCTGACGGATTTGGAGACGACGATCCATAATGATCTCATTGTGCAGCAGGTAGAGGAAGCGGATGTCGAGGCTCTGCAGAGGCTTTACCTTTCGCGTAAGCACATTGGCTCCGATCAAGGCGAGCTCATCATGGGCGAGCATTATCCCAAAAAAGAGATGCAGGAGGGTACTCCGAAAATATGGATGGAGATCATTTTGTCCAAAACAAATATGGAACGATCCTTGCGGGAAGTCGCGACCTATAATGGAGGCGAAGCGTTAATTGTTGATCATGAGGGCAAATGGCTGCTCGGCTCGCTGCCGCAAGAAGGAATGAATAATGAGGAGCTGCTTAGACTGCTGCAGCTGGGCAAAGCAGAGGAAGACGCTAGCGGAATCGGAAGGTTTATGATTGATGGCAGCGCTTTCGTCTTTGCTTATGAATCGTCCTCCTTGCTGGATGCAACGCTTGTCGCTTACGTACCGGAGAATAGCTTTCTAGGCCCTATCAAATGGTACAAAAGGATTTATTTCATTTTGGCGGCGACATCGCTATTGGTTATTATTTTCTTCTCCACCTGGATTTACAGCCTCATTCATAAGCCGATGATTCGGCTGACAGGAGCTTTCCGGCGATTGGAGAAGGGGGTATTCAATACGCTGCTCGAATCGGACCGCAAGGATGAATTCAACTATTTATATCAGCAGTTCAATAAAATGTCCGGCAGATTGGAAGGATTGATCAATGACGTATATGAGCATGAGCTGAGGCTGAACCGGGCCGAATTAAAGCAGCTGCAGGCTCAAATTAACCCGCATTTCCTATATAACATCTTTTTTCTGCTGAATCGGATCATCCAGCTTGATGATATCGAAAACGCCAAGCGGCTGACCAAAAATTTAGGCCAATTTTTCCGGTTTATTACGCGCAACAAGGAAGATGAGGCTCTGCTCAAAGAAGAAATGTCGCATATTGAAGCCTACATTGGCATTCAGAGCCTGCGCTTCGGAAGCAAGCTGGCCGTTCAAATCGAGCCGCTTCCGGCAGCAGTAGAACAGCTTATCGTGCCGAGGCTTATTCTGCAGCCAATCGTAGAAAACGCTTTTGAATACGGGCTAGAGGATCATCACGAGCAGGGAATTTTGCGTATTTGGTTTGAGCTGGCGGAGGAAGAGCTGCTCATTCACATCGAGGATAATGGCATCGGCCTGACAGAAGCGACGGTTGAGAGCTTGCAGCAGCTGTTATTGTCTCAGAGTAGAGACATTGAGACCACAGGCATTTTGAATATCCATCGGAGAGTCCAGTTGAAGTTTGGACAATCCTATGGACTGACGATTGGTCGCAGCAAGGACGGCGGACTGCATGTCATGCTGCGATTGCCGATTCATTCCAGCTAATTTGAGGAGGAAGCCGAACATGTACCGGTTATTGATTGTAGACAACGAAGAATATGTCGTGAATGGTCTGGTGGAGCTGTTTAGTCCCACCCGGCACCCGGAAATTGAGGTCGCAGGCGCTTATTCAGCAGCTGAAGCCTTGAATGTGCTCATGACGACCCAGATGGATATTGTGATTACCGATATACGGATGCCAGGCATGAATGGATTGGAATTGCAGAAAATTATTGTCGCCCGATGGCCGTATTGCAAGGTTATTTTTCTATCGGGCTACGACGATTTTAACTATGCTCAGGAGGCCATTCGGCAGGGCTCCGTTAATTATATTTTGAAGACGGAAGAAGATGAGGTCATTATAGCGGCGGTTTATGCCGCGATTAAGCTTGTTCAAGGGGAGCAGGAAGCCAAAACCTTGCTAGAAGACGCGAAAAAACAAGTGAAGCAGGCGCTTGGGGCGCTGCAAAGGGAGTTTTTTGAAAGTCTGCTCCTTGGTGATAAAGCAGCCTATAAGTCCTTGCCTCAGCAGCTTGAAGAGCTGCAGATCCCTTTGCTGCCAGAGAAGCAATTGTTTGCGGTAATCGCTAAAGTGGATGAATGGGAGCAGCCCTATTCGCAGTATGATCGCTCCTTGCTGCTCTACGCGGTACAAAACATTGCCAACGAATATTTATCATTATCGATGATTCATTACTCCTTTATTTACGACCGTTCGAAAATCATATGGCTGATGCAATCCAAAGCCGAGCCGTGGATCGATCATATGCAAATTGCCAGCACGATGAATATGACCTCCCATTTTGTCTATGGCACCTTCGAAGGCATTCAATCCTCTTGCCGGGATTTGCTTAATCTGTCGATGTCGTTTGCCATTGGCGGCCATCCGTTTGGATGGTCGCAGCTAGGCGAGCATCTCGACCAATTAAAAAATAATATGACCTCTTCGATTAAGAAGCAGCAGCTTCTGCTAGATGAGCAGCAGCGTACGGGTCAAGAGAAGGAGAGCAATAGCTTTCCGGTCCGCTTAGAGATCTTTAAGCATTATGAGCATTTAGCCTATTGTCTGGAGCACAAAAACAAAGAGGAGTTCAATCGGGTATTGGAGCTCTTGCTTCGAATTGGGGAGCAAGCCTTCTATGGTCGGCATACGATCGTCTGTATGCAAATTTCCAGCTCGATCTATGCTCTGCTGCTTGCCTATTTGGAGAAGCTTAACCTTACAGAAATGCCGAAATGGATTTCGGAGCTGCAAGCCAGCATTGAATCTGGCCTATCGAATAACTGGGATTGGCAGATGGAGCAGCTGCAGCGATTGGCAAAGTATATCTTGGAGCAGTGCCTGCCTGCGGAAGAAAATGAAGAAAACCGCGTCGTACAAAGCATTCATGCTTACCTGATTAGTCATTTAGGCGGCGATTTATCACTGAAGACCATGGCCTTTGCCATTGGTCATAACCCTTCCTATTTGTCACGCTTGTACAAGCAAAAGGCAGGAAAGGCATTATCGGAGACGATTAACGAGATGAAGCTTGCAAGAGCCAAGGAATTGCTCGCGGAGCCGCAGTACCGAATTGGCGATGTCTCCAAAGCGGTCGGTTTTTTGTCCGAGCATTATTTTTACCGCTTCTTCAAGAAGGCTACTCAGATGACCCCGCAGGAGTACCGCGAACAGCTGCAGGTAAACGAAAGATAGTCAATCAGGTAACAATATCAAAGTAGATGGCTCTTTGGGTTTCCCCATACAATGGAGCTACGGTTATAGGCCTAGCCAATCAAAAACAGCAATGAGCATATTAGGGGGTTACGCAATGAGAAGCAAGAAATGGATGTTGACCATGCTTCTATTCCTATTCGCGGCCATGACGGTTTTGCCGGCTTGCACCGGAAACGATCGCAACGAGGAACAGCAACAAGGAAACACGAACGAAACGAATCCGCCAGCACAGGAAGTATTGGATATTGATTGGTACGTGAATTTGTCTTGGTGGAAATATAGCGGCGACTATGGCAAGGATAAATTCTCGCAGCTGATTCGCGACAAATTCGGTCTTAATATTAACTTCATTACGCCAGCCGGAGATGGCTCGGAGCAGATGTCAGCCATGATCGCTACCGGGCAAATTCCGGATATCATCACGGTGGAGTCTTGGATGGATTACAAAACAAGCCTTGCGAAGGGCGGTTATCTCATCTCTTTAAACGAGCTGATTGAGAAATATGCTCCAGACTTTAAGCCTTATGAGGATATTTTCAATTGGTACAAGGAATCAGACGGCAATACGTACGTCCTGCCTAACTTTGCCTATTCCAGCTATGCGCTAAAGCCCGGCGAGCAGCTTGAATCAAACAGCGCTTTTACGCTGAGAAGCGATATTTACGAGCAGCTAGGGCGTCCGGATATTTCAACAGCAGACAAGTTTCTGGATGTATTGGAACGAGTGAAAAATGAAGTGAAAACGTATGACGGAAAGCCGGTAATTCCGCTTCAGCTCTATGAGTTTACTTCAAACGGGAATAGCTCGCTCGACTGGCTGGTCGAAAATTTTGCGATTCCTTATGAGAAGCAAGACGGAACCTACAATAACCGCAGGTATGACGCAAAGTATTGGGACACGCTGCGCTTCTTAAATGATGCTTATAACAGAGGACTCATTTCCAAAGATAATTTTACGGATAAACGGGATCAAATTAATGAGAAAATCGCGAGCGGCAGAGTGTTTTCGAGCTTGACTGCGCCCCAGGATTTTACCGATTCCATGCGTACGCTGTATAACAATGACGACGCCGCGCAATATGAAGCATTTGCTTTGCGAAATTATGCAGGCGAGGATCCGGTATTGACGGACATCCGCGGATTCGGCTGGCTCGTTACGATGGTGGGCAAGGAATCCAAGGCGCATGAACGGATTATTAAGCTTATGCAGTTTTTGAGCAGCAAGGAAGGCCAGCATATCGTCCATTTTGGCTGGGAGGGCGAAACGTATACGTATAATGCGGATGGCACGATCGCATGGACAGAGGAGTATAAGGAGACGCTCGCCAAGGGTGACGGGTCGGAGAAAAAATGGGGAATGGGCTTCAACCTGCTGATGGACTGGTATTCGGTAAGAGATTTGTTCCCTCAGCCGGATAAACCCGTGGACAGCTATCTGGCGGAGTCTAATATGAAGAAACCGTTAATTCCATACAGCTATAATACGAGCGCTTCCGGCGGCAAACCGATTCCGGATCATCCAAACCGCGACAAGATGCTGGAAACGGGCAATCGCCTCTCCTTATTTTGGGGCAGAGAGCTGCCTCGTATCATCATGGCTGAATCGGAGGAGAAGGCACGCAGCATTTACGAGGACACGCTTGCGAAGCTCGACGAAATGGGCAGGTCCGAATATGATGCGTACACGAATGAGCTGTTCCAAAATGCAAAAGAAGCACTCGGTATCAAGCACTCCTGGCCGCTATACAAATAACAACCGATAACATAGGCCTGTGCGTCTGCCGTATTTAGGCGCACGGGCTGCTAATGGGGACAGGAGGAGGCACATCTGATGCAGCAAGAAACCGCTTTGACCAAGCTTCGACCGCAGCCCAGTCTGCCTAGACGATTATGGAAGCAGTGGCAAATCCAGTTCATGGCGCTTTGCGGCATTGTTTTTATACTCATCTTTAATTATTTGCCGATGTTTGGCATTGTCATTGCGTTTAAGAAAGCGGATTACTCGGTCAATCTCATGAAGAGCGTAGTGGAGGCGCCTTGGGTGGGATTCGCTTATTTCAAGGAATTTATTAACGATTATCAATTTAGAGATATTTTGTTTAATACGATTGGACTGAATTTGCTGCAGCTTTTGATCAATTTTCCGGCACCGATCATTTTTGCCATTTTGATTAGCGAGATCGTTCACAAGCGCTACAAAAAATTCGTGCAATCGATCACCTATTTTCCGCATTTTATTTCCTGGATCGTCTTTGGCGGAATCGTCATTAATATGCTGTCCGTAGAGTCGGGCGTTGTCGTTCCGATTCTGATGAAGCTCGGTTTCATTGATGAGCCAGTCGCGATACTGGGAGAGGCCGCGGCCTTCTGGGGGTTAATCATCATCACCTCTATCATTAAGGGGCTGGGATGGGGCTCGATCATCTATTTGGCGGCGATTACTTCCATAGATCCTACTTTGTATGAGGCAGCAACGATTGACGGAGCGGGAAGGTTTAGACGGATTTGGCATATTACGCTTCCATCCATATCGGGAACCATCATCGTTTTTTTCCTGCTGTCCGTCAGCAATCTGCTTAATTCGTCCTTCGATCATATATGGGTATTCCAAAATCCGTTGAATCTGGAACGAAGCGAGGTTATAGACACCTTTGTGTACAAAATGGGGATCACCCAGATGCGTTATTCCTACACGACAGCGGTAGGGCTGTTCAAGTCTCTGGTAGCGCTGGTGCTGCTGGTGGCCGGACATCTTCTTAGCAAACGCATTGCCGGGCGCGGTATTTTTTAGGAGGGGAACAAATGGTTACCAAACGGTTCGACTTGTTTATTGTGTTGAATTACACCTTTCTGGCACTCTTTTGCGTCATTACCATTTATCCGATTTATTTTGTGCTTATCGGATCTTTTAACGAAGGAAGCGACTATATGCGGGGCGGGGTATTTTTGTTTCCGCGGGAATTCAGCCTTGCTAACTACGGCGTTGTGCTACAGGACGAACGGTTGTACGTGGGGCTTAAGGTCAGCATCCTTCGCACCGTCATCGGCACCTTAACGAGTATCCTATTTACCGCGATGGTGTCCTATGCCATGTCACGGAAAAATTTAATTTGGCGCAGCCCTTATTATTGGCTCCATCTGATCACCTTGTTTTTTGGCGGGGGACTCATTCCTTATTTTCTCGTATTAAAAAACCTGGCGCTGATTAACTCCTTTTGGGTGTATATTATTCCGTCTATGTTTTCTGTGTTTAACATGATTATTTTCAACTCGTTTTTCCGAGAGATCCCGGAGGAGCTGCATGAGTCGGCAACCGTTGACGGGGCCAATGAGTTTCGCATTTTTCTGTCTATGTTTATTCCGCTTTCCGTGCCCGTGCTGGCCACTGTCGGGCTGTGGAATGCGGTGTACCATTGGAACTCGTTCTTTGATGCAATGATTTTTACGACCAAAAGAGATTTAATGCCGCTGCAGCTTTTGCTGATGAAAATGATCCGGGAAGCGGACGTCATATCGAACAGCCAATATATCCCGCCGCAGGTACAGCGCAAGATCAGCGTACAGACGATTCGGATGGCAGCCATCATGGTGAGCACCGTACCGATTTTATGCGTCTATCCTTTTTTGCAGCGGTATTTCGTTACGGGCTTTATGGTCGGGTCTCTTAAAGGATAGCCACTTGGAACAATGGAGGGAAATCGATGCCTAAAGCTGGGGTATATCAAATGTTCGATGAGGTGGAGGGGATATATAATTATTGCCCTTCGCCTGTGTGTACCGATGAGGAAACGATGTATATTTTCTTTTGTGCCAATACGTGGCCAGGCCTTGTTATCGATGATATTTATGCGCGAAAAGGCAAGCTTGTGGACGGTACGTGGCAATTCGGGGACAAGTTCCGCGTGCTTGAGCCTTCTCGGCTGGGATGGGATAACATCCATGTATGCGATCCCGATGTCATCCAAGGGGAATTTCGGTATCAGGGTGAAACCTACCCATGGATGATGGTTTTCTTAGGCTGCGATATCCATTACAGCTACCATAACCAAATCGGGATCGCTTTTGCC
Source organism: Pristimantibacillus sp. Z349TD_6 (assembly GCF_056173205.1). NCBI lineage: Bacteria > Bacillati > Bacillota > Bacilli > Caryophanales > Paenibacillaceae > Pristimantibacillus (SeqCode) > Pristimantibacillus sp. Z349TD_6. The sequence goes on along the minus strand of NZ_CM149662.1, from coordinate 5,759,492 downwards.
AAGGAGATCGAAGGGCCTTATGTCAAATATGATGGCAACCCCATCGTGAACTATGAAGAGGTATTTCATTGGGGTGCGGGGCAGCCCTGCGTAATATCGCTGGATGGCAAAGGGAAATTCCGCATGCTGTATACGCAATCCGTACATGAGTACGAGAGGCGCCTGACCGGAACGAGAACTTTTTGGCGAGACTTTGACCTCTCGGATGCGGACCATCCGATCATAACGGAGGAAGTAGCGATGCATGAGGGAGGGATAACGAACAAGGATAAGGAAGGTGTGGTAGCCGTATTTAACCCGTCGCTCATGTGGGACCGGCAGCAGGATCTGTACTATTTGACGAGGGAAGGTACGCCCTTCGACCGCGAGCGCGTTCCTGGCTTTATCTCCTCCTATTCTCAGGTTTGTGTAATTTCCAGACAAAGCTTTGAGCGGAATGAAGGCGGCTGGCAGGTTCTGTACAACATTGATCAAGGAGATACGGGTTTTCCTCGCAATCATAATGCAGGTTTAATCAAAGACGCATTCGGCTGGCAGCCGCAGGGCAGAAAGCCTCAAGCGGCAGTTACTGTCTCCGAACTCATGGATCAAGGCTTTTTATGGACGTATAGAATCTATCATACGGAGATTCAAGTAGAGGAACAGTCATGAGGAGGAACGGCCATGTCTAGAACCTATGTGCTTCAATCGCCGGGAATCGCGATAGCTGCGGCAAGAATGAAGGCGGATGTCAATTATATCGGCATCGCTGACCAGGAGCTGGTAAGCGAGCTTGCGCATAATCATGTGTTTCTTTGCGAGGCATGGGAGCAAGGCCCGATAACGGAACGCAGGCTGCAGCGCTTATATCACCGGCTGATGCCAGGAGATTCGTTGTTTATGGAAACAAACCTGCCGGAGCCGTTACTGATAAAGGCGCTAAGATATGCCAAGGAAGCCGGCGCGACAACTGTGCTCGTATACATGAGGCCTGACCTGAATAAATATGCCATAGTCAGTTCGCAAGCGGACATTCTTATCGTACCGGAGAGCAATGAAAATATGGCGGCTAATCGGGTCATTACGTTTGGTGAGCATGAGCATGCGGAGGCACTGGCCGGAGCGTTTGCTTTGGCGCTGATGAACGGTTTGGATGAGAAACAGGCCGAGGCATTTTATCGGAGGGCGGCATTATCGAGGGAGCTGCCTTGGTATGATGAAGTTGCTTACGGATAAATAGCAGAATAATGATGAGATTTAGGAGGATTCTACATGACAACATTTCCGGTAATTTCGCCCGAAGAGATGGTTAAGCGCCTGGCGCATCCCGGTAGACAAATAAGAATGGTGCTGGATACGGACACCTTTAATGAAATAGATGATCAATTCGCCGTTACGTATGCGCTGCTGTCCGCTGACAATATGATCGTGGAAGCCTTTTATGCGGCGCCATTTTTTAATGAGCTGTCTACCGGTCCAGCAGATGGCATGGAGAAGAGCTATCAAGAGATTCTGAAAATCAGGCGCATATTGGGAAGAGAGGATGTACCGGTGTTTCACGGCGCGACCTCCTTTCAGCCCGCTGCCGCTGTGCCTGTCGACAGCGAAGCGGCACGGGATTTGGTGAAGCGGGCGATGGCGAGCGATCCTTCCGATCCGCTGTACGTGGTCGGCATTGCAGCGATTACGAATGTCGCGGCGGCCCTGCTCCTAGAGCCGGCCATTATCGAACGCATTGTCGTCGTATGGCTTGGGGGCAATGCGCTGCACTGGCCCGATACAAGGGAGTTTAATCTGCAGCAGGACATTCATGCCTCTCGCCTGATGTTCAATAGCGGCGTGCCGCTCATCTTAATGCCGTGTCTTGGTGTAGCCACGCATCTTCAAACCTCGCTCTCCGAGCTTCGGGATTACGTGAAGGGGCAAGGAGAGATCGGCGACTATCTATATGAGACGTATGAGAATTGCTCCTCCGACCATTTTGGCTATTCGAGAGTCATTTGGGATATCGCGGTCATCGCTTGGCTGAACAACCCCGAATGGTGTTGGAGCACACTGGTTCACAGCCCGCGCTTATCCGATGATTTCCGCTGGAGCGTGGATACGAACCGCCACTTTATCCGCTGCGTCCATTTTATCCGGAGGGATGACGTATTCCGGGATCTGTTCTGTAAAATTCAGGAAAGTGCCCGTTAATGATGGAGCAGATAAGCCTGAGAAGGGCGCCGCGTATCGTCATTGTCGGCAGCCTGAATATGGATCTGGTCGTGAGCGCAGAGCGAATGCCTCGAATAGGAGAGACGATACCCGGAAGCTCCATCCATTATGTTGCCGGGGGAAAAGGAGCTAATCAGGCGGTTGGCTGCGCTAGACTCGGAGCGGATGTGCAGATGGTTGGAGCTGTCGGTAATGATGTTTTCGGGCAGCGTATTCTTAGTGAAATGAGGCAAAGCGGCGTAAACACCGATGCCATTGACATACTGGAAGATAAGGCGACTGGAATCGCCGCGATTACCCGGACGTTAGACGATAACTCGATCATTATTGTGCCTGGGGCAAATGCCGAGCTGACCGCGGAACGGGTGAGGCAGTACCGGTCTGTGATTGAACAGGCGGACCTGCTTTTAGTACAGCTGGAGATTCCGCTCGATGCTGTGAAGGAGGCGCTGCAATTGGCGCGGGAAGCAGGAGTGGCGACGGTTCTCAATCCGGCGCCTGCGCAGCAGCTGCCAACCGCTATATTGCAGCTGGCCGATTATATTACACCGAATGAAACGGAATTTGCTCAGCTGGCGGAGTATGCGGAAGCAGCTGGGGAGAATGTCTGGATCGCAGCATTAGCGGCCTGGGAGAAGACGTTTGCCCAAAAGGTTGTTTTGACGCGAGGCAAGCAGGGGGCTGCTATTATGCTAAATGGGCAATTGCATACCGTGCAGGCTCCGCTCGTCGAGGTGGTAGACACAACTGGAGCGGGAGACTGCTTGAATGCGGCATTTGTCTTTGGCTTGGCTTCTGGGTGGGATACTGTAAAGTCTCTTCGCCTAGCGGTAAAAGCAGCATCGATTTCGGTAAGGCGATTCGGCGCTCAAGCAGGCATGCCGACCATGGCCGAGATCGAAAGCGCAGTGGATGAAGGGGAGAGCAGCATCACTTCATTGTTGTAAGTCTATAGGGGCGGGGAGTCAGGCAGTTCCTGATTCTCCGCCCCTAGCTATGCGTTTAATATTACTAACGGTTAAGGTGCATTTCCTGAAAGAGCAACTCATCACGAAGCATAGACAGAATATCACGCTGCCAATCCTGTAGGGTCGGGGAGTATTCTTCTATGAACCAGATGACAACTTTTTCTGGGCGAGGCGGGAACCGCTTTGCGTCAGCGGCCTGCGATTGAGCGGCTGATGCGGCGGCAGCCGTCCGATCCGGGTCCAGATTCCACAGGTCATCGTAAGAGGAGGTAGGGATTTTCCACTCCGAGCGCTCGCTGTCCTTTTGCACCATTTCGATATAACGTTTCTTATCCAATTGATAGGGCTTAATGAGCGTCGGATCGACATGCTCTTGAATAGCAAGAATGGCATCAATAAACTTCTCGACCGCCTCCGTGCCATGATCCATTTCATATTGATGAATGCGGTCGGCTGTAGCAGACATGCTCTCGACCATATTGCGATTGGTAACGCCAAAGCGAGCATTGTTTTTGAAAAAATCACAGTGAGCGAGCACATGGGCGACGATGAGCTTATTTTGAATTAAAGAATTGCCTTCAAGCAGGAAAGCGTAGCAGGGATTGGAGTTAATAACGAGCTCGTAAATTTTACTCAAGCCGAAGTCGTATTGGAGCTTCATTTTGTTGAAGATTTTATCAAGTAACAATAAATATGAAAAAATATAACCATTAATAAGTGATGGTATTCACCTCTAACGAGAATTTGATCATGGTCATCTGAACAAGAATCGAACATTTACAATGATAATAGGATTATGCTGAGTTTAAGAAAGAGGCTTTTTATAAGAGGGATTGATGATTGATGATGAAAGGCTCAAGCATGTATAATGCTTGAGCCTTTTTGTTTTTTTATTTATCTTCCTTCCATCAAATGGATATGTAATTCGGAGTGAACATGAGTTGGGCGTATCATCCTATTAACTAGGGGTATAACGTAATTGAGAAGTTAATAAAGGAACAGTCAGATGGCAGAAAAAACCTTGATTCATAAAGGCTCTTCTGTCTTTATTCTATGAAATGGAGACAAATATTTAAGCGAAAGAAGATAATATTAATCCTCTTAGCTTAACTTCTTAAAGAAATTGTTGGAAATAGTCTCTTTAAGATACAGCAGAACTACATCTAACAGAAGTATTATCTTGACACAAATACTGAATAAGCAGGGATTTCGCGCTTGTTCTTTTTTTTGCCATATAAAATTTATAGAGTGACTTAACAGTCTCTTTCAAACGCTTTTGGATTTATAGTATAGGCTCGTCTTAAATTAGGCAGATTGCAGAGCGATATATACAACTCTTTAGTAGTGACTTGACGAATTCCCTAGAAATATACCAAAACCAACTAAATAATGAGAAATATCGTAACAAAAAAGATAATGATTTCTATGGTATCGAATATCAGAAGTAGAAGATGAGATTAATTCAGAAGAGTTAAAAAAATAATTTATGTTCGTGAAATATGGGAGGGAAGCCATTATGATTTATCTTTTATCCTTTTGTCTAAAGATAATGGAACTACGTGGCGTATAGAGCAAAAAATAGGTGATCGGAATTAGAAGACTGTCTAGAAAGGCTGATTGCCTTTTTTGGATGGTCTTTTCGTTTTATAGGTGGTGAAATGCTATTACTGCGCGTTGAAGACAGGCGCTTTATCTTTGCACCGGATAACCGATTTATCTTCGAAGATTAGAAAAATTTCTCAATTGGCTTCATACGCATACCCCCACAAACGACATTATAAATCCGAAACTAGTTTATTAACGAAAGTGAAGGGAGCGGCTCATGAAACACTCGAAAGCGGTAACGCTTATAAGCCGAATCTACCAAAACCAACATCCGTTATTTGATTCCGAGGAGACGGCTAAAGCAGCAATTGACGATATCGATATTTTCCAAGTCGCTCCCCAAGTTTATTATTTATTGAAGAGCAGCGGCTTATTGGAAGCGGTGCCTTCCGAGCACCTAAGCAGGCTTAAATCGGGTGTGGATGCTGTTTTGTTTCAAAACATGCTGATCCGCTCCGAGATGTACAAGCTTCTTGATGTGTTTGAGCGTTCAGGAATTCAAGTGATCGTGCTGAAAGGTATTAGGTTGTCTGAACGTTTTTTTGGACATTTTTCGGGCAGGGGAACATCCGATATCGATCTGCTTGTACGTCCAGAAGATTTGGATAAGGCGGTTGCCCTATTGGAGCGCCATGAGTTTATCCGGTATATAGAAGACGATGCGGATCATTTCCATATGCTGTTGAATAAATTTTATGCGAATGAGGATTTCCCGCTGCTCGGGGTGGAGCTGCATTGGAATATTTTGCGCGAACATGTCTCGGGTACGGATATGAGCTGCTTTTGGATGGATGCAGAACCAATTTCTCCCTATCAATTGGTGAAGGAGCTTTCGGCCAAGGACACCTTTTACTACCTATGCCTTCATGGCTATAACCATAATATGTTATCACTGAAGTACGTTATCGATATTTTGCACGTCCTGAGATGCTGCAGCGCAGAAATAGACTACGGCCAGCTCTTTGCACAGGCAAAGAGCGATGGGAACTATGCCAAAGTACTAATTGCGCTGACAATTGTCTATGACTTGTTTCCCGAGCTGCATGAAACCAAGCCGCTAAACGTACGGAGACGCTGGCCGCTTTGGAATATCGAACTGATGCGAAATGCCCAATTCGGGATCAGAAACTGGCGATTTTATGGCTTCCATCTGTTTTCTGCCTTCGTCGCCTATGATTCGGTTAAACAACAGTGGGCGCATCTGCGTTATTTACTGCTGCCGCCAAGAGATTATGCCTTGGACCTATTAAAGTATGCCAATAGATCAGATGTCCCGGATTCGAATGCGCCGATGGGCAAAATCTATGCCAAAATCTATAAGAGAAGACTACAATTTTGGATTCGAACCATTCGTGCCAAACAAAAGAAGAATTAAATCAAATATTCTCGTTTTATATATACAAAAAGCAGGTATTAATACATTTTATCGTAGTATTATTTTACTAAATTTCATAAATATCATTGACTATAACTATAATATGACATAAATTCCTTGAAAGGAGGTGAACGAAATGAAAAAATATGAAGCTCCTAAAGTACTTACGCAGCATACTGTCGAATTTGGAACAGCGAGACCAAGCGATAAAGTCGGTGGCTACGAATGGTGCCAAAAACGTAATTTTAAACCTATGTTTTGCAGGCATTTTATCGGAGGTTAACTAGAAAGCAATGATAGATTTTATCTGAGAAGCGGAGCTAACGATCGAGTTTGCTCCCTTTTTATTCTCAGGTATAACTTCTGAAGAACGGGCGGTGCATAATGACGTACACATTGCATACACAGGTCGGCAGGAGTTCGATCGATTTTCAAATTCAAACTACCTTTTTATATGATGAATTAACCGCGCGTTTTCGTTCCTTTGAAGCAAGCAGAAATCTTGAAGCGCCTGACATTCAGGTGGAGGTCTATGACTTTTACGGGAAACCTTTCGACGACGGTCCTGTCAAGATTCAAGAGAACGGCGGCGAATATGTCTATATCCGTGCGGACTATAAGCTGGTGACAACACCTGATTACAGCCAGGCAAAAATTTATGTTCACGATGACCTTGCACTCAAGCACGCCTTAATCAATCTCTACAGCGCCTGGCTGATCCATCGGCGTGCAGGGCTGCTCATCCATTCGTCATGCGTGGTGGAGGATGACCGCGCTTGGATGTTCGCCGGGCCATCAGGAGCAGGCAAGTCGACGGTAGCTGATCTTTCCGTTCCCCGTCCTATTCTTTCCGATGAGGCTACGCTCCTATTGTTTGAGCCGGATGGTTCGATTACAATCCACGATTCCCCATTTCGGAGTGAAATGGAAGAAGCATGCGAGCTACCAAGCAGTCCCTTGGCAGGCATTCATTTTCTGATCCAATCGCAGGATGTAAGGCGGGTAGGTATCCGCAAAGGCGACGCGCTGATTTCACTTCTGGATAAGGTTTTTTATTGGGAGCATAACAAGCAGGAAACGGCAAAGATGATTGCGCTTTGCAAGCAGGCGGTAGAAGGCGTACCGGCTTATGAACTATATTTTCAGAAAAACGATACCTTTTGGGGAGTGATATCATGACGATACTGGCAGACCAAACACTGCTGAGACGGGAAAATATCGAGACGGCTGAGCTGGATGGCGAGTGGCTGCTGCTGAACATCGACACCCACGCCATCACGAAAGTGAACGAGCTTGGAGGTTATATTTGGTCGATTCTTCCCGAATTTCCAACTGTCGCGGAGCTGGCCAAAAAAGTACATACCGAATACGGCGTTGAGATGGAAGTTGTCCTCGTTGACGTTCAGGCGTTTGTTGAAATGCTGATTGAGGCTGGACTGCTAATAAATGCATGATTTGACGCAAGTTATGTCAGCAGTAATCCAGCGAACCGGAAAGATCGAGCTGCCCTCTGCGGGTATCAGCATGTATCCCTTGATCAAGGAAGGAAACGTAAGCACTTTCTTGTCCGTGCAACGGGAAAAATTGAAACTTGGCGATATCTGTTTATTTGTTACGGACCAAGGTGCGTTGATCGGACACCGGCTGTACGCCGTAAAGCAGGACGGCTCAAAGGAATTATTTATCTTCAAGGGAGATACATGCTATGAGCCGGATGATCCCGTACCGTTCACAAGCATTCTGGGACGATGGTCCGGCGTTCGCCGTAACAACCATTTTCAAGCCGCGAATCATTGGAGATCCATGCTGCTTGCTGTACTGGCTTTGCGTGTACCTAAATGGCACAAAGTGATTCGATGGTGCGCAGTAAAAAACGAGCGTTCTATGTAACTGCCGGAGAGTGGCATTGACAAAGGAGTATTTTAAATTGAAAACGGAGAATGCGAAGCGGGAAGCTGGTAAACTTGTTAACGGCGTCGCAGTCGAACAACAGGATACGGAGAATCCATGGCTCCGTTTAAGGGCGGATGTGGATTTCACCCTACGACGATTTAGGCATTACGAGGTTTTTTTCAAGACTTTAACCATGGAAATGGTGGACGGGCAAGGGAAAACCATCATGACCTTCCATAAGAATAACATGATCGATGTATCCGTTCGCGAGGCTTTCGGCGGAGCATCGTTTTTTATTATAACCGGTGATGGCGAGATAGAAGCTGCGAGATTCTCACTTCCGTACATCGAGCCTTTTCGACAGGCAATTCCCGCGATAAGGAACTGGTTGGCGGAAGGGGACGAAACTGGAGGTCTTACCCTCCCAGCTCTAGAAGAAAGTACGGAAACGTATAGATGCTCAAAATGCGACAAAACCGTCTCTCCCGGAACAAGCAAGTGTTTAAATTGTAGCAGCAAATGGTACATGCTGCGCAGGTTGGCGGCTTATTGTACCCCGTACCGAAGCCCCATGCTGGTAAGTGCGCTGCTGCTTGTTTTATCCGTATTTATTGAAGTGATCCCACCCTATTTGATCAAAATGATTGTGGATGAAGTGGCCAAACCGTCTGGAAGCTTGAATATGCTTTTTGCCTTGGCAAGCGGTTTGGCCCTTGTACAGGTGTTATCTGCGGCGATGCAAGTCATTCGAAGCTACCTTGGCGTTCGAATAGGCGGGAAACTGGTAGGGGAGATCCGCCGGGATATGTTCGGCGCTTTGATGAAGCTTTCGATGCGCTTCTTCGATCACCGCCAGGTCTCTCAATTTATCGGCCGCATCCAGGATGATACCGATGAATTAAAAGAGTTTTTGACGAACGGCATGGTGTATCTAATCACGCAGATGCTGCTGGCCGTAGGCATCTTGTTTATGCTATTCCATCTGAATTGGCAGCTGGCAGCGATGATTCTGATCCCGACTCCATTCTTGTTTGCCGGATTCTATTGGCTGTGGAAGAGGCTGAGCTCACTTTGGTATTCGCAATGGCAATCCGCTTTGCATGTCAACAATGTGATTGGCGAAGCGCTACAAGGCATTCGAGTCATTAAAGCCTTTGCGCAGGAAAATGCCGAGAAAAACCGTTTTGACAAGGTGAATAATCAATGGATCAATCGCACGATTTCCTTTGGCAATCTTTGGCTTGGCGTATCTCCGATTTTTACGGTACTGACGGCTGTGTTCGGCATCGCTGTTTGGTATTTGGGAGGACGTTCGGTCATGTCCGGCACCATGTCTATTGGAACATTGACCGCCTTTACGACCTATTTGCTCATGTTCTTCGGGCCTGTTCAAGCCTCCGGGCAGCTATTAAGCTGGCTCAACCGCTCGCTTGGCTCGGCCGAACGGATTCTCGAAATCATCGATGCCAAGGTTGATGTCCCTGATAAACGGGATGCGGTGGAGCTTTCTTCCGTTTCTGGCGAGATCCGCTTTCATGGTGTACGATACGGGTATGAAGTGGAACGACCGGTGCTAAAAGATATTAACCTCACCATACGTCCCGGTGAAATGATCGGGCTGGTTGGCCGCTCCGGTGCAGGGAAAACGACTCTCATAAACATGATTTGCCGATTTTATGACCCGAATGCCGGAAGCGTTGCGCTTGACGGGCACGACTTGAGAGATATCCGGCAGGAGAGTCTCCGGAAGCATATTGGCGTCGTGCTTCAGGAAACGTTTTTGTTCGATGGTACGATTGCTGAGAACATAGCCTACGGCCGTCCGGATAGTCCGCCGGAGACCATTATCGCAGCTGCCCATGCCGCGAATGCCCATGATTTTATTTGTCGTCTGCCGGAAGGCTACGATACGCGCGTCGGGGAACGCGGACACCGCTTATCTGGCGGGGAGAAACAGCGTATCGCAATTGCGAGAGCGCTGCTGCTTGATCCGGAGATTTTGATCTTAGATGAAGCGACGGCATCTGTTGATACGGAGACGGAACGGCTCATTCAAGAAGCGTTAAGCCGCTTAATCCGGGGAAGAACCACCATCGCGATTGCCCATCGCTTATCCACTTTACGTCATGCAGACAGGCTTGTAGTCCTCGACCAAGGCCGCATTGTTGAAATGGGGACGCATGAAGAGCTTTACGCGAAACAAATGCATTATTATCGTTTGGTCGAATCGCAAAAACAAACAGCGAAAATACCATCGGAGGTCGGATAAGATGAACCCGTTATTCTTTTTAAGCCGCTCTGAGCCGAGTCAAATCCGTTTGTTCCGATCTTCTGACGGTATTTTGCATTTGGAGCAGGAAGGTAAAGGTTTTGCCCGCGTAACACTTATTCGCAGTTTTCCATATACACTGCCCGATAGGTTCATCTCGGTTCGCTCGGCGGAAGGGCTTGAAATTGCAATGATACAGGATGTGAAGCTTCTCGCGGAAGATAGCTTTCAGGCGGTACAAGAAGAGCTTGACCGAAGTTATATGATTCCTGTCATTACACAAATCCTGACCGTTAGAAAAAGAGGCAGCGAGTGGTATTTGCAGGTCGATACGAATTATGGCCCGGCAGCATTGGTCATGGATAACCTTCATGAAAATATCCAACCCGTAACGGAAAGCCGCTGGATGGTAACGGACAATGAAGAACGCCGCTTCGAGCTGTCCGATCCGGAGCTGATGGATGCCCGAAGCCGTGAATATTGGAAGAAGCTGATCTGATTAACGGTTTGTAAAAGTCAGGAGGTATTCGTTTGGAATACAAAGGGTCATCCGCTTATGAAAACACTGATTTTTTTGTTAACTACCTTATCAAATAACAATAAATATGAAAAACATACTTTTAGATTTGAGAATTGGTCGCAGTTGTCAGAGCAAGAGTGATGTTCAGTCGGATGCTGAAGGTATTTCTTTGAAATTCCTGCAGCGATTGGTTTGAGCAGTTGAATCGGCCACTCTTTATATAAATTGAAACTATCGTTAATGATTATAAATACATAAAGTAGCTTCTTTTCGAATCGGTGCTGCTTATGTCAAGTAAATAGCAACATTCTCCGGTGTACGTCCCTCAGGCTCATGCTTAGGCTGCTCTGACAGCACCGTTCCATCCTCTAAGTGCAGCCAAGTATCGAAGCTTCGTTCTCCTTCTTTCAAGGAAATGACCCTCGCTCCTGTTAAAAAGGGCCGATCCAGGTATGCGTTTCGGGTCGTGCGGCCATAGCAAAGACGGATGCCATGCCAATCGCCCCAGAAATCGTGGCCGTGGTCATGGCCAGCGAAGGTACCCATGACATCGCCCATCTCGATCATAGCTGCGAAGAAGCCGGAATTCACCCAAGGCGCGCAGCAGAAAGGAGCATTACGCTCTCCGTAGCAAACACCGAAGTCCCATACATCGTTATATTCAGGGAGCGGTATGTGAAAAAAGGCGAGGGAGGGCAGTGGCGTTCCGCCATTGCTTCCGGTAAGGCGATAGGACTCGCGTGTGTACCAATCAATCTGATCACGGCGAATCCAATCATAATAGCCCATTCTGCTATATTCCAGCGGAGAGTAGCTGCCTGAATCCAGAAAATAAAGGGCTGCGGCCGTTTCGCGCTCTTTACCTTCTACAGTAAGGACATAATTACCGGAGCCATGAATGCCAGGTGGGTCAGGCTTAGCATAATTATGCGGGTAGGTTAGCTGCAGCGCATGAAGCTGCTCCCGCGTGACGGTTCCTTCCGTATCGTGGTTGCCGAACACAGCAGCCCAAGGGATGTTCAAGCTCTCAGGCACGGAGCAAGCGCGTCGAAATGCGACTACCGGGTTAGGGTGACCAGCTGAAGCAATGATATCTCCTGTGTAGACGACCAGATCAGGCTGCTCGTCTTTCAAGATACCTAGCATCATAGCTTCCATCCTTTGTTCTTCCGCTTCGTATGAAGAAAATTCGGGATCTGTGAACTGCACAATTTTGAAGCTCCCATCTTCTCGAAACCGCAGCGACTTAGCCATTGTGGGACTCCTCGGCGGCAGCTGTTTTGCTATCGACGATAGTAATGCTCTTGGATGCCCATGTGTTATCAAGCAATCCCTCTGGTAAGCGAGCATCCCATTGCTGAGTCAAGGTTAATCCTAGCGCAAGTGCAGCAATTGCAGCTGTATCTGTTATGGATACAGGTCCTTTTAGAAGACCGCTATTAATCCCAGGTCCTATACACCCCCAGAATACGTCACGGTCCATTGGATGGGCGCTGCCATGGCTGTATTTGTTATCACCGCCTCCGCCATGGTCAGTGAGAAGCACAACTAAGCTGTCTTCCATAAGACCTAACTTCTCTAATCGCTTCAACACACTGCCGATTAGTTCGTCACAAGTAGTTATCGCAGCTAAATACTCCGGACAATCATCTCCGTAGCCGTAACGGTGTCCAGAGCCATCCGGTTCATCCAGTTGTAAAAATAACAGACGAACGTCCTGATTCTCTTCCATGTAAACGAGAAGAGAAGAGACAAGCTCCGCATCCGGCAAAGAAACTTTATGTACGCCGAGATTATCTTCAATAATACCGGAGTTAATCGGACTCCAGCTGCTAAAGGAAGCAAGCTTAGCCTCTGGCTGTTGTTCTCTTACTAGTCGAAAGAGGGAAGGAAAGGGAGAATCACTCGGATAGGATAGTGTTGCCGCCTTCTCATTATTTAATTTATGCTTGTCAGGCTGTACCCCATGAAGCACAGATCCCCAACATTCTGCACTGATCGTCGGCATTTCCGCCTTCGCATCAAAGGTGTAGGCTCCACGTGGAAGCCAAGCATCTAGATTCGGTGTGTCTGCTTGCTGTACGAAATTACCCGCACCATCCATTCCAAGAATAAATACCCGCTGTACAGCCTTAGTTTGCTTCATCATCTTTCACTCCCTCATATTAAATCTCTCGTGAAGGATGTGTCTTCCATTAATAGGAAACGACACGACCAGTTCACGCTTTTAGCATAAGAGCACCCGTTGTAACCGTCAATATCCTAATTCATGCTCTGAGACAACTAGTCATTAGCGTGATAAAGATATGTCATTATTGTAGTAGTTCACATGATTAACAGCCCACTATAATGAGAGACAGAGAACGACAACATGAAAGGGTGAGCCTTATGACGGCGTTTGCATCAAACGATACATCCACAACGATGAGTAGCCGAATGCGAACATTCAAAAAAAAGATAAAGAAATACAGGGCTTTACTCATTATGATGGTCCCCGGGCTAGCGTACTTGATTTTAAACAATTATATTCCTATGTACGGAGTCATCTTAGCTTTCAAGGAACTGAACTATGTAGATGGCATTTGGGGCAGTCCTTGGGCTGGAATGTACAACTTTAAGTTTTTGTTTAGTTCTCCCGATGCTTTTCTGATAACGAGAAATACGATTATGTATAACGTCTTTTTCATCGTTGTGAATACCACTTTTGCGCTTCTTGCCGCACTGTTGGTCAACGAGATCAAAGATAAAGTCATCACCCGTTTTTACCAGAGTACGTTTTTGCTGCCACATATCATTTCAATGGTAGTTGTCGCTTATCTGGTATACAGCTTTTTAAATACCGATAGCGGGCTTATCAATAGACAGTTAGACAAATGGTTTAGCGCCGAGTTGATCTCTTGGTACAATGAGCCGGATTATTGGCCGTATATTTTGGTTATTGTGAATGCGTGGAAAAATGTCGGCTATTTGGCAATTATTTATTTTGCGGCCATTATCGGTATTGATAAGGAATTTTACGAAGCGGCAACCATCGACGGCGCTAACAAATGGAAACAGATGACTCGGATTACGATTCCACTCATCTCGCCAATGATTATCATCATGACGCTGCTAGCGATCAGTTCGATTATGCGTTCAGACTTCGGTCTATTCTATCAAGTACCGATGAACTCAGGTCCGTTAATGCCTACAACTAATACGATCGATACATTTGTTTACCGAGCAATGATTGAGCGTGGAGACATTGGAATGTCGACTGCCGCCGGTATTTATCAATCTGTTGTCTGCTTCTTCTTGATCTTAGGGGCAAACTTCGCAGTTCGCCGAATCAGCAAGGATGACGCGTTATTCTAATCGATAAAAATTCATAAAGAGAGGAGGCATCAAGCAGATGCCAGTTACATCACGTTTGCGATCTCCACTTATCCATCTGTTCTTTGTGCTCTTCAGCATAGCGTCACTATTCCCGTTCATTTTAGTATTCATGGTTTCCATTTCAGATGAGAGTTCTATTGCCCAGAACGGATACAGCTTAATTCCAAGCAAAATTAATTTCGCCTCTTATCAGTTCTTATTTAATGACTTTGGTCAGATTGCGAGATCTTATGGAGTAACCATTCTCGTAACTCTTATTGGAACAACGGTCAGCTTGTTTATAACGGCGCTCTTCGCTTATCCGTTATCACGCAAAGACTTGCCGCTGCGCCGCACGATGTCATTTCTTCTATTTTTCACGATGTTGTTTAGTGGAGGCATGGTGCCCTGGTATATCACCTATGTGACAATGATTGGGCTCAAAAACACACTGTTTGGCATGATTATACCCAATCTATTACTGAGTGCCTTTAACGTTTTGCTGATGCGTAGTTTTTTTGCCAACACGATACCAGAATCTATCGTTGAGTCAGGCACGATCGACGGGGCGAGCGAGCTGACAATCTTCATGAAGCTAGTGGTGCCGCTTTCAGCGCCAATTATGGCGACAGTCGCCCTCTTCAATTTGTTAGCTTATTGGAATGACTGGTACAACTGTATGCTGTTTATCGATAAACCAGATTTGATGAATATCCAGTACCTGATGACCAAGACGCTAAATAATGTACAGTTTCTAATTATGAAGGCGGATACATCCAGTCAGGTAGGCGAACTTCTCTCCAAAATGCCAACCGAAGGTGTTCGAATGGCACTCGCCATTATCGGCGTCGCGCCGCTCCTGGTCGCTTATCCATTCTTTCAAAAATTTTACATCAGCGGTATCACCAGCGGTGCGGTTAAAGGTTAAGAATACGCATCTAGGTTTCCGATAAAAACAAAGAGAAGAAGGGATTGGTTACGTTGAAGAAAAAGCTGCAAATCGGATTAACCCTGATCATCATTGTTATGCTTGTTCTGTCCGGATGCGCACAGAACAAAACAGGAGGTTCCAACACTCCAAAAGAAGATACGAATAACACACCATCCAATGAGACCGGTGGTGCTGCAAGTCTCAAGCCTTACAAAATTACATTGATTTATCCTGGTGCTGTGCCTAAGGATCTAAAGCTTGTTCAAGATGAAATGAGCAAATACTTAACAGAAAAAATCAACGCAACTATCGAATTGAAACCGATTGATTGGGGCTCTTGGACAGACAAGACTAACCTGATGAAAATTTCTGGCGAATCCTTTGATCTCATCTTTACTGCCGGATGGTTTGGTTATGGATTAGACGTATCCAAAGGACAATTTGTAGAACTGACAGATCTCATTGCAAAACACGGTAAAGATATCCCTGCCATTTTGGGCGATGATTTTATGAAAGGCGCACAAATTAGCAACAAGACTTATGGCGTTCCTACCAAAAAGGAATTCGCACAAGGTTTTGGTTTCCTTCTAAACAAAGAATTGGTTGATAAATATAAATTCAATACTGAAGGAGTTAAAACTCTGGAGGAAATGGAAGAAATGTTTAAAGTGATTAAAGAAAAAGAACAAGGTATAGTACCCGTTGTTAGTAATAAATTTGCAAACACTTGGGGAGCAGCTAATTACGATAGCAGTATAATTTCACGTGACAGCAAAGAGCTGAAAGCTATTGATATCCTAGAAGACCCTAAATTTATTGATTTTCTTAAGCGTATGAGACAATGGAATCTTAATGGTTGGTTCGATAAGGATGTTATGACTTCAGATTCAAGCGGTCAAGCAGAAAACATGATGAAAGCCGGCAAAGCCTTTGCAATCGGTTCATCATTGAAGCCTGGTAAAGATAAAGAAATGTCTGTAACAATGGGATTGCCGCTCGTACAAGTTGAGACAGCTCTACCTTATACAACAACAGGTGAAGCAAATGGAGCATTGCTATCGATTTCCCGTACTTCCAAGGATCCTGAGAGAGCAATGATGTTTCTTAATATGCTGTATACGGATGCTAAGCTTCTTAATATGCTGGATTGGGGAATTGAAGGTACGCACTATGTTAAAAAAGCAGACAACGTCATTGATTATCCAGAAGGCGTAACAGCTGAGACACAAGGATACCCGAGCCCAGGCGGTTGGATGTTCGGAAATCAGTTCATCTCATACCTGTGGGCAAACGAAGACGCTGACAAGTGGGAACAATTCGAGAAGTTCAACGAAAGTTCCGAACGCTCTATCGCTCTTGGCTTTACCTTCGATGAGGCACCAGTTAAGGCTGAGAAGGCTGCAGTCGGTAACGTAGATAAAGAGTTCCAGATGGTTCTGAACTCAGGCGCTGTCGATGATGTGGAAGGAACGATTGCCAAGTATAAAGCTAAGCGTAATGCTGCGGGATACCAGAAGATTTTGGAAGAACAGCAGCGACAGCTAGACGAGTGGGCCAAAGCGAATACGAAATAAGTTATATGCAGGAGTTGGAGAGTAAACCTCCAACTCCTCCTTCTTTTCCAACCTGATGAGATATGCCATAATAAAATGCAAAAGGTATACCGACATAAAGGAATAGGGGAAGAACTGCGATGAATCCTAAAGGCTCTTTGCGTTTCAAGTTAACGGTCGGCTTTATTACCATTACGTTGCCTCTAGTCTGTCTGCTGCTTTACAGTAATTACACGGCCTCCAATTCCGTACGAGAACAAGCGGCGGAGTCGAGCAAAAGTATGATCACATTATATTCTAACCAGATCCAGACTGCGCTTGGCATAGAAACTAATTTTCTATACGATTTAGCAACCGCGGATGTGGATATTCTGTCATTGAACAAGATGGTCTACAACTCTAATGAATATACATTGACCAAGATGCGAATCCTGAACAGCTTAAGCCGATATAATCGGTTTGACAGCACGGTAGATATTCAGTTCGCCTATTCTAACGCATATCTTGATCTGATTCATACCAATATCAAAACAGCTTCTTACGATGAAAATCTGGCCATCAAGCAAGGCCTTCAGGACTTGCTTGACACAGTAAAGCCTGGCAGCCCATTATTTTCAGGGTGGAGGGTAGTTAGCTCTGGTAACATACATGGCTTGGTACGCATTGTGGATTCGGGCACTGGTGTATACTTGGGAGCATGGGTTCGCCTTGAAAAGCTGATGATTCCTCTGGATCTGATTCAGCTTGGAAGAGAAGGCTTTGCTGCTCTTGCGGATAGTGAGGGGAAACTGATCACCGGAAGCTTCGATGTTGGCGGTTTCGCCGATCCTCCTCATATTGATTTCTACGAGAAATACCAGAGGATTATGGGAGAGAAAGATACCTACATTGTCGTCAGTAATCCAATAATCTCAACAGATGTTACGCTGGCTGCGTTCATTCCGGAGAAGCGAATGCTTCATAATCTTGCTCGTTTTCGTATGATTATTGCTTGGATTCCGGTATTTGCCGTTGTGCTGCTCTCTCTCTATTTGATTTATCTTAACGGTATTATTCTCAGGCCGATGAATGAATTAATAAAAGGCATGCGCACTCTCAAAAGAGGGGACTGGGCATATAGGCTGAACAATTCTCCTTCTAGGGAATTTTATATGGTCAATGAAACCTTCAATGACATGGCGCATCAAATTCAAAAACTGAAAATTAACGTTTATGAAGAGCATATTCGAGCTCATAAGGCGGAGCTTAAGCATTTACAGCTGCAAATTAATCCGCATTTCCTGCTCAACAGCATTAATGTGGTCTATAACCTTGCTCAGCTCAAAAATTATTCCGTCATTCAAGCGATGTGCCTTAATCTAGTGAAATACTTTCGCTTTACGACCAAAACGAGCAAGCAGTTTGTTACTCTCTCCGAAGAGATGGAACATATGGACAGTTATTTGCGTATTCAGCAGCTCCGCTTTCCCGAAAGGATAACCTATCGGTTTGTGATGGATGAGGACTCGAAGAAGGTACAGATTCCTCCCCTGATCGTGCAGCCTTTTATCGAGAATGCAATCAAATACGGTTTCGACTTCATGGATGATCCTTTTCATATTGAGATTCATTCCATAATAGATACCGATCAAAAACGTTGCCGCATTCGGATTGTTGACAACGGCAGTGGATTCTCGCAAGAGCTGCTGGACTCCTTACGGAGTGGTCGCTATTTCCATCAAACAAATGACCAGCATTTGGGCATCTGGAATAGCTATCATCGCTTGCAGCTTCTTTACGGCAACACCTTTCGCTTGGAATTCGATAATTGCACTGACTCCGGCGCTCTAATAGAGCTGGAGATTCCTGTCGAGGCTCCAGTAGATTAGGGTATAGTGTTGACTCGAATTATAATAGACAGGTTTTTGATTCCAATAGATTTATCATGATAGCAGGAGGCGAAGAGCTTGCAGGTTCTGATTGTTGATGATGAGATGTACTCCGTCATGGGGATAAAGGATGCAATCAACTGGGATACACTAGGTGTCTCTGCGGTATTCGATGCCTATAACATGAGGGAAGCTGTTAAGATCTTTCAGGAGCAAGAAATTCAAATCATGATTAGTGATATCGAAATGCCGAAAAACACAGGAATCGAATTGCTAGAGTGGGTAAACGAGAATTCCCCGAATACGGAGACGATCTTCTTGACGGCTCACGACGATTTTAGGTTTATGCAGCGGGCTGTTCAGCTCAGCAGCTTTGACTATATGATGAAGCCTGTGGAATATGAAGTCTTGGAAGAAGCAATCCGGAAAGCTATTCTTAGTGTGAATAAGAAGAGTGCAGAACTGGTACAGAGCGAACAATACAAGCCATATTATGAGTTGTGGAACAAAAAAAAGACGCTGCTTAGCGAACGCTTCTGGTACGATCTGCTGTCAGAACGTATTGTGGCTAGAGAGAATGACAACTGCAGCCTGCCAGCTGAGTACGGCATAATATTGAAGCCGGATGATCGACTGCTTCCAGTCATAGTCAGCGTAGAAAATTGGAAGCGGGAACTCAGCACGCGGGATGAGGAAGTGATGGAGTACGCCATTCGTCAATCATCCTCCGAGCTGTTGATTGCCGACTCACGAGGAGAGGTCGTTCAGACCAAGAACGGTGTCACGTTGGCTATCCTCTACTTCTCACCGGAAGAGGAGTTCACGCTTCGTGATCGTATCGGTGATAGATGCAATATGTATATTGATGCTTGCAGTCAATACTTAAACTGTACGGTATCCTGCTACATCGGTGAGCCTGTGAGACTGCATGAGCTAACGGTGATGTATAAGACGCTGTTGTCCATGGAGTACAATAATCTCAGTGAGTCGAATCAGCTTAACTGGCTTAGCAAGCAGAGTCCAGATCCTTTTCCAGATCCTTGCTTGCCTGACTTTACAGCTTGGGCGCTGCTGCTCGAAAACGGCAAAGAAAAAGAACTGGTTCAACAGCTGAGGAATAGTCTTCAGGAGCTGGCTTCGGATCGACGATTTGGTGCAAACGCGCTGCAAGCCTATTATCAGGGATTTCTGCAGATGATTCACTACCTGCTGCAGAAGAAAGGCCTCTCTGCCCATCAACTGCTTCAAGACACTAGCGTCCCTCAAATGAAAGCGCCTCCGCGTACGCTAGAGCAGATGGAAGAGTGGGGTATAAATCTGATTCAAAAGGTATATTGCTATCTCTTTCAGGAAGAGTCAGTCATTCCGCGTCTTAAAGCATTTATTGCTGATCATCTCAGGGAGAATATCACCCGGGAAATGCTCGCGGAATACGTTCATCTCAATCCTGCTTATCTCTCCCGTTTGTTTAAAAAGGAGGTAGGGATGAGTATTACAGATTATTTGCTTAACGAGAGGATGCGGATTGCCAAAGCGTTGATTGCCAGCTCGACAATGCCGATTTCAGAGATCGCTCAATCGATTGGATATAGTAACTTTTCCTACTTCTCTAAAATGTTCAAGCGTGTCTATCAAGCGAACCCCCAGCAGTTTAGGAAGCTTTCAGGCAGCTCGAATAGCTGAATTTTTTCGTTGTTTTTCATCGCCGCCCGATTAATTGGGCGGCTTTTTTTTGCCGCAGCTTATAGAAAGCAATGAAGTCACCAGTTTGTTAGTAGATAGTCACTATTCTGGTAGAGTGAAATGGGCTGTGTTCATACAATTCAAGTACAGCATTCTTTACAGTGAAAGGAGCTCAGCCGGATGAGAAATAAAATGAAATTTCGTGAGGATGGTACCTTCGTCATTGTCCAATTTTCCGATGTGGAGTTTATAGACGCGGGAGATTATGACCCGGATACACCGGAATTTAATCGCATGACGAGGGAGACAATGGAAAGCGTTATCAAACAAGAGAAGCCGGATCTAATCGTATTTGCCGGTGATGTTACAGCTAGCGCCAGAGGAAATGATCCGATTCAATCCTTACGCGATGCTGTCGCGGTAGCGGAGGAGAGCGGCATTCCATGGGCAGCTGTATTCGGCAATCATGATTCAGAAGGAGCCGTTTCTCGTGAGCAAATGCATGAAGAACAGCTAGCCCACAGCTACTGTGTCGCTGAGGCCGATCCTCCGAATGTAAGCGGGTCTGGTAATTATATCATTACTCTTCTTGACCAAAATGATGAAACGGCCGCTGCTTTGTATTTCCTCGACAGCGGTGATTATTCTTCTAACCCGTCGGTTGGCGGCTATGACTGGATTCGAAGAGATCAAATTGAATGGTATGTCTCTGAATCGCAGAAATTGTCGTCCATTAACAACGATTCGCCCTTACCAGCATTGGCGTTCTTTCATATTCCTCTGCCGGAGTATCAAGAGGTATGGAATAATCAGACTTGTCTGGGACACTGCTTTGATGGAGTAAGCGCACCGGTTATAAATTCCGGTTTCTTCTCGGCGATGGTGGAGATGGGAGATGTAATGGGGACGTTTGTTGGCCATGATCATGCGAATGACTTTAGCGGAACGCTGCATGGTATCCACCTTTGTTACGGCCGATCTACGCGATATGTGAGTTATGTTGATAATGTCCGCAAGGATCATTTTCAAACGGGAGCAAGAGTTATCCGATTAAAGGCAGGCGAGCGGAATTTCGATACATGGATTCGCCAAAATGACGGAACGATTGCGGTTTTGCCTGAGCATCATCCGAACCAGTCCGACTAATTATAAAAGCTTGTGCGAGGAGGCTTGTTGATGAATTGGCAAATATTCGATGTGAATGAGTGGGTTTATCCGGATACTGAATTATCAGATGCAGGGGCGAGAAGCATTAATCTAGAGACGGCGCGAGGCACCTATATTGGCTGCCAAATCTTGTTGGAGGGACTCCCTTCTAATGCGAAAATAACATGGGAATATGTCTCGGCCGAGTCTGAATTTGTGAAAAATACGTCCATGTATCAGCTCATTGATGTTCAGGTGAATGAGAATACAGGGCCTGATTATTCCACCGTACCTGTAGGCACTCCAGCCGATTATGTAACACGACTTGCGCCGTTCCGTGTATACGATGCTTTAAAGCCGGTCGGCGAGGAATTCCAAGCACGTGCTGAAAAAGATGCCCTATATGTTTGCTGGAAAGTGGACGAATCCGCAAATCCACATCAGCATGTCGGGGAGCTGCGTTTCCATATTGATAGCAATAGCTATGTCATTCCTGTTGAAATAGAGGTCTTTAAAGCTAAAGTTGCCAAAGAGGAAACGCTGTCGATTACGAATTGGTTCTCATTTGGCAATATTGCAAAGTGGCATAACCTCGAAAAATGGTCGGAGCCCTTCTGGAACATGGTTTACCAATACGGAGAAGCGATGCGCCGGACTCGTCAAACTCATTTCTTAGTCGGCATGGAACTGGTTGATATTAAGGAAACGGGAAGCGGCAGCTATGAATTTGACTTCTCGCGCGTCGAGACGTTAATCAAAATGTTTCTAGGACTGGGCTTCACCCGTATAGAAGGCGGGCATATAGCTGGTCGAAGAGGCTGGGACGATTCTTTTTTTGTTTTAAACTATGATACCAACATAAAAGCAACAAGCCCGGAAGGCTATACATTTATATCGCAATACCTATCTTCCTGGAATAAGTTCCTTGCCACTAACGGCTGGTTGAGCTTAACCGTACAGCATATTGCTGATGAACCGCTTGAAGAGTCGGCTCAAGATTATCGGGTCTTGGCAGGCATAGTTAGAAAGTTCATGCCGGGGGTTCCACTTATTGACGCAATCATTCATACGGAACTAGAAGGAGCATTAGATATTTGGGTGCCGACGAATAGGGACTATGATCGCAACCAATCGGCTTACGAAAGAATTCAGGCTGGCGGAGATACGCTATGGTTTTATACATGCTGGAACCCAGGCGGTCATTATATGAATCGCTTTCTAGATATTCCGCTTCTCAAAACAAGATTTCTGCATTGGGGCAATTACTTATACAAAATGGATGGCTATCTCCACTGGGGATTGAATTATTACCTGGAAGGTCAGGATCCATTTGAATTGACAAACCCCATGCTTGCTCCAAGCGTTCACGCCAAAAGGGTGCCTGCCGGCGATACCCATATCGTCTATCCGGGTACGGATGGACCTTGGCTAAGCATGAGGCTGGAGTCAATGAGGATGGGCATTGAGGATTATGAATTGCTTCAACAGATAGCTCAAGCTGACCGTAAAATAGCGGATGAGCTAGTAAACTCCTGCATGACAAGCTTTACAGAAGCAACTACCGATGCAGCAGCATTTCAGCAAGTACATCGACGATTGCTAGAAGCCGCATCCATCTGATTGATACCTTACTAACACCATAACTTCCTGCTAAGCGCTTGATATTTTTATTTATCAGTTTCTTAGTGGGGAGTCCCCACATCATTTTCATCAACCTACGCATGAGAATGGAGCGATAGACGTGTCCTTGCTGCGTAAGCTTTCGATTCGTTCACAGTTATCCATAATCGCGTTATCTATCACCTTTGTCTTACTTTTCATCTTATGCACCAGTTATTTGCAAATGGCTAAGATCATTAGCTCAAACAGTGAAAAATATTCGAGCGAGATTGTAGATATGATCCCTAAAGACGCACTGATGCGCGACATGAACGCGATTCGCTTTTCTTTTATTTGGATATTTGTGTTTGGAGCTGTTTTCGCAGCAGTTATGTTCACTATTATTACAAGCAACATTTTGCTTAACAAGAACGATTCCTTAGCCAAAGAGCTTCTGGATACAAATGCGGTGCTTTCCTTCATGCAGCTAGAGAAGAAGAAAGCTGAGCTTGCATACCTGCGCTGCCAAATTAATCCTCATTTTCTCTATAATACGCTGGAAATGATCAAAGGAATGGCTGCAGTAAAAGGGGTTCTTGAAATTAGAGAGGCTGCCGCTTTGCTTGGAAGTATATTTCATTACAGCGTTAAGGGGGGAGGAAATGTTCCCCTGGACAAGGAGCTTTCTATCATCGAGTCATATTTACAAATTCAAAAGCTACGTTTTGGTACCCGCTTTAGTGTGAAATTTGATATCGATGGTCTTGCCCGCAACTGCCATGTGCCGAAGATGATTTTACAGCCAATTGTCGAAAATGCGGTTTATCACGGACTAGAGTTAAATGAAAAGCAAGGTTTATTGAGGATAAGCGCTTATCTGGATGTGTACAGAGACTTGATTATCGTCATTGAGGACGATGGGGTAGGGATGAATCAAGCTCAACTGGAGCGGGTCCAATCTACATTGTCGGACTCGGAGCCTAGTGGATTGCTGATAGGCGAGAGAGATAACAGCATCGGTTTTGCCAATGTGAATGTAAGGATCAAGCTGATCTGTGGTTCAGAGTATGGACTTGATATTGCTAGCAAGGAAGGTGAAGGAACTCGGGTAACGGTGAAGCTATCGACGAAGGGGGAATTTTCGAATGTATTATAAGGTTCTGCTAGTTGATGATGAAGCATGGGTTGCTGAGAGTCTTAAGGCGAGTGTTAATTGGCATGCTTATGGGTTTGAGGTTGTGGGAATGGCTCATAACGGGACAGAGGCACTGACCATGTTTGAAGCTATACTTCCCGATATCGTATTCACCGATATCCGTATGCCAGGTATGAATGGTCTGGAGCTAATTAAAAAAGCACGTGAGCTTCCGCATAAAGCGCAATTTATTGTCGTAAGCGGCTATGCAGAATTTGCTTATGCGCAGAAGGCGCTCTCTTATGGTGCGCTTGCTTATTGCCTTAAGCCGTTCGATGAAGAGGATATTATATCGATCCTAAGCAAATTCAAGAAAAATAATGAAGCACAACATGAGACAGCTGAAAATCCACTTCAATTATTTTTGGAAGAACCAAACGAAACAAATCGCAATAGGCTTACACACAAGCTCGAACAATATGGCCTAATCGATGGCTTTAATGATGGAGTTGGCCTAATCGTCTGTTCCACTATCGGTAATGAGTCAGTACAGGCTTCAGAGAACTATTTGCAGGTTAAGATCGGAAGATCAAAGTCACTGTATCTCGTGGCCTGGGCTCAATTGGAGAAGACAATTAATGAAATAAGCAAAGGGATGCCTGATTGGATCCGTGGAATTGGCGTAAGTGAAAAAATAACAGAAATAGAGAAACTAAAGGAATCGGTTGAAATCGCGAATTCATTAGCTGATCATTATTTTATTACTGGTAAAGCAGCGATATTTCGCAAAAAAAACCCGATACGCAAACCTTTTAACGAAATGCTGAAGAGAATTGATGATGCTATTCGAATAGGTGATATAGCTGCTGCGAATGTTGCTTTTGACCAAGTACTCGTCCTGTTCAGAGAAGGAAGTCTGACTATTAGCCATGCACTGCAGCTTTATAATATCGTACTTTCATTCATGTACCAGTTTGGAATTGAGCTGTCCGATAAGATGTTATATAGCAATGAACTGCTGCTTGCTTCTTTTGGCTCTCTATCTGAAATGATTCATTGTTTACGTCAATATGTAAGCAGATATATTCTTGAAGCGACTGAAAATGTCTCACAAGAAATTAGCAATGAAACCTTTAGAGCTATTCTGAACTATGTGAATCAAAATTACATTCAAGATATATCGATACAGAGCTTATCGATCAAGTTTTATACAAACCCTAGTTATATCAGTCAATTATTCAAAAAGGAAGTAGGTGAGACGTTTACAGCATATATCGCCAAATTACGCATTACCTATGCCTGCAAGCTGCTTGGCAATACTAATTTAATGGTGGGTGAAATTGCAGAAAAGGCGGGATATCAGGATTATTTCTACTTCACAAAAATTTTCAAAAAAGTTGTTGGTACCACGCCATCAAGGTTCCGTGCGGAGATGAAGCTCGCGTAGGCGCTTCTTTTATTAGAGGGTATACCTGCTCACGGTGTATTAGTATGTAAAATTTTTAGATAATCTATCGTTATTTATTATGAGATTTGATGGACCTTATCGTTTAGGTTATTTATGTAGAAAAAGTATGAATTTGTACAGATACCTCGCTCTAAACCAAACTCTTATAATTAGGATTACAACCAAATGTAACCGCTTTCAAATATGCTCCAATCCTTATACATTAGGCGATCATTCATTTGGGTTTAGTAGGGAATGTATCCAAAAAATGATATTAAGGGGGAAAGAAAAATGAAGCTAAAATTATTAACGATGATGCTGGTTTTTGCAATGTTTGTATTTACTGGCTGCTCGCAAAATTCCGGATCTAATGCGCCTAAGGATGAGCCAACCCCGGCTCCTACAACGGAGACCGTCGAGGAGACGGCAACGGAAGCGCCACCTTCAACTGCGCCAGTCGATGAGAAGATTGACTTCAAAGGCGGAACGATCCGCATCGGGCAATGGTGGGGAATGGAAAACTATTTGAATGAGGAAGAGAAGGAAATGCAGCGCAAAGCAGAGGAAAAATACAATGTGAAAATTGAGTATGTAACCGTACCTTTCGCTGAGATTCAATCAAGAATAGTAACAACTTCCGTAGCAGGGCAGCCTTTTGCCGACATTATTATGATTCCGACGGAATGGGCGATTCCAAAGATGGTTAGTGAGGGGTATCTTCGCAATATTGACGACCTAGTGGATATGAAAGACCCTAACTGGAATCAAGTTATGTTGAAGAATGGCAGCTACGGCGGGAAGCAGTACAGCTTCACTGACAAGGACAATAACGGCAATGGATTCTACTATAACAAAACGTTAATTCAAAAATTCGGTTTAGAAGATCCTTATGAATTGCAGGAAAAGGGGGAATGGACTTGGGATAAGTTTCTAGCGATGGCCAAAGCCGCTACGAAGGATGGCGTATTCGGCGTAACTCCTTACGATACAGCTTCGAGCCTAACGCTTCCTTTCATTTACTCCAATAACGGATCTGTAACGAAAGATGACCAAATTACATTTGAGGGACCGGAAGCATTAGAAGCTATACAGTTTGTCTCCGATTTATACAATGTTCATAAAGTTGTGGGCGGATCTTTTGTGGAAGGTAAAGCGCTATTCTATCCTGGAGCTCGTTGGGTTTCAGCAGATTTCAATGGCAGCCTGGCAGATGACTGGGGTTATGTATTCTTTCCTAAGGGTCCTAAAGCAACCGAATATGTTGTTCCAATAACTGTAAACATGTGGCATCTGATGGCGGATGTAGAAAACCCTAAAGCAGTTATGACAGTTTGGCAGGAGCTTTATGAGAGAAACCCTGAAAAAGGCTATGATGGCGTAATTCGTGGAGAAGAAGCTAACTTTAGAAGTGAAGAGGGTCTCAATACGCTGCGTAAAATGCTTGGTAACGGAACGGTGATGCAGTTCTTTGCCTATGATGGCTTCCAGGGTTATTTCGATGAAGCGATTAATAATATCATGACAGGAAAAGCGACACCTGCAAGTGAACTTGCGAGAATTAAACCGCTTGCTCAGGCTGCAATTGATGTGACTTTGAAGAAATAGGATTTGGTTGCATAAAACGCTGCGCGCACCCCAATTCATTTCTATGGTTGGGGTGCTGCTCATAAGCGGGAAGGGGGATTCCATATGGCCAACGTCAATAAATATGGAATAGTCAAGGTAGTACTTTTAGTCACGCTCTCTGCTGTGTGTATCCTGCCCCAGAGCTTTCAATCAAAGGGGATGTCCACGGTAAAGGCAGCCTCAAATGCTGCTGATACATCTGAAACTATCTCGGAGCAGATGCTCGGTAGTAAAAGTGAGAACGGATACGACCAATATTTGGTGAAGCATCAGAATGCGCCTAGGCCTGATCAAGAGATTATCATCCCAGGAGATACCTTCTCTAAAGTGGTAGACATGAAGGCTAACGTCGTTAACGACATGGCTGGATTGGCGGGCAATGCGGTTGAATCGGATGAAACGGGAAGTATCTCATGGGAGTTCGATGTAACGAATGAAGGCTTATATAATATTGCAATAAATTTTTATCCAATGGAGGGTAAGGGTGCGGATATTGACCGCGAGCTGCTGGTTGATGGAGAAGCGCCGTTTGCTGAGAGCAGAAACTTAGTGTTCGGAAGAGTTTGGACGAGCAAAGCGGAAATTGCACGTGATAAGCGTGGGAATGACACCCATGTCCAGCAGGTAGAGCTGCCGATGTGGCAGGAGACATACGCACAAAGTGCGGATGGTCGCCACAATGAACCCTATTTATATTACTTTACACAAGGGAAGCACAGCATCACTTTAGTTTCCGCAAAGGAAAAGATGCTGATTCGTTCTATCAAGCTGAACCAAGTTGAACAAGCGAAGGGTTACGAAGCGGTTGCCGCTGAATATGAATCGAATGGTTATAAAGATGCTTCTGATGTCATGATCAAGGTTCAAGGGGAATTAGCGTCCTTGAAGTCAAGTCAAGTACTTTATCCGATGATGGATCGCAGCAGCCCGTCTACCGAGCCTTATCATATGTCTCAAATCCGACTCAATACGATTGGCGGCTTCAACTGGTCGGAATCCGGTCAGTGGATGACTTGGGATATAGAAGTGCCGGAAGATGGACTTTATCATATCGGCATTAAATATAAACAAAGCTTTCAACGAGGTATGATTTCTTATCGCAAAATGTATATTGACGGCAAGCTGCCGTTTCAGGAGGCTGATGGCATTGCCTTTGGTTTCTCAACGAACTGGGAAATGAATGAGCTTGGAGACGGGAAGAGTCCGTACCAATTTTATTTAACGAAAGGCAAGCACGAGATTAAGCTTGAAGTGACACTCGGAGAAATGGCATTGCTGCTGCGAACAGTGGAGTCCAGCGTGCTTGATCTAAATTATATTTTCCGGCGCATTATTATGGTGACGGGCACGGTACCGGATGAATATCGGGATTATCAGCTTGATAAAAAAATTCCAGAGATGATTGAAGTTTTCACCAAACAAATTGAAGTGTTGAAATCTATAGTTGAGCGTGTAGAGAAAATATCTGGCGGCAGCAGTGATCGCACAGCTTCATTGAATCGGCTCATTTTTCAGCTGCAAGACATGGTAGATGCTCCAGAGACAATAGCACGCCGGTTAGAGACGTTCAAATCCAATACAAGCTCATTAGGAGATTGGATTTATTCTATCAATTATATGCCTTTATCGATTGATTATCTTGTCATCGCCTCTCCTGATAAGAAAATGCCTGCTGTCAAAGCGAAGTTTTTCAAAAGAATGAAGCATCAAGTGGGTACGTTCATGCTCTCTTTCTTCACCGATTACAATGTGCTCGGTTCGACGGAGAAAGGCAGTAAAAAAATCACGGTGTGGATGACGCAGGGGATTGATCAGGCAAAAATTGCGAAGCGGCTTATTGATGAGTCATTTACTCCTGAAACCGGAGTTGCCGTCGACATAAAAGTGGTCAGTGAAGGCGTGCTCATGCAAGCCATGCTGGCAGGACGCGGTCCTGATGTTTCCTTCGCTCTGCCGGAAGATAAACCAGTCAATTATGCCTTGCGGAATGCAGTGGAGGATTTATCCAAATATCCTGGGTTCGACAAGGTGAAGCAGCGCTTCCATGAGAGCGCATTCGTTCCTTATGAATTTAATAAGGGAACATTCGCGCTGCCTATTGAGCAGCAATTTCCGGTTTTATTTTATCGGAAGGATATTCTCGAGGAAATGAATCTGGAGATTCCGCAAACATGGGAGGATGTCTTTGAGATCATTCCTGAGCTGCAGAAGCAAAATCTGTTATTCGGCTTCCCTATTCAGGTTTTGGTGAAAACGGGGGCGAACGTACAAGATAACGCTACATTGCCGGTTAACTTTACCTTTGGCACGATGCTGTTCCAAAACGGCGGGGAAATTTATCGCAAAGGTGATAAAGCCAGCGCACTAGATACTGAGATGTCTGTAAAATCATTTATCGATTGGACGGAATTATATACGACCTATAAGCTGCCGTTAACGACCGACTTCGTGAACCGTTTCCGCAGTGGAGAGATGCCAATCGCGATTGCTGACTATACGAGATTCAATCTCATCAACGTCGTTGCACCGGAGCTGAAAGGACTATGGAATTTTACTCTTGTGCCAGGACTTGAGCAGGCTGACGGCACTATTCACCGGGAAGTGCCTGCAACTGGAACCGCTGCTATTATGCTGAAGGACAGTAAGCATAAGGAGGACGCATGGTCCTTCCTAGATTGGTGGACCAGCACGGGCGTACAGGCGAAGTACAGTCTTGAAATTGAAGCCATTTTCGGGCCGGCTGGAAGAACTTCCACAGCTAATCTGGAAGCGGTGGCTCGGATTCCTTGGCAGGTAAAGGATTACAACGTATTGATGGAGCAGTGGAAATGGGCAAAGGGATTGCCTGAGGTTGCTGGCGGATATTTCACTGGACGTCATCTTGACAATGCGTTCCGCAGCGTCGTTATCTCTAACGAGGATCCACGTGAAGCGATAGACCATTATACGAAATTTATTAATGAGGAAATTGTAAAAAAACGAAAAGAGTTCGGCTTGCCAAACTAGAGAGAGGGGGCGGTTGTATTGTCAGGCCCAAATCAAGCAAGCGTTGAATTGCAGGGTCCAAGCAGATTGAAGAGGCAGCCTAGCGAGAGGCAGAAGAGGCTTGCTCATCTACGGGGCGAGATTAGTGTGAAACGGCATGGCTATGTGCTCCTTGCTCCATACTTCATACTCTTCTTTATCTTCACCGCCTTCCCAGTCCTTATGGCATTCGGACTTAGCTTCACGGATTTTAATGTACTTGAAGCGCCAGGCTGGGTGGGTTGGGAAAACTATGCCAACTTGTTCGTCAAGGATGAAGTTTTTTTAATTGCTTTGAAAAATACGCTGCTGTTCGCGGCGATAACCGGTCCGCTCAGCTATATCGTTTGCTTCTTTCTCGCATGGCTCATCAACGAGCTTTCACCTAAAATAAGGTCTATTATAACGCTTTTATTTTATGCGCCTTCGATTTCAGGAAATGTATATTTGATATGGCAAGTTGCCTTCTCTGGCGATTCTTTCGGCTATATCAACGCATTCCTGATGAAATGGGGATTTATTCTTGAACCGATTCAATGGCTGCAGGATCCCAAATACATGCTGGCGATTATTATGCTGGTTCAGCTCTGGTTAAGCCTCGGTACAGCCTTTCTGGCTTTTATCGCTGGATTACAAGGAATGGATATGACGCTAATTGAAGCTGGTGCGATCGATGGCATAAGAAATCGCTGGCAGGAGCTGTGGTTTATTACATTGCCTTCGCTGCGTCCGATGCTGATGTTTGGCGCGGTTATGCAGATTACATCTTCGTTCGCGGTCGCAGATGTGGCAACAAGCCTAGTCGGCTTCCCAAGCCCGCAGTATGCGGGACATACAATAGTAACGCATCTGAATGATTTCGGGACGATCCGTTTCGAGATGGGCTATGCTAGTGCGATTGCAACCGTATTATTCGCGATTATGCTTGGCTCGAACTTGGTCGTGCAGAAATTGCTTCGGAAGGTGGGTGACTAGAGAGCATGAATATAAGCTTTCGTCTGCGTCGAGAGAAGAAACTTAATCGTTCCCTTCCTGTTGATATAGCTCTATTTCTAATATTGCTAGGAGCGGGAGCATTCATGGCAGTGCCTTTCGTTTTCATGATCAGCACTGCGTTAAAGCCTTTGGATGAGATGTTCCTGTTTCCACCTACATTTATTGTACGTTCTCCGACAGTGGATAACTTTTATGATTTGTTACTTATTTTTTCTGATTCATGGGTACCGCTTTCTCGCTATGTGTTTAATACGGTTTTTGTTGCATTAACCGGTACGGTCGGGCACGTCATTTTAGCTTCCATGGCAGCGTATCCGCTAGCGAAGCTGAAGCTTCCAGGCGGCAATATCCTATTTGGAATTGTTATTCTATCGCTGATGTTTGCTTCACAGGTAACGTCCATTCCCAACTATTTAACGATTACGTGGCTGGGTTTGCTCGACTCTTATTGGGCGCTGATTTTCCCGGCTCTAGCAACTTCGCTGGGTTTGTTTCTAATGAAGCAATTTATGGAGCAAATCCCTGATGCGATAATCGAAGCCGCGAAGATTGATGGTGCGAGCGAGTACCGGATCTTTTGGACCATAGTCATGCCAATGGTTAAGCCAGCGTGGCTAACCCTTATTATTTTCTCCTTTAAAGGCTTATGGGGAACAGGCAGCGGGGGCCAAGGCGCTTCCTATGTGTTTAGTGAACAGTTAAAAACGATGGACTATGCCTTTAGCCAAATTTTGTCCGGAGGATTTGCTCGTTCAGGACCGATGGCTGCCGCTGCGCTCATTATGATGCTTGTGCCGGTTACGATCTTTATCGTGACGCAAAGCAGCGTGATTCAGACAATGTCGACATCAGGCCTGAAAGAATAAAAGAGAAAGGGGGAACGCAATTGGCGTCCATAAGGGGCATTGCATCATTTCTTATCCTTATGTGCTTCATTACCGGCTTCGCTGTTCCGGCTTATGCTCTGCCTGATCACGGATACAACTATTCCTACTGGGAAGAGGCGGAGCCAGCGCCGTATCCTTATCTGGCCGAAAAGCATGTGGATGGATCGGAGCTTGGTATCGGCCATTTTAATGTTCCGCAGGATTTATTTGTTGCCAAGGATCATCGGATTTATATCGCAGACACAGGTAATAATCGCATCGTCAGCTTAGATGAGAATGGCAAACTTATTCGTACGATAGACGGCTTCGACAATAACGGCAAGAAGGAAACCTTTAACAAGCCTTATGGCATATTTGTCGATGCGTCACAAAATATGTACGTAGCGGATACGTACAACAATCGGATCGTTAAGCTCAGCAATGATGGAACTCTCATTCAATTGTTCGGAGCTCCTGAGTCCAGCATACTCCCGGAAGGGTTTCAATATTTCCCCTTCAAGCTGTACGTTGATAAGTTTGATCGGATTTACGTGATTGCGCAAGGTGCCTTTGAGGGGATTATGGAGCTTGACGCTTCAGGTGGTTTTAAAGGCTATATCGGAACGAACAAAGTAAGATTTAATCCAACTGACTTGCTGTGGAAACGTTTATCGACCAAGGAGCAAGTCGGGAAAATGGAGTTATTCCTGCCGGTTGAATTCAGTAATTTGGATGTCGATGATCGCGGCCTAATCTATGCCGTATCTTCGGAGGCTAATTCGAATACACCAATTAAGAGGTTTAATCCCAGTGGGGAGGACATCTTGCGCCGTGAAGGCTATTTCCCTCCGATGGGAGACATCTCGGTTATTCGACTTGACCCAACAAAGAGTGTAGTGAGTGACCAAAAAAATAGAGGAAGCTCTAGATTCATTGATGTAGTGTCCGATGAAAGCGGCATGTATAGCGGCTTAGACTCCACTCGCAACCGCATCTTTACCTATGACCGCGATGGCAACCTGCTCTATCAATTTGGGGGAATAGGCACACAGGCTAATAACTTTCAAAAACCGGTGGCCCTTTCAATGCTCGGAGAGCGAATAGCGGTTCTGGATAATGAGATGAACCGGATGACGATTTTTGCGCCGACTCGCTATGGCAAACTAATTCGGCAAGCTGTAAAGGCCCATTATGCGGGCAAGGTGGATGAAGCTGCTGATTCATGGAATAAGGTGCTTCAATTAAACGCTAATTTCGATATCGCTTATATTAGTATGGGCAAAGCGTTTCTCAAGAAAAACGAGAACAAGATGGCCATGAATTATTTCAAAAACGGAAATAACAGGAAGTATTATTCAGAAGCTTTCAAACAATACCGCAAGCAATATGTATGGGATCATTTCGGTTCCATTATGACGGTTCTACTCTCTGCTGCCGCGCTCTTCGTTGCGATCCGTATCTATTGGGTCAAAAGAAAGCCGAAGCTCTACTTTGTTGAAACCAATATTGTAAAAGCGCCTTTCTATACAATGATGAGACCTTTCAACGGATTCTGGGAGATGAAGTATGAACAGAAGGGTCGAGTGAAAATTGCGCTGATTATTGTGTTGTTACTTGTCGTGACGATGATTTTGAAGCGGCAATACTCGGGCTTTGTTGTTAATTTCAATAAGCTAAGCACACTTAACAGCGTGGATGAGCTTATCTATATTGTGCTGCCATTTATTTTGTTTTGTGTGGCTAACTGGTCACTGACAACATTAATGGACGGTGAAGGAAAGTTTCTTGAGATTATTACGGCTGTTGGTTATTCGCTGCTGCCGTTCATTATTTTGTACCTGCCGCAAGTCTTATTCAGTAATATGATTACGCATGAAGAAGCCCCTTTTTATTATTTGATTGAGTCTGCTGCTATTTGCTGGTTTTTGTGGTTGTTGTTCGTGGGTATGATGACCATTCACCAATACTCTATTTTCAAAACATTACTGACTTTATTCCTCACCGTTGTAGTCATGGTTTTTATTGTTTTCCTATGCATCCTTTGTTTTAGCTTACTGCAGCAGATGACCACTTTCATACTTTCAATCTATTCAGAAATCAGGGCAAGAGCGTGAGGAGGTGCGTACATGAATAAGGGAAAGAAACGGACGATATTGATAATGCTATGCTGTCTTATTGCAGCATCATGCCTATACGAAACCATGTTCAGAAGCGAGATGGAGGCTGCGAACGAGAGTCAGAAAGTGAAGAAAGATAACCACGAAGTGACTATCGCTTCCGAAATGAGCGCACTTCCGGGTGGAATGGGTATGATTGCTGAGAATGAGCATCTGCAGCTATTTATCGATAAGAAGACGACTGAGGTCAGTGTGAGGGAGAAACGCAACGGGCAAGTCTGGTCGACCAATCCCATTGATCATGCCAAAGATACGATTGCAACGGCAATTAATAAAACCAATCTAGCCTCACAGCTGATTATTTCGTACTTCAATGACAAAGGGCATGAGTCCTTTATGAATAATGAAGAAGAGAGCATTAAGAAGAATCAGTTTGAGATTGCTCTCGTTGATAACGGGGTCAAAATCACTTACGAAATCGGAAGCTCAGAGAAGGGTCTAAGTTCTATCCCGAAAGCTGTCGGCAAAGAACGGTTTGAAGAACGAATCTTGAACAAAATTGCGGATGAAGCAGTTAGAAATAAGCTTCGTACTCGTTTTTTCTACAACGAGGAGAAGCAGCAGTATGAGCGCAAAAAAATGCAGGATTATGTCGTAAAGGACGTCGTGGCAGTTCTTGAGTCCATCGGCTATACGGCTGAAGATGCACAAGAGGATAACCAGATGGTGGAGAGTGGGGATCAGGCAGAAAATGTAGCACCTCGATTTACTATCCCGCTTATCTACCAGCTTGAGGGTGAGAATCTCATTGCACGAATTGCAACGGATGAGGTGATGGATTCGGACGCATTCCCCCTTCATACGATGCAATTACTTCCATTTTTCGGAGCCGCTGATCATGAGGCTGAAGGTTATATGTTTGTGCCGGATGGATCAGGAGCACTCATTTATTTGAACAATAACAACCATGCAGCACGTGCCTATGAGGTTCCGCTGTATGGCATCGATCAGACACCGCTGCAAAATTCGAGAACTGAGGTTCAGTATACACAGGTTTCTAGATTTCCTGTTTTTGGAATGAAGCAGGAGAATCACGCGATGTTTGCCATTATTGAACAGGGTGATGCCAAGGCAACAATAACGGCGGATACGAGCGGCAAGCTGAATAGCTATAACCGGGTAGGTGCCACTTTCAAAATGAAAGACATGGAACCAGTTGTGTTTAGAACGGGCTCGGTTACCAAGCAGGTTCCTAAATATTCGGAGATGTATGATAGTGGCCTTCAAATTCGCTATGCTTTTTTAGAAGACTCTTCTGCTGATTATAATGGAATGGCTAATTACTACAGGGACTATCTGATTAAGCATTATGGCTTGACTCGGCATAAAAACGGGAGCGACACGCCATTCGTTCTGGAGTTAATCGGCTCAATTCCTGTTCGTAAAAACTTCCTAGGTATTCCTTATCCATCTACTGAAGCGGTAACTACCTTTTCACAGGCGATAGAAATACTGGAGTCTTTGCAACAACGTGACATATCCCAAATCCAGCTCAAATATTCAGGTTGGTTTAACAAGGGCGTTCAGCACAGGCTGCCTTCATCGATCAAGCCGGATTCTATTCTTGGTGGAAAAAAGAAGTTTGAGAAATTATTAAATTATGCAGAGGAAAACAATATCGAGGTATATCCGGACGTTGCTTTTCAGAGGGTTTATGAAAATGGCAAGGGCTTTCAAGCATCAAAAGATGCCACGCGCTTCCTTAATCGTAAATCTGCTAAAAGCTTTGATGATGATATTGTAACAACCAATCCTTCAGATATGCTCTACTATTTGCTCTCACCTCGTAAATTGACGGGCGTGGTAGATAAGTTTCTGAAGAACTATAAATCATTTGACGCCGATGGTGTTTCCTTACGTGATTTGGGAGAGGATTTAAACAGTGATGTTACCTCTCATGAAACCGTTAACCGACAGGAAGCCATAGGGATTATAGGTGAAAATCTGCAGAAGATTAAAGAAGAAACCGGGAAAATCATGCTTAGCGGAGGGAATGCTTACACATTGCCGTATGCGAAGACGATCGTAAATGCTCCGCTCACGAGCAGTGAATTTAATATTGCTGACGAAGATGTGCCCTTCTACTCTATGGTTTTGCACGGATATGTGGACTATGCCGGAACGCCTATAAACCTCGGCCGTGATCAAGATCAGAGAACCGCCTTGCTAAAAACGCTGGAGACAGGATCCAATGTATTTTATCAATGGTTTTACGCACAGCCTACTATGATTCGTGATACGAAGCTGAACAGCTTATATTCTCCGCATTATGGAGATTGGCTTGAGGAGGCCGTTCAGCTATATAAGGAATCCAATGCCATCTTAAGGGATGTACAGGATCAGACGATTAAGGGTCACCGCAAGTTAGCTGATGAAGTATTCGAAACAACGTTTGAACAAGGCAAGAAAATAATAGTGAACTACAATAAATCTGCGGTAACGGTAGACGATATTTCTATTGAAGCACAGGGCTACCGCGTGATCGGCGGTGGATTATGATGAAACGTAAAAGTCCGACGCTGCAGCAGAAAAAGTCTAGACTAGGCATTCTTTTTGTAACTCCTTGGTTTCTAGGCTTTGTTTTCTTGTTTAGCATTCCATTGTATAAGTCCTTTCTGTATAGCTTAAATACGCTAACTCTTGGTAAGGGCGGCTTCGATACCAAATATGAAGGATTTTCATTTTATAAGCAGCTATTTATGTCGCATCCAACGTTCAATCGAACGCTGATTGAGGCAATTTCTGATATTTTAATTAATGTGCCGTCCATTACGATATTTAGTTTATTTGTCGCAACGTTGATTAATCAGAAATTTAGAGGAAGGATATTTGCGCGAGCCGTATTCTTTCTTCCGGTACTTCTTGCAGCCCCCGTGCTATCACTGGAGAACAGTTCCGAGATGGCATCCATTGCCTCAACGATTACGGGTTCTTCAAGTGAGGATGGAGGCTTTGCTTTTACTAGCTTTGAGCTTCAGCGAATGCTGGTTGAGGCGGGTGTAGGTAATGGGATTATTAGCTACATTACAGGATCCGTGGATCGAATTTATGAAATTATCAGCTCATCTGGTGTGCAGATACTGATATTCCTTGCAGCGCTCCAATCGATCTCACCATCTTTGTATGAAGCAGCGAAAATTGAGGGGACGACCGGTTATGAAGCGTTCTGGAAAATTACTTTCCCGATGCTTAGCCCTATTTTACTGACGAATATCGTGTATACCGTTATTGATTCCTATAGTACAAACGCATTAAGCCAGATGATAACGGATACGGCGTTTCAAACACTTAATTTCAGCCTCAGCGCAGCGATGGCGTGGGTGTACTTTCTTATCGTATCCGTCATTCTACTTGTGACTATGACACTCGTTTCACGCAAAGTATTTTATTACGATTAACAGGCAAAGGGGGGAATACAGTGAAGCTGGCCATCCGTTCAAGCGCAACAGCTTGGAGAGAACGTGCAAGGCGATTCAGCCTGCTTAATTGGAGTAAGCATTGGAGCTGGGTAACTGTTCGAACGATACTCGTGATCGGTTTTTGCTTTGTGATTTTATATCCACTGTTTTTCAAGCTATCGGTGTCGTTTAAGGATCGTGTGGATTTGTATGATACAACTGTACTTTGGATTCCGAAAAACTTCACATTGGATACGCTAAAAATTGCTTTTGAGGCGCTTCGCTATCCGAAGACATTTATGAGTTCATTTACGATTGCGGGAGTATCGACTCTCCTGCAAGTGATTTCCTGCTCTCTGGCGGCATTTGGATTTGCACGATTGCGCTTTAAAGGGAGTAAGATCTTATTCGGGGGCGTTATCTTTACGATTATCGTGCCTGTGCAAACGATTATGATTACAACTTATCTCAATTATCGTTACTTTGATGTATTCGGTCTTATCGAGTTGTTCACCGGACAGAAGGGGATTAATCTACTGGACAGCTATTGGCCATTTATTCTTCAATCTGCTACCGGTATGGGAATAAAGAGCGGTTTATTCATCTTCATTTTTCTCCAGTTTTTCCGAGGCATTCCTATGGAGCTGGAGGAGGTTTCTTACATTGATGGATGTACCGTTTTTCAATCGTTTTACCGCATCATGCTGCCTAATGCCATTCCATCAATCGTTACAGTTGTCTTATTCTCGTTCGTGTGGCAGTGGAATGACAATTATTTCGTCTCTCTATTCCTGACATCAACAGATGTATTATCGACCAAGTTGCCTGTCATGTGGGCTTCCTTCTCTATGACGGACCCCCTCTATGCCTATATGGTTAAAAACGCGGGCGAGCTGCTGTTTATTGCACCGATCGTACTTTTGTATATGTTTGCACAGCGCTATTTCGTAGAAAGCGTAGAGCGCAGCGGATTGATCGGGTAAATGATCTTGGTATGTTAAATCAGCCTATCAGGGAAGCCATTTCGTGTACAATGAATAGCCCTTTAGAACTTACACATCGTTCTAGGGGCTATTTTCGTTAAAAGGTTCTAATGATAACTGGATTACCGAAGTCTATAACAGTGGTCAAAAATTGCCGGGAAAGCACTACATGAGTTTACACAAAAGATTGATCGCGAATTTTCTCCCACGATTTATCGGTAATTTTCCACTCAGGGCCTTTTTTCTCGAAAATATCATTAATGAGATCCTTCGACAGGTAGTTGCGGATGAATGAAATATCGGAATCGAGCTCGCGTACCTCGAATATTTTCAATCCCATATAATAGTAAGCCGAAGTCGTATAGGAGCATTATTATGTTGAAGTTTTTAATTAATAAAAATAAAAAAAAAGAAACTTATGAAAAAATCCCCCTTGTATATACAAAGGGGGATATGTGTTTAGTTATGCCCGATCACGGTCGCGATCAGTCGCTCGGCTTCGCATTCCTGCTAACCCAAGAAGACCTAAAAGACCAAGCCAACCCCAGTTGGAGCCACGATTAACTGGTGTTGCATTTGTTCTATAATTGTTATTGTTCAAAGATGTATTGTAACTATTTGTTCGATAATTTTGATTGTCATCTACATTTAATGCACGATTAGTGTCATTAGTTACGCGGTTGACATCATAACGAAGCTCCTGTCCCGGTGTGTTAACATTACTTTCCGCTGACACAGATATTGAATTGAACATCATTAAACAGCTGATAAAGCCAATTAATAAAAGACTTTTCATTAGATTACCTCGCTCTGTTTTGATTTTAATACACTTATATATTTTGTAGTAAAGGATAAGTTTATACCCGATTTTAATTGTCATTAAAATCAAGTTGTTGTTTCTTTTTTGAAAGGTAATTGCGACAGAAGGCCCGGAAGAAATTAATCTGGAACTGCTGCTTATTCCTTTTTACCAATCATCCATGCGAGTATACCTATCCACACAACTCCACCAAGGAAAGCTAAAGCCATATCTTTTTGTGTATCGAAGACATCCCCTTGCATACCAACAAATTTGGCTTCGCCATTAGACCCAGCAATTAAGGCGGCTAACATTTCAAAGATTTCGAATAGTGCGCTAAATCCGAGTATAACGACAACTGGCAATATATATGACCAAATCCCGCGTAGCTTAACTTTGGATTTTAATATCTCAAGAAATGGATAAGTAAATAATAAACCGAAGGCGAAATGTACGATTCGATCATAGTAACTTCTTTTTGTATGAAACGATGATTTTAGCCAATGGTCAAATGGTGTACCTTCATATGTATAATGTGCAGCATATGTATGAAGACAAAAGAAGATAAGCATCAGAAGATAGGACAGGTTTGAAAACCGAAACCATTTGTAAGTAAAAACAAGGATAAGAATAACCACTATAAGCGATAGGCTATTAGCAAGCCATTGAGATCGATTGGTGGGGGATATTGCCATAAGACCAAAAAATATAATGAAAACGAATATCATTAATTGTAGAGGCTTATTTCGAACAAAAGGAATGCTTGTATTTATCCTTTCTAGTCGTTCATCAGTCATAGAAATTTCACTCCTTAATTGAAATGACACCGTTCTCCACCAAATGATAATTACGTTGAAAACGTTATACTTCGCTGTAGCTTATCCTCTGACCTGATTATTCATGCAAAAGATAAAGTCGGTTGTGTGCCTGTGACTCTACATGGGGCTGCGTTAGTAATTCAAAAAAGTGGGGTGCGACTACCTTCGATTTTTAAAATAAAGCCTGGTATAAAATGAAGTGCACCCCTTATAGTAGATATTGTAAAAAGGTAATTTGTGTATGTGAGTATCGTTATTTGAGGGTAAAAATAAAAATATGGTATGTTAGGTTATCAGTATAATCATTCCTCTACCAATAAAGGGACGCAGCCGATCATTATGATTGGCTGCTTCTGTGTTTTTATTGAAATAACGGTCCCGTTAAGTACGAGATTTGCAAACAAACCTTCTACTTGAGTGATTTTAAGTAAAACATTATCTCTGCTCTGTCTACATTAGAAAATTGCAATGGCTCATCATCCAACAAACGTCTTAATTCGTCTAATGAAATCCATCGTATGTTCTTAGTATCATCACCTGAAGATAATAACTCCCTGGACTAATCACGCAATTATGGAACAAGGGATTCTGCAGTGCTTGTCGAAATATGATAGCTACCGGAAAGGGGCTTAACATTTTCAAGAATTCAGCAGAACTGTACGGTGAAACGTTGGGAGTGTGCACTATATGATTTGGATAAAAAACAAAACCACCCTGAAATATGCTGTGACGTTCATCCTGTTTCTCTCTATACTTCTCGGCATCCGGTGGCTATGGTCCGGAATTTTCCTTACGCCTGACCATCCTCGTGCGGTTCAAGGCGTGATCGATCTGCGTGGCTGGGACTTCGCCAACTCCCGTTCTATTACGCTGGACGGCGAGTGGGATTTTTATCCGGAAGCATTTTTCACGCATAAAAATAAGGATTGGAAATCCGAGGACAAGCGTAATATCATGGTCCCGGGAGATTGGCGAAGTGCTTTACCGGCAGGTTCAAAGTCGTCGTTCGGTTTTGGTACATACCGCCTGCGCATTCTTGTTGATCCTTTACCGCAACAGTCCTTTGAATTCTGGATTCAGGAAATTCAAGCCTCTTCCGTTGTTGAATTCAACGGTCAGATAGCAGGAGTTGGCCAACCGACGGAGCAGGCGAATACATATAAGCCCCGCCGAATTTCTTATACCCCGCTTTATAAGGCAAACGGAGTGAATGAGATCGAACTGCTTGTTCGCGTGGCTAATTTTGATAATCCGTTTAATGGAGGTGTTGTCAGAACCATCCGCTTCGGATCGGATACGGCCATCAATACCGAACGATGGATCTCCATTGGCTTTCAGATTATGACCTTCGTGGTACTGATGTTTCTTGGCTTGTACGCTGTGATGTTATATTTGCTCAGTTGGCAAAAAGGGTTGCTTGCCTTTTTCATGCTGGTTTTGACCGCCGGGATTACGATTGTGTCTGATAACGACAGTCTACTGCTGGTAGGTATGCCTTTTATCAACTATGCATGGGCACTGAAAATAAAGATAATCTCGTACTCGTTGTTTCCCTTTTTTTTCCTGATGATTACTGGAATATTTGCCAAGCTCCGAACAAACACAGTTCTGTTCCGTACGTACGCCATAGTACTAGTTTTGTATTCAGGATTTGTGTTGGTCATGTCCCCTCCGCTCATTTACTATCTAATCGAATTTAAAATATTCAGACTGCTTTATTGGTTTCCAATGACTTGGGTTATCTATTTAATTGGCAAACTTATAGCCAAAAATCAGCCAGGCGCCACTTTCCTGCTGCTTGCCACCATGAGCATATTGTCCAGTTCTGCATGGGGACTGATTAATGCTCACTTGGAAGTAATAAGAGTTTACTTCCCGTTTGACGTGCTGGTGGCTATCATCAGTTTTTCAGCTTACTGGTTTAAGCAGTACTTCCGTAATTACCAAGAAAACGCCAAACTAAATGAGCAATTTAGAATGGCAGACAAGCAGAAGGACGATTTTCTTGCGAACACATCCCATGAATTGCGAAATCCCCTACATGGGATGCTGAATATGGCGCAAACCGTCCTTGACAGCGAAAAAAATTCGATGAGCGGTGAGAGTGTCAAAAATTTGGAGTTGGTCATGACGGTCGGTCGACGCATGTCTTTAATGTTAAATGACCTTCTTGATTTGACTCGTCTAAAGGAGGGGAACATCCGCCTCCACGTGCAGACCGTTCAGGTGCAGGCGGTCGCTTCTGGCGTATTCGACATGCTTCGCTTTATGACCGATAGCAAATCGATACGGTTGGTGAATGAGATTCCGAACGAGTTTCCTCCTGTGATGGCCGACGAAAACCGACTTATTCAAATCTTGTATAATCTCGTTCACAATGCAATCAAATATACCAACGAAGGAAATGTCTCCATCCGGGTGGTCGCACTAGACGGGAAAGCGTACATTAGTGTTGCTGATACAGGCGTCGGCATGGACGAGGAGACGCTGCGAAGAATCTTTAATCCTTACGAGCAAGGCGACTCCAGCATGACTGCGGCTCCCGGGGGCGGCATCGGACTGGGCCTCGGCATTTGCAAGCAGTTAGTGGAACTACACGGCGAAACGTTGGAAGTGACGTCTGTCTATGGCAAAGGTTCTGCATTCACCTTTGCTTTGGCTCTGTCCGATTCACCCTTTCAACGGGAAGCTGATTTTGCAGCAGGTCTGCCTGTCTATGCAGAAGCCGCCGTCGTTGACGACTCAAACATACACTACGGTACGAATGGCGATTCTGCCGTTGTGGAGAGAACGGTGAAACCTTCGGTTTTGGCCGTGGACGATGATCCGATCAACTTGAAAATATTGGAGAACATTCTGTCTGGGGAATCCTTCGACATCGTTGCGGTTACGAGCGGCAATGATGCCTTGTCTCATCTGAACACGAGAGTATGGGATCTTGTTATTGCTGACGTCATGATGCCTCGCATGTCGGGGTATGAATTAACGAGAGTTATTCGTGAGCGCTATTCGAGCTCGGAACTGCCCATTCTGCTTCTGACCGCGCGTAACAAGCCAGAAGATATCGCCGCTGGTTTTTTGGCTGGGGCTAACGATTACATTTTGAAGCCTGCGGATGCGATGGAGTTAAAGGTGCGGGTACGGGCATTAACGGATCTGAACCGTTCCGTGCGCGAACGTCTGCGTATGGAAGCGGCATGGCTGCAGGCGCAAATACAACCGCACTTTTTATTCAACGCCCTCAATGCGATAGCTGCGCTTAGCGACATCAATCTGGACAGAATGCGCCTATTACTTGACGAGTTCGGCAATTATCTAAGAGCCAGTTTCAACTTTCAAAATTCCGAGCTGCTTGTTCCGCTTGGACAGGAGCTTGCTCTCGTACGTTCTTATTTATATATCGAGAATGAACGTTTTGAAGGCAGGCTGAATACCGTTTGGGAGGTCGAAGCGAACATGGAGCTAAAGCTTCCACCGCTATCCATTCAACCGATTGTCGAAAACGCAGTACGGCATGGCATCATGAGTCGCTTGTCGGGTGGAGTGATTCATATTCATATCGCCGAATATGAAGATAGAACAGAAGTAACGGTTGCCGATAACGGAGTGGGAATGGATACAAAAACGCGGCAACATATATTCGATAAACGTTCGAACCTAAGGCAGGGAGTTGGCTTGTTCAATATTAATCAACGGTTGAAACAATTATACGGGAAGGGGCTACACATTCAGAGTGATCTGGGTCAAGGTACGATAGTCGTCTTTGCCGTGCCGAATAATGCGGTGAACCAATTAATATAGCGGATCGCTGATGTGCAAACAAATTGTTGAATAAGTTGTTTTGTAAAAGCGAGTTGTTGTTAACTTTGAATGTTTGATTCTTGTTTTATCCAACTTTTATAATTTGTTTTTTTGACTAACTTATTTTGCCATTGATTTTAGATTTAACCTAAAGTAAAAACAAATAATGCTGCATATTCGAATTAATTCGAAATGCAGCATTAGGAAGTGAAAAATTTTTTATTGTAAACATCTCAAACATTTTTAATAGCATTCACACATCTAATATCGATTGACTATCTACCATTTTAATCATTTCGGTGTGATTCGTCATTGTCGTTGATATCGTCAGCAGCCCCGCCAGCCTTATTGCCCAATGCTGCACCTACGATACCGCCAACAACAGTTCCAACAGGACCCAAAGCAGAGCCTACGACTGCACCTGCAGCTATACCACCTGCCGTTCCTACAGCTTTTCCGATGTCAGTTCTATCCGTATTGGTACTATTTTGGTCAGAATCAAGGTTTCGATTGAGTTCTTCGTTGTTAGTCATCTAAATTCCCTCCTTCGTTTTAATGAGAGCTACATATTCCGTAGTCACAAT
The DNA here is from genome assembly GCF_056173205.1 of Pristimantibacillus sp. Z349TD_6. NCBI lineage: Bacteria > Bacillati > Bacillota > Bacilli > Caryophanales > Paenibacillaceae > Pristimantibacillus (SeqCode) > Pristimantibacillus sp. Z349TD_6. The sequence continues at coordinate 5,714,878 of NZ_CM149662.1, read as the reverse complement.
GGATATCATGTCCCAAATAATATGAAAGGATTCGTAAAAGTAATGTTTAAATAAATATAGTAGAGGTGTAAGTCATATTTTTTTATTTTAAAGCTATTGCGAACTAGAAAGTTGAATAACTATACATCAACAATCAATATTTGATTGCAATTCGGAATCCTAGTATGTTCTTCCTTGATGAGATTGATGCTATTGCGCGGTAATCGATTCTGACAAAGGGATATACTACAAAAACAACCTATCCACGAGAGTTTTAAAATCTTACATGATCCAAACGAAAGGATATGGAGTGCTCATGATGTACTTGAGCAATATAGTCTGCTGCATTATCAAAATGACATTTCCTCATCTAATAAAAGGAAACAGCCGATCATTATGATTGGCTGCTTATGTGTTTTTATTCTCTAAGGTACTATTTTTTAGGCATTATTAAATTTCTAAGTCTTGCGAATATGCCTGTAGTAGCTTACAAGTTTAGCTGTTTCAGTAAACAGATAGCTGATTCTCTGTCAGATCTGAGAAGGAATTTAAGGAATCAGCATTGGTTTCGTCTAAGTGCTTTTTTATTCTAGTATGTTTATCTCTTATTTCTTTGCTCATAATAAATACCACTTAAATCAGAATCAATTTTACCATTTTCATCCTATTCGACGATATTCGTCATTTACCTCTTTATTTCGGCAATATTACTTATTGCAGCAAAAAGGCAGTCCACCATAAGGTTCTGGCGGACTGCCTTTGTCATCAAACGGAAATTGTAGATATTTACTCAAAATAAGAAGTGCAAAATAACAACTGTTACTATTTATAATACGAGTTATCTCTCCATGTTGATGTCTGATTGAACGCGGGTAAACAATTCTGTAACGTCCTTCTTGGTTAATAGCAATTACATTCGCTAATAATAAAGATACGGTCTACATTTTATTAGATAAAGGGGAAGGGGAATGTGTGACAGCACTTCTTTGTAATTTGTCAGGACGAATGACAAAAACATGGTCAAACAGGATAATTTGGTATTTAATGACGCCTTGAACTAGGTAGGATAAACCACCCCTGAAAGAGAGTGAAACACTGGTGATAATACCTGAACCGATAGAGCTACAGTACATAAAAAAATTAAGTGACGAAGAGAATACTCTGATCGAAGCGCTACGTACAATCCATATGCCTCCTGCAGCTGCTTTGCTGTTGGTTAGGAACGAACTAAAAGGACCGTTAGAAAACGGACCAATGGCAGAGATCCTAGATGGGTTCTTGGCGAGGCATACAGAAGGACACTAATAAGTGAAGCAATTAATTCAAGTGTTGATGCGCAAACGAAAAAAAGATAACACCGAATATGAAATGTAGAAACCGCATCGCATGTACTTGAAGACAAGTGCATATGTCTTGACTTTATCTTTGTAATATTTTTCAGTTTATCAACTGAAAAATGTTTTAACAAGCTATAGCTGCAGACACAACATTTTTAATAATGGGAAGTTGAAACCCACAGTATTCATCACGATAGAAAAATATATCAAGAACCAGGCATTACAAAAAAAATTCATCATATATAGTTGATATCCGTTCGGATTTGATGAGGAGGATATCATGCAACCTATGTTACCTAAGGAAAAATATTTTGGGCAGTTTGAACTGGTGCATGCTTTTTATGGGGCTATGCCTACAGGTGTCAGCGTTTCCGAAACCGGCCGTATTTTTGTTTGCTTTCCGAAATGGGGAGACGACGTTCAATTTACTGTGGCGGAAATTGTTGAGGGTGAAATGCAGCCTTATCCCAGTTTAGAAATAAATTTGGTTAACTTCGTCAGTGTCCAAAGTATCTTTGCAGATGGAAGAGGAATACTTTGGGTACTAGATACAGGGGCACCAAATTTTTCTGAACCTATCCAAGGGGGAGCAAAATTAGTGGCTGTTGATTTAAGCACGAATACAATAAGAAGAGTATATACCTTTACAGAAAATGTTGTCTTGCCAACAACTTATCTGAATGATGTCCGTTTGGATTTTCGTGTTGGAAGAGCAGGTTATGCATATATAACGGATTCTTCTTCCAGAGGGCCAGGAGCTATTATAGTCATAGATTTAGAAAATGGGAACGCGTTTAGACGGTTAAATGGGGCAATATCAACTTCACCTGATCCCTATTTTTTACCGAAAGTAGAAGGTGAAATTTTGATGAATCGAAACCCGGACGGCTCGACTTCCCCATTTAGATTGGCTTCCGATAGTTTAGCGATTTCTCCTGATGGAAAGGTTTTATTTTATGCTCCGCTAACCAGCCGTCAACTGTTCTCAATCTCAACAGAAGCCCTAAGAGATAGAAGGATACAGGACATGAATTTATCCCAATATGTGCACTATTGGGGGGAAAAAGGTGCGTCTGATGGAATGATCACCGGCGCAAACGGCACCGTTTATGCGGGAGACTATGAAAACAACAGTATCCGGAAGATATTGCCGAATGGTGCAATGGAAACCATCGCACATGACCCGAGAATTTTATGGCCGGATACTTTTTCGATTGGCCCCGATCAATACTTATATGTCATTGTGAATCAATTACATCGGCAGGCGAGATTTCATTATGGAAGAGACCTGAGGGAGAAGCCATATAGTTTACTTCGTATGAGAATTGATGAATTCCCTGCTCCTACGATTTCATAATAATTTTAAACAAAGGTAGCTATCCATCATCAACTAGCTAAGGAGCTAAGTCCATTTGGATTGGAGTATTATGATGAAAATTCATATTTTGCTGTGCTAGAAGCTTTAACAGATGTTATTTTAAACCGTGGTGGCATGGAATGGTTAAATATTATGAGTAAACCTGATGTTAATCTTGACGAGGGGAATTACTTGAAACTTAAGGATGAATTAGAAATTAGGAAATTTAATTTTATTGAGCTTTATAACTTGAATTATCAGGATTTGGACTTTATTGATAATTTAGAACATAATATACGCGTTTTTTCAGTTGATGGTGCTAAAGAGCCGGATTGGGATTTCATTATTAATGCTGCAATTGCATTAGGAGAATATATTATAATAACTGTTGGTGGAGAATGGTTGTTTTCTGAGCAAGATGAACGCTTATATCTTAGTCATATTGGTGGCTTAGAGAATGAGCAAATGAATTGTTTACTGCTTGTTTCTAGATATTGGTCAAAACCAGAATATAATCCGTATTCTATAAAAAAAGTTTTTCTTAGAATACAAGGAAATTTAAGTGAAAACTTATCTAAAAATTAAACTGACATTACTGTTTCAACAATCGTGAGTTGTATACTTGAGACGTATATTGAAAGCCCTGTTCCGATTGGAATACGGTATCTCTGATACGTCTCTTTTCTTTGTCCATTGTTCCACTTAATCTAGAATAAGTTTGTCCATCATCACATGCTATAAGGACTTTTTTATTTAACTCGTAAACAAAGAGGGATTTTATTTACTTGAATATAGCAAAAGCTTAATATTACTGATCGGATATAGTCAAATTAGAAAAGGCACTTAGGATACGTACCCTAAGTGCCTTTTTATTTTGTTTAAACCAGGGGGAGAGGTGATGCGTCATAGCTCTTCAATGCAGAATTAAGAAGCACTATCCTATTAACTCAAACAAACTTCCGACTCGTCTTCTTCCCATCACAGCTGAACACAATCTTCTTATCCTCAACAAACGTCTCTAGATGAACGTTTTTCCCCCATAGCTGAACGACATGAGGCAGCGTACGCTCCACATACTTCAGATCGAGCTCCATACCCTCATACTCGTGGATTAAATAAAGCTCACCCACACGATTAAAATCCCCATCCTTAACCATCAAGCTAGGAAACCCGCCGTTTACTTTCGAATAAACAAGCTGATCGCGAATTTTCTCCCACGACTTATCGGTAATTTTCCACTCAGGGCCTTTTTTCTCGAAAATGTACAGATCGAGATCATTAACCAGATCCTTCGTCAGGTAGTTGCGGATGAACGAAATATCGGAATCGAGTTCGCGTACCTCAAACATTTTTTCCCTGCCCTTGCCGGGAACGCGTCCGAAGCGTGCTTGTTCTTCCTTTGTTGGGTTATCGAAGCGGCGCTCGATATCCTCGAATATTTTCAATCCCAAGTAATAAGGATTCAAAGTGTGCCGGGATGGCTGCACGACAGAGGAGTTTAGCTTAGCGAACTCAATCGTTTCATCGCTAGTCAGATCAAGCTCGCGTATGATTCGCTGATGCCAGTACGAAGCCCAGCCTTCGTTCATAATCTTAGTCTCGATTTGAGGCCAGAAGTAGAGCATCTCATCGCGAAGCATAGATAGAATATCGCGCTGCCAATCCTCAAGAGTAGGGGAGTATTCCTCAATGAACCAGATGAGATCTTTTTCTGGCCGTGGCGGAAAACGTTTGGCGTCAGCGGCCTGCGATTGAGCGGCTGATGCGGCGGCAGCGGTTCGATCCGGGTCTAGATTCCACAAGTCATCGTAAGAGGAGGAAGGGATATTCCACTCTGAACGCTCGCTGTCCTTTTGCACCATTTCGATATAACGTTTCTTATCTAATTGATAAGGCTTAATGAGCGTCGGATCGACATGCTCTTGAATGGCGAGGATCGCATCGATAAACTTTTCGACCGCCTCCGTGCCATGATCCATTTCATATTGATGAATACGATCCGCCGTAGCAGACATGCTCTCGACCATATTGCGATTGGTAACACCAAAGCGTGCATTGTTTTTGAAAAAATCACAGTGAGCGAGCACATGGGCGACGATGAGTTTATTTTGAATGAGAGAATTGCCCTCTAGAAGAAACGCGTAGCAGGGGTTGGAGTTAATAACGAGTTCGTAAATTTTGCTTAAGCCGAAGTCGTATTGGAGCTTCATTTTGTTGAACGTTTTTCCAAAGCTCCAGTGGCTAAACCTTGTCGGCATACCATACGCGCCAAAGGTATAAATAATTTCTGCTGGGCAAATCTCATAGCGCATTTGATAAAAGTCTAATCCAAAGCCGGTAGCAATTTCTGTTATTTCATCAATGGATCGCTCCAGTGCACGAATTTCATCTTGTCTCATCCGTCATCCCTCCGCATGCGAAAATACGATTCATACCATGTGTATGAGCGGGTGGTCAAGGTTATGACGAAGTGTACAGGATGGACTCAGGATGTGTGGCGATCAAAAAAAGAAAAAACCTTGGACGTCCGCCACTTCGAGTTAAAACTCAAATTGAAAACAGACAATCTCAAAGTTTTTTTTCATTTTGCTTATTGTCGTACATCGCTAGGTCAGCGTTGCTTATCAATTCTTTTAGCGTGCTAGCCGTGCCGTGCGTTGAACTAATGCCTATGCTAGCGGAAATATGAATGATATGACCATCGATTGTGAATGGCTCGTCAATCGATTTTTTTATTTTACTGGCTACAAAATCGATATCTTGGTTGTCCACCAAATGCTGAAAGCAAATGACGAATTCGTCTCCGCCGTATCTAACGAGGATGTCGGTTTTTCTGACGTCTTGTTTCAGTCTCTTAGAAATTTGAAGCAGCAGCAAATCACCAAAGTCATGACCGAACGAATCATTAACCTCTTTAAAATCATCGATGTCGATGAACATCACACTAAACTGCTTGTCCGAGCCAGCATGATCCAAATGAGATAAATAACGTCGATTGTAAAGACCGGTCAAGCTGTCTGTAACACTTGCGTTTTCTAAATCCAATATATATCCGAAAAAAGCGGCCATCGAATGGAGAAATCCGAGCTGCCTTTCATCTAGATGAATCGGTTCTTTATTTATGGCGCATAGGGTACCAACTGCTGCCTGGTCAGCTGTTCTTACAGCGATTCCGACCAAAGCTTGTGCTCCAAGTTGCTGGGTAATAGGTAAAGAGGCTGTACGCGGATCATCGAGTGTATTGGTGATGTTAAGAATGGAACAATCCTGCTCTAAAACAAGATTGCAATAACTTTGCAGCAAATGTAACGGTAAGCTATTGGTTCCTTCATTTTCATGACGGTTGAGCGCTCGTATGATTCTGCTTCCATTATGATCAATTGTAGCTATCAATAAAGTGTCAACCTGTAGAAAGTGCTTCAAGGTGTCAATAATATGGTCGGCTGCATCTTCTAGTGAGCGTATAGTACTGCTCATGCTCTCAACTCCTGCCGTAGTGTTGAAACAAAGGAATTACCTTATAGTCCCATAGTAGTCTAAATAGAGGACTAACTCAAGAAACAATTGATAATAACTAGGCAAATTGAACTATAAATTTGTGTCTTCGTAAACCTTTACCTTGTCTCGAATAAAGAATCGGTTCTCTATCCCTATGAATTAACATAAACATAAATTCATATCCCTCAAAATTAACACTTGAATTAATTACAAACGTGTAGTTAAATGGTAGTATAAATCACTATTAACGATTAACTGACTAATTAATGAAATTATTAATTTAATTGAGGTGGATGATCATGACAAACAAAGCGACAATGATAGTGGATAAGGATTTTCAAGTTGGGGAAGTGGATAAACGTATATATGGATCATTCATAGAGCATCTTGGGCGTGCGGTTTATGGCGGCATTTATGAGGCGGATCATCCGCAAGCAGATGGGCAGGGTTTCCGCTCCGATGTTCTTGAGCTTGTAAAAGGACTTGATGTGCCTATCGTCCGTTATCCTGGCGGTAATTTTGTATCCGGTTACAACTGGGAAGATGGTGTTGGTCCCGTAGATCAGCGTCCGAAGAGGCTTGAGCTTGCATGGCGAACGGTTGAGCCCAATTGGATCGGCTTTAATGAATTTATGGACTGGTGCAAAAAGGTGAATACAGACGCTATGATGGCCGTAAATCTTGGTACTCGCGGCATTGATGATGCACGCAACTTGATTGAATACTCCAATCATAAGTCAGGATCATATTGGAGCGATCTTCGTATCCAGCATGGTTATAAAGATCCCCATAATGTAAAGACATGGTGTCTCGGCAATGAAATGGATGGACCTTGGCAAATCGGACACAAAACTTCTGTAGAATATGGTCGACTTGCTAACGAAGCAGGAAAAGCGATGCGATGGGTTGATCCGACCATTGAGCTAGTTGCATGTGGAAGCTCGCACATCGGAATGCCGACGTTCCCTGAATGGGAAGCTACCGTACTTGATCTTGCTTATGATACGATTGATTATGTGTCGATTCATCAATATTATGGGAACCCTCATAACGACACGGAAAACTTCCTTGCACAGTCTATGAGCATGGATTCCTACATTAATACAGTCATTTCAACCTGTGATTATGTGCAAGCAAAAAAACGTGGAAAGAAGCAAATCAACCTTTCCTTTGACGAGTGGAATGTGTGGTATCATTCGAATGCACAAGACCGCAAGCTTGATCCATGGCAAATTGCTCCGCCACAGCTTGAGGACGTGTATAATCATGAAGATGCACTTGTTGTTGGCTGCATGCTGATCAGTATGCTTAAACGTGCAGATCGTGTAAAGATGGCTTGTATCGCACAGCTGGTTAACGTGATCGCACCAATCATGACGCAAAATGGCGGACCTGCATGGAAGCAAACGATTTATTATCCATACATGCACGCAAGCATTTTCGGTCGTGGCACAGTGCTGGTACCGCTAGTGAAATCGCCGAAGCATGATACAAAGGATTTTACAGACGTGCCATACTTGGAAACGGTAGCCGTTCATAATGAAGAGAAAGAGGAAGTAACGATTTTTGCGGTTAACCGTAACACGGAAGAATCGCTTCCATTCGAAATCGATTTGCGCAGCTTCGGCGCTTTTCAACTAATTGAGCATATCGTGCTTGAGTCTGATGATTTGAAAATGACGAACACGGCAGACGCGCCTAATCGCGTAACACCTCACACAGCAGGCAATGCTGCGCTTGCAGACAGCGGGAAAATTGCCGCGACGCTTAGCAAAGCATCGTGGAACGTTATTCGTATTAAACTATAATGGAATCAACAAGGGGATCCGGAAGCCGCGATTGCGGCTTTTGGGATGCCCTTCTATTATTATAGTATAGAGAGAGGAGGAGATCGTGATGATAAATGCGAATACGGATGAAGCTTGGCTGCCCTTATATGAGGCATTGGCTAGTCCTGTCAGGCTCTCCATCATTAATTTGCTTGCAACAAATATGATGAACGTAAAGGAGCTTGCTGAAGCTATTGGTCTAAGCAGCGCGATTGTAACGATGCATATTCGGAAGCTGGAGAAGGCTGGCATTGTAGAGACGAAGATGGTTCGTAAACATGGCGGCACACATAAAATTTGCTCGCTTGCTGAACGTACCATAACGATTGAACTGCCTCCTAAGGCGCTGGATGTGAAGAAGGTGCATGACGTCAGCGTGCCAGTTGGACATTTTACAGAATTTGAAGTGTTTCCGACTTGCGGCATTGCTACAACGGAAAAGCTGATTGGGCAATTTGACGATCCGCGTTTCTTCTTGGAGCCGGAGCGTATGAATGCAGGCATTCTTTGGTTCGGCAAAGGTTATGTGGAATACAAGGTGCCGAATTATTTGCTAGCGGGACAACGGCCTGTAGCACTTGAAATTACATTGGAGCTGGGTTCAGAAGCGCCAGGGGTAAACGATAACTGGCCATCTGACATAAATTTTTCCCTTAATGGAATGGATATCGGCATGTGGACGAGCCCAGGTGATTATGGAGATGTAAGAGGACGTTTCTCACCGGCTTGGTGGGGAGATCGGGTCAATCAATACGGACTGCTCAAGGTGATACGCATTCAAGAGGATGGGACGCTAATTGATGGACAGCATATGTCATCAACAAGTATCGGCGAAATTGGGTTAGAGCGAAATTTCTGGACATTCCGCATTGGCGTGAAGGAAGATGCCGTTAACGTAGGCGGGTTAACCTTATATGGCAAGGGCTTTGGCAACTATAATCACGATATTATGTTTCGAGTGTTCTATGAAGATGCGCGCAGTGTTTAAGGCAGCTTGACTGCCTTAAGCAGGCGCACCCCCTCCCTCAGACTGCCCCGAGTTTATAATCGTGCATACCATTTTCTGTTCAAAAAGATATAATGAGTAGGATAGCTAATCTAAGCCATTATTACTCGGAGGAACAAAGATGCTGACTATGTTCACTTTTCTCAAAAAATATCGTTTTGCTGCTTACGTTGCTCTGCTGCTTATGCTGGTGGAGCTCGTAGTGGAGCTGCTTCAACCGTATATTATTTCAAAAATCATTGATGATGGTATTGATAATAATAATTTATCGGTTGTGCTGCAATGGGGCGGCTTTCTAATTGGTTGCTCTGTTATTGCTTTTATTGTTGGGATACTTAGTTCTTTCTATGCTTCACACGTAAGTCAGAGCTTCGGATTCGATTTAAGAGAGCGGCTTTATGAAAAAGTGCAATCGTTCTCATTTGCCAATTTTAATCGTTTTCCGGAATCATCGCTTATTACTAGATTAACGAATGACGTTTCACAGCTGCAAAATACAGTGTTCATGGGACTGCGTATTATGCTTCGCGCCCCATTGCTCGTAATCGGAAGTATCGTAATGGCCTTTATCGTTCAGCCTAAGCTGGCGATTTGGCTTGCTGCGGTCATTCCGTTTCTTGGTGTTTTTCTGCTTTGGGTGCTTAAAAAGGGAGAAAAGCTTTTTCGTTCTGTTCAGAAGCAGCTGGATCAAGTGAATAGCGTGATGCAGCAAAATTTAATCGGCATGCGAATCGTGCGTGTATTCGTTCGGATGAAGCATGAATCGAAGCGCTTTGCATTTTCCAGCGAGCAGCTGATGGATCGTACGGTATCCGCTCTTCGTTTAACGGAAGTTACGATGCCTATCGTGCTGTTATTTATGAATGCGATTGTTATAGCCGTGCTGTGGTTTGGCAGAATCGAGCTCGATCGGAATGGAGCATCCGTAGGTGAGGTGGTTGCCATTGTGAACTATGCGATGAGGACGATTGGTGCTTTATCCATCATGTCCATGATCGTGGTCAACTTCTCGAGAGCGCGCGCTTCAGCTCAAAGGATTGAAGAGGTAGTGCTAACGGATATCGACTTAACAGATACAGTTGACAGCGATGAAGCGGTAAAGCTTCGCGATGGCTACGTTTCCTTCGAGAACGTATCTTTTGAATATCCAGATTCCGATCTGCATGTATTGCGAGATATATCCTTCTCGGTATTGCCGGGTGAGACAATTGCCATTATGGGTGCGACCGGTTCTGGCAAGACATCGCTCATTCAACTGATTCCTAGACTGTACGATGTGCAGACGGGCGTGATTCGCGTGGATGGCAAAGACAACCGCTTAATGAAGCTTGAGCAGCTTCGCAAGCAGATTGGGTATGTTCCGCAAGAAATCATGCTGTTTACAGGCACGGTGGCGGATAATATTCGCTGGGGCAAGGAGAATGCCAGCATCGAAGAAATCATAGAGGCTGCCAAACTAGCTCAAATCCATGACACCATTATGAAGCTGCCGGAACAATACGATACGATAGTGGGTCAAAAAGGAGTTAATCTCTCAGGAGGACAGAAGCAGCGTCTAACGATTGCGAGGGCATTAGTTAGAAAGCCAGTTGTACTGCTGCTTGATGACAGCACAAGCGCACTCGATGTACAGACCGAGGCTGCTCTTCTGCAAGCACTTAAAAATATGAGCTGCACGACATTCCTCATCACGCAAAAAATAAGCTCGACCGTAGCTGCGGATTCCATCCTTCTGCTTGATGAAGGCCAATTGCTGGCACAAGACAAGCATGAGCAGTTGATCCGTGAATCCAGTTTGTATCAGAAAATATACGAGTCACAGTTCGGGAAGGAAGGTGTGTCCCGTGCTTAGACAATTAAAGGAGCCTTTTCAGTACCAAAGATCTGGGGAAGCGGTCGAATCCACTGCAGCAGGCAAAGGTAAACGTAAACCACGCGCGCAAAATATGAGTCAAACACTGAAGCAAATGTGGAGTTACTTAATCCTCTATAAGGGCAGACTTGCAGCTGTCATCGTAATGGTTATATTAAGCTCTGCGTTCTCATTGCTAGGACCCTATATGGCAGGTACCGCAATCGATCGCTTTTTGATGAACAGAGATAGCGGAATTATTGTTTTTCTACTATTGATGGCTCTCGTTTATGCGCTGCACTCGATCACGATGTGGCTCCAAAGTATATGGATGATAACCATTTCGCAAAAAACGGTCTATCGCATGCGGGTCGAATTGTTTGATCATTTGCACAGGCTGCCGATCCCTTTTTTCAGCAAGCGTCAGCATGGTGAACTCATGAGCCGCGTTACGAATGACATAGAAAACGTAAGCTCATCTTTAAATAGCTCTGTTATTCAGGTGTTTTCAAGTATCCTTCTTCTTGTTGGAACCGTAAGCGTTATGTTGTCCCTTAGTCCGCTTTTGACTCTATTAACCTTCCTCGTTGTGCCGCTTATGGTGCTTGGGATGAAATGGATCACAAAACAAACCGGCCGCCTATTCAAAGCTCAGCAGCGCAATCTTGGCGACTTAAATGGTTATATAGAAGAAACATTGTCAGGACAACGCATAGTGAAGGCCTTTTCTCAGGAAAAAACAGTCATCTCCGCCTTCAAGGAGCGCAACGAGCGTATTCGAGTTTCTGGCTTCTGGGCGCAGACGATTTCTGGTTTCATTCCGAAGCTGATGAACGCGTTAAACAACTTAAGCTTCACGATCATTGCAGGAATAGGTGCGATATTTGTTTTAAATGATCAAATAACGGTCGGTACAATTATTATATTTGTGGAATATTCCAGGCAGTTCACAAGACCGCTTAATGACCTTGCTAACCAGTGGAATACGCTATTATCTGCGGTCGCTGGTGCTGAACGTGTATTTGATGTGCTGAGCGAAGACGAGGAACGAAAAGATGAGGGAGCAGCTCGCGAACTGGCAGAAGTAAGCGGAAAAGTCGTTTTTGATAAAGTAACATTTGCTTATGAAGGAAGGACAGCTACGATAAGCGAGGTAAGCTTTGAAGCTACGCCAGGAGAGACGATCGCTCTAGTAGGTCCAACCGGAGCGGGTAAAACAACGCTCATCCAGCTTTTGTGCCGGTTCTATGATCCTAGCTCTGGCAGCATTATGATTGATGGGCACGATACACGTACGCTCAAACGTGAAAATTTGCGCTCGCATATGGCGTTTGTACTGCAGGACCCATTTTTGTTCGAGGGCACCATCTATGAAAATATCCGTTACGGCAAGCTGGATGCAATGGATTTGGAAGTCCAGCAGGCTGCAAAACTCGCAAATGCGCATTCCTTTATTTCTCGTCTGAAGGACGGGTACGGGACCGTACTTAAATCAGACGGCAGCGGAATTAGCCAAGGAC